>NZ_POUL01000003.1 GCF_002890895.1 Stutzerimonas stutzeri
GGCCGCAGCGCTATCTACGTCGCAGGCTCAAAGCCTAAGGGTGGATACGGCTTCCTGGCCTTCCCCCGATGATCAGTCGGGAACTATCACCCCAACATAGCGTGGTAGTCGAGATACAAGGGTGGATATTGCTTTTTACATCCACCGTGGCCCGGGTTGGTGGATCGATGAAGCGTGATCCACCCTACGAGCCGTCACCCAGTATGGCGGCGGCCTGACCAGCGCAGTGGGTGGGTGACGCGACGTTCGCCTTTTGCGCTGGTCGTTAGACGGAGCGGCGCGCCGCTCACCCTGCCTTGCAAATGATGCACTTAAAGCAGCCTGCGGTTTCAGCCGGGTAGGGTGGGCCGGGCGGGGGGGGGGCGTTCAGCTTCAGTCCACCGCGGTAAGACGTGCACTGTCGGCCTCCGGCAGGTGCCCAAAGCTTTGATGTATGCGGCATGCGGCATGCGGCATGCGCACGAGCGCTTGTGGGCTGAATCCCACCCTACGGACCCACATTCCTGATGTTATGAGCTGCACCAACTGGGCGGAGCGCCGAGCTTCGCTGCGCCCAGTAGGAGCGAGCCTGCTCGCGAATCCCCAGCACAACTCTCCCTGCGCATTGACATGGCTCAATGCAATCACCGCTGCCGGCCAATCTTGATAGCCGTCAAGGAGAGGGTGGGGGACTGCTGCCTACCATCGGCTCACATTCGCAACATCAAGCAGGTCGCTCATGAAGTCCCTTCTCTCTTTCGCAGCTGGCACCAGAGGCGCATGGGGGCTCGGCTTTGCTCTGCTGCTGGCGCTGATGCTCAGTGCGCTCACCCAGGCCAAGGACTACGAGGCCGAGCAACAGCGCATCGAGCAGTTCTTTCCAGGCGCCGAGGCCTCTGCGGCAGAAGGTGATTACCAGGTCCGCACCCTTACCAAGGGCGACGAGGTGCAGGGCTACGCGTTCCAGACCATCAACGTGGTCGATATCCCGGCCTATTCCGGCAAGCCCATCAACCTGCAGGTGTTGCTCGATCCACAGGGTGTGATCGTCGATGCCTACGTGCTCGAGCACCATGAGCCGATCCTGCTGGTCGGCATTCCGATTGAAAAACTTCACGCCTTCACAGCCAAGTACGAGGGGATCAAGGTCGATCAGCGGGTCGTGGTCGGCCACTCCAGCGATGAGAAGGCGGTCACCATCGATGCGGTCACTGGCGCCACCGTTACGGTCATGGTGGTTAATGAAATCGTCATGCGCGCAGCCCATGACGTTGCCGTGTCGCTCGGGCTGGTGGAAGAAAAGGCCGGTGCGACGCAAAAGCCCGCCACCGTCCGCGAAGACTATTACGAGCCCGCCAGCTGGAGCGAGCTGACCGGCAATGGCGCGATTCGCCGCCTGCACCTGACCAAGGGCGACATCGATCAGGCGTTCAAAGGGACCGAAGCCGAAGGCATCGACGAGGCCGCACCGGAGGAAGTCGGTGAGACCTTCATCGACCTCTACGCCACGCACCTGAACCCGCCCACTATCGGTCGCGCCCTGCTCGGCGACGCTCACTACGCCGACCTGAAGGGGGAGCTCAAGCCAGGCGAGCACGCCGTCGCGGTCATGGCCAGTGGTGAGTACTCGTTCAAGGGCTCGGGCTATGTACGGGGCGGGATCTTCGATCGGGTTCAGCTGCGCCAGTTCGGCAACGTGATCAGCTTCCGCGACATGGACTTCCAGCGCCTCGACGACGTGTACGCCGAAGGCATGCCGGATTTCAGCGAAATGGCGGTGTTCATCGTCCGTGAGCATGCGGCGTTCGATCCCGGCTCGCCCTGGACGCTGGAGCTGCTGGTGCGCCGCCAGACCGGCCCGATCAGTGGCATGTTCACCAGCTTCGAACTGCCCTACCAGATGCCTGAGCAGTACATCGATCGCCCGCAGCCGACTGCCGAAGAACTGGCGGCAGCCGAGGAGGCCAACCGGCCGATGTGGGTCAACATCTGGTATCAGCAGAGCTTCCAGATTGGCGTGATCCTGGCCGCGCTGCTCCTGCTGACCGTCATTCTGTTCATGCAGGACAAGCTCACCCAGCATCCCAACTTCCTGAAGAAACTACGCCACGGCTACCTGATCTTCACTGTGGTGTTCATCGGTTGGTATGCCCTGGGCCAGTTGTCAGTGGTCAATGTGCTGACCTTCGTGCATGCCCTGGTACAGGACTTCCGCTGGGAGCTGTTCCTTACCGATCCGGTGATCTTCATCCTTTGGGTGTTCACCGCCGCCAGCATCCTGCTCTGGGGGCGTGGGGTCTTCTGCGGCTGGCTGTGCCCCTTCGGTGCGCTGCAGGAGCTGATCAACGAGGCCGCACGCAAGCTCAAGATTCGTCAGTACGAAGTGCCCTTCGCGGTTCACGAGCGGCTCTGGGCGATCAAGTACATCGTGCTGCTGGTGCTGTTCGGCATCTCGCTCGAATCGATGACGATGGCCGAGCAGGCCGCCGAAGTGGAGCCGTTCAAGACCGCCATCACCCTCAAGTTCGACCGCCAATGGTGGTTCGTCGCCTACGCGGTGGCCCTGCTGGCGATCAACATCTTCACCCGCAAGGTGTACTGCCGCTACGTCTGCCCGCTGGGTGCGGGTCTGGCGATCACCGGCCGCTTCCGCCTGTTCGACTGGCTCAAGCGGCGCAAGGAGTGTGGCAACCCCTGTCAGGTCTGCGCCAACGAATGTGAAGTCCAGGCGATCCATCCGGACGGGCACATCAATCACAACGAGTGCCACTACTGCCTCGATTGCCAGATGACCTATCACAACGAAAACAAGTGCCCGCCGCTGATCCTGAAGAACAAGCGCAGCAAGCGCGGCAAGAAAGCCCCGGCCGGCCCGACGCTGATCCCTGTAGTGCAAGTGGTAGACCCGCAGAGCGACACGCCTGATCGCGAGCGCTCGCAACCGATCGTTTGACCTGTCCGTACACGATAAGGAGCAAGACCCATGAGCGACAAGAGCAAGAACACCCCCGAAACGCTGGAAAAGGGTGGCCTGAGCCGCCGCGGTTTCCTCGGCGCCAGCGCGCTGACCGGTGCCGCTGTGGCCGCCACTGCTTTTGGCGGCGCCGTCATGAGCCGCGAAGCCTGGGCGGCCGCCGTCAAGGACGCGCAGCAGAAGATCCACGTCGCGCCGGGCGAGCTGGACGACTATTACGGTTTCTGGAGCGGCGGCCACCAGGGTGAAGTGCGCGTTGTAGGCGTGCCCTCGATGCGTGAGCTGATGCGCATCCCGGTGTTCAACGTCGACTCCGCCACCGGCTGGGGTTTGACCAACGAAAGCCGCCACATCATGGGCGACAGCGCCAAGTTCCTGAACGGCGACTGCCACCATCCCCACATCTCGATGACCGACGGCAAGTACGACGGCAAGTACCTGTTCATCAACGACAAGGCCAACAGCCGCGTTGCGCGTATCCGTCTGGACATCATGAAGTGCGACAAGATGCTGACCGTGCCGAACGTCCAGGCGATCCACGGCCTGCGTCTGCAGAAGGTGCCGCACACCAAGTACGTGTTCGCCAACGCCGAATTCGTCATTCCGCACCCCAACGACGGCAGCTCCTACGACCTGCAGGCCGAAAACGCCTACACCATGTTCAACGTCATCGACGCGGAAAAAATGGAGATGGCCTTCCAGGTCATCGTCGACGGCAACCTGGACAACACCGACGCCGACTACACCGGCAAATATGCCGCCTCCACCTGCTACAACTCGGAGAAGGCCACCGACCTGGGCGGCATGATGCGCAACGAGCGCGACTGGGTGGTGGTGTACAACATTCCGCGTATCGAGGCAGCGATCAAGGCTGGCAAGTTCAGCACCGTCGGCGACTCGAAAGTGCCTGTGGTCGACGGCCGCGCCGGTTCGGAATTCACCCGCTACATCCCGGTGCCGAAGAACCCGCACGGCTGCAACACCTCGTCTGACGGCAAGTACTTCATCGCGGCGGGCAAGCTGTCACCGACCGTCACCATGATCGAGATCGCCAAGCTCGATGACCTGTTCGACGACAAGCTGAAGGACCCGCGCGACGTGGTCGCCGCCGAGCCTGAACTGGGCCTCGGCCCGCTGCACACCACCTTTGACGGTCGTGGCAACGCCTACACCACGCTGTTCATCGACAGCCAGGTGGTCAAGTGGAACATGGCCGACGCGGTGCGCGCCTACAACGGCGAGAAGGTCAACTACATCAAGCAGAAGCTCGACGTGCAGTACCAGCCGGGTCACCTGCATGCCTCGCTGACCGAAACCAGCGAAGCCGATGGCAAGTGGTTGGTTGCGCTGTGCAAGTTCTCCAAGGACCGCTTCCTGCCGACCGGCCCGCTGCACCCGGAAAACGACCAGCTGATCGACATCTCCGGTGAGGAAATGAAGCTGGTGCACGACGGCCCGACCTACGCCGAGCCGCACGACTGCATCCTGGCGCGCCGTGACCAGATCAAGCCACAGAAGATCTGGAAACGGGACGACCCGTTCTTCGCACCCACTGTGGAAATGGCGAAGAAGGACGGCATCAATCTGGAGACCGATAACAAGGTCATCCGCGACGGCAACAAGGTGCGCGTGTACATGACCTCGATGGCGCCGACCTACGGCCTGACCGAGTTCAACGTCAAGCAGGGCGACGAAGTCACCGTGACCATCACCAACATCGACCAGATCGAGGACGTGTCCCACGGGTTCGTCATGACCAACCACGGCGCGAGCATGGAAATCAGCCCGCAGCAGACCTCGTCCATCACCTTTACGGCCGACAAGCCCGGCCTGCATTGGTACTACTGCAGCTGGTTCTGCCACGCGCTGCACATGGAAATGGTCGGCCGCATGATGGTCGAGCCGGCGTAACACAACCGGGCGGGAGCGGTCGCTCCCGCCCTTCACCTGCCTGGAAGCTGAAGAGGAACAACGCTGTGCTCAGATCTCAGGCGATATCCACGTTTCAACCGCTGGCAGCGTTGCTGCTGGCCCTGTTCTGCGGGGTGGCCGCGGCGGCTCCGCAACCCATTACGGCCTTGCCGCTGGAGGCGGAAGAGGGCAACCGCTGGCGCCTGCCAGCCGGCGAATACACCGGCCAATTCATCATCGACCAGCCCATGGAGCTGCGCTGCGAGCCCGGCGCCGTATTGCAGGCGCAAGGCGAGGGTAACGGCCTGCTGATCGAGGCATCGGATGTCACGGTCGAGGGCTGCACGCTGCTCGACTGGGGACGCGACCTGACGGCGATGAACGCCGCCATCTTCGTCCAGCCCAAGGCGCAGCGTGTGGTGATCCGCGACAACCAGCTGCGTGGCGCCGGTTTCGGCGTCTGGGTCGACGGCTCGAAGGATGTGAGCCTGATCGGCAACAGGATCGAAGGCGACACGAGCATCCGTTCCCAGGACCGTGGCAACGGCATTCATCTCTACGCGGTAAGCGGCGCGCGGATCATCGACAATCAGGTGCGCCATACCCGCGACGGCATTTACATCGACACCTCCAACGGCAACCACATCGAAGGCAACGTGCTGGAGGATCTGCGCTACGGCGTGCATTACATGTTCGCCAACGACAACAGCGTGATCGGCAATGTCACCCGCCGCACCCGCACCGGCTACGCGCTGATGCAAAGCCGCAAGCTCGAGGTCATCGGCAACCGCTCCGAGGGCGATGAGAACTACGGCATCCTGATGAACTACATCACCTACTCGACCATTCGCGACAATGTTGTCAGCGACGTGCGCAGTGGCTCGACCGGTGACAGCATGATCTCCGGCGCCGAGGGCAAGGCGCTGTTTATCTACAACTCGCTGTTCAACACCATCGAAGGCAACCGTTTCGAGAAGAGCGCGCTGGGCATCCACCTGACCGCCGGCTCGGAAGACAACCGCATCGCGGGTAACGCCTTCATCGGCAATCAGCAGCAGGTCAAGTACGTGGCCACCCGCACGCAGGAATGGTCCATCGACGGCCGTGGCAACTACTGGAGCGACTACCTCGGCTGGGACCGCAACAACGACGGCCTGGGCGACCTGGCCTACGAGCCCAACGACAACGTCGACCGCCTGCTGTGGCTCTACCCGCAGGTACGGCTGTTGATGAACAGCCCGAGTATCGAGGTGCTGCGCTGGGTTCAACGGGCCTTCCCGGTGATCAAATCACCCGGCGTGCAGGACAGCCACCCGCTGATGCAGCCGCCAACCGAATCATCGACAAGCAAAACGCAGGAGCCAACGCCATGAGCGCTGTAGAGATCCAGGGCGTGAACCAGCGTTACGGCAGCATGACCGTGCTGCATGACCTCGACCTGACCCTCGGCGAAGGCGAGGTGCTGGGCCTGTTCGGCCATAACGGCGCCGGCAAGACCACCAGCATGAAGCTGATCCTCGGCCTGCTCACGCCCAGCGAAGGGCAGGTGCGCGTGCTCGGTCGAGCGCCGCATGATCCCGAGGTCCGTCGCCAGCTGGGTTACCTGCCGGAAAACGTGACCTTCTATCCGCAGCTCAGCGGCCGCGAGACGCTCCGCCACTTCGCCCGGCTGAAAGGCGCATCGCTGGGGCAGGTGGATGAATTGCTGGAGCAGGTGGGCCTGGCCCACGCCGCCGAGCGGCGGGTCAAGACCTATTCCAAGGGCATGCGCCAACGCCTCGGTCTGGCTCAGGCGCTGCTCGGCGATCCGCAGCTGCTGCTGCTCGACGAGCCCACGGTGGGACTCGATCCCATCGCGACCGGCGACCTTTATCAGCTGATCGACCGCATGCGCCAACGCGGCACCAGCGTCATCCTCTGCTCGCATGTGCTGCCGGGAGTCGAGGCACATATCAATCGGGCGGCGATTCTCGCCAAGGGGCGGCTACAGGCGGTCGGCAGCCTGGCGCAGCTGCGCGTCGAGGCCGGGCTGCCGGTGCGGATTCGGGCCAGTGGTATCGGCGACAGCGCTGGCTGGTTGCAGCGTTGGGACGCCGCTGGGCATAGCGCGCGTTCGTTGGGCGAGCGCAGCGTCGAGGTATCAGCCATCAACGGTCACAAGCTGCCGCTGCTGCGCGAATTGCTGGGCGAAAGCGAGCCGGATGACATCGAGATTCACCAGCCATCGCTCGAAGACCTGTATCGCTACTACATGCAACGCGCCGGTGACGTTCGCGCTGCGGAGGGCACGCTATGAACCAGATCTGGAACATCGCCCGCAAGGAATTCAGCGACGGTTTGCGCAACCGCTGGTTGCTGGCCATCAGCCTGTTGTTCGCGGTGCTGGCAGTGGGCATTGCCTGGCTGGGTGCTGCCGCGTCCGGGCAGTTGGGCTTCACCTCGATTCCGGCGACCATTGCCAGCCTGGCAAGCCTGGCAACCTTTCTGATGCCGCTGATCGCACTGCTGCTGGCCTACGACGCCATCGTTGGCGAGGACGAGGGCGGCACCCTGATGCTGTTGCTCACCTACCCGCTGGGGCGTGGACAAATCCTGCTGGGCAAGTTCGTCGGCCACGGTTTGATCCTGGCACTGGCAGTGCTGATCGGCTTCGGCTGCGCCATGCTGGCCATCGCTGCGCTGGTGGAAAATATCGAGATCGGTCTGCTGCTCTGGGCCTTCGGCCGCTTCATGATTTCCTCGACACTGCTGGGCTGGGTGTTTCTCGCCCTGGCCTATGTGCTGAGCAGCAAGGTGGGCGAGAAGTCCAGTGCCGCCGGGCTGGCGCTTGGGGTGTGGTTTCTCTTCGTGCTGGTGTTCGATCTCGTTTTGCTGGCGCTGTTGGTGCTCAGCGAAGGCAAGTTCAACCCCGAGCTGTTGCCCTGGCTGCTGCTGTTCAACCCGGCTGATATCTACCGTTTGATCAATCTGTCCGGCTTCGAGGGCGGCAAGGCCATGGGCGTACTGGCGCTGGGCAGCGATCTGCCGCTGCCGACCGCCGCGCTCTGGCTGTGCCTGTTGCTCTGGGTAGGTGTTTCTCTGCTGCTGGCCTACGGCGTGTTCCGCCGTCGTCCTGCATGACCACGAAAAGGAAACTGTAACGATGAATGCGCTATACAGAGCGTCACGCGTACTGGTCGCCGCTGCATTGATGCTGGGCCTGGCCGCTTGCAACGAAGCCGAGCAGAGCGAGCAGCTGCTTGAACCCGTCGCCTTTCACAGCAGTGATGAATGCCATGTCTGTGGCATGGTGATCAGCGATTTCCCCGGACCTAAGGGGCAAGCGGTGGAAAAGGGCGGGGTACGTAAATTCTGTTCCACCGCCGAGATGCTCGGCTGGTGGCTGCAACCGGAAAACCGCATGCTCGATGCCAAACTCTATGTTCACGACATGGGCCGCTCCACCTGGGAGCACCCTGACGACGAATACCTGATCGATGCCACCAGCGCCTACTATGTCGCGGGCACATCGCTCAAAGGCGCAATGGGCGTAGTGTTGGCCACCTTTGCTGACGAGTCTGCCGCCAAGGGGCTTGCGGCCATGCACGGCGGCCGAGTGCTGCGCTTCGAGGACATTGATCAATCCGTATTACAACAATCGTCCGGCATGCCTCACGCCATGCCCGGCCATCAACAGGCTCACGCCGGTCACTAGACCGCCAACCAACAACTCGATGAGGTACTTGAAATGATGGGCATCAGCATCTGGCAACTTCTGATCGTACTGCTGATCGTGGTCATGCTGTTCGGCACCAAGCGCCTGCGCGGCCTGGGCTCGGACCTGGGTGGTGCGATCAGCGGATTCCGCAAATCCATGAGCGACGGCGACAGCGCTACGGCGACCGAAACGGTCAAGCACGAGCCGAAGTAACGTCCCCCACGCTCCACCGCTGCGTAGGGTGGATGTCGCCTTTTACATCCACCGCGACTCAGCTCAGTGGCTTGCTGGATCGCGGGGTCGGTTGATCGATTACTCGGTGGATCGGTGAAGCGTGATCCATCCTACGGCCGCTGGGCGTACGCACGATCCGAATCGCTCGTGCCCTGCGCGGCGGCGTTCCTGCGCCACTTCCTCAGTGCACTCGGACCTGCCGGCCGTCGCAGCCGGCCTCCCTCCCAAAAAAAGATGATTGCAATCAAGTCTGCCAGAGCCCCCTAAGCTGTAAAAAGTAGGCCTGGCTCCGCAACTCGGAGCAGTCACCTTTCTGACCGGCAGGGCTTCTTTCCTCCAGGCAGATACGAAAAGCTCAGGAGGCCTTTGTGCAAGTTATCGATCGGCGAAAAGCCTTGAGTATCCCGCCCGTGTGGCGGCTCGCCTTTCGCCCGTTTTTCCTCGCCGGCAGCCTCTTTGCGATGCTGGCGATACCTCTGTGGATCGCAGCATGGACAGGTTTCTGGCCGGGCTTTCAGCCAACCGGTGGCTGGTTGTCCTGGCACCGTCACGAGATGCTGTTCGGTTTCGCCATGGCTATCGTTGCCGGCTTCCTGCTGACGGCTGGGCAAACCTGGACCGGACAGCCTGGCGTATCGGGCAACAGGTTGATGGCGCTTGCCGTGGTCTGGCTGCTGGCCCGCCTCGGCTGGTTGTTCGGACTGCCCGTGGCCTTGCTGATCCCGCTGGATCTGCTGTTCATGCTGGGGGTGGCCGGGCTGATGGCGCGCATCCTCTGGAAGGCCAGGCAGAAGCGCAACTACCCGATCATCGCCGTGCTCGGCCTGATGACCGCCGCCGATGTGCTGGTGCTCTGCGGCGTCGCGCTCGGCGATGACGCTTTGCAGCGCCAGGGCGTACTCGCCGGGTTATGGCTGGTGGCGGCGCTGATGGCGATCATCGGCGGACGGGTGATTCCCTTCTTCACTCAACGTGGTCTCGGCCGCACCGAAGCGGTCAAGCCCTGGCTCTGGCTGGACGGGGCGCTGCTGGTGGGTACCGGCCTGATTGCCGTGCTCTACGCCGTCGGCGTTGCGCTGCAGCAGCATGTCTGGCTCGGCGTGCTGTTTCTCGGCATCGCCGCCGGGCATTTGTTGAGGCTGGCGCGCTGGTATGACAGCGGCATCTGGCGCGTGCCGCTGCTGTGGTCGCTGCACCTGGCCATGCTCTGGCTGGTGGTCGCGGCAACCGGCCTGGCGCTGTGGAATTTCGGCCTGCTGGACAGCTCCAGTTCGTCGCTGCATGCACTGTCGGTCGGCTCCATGAGTGGCCTGATTCTGGCGATGATCGCTCGCGTCACGCTCGGTCATACCGGACGGCCGTTGCAGTTGCCGCCTGGCATCGTGGGCGCCTTCGTGCTGTTCAACCTCGGTGCCGCTACGCGGGTGTTTCTGATCACCGAATGGCCAGTGATCGGCCTGTGGGCTGCCGCGATTTGCTGGGCCCTGGCGTTCGCCCTGTATGCCTGGCGCTATGCGCCGATGCTGGTGACTGCGCGGGTCGATGGCCATCCAGGCTAGACGCTGAATTAACCAGCTTATTCCACCACCCCTACTGAAAACTGCTGCCTGCCCATTCCGGGACGGGCAGCCTGCGGCTCGGCGAGCGCCGGCATCGGAGATGATGATGAAAAATGAATTCAATGAGCGCCTGGCCGTCGTTACCGGTGCCAGCTCCGGTATTGGGCTGGCGCTGTGTACCGCACTGCTGCAGCGCGGTGCGCGCGTATTGGCCATGTCACGCACCCTGGGCGGCTTGGCCGAGCTGGTGGAAACCTACCCCGAGCACCTGCATTGGCACGCTGGCAACGTGACCTCCAAAGACGATCTTCAAGCACTGGCCCGTCGCGCGGCGGAGCTCGGTCCGGTGGACTATCTGGTGCCGAACGCGGGTATCGCCGAGTTGGGTGACAGCCTGGATGTGGCCTGCTTCGAGCGCCAGTGGGCCGTCAATGGAGCGGGAGCCTTGAACACCCTGGCGGCCTTGCGTGCCGAACTGGCCAAGCCAGCATCAGTGGTTTTTGTCGGCACCTTCCTGACCCGCAGCACCTTCCCTGGGCTGGCCGCTTACATCGCCAGCAAGGCCGCGCTGGTCGCCCATGCCCGCACCCTGGCGGTGGAGTTCGCACCGCTCAACGTGCGCATCAACGTGGTGTCTCCGGGGCCGACCGCCACCGCGATCTGGGGGACATTGGGTTTGGCCGAGGAACAGCTTGAGCAGGTGGCCGAAGGCGTCACTCAGCGCCTGCTGCCGGGGCATTTCCTCGAATCTGCCGCCGTCGCCAATGTCATCCTGTTCCAGTTGTCGCAGGGCGCACGTGGCGTATACGGCCAGGACTGGGTGGTCGACAACGGCTACACACTCAACTGAATCCGCGAGGCAGCCGATGTTTTTCAAATGGAAACGAGCCGCTCGCGAGCTGCAGCAGGAGCGTGATCGGCTGCAGCGGACCTGCGTGGAGCAAGCCGCGCGTATCGCCGCGCTGGAGGCGCAGGTGGCCGCCGTCAGCGCCACCAACGCCGAAGGGCAACGGCACCTGGACTATTACCGCGGCGTGGCCGGCAATCTGGTTCGCTTCGGCCATTCGGTCGAGCATCTGGGTGACTCGTTCGAATACCTCACCGGCCAGCTCAGCGAAAACCGCACGCAAGCCGAGCAGGTCGCCAATGCAGCGCTGAGTAACCAGCAGCATTTCGGCGAGTTACAGAGCAAGGCAGTCGACATGGAGAGCGGGCTTAATCAGGCATCGCAGCAGGTCGATGCCCTTGCGGCCCATTCGCAACAGATCAACGGGATCGTCGATCTCATCAGCGGCATCGCCAGTCAGACCAATTTACTTGCCCTCAACGCTGCCATCGAGGCGGCGCGGGCCGGTGACGCCGGTCGCGGCTTCGCCGTGGTCGCGGGGGAAATCCGCACCCTGGCGGAAAAGACCGCGCTGGCCACCGCCGACATCGTGCAGAAAATTACCGAGGTGCAGGCCGAGATCGCCAGCGTGCATGCCTATATCCAGATGCAGGGCGGCCTGGCGCAAGGGTTCAGCCGCACCACCGAACTGGCCGTAGCAGCCATGCAGCACTTGCATCAGCTGGCGGGCAACATGCGCCACGGCATCGAGCGCTCCTCGTTCCGCGCTGGCATTGAATTGGCCAACCTCGATGAGCTGTCGCTTAAGTTCGTCGTCTACAACCAGGTGCTCGGTTCGAGCAGTCAGAGCGCGCCGGTGCTGCCCAGCGAGCGTGAGTGTCGCTTTGGCCGCTGGTATTACGGGGAGACCAATCGCGGCATGCACCGCCTGGCGCATTTCCAGCAGATCGAACGTCCGCACACGGCCGTCCATCAACAGGGCCAGCAGGCCATCGAGGCGTTTCGCCGACAGGCGCTGGAAGACGCGCTCGCCCATATGAGCGAAATGGAAGAGGCCAATCTCGACGTGATGCGCATCGTTGCCGCACTGATCGGCGAGCACGAAAAAGAGCTGCGGCCGGCCATCAGCGAAGCGTGCTAACACCCCGGATACGCCTTCATTTTTGGATATCAACGGCTGAAGCGAGGCCGGTTCTGTCTATTGCTGCAGGTCAGGCACGCCTGATCGCAAGGTTGATAACAAAAATACTGCAGCGAAGCACCAATACTATTCATTGGTCTGGAGTCTGGGATGCACCGACAATGTGCGCCCGTTTCGGTCTGTGCCCCTATTTGTGGCGCCAGGCCTCTTCTGATCGGCTGACATGCCGGCCATGCAAACACTTGGCTGTCGCAGCGATCGCAGACTCAACGCAAGCAGGAACCATGCAGGAACGCCTTCTAGACTGGTGTCGATCATTTGCGCCCATACCTTTGTCGGCGCGTCCGGCTGAATGGCTGCGTGCCGCAACGGGCATGGGTTTGGCTCTGCTGGTGATCATCCCTTTCAGCGCCTGGGTGTTCGGAATCGCGGTCACGCTGCCACTGGCCGCACCGGCGGCTGCGTCCGCGGTGCTGCTGTTCGCTGCCTCGTCGAGCCCCTTCGCCCAGCCATGGTCGGTAATCGGCGGCAACCTGCTGGCCGCTGCCATCGGTATCGCCCTGGGCGCGAGCCAATTGCCCGTGGCTGTGGCGGCTGGCCTGGCCGGGGCGCTGGCGATCATCTGCCTGTTCGGCTTGCGCTGCCTGCATCCGCCGGGTGCAGCGCTGGCGCTGGTGGCGGTGGTCGGCAGCCCGGAGCTGCATGCCTACGGATTCCAGCTGCTCTACCCGGTGGCGTTCAACTCGTTGCTGCTGGTGGTGGTGGCGCTGCTCTACAACAATCTCAGTGGCCACGCCTACCCCAAGCCGCGCCCGCAGAAGGGCAACACGCATCACACCCGTGACCCGCTGCCCAGCGAGCGCATGAGCTTCAGTGATGACAACGTCGAGCAGGCGCTGGCCGAGTTTGGCGAATACGTCGACGTCACCCGTGATGACCTGGCCCAGCTGATCAAACAGACCGAAAAGCATGCGTTGCGGCGCAGCATGGGCGAGATAACCGCCGCCGATATCATGTCCCGCGATCTTTACTGGGGCACCCCGGACGGCTCCATTCAGCGGGCCTGGCAGAGCCTGCGCGAGCACCGCCTGCATTCGTTGCCGGTGGTCAAGGGCGACAGCCGTGAATTGCTCGGCATCGTCACGCTGGTCGATCTGCTCAAGCATCTGCGCTCGACGCCGGGGCGACTGCGTCTCAGCCAGCTGAAGCGCTCAGATAGCGCTCGTTTGCGCTCGATCATGACTACGCCGGTGGTGACGGTTAACCCGGACACGCACATGGCTGACCTGGTGTTCCTGCTCTCCGACCGCGG
Source organism: Stutzerimonas stutzeri (assembly GCF_002890895.1). Classification (GTDB taxonomy): domain Bacteria; phylum Pseudomonadota; class Gammaproteobacteria; order Pseudomonadales; family Pseudomonadaceae; genus Stutzerimonas; species Stutzerimonas stutzeri_AB. The sequence goes on from NZ_POUL01000003.1 coordinate 13,655, forward strand.
TCTGCACTGCTTGCCGGTGGTAGACGCCGAACACCGTCTGGTCGGCATGATCACCCAGACCGATCTGATCGCGGCGCTCTATCGGAACTGGTTGAAGCACCTGCCGGACTGAAGCGCCACGATCTGGGGATGAGGCCCGATTGACGATCGTCATCAGCGTGCGCATCGCAGCCCGCGGCAGGAACTGCCGGAACCTGTGGCATAGTCGCAGTGCCTGAGTGCTATACCTCCTCCAAGCCGAGCCCATGCAAGACCCTTTGAACAACTGGCTGCGATCCTTCTTTCCGGTGCCATTGAGCGTGGGACCGAAGGAATGGCTGCGCGCGGTGATCGGCGTCGGGCTGGTGGTGCTGCCGATGGTTTCCGTCGGCCTCTGGCTGTTCGGCGGCCCGGTTACGCTGCACATCGTCGCGCCGGCGGGCGCCTCGGCGGTGATCCTGTTCAGTGCCTCATCGAGCCCCTTCGCGCAGCCTTGGTCGGTATTCGGTGGCAACCTCATTGCCGTGACCATCGGCGTTGCCCTCGGGGCGAGTGCCTTGCCCACTGTCGCGGCGGCGGTGCTGGCGGTGTGTCTGGCCATTGCCTGTCTGTTCCTGCTGCGCTGTATGCACCCGCCGAGCTGTGCGCTGGCGATGGTCGCCGCCATCGGTGGGCCGGGGATCAGCGAATTGGGTTATGGCCTGCTGCTCCCGGTGGCCTTCAACTCGCTGTTGCTGATCGCCGCTGCGCTGGTCTACAACAACCTCACGCGTCATCCCTATCCCAAGCCTCGCGCTGCCAGTAGCGGCGAGCAGAGCGGCAGTGTCCCGTTGGGCGAGGAGCACATGAGCTTCACCAGTGACGACGTAGACCGCGCACTGGAGGATTTCGGTGAGTATGTCGACGTCACACGCGACGACCTGGTCGAGCTGATCAAACGCACCGAAACCCATGCCATCCGCCGCAGCATGGGCACGGTGGCCGCTGCCGACATCATGTGTCGCGAGTTGCACTGGGTCGATCCCGCGGCGCGCATGCGTCAGGCCTGGGATGTCGTGCGTCGGCACCGGCTGCACTCGCTGGCCGTGGTTGAAGCAGGCAGTGGCAAGCTGGTGGGCATTCTTACCCTGACCGATCTGCTGCAGCATTTCGAGCCCAGCCCCTCACGGCTCAACCTGCGGCGGCTGACGTTTGGTCGCGAAATGCGCGTGGAAGGGATCATGAGCGCGCCGGTGGTCTCCGTGCATGAGGATGCTCAGCTCGCCGATCTGGTCCATCTGCTGGCCGACCGCCGCATGTCCTGCCTGCCCGTCGTCGACGCCGAGCAGCGCCTGGTCGGCATGATCACCCAGAGTGATCTGGTCGCCGGGCTGTACCAGAACTGGATGAAGCGGCTGAGCGACTGAGCCGTCGCAGCGCCAGCACCTCATCGAAAGCGACCGGCTAGATTTCGTAGTTCCAACGCGACCAGTCGTACTCCTCTTCGGCGGCTTCTCGCAGCAGGTCAATGGCAAGCCGCAACGCCGGCGACTCGGCGGCGCGCGGATACACCAGATAGACCGGGTAGCTGAACTCCGGCGCCTGCTCGACCCGCTTGAGCAGGCCTTCATCGAGGTAGCGCTGGACCACCCGCGTGCGGAAGTAGCCGCGACCGCCATGCTGCAGCAGAAACTGCAGCGCCAACGGGCCGAGACTGAAGGAGAGCGCGGCGCGGATGTGTTCCGGCAGCGCGCGATCATGCTGGCTTCGAAACGCCGGCCCCCAGTCGACGTACAGGTAGGGGTCAGGAACGTAGCTGTGAACCACCTGAATCAGCTTTTCTTCAAGCAGCTGCTCTACCTGCAGCCCTGGCCAATATTCGGGCTGATGCACCAGCGCCGCATCCAGCGCGCCGAGGCCTAGCTGCTTCTGCAATTCCTCGCCGCTGGCCACCTCGTTACGAAAGGCATGGTCAGGCATCATCTGGCGCAGGCGCTGGACCCAGGCCAGCATCAGTGGATTGCACAGGCTGATCTCGGCGCCCAGCGACAGCAGCTTGTCGTAGCCGCGCGGCAGCGGCAGATCACGCCGGGCGGTTTCCCAGGTCTGCACCAACTGGGTGGCATGGGTGACGAAACGCTCGCCATTGCTGGTCAAGCGCGCGCCGGCGCGGTTACGCACGAAAAGTCGGCAGCCAAGTTGCATCTCCAGGCTGCGCACCCGTGCAGTGACTGCGGTCTGAGTGATATGCAGCCGCTCGGCGGTGGCGACGAAGCTGCCACTGCGAATGATCTCGAGAAAGGTGCGGGCGAGATCGATGTCCATGGGCTGCTCATATCAAAAGGGTTGATATGAAAGCAGTTTGGTATGAAAAAGGACAGCGGCTGGCTTCAGCCAACCGCCGATCTGCTGCTGTCAGTGCGAAGTGCCTTCGGCAAACTCGATCTTGTTGCCGACGTTGTATTTGCCGGACGGCTTGTTCATCGGGATGCGTTTGACCTCCTCCAGTGTTTTGGCGTCATAGACGATCAAGGCGCCATCGGTGTCCCAAACGCTGAGCAGGGCGTAGCGGCCGTCGTTGGTGAACTCGACATGGGCAGCATTCTTCCCGGGCATCGGCCGTAGCGTATGGGCGACCTCCAGGGTCTGCTTGTCGATCAGGTGCACGGCATCGTTGTTCGGGCCGAAAAACACGTCTGTCCAGGCATAGGGCGAGTTCAGGTGACTGCGCATGAAGAAGCCCGGCCCTTCGGTGGGGATTTCCTTGATCAGTTTCCAGCTCTGCAGATCGAGCACGGAGATCAGCCCCTTGCTCACGTTGGGTGTGGCGAACACCCAGTCGCCGCCGCGTTTCCAGTAGATGCCCGAGCCCAGGTGTGGCATGCCCGGCAGCGGGATATCGGTGACGGCCTTGCCGGTGTCCAGGTCGATGACCTGCCCACCGAGCGCCTTGCGCGAGGTGGCCAGCAGGTAGCGGTAATCCGGCGTGAACGAGAAGTCGTCGAGAAAGTCGGCCGCTTCGATGCGCCGTGGCTGGAAGTCGGGCTCGCCGGCGTAGGACAGTTCCCAGGCTTCCTTCACATCCTTCAGCGCCACCACGAAGCTGTCACGAGGTGGTGCGGTGTAAACGGCGCTGACCCGCGATTGGGTCCCGTCGGCAGCGACGGCAGGTATATGTTTGACCAGCGACAGATCGCGCGCATCCAGCAACACCAGATTGCCCGGCAGGTAATTGCCCACCAGTACCCAGCGGCCATCGTTGCTGACGGCGAGGTTGCGGGTGTTCAGCCCCGCGCGCACCTCGGCGATCATGGTCAGGTTGTGCAGGTCGTACACACTGATCCAGCCGTCACGCGAGGCGAAGTAGACGAAGCGGCCATCCGGCGAGAATTTCGGCCCGCCATGCAGCGCAAAGTGCGAAGGAAAATTAGCCAGCTCCTCGAAGCGATCACCGTCCAGCACGCGCACGTGATGATTGCCGGCCTCGACCACGACAAACAGGTTCAGCGGATCGGCGCCGTGCTGCGGTGTGCTCGGCAGCGCGGCGACGTCAGCGAGAATGCGGTGGCTGGCGCGAATGTCGTCGTCGCTCCAGGTCGGTGCTGTGGCGGCCGGCTGGTAGAGGTAGCTGACCAGCCCGTCTATCTGGGCGCTGCTCAGGCGGTCGCCAAACGCGGCCATCTGGCTGGCCGGACGACCGTTGTGGATCACCGCGCGCGCCTCATCGGGTTTGATTCGGCTGAGGCTCTCGGGCAGCAGTGCCGGCCCGGCGCCGCCTAAGCGGTTGACGCCATGGCAGCTCTGGCAGTGTTGTTCATAGAGCACGCCAGCCTGATCCAGCGACACGACTTCGGGTGCGGCCTGAACGGCGCCACAGAGGATGAGCAGGGCGAAGGGAATCAGTCGCATAGCGCCTCCAGAACGGCGGACTCAGAATTGTGCTCAGCACAGAGACGCGCCGGGAATTCCAGGGAATGATTCGCGAACAGGCCGACCACTTCACCAATCACAGTGAGCGTCGGTGGCTTCAATTGTTGTTCCTGTGCCATCGACGGCAGCTGTTTCAGCGTGCAGCGCACCACCCGTTGATCGGCTCGGGTGCCGTTGCCGATCAACGCGGCGGGGGTGTCGACCGGCAAGCCAGCGGCTATCAGGTTACGCGAGATTTCACCGAGGCTGGCTAGGCCCATGTAGAACACCAGGGTCTGCTTGCCCTCGACCAGGCTGTTCCAGGGCAGCTGCAGCGCGCCGTCTTCCTGCAGGTGACCGGTGATGAATTGGCAGGAATGCGCCAGGTCGCGGTGGGTCAGCGGAATTCCGGCGTAGGCGCTGCACCCGGCGGCCGCGGTCACCCCGGGAACCACCTGACCATTGATGCCATGCGCCAGCAGGTATTCGAGTTCTTCCGCGCCGCGGCCGAAGATGAACGGATCGCCGCCCTTGAGGCGCACTACGCGCAGGTTCTGCTGCGCCAGATCGACCAGCAGCTGGTTGATCTGTGGCTGCGGCAGGCTGTGGTAGCCGCTGGTCTTGCCGACGTAGTGGCGGACGCAGCGGGCCGGCAAGAGCTTCATCAGATCGTCGCTCACCAAGCGGTCGTAGACCACCGCGTCGGCCTGCTGCAGCAGGCTCCAGGCGCGCAGGGTGAGCAGGCCCGGATCGCCGGGGCCGGCGCCGACGAGGGCGACTTCGCCAGGGGCCAGCGTGGCGCCGAGTGCAGCGGGGAGAATGGTTGGCTGATCCATGCGAACTCCTGAAAATCTCATCGGACGGCGGTAGGTCTCGGGCGGCCTCGGGGCCGCGCTCGGTATCAAAGGGCGATGCTGGGGATGCGCTGCGGTTGCGGCAGGCCGATCTCCTGGTCACTGAGGTAGCAGCCAGGGTCTTCGCCCCAGAGGTTGCCCTCGGCCCAGGCGCGGGTACGGGTGTTGCCATTGCAGATCGACAGCCAGCGGCACTCGGCGCAGCGGCCTGTCACGGCACGTGGGTGCTGGCGCAGCTCGGTGAGCAGCGGCTCGGGCTGGTCAAGCCACAGCTCGCGAAACGACTGCCGGCGCACATTGCCGACGGTGTGTTGCCACCAGTAGGTATCGGGATGCACATCGCCGATGTTGTCGATATTGGCGATGCCGCTGCCCGACGCGTTGCCGCCCCAGGCGCGCAGCATCCGCTCCAGGCGCTCGCGGTGCTCGGGCAGGCGGGCCTCGACCCACTGCAGCAGGAGCACCGCGTCGGCGTCGTTGTTGCCGCTGACGAAATCGGTCTCGCGGCCGTGCTGCACGTCGTCCCAAGCCTGCTCGAACAGCTGGTACATGGCGTCGCGGGTCATCTGGTGATGCGCATCGGCCTTGCGGCTGCGGCTGCGTTTGCCGCGGCCGCTGTAGTTGAGGTGTGAAAGGTAGAACTTCTGTACATCGTGTTCGCGCATCAGCGCCAGGAGGGCCGGCAGCTGCGGGTAGTTGTTCTGGGTCAGGGTGGTGCGCAGGCCGACGCGAATGCCGTGCCCGCGGCACAGATCGATGGCGTGCATGGACGCGGCAAAGCTGCCCTTGAGCTGGCGCCAGTCGTCATGCACCGCTTCCAGGCCGTCGATGCTGATGCCGACGTAGTCATACTTCGCGGCGGCGATCTGCTCGATGTTCTGCTCGTCGATCAGCGTGCCGTTGGTCGACAGTGCAACGAAGAAGCCGCGCTGGCGCGCGTACTCGGACAGCTCGAAGATGTCGTCGCGCAGCAGCGGTTCGCCGCCGGAAAGGATCAGTACGCGGACACCGGCTTCGTGCAGATCGTCGATGACCTTGAGGGCTTCGGTGGTGTCCAGCTCGTCGCGAAATACGCTGTCGGCGGAGGTGGCGTAGCAGTGCTTGCAGGTCAGGTTACAGCGCCGCAGCAGGTTCCAGATCACCACCGGCGGCCGTGCGCCACCGGTGCTGCGTGCGCCCAGTACCGGCATGGCGGGCCGGGCGAGGGCACGCAGGTAATGGCTGATTCTCAACATGTGCTTTCTCCTGCCGCATCACGCTTGGTTGCGCGGTCTGTGGATGCAGCATCCCCGAGCGACACTCGCCAATCCTTGACTGGAAACAATAAAAGCCATGGTCCTGGCAGGGGTATGCACCGCTTGTTCGAAAGCGAGCTGTTTCTGGCTGTCTTCACAAAGCAAACGTCTGCTCATCAACCGCGGTAGAGGCCAGAAAGCCGTCCCCAGGAACCTCAATGATGCGCAGATGAGCATTACCGATACTGTCGTGAGTCCGGGCATTTCGTAGGGTGGGCTTCAGCCCACCAGCACAGCACATGGTGACGGTGGGCTGAAGCGGAGCGCCGCCCGGCCCACCCTACAGGGGCACGCGCGTCGCCCTAGCGACGACTGCTGACACGCAGTCCGGTTTTCTTGAGGATGCGGCTGCTGACCAGCATTTCATCGGCGCGGCAGGCGCTGCCGAGCAGCTCACGGATCTCGGCGCGATAGACGTCGATCTCCTCGGCACTGCGTCCATGCACCATGGCAAACAGGTTGTAGTGCCAGCCTTCCTGGCGCGGGCGACGGTAGCAATGGCTGACGAAGGGTTGCGCGCCGATCAGCGGACCAAGGCGGGCAATTTCGGCATCGTCCACGTCCCAGACGGTCATGCCGTTGTGCCGGTAGCCGAGGCGGTAATGGTTGGGCACGGCGGCGATGCGGCGGATTGCACCCTCGGTCTGCAGCTGCTGCAGGAGCTCAAGGGTGGCGTCAGCACTGATCTCCAATCGCTCGGCCAGCCAGCCCCAGGGATCCTCGACCAGCGGCAGACCGCCCTCGGTGAGCGCAACCAGGCGTTGGGCTAGCTCGTCCCGCTCGGAGGAGTCAAACGGCGAAGTGCAAGCCGACATGGTAAGTCTCCTCCTTGGGCAGGTTAAGCACCGGCAGGCTGGTCTGCGCTTCGATCCGCGCAATGGTGTCGGCGATGCCTTGCGGGGTGGCGCAGCCAAGCACGAACCACATGTTCCAGGCGTGTTCGCGGCGGTAGTTGTGCGCCACTTCAGGCATCGCTGCCAGCAGTTCGGCGACCGTATCGAAACGATCTTCGGGCACCGACAATGCAGCGAGAGTGAAGGCGCCGCCCAGTCGCTCGATGTCGAACATCGGCCCGAAGCGGGTCAGCGTGCCATCGTCGAGCAGGGCCTGGACGCGCTCGCGCAGCGTCTGCGGGCCTGCGCCCAGCTCCTCGGCCAGTTCCTGCCACGGATGACGGACCAGCGGCAGGCCATGCTGAAGACGATTGATCAGGCGGCGGTCCAGCTCATCCATGGGCGCGCTCCAGCGCGGCGGGCGGTGCGTAGCGGCCGCCACACTGCTTGAAGGCGCGGGTGCTGAACAGCAGTTGATGCGGTACATCACTGAGCCCGCGCTCGGCGAGCATCTCGTCGATCAGGCGGCACACCTGCTCGCGTTCGCGGCCGTGAACCATGCAGAACAGGTTGTAAGGCCAGTCAGGCAGTCGCCGCGGGCGTTGGTAACAGAGGTTCACGCCTGCGGCCTGGCCAAGTTTGCGGCCGACCTCATCGACCTGATCATCAGGAATGTTCATCACCAGCATGGCGTTGGCGCGAAAGCCCATGGCGCGGTGCTTGAGCACCAGGCCCACGCGGCGAAACAGTCCGCTCTCGCTCCAGCGGCGGACCTGATCAAGCACCGCCTCCTCACTGGCGCCGATGCGCTCGGCCAGCACCTGATAGGGCCGCGCGGCCAGCGGCAGGCCAGCTTCGAGCAGGCGCCGCAGCTGCAGTGCCTGCAAATCGTTGAGGAGTGACGTCATGGCGTATCTCCAATCGGAAAGCCGAGGTCGATGCGGTAGGCCGCCTGCATGGGCAGGTCGAGGGGGACAAGCCCGGTTTGCGCTTCGATTGCAGCTAGAAGCGCGTCGATGTGCTGACGATCCGGCCCGGTGAGTACGAACCAGAGGTTGTAGCGGTGTTCACGCAGGTAGTTGTGATTGACCTCGGGGTAGCTGTTGATCAGTTCCGCAATCTGTTCGAGCTGTGCTTCCGGCACGGCCAGCGCCACCAGGGTGCTGGCACCGGCGCGGCTGTGTTCGAACACCGGGCCGATGCGCGAGAGGCCGCCGCTGCTTTCCAGGTTTTCAAGGCAGGCCAGTACCTGGTCTTCGCTGCATTCGAGGGCATCGGCCATGGCGCGGTAGGGTTCGGCGCACAGCGGCATACCGTGCTGGAAGCGGTCGATCAAGCGGCGGCTGAGAGCATCGATATGCATGTCACAACCCCGTCTCGTGCGCGCGGCTGGTGAAGAAGATGCCGCTCGGACTGTCGGCCGGCAGGCGCTTGAGCAGCTTCAGCGTGTAAGGGTCCCAGACCTGCACCTCGTTGCCGTCGCGTACCGACAGCCAGAGCTGGTCGCCGCGGGCGGTGAATTCCATGTGCAGTACGGCGGGGCCGGGTTCCAGCTGAGCGATGATCTCGTGGGTCTCGCTGTCGATGACCTGGACCTTGCCGTTGTCGGGGTGGGCAAAGTTGACCCAGATCTGCCGGGCGTCTGGGCGTGCCATGACAAACACCGGCTGGCCGGCGACATCGATGGCGTCGGTCTGCTTCCAGCTTTGCGAATCCATCACCAAGACCTGGTGATGGCCGATGGCGGGGACAAAGGTCTGATTGCCGGCGACCGTCCAGCCTTCCAGATGCGGCATCTTATAGACCGGCAGTTTCTCCTCACCGCGGCCGTAACCGTCGATGATCCGCTCGACACCACGGTCGGGGTGCCAGAGGTCAATCTTGGCCATGCCGTCCTCGCCGAACAGGCCGGCGATGTAGTAGCGACCATCGGGAGTCAGCAGACCGTCGTAGGGCTGCTTGCCGATGTTCTCGAAACGGGTGATCTCGGGGCTGTTGCCTTGGCTGAAGTCCAGCAGCCAGGTTTCATGGGTGTCGAACAGGCTGTAGATGAAGCGGCGGCCGGGGGCGTCGATGACACCGACCACCCGCGAGTTGCGGCTGCCATCGGCCAGCGGCGTGGCGGGAACATCGGCCACCAGCTCAAGGGTGTCGGCGTCGAATACCTTGACGCCGCCGGGTTCGTAATTGCCGACGGCAATCAGCTTGCCGTCCTGGCTGATGGCGCCGCCGATGCTGTTGCCACCCTGGATGACGCGTTTGTCGATGCGCTGGCGCAGCAGGTCGACCTTGGTCAGACCACCATCACGGCCAAAGACATAGGCGAAGCGTTCATCGCGGGAAAACACCACCGAGGCGTGGGACAGATCACCCAGGCCTTCGACGCGCGCCAGCCGTGTCTGGCCGCTGCTTTCGATGATCTGCAGGGCGCCGGTGGCGCGCTCCACCACCACGCCCATGTCACCGGTGCCGCGCGGCGGTTGCCCGGCACAGGCACTAAGCAGCAGGCTGGCAGCGGCCAGCAACAGGGTAGGACGCATCATGGCTTTGGGTATCCTTTGCGCAGTAGGTCAACCAGCCAGGCGATGTCCTGATCGTCGAGCAGGGCATTCCAGCCGGGCATGGCGGTGCCGGGCCGTCCGTGGGTCACGGTGGCGATCAGAGCGTCGCGGGGTTTGTCGGCGATGGCGTCGCGGGTCAGTGCCGGGCCAAGGCCGCCGGTCATACGCAGGCCGTGGCAGGAGCCGCAGTCCTGCACCAGCAGGTGTTCGAGCTGAGCCTGGCGAGCGGCTGTAGGCGTATCGGCCAGGGCAGCGGAAAAGGGGAGGAGGGACACCAGAGTGAGCCCCAAACCGAATACTGCGTGTCGGGACCTGATCATGATGCCCTCCTGGGTGTTACTTGAGGCTCAGAACCCACTCAGCGAGGGTTTTGGCTTCTTCTTCGGTGACGGGGTTTGGCGGCATCGGGATCGGACCCCAGTTACCCTGGGTGCCGTTCTTGATGTGGCCGGCGAGCAGATCGGCAGCGCCATCCTGACCGGCGTATTTGGCGGCGACTTCTTTCAGAGCCGGGCCGACCATTTTGGCGTCGATGCTGTGGCAGGCCGCGCAGGGCTTGCTCTTGAACAGCGCTTCACCGTCCTGAGCCACGGCGGGCTGCAGGACCATCGCGCCGCCGAGGGCGAGCAGTGGGATGAGAACTTTTTTCATGAGTTACTTCCTCAAGGCTAGAGGGGGATCTTGGCGTCCCCCCCGGTTTTACTCAGTACACGTCGTGCTGAGTGTTATGGACGTTAAATTTACCGGTTGGGGTAATCAACCTTTTGTCCTTGATCACCTTTTTCAGCTTTAACGTCTTGTCATCGACCACGACGATAGCTGATTGCTCGTCCTGGCCACTCCAGACAGAGAACCAGACCTCGTCGCCCGCTTCGTTGTACTCCGGTTGCACGACGCGCTTGGCACCGTCTGTCACTCCGGCCCATTCGGCGATTGGCAACACGGTAAAGCCTGCGCCTAGATCGTCGATGTTAAAGACGGCTGCCGACTGGCTGATCTTGGCGTCCGGGTTGAAGGTGGTGTCCAGGTAGATGTGGTTGGACTTCGGATGGGTCTTGATGAACAGCGAGCCGCCGCCTTGACCCTTCAACGTCTCGACCACTTTCCAGGCCTGATCGGGATGCTTGTCTGGGTCAGTGCCGATCAGCGAAATGGTTTCATCGCCCAGGTGGCTGGTTGCCCAGACCGGGCCGAATTTCGGATGGACAAAGTTGGCGCCGCGACCTGGGTGTGGGATTTTGCCCACATCGACCAGTGCCGCCATCTTGCGCTCTTTCGAGTCGATTACCGCCACCTTGTTCGAGTTGTTCGCCGCCGTCATGAAGTAGCGATGGCTGACGTCCCAGCCGCCGTCATGCAGGAACGGCGCGGTGCCGATCATGGTGGTAGTGAGGTTGTCGATGTCCTCATAGTTGACCAGCAGCACCTTGCCGGTTTCCTTGACGTTAACGATGAACTCCGGGTGCTCGTGGGAGGCGATGATCGCCGCCACGCGCGGTTCCGGATGGTATTCCTGGGTGCCCACGGTCATGCCGCGGGTGGAGACGATCTGCAGCGGCTCGAGGGTTTCGCCGTCCATGATGGTGTATTGCGGCGGCCAGTAGTCGCCAGCAATCACGTACTTGTCTTCGTAGCCCTCGAACTTGGAGGTTTCGACCGAGCGGGCTTCGATACCCACCTTGATTTCCGCGACCTTCAGCGGCTCCTTGGCCCAGAGGTCGATCATGTCGATCTTGGCATCGCGACCGATCACGAACAGGTAACGGCCGGAGGCGGACATGCGCGAGATGTGCACCGCATAGCCGGTGTCGATGGTCTTGATGATTTCTTTGCTCTTGCCGTCGATCAGCGCAATCTTGCCGTCGTCACGCAGGGTGACCGAGAACAGGTTGGGCAGATCCAGCTTGTTCATCTGCTTCTTCGGCCGGTCTTCCGGCTTGACCAGCACCTTCCAGGAATCCTTCATCTCGACCATCCCCCACTCTGGCGGGGTCGGCGGAGTGTGCTGGATGTACTTGGCCATCAGCGTGATTTCGTCTTTGCTCAGCGCGTTGGAGGTGCCCCAGTTGGGCATGCCGGCGGGGGAGCCGTAAGTGATTAACGCCTCGAGATAGGCCTGTCCACGCTCCTGGGTAATGTCCGGGGTCAGTGCCTTGCCGGTGGCGCCCTTGCGCAGTACACCGTGGCAGCCGGCGCAGCGCTGGAAATAGATCTCTTTGGCCTGCTCGAATTCGGCGGCGTTCAGGTCGGGAGCACCGGGCGAATGGACCACCTGGGCGCTGGCCGGATCGATAGCGGAGGCTTGGCCCTTGTAGGCGGCATCGGCGTTTTCTGGATTCATCGCAGCCTGGGCAACTGCCAGGCCGAGCAGTGAAAAGCCGGCAATGATGCCCGCCAGTATGGGTTTGCTCATAGTGATCTCCTCTGACCGCTTCGTGCGGTTCCTGCTAGTAACGGCGATGTGGCAGTTCCCGGGTCTTGCTGTGTGCGCTTGCATCCTATGGTGGGCTTTGCACGAAGGCGCTTGATGGCAATCAAGAGTCGATCCGGGATGGGCCAGGCGTGACGTCGTGTCGCGGGGAGCGCAAGAAAGCCGATCCTGGTGAGAAAAAGCGCAGTCAGAACGGGCCGTTCGGAGGCGTGCGGTCGTCCATTTCGAGTCGGGCTTGACCGTAATCAAGCTTCGCCGCGGGTTGGCTTGAGAGGGAGCGGTGCGGCGTTTAGCGTGGCAGTGGACAAATCCAACCGCTGCAGTGAGGTATTGCCAATGAGCGCGCCCGAAAATGTTGTCGGCTTGACGACTGCCCCGTTCTATCAGTCGCTAGGCAACGAAGAGGTGCTCTTCGAACAGGCCTGGCGGCACGGCATGCCGGTGCTGATCAAGGGGCCGACCGGCTGCGGCAAGACCCGATTCGTGCAGCACATGGCGCATCGGCTAAACCTGCCGCTGTACACCGTGGCCTGTCACGATGATCTGAGCGCCGCGGATCTGGTAGGGCGGCATTTGATCGGCACTCAGGGCACCTGGTGGCAAGACGGCCCGCTGACCCGCGCCGTGCGTGAGGGCGGTATCTGCTACCTGGACGAAGTGGTGGAGGCACGGCAGGATACCGCCGTGGTGCTTCACCCGCTGGCGGATGACCGCCGCGAGCTGTTCATCGAACGTACCGGCGAGGCTTTGAAAGCGCCGCCGGGCTTCATGCTGGTGGTGAGCTACAACCCGGGTTACCAGAATCTGCTCAAGGGCATGAAGCCGAGCACCCGGCAGCGTTTCGTCGCCATGCGTTTCGACTATCCACCGGCAGCCGAGGAGCAGCGTATCGTTGCCAATGAGGCGCAGGTCGATGCCGCGCTGGCAGCACAGGTGGTCAAGCTTGGGCAGGCGTTGCGCCGGCTCGAGCAGCACGATCTGGAAGAAGTTGCCTCGACCCGTCTGCTGATCTTCACCGCCAGAATGATCCGCTCGGGCATGAGCCCGCGCGAGGCCTGCATGGCTTGCCTGGCCGAGCCGCTGTCGGATGACCCGCAGACCGTCGCGGCGCTGATGGATGTGGTCGATGTCCATTTCGGTTGATCGCACCAGCCTCTCCCGGCGATTGCCCGGTGATCTGGCGATGTGGTTCTTCATCCTCGCCGAGTTGACCGTCTTCGCCATCCTGATCCTGGCGTTCGCGGTAGCTCAAGTGCTCCATCCAGAGTTGTTTCGTGAAAGCCGTGCGGCGCTGGACAGCTCGATCGGGCTGGCACTGACCCTCAGCCTGCTGACCTCCGGTCTGCTGGCCGCCCTGGCCGTGGAGCAGGTGCGCCTGGCGCGGCCGCAGCGCGGGGCATTGCTATTGCTCGGCGCGCTGCTGATCTCCTGTGTCTACGTAGTGCTCAAGCTCAACGAGTACGGCCATCTGTCATCGCTCGGGCTGGGGCTCGAGCACAACACTTTCTTCACCCTGTACTGGATCCTTACTGGCTTTCACTTCCTACATGTGTTGCTGGGGCTGGTCATCCTCGGCTGGATGGCCGAACGCTGTCGTCGGCGCGCCTACAGTGCGCAGGACTGTGCGGGGCTGGAATCAGGGGTGCTCTACTGGCACATGGTGGATATGGTCTGGGTGCTGCTGTTCCCGCTGGTCTACGTCATCAACTGAGGAGGCCGAGATGTCCGCTTCAAAGGTGCTGATCGGGTGTTGGCTGGCGCTGGCCGTTCTGTCCACGGCCACCGTATTGCTGGGGAACGCCGGCTCGACGTTGTTGCTCGCTGGCGCCGTGCTGGCTGTCGCGCTGGTCAAGGCCTGGGTGATCACAGAAGGATTCATGGAGCTGCGCCATGCGCCACCCATGTGGCGTTTGCTGTTGTTTGGCTGGCCGCTGGCGATGGCTGGCGGGATTCTATTGGCGATGAGCTTCTGATGGCTAGGTAGCCGGCGGCACCGTAGATGCACGCCGGCTCTCAGCAAAGCGCCAGCCCAAAAAGCAAAGCACCGGAACGCTGCGTCACGCCGTGATGGAGAGCCCGATCGTAGGGTGGATCACGTTTCATCGATCCACCGAACCTGAGCTCGGTGGATGTAAAAAGCGACTCCACCCTACTGTGCTCGCGGTATAGCGGTTGGTGGGCTTCAACCCACCAACACAGCACTGGCAGCCGCCTTTCCCGCCGCATTTTCATCCAGATCCGATCCAATCCCTACCCGCCGTTTTGCCTGGCTATCGGTAAATCCCGACTGCAAGCCTGCGGCCGACGCTAACGGTTCGGGCCTGCGAAAGACCAAGTGTTGCGTTCAGGTTTTTCTTGATTGCCATCAAGCAGGTTTCGATAGCTCCCTTCTTAAACTGGCCACGCCAACGCCATGAGGAGGCGACCATGTCCGAGACCTTTACCAAGGGAATGGCCAGAAACATCTACTTCGGGGGAAGCGTGTTCTTCCTCCTGGTATTTCTGGGCCTGACCTATCACACAGAGCAGACCTTTCCAGAGCGATCCAACGAGTCGGAAATCTCCGAAGCAGTGGTGCGAGGCAAAGCGGTCTGGGAAAACAACAACTGCATCGGCTGCCACAGCCTGCTCGGCGAAGGTGCCTACTTCGCGCCGGAACTGGGCAACGTCTTCGTCCGTCGCGGTGAGGATGCGGCCTTCAAGCCCTTCCTGCAGGCGTGGATGAAAGCTCAGCCGCTGGGCGTGCCCGGACGCAGGTCGATGCCTCAGTTCAATCTGAGCGAGCAGGAAGTCGACGATATGGCCGAATTCCTCAAGTGGACCTCGAAGATCGATACCAACAACTGGCCGCCAAACAGGGAGGGCTGAGAGATGAGCATCATGAATCCGCATCTCAAGTTTCAATCGCAGGCCGTCGCCAAACCCTACTTCGTGTTTGCGCTGATGCTCTTCGTGGGCCAGATCCTGTTCGGTCTGATCATGGGGCTGCAGTACGTCGTCGGTGACTTCCTGTTCCCGCTGCTGCCCTTCAACGTGGCACGGATGGTTCACACCAACCTGCTGATCGTCTGGCTGTTGTTCGGCTTCATGGGCGCGGCCTACTACCTCATCCCCGAGGAAGCGGACCGCGAGCTGCACAGCCCGAAACTGGCCATCATCCTGTTCTGGGTGTTCGCCGCCGCCGGCGTGCTGACCATTCTCGGCTACCTGTTCGTGCCCTATGCCGGGCTGGCGGAAATGACCAAGAACGAACTGCTGCCGACCATGGGCCGTGAGTTCCTGGAGCAACCGACGATCACCAAGATCGGCATCGTGGTGGTGGCCCTGGGCTTCCTCTACAACGTCGGCATGACCCTGCTCAAAGGCCGCAAGACCGCCATCAGCATGGTCATGATGACGGGGCTGATCGGCCTGGCCGTGTTCTTCCTGTTCTCCTTCTACAACCCTGAAAACCTGGCACGCGACAAGTACTACTGGTGGTTCGTGGTGCACCTGTGGGTGGAAGGCGTGTGGGAGCTGATCATGGGTTCGATGCTGGCCTTCGTTCTGATCAAGATCACCGGCGTCGACCGCGAAGTGATCGAGAAGTGGCTCTACGTGATCATCGCCATGGCCCTGATCACCGGCATCATCGGTACCGGTCACCACTTCTTCTGGATCGGTGCGCCTGAGGTGTGGTTGTGGCTGGGCTCGATCTTCTCTGCCCTCGAGCCGCTGCCGTTCTTCGCCATGGTGCTGTTCTCGCTGAACATGGTGAACCGTCGCCGTCGTCAGCATCCGAACAAGGCAGCTTCGCTCTGGGCCATCGGCACGACCGTCACCGCGTTCCTCGGGGCTGGCGTGTGGGGCTTCCTGCACACCCTGGCACCGGTCAACTACTACACCCACGGTTCGCAGATCACCGCTGCCCACGGCCACCTGGCTTTCTACGGCGCCTACGCCATGATCGTCATGACCATGATCAGCTACGCCATGCCGCGCTTGCGGGGCCTGGGTGAAGCACCGGATGCGCGGGCTCAACGCATCGAGATCTGGGGCTTCTGGCTGATGACTCTGTCGATGGTGGCGATCACCCTGTTCCTTACCGCTGCTGGCGTGGTTCAGGTCTGGTTGCAGCGTATCCCGGCTGATGGCGCGGCAATGTCCTTCATGAACACCGCTGACCAACTGGCCGTGTTCTTCTGGCTGCGGCTGATCGCTGGGGTGTTTTTCCTCATCGGGCTGGTGCTCTACCTCTGCAGCTTCAGGCAGCGTGGGCGGGTAACCGCTGATGTGCCCGCGGCCGCGGTTGCGGCCTGAGGCAAGGCACCGATGTAACTGACGGCCCGGCTGACACAGCGGGCCGTTGCTGTTTTCAAACCGCTACGGAGCGATCGTCATGGCCTTTACCATCGAAGTCGAAGAGTGGGTCGGCAGTGTCTGGCACCGTTTCATCACCCGCCGCGCCAGCCCGGACTTTCCCGACGCCAGCGTTTCGTTGGAAAGCATGCAACGGCCACTGTCGGTGCTGTTTCGCGCCATGGGCGGTGCCAGCGGTATTGGTGTCGAAGCGGCCAACGCGCGCGATCTGATGCTGCGTCGGACGCTGCTCCAACAGGTTGCCGGTACCTGCAAACAGCTGCCGGTCGCCTGGTGCGATGCCAGCAACCTGCGGCTGCCACAAAACCTTGCGGTCTACCCCGACGTTTCACTCAACCAGGATCTCTATCGCTGGCTGGCGCTGCTTGCGGCGCAGGCTGGCGAGATGCGCCATTGGGCGCGTGACAACCAACGCTGGACGCAGGTCATCCTCGAGCGTTTTCCGGCCATGCAGCCTCGCTACGCGCGCTTGGTCGAGGCGCATCTGCAGCTGCGCCCCGACCCGGATACGCTGCCCCGCGCGGAGGGTGCGCTGGAGCGTGCCATCTGCCAGGCCCTGCGGGAGCCGGGCAGTGTTCAGCAATTTCCGCGTAGCGAAGTGGCCCCCTGGCCGCTGCCCATGTGGCTGTACCCGGCGGAAAATCTCGGCGTGCCGCAGGCCACCGAACTCGCTGAAGAAGATCAGGACAACAACCTGCAGGCCCCGCCTACCGAGCAGAAGGGCATGCGCAAGCGCGCCAAGCGTGTCGAGGACAGCACCAGCAAGGGCGGCCTGATGCTGTTCCGTCTGGAAAACCTGTTCAGCTGGTCCGAGCATGTCGAGCTTGATCGTCAGGGTGACGACAGCGAAAACGAGGACGCTTCCCGCGTCGCCGAGGACCTCGACGAGATTGCCATGTCGCGTCAGCGCATGCGCAAGGGCGGCGGCCTCAAACTGCATCTCGATCTTCCGCCCGCGGACGTCGATGACATTCCGCTGGGCGATGGCATCAAACTGCCTGAATGGGATTACCGCAAACAGCACATGCAGGAGAACTTCGTCAGCCTGCAGATGATGCTGCCGCGAGGCTCCGAACCCATGGGCCTGCCGCTGCGGCTGAGCCCGCTGGCGCGCAAGCTGCGCCGGCAGTTCGAACACCTGCGAAATGATCGGCAATGGCTGCGCGGTCAGCCCCAGGGCTCGGAGCTGGACATGCAGGCCTGGTTGGACTTTCACGTCGAGCGTCAGCATGGCCAATGCGCCGAACGTGGGTTGTTCATGGAACAGCGGCAGAATCGTCGCGACCTGGCGTGCCTGCTGCTGGCCGACCTGTCGATGTCCACCGACGCGCACCTGGACGACGAGCACAAGGTGATCGACGTGATCACCGACAGCCTGCTGCTGTTCGGCGAAGCACTGTCTGCCGTAGGCGACGATTTCGCGCTGTATGGCTTTTCCTCGCTGCGTCGACAGCAGGTCCGCATGCAGGAACTCAAGAGCTTCAAGCAGCGTTATGGCGACGACACCCGCGGCCGGATCCAGGCGCTGAAACCCGGTTATTACACGCGCATGGGCGCAGCCATTCGCCAAGCCACCGAGCTGCTCGGCAAGTGCAAGCAACGGCGCAAGTTGCTGCTGCTGGTCACCGACGGCAAGCCCAACGATCTGGATCTCTATGAGGGACGCTACGGCGTCGAGGACACCCGCCAAGCAGTGCTCGAGGCCCGGCGCCATGGCCTGCTGCCGTTCTGCATCACCATCGACCAGGAAGCCGGCGATTACCTGCCCTATATGTTCGGTGCCAACGGCTACACCCTGATCAAGGAGCCGCAGCAACTGCCGTTCCGCCTGCCGCAGTTGTATAAGCAGCTGACCCAGCCGTAGGGTAGATGTGGCCTTTCACATCCACCGTGACTGCACTCGGTGGATCGCAACACGGTGGACCGCCACCCCGTGGATCGGTGAGGCGTGATCCATCCTGCTAATCGGCTGGGGCAGATGGCGTGGCTACCGTAGCGTAAAACGGGCGGCGTTCCGTTTGCGCCCACAAGCCTTTGCGCCGCTTGATATCTCGCCGTTCACCTGCGGACATGGCCTGTTCATGCCGCGACATTGACGCAGTGTTCCGAGGCCATGTTGTTATAGGGCAGCTGTGTCGTTTGACTCTGACGTATTCACCGGTGGGCTGAAGCCCACCCTACGAAGTTATGGCGCGCCGTACTCTGGCTTGCCCGTTTGGGAAGGACGTTGCTTTGATGGACGCAAGCCCACTCTGCCGGATGGCCGAGCTATGCGGTCGGAGCACGCCGGCGGTTTTGTAGGGGGCTTCAGCGCACCAAGGCATCTATCGAGCGGCTGTTGCCCGCCAAGCTTGATGCCGCTATCCATTCTCCCGAAGCTGCCTCGGGGGACGGTGATTCCAAGGGTGGATGTCGCGCTTTACATCCACCACCACACCGCTCGGTGGATCGCTACCCGGTGAATCGCCACCCGGTAAATCGTTCAGGCGTGATCCACCCTACCAACGGCCTAGAACAGGTTGCGCGGCAGCCAGACGATCATCACCGCGCAGAACACCGCAAGACCGATACAGAACCAGAAGAATCTGTTTTGACGGCGATCCCCTGCGGTGTCGGCCAGGGCGGGTAGGGGCATGCCGCAGTTGCTGCATTCGGCTTCCTGCGGCGGATTGGGTTGCTGGCAATACAGGCATCTGGGCATGGCAGCGTCCTCTCTAGTTCACTTCCAGCTTGCCATGCACTGCTGCTGTTAGAGGTTGACGGTAATCAATGAGTTGCAAGAGGTTCGCGCCCCTGCATCAACTGCCCCCAAGGGGCTGGTGAGCAGGTGTATCGCTGGCGCGTTACTCGAAGGATTCGAGCCGTTGACGATCAAGGATGGTGATCTGCCGGCCTTCCTGGGTGATGATCTCCTCATCGATCAAGCGCCTGATGATCCGCGAGAATGTCTCCGGCTGGATCGACAGATGGCCGGCGATCAGCTGCTTGGCCATGGGCAACTCAAAGCTGCTGCCTTCATCCTTCAAGCGTGCCAGCTGAGTCATCAGATAGCGCACCACGCGGTGAGTGGCGTTCTTCAGCGAAAGGGTTTCGATTTCGTTGATGCGCTGGTGCAAGCGCACGCTGAGCTTGCCGAGCAGGGCGAAGGAAAGCTTCTGGTTCGCTTCCAGCAGGCGCATGTAGGCCGCATTGGAGAAGCGATAGACCTGCGTCGGACAGACAGCCTGGGCCGAGGCGACATAGTTGGGCGTGTCCATCAGCATCATCGCTTCGGCAAAGGTCTGGCGATTGCCGATCACCTCGAAGACTTTCTCCTGCCCGTCCGGGGTGAGGCGGTAGATTTTCACCGCGCCGGAAATCACGAAATAGAACGAATGCGCCGGTTCGCCCTGATGAAAAAGGTTGTCGCCCTTGTCCAGGTTGAGCAACTGACTTGCGCTCATCAGCTCGTCCATCTGTTCGTCGTTCAGGGGTTCGAACAGGTGGTGGCTGCGCAGAATCTGGTTGTGTACGCGGTGAAGCACCATGCAAGGCATCCTTAATTTCTAATAATTGAGTCGTCTGCAATCATGTTTGCAGAGCGGAACGGTACCTGCGCTCGAACAGGCAGGCCGAAGCTGCTTCGAGAGCGCAGTGAAAAGTCTTACAGAGCCTAGCCCAGATGCCATGGCGCGAGTATTGATGCAGGCCGGATTAGGCTGACGCAGATCCTTCCGCGCATGCCTTACCGAAGCGGTTTTCGGTCTCGCTCCAGTGAGGCGCTGTCGGTGGTCCATCGCTGATCGATGTCAGTGGGCAACGCAGGGCGCGTACCCAGCTCGTTGTGACTGCCTGTCGCCTGTGCGGTATCGATCACCACGTCGAGTGCCACGCCGCTGGCCAGCGCCAGCATCGACGCCATTGCAAGGCCCCAGGCCAGGGGTTGGATGACTGCTTTCATGTGCACCTCCGGTACTGCAGGGGGCGGGCCGTCTGGCCCGTAGCGTTGAGGTCGTTTCAGTGTGCGGGTGCCTGGGCGAACAGGATGTTGTTCTCCAGATGAATGTGCTGCATCAGATCGCCACGCAGTTCTTCGAGCCCGCGATACAGCGCACGCCAGGTGTTGCAGGCGTTCGCGGGCGGGGTGATGTCGTTGGTCAGTTCGGCCAGCCGTTGCAGCGCGGCGCCGTGCTGATCGTGTTCATAGCGCATCACCGCAATCGGACCCTGGGTCTGGGGTAGCTGAGTGTTGCGTTGCAGCATGGGGAAGAGAATCTGCTCTTCCTTGAGCATGTGGCTCTCCAACTCCTGCTGCATGCTCCAGAGGTGCTCGGCGAGGCCGGTCGGGCAGTCCGGCTTGTTGCCGTGGACTGTTTCGACACGACTGGCCAGGCGAATGAGTTCGGGCAGTTGGTCGCGATGACGCTCGTGGAAGCGTTCGAGGATGAATTCGATCAGCGCACTTGCGGGCTCGCCGCGCCAGTCTGGCTCCGTCGCCGGTTCCCCCGTCAGTGCGGCGAGCTCGCCTGCGATGACCTGGGCGTCGAGGTTGCGCTGCAGGGCGGCGTCGCGCAGCGGGGTGTCTCCACCGCAGCAGAAGTCCAGTTTGTACTGGCGAAACACGCGTGTGGCACCAGGGATCCGGCAGGCCAGGCTGCCCAGGGTTTGGTCGGTAAGTGCAGTCGTCATGGCGGCGTTCCATGAGTGGATGTTGCTTGTACTGGAGCAAACCCTGTGCCATGGGCAAGTCATTGATTATCAGAAGGAAAATAATTTGATTGGTGAAATTTACCCAGGCGGTATAGGGTTTAAAAAACCTTACGGGTAGTAATCACCATGATGGAAGAAGCCCTGCTTGCCGATCTTGTCACCGAGCTGCCCAATGCGGTTCGCCTGCAACGCTTGGTGCACACGCTGCATCAGCGCTTTCGCTGTGGAGCAGTAGTGCTGCTACGCCTCGATGACGACACGCTGCGCCCGCTGGCGGCGGTGGGGCTGGTGCAGGAGGCACTGGGGCGGCGCTTCGTGGTGGCTCAGCATCCCCGATTGGCGGCGATTCTCTCGCAACGCGAGCCCACCTGGTTCGAGCCTGACAGTCGATTGCCCGACCCCTACGACGGTCTGCTTGATGCGCATGTCGGCGAACCCTTGCCGGTGCACGACTGCATGGGCGTCAGCCTGTTCGTCGAGGGCAAACTGTGGGGAGCGCTGACCCTCGATGCACTGCACGCAGGGACTTTCGACGACGACGCGCGGCGCGACCTGCAGCGCTACACCCTGGTGATCGAGGCGGCCATCCGTATTACCCGGTTGGAGCACGAAAACCGCGGTCTGCGCCTCGCACGCAGTGACGTGCTGGAAACCACACAGGTGCCGGGCGACGGCGAGATTCTCGGGCAAAGCGCCGTGATTCGCGAGCTGTTGCGTGAGCTGGAAGTGGTTGCCGACTCGGAGCTGCCGGTGCTGCTCCTGGGTGAAACCGGCGTGGGCAAGGAGTTGTTCGCACGCTGGCTGCATCGTCACTCGCGGCGGCGCAACAAACCGCTGGTGCTGGTCAATTGCGCGGCGTTGCCCGAATCGCTGGCCGAAAGCGAGCTGTTCGGTCATGTGAAGGGTGCCTTCTCCGGTGCAACCACCGACCGGCCTGGCCGTTTCGATGCGGCGAACGGCGGCACGCTGCTGCTCGATGAGGTAGGCGAGCTACCGCTGGTGGTGCAGGCCAAGCTGCTGCGCACCTTGCAGAATGGGGAAATCCAGCGCCTCGGGGCTGACAAGCCGCGTCAGGTCGATGTGCGCATTATCGCGGCGACCAACCGCAACTTGCGCGACAGCGTACGTGACGGGCATTTCCGCGCTGATCTCTATCACCGTCTTTCGGTTTATCCAGCGCCGATTCCGCCTCTGCGCGAACGCGGCAACGATGTTCTGATTCTGGCGGGCTACTTTCTCGAATTGAACCGTGCGCGTCTGGGCCTGCGCAGCATGCGGCTGTCGCCCGCTGCCGAACGGGCATTGCTCGGCTATGGCTGGCCGGGCAACGTCCGGGAGCTGGAGCACGTGATCAGCCGAGCGGCGCTGCGGTTGCTCAGCCGGGGCGCCTCGCGCAGCGAAATCCTCACGCTGGAACCGGACCTGCTGGCGCTGGACAACGAGCACGCCAGCTCTTTCGCCCCGGCTGCCGATGTAGCGCCCGCGCCCGCAGTAGAGGAGATCGTTTCGTTGCGCGAAGCCGTCGATGGCGCCCAGCGCCAGGCGATCATCCGGGCGCTGGAGGCCAGTGGAGAGAACTGGGCGCAGGCCGCGCGGTTGCTGGACGTCGATTCGAGCAACCTGCACAAACTGGCGCGGCGGCTGAAACTGAAATGAGGCGGTCGACCAAGCCGCAATACCGCTGGCGGTTGTTCCGCCAGTCGGCGTGAGTTGTCTTCGAGGTGTCGCGGTCTAAGCTCCAACTATCACCAACAGGAGACTTCCATGGCTCTGGACCATGACCAGTTCAACCAGCTGCTGAGCGAGGCCCAGGCCCACGCCGACCGTGCCGCCAGCGAGAACAACCCGCAGCACTATCAGCAGGCTTTCGAATCCAGCCTCAAGGCGATGCGCCTGCTCGCTGAAGAGTCCGGCAACTGGCGGGACGCCGTTGTTCGCGCGACCGAGGAGTTTCAGGGCGACGAAGGGATATAGCGCGACGCCAGTCCGAGACGGAGGCCGCGCACCATTGCGCTGGCCTGATCGCCCGGCCGCGCACGCGTCTGCTTGGGACTTGCCTCGCCGGGCAGTCTTGAGCCTCCGCCAGCGCTGCCCTTTACCCTGTCCTGGCGACTCGTTTCGCTCGGGGCGCCCTGTTCAGAGCGCCTCCTCAGCTTTGCCTCCTTGACGCTTATCAATGCCTCCCACTGGAGGCCTACCTAGACTGCCGACTTTCCGTCCGGCCCGGACGGGCACCTTTGCCGCAGGCAGGGTGCGCATGATTCCGCATGTCTAGGAGTTGCCATGCACTTGGTCTGTCCAGCAGGTAGCCTGCCCGCGCTCAAGGCTGCCGTCCAGCAGGGTGCCGATGCCGTTTATGTCGGCTTTCGGGACGACACCAACGCCCGTCATTTCGCCGGCCTCAACATGGATGCGAAGCAGCTCGACAAGGGGCTGCAGTTGATCCGCGAAAAGCGTCGCCAGCTCTATATTGCCGTCAACACCTACGCCCAGCCGCAAGGCTGGTCCCGCTGGCAGCGTGCGGTCGATCAGGCCGCCGACCTCGGTGTCGACGCGCTGATCGCCGCCGATCCAGGCGTGCTCGGTTACGCCGCCAAACACCATCCGCAGCTCAACCTGCACCTGTCGGTCCAGGGTTCGGCGACCAATGCCGCCGCGCTGGCCTTTTACCAACAGCGCTACAACATCAAGCGCGCCGTGCTGCCGCGGGTGCTGTCGCTCAAGCAGGTCAAGCAGGTCGCCGCCAGCAGTCCGGTGCCTATCGAAGTGTTCGCTTTCGGCAGCCTGTGCATCATGGCCGAGGGCCGTTGTCACCTGTCTTCCTACCTCACCGGCGAATCTCCGAATCTGTGCGGCGTCTGTTCGCCAGCCAAGGCGGTGCGCTGGAGCGAGGAGCCGGAAGGGCTGACTTCGCGGCTGAACAACGTGCTCATCGACCGTTATGCCGAAGGCGAATCAGCCGGCTATCCGACGCTTTGCAAGGGCCGCTTCATGGTCAACGGCGAGCGCTTCCATGCACTGGAGGAGCCCACCAGCCTGAATACCCTCGACCTTATTCCGGAGCTGGCCAACATCGGCGTCACGGCGATGAAGATCGAGGGGCGGCAACGCAGCCCCGCCTATGTCGAGCAGGTCACCCGCGTCTGGCGCTCGGCGCTCGATGCCTATCTGCAGGCGCCGCAGCGTTATGCCGTGCAGCCCGGCTGGCGTGACGTGCTCGACGGCTTGTCGGAGGGCTCGCAAACGACCCTCGGCGCCTACCACCGGGCGTGGCAGTGAACCTCTTCAGCAAGGAGCAGTTATGAAACTCAGCCTAGGCCCCGTGCTGTTCTATTGGGATCGCCAGCACACCCTCGATTTCTACGCCGACATGGCAGACATGCCGCTGGATGTGATCTATCTCGGCGAAACCGTCTGTTCCAAGCGCCGCGACATGGGCCTGGACGACTGGCTCGGTCTGGCCCGCGAGCTCAAACAGCAGTCGACGGCGCAGCTGGTGCTGTCCGGCCTGGCGCTGGTCGAGGCGGCTTCGGAGCTGTCCAGCCTGCGCCGGCTCTGCGAGAACGGCGAACTGCTGGTCGAAGCCAATGACATGGGCGCCGTGCAGTACCTGTCCGAGAGAGGCTTGCCCTTTGTTGGCGGTCCGGCGCTCAACCTCTACAACGGCCATGCACTGGCCGAACTGGTCAGCAGCGGCATGCAGCGTTGGGTTCCGCCAGTGGAAATCTCCGGGACCATGATCCGCGACGCGCGAGCGCAGTTGTCGCAGCTCGGTGTCGCCATGCCGGAAATCGAGATCTTCGCCTACGGCCACCTTCCGCTGGCCTATTCGGCGCGCTGCTTCACCGCTCGCGCCGAAAACCGACCGAAGGATGATTGCCAGTTCTGCTGCCAGAACTATCCCGAAGGTATCCCGCTGTTGAGCCAGGAGGGCGAGGCGCTGTTCACCATCAATGGTATCCAGACCCTGTCGGCCTCGGTCAGCAACCTGCTGGCGGACTATCCGGCGCTGGTCGACAGCGGGGCCGAGCTGCTGCGGCTAAGCCCGCGTGCGTCGGGCATGATCGAGGTGGTGCAGGCATTTGACGCGGTGCGCAACGGCGGCCTGCCACCGCTCGCCGTCGACGGCTGCAACGGTTACTGGCATGGCCAGCCCGGCATGCTGCGCGCCGAGGAGGCCGGATTATGCTGAAGCCTCGGGCGCACCTGTTGAAACTCGGAGAGCATCTGTTGCCGCTGGCTGCGCGAACCCCGTTCGCGCTGCAACGTATCGCGCTGGAGCGCAGCCTCAATCAGGTCTTTGCTGAGCCCCTGGCTGATGATGCCTTCGAGGCACTGGAAGGTAACTGGATGCGCCTGGAAGTCGCCGACCTCAACCTGGCCTGGTGCCTGAGTTGCGATGGGCAGAAGCTGCGCATCGCCGAGCAGGTGCCGGTTCAGGTCACCATTCGCGGCAACTGGCGGGAATTCCTGCTGCTCGCCAGTCGCCAGGAAGACCCCGATACGCTGTTCTTTCGCCGCCGGTTGGTGATCGAAGGCGACACCGAACTCGGCCTGGCCATCAAGAACCTGATCGACAGTCTGGACCCGGACCTGCTGCCGCCATGGCTGTGGAAACTGCTGCAGGGCGCGGGAGAGGAAGTGGCGCTGGCTGGTTGTGCGCAGCCGGTCAGTGCCTGATCGAGCATTGACCGGTTAGGCCGACATCTCCCACCCAGTCGCCGCGGTGAGCCGCTACACCGAGTGCAGCTGGTGCCGCGGTTTCATCCGGTCGCTGGTGATGATGTTGCGCATGTCCTCGAACAGCGCATCGGCTTCGGCTTCGGAGCAGTCTTCGCGATAACGCTTGCGCAGACCGTAGCTGCTGAGGGTGATGTGAACGTTGGCAACAACGCCGTGCTGCGCCAGGCAGGCACGCGCGCAATGCAGCGGACAGCCGTCGATGGCCAGGATCGCCCGGCCGGAGTTGGCCTTGTTGACCAGCGAGCTCACCCGGCCACCGACACCGGCGATGCAGGACATTTCTGCCAGGCCGGCACGGTCCAGACGCACTGCGAGGGTATTGGCCAGTTGCGCCACATTGGAACAGCCCGAGCAGGCATACACCAGGGGCAGGCGAGGTTTGGACATGCTGTTCTCCCGATCTGTTAGGGCTACGCCAGTATCCGCATCAATCCTGAAGTGACCCATGACGGCCATCAAGAAGCTGGGGCAATCCGCCGCAGCTCAGTCCTGATAGGCGGCCAGTCCCTGGCTGTCGAGTATCTCGATGCGCCGGCGCTGCACACTGATCATTCCGGACTCGATGAGCCTGTGCAGGATGCGCGAAAAGGTTTCCGGTTGAATGCCCAGCTTGGACGCGATCAAGCGCTTGGGCACATCGAGTGTGACGACGCCGCTGTCGTCCTCCTGCGATTGATAGAGAAAGCGCACCACGCGGTGGCTGGCGTTGGCCAGGGTCAGGGTATCGATCTCGTTCAGGCGCTGGTGCAGGCGGATGCTCAAGGTGCCAAGAATGTCCAGGCAGATGCTCGGGTGCTGCTCGAGCATGCGCCGGTAGTGCGGCCCATGGAGGCTGGCCACCAGGCTGGCTTTCAGGGCGGTGGCACTGACCGGATAGTTCGGCGCGCCGGTGAACAGCAAGGCTTCTGCGAACGACTCGCCGGCGCGGATCACCTCAACCAGCTTTTCCTGCCCGTCACAGACCACGCGGTGCAGCTTCACCTGGCCACTGAACAGAAAGTAGAACCGCTCGGCCTTGTCACCTTGATGAAACAGCGAGGCGCCCGCAGGCACGCGCTTGAGGTTGGCCGAGGCGCACACCTCCTGCAGCGCCGCTTCGGGCAACCGGCTGAACAGGTGGTGTCGGCGGAGGTCCGCAACAAGGGATGTTTCGGTCAACATGATTCCTCCGCCGGTACCTGTCCGGGATTGTTCGACGTTGCATCCTAGGAGAACGCATCACCCAGCTTCCTTGATCGCAGACAAGATCCTTAGCTGTGGATGTCTCGGCGCCTGTTTTAGAAATACGGCAGAGGTGAATTGACGATGGTCAATTCGCTCTGCATCGCTTTTGCCTACATTCCACACCATCTAGTGCTTAACAAGTTTTTAACAACTACATATGGTGATGGAGGCGTGATGCTGGGGCTTGGGGAAGTGGATCGGCCGGTTTCGTTGCGCAAGCGGGACGGACGCCTGGTGGCGTTCGAACTGGCCAAGATCGGTGCTGCGATCGAGGCCGCTGGCCTTGCGACCGGTGAATTCGAACCGGTCACTGCCCAGGCGCTGGCTGCTCAGGTCCTGGTGCGTCTGCCGCAGCGGGTAGTGGCGGTCGAGCAGGCTCAGGATGCCGTCGAGCGTGTGTTGATGGAGGCGGGTTACTACGACACAGCGCGGGCGTACATCGTCTACCGCGAGCGTCATGGACGGCTGCGGCGCGATCGCAAATCGCTGGTCGACGTCGCCTCGTCGATGAACGAATACCTCTCGCGCGAGGACTGGCGGGTACGCGCCAACGCCAACCAGGGCTACTCACTGGGTGGGCTGATTCTCAACGTGTCGGGCAAGGTCACTGCCAACTACTGGCTGGACGAGGTCTACAGTCCGGAAATCGGCATCGCCCATCGCGAGGGCGACCTGCACATCCATGATCTGGACATGCTCGCCGGCTACTGTGCGGGCTGGTCGCTGCGCACGCTGCTCAACGAAGGTTTCAATGGCATTCCAGGTCGGGTCGAGGCCGGGCCGCCTAAGCACCTGTCCAGCGCGCTGGGGCAGATGGTCAACTTTCTCGGCACGCTGCAGAACGAGTGGGCCGGCGCCCAGGCGTTCAGCAGCTTCGATACCTATCTCGCGCCCTTCGTGCGCAAGGATGGCCTTGGCTTCGCGAAAATCCGCCAAGCGATCCAGGAATTCATCTACAACCTCAACGTGCCGTCGCGCTGGGGCACCCAGACACCCTTTACCAACCTGACCTTCGACTGGGTCTGCCCGGAAGACCTGCGCGAGCAGATTCCCTACATCGGCGGCGAGGAAATGCCTTTCGCCTACGGTGACCTGCAACATGAGATGGAGCTGATCAACCGCGCCTACATCGAGGTCATGCAGGCCGGCGACGGGCTGGGCCGGGTGTTCACCTTTCCGATCCCAACCTACAACATCACCCACGATTTTCCCTGGGACAGCGAGAACGCCGAGCGCCTGTTCGAAATGACCGCGCGCTACGGGCTGCCGTATTTCCAGAACTTCCTCAATTCGGACATGCAGCCTAATCAGGTGCGCTCGATGTGCTGTCGCCTGCAGCTGGATGTGCGCGAGCTCCTCAAGCGCGGCGGCGGGCTGTTCGGCTCAGCGGAGCAGACCGGCTCGCTCGGCGTGGTGACGATCAACTGCGCGCGCCTTGGCTACCTGCATGCCGGCGACTGGACCGGGCTGATCGAGCATCTCGATGCGCTGCTGGAGCTGGCGCGGCAGAGCCTGGAGGTCAAGCGCAAGGTGATCCAGCACCACATGGATGCCGGGCTGTATCCCTACACCAGGCGATACCTGGGCACGCTGCGCAACCATTTCTCCACCATTGGCGTGAATGGGCTGCACGAGATGGTGCGCAACTACACCGAGGACAGCGAAGGCCTGCACACCGAGGCCGGACGGCGTTTGGCCGTCGATCTGCTCGACCATGTGCGGGAAGAGCTGGTGCGCTTTCAGGAAGAAACCGGCCACCTCTACAACCTCGAGGCGACACCGGCCGAAGGCACCACCTACCGCTTCGCCAAGGAAGATCGCAGGCGTTTCCCAGAGATTTTACAGGCGGGCTCTGCCGAGGCGCCGTACTACACCAACTCGTCGCAGCTGCCGGTGGGTTTCACCGATGACCCGTTCGAAGCGTTGATGCTGCAGGACGAGCTGCAGACCAAATACACCGGCGGCACCGTGTTGCACCTGTACATGGCCGAGCAGATTTCCTCGGCGCAGGCCTGCAAGAACCTGGTGCGCACCGCGCTGGGTCGATTCCGTCTGCCTTACCTGACCATTACCCCGACGTTCTCGATCTGCCCGGTGCATGGCTATCTCAGCGGTGAACACGAGTTCTGCCCGAAATGCGACGAGGCGCTGATCGCCAAACAACAGAGCTGCTGCGTCTGAGCCTCTTGTGACTGGGGCGCGGTCGTTGCGCGCCCCGGCGTCAATGCACCCCGGACCACATTAGGCGCCGGCTTGCTGGCGATCACCGTTATGGCTGCGTCGACCGGCGCATCCCGGATCTACAACAAATCATCCACCCCTGAAGGAGCGACACATGACTCAAACCACCCAACTGCCTGAAGCCCAACGCCAGCGTTGCGAGGTCTGGACCCGCGTCATGGGCTATCACCGCCCGGTCGCGGCATTCAATCCCGGCAAGCAGTCAGAGCACCGTGAGCGGACTCATTTCACCGAGCAGGCTGCAGGGTTGGCTCGCTAGCCATGGGCGCCGCGCTACGGGTCGGCGGCATGGTGCCGCTGACCACGCTCGATTTCCCTGATCACTTGGCCTGCGTGCTGTTCTGTCAGGGTTGTGGCTGGCGTTGTCGCTATTGCCACAACCCACAGTTGATCCCGACTTGTGGTGCCGAGGAGCGCGGCTGGGACGAGATTCTCGGCTTCCTCGACCAGCGTGTCGGGTTGCTCGAAGCGGTCGTGTTCAGCGGCGGTGAGCCAACCCTGCAGCTTGCCCTGCCGGACGCCATTGAGCAGGTCCGTGCCAAGGGATTCAAGATCGGGCTGCACAGCGCCGGCATCAAGCCGAAACTGTTTCGCCAGGTGTTGCCGCTGGTGGACTGGGTGGGCTTCGACGTCAAGGCGTTGCCCGAACATGGCCGGCTGATCACGGGCGTGGAAGGCAGTGGCGAGGCCAACTGGAAAAGTCTCGAAGCGCTTGTTGCGAGCGGCGTGGACTATGAGTGCCGCACCACCGTGCACTGGCAGCTGTTCGATGCTGAACGCCTGTGGGACATGGCACAGCGCTTGCGCAAACTGGGTGTAGAACGGTTCGCCGTGCAATGCGTGCGCACCGCCCGGATGCTCGATGAGTCTCTTGCCGACAGCCGTGCGCCCTACGATCAGCGAAAACTCTGGGACCGCATGGGGCGGTTGTTTCCGTCGTTCGTTTTGCGAGGTTGAGTTCGTACCTAGTGGGCAAGCTCACTTCTGTAGGAGCGAGCTTGCTCGCGAACGGGCTTGTGCGCTCGCGCAGTCCGGGTGGGCTTCAGGCCATGAATCAGTGCGTAGGGTGGGCTTCAGCCCACCGGTTCGTCACTCCAAACGGAGCGAGCCGATCCAGCCGGGTAGGGTTCGCTTCAACTCATCGTCAAAAGAACGATCAGCTCCAGCCCCAGAACTGCAGATACCAGCCATAGCCAACCACCGCTGTCGCCAGTCCGACGCAACCGAAGGCGAGCAGCCGACGCAGGCCGTTGGCACCGTAACGGCTGATCACCTTCCAGGCCAGATACAGACTCCAGCCAATCGCACCGGCCAGAAGCAGGGCGCGTGTCGGCTGCGCCCAGGCGAGGATGAAACCTTCGTACCGCAACAGTTTGATGGTGGTGGCTGAAAGGCCGAGAAACAGTCCGGCGCCACCCAGCGGCGTGAACGCCAGTGCCAGATGGTGGAACACCTCACCTCGGCGATTCATCAGGCGCACTGCACCTTGCAACAGCAGCCAGAGCGCGCCGCCAATGAGCAGCGAACTGGCGCCGATATAGGTAAGAATTGCCGCACCGTCGAGCCAGGTGAAGGCGTCGTTGTTCTGCGGGTAATGGGTCAGCAGCCACCAGGGTGCATTGGCCTCCAGCGGCCAGAAGATGTCGCGATCGACCAACCACTCGGCAGCGGTCTGCTTGAGGCTGATGAACCAGGGGCTGACTGTCCATTGGAACGCCCCCATTGCCAGGCCGATCATGCCGAACAGCAGCAAGCTGCTGTCCCAGTGGCCATGCTGCGCCTGGTTGCCGACGATGAGGATTTCCTGGTTCGGCGAGCGGGCGGCGAGGGCGACGGCGCCGCGCTGGCCACTGCAACGACCGCAGGCGTGACATTCACTGTTGCCCTGCATACGGCGGATGTCGATCAGCGGGGCGCAGTTGGGCGTGGCCAGTCGCGGCCCTTCGTTGGCCTGCCAGCGTTCTTCGTCGACCTTGTAATGCATCGGCGCCAGGCGGGCGAGCAGGCCGAACACGCCGCTGACCGGGCACAGATGTCGGCACCAGACACGTTTGCCGCGCCCATAGAGATAGCCGACGAGCATCGCCGCGACCGTTGAGCCGCCAAGGATCAGCGCGGCAGCCCGGCCGTAGTCGTAGACGCTGATCAGCTGGCCGTAGACGGTGGTCAGCACGAACGCAATGGTCGGCCAGCCGCTCCAGCGGATCCATTGCGGGGTGCGTCTGTTCAACCCGCGCCAGCTGATCCACTCGCTGAGCGAGCCCTCCGGGCAGAGCACGCCGCACCAGAGGCGACCGAACAGCACCATCGACAGCAAGACGAAAGGCCACCAGAGCCCCCAGAACAGGAACTGGGCGAACACCGTAATGCTGTCGAGCATGCGCGCTTCGGACGGCGGCAGCGACAGAAACGCCGGCACCAGCAGCAACACCAGGTAGAAGCCCACCACCAGCCACTGGATCAGGCGAATGGTCCTGGCATGCTGGCGCAGCAGGTCGCCGACGCGGGCCAGCCAAGGGGCATTGGTGATCATGCGGGGCTCGCCTCGAGACTGGCCTCCGACTTCGGTCGCAACCAGGCCCAGACGGCTAACCAGTAGAGCCCCATCAGGATGACCGCCGCCAGCGAAGGCATGGCCCGGTAACCGGTCAGCCCGGCAATGGTGCTGCCCAGGGTGCCACCGTCATCGAGCAGGGCGGAGGTGTCCCACAGCGGATCGCCGAAGACCGTGTACAGCATCTCCGGAACCTCCATGCCCATCAGCTGCCCGCTGAAGCGGTCTAGCCCACCCATCAACAGCGCCGCGCCGAGCAGCAGCAGCAGGACTTCGCTGACCTTGAAAAAGTGCTTCCAGGAAAACAGCCGGCTGCCGGCCTGCAAGGCCGCGTAGCTCAGCAATGCGAGCACAAAGCCCAGCACACCGCCGACGACGAAGCCGGTCAGGTCCGCTCCGTCTTTCTGATGACCGATGCCGTAGAGAAACACCACCGTTTCGCTGCCTTCACGCGCCACGGCGAGCATCGCCAGTACCAGCAGGCCGACGCCGCTGCCCTGGCTGAGGTGCGACGCGGCACTGTCCACCAGGTTGCGCTTGAGATCGCGGCCGTGGTGGTGCATCCAGCCGACCATCTGCAGGATCAGCAGCGCCGCAGCCAGCAGCATGGCGCACTGGAACCACTCACCGGCGGGACCGGCCAGCCAGTCGCCGGCGCTGAGAATGCCCCAGGCCAGCAGCGAAGCCAGACCCAGGCCGGCCACCACGCCGCCCCAGAGCATGCGCAGCGCCTGACGGTTGCCCGGCTGCTGACTCAGCCAGGCATGCAGGATGCCGATGACCAGTAGCGCCTCGACGCTTTCACGCCAGACGATGAACATTGATTGGCCCATGTCGCTTCTCCTGTTGAGAGACTACTTGGCGATGATTTCGCCTTCCGGGAGGTCCATATGGAACTCGTCGAAGAAGGGATAGCGGCCGGGTTTGAGGGGATGGATGACGACAAACGAGGTGACGCCGGGCGAGAGCACCTTTTCCACCCGCAGGGGCGTGCTCTCGAACTCGGTCGGGCCATTGCCGGCATTGATGACGACGATCTTGAAGCGCTGGCGGGCCGGGACTTCAATGGTCGCCGGCTCGAAATGGCCGTCGCGAATGGTCAGCTCATACGTAGGCAGCCCGGCCTGGGCGCCGCCGGCAAAGCCGGCAGCGAGCAGGGCGAGGGCTGGAAGCAGGGCGCGTTGCATGCTCACCTCCGACTTAGTAACCACCTTTCTTGCCGATGCCGGCATAGGTGAACTCGTAGTTCAGCGTGCACTGCTCGAACCAGGGCGCAACGCCGGTTTCCTTGTCGACGTGACGGCCGAACATGGTGTGCTTGCCATCCGGCGGGGAGACGATGAAGGTCAGCTGGTACTTGCCTGGCCCCATCAGCTTGACGTTGTCGCCATAGTGCGGGCCGTCATTGGCGACCATCGGGTGGAAGTCGCCTTCGATCTTCTCGTCCGAACCCTTCTTGCTCAGCGCATAGCGGATGTTCAGATAGGAGACGAAGCTGCCTTCCTGCCAGCCGTTGCGGTTGCCTTCGGTGGCGGCGATGTCGGCCTCCAGATGCACGTCGGATTTAGCGGCATCGAGCATCATGCCGGCAGGTTCCATCTCGACCGGTTGCAGGTAAACGGCACCGACTTCCATGCCACCGCACTGCTGCGGTTCACCGATGGGGTATTCCTTGGCCTGAGCGAGGGAAGCGAGCAGCAAAGAAGTGATGGCGAGGGTAGCGGGAATGCGCATGAAGCCTCCGAGGAGAAGAGATGAATGACGTGGAGAGGTTCGCACCTGTGATGCTTAACGATAATGATTCGCGTCAATTTTGAATGAAATACTTTGTAACGTATACCCTCGATTGCTGCTTATCGTTGCGTCTGATAGAGCGCCAGGCGGCGTCTCTAGGGGCTTTTAAGCCCTTTGTGCGTTGAGTTGTCACACCCGGTTCGAGCGCTCAGTCGGCAGCGATCTGTTCGCTGCAGCTGCGACGGGTGGGTAACGCTGCAGACGATTTAAAGCTGCGAGGCAGATCGATAGCGGCCTACCATATGCACTTTCGGAGTCGGGGAATTTCATGACTCAAGCTGTACTGGATGCCAGAACCGCCCGTGTACTGCCCTGGCTGGTTGCTATCGCATTCTTCATGCAGACCCTGGATGGCACCATTCTCAATACCGCCTTGCCGGCGATGGCCCGCGACCTTGCTGAAGATCCACTGCGGATGCAGGGTGTGGTCATCGCCTACATGCTCACCGTGGCGCTGTTGATTCCGGCGTCGGGCTGGGTAGCGGATCGCTTTGGGACTCGGCCGGTTTTCTTTTCCGCTATCGTGCTGTTCACGCTGGGTTCGCTGTTGTGCGCGGTGAGCACCAGCTTCAACCAACTGGTGATGTCGCGTGTGGTGCAGGCGGTTGGGGGCGCGCTAATGCTGCCGGTCGGACGGCTGGTGATACTGCGGGCCTACCCGCGCAGCGAGTTTGTCCGGGTTATGACCTTCATCGCGCTACCGGGCATGGTCGGGCCTCTGATGGGTCCGACGCTCGGCGGTTGGCTGGTCCAATATGCGTCCTGGCACTGGATCTTCCTGATCAATCTGCCGGTCGGGCTGATCGGCTGCATCGCTGCCTCTCGTTTCATGCCCGACCTGAAGAGTGCCGAGCGCATGCGCTTCGATACCGTCGGCTTTCTGCTATTCGGTGGCGCCATGGTGCTGATCACCATTGCGCTTGAAGGCCTCGGCGAGATGCAAATGCCCCACGCCCGCGTGATGTTGTTGGTGGCTATTGGCGGTGCTTGCCTCGCGGCCTACTGGTTGCGCGCCGGTCACATCGACAAACCGCTGTTCAGTCCGACGCTGTTCCACACCCGCAGCTTTGCCGTTGGTATCTTTGGCAACCTGTTCGCGCGATTGGGCAGCGGGGCATTGCCGTTCCTGCTGCCATTGCTGCTGCAGGTCGCGCTGGGCTATTCCCCGTCGCAAGCGGGCATGACCATGATTCCGTTGGCGCTGGGTGCGATGTTCATCAAACCCTTGGCCAAGCCGCTGATCGACCGACTCGGCTATCGGCGAATCCTGATCGGCAACACGCTGCTGCTGGGCAGCCTGATCGCCAGTCTGGCGACCATCGACGGGCAGACTTCGACTGTGTTGTTGCTGCTGCACCTGAGCCTGATCGGCATGGTCAATTCCATGCAGTTCACGGCAATGAATACCGTGACGCTGGTGGGGCTCAGCAACCAGAACGCCAGCAGCGGCAACAGCCTGCTATCGGTGGTGGTGCAGTTGTCGATGAGCCTGGGTGTCGCCTCGGCCGGTGCCCTGCTGGGCGGCTTTACTGTGCCGGGTGCGGATGGGACGGCGTTGCTGGAGGCGTTTCACCTGACCTTTCTATGCATCGGGGCGATGTCGATGCTGGCCGCATCGTTGTTCTTTCAGCTGGACAGCAAGCAAGCCATGGCCGCTCGACACATAGACACTGAGTGACCGAGCCCCGGATCAGCCGATGCAAAGCTCGGCTTCTTCCTCGTCCTCGGGGATCTCATCGGTGACGATCACTCGCGCGTGGTGGCTGGTTTCCTCCTCCATGCGCAGGCCGAAGTAGCGGTTGTCATACGCATCCCAGAATGCTTCGACCTGCTCCATTGTGGCGGCCTCAAGGAGTACCTCCAGGCTGTGCTCCAGGACAATGGTGTAGAGTTTTTCGGCAGACATGATTAGCAGGCTCGTGCTCGATTCAAGAGGCGGCTGCTCCTCTGCAGCCGTGATGTCATTCTGACAGCTGAAGGGCCTTTGCAAGCTTCCGCTCATCGCCTGAAAAGAGATTCCCGCTGAACGGTTAGCCTCGATTTGGAACTGTTTGAATCGGGCAGATCCGGCCAATGTTCTGTTCAGCCAGACCGCGAATCGCGCATCGATGTGTCGTTATTTGCGACATAGGGGTTCGCTTACAGGTCACTGCTGAGGTCTCCTCTCACTTAGCCTTCTGGCACGCAGCACTAGGTATGCCACCGCTGGACACCCTTGGGACCCTCATTGAGTTCGCCCAAAACCCGCTGCCTTTGTTTACCTGTACGAGTAAACATTATCGACCTGTAAGTTGTGGCGACATATTGTTTAGCCATCGCCGGATATGCCGGTGGCAACAGAAGGATTTGATCTATGGGAACAATGGGGACGTTCTGGATGGTGACGGGAGGTTCGCTTTGCGCTGCGCTGGTGTTGGCCATCATTCTGTGGCTGCAGTGGTTGCAGCTCAGGCAACACAAGGTGGAACTCGCCGTGCTGCGTGATCTGCTAAAGGGGCTCGGTGAGATCATCCAGCGTCTGGAGCACGAAAAGGCCGAGCTTAGCGCAGGCCTGCGAGCGGAAACGGGGCAGGTCGAGTTGCTCAAGCGGCAACTGAGTCAGCTACGTGGATGACTCTTTCTGCTCGCGTTCTTTGTGTTTTTACCCCTGAGGGCTGTGTTCCGCCTGCTCGCAGTACT
Organism: Stutzerimonas stutzeri; assembly: GCF_002890895.1. Lineage (GTDB taxonomy): Bacteria > Pseudomonadota > Gammaproteobacteria > Pseudomonadales > Pseudomonadaceae > Stutzerimonas > Stutzerimonas stutzeri_AB. The sequence goes on from NZ_POUL01000003.1 coordinate 49,779, forward strand.
GCCGGTAGCTTTCTGATAAGTCGGACGGGCACACACCACACTGGCGATTGCCAGGAACCGCGTGATCGATGAACTTCGGATACGGCAGATCCAGCTCCGCCATGATCGTTCTGAATTGCTCCAGCGATACGGCTTCGCCCAGTCGCGGGTTGCGTCGCTTTTCCTGGGCGATGGTCGATACGCGGCGGTCATGGTAATCGTGGGCGGGATAAACCAGGGTGTCGTCCGGCAAAGCGAACAGCTTGCCTCTGACACTGTGGAACAGATCATCTGCACTGCCGTTCTGGAAATCGGTCCTGCCGCAGCCGTCTATCAACAGTGCATCGCCACTGAACAGTCGATCGCCGAGCAGGTACGCGAAATGCCCGTCCGTATGGCCCGGCGTATGCAACGGCGTCAGCTGCAGGCTGCCGACCTCAAACGGAGTGCCTTCCTCGATGCCTACGTCAGTACAGGCCAGCTTGTCGATGGCCGGGCTGGCGATACGGCAGCCGGTCTTCCGTTTCAGCTCCAGCGCGGCGGTGATGTGATCGGCATGTACGTGCGTGTCGAGCGTGAACGCCAGCTTCAAGCCCAGGCCGGCCAACTCGGCCAGATCGCGATCCATCGTTGAAATGACCGGGTCGATCAGCACTGCTTGTCCGGTATCCTCGCAGCCCAGCAAATAGGTGTAGGTGGAGGAAACGGGCTCGAATAGCTGGCGAAAGATCATCGTCTTCTCCGTTCAGTTGTGGGATGGCTGCGGCGCTTGGTTCAGCGTTTCCAGCAGTGCAAACTTCTCACGATCGATCTCGCCGCGCGTGCGAATCCCCAGTCGACGCATCACCGGCAGTGGCGGGCACCAGCCTTGCAGGCCGTGTTGCAGCAGAAACGGCAGCACAATACCGGGGAGCAGGAACCATTTACGGTTCACCGTCAGCCCGAGCAGCAGGCCGGACAGAGCAAGCGAAGAAGCGTTGACCTCCAGCGCGCGCTCGACATCCCACTCGCGATCGAGTGCTTCGATGCGTTGGATGATCGAGTGTCGATCCAGATTGCTGAAGTGGCGGATGTTTTCTTCGGTTTGCTGATCAATAGCGTGATTGATCGAGGCGGATGTCGAGCGGCGAACTCGATCCGTCTGGTCACTTGTGGCAAGGTCCTGATGGATTGTGGTCATGGCAGTCTCCTGATGCACGCCCACCAGTGGGGCTGGCGTGGTGAGAAAATGACTACTGGAACAGGTGCGAGGCAGTACAACGCCCATAAGTTCCGATGAAAACCGCTCCGACGAGCAGGGACACTTTATTGAGATATATATCGGTAAAATGTTCCGTCAACCTGTCCTGATTAACGGTGGAAAATGGACGCTGCGTCAGAAATCGATATGGAAACGCTCCGTAGCAGTGCAGCGCAGGCCTGCGGTTTGCTCAAGGTTTTGGGTAACCCCGACCGGTTGCTGCTGTTGTGCCAACTGACTCAGGGCGAGTACTGCGTGGGCGATCTGGCGACCCAGACGGGCATCACTCAGCCGACCCTTTCTCAGCAACTGACCGTGCTGCGACATAACGGCATGGTCAGCACCCGTCGCGAAGGCAAGCAGGTCTACTACGGCATCGCCAGTCCACAAGCGATGGAGGTCATGCAGGTGTTGTACAAGCTGTACTGCCAGGCGCCTCACGTCGAGGAGAACGTCAGCGAACCTTGAGCAGGGCGCACGATGGCGCGTCTCGCATGCGGCATACGTAGCGTAAGCGTCACCGGTCAGTCGGTTGAGGTGGCGGATCACTCAGCCGCGAAGTCTTCTCGATAACGTCCTCCTGCAGACCAGCAATCAGCTCAACCTGCAGTCCATCGCCGTGAGCGACGAACCTGAGTTCACAACCGCAGCGCTCGGCGATGGCCTTGACGATGGAGAGCCCGAGCCCGCTGCCGTCCCCCTCGCTGTTTCGCCAGAATCGTTCGGTAAATCGTTCGACCTGTTGTGCGGCGATGACCGGTCCGTGATCGACCACCGTGAAGCAAACCTTGTCTTCAGCATGCTGCTGCAGTGACAGCTGAACGTGGGACCTTGGGCGCGTATGCCGACGTGCGTTGTCCAGCAGATTGCGCAGTGCGGCGATGGCCAGAGCGGGCGGCATGGCCAGGGCACGTAGGGACACGTCTGCCGCCGCGTTCAACTCGATGCGGGGACCTGGCTGCTGACTGGAGTCAGCGATGGCCAGTTGCGCCACCTCGATGGCCGTGCACCGTTGGCCGTCATCGAAGGACACCCGTCCCTCCACACGGGCCAGCATCAGCAGCTGCTCCAGTGTTCGGTGCAAGCGATCGGTGCCGAGCTCGGCCTGGGCCAACGCCCGCCTGGCGGTATCGCCCTCGGTCATGGCTGCGACCTGCAGATGGGTCTTGATGGCCGTCAGCGGGCTGCGCAGCTCGTGGGCGGCGTCATCGGTGAGCCGGCGTTCACGTTCGAGCGCCTGCGCGATCCGTGCAAACAGCTGATTCTGTGTTTCTACCAAAGGCGCCAATTCCGGCGGCAGCCGTTCGATGATCAGGGGGTCGACCGAGTCGGCACTGCGCTGCGCCAGAGCGGTGCGGATTCGCCTGAGTGGCGACAGGCCTTTGCCAAGGCCAATCCAGAGCACGACCAAACTGCCGAGCAGGGCGACCAGTACCGGCAGTGCTGCAGCCAGCAGCACCGAGCGCTTGAGCGTAGCGCGTTCATCGAGTCGATCAGCCGTGGTGATGCGCATCCCGTCGCGGATCATGGTGAAGGTTCGCCAGGCCGTGTCGCCGATCAGCTGGTTGTGAAAGCCGGTGTGCTGGGCGTCGAGCACGCTGTCTGGCGCCGAATGGCTGCGCGCGAGCACCTCACCGCGCAGCGAGCTGACCTGGCAGGCCAGCCCGTTCTCGATACCGAGTTGCTCTGCGCTCAAGCGAGTGATACCGCCTTCACCCAGCTGCGGCTGCGGCAGTTGCACCAGCAGCCCGGTGACCATCCGAGCCGAGGCGGCCAGTCGCTGATCGAGCGACAGCATCAGCTGGTTGCGTACATCGAACAGCATCCAGGTCGCTGCCGCCGACCAGAGCAGCACAAAAGCGGCGCCGAGGGCGAGGGTCAGACGCAGGCGCAGACTCATGTGTCGGTGGCTCGGGCCGGTTCGGTCACGGGCCCGGCGGGTCCCAGTCGATAGCCGAGTCCCCTGACGGTTTCGACAATGCCGTTGCCCAGCTTGCGACGCAGATGATGGATGTGGACGTTGAGCGCATTGCTCTCGACCTCGTCATCCAGCCCGTATACCGCGTCTTTGAGCTGCTCGGCCGAAAGCACCCGGCCGGGGTTCTGCAAGAGCGCTTGCAGCAGCGCCTGTTCACGCCGGGACAGGTCAACTGGTTCGCCCGCCATGGAGGCGGAGCAGGCGGCCGGGTCATAGCTCAGCGGACCGTGTTCGATCAGGTGCGTCGTTCGTCCGGCGACGCGGCGCAGCAGAGCATGCAGCCGCGCCGCCAGTTCGCGCAGATCAAAGGGTTTGACCAGGTAGTCGTCGGCGCCTGCCTGGAGCCCCGAGACACGTTCGGCCACCGCATCCCGGGCTGTCAGAACGAGCACGGGCAATTCGAGCCCGCGACGCCGCAGTCGCTGGAGAAAGTGCAGGCCATCTTCGTCTGGCAGCCCCAGGTCGAGAATCATCAGATCGAAGTGGGCAGTGCGCAGCAGCGCGTCCGCCTGAGCGGCAGTCGCGGCATGGGCCACGCCGAAGCCCTGGGCTTGGAGCCCGGCAACGATGCCACTCGCGATGAGCGCATTGTCTTCTGTCAGCAGTACCTGCATGGGAAACTCGTCTTGAATGCACCGGCCAGTATCACGCTTCTCGATTAACGGAGCGTTATCAGAGGGTACGCTGAGTTGCTCGCGTAGCCTCGCATGTCGGTCTTTCTCTGTCGGTCAGTGGTCAGCTCCAAGCCAATTCGTTAACGGCCACTTAATCCCCAGTCGCCATGCTCGCATTGAATTTGCTGATGGGGTGTGTAGTTCATGCGAGCGGTCCTTTTCTCTCTGGCCTGCTGCCTCTGGCTTGTGCAGCTGGCGAGTGCTGCGCCGTTCGCGCTTGGTCAGAAGCAGGAGACCTTCTTGCCGGTAGACCAAGCGTTCAGCCTGCGGGTCGAGCGCCCAGCCAGCGGCGGTGTTGTGCTGCGTTGGGACATCGCGCCAGGTTATTACCTGTATCAGGAGCGGCTGCGGTTTGGTGGATTGGCAGCAGGTAACGAACCGCAGTTGCCACCGGGAGAGCCCTATCACGACGATTATTTTGGCGATTCACAGGTCTATCGCAACAGCCTGGAAGTCACCCTAGACGAGCCAGGTCTCGCCACGCTGGAACTGGGATGGCAAGGCTGCGCCGATGCCGGCTTGTGCTATCCGCCGCAGGCTCGCGCGGTCGATCTGAGCGGGTCTGCAGCGGGACCCTCTGAGCCTGTTCAGGCCGATGATCAGGCACTGGCAAGCAGACTGGCGCAACAGCCGCTTGGCTGGAGTCTGATGATCTTCTTTGGGCTTGGCTTGTTGCTCGCCTTTGCGCCGTGCTCCCTGCCGATGCTGCCAATCCTTGCCGGTATTGTGGTCGGCAGCCGGGCCAGCCCTCGCCGCGGCATGCTGCTTGCCGCTTCCTATGTGGTCAGCATGGCGCTGGTCTACGCCGCGCTGGGCGTCGTGGCTGCGCTTCTCGGTGCGAACCTGCAGGGATGGCTGATGCAGCCCTGGCTGATCGCCAGTTTTGCCGGCCTGTTCGTTCTGCTTTCCTTTCCAATGTTTGGTTTCTTCGAGCTGCAGTTGCCGGCTGGTCTGCGTGATCGGCTGGAACAGGCCGGACGGAAGCGACAGGGCGGTAGCCTGGCTGGAGCCAGCGCACTCGGGGTGATGTCCGGCTTGCTGGTCGGGCCCTGCATGACCGCTCCGCTGGCTGCGGCACTGCTGTATATCGCCCAGAGCGGCAGTGCCGTCAACGGAGGGCTGGTGCTGTTTGCCCTTGGCCTGGGCATCGGAACGCCGTTGGTATTGCTGGTGACGGTCGGCAATCGCTTCCTTCCGAAACCGGGGCCCTGGATGGATCGCGTCAAAACCACGTTTGGTTTCATTTTTCTGGTCGCAGCCCTCTATGTGCTCCGCCCGTTACTGACGGATTCGTGGTGGGTGGGCGTGTGGGGTGCATTCTGGCTGCTGGTTGCCAACGTACTCCTGCAGTTGTCGCGTCAGCTCAAGCAGCATCGGGCGTTGCTCAGCTCCGTTGCAGCGTTATCCGGCGTATGGGGCGTGGCGCTGGTGCTTGGTGCGGCGGGTGGCGCGGAGGATCCGAACCGGCCGCTTGCCGTGTTCACCAGCAGCGTCGCTTCGACAACTGAGATCGAAGGTCCGCAGGGTTTCGTTGGTTTCACCGATCCGGCTGTTCTTGATCGTGAACTCGCTGCCGCCAAAGCTGCCGGGCAATGGGTGCTGATCGACTACTACGCGGACTGGTGTGTGTCGTGCAAGGTCATGGAGAAGGAAGTCTTTGGCAACGGCCAGGTGCAAGCTGCACTCAAGGGCGTACGCATGCTGCGACCGGATGTGACGCAGACCAATTCCGCCAGCCGCGAGCTGCTGGGGCGCTATCAGGTCATGGGGCCGCCGACGCTCCTGCTGATTGGCCCGGACGGGGCGGAGCGCCGCTCGCAACGCATAACCGGTGAGGTCGACGCCGGCCAATTCCTGGGTACGTGGAACGAAACGATGGAGCAAGGCTGATGATGACGATGAACGTGGGGCCGTTCGCGCTGGCCGTTCCCCATGTATTGCTGCTGGCGAGCCTGTTCTTGGCGATGCTGACCGGTTGGTGGGTTGGGCGGCGCAGCGAGCGCAACCCCGAGCAGCAGTTGTTCAGGCTGCTGCTGGTGGCGCTGCTCGTTGCCCGGCTGGCGTTCGTGGTGGTCTACGTCGAGCATTTCCGAGATGAGCCCTGGCGCGTGATCGACATTCGTGACGGCGGGTTCATTGCCTGGCCGGGCGTGCTGGTGGCCGTGCTGCTTGGCGTATGGCTGGCCAGGCGTGAGCTCGGGTTGCGCAAACCGCTGGGCGCTGCGGTCGCTGTCGGTGTGCTGAGTTGGGGGTTCGGGACCTTCGCATTGCATGCCTTCGAGCAGGGCACGCGCCTTCCCGAGATGGGGCTGCGCGACAGTCAAGGTAAACCGGTTGCCCTGCAGGATTTCGTCGGCAAGCCGCTCGTCGTCAATCTGTGGGCCACATGGTGTCCGCCCTGCCGACGGGAGATGCCGGTCCTGGCAGAAGCACAGCGCAACCAGTCCGAGGTGACCTTTCTCTTCGTCAACCAGGGCGAAGGCGAGCGGGTCATCGCGGACTTCCTCAGCGCTGAAGCGCTCGGTTTGGACAACGTGCTGCTCGACACCGGCGGCCGCCTCGGCCAGCACATAGGCTCTTCGGCACTCCCAACAACGCTTTTCTACGACGCCGACGGGCGGCAGGTTGGCAGCCACCTCGGTGAGCTTTCTCGCGCCAGTTTGGCGCGCGCCCTTGAACAACTGGAGGTAACCACTCAGCCATGAAAAATCTGCGACCGCTTTCTTTGTTCTGTTCAACGCTGGCCTTGCTGCCCGCATCCGTGGCGCTGGCACAGGATCTGCCTCCTGCGGTCCAGGCCGTTGAGGCTCGCGGCGCCGAAGTGGTCGGTAGCTTCGACGCGCCGGGCGGATTGAAGGGCTACGCAGCACGCTATAACGGACAGGGCATCGCGCTTTATCTGACGCCCGACGGTGACCACGTTCTGATCGGCAGCCTGCTCGATGCCACCGGCGAAGATCTGACGCGGGCTCCCCTTGAAAAACTGGTCTACGAACCTCTCAGCAAGGAAATGTGGCAACGGCTCGAGAGCAGCACCTGGATTCAGGACGGCGCTGTTGAGGCGCCGCGAATCGTCTACCTGTTCTCCGATCCGAATTGTCCGTACTGCAACATGTTCTGGAAGCAGGCCCGGCCTTGGGTCGAGTCCGGCGATGTCCAGCTGCGCCATGTCATGGTCGGCATGCTGCGCCCGGACAGCGCGGGCAAATCGGCCGCATTGCTGCAGGCTGAGAATCCAGCGGCCGCTTTGAACAGGCACGAAACAGCAGGAAAGGCGAGCAAACTGGAACCGCTTGAAGAGGTATCGCCTAAGCTGACTGAAGAGCTTGAGGCGAACCTGACGCTGATGGGGGCGATGGGCGCCTCGGCAACGCCAGCCATTTACTACCTGGACGGCAACGGACGTTTGCAGCAGCAACAAGGTGCGCCTCGCCCCGATTCCCTGGCCGAGATCATGGGGCCGCTGTCACCGAAACGGTAGAAAGGTCAAACAGTACTGCCTGCTGCCAAAACTATAAAAAACGATCTGGAGGCTTTATGAATATCGCTCACTGGCCGCTGACGGGAGTGCTGATAGCAGCCTTTCTGCCCGCCCATGCCGCCGATTCGACGGTTGTCTATACCAAGGGCGGCTCCAATCCTGCCGCCATGGCTTGCGTCACCTGCCACGGAGTCGAGGGCGAGGGAATGGCGGCAGCTGGCTTTCCCAGGCTTGCCGGACTCCCGGCTGGTTACATGAGAAAGCAACTGGCCGATTTCGCTTCTGGCGCACGCGCCAATCCCGTCATGCAGCCTATTGCTGCTGCCCTGAGTGCCGAGGAAGCGGACGCAGTCACGGCGATGCTGGCTGACAAGCCGGGACCGCAGGTGGAACGGGTCGGCCGTACTGCGGCGGCCGAAGGCCCAGGTGAAACGCTGGCCCTGCGTGGGGCCTGGGAGCGCAACATCCCTGAATGCGTCGCCTGCCACGGCCCCAGCGGAGTGGGTGTCGGCGACGCCTTTCCACCGTTGGCGGGACAGTCCGCGCAGTACCTTGCCTCGCAGCTGACCGCCTGGCGTCAAGGCACGCGCAAGAACGATCCCAACGATCTGATGGGGCATATCGCCCGTAGCCTGAGCGACGACGAGATCAAGGCCGTCTCGGCGTACTTCGCCGGTTTGACCGACCAAGGAGCAGCAAGATGAACACTCAAACCAGCGCCTTGCTGTTGATCGCCCTGGCCGCACCAGCCTATGCCGATGACATCGTGATGGAGGATCAGTCGCAGATTCTCACCGGGGCGGGTGAGACGGCCAGCAGCCGCTACTTTCAGCCACCCCAGGAGAGCGAACTTCCCGACAATGCTTACGGAAAGCTGGTGCAGGAAGGCCGCGCCATCTTTGTCGATACCAAAAACCGGGCTACGGAATACGTGGGCAACGGCCTCGCATGCGCGAACTGTCACCTTGAGCAGGGCCGCAAAGCCAACTCCGCTCCACTGTGGGCGGCATACACCATGTATCCGGCGTACCGGAAGAAAAACAACAAGGTCAACAGCTACGCCGAGCGGCTACAGGGGTGTTTCCAATTCAGCATGAACGGCAAGGCCCCAGAAGCGGACGGACCGGTGATCGCGGCACTGTCGGCCTATTCCTATTGGCTCGCTACCGGTGCCCCGACTGGTCAGGAGCTCCCCGGTCGTGCCTATCCGGAAGTGCCAAAACCTGAAAACGGCTATGACCTGGCCAAGGGCGAGCAGGTCTATGCGGCCCAATGCGCTGTATGTCATGGGCAGAACGGGGAAGGGCAGAAGTCCGGTGACGATTATGTGTTCCCACCCCTTTGGGGCGCTGACTCGTTCAACTGGGGGGCAGGCATGCACCGGATAAACACTGCCGCCGCGTTCATCAAGGAGAACATGCCCTTGGGCAAGGGCGGCAGTTTGTCGGATGAGGACGCCTGGCACGTGGCCGCATTTATGAACAGCCACGAACGGCCCCAGGATCCGCGGCTGATCGACGGTTCGGTCGAAAAGACCCGCGACAAGTACCACGCCAACGATGGCGTGAACCTCTACGGTGAAATCGTCAACGGCACCATGCTGGGCAAGGGCCTCTAGGCGATAGGCGCCATCTCGCAGCGGGCAGGACTGCCCGCTGACGAGAACGTGAGTGACCGCTTCCCGAAGAGATGCATTTGCCGCGGTTGGCGGCCTTCTCGGACCGCCTGTCGCTATCACGCCTTGATGCTTGGCGGCAGCCGGCGGCGCATTTGACTGGCTGATGTGATCCCCATATGCCGACTAGCCGCGCATCTAGGCGTGGGCGCGACCCGCGTGCACGAGTGACGTGAGCCAGCGCCGCTTCGGTGCAAAGCACGACTGAAAAGGATCAAGTCGCGCCGGCTGATCTCTCATGCTGAGAACCAACACTTTCATTCGGCATTCGAAGGTGCAGCGAACGGATGTCATTAACCTTGGGGATACACAGCTGGATACACGAAGGGAAGTTAGAGACGTAGACAGGCAAATACAGCCAGAAACAAGAAAGCCCGCACGGGGCGGGCTTCTTGAGGTGTTTCGTAGACTGTCTGAGACAGGTCTAAACAGCTATTTGGTGGAGCCGGGGGGATTTGAACCCCCGTCCGCCAGCTCTCCACTGTCGGTACTACATGCGTAGCCAAATCTATTGAGTTAACTCCGCGCCGCCCGATTGGCAGGGTGCTTGGAGCGAGCTGCATGAGTTTTAGCCGTTACGTCTGCAGCGAACTTGGCGGCGATCCTGTTCTATCTGACAGTCATTTCGGGTTTACAGGCATCCCCTAGTGACCGCTGGCGCCGAAGCGACCAGATGAAGGTTAGGCGGCTAGCGCGTACCCTTCGTAGTTGTCGTCGTTGGCAACTATAAGTTTGCAACAGTGGATTTACGAGTTCTGTTACCAACTCGGCATGCACCTAGAGTTTTGTTACCGGCGTCGAATCCTAATCGGCCCCATGAAGCGTGTTGCTGCCTCATGTGTTGCGCAGTGTACGCCATAAGGTTTGGCTGCGTCGAACGCTTGATCTTCTTAATTAGGGCAGCCCGTTGAAAATCAAGGGTAAACCGAGAATCGGCAAGGCCAACTGCTGGCGGCCTTGCCTCGCGGGCGTATCAGTTACCGGTGCCCGAGCCAGTGCCGCTGGTGCCTGTGCTGCCGGAGCTGCCAGGACCTTCGAGTTTGCGCAAAGCCTGGGTGGTATGAACGATGCAGTTTTCAACGTCGCCAGCTTGCTGCGCTTCGCGGGCCTGCTTGATCAGTTCTTGCACTTCGCTGCGCGCCGGCTCACCGAGGGTGGCTCGGTTGGTGGCCATGTCGTCTTCGATTTCCTGCATGTTCAATTGACACAGGTTTTTATCGTCGGCAAACACGGCAGGGCTTGCGATCAGAGCTGCGGCGGCAAGTAGGGCAAATTTCTTCATAAAGTCCTCCAGGGAGTTAACTTCCCGGCGGGCCTGCCTGTTTCTGCAATTGCGCGGCGGCGCCGAGGCGGGTGAGCCTCTGTTGAAACTGGGCTCCTAACTTCCGACTGCGGCTGCGCTGAAGCGTTTCATTTACGTATGTCGTCGTCTTCGCCGGGCGCCGCTCACTAGGGCGCTGCGGCCGCTCTGGCTCGGCTGTTTCGGTTAACCAGATAAACCAGTCCGTGATAGTCGATACCGCCATGTTGTGACAGGCCGATTTCGCAGGTTCGGCTGGTGGAGATGCCTTCTTCGCAGACTTGCACGGCGTCTTTCAGGCTGCGCAGGGCATGGGCGTTGAGCTCGGGGGTGGTGAAGCCTTTGTCGCCAGCGAAGCCGCAACAATGGATGCCTTCTGGCACGACCACTTCTTTGGCGCAGCGGCGTGCGATATCAATCAGCGCTTGGGCTTCGCCGAGGTGTTGGGTGCTGCAGGTGACGTGCACGGCAATCGGCCCGTCCTGCGGCTCGAAGTCCAGCTTGTCGATCAGATGCGCACGGATGAAGCGCACCGGATCGAAAACCTGAAGGCGATCGTCCGCCAGGTCCTGAACCAGGCGCAGCGTGCAGGGGCTGGTGTCGCAGTAGATAGGGTCAAGCCCGCCGCGGCTGGCCTTGAGTAGGGCGTCCAGTGTTTCCTGACGCTTCTGCTCGGCCTGCTCTGCATAGCCTTTGGAGGCGAACGGTTGGCCGCAGCAGAGGTTGTTCAGCTCATCGGGGAAGATGACCTGGTAACCAGCTTTCTCCAGAAGGGTGCGGGTGGTGTCGAGCAGGGGTTCCTGTTCCTGATCGCGAGCTGCGGGACCCATGGCGCGCGAGACGCAGGCGGCGAGGTAAACCACCCTCGGGCGTTGGTCCTGGGACGATGGCTTGGGCAGATGGAGCCGCTGCAGCGGCTGCGGTGTGGCGGGGGTCCACAAGGGCACGCGACCTCTGCTGGCATTGGTGAGCGCAGCGGAGGTCTTGCTGAGCAGCCGCGTGCCCATGAGCAGGTGTGCGCCATTGGCGACATGCAGCATGAACCGCGCGCCCTGCACGGCGGTGCGGAAATGCTCGGCCAGCCAGGTGGCGGCCCGCGTACTTTCCGCATTGCGCCCTCGAAGTTTGCGCACAAGGTCGCCGGTGTTGATGCCTACCGGGCAGCGCTGTGCGCATAGCCCGGTCGCAGCGCAGGTCTCGACGCCCTGGTAGTCGTAGAGTTGCTCGAGTTCGCTTGTGTCGATGCCAGCGCGCTTTTTCGCTTGAATGTCGCGCCAGACGACGATGCGCTGACGCGGCGTCAGGGTCAGTCCATTAGATGGGCAGACCGGTTCGCAGAAGCCGCATTCGATGCACTTGTCGACGATTTCGTCGGCAGCCGGCATTGGCTTGAGATGTTTGAGGTGGATCTGTGGGTCTTCGCTGAGCACTACGTCGGGATTGAGGATGCCCTGAGGGTCTAGCAGACGCTTGATCTGCCACATCAGTTGGTACGCATCGTTGCCCCATTCCAGTTCGACGAAGGGCGCCATGTTGCGGCCGGTACCGTGTTCGGCTTTCAGCGCGCCGCCGAACTCAACGGCCACAAGCTGGGTGACGTCTTGCATGAAGGCTTCGTAGCGTGCGACTTGCAGTGGATCGTCGAAACCCTGGGTGAAGACAAAGTGCAGGTTGCCCTCCAAGGCATGGCCGAACAGGATCGCCTCACTGTAGGCGTGCTTATCGAACAGCTGGATCAACCGATTGACCCCTTCGGCAAGGCGCTCGATAGGGAAAGTGACGTCCTCAATGATCACCGTCGTGCCGGTCTGACGCACCGCACCGACCGCGGGAAAGGTGTCCTTGCGGATCTTCCAGAGCTGGTTGTAGACGACCGGGTCTTCGCTGAAATCGACCTGCTTCTCCACCGGGAAATGAGCGATCGAGACCATGATCTGGTTGATTTGCTCGTGCAGAAGCGACCCGCTGGCTGCGCGGGATTCGATCAGCAGCGCGCAGGCATTGGCCGACAGTTGCTTGACCCACTCCGGCATGCCGGCCTTGTTCTCCACCGAGCGCAAGCTGCGGCGATCAAGCAGCTCCACTGCCGACACCGGCTGTTGCTTGAGCACGGGTACGGCGAGGCAGCAGGTTTCTACGTCGGGAAAGACAACCAGCGCGCTGGCTTTGTGCGGGTGATCGGGCACGGTGTCGTAGGTCACTGCGCTGATGAAACCCAGTGTGCCTTCGGAGCCGACCATCAAGTGGTTGAGGATGTCGAGTGGCTCGTCGTAGTCGACCAGCGCATTGAGCGAGAAGCCAGTGGTGTTCTTCAGCCGGTACTTGTGGCGAATTTTCGCCGCCAGTTCGGTGTTGGCGCGGGTGGTGCGGCCGAGTTCGGCGAGCTGGTCGAGCATCGCTGCGTGGCTTTGGCGGAAAGCTTCGACGCTGGTAGCGTCTTCGCTGTCGACGACGCTGCCATCTGCAAGCACCAGGCGCAGGCCGGCGAGGGTCTTGTAGCTGTTCTGCGCTGTTCCACAGCACATGCCGCTCGAGTTGTTGGCGACGATGCCACCGATTTTTGCGGCATTGATCGAGGCCGGATCAGGGCCGATCTTGCGCTGGAGCGGCGCCAGTATGGCGTTGGCATTGGCACCAATTACGCCGGGCTGAAGGCGTATCTGCTCGCCGCCGTTGCGTATCTCGCGACCGTTCCAGTTGTCGCCCAGTACGATCAGTACCGAGTCGGAAATCGCCTGGCCGGATAGGCTGGTGCCCGCCGCCCGGAAGGTAACGGGTACCCGTTGGCTGTGAGCCAGCTTGAGCAGTCCCACCACCTCCATCTCGGACTCGACCCGTACCACCAGCTTGGGAATCAGCCGGTAGAAGCTGGCGTCTGTGCCAAAGGCCAGCGTTGAAAGAGGGTCGTCGAAGCGTCGCTCAGCCGGAATCAGCTTTTCGACAGCGGCGAGAAAGTCGGTCGGTAGAGCGGCAGACGCGTTCATTTCGGGCTCCGGGAGGTAGCGACCGCGGCGAGTGCCGGCGGCCTTCTCGATGGGATCAGCCAGGCTCAGTCGACGTGGCGGCTGGTCTGATAGTGATCAACCTCGCGTACCAGCGAATCCGTGCTGATCTCGCTGATGGTCTTGGCGCCGGTCAGCACCATCGCAACACGCATTTCTTTTTCGATCAGGTCGAGCAGGTTGCTTACCCCCGCTTCGCCGTCCACCGCCAGCGCGTAGGCGAAGGCGCGGCCGAGCAGCACGGTATCCGCGCCGAGGGCGATCATGCGCACAACGTCAAGCCCGCTGCGGATCCCCGAGTCGGCGAGGATTTTCAGGTCACCTTTGACCGCGTCGGCAATCGCCGGCATCGCACGTGCACTGGACAGAACGCCGTCGAGCTGACGCCCGCCGTGGTTGGAGACGATGATGCCGTCGGCCCCGAAGGTCACGGCGTCGCGGGCGTCATCGGCGTCCAGAATACCTTTGATCACCATCGGGCCATCCCAGAATTCGCGGATCCACTCCAGATCCTTCCACGAAATCGATGGATCGAAGTTGGCGGCAAGCCAGCCGATGTAGTCTTCCAGCCCGGTAGTGTGTCCGCGGTAGGTGGTGATGTTGCCGAGGTCGTGCGGCTTGCCGTGCAGTCCGACGTCCCAGGCCCAGAAGGGGTGTGTCATGGCCTGCAGAATGCGACGTACGTTGGCGTTGGGGCCACTCATGCCGGAATGCGCGTCGCGGTAGCGCGCGCCGGGGGTGGGCATATCGACGGTGAAAACCAGTGTGGTAACGCCGGCGGCCTTGGCACGCTCCAGCGCGTTCTTCATGAAGCCGCGATCCTTCAGCACATAGAGCTGAAACCACATCGGCCGCTTGATTGCCGGTGCGACTTCCTCGATCGGGCAGACCGATACGGTGGACAGGGTGAAGGGAATTCCTTTCTTGTCAGCCGCACGAGCGGCTTGCACTTCACCACGGCGAGCGAGCATGCCGGTCAGGCCGACCGGGGCGAGGGCAACCGGCATCGACAGGGTTTCGCCGAACAGCTGGGTTTCCAGGCTGAGTTCCGACATGTTGCGCAGCACGCGCTGGCGCAGGGCGATGCTTGCCAGATCCTCGACGTTGCGCCGCAGCGTGTACTCAGCGTAGGCGCCGCCATCGACGTAGTGAAACAGGAACGGCGGGAGTTTGCGTTTTGCGGCAGCGCGGTAATCCGTGGAAGCAGAAATGATCATCTTATGTTCTCACCGACTGAAACGAGATAAGTCTCGGAGCGCCCGTCATCGACGAAGGCGGTGTTCGATTTACAGCTGTCCTGATCACCGGGTCGGGCGATGGAGAGGTCAGGACATGATTCCAAACGCCATTGCCCCGAGTGTTTCCCGGGGCAATGGTCATAGGCTGCGTTAGACGCCGACTAGCGGGTCCGTCACGCCAAGCAGGTAGATCGCGATCATCCCGATCAGGCCGGTGGCCAGCACGTAGTACAGCGTAGGCCAAACGGTCTTGCGCAGGGTGACGCCTTCACGACCCAGCAAGCCGACAGTGGCCGAGGCGGCAACCACGTTGTGGATCGCCACCATGTTGCCGGCGGCGGCACCCACGGCCTGGATGGCCACGACCATCGCGCCGGAAATGCCCAGCGACTGTGCAACACCAAACTGGAACTGGCTGAACATCATGTTGCTGACAGTGTTCGAGCCAGCAAGGAATGCTCCCAGCGCGCCAACAGTAGGGGCCAGCAGCGGGTAGATGCCGCCTACGCTGTCAGCCACATAGCGCGCCATGGCGATGGGCATGCTTGGCAGGTCGCCAGCGTTGACACCCGAGTTGATCAGGATGCGCACCATTGGCACGGTGAACAGCAGCACGAACCCCGCACTGAGCAGCACGCTGCTCGATTCCTTCACTGCAGCCTTGAGTTCGGCGGCGCGCATGCCATGGATGAAGAAGGTGATCAGTACAACGGCAACCAGAATCCCGCCAGGCAGGTACAGCGGCTCGATGCTGGCGCTGACGCCGGTCTCGCCGAGAATGTTGGCGAAGGCGATCGACACGGATTTCAACGCGCCGGTGACCTGCGGGAAGACACGGCTGATCACCAGAATTGCGCCGACCAGGATGTAGGGTAGCCAGGCGCGGAAAGCGCTCATCGGGCGTGCCGCGAGGTCGTCTAGCTTCATCTCGATAGTGCCGATCCATTCCGCTGGCCAGTCTTTCGCGGCAGCGAAATCCCAATTGGTTTTCGGCACCAGAAACTTGAAGCGCGCGGCGGTGGTGACGATCGCCAGGCCGACCAGGCCGCCCAGCAGCGACGGGAACTCAGGGCCAAGGAATACACCGGTGGCGACATAGGGCAGGGTGAAGGCTAGGCCTGCGAAGAGTGCGAAAGGCAGCACTTCGAATCCGGCTTTCCAGCTTTTTTCCTTGCCGAAGAAGCGCGTCAGCATCAAGACCATGATCAGTGGCATGACCGTGCCGACAATGGCGTGGGTGATGGCGACGCTGCTGGTGATCTGCTGCAGGAAGATCGGCCAGCTGGAACCTTGCGCGGCGAGTTGTGCGCCGAGGGAGGCGGTGTCGAGTCCGCTATTCACACCAACGATGATCGGCGTACCGACCGCGCCAAAGGACACAGGCGTGCTCTGCACGAGCATGCCCATCAGGACCGCTGCCATGGCCGGGAAGCCCACCGCAACCAGCAGCGGTGCTGCAATTGCTGCGGGAGTACCAAAGCCAGAGGCACCTTCGATAAAGCAGCCGAACAACCAGGCAATGATAATGGCCTGAATTCGACGGTCCGGGCTAATGGTGGTGAAACCGGCCCGAATGGCGGTAATGCCACCCGAATGCTTGAGCGTGTTCAGCAGCAGGATCGCGCCGAAGATGATCCACAGCAGTCCCAGCGTGATCACCAGGCCTTGCAGGGTTGAGGCGATGATCCGGGTAAAGCTCATGTCCCAGATGAACAAGCCAATGGCTGCGGTGAACAAGAACACAACCGGCATGGCGCGGCTGGCCGGCCAGCGAAGGCCAATCAGCAGAACGGCGGCCAGCAGGATCGGGGTAAAGGCAAACAGGGCGAGCAGTCCGGTAGACATGTCAGGCTCCCAGGGTCGAAATGAGCGAATGGGGGCCCGGGCGGACCGGTGATGAGCAGATAAACGGAGACCGCATTAACTAGTCCTCTTCTTGTTTGGTTACTCTATCTGTAAAGTGGTAATACCAATTTACAGTAGGGTCCGGCCAGCGTAAGAGTTCTGTCGGCACTGCGTCAATTAGCAAGCTATAGACTTTGGTCGCGGCGGCGGTTATTGCGGTGGACCTAGCGGCTGGCTACGCTGCTTCCCAATACAGTGGTCAAACCAATCGAGAGGCGTCATGGAAGTGGGAGTGGTGCGCCAGCGGAGGCTGGCGGATAACATCGTCGAGCAACTCGAAACCATGATCCTCGAGGGGACGCTCAAGGCTGGGGAGCGGCTGCCTGCCGAGCGGGTGCTGGCGGAACAGTTTGGAGTATCACGTCCGTCGCTGCGCGAAGCGATCCAGAAGCTGGCGGCCAAGGGCTTGCTGGTCAGTCGTCACGGTGGTGGCAATTTCGTTGCCGAGTCCCTCGGGTCGACCTTCAGTGATCCGCTGCTGCATCTGCTCGAAAACAACGCTGATGCGCAGCGTGACCTGCTCGAGTTTCGCCATACGCTGGAAGGCAGTTGCGCTTATTACGCCGCCTTGCGCGCAACTGAAGTGGACAGGCAACGCCTGAAAGAGGCCTTTGCGGCGTTGCAGGATTGCTATGCGTGCGAAGGGGTGGTTACCCGTGCCGAGGAGGGCGCCGCTGACGCGCGCTTTCACCTGGCGATTGCCGAGGCCAGTCACAATGCAGTGCTGCTGCATACCATTCGGGGTCTGTTCGATCTGCTCAAACGCAACGTAGTGACCAATATCGGCGGTATGTACGCGTTACGCAGCGAAACCCGCGACATGCTGATGAATCAGCATCAGGAGCTATACGATGCGATCATCGCGCGGCGGGCGAACGACGCGAGGGATGTCATTCATCACCACATTAGCTATGTCCAAGAAGTTCTGGCGGAAGGGCAGCAGGAAGCTCAACGGTTGGCGCGTGCGCAGCGGCGTCAGGCGCACCCCGAAAAGAATTAGCAGGGCTGGCGCGGTGGTGGGTTGAAAAGCTAGATCGAGCGGCTGGGTTCCGCTCGATACGCCGAGGGTCAGTCTTCCTTGCCCTTGGTGCGCATGGCGCGCTGAATCTCTCGATCAGAGTCGCGCTCTTTTTCGGTGTGGCGCTTGTCAAACTCCTTCTTGCCCTTGCCTAGCGCGATATCGCACTTGATCAAATGCTTTTTCCAGTAGATCGACAGCGCCACACAGGCGTAACCCTTCTGCTGCACGGCGCCGAACAACTTGCCCAGTTCACGCTTGTTGAGCAGCAGCTTGCGGGTGCGGGTCGGGTCGGCAATGACATGGGTGCTAGCGGTGGTCAGAGGCGTAATGTGGCAGCCCATCAGCCATGCTTCGCCATCCTTGAGAAGGACGTAGCTGTCCACCAGCTGGGCTTTTCCAGCTCGAAGGCTTTTCACTTCCCAGCCGGCCAGCACGAGGCCCGCCTCGAATTTCTGTTCGATGAAGTAGTCGTGTAGCGCTTTCTTGTTCAGCGCAATGGTCCCGGGGGACTGTTTCTTCTGTTTGGCCATAGGGTGAGCATTATAGGGAGTCCCGTTGCGGCTGGCGATAACCTGCGTGGTGCGACGGTGCGAAACTTGAGAGGGGTGCGCTTATCCTCGACAATGGCCAACTTTACGTTTGTTCATGCTCAAACACCTGCTGCGTAGCAGGTATGAGCTTTACGCTTGCTCTCGGTGAGCGGCTGTCGGCCTAGGCTCCGGCTGCTGATTGTCGACTGACGAAGTAGAAGGGACTGAATGACGACGCATATTCAACGTTCGGCGCTGCTGCCCTATCCGGCTCATGCGCTGTTCGACATGGTCAATGATGTAGCCAGCTATCCAAAGTTTCTGCCCTGGTGTTCGGCAACCGAAGTGCTGTCCAGCAGTGACACACAGATGCACGCAAGCATGACGGTGGCGAAGGCTGGCATGAGCCAGCGCTTCCTCACGCGCAATGAGTTGCAGGCAGGTAAGCGAATCGAGATGTCGCTGGAAGAGGGGCCTTTCAGTCATCTGCATGGTATTTGGGAATTCAAGGCGTTGGGTGAAAAGGCCTGCAAGATCAGTCTTGATCTCACCTTCGATTACGCCGGGCCGTTGGTTCGTGCCACCTTGGGACCGTTGTTCAATCAGGCTGCTAATACGTTGGTCGATGCGTTCTGTGACAGGGCGAAGCAGCTTTATGGATAAGCCGATGATCGCGGTTGAGGTCGTCTATGCGCTGGCGGACAAGCAGAAGTTGCTGCGCTTGGCCGTTCCTCAGGGCACCAGCGTCCGAGAGGCAGCGCTGCGCTCGGGAATGGATGGCTACTTTCCGGGGCTGGATTTGGCAACGTCGCCGTTGGGCATCTTCGGCAAGGCGGTATCCAAGCCGGACGAGCGCACGCTTGTCGAGGGGGAGCGAGTTGAGATTTATCGGCCACTGATCGCCGACCCGAAAGAAGTTCGCAAGCAGCGTGCGGCGAAGGCTGCACAAAACAAGGCCGGGGAATCAGGTGAAGCGGTCACATGAAGCTGGCATTAACGAGAAAAAGCCCGGCATGCCGGGCCTTTTCTGGTGTTCGGTTAACGCTTAGTTTGTGTCCAGGCTGCCTGGAGTAGGCACCGGAACGGGCTCTGCCGCATCTACGTCGCGCTGGATCTGTTCAAGCAGAGAGCCAGGAGCGGTAGCCTCTGGTTCGGTACTGACAGGGTCTTCGGTGCTTGCCGGTAGATCAGTCCCCAGAATGGCTTCGTCACGGCTCACGCCGGGCTTGAAGTCGCCTGCAAGACCAGCGAGCTGGTCGTTAGCATTGAATACAAGGCTGACGCGCTCCTGCTGACGTTCTCTGCCGCCGGGCTGGATGCTGTACAGATAATCCCAGCGGTTAGCGTGGAACGTGTCGGTGATCAGCGGGTTGCCCATGATAAACCGCACTTGTGATCGGGTCATTCCGGGGCGCAACTGGTCTATCATGTCCTGAGTCACGACATTGCCCTGTTGAATGTCGACCTTGTAAACCCCGGGGAATGAACAACCGGCGAGTGCGAACAGGCCCACTAGCGTGAGGCTGGACAGCATGAGCTTGGTGTTTTGCATCGGTAGGTGACTTCCACTATCTTGGCTGGGCAAAGCCCGGATCATACCCGTATTGAAGGAGGCTGCGAAACAGCAGCAGCGAGAAAGCCCACCATGGTTGAAAATAGCGAACTACGCAAAGCTGGCCTCAAAGTAACCCTGCCACGGGTCAAGATCCTGCAAATGCTGGATACCACTGATCGTCGCCATATGAGCGCAGAGGACGTCTACAAGGCATTGATGGAGGCCGGCGAGGATGTCGGTCTGGCAACTGTTTACCGCGTGCTGACCCAGTTCGAGGCAGCCGGTCTTGTGGTTCGGCATAATTTCGATGGCGGCCATGCCGTGTTCGAGCTGGCTGACGGTGGCCATCATGACCACATGGTGTGCGTCGACAGCGGCGATGTGATCGAGTTTTTTGATCCGGAGATCGAGAAGCTGCAGAAGGAGATCGTCAAGCGCCATGGCTACGACCTGGTGGATCACAACTTGGTGCTGTACGTCCGCAAGAAGCCTGAGTGATCGGAGTCGATCCGGTTCGAATGTGAGCCTCGGATAATCTTGCAATATGACAAAACCCCGCCGATTGGCGGGGTTTTGTTTTGAAGGCGCGATTCATCCGGCTGCTGCCGGCTCAGCGCGTTGGGGATGTGCCCATGACAATGTGCCAGATGAGGCGCGTTTTTATTGCAAGCCAGCCCAGTGCAATCCGGTACGGGGATGGTGCGTGCTCTCCAGTGGTCTGTCGCCGCGGCAAGATGATCCGTGGGTCGTCGTCGTTGCCTGCTTTTTCAGGATGTTTGAGCTGTGCCGATCATCTGGCGGGCGTGGGCCAGTGCTTGCTCGGTGAGGTCAAGCCCACCCAGCATGCGGGCAATTTCCTCGACCCGTTCACTGCCATCCAGTGCGGCGACAGCGGTGTGGGTTTCTTGGGCGCCGCGCGCCTTGTGTACAAACAGGTGATGGTGACCCTGTGCCGCAACTTGTGGCAGGTGGGTCACGGTCAGTACTTGGCCCCGCTCGCCGAGGCGGCGCAGCAATTGGCCGACCACTTCTGCGGTCGGCCCGCCGATGCCGACGTCCACTTCGTCGAACACCAGGGTCGGAATGCGTGATGTCTGCGCTGTGATCACCTGAATCGCAAGACTGATGCGCGACAGCTCACCGCCCGAGGCAACCTTTGCCAGTGGACGCAGTGGCTGGCCTGGGTTGGCGCTTACCAGAAACTCTACCTGTTCCAGTCCGTGTGGCATCAGGTCTCCTTCTGCTGCGGGCTTCAACACAGCGCTGAACTTGCCGCCTGGCATGCCTAGACGCTGAATCTCCGTTTCGACGGCCTGCGCCAAGGATTCTGCCGCCAGCTGGCGCGAAGCGCTCAACTGTTCGGCTTTTTCTCGATAATGTCGCTCGTAGGCGGCAAGCTCTTCGCCGAGTTGCTCCAGTGCAGTGTCGTCGGCGTTAAGGCTTTCCAGTTCTTCGAAGAGGCGTTGCTGCAAGCTCGGTAATTCTGACGGCTGAACGCGGTGTTTGCGCGCCAGGGTATAGATGCTGTCGAGGCGTTCTTCCAGTGCCTGCTGCCTTTGTGGGTCGGAATCGAAGTGATCGAGAAAGCGATTGAGTTCGCCGATCGCTTCTTCAACCTGTATCTGCGCACTGGCCAGTAGATTGACGGCCTCGCCAAGCGCGCCGGGCTGGTTCTGAAATCCAGTCAGGCGCTGCAGGCTCGAGGTCAGCGCTGACAGTACGTTGCCGGCGTCGCTCTCGCTACACAGCTCGATCACCTGGCGACAGGCGCCGAGCAGGTGTTCTGCGTTGGAAAGGTTCTTGTGTTCCTGCTCCAGCTGGTCCAATTCGTCGTCGCCCAGAGCCAGTGTCTCAAGCTCCTCGAGTTGGTAGCTGAGCAGCTGGTGGCGGGCGCGCTGTTCATCACTGCTGCTGCTAAGTCGCTCCAGGGTCTGCCGGGTTTGCCGCCAGCGCTGGGCGGCCAGCTGCACCTGGCGGGCAAGATCTTGATTGCCGCTGTACTCATCGAGCAAACGCCGGTGCGTATCGAGCTTTAGCAGTGACTGGTGTTCGTGCTGGCTGTGGATATCGATCAGTAGCTCGCCAAGCGCCTTGAGGTCAACTTGCGGGCAGGGCGTTCCGTTGATATAGCCGCGCGAACGACCTTCAGCCGTGATCACTCGCCGAAGGATGCATGGGCCATCATTTTCCAGATCGCGCTCGGCCAGCCAGGCTCGTGCATCTGGGATGTCGTCCAGGTCGAAGCTGGCGAGAATATCCGCCTTGTCCGCGCCTATGCGCACCACGCTGCTGTCGGCTCGATCGCCGAGAGTGAGGCCTAGCGCATCGAGCATGATCGACTTGCCTGCGCCGGTCTCGCCGCTGATTACGCTCATGCCGCGTTTCAGCTCAAGATCGAGATGCTCGACGATTGCGTAATTGTGAACGGAAAGATGGACCAGCATGGCAGGACTCCTGCGTAGGTGACTGGGTATTTATACAGTGCTTCTGCGTGGCTCATCAAGCTGCTCCGCGTGACTGGTATGTAAACAAATGCGGTCGGTTAGGCGCTGAATGGGCTGTTCGAAAGGGGCTGGTGTTTCTTTGATGTGGATACGCCCTTGAAGCAGAATTTTGTTGCCCCCATATAGCGGCACAAGCGCGGGTCGACGCCCGCTGACGTATCGATGAGGAGGACCGCATGGCCGACGAGCAGAACCTGGACAACCAGACCCCTGATGAAAACGAGACCGCGCAAGCCGAGGTGACCGAGGATCTGGCTGCACGGGTGCAGTCCCTCGAAGAGCAATTGGCCGCGGCGCAGGATCAGTCCCTGCGAGTGGCGGCCGAGTTGCAGAACATCCGTCGTCGTGCCGAGCAGGATGTCGAGAAAGCGCACAAGTTTGCGCTGGAGAAGTTCGCTGGCGACCTGCTGGGCGTCGCTGACAGTCTGGAGCGCGGGCTCGAGCTGTCGAATCCAGATGATGAAGCAGTCAAGCCGATGCGCGAAGGTGTCGAGCTGACGTTCAAGTTGTTGCTCGACACTCTGGCGCGCCATCAGTTGGTGCAGATTGACCCACAGGGCGAGCCCTTCAATCCCGAGCATCACCAGGCCATGGCCATGGAAGAAAGCACCCATGCCGAGCCAGGCAGCGTGCTCAAGGTGTTCCAGAAGGGCTATCTGCTCAACGGACGTCTGTTGCGTCCGGCGATGGTCGTTGTCAGCAAGGCGCCGGCAGAAACCCCGCCTTCGATTGATGAGAAGGCTTGAATTTTTGCGGCTGACCCCCATCTGGTAGCCAAGCGTTTTTGTATTACCCGCAGCCGGTAAACAGGCGCGGATCAATCAAAGTTCGGAGAGAAGCACATGGGCAAGATTATCGGTATCGACCTGGGAACGACCAACTCCTGCGTCTCCATTCTGGAAAACGGCAAGGCCAAGGTGATCGAGAACGCCGAAGGCGGTCGCACCACCCCCTCGATCATTGCGTACGCCAATGACGGTGAAATCCTGGTTGGTCAATCGGCCAAGCGTCAGGCTGTTACCAACCCGCACAACACGCTGTACGCCGTGAAGCGACTGATCGGTCGTCGTTTCGATGAAGACGTCGTGCAGAAAGACATCCAGATGGTTCCGTACAAGATCGTCAAAGCGGACAACAGTGACGCCTGGGTAGAGGTGAGCGGCCAGAAAATGGCACCGCCGCAGATCTCTGCCGAGATCCTGAAGAAAATGAAGAAGACTGCCGAAGACTATCTCGGCGAGCCGGTCACCGAGGCGGTAATTACCGTTCCGGCGTACTTCAACGACAGCCAGCGTCAGGCCACCAAGGACGCTGGGCGCATTGCGGGTCTGGATGTTAAGCGCATCATCAACGAGCCGACTGCTGCCGCGCTGGCCTATGGCATGGACAAGGCCAAGGGTGATCACACAGTCATCGTATATGACCTGGGTGGCGGTACCTTCGACGTCTCGGTGATCGAAATCGCCGAGGTTGACGGCGAGCATCAGTTTGAAGTGTTGGCCACCAACGGCGACACCTTCCTTGGTGGTGAAGACTTCGACATCCGCCTGATCGACTACCTTGTTGACGAGTTCAAGAAAGAAAGCGGCATGAACCTCAAGGGTGATCCGCTGGCCATGCAGCGTCTGAAGGAAGCTGCTGAAAAGGCCAAGATCGAGCTGTCTTCAAGCCAGCAGACCGACGTCAACCTGCCTTACATCACGGCAGATTCGACCGGGCCGAAGCACCTGAACGTGAAAATCTCTCGCGCCAAGCTCGAAGCGCTGGTCGAGGATTTGGTTCAGCGCACCATCGAGCCGTGCCGCATGGCGATGAAAGACGCCGGGATCGACGTCTCCAAGATCGACGACGTGATTCTGGTCGGTGGTCAGACCCGCATGCCGCTGGTGCAGCAGAAGGTTGCCGAGTTCTTCGGCAAGGAAGCGCGCAAGGACGTCAACCCCGACGAAGCCGTGGCCATGGGTGCAGCCATTCAGGGTGCAGTGCTGGCTGGCGACGTCAAGGACGTGCTGTTGCTCGACGTTTCCCCGCTGACCCTGGGTATCGAAACCATGGGTGGCGTGATGACTGCGCTGATCGAGAAGAACACCACCATCCCAACCAAGAAGTCGCAGGTGTTCTCGACGGCCGATGACAACCAGGGCGCCGTGACCATCCATGTATTGCAGGGTGAGCGCAAGCAAGCGTCGCAGAACAAGTCCCTGGGTCGTTTCGATCTGGCTGATATTCCGCCAGCTCCGCGTGGTGTGCCGCAGATCGAAGTGACCTTCGACATCGATGCCAACGGCATCCTGCACGTGTCGGCGAAGGACAAGGCCACCGGCAAGCACCAGTCCATCGTGATCAAGGCCAACTCGGGTCTTTCCGAGGAGGAAATCGAGCAGATGGTGCGTGACGCCGAGGCCAACGCCGAGGAAGACCGCAAGTTCGAAGAGCTGGTGACTGTCCGCAACCAGGGCGATCAGCTGGTCCATGCAACTCGCAAGATGTTGACCGAGGCTGGCGACAAGGCCACCGAAGAAGACAGGGCGAACATTGAAAAAGCCATCGGCGAGCTGGAAGTGGCCATCAAGGGCGACGACAAGGCCGAGATCGAAGCCAAGATCGCAGCAGTCTCGCAGGCTTCTACTCCGCTGGCGCAGAAGATGTACGCCGAGCAGCCTCAGGGCGGCGAAGGCGAGCAGGCTGGCGACAATGCTCAGTCAGGTGACGACGTGGTTGACGCTGAGTTCGAAGAGGTCAAGGACAACAAGTAAGCCGCGGCTTATGACCTCCATGAGAGGGGTGAGGGCAGAGTCCGTTCAGGCTGCTGCCTTTCGCTCCAGCCCGATGCGGTGATGCCGCGACAGGGCTGATCGCTGCGCGGGGGCTTGCTCCCGCGTCGGCGTGTCTGGAGGGTACGAATTTGAAGGTTCAGGAAACTTATGGCCAAACGTGACTATTACGAAGTGCTGGGTGTCGAGCGCGGCGCCAGCGAGGCAGAGCTGAAAAAGGCTTATCGTCGCCTCGCAATGAAGCATCATCCGGACCGTAATCCCGGAGACAAAGCCGCTGAAGACGCATTCAAGGAAGCCAACGAGGCTTACGAAGTGCTTTCCGATGCGAGCAAGCGTCAGGCCTACGACCAGTACGGTCATGCCGGCGTCGATCCCCAGATGGGAGCTGGCGCGGGTGCGGCTTACGGCAACGCCAATTTCTCCGACATCTTTGGCGATGTGTTCAGCGATTTCTTTGCTGGCGGTCGCGGCAGTTCGCGCGGCGGCGCTCAGCGCGGCAGCGATCTGCGCTACACCCTTGAGCTGGATCTGGAAGAGGCTGTGCGGGGCACCACGGTCACCATCCGGGTGCCCACGTTGGCTGAATGCAAGACCTGCGACGGTTCTGGCGCCAAGAAGGGCACCAGTCCAGTGACCTGTACCACCTGTGGTGGCATCGGTCAGGTGCGCATGCAGCAGGGCTTCTTCTCGGTTCAACAGACCTGCCCGCGCTGTCATGGCAGCGGCAAGATGATTTCCGATCCTTGCGGTAGCTGCCATGGGCAAGGTCGGGTCGAGGAGCAGAAGACACTTTCGGTCAAGGTGCCGCCGGGCGTCGATACAGGTGACCGGATTCGCTTGACGGGTGAAGGTGAGGCAGGCGCTCAGGGCGGTCCGGCTGGTGACCTCTACGTAGTGGTCAACGTACGTGAGCACCCGATCTTCCAGCGTGACGGCAAGCACC
Organism: Stutzerimonas stutzeri; assembly: GCF_002890895.1. Lineage (GTDB taxonomy): Bacteria > Pseudomonadota > Gammaproteobacteria > Pseudomonadales > Pseudomonadaceae > Stutzerimonas > Stutzerimonas stutzeri_AB. Next base: position 75,581 of record NZ_POUL01000003.1, read on the forward strand.
TGTTTTGCGAGGTGCCGATCAGTTTTGCCGATGCGGCGCTGGGCGGCGAGTTGGAAGTGCCAACCCTCGACGGGCGGGTGAAGTTGAAAATCCCGGAAGGTACTCAGACTGGCAAGCAGTTCCGTTTGCGCGGCAAGGGGGTTGCTCCTGTGCGTGGCGGTGCGGCTGGCGATCTGTTGTGCCGGGTCGCGGTGGAGACACCGGTCAACCTGGGCAAGCGGCAGCGCGAGCTACTCGACGAGTTCCGCAAGACCTTGCAGAGCGACAGCTCGCATTCGCCAAAGGCCAGTGGCTGGTTCGAAGGCGTGAAGCGATTCTTTGGCGATCTTTAATCCAGCGGCGAGCTGCAGGCGGCAGCCTTCCTGAAGGCGCTCTTGCAGCTTGAGGCTTGCAGCTTGGAGCTGTTTTTATGCGACGTATTGCAGTAACGGGCGCCGCCGGGCGTATGGGCAAGACACTGGTCGAAGCTGTTCAGCAAACTGCCGGTGCTGCGGGCTTGACCGCCGCCATCGACAGGCCTGACAGCACTCTGGTCGGTGCCGATGCGGGTGAACTGGCGGCGATCGGGCGGCTCGGCGTGCCGCTGATCGGTGAGGTAGCGAAGGTCGTCGACGAGTTCGATGTGCTGATCGATTTCACTCATCCTTCGGTCACGCTGAGAAATCTCGAAGTGTGCCGGCGCGCCGGTAAGGCGATGGTGATCGGTACGACCGGTTTCTCGGTTGCAGAGAAAGAGAAGCTGGCGGCGGCCGCGCAGGATATTCCCATCGTGTTTGCGGCGAACTTCAGTGTCGGTGTCAATTTGTGTCTGAAGTTGCTCGATACGGCTGCGCGGGTGCTCGGGGACGAGGTCGATATCGAGATCATCGAGGCGCATCACCGTCACAAGGTGGACGCGCCGTCGGGCACTGCGTTGCGCATGGGTGAGGTCGTCGCGCAGGCGCTTGGTCGCGATCTGCAGGAGGTTGCGGTTTATGGTCGCGAAGGGCAGACGGGCGCCCGTGCGCGGGAGACGATCGGCTTTGCCACCGTGCGTGCCGGCGACGTTGTTGGAGATCACACCGTTCTGTTCGCAGCCGAGGGCGAGCGGGTCGAGATCACCCATAAGGCGTCCAGTCGGATGACTTTCGCCAAAGGCGCGGTGCGTGCTGCGATGTGGTTGGAGCAGCAGCCAGCGGGGCTGTATGACATGCAGGATGTGCTCGGGCTACGCTGAGGAAGCGCCTCGCTCGGCGTTTTGGCTGATTGCGGCTGGACCTGAAAGGGCGGTTTCTGTAAGCTTCCCGTTTTAGTGTGTCCACTAAAAGTTGCGCAGAATGAATCAAATAAAAAGCGGGATGACCTTCACACGTCATCCCGCTTTTTTACAATCTGCGCTTGCTTCAGCCTTGATCTTTGGGAGGTCTCTTGACTAAGCCAGCCATTCTCGCCCTTGCCGATGGCAGTATTTTTCGCGGCGAATCTATCGGCGCCGACGGCCAGACTATCGGTGAGGTGGTGTTCAATACCGCCATGACCGGCTATCAGGAAATCCTCACCGATCCTTCCTATGCCAAGCAAATCGTCACCTTGACCTATCCGCACGTTGGCAATACCGGTACCACCCCAGAAGACGCCGAGTCCTGGAAGGTTTGGGCGGCCGGGCTGGTGATCCGCGACTTGCCGCTGGTCTCGAGCAACTGGCGGGACAAGCAGCCGCTGCCGGATTACCTCAAGGCCAATGGCACCGTCGCCATTGCAGGCATCGACACCCGCCGTTTGACCCGCATCCTTCGCGAGAAAGGCGCTCAGGATGGTTGCATCCTGGCAGGTGATGATGCGACTGAAGAAAAGGCGCTGGAGTTGGCTCGCAGCTTCCCCGGTCTCAAGGGTATGGACCTGGCCAAAGAGGTCAGCGTCAAGGAGCGCTACGAGTGGCGCTCGAGCGTTTGGTGTCTGAGTGATGACGGTCATGCTGAGGTACCTGCCAGTGAGCTGCCGTACCATGTGGTCGCCTTCGACTACGGCGTGAAGTACAACATTCTGCGCATGCTGGTCGCGCGTGGTTGCCGGGTCACTGTGTTGCCGGCTCAGACGCCTGCCAGCGAAGCCCTGGCGCTGAACCCGGACGGTATCTTCCTGGCCAACGGCCCCGGTGACCCCGAGCCTTGCGACTACGCGATCAAGGCGATCCAGGAAGTGCTCGAAACCGACATTCCGGTGTTCGGTATCTGCCTCGGCCATCAATTGTTGGCGTTGGCCTCTGGTGCCAAGACCGTGAAGATGCCCAACGGCCACCACGGTGCGAACCACCCGGTTCAGGATCTGAAGACGGGTGTGGTGATGATCACCAGTCAGAACCATGGCTTTGCCGTGGACGAAGCCAGCCTGCCTAGCAATGTGCGCGCCACGCACAAGTCGCTGTTCGACGGCACGCTGCAAGGTATTGAGCGCACTGACAAGGTTGCCTTCAGCTTCCAGGGCCACCCTGAGGCTAGCCCAGGTCCGCATGATGTCGCGCCGTTGTTTGATCGCTTCATCGACGCCATGGCCAAGCGCCGCTAAGTTCGCCGAGCACAGAATTCGAGAGAGACCATGCCAAAACGTACAGACATCAAAAGCATTCTGATCCTCGGCGCTGGCCCGATCGTCATCGGCCAGGCGTGCGAGTTCGATTACTCCGGAGCGCAGGCGTGCAAAGCACTGCGCGAAGAGGGGTTCCGCGTCATCCTGGTCAACTCCAACCCCGCGACCATCATGACCGACCCGTCCATGGCTGATGCCACTTACATCGAGCCAATCAAGTGGGCCACCGTCGCCAAGATCATCGAGAAGGAACGTCCCGATGCGCTGCTGCCGACGATGGGTGGTCAGACCGCGCTGAACTGCGCGCTGGACCTGGAAAAGCACGGCATCCTGGAGAAGTTTGGCGTCGAGATGATTGGCGCCAACGCCGACACCATCGACAAGGCTGAAGATCGCTCACGCTTCGACAAGGCAATGAAGAATATCGGCCTGGCATGCCCGGTTTCCGGTATCGCGCACAACATGGACGAAGCCTATGGCGTGCTTGAGAAGGTCGGATTTCCTTGCATCATCCGCCCCTCGTTCACCATGGGTGGCACCGGTGGTGGTATCGCCTACAACCGTGAAGAATTCGAGGAGATATGCGCGCGCGGCCTAGACTTGTCGCCGACCAGTGAGCTGCTGATCGATGAGTCGCTGATCGGCTGGAAGGAATACGAGATGGAGGTGGTCCGCGATAAGAAGGACAACTGCATCATCGTCTGTGCCATCGAAAACTTCGATCCGATGGGGGTCCACACCGGCGACTCCATTACCGTCGCGCCAGCGCAAACGCTGACCGATAAGGAATATCAGATTCTGCGTAACGCCTCGCTGGCGGTGCTGCGCGAGATCGGCGTTGAAACCGGCGGTTCCAACGTGCAGTTTGGCATTTGCCCCAACACCGGCCGTATGGTCGTGATCGAGATGAACCCGCGTGTTTCGCGTTCGTCGGCACTGGCGTCCAAAGCCACCGGCTTCCCCATTGCCAAGATCGCTGCAAAGCTTGCGGTGGGCTACACGCTCGACGAGTTGCAGAACGACATCACCGGTGGCCGCACCCCTGCGTCCTTCGAGCCGGCGATCGACTACGTCGTGACCAAGATCCCGCGTTTTGCTTTCGAGAAATTCCCCAAAGCTGATGCTCGTTTGACCACCCAGATGAAGTCTGTCGGTGAGGTCATGGCCATCGGGCGCACTTTCCAGGAATCTGTACAGAAAGCGCTGCGCGGGCTGGAAGTCGGTGTGTCCGGCTTTGATCCGAAGCTCGATCTGACTGACCCCGAGAGCGAAAGCACCCTCAAGCGTGAGCTGACCGTGCCGGGCGCTGATCGTATTTGGTACGTGGCTGATGCTTTCCGCGCTGGCAAGACGGTCGCCGAAGTGTTCGACCTCACGCGCATCGATGAGTGGTTCCTGGTGCAGATCGAGGATCTGATCAAGGAGGAGGAGCAAATCAAGACTATGGGCCTGTCCAGCATCGATCGCGATGTCATGTACAAGCTCAAGCGCAAAGGCTTCTCCGATGCGCGCCTGGCCAAGTTGCTTGGCGTAACCGAAAAGAACCTGCGAGCTCACAGGCACAAGCTTAAAGTGCTGCCGGTCTATAAGCGCGTCGACACCTGCGCCGCCGAGTTCGCCACTGACACTGCCTACATGTACTCGACTTACGAGGAAGAGTGCGAGGCGAATCCGTCCAGCCGCGAGAAGATCATGATTCTGGGCGGCGGCCCGAACCGTATCGGCCAAGGCATCGAATTCGATTACTGCTGCGTTCATGCGGCACTGGCGATGCGCGATGATGGTTATGAAACCATCATGGTCAACTGCAACCCTGAGACTGTCTCCACTGACTACGACACATCGGATCGTCTGTACTTCGAGCCGGTAACCTTGGAAGACGTGCTGGAAATTGTCCGTGTCGAGCAGCCCAAAGGCGTTATCGTGCAGTACGGTGGCCAGACTCCGCTGAAACTTGCTCGTGCGCTGGAAGAGGCGGGTGTGCCTATCATCGGAACCAGCCCTGATTCTATTGACCGCGCTGAAGACCGTGAGCGCTTCCAGCAGATGGTCGAGCGCCTGAACCTGCGCCAGCCGCCAAACGCGACCGCCCGCAGCGAAGAAGAGGCACTTGCCGCCTCGAAAGTGATCGGTTATCCGCTGGTGGTGCGTCCGTCTTATGTACTGGGCGGTCGGGCGATGGAAATTGTCTACCAGGAAGAAGAGCTCAAGCGCTACATGCGCGAAGCGGTGAAAGTGTCGAATGACAGCCCAGTGCTGCTCGATCACTTCCTCAACTGCGCCATCGAGGTCGATATCGATGCGGTGTGTGACGGCGAGCACGTGGTAATCGGCGCCATCATGCAGCATATCGAGCAGGCCGGCGTGCACTCCGGTGACTCGGCCTGCTCACTGCCGCCTTACTCACTGCCGGCGCACATCCAGGACGAAATTCGAGACCAGGTCAAGAAGATGGCGCTTGAGTTGGGTGTGGTCGGTCTGATGAACGTACAGATGGCCGTGCAGGGCGAGGACATCTTCGTTATTGAGGTCAACCCACGTGCGTCGCGTACTGTGCCGTTCGTATCGAAGTGCATTGGCGTCTCGCTGGCGATGATTGCGGCACGTGTCATGGCCGGTAAAACGCTGGCTGAGGTCGGGCTGACCGAAGAAATAATTCCAGAGTTCTACAGTGTTAAAGAAGCGGTTTTCCCCTTCGCCAAGTTCCCGGGTGTAGACCCGATCCTCGGCCCGGAAATGAAGTCGACCGGTGAGGTGATGGGGGTCGGCGACAGCTTCGCTGAAGCCTTTGCCAAAGCTCAGCTCGGAGCTAGCGAGATTCTGCCGAACAGTGGCTGTGCGTTCATCAGTGTGCGCGATGACGACAAGCCACACGTAGCCCAGGTGGCGCGTGATCTGATCGAGCTTGGTTTCGAAGTGGTCGGTACGGCTGGCACGGCAAAGATCATTGAGGCTGCTGGGCTGCCGGTGCGTCGTGTAAACAAGGTAACCGAGGGTCGCCCGCACGTTGTCGACATGATCAAGAATGACGAGGTCACCCTGATCATCAATACTACCGAGGGGCGTCAGTCCATCGCCGACTCTTACTCAATCCGTCGTAACGCTCTGCAGCACAAGATCTGCTGCACCACCACCCTGGCTGGTGGGCAGGCGATCTGTGAGGCGCTGAAGTTCGGTCCCGAGAAGACTGTACGTCGCTTGCAGGATCTCCATGCAGGAATCAAGGCATGACTAAATACCCGATGACTGTCCAGGGCGCGCGCGCCTTGGAAGAAGAGCTGCACCATCTCACCAAGGTCCTTCGCCCCAAGCTCAGTCATGACATCGGCGTGGCGCGTGAGCTGGGGGATCTCAAGGAAAACGCCGAGTATCACGCCGCTCGCGAACAGCAGGGCATGGTCGAGGCGCGGATTCGTGATATCGAAGGGCGTTTGCAGAACGCCCAAGTCATCGATGTCAGCAGCATTCCGCACACCGGCAAGGTGATCTTTGGGACCACCGTTGAGATTGCCAATGTCGAGACTGATGAGCGCGTCACTTATCAGATCGTTGGTGAGGACGAGGCGGAGATCAAGCTGGGCAAGATCTCCGTAGGCTCCCCAATTGCGCGCGCCCTGATCGGCAAGGTCGAAGGTGACGTCGCTGTGGTGAAAACGCCGGGAGGGCTGGTCGAGTTCGAGATCGTCGAGGTTCGCCATCTCTGAGATTCGACCGATGCGCGCAGGCCTTATTAGTTGGCAGCTGGCCCAGACATTCTGGGTAGGCGGGTTATGGCTGCTGCAGTTTGTAATGCTGCCGGCGTTGGCCAAGACCGGTTTGGCGCCGTTGCTGATCGAAGAGGTCGCCGGCAGTCTGCGGCCTTTGCTGGTGGGCTTCGCTGCGTTCTGTGTGTTGCTTCAGGCGGCGGTGCTGATCCAGCTCTGCGGGCTTCGTAGTCTTTGGCGCGATCTGCGAGGTCAGCTGTTACTGGCAGTGCTGCTCCTGGCCGGAAGTCATTTTTCGGCGCGAGCTGGCATGATCGAATCACCGTACTGGTTGGTGTTCAGTTACTTGGCGATGGGTTTGTGCGGGTTGATCCTGGTGCTGCAAGTCGCTCCCGGGCGGGAGCGATAGCAGAAGACAGCGGCTGAAAAGTTGATCAGCTCTGGAAGCGATGCACGTTAGAAAGCTGCTTGTTCACTTTGGGGTTCTTGCGATAGATCAGTGCCATCTTGCCGATAGACTGAACCAGTTCGCAGCCGCCAATTCTGCACAATTCATCGGTTAGCGCGCGCCGATCGTCACGCTCGGTGATCCGCAGCTGCACCTTAATCAATTCGTGATCGTTAAGGGCTCGCTCCAGCTCGGCTTGTACGCCTTCGGTCAAGCCGTTCTCCGATACGATCAATACAGGCTTCAGATGATGGCCGATGGATTTGTACTGTTTCTTCTGCTCGTTAGTGAGCGGCATAATTCGACCCTTGCGTCAGAACCCTGGAAAACCCGGCTAGTGTAACTGACACGCTCTGAGCCGCACAGATGAGGTAACAGCTTGGCACGCTCCAAGACCAGCCCGCGTTGGCTGAAAGAACATTTTGATGATCCCTATGTAAAGATGGCGCAGCGGGATGGCTATCGGTCGCGAGCGAGCTACAAGCTTCTCGAGATTCAAGAAAAGGATCGTATTCTCCGGCCAGGCATGACAGTGGTCGATCTCGGGGCTGCACCGGGCGGCTGGTCGCAGGTCACCAGCAGGGTGATCGGTGATCGCGGGAGGCTGATTGCATCCGATATTCTGCCCATGGACAGCATTGCTGACGTGACCTTTGTTCTTGGTGATTTTACTGAGGACGAAGTATTCGCTGAGATCCTTCAGGCCATTGGTGAAACGCAAGTTGACCTTGTGATTTCCGATATGGCCCCCAATATGAGTGGGGTGAAGGTTGCTGACCAGGCGCGAGCGATGTTTCTCTGCGAGCTTGCGCTTGATCTGGCCATGCGAGTTCTGCGCCCCGGTGGGGACTTTCTGATCAAGATTTTCCAGGGGGATGGTTTCGATGCCTACCTGAAGGATGTGCGGCAGAATTTCGATAAGGTGCAGATGCGTAAACCCTTGTCATCAAGGGACCGCTCACGTGAACAGTATCTGCTAGCGCGCGGATACCGGGGCGATGGCAACGCGCTGGAAGCGCTGCGGTCTTAACCGAATGGAGCTGAACCATCCCGTCGAACCCGAGCCTATGATTTACCGGCTAGCATGTTTCATATCGGGTTACAGACCGAGCTGCGCGTTCAGCAACGTTGTGTAGTAAGTTAGGCCGAGAGCGAACCATCGGCCGTCATGCAGGCTCCCGAAAACCCGCCTGCTCTAGAGGGTAGTGAATTGAACGACATGGCAAAGAACCTGATTTTGTGGTTGATCATTGCCGCTGTCCTGGTGACGGTGATGAACAACTTTTCCAGCCCGACAGAGCCGCAAACGCTCAACTATTCGGATTTCATCGAGCAGGTGAAAGAAGGTCAGGTCGAGCGCGTGACCGTCGACGGTTTCGTCATTACCGGCAAGCGCAGTGACGGCGAGACGTTCAAGACGATTCGCCCCGCGATTCAGGACAACGGCCTGATCGGTGACCTGATCAACAACAATGTGGTGATCGAAGGCCGGCAGCCTGAGCAGCAGAGCATCTGGACGCAGCTGTTGGTAGCTAGCTTCCCGATTTTGGTGATCATCGCGGTTTTCATGTTCTTCATGCGGCAGATGCAAGGCGGCGCGGGTGGCAAAGGCGGCCCGATGAGCTTTGGCAAGAGCAAGGCTCGTCTGCTATCCGAAGATCAGGTCAAAACTACGTTTGCTGATGTCGCTGGTTGTGACGAGGCGAAAGAAGAAGTCACCGAACTGGTCGAGTTCCTGCGTGACCCCGGTAAGTTTCAACGTCTCGGAGGCCGCATTCCGCGTGGCGTGCTGATGGTTGGATCACCGGGTACCGGTAAAACGCTTTTGGCTAAGGCGGTCGCTGGCGAGGCCAAGGTTCCGTTTTTTACCATCTCCGGTTCCGATTTCGTTGAGATGTTCGTCGGGGTGGGTGCTAGCCGCGTGCGCGACATGTTCGAGCAAGCCAAGAAGCATGCACCGTGCATCATTTTCATCGATGAGATCGACGCTGTCGGTCGCCATCGCGGCGCGGGTCTCGGCGGTGGTCACGACGAGCGTGAGCAGACGTTGAACCAGTTGCTGGTCGAGATGGATGGTTTCGAAATGAATGACGGCATCATCGTCATTGCTGCCACGAACCGCCCGGATGTGCTCGATCCTGCGCTGCTTCGCCCCGGTCGTTTCGACCGTCAGGTAGTCGTTGGGCTCCCCGATATTCGTGGTCGCGAACAGATTCTTAAAGTCCACATGCGCAAGGTTCCGCTTGGTGACACTGTTGAGCCGGCTCTGATTGCGCGGGGCACGCCTGGTTTTTCAGGTGCGGACCTGGCCAATCTGGTGAACGAAGCGTCGTTGTTTGCAGCACGCGCCGGCAAGCGCTTGGTGGAAATGAAAGAGTTTGAGCTGGCCAAAGACAAGATCATGATGGGCGCCGAGCGCAAGTCCATGGTCATGTCCGAAAAGGAGCGACTCAATACGGCATACCACGAGGCGGGGCATGCCATCGTCGGGCGCGTTGTTCCGGAGCACGATCCTGTTTATAAGGTATCGATCATTCCGCGCGGTCGGGCTTTGGGTGTGACAATGTTTCTACCCGAAGAAGACCGTTACAGTCTTTCCAAGCGAGCCTTGATCAGCCAAATCTGCTCGCTGTTTGGAGGCCGTATCGCTGAGGAAATGACGCTCGGCTTTGAGGGGGTTACCACTGGTGCCTCCAATGACATCATGCGTGCTACCCAGTTGGCCCGTAATATGGTTACCAAGTGGGGCCTGTCCGAAAAGTTGGGCCCGCTGATGTACGCAGAGGAAGAGGGCGAGGTGTTCCTTGGTCGCAGTGCGGGTAGCCAGCACACTAATGTGTCCGGTGACACGGCAAAAATGATCGATCTCGAGGTTCGTAGCATCATCGATCAGTGCTACGGCACGGCTAAGCAGATTCTTGCTGACAACCGTGACAAGCTCGATGTGATGGCCGAGACACTGATGAAGTACGAGACCATCGATGCTGATCAGATTGATGACATTATGGCAGGTCGGACTCCCCGTGAACCGCGTGACTGGCAGAATGGCTCTGGTCCAACCGGAACGCCTATTCAGCCAGAAGATGGCCGCCCACAGGCGCCGATTGGTGGTCCCGCTGGCGAGCATTAAGCTAAGGCTGCGTTAGATGAGGGAAAAGATGTACTCAACCCGGCTGTCTTGTGGCAGCCGGGTTCTTGATTTGTCCCGCCCACATGTCATGGGCATCTTGAATGTCACTCCCGACTCTTTCTCCGATGGCGGCAGGCATGCGGGTGTCGTTGCTGCATTACGGCACGCCGACGCCATGATGGCGGCGGGGGCGACGTTAATTGACGTGGGCGGGGAATCGACTCGCCCGGGGGCGCGCGCTGTTTCGCCGATCGAAGAGCTTGAGCGTGTTGCGCCTGTAGTAGAGGCGATTGCTCGAGAGCTTGACGTGATTATCTCGGTCGACACCTCGACGCCTGCTGTGATTCGCGAGACTGCCCGGCTCGGTGCAGGCTTGATTAATGATGTCCGCTCTCTATCTCGCGATGGGGCGCTGGAGGCTGTAGCAAGCTGTGGGCTTCCGGTGTGCTTGATGCATATGCGAGGTGAGCCCGGCGATATGCAGAACGATCCGCGCTACGACGATGTGACCCGCGAGGTCGTCAGCTTTTTGCGTGAGCGCATAGAGGCGTGTGCAGCTGCAGGCATCCCAGCCGGCCGGGTCGTGCTCGATCCGGGATTCGGCTTTGCAAAAAATCTCGCGCATAACTTGAGCCTGTTCAACAGACTGGAGCAGCTCCATACGCTGGGGCGTCCGTTGCTTGTCGGTGTGTCCCGCAAGAGTATGGTCGGCCAAACGTTGCAGCGGGATGTGTCGCATCGTCTTTATGGCAGCCTGGCGCTGGCCGCGCTGGCTGTTGCCAAAGGCGCTAACATCCTTCGGGTGCATGACGTGGCCGAAACGGTTGATGTAGTTCGAATGATTGCTGCAGTGCAGGCGGCAGAATAGGGAATATGTATGGGTAGAAAGTATTTCGGCACCGATGGTATTCGTGGCCATGTGGGGCAATTTCCGATCACGCCGGAATTCATGCTGAGGCTTGGCTGGGCCGCAGGTATGGCATTTCGCAAGCATGGGAAATGTCGCATTTTGATTGGCAAAGACACTCGGATCTCTGGGTATATGTTCGAGTCGGCACTGCAGGCCGGGCTTTCTGCCGCAGGCGCCGATGTCTTGCTGCTGGGGCCTATGCCGACCCCCGCGGTCGCCTACCTGACGCGTACCTTCCATGCGGACGCTGGTATCGTGATCAGCGCCTCACATAACCCTCATCACGATAATGGCATCAAGTTCTTCTCTGGCCGCGGGACGAAACTGCCCGATGAGGTTGAGTTGATGATCGAGGAGCTGCTCGACACACCGATGACGGTCGTGGAGTCGGTGCAACTAGGCAAGGCTTCACGGATAAATGATGCAGCAGGGCGCTATATTGAGTTCTGCAAGAGCAGTGTGCCGACCAGCACAGATTTTAGCGGTATGAAAATTGTGCTTGATTGCGCTCACGGTGCGACCTACAAGGTTGCACCCAGCGTCTTCCGAGAGCTCGGGGCGGAGGTGACGGTTATCGCTGCTCAGCCGGATGGGCTGAACATCAACGCCGGCGTAGGCTCCACTCATGTCGCGCAGCTGCAGAAGGCCGTGATTGAGCAGGGCGCTGATCTTGGTATAGCCTTTGATGGTGACGGTGATCGGGTGATGATGGTCGATCATACCGGCACTCAGGTTGATGGCGATGAGTTGCTCTACATTATTGCCGCAGATTTGCAGGACCGAGACCGTCTGATCGGTGGGGTTGTCGGGACGTTGATGAGCAACCTCGGTCTAGAATTGGCACTTAAGGCGCGCAACATTCCTTTTGTGCGGGCTAAAGTCGGTGATCGCTACGTGATGGCTGAAATGCTCGAGCGTGACTGGGTGCTTGGTGGGGAAAACTCAGGTCACATTGTCTGCGCGCAGCATGTCACCACTGGAGACGCCATCATTGCTGCGCTCCAGGTTGTGCTTGCTCTGAAGCGTCGCGGTCGTAGCCTTGCGCAGGAGCGCATGGTCTGGAGCAAATGCCCTCAGGTATTGATCAACGTGCGGTTCAGTGGCAATCGGGATCCGATTGCCCATCCCCAGGTGCAGGCTGTCTGTGACAGCGTTACGGAGCGTATGGCTGGTCGTGGTCGGGTGCTGTTACGAAAATCCGGCACCGAGCCGTTGGTGCGGGTTATGGTTGAAGGGGACGACGAAAATCAGGTCCGCAGTTACGCCGAGGAGCTGGCGAGCGCGGTTAAGGAAGTTTGTGTGTGATTTACGCTTGCCAGGTGCCTTTTCGTTGAGTACCATCTGCGCCCACTTTGACCGACGAGGTAAAGCATGCGTCGCCCATTGGTAGCTGGTAACTGGAAGATGAACGGTACCCGCGCCAGCGTCGCAGAGCTGATCGAGGCGCTTCGCCAGCAGGATCTTCCGGCGGTTATAGAAGTTGCTGTCTTTCCATCGAGTCTGCATCTGACACAGGTCGTGAGTGGTCTACAGGGCAAGGCGATTGCTGTAGGGGCTCAGGACTGCGCGGCGGATGCCGGGTTCGGTGCGCTGACAGGTGAGGAGTCGGCTTCTCAGCTGGTTGATGCGGGTTCCAGTTGGGTGTTGGTTGGTCATTCCGAGCGGCGTCTGATTTTGGGCGAAAGCGACGAAGTGGTAGGCAAAAAATTTGCAGCTGCATTGGCGTGCGGGATGACGCCGGTGCTATGCCTGGGGGAGACGCTGGAGCAGCGTCAAGCCGGGCAGACTCTGGAAGTGGTTGGTCGGCAGCTTGCTAGTGTCTTGGCTAACGCTGGAGTTGGCGCGTTCGAAAAGGCGGTGGTGGCTTATGAGCCAGTCTGGGCGATAGGCACTGGGTTGACTGCGACGCCGCAGCAGGCTCAAGAAGTGCATGCTGCGATTCGGGAGCAGCTGGCTCGCGAAGATCGACGTATCGCTGATGGCGTGCGAATCCTCTACGGAGGCAGTGTAAAAGCGGAAAATGCTGCTGAGCTTTTCGAGATGCAGGATATCGATGGGGGGCTTATCGGTGGCGCCTCCCTGAAAGCGAATGATTTCGGTGCGATTTGTCGTGCCGCAGGGAACTGATCAGATGTTGCAGACTGTTGTGATTGTGGTGCATCTGCTGGTTGCCATTGGTGTGGTTGCGCTGGTGTTGCTGCAGCAAGGTAAAGGGGCTGATGCTGGCGCTTCCTTTGGTTCGGGTGCTTCCGCAACTGTATTTGGAAGTCAGGGGTCCTCTACCTTTCTTAGTCGATTTACTGCTATACTTGCGGCCGTTTTTTTCGCCACGAGTCTTGGGTTGGCATTTTTCGCAACTCGTCAGGCTGACCAGCTCTCAGGGGCAGGTCTGCCGGATCCGGCGGTTCTTGAAGTGCCGGTCAGTAAGCCAGTAGCGGAAGATGTGCCTGTGTTGGAAAGCGCTCCATCCGCACCTGTTGCAGATGATGTGCCTCAGCTGCAGGAGCAGGAATAAGGTTTTTGCCGAGGTGGTGGAATTGGTAGACACGCTACCTTGAGGTGGTAGTGGCCATAGGCTGTAGGGGTTCGAGTCCCCTCCTCGGTACCAAACAAGCAGGCCCGCAGATGCGGGCTTTCTTGTTTTAGTCTTTCGGTTGACCTGTTGTCAGTGTGGTCGTATAATTCGTGCCCAGTTTGACGCGGGGTGGAGCAGTCTGGTAGCTCGTCGGGCTCATAACCCGAAGGTCGTTGGTTCAAATCCAGCCCCCGCAACCAGTTGATAAAAAGCCCCTGTCGAGGGGCTTTTTATTAGCTTCAAGCCAGGTCGCCGGCATCTACAGGCGATCGTCATGGATGGGCGTTTCGCCCATTTTTCATTTGTACAGCATGCGCGAGGGACTTCGATGTCGAGCAAGCTAGAACAGTTGCAGGCCTTGTTGGCCCCAGTGGTCGAGGCGCTCGGCTATCAATGCTGGGGTATCGAATTCATTTCGCAGGGTCGACATTCTTTGTTGCGGGTCTATATCGACCATTCCAACGGAATTCTTGTCGATGATTGCGAAAAGGTCAGCCGCCAATTGAGCGGTGTGCTCGACGTTGAAGATCCAATCAGCTCTGACTACACCCTTGAAGTGTCCTCGCCTGGTATGGATCGGCCTCTATTCACGCTCGAGCAGTTCACGGCCCATGTGGGCGAACAGGTCAAAATAAAGCTGCGTTCGCCCTTTGAGGGTCGGCGCAATTTCCAAGGTCTTCTGCGCGGGGTCGAGGAGCAGGATGTAGTGGTGCTGGTCGACGACCATGAATACCTGTTGCCGATCGACATGATCGACAAGACCAACATAATTCCCCGTTTTGAGTGAGTCGCGGATCCCGCGGACCCCAATGGATTGCGATAGGCGAGGCGTACGATGAGCAAAGAAGTACTGCTGGTTGTGGAGTCGGTATCCAACGAGAAAGGCGTACCGGCCAGTGTAATCTTCGAGGCATTGGAGCTGGCTTTGGCCACTGCTACCAAGAAGCGCTTCGAGGACGAGGTTGACCTGCGGGTCGAGATCAATCGGCAGAACGGTAGCTACGAGACCTTCCGCCGCTGGACGGTGGTCGAGGAAGAAGAATTCGACGATCCGGCACACCAGTTGACCGTCGACATGAAGCAGGCTGTCGATGCTGGGGCCAAAGTTGGAGATGTCCTGGAAGAAAAGGTCGAGTCAATCGAGTTCGGTCGGATCGCCGCTCAGACAGCCAAGCAGGTCATCGTGCAGAAGGTCCGGGAGGCCGAGCGCGCTCAAGTGGTTGAGGCCTATCGTGATCGCATGGGCGAGATCATCTCCGGCACGGTGAAAAAGGTTACGCGAGACAGCGTCATTGTCGATCTGGGCAATAACGCGGAAGCGTTGCTGGCCCGAGAAGACATTATTTCTCGGGAAACCTTTCGGGTCGGTGCGCGAGTTCGTGCGCTGCTTAAGGAAATCCGTACCGAGAATCGCGGTCCTCAGTTGATCCTTTCTCGCACAGCGCCGCAAATGCTGATTGAGCTTTTCCGCATTGAAGTTCCGGAAATCGCCGAAGGGCTGATTGAAGTGATGGCTGCTTCGCGGGATCCAGGATCTCGCGCCAAGATAGCCGTGCGCTCGAAAGATAAGCGTATCGATCCGCAAGGCGCGTGCATTGGTATGCGCGGTTCGCGTGTTCAGGCCGTTTCCGGCGAGATCGGCGGAGAGCGTGTCGATATCGTGCTGTGGGACGAGAACCCCGCGCAATTCGTTATCAACGCGATGGCTCCAGCTGAAGTGGCTGCCATCATCGTCGATGAAGATGCGCATGCCATGGATATTGCGGTCGGCGAAGACAATTTGGCCCAGGCAATCGGTCGGGGCGGGCAAAACGTACGTCTTGCCAGTCAGTTGACCGGTTGGACGCTGAACGTGATGACTGAAGCGGACATCCAGAGCAAGCAGCAAGAAGAAACTGGTGACATCTTACGCAATTTCATCGAAGAGCTCGATGTCGATGAGGAGCTGGCACAAGTACTGGTCGAGGAAGGTTTCACCTCTCTCGAAGAGATCGCCTACGTCCCTATGGAGGAAATGCTCGGCATCGAAGGCTTCGACGAAGATATCGTCAACGAGCTGAGAACCCGCGCCAAGGATCGCTTGCTAACTAAAGCGATCGCAACGGAAGAGAAACTGGCAGACGCCCAGCCGGCGGAGGATTTGCTTGCGCTGGATGGTATGGACAACGAACTGGCGGTCGAGTTGGCAGTGCGGGGTGTAGTCACCCGCGAAGACCTGGCCGAGCAGTCGATTGACGATCTGCTCGACATAGACGGCATAGATCAAGAACGTGCCGGCAAGCTGATCATGGCCGCCCGAGCCCATTGGTTCGAGTAAGTAATTAGCGGCCTGAGGAGAGAGATGCATGACGCAAGTCACGGTGAAACAACTGGCCCAGGTGGTCGACACACCGGTCGAGCGACTGCTACAGCAGATGCGTGAGGCAGGACTGTCGCACACCAGCGCCGAGCAAGTAGTGACCGATAATGAAAAGCAGGCGCTGTTGGCGCACCTAAAAAGCAGCCACGGCGCCAAGGTGGATGAGCCGCGCAAGATTACCTTGCAGCGCAAGACCACCACCAAGCTGAAAGTGGGTGGCAGCAAGACCATTAGCGTGGAAGTGCGCAAGAAGAAAACCTTCGTCAAGCGCAGTCCTGACGAAATCGAGGCGGAGAAGCAGCGCGAACTCGAGGAGCAGCGCGCAGCCGAGGAAGCCGCTCGTCAGAAAGCGGCTGAAGAGGCTCGCCAGCAAGCCGAGGAAGAAGCTCGTCGTCAGGCCGAAGCTGCAAAAACTCAAGCGCCGGCCGCCGCTTCACCTGAACCGGTTGCAGCTGTGTCTGCTGATCCTGCCCCGGTCGTTGCTCCCGTCGCCCCTCCCGTCGAGGAGCGCAAGAAGGATGAACCGCGCCGTCCCGATAAGGCACGCAGCGACGATGACGAGCGTCGTGATCGCAAGCAAGCTCAGCATCGCCCGTCCTTGAAGGCAAAGGCTCCGTTGTCGCGCACAGCGCGAAGCGGCGAAGACGACGCCGATGGGTTCCGTCGCGGCGGACGCGGCAAGTCGAAGCTGAAGAAGCGCAACGCGCATGGTTTCCAAAGCCCAACCGGCCCGATCGTTCGCGAAGTTGCCATCGGTGAGACCATCACCGTCGGTGATCTGGCGCAGCAGATGTCGGTCAAGGCGGCGGAAGTCATCAAGTTCATGTTCAAGATGGGCACCCCGGTGACCATCAACCAGGTCCTGGATCAGGAAACTGCCCAGTTGATCGCTGAAGAGCTGGGCCACAAGGTCAAGTTGGTCAGTGATAACGCTCTGGAAGAACAGCTGGCCGAGCTGCTGAAGTTCGAGGGTGAAGCTATCACTCGTGCTCCGGTGGTGACTGTGATGGGTCACGTTGACCACGGCAAGACCTCGCTGCTCGACTACATCCGTCGCGCCAAGGTTGCTGCTGGTGAAGCGGGCGGTATTACTCAGCACATCGGTGCCTATCACGTCGAAACTGATCGTGGAATGGTTACCTTCCTTGATACTCCGGGCCACGCTGCGTTTACTGCGATGCGTGCCCGTGGGGCTCAAGCGACCGATATCGTCATTCTGGTCGTGGCGGCGGACGATGGCGTGATGCCGCAAACCATCGAAGCAATTCAGCATGCCAAGGCCGCTGGTGTCCCGCTGGTAGTGGCCGTGAACAAGATCGATAAGCCGGGCGCCGATCTCGATCGTATCCGCAGCGAGCTATCTGTTCACGAAGTGACTTCGGAAGAGTGGGGCGGCGACACGCCGTTCGTATCTGTCTCCGCAAAGATGGGTACCGGTGTCGACGATTTGCTCGAGGCGGTTCTGCTGCAGGCGGAAATTCTCGAACTGACAGCAACCCCATCGGCCCCGGGCCGTGGTGTTGTGGTCGAGTCGCGTCTGGACAAGGGACGCGGCCCGGTTGCTACCGTGCTGGTTCAGGACGGCACGCTGCGTCAGGGCGACATGGCCCTGGTTGGCTCCAACTACGGTCGTATTCGCGCCATGCTCGATGAGAACGGCAAGCCAATCAAGGAAGCTGGCCCTTCGATTCCGGTCGAGATTCTTGGCCTCGATGGCACGCCGGACGCTGGCGATGAGCTCAGCGTGCTGACCGATGAGAAGAAAGCCCGTGAAGTGGCCTTGTTCCGTCAGGGCAAGTTCCGCGAAGTGAAGCTGGCCCGGGCACATGCCGGTAAGCTGGAAAATATCTTCGAGAACATGGGCCAGGAAGAGAAGAAGACGCTTAACATCGTCCTCAAATCCGATGTTCGTGGTTCGCTGGAAGCCCTGCAGGGCTCGCTCAGTGGCTTGGGCAACGATGAGGTTCAGGTGCGCGTCATCGGTGGCGGTGTCGGTGGTATCACCGAGAGCGACGCCAACCTGGCGCTGGCGTCCAATGCAGTGCTGTTCGGCTTCAACGTTCGTGCTGATGCTGGTGCGCGCAAGATCGTCGAGCAGGAAGGTCTGGATCTGCGTTACTACAACGTCATCTACGACATCATTGAAGACGTCAAGAAAGCGCTGACCGGCATGCTGGGCAGCGATGTTCGCGAGAACATCCTCGGTATTGCAGAGGTCAGGGATGTGTTCCGCTCACCGAAGTTCGGTGCCGTGGCGGGTTGCATGGTCACCGAGGGCATGGTGCACCGCAATCGTCCGATCCGCGTTCTGCGCGACGACGTGGTGATCTTCGAAGGCGAGCTGGAATCGCTGCGTCGCTTCAAGGATGACGTCGCCGAAGTACGTGCCGGTATGGAGTGTGGTATCGCGGTGAAGAGTTACAACGACGTCAAGGCCGGCGACAAGATCGAAGTATTCGAGAAAGTCGAAGTGGCGCGCTCGCTGTAACAGCAGCTGTTAGGCAACAGACGGCAAGCATTCAGGGGCGACCCTGAGGCTTGCCGTTTGCCTTTGCAGTACAACGTTTTTTAGGCTAGCAGCTTGCTGCTCAAGGCAGATTTTATGGCCAAAGAATTCAGCCGTACCCAGCGTATCGGCGATCAGATGCAGCGTGAATTGGCGCAGTTGATTCAGCGTGAAGTGAAAGACCCGCGTCTGGGTCTGATAACCATAACCGCCGTCGAAGTCAGTCGAGATCTGTCCCATGCCAAGGTGTTCATCACCGTCATGGGTAAAGACGACGATGAAGATGCGGTCAAGGCCAACCTTCGGATTCTCAACGACGCTAGTGGTTTCCTGCGTATGCAGCTGGGCAAGGCAATGAAGCTTCGTACCGTGCCGCAGTTGCACTTCAACTATGACGCCAGTGTGCGTCGTGGCGTCGAGTTGACATCGCTCATCGAGCGCGCTGTAGCAGAAGATCGCAAGCACAGCGATGATGTTGGAGAGTAGGCTTGGCACAGGTAAAGCGCATTCGCCGCGACGTCAGCGGCATCATCATTCTTGATAAACCCCGTGGGTTTACTTCGAACGCAGCCTTGCAGAAGGTTCGCTGGTTACTCAACGCCGAGAAAGCTGGACATACGGGTAGCCTGGATCCGCTGGCAACCGGCGTGCTCCCCCTGTGCTTTGGCGAAGCTACGAAGTTCTCTCAATATCTGCTGGACGCTGACAAGGGCTACGAGACCGTCGCCCAGCTTGGCGTGACTACCACGACGGCTGATGCTGAGGGTGAGGTGATTGAGCGCAAGCCCGTCTCCGTCAGCCACGCACAGCTAGAAGCTGCTTTGCCGCAGTTCCGGGGTGATTTGCAGCAGATCCCTCCGATGTACTCGGCGCTCAAGCGCGATGGTCAGCCGCTGTACAAACTGGCACGGGCAGGAGAGATAGTGGAGCGCGAGCCGCGTTCTGTTACCATTGCCCGCTTGGATTTGCTCTCGCTTGAGGATGACCGAGCGCGTCTGGCAGTCGCCTGCAGTAAAGGTACCTATATAAGGACGTTGGTCGAGGATATTGGGCATGCCTTGGGTTGTGGTGCTCACGTAGCCGAGCTGCGAAGAACCCAAGCGGGACCGTTCGATCTGAGTCAGACGGTCAGTCTTGAAGAGCTTGAACGGGTGCACTCAGAGGGTGGTGCTGAGGCGGTTGATGCCTTTCTGAAGCCAGTGGACAGCGGACTTGAACATTGGCCGCTGCTGCAGCTGTCAGAGCACAGCGCATTTTATTGGCTGCATGGGCAGCCGGTACGCGCACCGGAAGCGCCGAAATTCGGCATGGTGCGGGTGCAGGATCACAATGGTCGCTTCATCGGAATCGGTGAAGTGAGCGAGGACGGGCGCATTGCGCCGCGTCGACTGATTCGGTCCGAGTGACCGATACGCAGCGCGCCCTGAAGGTGCGTCGCGTTACGAGGATGGCTGTTGGCAGGCACGGTCACTCCTCTTTTAAAACACGGGATGCAATCCCGGCCTGTTCATAGAAGGAGCCCATCATGGCACTTAGCGTTGAAGAAAAAGCCCAGATCGTTGGCGAGTACAAGCAAGCTGAAGGCGATACCGGTTCCCCGGAAGTGCAGGTTGCCCTGCTCACCGCCAACATCAACAAGCTGCAAGGTCACTTCAAGGCCAACGGCAAAGACCACCACTCCCGTCGTGGTCTGATCCGTATGGTTAACCAGCGTCGTAAGTTGCTGGACTACCTGAAGGGCAAGGACACTACTCGTTACAGCACCCTGATCGGTCGTCTGGGTCTGCGTCGCTAAGCGATGCTGGTGCGAAGCTGAATGCCAAAGCTGGAAGTGGGGTTTGCCCTGCTTCCAGCTTTTGCCTTTCAGAAGCGCACGTTTCGGACAGCGGTAGGGACGACTCCCACCCCTGCCCACAAATTTTGTGTGACATGTCCCGCGCGAGGCTGTGCCCGCAGGATGTGAGAACGATTCCCCCAAGGCAACAAAGAGAAGGAACCACCGTGAACCCGGTAATCAAGAAATTCCAATTCGGTCAATCGACCGTTACCCTCGAGACTGGCCGAATTGCCCGTCAGGCCACTGGTGCCGTATTGGTCACCGTTGATGACGATGTGACCGTGCTGGTCGCCGTCACCGGTGCCAAGACCGCCGACCCAAGCAAAGGCTTTTTCCCGCTTTCGGTCCACTACCAGGAAAAGACCTACGCAGCCGGCAAGATCCCGGGTGGCTTCTTCAAACGTGAAGCACGTCCTTCCGAAAAGGAAACGCTGACCTCGCGCCTGATCGATCGTCCGATCCGTCCGCTGTTCCCAGAAGGCTTTCAAAACGAAGTACAGGTCATCTGTACTGTCGTGTCGACCAGCAAGAAAACCGATCCGGACATCGCTGCGATGATCGGTACTTCGGCTGCGCTGGCAATTTCCGGTATTCCGTTCAACGGTCCGATCGGTGCCGCACGCGTCGCCTTCCATCCGGAAACCGGCTACCTGCTAAACCCGACATACGAGCAACTCAAGGCATCCAGCCTGGACATGGTGGTTGCCGGTACCAAAGACGCCGTGCTGATGGTTGAATCAGAAGCCAAAGAGCTGACCGAAGATCAGATGCTGGGCGCCGTACTCTTCGCCCACGACGAGTTCCAGGCCGTTGTTCAGGCCGTAACCGAGTTGGCGGCTGAAGCAGGTAAGCCGACCTGGGACTGGCAGCCGAAAGCTGAAAACACTCAGCTGCTCAGCGCTATTCGTAGCGAATTCGGCGAGGCCATCTCGCAGGCGTACACCATCACCATCAAGCAGGACCGCTATGCGCGCCTGGGTGAGCTGAAAGACCAGATCGTTGCCAAGTTCTCCGGTGAAGAAGGTCAGCCGTCAGCCGGTGAAGTCAAAGAAGCCTTTGGCGAAATCGAATACCGCACCGTCCGCGAGAACATCGTCAACGGCAAGCCGCGTATCGATGGCCGTGATACCCGTACCGTGCGTGGTCTGAACATCGAAGTCGGCGTGCTCGACAAAACTCACGGCTCGGCGCTGTTCACCCGTGGTGAAACCCAGGCGCTAGTGGTTGCCACTCTGGGCACCGCGCGCGACGCTCAGCTGCTCGATACCCTCGAAGGCGAGAAGAAAGATCCCTTCATGCTGCACTACAACTTCCCGCCGTACTCGGTCGGTGAGTGTGGTCGCATGGGCGCTACTGGTCGCCGCGAGATCGGTCACGGCCGTCTGGCCCGTCGTTCCGTTTCGGCCATGCTGCCAAGCGCTGACGAGTTCCCGTACACCATTCGCGTGGTTTCCGAGATCACCGAGTCCAACGGTTCCAGCTCCATGGCTTCGGTTTGTGGTGCCTCCCTCGCACTGATGGATGCCGGTGTGCCGATGAAGGCGCCTGTTGCTGGTATCGCCATGGGTCTGGTCAAGGAAGGCGAGAAGTTCGCCGTTCTGACCGACATCCTGGGTGACGAAGATCACCTGGGCGACATGGACTTCAAGGTCGCCGGTACCGCCAAGGGCGTTACTGCGCTGCAGATGGACATCAAGATCCAGGGCATCACCGAAGAGATCATGGAGATCGCGCTGGGTCAGGCGCTGGAAGCGCGTCTGAACATTCTCGGTCAGATGAATCAGGTCATTGGTCAGTCGCGTACCGAGCTGTCGGCCAACGCACCGACCATGATTGCGATGAAGATCGATCAGGACAAGATCCGTGACGTCATCGGCAAGGGCGGCGCCACCATCCGCAGCATCTGTGAAGAAACCAAAGCCTCTATCGACATCGAGGACGATGGTTCGATCAAGATCTTTGGCGAGACCAAGGAGGCTGCAGAGGCCGCCAAGCAGCGCGTTCTGGGTATTACCGCTGAGGCAGAGATCGGCAAGATCTACGTCGGCAAGGTTGAGCGCATTGTCGACTTCGGCGCCTTCGTCAACATCCTGCCGGGCAAGGACGGTCTGGTGCACATCTCGATGCTGAGTGATCAGCGGGTCGAGAAGGTCACCGACGTACTCAAAGAAGGCCAGGAAGTGAAGGTTCTGGTGCTGGACGTCGATAACCGCGGCCGTATCAAGCTGTCGATCAAGGATGTAGCTGCGGCCGAGGCATCTGGCGCATAAGCATCCCCGTGACAGAAAAGAGCCCTTCGGGGCTCTTTTTTTGCGCAGGCATAAGGTAATCAGATCGTTGCGCTAGCCTGGGTATTGCAGTCTGCACGCTTCGCTTGCTCGAAACATGCAGAGTGCTAGTGGCTTAACGGCACTATGCCGCGCTATGTATCTGAATAATAAGGGAATTTAATATTCCGCCATTTGGCATGCAGCTTGCGATCTTTAAGGTGAACCTGCGGTAGGGCTATGCCGCAGCAACTATGAGAAACAGGAGTGCGCCTCATGAACAAGATCCAGACCTCTATAACTGCTGCTGCTATTGCAACTGCCTTCAGCTTGCCGCTGGCAGGCGCTGCGTTCGCCGAAACCACCTCAGCTTTTGACGAAGCGCAACCGATGATGTTGGCTGCAAGCGACACCATGGATGCTGCTGAGCACACCGCAGACGAAGCGGGTGAGGCGATGTCCGACACCTGGATCACTACCAAGGTCAAATCTGCTCTGCTTGCTGGCGACTCGACTCCAGGCATGCAGATCGAAGTCGAAACCAATAATGGTGTCGTCTCTCTGTCCGGGACAGTTGCCACCGAGGCGCAGCGTGAGATGGCCATCGACAAGGCCAAGACCATTGAAGGCGTCAAAGACGTCTCTGCAGATGGCCTGAAAGCGGTGGACTAACCGCTTAGGCAATAATAAAAAACCCGCTGCTTGCAGCGGGTTTTTTATTATCCATCAGCCTCGTTCGCTATCGATGTTGCTGAGACGGTTACCTTCGAAGCGCAAAAAATGGTACATGCCATTGGTGGGGCCGTAAGTCCATTCCTCGATCTGGACCTCCTGACGGAAACCGTATTCGTCGACCAGCTCCTTATATCCAGTGAATGAACGGTTGGTCGGCTCACCGCACTTGGCGTGGACATCGGCTGTCGAATCTCTCAGGCTTACCAGCTTGCTTCCGCAACGGAATGTCGAAGAAGCCTGCACCTGCAGCGCAAAGAGCGTGAGGGTAAACCCGGCAAGCAAGGTACTTTTTCGCATGTCGACTCCCAGAGCTCAGTTGGCGCGACTGGTTTCGATCCGTACCAGCCGGTTTCCCTCGAATGTGAGGATGCTGAATACGCCATTGTCTGGGCCGTAAACCCATTCTTCACGCATCATCTCGCGGCGCTGATTTGCGCCCAGGGTGTAACCCACCAGGTCGCGCTGGACCGGTTCGCCACATTTACGCTCCACTTCAAAGGTACGGTCGCCAGTGTTGATCAGGCTGCTGCCGCAACGGAGGGTGTCCGCGCCGACTCCTGAGCTCATCAAACCGACCGCGAAAGAGAGGCCCACTTTCCAATGCCGCCTGCCTGTCCGTTTCATTCCGCCTCCAGATGCAGCACCGTTGGGACTTCTCTACCTTGGGGAGTTTGGGCGATGCCTGTGTCGAGCAGGAAAACCCTGTCTGCTGCCAGCCCTGTATTGTCCACCAGATAATCCTTGATGCTGGCGGCTCTCGCACGGCTCAGGCGTCGCAGAAGGGCGGTGCTGCTCTCTCGGCTGCTAACGATTGCCTGCTGCAGCTGTAGCGTTCGAGTGTCCTCGTCGAGGCTTTGCCACTCAGTGGGCGGCTGCTGTTGCAGGCGGCTGCGATAGATGCCTTCCAACATGGCGGCTTTTTCGTCTTCACTGATTTCAAGCATTGCAGGATCGGCGGGCACAGTGTCACCACGTCGCTGCAAGACCTTGTACCAGGTCTGTTGATATTCGCGCTCCAGCCATTGTTCGGCCAGTAGGGGCCCATCCACGGCGGGGGCGCTCATACCTTCGATCTCAAGCCTCAACACCGGTCGCTCCTTGAGCGCACTCGCGAGCGTATCCAGGTTGCTACGCGCAGCACTGTCCAGTTCGCTGCTGCCCGGCGGAAAGAGGATTTGACTGAGGTCAGCCTGGTCACGACCTACGAGCCCACCGAGAAACTTGAATGGGGACTTGGCCGCTTTAACCACCAGATTGCGCAGCGTCTGCCAGATGATAGGCACTACATCGAACTGTGGATTCTTGAGATCTCCCTGTACCGGAATCTTCAGCGCAATGGTGCCGCTGCTGTCCTTCAACAGCGCCACTGCAAGGCGTATTGGCAGATCGACGGCCTGTTCGCTGTCGACCTTTTCGCCCAGCTGCAATTCCTCCAGCACCACTTCGTTTTCAGCATTCAGCTGCCCTTGCTGGATGCGGTAATGCAGGTCCAGATTCAAGCGGCCCTTGCGGATGCGGTAGCCAGCGAACTTGGCCGAGTAGGGCGAGAGCGTCGTCAGCTCGACCTGTTTGAAACGGGTGGTGATGTCGAGGCTCTGGAGTGGCTCGAAGGGCGTCAGGCTGCCCTCGATGCTCACAGGTGCGTAGCGGTCAACCTTGCCCTGTATATCAACGCTGGCAGCGTTGTGTTGTCGGTTGTCGATTGTGCCAATGCTGCCGCCAAGATCCTGGATGGCAGTGATGAACGGCGGACGCAGACTCAGGTCAGCGAAATTGGCCGAACCGTCGGCTATCTGAATCCCGCCGATTCGTAATGCGAAGGGCACGTCTGGCTCGTCTGGAGATGCTGATGCTTCCGAAGAAGCCACCTCTGGACTGGGCGTAGCTGCCGGCTTGTCCACCAGCAGGTCATTGATGTTGGTCGACAGGTCCGGGTTGATGATGAAGCGTGCATACGGTTGGTTCAGGTCGAGCTTGTCGATCTGCAGCTCGCTCGGATAGTTGTAATTCAGGCCGCTGACCTGCAATGACTGCCATTTCACCAGATCCCGGTCCTGAATGGTGTCCAGTGTATGGAGCTGTGTGATCTCGGCGGAACCGCCGATATGAAATGTCAGCGGCTCGATGCCCTTTAAGTCGACGGCAAGCTGGCTGGCCAGCAGTCCGCTGCGGAGCTCCAGGTGAACGAATGGTGATAGGTAAGGCTGCGCCAAGCGCAGGTCGATACCTGCCAGCGTCACGTCGAAACGTCCCTGCATTGGCGTCAGCGTCAGTTGCCCTTCGGCAAGCAGCGAGCCTTGTTTGCCGACCTCTGTCTTCAGTTTTAGCTCCACTGGAGAGGTGCCGCGGCTGTCGAAGTTGCGCACGTCCAGATCGAGCGGCCCGACTTCCAGTTCGACGTTCGGCTCAGGAGCTCTGTCAGCCAGGTGCAGCTGGTAACCACGCAGTTCAGCGTCAGCTATAACGATCCGCCAAGGTTGACTGGGGGCATCGCTTTTTTGCGCAGGCTGAGGTTCTTCCTGCTTTGGTTCGTCAGATGTTTCGGTGGGCTGTGGCTCCGCATTGCCTGCCACGAGGCGCTGCCAATTGAGCTGACCGTCTGGCTCACGGATCAGCCAGCTTTCCAGAGCCTGGCTGCGTACCTGGCCAAGGGTCACTTGTCGCTTCTGCAAATCCAGCGAAGTTTGGGCAATCTCTGCTCTCTTCAGCCGAATCAGTGGCTGCCCTTCCAGGGTATCGATGCTTAGCGAGGCCAGCGTAGCGCTCGCGTCGCTCAGTTGCAGTGAAGTGCCTTCGCTGAGGTCCAGCTGGTACCTCGTCTTCAGGCTCAGCTTTCCTTCGTTAAGAGCGAGCGGGGCCATGTCGCGGACATAGGGCCAGAACGTCTTAAGCGCCAGTCCGTCGATTTCAAGCTGGCCGGTTGATGTGATGGGGGAGAGGTTGAGCTGACCTTTCCATTCGATATGTGATCCGTCCGGGCCCTTGGCAACCAGAACGGCATCAGCCGCGTCGGCTGAACGGGTCGCAAAGTTAAGCAGTTCGAAATCCAGCGAGTCGAGGATGAAGTCGATCGGCTCTTCGGTTCGCTGATCGGCGAAGTGCACCCGGCCGCCGGCCAATTTCAAGCGGTCGATACGCAGGGCAAGGGGCTCGGAGTCCTCTTCCGGCAACGCTTCAGCCCGAGGCAGCTCGAACAGCTCGGTCAGGTTCAGTTTGCCGTCGAGGTCAAACAGAACTTCGGCATTCGGCCCGATGAGCTCGATAGCCGAAAGGTGCAGGGTTCGACTCCACAGGCTGTCCCATTCGAGGTCGAGAAATAACCGTTCGAACGCTAGTTGCTCGGCCTCCGGCTCGCCCATGTGCAGCTTGTGGAGCCTTAGCTCGAGCGTGAACGGGTTGAACTCGATCCGCTCAAGGTGAGCCGGTACCGTCGCGTATTGGACCAGTTGCTGATTTACGACGCGCTGCGCCACTCCGGGCAAGATCAGAAAACCGAGCAGGCAATAAACGATCAGGGCGGTCATCAGGCCGATGAGCGCGCGCTTCAATCCGTTGGGCATGCGGACCTACTTTCCAGGCGATGAACTGCCTTGGAGTATGGCATGACACGCGGGTTCCTCCCGCGAGCGCGGGCGCATTGCCTCACAACTGGAGCATCAGCACCTTGAGCGGCGGCTTGCCGTCGGTCGAAGGGAAGTCGGCTGCCGGTGGCAGCACCTGACAGTCCCGAACCGGCCGGCCGGCCTTGGTCGCGCAGCGCAGGACCTGATCTCTCCAGTCGTCGAGGTCGACCTTTGCCAGGTTGTTGCAGCAGATCAGTACGCCGTTCTCAGCCGTGGCGAGCAGTGCGGGTTTGAGCAGGCTCTGGTAATCGCGCAGCAGGTCGACTGTGCCGAATGCGCTCTTTGACCAGGCCGGTGGGTCGAGCAACACCAGATCGAACTGCTTGGGTGAAAGGCGCGGGTAAGCCGGCAGAGGACGGCCACGTCGCTGTGGAATAGGCATGTCAGCGAGCTGACGGATCGCGGGAAAGTAATCCGACTGAATGAACTGCATCGGGACCAACTCAGGGTTCAGCGCACCGTTCTCGCGGCCGACCGCGAGGTTGCTTTCGGCGAAGTCCAGGTTGCACACCTCGCGAGCGCCACCAGCGGCAGCGCTGAGGCCGACGCCGCAGGTATAGGCGAAAAGGTTGAGCACTGACTTGCCCGCGCTGTTGGCCTTGATCCAGCGGCGGACATTGCGCAAGTCCAGAAACAGCAGTGGGTCCTGACCGCTATGGCGCGCGCGAACGCGGTAGTTCAGGCCCCACTCATGGCCGATCAGGTCTTCCAGCGCAGCTGGATCGGCGCGGTAGACGGGGTCACTGCGGTCAATACGCGAGTTCCCTTGAGAGCGGTCGTTGTAGGCGAGTAACAGGCGTGTGCCCAGGTTCGTGCAGGTCTGCTCATGCAGGGCCAGCAGGGCGCCACGTTCGAGCGTCTGATGGAAGCTCTGCACCAGCAGCAGCGGGCCATAACGGTCGACGGTGAGGCCGGGAGCGCCCTCCTGGCTGCCATGGAACAACCGGTAACAGTCAGTGGCCTGATGGTGCAGTTCGGACAGCAGTGCTTCGCGATTGAGGTAAGCGGCGCGCAGCGCCTGTTCGAGAGAGGACATGCGCGGCGACTCGGGAAGAGGGCCGCGCAGTTTAGCGGAAATCGCCGGCGTTTGGCCGGCGGGCTACCCGTCGGTCAGCGTTCGATTGCCAGCGCGACGCCCTGACCGCCACCGATGCAAAGCGTCGCCAGTCCTTTGTGGACGTCGCGGCGGATCATTTCATGCAACAGAGTCACCAGGATGCGGCAGCCAGATGCGCCGATCGGGTGGCCGATGGCGATGGCGCCGCCGTTGACGTTGACCTTGTTCGCGTCCCATCCCAGTTCCTGACCCACCGACAGCGCTTGTGCCGCAAAGGCTTCGTTGGCTTCTATCAGATCGAGCTCGTCGAGTGTCCAACCTGCCTTTTCCAGGCAGCGACGCGTGGCCGACACCGGGCCAATGCCCATGATGGCCGGGTCGACGCCAGCGTTGGCATAGCTGGCGATGCGAGCCATGACCGGTAGGCCGAGCGCCTTGGCCTTTTCGGCACTCATCAGCAACACCGCTGCTGCACCGTCGTTAAGGCTGGAGGCGTTACCCGCCGTGACGCTGCCGTCTTTCTTGAAGGCTGGCTTGAGCTTGGCCAGGCTCTCTGCCGTGGTGCCGGCCCGCGGTTGTTCGTCGGTGTCGAACACCAGCGGCTCGCCTTTGCGCTGCGGAATCTCGATTGGGGTGATTTCCCCGCGCAGGCGCCCGGCTTCAATGGCGGCTACCGCTTTCTGTTGGGAGGACGCCGCGAACGCATCCTGGGCCTCGCGCGTAATGCCGTATTTCTCCACCAGATTTTCGGCTGTAATGCCCATGTGGTAGTCGTTGAAGGCGTCCCACAAGCCGTCCTGGATCATGCTGTCGACCAGCTTGCCGTGGCCCATGCGCAAGCCCGTGCGGGCGGCGGGCATGACATAGGGCGCCAGGCTCATGTTTTCCATGCCGCCGGCAATCACCACATCAGCATCGCCACAGCGAATCGCCTGTGCAGCCAGGTGCAGCGCTTTCAGGCCCGATCCGCAGACCTTATTCAGAGTCATTGAGGGTACCGCATGGGGTAGGCCTGCGCCGATCGAAGCCTGTCTCGCCGGGTTCTGTCCCGCACCTGCGGTCAGCACCTGGCCGAGGATGACTTCGTCGACCTCCGCGGCATCGATTCCGCTCTGCTGAATGAGTTGGCGAATCACCGCGGCGCCCAGTTCGACGGCAGGTATGTTGGCCAGGGCGCCCTGAAAGCTGCCGACAGCGGTGCGAGTGGCAGCGACGATAACGACGTCTTGCATGATCTTGAACCTCGAGAAAGGTGCGGGCTCCGCGGGGCGCTCATGGTGGCACAGGCCGAAAGGTGGCTCCAGGTGCGGAACCTGCCGGTCACGCTAGCGTATGGGCAGGCCCATGCGGCGGCGCGCCCGGTGAACCGAACCGCTGCGCACGGCCCAGCGCAGGACCGGCGCGGTTCGCCTGACGGCCATTCGGATCAGTTGTCTTTGGCGGTCGGACTGGCTGAGATCAAGCATGTCGCTGGCCCAGTCCGGCAACAGGTCGACGCCGGCGCGCATCATCAGCGCGCCAAACGGCTTGGCCAGGCGACTCGGAGCAGGGGCGTCGAACAGGATGCGCACGATCTCCCGTGAGCGCTCATCGCAGAGCAGCTGTGGGCGAATCGCTTTCAGATAGTCGTCAATCTCTTGCCGGGAATGCGGCACATGGCGGGCGCCGAGCGCTTTGGCAATACGCGCCACTTCACTGTAGTAACGATCTTGCTCTTGACCTGGCAATGCGGGGTTGAGGTAGCGCAGGTGCGCCTTGAGAAAGCTGCTGACTTCGGCAACGTGCACCCAGGTCAGTAAGTCTGGGTCGTACGCAGCATAGGGGCGGCCGTCCGGTGCATGCCCAGTAACCTTGAGGTGAATGGCCCGGACCCGTTCGATCAGTCGCTGCGCATCGGTCTGACTGCCAAATGTAGTCGCCGAGATGAACTGGCCGGTGCGGCGCAGCCGACCGAGCAAGTCGTCGCGAAAATTCGAGTGGTCCCAGACGCCGGCTAAGGCGAGTGGATGCAGGGCTTGCAACAGCAGGGCAGAGATCCCGCCCACCAACATGGAGGTGAAGTCACCGTGCACGCGCCAGCAGACTGACTCCGGGCCGAACAGGCCAGGGTCACCTGGTGGGTTTTCGTAGTCGACACCGCCGATGGCCAGTCCGGTCAGGCTGAGCACCTGCGTTTCAATATGACGGCGGATGATTTCCAAAGGCAACGTCTGGCGTGACTGGGAACTTGAATGTTACCCGAAGCGCAGGTGTTACCCAGGCCTGGCCGATCAATCCAGGGTCGCACGCGTGCAAGTCATCAGAACAGTGGCGGGAGGGTTGCCGGACAGCGACCAGGCGCTGTCCGGTTCTGCATCGATCAGCCGCGATGACGGCCGCGGAAGAAGTTGATCAGCCCTTGGGTCGAAGCGTCCTCGGCGGGCTGCGCATCGAAGCTGGTCATCTGGCCGTAGACGGTTTTGCCCAGGTCCTTGCCGAGCTCCACGCCCCACTGGTCGAACGAGTTGATGCCCCAGATCACGCCTTGGACGAACACCTTGTGCTCGTAGAGTGCGATGAGGGCACCGAGACGGCCTGGACTGATGGTTTCCATGACCACGGTGTTGCTCGGTCGGTTGCCCGGAATGACCTTGTGCGGCGCCAGACGCTCGATCTCGGCTTCGCTCATGCCTTTTGCACGCAGTTCAGCCTCCGCCTCTTCGCGCGTCTTGCCGCGCATCAAAGCCTGGCTCTGTGACAGGCAATTGGCGTAGAGCCACTCGTGGTGGTCGGCGACCGGATTGTGGCTGACCACAGGCACGATGAAGTCTGCGGGAATCAGTGGTGTGCCCTGGTGCAGCAACTGATGGTAGGCATGCTGGCCATTACAGCCGACACCGCCCCAGATCACCGGGCCGGTATTGCAGGACACCGGTGTGCCGTCCTGGCGCACGCTCTTGCCGTTGGATTCCATGTCCATCTGCTGCAGGTGTTTGACGAAGTTGCGCAGGTAGTGGTCGTAGGGCAGGAAGGCGTAGCTCTGCGCGTCCCAGAAGTTGTGGTACCAGATGCCCAACATCGCCAACAGGATCGGCATGTTGGTTTCGAACGGCTCGTTGAGGAAGTGCTGGTCCATGCTGTAGGCACCGGAGAGCAAGTCCTTGAAGTTGGACATGCCGATGGCCAGCGCGATGGGCAGGCCGATCGCCGACCACAGCGAGTAGCGCCCGCCAACCCAGTCCCACATTGGAAAGATGTTCTTCTCGCGGATGCCGAACTCGACGGCCGCTTTTTTATTGCTGGTGACCGCGATGAAATGCCGGTAGAGCTTTTCCTCGGTGCCGCCTTTACCCAAGTACCAGGTGCGCGCAGCCTGGGCGTTCTTCAGGGTTTCGAGGGTGCCGAAAGTCTTGCTGGAAATGATGAACAGCGTGGTTTCGACGTTCAGCTTGTCGGTTACCTCGCGAAATTCACTGCCGTCGATGTTCGCCAGGTAGTGCGTGCGCACGCCATGCTGAGTGAAGGGCAGTAGCGCTTCGGAGACCAGCTGCGGGCCGAGAAACGAGCCGCCGATGCCGATGTTCACCACGTCTGTGATGGTCTTGTCGCTGAAGCCGCGCCAGAGGTTGTTATGGATCCGGGTGACGATGTCGGTCATCTGCGCCAGCGCCGCATGCACGTCACGCATGATGTTCTTTCCGTCGACCATCACCGACTCGCCCATCGGTCGGCGCAGCGCGGTGTGCAGTACCGGACGGTTTTCCGAGGCGTTGATCCGCTCGCCTTCGAACATGGCGCGGGCCGCCTGCTCGACGCCGGCCTCGCGCGCCAGGTTCACCAATAGGGTGCGGGTCTCCGGGGTGATCAGGTTCTTTGAGTAATCAAGAAACAGGCCGCTGCAGGAAACCGACAGGTCATCGAAGCGCGTCGGATCGGCCTTGAATGCCTCGCGCATGCTGAAGTTCTGCATGGCCAGGCGGTGTTCTTCCAAGGCCTTCCAGGATGGCAAGCCGGTGGCATCGAGAGGGTGCTGGTAGTAGCTCATGGTTGTGCGGCTTCCTTTGCTTTGGCGGACTGTCTGCGGCTCTGCGATTCGTTCGGACAGTCATTCGATCATGCTGGCACGCTGGCATTCGTCCTGAATGCGGCAGGCGCGTTCCGCTGCGATTGGACCGCAACGGCGACGGTGCATCCTGCACCGTCGAGACTGGTCTGACTGGCAAAAACGCGCGGCGTTCCGAAGCGTTGCGCACAGGCTGCCGATAGCGACCAAGACAAGACGACCATTGCAGATTTATAGGGTCGGGGGAAACCCTCTGCACACAAAAAAGCCCGCATCACTTGGGTGATGCGGGCTTTTGATCAACTGACTTCGAATTCAGGCGACCTGAACCGGAATTGCGTTGCTGGTGTGACTGAGATCGCCATCGGCGCCCATATACAAAACGTGTGGCTTGAAGCTGGCCAGTTCGGCTTCGCTGTAGTGCGCGTAGGCACAAATGATCACTCGATGACCCACGCCGGCCTTGTGCGCGGCGGCGCCGTTGACGGAAATGATCTTCGAGCCTTCCTCGCCGCGGATGGCATAGGTAGTGAAGCGCTCGCCGTTGTCGACGTTGTAGATCTGGATCTGCTCGTATTCGCGGATGCCGGCGAGGTCGAGCCAGTCACCGTCTATGGCGCAGGAGCCTTCGTAATCCAGAACCGAGTGGGTCACCTGGGCGCGGTGCAGTTTAGCCTTGAGCATGATGGCGTGCATGGCGGGGTCCTCCGGGGGCGCAAGCGGCGCAGAGTGTGCCCGAACCCTCAGGTGTGTTCAAGACTGAGGGCCGGGCTGGGTTAGGCCGATGGTCGGCTGTATCAGGACGCTCGCTGGGAGATGTCTACCAGCAGGTTATCCAGCAGCCGGGTCTTACCGAGGTAGGCCGCGGCGAGAATCACCAATTCGCGGCTGTCGGCCGTGACCGGGCTGAGATCCAGTGCGTTGCGAACTTCCAGGTAGTCCGGGCGCAAGCCGGCGGTCTGCAGGCGCTGATGGCCTGAAGCAAGCAGCGCCGAGTAGTCGCGCTCACCGTTACGTATGGCTTCGGCCAGTTGCTGCAGCGTGCGGTGCAACACCGGGGCGGTTGCGCGCTCGTCAGCGCTGAGGTAACCGTTACGTGAGGACAGCGCCAGGCCGTCCTCGGCGCGTACGATGGGCTCGCCGATGATCTGCACGGGCATGTTCAGGTCGCGGACCATAGTGCGGATGACCGCCAGCTGTTGGAAGTCCTTCTGGCCGAAGACCGCAAGGTCCGGTAACACCATGTTGAACAGCTTGCTGACAACGGTAGAGACGCCGTCGAAATGGCCTGGGCGGCTGCCGCCACAGAGCCCCTCGGACACGCCTGGTACGCGGACGATGGTCTGCAGCGCCTGACCATGCGGATACATCTCCTCGACGCTGGGCGCGAACAGCAAGTGGCAGCCGGCGTCGAACAGCTTGTCCTGGTCGGCCGTCAGCGTGCGCGGATAGCTGGCGAGGTCTTCGTTGGGGCCGAACTGCAGCGGATTGACGAAGATGCTGGCAACCACGAAGTCAGCGCGCTGGCCGGCCTTCTTGATCAATGCAATGTGGCCGGCATGCAGGTTGCCCATGGTCGGCACAAAGCCGATGCGCTTGCCTTCGCCCCGTGCGCGGGTTACTGCGGCGCGCAGGTCGGCAACAGTTTTCACCACGTTCATGCGGAGAACCCATGTTCGGCGGCAGGAAATTCGACGGACTTAACCGCCAGGACGTAGGCGGCGATGGCGGTCGGAATGTCGCCATGCTCGCGCATGAAGTTCTTGACGAACTTCGGTGCTCGGCCGGTCAGCGACAAGCCGAGCATGTCGTGCAGAACCAGGACCTGACCATCTGTTGCGCTACCGGCGCCAATACCGATTACCGGTACCGTTACCGCCTGGGTAATACGTGCGGCCAATTCACTCGGAACGCATTCGAGCAGCAGCATCGCCGCCCCGGCATCCTCCAGTGCTTTGGCGTCAGCAATCATCTGCAGCGCCTGAGCTTCTTGACGGCCCTGAACCTTGTAACCGCCGAAGATGTTCACGGCCTGCGGGGTAAGCCCCATGTGCGCGCAGACGGGGATGCCGCGCTCGGCCAACAGGCGAATGGACTCGGCCAGCCAAGCTGCGCCTTCGACCTTGATCATGTGCGCGCCGGCCTTCATCAAGGTCGCCGAGTTGTTCAGCGTCTGTTCGAGGGTGGCGTTGGCCATGAACGGCAGATCAGCGACGATCATCGCCCCGCGGTTGCCACGTTTGACACAGGCCGTGTGATACGCCATCTCGTCAACCGAAACCGGCAGGGTGCTGTCGTGACCTTGCAGGACCATCCCCAGGGAGTCACCGATCAGCAGCATCTCGACACCGGCCTCGCAGGCAATCTTGGCGAAGGTGGCGTCATAGCAGGTCAGCATGGCGATCTTCTCGCCTTTCTGCTTGAGGCCTTGCAGGGTGGTCAGGGTTACGTCTGGCATGAATGCCGTCCTCCTAAAGCCTCTCGGGGATCACGGTTGCAGGCGGAGCGTCAGGGTTGCCCCGTTTCGATGCGTGCCGGCAGAGGGCGCTTATAGTCCAGATGGCGGCGAACTAAGTCAATCGTGAGTGTTACCCAAAGGTTACATCTGTTACCCAGGGGTTACAGCGGCTCGCCAAGCCGCTCGAGGCCTTCGTAAGGGCAGCTGGCGACGAGCGCGGCAAGCGAGCGGCCGTCGGCGAGCTGCAGGCCGTCCGGGGCTATCTCGGCGAGCGGGTAGAGAACGAAGGCTCTGGCATGCATGTGGTAATGCGGCACCGTCAGGCGCGCATCGCTGATCAGGCGATCACCGAACAGCAAGATGTCCAGGTCCAATGTTCGCGGGCCCCAGCGTTCGGCTTTGCGTTGACGGCCTTGGGCCAGCTCGATGGCTTGGAGCGCATCGAGCAGGGCCAGGGGTGGCAATGAAGTGTTCAGCGCAGCCACGGCATTGTGGTAACGCGGCTGATCCGGCGGGCCTAGTGGGTCGCTGAGATACAGCGAGGACACAGCGGCGAGATGCGTGTCGGGGATTCTGTTCAGGGCGTCGAGGGCGCTACGCAGCTGATGGCGAGGTTCGGCCAGGTTGCTCCCCAGGCCGATATAAACCCGGTCCATTTAATCGGCAGACGCCGGTGCGCTTTCGTTGGGGCCGCGCTTGCGACGGTTGCTGCGACGACGTTTGCGTGGAGCACCGCTGCCATCGTCCTTGTTGCTCAGCCCCCGAATCATGTTGCGGCGCTCGCTCTCGTTGGCTTCCTGGTAGTCCGTCCACCATTCACCCAAGCCATCGGTTTCTTCACCGGCGCTCTCACGCAGCAGCAGAAAATCATAGCCGGCGCGGAAGCGTGGATTCTCCAGGAGCTGGTCCGCACGCCGCCCTTGACGGCGCGGCAGGCGTTCCTGCATGTCCCAGATCTCGCGCATGGGCATGGTGAAGCGCTTGGGAATAGCCGTGCGCTGGCACTGTTCCCATATGAGGTCATGTGCCGCTTCCTGCATGGCCGGGATTGGCGGCAGGCCCCGTGACTGAACCTCGGCGACCCGCGCCGGCAAGGCCGGCCAGAGCAGCGCCGCAAACAGGAAGGCCGGGGTGACGGGCTTGCCCTGGGCGATACGCAGATCGGTATTGATCAGGGCGTTGCGGATCAGCGTGCCGGCATACTCGGGGTTGGCTTCCAGTGCATCGGCGCTGGCTGGGAAAAGCGGTGCGAACAGGTCGTATTCGAGCAGCAATTCGAAAGTGCGTTCGGCTTTGCCGCTAAGGAACAGCTTGATGATTTCATCAAACAGGCGGGCAGACGGCACGTCGTTCAACAGCTCGGCCAGATCAGCAATCGGCTCGGCGCTGTGCTTTTCGATTTCGAAGTTCAGCTTGGCGGCGAAGCGGACTGCTCGCAGCATGCGCACCGGATCTTCTTGGTAACGCTGCTCTGGATCGCCAATCAGACGTATCAGTCGGTTGCGTATGTCGTGCACACCATGGGTGTGGTCGAGGATCCGCTCGGAGGAAGGGTCGTAGTACAGGGCATTGATGGTGAAGTCGCGGCGCTGCGCATCGTCTTCCAGCGTGCCGTAGATGTTGTCACGCAGAATCCGCCCGCTCTCGTTGCGCGAAGCCAGATGGTTGGCTTCATAATCGTCTTCTTCCGGGTGGTTGGCGCGGAAGGTCGCGACTTCGATGATCTCGCGACCGAAATGCACATGGACCAGCTTGAAACGGCGGCCAATGACGCGGGCGTTGCGAAATTCGGCGCGCACCTGTTCGGGCGTGGCGCTGGTCGCTACATCGTAGTCCTTGGGTTCCAGGTCCAGCAGCAGGTCGCGGACGCATCCGCCCACGACATAAGCCTCGTAGCCGGCATGCTGGAGGCGCTCGACGACGCTGACAGCGTGTCGGCTGAGATCGTTGCGGTGCAGCGAATGCTGCCGGCTGGACAGTATTTCGGGGGTGCGACGAGGATGCGGTAGTCGGCGCAGGGGGAAACGAAAAGACTGGAACAGCTTTTTCAGCATGAGAGGCACTGTGTGGCGAAATGACAAGGTGGCGAGGTGAATAGCCACGAAACAGGCGTGGATTCTAGCACCGGGAGCAGGGATGGTGAACGAAGCGCGGAGAGGTGTCAAAGTACGGCGAGGGCCAGAAAGCACGAGGGGGAGCCGAAGCTCCCCCTTTAAATGATGTCGCGTGCTTTGTTGTTATTAGTATTTCGGGCGTGTTGTTTTTGTTTGGGTCGCCCGTTCCCTTCAGCTATCGCGTCCGGGAATCGCTCCTACATTGGGAGCAAAGAGCAAACGGATTTCTTTGGTCGCTGATTTACCATTGATCATTCGATCCAACCAGTTCAGGCGCTGCTTATGCAGTTTTTGTTGTTCTCAGCCTGGTCGTGGGGCAAAACCCCATTTGGCATTTCCTCTCCAAAAGAATCAGTTAGCTACGCCTCTGCCTTATTGTCTTTATTTTGCTAGAGCCGGTACGTCTTGTTCTTGTTGTGGGTCTGCTTGTTATTGTTGTTGTGCTAGATATAAAGCATTAGCCGTGCCAGTTTTTGAAAAGTCTTTAAAATCAATGGTTTGGTGTTTTTCGTGGTTGGTTTTGCCTGTGGGGTCGGTGGCGGCCGTTACCGATGAACCCGCATTTTGTTACGTCTTGGTAGTGGCGGTAACAGCGCACTACCCAGCGGCGGCCGATTTGCGTCGTGGTATCCCCAGTCGCTGGCGACGCTCCCACAGGCACTTGCGGCTGATGCCGAGCTTGCGGGCGAGCTCGGTCTCGGTCATGTGGTCCTGGTGCTCAAGTACGAAATGCTGAAAATAGTCTTCCAGCGACAGATCCTCGGTTGGCTCGTTGCTGGTCGAGACAGCGGAACCGAGCGGAACGCCGGGTTCATCGAAATCTTCGTCGAGAGGGTCGAGCTCGATATCGATACCCAGTAGCTCAGCGCTGATCTCGTCACTCTCACTGAGAATTGCCGCGCGCTCGATGGCATTCTCCAGTTCGCGCACGTTCCCCGGCCAGCCGTACTGCCGTACGGCCTGCTCGGCCTCGCGGGAGAAATGCAAACCCTCACTGCCCATGCGCTCGCTCTGGCGTGCCAGGAAAGCCTTGGCGATCTCCAGCACATCGGCGCCGCGTTCACGCAGGGGCGGGAGTTTCAAGGCGATGACGTGCAGTCGGTAGTAGAGGTCTTCGCGAAATTGCCCATTTTTGGCCAGCGTCTTCAGATCACGGTGGGTTGCAGCGACCAGGCGCACATTGACTTTTTGCGACTGGGTAGAGCCCACCCGCCGAATTTCGCCTTCCTGCAGTACGCGTAACAGTCGCGCCTGTGCCTCCAGCGGCAGCTCTCCGATTTCGTCGAGAAACAGGGTGCCGCCATCAGCGGCCTCGACCAGGCCGGCGCGGCCGGCACTGGCGCCGGTAAAGGCACCTTTCTCGTGGCCGAAGAGTTCGGACTCGATCAGGGTTTCCGGAATGGCGGCGCAATTGACCGAGATCATCGGCGCCTTGGCGCGACGGGAAAGGTTATGCATTGCGCGGGCAACCAGCTCTTTGCCAGTGCCCGATTCGCCTTGGATCAATACGTTGGAGTCGGTCGGAGCGACCTTGCGGATCTTGCCGAACAAGTCCTGCATCGGGCCGCAGCGACCAATGATGCCAAGATCGCCATTGATGGAGTCTTCTGTCGTTGCGTCAGCAGCGGGCGTGGCGTTGCGTGATGTCTCAGCTGGCGCTGCGGCAGCTTGCTGCCGATCATGAAGAATGCGTGCCACGGTTTGCAGCATCTCGTCGTGATCAAAGGGCTTGGCGATGTAGTCCACCGCGCCCATTTTCATCGAGTCCACTGCCGAGCGCAGGCTGGCGTAGCTGGTCATGATCAGCACGGGCGTGCCTTCGGCCAGCTTGATCAGCTCGGTACCGGGAGCGCCTGGCAGGCGCAGGTCGCTGACGATCAGATCGAAAGAGGGAATGCTGAAGCGCTCCTGAGCTTCCTGTACCGAGCCGGCTTCGCTGACCTCGTATTGGTTGCGCTCGAGCAGTCGGCGCAGGGCGGAGCGGATAATAGTTTCGTCTTCGACGATCAGAATATGGGACATCAGTACTCTCTCGACGGTCTGAAAGCGGCTACACATTGGCTGGAAACGGCGCTGAAGAGGGCTCGTTTACGAACCTGTGCAAGCCGCCGCGGTGCGGCTGCGGGGCGCCAGCGTCATCTTCACCCAGGTCGCGGCGGGGCCAGCTATACGCTGGGTCACTCATGGTCGAGACCGGGCTAAAAACTGCCGTCGCCTCGTCAATCACCGGAATCTGTTGCCTCGGCATGACGCGGCAGGGTGATGCGGAAACGCGTGCCGCGTTGGGTTTCCGGGTCGGCCGGGCTATCAATATTGATTTGCCCATAATGCTCTTCCACGATCGAATAGACCAGTGCGAGGCCCAGCCCTGTGCCCTCGCCGGGGTCCTTGGTGGTGAAAAATGGCTCGAAAAGTCGATCCTGAATCGACTGCGGAATGCCGCTGCCTTCGTCTTCGACGATGAGATAGACGGTCTGTTCGGAGACCTCGCTGCGTACTCGGATGGCGCCGCCGGGCTCCGATGCGTCGCGGGCATTGGACAGCAGGTTGATCAGTACCTGAGCGAGCCGCTGCGGGTCTCCCTCGGCCACATGACCGGGGTCGCAGAGGTTGAAAAAGCGCACCTCGGTGCCGTGGCGGTTGAGTGAGAGCAGGGCAATTGCATCTTGAGCCACCTCGGCCAGGCTTACCGGGTACCGGTCCTGCTGTCTGCCGCCAGCGTGGGCGAAACTCATCAGCGACTGAACGATGCGCGAGACCCGCTTTGTCTGCTCGACGATCTGGTTGCTGGTCTCGATGATCTCCGGGTCTGCCTCGCGCTCCTCGCGTAGGTTCTGCGCCAGGCAGGCGATGCCGGTGATCGGGTTGCCGATTTCGTGGGCGACCCCGGCCGCCAGTCGGCCAATGCTGGCCAGGCGCTCGGAGTGGACCAGCCGATCTTCAAGCTGCTGGGTCTCGGTGAGGTCTTCGATCAGCAGTACCAGCCCGCTGCTGCCCGGTGCCAATGGCTCGGCAATCGCGGCCTTGTGCAAGTTCAGGCAGCGGCTGTGGCCGTCCAGTTGCAGCCGCTGTTTATGCAGGTGCTCTTCGCGCTGCTGAGTGAAGTCGCTCAACAAACTCTGCCAAGGCTCGGCGATGGTCGACAGGCGCGAGCCCACCACCTGCAGCGCGGGAATCTCGGTGAGCTCTTCCAGCGCTCTGTTCCACATCAGGATCTCCTGATCCTTGGCCAGCGAGCAGACGCCCATCGGCAGCTCCTGCAGGGTCTGCCGGTGATAGCGGCGCAGTGCATCGAGCTCGGCGGCCAGGCCAGTCAGGCGCGAGTGATAATCCTCCAGGCGACTCTCGATGAAATGGATATCTTCGGTGACGTAGCTGTCCGCACCGTTCTTGTACGAGAGGAAATTCTCGACGATGTCCTGGGCAACGCTCGGACCCATCAGGCCTGAAAGGTTTGCCTCGATCCGGTCGCGGAGCCGGCGCAAGGCATAGGGGCGATGCTCGTCAAAGGGCAGCTGCAGATCGCGCAGCGCCTGCTCAACCTCACGCTGCGCGGTCTTGGCGCCGAGCGGCTTGGCCAGCTGGGTGGCGAACTCCTGTGGCGACGCAGCTGCCAGTTCACGACGTTGCGGTCGGCGTACGTTTTCCACTGCACAGGCTTCGGCGGCGGCTTGCTCCTCGGCGCTGGTCTCGGTGAACAACGAGAACAGCGAAAACGCCAGCACGTTGACCGCCAGCGAGGCGATTGCCGCCAGGTGCCAGCTGGTGTCGTCGAGCACGTAGACCACGTTGAACAGCGGGATATAGAAACCATCAAGGTTGCCTACCAGCGGCAGCAGCATGGTCACAACCCAGACGGCGATGCCGGCCAGCAGCCCTACAATGTAGCCCCGGCGATTGGCGGTAGGCCAATACAGCACCGACAGCACACCAGGCAGAAACTGCAGGGTCGCCACAAAAGCGACGATGCCTAGGTTCGACAGGTCCTGTTCCGCACCGAGTAACAAATAGAAGCCGTAGCCGGCCATGATGATGGCGAGGATCAGGCTGCGCCGGGTCCATTTCAACCAGCGGTAGATGTTGCCTTCGGTGGGCGGCTGGTAGAGCGGCAGTACCAGGTGGTTGAGCGCCATGCCCGACAAGGCCAGGGTGCTGACGATGATCAGCCCGCTGGAGGCCGAAAGTCCGCCGACGAAAGCCAGCAGCGTCAATGTCTCGCTCTGCGCCGTAATACCGAGGCCGAGGGTGAAGTATTCAGGATTGGTGCTGACGCCAAGCTTGAGTCCGGCCCAGAGAATCAGCGGTACGGCCAGACTCATCAGCAGTAAGTACAGTGGCAGGCCCCAGCTGGCGCTGACCAAGGCGCGCGGGTTGAGGTTTTCGGTAAAGGTCATGTGATACATGTGCGGCATCACGATCGCTGAGGCGAAGAACACCAGCAGCAGAGTGCGCCACGGGCCTTCCTGCAGCGGCGTGTGCAGGGCCTGCAGCGCCGACTGGTTCTGCAGCAGCCAGATTTCCAGCTGATGCGGCCCGCCAAACACGACAAACAGTGCATACAAACCGATCGCGCCGAAGGTCAGCAGCTTGACCACCGATTCGAAGGCGATGGCGAACACCAGCCCTTCGTGCTTTTCCCGCGTGGCGATATGGCGGGCACCGAAGAGGATGGTGAACAGCATGATCATCACGCAGTAACCCAGCGCGACCCTTTCCTGCAGAGGCTCTAGGGTGAGAATCCCGATGGCGTCGGCGACGGCCTGAATCTGCAGGGCGAGTAGCGGCAACATGCCAATCAGCATGACCACCGTGGTCAGTGCACCGCTCCAGGTGCTACGGAAGCGGAAGGCGAACAGGTCCGCCAGCGACGCCAGCTGGTAGGTCCGGGTAATGCGCAGTATCGGATAAAGCAGTACCGGCGCCAGCAGAAATGCGCCGCACACGCCCAGGTAGGTGGCGAGGAAACCGTACCCGTACTGATAGGCCAGACCCACCGTGCCATAGAAAGCCCAGGCGCTGGCGTAGACGCCAAGGGACAGCGTGTAGGTGAGCGGATGGCGAATGATGCTGCGCGGGATCAGCCCGCGCTCGCTGACCCAGGCGACGCCGAACAGCACCAGCAGGTAGGCGACACTGATCAGAATCAGGTGGCTGAGGCTAAAGCTCGTCTGCATCGCGTTGACTCTGAAGAATGAAGGTCACCACGATGAGGATCAGCCACAACAGATAAGGCCGGTACCACGCGCCGTTGGGGTCAATCCACCAGTCCATGATGGCAGGGGAAAACAGATAGATCCCCACCACCAGGAGCAGCACCAGTCGGTAGATATACATGCTGGAACTCGTGTCGAAAGTAGGCGGATGGTAAAGGAAGCGGCAAGCGGCAGGCCACAGGCTGGCAGAAAAGAGCGGCGCGGGTCGGTTTGTCTCACGCCGAAGGTAAAGATGCTGCCTCAGCGCAGCTGCGACTCGGCAAGGGTGCGACAGCGCGGAATGCGCTCGGCATCCCAGTGGGCGATTGCCCAGGTCAGTACCTCATCGGGCAGGGCATCGGTCAGCGCGCTCGGAGTGGTTTGGCCGAGCGCGCGCAACGCGCGCAGCAACAGCGGTGTGGCTTCGGCCGGCTCCAGTGGCGGCGAGCGGTAACGCTTGCCCAGCTTATGGCCGTCCGGTTGGATGATCAGCGGCACGTGCAGATAGCGCGGGCGGGAAAGGCCAAGCAGCTCCTGCAGGAACAGCTGGCGCGGTGTGGAGTCGAGCAGATCGGCGCCACGGACAACGTCGGTGATGCCTTGCCAGGCATCGTCGAGCACCACTGCCAGCTGATAGGCGATCAGCCCGTCTCTGCGGCGAATGACGAAATCGCCAACTTCACGACCCAGGTCCTGGCTGTACTGGCCCTGGACGCGGTCGTTGAAGCTGTAGGTTCGATCCGGCACGCGCAGGCGAATGGCGGCGTCCTGGGTGTCGCGTCCTGCTTCGCGGCAGAAGCCTGGGTACAGTCCGGCGAACGCCTGCAATTGTTTGCGCGAACAGGTGCAGGCATACGCATGGCCGTCCTGCCTGAGCCGCTCGATCACCGTGTTATAGACATCAAGCCGATCGCTCTGGCGGACCATCTCTCCATCCCACTGAAACCCGTAGGCTTCCAGCGCCCGGAGAATCGCAGACTGAGCGCCTGGCATTTCACGCGGCGGATCGAGGTCCTCCATGCGCAACAGCCAACGACCACCCACGGCACGGGCGTCGAGATAGGAAGCGAGGGCGGCAATCAGCGAGCCGAAGTGCAGGTAACCACTGGGGGTCGGCGCGAAGCGGCCTATATATGGAGAGGGTGTGGACATGAGCCGGCTCGGATAAAGGGCGTCGAGGCGGGGTGAAGCTGGGGCGCGGGAGGGCGCAAATGAGGCGGGGCGCCGTAGCGCCCCGTTCGGGATCAGGAACCGATCTGCTTTTCCTTGATCTCCGCCAGCGTCTTGCAATCAATGCACAGCGTGGCGGTGGGGCGGGCTTCCAGGCGACGGATACCGATTTCGACGCCGCAGGAATCGCACCAGCCGTACTCATTGTCTTCGATCAGCTGCAGCGTCTCGTCGATCTTCTTGATCAGCTTGCGCTCGCGGTCACGGGCACGCAGTTCCAGGCTGAACTCTTCTTCCTGGCTGGCGCGGTCGGCCGGATCAGGGAAGTTGGCCGCTTCGTCCTGCATGTGATGCACGGTGCGGTCGACTTCTTCCATCAGCTCCAGCTTCCACTTGTTGAGGATGCCGGTGAAATGAGCGCGCATGTCATCGCTCATGTATTCCTCGCCCTTGGACTCCTTATAAGGAACGAAGGCGCGGATCAGTTGGTTGCTGGGTGTCGTCTTAGTAATGGGCATGGATGAACGCCTCTCGCTATGTCCATTGCGCAGGATAGTGAAATCCCTCTGCCGGCCCGTGCCGGCCCTGCGGCTGCAAGCGGGCGAACTTACCAGATCGTATCGGGGTGCGCTACTCCCGAATATCACGGTGGCTGCGGTGTCAGGGGGACCTTCGGTAGAATTCACGTTTTGTACTCGTCAGGAAGGTCAGATGACCTCGTCATATAGCGCGCGTAGCCGTGCAATCGAACCCTTTCACGTCATGGCATTGCTGGCCCGGGCCAATCAATTACAGGCGTCTGGACATGATGTCATTCACCTGGAAATCGGAGAGCCGGACTTCACCACCGCCGCGCCCATTGTTGCGGCCGGTCAGGCTGCCCTCGCTGCT
Source organism: Stutzerimonas stutzeri (assembly GCF_002890895.1). GTDB lineage: Bacteria > Pseudomonadota > Gammaproteobacteria > Pseudomonadales > Pseudomonadaceae > Stutzerimonas > Stutzerimonas stutzeri_AB. The sequence continues at coordinate 119,164 of NZ_POUL01000003.1, forward strand.
GGTCATACCCGCTACACCGCTGCCCGAGGGCTGCCGCAGTTGCGCGAGGCGATTGCCGGTTTCTACAAGCAGCGCTATCAACTGTCTATTGACCCCGAACGCGTGCTGATTACTCCCGGCGGATCCGGTGCGCTTCTTCTGGCCAGCAGTCTGTTGGTCGATCCAGGCAAGCATTGGCTGTTGGCGGATCCCGGCTACCCGTGCAACCGGCACTTCCTGCGCCTGATCGAAGGTGCTGCGCAGCTGGTGCCGGTGGGTGCGGACGTGCGTTATCAGCTGACGCCCCATCTGGTCGAGCGATACTGGGACAAGGACAGCGTTGGCGCCCTGGTGGCCTCGCCGGCCAACCCCACCGGCACCCTGCTGACCCGTGACGAGCTGGCGGCGTTGTCCGCTGCGCTGAAGTCGCGTGGCGGACATCTTGTAGTGGACGAGATCTACCACGGCCTCACCTATGGCACCGATGCGGCCAGTGTGCTGGAAGTCGACGATTCGGCCTTTGTGCTCAACAGCTTTTCCAAGTACTTCGGCATGACCGGCTGGCGCCTCGGCTGGCTGATCGCGCCACCTCAGGCGGTGAGCGAACTGGAAAAGCTTGCGCAGAACCTCTACATCAGTGCGCCGACCATGGCGCAGCATGCTGCTCTGGCCTGTTTCGAGCCGGCCACGCTCGAGATCCTCGAGGCACGTCGCCGCGAATTCGCCAAGCGACGCGATTTCCTGCTACCGGCGTTGCGCGAACTGGGCTTCGGTATCGCGGTGGAGCCGGAAGGCGCTTTTTATCTATACGCCGATATCAGCGCCTTCGGCGGTGATGCCTATACCTTCTGCCAGCACATGCTGGAAACCGAATTTGTCGCCATCACGCCCGGGCTGGATTTCGGACGGCACCAGGCCGGTCACCATGTACGTTTCGCCTACACCCAGGATCTGCCCCGGCTGGAGCAGGCGGTGGAACGCATTGCCCGCGGTTTGCAGAGCTGGAAAGGCTGATGCAGTTCTCGACGCCGCTCGAGCGGGGACGCCTGATTCGGCGCTACAAACGCTTCCTTGCCGACGTGGTCACCGATGCGGGTGACGAGCTGTGCATTCATTGCCCGAACACCGGCTCAATGCTCAATTGCATGGGCGAGGGCGCGCGCGTCTGGTTCCAGCGCAACAACGATCCCAAGCGCAAGCTGCCGGGAACCTGGGAGCTGGTGGAAACGCCGCAGGGGCGCCTAGCCTGCGTCAACACGGCACGCGCTAATCGACTGGTCGAAGAAGCCCTGCTGGCAGGCTTGATTGGGGAATTGAACGGCTTCACCGCGCTCAAGCGGGAGGTGGCCTGCGGGCTCGAAAACAGCCGCGTGGACTTTCGGCTCGACTATCCCACCGGGCCGGCGTTCGTTGAAGTCAAAAGCGTGACCCTGGGGTTCGCTGATACGGCTGTTGCGGCCTTTCCCGATGCGGTGACGGACCGCGGCGCTCGTCATTTGCGCGAACTGGCGGTGCTGGCGCGTCAGGGCCTACGGGCAGTACAACTGTATTGCGTCAACCTCACTGGTATCGAGGCCGTGCGCCCTGCTGGCGAGATCGACCCGCGCTACGCCGCCGCGCTGCGGGATGCTGTGGAGGCGGGCGTCGAAGTGCTGGCCTATGGTGTCGAGCTGTCGCCTGAAGAGATCCGGCTGGTACGTCCGTTGCCGGTCATTCTCTGACCAGGCCTGGCGCGACCGGCAGGGCCCGGTCGCGATTCGCACCCTTTACCGGCGGCTCGGTGTTACCCGCCAGATCACGTTACCGACGTCATCAGCCACCAACAGCGCGCCGGCCTTGTCCACTGCCACGCCTACCGGGCGACCCATGGCCTGCTCATCCTCGTTGAGAAAGCCGGTCAGCACGTCTTGGGCAGTGCCGTCCGGCTCGCCATTGTTGAAAGGTACGAAAACCACTTTATAGCCACTGCGCGGCTTGCGGTTCCATGAACCATGCTGGCCGATGAAAGCACCGTGTCGGTAGTGCTCCGGCAGCAGCGACCCTTCATAGAAGGTCAGGCCGAGAGAGGCTGTGTGTGCGCCAAGCGCATAGTCGGGCACGATGGCTTTGGCCACCAGATCTGGGCGTTGCGGCTTGACTCGCTCGTCGACGTGCTGACCGTAATAGCTGTAGGGCCAGCCGTAGAAGCCACCGTCCTGTACAGAGGTCATGTAATCCGGCACCAGGTCGCTGCCGATTTCGTCGCGCTCATTCACTGTGGTCCACAGTTTGCCGCTGTCGGGTTGCCACGCCAGGCCATTGGGGTTGCGCAGGCCGGAGGCGAACAGCCGCAGCGTTTTGTTCTGCGGGTCAACTTCGAGAATGGCGGCGCGGTTTTCTTCCGCTTCCATGCCGTTCTCGGCAACGTTGCTGTTGGAGCCGCTGGTGACGTACAGCCGTGATCCGTCCGGGCTGGCGATGACGTTCTTGGTCCAGTGATGATTGATCGGCCCTGCGGGCAGGTCGACGACTTTCTCACCCGCCGCGTCGATGCGGGTAGCGCCTTGTTTATAGGGGAAGCGCACCAGAGCATCCGTGTTGGCGACATACAGCTGATCGCCTATGAGCGCCATGCCGAACGGTGAGTGCAATCCCTCGAGAAATACCGAGCGATCTTCGAGCGTGCCGTCACCATCGCGGTCACGCAGCAGCGTAATACGGTCGGCGCTCTCGCCGCCGGAGCCCGCCCGCGCCATGACCTTTTTCATGATCCAGCCACGAATGCCCTGGCCGTCGTCCGGTTTTGCGGGCGCATTGCTTTCGGCCACGAGCACGTCGCCATTGGGCAGCACGTAGAGCCAGCGCGGGTGGTCGAGGTTGTCGGCGAATGCTCGAACCTGCAGTCCGGCGGCCGCTTGTGGAGTGCGGCCCTCAGGCCATCCGGTGGCTTCGGCGATGTTGACAGTCGGGATCAGCGTCTTGTTTGGTGCGGGCAGCGCTGGGTCCGGTCCGTAGCCGGCTTCGACTGGCAGTGTGGCGGTATCGCCGCAGCCGGCCAGACCAAGCATCAGCGCTCCGGTGGTCAGGTAAGCGTAACGGTTATGCATGATCTACTCCTGAAGGAAAGCTGCAGGCGGTTGTCATGGGGCGTCATCCTGATCACGCCCCTTCTTTTCGGCACCGGCTGACCTATGCGCCGCATGCTGCTCCAGGCGAGGCATCAGCAAAAAGATCACCAGTGCGAAGGCCGTGGTCATCACCGCGGTTGATTCGTGACCCAGCCCCGTGGCAACCCCGATGGCGGCGGTCAGCCAGATGCCGGCGGCGGTGGTGAGGCCTTTGACGTCCTGAACCGAGCTTCCCTTGAGAATAGTGCCGGCGCCAAGAAAGCCAATGCCGGTGACAATGCCCTGCATGACGCGTGAGAGGTCCTCGATGGGCATTCCTGCTTCGAGGGGCACCAGCACGAAGAGGGCAGCGCCGAGCGACACCAGCATGTGGGTTCGCAGGCCGGCAGCCTTGCCCTTGTATTCCCGTTCGTAGCCGAGCACACCCCCCAGAAACGCGGCCAGAACCAGCCGTACGGTGACGCGAATCGCATGTTCGAAGTCAGGGATGTCGGAGAATTCCGAGGCGACGGTGCGGCTCAAGATGTCCCACCATTCCATGCATTCCTCCCTTGCCAGTAGCGGACGCCCTTTGCCGTTCGAGTGCCGCCTGGCTTCAGCGGTTCACTCGACGACCTCGAAGCGCAGCATGCCGATCATCTGGCCGGCCTCGGTCATCACCCGTATGCGCCATTTACCTTGGGCCTGCGCGGGGAAGTTGCGCTTGTGAGTCCATGCGCGGTAGCCGGCATCCCGGCCGCCACTGATCTCCAGGGGAATACGATCGACTCGTCGTCCGTTGTGTGTCCACTCATGATAGATGCGCTCTTTCAGGCCGCGCGGCGCGTTGATCGCGGTGAACGCATAGAGGCCATTGCCATGCAGCTGTTGGCTGGTCAGTTCACGCAGGCGATTGCCAGGCTTGCGCGACTCATCGTCGAGGGTCATGGTCACTGCAACATCCGTCAGCCAGAGCGTCGCCGGCGGCACCCAGGTGCGTCCCAGCCAGCCGGCCAGGCCGACCACGGCGGCGAGAGACAGTATCCCCAGCACGCTTTTCCAGTTCCATGAGGTGAACAACCCGCCGAGACTCGGCAGGGCCAGCACCACGGCGATGCCCAATGCCCAGAGGTAGGTCTGCGGTGTCGACAGGTGAAAGATGATCGGCAGCGCAGTCAGCAGAACGGCGAACAGTGTCAGCGCGTGAAAAGCCAGGTAGACCCAGCGTCGCGGCGCCAGCCACTTGTAATAGAGCGGGTCAACCAGCGAGACCAGTGCTGCCACGCCCAGCAGCACGGTGAATGCGGCCTGGCCGCTGTTCCAGGTGGTGGTGATAAAGAAGAAGGGAATGATGAAGAACAGGCTTTCCTGGTGGACCATCTGCGTCACGTAACGCAGCAGCGGCGGCGGCACCTTCCAGCCGAGGCGACGTTCCAGGCCGGTGCGCAGACTTTTTTCCAGCATCAGCCAGAGCCAGCTGACCAACATCAGCGCGGCGATGAACTTGGCTAACCCGGCCTGACGTTCAACCAGCACGAAACTGGCCAGGCCCGAGCAGAAACCGAACAGTGCAAAGGTTCCGGGGTAACGGCTTATCAGACGAGAAGCAAGCCCGAACAGCGCCTGCAGGCGGGCTTTCAACGGCATGGGGTGCTCACGAGCGGGGTGTCTCCGGGAAAGGGCGCGGCATTATGTAGGGCCGCTGCCCTGCGATTGTCGCGCGAAACCCGCCGCGATTCGATCACCGGCGAGCCGAATAATCACAGCTCCCTGCGGCGGTCGTGGCGTGCCTAGCTGCCTATGGCCGAGTTTCAATGGCCTGCTCGACGGCGGCACGCAGCCGGTCATAGGCGCGCGCCGTTTCCGCCGACAGGCGAACCAGCGGCAGGCCGATGGTCTGACACAGTTCATCGACAAAGGTATTGGCCGCGTTTGCCGGTTCCATTTCGATGGCGCATTGCGGCTCCAATGTCGTCCTGTCGCATAGCAGAAAATCGAAGCGGGCTGCCGAAATGCGGTTGACTGCCCGGTACCAGTGCGAACGGCGCGGGATGGCGGTCACGTCGACGACGTCCGCCAGGCGCACCTTGGCAAGGATGACGAAACGCTCGCCCATCGCCGCCTGCAACAGCTCTAGCAGCTCACGTTCGCTGGGTTGGAACAGCGGCTGCTTCAGCGCGTAGGGGAGGCGCAGGGCTGGGTGGTTGTACTGTCGTTGCTTGATGAAAAAAACCAGCGCAAAGCAGACGAAAGCCGCCAACACCATGGCGAGGAAGCTCATCATTGGAGCGGCACCGACATCAACAGGCGAGTTGAATGAGGGCGCGGGATGACAGCAGCTGACCGGGACAACATGAGAGGTTCCTTGAGTAGGCCTATGCGATTGGAGGCGTTGTCCCCAGGGAAGTTCGTTGTTGGCGAGGGTGCAGCTTTCCGCTGATGAGGTTATCCCGGATATCTGTTAGGCGTTCTGTGGATAAGCTTTGGGTTGAAGGCTGTACGCCATGAATCACGAGGCTTGCAGCGGTTTGGTCGTTTTTTGATCGAACCGCTTGTGGGCTGTAAGACTGCACGGCAGCAAAGGTTATGCAAGGCTTTTCGGGTATGTTTGCCGCCTCGCCTGGTGGGCTTCTTCTAGTTATCCCCGGTTACTGTGGAGGGTGCTGTGGATAACCATCGGCGAACCCATTGCAAGCCACGGAGCACGCTGCCTGCACAGATCTGGTTGTTTTCTGTACAGGCCGGGCGGCGAGCACTTACGCCGGTGCGCGCTTGCCCCAGCGCGTCTCGGCGCTCGGCTGCCAGTCGTGGAGGAGCTTCAGCAACGCCTCGGGCGAGTCGCTGCGCTGGAGCATGCCGCGGTGTGGAGCCTTGACGAAGCCCTCGTCCACCAGATGGTCGAGAAAGTGGCTGAGCTTGCTGTAGAACTGATTCGTGTCGAGCAGGCCAAGCGGTTTGCCGTGGTAGCCCAACTGTCCCCAGGTCCAGACCTCGAACAGCTCTTCGAGCGTGCCGAGGCCGCCCGGAAGCGCAATGAAGGCATCCGAGAGCTCGGCCATCCGCGCCTTGCGCGCATGCATGCCGTCGACCACCTCCAGCCGTGTCAGTCCGGTGTGGCCGACCTCGGCGTCCTTGAGGCTCTGGGGAATGATCCCGATGACCTCACCGCCAGCCGCCATCGCGGCATCGGCTACCACTCCCATCAGGCCGACCGCACCGCCGCCGTAGACCAGCCGGATGCCGCGTTCGGCCAACGTCTGGCCCAAATTCTCGGCCGCCTCTCGGTAGATTGGATCATGGCCAGTACTGGCGCCGCAGAACACGCATATCGAACGCAGGGACATCATCGACTCCGTCAGGTTGAACGGCAGGCAGCGTAACGCCATGGTCCCGCCTGGCCAAGTCTCAGCAGGGCTCGCCAATGCAGGCACCGCTGATTCCCAGCGCATAGTTGGCAAACAGGGTCTGAATCATTTCCAGGCTGGACATGGCGGCGGCTCCTTGGGGTGTGAAGACAAGCCTAAGCGTGTCGCGGGGAGCCGCCTCGTAGGTTTTCCTGATCGCTTCGATAGCTTGGAGAATACTTATCCCCGACGGCTGTGCAGCTTTCTGTGGATAACCTATTGGTGAATGTCTGAACGCCGCGGATGCATTGGCGTTGCGGTAACTGATCACTTACTGATCAGTATTTGCGATCCGCCTATAAGTGATTGTTCGATGAGCATTTTCGCTTGACTGTTCGCTTCCTCTGACACGTCGAAATGCCGCTGTGAGTTGTTCAGTATTCTTGTGGGGCGCTCTGTGGATAACGTGGGGAAACGAAACGCCAGGCCGCGCCCCGCGTGGCATGCGGCGGGTTGGCTGAAAATTAACCAATCGGCCCGTCGCGCCTTTTTAGACCTTCCGACTGGGCTGCTGGCGTTGCCACCGGCTCAGTCCTCTTCGCTCACCAGGCCCTTGCGCAGCGCATACAGCACCAGCGAAGGCACGTCGCGCAGCTTGAGCCGATCCATGATCTGCGCCCGGTGCGCATCGACAGTCTTCACGCTCAGGCCCAGGCCGCTCGCAATCTCACGGGTCGACACGCCGCGCACGATCAGCCGCAGGATTTCGATCTGGCGTGGCGTCAGCTGCGCGGCAGCAGGCTCGGCGCGCTGGCCGCCTTCGATCACCGCCGACTGGATGACCGTTTGCGCGATGCCGGGGCTGAGGTAGGACTCGTTGCGCGACAGCGCCCTCAGTGCCAGCTCAAGTTCCTGCGCGGCGGCGTCCTTGAGCAGGTAACCGCTGGCGCCCAGGCGCAGCGCCTGCAAGACGTAGTCCGGCGTGGTGTGCATCGACAGGATCAGAATCTGTACGTCCGGGAACTCTGTGCGCCACTGACGCAGGGCGTCCAGGCCACTCATGTGCTTCATGCTGATGTCCAGCAGCAGGATGTCCGGCTTGAGGCGGGAAAGAATGCCGTGCACTTCGCTGCCGTCGGCCCCTTCGGCCACCACCTCGTATCCCGGCTGGTCCTGCACCAGCGCCCGCAGGCCCGCTCTGACCAGTCCATGATCGTCGATCAGTGCTACCCGTTTCATGCCTTTACTCCAGTGTGCGGACATGCAGCTACGATCGGCAGCTGCATGGTTACCCGTGTGCCGACCCCGCTGAGGCTGGCTATGTTCAATTCTCCACTCAACGCCGCGGCGCGTTCCTCCATGCTGGTCAGGCCCAGACTTTGAGCGCGTGTGCGAGCCGCTCGAACGTCGAAGCCGACGCCGTCATCAATGATTTCGACGCGCAGGGCATCGTCTGTGCGGCAGATGAGCACGTCCACACGGCCGGCGCAGGCATGGCGGGCAACGTTGTTCACCGCTTCCTGAACGATGCGGAACGCCACCAGGGCGACATCGGGAGAAAGGTCGACCGTTTTGCCCTCGAGCTTAAGCGACCAACGGGTGTGCGCAGCTTCGAGGAAGCGCGACAGATGCCACTGCACGGCAGCCTGCAACCCGAGCGTCTCGAGCTGCAGGGGATGCAGTGCCAGCGACAGGCTGCGAACCTTGCCCAGCGCCTCGTCGGCGGCATCACTGAGCTGGCCGGCCAGCTTGGCCAGCGCCGGTTCATGGGCCAATGACAAGCGCAGCCGCTGCAGGTGCAGCTTGAGGGCGGTCAGCTGCTGGCCGATGTCGTCATGCAGGTCGCGGGCGAGCTGGCGGCGCTGGCTTTCCTGCACCTCCATCAGCCGCTGCGACAGATGTTGCAGCCGCTGGTTGGCCTGTTCCAGCTCGCGCTGCATTCGCTCCGATTCGCTGATGTCACGCAGCAGCAGGAGCACATCATGGTACCCGTCGTTTTCCAGTAGCAGCTCGCATACTTCGGCCTGAAACGGGGTGCCGTCGACGCGCAGCAGGATGACGTGTCGAAAGCACAGCGGGCTGATCACGCCGCACTGCAGGCGGTCCAGTCGCTCGGTTTCGCGTGCCCGCAGATGCGGGGCAATGTAGGGCTGCCATTCGCCAGTGACCGAGGGAGCCTCGCCTTTCGGATCGAACAGGCTGCCGGCCGCCGCATTGCAGAAGCGGACCTGTCCGCTGCGAATGATCACCACGCCATCGGGCAGGCTGGCGACCATCCGCTCGTAAATCCGCGGCGAATAGGTGGCGGTCGGCTCGGCTGGCGGCGAAGGAGCAACGTCCGCGTCGCGGGTGCTTGCAGCTCCGGCGACAGCTGACTGTTGCGCCCGCATCGAACGGAGCATGACTTGGATGGCCAGCGACCACAGCGCCGAAGACAACAGCAGCGCCAGCAGGCTCCAGACGATGGCCACCGAGGGCTGAGCACCCATCAACAAGCCGCCCAGCAGCACAAAAGCCGCATGCAGCGTAGCGATGGCCCAGGGCATCCAGCGCAACAACTGCGGGGAAGGGCCTAGCCGGTCAGCGATGTCCGATACACGCTCCGTCATTTGAGAACTGTTACCTGTGGTCGATGGGTGCCGCTGTGTGCGGCGCCCCCAGGGGTAGCTGTTTTTCTGCGCGAGCGCTCTATTCAGCCTAGTCCGCGCGCAGTTCCTCGCAACGTGCAGCCGGATGATGAGGTAAGGCGGCGTATGCATGCCCCGGCAGCGGCGGCGGAAACTTTAGGGCTCCGACACCTTAGGACACCCTAGGGCCGCCTAGGGTTTTGCCTGATACCGCCGTTGATGGCGGCTGCCTATCGTGCCGGTCATTCGACTCTGCCCTGCGAGGCCGCACTGTGTTTGCCTACCCTGCACTCTGGATTGGAATCGCCACCGGGCTCGCTGGCCTGGCCCTGGGCTCGCCCTGGATCGCTGGCACGGGCAGCGCTGTCTGCGTGGCTGCGGCAGTCTTTCTCAAGCCGCGAGCGTCTCGCGCGGCGATCAACTCCGAGCCAGTGGTCGCAGCGCCGGCTGCCGCCCCAGCGGTGGAGCCGCTGCTCAATGCCGTGTTACCGACCTGGGACAAGAACCTCGGGCAGGTGCGTGACATCCAGCAAAACAGTGTGCGCCAGCTGTTCGAACACTTCGCCGGATTGTCGGATCGGCTCAGCCAGACCCTGAGTAAGTCGGACAACGTGATCGGCGGCGATGGTATGGCCAGCAGCCTGCGTCAGGCACAGAACCGCTTGAACGAAGTGACCTCGGCGTTCCATGCCGCCAGCGGCCGCAAGGCTGAATTGCTGGGCACTATCGCCGACCTCAACGGGTACGCCGCAGAACTGCAGTCCATGGCCAAGCACGTGCAGGACATTGCCAGCCAGACCAACCTGCTCGCGCTCAATGCCGCGATTGAAGCGGCCCGTGCCGGCGACTACGGCCGTGGTTTCTCGGTGGTCGCCGACGAGGTGCGCAAGCTGTCGACGCTGTCGGCCGAGACCGGCCAGCAGATGGGCAACAAGGTCAGCGAGATCAACCAGGCGATTCGCGCCACTGTGACCGCGGCCGGCGAACTGACCACCAGCGAGCGCGACAACCTCAGCTACCTCGACAGCGTGGCGGGCGACGTCATGCAGGGGTTGGGACAGAGCCTCAACGAACTCTCGGTCACCTCGCTGCAGCTGCAGCAGGAGACCCGCGTCACCCAGGCGACCATCGAGGAGATCGTCGTCAGCCTGCAGTTCCAGGACCGCACCGACCAGATGCTCGACCACCTGCAGCACGACATGCAACGCCTGGATCAGGCCGTGCGCGTCGGCGATGGCAGCGTGAGCGACCCGAAGCGCTGGCTGCGCGAGCTGCACCAGCACTTCACCACCGACGAGGAGCGCCACGGCAAAACCCGTAGCAAGAGCTCCGGCGACGACGTGACCTTTTTCTGATTCAACAAGGAGCATCACATGGCCAAGACCATTCTCATCGTCGACGACTCGCTCTCCATGCGCCAGCTGGTGAAGATGACCCTCACCGGCGCGGGCCATCAGGTTATCGAAGCCGTTGATGGCAAGGACGCGCTGACCAAGCTCAACGGGCAGAAGATCAACCTGATCATCAGCGACGTGAACATGCCGAACCTCGATGGCATCGGCCTGGTGAAGGCGGTCAAGGCCAACGCGGCGTACCGCTTTACCCCCATCGTCATGCTCACCACCGAAAGCGAGCAGGGCAAGAAGGCCGAGGGCCAGGCGGCCGGGGCGAAAGCCTGGATCGTCAAGCCGTTCCAGCCGCAGCAACTGCTGACGGCCGTCGAAAAGCTGGTCGGCTGACATGCTTGAAATCACCTACGACCGCAGCGTGGAGCCGACCCGGCTCTGCCTGACCGGCAGCCTGACCATCTACGAGGTCGGCGAGGCGCACACGACTTTGCTGAGCATGCTGGCCACGCCGGAGGCGCACCCCTGTCTGCTCGACCTCGAAGCGCTGGAAGACCTCGACACCGCCGGGGCGCAGCTGCTGCTCGCGACCCAGCGTCATTTCGAGGCGGCCGGCGGCAGTTTGAAGGTGCAGGGTCCGGCCGCCGCGGTGACCGAGGTGCTCGAGCTGTTGCGCCTGGAAACCCTGTACCCCGACGTCCTACTGGCCCATCGCTGAAAGGAAACCGTGATGCTTGATGGCGAACAATGGAGCCAGCTGCTGCTGAGCTTTGTCGAAGAGGCCCGTGACCTGGCCAAGCAGGCAGAAGAGTACCTGCTGCTGCTCGACGAGTGCCCGACCGACGAAGAGGCGATCAACGGGCTGTTCCGCGCAATGCACACGCTCAAGGGTTCGGCGGGCCTGTTTTCGCTGGGGCCGCTGGTGGGCTTTACCCATCATCTGGAAAACCTGTTGATGGCGGTGCGTGACGGGGCGCAGAGCCTGTCGCCGGCACTGATCTCGCTGATGCTGCGTTGCCTGGATGAGATCAGCGCGATGATCGAGCTGATCGACACCGACAAGGGCGAGCTACTGGTCGACGACAGTCGCCAGCAACCGCTGCTGGCCGAGCTCGCCAGTTGCACCGACGCGCCGCCGCCGATGCACCACATTCCGGTCGTCATGCTGCCCGAGGACAGTTGCAACAGCCGCGGTCAGCTGGAGCGCTGCGCCAGCTGCGAAGCCGATGGCGCCTGGCACATTTCCTTGCGGTTTCACGCCGATCTGCTGCGCAACGGCTTCGAGCCCAGCTCGTTTGTCCGCTTCCTGGGCCGACTGGGCGACATCCTGCATCTGCAGACGATTACGCAATCGCTGCCGTCGCTGGCCGAGTTGCAGCCCGAGAGCTGCTACCTGGGGCTGGAAATTGCGCTGTGCACCCCGGCCGGCAAGGCCGAGATCGAAGAAGTCTTCGAGTTCATCGAGGACTTCTGCACCCTGCGCATCCTGCCGCCGTCCAGTGAGCTGCAAGACTACCTGCAGCTGATCCACGATTTGCCGGAAACGGACGCGCAGATCGGCCGGATTCTGGTCGCCAGTGGTCTGTTGACCGAGCGCGAACTGGAAGAAGGCCTGGCCCTGCAGGCCGCGGAAACGGTCGAGGTCAAGCCGCCGCTGGGGACGGTGTTGGTCAATGAAGGCATCGTCGCGCCCCAGGTGGTCAACGCCGCCCTGGCCAAGCAGCAGGTGGCGCGCGACAAGCGCAGCCAGGAAAGCAGCCTGATCCGTGTAGCAGCCAACAAGCTGGACGAGCTGATCAACCTGGTCGGTGAGCTGGTCATCAGCGCCGCCGGCGCACAGCTGCGCGCCCGTTCGCATGGCGACGCGGGGTGCATCGAGAGCACCCAGACGGTCAACCAGCACGTCGAGCTGATCCGCGAGGCCGCGCTAAAGCTGCGCATGATCGAGATCGGCGACACCTTCAACCGCTTCCAGCGTGTGGTGCGTGACGTCAGCCAGCAACTGGGCAAGGACATCCGCCTGGAGATTCGTGGCGCCGACACCGAACTCGACAAGGCGGTCATCGACAAGCTGGCCGACCCCCTGACGCACCTGGTGCGCAACGCCATCGACCACGGTATCGAATCGGCCGAGGGCCGAGTCGCCGCCGGCAAAACGGTCGAGGGTCATCTGCGCCTGGACGCCTATCACGAGTCGGGGATGATCGTGATCGAAGTGGCCGACGACGGGCGCGGGCTCAACACTGCACGTATCCGCGAAAAAGCTATTGCCCGTGGCCTGATCGATGCCCAGGCGAACCTTCCCGAGGCCGATATCCAGGCGCTGATCTTCGCCGCCGGTTTCTCCACTGCCGAGAGCGTCTCCGACCTGTCCGGCCGGGGCGTGGGGCTGGACGTGGTGCGCAGCGCCATCGATGCCTTGCGCGGCACCATCGAGATCGATTCAAAAGAGGGGCAGGGCTGCACCTTCCGCATCCGCTTGCCGCTGACCCTGGCGATCATCGACGGCTTTCTCGTCAGCCTCGGTGATGACTATTTCGTCATCCCCCTGGACATGGTCACCGAGTGCCTGGAGATGGACGCCGAGCAGCTGAGTTCAGGCGCGTACGGCTACCTCAATCTGCGTGGCAAGCCGTTGCCCTGCCTGTCACTGGCGGCCCACTTCAACCTGCCGGAAAGCCACGGCAAACGTCGCAACGTCATTGTCGTCAGCCAGGGCCGGCAACAGGCCGGGCTGATCGTCGATCACCTTCACGGTGAACTGCAAACCGTCATCAAGCCGCTCGGGCAGCTGTTCCAGCACCTGCAAGGCATTGGTGGCTCCACCATCCTGGGAACTGGGCAGGTCGCCCTGATCCTGGATATACCCAGTCTGTTCCGTTACCTGCAAAACCACGTCGACGCGAATCCTGCTGCCCAGCGCATCAGCCAACCCCGCCAGGACCTCGCAGGCCAGTAAGGAGAAACACCCATGAATGTATTCGGTAACTTCAAAATAGGGACGCGTCTGATCGCGGGCTTTCTGATCGTGGTGGCGATGACCGTCACGGTCGGCACGCTGGGTATCCATAAACTCGAGCAGGTCAACGAGCTGTCGGACCAGATGTATGACCGCGAGTTGATCGCGTTGAACAACATTCAGTCGGCCAACGTGCAGCTGGTCTATGTCGGCCGTGGCCTGCGCTCGAGCATGCTGGCGACCAGTCTGGAGGAGCGTGATTTCGCCATTCGCCAGACCCGCGGCGCGATCGACAAGATGTACGAGTTCATCGAGCTCACCCGCCCGAGCTTCGTGACTGCCGAGGGCATCGCCCAGTTCGAGGCGCTCAGCGAGCCGATGGCCGCTTATGTGCAGATCGTCGAGCAGGTGCTCAAGTTGCGCGAGACGTCCAGCGAGGTGCGCCCGGCCGACGAACTGACGGTGATGCTGCCGCAACTGCGTGACACCGGAAACAAGGCCGACGACCTGCTGACCGCGCTGGTCGAGCGCAAGGTTTCGCGTGCCAAAGAGGCCAACGAGCAAATTACCGGCATCTACCTTGACTCGCGCACCCAAATGATCGCGCTGGTGATCATCGCCGCCGTGCTCGGCTTCGGCATCGGTATCCTGGTGACCCGCAGCATCACCCGACCGCTCAACCGCGCGGTGTCAGTGGCTGACTCGCTCGCCGCTGGCGATCTCGGCATCCAGGTCGAGTCCGATAGCAGGGATGAAACCGGCCAGCTGCTCAACGCCATGCAGAACATGACCGAGCGTCTGCGCAGCGTCATGGGCGATGTGCGCAGCGCCGCCGACTCGTTGTCTTCGGCCTCGGAGGAAGTCAGCGCTACTTCGCAATCGCTGAGCCAGGCGGCCAGCGAGCAGGCGGCCGGCGTCGAGCAGACCACCGCCTCGGTCGAGCAGATGTCCGCGTCGATCGCGCAGAATACCGAAAGTGCCAAGATCACCGACAGCATTGCCGGCAAGGCCGCGAACGACGCCGTGGCCGGTGGCCGCGCCGTACGTGACATGGTCGTTGCCATGAAGCAGATCGCTGACAAGATCGGCATCATCGATGACATCGCCTACCAGACCAACCTGCTGGCGCTCAACGCGGCCATCGAGGCGGCGCGTGCCGGTGACCATGGCAAGGGTTTTGCGGTAGTGGCTGCCGAGGTGCGCAAGCTCGCCGAGCGCAGTCAGGTCGCCGCGCAGGAGATCGGTGGCGTGGCGGGCAGCAGCGTGCAGCTGGCCGAGCAGGCCGGGCGCCTGCTCGACGATATCGTGCCGAACATTCAGAAGACCTCGGACCTGGTGCAGGAGATCACCGCGGCTTCTCAGGAGCAGAGCACCGGCGCCGGTCAGATCAACATCGCCATGGGTCAAATGAACCAGATCACCCAGCAGAACGCCTCGGCGTCCGAAGAGCTGGCTGCCACTTCCGAGGAGATGAACGCCCAGGCCTCGCAACTGCTTGAGCTGATCGGCTTCTTCCGTCTCGATGCGCGCGATGGGGCCGCTCAGGGCCTTGGTCGCCAGCCACAGGCGCCCAGCGTCAAGCCCAGCAGCAACCGTTCGGTGCGCAGCATCCGCAAACCGACCGCCATGGCTGATGACGGCCAGTTCGTCAGCTTCACATAAGGGGGCGCAGATGAACCTTCCACAGGTTAGCGGTGCTGCCAGCACCGCACCGGCTGACATCCAGCACCTGTCGTTCCGGGTGCGCCAGGCACGCTACGCGCTGCCCATTGATCTGGTGCGCGAGATCATCGAGTACGGGCAGATCACCAGCGTGCCGATGATGCCGGCGTGCATCCACGGGGTGATCAACCTGCGCGGCAATGTAGTACCGGTGCTGGACCTGGCGGCGCGCTTCGGTATGGAACGCACGTTGCCGAGCAAGCGGACCTGCATCGTCATCATCGAACTGGAGCTGAACGAATCGCTGCAACGCATCGGCCTGGTGGTCGATGCAGTCGACGCGGTACTAGACATCCAGGCTGCCGATGTCGAGCCCGCACCGGCATTCGGCGCTGGAATCCGTACCGAATTCATCGCCGGCATGGCGCGTGACGAGCGCGGCTTCACCATCATTCTGGACGTGCGCAAGGTGTTGTCGCTGGATGACATCCTGCAGATCAGCCAGGCGATGGCGCAGGCGAGTTGAGCATGCCGACGTCAAGCCTGCCGGTGCTGGGCGAGCAGGAGTTTCGCTTCCTGCAGCAGCTGATGGTCGAGGCGTCTGGTATCCACTTGAGCGACAGCAAGCGGCCGTTGGTGGCCGGTCGCCTGATGCGCCGATTGCGCGCGCTGAACCTGAGCAGCTACCGCGACTACCTGTTGCTGCTCAAGGACCCGACGAAGCAGGCCGAGCAGCGGCTGGTGATCGACCTGCTGACCACCAACGAAACCTACTTTTTCCGCGAACCGCAGCATTTCCAGTTTCTTGCCCGCTGGCTGGACGGCCGGCGCGAGCCGCTGCGAATCTGGAGCGCCGCCTGTTCGTCAGGCGAGGAGCCCTACACCCTGGCCATGGTGCTGGCCGAGCATGGGCCGGCTGACTGGTCGATCCTCGGCAGCGACCTCAGTCGCACGGTGTTGGAAAAGGCCGAGGCCGCGATCTATCCACTGGATGAGTCGAGCAATTTTCCGCCCGGCTGGCTGAAGCGCCATTGCCTGCGCGGTATCGGTGACCACGAAGGGGCTTTTCGCCTCGCCCAGGGTTTGCGCGAGCGGGTGCGCTTTCGTGAACTCAATCTGATGCGGCCATTACCCGACGACATTGGCAGCTACGACGTAATCTTTCTGCGCAACGTACTCATCTATTTCAATGCCGAGGACAAGCGCGCCATCGTTGCCCGCCTGATCCAGCGCCTGCGTGCGGGTGGCTTGCTGTTCATCGGTCATGCCGAAAGCCTGCATGGCTTCGGTCTGCCGTTGCGCAGCGTCGCGGCTTCGGTGTTTCAGCGTCTATGACCGCGCCCCGTTTTCTCATGCCGGGTGAATACCTGTTCGGCCAGCATCCCGAGCCGGTGGTGACGCTGCTCGGCTCGTGCGTGGCCGTCGTGCTTTGGCATCCCCGGCGTCGGCTGCTTGCCGTGAGCCATTTCGTGGTGCCCGGTGGCGCCTTCGAGCAGGACGACACGCGTAGCGGTGAGGCAGTGTTTGTCCGTCTGCAGCAGGACATGGCTCGTCACCGCACTGTGCCGGGTGAGTATCGCAAAGGTCTCTACGGCGGCGGCTCCTGCCTGCAGCCGGGCAGGCATGGCACCGTCCAGATCGGGCGCATGAACATCGCCTTTGCGCGAGAGCAGTTCGCGTTGCTCGGTTGGAGCGCCGACGAGCAAGATCTTGGTGGCCTGGGTTATCGGCGGTTGACGGCCGACGGCCGGGACGGGCGCCTGATCTGCCAGTCCTTCACTCCCCCTCAATTGCTGGAGGGCACCGCATGATCAAGGTCTTTATCGTCGATGACTCGGCGCTGGTGCGACAGGTGTTGTCCGCGTGCCTGGAAAACCACCCGAACATCGAGGTGATCGGGCAGGCCGCCGATCCGCTGTTCGCGCTGGAAAAGATGCAGCGCAACTGGCCCGATGTGCTGGTGCTCGACGTCGAGATGCCGCGCATGGATGGCATTACCTTTCTACGCAAACTGATGGCTGAGCGGCCGACGCCGACGATCATCTGTTCGACCCTGACCGAGGCCGGCGCGGCCATCACGCTTGAAGCCTTCGCGGCGGGCGCCGTGGGCGTCTTCACCAAAGCGCGGCTCGGTCTCAAAGACAGTCTTTTGCAGCTCTCCAGTGACCTGATCAAACAGATCCAGCAGGCCGCCGCGACCAGGCCGCGGATGGCAACGGTCCGCGCCCCGACGATTACGGCCCAGTCGCGTCCGGCGGAGCCGGCCGGCGGCGGTGCCCTGACCACCACCGACCGGGTCGTGGCGCTGGGCACGTCCACCGGCGGCACTCAGGCGCTGGAGTTGGTGCTCAAGCAGCTGCGCGTCGATTCACCGGGCATCGTCATCGTTCAGCACATGCCGGAAAAATTCACCGCCGCATTCGCCCAACGTCTCGACAGCCTTTGCCAAATCGAGGTGCGCGAGGCCCGCCATCTGGATCGGGTTCGCTCCGGGCTGGCGCTGGTGGCGCCGGGCGGCAAACACATGCAGCTCAAGCGCAGTGGCGCGCAATATTTCGTCGAGGTGCTCGACGGGCCACCGGTCAACCGGCACAAGCCTTCGGTGGACGTGCTGTTTCGCTCCGTCGCCCGCCATGCCGGGCATAACGCCTTGGGCGTGATCATGACCGGGATGGGCGACGACGGCGCCCGTGGGCTGCTGGCCATGCGCGAGGCTGGCGCGCGTACGGTCGCCCAGGACGAAGCCAGCTGTGTCGTGTTCGGTATGCCGAAAGAAGCCTTGCAGCTGGGTGCCGCGCAGTGCACCGAGTCGCTGGAGAACCTGCCGCGGCTGATCACCGACTATGCTCGGGCACCGCTTGCGTGAAGGCCGTTGCGATTGGCAGAAACACCGCTGTGCTGATCAGAGGGCTGCTTTGCCGAGTGAAGTGACTCCGCCTAAGATCACGGACGCATTCTGCAAACAAGGACAACCGGTGAAAATCGTTCTGCAACTCGTGGCAGCTGTAGTTGTATTGCTTGTCCTGGCCGTGGCGGTGCTGGTGGCACTCAGCTGGGCGCCGCCACGGTCGGTCGAAAGCCTGACCGAACGCTGGGCACCGGAGCCGTCCAGGTTCATCGAGATATCCGGCATGCAGGTGCACGTTCGTGACGAGGGGCGGCGTGACGACCCCGTTCCGCTGGTGCTGCTGCACGGCACCTCCGCGAGCCTGCATACCTGGGAAGGCGTGGTCGAGGAGCTGAAGCCGCAGCGGCGGGTGATCAGCCTGGACCTGCCGGGGTTCGGTTTGACCGGCCCCTTTCCCGACGGCAATTACCGCATGAGTCACTACGTCGAGTTTCTCTCGACCTTGCTGGACAGGCTGAACGTCGAACGTGCGGTGCTCATCGGCAACAGTTTCGGTGGCCAGCTTGCCTGGGAAATGGCGCTGGACCAGCCGAAGCGTGTCGAGCGACTGGTGCTGATCGATGCGGCAGGCTACCCCCGTCAATCGACGTCGGTGCCCATCGGTTTCAAGCTGGCAGGCATTCCGGGGCTGGCGCCGCTGATGGCCAACATCCTCCCGCGTCGGCTGGTCGAGTCCAGCACGCGCAGCGTCTATGGCGATCCCGACCAGGTTACGCCGGAGCTGGTTGACCGCTACTACGAGCTGACCTTGCGTGAAGGCAATCGTGAGGCGCTGCGCGAACGCTTCAAGCAGGTGCCGGCCGTTGATAACACGGAGCGAATCGCATCCATCCAGACCCCGACGCTGATCATCTGGGGTGGGCGCGACGGCTTGATTCCGCCGCTCAATGCGCGCCGCTTCCAGAGCGATATCGCTGGCAGTGAGTTGGTCATGTTCGAGGACCTCGGCCATGTACCGCAGGAGGAGGCCCCGTCGCGAGTCGCTGAGGCAATCCGCGCGTTCCTGCCGCAGCCCTGACGCTATCAATCATCCTGCAGCCTTATGTTCGGGCATTCATTCACGGCCGTTTGATTGTGGCCGGCTGTGGCGTCGCCGACACTCGCCACAGACTTTGCAATGCATCCAACAATAATCCGCTGGAGGAATTTCCATGAGTGACGCCATTCGCTTCGAAGACAAGGTGGTCATTGTGACCGGTGCTGGTGGCGGCCTTGGCCGTGCCCACGCACTGCTGTTCGCCCGTCATGGTGCCAAGGTCGTGGTCAATGACCTGGGCGGCAGTGCCCAGGGCGAAGGGGCCAACGCCTCGGCTGCTGATCGCGTCGTCGAGGAAATCCGTCAGGCCGGCGGTACTGCGGTGGCCAATCATGACTCTGTGACCGACGGTGAGAAGATCGTCCAGCACGCGCTGGACAGCTTCGGCCGCATCGATGTGGTGGTGAACAACGCCGGCATCCTGCGCGACAAGACCTTTCACAAGATGGAAGACGCCGACTGGGATCTGGTCTACCGCGTACACGTCGAGGGCGCTTACAAGGTGACCCGCGCCGCCTGGCCGCACATGCGCGAACAGGGCTATGGCCGGGTGATCTTCACGGCATCGACCTCCGGTATCTACGGCAACTTCGGCCAGTCCAACTACGGCATGGCCAAGCTGGGCTTGTACGGCCTGACCCGCACGCTGGCCCTGGAAGGGCGCAAGAACAACATCCTGGTCAACGCCATTGCGCCGACTGGTGGCACGCGCATGACCGAGGGGCTGATCCCGCCGCAGGTCTTCGAGCAGCTCAAGCCTGAGCTGGTCAGCCCGCTGGTGGTCTTTCTCGCCAGCGAGCAATGCCAGGAAACCTCCGGTCTGTTCGAGGTCGGTGGCGGCTGGATGGGCAAGGTGCGCTGGGAGCGCAGCCTGGGTGCCGGTTTCGATCCGAAGAAGGGCTTTGATGCCGAGGACGTTGCCGCCAGCTGGCAGCAGATCTGCGACTTCGAGAACGCGGCGCATCCGGCCGACAACATGGAAGCGCTGAAGGAAATGATGGCCAACCTGCAAAAGCACGCCGGTTAAACCACCGGTGGCCGCTCGAGCTGCATAAGCGTTTCACGCTTCAGCTCAAGCGGCGTTTTTCCCTCAGACGGCTGGCTCGGGTAACAGGCGCAAGGCCTTGGCCCGGGCCTGTCCCAGATCTCTCACGTGATACAGCTGTCCTTCGAGCGCGTGAATGCCGGCGCGGCGCAGCTTGAGCCGCAATCGCGCATTACTCCCGGACAGAATCAATGCAATGCCCTGCTTGCGGTAGTCCAGTAGGACGTTTTCCAGCGCAGCCAGGGCGGTCATGTCCATCATCGGCACGTCGCTGATGTCGACGATGACAACCTTCACCTCTGGATTGAATTTTCGCAGCACGCTCAAGGCCTTTTCGGCGGCGCCGAAGAACAGCGGGCCACGAATCGCGTAAGCGGCGACGTGCTCGGGCAGGTCCTTGAGCATCGGGCTCTGCCCAAGGTTAAGAGGTGTGGTATCGGTCAGCTCGCTCATGCGTTTGATGAACAGCCCGGCCGCGAGCAGCAAACCCACGCCCACCGCCAGCACCATGTCGAACAGGACCGTCAGGCTCAGGCAGGTCAGCAGCACCAGCACATCGCTGCGCGGTGCTATGCGCAGAGTTTTGACGACGTGGGGTGCTTCGCTCATGTTCCAGGCCACCATTAATAGCAGCGCTGCCAGGGCAGCCATCGGCAGGTAACTGAACAGCGGTGCCAGCCAGAGAATCGCCACCAGGACCACACCGGCATGAATGATCGCCGCCAGTGGTGAGAAGGCGCCGGCGCGCACGTTGGTGGCGGTGCGGGCAATAGCGGCGGTCGCCGTGATGCCGCCAAACAACGGGGCGACCAGGTTGCCAAGGCCTTGACCCAGAAGCTCGGCGTTCGGATCGTGGTTGCCACCGCCCATGCCATCGGCCACCACCGCGCAGAGCAAGGACTCGATGGCACCGAGCATGGCGATGGCGAAGGCTGGCGCCAACAGTTGGTGAAACAGCTCGAAGCTCAGCACCAGCGGTTGGCCGTCAGGGCCAGGCAACAGCCATGGCCATGCAAAATCCGGAAGAAATGGTGGAATGCCGGGATACTGCACATCATCGACCACATAGCTGAAACGTTCTCCAAGCGTGGCGACGGTCAGTCCGATCGACTCCAGCGCCATGGCCGCCAGTGCGCCAACAACGAGGGCGATAAGATGGCCCGGCACCTTGGGCACCAGGCGCGGCCAGACGATGAGCACGCCAAGGCTGATCAGGCCGACAAGGGCGTCTCCCCATTGGGCACTGGGCAGCGCACTTACCAGCAGGCCGAGTTGTTCGACGTAATGTTGAGGCTGTTCGCTCAAGCTCAGTCCGAGCATGTCCTTGAGCTGGAGGGTCGCGATGACGATGCCGATGCCCGCAGTGAAACCCAGCGTGACCGGGTAGGGCACAAACGCGATCAGTCTGCCGGCGCGCAACAGGCCGAGCAGGATCAGGATCAGCCCGGCGAGCATGGTGCAGAGCAGCAGCCCGCCGAGGCCGAACTGCTGGGTGATGGGCAACAGGATGACCACAAAGGCTGCGGTTGGACCGGATACGTTGAACCGCGACCCGCCCGTCAACGCGATCAATGGTGCAGCAACCAGCACCGTATACAGGCCGTGCTGTGGCGCTACACCTACCGCAATTGCCAGTGCCATGGCCAAGGGGATGGCGATGATCCCGACCGTTAAACCGGCGGTGACGTCGCCGCGCAGTGCCGGGACTCCATAGCCCGAACGCAGGGTTTGACGCCAGGCAGCGAACAACGGCGGAAGCTTCATCCCAGACACTCCATGTGCGCAAAGCGGCAGTATAAGCACTGGCAATAGCGCTGGGCCTGTAGGAGTGCAACATCGGGGTCAAATCGCGGATTTTCGTGTACGACCTTGGTCTTATCGGCCTTTGGCGCGTTGAGTGCGTCGTTCTCGCAGAGTAAACTGCCGCCCCCGAAAGGCCCCGTCGAACCGGAGAAACCATGCGTAAAGACAAGAAGAAGGTGATCGGCGAGGAAGTCAGCGACGAGTCGATCAAATTGTTTCTCGAGCCGGAACCGGCTGACGACACGCCGCCTTCGTTGCACAAGCTGATCAAGGCTTATCGCGGTTTGCGCGTCGATGATTTCGAGCGTTTTCTCGGATTCTTTGTCGAAGCGGGATACGACCTGAATGCGAAGGATGCCAATGGGCAGGACTTCGTTGCCTTGATCGCGGATCAGCGCCAGGCCGAGCCCTATATCGAGCTGATCAAGGCCGCGCGCGGCTGAGTTCGTGTGTAACCGTCGAGCTTCAAGCATGACCTGGCTGAGCAACCAGCAGCCGCAATGGATTTTCTCGCTGCACGCGTCCCGTAGAGCCCTGGCTTGTCGCCCCGCTCCGGGAAGTAGAGGCGCGAGAGGGAGGAGGCCAAAAGCCGCTCTCCCGACAGCGGGTAGGTGCTTTCAAGTTCCTGCCTTCGGGCACAAGCCCGAGCAGCGGTATAGAAACCTCCTCCGTTTCTAGCCGCCAGGCTGGTGGTTCTACGCGATCGCGTACTGCGGTCGTGACAGTTTAATGCTGTGATTCTGGAGAACGCGTTAATGACGCAACACGATAGCGAAGCCGTGGATTTGGTGCTGGTGGGAGCCGGCATCATGAGTGCGACTCTGGCAGTACTGCTCAAGGAACTCGATCCCAACATCAGGCTGGAGATTGTCGAACTGCAGGAATCCGGGGCCGTTGAAAGCTCGAATCCCTGGAACAATGCCGGCACCGGTCACGCTGGTCTCTGTGAGTTGAACTACACACCGGACAGCAAAGACGGCTCGATCGACATCAAGAAAGCCGTCACCATCAATACCCAGTTCGAAGTCTCGAAGCAGTTCTGGGCCTACCTGACCGGCCGTGAAGGCTTCGGCAGCCCACGCGACTTCCTCAATGCAGTGCCGCATCTGAGCTTTGTCCGCGGCACGAAAAATATCGATTACCTCAAGCGCCGCTTCAATGCGTTGAAGACCCATCACGCCTTTGAAGACATGGTCTACAGCGAAGATCGCGCGACCATGGAAGAGTGGATGCCGCTGATGATGCCGGGCCGTCCGCTGGACGAGCCGATCGCCGCGACCCGCGCGATGAATGGCACCGACGTCAACTTCGGTGAGCTGACCCGGCAGATGCTGCAGTATCTGGCGGCCAAGCCCGGCGTGACGATGTCCTACTTCCAGAAGGTCACCGGACTGGCTCGCGACGGCAAGGGCTGGCGCGTAGAGATCAAGAACACCCGTGACAGCAGCAATCGTGAAATCAAGGCCGGCTTCGTCTTCCTCGGTGCTGGCGGCGCAGCACTGCCGTTGCTGCAGATGTCCGATATCGAAGAAGGCAAGGGCTACGGTGGCTTCCCGGTCAGTGGTCAGTGGTTGCGCTGCGACAAGCCGGAAATCGTCAAGCAGCATCAGGCCAAGGTCTACAGCCTGGCCGCGGTAGGCGCGCCGCCCATGTCGGTTCCGCATCTGGATACACGCGTCGTGGACGGCAAGACGTCGCTGCTGTTCGGGCCGTATGCCGGCTTTACCACCAAGTTCCTCAAGCATGGCTCGCCGCTCGATCTGCCGATGTCGATCCGTCCGGGTAACCTCAAGCCGATGCTGGCTGTCGCGCGCGACAACATGGATCTGACTCGCTATCTGATCAAGGAAGTCCGGCAGTCGATGGACGACCGCCTGGAAACCCTGCGCGGCTTCTATCCTGAAGCCAAAGCCGAAGACTGGCGCTTGGAAGTGGCCGGCCAGCGCGTCCAGATCATCAAGAAGGACCCGAAGAAGGGCGGCATCCTGCAGTTTGGCACCGAGTTGGTGTCGGCCAAGGACGGTTCCATCGCCGCACTGCTGGGCGCCTCGCCGGGTGCCTCGGTCACCGTGTCGATCATGCTTGACCTGATCGAGCGCTGCTTTCCGGAGCAGGCCAAGAGCGAGGCCTGGAGCAGCAAGCTCGCCGAGATTTTCCCCGCGCGGGAGAAGGTTCTCGAGGCCGATGCGGCGGTCTATCGCGACGTTGTCGCGAAGGTCGACAAGCATCTGGGGTTGGCCGACTAGCCACCACGACGCCATGTAAGCAAACCGCGCTGCCCCTCAGGGCCGCGCGGTTTTTTTATGTCTGCGGGATAGGGCCGGGGCGCTGCTGTAGATCAGCTCTAGGCAACGGCTTACCGATCCAGCCAAGACGAATTTCTGCTATTTCGACCCAGCGTTCACCATGAGGGCGTTCTTTGGCGGTCAGCAGCATGCGGCAGCGATCCTGGTCGTCCAGCAGGGCGTAGTGACGCGGTGGACGATGTCGAAACAGGGTTTTGAATAAGGACATGACCGAGCGCTCGTTGGGCTTCGCGCCGTTATCGCAGTTGGACGTTACGGTTGAATGAATGGAACGCGGCCGGCCTGCAGGCGGTCTTTAGCGCATCACTGTCAGGCGGTTGCGGTGCTGGTTATACTGCGCGCCATTCATCCCTAACCTGGAGTAAGCAGCATGCTGAAACGCCTGTTGTTCAGTCTCGCCGCCGCGTCAGCACTGGTGCTTGCCGGCTGCGCCCACAGCCCCCAACAGCTCGATCCCAACCCCAAACTCACCGACACCATCAACCCGGTCGGCCAAGGTCAACCGGTGGTGGTGCGTGTAGTAGACGGTCGCCCCTCGGCAACCCTGGGCACTCGTGGCGGCCTGTATCCGGAAACCAGTGCGGTGATCGTGCCGAAAGAAAAGGTCGTTCCAAAGCTGCAGGCTCAGGCTGAAGCAGCGGTCCGCCTGCTGGGCTTTACGCCCTCGGCCAACGCCTACAACGCACCGCAGCTGACCTTGACCCTGGCCGAGCTGAAGTACCAGTCGCCAAAGGAAGGGCTGTATGTCACCGAGGCCACGATTGGCGCTACGTTCCGCGTAGAGGTACAGAACGGCGGTCGTCGCTACACCGGTCGCTACGGCGCTTCTCTGAACCAACGTTTCGGCATGGCCCCCAATGAGCAGACCAACACCAAGCTGGTAACCGATGTGCTCAGCGATGCGCTGACCCGCACATTCCGCGATCAGAACATCGGTCAGGTGCTGGCGCAGTGAGTTGCAACTAGCCTAGGCGGTTGCGAGCGACAGATCAGAACCCCGCCTTTTCGGCGGGGTTTTTGTTTTTAGGCGTAACGGCGGCTCTTCGGCAATGTGCTCGAATCGTGTTGCCCCGGTGCAGTACGCGGAGCAAGCGCAAGGAGCGAGCCAAGTAAGGTGCCCGATGCGTACTGTCGTTTGCGCGATAGCAGACACCGACGCCGCTAACCGATACAAGCCATTGCGCTTATGTAATGCAAAAAAAACGCCCCGAGCATGTCGGGGCGTTTCTCTTTTCGGTTTGGCTTAGCGGTGTGGCTTAGCGTACGCCGGAGTTACGCAGCGCGGCCGGGGTGTACTGGTTGGAGTTGGCCTTGTAGTTGTAGACGTAGGGGTTCTTTTCCTCGTTCTTCATGCCCATCACCAGGTAGCGACCGGAGACCAGGTCATACAGCGTCTCCATGGCGTACAGCGGGACCTGGTCGTTGTAGATGTACTCGGCATGCGCCTCGGCAACGCGCCAAAGCGTATCGCGGCCGTCGTAATGGTCGATCACTGCGGCCTGCCAGGTGTCTTCATCGATGAAGAACGTACGCTTGGCATAGATGTGACGCTCGCCGGGCTTCAGCGTAGCTTCGACTTCCCATACACGGTGCAGCTCGTAGCGGGTCAGATCCTGATTGATGTGGCCGGCCTTGATGATGTCATCGTACTTGAGCTGCGGTGAGTCCAGGCGGTAGGCGTTGTAGGGGATGTACATTTCCTTCTTGCCCACCAGCTTCCAGTCGTAGCGGTCCGGTGCGCCGTTGAACATGTCCAGGTTGTCGGAGGTGCGCAGGCCATCGGCGGCAGTGCCCGGGCCGTCGTAGGCGACCTGAGGGGCGCGGCGCACGCGGCGCTGACCGGCGTTATAGATCCATGCCATGCGCGGCTCTTTGACCTGGTCCAGGGTCTCGTGCACCAGCAGCACGTTGCCGGCCAGGCGTGAAGGCTCAGTCACCTGCTGTTTGAAGTAGAACAGTACGTTGCCGTGTTTCTCGGCGTTGTAGTCGGTCAGGGTATCGGTGTAGACGACTTCGTCGACGAACTTGACCAGGCTGTAGCTACCGTTAACCTGGGGAGTGGCCTGCGCCACGGTGCGGCGGGCCGAGCCGCCGCGATAGCGAGTGATGTGGTTCCAGATTACTTCCAGGCCGTCCTGAGGAATCGGAAAGGCAACCGCAGTGTCGAAATCTTCCAGCCCGTTGCCGCCGCGCACCAGCTTGGTCTGGGTCGCGTTCTTCTGCGCAGCGTCATAGATTCGCTGAGGTACGGCTGCGCTGCGATGGGTTTCGAACACCGGCAGGCGATAGGTGTCTGGGTAGCGCTTGAGCATGGCGATCTGGCCAGGGCTCAGGTTGTCCTTGTACTGCTCGAAGTTCTGCGCAGTGATGGTGAACTTTGGCTTGTCGTTCGGGTAAGGATCGCTGACGAAGCCATCCTCGCCGACTGCCGCTGCGTCGGTTGCCAAGCCGCCGGTCCAGGCGGGAATGGTGCCGGCCGCGTTGCCAGCTTTCTCGGCACCCATCGGCGTCAGGCTGTTACCCAGCTTGGCCGCTTCGGATTCGGATACTGCAGCCATGGCTCCACTTGCCAGCACAGCGCTTGCCAGCAAGGAGAGTGTGAGGGCCCCCGTCTTAAACCTGTTCTTGTTCATTGTTTGGTCCTGTTGATTCTCGGTAACTGATTCGCTGCAAGCGATGCCGTAAGCGCGGCGCTTGCAGATGGCGACTTCCACAAAGGCGGTGGCGGGATGAACGCCTGGTACTGACGTCAGAGACGCAGCGATCACAAGTTGCCATTTGCCCGATCCCGCGGCAGTCCCGTCTGGTTGCTCAAGCCAGGCGCACGCTCTATTTCGGTTGTTCGGGGCGAGATGAGGGTGAAGCTGGAAGGGACTATAAGTCAACAATCGAGACGGCACCTATCTGCATAAATGGCGCAAATACCCGGCAAATTGCCATCGCTTGGTTGTGTTCCGTTTTGTCGGAAACTGGCTGAGCCGACAACGCCGTTTCGGTAGACTCCGCTGCCCCAGTTCGGGCCGCTCAGGCCTGTATGTTCAAGGCCAACGGAGATAACGGTTGTTGCTCGATTTCGATTACTCGACGCTGGCGCGGGTCGCGCCTCTGGTCAACTCACTGGCCTTGCTGATCGCGCTCGGCGGCGCCTGGCTGTTGCTGGCCACACGCTGGCGTCGGCAGCTGTCGAACACCTCAACGTCTCTTTCAGATTCTCGCCTCTCGGCCGTTGAGCAAGGTGCCGGGGCTGCCACCCGGCGTCTCGACCGGTTTTTCTATGGCTTTGGTTTCAGCAGTCTGGGACTGGCCTGCCTGCTTTCTTCGCTTACGCGACTGACCTGACGGACAGTCGCGTAAGCGTGGAGCCCTAGAGGCTCAAGCCAGCTTTCAAGCGGTACTGATTACGCACCGGCATGGCGTATTGCTGGATGAGGAAGGGCTGCTGCACGCTTGGGCAGGCCGCGAGGCGCTTGCCCCATTCGGCCTCGGCACGTTCGATTTCCGCCTGGCTGAACAGCTCGCTGAGCTCGGGTATCGCCAGCGCCTCGTCGCGATTCTCCCACATCCGATGCGCCAAAAAATTCACCGGAAACAGACGGTAATCACCCAGGATCTGCTGGTCGATTTCGGCCGCCAGCTGCTTGGCATCCTCCGGGACTTCGCTGATGGGCGTGCCGAAGCTGACATGCACCCGACCTTTGTAGCCGGTGATGCCGAGGGCGATGCTGGTGTCATCCTCGCCTGGGGCCTTGGTGTAACTGCCGGTGCTGGCACGTATATAGAGCTCTCGCGCCTTTGCCTGATCGCAGGGGTCGTACTCATAGCTGATCGACACCGGCGTTGGCCGCAGGGTCGTCAATGCTTCGGCAAAGGGCTCGTCCTTGCGGCTCATGTGCAGCATTTTCAAAATGGCCGAATCGGTACGGTCGTCACCGTCCTTTGCCCGCCCTTCGGCCTGGGCAATCCAGATCGACTCACCGTCGTTACGGATAGAGTGGTTGATATAGGCAGAAAGCAGCTGATAAGCCGCGAGCTTTTCGCGTCGCCCGGTGACCGAGCGACGCACGATGAAGCTCTTGTTGAGTCGCATCAGATCGCTGACAAACGGCCGTTGCAGCAGATTGTCGCCAATGGCGATGCGCGGCGTGCGCATCTTGGCCTGGAACACCGCATAGTTGACGAAAGCGGGGTCCATCACGATGTCGCGGTGATTGGCGATGAACAGATAGGCGCAGCCCGGCCGCAATTTTTCCAGGCCGGAATAAGTAATGCCGTCTGTGGCGCGCTCGATGGTGCGGTCGAGGTACATCTCGATCCGCGCCTGCAGCGTGTCGATCGAATGAATAGTGGCGAACTCACGCCGCAGTCGTTGCGCTATAAGTGGTTTGAGCATCCAGCCCATGGGGCCGGCCAGCCGCGGAAAGCGGAAATGCGCCAGTATGTCGAGAAATTCCCGGTCGGCGAACAGCCGTGCCATCACGGCGGGGACTTCAGCATCGGCGTAGGGTCGGATGGCTTCGAATTCGTCCATCATGATCTCTGTAAGGGTAACTACTGAATAACCCAGTCGCTCAAGGGTCAAAGTTAGGTCTGTGGTTGCTTGGACGCGATGACAGCGGGCTCGGGCAATGCCGCGTGGCACCGGTCGGGTCCGCCACAAGTGCGCACCGGGGCATCTCAACAGACTCAGGACGGCGATTATAGCGGCAAGTCACGCAGGAGACGCTGATGCTGGAATCACAGGACTATCAATGCCCATATTGTGGCGAAGGAGTGGAGGCGCTGCTCGATCTGAGTGGCGGTGATCAGCAGTACATCGAAGACTGCTCAGTCTGCTGCAGGCCGATTGTGTTCGATCTGCGTACCGATGGTAGCGATTGGCAGCTCGACGTACGGCGGGAGGATGAATAGATGCAGCGGGTATACGAGCCGCGTGATCTGCTCGAAGCGGAGATGCTGCGTGGCATGTTGGACGCTGAGGGTATCGAGGTCTACCTGAATGGCCGGCATCTGATCGGAGCTGTAGGCGAGCTGCCTGTTGCCGGTCTGCTCGGCTTGATGGTCGCCGATGATGAGGCCGAGCGCGCGCGGCAGTTGATCGCTGAGTACAATGTCGCCGAACCGCTGCCCGGCGACGAGCCGGAAAGTTATCCGGGTGAGCTCATCTGCTGATGCCTCAGAGCGAAGGCATTGCCCCTGGCCGCTGCCCCCTTTCCCCATCGAGTTTTGTACATGTGTGGCCGCTATGCCCTGTTTCGCTGGAATGCCGCTTTTGCTGCGTTGCCTGGTTTCCCGTCTGATCAGCAGCCGCACTGGAGCCTGGCGCCTGGCGCTTCGGTGCTTCTGCTGCGACAGGTGGACGAAGCGCTGCAATTGAGTCGCGTGCGCTGGGGATTGACGCCGGCATGGTTGAGCGACTTCACCCGCACGCCTGCGCAGGCGCGGGCGGAAACGCTGGCTGAACAGCCAATGTTCCGCGACGCCTTTCGTCAGCGTCGAGGCGTCCTGCCGGCGAATGGTTTCTATGAGTGGCGAGGCACGGCACGCAAGCGACCTTACTGGATGACGGCGGAAGACTCGCTGATGTATTTCGCGGCGGTCTGGGAGGCCTATCCGGTAGAAGGTCACAGTTACCTCAGTGCGGCCGTCGTGACGCGGCCAGCCTCAAACCAACGGCGACCACTGTTGCTGGATCAGGCTGGCATGACCGCCTGGCTCGATCCCCAGACTCCGCTGGAAACGCTGCAGCTGCTACTGGCTGCACCACAACCTGCGTTGCGTGAGCGACCCCTGGCAACCTTCGTCAATGATCCCAAGCTGGACGCGCCGGAGTGCCTGACGCCAGTGAACTAGGCATTGGCAGTAACCCTCGAAAGGGGAGTCAAGGCGCTATCAGGCTTGCGCCGAAGCGATGGGCGGCTAGTCGGTTGCCCGGTGCGCTGGCACGCTCTAGCATACGGCGCAGAATTCACGGGAGACGCGACATGTTCAAGCTGCATTCAATCAGCCTCTTTCTGGCGGCCGCCACGCTGGCCGGTTGTCAGGCCGTCAACACGACCAGCAGCGGTGCCGTTGGCGTCGACCGCAAGCAATACATGTTCAGCATGCTGTCGACCGAGCAGGTCAATCAGATGTATGCGCAGTCGTATCAGCAGACGGTGTCTCAAGCGAAGAGCAAAGGCGTGCTCGAAAACAACTCACCGGTCGCTCAGCGGGTCAACCGGATCGCCAGCAGGCTGATCGCCGAGGTCAAGGCTTTCCGGCCTGATGCGGCGGAGTGGGACTGGGACGTGAACGTCATCGACAGCCCCGAGCTGAACGCCAATGCCGGCCCGGGCGGCAAGATCATCTTCTACACCGGGCTGATCGAGAAGCTCAACCTGACCGATGACGAGATTGCCGCCGTCATGGGGCATGAGATAGCCCATGCGTTGCGGGAGCACGGTCGCGAGGCCATGTCCAAGGCGTACGGTGTGCAGATGGCCACTCAGATTGGCTCGGCGGTCGGGATTGGTGATGGCAGCCTGCAACTGGCCAACATGGGGGTGCAGTATCTGATGACGCTGCCCAACAGCCGCAGCAATGAGAACGAGGCTGACCTGATCGGTCTGGAGCTGGCCGCACGGGCTGGGTACAACCCGAGCGCAGCGGTCAGTCTGTGGCAGAAGATGGCCGCAGCTGGCGGCTCCGCTCCGCCGGAATTCCTCAGCACCCATCCCTCTTCAGGCAGCCGTACGCAGGCACTGCAGGAAAACATTCCAAAGGTGATGCCACTGTATAAACAGGGCCGCTGATGCAGATGCCGCCGGCGCTCTCAGGTCGGCGGCAGCTTGATTGGAAGAGGGCTTTCCAGGCCTAGCTGGCTACGGGCGCTTTCCAGGTCAAAGAGGGTACTGATCTCCTCGATATCGCCGCTCGGATTGAGCGTCCAGATCGACATCGCGGCGACAGTGAGGATTTTGCCGCTCGGGGCGACGCCGAATACGGGTTTCTCCAGAGTGCCGAACAGGGTGCTGGAGGTCACCACGCGGTTGCCTTCGCTGAGGCATTCATCTACCGCGACTTCAAGGTCCGGAATAGCCTGACGGATTTCCTTTACGATCAGACCGAAACCGGCACTGTTGACCGGCTGTGAGATGAACGAGCTCTTGTAGCTGAAGTACCGGCTCTGCAGCTGTTCAGCCAATGCCAGTCGACCCTTGATCCAGCTCAGGTCGATATGCTGCCGAACCCGCCGTTTTCGTTCCTCCGGTGACATGCCGCCTGCTCCCCTCAAGTGCCGCCAGAATGCGGTGAACACGCACTCTAACAGCACCCGTGGCGAGGCAATTTGCGCTGGGTATCAGACTGGAAGCATGCCGCTCAAGCTCAGGGCCTGATAGACGGCGTACAGCGCCAAACCGGCGAAGCCGACGGCGGCGATTCGGCGAATCAGCGTGAGTGGCATGCGGTCGGCGGCAAAATTACCGGCCAGCACCACCGGCACATTGGCGATCAGCATGCCAAGGGTCGTGCCAATGATCACCAGGATGAAGTCAGGATACTGAGCGGCAAGCATGACGGTAGCCACCTGCGTTTTGTCGCCCATTTCAGCAAGGAAGAACGCAATCAGTGTCGCCACGAAGGGGCCGAAGCGTCGACCGCGCGAAGCTTCTTCTTCCTCGAGCTTGTCGGGTACCAGCGTCCACAGGGCAACGGCGGCGAAAGAGGCGGCCAGAATCCAGCTGAGAATGGCAGGCGAGACCAGCGACGAAACCCAATTGCCTATGGCCCCAGCAGCGGCATGGTTGGCCAGCGTGGCCACCACAATGCCCCAGATGATGGGCATTGGACGCCGGTAGCGGGCGGCCAGCAAGAGGGCGAGCAATTGCGTTTTGTCGCCAATCTCAGCGAGTGCGACGATCAGGGTGGGGATGTAGAACGATTCCAACGGACTTCCTTGCGGGGGCGGGTCGACTAATCACCATGACACGCACCGCCTGCCCGCCCCGGGTCAGGTGTACGTGTCATGGGTCTTGTCAAACCGAGCGCTGGCTGCCGAGACAGGCCGCGCGGGTCGCATGCACCATGGTCTGTGGACCAAGTATGTTGACGCATGCCAGGCAAGCAGGGCGCTTGCCGGAGACTACTCCCCCAGGACGGGCGCGAGTTTGCCCAAGCGTGGCGCGTTGCGCAAGTCGGGACGTTGGCGGATCAGGGGCGTTGAGCACGGTAGATGCGGAAGCCGTCCGCGCTGATCAGTGTTTCGCAGCGACCCAGATGGGTTTCGATCAGGGGCGGGTACTTGAGAAACGCATTGGCTACCAGTCGTAGCTCGCCACCCGGCCGGAGATGATTGGCCGCGCGTTGCAGTAACGTTTCGCTGGCCTCGTAGTGCGTGTGGATGCCCTGATGAAACGGTGGGTTGCTGATGATGGCGGTGCAGTCTTGCGGGGCAGCATCGATGCCGTCCCCGGCGATCACCTGAGCCTGTAAACCATTGGCTGCGAGGGTCATGCGGCTGCTTTCGACTGCAAAAGCGTCGACGTCCAGCAGCACCACTTCACTGTCCGGATACCGTCTTTTCAGCGACGCCCCAATGATGCCCGCGCCGCAGCCGAAATCCAGCAGCCGGCCAGCTGGCAGCCCATCGAGCTGTTCCAGCAGCAGTGCGGTACCGCGATCAAGGCGACCATGACTGAAAACGCCAGGCAGGCTGACGATCTGCAGTGGGCCGTCCGCGAGTGGGAGCTCGAAGTGCTGAGCCAGGGTCTGTAAGTCTGGAGCCGGTGGGCTATTTGTGACCCTGACCTGCCAGAGCTGGCAATGCCGGGCGCTGTCGAGTTTTTTCGCTTCGCCGAAGGGAGCCAGTTGTTTCGCGGCTCGCTCCACGCCGGCACGCTTCTCACCCACCAGATACAGCAGACGGCCCGGCAATCTGGCGGCCAGCGCGCTTAGCAGGTAATCAGTCAGTTCCCGAGACTTGGGTAGAAACAGAACAGCGCTGTCGAACGAGGCTATGGGCGGCTCGACACCAAATGCGCAACGCTCGGCGAAACGCGCTTGCAGTCGTTGCTGCGTCCCGGCGTGCCAGCTCCAGCCGATGGCTCCAGGCAGTTGGCCGAGCAGGTCGTCTGCGGGCAGCCCGGCAAGCAGCAGGTCACCGCTGAACAGTTCGGTCTGGCGCAGCAGTACTTCGCTTCGCGGATCCATCTTGCCTCCGGACAAAAGCTGGCGAGCTTACCAGCCTTGTCCCCGGCTGCAGAAGCGTCAGCCGACCTGACGCTTGGGGCTGCCGGCGAAGAACGCCTCCGCGTTCTCACACAGCTGGCCGACGATGCGTTGTCTGGCTTCGCGGCTGCCCCAGGCGCTGTGGGGTGTCACGATCAGGCGTGGCACGTCTGCAGCCAGCAGCGGGTTGTCGTTGCTCGGTGGTTCGCTGATCAGCACATCTGTGGCAGCGCCGCCCAGGTGGCCGCTTCGCAGAGTGTCGGCCAGCGCCTGCTCGTCTATCAGGCCGCCGCGAGCGGTATTGATGACGAAGGCCGCGGGTTTCATCAGCTGCAGTTCGCGCGCACCGATGAGGTTGCGTGTCTGCTCGGTGAGCGGGCAGTGCAGGGTCAGGGCATCAATCTGCGGCAGCAACTCGTCCAGTTCCAGTCGGTCCGGACGAGGCGGGCGCCCGGGCAGATTGCCGGTCAGCACACGCATGCCCAGCGCCTCGGCGAGCTTGGCTACGGCGCCGCCGAGCTCACCGTGGCCGAGCACGCCGAGCGTCTTGCCCGCCAACTCGACGATGGGGAAATCCAGCAGGCAGAACTGTCCGCTTTCCTGCCAGCGGCCGCGCGCCACGGCGGCCTGATAATCGGGTAGTCGCGTGGCCAGTGCGAGCAGTAGCATTAGCGTGTGCTGGGCCACCGTAGCCGTGCCGTAAGCCTGGCAGTTGCATACGGCGATGCCGCGCTGTTTGGCTGCGGCCAGGTCGATGTTGTTGATGCCAGTGGCGGCGACCAGAATCAATTTCAGATCCGGACAGGCGGCCAGCGTGGCATCGCTCAAGGGGACCTTGTTGACGATGGCAACTTCCGCGCCTTGCAGTCGGTCGACGATTTGCGTTTCGCTGGTCTCCTTATGGCAGGTCAACTCAGCGAAGGCTGACTGCAACGGGGCCAGGTCCAGATCGCCCTGGTCGAGCGGTGATAGATCAAGGAATACAGCGCGGTACTTGCTCATGGACTTTACTCGTATGAATCAGCGGGCGGACGTCCCGCCCCGGAAATAACGGAGTCGCTAGATGTACTGGATGGAGTTTCTCACTGTGGCGCTGGTTCACTTGCTCGCTGTCGCCAGTCCCGGGCCTGACTTTGCAGTAGTCGTGCGCGAAAGTGTCGCCCGCGGTCAGCGCAGCGGCAGCTGGACGGCCATCGGTGTCGGCAGCGGCATCTTGCTGCATGTGGGGTATTCATTGTTAGGGATTGGTCTGATCGTCTCGCAGTCGATCATGTTATTCAACCTTTTCAAATGGTTAGCGGCAGGTTACCTGTTCTATCTGGGTTTTCAGGCTCTGCGTGCCAAGCCTGTCGCGGTGGACAACCTTGCATCGTCCGCGTCCAGTGTTGCGATTAGCCCACGACGCGCTTTTACCGTTGGTTTCGTCACCAATGGCTTGAATCCCAAGGCGACCTTGTTTTTTCTGTCCCTATTCACCGTGGTTATCGACCCCCATACCCCGCTCGCCGTTCAGGCAGCCTATGGGTTATATCTGGCAGGCGCGACCGGAGTGTGGTTCTGCCTGGTGGCCTGGTTGTTCAGCCGCGAGCGTGTTCGGGCCGGATTCGCCCGCATGGGGCATTGGTTCGATCGCGTCGCGGGCGCGGTGCTGATCGGTCTTGGTATCAGGTTGGCGGCAAGCGAGATCGCTTGATGATGCCCGCCTGACTGCCGCTGCATCACGAGGTCTCATAGGCTGAACAACTGCGGCACCGATTGTCCGAAGAAGGCAGGCGGCACGGCTGAACGTCGCACCGGTGGCCGCGTAAACGTCTAGCGTGCGTCTCATAACATCAATAACAGGAAGCCTTATGCTGCAGACACGAGTGATCAAACCCGCCGCGAATGCCTACCAGTACCCCCTGTTGATCAAGAGCCTGCTGTTGTCGGGGCAGCGCTACGAGCGCACCCGCGAAATCGTCTATCGCGATCAGCTGCGTTTCGACTACCGCACCCTCGGCAAGCGCATTGCTCGGCTTGCCAATGTGCTGACAGAGGCCGGGGTGAAGGCGGGCGATACCGTGGCGGTGATGGACTGGGACAGCCATCGCTACCTGGAATGCATGTTTGCGATTCCGATGATCGGGGCGGTGGTGCATACCATCAACGTGCGGCTGTCACCCGAGCAGATTCTTTACACGATGAATCATGCCGAGGATCGCGTCGTCCTCGTCAACAGCGAGTTCGCGCCGCTCTACCACGCCATTGCCGGGCAGCTGACCACGGTCGACAAGACACTGCTGATCACTGATGCTGATGATAAACAGTGCGAGTTGCCGAACTGCATCGGCGAGTATGAGAGCTTGCTGGCGGCCGCAAAAGCGACGTACGAGTTTCCCGATTTCGATGAAAACTCGGTAGCGACCACCTTCTATACCACCGGCACCACCGGCGACCCCAAGGGGGTCTACTTCACGCATCGTCAGCTGGTCTTGCATACCCTGGCCAGCGCGGTAACGGTTGGCTGCCGCGAAAATCCCCAGTTGATGGCGGCGGGCGACGTCTACATGCCGATCACGCCGATGTTCCACGTACATGCCTGGGGCCTGCCCTATGTGGCGACGATGCTGGGCCTCAAGCAGGTCTATCCGGGGCGTTACGATCCTGAGCTGCTGATCGAGCTGTGGCGTCGGGAGAAAGTAACCTTTTCCCACTGCGTGCCGACCATCGTGCAGATGCTGCTCAAAGCCAAAGCAGCGCACGGTACGGACTTCAATGGCTGGAAGATCACCATCGGCGGCAGTGCACTCACGCGGGGCCTATATGAATCGGCGCGGGCGTGTGGCATGCAGTTGGTGGCTGCCTACGGCATGTCGGAAACCTGCCCGCTGATCTCCGGGGCTCACATCAACGACGAGCTGCGTAACGCCAGCGAGGATGAGCAGATCACGTACCGGCTCAAAGCCGGGATTCCGGTAGTGTTGGTCGATGCGGCAATCCAGGCGCCGGACGGCAGCTTTCTGCCTGCCGATGGCACGTCCCAGGGCGAACTGGTGCTTCGGGCTCCCTGGCTGACGCAGGGCTACGCGGGCAATCCGGAGAAGAGTGAAGAGCTGTGGGCCGGTGGTTGGCTGCATACCGGTGATGTCGCCACCCTTGATGAAATGGGCAATATCGACATTCGTGACCGCATCAAGGACGTGATCAAGACGGGCGGCGAGTGGGTGTCTTCCTTGGCTCTGGAAGGTCTCATCAGCCGGCACGAGGCAGTACGCGACGTCGCGGTGGTGGGTGTGCCGGATGAGCGCTGGGGCGAGCGACCCTTTGCCTTGCTGGTGCTGTGCGAAGGCAAGCAGGTGGATGCGAGAGCGCTGCAAACATTCCTCGAGCCCGCCGTGGAACAGGGCCAGATCAACAAATGGGCCATCCCCCAGCAGATCGCGGTGGTTGAGGATATTCCCAAGACCAGTGTGGGCAAGCTCGACAAGAAACGTATCCGCGTCGACATCGCGCGCTGGGTTGAGGAAGGCAGCAGCGTTATTTCCTCGGTATAGGATAGGGTTTTGCCCGCCTGTGTTTGATCTCGCTGCGGCCTTTCATCGAGGTCGTGGCTTGGTCATTAGGTCCGCACAGTCGCTATCTACAGTCCCTTATCGGGCTGGCGGCTTCCCTTCAAGGTCAACAGCGAAAGAAGGACTTGCGGCAGCCGCCTGGAGCTCGAATCGTTTCGGGTTCGTCGGGACGTTCCGGTTCCGCCGGCGGGCGGGTGTTACCCTAACGGCGCATTCCAGTCCGTGTTGTAACGGGCTGGCGTCCCGCAGATGAAGGAAGTAGATATGAAGAAGATCAGTAACCTGACCGCACTCGCCGCCACCCTTGCGCTGCTGGTCGGCTGTACCAACAATCCCTATACCGGTGAGCGAGAAGCTGGCAAGGCTGGTATTTATGGCGGTATTGGTGCGGTCAGCGGCGCAGTGATCGGTGCGGCCACCTCCAGCAAAAAGGATCGCGCCAAAGGCGCCCTGATCGGAGCCACAGTCGGCGGTGCTGCGGGCGGCGGCTATGGTTATTACGTCGATACTCAGGAAGCCAAGCTGCGCCAGACGCTGCAGGGCTCTGGCGTACAGGTCCAGCGTCAAGGCGATAACCTGACGCTGATCATGCCGGGCAACATCACCTTCGCAAGCAACTCCGCCGATATTTCCAGCAGCTTCTACCCAACGCTCAATTCGCTGGTTCAGGTGTTCAAAGAATTCAACAAGAACGGTATCGACATCACCGGCCATACCGACAGCACCGGCTCGCAGCAACTCAACCAGGACCTTTCGAATCGTCGCGCCCGTAGCGTTGCGGCTTACCTGGAAGGCAATGGCGTGCCAGCGTCGCGTATCTCTTCCTATGGCGCGGGCTCGAGCCAGCCGATTGCCAGCAATGACACCGCTTCTGGTCGCGCGCAGAACCGTCGTGTGGAAATCAATCTGAGACCGCTCTAAGCGGCCCGGCACAGGCAAGGTCGTCGCGGATTTTGCTTGTGCCATTTTGGTGGCGTCAGCTTTATAGCTTTTTATCGCTTCAATTGAACCTCTGAGCGATCCACGACTCTGAAGCTCGTGACAGCGAGCCATGTAGTGGCACTGAGGAGGTCGAATGGATGATCGTTCCGCTCTCCATTCTCGTAAGCCTTGGCTGCCATTGGTAGTGACGCTGGCCCTGATGGCGGGGCTCGGAGGATGGGTCGGCTGGCAATGGCATGTTCAGGAAATGCGCGTGCGCGCTGAGCAGGCCCAGCGATTCAACCTGGCGGTCAATGACGTCGAAAGCACTCTGCGTGAGCGTATGCGCGCGTACGAGATGGTCCTGCGCGGACTGGCAGGACTTTTTGTCGGCAGTGATGAGGTCAGTCTGCAGGATTGGAATCGAGCTTCCGATCAGCTTCAGCTTCAGGATTTCTACCCCGGTATCCAGGCCATTGCGCTCGCTCGCTATGCGCGCGCGGACAACCTCGATTCGACCCTTGCCGAAATTCGCGAGAGCGGTCGCGGTGATTTCCGCATGTATCCCCGAGGTGAACGCGGCGATTACCTGATCGTCGATTTCATCCATCCGCTCGACTGGCGTAATCGGCGTGTGTTGGGTTTCGACATGCTGAGTGAAGAGACGCGCAGGGAAGCCGTTATGGCGGCGCGCAATATCGGCACCCCTATGCTCACTGGGCCGGTGCGACTCAAGCAAGAGACAGAGCAGAATGCCCAGGTAGGGATCTTGTTGTATCTGCCGCTTTACCGCGCCCGGGCGCCAATCACGACCTTGGAGGAACGGCAGGAATCATTTGCCGGAACGCTTCACGGCGCTTTTCGGCTGACCGATCTGATGGAAGGGGTATTGGGCTCGCGCAGCAAGCTGTTTCAATTGCAGCTCTTCGACGCCGCTGCCCCGAACGAGCCGTTGCTGGTCGGGCGCGCTCCGGTGAGTAAAGATGCAAGCTTCCATCGCGTCCGCAATATCTACATGTACGGCCGCAGCTGGCAGTTGGAAGTCGCCAGCACACCGGAATACGAAGCCATCCTCAATCGGGTTGGGCGGGCGTTCAATCTTGCGGCGGCGCTGACCGCAGCCGCTTTGTTCTCTCTCTTGATTGGCGGCTACCTGTATTTGCGCGAACGAACCCTGCGCAGCAGCCAGGCGCTCGGCGCGCAGCTTCAGGAGCGTGAGGCGTGGTTTCGTCAACTGATCGAACAGCTGCCGGTAGCCACTGTGTTGTGTAGCGATGAAGGACGCATAGAGCTAGCCAACCAGAGCGCCGCTGCGCTGCTGGGCAGCAGTGCGGGATTGCTCGCCGGTGAGCGCCTCAGTCACTACATCCCTTCAGCTTTCCAGAAGGCGGCGGACGGGAATCTGCTGGACGCCAATCAGCAAGAGAGCCAAGCCCTGCGGGAAGATGGCACTCCCGTACCTGTTTCGCTCAGTCTGACCAGTTTCAAGCGCGACAAGACCGTTCACCACCTGCTCAATCTGGTGGACTTGCAGCAGCGCAAGCGTGACGAAGAGCGCTTCCGTAATGTGGTCGAAGCCTCGCCGAATGCTTTTCTGCTGTTCGATCAAGAAGGGCAGATCGTAATGGTCAACCGTCAGACCGAGCTGCTGTTCGGCTACAGCCGACAAGAGCTGCTGGGTCAGCCGGTTGAAATGCTGATCCCCGAGTCGATGCGCAAGATCTATATCGAGGTGCGTCACCGGTTTGGCCAGTCGCTCGAATCACGTCGCCTGGGTGAGAATCGCGAACTGTTCGGCCGCCACAGGGATGGCCATTTATTGCCCGTGGAAGTCGGCCTGTCGCCACTGCGCAGCGGAGAAGAGCAACTGGTGCAGGCGGTGGTGATCGATATCGCTCACCGCAAAGCCGCGGAGCGGCGTCTACGGGATCAAGCAAATGAGTTGATGACCGCCAACCGGTACAAATCCGAGTTCCTCGCCAACATGTCGCACGAGCTGCGCACGCCGCTCAACAGTATTCTCATCCTGAGCGATCAATTGAGACAGAACGCGGCGAGCAACCTGACCGAGAAGCAGGTTCGCCACGCCGACATCATGCATCGGGCCGGTCATGATCTGCTGCAACTGATCAATGACGTGCTTGACCTGGCCAAGATCGAAGCTGGCCACATGCAAATCAAGTCGGAACCGCTCGATATCGGCGAGTTGCTGGCGGAGCTTATGGCTGCACTGCAACCGATGGCCGATCAGAACGGACTATCCCTTACTAGCCGGATCGACCCTGAGGTTCCGCCGTCGCTCGTCAGCGACCGTGCACGGCTCCAGCAAATCTTGCGCAACCTGGTGACCAACGCCTTGAAGTTCACCGAGCAGGGCTCCGTTGATATTCACGTGAGCAGCCGGCCGGCCGAAAGTCCTGGCGACGAAGACATGCTGCAGATCTGCGTGACTGACACCGGTATCGGCATCGCCGAGGACCAACACGAACGGATCTTTCAGGCGTTTCAGCAAATCGACGGCTCAATCAGCCGCCAATACGGCGGCACGGGGTTGGGGCTTGCTATCGCGCGGCAGCTCGCCGAGGTGCTGGGTGGCGGGATCCGTCTTACAAGTTCGCCGGGGCAGGGCTCCAGTTTCACCGTCGAGCTGCCCTTGAAAGCGTCTGCGACAGCCGAGATTCGGACGCTGCGGCCCATGCAGCGCCGTGGTCAGGGTGGTGGTCTGCTGATTGTCGAGGACGATGTCGATTTCGCCTCGGTAGTGGCCGAGGTGGCACAGTCCCACGGTTTTTCCAGTGTCATATGCGGTACTGGGCAAGAGGGGCTGGATGCACTCGCTCACGACAGCTTCGCGGCGGTGATCCTGGATGTTCTGCTTCCTGATGTCAGCGGCTGGCAGATACATCGGGCGTTGCGAGCCGACCCCAAGCATCAGGACACGCCGGTATATATCATTTCTTGCGTGCCTCAGCCGCAGGGCTGGTCGGATGACGGTTCACGCTACTTGCTCAAGCCCGTGGCCCAGTCGGAGCTGGAGCGCCTGTTTGTCGATCTGTCGCGGCAGGAAGGCAATTCGACTCGGTTGTTGCTGCTGGAAACTGATCCGGAGCGGCGCCGTCAACTGCGTGAATATTTCGAGCGGCTCGGTTACCGGGTCAGCGAATGCCAACGCAGTGAAGAGGCCCGACTGGCCTATGCAGAGCACCGATATGCAGCGCTGATCGTCGACTTCGATCTCTCAGGCGAAAGCGGGCTGGAGCTGCTCGATGCGCTTGACCGCCTGCGCTCGCTCAAAGACGTCCGGGTGATCCTGACCAGTCGAGATACGTTATCGGAAAAGAATCTGCAGCGGCTTAAGCGTTATTCGGCGGTTGCGTTGTCAAAAACAGAAGGAATTGAGCATATGGAAGATGCACTTAAGCCCGGCGGGGTTGATGCTGCTGCTTGGGGAATAGGCGAACTGGAACATCCCCTGCTAGGGCAGCGGGTGCTGTTGGTGGATTCGGACGTGCGGGCGATCTATGCCGTCAGTGCGTTGCTTGACGAGCAGGGGCTGCAGGTGGTGCCCGTCACAAGCTGTGCCGAGGCGCTGGAACGCTTCGATCAAGATGCGTTCGATCTTGCGTTGGTGGATCTGGCGATGCCGGATAACGGCGGCCCCGCCCTGATACATCAGCTCAGAAACGACTATGGTTGTCAGGTGCCGATTGTGGCAATGGCAGCCGGCTCTGATACGGCTGTGACAGAGCAGAGGCTTCCGGCCGGTGCCGACGACATCCTGTTCAAACCGGTCGACAGCGCCCGGCTGGTCGAACTGCTGCGGCGTCTGGAGCGTACTGATGGCCCCCATGCAAGTCCGTAAGGAGAAGTGTGTGACGCATCGATCAAGCCGAGCTGGCGTCCCTGTCGGCGCAGGTAGCGGAAGCCGCATTACGTTGTACTGGGAGCTTGGCTGATGGCGTGGTCGCAACCCCAATCTCAGCCTCGGACCCGTACATTGTTGGTCGTCGATGATCGCGAAGCGAACCTGGTGGCCATGGAGGCCTTGCTCGGCGACGGTGACTGGCAGGTCCATACGGTTAATTCTGGCGAAGCCGCACTTCAGGCCCTGCTCGACCTGGATGTCGAGCTGGTGCTGCTGGATGTGCAGATGCCCGGCATGGATGGGTTCGAAGTGGCGCGCCTGATGCGCGGCAGTCCGCACTCGCGCTACACGCCGATCATCTTTGTCTCGGCCATCGCGCACACCCGTGAGTCGGTACTGCGAGGTTACGCCACGGGTGCGGTTGATTTCATTCTCAAGCCGTTCGATCCGCAGGTGCTCAAGCACAAGATCAATACGCTGCTCAGTCATGAGCACAATCGGCGTGACTTGCAGGTCCTCAGCCAGCAGCTCGACAGTGCCCGCGCGTTCAACGCATCGGTGCTGAGCAATGCCGCCGAAGGAATTCTGGTGGTGGGTGAGGACGGTTTCATCAACTTCGCCAACCCGGCGATTGCCAAAATGCTGCACACCAGTGTCGACGATCTGCAGGGGACCGCACTGATCAAGCATCTGGCGTCGCCGCAGATGCCTCAGTCCTGGCGCGACACCGATTTCTACCAGCATTGGCGTAGCGGCAGCACCTACCGTCTTCATGAAGCGCAGCTGTTCACCGCCAACGGCGACACGCTGCCCGTGGCCTTGTCGTCATCGCCATTGCCTCGTCAGCAGCGCTCAATGGTTGTCATCGCCCTGGATATGTCCGTGGTGCGCAGTCTTCACGTGCAGCTGGAGACCCAGGCGGTAACCGACTCGCTGACCGGCCTGCTCAACAGACGTGGCTTTCATCAGGCACTGGATTCGGCGCTGGCGAGGGTCGACCGGAACGGCAAACGCATGGCCATCCTCTACATCGATCTCGATGGCTTCAAGCGCATCAACGATTCGCTGGGCCACGATGCCGGTGACGAGATCCTCTGTCGCGTGGCGCGCGTGCTCGAGGCCTGCATGCGGCCCTACGACATCATTGCGCGGATGGGCGGAGACGAATTCACCGCGCTGCTGGACTCGCTGGACCACCCGGAAGATGCCGCCAAGGTCGCCGAGAAGCTCATTGAGCTGATTTCGGTTCGACATACCATCGAAGGGACCGACGTGACGCTCGGCGCCAGTATCGGCATCGCGCATTTCCCGGATTGCGGCCAGAGCGTCGAGGAGCTGCTTCGCTCGGCCGATATGGCCATGTACGAGGCCAAACGCAACGGTCGGCAGCAATATCGCTTCTTCTCCGGTGAGATGAATGGGCGGGCCCATGCGCGCCTGATGATGGAAGAGAATTTGCGCAGCACCATCGAGCGCAATGGTTTCGCCTTGGCTTACCAGCCACAGGTCGTGCTTGAGACAGGCGAGTTGCGAGGCTTCGAGGCCTTGCTGCGCTGGAATTACGCGGGGCGCGGTGCGGTCGAGCCGAGTGTGTTCATCCCCTTGCTGGAAGAGACCCGGCTGATTGATCGGGTCGGCGAGTGGGCACTGCGTGAGGGGCTGGCTCAGTGCCGCGACTGGCGTGAGCGATTCGGTGACAAGCTGGTGCTGAGCTTCAACGTCAGCCCGGTGCAGTTCGGCCGGGCCGGATTGATCGACGAGTTGCGACGCCTGCTCGATGAGTATCAGCTAGATCCTCGCCAGTTGGAGCTGGAGGTCACCGAAGGCGCACTGATGCAGGATCTGGAGCAAAGCTGCGACAAGCTTCGGCAGTTG
Organism: Stutzerimonas stutzeri; assembly: GCF_002890895.1. Lineage (GTDB taxonomy): Bacteria > Pseudomonadota > Gammaproteobacteria > Pseudomonadales > Pseudomonadaceae > Stutzerimonas > Stutzerimonas stutzeri_AB. The sequence goes on from NZ_POUL01000003.1 coordinate 162,684, forward strand.
CGTGAGCTGGGCGTGAGGGTGGCGGTGGATGACTTCGGCACCGGTTACTCATCGCTTGCCTACCTGCGCCATTTCGATCTGGATACGCTGAAGATCGACCGCCTGTTTATTGCCAATATGCTTGATTCGCCACGCGATGCCGCGGTGGTCAGCACCATTATCGATCTGGGCCGAAATCTGGGGCTGGAGGTGATCGCCGAAGGCGTTGAAACCCTGGCTCAGCGTGAGTGGCTGATCGCCCACGACTGCCAGGTGATGCAGGGTTTTCTGGTCGCGCCAGGACTGGCCGTAGAGGACGCGTTGGAATTTCCGCGGTCAATCGACTGGCTACAGCTGGAACATCGACAGGCCGACTAGTGTCGGCCGGTCGGGTTAGCCTGAAGCGCCATCGCGAGGCGGGTATTGCCGGTGTAGCTTTTCGAGTTCGGCATCCTTGTCGCTCCAGAGCTCATTGACCCACTCCTGAAAGCTCAGCCGGTAGGCCTCGTCCTGATCGTAGCTGCGGTGCAGGAACTCGGCAGGGATCGGCTGCGTGCCAATGCGCATGACGACTTGACCTATCCGACCGCAGAGCAGGTCCCAGAAGCTGGGATTGCCGCCCGGGTAGTGGATGGTCACGTTGACTAGCGAAGTCAATTGCTCGCCCATGGCATCGATCACGAAGGCTATGCCGCCGGCCCTGGGTTTGAGCAGGTAACGGTAGGGCGATGCCTGCTCAGTGTGCTTGTCCTCGGTGAAGCGAGTGCCTTCAAGGAAGTTGAACACCGACACCGGGTTGGTCCGGTAGCGCTCGCAGGCCTTGCGGGTGGTCGCCAGGTCCTCGCCGCGCTTTTCCGGGTACTTTGTCAGGTACTCCTTGCTGAAGCGTTTCATGAAGGGAAACTCCAGCGCCCACCAGCACAGACCGATAACCGGCACCCAGATCAGCTCCTGCTTGAGGAAGAACTTCAGGATCGGCATTCGCCGGTTCAGTTGGTATTGCAGCATCAGGATGTCAGCCCAGCTCTGGTGATTGCTGGTAACCAGATAAGAGTGCTGCAGGTCGACCTTGTCGAGTCCCTGTACGTCCCACTCGGTGCGGCGCACCTGGTCCATCCAGAAGCTGTTGACCGCCATCCAGGACTCGGCGATCCAGTGCATGCCAAAGCGCAATGCTCGCTGGATACGCGGGATGGGCAATGCCAGCTTGAGCAGTGATAGCGCAAAGAGCGGCCAGCACCAGAAGAGGGTATTCAATGCCAGTGTCAGGCCGGCCAGGACGCCCCGGAGCGGGGCAGGAAGGACGCTCAGCATCGATTGGGTCTTATGTCCGTCAATAAAGGCGGCAAGAGTACCGATTGCGGGCTGAACTGCAAGGCCAAAAAGTAGTGCTAGAGATTGCGAAGCGCCCGGCCAGCTGGCCGGGCGCGAGGTGCCATCAGGCCTTTTGGTTATCGGCCTGCAAAGCGGTCAGCGCGATGGTGAACACGATGTCGTCTACCAGAGCACCGCGGGACAGGTCATTGACCGGCTTGCGCAGACCCTGCAGCATCGGGCCGACGCTGATCACGTTGGCACTGCGTTGAACCGCCTTGTAGGTCGTATTACCCGTGTTGAGGTCAGGGAAGATAAACACCGTAGCCTGACCGGCGACCAGGCTGTTGGGCGCCTTTTGCTTGCCGACGCTGGCGACCGACGCAGCGTCGTACTGCAGCGGACCGTCGATTGGCAGGCTGGGGGCGCGCTCCTGGGCGATGCGAGTGGCTTCAGCAACCTTTTCCACCTCGGCGCCGCTGCCGGACGTGCCGGTGGAATAACTGATCATCGCCACGCGTGGGTTTACGCCCAAGGCGACTGCAGATTCGGCGCTCTGCAGGGCGATCTCCGCCAGCTCGGTGGCGTTCGGGTTCGGATTCACCGCGCAGTCACCGTAGACCAGTACCTGATCCGGCAGCAGCATGAAGAACACCGAAGAAACCAGGCTGTAGCCAGGTGCAGTCTTGATCAGCTGCAATGCCGGGCGGATGGTATTGGCAGTGGTGTGCACGGCGCCGGAAACCAGGCCGTCCACTTCGTCGAGCGCCAGCATCATGGTGCCAAGTACCACGGTGTCTTTGAGCTGCTCACGCGCATCGTCCGGAGTCAGGCCCTTGGCCTTGCGCATTTCGCACATCGGCTCGACGTACTGGTTGATGATCAGTTCAGGGTCGAGAATTTCCAGGCTTGCCGGCAGCTGGATGCCTTGCTCGCGCGCAACGGCTTGGACTTCTTCCGGCTTGGCCAGCAGCACGCAGCGCGCTATGCCACGTTCCTGACAGATGGCTGCGGCGCGAATGGTGCGAGGCTCGTTGCCTTCCGGCAGAACGATGCGCTTGTTTGCCTGCTGGGCGCGCTTGACCAGCTGGTAGCGAAATGCCGGTGGCGACAGTCGCAATTCGCTGCGCGGCACGCTGAGGCGGGTATGCAGGAGTTCGGGTTGCAGGTGCTGCGCGATGAAGTCGGTAACCTGGCTGGCGCGCTCGATGTCGTCCGCTGGGGTCTCCTTGTTCAGCCCGAAGAGATTGGTTGCCGTATCGTAGGAACCTGTCTGCACGGTCATCACCGGCAAGCCGCCATCGAGCGCTGCTTTGCACAGCTCGAGAATGCGCGGGTCCGGGGCAAAATCGCTGCAGAGCAACAAACCTGCGAGTTTGACGCCGTTGAGCGAAGCCAGGCTCGCGGCCAGAATGATGTCGTCGCGGTCGCCCGGGGTGACCACCAGAACGCCTGGCTGCAGGAGCTGCACCGTATTGGGGACGGCGCGGGCGCAGAGTACGATCTTGTCGACGCGACGCTGCTCCGCTTCACCGGCATGAAGCACCTTGGCGTCGAGCAGTTCGGCGATGTCGCGCGTCCGCAAAGCGTTGAGTTTGTCGGCGAAAGGAATTGCGCCAAGCAGCTGGAAATCTGCAGTGCCCAGCAGGGGCAGCTGCGCCTTGAGGCCGTCGATGAAGGCGGGCGCGCCGTCGTCACCCTTGACCTTGTTGAGAATCACGCCCAGCACTTTCGGGTCCTTGGCGCCACCGAACAGTTGGGCCTGGATCTCGATGCGCTCGGCCAGACGCTTGAGCGTGTCACTGCCTTGCGCTGCAATCAGAATGACATCCGCGTCCAGGCTTTTCGCCAGATGGGTGTTGATTCTTGACGTGTGGTTGAACTCACGCGTCGGCACCATGCCTTCGACAATGACCACGTCCTTGCCCGCGGCAACCTCCTGATAGCGGCTGACCACGTCCTCGAGCAGCAGGTCGAGTTCGCCATCGGCCAGCTGACGCTCGACCTGCTCCAATGGCAACGGCTCGGGCGACAGGATATTCAGGGTGCGTTCTACCAGAACGCAAGAGCGTTCACGGCCTTGATCGTGGGGGAAGGGCTGGGCGATGGGCTTGAAGAAGCCAACCTTCAACCCGGCGCGCTGGAGTGCGCTGATCAGGCCGAGGCTGATGGAGTTGAGGCCGCCGCCAAAACCGCAGGGGGCGAGGAATAAGGTATGCATGATGATCTCCTATCGGGCGAAGGGCGATGCCAAGTAGACGAAACCCGACGCCGTTTGCGGTCGTCGGGTTCGTTCAGTGCGTCTAACCGTCGGCGCGCTATCAGGCGTCGAGCAGCGCCAGTGTGTCCAGCGCGATTTGACGTTCTTCGTTAGTCGGTACCACCAGCACGCGGGGGCTGCCTGCCGCCTGGATTTCCCCGCCGACACCCCGCGTGCAGCGTGCGTTGGCGTCTTCGTCCAGCTTGAAGTTGAACAGTTTCAGGTGTTCGAGGGTGCGGGTGCGCACAGCCGTCGAGTTCTCACCGATGCCGCCGGTGAAAATCAGTCCGTCGAGTTTCGGCAGCGCGCAGGCCATGCTTGCCAGGGACTTGGCCAGGCGGTAGCAGAAGACTTCGAACGCCAGGGTGGCGCCGGGATGCCCAGCAACCCGGGCTTCCTGCAGCGTGCGCAGGTCATTGGACAGTCCGGACAGACCTTTCAGGCCGCTGTCGTGATTGAGCATGCGATCGATCTGCTCCAGGCTCCAGCCCAGGGTGCGGTTCAGGTAGCTGTGCAGGTTAGGGTCGACATCACCGCTACGAGTGCCCATTACCAGGCCTTCCAGCGGGGTCAGGCCCATGCTGGTGTCACGGCTTTCGCCATTGACGATGGCGCAGGTCGAGCACCCGTTGCCCAGGTGAGCCGTCAGCCAGCAGCTGTCATCGACCGGAAGTCCGGTCATCTCGGCGGCACGCTTGCTGACGTAGTTGTGGCTGGTGCCGTGGAAACCGTAGCGGCGGACGCTGTGTTCCTTGTAAAGGAATTCCGGCACGGCGTAGCGGAACGCATGCTCCGGCATGGTCTGGTGGAAAGCGGTGTCGAACACGCTGACCTGCGGCAGACCCGGGAACAGGGCCATCGCTGCATCAATTCCGACCAGGTTGGCCGGGTTGTGCAGTGGCGCCAGCTGCGCGCTGTCGCGAATTGCCTTGAGCACCGGCTCGTCAATCAGGCTGGAGCCGGTGAAGTGTTCGCCACCATGGACCACACGATGGCCGATCCCGTCCAGCTTGCCGCCTGCGGCCTCTTGAGCCACCGGCAGGAGTTTTTCGAGTGCGGCACGGTGATCGGCACCCGGAATGTTCAGGCTCTGCTTGGTGTCCCCCAGCTGCCAGTGCACGACGGCTTCCGGGGTGCCGAGACGTTCGGCCAGGCCCTGCAGGGGGAAAGTCGCTTGGGCTTCGTTGACCAGCGCGAATTTGATCGACGAGCTGCCGCAGTTAATCACCAGGATGTTTCGAGCTGACATCGGTGCTCCTTGGATGCGAAATTAATTGTTGAAATAGGTCGCCTACATTTACAGGCGTGAATTCTTGCACACCTGATGGGGCAGCGATGCTCTCCAAAGGTTGTATTTGGTAGCGTCCTACGCATGACTTCAGGCTGTTTTTGCTTGCTGCCGATGGTCCCCTAAATCGTGCGGCGGTTCGCAATCAATGCAGGTCGCGGTTAGACTTTGCCTTACATCCCTCAACAAAGGTTTCGCCTCATGCAGATTGCCGCTAACAAGGCTGTGTCAATCGACTACACACTCACCAACGATGCGGGTGAAGTGATCGACAGCTCGGCCGGCGGCGCGCCGCTGGTCTATTTGCACGGTTCGGGCAACATCATTGCCGGTTTGGAAAAAGCCCTGGAGGGCAAGCAGGGTGGTGACGAGGTGAAGGTCTCCATCGAGCCGCAGGATGCCTATGGCGAGTACAGCCCGGAGCTGGTCGCTACGCTTAATCGTGCGATGTTCGAAGGCGTCGATGAACTGGAGGTGGGCATGCAGTTCCATGCGTCCGGCCCGGACGGCGGCATGCAGATCGTCACCATTCGTGATGTCGAAGGCGACGATGTGATCGTCGACGGTAACCACCCTCTGGCCGGTCAGCGCCTCAACTTTGAAGTGAAGATTGTTGATGTACGTGAAGCCAGCGACGAAGAAATCGCTCACGGCCATGTGCATGGTGAAGGTGGTCACCAACACTGATTGGCGCCCGCAGGCGGCTGGTCAGCGAAAGCCCGATTCGATCGGGCCATGGAAGCGCTTCGGTTCTGCCGGAGCGCTTTTTTACTCTGGAGTAGAGACACATGAGCGCGTTTCACGAGTTGGTTCTGCCCGGCCTTGCGGGCCAGGAACTTCCCCTGGCGCCGTTGAAATCCCAGGTGACACTGGTGGTCAATGTGGCTTCCGAGTGCGGTCTCACGCCTCAATATGCAGGTCTGCAAGCACTGCATGAACGTTATCAGGATCGGGGTTTCGGCGTGCTGGGCATTCCCTGCAACCAGTTCGCCGCTCAGGAGCCGGGCGGCGACGCGGACATCCTGAAATTCTGTGATGAGAACTACGGCATCACGTTTCCGATCAGCAGCAAGCTCGAGGTCAATGGCTCGCAGCGTCACCCGTTGTATCGCCTGTTGGCGGGCGAGGGCGCTGACTTCCCTGGCGATATCAGCTGGAATTTCGAGAAGTTTCTGGTGGGCAAAGACGGACGCGTGTTGGCGCGCTTCTCCCCGCGCACGGCGCCGGATGATCCAGCGCTGATCCAGGCCATCGAAAGCGCGCTCGCCTGAGCGCGCCATCTCCGTTCAGGGTTGTTTGGCGTTCGCTGACCGCTCTTCTGAAAAAGCACCATCGCGACAGAACTGCACGGCAATAAGCGCCGTGGATGATGGTGTTCGTCCTAGACGACCGGTCATATGCTCGTCGTCATGAGCAACCAAGCCCGCAACGACAAGCGTGACCTGATCCTGGCCAAAGGGGCTCAGGTGATGACTCGTCGTGGTTATCACGGCACCGGCGTGTTGGAGATCGTCCAGGCAGCCGGCATCCCCAAAGGGTCCTTCTACCACTACTTCGCCAGCAAGGAAGATTTCGCCCTGCAGGCGCTTGAGCATCTTTATCAACCGCGGCTTGAGCGTTATCAGGCAGCGCTGCTCGATGCTCGGCAGAGCCCGCGGGCACGGGTTCTCGGGTACTACGCTGAGGTTGTGGCTCATTTTTCGCGGCAGGAATGTCCCGAGTATCACTGTTTCATCGGCAGTTTGAGCTTTGAGATGGCCGAGCTTTCGCAGCCCATCGGCCAGCAGGTCGAGGCGATCCTGATGCGTTCGGTCCAGCTGTTGGCGAGCTGCCTTGAGCAGGCGCGCGCAGCCGGTGAGGTCGATGCCGACACCGACTGCCTGGCGCTGGCTGAATTCATCGGCAATGCCTGGGAAGGCGCCTTGCTGCGTATGAAGGTGGGCCGCAGCGTAGCGCCATTGAGCATATTTTTGACCCAGCTGGAGCGTCTGCTGACGCCCCGCTGATTTTTTTTGGCGATCGGCGAGACGACCGGTCGCTTTTGCTTCAAGCCAAAGGAGACAGCAATGACCGCAGCCGTGAACGCCCTGTTCCAACCCTTCCAACTCGGCAGCTTGCAACTGCCGACCCGTGTCGTGATGGCGCCGATGACCCGTTCTTTCTCGCCCAACGGCGTGCCAACCGCGGACGTCGTCGAGTACTACCGCCGTCGTGCCGCGTCGGGTGTAGGGCTGATCATCACCGAGGGCACCACGGTCGGGCACAAGGCCTCCAATGGCTATCCGCAGGTGCCGCGCTTCTACGGCGAAGCTCCGCTGGCCGGCTGGAAGGCCGTGGTCGATGCCGTACACGCCGAAGGCGGGAAGATCGTTCCGCAGCTATGGCACGTGGGCAATGTTCGCCACGTGGGAACCGAGCCGGAGCCGGAAGTGCCGGGTTATGGCCCGATGGAGAAGCTTAAGGATGGCCAGGTGGTTGTGCACGGCATGACCAAACAGGACATTCAGGACGTGATCGCGGCCTTTGCTCAGGCCGCCAAAGATGCCCAGACCATCGGTATGGATGGTGTCGAGATCCACGGTGCGCACGGCTACCTGGTTGATCAGTTCTTCTGGGAAGGAAGCAACCAGCGCACCGACGAATACGGTGGCAGTCTGGCCAATCGCTCGCGCTTCGCCATCGAGCTGATCGAGGCGGTACGTGCCGCGGTAGGTCCGGATTTTCCGATTATCTTCCGCTTTTCCCAATGGAAGCAGCAGGACTACACCGCGCGCCTGGTCACCACGCCCGAGGCGCTGGGCGAATTTCTCGAGCCGCTGTCTGCAGCAGGCGTGGACATCTTCCATTGCTCGACGCGCCGGTTCTGGGAGCCAGAGTTCGAAGGTTCAGAGCTCAATCTTGCTGGCTGGACCCGTCAACTGACTGGAAAACCCACCATTACCGTCGGCAGCGTGGGGCTTGATGGCGAATTTCTGCAGTTCATGGTCAAGACTGACAAAGTGGCGCAGCCGGCCAATATCGAAGGCTTGCTGGAGCGTCTGAACAAGCAGGAGTTCGATCTGGTCGCAGTAGGGCGCGCGCTCATCTGCGATCCGGACTGGGCGTTGAAAGTGAAGGAAGGGCGTATGCAGGACATCCTGCCCTTTAGCCGTGAAGCGTTGAAGACGCTGGCCTGACAGGTCACCCGACCTACAGCTGCAAAGAAGCCATCCTCGCGATGGCTTCTTTTTGCGCAGCGTTATAGCGAGGCGCCCGGGTAACCGGCCTGCTTGAGCAGCTTGGCCAGGTGCACGGCGTTGCGCGCCAGCATGGCATTGGTCTTGCCAATTTTCTCGCCGGGGTCTTCCACATCCTTGTAATCCGTCGACCCCATTGCCGGCCCGACCCAGTAGGTGCAGCCGTTGGCAGGGATGGTGAAGCCTACGTCGTTCAGTCCTTGATAGAGGCTGGCGACCACATGATGGGCGCCATCTTCATTGCCTACCACCGCGACGCAAGCGACCCGCCCGTAGGACACCATCCGCTGCTCGTCATCCACTTCACCAATGAATGCGTCCAGGCGTTCCAGTACGCGCTGACAGACGCTGGCTGGATGGCCAAGCCAGATCGGCGTGCCAAGAATCAGGATGTCCGCTGCAAGCACCTTTTCCCTGATCATCGGCCAGTCGTCGCCTTCGCCTTCGTCTGACGTAACGCCCGGCTTGATATTGAAATCCACTGCGCGGACCTGCTCGCAGCTGACGCCGAGCTTTTCAAGCTCGCGCTGAGCCTGGCTCAGCAACAGGCCACAGGACGATTCTGCGGGCGATGCCTTGAGGGTGCAGTTGATTGCGAGGGCGGTAAGCGCCATTGCGAGTCTCCCGGTGTGAAGGTGTTCAGATCTAGACACCTTCACCTCTCGCAGTTCACGAATCGACGGTCGTGGGCATTGTCGTCTTGCCTCCTTCACGCACCCAGAACAGCGTTGCGGCTGCCACAGCTGCCGGCATGATCAGCAGATTGACGAAGGGAATCAGCAGCGCTGCGTAGGTTACCGCGCCGAGACTCAGACTCTTCCAGCGGCGCTGGCGCAGCCAGACCATCATTTCGGCCCAGCTCAGCTTGTTGTTGTCCGCTGGATAGTCGATGTACTGCACCGCCATCATCCAGACGCCGAACAGCAGCCACAGTGGCGCCGCGACCAGATTGACCACTGGAATAAATGAGAGCACCAGCAGCGCCAGCGCCCGAGGTGCAAAATACGCCAGCTTGCGTGCCTCGCGTCCAAGGGTCCGCGGCAGCATCGCGAGCAGTTCGCTCCAGCTGAACGGCGGCGCGCTGTCGACGCCGCGCGCCACGGTTTCCACCTTTTCGGCGAGAAAACCATTGAACGGCGCGGCAATGATGTTGGCGAGTATGGTGAAGGTGAAGAACACGATCAGCACCACCAGCACCACGAACAGAGGCCAGATGATGTATTCGAGGAACATCAGCCACTCGGGGAGGTTTGGCATGAAGGCGTCGACCCAACCGCCGAATTGGCGCATGGCCAGGTAGATCAGACCGCAGAACAGCAGCAGGTTGACGGTCAGCGGCAGAATGACGAACAGCCTGAGTCCTGGGCTGAGAATCAGCTTCAAACCTTCACGCAGGTATTGAGGGCCGGAAAGGGCAGCGAGGGGCATGGACGATACTCCGGAAAGGACGGTCCGGACCTTACCGATTTTGTTGGGACGGGAAAAGCGGCGTAGCAATCGATAGTTCAGCGCTATGGGGCCGATCCGCTTTAGATAATGGCCAAGCGTTGCGCTTGGCCATTAGGCTAATCCCGAACTCTCCTTTTGGTTTTTCAGGGCCGTCCGCTTCAAGCCTTCCCCAAGTGCCTGGCCGGCCCTTTTTTATTTCTCTTCGAAATTCACCGGCTTGCGCCTGAGCGGCTGCTGATCAAAACGTACGCCCGGAAGCCCGGTATCCATCAGCGCGCGAATGTTCTGGTGGTCAGTTCCACTGGGATTCTCCAGTACCGACTGATAGTGCTCCCCGAATGCCAACAAGGCTTCTTCAGTGGTGAATCCTTCCAGCACGGCCAGCCCCAGCGTTTTGCAGGAACCCTCGTTCTGTCCGGCGGCGTTTTCAATGCCGCCATTGAAGAAACGGGTTGGCTGGTAGTCGTAGGCGGTGGTGATGAATGCCAGCGTCTCGCTGAAAGGGTGGTTTCGGTTACGCAGGCTGGCGCGGAAGTCCCGGAGGCTGCTCATGTTTTCTGACCCTTGTCGAACGCCGCCTGTTGCTCTGGCGTCGCGTCCTTCTGATAGCGTTTCTTCCATTCCGCGTAGGGCATGCCATAGACCTCTTCGCGCGCTTCGTCGAGGCTGACTTCGATGTCCAGGTCGTCGGCGGCGGCCTTGTACCACTTGGACAGGCAGTTGCGGCAGAAGCCGGCCAGGTTCATCAGATCGATGTTTTGTGCATCCGGTCGGCTGCGCAGGTGCTGGACCAGGCGGCGAAAGGCAGCGGCTTCGAGTTCAGTGCGTTCTTGCTCATTCATTTTCAAAGGTCTCGGCGTTGCAGACGTGGGCGGGATCATAACCTCGACGCAGGTCCTGGGCCAGCGAGCGACGGGGAACTTTAGCGGCATGAACCGTCTCCGCTAAGCAGGATGGCCAGCCGGTCATCAAGCTTGAAGGAGATTGGATGTGATTGGAAAAAAGCATTGGGTGATAGCCGAAGGTTACCTGCCGGCGCTGGGGCCCAAACCCGATGAGCCAGCACTGCGCAGCCACGAGACGGCATGCATTCTGAACGCTGGCCCGCTGGAGGCCGTGATTGAACTGACGCTGTACTTCGCTGACCGCGAGCCGGTCGGACCGTATTCCATACGCGTTCCCGCGCGGCGAACCTTGCACCTGCGTTTCGATGATCTGCAGACGCCGGAGGCGGTGCCCCGTGAGACCGACTACGCCAGCGTGTTTATCTCCAACATACCGGTGGTCATTCAGCACACGCGGTTGGATGCGCGCAGCGGTGACCGGGCGCTGATGACGACCCTGGCCTACGGCAGCGACTGACGCTGGCGGTCACTCACGATGAGCGGCAAGGGTAATCGATACCGATTCGGCGAAGCGCAGAGCGTGCGGTTTGTCCACTTCGACCTCGGCGTAGCGCACTTGCGGATGCGCCATGACCAGGTCGACGATTTCCTGGGTAAGTCGCTCGAGCAGGGCGAAGCGGTTGTCCTCGACGTGCTGGATGATCGCCTTGGTAATGGTTCGGTAGTTCAGCGCATGGTCGATATCGTTGTCGCGCACGGCATCGGCTGCCGGATAAAGGATGGTCAGATTGATCAGGACGTCCTGCTTGTTAAGGATTTCCTCTTCCTTGATACCGATGAAGGTACGTAAGCGCAGGTCTTTGACGCGGATGCGCGCCATGGCGGGTTCCAATCGAGGCATGGGATTCCTTGGCCTATCAGATCAGGTGTCGGCCACCGTTCACGCTCAGCGTGGTGCCGGTGACATAGGGATTATCCAGCAGATAACGCAGGCTCTGGTAGACCACCTCGGCACCGGGCTCGATGCCCAGGGCGGACTTGGCAAGCGCCTTGCGCTGATAGGCCTCATCGTCGCCTTCGTTGAACTGGATCAGCGCGGGGGCTATGCCGTTGACCTTGATCGCTGGCGCCAGCCGGGCTGCGAACGACAAGGTGAGGTTGTCCAGCCCGGCCTTGCTGGCCGCATAAGCGATGTGCTTTTTGCTGCCGACACGGGTGACATCGTCACCGATATGGATGATGTCTGCCGGACCACCATGCTGCAGCAGTTCGGTGCAGTGAAGGTTGATCAGGTAAGGCGCGAGCATGTGCACCTCGAACATGCGCTGGAAGGTCTCAGCTTCCTCCCCCGGTGTCTCGGGGAGCCAGTCCGACGCGTTGTGTACGATCGCGCGCAGGACGCTGGTGTGCTGCTTGAGAGCAGCGATAAAAGCCAGTATGCCAGTGGCAGCGGAAAAATCGGCATGCAAGGTCACGGCGCCGCGTTCGCGAAGCCGAGCCAGGCTGGCGCGTGAGGTGCGGTAGCTCACGATTACCGGCTGGCCCTCATCAAGCAGGCGCTCTGCGCAATGCAGGCCGATGCGCTGGCTGGCACCGGTAATCAGTATCGGGGCCGTCGGCTGATTCATGCTGGGATACCAGGTGGAAGAGTGGTCGCGCTGCCTTTGCAAGGCTGCAGTGTCGGCCAGCTTACACCAGGGGGCGCAACGGCCCTATCTCGTCGGCCGCATCGTGCACGGGAAGGCGGAGCCAGCGGCCCGGTTAAGAGCTCTCGGGCATGTCGACGGCGAGTTCCGGCTGCAGCTCGGGATGCAGGCGCTGGTGTTGCTCGTACAGATAGGAGCGGATGCGTTCGGCATCCTTGTCCTGCGGATATGCGACTTCATAAGCAGTCATACCACCTTCGGCATGGCGAATCCGGTGCGCGTTGATCTGAAAGGAGTCCTCTCCCGGCAATGCCAGGCGCATATGCAGGTGTTTGGGGGCCCGGTTTTTGGTTCCAGCGTCCACCAACAGGCCGTTGGGTGACAGCTCGTGGACACTCAGCGCGGTCTCGTTGCCATCATTGGAGAGCAGTGGCAGCGGCTCATCCAGATGCAAGCGCCAAGCGCGCAGAACCGGTCCCCGCTCGTAGATGGTCGGAGGCGCCAGTTGTAATTGGACCGACTGGAACTCGTCCTGCTTCAGCTGCAGAGGGAACGACATGCAATATTCGTCGAGCTCGGCTTCGAGAGTCAGGTTTGCCTTCGCGGCCAGTTGTAAAAGCAGGCCGTTGGCCTTTTCACCGCCGTCGACGCGAAAGCCTGCCCGCGTTTCGCCCGGCTCCGTTGACGAGCCACTGACGAGTTCATTGATATAGGCCAGTTCGGCGCTGGTCAGATCCACTTTGTTCGGCATCCCGATTTCCCTCTCAAGGGCATGGGCAGAACCTGTCTGTCATGCCTAGTCGCTCCAGAACGTGGCAGAGACCTCCGCGAGATCCTCTGCCAGGACGGCTTTGCGACCACGCGCTCGCGAACTAATTCCCTTTCACCAGGCGGCAGTACTCTAGTGAGTGTAGAACCGCTGGGGCGGGGAGTATGTGTCGGATGCGGCATAATGCTCGGCTTTAACTTGAAACGGAGCGCATCATGAAAGTCGCCATTCTCTCCGGTACGGTCTACGGCACCGCTGAAGACGTTGCCCGACACGCTGTTACGGTACTCAACGCGGCGGGCTTCGATGCCTGGCACGACCCTCGCGCGCAACTTGCGCAGGTGTTGGAATTCGGACCGCAAGCATTGCTGGTTGTGACTGCCACCACCGGAATGGGCGAGTTACCGGACAGTTTCGTCCCGCTGTATACGGCGATCCGCGATCAGTTTCCGGCCTGGCAGGGCTTGCCAGGCGGGGTGATTGCGCTGGGCGATGCCAGCTATGGCGACACCTTCTGCGGTGCCGGGGAACTGGTTCGGGAGTTGTACGCCGAGCTGGGTGTCCGTGAAGTACAGGAAATGCTGCGTCTGGATGCCAGCGAAACGGTCACGCCTGAAAGTGACGCGGAGCCCTGGTTGGAGAGCTTTGGCGCCGCTCTGCGCGGTTGAATGGAGCGCCGAGTGACTAACTGCCAGGTGGTCGATACGCGTCTGTCGGGCTGATAATGCGGGCGCTGGCAAATGCATGCAGTTGCGGATAGAACTCGCGAAAATCCTGCAGCAGCGGCGTGTAGAGCTGTTCGAGCTCGATGGCGCCGCCTGCCAAGCCTTCGGGGCGAGACAGTCGGCGGCTCATGCCGGCCACGACCTGCTCCATCACGGCGAATTCACGATAGCTGCCGAGCCAGTCCTGCGCCGCCATGCGCGGCGCAATCAGGGCCAACTTGGCGGGTAGCTTGGCTTCCTCACGCAACACCTGATAAACCCGTGCGGTGAAGTCGTGCAAGGGTTCGCTGGCGTAGTCGTGCCAGTGCGCGGCCAAGCAATGATCAAAAAACAGGTCGACCAATATCCCTGCATAGCGTCTGCGCTCGCGCGGAAAGCGCTGTTTCGCCTGGAGCACAACAGGGTGGCTGTCGGTAAAAACGTCGATCTGTCGATGCAGGCGAATGCCTGCTTCGATGTCGGTTGGCCAGCGGTCCTGCAAGGGGCCTTTGACAAAGTCTCCGTAGAGGCTGCCGAGCAGCTGCCCGGGTCGTTCGCCGCCGAGATGCAGGTGTGCAAGAAAATTCATGGGGCAAGTTTAGCAGCGCTTCCTTGCATTCAGCTTGCATGCGTTCCCAGCGCTTGATTGATATGGTTGGTGTTCCGTCAATCACCGCTGTCAGCTTGGAAAGGGCAGAGGTGATGCTTTCGCTATCACGGGTCGATGTTGATTGCCACTTTTTTTTCGCTGTTCATGGAGCCTGATGATGTCCTGGCATGAGCTGCTTGGTCCGTTGGAACACCTGCCGCCGTCTGCATCGTTGGACGGCTGGTTCGCAGCCCTGCAAGCGTATGGTCCGCGCGATACTTTTGAGCTCGCCGTGCTGGGCGGGCGCGGGGCCGCCACGCCGGGGCTGGCGTTTCTGGCCGGCTATCAGGCTGCCCTGCGGCAGCTATGGCCGGATGCTCCAGCAGGTCTTGGCGCATTGTGCGCGACCGAGCGTCGATTGCTGCGACCGGCTGACATGCAAACCCGGCTAGAGGGTATGCGACTGACCGGCCACAAGGATTTCGTCATTGCGGGCTCGGCTGCTGCCTGGTTGCTGGTGCCAGCACGTGATGAAGTGCTCGGTGAGCGCCCGCGGCTGAGCGTCTGCGTGGTTCGCACGACTGATCCTGGCGTCCGTGTCGAGGCGGGGCCGGCCTTGGCGCTGGTGCCGGATATCCCGCACGGCCGCTTGCGATTGGCGAACGTGGCCTGCGACCGCTTGGCTGGCGACGGCTGGGACGATTACGTCAAGCCGTTTCGGACGCTGGAAGACCTTCACGTGCTAGTGGCTCTGGTCAGCTGGCTTTATGGCGTCGGGTTGCAATGTGGCTGGCCGCAACGGCTGCAACTGCAACTACTCGGCATCCTGCCTGGCGCGGCTGAGATCTCCCGGTTGCCGCCAGCGGATGCGGCGACGCATCTGTTGCTGGCTGCGCTGAATTTGCAATTCATGGCGCTCACCGAGGCGCTCGATGCTGCGCTGGCAGCCGGCCCACAGAACTGGTCGGATCTCTGGCAGCGCGACCGCGGTGTGTTGCAGCTGGCTCGTGGCGCACAGGCCAAGCGGTTGGCGCAGGCAGCCGAGCTGTTTGGGCTGATGCCCGATGACTCGCAGGCTTGACTAGCTAATCGCCAGTCTCCGGGAACTCCTCGCTGCGCTGCGGACCTATAACAGGCGTGCTGAAGTAGCACGGGTCAGTCTCCCCAGGCCTCAGCAACGCAGGTGATCGAAGCGCCCCTGTGAAATTACCTGACAAGGATTTCAATGCCATTGAGCTGTATCCCTACTCTGGTCCCTGGCGCGGCGTTGCTGCGGGGATGCCGGTCATGATGCTTGCCGGAAAGGTCTTCCCCTGGCGAGAGGGCAATCAATTCCAGCTACTGCTCGACGGGCCGCAGTTCTTCCCGCGCATGTTGGCGTGCATCAACGCTGCCCAGCATCGGGTGGATGTCGAACTCTATCTTGTCGAAGATGGCGCCTGCGCAGACCAGTTGACCGATGCTCTGGTCGCGGCCGCTAGTCGCGGTGTGCGGGTTCGCTGCCTGTTCGATGGCTTCGGCTGCCTCAAACTGGGACAGAAGGCGCGACAGCGGCTGACCGACGCTGGGGTCGATTTGCGTCAGTACAATCCGCTGAGACTGCGGTTGAAGTTTCGCAACCTGCACCGCGATCACCGCAAGCTGATCCTTATCGATGACACCCGTTGTTTTGTAGGCGGGACAGGGGCTACCGATGAGTTCTGGAACCCTTCTGAGCCGGATGAGCATTGGCACGAAGCGATGGTTGAAATCAGCGGCCCGCTCGTTGCCGACTGGCAGCATCTGTTCGATGTGCAATGGACGTTGTGCCTGAAAAAGAGAATCTGGCAGCTGCCGCTACCGCAACGACTTCCAAAGGTCCCAGCCAATCCGTCACTCGATGATGGCATGGGCCGAGTAGCCTACTCGGCGGCGCGGCAACATCGGGACATTCTCCATAGCCTGCTGCGCAACCTGCAGCGCGCCGAACGCAGAATCTGGTTGGCGACCCCTTATTTTCTGCCCACTGGCCGCGTTCGTCGGGAGCTGATGCGCGCGGCGAGACGCGGCGTCGATGTAAGGCTGTTGCTGACCAGCCGCAACACTGATCACCCCTCGGTCCGTTATGCCGGGCAGCGCTATTATCCAAGGCTGCTGCGAGCCGGCGTGCGCATTCATGAATATCAGCCACACTTTCTGCACCTGAAGATGGCATTGGTCGATGATTGGGTCAGTGTCGGCTCGTGTAATTTCGATCACTGGAATTTGCGCTGGAACCTGGAAGCCAATCTTGAAGCGGTCGACCGGCAATTCAGTGAGTCGGTGGCCAGCAGCTTTGAAACTGATTTCTCGCACAGTTTCGAAATTGATCTTGAGCAGTGGCATTCTCGTCCGCTGAGCCAGCGCGTCTACCAGCGCTTGTGGGGGCTGCTTGATCGGCTCGTGATTAACATCTTCAACCGAAGCGGCTGACGGCACTGGCCGGGCCGGTTATAAAGTGTCCAACTGAAGGGAGAGCGTTCTGATGGCTGCGAAGAAAATTCTGATGCTGGTCGGTGACTACGTCGAAGATTACGAAACCATGGTGCCGTTTCAGGCCTTGCAGATGGTTGGTCATACCGTGCATGCGGTCTGCCCGGACAAGAAGGCTGGCGACACCGTCCGCACCGCGATTCATGACTTCGAGGGTGATCAGACCTATAGCGAGAAGCCCGGCCATAATTTTGCGCTGAACTTCGATTTCGCTGCGGTGCGGGCCGAAGATTACGATGCTCTGGTGGTACCGGGAGGCCGTTCGCCTGAATACCTGCGACTCAATGAGCAGGTGATCAGTCTGGTCAAGGCCTTTGGTGAAGCGAAAAAGCCGATTGCTGCGGTCTGCCATGGCGCTCAGCTGCTGGCCGCCGCAGACGTGCTGCAAGGGCGTGCGTGTAGCGCTTATCCCGCCTGTGCGCCGGAGGTTCGTCTGGCCGGTGGTGAGTTCATCGATATTGGCGTTGATAAAGCGCACACCGAGGGCAATCTCGTGACTGCGCCAGCGTGGCCGGCACATCCCGCCTGGTTGGCTGCATTTCTCGAGCTGCTAGGGACCCGCATCAGCCTGTAAGATGCCGCTCCGTTCGAAGGCCCGCTCCGGCGGGCCTTTTTGTTTCACTCCGCAGGCGCTGCCTGCTCAAGGTCTGAGGCCACCATGACCCAACCCCGAGACCCTCTCCACGGCGTGACACTGGAATCGATGCTCGTCGAACTGCAGGCTCACTATGGCTGGGACGGGCTGGCGGAGCGGGTTGATATCCGCTGCTTCAAGAGCGACCCCAGTATCAAGTCGAGCCTAACGTTTCTGCGCAAGACGCCATGGGCCAGGTCAAAAGTCGAAGCAATGTTCGTGCAGTTGCGTCAAACCGCTCTATAGCTCCGCGCTAGCCATCCACTGCCCTCCATTCGTCGCTTTTCGTCAAATAAGCACGGCGCTCGTTCAAGTTCTCAGGTCCATGCCCGATGTCTGTAACAAATTGATTCGTCATGACCAGTGAGTCTGTCTAGAATCGACTAACCATACGGAGATCAAAGTGCGAAACAACGGACCGGTTAGCAATACCGAGCGGAGCTTTCCGGCGCATCAGCGTTTGATCTCTGCCACCGATACCCAGGGCAAGATTGTCTATTGCAATGACGAGTTCGTTGCAGTCAGCGGCTATGCCAAGGCTGAGCTGATCGGCAGTGACCATAATCTGGTCCGCCATCCAGATATGCCGCCGGCGGTATTTCAGGCGATGTGGGGCTACCTGAAAGCGGGTAAAAGCTGGATGGGCGTGGTGAAGAATCGCTGCAAGAACGGCGACTTTTACTGGGTCAGCGCCTATGTCACGCCGATTCTCGACGACGGCAAGCTGACCGGCTTCGAGTCGGTACGGGTCAGGCCGACTGCCGAGCAGATCGCCAAAGCCACTGAGCTCTATGCGCGTCTGCGGGCAGGGCAGCCTGCCGTTTCGCTCGGCCGGCGGGCGTCTGGCTGGGCACGTGTATTGGCACTGCCTATGAGCGCAGCCGCGCTGGCTACGGCGGGTATGTTCTGGCTGCCGCCTGTGGTTGAAGTGGTCGTGGTGCTTGGCTTGTTCTTCGCGCTGGGCCTGAGCTCTCATGTCTCGGCCGAAAGGCAGCTGAAGCGGATTCTCATGCGTGTTCCTGAAGCGTTTACCGACCCGGTCGTTGCACTCACATATACCCATCACTCAGGCCATGCGGCGCGTTTGGAAATGGCCTTGATCAGTGAGGACGCACGTTTGCGTACCGCGTTGACGCGTGTGTCGGATCTTGCCGTACAGGTCGAAAGCGCCTCGGCGCAAACGTCTACGCTCGCTAGCCAGACCGAGAACGACCTGCGCCAGCAACGCGGTGAGACCGACATGACGGCCACGGCTGTCACTCAGATGACGGCATCAATCACTGAAGTCGCCAGCCATGTGCAACAAACTGCAGCTGAGGCGAGCGCTGCTAACGGCCTGGCGAACGAGGGTGACCGGGTCGCAGCAAGTTCGCGCAAGGCCATGGAGTCGCTCGCGAACACCGTGACCAGTATCGGTAATGCGGTGAACGAACTCGCGGGCGAAACCCAGCAAATCATGTCGGCCGCCGGAATGATTCAGACCATCGCCGAACAAACCAATCTGCTGGCCCTTAACGCAGCGATCGAGGCTGCGCGTGCCGGCGAACAGGGCAGGGGTTTCGCCGTGGTTGCGGACGAGGTGCGGGCGTTGGCCAGCAAGACTCGAGAGTCGACACAGCAGATCCAGGGCATCATCCAGTCATTGACCACCAAGGCTGGCGAGGCGGTCGCGATCGCCCAAGTGGGTGACAGGGAAGCGGCGCAAGGACTGGCTCAGGTCATCGAGGCTCAGCAGGCGCTGCAAGGTATTCGTGAAGCGGTGAACCGGATCACCGGCATGAGCGAGCAAATGGCTGCCGCCGCGGAAGAGCAGGCGCATGTGGCGGAAGACATCGCACGGCAGGTTACCCATATCGCCGTAACCACCGACACGAATGCCGGCAAGGCGGACCTGACCATGCAACGTGGGCGCGAGCTAAAAGACGCCTCACGTGGATTGCGCGCGCTGGTTGAGCGCTTCAATCGCTAATCGCTCGTTGAAAGAATAAAAAAGCCCGGCAATTGGCCGGGCTTTTTTGTGTTGGCGTGTCGCTTACTGCACTTCGACCGCGAGGCTGTCGGCGATCTTCTGTTGCCAGATTGCCGGGCCAGTGATGTGCACTGACTCGCCGTTGGTGTCGACCGCAACGGTGACAGGCATGTCCTGCACTTCAAACTCGTAGATGGCTTCCATCCCCAGTTCGGCGAAGGCAAGTACCTTGGACTTCTTGATTGCCTGAGCGACCAGATAAGCCGCACCGCCGACCGCCATCAGGTAGACAGCCTTGTTGTCCTTGATCGCGTCGATGGCGATCGGGCCGCGCTCGGACTTGCCGATCATGCCCAGCAGGCCAGTGCTCTCAAGAATCTGACGGGTGAACTTGTCCATGCGCGTCGCGGTGGTCGGGCCAGCCGGGCCAACCACTTCGTCACCGACCGGATCGACCGGGCCGACGTAGTAGATGAAGCGACCCTTTAGGTCTACCGGTAGTTCTTCGCCCTTGTTCAGCATGTCGACCATGCGCTTGTGCGCGGCGTCGCGGCCGGTGAGCATCTTGCCGTTGAGCAGGACGGTCTCGCCCGGCTTCCAGCTCTGCACTTCTTCCGGGGTGATGGTGTCGAGGTTGACGCGGCGTGCGCTCGGGCCGGCTTCCCAGACGATTTCGGGGTAGGCATCCAGCGGCGGTGGGGTCAGTTCGGCCGGGCCGGAACCGTCAAGCACGAAGTGTGCGTGGCGGGTGGCGGCGCAGTTGGGGATCATGCAGACCGGCAGCGAGGCGGCGTGGGTCGGGTAATCCATGATCTTCACATCGAGCACGGTGGTCAGGCCGCCGAGGCCCTGGGCGCCGATGCCCAGCTGGTTGACCTTCTCGAACAGCTCCAGACGCAGCTCTTCGATGCGGTTCTGCGGGCCGCGGGCTTTCAGCTCATGGATGTCGATGGATTCCATCAACACTTCCTTGGCCATCACCGCAGCTTTCTCGGCGGTGCCGCCGATGCCGATGCCGAGCATGCCCGGCGGACACCAGCCGGCGCCCATGGTCGGAACGGTCTTCAGCACCCAGTCGACGATGGAGTCGGATGGGTTGAGCATCGCCATCTTCGATTTGTTTTCCGAACCGCCGCCCTTGGCTGCGACGTCCACTTCCACCTTGTCGCCGGGGACGATGGAGTAGTGGATTACCGCTGGCGTGTTGTCTTTGGTGTTCTTGCGGGAACCTGCCGGGTCGGCCAGGATCGAAGCACGCAGAACGTTCTCCGGCAGGTTGTACGCGCGGCGAACACCCTCGTTGATCATGTCGTCCAGGCTCATGCTTGCGCCGTCCCAGCGTACGTCCATGCCCACGCGCACGAATACAGTGACGATGCCGGTGTCCTGGCAGATCGGCCGGTGGCCGGTCGCACACATCCGCGAGTTGATCAGGATCTGTGCCATGGAATCGCGGGCTGCTGGCGATTCTTCGCGCAGGTAGGCCTCGTGCATCGCCTGGATGAAGTCGACGGGGTGGTAGTAGGAGATGAACTGCAAAGCGTCAGCAACGCTTTGTATCAGGTCGTCTTGCTTGATCACGGTCATGCAGCGCGTCCTCTTGGCGGGGCGAAAACAGTGCGTATCGAGAAAGCGACCGACACGCTCAGTAAAAAATGCGCGGCAGTATAACCTGCCGTAGAGCAGGGAACACAGACGGACCAAAGGTGAAGGGATGCACTGCGGAAACTGGCATGACGCTGGCAGCGACACGGCGTTGCACTACGGGCCGAGATGTCGGCTCCACATCGGCGCGAGCGCAATAGCAAAGGTCTTGTTGAAGATGATCGTCCGATGGCAGCGGTTTCTGGTGATGTTTTCTCATACTGTCGATACAGCTGCGTATAGGTTTTTTACAACGCGCAGCGTAAAGTGTGACGAATTGCCACTATGGGATGGATTCCATGCGTGCTAGTCGTGACGAAAGCGAACAGCAAGCGCTGCAGTTATTGGTGACCAAGCGCTTTGGCATGGCGGCCGCCACCTACGGTCTGGCATTGCTGCTCACCTGGATTACTGTGGCTGCCGGTTTCTACCAGGCGCCGGTCGAGACGGCGGTGGCGGGGTCGGTGATGATTGCGGCCAGCCAGTTAACCTTTTTCTGGGTCTTCTATCGCGGCCACAACCTGCGCTTTCGCGACCCCAGTCTGACCGAACCACAAGTGCTGGTTGCCCTGGTCTGGCTGACCTTCTTTTTGTTCAATCTCGGCGATAACCGTGGATCGTTGCTGGTGCTGTACGTGCTGGTGCTGATGTTTGCCGTGTTCCTCCCGCCAAAAATCTTCGTTCGTTATGCCGTGCTGGCGCTCGCCAGCTTCGTCGGTATGGTGTATTTCGATGCGCAAATGGGTCATCTGAATGATCCGCAGACGGCACTGCTGCAGACTGGCGTGCTGCTGGTGACCCTGGTCTGGATGTGCTTGTTCGTCAGCTATGTCTACAGGTTGCGCCAACGCATGCGTCAGCGCCGCTTTGCCCTGCAGGCTCACCAGGAAACGCTGCGCGGCATGATGCGACAGCTGGAAGATCTGGCCTCGACCGATGAGCTGACGGGGCTCTTCAATCGTCGACATTTCCTGCGCAAGGCGGAAGCCGAGCTGAGTCGGCTACGGGCAGGGCATCAGTCCGGCCTGGCGCTGATCGATCTCGACTATTTCAAACGGGTCAACGACCTGCATGGACATGCGGTGGGTGATCGGGTGTTGCAAACCTTTGCGTCCGTGGCTCGGTCCTGTCTGCGAGACGACGACATATTGGCTCGCTACGGTGGTGAAGAGTTCGTTCTATTGTTGCCGAACACCGACGCCGAGCAATTCAGCGCTTGTTGCGAGCGCTTGCGCGAAGCTTTCGCCAATGCCCCGCTGCCGGAAGGGGCTAAGCAGGCTGGTCATTTGAGCCTCTCGGTCGGCTTGACCCTGCTTCGTGAAGGCGACGATCTGGATGAATCCTTGCAGCGCGCCGACGACGCGCTGTACCGAGCCAAGGGAAATGGTCGAAATCGGTGCGAGACCAGCTGGGCTGCGGTGAATGCCTGAGATCACCCACGGGGAGCGGACCTGGCGGGTGGCGAAGGGCAGCAATCTGCTTGATGCGCTCAATGATGCCGGCCTGAACGTACCCTTCAGCTGCCGAGCGGGCAGTTGCCATGCCTGCCTGGTGCGCTGCCTGCAAGGGGAACCGCAGGATGCCCGCCCGCAGGCACTCGACTCTGCGCGGCGCCTGGAAGGCTGGCGGCTCGCTTGCCAATGCAGTGTGGCGGAAAACCTCGATGTTGCGATTTTCGACCCGGCGCGCGAAGGTCTGCCGGCGCGGGTGGTGGGGCACGACTGGCTGGACGACCGGGTTTTGCGGTTGCGCCTGCTGCCCACCGCACGACCGCTGCGCTACCAGACGGGTCAGCATGTGCTGTTGTGGAGTAACCATGGAGTCGCCCGGCCCTATTCATTGGCAAGCGTACCCTGGGAAGACCACTGGCTTGAGTTTCACCTCGATTGTCGGCACAACGGTGCCTTCTGCGATGCGGCGCGTACGCTGACCGTCGGCGACACTCTGCACTTGGGCCAACCGCATACCGGCGCGCTGCGCTACGAGCCCGAATGGCAGTCGAGGCCTTTACTGTTGCTGGCTGCCGGGACGGGACTTGCCCCGCTCTGGAGCCTGATGCGAGAAGCGCTGCATCAGGAGCACCAGGGACCGATCCGTTTGCTGCATTTCTGCCGTGGAGCCTCCTATCTGCAAGGGCCGCTCGAAGCGCTTGCCGAGGCGAATAGCAACCTGAGCATCGAATACGTCGATAGGGGGCATACAGGCAGCCGTCTGCAGTCGCTGCGCGCCGCATCGCGTCAGGAGATCGCACTGATATGCGGTGGAAGCGGCTTTGTCGAAGACTGCGCAAAGCGCATGTTTCTGGCGGGGCTGCCGCGGGGGCAGGTATTGAGTGACGCCTTTCTGACCCGTCAGTTCGGGGCATAACGAACCGAAGCAGGCATAGACCTTCTTTAATTGGGAACGGCGCGCCAGGCCGCTCTGACCGGCAGCTGGCGCGCCGCGCCAATCAGGTCAACGAATCGCCCACACGCAGGATCTTCATGGTGTTGGTGCCACCGGTGCCGTGGTAGGTGTCGCCCTTGGTCAGGATCACCCAGTCGCCAACATTGACGATGTTGCGCTTGAGCAGCTCGTCCACAGCCGACTGGCTGACCTTGTCGGCGGGCAGGGCTGCCGGGTCGAAGGGGATGGTTTGCACGCCGCGGAACATGGCGACACGCGCCTGAGTGTCGCGATGGGGCGAAAAGGCGAAGATAGGTACTGACGAGCGAATCCGCGACATGATCAGCGGGGTGTAGCCGCTTTCGGTCAGGCTGATGATCGCCTTGACACCGGGGAAGTGGTTCGCCGTGTACATCGCGGCCAGGGCGGTGCTTTCGTCGCTGCGCTCGAAGCGCTGACCAAGACGATGGCCCGACTTGATACTGGTCGGATGCTTCTCGGCACCGACGCATACGCGCGCCATGGCCTTGATGGCTTCGACCGGGTACTCGCCCGCGGCGCTTTCGGCCGAGAGCATCACTGCGTCGGTGTAGTCGAGCACGGCGTTGGCTACATCGGACACTTCGGCGCGAGTCGGCATCGGGTTCTGAATCATCGACTCCATCATCTGGGTCGCGGTGATCACCACCTTGTTGTTGCGGCGCGCATGCAGAATGATCTTTTTCTGAATGCCTACCAGCTCGGCATCGCCGATTTCCACGCCCAGATCGCCACGCGCGACCATCACGCCATCACTGGCGCGGATCAGGCCATCCAGTGCTTCGTCATCGGCGACGGCTTCGGCACGCTCGATCTTGGCGATCAGCCATGCGCTCGAGCCGGCTTCGTCGCGCAAGCGCCGAGCCAGTTCCATGTCAGCCGCGTCACGCGGGAAAGAGACGGCGAGATAATCCAGGTTCATGTCGGCGGCCAGCTTGATGTCGGTCTTGTCCTTGGCCGTCAGCGCCGGTGCGGTCAGGCCACCGCCACGACGGTTGATGCCCTTGTTGTCCGACAGTGGCCCGCCGATCAGCACGGTGCAGTGCAGTTCGTCGGCCGTGGTGGCGTCCACGCGCATGACCACGCGACCATCGTCGAGCAGCAGTTCGTCACCGACGCTGCAGTCTTTCACCAGATCCGGGTAATCGATCCCGACCACTTCCTGGGTGCCAGCATCACGGGGGTGGGTGACCGAGAAGCGGAAGCTGTCGCCTTCGGCCAACTCTATGCGCTTGTTGGTGAACTTGGCGATACGGATCTTCGGCCCCTGCAGATCACCGAGCAGCGCTACGAAGCGACCGTGCTTCGCGGCAATGTCCCGTACCAGCTGCGCGCGTGCGCGGTGCTCATCCGGCGTCCCATGGGAAAAATTCAGGCGGGCCACATCGAGCCCGGCAACGATCATTTTTTCCAGCACCTCTGGCGAACTGCTGGCTGGACCCAGAGTGGCGACGATTTTGGTACGGCGCGAGATCATTCAATGCTCCTTTTTCAGAATGGCGGCGAGGCTACTATGCCGGGCGGCTGTAGTCATTGTTGGGCTGCACTACTCTTTTGGCAGTGGCCTGGCGGGTGTTCAAGCGACGTTCGGCAGCCGAACGGGCTGTAGTTTTTTTGCTGACGGTCGATACGCCAGCATCGGAGGAACCACCTATGCGCACACTGTTCATCATCTTTCTGGCCACCCTCAGCGTAGGCTGCAGCAGCAGAAATGCGCTCGATCGCCATCTCGATATGGCCTACAAGCAATACGAGCTGGGTGATTGCGGCCAGGTCATGCTCGAGCTGTCCCAGGCTGAGCGCCGCAGCCGGCCACGGGATAATCTTCAGCCGGAAATGTCGCTATTGCGTGGGCAATGCCTGGAACGTCAGGGCCTGTTTGTCGATGCGGCACAGACCTACCAGTTCATTCAGACGCGCTATCCAGCCAGCGAATACGCTTTTCGCAGTCGCGCCAGGCTGGAGACGCTGCGTCAGTTGGGGCACTATCAGCCCGAGGAACGGGTGGTGATCCACGCCGTCAAACCCTGAAACGAGAGCCCGGTCATTGCGACCGGCAGGGAAGGATCCCATGCGTATCGCATTATTGATTGCTAGCGTTTTGTTGACCCCGCTGGCGACGGCCGACATCTACCGCTGGGTCGATCCGGGAGGCAACGTGCACTTCAGTGCGAAGCCGCAGCCCGGCGCAGAGCAGCTCGAGGTCCGGCCGCAGGTGGTCGACAGAGACGATGCGACCCGGGAGCGCGAGGCGCGCACGGAGCGCTTCTTCGAGGCTCGCCGGGAGGAACAGGAGGCGGCCAGGATGGCAGCGAGCGCCAGGCAGGGGCAGCGTGAGCAGGAGTGCCAGCAGCTGCGCGACCGCTTATCGAGGCTGTCTCAGGGCGGGCGCTACTTCAGTGCCGATGCAAAGGGTGGGCGGGTCTACTACAGTGATGAAGAAATAGGGGCGGCGCGGCGGCAGTTGGCCAGTCGTATCAGTCAGATCTGCCGCTGAAGGCCGGACACGGCAGCAGCAATAACACTTGGCGGCAGGCCCGCATCCGATGGACATGCATAATCAGCGCAGCATTCAACGGCACCAGTTGCCGTATTACCTCAACGTATTCAACCGCTTCTCGGACAAGCCCTTGGGCTTCATTGGCAACCTGTCCGAGACAGGGCTGATGTTGATCAGCCCCTATCCCATGATGACCGACGTACGTTTCGATATGCGCCTGAAAATCCCCGGGCAGCATAGCCAGCTGCGCTATATCGATTTCAGTGCCGTCTGCCGCTGGTCGCGTGAGGACGTCACGCCCGGCAGTTTCGACTCCGGTTTCGTGTTTGCCTCACCGCCGCGTGAGATTCGTGAAATGATCGATGCGCTGCACCACTACTTCAGTTTTCGGCCCATGCAGCATATCCCGCCAGCGCGTCTGCCCCGTATCGAATCAGCCGGGAACAAGCCCGCCGACCAGGATTGCTGCAAAGGCAGCTGAACCTACGCGACTTGGCCAAGCGTGCAACGCTTGATCGCTCTGCACAGCAACTTCTGAAAACCGGTTACAGCACTCCGCCTTTCTTCCAGGCCAGATAGCGGCTGATCAGTGCTGGTCCGAGTTCGTGCGGGCGGGCATCGAGCACTGGCACGCCATGGGCGACAAGCTGTTCATGAAGCTTGCCGCGGGCATTGAGGTAGTCGAGTGTTCCGCAATAATCGAGGGCTTGCTGAAAGGTATCGACGGGCTGTTGACGTAACCTGTCCAGAACCGGCTCGCGCAGGCTAACGATCAGTACACGGTGGCGGCGGGAAAGTCGCTGGACGGCTCCGAGCAGCTCTTCGTCGTCTTCGTCGCGCAGGTTGCTCACGATGATCACCAGTGCGCGGCGTTTCTGCAGGGCCAGGACATCGTTGATGGCAAGGGCGAAATCGGCTGGTCGCTGCGTATTGACCAGGTCATAAACACCGTTGAGCAACGCATTGAGTTGCGTCTGGCCTTTGGCGGGAGCGAAGAAGCGCCGTTGCTCGGTGGCAAAGGTATAGAGTCCCAAAGCGTCGCCCTGGCGCAGCGCGACATAGCCCAGCAGCAGGCTGGCATTGAGCGCATGATCAAAGTGCGTAAGCGGGCCGTCCTGGCTGCGCATCCGTCTGCCGCAATCGAGCATCAGCAGGATCTGCTGGTCCCTGTCGTCCTGATACTCCCGGACGAT
Organism: Stutzerimonas stutzeri; assembly: GCF_002890895.1. Lineage (GTDB taxonomy): Bacteria > Pseudomonadota > Gammaproteobacteria > Pseudomonadales > Pseudomonadaceae > Stutzerimonas > Stutzerimonas stutzeri_AB. The sequence continues at coordinate 189,638 of NZ_POUL01000003.1, forward strand.
GGGTGTGCGGTTGCGCGCCGTGGCCTTCCAGTCGATCTGCCGCAGGGTGTCGCCTTCCTGGAATTCGCGTAACTGGTGAAAGTCCATGCCAAGCCCCCGCCTCGGCTGCTGGCGCACACCCAGCCGGCTCAGCCAGCGGTCCACCGCCATCAGTGGCGCACCGTGCAGCTGGGTAAAATCGGGATAGACCCGCGTCTGCGATTGCAGCGGCAGTAGGCGCCGCTCTCGCCACAAACCCAGAGGGCTGAACAAGCGAATCTCGCAATGCTCGAAATGGAAGTGCCCGCGACGCGTCGGCTGCAGACGGTAGCTGAGCTGGCAGAACTGCTGCGCAGGCAGCAACAACTGCTGTGGCAGCGCCTGCATGTCCAGCCCCGCAGGCACATGGTCGAAAATCTCGGCACGCATGGCGCGCGTCAGTGGGTGTCGAATCTCGAGCTGAACTTCATGCCAGCGGCCCAGAGCAAGGTTGCCGGCCAATACGCGCCGCAGCTCTGGGGACGGCATGCGGTGCAGATGCAAGGCGTCAAACGTCGCAACCAGTCCCAGGCACAGCAACAGACCCCACCAGGCCGTACGGATAGCCGACGGCACGGTGCTTTCGAGTGCCGCCGCGGTACCCAGCAAAAGCCCAAGGCAAAGCACAGCGGCCAGGGCGTAGAGCAATCGACGCGACGGATTCATCGAGGCGCTCGCATGCCGATGAGCGTCACAGGCGCGGCGCCGCGATCTGCTCCAGCAGCTGTTGGAGCAGCTGGTCCACCGAAGTGCCTTCGATGTCGAGTTCGGGCGAGAGTCTGACCCGATGCCGCAACACAGCCAGTGCGCAGCCTTTTACATCGTCAGGGACGACAAAATCGCCGCCGCGCAACAAGGCGCGTGCACGGGCGCAGCGCACCAGCGCGATCGACGCTCGTGGCCCCGCGCCCAGCGCCAGGCCGGGCCAGCTGCGCGTGGCTCGGGCCAGCCGAACGGCATAGTCGAGCACCTGGTCGTCCAGCGGAAGGTCGCTGGCGATTTTCTGCAGCGCCTGGACATCTTTCGCCTGCAGCATGACGCGCAAGCCGCTGACGTCAAGAATGTCAGTGCGCACCGAGCGAGTAACCTGGCGAACCAGCGTCAATTCCTCGTCCGCCTGCGGGTAGTCCATGCGCAGCATCAGCATGAAGCGGTCGAGCTCGGCTTCCGGCAACGGGTAGGTGCCTTCCTGCTCAATGGGGTTCTGCGTGGCCATGACCAGGAACGGCTGGGGTGCAGCGAGGGCGCGGCCTTCAAGGGTGACCTGACGCTCCTGCATGACTTCCAGCAACGCCGCCTGGGTCTTGGCGGGCGCACGATTGATCTCGTCGGCCAACAGCAGGTTGGTGAACACCGGGCCCTTGCGCAACTTGAACTGTTCGCTGGCCATGTAGTAGATCGCATGGCCGGTTATGTCGCTGGGCATCAGGTCCGGCGTGAACTGGATACGCGCGAAGTCACCTCCAAAGCAGCGCGCCAATGCTCGCACCAATAGCGTCTTGCCTAGACCCGGCACGCCTTCGACCAGAACGTGACCACCGGCGATCAGCGCTGTGAGCAACCCGTCAACGACGTCGTGCTGGCCGATCACGGCTTTGTGCAGCTCGTGGCGTAGCGCCTGGGCGAGCTGACTGGCACGTTGGCGCTGGTTGTTCGGCGGCGCGTCTGGATTGACACTGTTCGGATCCGTGGGTGAGTCACTCATAAGCTGTTCCTGAGGCTTTGCAGGTGGGCAACCTGGCGGGTGAATTCGGTGGCGCTGACGGGTTTGTTCGATGGCGGCTGCATGGCCTGCGAGACAGCCCCTGAGGTGGTTCGGCTGATCGCTGCCAATACCTGGCACTGTTCAACGTGTCCGAGGGTTTTGAAGCCCGGGTGGCGTCGCTGCGCCTGTCGCCGGATATCGTCTTGCAGGTTGCTAAGTAACTGGCGTTGTCCGGCCCTGCGATATAGGAAATCGGCACTGCCACGCAGATGCTCTTGCAGCCGCCGGCGGTTTCGTTCGACCGGCTCTATCAACGGGCCCTGTCGCTGCGCCACATGCCAGAGCGTGGCAAGCAACATCAGTAGCAGCGCCGCCAGTGCTTCGGGGAAGTAACGCAGCAACCGTTGCAGCAGATCATCATGTTCAGTGCGATAGATCAGCGTTACGTCGCGGTCCTGGGTGAGGTACCACAGCAGCCAGGCATGGTCGTATTGGGCAATGGCATCGTTTCGCCAGATCCAGCTGTCGGTCAGGGCCGTGATCAGGCCGTTCCCACGCTGCAGTTGCAGCATATGCGTCGCACTGGCGCTGTTGGCCCATGCGTGCGCGCTGCCACCGGCGTCGTAGAGGTGATAGTTGGTATCAAAGGCGAGATAGGCGGGGGCATCCTCGTTCTCCAGATAGAGGCGAGTCAACACAGGGCGTTTCTCGGCGTTCGCGGCGGCATCAGCGGTATGGCTGTCATCGAGATTTTCGCCTGCCTCGTGCTGCTGAAGGTTCAGCGCATCGAGCAGCAGGTCGCCGCTGCTTCCGTTTTTTTCGTTCCAGATACGCTCAGCGATGAACACGAGGTGGCCACCCTGATCGACCCAGTGCAACAGGCGTTCGGCCTGGCCGGGCGTCATGTTGCTGCGTTCGCCCAGCAACAACAGCACCTGTTGATTGTTTGTGGACTCGGCGAGGCCACCGAGGCCTTGTGCATGATCGATGGCGCGTCCCTGGTCGATCAGGAAACGCTCTGCGGCCAGATACGGATTGCTGCGTACCTCCGGCGCGGGGCCATGCTCGATCGTTTCCTCATAGGGCGTCGCCTTGCTCAGGGCAAAAAGCAGCAACAGCCCAAGCAGCAGCCCGCCCGCGGCAAGCAGAAAGAGCCGACGTGGCTTGCTCATGCGAGCCGCTCACTGCCAAACAGTGCGCCCCAGCCCTCGCATAGCTCGTCGCGGGCCCTCTCAGGTGGCAGCTGATGCCCGTAGGCCAGGCGCAGCCAGTGGCGCGTCAAGGTTTCGGCGTACTCGAGCAGCTCTGGCCGAGCTTCCAGGCGCAGCAGTTCGAGTATTTCTCCCTCGGTATGCGAGCTCTTCATTGGCAGTTGCTGTTCGTGCAGCAGGCGGCTGAGAAAGGCCCGGTAGAGCAGGCCAAGCGCTTCGCGTGGGTGTTCGTGCCAGAGCCTCTGCACCTCGGCGACGACGTTCGTCGGAATGCTTTCGGGTTGCAGGTCAAGCCCGAACAGTACGGCAGGCGTTGCTTGGCGCTGCCTGATCCGCAACTGGCCAGGTGTCACATATAGCTTGAGCCACTCACGGTAGCGCCACAGCAGCCAGCCGGTCAGGCCGAACAGGGCGGCCCAGAGGAACACTTCGATCATGCTTGCGAGTGTGTCGGGGCGCTGGGTCAGCAGGTCGCTGCGCAGCAGTCGCTCCAGCAGACGTGCCAGCCAACCCGGCTCGTCCCTAGACTCTTCCGTGAAGCGCCAGCGGGTCACGGTCTCGCGGTTTCGGAAGGGCGGCTGGTCAAGCAATTCATCAATCCGTTCACTGGCTTCTTTGCTGGTCAAGGGCTGCTTGAGCAGGCGATTACTGTCTGGGCCGGAGGCCTCGATCGCTTGCGTCGTTCCCTCTGCGCCAGTAGCGGCGAGTGCCATCTCGGGTGGCGATAACAACCACAGGCCCAGCCCCACCAGCAGCACTGGCAGCAACGACTTCATGCGTGTCTGCAAGCGGCGAAACGTCAGTTCGATATCCCAGGCCTCAAGCGTTGTGCGGCGATTGAGGTAAAGACTGAAACCGCTGGCGACATAAATTGGCTCCCAGACCACCAGCACCAAGGCATAGAGCAGGTTGGACAGGTGTTCGAACCACAGCCAATCGCCGCTCATGCCGAGCAGGTCTTGCCAGTTCCAGTCCGCCAACATCTGCTGTGGGATGAGCATATACATCAGCGCCAGAGCACCAAACCACAGCCCCATCTCCAGATGCATGCCCACCAGGGTCAGCCAGGATGCGGCCCGGCTGTCCCGTTGTCCCAGCACCGCGAGGCGCTGCTGACGAGCCGAGCCAGCCAGTTGCTCGAGCTGCAGCACCGGCAGATCGAAACTGCGAGTCACGCTGAAGCGGCGCCATGTCACGCTGGAAAACCACTGGGGACGCAGCAGGGGTGGCAGTGTCGTGATGCTCTGGCGCAGCGACGGTGTGTCGCCGAACAGTGCTCGCGACAGGATGAACAGAGGCAGCCTTTCATAGAGCGGCTTGAACCACCAGAACAGCAACAACGAGAGCGTCGGGTGTTGCCAGAACAACAGACTGAACAGGGCGAAGATCGGCAACGTCACCAGCGCCCAGCTGCCCATCAGCAATGCAGCATGACGCCGTGCTAACAGAATGCCGAGATCCAGCGCCTCCCACTCGGTGCGGGGACGGATCGCCATGCTGGCATCATTCAAGCGCATGGAAATGTCGCCCGCTCCGCGTCAAATAGACCCCGACCAGTAGCCACAACAAAACGCCGACGGCGTATTTGACGGGGGCTGGGGGATAAGTCATCGAGGACCAGTAGGCCTCGATAAAGGCTGCGATCAAGAGAAACAACGTGGCCCCGACAATCAGCCTCACTGCTGTGGCGGCTGCCAAGCGCAATGCCTCGCTGCGTGTTCGACGGCCGGGTGCGACAAGGGCAGCACCCAGCTTCAACCCGGCAGCCCCCGCTAATGTGATCGCCGTCAGTTCGAACGCGCCATGGCCGATAACGAATGACCAGAACGGCTGATCGTAGCCGATGCCGGTCAGGTGGCCGGCAATGGCGCCGATGATCAAGCCGTTGAACAACAGATAGAACAGGCTGCCAAGGCCGAAGAGCAGGCCACCCGCAAAAGTCTGGAAAGCGATGCCAATGTTATGCATCACGTAGTAACCGAACATGACCCAGTCGTCAGCGGACCCACGCTCGCCGAAGCGGCCGAGACGACTGGCGTCAGGGTCGTACATGGCTTCCATTTCTGCGATCTGTTCCGGGCTGATGAGGCTGTAGACCAACTCCGGAAAGGCCAGCACCAGCGCAGCCATGCCCAGCAGGCTAAGGTAGAAAATCAGACTCGCGGCTGCCAGATAGCGCCACTCTGTGCGGACGAGTCTGGCAAAACCGCCAAGAAAGAAACCGAGCAGGCGACCACCCAACGGGCTTCGGTGGCGATACATCTGATGGTGCCCGCGCTGAGCCAGCAGCTGCAGACGCTCGACGAAGCGCATGCTGTAACCGCGCGACTGTGCCAGAGCCAGCTGCTGGCAAAGCCGTCGATAGGCGGCCGGAAAGCCAGCGACTGCTTCTGGCGCACGGCCTTTGCCGCGCTCCAATGTTTCGAGCATTTCTTCGAACGCCTGCCATTCCGCCTGGTGCCGGGTTTCGAACTGGCTTTGCTTCATATCGGACCCACCAGGTTTCGGGCGATGCCGTGGATTCGGGCTTCCGCCTGAGTGGGTTCGAGCTGCAGCGGCTCGGCCAGGATTGAAGCCAGTTCGAGCCGCCTTTGCGCCGTGAGCGTCGAATGGCGCTCGGCAAAGGCGATCAGCGCTTGCTGCTCAGCCAGTGTAAGCGGTAGCGGGGGCGTTACTGCTTCAGCTGCTGGCAGGTCTGGTGCGCTGACGTTGCGCTCGCGGTACACCACCATGGTGCCCGCGGCGAGGTCGCCCAAGCGCTTGAACGATGGGTGCCAGAGACAGCAGAGAGCCCCGAGGAAATAGCCGAACGGCAGCATGTCGACGAAGCGCAGCAGATTGCGTGTCAGGGAGGAAGCCCAACCGACCGGTGTGCCGTCATCATGGATGACGCGCAGCCCCATCCATTGCTTGCCCGGGGTGCGGCCCTGGTTCAGCACTTCGAACAGCACCATGTACCACCATTGCACCAGAAACAGCAGCAACGCCCCAACACCCATGCCGAACTTGCCTAGCAACGTGAACGCAAAACCCAAAGCCGCCAATAGCGCGCCCCGTATCAGCAGATCCAGTGCAAATGCCAAGGCGCGAGGGACCAGGCCGGCTGGATGGAGCAACAAATCGATACCTTCCGGCGTTTCGACGCGGTGTGTGTTATCCAGCAAGGCGGTGGCTGAAGAGGCGGATTGCACGGCTCTGGCTCGTAAATGGGGGACTGGGTGCTATGCGCACATTGCGTACCGAGCAACGCCTGGCGGAAGCGGTGCTGCTGAATGAAACCATTGAATGACATCTGCGGCCATAACCGGCTTGGCACTTTGATTGATGCGCCAACGGATTATTTACGTCAGCACTCAATCCTTACCTGCACCAGGCGCCGGACCATTCGGTAAGGGCGAGTCTGGCGCGTTAGACTGTGGGCGACAATCGAGAAGGAAGCTCCCTTGACCTCCAGCATCTTCTGGTACGACTTCGAAACAACCGGCGTATCGCCTCGCTGTGACCGGCCTGTGCAAGTGGCCGGCATACGCACCACCGAGGCGCTGGAAGAAGTTGGCGAACCGCTGAACATTTATTGCAGGCTGAGCGACGACATCCTCCCGCATCCCGCGGCGTGCCTGGTCACGGGTATCACACCTGCCACGCTGGCGGAAAAAGGCCTGTGCGAGGCCGAGTTCGTGGCCCGGTTGCATCATGAACTGGCGGTGCCAGGCACCTGTGGCGCGGGTTACAACAGCTTGCGCTTCGATGATGAAGTGCTGCGCTACAGTCTCTATCGCAACTTCTTCGATCCCTATGCGCGTGAATGGCAGGGCGGTAACAGTCGCTGGGACCTCATTGATCTGGTCCGCACCGCTTTCGCCTTGCGGCCGGAAGGCATCGTCTGGCCGGAAGAGGAGGGGCGAGTCACGTTGAAACTGGAGCGGCTCAGTGCTGCCAATGGACTCGAGCACTTGAATGCCCATGATGCGTTGTCCGATGTTCGGGCAACGATTGCCTTGGCTCGCCTGATTCGCGCGTGTCAACCGCGTCTCTATGACTACCTCTACAAGCTCCGCCGTAAACATGCGGTGATCGAACAAGTCCAGCTGCTCAAACCAATGGTGCATGTATCGGGGCGGTTTTCCGCAGCGCGTCATTTTCTATCGGTGGTCTTGCCGCTGGCCTGGCACCCTCGCAACCGTAATGCACTGATCGTCTGTGACTTGAATGCCGACTGCGCGCCGCTGTGGGAAGAGCAGGCCGAGGCTATTCGTGAACGGCTCTATACCCGTCGGGAAGACTTGGGCGAGAAACTTCCGATTCCCTTGAAACTCGTGCACATGAACCGCTGCCCCGTGCTGGCACCCATGAGCGTCCTGCGGCCATCGGATATTGCGCGGCTGGGACTGGATATCCAATGTTGCGAGGCGAAAGCGGCCGAGTTACGTGGGCGCGAACCGGAGTGGAGCTGGAAGCTTGCCGACATCTACAAGGAGGATGTCTTCGCGGGTTCGTCCGATCCGGAGCAGCAGTTGTATGACGGCTTTTTCAATGATCGCGACCGGCGACTGTGCGAGCAGGTACGAAGTACTTCGCCGCTTTCGACAGGCGCCGCACTGCCGTTTGATGACCCGCGCTTGCCAGAGCTGCATTTCCGCTATCGCGCGCGTAATTTTCCCGAGTGTTTATCAGCCGCCGAAGCCGAGCAGTGGCATGCATTCTGTCGGCAGCGCTTGATGAAGCCTGAATTCGGCGCGCCGAACACCTCGGAGCAGTTTGAAAAAGCCGTTCAGGTTTTATTGCCATCAACCACACCCGAACAAGCGTGTCTTTTGCAGCAATGGTTAATACATGTTCGCGGATTGCGCGAACGTTACATGTTCTGAAAATGCTTAGCCGGGAAATAAAAAAGCCATCTGACGCAGCATGACTGCGTCAGATGGCTTTTGGGTGCGGCGTAAAACTTAGCCCAACAGAGTGGCCCAGCTTTCAACCTCGTCGGAACCCCATTGTGCTTTCCACTCTTTCAGCGTCTTGTGATTGCCGCCTTTGGTTTCAATCACTTCACCGTTGTGAGGGTTCTTGTACTGCTTGACGCGACGGGCGCGTTTGGTTGCAGCGGGGGTTTTGGATGCGCGTTGCGTCTTGTTGCTGCGGGCATCGGGATCGAGCAGAGCAATAATGTCGCGAAGGGACTTCTGATATTCGCCCATCAGCTCGCGCAGTTTGCCTTCAAACTCGAGTTCCTTTTTCAGCTTGTCATCTTCAGACAAGGATTTCAGGCGCTCCTGTAGTTCCTTGATAGCTTCTTCAGTAGCGCGGTATTCGTTGATCAGCGACATGTCACTTCCTTGGTATAGGTTTGAACGCAAGTGACAGCAATCATAGACAGCTGCTGCAGACAAGTAAATGTTGCTCCGAACAAAGTTTACTCAGTTTGTTTCATTGTGGTGCGTTAGGCGCGCTGAGGTGCAGTTAAACGTAGCCAGGGTGAACTACTGCACATAACGAAGCATGCGACGGACCACGTCAGGCTTATTTATGCCGTCCCGGTATTTGAATACGCAGTTCCGCAACCCGTTGCGGTGTGCGTTTCCTTTGCTCGTTGGCGCCTTTCCAGTAACTTGAACCCAGGAATGTTAAGGCTTCAATCATGGTTTTTTACAAATCAGCTGATTCGCACCCTGCGGCGTGTTTCGACAGTAGAGGCGTGCCATGCTCCGGCTTGAATAATTTGGTGGTGGTTTTCTTCGCTGCGCTAGAATGCCGGGTCTTTATGAGTAAGCCGGAGTTAACTTAAGAATGCGCACTTTCAGGCTGGTTATCGCCTGTCCCGACGGCGTCGGCATTGTGGCCAAGGTCGGTAATTTCCTAGCGACCTACAACGGCTGGATCACCGAGGCCAATCACCATTCCGATCATCAGAGTGGCTGGTTCTTCATGCGGCATGAGATTCGGGCCGATTCGCTGCCTTTTGATCTCGATGGCTTTCGCCAGGCGTTTGCGCCAATAGCGCGCGAGTTTTCCATGGAATGGCGCATCACCGACTCTGCCCAGCGCAAGCGAGTCGTGCTGATGGCCAGCCGCGAGTCGCACTGCCTCGCCGACCTGCTGCATCGTTGGCACAGCGGGGAACTGGACTGTGACATTCCTTGCGTGATCTCCAATCACGACGATCTGCGCAGTATGGTCGAATGGCATGGCATTCCGTATTTCCATGTCCCCGTCCAGCCGGCGCGCAAAGAAGAAGCTTTCGCCGAGGTGTCGCGCCTGGTGCGCGAGCAGCGCGCTGACGCCATCGTGTTAGCGCGCTACATGCAAATTCTGCCGGCTGAACTTTGCGAGGAATTTGCGCAACGGGTGATCAATATCCATCACAGCTTTCTGCCGTCGTTCGTCGGTGCAAAACCGTACCACCAGGCCTCGCTGCGAGGGGTCAAGCTCATAGGTGCGACCTGCCACTATGTGACAGAAGAGCTTGATGCTGGGCCGATCATCGAGCAGGACGTGGTGCGCGTCAGCCATAGAGACAGCATCGAGGACATGGTTCGGCTGGGCAAGGACGTGGAAAAGATGGTGCTGTCCCGTGGTTTGCGCTATCACCTAGAAGAGCGGGTGCTGGTGCATAGCAACAAGACGCTGGTATTCAACTGATCCATCGTTATTGGCGCGGGAGGCGAGATGAGCGATCCACTGGACAAGGCAGGCGCGAAAGCGCCGCCGATCATCGGTAGCGGTTGTACTCAACGCTACGATCCGGACCGGCTGGGCCCCGACCTGGGCACCGACTTCCCAGGTGCCAAAACACTCTGGGAGCGGCATGTGGCGACGCTCGATGCCTCTGTTGGCGACGGCGAAAGCGACGTTGTGGTCGGCGCTGAAGCCAGCGGCTCGAAGGCCGGCTGATTGACGTTGCCGGATACTCCATTGTTCAGTTCGAGGCCTGCGGATGAAACAGACAAACTGCCTGGTACTGGGTGCTGACGCGACGGGCGAGCCGAACTCCCACCCGCTGCATCTGGCCAACCGACACGGTTTGATCGCCGGCGCTACAGGCACCGGCAAGACCGTGACCTTACAGCGCCTCGCTGAGCAATTCAGCGAGGCTGGCGTCGCGGTTTTCGCAGCGGATATCAAAGGTGACTTGTGTGGCCTGGGCGCGGCTGGCGAGCCGCAAGGAAAGATCGCCGAGCGAATCGCCAGCATGCCTTGGCTCGACCATCGACCCCAGGCCTATCCGGTGATTTTGTGGGACGTGCACGGTGTGAGCGGTCATCCGCTGAGGACCACGCTGACAGAGATGGGCCCCTTGCTGTTGGGCAATCTGCTGGAGCTGAGCGACAGCCAGCAGGCAGCACTCTATGCCGCATTCAAGGTCGCTGATCGTGAAGCGCTGCTGTTGCTCGACCTGAAAGACCTCAAGGCCTTGCTTGCTCATCTGAAAAAACACCCTGAGGTGCTCGGTGACGATGCGGCCTTGCTAACCAGCGCATCGTCCCAGGCGCTGTTACGGCGACTGGCAACGCTGGAGCAGCAAGGTGCCGAGGCGCTGTTTGGTGAGCCGGCTCTGGCGCTTGAGGACATTCTGCAGCCTGCAAGCGACGGGCGTGGACGGATCCACCTGCTTGACGCCAGCCAGCTCGTCCATCAGGCCCCCAAAGTCTATGCGACCTTTCTGCTGTGGCTGTTGGCTGAGCTGTTCGAACAGCTTCCCGAGCGCGGTGACGCTGATCGACCACTGCTCGCGCTGTTCTTCGACGAAGCGCATCTGCTGTTCAGCGGCACCCCGAAAGCATTGCAGGACAGGTTGCTGCAAGTAGTCAGGCTGATTCGCTCGAAGGGCGTTGGCGTCTATTTCGTAACCCAAAGCCCCACAGACCTGCCGGATGATGTGCTGGCTCAGTTGGGCCTGCGCATACAGCACGGACTCAGGGCCTACACGGTCAAGGAGCAGAAAGCGCTGCGTGCGGTGGCGGACGGTTTCCGCGCCAACCCAGCGTTTTCATCGCTGGACACTTTGTCCAGTCTGGGAACCGGCGAAGCGCTGGTCGGTGGCCTCGAGGATAGAGGCATGCCGTCGATGGTACAGCGTGTTGCGGTCGCGCCGCCTCAGTCGCGGGTCGGGCCGCTGACCGAGCGCGAGAGACACGACCTGATCGCCAGCTCACCCCTGAGAGGACGTTACGACAGACCGGTCGATCGTGAATCTGCTTACGAAATATTGCTCGAACGGGCAAAGCAGGCTTCCGAGGACCAGCCACAAGCGAAGAGCGATGTGTCAAAAAATGGTGTTGCCGATGCGCTAGGTGAAGCGGCCGGACAGGTCTTCAAGAGCGCAATGCGCCAGGCTGCAACACAGTTAGGTCGGCAGTTGGCACGAGGGCTTCTGGGCTCTTTATTGGGCGGTAAGCGCTGAGCAAAAAATCGGCTACAGCTGCTTAGTTTCTGACTGCTGTGCTTGCGGTGCGCATTCACGGTGCCGCAGTTCACTTTGCCTCTGAGGCTTGCTCTGACAACTCTTTCTCGATCTTCTGCAACTCGGCCTTGAATACTTGATCATGGACGGTCGGCTTTTTACGCCATGGCTTTCGTTCTGGATCAGGCTGCGCGGCATAGGTCGTGATTTCCCCACCGTAGACAGCCTGGAAACGGTTGGCTTGCTTCTCCAGTTCGGCGCGTAGTTCTTCTTTTGTCACGTCTTGTATGGCCTCTTTATTAAAGTTTATTTTCAGCGCGGCGCGCTAAGGGGCGCGAGCTTCTGGGCTCGAAATGAGGCCCGGCTCGAATTGGGTGCGTATGCGATAGGAGAGACAGTACTGCAAGCGGCCTGGGCTAAACAAGTGTGACGTTAAAACTGCATTCAGCCCGGTAGTTAAGTGCGATGTAGGTCTTATGAACTCTGTCTGCGTGAGTCATGGGAAAAGGAAAGCCCCAGCTTTGGCTGTAACGACAATATTTGTGAGGCAGGCTCTGACCAGCGCAAACAAGCGGGTTCAGCAGTATCTAGCCGCCGTTGAAAATCCATTAATAAAAAACCGCGCCTGATTCGGCGCGGTTTTTTTGCCACATCTGATCTTTAGCGAGCCGACTGGCTGGCCAGGTCATTTGGCGCGCGGCCATATACGTCATCCAGACGCTCGATGTCATCCTCGCCTAGATAACTGCCCGACTGGACTTCAATAATTTCCAGTGGAATCTTGCCCGGATTCGCAAGTCGGTGAATGGAGGTCACCGGAATGTAGGTCGACTGATTCTCGGTGAGCAGGAAGGTCTTGTCGTTGCAGGTGACCTGCGCAGTGCCGGAGACGACGATCCAATGCTCGGCACGATGATGGTGCATCTGCAATGACAGCTGTGCGCCTGGGTTGACGCAGATCCGCTTGACCTGGAAGCGACCGCCCATATCGACCGAGTCGTACCATCCCCAAGGGCGGTAGACCGCACAGTGGTTCTGCGTTTCAGAGCGCTTCATGGCGTCGAGCTTGTTCACCAGCTTCTTGACGTCCTGGACCTTGTCCTTATGGGCGATCATCGTGGCGTCCTTGGTCTCGACTACTACGATGTTGTCCAGGCCAACCACGGTTACCAGCTTGCCGTTACCGTGCACGAGGCAGTTGCGGCTGTCTTCGACAATCACGTCGCCGCGGGTCACGTTACCGTTTTCGTCTTTTTCCAGAACATCCCAAAGCGATGACCAGGAACCCACATCGCTCCAGCCTGCCGACATCGGAACGACACATGCCAGTTCGGTTTTTTCCATCACGGCATAGTCGATCGAGTTGTCGGGGCAGCAGGCAAAGGTGGCCGGGTCGATCAGCAGCTCTTCACCATTCTTGATGCTGCGCTCCAGCGCTACCCAGCAGGTGTCGTAGATGTCCGGGTCGTGCTTCTTCAGCTCGTCAAGGAATACGCTGGCGCGGAACAGGAACATGCCGCTGTTCCAGTAGTAGTCGCCGGAATCGACATATTCCTGAGCGCGAATCTCGTCCGGCTTCTCGACGAACTGTGTGACGCGGTTGACGCCTTCAGGCAGGCCGTTGCGTCCCTGATGATCGCACTTGATGTAGCCGTAGCCGGTCTCCGGGCTGGTGGCCGGAATGCCGAACAGTACCATCCCGCCGTTTTCGGCTGCATTGGTGGCCAGGGCGAGGGAGCGCTGGAAGGCTTTGTGGTCTTCGATGACGTGGTCGGCCGGCAGCACCAGCAGCAGCTCGTCACGTTCATCGGCAAGCAACTTCATCGCGGCAATGGCAATCGCCGGCGCGGTATTACGGCCGAAGGGTTCGAGCATGAGGCCTTGGGTTTGAAGCTTTCGTGCGGCCAGCTGTTCTTTAACGATGAACCGGTGCTCCTTGTTGCAGACCAGCAGCGGCGCTTGCATGCCTTCAAAGGCCAGGCGCTCGATGGTTTGCTGAAACAGCGTTTGCTCGGCCGTCAGCGCGAGGAACTGCTTGGGAAAGGCCTTGCGCGAAAGAGGCCAGAGTCGGGAACCGCTGCCGCCTGAGAGGATGACCGGAATCATGTTGTTTCTCCTGAATCGTTGAGAAGGGGAAGTTCTTCTTGTCCATGTGGGCGGCCAGATGTCTGTGCTCGCCATGCGCTTCTTGGTCGGGCCTTCAGGTGCCGCGTGCCATCAAGTTCCGTTTTCCAACAGGAAAACTGCTTTCGGGGCGAACTGCGTGCTCCGAGCCTGAATGTGGGGGGTGCTGTCTGATAGTCGATGGGCGCCGCACTTGCTAATGCAGAGCGGATCGCGGATTCGAAGCGGGCGCCTGCAAGGCTTTCATCAATCTTGAAAAGGCCGGGAGCCGTGCTGCTCTGCTGTGGGCCAGCTGCCCGAAATTGGCGCGTTTGACAGTCTCGCTTACGCACTGACACCGCGCCGATCCAGCCCGTCTGTCCTCTGTCGGACATGCCGGACGTCACTAAAAGTGTGTCCTGGCTGACAAGCCGAATGCATTGTTTTGAATTCCACTGCACGTTCATGTGCGACGTCCCTTTCCGTCTGGAAATGCCGGTACGCGCTTATGATTGCAGGTGCCTTCGGATAGTTCCCCGTACGCCTGCCGTCGATCGGGGAGTTTTTGACGGGCATCGAAAAAGCGACAGTCCGCTGGCGCAGGAGGCCTTTATCCTCGGCAGGTTCCAGGTCCGTGGTGCACCAGCGGCAGTGTTTTTATGCGGGAGATGTGACTCCCCCAGCGTTAAGAACGAGGGGGTGGCGCTGCTTTCAGTCCTGAGCGTCTCGTAAAAAGACCAAGTGGTCAGGGGCTGAGCTGTCAGGGCAATAACGATAGCCGTCGTAATCAAAGTCTTTCAGCTGCTCAGGATCCTGGACGCGTTCCTTGATGACGAAGCGGCTCATCAGGCCCCGGGCTTTCTTTGCGTAGAAGCTGATGATCTTGTATTGGCCGCTCTTCATATCCTTGAAGTCAACGTCGATCACCCGGGCATTCAGCGCTTTGCGTTTCACAGCACTGAAGTATTCTTTTGATGCCAGGTTGAGCAGTACGTCGTCACCCTGCGCCGCCAGTGCTTCGTTGAGCCACTCGCTTATCCGTTCGCCCCAGAAAGCGTAAAGATCCTTGCCGCGTGGATTGGCCAGCTTTGTGCCCATTTCCAGACGATAGGGCTGCATCAGATCCAGTGGCCGCAGCACGCCATAGAGCCCGGACAGCATTCGCAGGTGGTGCTGGGCGAAATCGAGATCTTCTTCAGTGAGCTCATTGGCGTCCAGCCCGGTGTAGACGTCGCCCTTGAACGCAAGCAGCGCCTGCTTGGCATTACCCGGCGTAAAGTCTGAATCCCAGCTGCCATAGCGAGCGACGTTAAGCGCCGCGAGCTTATCGGAGAGGTGCATCAGTTCGCCGATTTGCTGAGGCGACATATCGCGCAGTTGACTGATCAGCGCCTGCGCGTGATCCAAATGTTCGGGCTGGGTGAAACGTAGGGTTGTCGGTGGGGTGTCGTAGTCCAGAGTCTTGGCTGGGGAAATCACCATCAGCATGCAACGGTCTCCTTTGATGTGAGCGGATTCTAGGCGCTATACCCATCGCCGCTCCAGCTATGGCCTCGATTAGGTGTTGACCTTGACTCGAGCTAAGGGGGCACGCTTCTCTGTAGCTAACGAAGGAGGAAACATGACCGACTGCAACCATGCGCACTGGCAGCCCTCGCACGATTACCGTCCTCTGGAGCAGGGTGCGGAAAAACAGACCTGGGCGGTGGTGCTGTTGACCGGCCTGACAATGGTCGCAGAGATCATGGCCGGCTACTGGTTCAATTCGATGGCATTGCTGGCAGACGGTTGGCATATGGCGTCACACATGGTGGCTATCGGCATGGCGGCAACTGCCTACTGGCTGGCTCGACGCTACGTGCATGATCGGCGTTTTGCCTTCGGTACCTGGAAGGTCGAGGTGCTGGCAGGTTTTGCCAGCGCTGTCTTGCTGGTCATGGTGGCTTTGCTGATGATCGGTGAGTCGCTAGTGCGCTTCTGGTCACCGGCCCTGATCGGTTTTGACGAGGCGCTATGGGTCGCTGTGATCGGTTTGTTGGTGAATATGCTGTCCGCGTGGTTACTGCGCGACCAGCACCACCATCATGGCCACGATCACGATCACGATCACGATCACGATCACGCTCATTCAGGCGGGCCAGGCAAGGACCTGAACCGTCATGCAGCTTTTATCCATGTCTTGACTGATGGCCTGACTTCCGTTGCGGCAATCGTTGCCTTGCTGGGGGGCAAGTACTTCGGCTGGGGGTGGCTGGATCCCCTGATGGGGATTATCGGTGCGATCGTGATTCTGATCTGGGCCAAAGGCTTGCTGCGTGAAACGACGAAGGCTTTGCTTGACCGGGAAATGGACGACCCGCTGGTGCGTCGAGTGCGGGAACAGTTGGAGCAAATGCCGGATACCGATGTGACCGACTTGCACCTGTGGCGCGTCGGGCGAGCGCAATACAGTTGCATCGTCAGCATCGTTACTCACCAGCCATACTCGCCCGATTGCTACAAAGCGCAACTGGCCGGGTTTCCAGAGCTGGTTCACGTTACAGCGGAGGTGAACCGGTGCGGCGAAAACGCACAGGTTGATCAGCGAGACTAGTCCTCGAACAGGCCAGCGCCAAGCGCTATCCGTCGTTTCGTTAAAAAAACGTCATCAGTTCGAAAAAGACTTTTTCCTGTCATCTTTTTTGCGGTATTACCTGATGTAAGACCGCCGAAACCTGCACTCACAGGTGGCGGCCTCTGGGTGGCCCCAAGCCCCTGCTACCCAAGTCCGCTCATCTTGCGCACGGTGGTTCTTTCTACGGCGGAGTGCTTTGGCCCTCCGTCGAACCGGCTCCGAAAAGGTGATCGCGTATGGATGACTACGGCAGACCCCGCGCAACTCAGCCCACCCTTTACGTTCTCGATACCAACGTTCTGATTCACGACCCCAACGCGCTATTGAATTTCCAGGAGCATCAGGTCGCCATTCCGATGACCGTGCTCGAAGAGCTGGACCAGCTCAAGACCGGCAAGCACACCGTGGCTGCCGAATGCCGACAGGCGATCCGCCTGATCGACAAGGTGTTGGGTGATGCCACCCCTGAAGAAGTGGAACTCGGCGTGCCCATCCAGCGTGAGAAAAGCGGCCCGTGTGGCAGCCTGTCGATCCTGATGAGCAAAGTCGCCGACTCTAGCGGACTGCCAGAGGATCTCAACGACAACAAGATCATCAATCAGGTCGTCGACCTGCAGCGGCGCAGTGCGGGCGTTCCGGTGGTCTTGGTCACCAACGACATCAACATGCGTCTGAAGGCGCGTGCCTGTGGCGTTGCCTCGGAGGACTATCACACCGACAAGCTGGTCGACGATGTCGGGCAGCTGTCACGCGGCTACCACAGCCTCAGCGGGTCGTTCTGGGACAGAGTCAGTAAGGTCGATACCCACCAGGGGCATGGACGCACATGGCACCGGGTACAACTGATAGACAACCTGCCTGCCGTGCACGTCAATGAGTTCATCCTTGATGAGCAAGGCTTCGTTGGCTGGATCAAGGGCATCAAGGCTGACGAGCTGCTACTGCTCGACATGCACCAGGAGCCGTTGCTTCATCAGGAAGCCTGGGGCCTGAAACCACGTGACATCCACCAGGCACTGGCGCTCTTCGCACTGCTTGATCCGGATATTCATCTGGTCAATCTGTCGGGCGCCGCCGGGTCCGGCAAAACGATTCTGGCCTTGGCTGCGGCCATCGAGCAGACGGTGGTGAGCAAGCGCTACCGCCGTATCATCGCGACGCGCAGCGTGCAGGGGCTGGATGAAGACATCGGCTTTCTGCCGGGCACCGAGGCGGAAAAGATGGAGCCCTGGCTGGGTGCGATCACCGATAACCTCGAAGCGCTGCATATGGACGACGAAAGCACCCATGGCAGTGTCGACTACATCCTGCAAAAGGTGCCGTTGCAGTTCAAATCGCTCAACTACATTCGCGGACGCAGCTTCCAGCAGAGCCTGATCCTGATCGATGAATGCCAGAACCTTACCCCGCACCAGATGAAGACCATCATTACCCGCGCCGGTAGCGGGTCGAAGGTGGTCTGCCTCGGTAACCTGGCTCAGATCGATACGCCATATCTGTCCGCAACCAGCTCGGGCCTCACCTACCTCACCGAACGCTTCAAGGATTTCCCGCACGGCATGCACATCACCTTGCAGGGCGTTCCCCGTTCAGTCCTGGCCGAATACGCCGAGGCCCATATGTAAGAGAGCGGCTGGAGGCTGGAGCCAATGCTTCAAGCAAAGGCTGACCTGGAAGGAAACGCGCCTCCAGCTTCCAGCTTCCAGCTGCGCTAAACTGCGGGACCCCCACAGTTTTAGCAGGATGAAAAATGCTCACCCATCTCGATTCCCAAGGGCGGGCCAACATGGTCGACGTAACCGCCAAGGCCGTCACGGCGCGCGAGGCGGTGGCGGAGGCCAGGGTCCGCATGCTTCCCGAAACCCTGCAGATGATCCAGCAAGGCGGACATCCGAAGGGCGACGTCTTCGCGGTTGCCCGAATCGCGGGCATTCAGGCGGCGAAAAAGACCCATGACCTGATCCCGCTTTGTCACCCGCTATTGCTGACCAGCATCAAGCTCGATCTACAGCCGGACGGCAACGACTGCGTGCGCATCGAAGCGCGTTGCAAGCTGGCGGGCCAGACAGGTGTGGAAATGGAGGCGCTGACCGCCGCAAGTGTCGCTGCCCTAACGATCTATGACATGTGCAAGGCAGTCGATAAAGGCATGGTCATCGAGGGGGTTCGACTGCTGGAAAAACTTGGCGGCAAGAGTGGCCACTGGCAGGTGCCGGCATGATCCAGGTTCAGTTTTTCGCACGCTACCGTGAGGCCCTTGGCCGCGATTCGGAGCAGTTGGATTGGGACGCCTCCTGGCAAATCGTTGACCACCTTCGCTTGCAACTGCTGGCACGTGGCGGCGAGTGGACGGTGCTAGGCGAGCAGAACCTGATGTGCGCGCGCAATCAGGAGCTATGCAGCCTTGACGAACCATTGGCTGATGGCGATGAAGTGGCGTTCTTTCCCACCGTGACGGGAGGCTGATCATGGGTGTACGAGTCCAGCAGGATCCATTCGATCCAGGCGCCGAGCTTAATGCTTTGCATGCGGCCAATCTCGGTATCGGTGCGGTAACTGGTTTCGTCGGCTACGTGCGCGATTTCAATGACGGTCGCGACGTCGCGGGAATGTTCCTTGAGCATGCCCCTGGGATGACAGAGAAGGCGCTGCAGAAAATTGTCGACGAGGCCACTGAACGCTGGCCGCTGCTGACGCTGGAGATCCTGCATCGGGTAGGCCGGCTGGAACCGGGTGAGGCGATCGTTTTTGTCGGTGCGGCTAGCGCCCATCGAGAGGCGGCCTTTGATGGGTGTCGATTCGTCATGGATTACCTGAAGACCCGTGCGCCTTTCTGGAAAAAGGAAGACACCCCGGAGGGATCGCGCTGGGTCGAAGGTCGCTGCAGCGATCAGGCTGCGGCCGATCGCTGGCAGCAGGGGCAGGGCAGCTAGCCGAGCGCGATCTGCAATTAGCAGAGCAGCGCGGCGATAGCATGGAAGCCATGCCCGTCCTAGGCAGCGCGGCTCCCAGCGTTACTCGCGGAAATCAAAGCCTGAATGCAGCGGCGAAATATAAAAAAAAGGCGAAGCCGTTACGGCTTCGCCTTTTCCATTTCAGCCTTTAGCGCTTGGGTGGGACGGCTGCCAGCAGCTCGGCCGGCGGCATCTCGCAGCTAATCTTTCGACCCAGCAACGCCTCAATGGCCGGGAGGGCAAAGGAATCATCTTCGCCGGCAAAGCTGATCGAGGTACCGCTGGCCCCCGCCCGACCTGTCCTGCCGATGCGATGCACATAGTCGTCAGGAACTTCAGGCAGGGTGAAATTGATCACGTGGCTGATGCCGTCGACATGGATGCCGCGGCCTGCCACATCAGTGGCCACCATGACGCGGATCTTGCCTTCGCGAAAGCCTTCCAAGGCGCGGATACGCTTGTGCTGCGGAACGTCGCCTGACATCTGTACGGCGCTGATGCCGTCGCGGGTCAAGCGCTCCTCAATGCGGCGCACCTCGTCCTTGCGGTTGGCAAACACCATTACTCG
This sequence comes from Stutzerimonas stutzeri, assembly GCF_002890895.1. Taxonomy (GTDB): domain Bacteria; phylum Pseudomonadota; class Gammaproteobacteria; order Pseudomonadales; family Pseudomonadaceae; genus Stutzerimonas; species Stutzerimonas stutzeri_AB. Next base: position 209,209 of record NZ_POUL01000003.1, read on the forward strand.
GGTCCAGTCGTTCTGGGTGATCAGGTTGTACAGCAGCTTGTACTTGTCGCTGCCTGCCACCGCGTAGACATGCTGCTCGACCGTGTCGCTGGCGACATTGACCGCTTCGATCTCGACGATTGCCGGATCCGTGGTCCATTGTTTGGCAAGGTTCATTACGTCTTCGGTGAACGTGGCCGAGAACAATAGCGTCTGGCGTTCGCTCTTCGGCGGCGTCTGGCGAATAATCTGGCGGACCTGAGGGATGAAACCCATGTCCAGCATGCGATCCGCTTCGTCGAGGACCAGCACCTCAACCATGTCCAGGTGCACTTCGCCGCGCTGGTTGAAGTCCAGCAGGCGTCCTGGCGTCGCCACCAGAATGTCGCAATAGCGGGATTCGAGCGCCTTGAGCTGCTTGTCGAAATCCATACCGCCAACAAAGCTCATGACGTTCAAGCCGGTGTACTTAGTCAGGTTCAGTGCGTCATTGGCGATTTGAACAACCAGCTCCCGAGTCGGCGCGATGATCAACGCGCGTGGCTCGCCCATGTAGCGATCAGCCGGTGGTGGAGTTTGTAGCAGTTGTGTGATGGTCGAGATAAGAAACGCGGCGGTCTTGCCGGTGCCGGTCTGGGCCCGGCCGATGGCATCACGGCCCTTGAGCGTAAAGCCGAGGACCTGTGCCTGGATGGGCGTGCAATAAGGAAAGCCGAGGTCGTGGATGGCGTGCATCAGCTCGGGGGCAAGCTTGAAATCGTGAAATCGGGTCTTGCCTTCGGCTGGTTCGACGGTGAAGTCTTCCGGCTTCCAGGCTGGCGCGGGTGGAGCGGTCGGCTTGCTTGCCCGTTCGCGGCGCGGCTTGCTGGTCGCCTTTGGGGCCTCATCCTGTTGCGTTTTGGCCTTTTCGGCGTGCGCCGGACCGCTAACGCCCTGGTGTGTTGAGGTGCTGCTTTCAGTTTCGGTGGCTGCAGACTCATCCGAGCCTTTGCCAAACATCTTCTTGAGTGCTTTGAGCACGGTCTTCTCGTCTGTGTCTTGTAAGGTTTGCCCGGCAGTGTAATGCAAGAAGCAGATACGGCGAAGGGTGCCCCGGGATGGTCCGCCGCCCACTGTCACGCGCAAACTCGATTTCGGCCCTGTTCCTTGGCCCGGTAAAGTGCTCGATCAGCCACGTTGATGAGGCTGTCCAGGTCATCGTTCAATCGCATCGGCGCTACGCCGATCGAAATGGTCACTCCCGGCAATAAGCCGATCGGCGAATGAAACGAGTTGATCTCTGCAAGACTGCGGCGCAATCGCTCTGCCGTGTTTTGTGCATCTCCAAAGGTCATCTCGGGCAGCAGCACTACGAACTCTTCACCGCCATAGCGCACCAGACTGTCGGCCGGGCGCAGGAGTTTGCCGAGCGTATTGACTACCAGGCACAGCGCATGATCGCCAGCCAGGTGGCCATGTCTGTCGTTGTACTCCTTGAAGCGGTCGACATCGAGCATGAGCAACGACAGTGGCTGGCCACCAAGTGCGCAACGGGCACTTTCGCGCCCATAAATATGCTCAAGCCAGCGGCGGTTGAACGAGCCGGTCAGCTTGTCGATGTTAGCGTTCTGCTCGCTGTTGATGATCAGCCGGTCGCTCAGGCGCACGCGCTGGCAGAGCAGTTCGGCCAGGTTCTGCATCAATTGTGGCGAGCGGGTCAGCAACTGCATCGAGCGTCGATGCACGCGCAGCAAGACCGTATCTTCCAGTGCGAGGACGTAAGCCGAAGGTGGCAGATCGTCCATGAAGCTGATTTCGCCAGCGCATTCGCCTGGACCAATCAGTCGAACAGGGCTGCCTTCGAGCGAATCCAGATGAACCGCCAGCTCGCCTCCGAGCACCAGATAAAGGTAGTGGTTATGTTCGTGCGGCGATAACAGAACCTCGCCAGGCGCGGCCGTGCAGGACTCGAAGACTTCCTGCAGCAGGCGCAGACAGGGCTCGTCCACCCGGTCTAGTAGCCGCGCCTCTTTGAGGTGCTGCATTTCCACCCGCCAATTGGCTGGGTTCATGGCTGCACCATCTGCTCGGGTGACATCCTCGTCATGGCTCTCGCACGCGTCCCTTTAGGGCTGGCTGGGTCGGCTTCTTCTGGCCGCAATGCTCGCTACTACGGCAGGCGCATCGAGTCTTGCTCTACCCATGCCAAGCGTAGCCGTATTCGCTTACCGGGACAGGCGCGCAGCGTCACATTTTTTCTTTGCAGTCGGTCCACTATCGCTGAGGACATCAAGCCAACCGAGCGGCCAGCCATTCGCCGATATCGCGGATTTCCTCGGGTACCACCTCATGGGCCATCGGGTAATCCTTCCATTGTGCCTGCACCTGATTTTGTATCAGGCAGTCATAGGCGGCGCGCCCCATCGCCGGCAGCACAACATCATCTCGGGTGCCGTGTAGCGCCAGTACCGGGAGCATGGCCTGCAAGGGCGACAGCTTCAGGTCGGGATTGAAGGTCGGTGCGTAGGTGGAGAGGGCAATGACGCCGCCCAGCGGGCCGGGCCAGCGCAGGAAGGCCGTGTGGTAGACCACAGCGCCGCCTTGGGAAAAACCGGCCAGAAAAATACGCGCGGGATCGACGCCGCTGTCGCGCTGTGCCTCGATCAGGTCGATCACGCTCTGCGCGGACTGTTCCAGCTGAGCCTGGTCGATGGCGCGAGCTGGGCTCATTGCGACGATGTCGTACCAGCTCGGCATGGCCCAGCCACCGTTGATGGTGACTGCGCGAGTCGGGGCCTGGGGCAGCACGAAGCGGGTCGTCGTCAAGCGTTGTTGCAGGGCTTCGGCAACCGGCAGGAAGTCGTAGCGGTCGGCGCCGAGACCATGCAACCAGATGACGCAAGCGTCGGCGGTTGTTGCGGGCTCGATGATCAGGGGGTCACTCATGATGGGCTCCGTTCGGATGATGCGCGCCAGGATGGTGCGGGCGCAGAGAAAAATGCAGCAATCTGCAGCGAGGTTACCTGTAGCGAGCCTTGCAATGAAGCGCGCAGCCGCGCGCGACGGCGTTTCAGGTTCTGGTACGCCGCTTGCTTTGGTCGAGACACCCAATGCGCCGGAAGTCGTCGGCACTTCTGAAACCATGCGTGTAGGGAAGAGTTGCTGATAATCAAACGGCGGCTAGACTGAGGTCAGTTTCTTCTTCGTCCCCTCGAAAGGTATCGAGCGGCAGCCTGCGATCCAGGCGGAAGACTCTAACCACAAGAATAAAAGCAAACTGGAGGTTTCGATGATAAGGGTTAAATCCACACTGGCCGTGCTTGGTGCCGCGACACTTTTGGGCGCAAGCGGCTTGGCTCAAGCAGGGGCGACTCTGGACGCGGTGAAGAGCAAAGGCTTCGTGCAATGCGGCGTGAGCGACGGGCTACCGGGCTTTTCTTATACCGATGCCAAGGGCGAGTACAAGGGAATCGACGTGGATATCTGCCGTGCCGTTGCGGCCGCAGTTTTTGGCGATGCGAGCAAGGTCAAGTACAGCCCGCTGACCGCCAAGGAGCGTTTCACCGCGTTGCAGTCCGGTGAAGTCGACATGCTGTCGCGGAACACCACCTGGACCAGTTCACGCGATGCAGCAATGGGCCTGAACTTCACCGGCGTGACCTACTACGACGGGCAGGGCTTTCTCGTCAACAAGGCAGTTGGTGTCTCCAGCGCCAAGGAGCTCGATGGCGCGACGGTCTGCATTCAGGCCGGCACTACCACAGAGCTGAATCTCTCTGACTATTTCCGCGCCAACAACCTGAAATACACCCCGATCACCTACGACACCTCCGACGAGAGCGCCAAGTCGCTGGAGTCAGGGCGTTGCGACGTACTCACCTCTGACCAGTCTCAGCTCTACGCCCAGCGCATCAAGCTGGCGAAGCCGGGCGACTATGTAGTGCTTCCAGAAGTCATTTCCAAAGAGCCGCTTGGCCCGGCCGTGCGTCAGGGCGATGAAGAGTGGTTCGACATCGTTCGTTGGGCTCTGTACGGCATGATCAATGCCGAAGAGCTGGGTATCACTTCGGCGAACGTCGAAGAGAAGGCTAAGAACACCAAGAATCCTGACGTGGCGCGTCTGCTGGGCGCCGAAGGTGAATATGGTAAGGATCTGAAACTGCCTAAGGACTGGGCCGTACAGATCATCAAGCAAGTTGGTAACTACGGTGAAGTGTTCGAGCGCAACATCGGTTCCGGTAGCGATCTGAAGATCGAACGCGGCCTGAACGCGCTTTGGACCAATGGAGGTCTGCAGTACGCACCTCCGGTGCGTTGACCGAGCCGGGCCGGCGCGCAGCCGGCCTTGTTTCAAGGATGAGCGCTGCCGGTGCCAGAGCACCGGCAGCGCCGTATGAGGTTTCTTGATGCGAACCATTGCCAAAGCGGGAGCCGCGCGCGGCTCGCTGCTCACGGATCCGCAGGCGCGTGCCTGGGTGTTCCAGATCATCGCCGTAATAACCGTAGTAGGGATTGGCTGGTTTTTGTTTCACAACACCCAGACCAATCTTGCCCACCGAGGCATCACGTCAGGCTTCGGTTTTCTCGATAACGCTGCCGGCTTCGGCATCTCCCAACATCTGATTGACTACAGCGAGAGCGACTCTTACGGTCGGGTCTTCTGGGTCGGCCTGCTCAATACGCTGCTGGTAAGCATCATCGGCATCATCCTGGCGACCATCATCGGTTTCATTCTCGGTGTAGCCCGGCTGTCTCCCAATTGGTTGATCCGCAAGATCGCCACCGTTTATATCGAGACGTTTCGCAACATCCCCCCGTTGCTACAGATTTTCTTTGTCTACTTTGCGGTGCTCAGCCCGCTGCCCGGGCCCAGGGAAAGCTTGAGTCTTTGGGACGTGGTGTTCATCAACAACCGAGGTGTGCAGATGCCGGCCCCGAGCGCCGGAGAGGGGTTCTGGTCGTTCTGGGTAGCCATGTTTGTGGCGCTGGTCGCAATCGTGATGCTCAATCGCTGGGCACGCGCTCGGCGTCACGCCACCGGCCAGACATTTCCAGTGTTCTCCGCCAGCCTGGCGCTGTTTATCGCAATTCCAGGGCTTTGCTCGCTGATCATGGGCGCGCCCTTTCTGTGGGAAGTGCCGGAGCTGCAGCGTTTCAACATTCGCGGTGGCTGGGTGGTGATTCCGGAACTGGTGTCGATTGTGCTGGCGTTGTCGATCTATACCGCCGCCTTTATCGGTGAAACGGTGCGCGCAGGCATCCAGTCAGTGAGCCACGGTCAGACCGAGGCGGCGGCTTCGTTGGGCCTTCGTCCGGGTCGTGTTTTGCGGTTGGTGATCATTCCCCAAGCCATGCGGGTGATCATTCCTCCGCTGACCAGCCAATACCTCAACCTCGCCAAAAACTCCTCGCTCGCCGCTGCGATCGGCTATCCGGACATGGTTTCGCTGTTTGCCGGCACGGTGCTCAACCAGACCGGCCAGGCGATCGAAACCATGGCCATCACCATGAGTGTGTACCTCGCCATCAGCATCAGCATTTCGCTGCTGATGAACTGGTACAACAAGCGCATTGCGCTAATCGAGCGGTGAGGATCAGCGCATGACAAGCCATACTTTCAAACCGGACCTGCCGGCTCCGTCCACCAATATTGGTGTGCTGGGCTGGATGCGGGCCAATCTGTTTTCTAGCTGGATCAATACGCTGCTGACCTTGGTCGGCCTCTATCTGATCTGGCTGATAGTGCCGCCCCTCATCGACTGGGCCATCATCAAGGCCGACTGGACCGGTGACACCCGTGCCGACTGCAGTCGTGAGGGGGCGTGCTGGGTGTTCGTGCAGACACGTTTCAGCCAATTCATGTACGGTTTTTACCCGCCGGAGCTGCGCTGGCGTGTGGATGCCACTGCCTGGCTCGCCATCATCGGTGCGGCGCCGCTGTTCCTGAAGCAGATGCGGCATAAAGCAAGCTACGGTATCGCCTTTCTGGTGATTTACCCGCTGGTTGCTTACTGGTTGTTGCACGGTGGTTTTCTGGGGCTGGAAACAGTGCCTACGAGCCGCTGGGGCGGGCTGATGCTGACCATCGTCATCGCGGCCGTGGGTATCGCTGGGGCACTGCCGCTCGGTATCCTGCTGGCGCTGGGGCGGCGTTCAGACATGCCGGCTATCCGCGTGCTGTGCATCACTTTCATCGAGTTCTGGCGCGGTGTCCCGCTGATCACCGTGCTGTTCATGTCCTCGGTGATGCTGCCGTTGTTCCTGCCGGAGGGCATGAACCTCGACAAGCTGATGCGCGCCATGGTGATGGTGATTTTCTTCGAGGCGGCCTACATCGCCGAAGTCGTGCGCGGAGGCTTGCAGGCGATCCCCAAAGGGCAATACGAGGCGGCCGCAGCGATGGGCTTGGGCTACTGGCGCAGCATGATTCTGGTCATCCTGCCGCAGGCGCTGAAGATGGTCATTCCGGGCATCGTCAACACCTTCATCGCACTGTTCAAGGACACGAGCCTGGTGATCATCATCGGCCTGTTCGACTTCCTCAACAGCATCAAGCGCGCCACCTCGGACCCTGCCTGGCTGGGTATGTCGACCGAGGGGTATGTGTTTGCGGCGCTGGTCTACTGGATTTTCTGTTTTGGCATGTCGCGCTATTCCATGCATCTGGAACGCAAGCTCGACACGGGTCACCGGAATTAGGAGCGACACACATGAATGAAACATCTTTGAATAGCCAGCAGCCCCAGCAGTCCGGTGAATCCGTGATCCAGATGCAGGGTGTGCACAAGTGGTTCGGTCAGTTTCACGTGCTCAAGGACATCAATCTGAACGTCACCCAGGGCGAACGTATCGTCCTTTGCGGTCCGTCCGGTTCGGGCAAGTCCACTACCATTCGCTGCCTCAACCGGCTGGAAGAGCATCAGCAGGGTCGTATCGTCATCAATGGCGTTGAGCTGACCAATGACCTTAAGCAGATCGAAGCGATTCGCAGCGAGGTCGGCATGGTGTTCCAGCACTTCAACCTGTTCCCCCATCTCACGGTGCTGCAGAACTGCACCCTGGCTCCAATGTGGGTACGCAAGATGCCCCGGCGCCAGGCTGAGGAGGTTGCCATGCATTACCTCGAGCGGGTACGTATCCCGGAGCAGGCCGACAAGTTTCCAGGGCAGCTGTCTGGCGGTCAGCAGCAGCGGGTCGCGATTGCGCGGGCGCTGTGCATGAAGCCAAAGATCATGCTGTTCGACGAGCCCACCTCGGCACTGGACCCGGAGATGGTGAAGGAGGTGCTCGATACCATGGTCGGCCTCGCCGAAAGCGGTATGACGATGCTTTGCGTGACCCATGAGATGGGCTTTGCGCGCACCGTCGCTGATCGGGTGATCTTCATGGACAAGGGCGAGATCGTCGAGGAGGCCGACCCTGAGACCTTCTTCACCAACCCCAGCAACGAGCGCACCAAGCTGTTCCTCAGTCAGATTCTGCATTGACTGGTCGCTGCATCGGGCTGAACGTTCAGTTCTGACTGAATGTTCAGCTTCTGTCTCCGAGCTTAATTCGACGGCGGTCCCCTTAGCCTCGGGCGCCGTCATGGGCTAGAATACGCGGCCCCACTGCTCCCCCCTCCGAGGCTGTTCCGACGATGTTGATCCTGCGCGGCGCTCCCGCTCTTTCCGCCTTCCGTCACGGTAAGCTCCTGGCCCAATTGACCGATAAGGTCCCCGCTGTGCGCGGGTTGTACGCCGAGTTTGCTCATTTCGCCGAGGTGTCCGGCACGCTTGGTGCGGACGAGCAGCAAGTACTGGCCCGGCTGTTGAAATACGGTCCCAGCGTTCCAGTTCAGGAGCCTGCAGGACGACTGTTCCTGGTAATTCCGCGTTTCGGCACCATCTCGCCCTGGTCCAGCAAGGCCAGCGACATTGCGCGAAATTGTGGCCTCGACAAGATTCAGCGCCTTGAGCGCGGTATTGCCTACTATGTCGAAGGCGATTTCTCGGAGGCCGATGCGAGCCTGATCGCAGCGGCCTTGCACGACCGGATGACTCAGCTGGTGCTCGAGCAGTTCGAAGGCGCGGCAGAACTGTTCAGCCACGCACAACCCAAGCCGCTGCGCGCGATCGATGTGCTGGCGGGTGGCCGTGCCGCGCTGGGACAGGCCAACGTGGAATTGGGTCTTGCATTGGCCGAAGACGAGATTGACTATCTGGTTACCAGTTTCAACGGGCTCGGCCGTAACCCGCACGATATCGAACTGATGATGTTCGCGCAGGCCAACTCCGAGCATTGCCGTCACAAGATCTTCAATGCCAGCTGGGACATTGATGGCGAAAGCCAGGACAAGTCGCTGTTTGGCATGATCAAGAATACTTTCCAGATGCACGGCGAGGGCGTGCTGTCAGCCTACAAGGACAACGCTGCGGTCATCGTCGGTAACGTAGCCGGACGGTTCTACCCGGACGCGGAAACGGGCGAATACGCGGCGAACCAGCAGCCCGTGCACATCTTGATGAAGGTCGAAACGCACAACCACCCGACCGCCATTGCGCCATTCCCGGGCGCGGCTACCGGCTCCGGTGGCGAAATACGAGATGAAGGCGCAACCGGACGTGGCGCCAAGCCGAAGGCCGGCCTTACCGGGTTTACCGTCTCCAACCTCAACATCCCGGGCTTCGAACAGCCTTGGGAGGTGCCATACGGCAAGCCAGAGCGCATCGTCACGCCGCTCGACATCATGATCGAAGGCCCGCTGGGTGGCGCGGCGTTCAACAACGAATTCGGTCGTCCAGCTCTGAATGGCTATTTCCGGACCTTCGAGCAGGCGATCAGCACGCCGCGTGGTGAGGAAGTCCGCGGATATCACAAGCCGATCATGTTGGCCGGCGGTATGGGCAACATTCGTGAAGATCATGTTCAGAAAGCCGAAATCTCGGTCGGCGGCAAACTGATCGTGCTAGGTGGCCCGGCGATGCTCATCGGTCTGGGCGGTGGCGCGGCATCCTCCATGGCGACCGGCAGCAGTTCGGCCGATCTGGATTTCGCGTCAGTGCAGCGTGACAACCCGGAGATGGAGCGTCGCTGTCAGGAAGTTATCGATCGCTGCTGGCAACTCGGCGACAAGAACCCGATCAAGTTCATCCACGACGTCGGTGCCGGCGGCCTGTCCAACGCTTTCCCTGAGTTGGTCAATGACGGCGGTCGTGGCGGTCGTTTCGAACTGCGCAAGGTGCCTAACGATGAGCCAGGCATGGCGCCGCATGAGATCTGGTGCAATGAGTCCCAGGAGCGGTATGTCCTGTCGGTCGATGCGGCTGATCTCGAGCGTTTCGAAGAGATTTGCAAGCGCGAGCGTTGCCCCTTCGCCGTAGTCGGCGAAGCCACGGCCGAGCCGCACCTGACGGTGGCCGACAGCCATTTCGGTGATAAGCCGGTCGATATGCCGCTCAACGTTTTGCTCGGCAAAGCGCCGCGCATGCATCGCAGCGCCGTTCGTGAAGCCGAACTGGGGGATGACTTTTCAGCTGATCAGGTCGACCTCTCCGAGGCGATCAATCGCGTGCTTCATCACCCTGCGGTCGCGAGCAAGAGCTTCCTGATCACCATCGGTGATCGCAGCATCACTGGCATGGTCGCGCGCGATCAGATGGTCGGGCCCTGGCAGGTGCCGGTGGCCGACTGCGCGGTTACGGCTACCAGCTATGACGTCTATACCGGTGAAGCCATGGCCATGGGCGAGCGCACGCCGCTGGCCCTGCTCGACGCGCCAGCATCGGGTCGTATGGCTATCGGCGAAACGCTGACTAACCTTGCCGCAGCGCGTATCGAAAAGATTTCCGACATCAAGCTATCTGCCAACTGGATGGCCGCTGCCGGGCATCCGGGCGAGGATGCGCGTCTGTTCGACACGGTCAAGGCGGTTGGCATGGAGCTGTGTCCTGAGCTGGGTATCACTATTCCAGTGGGCAAAGACTCTATGTCGATGAAGACCCGTTGGAGCGAGGAGGGCGTAGACAAGAGCGTTACCTCACCACTCTCGCTCGTGGTGTCCGGCTTTGCCCCGGTTGTCGACATTCGCCAGACCCTCACCCCGCAGCTGCGTCTGGACAAGGGCGAAACCGACCTGATCCTGATTGATCTTGGCCGCGGCCAGAACCGTATGGGCGCATCCATCCTGGCGCAAGTCTACGGCCAGATGGCCCGTCAAGCGCCGGATGTGGACGATGCGGAAGATCTGCAAGCCTTCTTCGCCGTGATCCAGGGGCTTAACGCCGACGGGCTGTTGCTGGCTTACCACGATCGTTCCGATGGCGGCTTGCTGACTACCGCACTGGAAATGGCCTTTGCCGGTCATTGCGGTCTCAACCTGAATCTCGATTCGCTTGTTGAAACCGCTGCTCATATCCCGGCAGCTTTGTTCAACGAAGAACTGGGTGCGCTGGTCCAGGTTCGTCAGGGCGACACGGAAATCGTGCTCGCACAGTTCAGCGCGGCAGGGCTTGCCGACTGCGTGTCGGTCATCGGGCAGCCAGTCAACAACGGCCATGTGGCAATCAAGTTCGAAGGCGCAGATGTCTTTGCAGGTGATCGCCGTCTGCTACAGCGGCAGTGGTCCGAGACGAGCTATCAGATCCAGCGCCTTCGGGACAATGTCGACTGCGCCGATCAGGAGTTCGATGCACTGCTTGAGGAAGACAACCCCGGCTTGAGCGTCACGTTAGGTTTTGACGTGAACGACAATATCGCTGCGCCGTATATCAAGCGTGGCGTACGGCCTGAGGTGGCGATCCTTCGTGAGCAAGGCGTAAACGGCCAGACTGAAATGGCGGCAGCATTCGATCGCGCGGGTTTCGCCGCGGTCGACGTGCACATGAGCGATATTCTGTCAGGCCGCATCAGTCTTGAGCGCTTCAAGGGGTTGGTGGCTTGTGGCGGTTTCTCTTACGGCGACGTGCTGGGGGCCGGCGAAGGCTGGGCCAAGTCGATACTGTTTAATGCTCGCGCTCGTGAAGACTTCACTGCCTTCTTTGAGCGTAAGGACAGCTTTGCCCTTGGCGTCTGTAATGGATGTCAGATGTTGTCTAACCTTCACGAGCTGGTACCTGGCAGCGAATCCTGGCCGCACTTCGTGCGCAACCGTTCCGAGCAGTTCGAAGCGCGTGTGGCGATGGTCCAAGTTCAGGATTCGCCGTCGATCTTCCTCCAAGGTATGGCCGGATCGCGTTTGCCGATTGCCATTGCTCATGGCGAAGGTCACGCGGAATTCGAAAGCGAGGAGGCGCTGCTTGAAGCCGACTTGTCCGGCACGGTAGCGCTGCGCTACATCGATAATCACGGCAAGGTTACCGAGCGGTACCCGGCCAACCCTGGCGGCTCGCCCCGTGGCATTACCGGCCTGACCACTCGGGACGGGCGTGTAACAATCATGATGCCGCACCCTGAGCGCGTATTCCGTGCCGTGACCAACTCCTGGCGTCCGGACGAGTGGCAGGAAGACGGCGGCTGGATGCGCATGTTCCGTAATGCGCGGGTGTGGGTGGATTGAAGTTGAGCTGAGATAAAGAGCCCGAAGCGTGCGAGCGCTTCGGGCTTTTTATTGCCTGTGAGGCGTTACCTCGCGACCGCTGAACCAAGCACCGAGGTCAACGTCTGATCTTGACCTGGGGCACGCAAGGACGCTCTGGACCTGAACATAATCCACCCGGCGGAGCTCGTGCTCTGCTCACCGTTTTTCAGTGCGGAGATGTTGATGTACAAGCTGTGTTTCTATGTCCCAGAGAGCCATCTGGATGCCGTCAAACAAGCGGTTTTTGCGGCGGGTGGCGGGCGTATCGGTGCGTACGACAGTTGCTGCTGGCAGGTGTTGGGGCATGGGCAATATCGCCCGCTGGAGGGCAGCACGCCCTATCTGGGGCAGCAGGGCCAGGTTCAATCGGTTTCCGAGTGGAAGGTCGAGTTGGTGGTCGCTGATGAGCTGATCCACGATAGCGTCAAGGCGCTCAAACGCACTCATCCTTACGAGACGCCAGCTTTCGAAGTCTGGCGGCTGTCCGACCTGCAGTTCTGACTGATCGATGTCGATAGAAAAGCCGAGTCGCCACTGGTGACTCGGCTTTTTTGCATCTTGTCAGGTAATCAGACGCTGACGTTCAGGCGTACTTCGATGTTCCCACGTGTAGCGTTGGAATAGGGACAGACTTGGTGCGCCGCTTCGGTCAGCTGCTCGGCTGCGGTCTGCTCCAGGCCTGGAAGATTGACGTTCAGCTCCACTTCAAGACCGAAACCTCCGGGAATCTGGCCTATGCCGACCTGACCCGAGACCGAAGTGTCGGCAGGAAGCGGCTGCTTCAGCTGGCTCGCGGCAAACTTGAGTGCGCCTATGAAGCAAGCCGAATACCCCGCGGCGAAGAGCTGCTCCGGGTTGGTGCCATCGCCGCCTTGGCCGCCGAGCTCGCGAGGCGTGGACAGTTTCAGGTCGAGTAGACCGTCTGGCGATACAGCACGGCCATCGCGACCGCCGGTTGCGGTGGCCGTGGCGGTATAGAGAGCCTTGATGCTTTGCATGGTTCGCGTCCTCCAAGAATGGGTAGTCCATTTAAATTATCGCGATAATGTTTGTCGCGCAAGATAAAATGGCTTCAATGTCCACGCGCTTGCATCAAGGTGTGGAGGAGGGGTGCAGTTAGTCGCGGGCCAGCAATGCGCTTCGAAGGGAAACGAGCTGATCGCGTAGTGCCAACAACGCTTCCTGTGATTGCCCTGTGCATTCGAGCATGCAGGCCGGAAAGTCGCGAGCCTGCACTTTCATGGCCCGCCCGGCCTCCGTAAGACGCAGTTCGACCACTCGCTCGTCGCGGCTGCTGCGGGTCCGGCTGATCAGGCCTTCGGCCTCCAGGCGCTTGAGTAAAGGGGTCAATGACCCGGGCTCGGTCAGCAAGCGCGCGCTGATCTCCCCGACGGTCAGGCCGTCGCGCTCCCAAAGGACGAGCATGGCCAGGTATTGCGGGTAGGTGAGGCCGATGCTCTGCAAAAGCGGCTTGTACGCTTTGGTCATCTGCAGAGAGGCAGAATACAGGGCGAAACACAGCTGGTGATCCAGCTGCAGTTGTTCGTCGGAGGGGCGCTTCGTCATGAGAGGTCGAATAGCGAGAAAATGGCTTTCACCCTAGCGCGCGGCCTTGCCTATTGCCAAGCTCGGCCTCGTTCATGGGCGAATTTCTATCAAGGTGCCGTCTTTAACCAGACTCCAGATCTCGCGCATATCGTCGTTCTTCAGGGCGATGCAGCCTTCCGTCCAGTCGAGCGTGTGGAAGTACCACTCGGGGTATTCTTCGTCGAGCGGCGTGCCATGCAACATGATCATGCTGCCCGGTCTCGCGCCCTCGCTGCTCGCGCGTGCCAGGTCCTTGGCGTTCGGGTAAGAGATGTGCATCGCCAGGTTGTACTTGTCTGAGACTTTGCGCCAGTCGATCCAGTAAAGACCTTCAGGGGTGCGCTGGTCTCCTTCGCGTTGTTTGGGACCTGCTTGTTTACCGAGAGAGACACGGTAACTTTTCATGCTGACGCCGCGGCTGATCAAGTGAAGCTTGCGCTCGGACTTGACCACCAGGACTTTGTCGATGAACGAGTCGTCGAGGGTGGGGGCCGCGTTTGCGCAAGAGAGGGTGGCGAAACTAAAGCAGACTATTGCTAACAGCCAGCGCATTGGGGCGAATCCTGAATCAAAACTGCATCAGACCTGTTTGCGCGCCACCCGCATTGCTTCGATGGCTTCGTTGCGCACCGGGAAGGCCTGCTGCACCCGGTCGGCGAAGAAGTATTCTAGGGTACGGCCGACGGTCGGAAAAGCCAGCTCTGACCAAGGGATATCGGTTTGTCGAAAGAGCCGGACTTCGAGGCTTTCGTCTCCTGGACTGAATCGTTCATCGACCAGTTCGGCGCGAAAGAACATGTAGACCTGGTTGATATGCGGCAAGTCGAACAGTGTGTACAGCTGCAGGCCGGTGACACGGGCGCACGCTTCCTCGAGAGTTTCGCGTTCTGCTGCCTGTTGAACGGTTTCGCCGTTTTCCATAAAGCCCGCCGGCAGTGTCCAATATCCCCGTCGTGGCTCGATTGCGCGCCGGCAAAGCAGCACGCACTCATCCCAGACTGGCAGACAGCCCGCGACGATGCGCGGGTTCTGGTAGTGGATCGTATCGCAGGACGTACAGACGAAACGTTGCCTATTATCGCCCTCGGGCACCCGCGATATGACCGAGTCGCCGCACTGACTACAAAATTTCATCGCGACTCCTTCAATTGCGGTAGTTGGCTAATTCCAGTTTCGATCATCGAGCTGGCTATTGCTGAGAGCCGGCTGGCAGGGGAAAGTTTGCCAGCAACGGTTGGCCTCGTCGAACGCGTCATTGCCAAGGGTGCCAGGGCCGCTGGATTTTGGTTAGGCCTGCCTTGGGCGCCTCGGTGATTCATGCCATGATGCGAGGCAAAGACAGAAAGAGAAGTTCGATGCTGGACAAGATTCTCCAACGGGTGCGTGATTACTCTCCGCATCTTCTGGAGCCGGAAGGCAGGATGCCCGAGGCGGCCGTATTGATGCCCATTACCCGCAGCGACTCGCCGGAACTGGTGCTGACCCTGCGCGCCAGTGGTCTGTCTACCCATGGCGGTGAGGTAGCATTCCCTGGGGGGCGACGCGATCCGGAGGATCGTGACCTCATCCACACCGCTTTGCGCGAGGCTGAGGAAGAAGTCGGGCTGGCGCCGGGGATAGTTGAAATCGTTGGGCCTTTGAGCAGTCTGGTTTCACTGCACGGGATCCATGTCACGCCCTACGTCGGAATCGTCCCGGACTACGTCGAATATCGCGCCAACGATGCGGAAATCGCGTCGGTGTTTTCCGTCCCGCTGGAGTTCTTCTGCGAGGATGCGCGTGAAGTAACCCACCGGATCGACTACCAGGGCGGCGCATGGTACGTCCCGTCTTACCAATATGGCGAATACAAGATCTGGGGTCTGACAGCGATCATGGTCGTCGAGTTAGTCAACCTGGTGTACGACGCCGGGATCGAAATGCGCCGGCCTCCCACCTCCTACATCGATCTGAGCCAGAAGAGGTCATAACCGTGAAATATCGCCTGGGCGATTCCCTCGTTGAAACCCATCCGCAGAGCTGGGTAGCACCAAATGCCACGTTGGTGGGCAAGATTCGCCTCGACGCCGGCGCCAACGTCTGGTTTGGTGCCGTGCTGCGTGGTGACAACGAGCTGATCCATATCGGTGAGAACAGCAATGTGCAGGATGGCAGCGTCATGCACACTGATATGGGCTATCCGCTGACGCTGGGTACCGGAGTCACTGTTGGTCACAACGCCATGCTGCACGGCTGCTCGGTGGGTGACTACAGCCTGGTTGGTATCAATGCCGTGGTTCTCAACGGCGCGAAGATCGGCAAATACTGCATCATCGGCGCCAACACGCTGATTGCCGAGGGCAAGGAGATACCGGACGGTTCGTTGGTCGTCGGTTCGCCGGGTAAGGTGGTCCGTGAGCTGACCGAACAGCAGAAGAAAATGCTTGAAGCCAGCGCGGCGCACTACGTGCACAACGCTCAGCGCTATGCGCGTGAGCTGGCGGAGCAGGGCGATTGATAGCAGCGGAGAAGCCAGTGACATCCCCCTGCGTAAGTGTCTGCGCGTTGGACGAAGACGATATCTGCACGGGTTGCCAGCGTAGTATCGATGAGATTCGGCGCTGGGGACGAATGGATAATCCTGAACGGCGACAGGTGCTGTTGCGTTGTCACGAGCGTGCTCGCCAAAGCGGTCTGTTGTTTTAGTCGAAGCGCACCACGCTGCTGATCATCTTTCTCTTTTCCGTATTGCGAGGAATGTCATGCCCCGAATTGGTACGCCGCTATCGGCCAGTGCTACCTGCGTGCTGCTTTGTGGTTCTGGTGAGCTCGGCAAAGAGCTGGTCATCGAGCTTCAACGTCTGGGCGTGGAAGTCATCGCGGTGGACCGCTACGCCAACGCGCCAGCCATGCAGGTTGCGCACCGCCATCATGTGATCGACATGCTCGACGGCACAGCATTGCGGGCCATCATCGAGCAGGAAAATCCGCATTTCATCGTTCCCGAAATCGAGGCGATTGCCACTGCGACGCTAGTGGAACTGGAGCGCGAGGGCTATACCGTTATCCCTACCGCGCGGGCCGCGCAGCTCACCATGAATCGGGAGGGTATCCGCCGACTGGCTGCCGAAGAGCTGGGGCTGCCAACCTCGCCTTACCGTTTCGCTGATTCCCTGGAGGCGTGCCGTGCGGCGGTCTCCGAGCTGGGCTTTCCCTGCTTGATCAAACCTGTGATGAGTTCGTCAGGCAAGGGGCAATCGGTTTTGCGCAGTGAAGACGATCTTCTCAAGGCGTGGGAGTATGCCCAGGCCGGCGGTCGCGCGGGTAAAGGGCGCGTGATCGTGGAGGGCTTCATTGATTTCGACTACGAGATTACCTTGCTGACGGTCCGCCACGCAGGCGGGACTACCTTCTGCCAGCCGGTCGGGCATCGTCAAAAAAAGGGTGACTACCAGGAGTCGTGGCAACCGCAGGCGATGACCGTCTCTGCGATGGCGGAGGCCGAGCGAATCGCCTTGGCGGTCACCGGTGCCCTGGGTGGGCGTGGCATCTTTGGGGTCGAGCTGTTCATCAAGGGCGACAAGGTGTGGTTTTGCGAGGTTTCACCGCGGCCACATGATACGGGGCTGGTAACCCTAATATCCCAGGACCTGTCCGAATTCGCCCTGCACGCGCGAGCGATTCTCGGACTGCCGATTCCGGCAATTCGTCAGTTCGGTCCGTCTGCTTCTGCTGTGCTGCTGGTAGAGGGTGAATCCGATCAGGTGAGCTTCGGCAATCTGGCTGCTGCGCTGGACGAACCGGATACTGCGCTGCGCCTGTTTGGCAAGCCCGGTCTCAGTGGTCAGCGGCGCATGGGTGTTGCGCTGGCCCGTGACGCATCGATAGAGGCGGCGCGTGCAAAAGCGCTGCGGGCGGTCTCGGCGATCGATACAGCGCTCTAGTCCTGGGCAACCTGGGCGTCGCCGGTTATTGACCGTCGCCCTTTGAATTCTGAGGCTCCTCGATCACCCAGGCGCGTACGCTTTTGACGCGGTTATCTGCCGCCTGCAAGATCTCGAGTCGGTACTGGTTGATTTGCAGGCATATTCCGCTGTCGGGAATATGTTCAAGCGCTTCAGTAATCAACCCGTTAAGCGTCTTGGGGCCATCACAGGGTAGCTGCCACCCCAACGCGCGGTTGACTTCGCGCAGGTAAGCGGCGCCGTCGATCACCAGGGTGCCGTCGTCCTGAGGATGTATGTCCGGGCTGCGCAACGCGTCCTGATTGCTGAACTCACCGACGATTTCTTCGAGAATATCTTCCAGGGTCACGATGCCCAGCACATCGCCGTACTCATCAACGACGATACCGATTCGGCGTTTCTGCTTCTGGAAGTTGACCAGCTGTGTGGAGAGCGGGGTGTTCTCTGGAATGAAGTAAGGATCGTCGCATGCTTCCAGCAGGCTCTCCCGAGTCAGCTGGTCATGGCTGAGCAGGCGCGCAATTTGGCGCATATGCACAATGCCTTCGATCTGGTTGATGTCCTTGCGAAACACGGGAAGGCGGGTGTGTGGCGTCGTGCGCAACTGAGTCACGATGGTCTCGAGGTCATCTTCGAGATCGATGCCGGCGACCTCGTTACGCGGAATCATGATGTCGTCGACTGTTACCCGTTCCAGGTCAAGGATGCCGAGCAGCATGCTTTGCCGTTTCATCGGCATGTCGCTGCCTGATTCGTGCACCACGCTGCGCAGTTCTTCCGTGGACAGGCTGTCGCTGCCTTTGTTGGACAGGTCAACGCCGAGCAGCTTGAGGAGGCCATTGCTGATCCAGTTGAGCAATGCCACCAAGGGGTACAGCACTTTCTGCAGCATCAGCAGCGGCAGGCTGACGGGATAAGCCACGGCTTCAGGGCGCAAAGCGGCGAGGGTTTTGGGGGTTATTTCCCCGAAGATCAGCAGGACGATCGTCAGGCCGATGGTCGCGATTGCGATTCCCGCCTCGCCCCACAGTTTGATGGCCAGGACGGTGGCAATCGCGGAAGCGAGAATGTTGACGAAGTTGTTGCCGACCAGGATGGTCCCGAGCAGCCGATCTGGACGTTCAAGCAGGGCGCTGGCGCGTTTTGCGCCGCGGTGCCCTTCCTTGGCCTGATGACGCAGGCGATAACGATTGAGGCTGAGCATTCCGGTTTCGGAGCTGGAAAAGAATGCCGAGCACAACAGCAGACCGACCAGCATGCCGACCAGAAAGCCGGGGTGTAGATTCTCCACGTGGTGGTCCTAGATATGCAGAATGAATTCGCGGACCAGCTTGCTGCCGAAGTAAGCCAGCATCAGCAAGCAGAAGCCAGCCAGCGTCCAGCGGATGGCCTTGTAGCCGCGCCAGCCCAGCTGATGACGCCCCCATAGCAGCATGCCAAACACCACCCAGGCGACCACGGACAGCAAGGTTTTGTGCACTAGATGTTGCGCGAACAGGTTGTCGAGGAAGATCCAGCCGGAAATGAGCGATGCCGAGAGCAGCAGCCAGCCGGCGAGCAGAAAACCGAATAGCAGGCTCTCCATGGTCTGCAGCGGTGGGAAGTTCCTGATCAGGCCGGACGGGTGCTTGTGCTTAAGATGATGATCCTGCAGCAGTAGCAGCAATGATTGAAACACGGCAATCGTGAGCATCCCGTAGGCGAGGATGGAAAACAGGATATGCGCCAGGATGCCCGGCTGCTCGGCAATGGCAGGTGCCGTGCCGGACGGCGCGAACTGGGCAAATAGCACGGTCAGGCAGCCCAGCGGAAAGAGCAACAGCAGCAGGTTTTCCACGGGCATTCGGTAAAGCGCGAGCAGGATCAACAAGATCACAGCAGCAGCAATCAGGCTCGAGGCGGTGAAGAAGTCCAGATGCAGGCCGCTCGGTGAAAGCAGCTGGATAAACAGGCTCACGCCATGTGCGGCGAGCGCCAATGCGCCCAAGATAAGCAGCAAACGCTTGTCCGGCACGGTGCGTTGCGCCAGGCGCAGGCCCTGGTATCCGGTGACGCCGGCATAAAGGCAAGCGGCAGCTAGGCTCGGGAGCAAAGGGTGCATAGGTCTGTTAGTAGGCTCGAAAGGCGATGAGTGTGGCATAAACGTCGGGTGCGCAAAAGTGTGCGGTTGGCCGCGGCTGCCGCCGTAAAGCCGGTTGATGGGACAGCCGTCGACCGGCTGGCGATCATCAGGACAGTTATGATTGGGGGCGCTCGATGAAAAGCATTGATGGCGGGGTACCGGCCAGGGGTGCGCAGCTTCTATAATCGGGGCCTTAACCACACCCAGCGTGGAAATGGCACATGTTTGAAAACCTAACCGACCGCCTCTCGCAGACCCTTCGCCATGTCACCGGCAAGGCCAAGCTGACCGAGGACAACATCAAGGACACCCTGCGCGAAGTACGAATGGCATTGCTAGAAGCCGACGTGGCGCTACCCGTGGTCAAGGAGTTTGTGGCCAGGGTCAAGGACAGGGCAGTCGGTACGGAGGTCTCCAAGAGCCTGACGCCTGGTCAGGCATTTGTGAAAATCGTGCGCGTCGAGCTGGAAGAGTTGATGGGCGCGGCGAACGAAGACCTCGCTCTCAGTGTGGTTCCGCCTGCGGTAATTCTGATGGCAGGCCTGCAAGGGGCAGGTAAGACGACTACCGTCGGCAAGCTGGCTAGATTTCTGAAGGAGCGCAAGAAGAAGTCGGTATTGGTGGTGTCTGCCGATGTCTATCGCCCTGCAGCGATCAAGCAGTTGGAGACGCTTGCTGCGGAAGTGGGGGTGACTTTCTTTCCTTCTGACACCAGCCAGAAACCGGTCGAGATTGCTCAAGCGGCTATCCGCGAGGCCAAGCTCAAATACATCGATGTGGTTCTGGTCGATACCGCGGGTCGTCTAGCGATTGATGCGGAGATGATGGCCGAAATCCAGGCCGTCCATGCGGCGATCAAGCCCGCAGAGACCTTGTTCGTAGTTGACGCCATGACGGGTCAGGACGCCGCTAATACTGCAAAGGCTTTTGGTGAAGCGCTTCCGCTGACGGGCGTTGTGCTAACCAAGGTCGACGGTGATGCGCGTGGCGGGGCTGCGCTTTCGGTACGCCACATCACCGGTAAGCCGATCAAGTTTCTGGGGATGGGTGAGAAGAGCGATGCGCTCGAGCCGTTCCATCCGGACCGGATCGCTTCTCGAATCCTGGGCATGGGCGATGTGCTCAGTCTGATCGAGCAGGCCGAGCAAACGCTCGACCGGGAAAAGGCAGAGAAGCTCACCAAGAAGCTGAAGAAGGGCAAGGGATTCGATCTGGAAGATTTCCGTGATCAGCTTCAGCAAATGAAGAACATGGGTGGCCTAGGCGGCTTGATGGATAAGCTGCCCTCGATCGGTGGCATGAATTTGTCGCAGATGGGAAATGCCCAGGGCGCTGCGGAAAAGCAATTCAAACAGATGGAGGCCATCATCAATTCGATGACCCCTGTCGAGCGCCGCAATCCGGATATCATCAGCGGTTCGCGCAAACGTCGCATTGCGATGGGTTCCGGCACGCAGGTTCAGGACATCGGTCGCTTGATCAAGCAGCACAAGCAGATGCAAAAGATGATGAAGAAGGTCAGCGGCAAAGGCGGCATGGCGAAGATGATGCGTGGCATGGGTGGGATGCTGCCGGGCGGCGGCGGAATGCCCAAGTTCTAATTTTCCGAGCGCCTCAGCGGGCTGCGCTGAGGCTGAACAGGCCTGCTGGCGAGGCCTGCAGTTGTTTTTGAAAAAGCCATTTGCAAAAAACCGGATATTCCTTAGAATATGCGGCCTTTCGGGCCTTGGGCCCTGCATTCAGATTTGCTGTACCGACTACAGGAACGATGTTCACATGGTAACTATTCGTCTCGCCCGTGGCGGCTCCAAGAAGCGCCCTTTCTACCACCTGACCGTGACCAACAGCCGCAACCCGCGCGATGGTCGTTTCGTTGAGCGTATCGGCTTCTTCAATCCGATCGCCTCGGGTGCGGAAGTGAAGCTTTCTGTAAACCAGGAGCGCGCTACTTACTGGCTGGGTCAGGGCGCACAGCCGTCTGAGCGTGTTGCTCAGCTGCTGAAGGAAGCTGCTAAGGCCGCTGCCTGAACAATATGAACGCAACGTCAGCTCCGGCCGAAGACCTGATCGTCATAGGCAAGATCGTATCGGTGCATGGCGTGCGTGGTGACGTGAAGATCTATTCTTTCACCGATCCAATCGACAATCTGCTGGAGTATCGTCGCTGGACGCTGAGGCGAGGCGATGAAGTCAAGCAGGTTGAGCTGGTGAAGGGTCGCCTCCAGGGCAAGATCTTGGTGGCTACGCTGAAAGGGCTGACGGAACGAGAAGAAGCGCGTACATACGCCGACTTCGAGATCTGTATTCCTCGCAGTGAGCTACCCCAGCTGACCGGTGATGATTACTACTGGTACCAGTTGCAGGGTCTGACGATCATCAACCAGCTCGAGCAGGTGCTCGGTCGGGTCGATCATCTGCTCGAAACGGGCGCCAATGACGTCATGGTGGTCAAGCCGTTCGACGGCAGTCTGGATGATCGCGAACGCTTGTTGCCCTACACCGATCAGTGTGTTTTGAAGATCGATCTGGAAGCAGGCGAGATGCGGGTCGAATGGGATGCGGACTTCTAGTCAACATGCCCAATCTTCGTGTCGATGTCATCAGTCTGTTCCCGGACATGTTTGCTGCTATCAGTGAATATGGAATCACCAGCCGGGCAGTAAAGCAGGGGTTACTCCAGCTGCATTGCTGGAATCCTCGAGCGTATACCGAAGACCGTCATCAGACGGTCGATGATCGGCCTTTCGGGGGCGGTCCGGGTATGGTGATGAAGATCAAGCCACTGGAACTCGCGCTTGCAGATGCTCGGCATGCTGCAGGTGAGAAGGCCAAGGTGATTTATCTCTCTCCCCAGGGGCGACAGCTTAAACAGGCTGACGTCCGTGCATTGGCGGGTGAGGAAGGATTGATCCTCATCGCAGGTCGTTACGAAGGTATCGACGAGCGCTTCATAGAAGCGCATGTGGATGAGGAATGGTCGATTGGTGACTATGTGCTATCCGGCGGTGAGTTGCCGGCCATGGTGCTGATCGATGCTGTGACCCGCCTGCTCCCTGGAGCATTGGGTCATGCTGATTCAGCCGAGGAGGACTCGTTTACTGACGGCCTGCTCGACTGTCCGCATTACACGCGACCGGAAGTGTATGCGGATAAACGTGTTCCTGAAGTGTTGCTCAGCGGCAATCATGAACACATCCGGCGCTGGCGTTTACAGCAGTCCCTCGGAAGGACCTGGGAACGCCGCGCTGATCTTCTGGATAGCCGCTCGCTTTCTGGGGAAGAACAAAAGCTGCTAGCGGAATTCATCCGCCAGCGGGACGATAGTTAAACGTATCGATGGCACGCCAGCATGGCCTGTCTCAGGAGCACAGCATGACCAACAAGATTATTCAGGCGATTGAAAGCGAGCAGATGACCAAGCAGCTGCCCCCGTTCGCCCCCGGTGACACCGTAGTTGTCCAGGTTAAGGTGAAGGAAGGCGATCGTGAGCGTCTGCAGGCCTTTGAAGGCGTTGTGATTGGCAAGCGTAACCGCGGCCTGAATAGTGCTTTCACCGTTCGCAAGATCTCCAACGGTGTAGGCGTTGAGCGTACTTTCCAGTATTACAGCCCGATGGTCGACAGCCTCAGCGTCAAGCGCCGTGGTGATGTCCGTAAAGCCAAGCTGTACTACCTCCGCGCGCTGTCCGGCAAGGCAGCCCGCATCAAGGAAAAGCTTTCCTGAGGAAAGTTTCCTTAACAAAAAAAAGCAGCCTCCGGGCTGCTTTTTTGTGGGCGGTTGGTTTTGCTCGAATCCGGGTAGCCAGGGCGCGAGCGGCTTACTGCCGGCGGCCGTTGCTGTTCGTAGGGCCTGGAAGTGTTAGCGCGCTCAGGCTTTCGGACGGTCCGGTTCGGGTTTGTTTACGGCTGCTTGGACGTTTGCGTTATCGGTCAGGGCGATCAGGGTCCAGCCAGCCTCCGGCTTGATGCGGGCATCCGGGTGAAATACGTGTGTATGGCCGTGGTTGTCAATGGCGAAATACAGGATTGCGCCTGACCCATTTAGAGTCTGGTATTCCGGCCAGCCAAAGGTTTCGGTCAGTTTGTTGCTTTTAAGTGAGTCACCTCGGCCCAGCCGCCCGGCAAGTTGCGAGTAGGTCAGAGTGGGCGTACCTAGCGGGCGGCCTCGGTGTTCGTCGCTGGGACGATGTTTGTCGCTGCGTCGATTCTCTTGTGTGCTTGCCAGATTAAACAGTCGATCAACGCCGAACTCATGACGGAAGCGCATGGCGGCGAGGGTGTTCATTTCTCCAACAGGCGACAACGCCAGCAGGTGCCCGAGTCCAACTAGGTCGAGGTGGTTATCGGCGTGTTGCGAGGCGGGGTTCCCGTAATAGGTTGGCAGGTTCTCCATCCGCGCCGCGCGAATATTGTCCCAGCTGGAGTCGGTGAGCATGATTCTCACGCCTTGTTCGCTCAGCGCGCGCCCTATCGCTCTTGCAACCGGATTGGCGCCTACGATCAAAAAGCCGCTTGGCGACGGCTCCGCGACTTTCAGCAGTCTCGCCAGTGGGCGTGCAGTTGCGCTTTGCAGTACGACGGTACCGATGATGACGGCGAAGGTGAGGGGCACGAGCAGCAGCGCGCCCTGGTGGCCTGCTTCGTCCAGGCGAACCGCAAAGATTGCGGACACGGCAGCCGCCACGATTCCACGGGGTGCAATCCATGCCAGCAGCAGCCTCTCCCGCCAGTTTAACTGGGAACCCCAAGTGCTCAGGGTGATCGCCAGCGGTCGGGCCACGAATTGCACGATCACCAGAAGAATCAACACTGCCGGCCCCAGCTGCACCAAGGCTGTCAAGTCGAGCATCGCTGCGAGCAGGATAAACAGCCCCGAGATCAGCAGAATGCTCAGGTTCTCCTTGAAGTGAAGGATGTCGCGCACGTCGACATCCCGCATGTTCGCAAGCCAGATCCCCATCAGCGTGACGGCCAGCAAGCCGGATTCATGCACTAGGGTATTGGCGGTGACGAATACGCCGAGCACTGACGCCAGTGTCGCCAGATTCTGCAGATACTCCGGCAGCCAGTGTCTTTTCACCAGTTGACCCAGCGTCCATCCTCCTGCTATCCCGAGCACGATTCCGCACAGCAGGACCCCGCCGAACGTCTGCAAGCTCTGGGTCCAGGCAGCCTCGGTGCCTCTTGTAATGATGAAGCTGTAAACCACCACTGCAAGCAAAGCGCCAATCGGATCGATGATGATGCCTTCCCACCTCAGGATATTGGCAACCGCCGCGTTGGGGCGCACCACGCGCAGCATCGGTACGATCACGGTCGGGCCCGTCACAAGCGTTAAGCTTCCCAGGAGCAACGCCAGGTCCCAATCAAAGCCAAGCAGCCAATGAGCGGACAGGGTGATCACGCCCCAGGTCGTCAGTGCGCCGATGCCAATCAGGCGGCGCACGACGGTGCCGATGCCAGGCAACTCCGAGACGCGTAGCGTCAGGCTGCCTTCGAAAAGGATCAACGCCACCGCCAGGGAAACCAGCGGAAAGAGCAGTGTGCCGAACAGGCGAGTCGGGTCCAGCCAGCCGAGCACGGGGCCGGCCAGGATCCCACTTAGCAAGAGAAACAGAATCGCTGGCAGTCGTAATCGCCATGCCAGCCATTGGCTGGCGAGCGAGGCGATGCCGAGCGCAGCGAGGGCGATGAGAATGTCTTGTTCGGTCATGGTTACCAGGTGTTCAAAGTGGCGGGTCGGTTAGATCAGGCTCACACTCCGTGTGGGTCCGTTGTTGCGGAGCTACTGGATAGTCTGACACTGCTCGGGCCAATCAGGTCTATTTGGAATGAGCAAGGTGGCTGTTCGGTCCGAGCGGTCTATGGAACACTGGCCGCCTTTCCGTCCAGTGTTTCTGTGCATGCCGGCTCAAGACGACCCCTTTATCGATCGGTTCCTCGACGCTCTTTGGCTCGAAAAAGGACTTTCGGACAACACCCGCGACGCCTATCGCAGCGATTTAGCGCTATTCAACGGCTGGCTGGGCGAGCGCAATGTGCGTCTTGTCGATGTGGGACGGGACGCCATTCTCGATCACCTCGCCTGGCGCCTGGCTAACGGCTACAAGGCTCGTTCAACCGCGCGGCTGTTGTCCGGGCTTCGCGGGTTCTATCGATTTCTGTTGCGCGAAGGCTTGATCATGGTCGATCCAACGCTGCGAGTGGATCTGCCGCAGTTGGGGCGGCCACTGCCCAAGGCGTTGTCGGAGACTGATGTCGAATCGCTGCTGTCGGCGCCGGATATCGGCGAGCCGCTGGGGCTACGCGACCGGGCGATGCTCGAAGTCCTCTATGCAACCGGGCTGCGGGTCACGGAGCTGATCGAACTTCGTCTTGAACAGATCAATCTTCGCCAGGGCGTCTTGCGTACCTTCGGTAAAGGAAACAAGGAGCGCCTGGTGCCTTTGGGCGAGGAGTCTATGCACTGGCTGGCACGCTATCTTCGCGACGCCCGTCACGAGCTGCTCAGTGGCAAGGCCAGCGATGTGGTATTTCCAAGCCGACGAGGGGATCTGATGACAAGGCAGACGTTTTGGCATCGAGTCAAACAGCATGCCCGGCAGGCCGGAATAGCCGTGTCGATCTCTCCCCACACACTGCGTCACGCATTTGCTACTCACCTGCTCAATCATGGAGCGGATCTTCGAACCGTGCAGATGCTCCTCGGCCACAGTGATCTGTCAACTACGCAAATCTACACGCACATTGCCCGCGCCAGGCTGCAGGAACTCCACGCGCAACACCATCCGCGTGGTTGAGCGGCTGACGTTAGAAGATGCGGTGCAGACCACAAAGCCGATGAGCGAAGGTCTGCCGCCTGCAACAGGCGACAGGGGCTATGTTAATCTGCCGACCTTCCCTCGATCGAAGTCGCCAGGAGATTTCATGCGCGTGAATCGTATTTTTGCTGCCGTTGCCCTGGGCCTCGCCAGCTCCGTTGTCCTGGCCGCTGACGCTGAACAGGCGATCCGTGAGTCGCTTAACGCACTTCAACCCGATATGCCCATCGAGGCGATCGCCGAAAGCCCCATGAACGGCGTTTATCAGGTTCAGCTGAAGGGTGGGCGTCAGCTCTACGCGAGCGCGGACGGTCAGTTCCTGATTCAGGGCTATATGTATCAGTTCAAGGACGGCCAGGCGACCAACCTGACCGAGCAGGCGCAGAGCCGATCCGTTGCGAAAGCGATTGACGCAGTTCCAACCAGCGAGATGGTGGTTTTCTCGCCTGAAAATCCGAAGACTCATATTACTGTATTTACCGACACCGATTGCGGCTACTGCCAGAAGCTGCACAGTGAAGTACCGGAGCTGAACCGTCTTGGCGTCGAGGTTCGCTATATGGCCTTTCCGCGGCAGGGGATGGGCAGTCACGGTGCCAACACCCTGACCAGCGTATGGTGCGCAAAGGATCGTCAGGCTGCGATGAACAAAGCCAAGGCACGTGAGGATGTACCGGCCGCCAGCTGCGACAACCCGGTAGCCGAGCAGTATGAGTTAGGCCAGCTGATCGGTGTTCAGGGTACCCCGGCAATTATCCTCGCGGATGGCCAGATCATCCCTGGCTACCAGCCGGCGCCGCAGCTCGCGGAACTCGCTCTGAAAGCCAAGTAGCCGCCTGGACAGCCTCTTCTGTCGCGAAGAGGCTGTCCATTTCAGCTGCGGCTGAACTGTTTCCCCTCTCGTGTTCAAAGCCAGAAGGCATATCGAGGAGGTGGAGAAAATGAAGCTCGAAGGTTCCTGTCATTGCAAGGCCGTTCGTTTTTCTGTGGAGTCGGCCGAACCCTATCCATTTATGCGCTGTTATTGCTCGATCTGTCGCAAAACGGCCGGAGCGGGCGGCTATGCGATCAATCTGGGTGGGGATCACCGGACGCTTACGGTGCAGGGCCGCGAAAACCTGAGCATCTATCAGGCGAGGATGGTCGATGCCAAAACCGGCGCGGTGCGTATCAGTGATGGGCAACGTCATTTCTGCAAGCTGTGTGGCAGCGCGCTCTGGTTGTGGGACCGGAACTGGCCAGATCTGGTGCATCCACATGCCTCGGCAATCGATAGCGACCTGCCGAGCCCGCCCGAGTCGACACACCTGATGCTGGCGTCGAAGGCGTCGTGGGTCGAGCCGCAGCTGGGGCCAGACGATCGTTGCTTCGATGAGTATCCGGATGAGTCGCTTGCGCAGTGGCACCAGCGGCAGGGGTTGCAGAGCAAGTCCAGCTAGCCGCCGGTCCGCCAAGCGCTGCCGATTTGACTAAAGCTCCTGTGCTTCGTAATGTGCGACTCTTTTGTTCGGCCGCCGTGTAGGGCCGTCCGTTGGTAATGGGGAGTGCAACTTGAAACCGGTGAAAGTTGGCATCTGTGGGCTGGGAACCGTCGGTGGCGGTACCTTCAATGTGCTCGAGCGCAACGCAGCGGAAATCGCGCGCCGTGCTGGACGTGGAATCGAGGTCGCGCAGATTGCGGCTCGTCATGCGAACCCCAAGTGCAACACCGGTGACACCCCGATTACCGCCGATATCTTCGATGTCGCCAACAACCCCGAGATCGACATCGTCGTCGAGCTGATCGGGGGCTACACGTTAGCCCGCGAACTGGTGCTCAAGGCCATCGAGAACGGCAAGCATGTGGTCACGGCAAACAAGGCGCTGATCGCCGTGCATGGCAATGAGATCTTTGCCAAGGCGCGCGAGAAGGGCGTCATCGTAGCCTTCGAAGCCTCGGTAGCCGGCGGTATCCCGATCATCAAGGCTATTCGCGAAGGACTGGCGGGCAACCAGATCAATTGGCTCGCCGGTATCATCAACGGAACCGGTAACTTCATTCTTACCGAGATGCGGGAGAAAGGTCGGACCTTCGAGGACGTACTGAAGGAGGCTCAGGAGCTCGGTTATGCAGAGACCGATCCGACCTTCGACGTCGAAGGCATAGACGCCGCCCACAAGCTGACCATCCTTGCCTCCATTGCCTTCGGCGTGCCGCTGCAATTCGATAAGGCCTACACCGAAGGCATATCCAAGCTGACCACGGCTGACGTCAACTACGCCGAGGCGCTGGGCTACCGCATCAAGCACCTGGGCGTCGCGCGCAGCACTGCCTCAGGTATAGAGCTGCGCGTCCACCCTACGCTGATCCCGGCCGATCGCCTGATCGCCAACGTCAATGGCGTAATGAACGCGGTGATGGTCAACGGTGATGCCGTCGGCTCGACCCTTTATTACGGCGCCGGTGCCGGCATGGAGCCGACGGCTTCGGCTGTGGTAGCGGACTTGGTGGATGTGGCCCGTGCGCTGACCACCGATCCGAACAACCGCGTCCCGCACCTGGCCTTTCAGCCGGATTCACTCTCTGCTCATCCGATCCTGCCGATCGGCGCTTGCGAAAGTGCCTATTACCTACGCATTCAGGCCAAGGATCGCCCGGGCGTATTGGCTCAGGTCGCCACTATTCTCTCGGAGCGTGGCATCAATATCGAATCGATCATGCAGAAGGAAGCCGAGGAGCAAGACGGGTTGGTTCCGGTCATCCTGGTCACGCATCGAGTGGTCGAGCAGCGAATCGACGACGCCATCGCAGCACTTGAAGCGCTTGCCGACGTGGTGGGCAACGTGGTGCGGATTCGTGTCGAGCAATTGAACTAACTCAGCAACGTCGGGCTGCTCTGGCGGCCCGCAGTCAGCGTCCAACGTAGGTTTGAACAATGCGCTACATCAGTACCCGTGGCCAGGCGCCCGCCCTGAATTTCGAAGACGTGCTGCTTGCCGGGTTGGCCAGCGACGGCGGTTTATACGTGCCGGAAAACCTGCCGCGTTTCACCGTCGAGGAAATCGCATCCTGGTCTGGGCTGCCCTACCACGAGCTGGCGTTCAAGGTGATGCGCCCGTTTGTTACCGGCAGCATTCCGGATGCTGACTTCAAGCAGATCCTGGAAGAAACCTACGGCGTGTTTGCCCATAGTGCGGTCGCACCGCTGCGCCAGCTGGACAGCAACGAGTGGGTGCTCGAACTCTTCCATGGCCCGACACTGGCGTTCAAAGACTTCGCCCTGCAGCTGCTGGGTCGGCTGCTCGACTATGTGCTGGCCAAGCGCGGTGAGCGCGTAGTGATAATCGGCGCCACATCGGGCGATACCGGCTCGGCAGCGATCGAAGGCTGCCGCCGTTGTGACAACGTGGATATCTTCATCCTCCACCCGCATAACCGGGTCTCCGAAGTGCAGCGTCGGCAGATGACGACCATCTTCGGCGACAACATCCACAACATCGCTATCGAAGGCAACTTCGATGACTGCCAGGAAATGGTCAAGGACAGCTTCGCTGACCAAGGCTTCCTCAAGGGTACGCGGCTGGTAGCGGTCAACTCGATCAACTGGGCCCGGATCATGGCTCAGATTGTTTACTACTTCCATGCGGCGCTGCAGCTAGGCGGTCCGGCCCGTTCGGTGGCGTTTTCCGTTCCGACCGGAAACTTCGGCGATATCTTCGCGGGCTACCTGGCGCGCAACATGGGTCTGCCAATCAGTCAGCTGGTGGTGGCGACCAACCGAAATGACATCCTCCACCGTTTCATGAGTGGCAACCGCTACGACAAGGACACACTGCACCCGTCGCTGTCGCCCTCCATGGACATCATGGTGTCCTCCAACTTCGAGCGTTTGCTGTTCGATTTGCACGGCCGTAACGGCGCTGCGGTCGCCGAACTGATGAGCGCATTCAAGGCCAGCGGCAAGTTGTCTGTCGAGGAGGAGCGCTGGATCGAGGCGCGCAAGCTGTTCGATTCGCTGGCCGTAGACGATGCACAGACCTGCAAGACTATCGCTGAGGTGTTCACCAAGACCGGCGAGCTGCTCGATCCGCACACGGCGATTGGCGTCTATGCTGCGCGCGAGTGTCGCCGCAGCCTGGCGACACCTATGGTTACACTGGGAACGGCTCATCCGGTCAAGTTTCCTGAAGCGGTGGAGAAGGCCGGGGTTGGCAAGGCGCTGGAGTTGCCAGCGCATCTGGCTGACCTGTTCGAGCGTCCGGAGCGTTGCACTGTGCTGAAGAATGATCTGAAAGCCATGCAGGCGTTCGTCAGCGAACATGGCAATCGCGGCAAGCCGCTGTAAGCGACCAGCAGTAACAAGAAAGGCCAGTCTCACGACTGGCCTTTTTTCGTTACGGGCGAAGGACGATGCCGAGATTACTCGTCGAACTCTTCCCAGCCGCCCATTTCCCTCCAGCGATTGACTATGCCGCAGAACAGCTCGGCGGTCTTTTCTGTGTCATAACGCGCAGAATGTGCTTCGCGTCCGTCAAAGTCGATGCCGGCTGCCTGGCAAGCCTTTGCGAGAACGGTCTGGCCATAGGCGAGGCCGGCCAGCGTCGCGGTGTCGAAGCTGGAGAACGGGTGAAACGGATTGCGCTTGATGTCGCAGCGGGCAATCGCCGCGTTCAGAAAACCGAGATCGAAGCTGCTGTTGTGACCGACCAGAATGGCGCGTTTGCAGCCGGCTGACTTCACTGCTTTGCGCACGCTGCGGATGATCTCGTTCATCGCCTGCGATTCGGGGACCGCCATGCGCAGCGGGTGGTCGAGCTTGATGCCGGTGAACTCCAATGCGGCCGCCTCGATATTGGCGCCGGCGAAAGGTTCGACACGGAAGAAGAGGGTGTCCTGCGGGTAAAGCAGACCTTGCTCATCCATGCCGATAGTCACGGCGGCGATTTCCAGCAGTGCGTCTGTGGCGCAGTTGAATCCACCGCACTCCACGTCGACAACGACTGGCAGGAAGCCGCGAAAGCGTCTCGCCATAGGCGAGCGCGGCTTGCCTGGTTGGTTGCCTTCCAGCTCGTCGTCAAACTGATCGTCGCTCATGCTTCTGCCTCCAGCCGCCACTGCAGGGTTTCGCCTGCACGCAAGGGCACGACGTTGTGCTCCCCGAACGGCAGGTTGGCCGGCACGCTCCAAGACTCGCGGATCAAAGTGATGGTGTCGGTGTTGCGCGGCAGACCATAGAAGTCGGCGCCGAAGTGGCTGGCAAAGGCTTCCAGACGATTCAGTGCGCCGCGCTGCTCAAAGGCCTCGGCATAGAGTTCGATCGCAGCAAACGCGGTGTAGCAACCGGCGCAACCGCAGGCGTTTTCCTTGGCATGTTGGGCGTGCGGCGCCGAGTCGGTGCCGAGAAAAAACTTCGGGTTCCCGCTGGTAGCCGCATCGAGCAACGCTTCCTGATGAACGTTGCGCTTGAGAATGGGCAAACAGAAAAAGTGCGGGCGGATGCCGCCCACCAGCATGTGGTTGCGGTTGTAGAGCAAGTGGTGAGCCGTGATGGTGGCCCCGACATTGCTGCTGGCAGCCTCGACGAACTGCACTGCGTCGCGCGTGGTGATGTGCTCGAACACCACCTTGAGGCTCGGGAAGCGCTCGGTGACGCGGCTGAGCTGCTCATCAATGAAGTACTTTTCGCGATCGAAGATGTCAATTTCCGAGCGCGTCACTTCGCCATGGACCAACAACGGCAAGCCAACCTCGGCCATGGTCTCGAGCACCGGGAAGATGTTGTCGATGCGGGTGACGCCTGATGCCGAATTGGTGGTGGCCCCGGCCGGATAAAGCTTGGCGGCGAACACGTAACCACTGGCTTTGGCGGCGCGCACATCTTCGGGCTGCGTGCCGTCGGTGAGGTAGAGCACCATCAGTGGCTCAAAGGCGCTGCCAGCAGGGCGGGCGGCAAGGATGCGCTGGCGATAGCTGTCCGCCTCGCTAGCATTTCGGACCGGCGGGACCAGGTTCGGCATGATGATGGCGCGCGCGAACTGGCGTGCAGCGTCTGCCACGGTGTGTGGCAGCGCTGCGCCGTCGCGCAGGTGGATGTGCCAGTCGTCGGGGCGCAGTAATGTCAGTCGGTCGGACATGCAGAGTTCCAGGCGGTAAAACGTGCGGGAATGCTACCGGAAACGTGGGAAAAAATCGCTGCAGGCGGGACGTTGCCATGCAACGGGCGATGATGCGGTGGGCACGACCTGGGCCGCGGCGGGTTCAAGTTTTCGGGGTAGGCACCGATACCCCGGTTGAATGTCGTTCACCGTGGAGCCCTACGTGCGCTTGCGCCTTCTTGTGATTGCCTGTCTGTTGGCTTCTCCAGCCAATGCCCTCACGTTCCAGACTCGTCTGGAGCGTGCGCAGTGGCAGGTGGAAGGCGATCAGTTCGAGTGTCGGTTAACGCAGCCGGTCGCAGGGTTTGGATCGGGAGAGTTCGTACGGCGAGCGGGCGAGCAACCAACTTTTCGCTTGCAGTCGCCGGATCGCTGGCTTGGCAACGGTTCAGCCACGCTGCTGGCGGCAGCCGCGCCCTGGCAGCCGAGCCGTGGCGATATCAATCTCGGATTGGTTTCCGTAGTCGGCGGCGATATTCCGTTCAACAGCACCTACCTGCAAGCCGGCCGCCTGTTGAGTGGTCTTCTCGAAGGCCGCAGCCCGGTGGTGCGTCACCGGACCCGGCTTGGTGGTGATGCGCTGGAAGTGCGACTGTTGCCAGTGCGCTTTGGCAAAGCCTATGAGGACTTTCGCAGCTGTGCGGCCAAGCTGCTGCCGGTCAACTTCGAGCAGATTCGCACGTCGCAGGTTGGATTCCCCGCCGGTGACGTCGCGCTCGACGCGTTGGGCCAGGCCAAGCTCGACATCATTCTGCAGTTCCTCAAGGCCGACCCCAGCGTCAATCGCATCCAGCTCGATGGTCACTCTGATAACAGCGGCAACCGGCTGACCAATCGCGACCTGTCCCGTCGCCGGGCGCTGGCGGTGGAAGAGTATCTGATAGGCAATGGGGTTCCCAAGGAACAGATTACGCTGCGCTTTCACGGCGAACGCTACCCCATCGTTCCCAATAGCAGCGAGGCCAACCGGGCCAAGAACCGGCGGGTGACTCTGCGTCTGGAGCGCGGGCCGGCGACCACCACCGCGGCAGCAGAGGGCGGTACACCTTCGTCCTGAAGGCGAGCGGCGCTTACGCCCCTGTAAAACAAACGTCGCGACCAGTAGAATCCCCGCTTTCCTTACAATCCCGGGAGTGGATGGCAATGGCCGACGTAAAGAAGGTAGTCCTGGCGTATTCCGGTGGCCTGGACACCTCGGTGATCCTCAAGTGGCTGCAAGACACTTATAACTGCGAAGTGGTGACCTTTACCGCCGACCTCGGTCAGGGCGAGGAAGTCGAGCCTGCTCGTGCCAAGGCCAAGGCCATGGGCGTCAAGGAAATCTACATCGACGATCTGCGCGAAGAATTTGTCCGCGACTTCGTCTTTCCAATGTTCCGCGCCAACACCGTTTACGAAGGCGAGTACCTGCTGGGTACCTCCATTGCCCGCCCGCTGATCGCCAAGCGTCTGATCGAGATTGCCAACGAGACTGGCGCCGACGCCATTTCTCACGGCGCCACCGGCAAGGGCAACGACCAGGTCCGCTTCGAGCTGGGCGCCTATGCGCTGAAGCCGGGCGTCAAGGTCATCGCGCCGTGGCGCGAGTGGGATCTGCTCTCGCGCGAGAAGCTGATGGATTATGCCGCCAGCCACGAGATCCCGATCGAGCGTCACGGCAAGAAGAAGTCGCCGTACTCCATGGATGCCAACCTGCTGCACATCTCCTATGAAGGCGGTGTGCTGGAAGACACCTGGACCGAGCACGAAGAAGATATGTGGCGTTGGACCCGTTCGCCTGAGACGGCGCCGGATACGCCGACCTATATCGAACTGACTTACCGCAAGGGCGACATCGTTGCCATTGATGGCAAAGACATGACCCCGGCCGACGTGCTGGCCTATCTGAACAAGGTCGGTGGCGAGAACGGCATCGGGCGCTTGGACATCGTCGAGAACCGCTACGTCGGCATGAAGTCGCGCGGCTGCTACGAGACCCCGGGCGGCACCATCATGCTCAAGGGCCACCGCGCCATTGAGTCGATCACCCTAGACCGTGAAGTGGCGCACCTGAAAGACGAGCTGATGCCCAAGTACGCCAGCCTGATCTACAACGGCTACTGGTGGAGCCCTGAGCGCAGCATGCTCCAGCAGATGATCGACGCCTCGCAGGTCAATGTGAACGGTGTGGTGCGTCTGAAGCTCTATAAGGGCAACGTCATCGTCACCGGCCGTAAATCGGACGACTCGCTGTTCGACGCCAACATTGCGACCTTCGAAGACGATGCGGGCGCCTATGACCAGGCTGATGCGGGTGGCTTCATCAAGCTCAATGCGCTGCGCATGCGCATCGCCGCGAACAAGGGCCGGACGCAGTTCTAATAGAGACTGCTACGCAGCCTGACCATAACCCCGGCCGCGAGCCGGGGTTATGCTTTATGCACCGCTGATTAGGAGAGATACCCATGAGACTGCTGCATACCATGCTGCGAGTGGGCGATATGGAGCGATCCATCGCCTTTTATACCGAAGTGCTGGGCATGACGCTGCTGCGCCGCAAGGATTACCCGGAAGGCAAGTTCACTCTGGCATTTGTGGGCTACGGTGACGAAGCACATAACAGCGTGCTGGAGCTGACCCACAACTGGGGCGTCGAGAAGTATGACCTGGGAGACGGTTACGGCCATATCGCGCTGGAGGTCGAAGACGTCTACAAAGCCTGCGAGGATATCCGTAGTCGAGGCGGCAAGATCACCCGCGAGCCGGGGCCGATGAAACATGGCACCAGCATCCTGGCGTTCATCGAAGACCCGGATGGCTACAAGGTCGAGCTGCTATCGCCCTCGCGACGCGACTGATTCGGTGCAAAAAAGCCCCTGCGACGGGGCTTTTTCAGTTCAGAGGTCGAAGTCGAACTCGTTGAGTTGCTTCTGCAAACGACGCTCTTCGAGCAGGTTGTCGATGATCCGGCGTTTGGTCAGATTGGTCTTCGCGACCTCTGCCGGAGTCTCGGCGGTATCATCGTCATCCTCGGCGACGAAGTCGTCTTCAATCTGAATATCTTCTTTCTCGGACACTTCTCTCACTCCACGGCTAAGGCGCGCTGTTGGCGCACCTTATAGCGACAAAAGTGAAGGCCGTAAAAAAGATTTTTTCAATCAGGCGATAGGTTTTCTGCTGGGGCGCTCAATCGTCAGAGGTCTTGTGCTTGTATTCGCAGAGATCCTCGATACGGCAACTGCCGCATTGCGGCTTGCGCGCCTTGCAGACGTAGCGCCCGTGCAGGATCAACCAGTGATGGGCGTCCAGGAGGTAATCCTTCGGCACGAATTTGACCAGTTTGCGCTCGACCTCGAGCACGTTCTTGCCGGGCGCAATTTTGGTGCGGTTGGCAACACGGAAGATGTGGGTGTCGACTGCCATGGTGAATTGGCGAAACGCCGTGTTCAGCACCACATTGGCCGTTTTGCGGCCAACGCCCGGTAGCGCCTCGAGGGCCTCACGGTTATCAGGCACCTGGCTGTCGTGTTGTTCGATCAGGATGCGGCAGGTCTCAAGAACGTTCTTGGCTTTGCTTGGATAAAGCCCGATGGTCTTGATGTAGCTGCACAGGCCGTCATAGCCGAGCGCATAGATGGCCTCGGGGGTGTTGGCGACAGGGTAAAGTTTGGCCGTTGCCTTGTTGACGCCCACGTCGGTGGCCTGGGCCGAGAGGATCACGGCAATCAAGAGCTCGAACGGAGTGCTGTAGGCCAGTTCGGTCTTCGGCTCCGGGTTGTCCGCATGAAACCGGCGGAAGATCTCCAGGCGTTTGGCCGCGTTCATTTACCGCGCTCCATCCAGCATCATTCGATCACTCCGGTGACACGAACGCGACGGCTCTGCACTGGCGTCTCTGCCTGCGTCGCCTTGGCGCGCTCAGCGAGGTGCTCGTCGATACGATTCTTCAGGGCAATCAGCAGGCCGAGCACGATAAAGGCGCCTGGTGGCAGGATGGCCAACAGGAAGCCCTTGTAGTCGCTGAACAGCG
Source organism: Stutzerimonas stutzeri (assembly GCF_002890895.1). GTDB lineage: Bacteria > Pseudomonadota > Gammaproteobacteria > Pseudomonadales > Pseudomonadaceae > Stutzerimonas > Stutzerimonas stutzeri_AB. The sequence continues at coordinate 245,341 of NZ_POUL01000003.1, forward strand.
TCAGCTGCCAGTCGCTGGCGATCGGGCCGAACAGCAGATGCATGTTGGCGAACACCGCACCGGTGCCAATCAATTCGCGTACGCCACCCAGCACCACGAGGACCAGGGCGAACCCGAGCCCCATGAGCAAGCCATCAAAGCCCGCAATCAACGGATTATGCTTGGCGGCGAAGCCATCGGCACGGCCGAGGATGACGCAGTTGGTGGTGATCAACGGGATGAAAATGCCGAGTATCTGGTACAGCTCATAGGTATAGGCCTGCATGAGCAGCTCGATACAGGTCGTCAGTGCCGCGATGATCATCACGAACGCGGGCAGGCGCACCGCAGTATTGACGACGCCCCGTACCAGCGACACGCCAACGTTCGAGCAGATCAGCACCAGGGCTGTGGCGAGTCCGAGCCCGAGCGCGTTGACCGCCGAGTTGCTCACGCCGAGCAGTGGGCACAGGCCAAGTAGCTGGACCAGTGCCGGATTGTTTTTCCACAGGCCGTTGACGCTCAGTTCGCGATAGCTTGGATTGCTCATTGGGTTCGGCCTTCCTGCTCGGCTTGCGGATCGTTGGTCTGCAATGTGTCGCGGGTCGCAGCGGCGCCGGCGCGCGAGTGGGTAGTGACCTCGTCCGGCTCGACCTCATCTTCCAGCGCAGCTTCGGCTGCTATCGGCGCCCTGTCGGCAGCGAGCAGCTCCTGCTTGTGGGCTGCAAAGTATTGCAGGGCCCGATGCACGGCGCCCACTACTGCCCGCGGCGTAATGGTGGCTCCGGCAAACTGGTCGAACTCGCCACGATCCTTTTTCACCGCCCAGCCTGACGCGTCTGGATCGCTCAGTGAGCGGTTTTCAAAGCTGCGTATCCAGGGGCTCTTGGCCAGTTCGATCTTGTCGCCCAAGCCGGGTGTTTCACGGTGCGCGACCACGCGAACGCCGGCGACTCGCCCGTCTGCCTGCACGCCTACCAGCAGCTGGATCGCACCGCTGTATCCGTCGGGTGCAATGGCTTGCAGGATCACCGCGCTTGGCTGGCCGTTCTTCATTGCGACATAGGCCGGCATGGGCTGGCGAGTGCCGAGCAGCGGATCCTGCACAACAACGCTGCTGTCGAGCAGCTGATTGTCATAGCTGTCTCTAGGGAGGATCTCGTTGAGGGCCCGTAGCTGTGCGGCACGCTCCGAGGCTTGAATCCGTTCTGCCGTGAACTGCTGGAGCAGGGTTACGCCACCAACGGTGAAAATCGCAAACAGGCCGAGCACCAGGCTGTTCTTGAGCATCGAGCGGCTGAGTTCAGGGATGATCATGTCATTCACCCAGCTTGAAGCCGCGCTCGGCCTTGCGATGGCCGTAGGTGCGCGGACGGGTGTAATAGTCGATGGTGGGAGCTGACAGGTTCATCAGCAGCACGGCGAACGCCACGGCATCCGGATAGCCGCCCCACGCGCGAATGACATAGACGAGAATGCCTACGCCTGCACCGAAAATAAGTCGGCCCTGGTTGCTGGTGGCGCTGCTCACCGGGTCGGTGACGATGAAGAAGGCACCGAGCATGGTAGCGCCGCTGAGCAGGTGGAACAGCGGTGAACCATGGCTATCAGAGCCTGAACCGTTCCAGAACAACAAGCTCATGACGACCAACGCGGCAAGCATGCCAACCGGCGCATGCCAGCTGAACAGGCGCTTGTGCAGGAGGAACAGGCCGCCGGCCAGAAACGCGAGGTTGACGACCTCCGAGCCGATCCCGCCGAAGTGACCGAAAGCTGGGTTGGCCCAAAGCTCGTCCACGGTCAGGCTCTTGTTGACCTTGAGAACATCAAGCGCGGTAGCCTGTGTCCAGCCATCGGGCAGCGAGGCGATGCCAAGGATGTGCTGCAGTCCGGCACTCAAGCCGACCGTGTGGGGCACGGGCCAGGTGGTCATTTCCACCGGAAACGAAACGAGCACCACCACGTAGCCAATCATGGCGGGATTGAAGGGGTTCTGACCCAGTCCACCATAGAGCTGCTTGCCGAGCGCGATGGCGCTGCCCGTGGCGATCAATGTCAGCCACCAAGGCGAGTAGGGTGGCAGCGCCAGTGCTAGCAGGACCGCCGTAACCAATGCGCTGCCGTCGCGCAGGAAGAATTGCACTGGGCGTTGCCTTAGTCTCAGGATCAGCGCCTCACAACCAAGGGCTACAGCGCTAGCCCAGAGCAGGTTGATCAGGGTGCCGGCGCCATACAGCCACGTCAGGGCGATTACGCCGGGCAAGGTTGCCGCCAGCACCAGCAACATGACTCGCTGGGTGCGGTTGTTTCCTTTGGTGTGCGGTGAGGTGATGCGGGGCAGGGCCATTGGCTCTCCGGTGAATACTTGGAAGGGAGGGCGATCACCTGTCGATCACCACACTCCCTGTGCAGCGCCGACGGCGCTGCTCCTGACGATTAGGTATGTTCCTGAAGTTTGCGCTCGGCATCGCTCAGGCGTGCCTGGGCGCGTTCGATGGCCGCTGGGTCGCCGTTGTCGTCGCGCTCGAGCTTGCGCAGATCGGCGCGTGCAAACGCAACTTCGGTCTTGAGTGTCCGGGTCTGCTCATCTATGGGCTGCTTGTCGGTGCGCACCAGGTCTGGTGCCGGCCTGCCGGATCCAGCCTCAGCGTCATGAAGCGCCTGCTCGGCACTCGCCAGAGCATCGCGCAGCTTGCTCAGCTGCGCCTCTTCGGCACCGGCCTTTTCGGCTTTCTTGAGTTCTGCTCGTTTCATCGCCAACTCGATCTTGGCTTTCTTGAGCGCCTCTTCGCCAGGTGTCTTGGCTGCAGGCTTGGTTTCTTTTGGCGGCTCGAGCGCGGTTTCAGCCTCGGCCAGTTGTGACCGCAAGCGGCTCAATTCTGCCTCCTGCTCAGCGTCTCTTGTTTCGAGCTTCTCCAGCTTGCGAACCTGAGCGCGCAGCATCGCCGCTTCGATCTTGGCTTTCTTTGCCGCGTCGTCATTGGCGGGTTTGGCTGGCGTCGCAGGGGGAGTGTCCTGCACAGAAGCTAGTGTTTTCTCCGCTTCGGTCAGCTGGGCCTGAAGGCGGCTCAGCTCGGCGTTCTGGTCGGCATCGCGGGCGTCGAGCTTCTCCAGCTTGCGAACCTGAGCGCGCAGCATCGCCGCTTCGATCTTGGCTTTCTTTGCCGCGTCGTCATTGGCGGGTTTGGCTGGCGTCGCAGGGGTGGTTTCCTGCACTGAAGCTAGTGTTTTCTCCGCTTCGGTCAGTTGAGCCTTTAGGCGACTCAGCTCGCCGTCCTGGGCGGTATCACGGGCGTCGAGCTTCTCCAGCTTGCGGATCTGAGCGCGCAGCATCGCCGCTTCGATTTTGGCTTTTTTGGCAGCCTCATCGTTGACCGGCGGAGCCGCGGGGGAAGCATCAGCAGGGCCAGCGGCTTCGTCCAGTGCCTTCTGCGCATTGGCAGCAGCGGTACGCAGCTCGGTAACCTGAGCTTCCAGTTCAGGCGTCGCATGGATAGCCAGCTGCTTTTCCGCCTTTTTCAGCGCGACCTGCGCCATGCTGGCTTCGATCTTGAGCTTCTTCTGCTGCTCGGACAGGCCCGCCTTTTGCGCCTGGACGCGGGCGACCGGATCGTCCTGATTCGGTACTGAACTGGTCTCGGCTTGAGCCGCCTTGGCTTTTGCAGCGCGCTCGGCTCGGGCTTTACGGTCGGCCTCTTTCTGCTCTTCGGCACGGCGCAAGCGCTCCTGGCGCAGCTCGAAGCGCTGCTTGGAGTGTTCGGCTTTCTGCTGTTTCTGCTCCAGTTCGCGGATTTCGCCCTTGGCAGCGCGGTAGTACTGCACCAGCGGAATACTCGACGGGCAGACGTAGGCACAAGCGCCGCACTCGATGCAGTCGAACAGGTTGTAGGCCTTGAGCTGCTCGTGCTCCTGGCCCAGCGCGAAGAAGTGTAATTGTTGCGGTAGCAGGCTTGCCGGGCACGCTTCTGCACACTCGCCGCAGCGAATGCATGGCAGTGCTGGTGGTGGCGGAGGCAGTTCCGAAAGTGTGCTGGCGAGCAGGCAGTTGGTGGTCTTGATCAGCGGCACGTCCATTGACGGCAGGGTATAGCCCATCATCGGTCCGCCCATGATCAACCGATTGAGCCGGGCGGGGTCGAGACCGGCGAATTCCAGCAGATCAGCCACTGGCGTACCGATCAACGCCTCGACATTCATGGGGCGCGCCAAGGCTTCGCCGGTCAGTGTCGTAACACGGGAGATAAGCGGTTTACCCAGCAGTACGGCGTCATGGATGGCGACGCAGGTACCGACGTTCTGGCACAGCATGCCGATGTCGGCCGGCAGGCCGCCGCTGGGGACCTCTTCGCCGGTCAGAATCTGTATCAGCTGCTTTTCGCCACCCGAGGGGTACTTGGTAGGAAACACCTTGACCAGGAATCCTCGTTCGCCCACGGCGGTGCGGACGGCTTCGATCGCCTCCGGTTTGTTGTCCTCGATGCCGATCAGCACCTGCTTCGGCTGGATCAGCTGAACAAGTATCTCAATCCCCGCGACAAGCTCGTTTGCCTTCTCGCGCATCAACCTATCGTCGGCCGTGATATAGGGCTCGCATTCGGTGCCGTTGATGATCAGTGCACGAATTTCCCGGGTGGGCGGCCCGTTCAGCTTGACGGCCGTTGGGAAGCCGGCGCCACCGAGTCCGCTTATGCCTGCCTGACGGATCTGTTCCAGCAGCTGGTCAGGCTGCGCTGCTCGGTAATCCGGTTGCTGCTGCAGTTCGATCCATTCGTCCTGGCCATCGCTGTCGATCACGACCGCCGCGCTGAGCATCCCTGACACGTGAGGGTAGGGCTGGGGGCCGATGAAACTGACCGTTCCGGACGTCGGTGCATGAACCGGCGCACTGACAAAGCCAGCGGCCTCGGCGATCTTCTGCCCCTTGAGCACACGCTCCCCCAGCGTAACGCAGGGCTCAGCGGGCGCACCGAGATGTTGGACCAGCGGAACCACCAGACGAGCGGGAAGGGGTGGCCGCTGAATCGGCGTGCGGTTGGAAAGCTCCTTGCACTCCGGAGGGTGTATGCCGCCATGAATATCCCAGACGTTCAGTGAGGTCATGCGGCCTGCTCCCGGTCACTGGCGATCAACTGGCCTGGCGTCAGCGGTTGGTCCCACTTCCAGCTCTGCAGATTGCTGCCGAGTTCAATCATGTCGATACAGTCCACCGGGCACGGCTCGACGCAAAGGTCGCAACCGGTGCACTCGGACACGATGACGGTGTGCATCTGCTTGGCGGCGCCGACAATGGCGTCCACCGGGCAGGCCTGAATGCACTTGGTGCAGCCGATGCATTCCGCTTCGCGGATATAGGCGACCCGCGGAGGCACTTCGCCTTCCACCGCGTCCAGCGGCTCAGGCTCGACATCGAGCAGGTCGGCCAGTGCCTGGATCGTTGACTCGCCCCCCGGGGGGCATTTGTTGATCTTGTCGCCGCCGGCGATCGCCTCGGCGTAGGGCTTGCAGCCGGGGTAGCCGCACTGACCGCATTGGGTCTGCGGCAGCAACGCATTGATCTGTTCGGCAATCGGGTCGCCTTCGACGCGGAAGCGCACCGCGGCGAAGCCGAGAATGGCTCCACAAACCAGGCACAGCGCGAGAAGCGCAAGCACCGCTATCACGACCAGACTCATAGCTTGATCAACCCACTGAAGCCCATGAACGCCAGCGACATGAGGCCTGCCGTGACCATGCCGATGGCAGCGCCCTGGAAGGATCTGGGCACGTCGGCAATGGCGATGCGCTCACGCATGGCCGCAAACAATACCAATACCAGCGAAAAACCCAGGCCAGCGGCAAAGCCGTTTGCGGTAGCGGTCAGAAAGGTGAACTCGGATTTGTTGGCGTTTAGGAGCGCGACGCCCAGCACGATGCAGTTGGTTGTGATCAACGGCAAAAAAATGCCCAGCACGCGGTACAGCAAGGGACTGGTCTTATTCACCACCATCTCGGTGAACTGCACCACCACGGCAATCACCAGAATGAAACTGATGGTGCGAAGAAATTCCAGATCCAGGGGCTTGAGGACATACTGCTGAACGATGTAGCTGCACATCGCCGCCAGGGTCAGAACAAAGGTTGTGGCCAGCGACAGGCCAATGGCGGTTTCGATTTTCTTCGAAACACCCATGAATGGGCACAGACCGAGAAACTGCACCAGGACAAAATTGTTGACCAGGATGGCGCTAACCATGATCAGGGCGAGTTCGGTCATCGCGGGTTCCTGTGGCGCTCTGCATGAGCCGAGGCTAAAAGGCCGCTATTATCGGGAAGCGGCAGCAGCCGTACAAGGCCGGGAGGTGATGTGGCCCCAAGGCAACTGCGGTCTGATGACACATATGGACATGCACCACCTGTCCGGTTGAAAGCCAGCCGACCATTTGCTGTGGTCTGATCAAGTGAGGCCGTAACTCTCAGGCGGAACGGTTCGTGGAGGTGCATAGTGAAGATACCAATGGCGCTTTTGCTGCTGGCATTGGGGTTTGGAAACCATGCGTTTGCCGACTCCCGGGGTGGTGTGTGGGTCTACCAACCTGATGGCGGCAGCTATCGTGTAGAAAGCCGCGGATATCAGTACGATCCGCGCAGCCCATATCCGCAGCACAGGCAGTATCCACAGAACCTTCCGCCTCGCTATCAGCGGCAGCTCCCTCCGCAGTATTACGATCGCCACCGAGGGGCTGATCGGCACAGCTGGGACCATAGGAGACGGACAGAAGGTCGTCATCCGCAGCGGTGGAAGGATGAGCGTAACTCCAGGTTCGATCACCCTTCGCGCTGGGATCGTGATCATTCGAGAGGTTTTCGCCGCCCACCGTTAGTGCGCGATGGTCGCGACTACCGTATGCATCACCGGCGCGATTTCGACGGTCGCCACTATCGCCGCTGAGGCACGTGGGGTTAACCGCCCCCGCTGTAGATAAGAATCGCGGACGCGCCACTATTGGTGTCTGCCGGGTTGCGTTTGGCGTAGATCCTTCGCTGCGTATGTTTTCGGATTTTACTCAGCGGTTTCTCCAGCGAGGATCGCGCTTTTCCAAGAACGCATTGACTCCTTCCAGAGTGTCGTCGGCTTCGAACAGGTCGACGAATGCCTCACGCTCTGCCGCTGCAAGACTGGCCGGGCCGCGGCTGTGCATCGAATCAATCAGTGTTTTGATTGTGCGCACGGCCACCGGGCTCTGACGCGCCACGCGGGAGGCCAGCAACAGAGCGTGGCCTCGAGCTTCACCCGGCTCCACAACCTGTTCGACCAGGCCGATACGCATAGCCGTGTCCGCATTGATCCGTTCGCCGCAGAGAATCATCCGCTTCGCCCAGCCTTCGCCTACAAGCCATGCAAGTGCCTGGGTGCCGCCAGCGCAGGGCAGTAAGCCGACCGAGGCTTCAGGTAGGCCTAGCTGCGCCTGTTGCTCAACGATGCGCAGGTCACATGCCAGAGCGCACTCCAGACCTCCCCCAAGCGCGAACCCGTTTATGGCCGCTATGGATACCCCGCGAAACTCTCGCAGGGCTTCGAAGGCCTCACCGAAGCGCTTCGCCATTTCACGTGCACGGGTGCGGTCGCCATCGGCGAAGAGCTTGAGGTCGGCGCCGGCGCTGAAGAATTTTTCACCCTGGCCGGTGATTACCAGCGCATAGACCTCATCGTCATGGTTCAGGTGTTCGACGACTTGCTTGAGGCCAATCAGCGAGTCACGGTCCCAGGTGTTGGCAGGGGGGTGGTTGATGGTGATCAGCGCGGTGTGCCCATGCTTTTCGACGGTCAGTTTATGGGTCAAATCGAAAAAACCGGACTTATACGGCTCTACTGCAGTGGTGCTCATGGTGTTGGTCATCCTCGTCAGGATCGAATGCCTTCAACCGAGTCTAGTTGCAATCTTTTCGATCTGGCGAGGCGCTGTGGCGCGGGCGGGTGCATAGCGGGAGTTGTTGCAGGAGCGGCGCAAGGTGAGAGAGGTACGTGCGATGGGCTTTGGAGCGGCCTGGTATCCCAGAGCCGCTCCTTTGCGTCCGTTTACTGGAGGGCGAGCGTCTGTCCGCCAGCGCGGCGCTCGGTCTGCCATTCGGCAAGCGATGGGGCAGCCTGGTCGCCGGTGAGGCGATGGACGATTTCGAAATAGTCCTGTTTGAAACGATCCTTGAGTACTTCCTCGCGCGGCTTGACCTTCACCGCGTACACCGTCTGCACGTTCTGGTGATCGAAGCTGCGCCATTCTTGTTCGCCCTTGAGTAGGCTGTAACGGTGGCCCTCCAGCGCGGCAATGATCCGTTCGCTATCGAGGCTACGGGCCCGAGTAGCCGCGTCGGCCCATTGATAGACGATGCTGTAGGCCGAGGCGGCCGAGCTGGACGGGTGGGTCTGATAGCGTTCATCGTAGTTCTGCACGAACTGCTTGCCCGCTACCGAGCCTTCCAGCTCCGGTACGCGCCAGGTCCAGGGTTCGGTGCCCAGTACGCCGCGCATGATGTCCGGGCCGGCTGTTTCGACCATGCTCAGCGTCAGGTTGGGTACTGCGACCTGCATCCGCTTGTTCAGGCCGAGTTCGTCGGCGATCCGCATGGCGCGCACCAGGTCCTCGCCAAACAGGACCAGTACCAGGACTTCGGCATCGCTGCTGGCGACTTGGGTCAGTGCTTCGCGGTAGTCGGAGAGGCGTGCACCGGGAAACGCCGTCTTGATGCCCGGGTGCTGATTACTGTTCTGGGTGCCAGTGGCCTGGCGTAGCGAGCTTTCGCTGGTGTGGCCCCAGGTGTAATCAGAGGTGATGTAGAAGTAGCGTTTGTTCGGCAGATGCTTGTTCAGGTATTGGCCAAGCACCTGCGCGCTCATCCAGGCGTTGTTGCATTCGCGGAACATGTAGCGGTGGGCGTCTTTGCCTGTTGTGTCGTTTGAATAGGTCAGGGTGCCGAAATAGAGTAAACCCCTTTCCTTGGCACGCTTGCCTGCGGCGATGGCCACGGCGCTGGACGCGCCACCGAACAGCATGACCGCACCCTCGTCGGCCAGTTTGTCCACGTTGGCGACGGCTTTCTCGGGTCTGGATGCAGAGTTACGGCTGGATAGCTGGAGCGGTCTGCCTAGAACGCCGCCTCTGGCGTTAATTTCATCGACTGCCAGCAACGCCCCACGCATCTGCGATAGTCCTTCTTCTTTATAGCTACCGGTGCGAGGGTAATTGAGGCCGAGGGTGATCGGATCGGCAGCTTCAACTGCCAGACAGAACCCCAGCCCGAGGGCGAGGAGCGTAGTCCGTTTCATTGCTGATTCCTTGTTGTAGTTTTTATTGGCGAGAGGCTTTTTTACTGCGCGCTGCGGCCCTTCGTCACGCACTCATTGGTCGTATGGGGGCAGTCTTTCGCTTGGCTGTGAGGTAGCCGACATTTTCTGAGAGTTATTGGCGGTAAGGACAGGCTCAGACTGGCGCATTGACTCCGCCAGATCCTTTCCCTAGGGTTCGGCGCCTCAGCAGCCAGGGCAACGCCATGAATCAAGATGACCGCGTCAAACTTGAAGTCAGCTGGAAAGCAGCGCTGAAGGAAGAATTCGAGCAGCCGTACATGAAACAGCTGGGCGAGTTTCTGCGTCGCGAGAAGGCGGCCGGGAAAGTCATCTATCCGCCGGGGCCTCTGATATTCAGCGCCTTGAATTCGACTCCGTTGGAGCAGGTTCGCGTCGTGATTCTCGGGCAAGATCCCTATCACGGGGCCGGCCAGGCGCACGGGCTATGTTTTTCGGTGCAGCCAGGTGTGGCGCCGCCGCCCTCATTGCAAAACATCTTCAAAGAGCTCAAGCGCGACCTGAATCTGGACGTACCCAGCCACGGCTATCTTCAGTACTGGGCGGATCAAGGCGTGCTGATGCTCAATACTTCTCTGACTGTGGAGCAGGGAATGGCCGGATCGCACGCCAAGATGGGCTGGCAGCGTCTGACCGATCGGATCATCGAGGTGATAAGCGAAAAGCGCTCGGACGTGGTGTTTCTATTGTGGGGCGCCCATGCCCAAAGCAAAGCGAAGCTGATTGATCCGACCCGGCACCTGTTACTGAAGTCCGTTCATCCCTCGCCACTTTCAGCGCACCGGGGATTCATCGGTAACGGTCACTTCAGTCGCACCAATCAATTTCTAAAACAGCGGGGCCTTGAGCCTATCGACTGGAAGTTGCCGGAGTCAGTCTGAGCGGCGCCGAAGCGCCGCTGACCGGATCGGTTATTGCTGTTCGCCGTGCTTCGAGGCCAGCTCTTGAGCCCTGTTTAGATGCTGCTCTAGGGTCTTGAGCGTCGACTCAGCGTACTTCTTGAGCTCAGCGTTCTCACCATTTTTGGCGTACTCACGAAATAGCTCGATGGTTTGCTCATGGGCTACGACCTGATTGTTCGCATAGGCCTCATCAAAATTCTCGCCTTCACGCAGTTCAAGAATCATCGCCTTTGCCTGGTCCATCAACGTAGCGTCGTCGGACATTTCGAGGTCTTCATGTTGGCGGGCTAGCTCAGCGAGCGCCTTGTTCGCCTTGGTGTGGTCGTCGATCATTTTCTGAGCAAACGTTTTGATGTCCTGGGACTCGCTTTCGCTCATGGCCAATTTGGCGGCTTCGATTTCGGCGATGCCTTTTGCCGATGCTTCGTCTACGAAATTTTCACCTTCTGCGGCGAGTGCGAAGTTTGCAGCAACACTGAACAGCAATGCTGCGGTCCCGGAGAAGAAAAAGTTGGTCGTGCGGTTCATCTAAAGTCTCCTTCAACCTGACAAGCTCGTAGCGCCGGGGCATGTGCCCAGGGCACGGGCAAGATGCGGCAAGAACGCCGTCTATTAAGTGACTTGAGGTCGCGGTAGCGGTTCCTCACAGCAGGCGAACGGTAGGCTGGTCGACGGGATTAAGATGGAGGTGACAGCAGAAGTGACGGTATACGCGGGCGCTGAATGGCACCCGCACGGCTATTTACTGGAGCATGCTCATCGCGGCGTCCATCGCGGCGGAGAGATCTTCGTCTTCCTGTAACAATGTGCTCGGGTCGAGGCCGAGCTGGGCGAATGCGGGGATCTGATTCCAGTCGAGTTGGGTATAGGGGTGCGAGGTGCCGATATAGCTCTGCAATGTCGCCACCTGGACGATATCTACATAGTCCACCTTCACTGAGGCTCGGGAAAAATCCAGGTACTGGCCGGGGACCGTGGCTATTGGGTCGGGAAACTCCCAGGCGCGAAGGATCTTTTCCCCGATAATCGGATGGATCCGATCAATGACGTGGTTGAGGCTGATCGAATCGCTGAGCAGCGCGCTGTGCTCTTCTGCGTAGGTGAGAATCGGCAGGACTCCGATCTGATGAACCAGGCCCGCGAGCGTCGCTTGGTCGGCCGGCAGGCGGGTGTAGTTGCGGCAAAGCACATGACTGATAGCGGCAATCTCGGTGCTCTTGTTCCAGACCTCACGCATCTTGCGATCCACCACGTCGGTAGTCGCTTGGAACATCTGTTCCATCGCCAAGCCGGTCGCCAGGTTTGACGTGTAGTTGATGCCCAGGCGGCTGATCGCCATCTGTAGGTCGTTAATCTCCCTGTTGGTACGCAGCAGCGGGCTGTTTACCACTTTGATGATGCGAGCAGTAAGGGCAGTGTCATTGCCGATCACCTTGGCCAGCGTCGGAATACTTACGTCCGGATCCTCTGCGGCTTCTCGCACCCGCAGCGCGACTTCCGGAAGCGTCGGCAGGACCAGTTCGTCATTTTCGATAGCCTGTGTAAGCGCCTGCTGGACCTTGTCGGCAAGAGTGCTCATGTCTTTCCTTACTTATAATTCGGTGTGGAATGTGGCTGGCAACGGTTAGCGCTGGATCTCACGGTCCGCGTCTAGCGTGTAGGGCAACTGCAGCAGGGTCAGCGGCAGGCCGTCAGGAGACCCTAGAAAAAGTCGACCATCAGTCGCCGCATCTTCCTGCAGCACGGCCAACAGTTCTAGCGCGCCCTCAGCGGCTGCTGCCATGACGACTTCGCCAACGCTTGAGCCATGAACCGGGGAGTAGATTTCAAGCCCGGCGGCCGGCACCGGTGCATCGATGTTCTGAACCGCAAGGCGATGCAGCCGGCGCTTCAATTTACCCAGATACTGCATCCGCGCGACGATTTCCTGGCCGGTGTAACAGCCCTTCTTGAAGCTGACGCCGCCCAGCGCCTGCAGGTTGATCATCTGTGGGATAAACAGCTCACGGGTCGCGGCTGCCACCTGGCCGATACCGGCGCGAATCTGTGCCAGCAGCCAGCGATCTGTTGACGCCTCGGGGAGCTGGGCCGCCAGCCGAAGCTGGGTGGTCTCGGCGTCCTTCGAGCGGGTCCAGAGCTCGGCGCGGCCATCGCTGAGGCGCACGGCGATCAATCCGTGCGCGGCGGCCACGGCGTCGGCCGTCTGGGGAAGATCTAGGCCAAGGCTGACAAGAGCACCGTCACCTTCGCTGAGTCCGAATCGAACCCATTCTGCGCTCTCATCATGCAGTTTGGATTTTGAGAACGCGGCAAACTTGGTCAGCTCGGCCAGTTGTGCCTGGACCAATTCGCGATCCATCGCCAGCAGATAGCCGTCTCCCTCTGGGAGGATGCGGAAGCTGGACTGCATCCGACCTTTGGGTGTGCAGCGCGCACCGAGACTCGAATGCTGTTCATTGAGGTAATTGAGGTTGCAGGTCAGTTGTCCCTGCAGAAACTTGCTAGCATCCGCGCCGCGTACGGCCAGGACGCCTTCGTGCGACAAAACGCAAAAGAAAGCAGTGTCAGTCATGACGAGTCGCCGTGGAGAAATCCGGACCGGCATCATAGCAGGCCATCGGTGAAATACAGTGTGCGCCAACTGCCACTCCGGGCCCTGTTAATGCGTGTGCCGCCTGAACGCTGCAGTCGGTATAATGCCGCGCTTCAACTCAGGAGCTTTTGCATGGTCGAACAATCCGAACTCAATCGCCTGTTCTGGCAGAGCCGTCGCGGCATGCTCGAGCTGGATGTGCTGCTGGTGCCTTTCGTCAAGGAGGTCTATCCGCAGCTCGACGAAGAGGATCAGCGCCGTTACCGCAAACTGCTGAGCTGTGAGGACCAGGATATGTTTGGCTGGTTCATGGAGCGCGCCGTGCCCGACGACGAAGATCTGCGCTACATGGTTCGAATGATTCTTGACCGTGTCCAGCCATAGTAGCCAGGCATTCGAATGTCGGTGGCATGCATCTGGCGCGCTGTTGGCGCTGTATCTGCTGATGGTGATGCTGGCCGTAATCACACTGTTGTTATTGCCGGTGCCATCCTGGCTGAATGTGCTCGGGTTGTTGCTGTGCGCGCTGCACGCAGCCTGGGTTATACCGTCGCACCTCTTGCTCTGTCGTGGTTGTTCATGGCTTGGTCTGCGCCATGATCAGCACGGCTGGTCGCTAAGGAGTCGGGAGGGCGGTTGGCAGCCGGTGCAATTGTTACCTGACAGCATTGCGCTACCGCTGGTTGTAGTATTGCGATTCAAATTGCCGGGCGACTGGTTCTCTCAAGGGCTATGCATTCCGCGCGGGGCTATGGCGCCGGAGCAGCACCGACGCTTACGGCTCAGACTGAAGTTCAGTCGTCGTAGGTGGGCGGCACCAGAATAGTGTCTGTCGCTTCGGGTAGCTGTTCAGGGTAGTCCAGCGTGAAATGCAAGCCTCGACTTTCCTTGCGTTGCATGGCCGACCCGATCATCAACTCGGCAACCGTTGCTAGGTTCCGCAGCTCGATGAGGTCCCGACTGACTTTGTAATTACTGTAGAACTCATCGATTTCCCCAAGCAGCAAGCGAACCCGGTGTTGTGCGCGCATCAGTCGCTTGGTGGTGCGAACGATGCCAACGTAGTCCCACATGAACCGTCGCAGCTCGTCCCAGTTGTGCGCAATGATGACGTCTTCGTCTGAGTCCGTAACCTGAGTTGCATCCCACGTCGGCAGGACGTTGGGCGAGGCGACGCCCGGTAGTTCGCGCAGCATGTCCTGGGCAGCAGAGCGCGCGTAGACGAAACACTCGAGCAGCGAATTGCTGGCCATGCGATTGGCGCCGTGCAGGCCGGTGAAGCTGGTTTCGCCGATTGCATAGAGCCCAGGTATGTCGGTTCTGCCGGCTTGGTCAACCAGCACGCCGCCGCAGGTATAGTGAGCCGCAGGCACTACGGGAATTGGCTCGCAGGTAATGTCGATGCCGAACTCCAGACAACGCTCATATACGGTCGGAAAATGCGCTTTGATGAATTCCGAAGGCTTGTCGCTGATGTCCAAGAAGACGCAATCGATGCCGAGGCGCTTCATTTCATGATCGATCGCGCGGGCCACAATGTCACGTGGCGCTAATTCCGCGCGTGGATCGAAACGTGGCATGAAGCGTTCGCCGTTGGGCAATTTCAGTACGGCACCCTCGCCGCGTAATGCCTCGGTAATGAGGAAGCTTTTGGCTTTTGGATGGTAAAGGCAAGTCGGATGAAACTGATTGAACTCCAAGTTGCCTACTCTACATCCTGCGCGCCACGCCATCGCGATGCCGTCGCCGCATGCCCCGTCGGGGTTGCTGGTATATAGATATACCTTCGCGGCGCCACCCGTTGCCAGTACGGTGAACTTCGCGTGGAAGGTATCCACTTCGTCGGTGTTTCGGTTCAGTACGTACGCGCCAAGGCACCGCTTGCCGCTCAATCCCAACTTGCGTTCAGTGATCAGGTCAACGGCGACGCGCTGATGCAGCAGATCAATGTTTTCCCGATCATGAGCGCGGGCAAGCAAGGTGTTAAATATCGCTGCGCCGGTCGCATCGGCCGCATGAATGATGCGTCTGTGACTGTGTCCGCCCTCCCGGGTCAGGTGATATTCGAAGCCGTCTTCTTCGCGTTCGGCGTCGTCGCGGGTGAAGGGAACGCCTTGTTCGATCAGCCACTGGATGGCTTCGCGGCTGTGTTCGACGGTAAAGCGTACCGCTTCTTCCTTGCACAGTCCGCCGCCGGCAACGAGGGTGTCGGCGACATGCGATTCGATTGTGTCGGTGTTGTCCAGTACTGCGGCCACACCGCCCTGAGCCCAATACGTCGAGCCGTTCGCCAGCTCGCCCTTACTCAGCACTGCGACCCGAAGCGAGGGTGGAAGGTTGAGCGCCAGGGTCAGACCGGCTGCGCCGCTGCCTATGACTAGAACGTCGTATTGATAATGTCGGCTCATTTCGAATCTCACGTTGAGGCGAGCGCTAGTATATAGGCGCGTCCCCCGGCAAAATAGCGGGCCTTGTTGGACTTGGCTGGATGCTTTGGAACTTTTCTTGCAGGCTCGTCTCTATAGACAGTTGTGGATGCTGACCGGCTGGCCATCGTTCGGTGGGCGGCGGTTTTTTGCTGTGGATATTAGAGGGGTGTCGTCGAAACGGTTCGTTTTGGCGCGTCGCTCGTCAATGCCGTCAGGTGTGTTGCAGGAATGCTTGCTTGGAGGGGGAGAACTTTTGTGTAAAGCCCGGGTCTATTCTGGCAGGTCAGCTCGTAGGCGAGCGCAGCACCCCTTCCGGGTCATGGAGGAGTGTTTATGCTAACCCAGGAGCAGGACCAGCAACTGGTCGAACGAGTGCAGCGGGGAGATAAACGGGCTTTCGATTTATTGGTATTGAAATACCAACACAAGATTCTAGGGTTGATCGTGCGCTTTGTGCATGATTCTCACGAAGCCCAGGATGTTGCGCAGGAAGCCTTTATTAAAGCCTATCGCGCGCTTGCGAATTTCCGCGGGGACAGTGCTTTTTATACATGGCTGTACCGCATTGCCATCAATACGGCAAAGAATCATCTGGTTGCTCGAGGAAGGCGGCCGCCTGACAGCGATGTCAGTTCCGAGGATGCCGAGTTCTATGAAGGCGATCACGCCCTCAAAGATATCGAGTCGCCGGAACGAGCGCTTCTCAGGGATGAAATTGAAGACACAGTTCATAGAACTATCCAGCAACTTCCAGAAGATTTACGTACCGCTCTAACACTGCGTGAATTTGATGGTCTTAGTTATGAAGACATTGCAAACGTCATGCAGTGTCCGGTGGGTACGGTCCGCTCACGGATATTCCGGGCGCGGGAAGCCATCGATAAAGCATTGCAACCCTTGTTGCATGAATCCTGAGACAGCGGCGATAGCCAAGAGAGGAACCGCCATGAGTCGTGAAGCCCTGCATGAATCGCTGTCCGCGGTGATGGATAACGAAGCGGACGAGTTGGAATTACGTCGAGTGCTCTCCGCAGAGGGCGACAATGAAATGCGGTCGACCTGGTCGCGCTACCAGATCGCGCGTGCCGCAATGCATAAGGAGCTGATCGAGCCTCGTCTGGATATTGCCTCGGCAGTGTCGGCGGCGTTGGCTGATGAGCCTGCAATCACCGCCGTTAAGCCACAGCGCTTCGCTTGGCGTAATGTTGGTCGTCTTGCTGTAGCGGCATCGGTTACAGTCGCTGTGTTGGCAGGTGTGCGCCTGTACAATCAGAGTGAAGTAGCCGGCCCTCAGATTGCTCAGCAACCTGCGCAACCGAGCATTGCAGTCCCGCAAGCTACTCAAGGTCCCGCTGTACTAGCTGGTTATAGCGAAGGTACGGTTACTTCCGGTGCCCAGGTGTCGGGTGCGGAGGCGCCGGCTGAAAGCTGGCATGAAAAGAGATTGCCGGCTTATGTGCGTCAGCATGCTCAGCAGGCCGCTTTCGGTAGCGGTTCGGAAAGTGCTCTGCCCTATGCTCGTGCTGCCAGCATGGAAGATCGTTAAGGAACAACATGCGTGTAATGCCGCTGTTTGTGGTGCTCGGAGGCTGGCTATCTATGCCGGCCTTTGCTGCTGAGGCCGATGTGCTGATGCAGCGACTTGCTGACGCTGAGAAAAAGCAAAGCTATCAAGGCACTTTTGTCTATGAGCGCAACGGAAGTTTTTCCAGTCACTCTGTTTGGCAGCTGGTAAAAGAACGACAGCTGCATGAGCGACTTTTGCAGCTTGATGGTCCGGCGGCAGAGGTTGTGATGCTCAATGGGAAGATTCAGTGTGCATCTGAAGACATGGCTTCCCAAGTGAGAGAAGTGACGCCGTGGCGCCAGCAGCAACTGGAGCCGGAACTGCTATCCAAGTGGTACAACTTTCAAGTTATTGGCGAATCCCGAGTTGCAGGGCGACCCACGGTCGCGCTAGCGGTTCGTCCCCGGGATCAGCATCGTTATGGCTTCGAGCTGCATCTCGATCGTGAAACCTCCCTGCCGCTTAAATCGTTGTTGCTTGACGAAAGCGGACAGTTGCTCGAGCGCTTTCAGTTCACGCATTTTGCACCAGGCTCGGTGGCTGCCGCAGAGGTAAAAGGTGGAGCTGATTGCAAATCGGTCTCGGTTCCCGCAGGGCAAGCGGAGCCGGCATCAATTCAATGGCGCTCTGATTGGCTGCCTGATGGGTTTCAGCTAATCGACTCAAGCGTGCGTCCAAGCCCCGCTTCACAAGAGTCGGTGACTTGGCTGGCTTACGGTGATGGCATTGCTCGTGTATCGGTATTTATCGAGCCATTGGGCGGCGCTGTGGTCGAGGATGCGCGTAGTCAGATGGGGCCGACTGTGGCCGTATCGAAGCGTATATCCACGGCTGGCGGCGATGTGATGGTCACTGTCATTGGGGAAATTCCTCTAGGTACTGCGGAGCGAATCGCATTGTCCATGCGCTCTGGAGTTGATCAGACGCCGCAATGATCGAGGAGTCAGGTCGTGTAGTCGCGTTGGCGCCCGGTGCTGTCTGGGTTGAGACTGAGCGCCATAGCACCTGTTCAGGCTGCTCTGCGAGGAGTGGCTGCGGCCAGGGGCTGGGTGAAAGACTTGGTATTCGCGAGCGCCGGGGTTTAATACTGGCGGTCTCTGACCTTCGGCTCAGTGTAGGGGACACCGTTGTGGTCGGTATCCGCGAAAGCGTGTTGCTACGTGGCGCAGTGCTTGTCTACCTTTTTCCGCTGATCATGCTCTTCATCGCTGCACTCGTCGCTTCTGAGCTTTCGGCTGCCGAGCCATACGTGATGCTCGCCGGGCTTAGTGGGTTTCTGGTGGCCTGGCTCCTCGTGCGCAAGCGCAGTCAGCAAACAGCAATGGATCCAGCGTTACAACCGGTCGTTCTGCGCGCCTCAATGGCCACTGCGGCGGTGTAATCAGGCTTTGTGGCTGCAGGTATGTCAAGGCCAGCCTGGCCAGTCATCCACTTCTATCTCCTCGTTCTTTGCGTCAACCATCTTCCGCAAATCGCTCAGGTTTAATTCGCGTGTTGCTCAGCGGCAGTGAAATTTCCATCGTATATGGCGTAGAACCGCATGCCCGCAGTGATGATATGCGCTAGTTCGATCGCTTTTCGCGCCTATTGATGGCTACGGTGTGCAGTTGATGTCGAGGAGGCCTGGTGTTGCAAGTCGCTGGGAGCGGCGTGGCACTGATTAGACCTATCAGGTACACTTTGCGGCTATTTTCGGCGGGCAATCGGCTCGCGACGTATTAGAGTGTTGAGCTGTGAGCGACCTGAGTCATATCCGCAATTTTTCCATCATCGCGCACATCGATCATGGCAAGTCGACCCTGGCTGACCGTTTCATTCAGATGTGTGGCGGTTTGACCGAGCGTGAAATGAACGCTCAGGTGCTTGATTCGATGGATCTCGAGCGCGAACGAGGCATCACCATCAAGGCGCACAGCGTCACGCTGTACTACAAAGCGAAGGATGGCAAAACTTATCAGTTGAACTTTATCGACACTCCAGGCCACGTGGACTTTACCTACGAGGTCAGCCGCTCGCTGGCCGCCTGTGAGGGTGCGTTGCTGGTGGTCGATGCGGGGCAGGGCGTAGAAGCGCAATCGGTAGCCAACTGTTACACGGCTATTGAGCAGGGCTTGGAAGTCATGCCAGTGCTGAACAAGATGGATTTGCCTCAGGCCGACCCCGATAAGGTCAAGGACGAAATCGAACATATCATCGGCATCGATGCGACCGACGCAGTGGCTTGCAGCGCCAAGAGCGGCATGGGCGTAGACGATGTGCTTGAGCGTCTGGTTGCGGTCATTCCTCCTCCAACCGGCGAAATCGATGCACCGCTGCAGGCTCTGATCATCGACTCCTGGTTCGACAACTATCTCGGTGTTGTCTCGCTTGTCCGCGTTCGCCATGGCCGGATCAAGAAGGGTGACAAGGTCCTGGTCAAGTCCACCGGCAAGGTGCACCAGGTCGATAGCGTCGGAGTATTCAATCCGAAACATACCAGTACGGCCGACCTCAAAGCCGGCGAAGTAGGCTTTATCATTGCCGGCATCAAAGATATCCATGGTGCCCCCGTTGGTGACACCCTGACGCTGTCCAATACGCCTGATGTCGAGATGCTACCTGGTTTCAAACGGGTTAAGCCGCAGGTTTATGCGGGCCTGTTTCCCGTAAGCTCCGATGATTTTGAAGATTTTCGTGAAGCGCTGCAAAAGCTGACTCTCAACGATGCCGCGCTGCAGTACGAGCCCGAGAGCTCGGACGCGCTTGGGTTCGGCTTCCGTATCGGCTTCCTCGGTATGCTGCACATGGAAATCATCCAGGAGCGCCTCGAGCGTGAGTACGACCTGGATCTGATCACTACGGCACCGACCGTGGTCTATGAGCTGTTGTTGAAGAGCGGCGAGACTATCTATGTCGATAGCCCATCCAAGCTGCCCGATCTGTCTTCCATTGAAGACATGCGTGAACCTATCGTCCGGGCCAACATTCTTGTACCTCAAGAACATCTCGGCAGCGTTATTACGCTTTGCGTTGAAAAGCGTGGCATCCAGCGCGATCTGCAGTTTCTCGGAACGCAGGTCCAGGTTCGCTATGACCTGCCTATGAGCGAAGTGGTACTCGACTTCTTCGATCGCCTCAAATCAGTCAGTCGCGGGTACGCTTCGCTGGATTACAGCTTTGAATGCTTCCAGTCAGCCAATCTCACCCGTCTGGATATCCTGATCAATGGTGACAAGGTCGACGCGCTAGCGCTGATCGTGCATCGGGACAATGCGCATTACAAAGGCCGAATCCTCGTCGAGAAGATGAAGGAACTGATTCCCAGACAGATGTTCGACGTGGCCATCCAGGCTGCGCTGGGCGGTCAAATCGTCGCGCGAAGCACCGTCAAAGCCTTGCGCAAGAACGTTCTGGCGAAGTGCTACGGCGGCGACGTGAGCCGTAAACGTAAGCTTCTTGAGAAGCAGAAGGCCGGTAAAAAGCGGATGAAGCAGGTCGGCAACGTGGAAATTCCGCAAGAAGCCTTCCTCGCAGTGCTCAAGGTAGATAGCTGATATGTCGATCAACTTCCCGCTGTTGCTGGTCATTGCCGTTGCTGTGTGCGGTTTTCTGGCGCTGCTCGATTTGGTGGTGTTCGCACCTCGTCGTCGGGCTGCAATCGCTAACTACGAGGGCCAGACCGGGGAGCCTGATCAGTCAACGCTGGACGCTTTGAATAAAGAGCCGGTTCTGATCGAGTACGGCAAATCGTTTTTCCCAGTTCTGGCAATCGTGCTGGTATTGCGCTCGTTTCTGATCGAGCCGTTCCAGATTCCGTCGGGCTCAATGATTCCAACACTTGAGGTCGGCGATTTCATTCTGGTCAATAAGTTCGCCTATGGCATTCGGCTGCCGGTGGTCGACACCAAGATCATCGAGGTTAGTGATCCGCAGCGTGGCGATGTCATGGTGTTTCGTTATCCCAGCGATCCCAATATCAACTACATCAAGCGTGTCATAGGCCTGCCGGGCGATGTGGTTCGGTACAGCAGCGACAAGCGGCTGAGCATTAACGGCGAGCTGGTTCCTGAAATGCTTATTGGCGAAGAGCCCGGGAGTCTGGGCAGCGCCAAGCTCTACCAGGAAAAACTTGGCGAAGTGGAGCACTTGATTCGCAAGGAAATGGCCCGCTATCGGATCGAACCCAACCGCGAGTGGCGGGTTCCGGCTGGTCATTATTTCATGATGGGTGACAACCGCGACAACTCCAATGACAGTCGCTACTGGCATGACGCGGCGATTCCGGAGGAATTTGCCGGTATGGTTCCGGACCGCAACATCGTCGGCAAGGCCTTCGCCGTATGGATGAGCTGGCCCGATCCGAAGTTCAGCAACCTGCCGCACTTTTCGCGCGTCGGATTGATTCACTAAGTCTGTGAATCAGCGCCCGGTTCCAGCGAGCCGGACCGTTATATTTGCACAGCCCCGATCCGCGGGTAACGTACGACATAGAGGTCGACATGAGTTTCGCTCGTTCGCAAAAAGGGCTGTCCATGCTGAGCTGGATCATGGTGCTGGCACTGGTGGCGTTTTTTGCCAGTACCGCATTCAAGATGCTGCCGCATTACTTCGACTATATGTCGATGGACAAGATCATCTCCGGGGTCGAAAGTGACAAGGCCGCAGACATCCGCACCGTACGAGACTTTTACAGCCATGTACGCAAGGGCATGGATGTCAACGGCATCCGCGATCTGAACCTCGAAGAGGCACTGAAGGTCGTGATTGAAAATAACGAGTTCAAGGTGCACTTGGACTATGAAAAACGCGAGCCCCTGATCCGTAATCTCGATCTGGTGGCGAACTTCGATAAAGAATATCGCCTAAGGATGCCGTGAGCACTTCGTTAGCCCGTCTCGAGCGTAGGCTCGGATACCAATTTAAGGACCAGGAGCTGATGCTCCTGGCACTGACCCATCGCAGCTATGCCGGACGCAATAATGAGCGTCTTGAGTTTTTGGGCGATGCCATTCTCAACTTCATCGCTGGCGAGGCGCTATTCAACCATTTCCCTCAGGCTAAGGAAGGGCAGCTGTCGCGCCTTCGAGCACGCCTGGTTAAAGGTGAAACGCTTGCTGTACTTGCTCGGGGGTTTGAGCTCGGTGAATACCTGCGGCTCGGCTCCGGTGAGCTGAAGAGCGGTGGTTTCCGCCGCGAGTCGATTCTTGCCGATACCCTGGAAGCCCTGATTGGCGCCATCTATCTTGATGCCGGCATGGAGGCGGCGCGTGACCGCGTGCTGGCTTGGCTTGCCAACGAGCTGGAAGGGCTTACGCTGGTTGATACGAACAAGGACCCAAAGACCCGTTTGCAGGAGTTTTTGCAATCGCGGGCGTGCGAATTGCCAAAGTATGAAGTCGTGGCGATTCAAGGGGACCCACATTGCCGGACCTTCTTCGTCGAGTGCCAAGTGTCACTGTTGCATGAGAAAACACAAGGGCAGGGCGCCAGTCGGCGTATTGCCGAACAGGTTGCCGCTGCCTCGGCACTGATAGCGCTGGGCGTGGAGAACGGTAATGACTGAAGAACGAGTTGAAGGTGAAGAAATCACCCGCTGCGGCTATGTAGCCATTGTCGGAAGGCCCAATGTGGGTAAGTCGACCCTGCTTAATCACGTCTTGGGCCAGAAGCTCGCGATCACCTCGCGTAAGCCGCAGACAACCCGTCACAACATGCTTGGAATCAAGACCGAGGGGGCCGTTCAGGCGGTCTACGTCGACACCCCCGGCCTGCACAAGAATGGCGAGACGGCGCTGAACCGCTATATGAACCGCACCGCCTCTTCAGCGTTGAAGGACGTCGACGTGGTCGTCTTCGTGGTTGATCGCACTCGCTGGACTGATGAGGATCAGCTCGTGCTTGAGCGTGTCCAGTATGTCGAAGGTCCGGTCATCGTTGCGGTGAACAAGACCGATCGCGTCGAAGACAAGGGCGAGCTGCTGCCGCATTTCGAATGGTTGGCTCAACAACTGCCAAGAGCAGAGATCGTGCCGATCTCCGCCCAGCACGGGCAGAATCTGGATGTATTTGAGAAGCTGGTAGCTTCGCACCTGCCCGAGGGCGAGCATTTTTTTCCCGAAGACCAGATCACCGACCGCAGCAGCCGTTTCCTGGCCGCAGAGCTGGTGCGTGAAAAGATCATGCGTCAACTCGGCGCCGAGGTGCCTTACCAGATCACCGTTGAGATTGAAGATTTCAAGCAGCAGGGCCATGTGCTGCATATCCATGCGTTGATTCTGGTAGAGCGCGACGGCCAGAAGAAAATCATCATTGGCGACAAGGGCGAGCGCATCAAGCGCATTGGCCAGGAGGCGCGCAAGGACATGGAGGTGCTGTTCGACTCCAAAGTCATGCTCAATCTCTGGGTGAAGGTGAAGAGCGGCTGGTCCGACGACGAGCGCGCACTGCACTCGCTCGGCTACAGCTGACGCAAGTTCTGCGACACCTGCCCGACTGCCTCAGCCTTTGGCGGTCGGGCAACCGGCATTTGTTCCGTCTCTGCGCGTGACCTACCTCCCATGACTGCCCAATCCGCTTTTGTGCTGCACAGCCGGCCCTATCGTGAAAGCAGCGCGCTTGTGGATTTCTTCACGCCCGAAGGGCGGCTACGAGCAGTGTTGCGCGGTGCGCGCGGCAAGGCGGGCACGTTGGCGCGTCCCTTCGTGCCACTCGAGGTCGAGTTTCGTGGTCGCGGGGATCTGAAAAGCGTCGGACGGCTAGACAGTGCTGGCCTGGCGTACTGGCTCGATGGCAACGCGCTATTCAGTGGCATGTACCTGAACGAATTGCTGATCCGGTTGCTGCCGGCCGAAGATGCTCATCCCGCCATGTTCGATCACTACGCTGCAACTCTACCAGCGCTGGCGGCTAAACGACCGCTGGAGCCGATTCTCCGTTCGTTTGAATGGCGCCTGCTAACCGAGCTTGGTTATGGCTTTGCCCTGGACCGGGATGTGGCTGACCAGCCCATCGCTGGCGATGGGCTATATCGTTTGCTGCCCGAGACCGGGCTCGAGCCGGTCGGGCATTTTCAGCCGGGTCTGTTCAATGGCGCGGAACTCCTGGCCATGGCAGAGGCCGATTGGAGTGTGCCGGGGGCTTTGGCCGCCGCAAAGAGACTCATGCGTCAGGCGTTGGCGCCGCATCTGGGCGGTCGACCATTGGTTAGCCGCGAACTGTTCATGAACATCAAGGAGGTCCCGCGTGACTGAAGCGAATCGAATCCTGCTCGGCGTTAATGTTGATCATGTCGCCACCCTGCGACAGGCGCGTGGTACCCGCTACCCGGACCCCGTCAAGGCTGCGCTGGATGCCGAGGAGGCCGGGGCCGACGGCATTACGGTACACCTGCGCGAGGATCGTCGGCACATCCAGGAGCGAGACGTGCTGATGATGAAGGATGCGCTGCAGACGCGGATGAACTTCGAGATGGGTGTCACCGAAGCGATGCTGGCATTTGCCGAGCAATTGCGGCCCGAACACGTTTGCCTGGTGCCTGAAACACGCCAGGAGCTCACCACTGAGGGCGGCCTGGATGTCGCGGGCCAGGAAGCTCGGATTCGAGAAGCGGTCAACCGCCTGGCTGCTTGCGGTGCTGAGGTGTCGCTATTCATTGACGCCGATCCGCGGCAGATTGAAGCGGCTGCTCGTGTGGGCGCGCCGGCGATCGAGCTGCACACCGGCCGTTACGCCGATGCGCATGGCGTGGCCGAGCGGGCCTGCGAGCTTGCCCGCATTCGCGACGGTGTCGAGTCCGGCTTGAGCCATGGGCTGATCGTCAATGCTGGCCATGGTCTGCACTACCACAACGCGGAAGCGATCGCCGCGATTCGTGGCGTCAACGAGCTGAACATTGGCCACGCGATAGTTGCTCATGCCTTATTCGTCGGGTTCAAGCAGGCTGTTAAGGAAATGAAGCACCTGATCCTCACCGCCGCAGCTCGCGGCTGACAACGCTAGGTGGCCCGCATAAGGCGGGTCACCTAGCGTTTGAACAGGTTTACCAGTACGGTCAGCGCAACGCTCAGCACAATCATCGACGTGATCGGAATGTACGTCTTGCTGCGTTCTGATTCGAGGCGAATGTCGCCGGGCAGCTTGCCGAACCAGCTCAGCAGTCCGGGCGCGTAGTGAAGGGCAACGCCGAGCAACAGCAACACGACGCCTGCGCCGATCAACCATTTAGCCATTTCCGCTCCCCCCCCCGCGCGTATTCGCTTGAGCTGCTCATCAGTGGTACGCCGCAAAGGCCGCCACTACCTGCTGCGACAGCACTTTCACCGGCTCGCTGCATTTTGCCGCGCTTAGCAACTTGATCTGGTACTCACCGAGTGTTGGCAGGTCGGCGTCTTCGTCCAGCCGTCTGAGCGGTGGCCTGACCAGGCTCAGCGGGTAGGGCGCAACTGCGAGATCGGCAATCATGGCAGCCTCCTGTCCAGCGCATTGCTCGCTGGAATAGGCGATGCGGTAGCTGCGACCGACACGGTCAAGTGCATCCAGAGCCTGGCGGCGCCAGGCACATTCTGCACTGGCCAGCGCCAGCGGCAACGGGTTGCGCCTCATCGCGACGCCACCCACCCGACCGGCCCAGACCAGTGGCTCACGGTGGACGACCTCGCCGCGGGTGTCGTCCTGACCAAGATTGCCAACGCTGATCAAGGCGACGTCCAGTTCACCTGCATCGATTCGCTGGATCATGTCGACGCTACGCCCTACCGACACATTCACCTCGATGCCGGGATGCGTTCGTGCAAAGAGCGACAATAGTCCCGGCAGGATATGTGTGCCGATGTCGGCTGGCGCGCCGAAGCGCACCTGGCCACTCAGGCTCGGCTTGATGAAAGCGCCCACGGCTTCTTCGTTTAGCTTGAGCAGGCGCCGAGCGTAACTGAGGAGTCGCTCGCCCTCAGCGGTCAGTGCGACGCGCCGGGCCTCTCGGCTGAACAAGGCGCAGCCCAGGGTGTTTTCCAGGCGTTTGATCTGCATGCTGACGGCGGACGTGGTGCGGAAAATCTGCGCGGCGGTGCGGGTAAAGCTGCCGCTTTCTGCAATGGATACGAACGTGCGCAGCACATCGATCTCGAGTAAAGGCATGGCGGATTGCGGCGGTCGTTCAGGCATCCCGGACATTGGTCAACCCTTCAATATTTCTTAAATGACGGTTCTATTCTAGTCGATTGTTTGAAGTGTCAACGAGGCTCAGTCTGGTTCTGTCGACATCAAGTCGTCGGCAGGCAACGGGTGCATTAATGCATCCCTTCTAGGCAGGAGCGTCTGATGAACTGTACAGAAGAGCAGTTGAAGCGTGATCGATCAGCGGGAATACAAGAGCCGTCCATTCCTAACGTGTATCTACCCGCGATGTGGCCGGTGGAGATGCACGCGTTAGCGCTCGACTGGTTCAAGGCATGGCGTAAGCGCCGCTTGTATCGGCGTCTGCTTCGCCTCAGCGACAGGCAGCTGCGCTTGCGTGACCTCAGCCGCCCCCTTCTGCTGGCGAAGGCTTCGACGCCGTTGCGGCAGATCGTGCAAGAACAGCGAAACGGGCGGGCTCGGCGTTAAGGCTTACGGGCGATCATCACGGCGCGCATCGGTGCGGGAAGACCTTCGATGGTCTTGCTGTGATCCTGCGGGTCGAGGAACTCGGGGAGCGACTGATAGCGCATCCAGTCGGTGCTGCGCTGCTCCTCGACGCTGGTGATACTGACGTCGACGCAGCGTACATCGACGAATCCGGCGCGGCGCAGCCAGCACTCAAGTGCGGCTAACGATGGTAGGAACCAGACGTTGCGCATCTGTGCGTAGCGGTCTTCAGGAACCAGCGCAGTGTGCTCGTTTCCGTCAACCACCAGGGTTTCCAGCACCAGTTCGCCACCCTTGATCAGGCAGTCTTTCAGGTCCAGCAGATGATCGACAGGCGAGCGCCGATGGTAGAGCACGCCCATGGAGAACACGGTTTCGAAGCCTTCGAGCTTGCTCGGCAGCTCCTCCAGCGCCATCGGCAAATGCCAGACCGGCAGGGAATCGAGGTAGCGCTTCATGGCGTGGAACTGGCAGAAGAACAGCCAGTTCGGATCGATACCGACAACCGAGTCGGCGCCCGCACCGAGCATGCGCCACATGTAATAGCCGTTACCGCAGCCGACATCGAGGATGCGCTTGCCGGTCAGGTTCAGATGTGGGGAGACGCGGTCCCACTTCCAGTCCGAGCGCCATTCGGTGTCGACATGCACGCCGAACACATCGAAGGGCCCTTTACGCCAGGGCGACAGGCCGAACAGGGCATCGTGTGTGATTGCGCGTGTGGCCTCGTCGCAGTCGGACTCCAGCCGGAAGGCCTCACGTAGCTCCACCCCACTAGGCTGGATATCAGGCAGTGCTTCGACGGCACGTCGCCAGCGCGGCAAGTCGCCGTGGCCAATGGCGAGTTTGGCGTCGAGTTGCGCTTGCAGGCCGTTGGCCCAGGCCGCCAGCGGGGTGCCGGCCAGGCGCCAGGCGAGGGGAGTCAGGTCGAGATTCATGGCAGGGCAATCAGGGAGGCAAAATTCAGGCATTGGAACCAGGGCACAACTTTGGAAAAACCGGCGTCCAGCAATCGCTGGCGATGGGTTTCCAGGCTGTCGGGTTTCATCACGTTCTCGATGGCGCTGCGTTTCTGCGCAATTTCCAGCTCGCTGTAGCCATTGGCACGCTTGAAGGCGATATGCAGCTCCGTCAGCAGATCCTGTTCTTGGTCGTCTTCGAAACGCAGCTTTTCCGAGAGGATCAGCGCGCCGCCCGGCACCAGCGCCTGGCGAATGGCGCTGAGCAGCTCAGGCCGCTGTTCAGGCGGGATGAACTGCAGGGTGAAGTTGAGGGCGACCAGCGAGGCCGGCTGGAACTGGAGAGCGAGCACGTCGGCTTCGATCACTTCAACCGGGAGCAGCTCCTGGAACATCGAATCCTGCCCGTGCAGATACTCACGGCAGCGCTCTACCATCGCTGCAGAGTTATCAACGGCAATTACATGACAGTTATCGGTCTTGACGTGCCGACGCAGCGCTTGTGTCACCGCACCCAGCGAGCAACCGAGGTCATACAGGCAGGTGTTCGGCTGGGCGAATTGCGCCGCCAGCACGCCGATGTTCTCGACGATGGTGGGGTAGCCCGGCACCGAGCGCTTGATCATGTCGGGAAACACCCGGACCACGTCTTCGTTGAAGACGAAGTCCTGGGGTTGGGCAAGGGGCTGGGCGAACAGGCGATCGGGTTCGTGGCTCACGGCGGCGTCTGGGCAGGCTGAAAAACAGGGGCGGCATTGTAGCGGAAAGCCGCGCCGATGGCCGTGCCCGAGTGGACGGCCGGTGCCCGTTCCCGGCTATTCCACTTCGATTCGGCAGTCGAACAGGCCGGCCGGTTCGGCGTCGGCTTCCCAGGGTCGCTGATAGGTGAGGTAGAGGCGGCCACTGCCGGCCTCGGCTGCCTCGAAGCGCCAGGTAGACAGACCATCGCCACCAATGACGTCGCTTTCAGGCGAGCTGAACACTTCCGGGCCGAGGCTTTTCAGTTGTTCGCTCGAAACCTCGCGCAGGTTCCAGCGATAACCCGTGGCGGGATTGCTTGGCAGGCTCAGGATCAGCATCTGGCCGGGCTGCAAGGTCAGAGGACAGTCAGCATCATCGCTCAGCGCGATACTGCTGGACGGGCCACTGGCGCAGCCGGCAAGCAGGAGCAAAGGGGCGAACGACGACAGCAGGCGGGTTACGGGCATAGGCGACCGACTCAAACAAGGGAAAGGAAACGCTCGGGCGTCGGTTGAACCATAAGACCCGCAGACGCGCGCGTAAAGCCATCTCTGCTGGCAGCGGATCCGGGCAGAGGGGCCGTGGCGCAGGGTTCACGGCCCCGCTTTGTCAGAACAGGACCTTGACCACGTCGCTGAAGCGCTTGGCGAAATGCATCGTCAGCCCTTCCTTGAGGTAATCCGGCAGTTCTTCGAAGTCACCCCGGTTCAGCTCGGGAATGATCAGCTCGTAGAGCTTCAAGCGCCGCGCGGCGATTACTTTTTCCCGCAACCCGCCGATGGGCAGAACCAGCCCGGTCAGGGTCAGCTCACCGGTCATGGCCACGCCTTTCTTGGGCGCCTGGTTGCGTGCCAGCGAGAGCAGGGCGCTGGCCATGCTGATGCCGGCGCTGGGACCGTCCTTAGGCGTGGCGCCTTCAGGCACGTGCATGTGCACAAAGGCCTGGTCGAAGAATTTCGGGTCGCCCTTGAACTCCTTCAGGTGGGAGTTCACGTAGCTGAAGGCGATTTCGGCCGACTCTTTCATCACATCGCCGAGCTTGCCGGTGAGCTTGAAACCACGGTTGAGCGTATGGATCCTCGTCGCCTCGATGGGCAGCGTGGCGCCTCCCATGCTGTTCCAGGCCAGACCGGTGACCACGCCAACCCCGGTGAGCAACTGCTCGGGATGCCAGAACGGCATGCCCAGGTAGCTTTCGATATCTTTCGGGCCAATCTTGATCTTGCTCTCGGGCTCGTCGAGCAGCTTGACCACCGCCTTGCGCACCACTTTGCCGAGTTGCTTATCCAGCTGGCGTACACCCGCTTCTCGTGCATAGCCTTCGATCAGACTGCGCAACGCGCTGTCGCTGATCGCCAGACGAGCCTTGGGCACGCCGGCACGCTCCAACTGTCGCGGCCAGAGATGACGCTTGGCGATGGCCAGCTTTTCCTCGGTGATGTAGCCGGACAGCCGGATGATTTCCATGCGGTCGAGCAGTGGGCCGGGGATCGAGTAAAGGCTGTTGGCGGTGCAGACGAACAGCACCTTGGACAGGTCCACGCGCAGGTCGAGGTAATGGTCGAGAAAGCCGACGTTCTGCTCGGGGTCGAGGGTCTCCAGCAGCGCCGACGCCGGGTCGCCCTGATGGCTGTTGCCGAGCTTGTCGACCTCGTCGAGCATGATCACCGGATTCATCACCTCGACTTCTTTCAATGCCTGGACCAGCTTGCCGGGCAAGGCGCCGATGTAAGTGCGTCGATGGCCTTTGATCTCGGCCTCGTCACGCATGCCGCCGACGCTGAAGCGATAGAAGCGGCGCCCGAGTGACTCGGCGATGGACTTGCCGATGCTGGTTTTGCCCACGCCGGGCGGGCCCACCAGCAGCACGATGGAGCCGGAAATTTCGCCACGGAAGGCGCCGACGGCGAGAAACTCGATGATCCGGCTCTTGATGTCGTCGAGCCCGGCGTGGTGAGCATTGAGCACCTTGCGCGCATGTTCGAGGTCCAGCTTGTCCTCGCTGTACAGGCCCCAGGGCATGGAGGTGGCCCAGTCCAGATAGTTTCGGGTGACGGCGTATTCCGGGGATCCGGTCTCCAGCACTGATAGCTTTTGCAATTCGTCGTCGATGCGTTTCTGTGCCGCGGGTGGCACGACCTTGCCCTCCAGTCGCGAGCGAAATTCATCGGCGTCGGCGCTGCGGTCATCCTTGGTGATGCCGAGTTCCTGCTGGATGATCCTTAGCTGTTCCTTAAGGAAGAACTCGCGCTGGCGTTCGCCGATCTTGCGGTTCACTTCGCCGGTCAGCTCCTTCTGCAACTTGGCGACCTCGACCTCCTTGCGCAGCAGCGGGAGGACCTTTTCCATGCGCTTGAGTACCGGCACGGTGTCGAGCACTTCCTGCAGTTCCGGGCCTGGCGCAGTGGTCAGCGCGGCGGCGAAATCGGTCAGGGGCGAGGGCGCGTTCGGGCTGAAACGGTTGAGGTAGTTCTTCAACTCTTCGCTATACAGCGGGTTGAGCGGCAGCAGCTCTTTGATCGCGTTGATCAGCGCCATGCCGTAGGCCTTCACCTCATCACGCGGGTCTTCGTCGCTTTGCGGGTAGTCCACTTCCACCAGATACGGCGGCTTGCGCCGCAGCCAGCCGCGGATTCGCACCCGCGCCAGACCCTGGGCTACGAATTGCAGTTTGCCGCCTTCTTTCGATGCGTGATGCACGCGAACCATGGTGCCGTGCTCGGGCAGGCTGTCCGGGTCGAAGCTGGCAGCATCCTGCGCCGGCGAGTCCATAAAGAAGAGGGCCAGGCGCTGATGCGGCGTTTTGGAGACCAAGTCCAGGGTTTCGGCCCAAGGCTCTTCGTTGACAATGACCGGCAGCACCTGGGCCGGGAAGAACGGCCGGTTGTGGATCGGGATGATGTACAGCTTGTCGGGCTGCTCCTGGTCCGGCAACACCAGCCCGGTAGATGAATGGTCCTGCTCGAGGTCCTGATGGATGTCGTCGTTCATGCGGCACCTGTGGCGAGTACGTGATCTTTAGATGGGTATCCGACAAATGATTTCAATCCAATCCCGTCATCGACCGTTGGGGCTGGCTGTAAAAACGGGTTTGCCTCCGGTAGAGTGCGGCAATACGTCAGGTATCCCCCATGCTCAACGCACGTCTGCTTCGCCTCGATGACCAGGCTCACGAACACGCTCACGACTACCACCAGTTGGTCATGTCGCTGTCGGGCTGCGCCGAATTTGAAGTGGACGGGACGGGTGGAGAGGTGTGCCGTATGCGTGCCTGCCTTGTGCCGGGATACGCCGAGCACGAGTTCGCCGGCAAGGGCGACAACCGCATGCTCATCATTGACCTCGATGAGAATGACCTGAGTGCCGACGACCCACGCCTGCTGGCGCAATTGTTCGAAACGCCGCGTTACCCCGCGCTCGACGCTGACTTTCACAACCTGTTGAACTATGCCGGTGCCGAACTGGCCCGTTACGGCAGTGACCCCTTGCTGGCGCGGGCGCTGGGTGGCGTGTTGTTGCGTGCGTTGCACCTGCGGGTGTTCGGGGAAGGCACGCGCCAGCCGACTGGTCCACTGGACGTAGCCCGGCTGGATGCACACATCGAAAGCAACCTTGCTCGACGGATTACCGTTGCCGAGCTGGCGCAGGTCGTCTGCCTGAGCCCCAGCCATTTTCACGCGCAATTCAAGGACAGCGTTGGCCTGACGCCGCATCAATACCTGCTCAAAAGCCGCCTCAACCGTGCCGCACGGCTGCTACGCGAGAGTCCGCTGCCCTTGGTTCGGATTGCTGAGGAGTGCGGTTTTTCAAGCCAGAGTGCCTTGACGACGGCGACGCGCCGTTATCTGGGGCTGACGCCTAAAAAGCTGCGACACAGCGACGGCTAGAACGATAAAACGCACCGCATCGGTGCGTTTTTCATTTTTCAGCTAACTTTTTGCACCGCTCTAGTGAGCTTTTATGACCGTATTTCGACGGCCACGTAAAGCCGTAGGTTTTTGTAAAAGTTCAGTAGATATCTGCAACAACGCAAAACTCTCTCGCCGTAGATTCCCCTACCCGTTTGGCGGCCACCGCTGCGCCATCATTGGTGTGGGCGACCCGCCGGGCCTGATTCATCACAACAACACTCCACGAGAGGAGCGGCGCGATGTTCAAAGCCGGTCAAGTCTTGCAGGGCGATTTCGCCAATCTGAAAGCCGCCGAATTCTTCCCCGCCATCAGCGCGAATTACAGCGTTGACGAGGCGGCCTACCTGAACGAGCTGTTGCAACTCGCCGACCCCGGCGAGGCAGGCATCGAAGCCATTCGCCGCGAAGCACGTGGCTTGATCGAAGCCGTACGCGGCCGTGATAACGCCGTTGACACCCTCGACGCGCTGCTGCGCCAGTACAGTTTGGACACCCACGAAGGCCTGATGCTGATGTGCCTGGCCGAAGCGCTGTTGCGCGTGCCGGACTCGGCCACCGCTGACGCTTTGATCCGCGACAAGCTCAATGCCGCCGAGTGGGAACGCCACCTCGGCCAGAGCGACAACGTGCTGGTCAACTTCGCTGCCTGGGGCCTGGTGATGACCGGCAAGGTGGTCGATCCGGAAAACGCCGATGGTCGCCCAAAGAATGTCATCGGCCGCCTGGTCAAACGCTCCGGCGAACCCGTTATCCGCGCCGCGATGAACCAGGCGATGAAGCTGATGGGCAAGCAGTTCGTGCTGGGCCGCACCATCTCTGAGGCGCTGAAGAACGGCCGCCCCGAGCGCGAAAAGGGCTACACCTATTCGTTCGACATGCTCGGCGAAGCGGCACTGACTGTCGAGGACGCGCGCAAGTACATGGCCGACTATCGTCAGGCCGTGGAAACCGTTGGCGCAGAGCCCCAGGTAGGCCTCGGTCCACGTCCGTCGGTGTCGATCAAGCTGTCGGCGCTGCATCCGCGTTATGAAGTGGCTCAGCGTGAGCGCGTACTGACCGAGCTGTTCGCCAGCGTCCGCGAACTGGCGATCCTGGCGCGCCGCCTGGATGTCGGCATCACCATCGACGCCGAAGAGGCCGATCGCCTCGAGCTGTCGCTGGAGCTTTATGAAAAGCTGATGCGTGACCCAGCCATCGCTGGCTGGGGCGAGTTTGGCCTGGTCATTCAGGCGTATTCCAAGCGTTGCTTGCCGGTGCTGGTCTGGCTGACCCTGCTGGGCAAGGAGCTGAATGCACGGATCCCATTGCGTCTGGTGAAGGGTGCCTACTGGGACAGCGAGATCAAGCAGTGCCAGGTCCAGGGCCTCGACGGCTATCCGGTCTACACCCGCAAGGAAGGCACCGACACCTCCTATCTGGCCTGCGCTCGCTACCTGTTGTCCGAACAGACACGTGGCGTGATCTACCCGCAGTTCGCCAGCCACAACGCGCACACCGTCAGCTGCATCCTGTCGATGGTCGGCGCACTGAAGACGCCGCGTGAATTCGAGTTCCAGCGTCTGCACGGTATGGGCGACGCGCTCTACGACACCGTGATCGAGAAGTACCGCAAGAACGTGCGCATCTACGCGCCGGTCGGTGCGCATAAAGACCTGCTGCCGTACCTGGTTCGTCGTCTGCTGGAAAACGGCGCGAACTCCTCGTTCGTCCACCAGCTGGTCGACCCGCGCGTACCGGTCGATTCCCTGATCGACCACCCGGTGACCCAGCTGCGTCAATTCAAGACTCTCGGCAACCATCGCATTCCGCTTCCGCCGGCGCTGTACGGCAACCGGACCAACTCGCAAGGCATCAACATGAACATCCAGACCCAGTGGAACGAACTGTCCAGCGCCTATCAGACGTTCCTTGGCCGCCAGTGGCAGGCCGCCCCGGTAATCGCCGGACAGAAGCTCACCGGTGCGCCGCACAAGGTGCACTGCCCGTATCAGCTCAGCCAGGAGGTGGGCACCGCTCAGTTCGCCACCGCCGAGCAGGCCAAGCAGGCTATCGACGGTCTGGCCGCTTTCTGGCCGCGCTGGAACGCCACGCCGATCGAACAGCGCGCACAGATCCTCGAGCGCCTTGGTGACCTGCTCGAAGCCAACCGTGCCGAGCTGATGGCCATGTGCACGCTGGAAGCAGGCAAGACCCTGCAGGACGGCATCGACGAAGTCCGCGAAGCGGTGGACTTCTGCCGTTACTACGCGCTACAGGCCCGCCTGAAGCTCGGTCGTGAAGAGCTCAAGGGCCCAACCGGCGAGCGCAACGAGCTGTTCCATGAAGGCCGCGGCGTGTTCGTCTGCATCAGCCCCTGGAACTTCCCGCTGGCGATCTACCTCGGTCAGATCACCGCGGCGCTGGTGGCCGGCAATACCGTACTGGCCAAGCCAGCCGAACAGACCAGCCTGATCGCTGCCCGCGCGCTGGAGCTGATGTTCGAAGCCGGCCTGCCGAAGGAGGCGATTGCCTTCCTGCCCGGCGACGGCGCCACGCTCGGTGGCGTGTTCTGCCGCGATCCGCGCGTGGTGGGCGTGTGCTTCACCGGCTCCACTGACACGGCACGTATCATCAACCGCCAGCTGGCCGAGAAGGAGGGCGCCATTGCTGCCCTGATCGCCGAGACCGGTGGCCAGAACGCGATGATTGTCGATTCCACCGCGCTGCCTGAGCAAGTGGTCAAGGATGCCGTCGGTTCGGCCTTTACCAGCGCCGGTCAGCGTTGCTCGGCCCTGCGCGTGCTCTACGTCCAGCGCGACATCGCCGGCCGTGTGATCGAACTGCTCAAGGGCGCCATGGCCGAGCTGAAGGTCGGCCCGACCCACCTGCGCGAAAACGACCTCGGCCCGGTGATCGATGCCGAAGCGCGCGAGGGCCTGCTGGCGCACATCCAGCAGCTCAAGGCCGAAGGCAAGCTGATCGCCGAAGCAGAGCTGCCTGGCAGCCTCAACGGCCATTTCGTGGCGCCGGTAGCGTTCGAGATCGGCAGCATTCTCGAGCTGAAGAAGGAGCAGTTCGGTCCAGTTTTGCACGTGGTGCGTTTCGATGCGGCCGATCTGGAGAAGGTCGTCGCCGACATCAATGCCACCGGTTACGGCCTGACGCTTGGCGTGCACAGCCGCAACGAGGAAACCGCTGAGCGCATTGAAGCCCTGGCGCGGGTCGGCAATCTCTACGTCAACCGCAACCAGGTCGGCGCGGTGGTCGGCGTGCAGCCGTTCGGTGGCTGTGGCCTGTCCGGTACCGGTCCGAAGGCGGGTGGTCCGAGCTACCTGTTGCGCTTCGTCAACGAGCGCACCACCTCGACCAACACCACGGCTGTCGGCGGTAACGCGTCCTTGCTGTCGCTGGGTGACGACTGATCGTCGACTCGGCAGGAAATGGCTGGCGGCTCGGTTCAGAGACCGCCAGCTCATCAAAACAACCAGAACAGTTGGCGGATCGCTCTTCCGCCTCTGATGGGCTCAGGTGAGCCCGTCCCGGTGATGGCGCGAACCGCCATCGCCCTCTGCCAGGTGGGATCGGGAATACCCTCGCGCCCATCAACAACAACTAACGAGGGAACAAAATGAGCATCAGTACTCCTACTTTGATCACGTTCGTGATCTACATCGGCGCGATGCTGTTGATCGGCTTCATTGCCTACCGTGCAACCAAGAACTTCGATGACTACATCCTCGGGGGACGTAGCCTGGGCAGTTTTGTCACGGCACTGTCTGCCGGCGCTTCGGACATGAGCGGCTGGCTGCTGATGGGTTTGCCGGGCGCAATTTTCGTCGCTGGTCTTTCGGAAAGCTGGATCGCCATCGGCCTGATCGCCGGTGCCTGGCTGAATTGGCTGTTCGTGGCCGGACGCCTGCGTGTACACACCGAGCGCAACAAGAATGCGCTGACCCTGCCGGACTACTTCTCGCACCGTTTCGAAGATGAAAGCCGCATGCTGCGCATCTTCTCGGCGCTGGTCGTGCTGGTGTTCTTCACCATCTACTGCGCCTCGGGTGTCGTGGCTGGTGCGCGGCTGTTCGAGAGCAGCTTCGGCGTGCCGTACGACGTCGCGTTGTGGATCGGTGCAGCAGCCACCATTCTTTACGTGTTCATCGGCGGCTTCCTCGCGGTCAGCTGGACTGACACCGTGCAGGCCACCCTGATGATCTTCGCGCTGTTGATCACCCCGGTGTTCGTGATCCTGGCACTGGGCGACATGGGCGCTGCGATGGACACCATCGCGACCCAGAACCCAGCCGCTTTCGACATGTTCAACGGCCTGTCCTTCGTTGCCATCATCTCGTTGCTGGCGTGGGGCCTCGGCTATTTCGGACAGCCGCACATCCTGGTGCGCTTCATGGCCGCCGACTCGGTGAAGACCATCCCCAACGCCCGCCGCATCGGCATGGCGTGGATGATCCTGACCCTGGCCGGTGCCGTGGCGGTGGGCTTCTTCGGAATCGCCTATTTTGCAGGCCATCCGGAACTGGCCGGCCCGGTCAGCGAGAACGGTGAGCGTGTGTTCATGGAGCTGGTGAAGATCCTGTTCAACCCCTGGGTGGCGGGCATCATCCTTTCCGGTGTGCTGGCTGCCGTGATGAGTACGCTCAGTGCCCAGCTGCTGGTGAGTTCCAGCGCCCTGACTCAGGATTTCTACAAGGCCATGCTGCGCAAGAACGCCTCACAGACCGAGTTGGTCTGGGTCGGTCGTGCGATGGTGCTGCTGATCGCCTTCATCGCCCTTGGCATCGCTTCGAACCCTGACAGCAAGGTGCTGGGCCTGGTGTCCTACGCCTGGGCCGGCTTTGGTGCCGCCTTTGGGCCGGTGGTACTGATCTCGCTGCTGTGGAAGCACATGACCCGCAATGGCGCGCTGGCTGGCATGGTCGTCGGTGCGGTCACTGTCGTGGTCTGGAAGGAATTCATTGGCATGGGTCTTTACGAGATCATTCCCGGCTTCATCCTCGCCAGCCTGGCTATCGTGATCTTCAGCAAAGTCGGCGCCGGTGCTTCACCGAGCATGCTCAAGCGCTTCGAAGACGCCGAGAGCGAATACCAGGGTCGCTGATTCATTGGCCCACCCAAAAAACCCCGCTGCCGGTGTTCCGGCAGCGGGGTTTTCTTTTATGCACTACCGCCTACCGCTGGTCGGCAGTGGCTCATGCGGCGGACTCAATCGTCGACAACAAGGTTCCTGCGATCGTCCTTTGCGCCAGCGGCGATCAGGTGCTCGGCCATGTCTTCGGTCACGTGAACGCTGTGACCGCTGATATGCGCCATGGACATGCGGGCCGCAGGATCTGTCGAGACACGGACGTCCTTGATTGCGCTGGTATGGGTAGCGTTTTCGAGTGTGGTTGAACAGGTGCCGTTATCGGTATCGAGATGGACTGTCATAGCGGGCTCCTTGGGTTGCGCTGAAACCGCACAGAAAAGTGCAGCTACTGAGAGTGAGACCGTGGCCAAGAGGATCCGTTTGGCGTGCAGCGCTGATCGAGCCTGATGGAAGCACGCCGGAACATGAAAATTATGCTGATCAAGTGATGGCGATAGGCTAGCCTGATGCGGCCAGCAGGTTGCCAAGGAAGGCGGTAGTCCCAACGGTAATCACGATGGCGGAGCCAGCCAGATGTTCAACGGTGTTTTGCGGTCCAGTTTATTTATGCTGTGTTGCGCATTTGCGGCGTCTGCGCAGGCCCAGCCTTTTAGCGCGCTTGTCGTCGACGCCCAGGGGCAGCCGGTTGCGGGCGCCGTACTCAGCCTGACGGGCACGGCACAGGTCAAGCCAAGCGCCGCAGCGGTCATGGATCAGATCGACAAACAGTTCGTGCCGGCGGTGCTCGCCGTAGCGACCGGCACAGCGGTGAGCTTCCCCAATCGTGATGACATCCGTCATCAGGTCTATTCCTTTTCCCCTGCCAAGCGGTTCGAACTGCGCCTCTACGAGGGCACGCCGAGCGCACCAGTAACCTTCGACCAACCAGGCCTGGTGATACTGGGCTGTAACATTCACGACTGGATGCTGGGTTACGTCTACATCACCGATGATCCCTGGTTTGGCGTCAGCGACGCAGAAGGCCGCATCCAGCTGGACGCGCCTGCCGGCGAGTATCCAGCGACTCTCTGGCACCCGGCCCTGGTGGATATGCAACCAATCGATGCGGGCACGCTGCGGCTGGGCGAGGCGCCGGTCGAGCTGAAGCTGCCGGTTGCGGCTACTGCCGCGCTGCAACCTTCGGCTCCGGCCCCCACGGCGTTCGCCGATGCTTTCAGGAAGGCCACCCGTGACGCGCAGCCTTAGCTTCCACGCGCGACTGTCGTGGATCCTCGCCGCCTTTCTGCTGGTGGTGATCGCCGCGTTGTATTTCTCTGTGCGCCTGGTCACCGAGTCGGCCGTGAGCAGCCAGGCCGCTGAGCGGCTGGAGTCAGGTCTACGGGTATTCGAGCGCTTGCTGGACATGCGTGGCCGCCAGTTGCGCGACGGCGTTCAGGTGCTGGTTGCCGACTTCGGCTTCAAGGAAGCTGTCGCCAGCGGCGACACGCTTACCTTGCAATCAGCCATGACTAATCAGGCGGCCCGTATCAGCGCCAGTGAGGCAATGCTGCTGGATCTCAACGGCAAGGTGCTGGCGTCGAGCCTGTCGAATGTCAGACCGGGCGATACCTTCCGTTACGCTGACGAGCTGCGCGCGGCGCGTCAGCAAGGACTGACGATGCTGGTGGTTTCACTGGATCGGCAGGCGCACCTGATGGTCGAGGCCGAAGTTCGCGCACCGCTGCCCATCGCCCGTGTGGTGATGGGCTTTGCCATGGACCAGGCGCTGGCGGGCGAACTCAAAGAGCTGACTAGCCTGGACGTGTCGTTCCTGACCCGAGAGGGCGAAAGTAAGGGCGAGCTGGTCACCACGCTCGCTTCAGAAACACGCGACGATTTGATCGATGGATGGAGTCGGCATGACCATGCAACGGGCATCGAGGAATTGCTGCTCAACGGTGAGCGCTATCTCAACGAGGACATCGTGCTGTCGGTGGGTGAGAACTTCAGTGTCATCGCGCTCGTGCACCGGTCGCTGGATGATGCCTTGGCCGGCTTCCATCAGCTCGATTCAAGAATTCTGCTGATCGCCTTTGTCGGGCTGATCGCCTCGCTGCTTGGAGCGCTGCTGCTGGCGCGCAGCCTGTCCGAGCCGGTCAATGCGCTGGCCCGGGCGGCCGAGCGGGTTGGGCGCGGCGATTACCAGACGCCAATCGAGCTGGATCGTGGTGACGAACTGGGCGCGCTGGCCAGCGCCCTCAACCAGATGCAGAGTGGCATCGCTGAGCGCGAACAGCTGATCGCCCACAACATGCTCCACGACGATGTGACCGGGCTGCCGAACCGCTCGCTGGTTGGCGAGCTGCTCTCAAATGCCATTGGCGCCGGGCGAACCACCGCGGTGCTGCACATCGGCATCGGCAATCTGGCTGGCGTGCAGGACAGCGGCGGCCCCGAAGGGGTTGATCAGGCGCTGCGTGAGCTGACCCAACGCCTACAGGCCGGTTTGCAACCTGGTGACCACCTGGCGCGGATGCTCAGCGACGAATTCCTGCTGATCGTCAGTGATACCTCGGCGGACAACGCCTTCAGCGCGGCGGTGGCGGTGCAGCAGGCGCTGGCCTTGCCGGTACGCGTCGCCGAGCTGGAGATGCGCATCGAGGCGCACATCGGCGTGGCCGGTTACCCGGACGATGCCGGCAGCGTCGACGAATTGCTGCGGCGCGCACGGATCGCCATGCAGGACGCCGCGCAGCTGCCGGACGGCCTGCAGCTCTACCAGCACGGCCGTGACGATGCCCATCAGCGGCAGATCACCCTGATTCGAGACTTGCGCCACGCCGCTCAGGTTGGCGGGCTGCATTTGCATTTTCAGCCGAAGATCGACCTGGAGTACGGTCGGGTTTATCAGGCCGAGGCGCTGCTGCGCTGGAATCACCCGGTCCACGGCATGGTGTCGCCCGGCGAATTCATTCCATTGGCTGAGCGCACTGGCAGCATCCAGTTGCTGACCGCCTGGGTGATCGAGGCGGTGCTGCGGCAGCTGCATCTCTGGAACGGTCGCGGCCTGTACATGGAAGTGTCGTTGAACATCTCCGCCGAAGACCTCTCCAGCCTGACTCTGGAACAGCGGGTCGGGGAGTTGCTGCAGCGCTATGTCATCCCTGGCGACCAGCTGGTATTCGAGATTACCGAAAGCGCGATGATGCGCGACCCGGATCGCGCCCTGGCGATGCTCCATCGGTTGCGCTCGCTGGGCATTCGGCTGTCGGTCGACGATTTTGGCACCGGCTACTCGTCACTTGCTCAGCTGCGGCGCATGCCGGTGCAGGAGCTGAAGATTGACCAATCCTTCATTCGTGAGCTGGATGACACCTGCGGTGATGCGGTGATCGTCCGTTCGACCATCGACATGAGCCACGCGCTGGGCCTGAAGGTCGTGGCCGAAGGCGTCGAGCATGGTGAAACACGCGACCTGTTGCGGGCCTGGGGTTGCGACACACTGCAAGGTTATTTCTTCAGCCGCCCGTTGCCGGCCGACGTCTTCGAAACCTGGTTGAAGCAACAACCTCATCTGGCCGCGCGGCCGCGCAAGGAGCATTCATGAGAGGTTGGCGAACGCTGCTGCTGGCGGTGTGCTGGGCGCCGATGTTGGCCAGTGCCGATGCAGGCCGTCTGTTGGCCACCGGCGGGGCGACCAGTCTGGAAGGGTCGGCGGGTGGGGGGATTACGCCCTGGGCCGTGCTGGCGGGGTACGGTGAGCGCGGTGAGTGGGGCGGCGACGTCTTCGCTACCCGTGTCGAGACTGGCGACTACCGACTGGACGTCGCT
Organism: Stutzerimonas stutzeri; assembly: GCF_002890895.1. Taxonomy (GTDB): domain Bacteria; phylum Pseudomonadota; class Gammaproteobacteria; order Pseudomonadales; family Pseudomonadaceae; genus Stutzerimonas; species Stutzerimonas stutzeri_AB. The sequence goes on from NZ_POUL01000003.1 coordinate 286,252, forward strand.
GGCGTGGCGGTGGCCTTCGATAACCGCCTCGAGTTGTCCTTTGCGCGGCAGCGCTTTGATCTCGGCACATTGGCGCGCGACCTTTCGCTCCCCGAGAACAGCCTCAGCCAGGACATCATCGGCGCCAAACTGCGGCTGTTCGGCGATCTGGTCTACGACCGGCTGCCCCAGGTGTCGCTAGGTGTGCAGCATAAGCGCCAGAAGGATTTCCTGATCCCGTCGCTGGTCGGCGCGCAGCGCGATGAAGACACCGAGGCCTACCTCACCGCCAGCCGCCTGATCCTCGCGGGTGCCTTTGGCTACAACCTCCTGCTCAATGGCGGCGTGCGCTACAGCCGCGCCAATGAGCTGGGCCTGCTCGGATTCGGCGGCGACCGTCGCGACAGCCGCAGCCTGCTCAAGGAGGGCTCGGCTGCCGTGTTGTTCAACCCAAGCTGGGCGCTGGGCGTTGAGTACCGTGAAAAGCCGGACAACCTGTCCTTTGCGGGCGAAAGCGACTGGGCCGATCTGTTCCTCGGCTACTTCCCCAACAAGCGCCTTGCCGTGGTCCTGGCTTATGCGCGGCTGGGTGAAATCGCCACGTTGGATAACCAGGATGGCCTGTACCTGTCCGTCCAGGGGAGCCTCTGATGCGCCAGTTTGTCCTGCTGTTTTGCCTGTTGCTTGGTGCCTGTGCTGGGCAAGCGCCCAAGGATGACAGCCTGTATCGGCAGCTCGGTGGCGAGCCCGGTGTGACTCGGATTGTCGAAGGCATGCTGCTGCGCATTGCTGGAGACCCCCGCATCGTCGAGCATTTTCAGGACATCGACATCCAACGCCTGCGCGACAAGCTGATTGAGCAGGTCTGCGCCGAGGCGGGCGGTCCCTGCGTCTACACCGGCGACAGCATGGAAGAAAGCCACAAAGGCCTGGCGTTGACACCCAGCGACTTCAACGCGTTGGTGGAAAACCTGCAGGCGGCGATGACCGTCGAGGGCGTGCCGATCCCTGTGCAGAACCGTTTGCTGGCGCGCCTGGCGCCCATGCGCGGGCAAGTCATCGAGCGCTGACTGCGCGAGCGGTGAGACCGAAGCGAGCCGCTGCGACCCGGCCGCTCCTAGAGCATCGTTTGATCGCTCCGCTCGCACCTTTACCCGCCAAAACTGTCCGGTCGCGAGCGAAGAGCGCTTCGAGACGCTATGCTTTCGTTCTAACCCGACCGTCCGTTGCCAGCGCTGCGCCACAAGCGTTCGCGTCTAGTCAGTGGAGGCGGGGGCTAGGTCCCCGCAGCACAAGGAATACAAGACTAATGAATGTGAGCACCCCCACCCTGATCACTTTCGTGATCTATATCGCGGCGATGATTCTCATCGGTTTCACCGCCTACCGCGCCACCAAGAATTTCGACGACTACATCCTCGGCGGGCGCAGCCTCGGCAGTTTTGTCACCGCTCTTTCTGCGGGCGCTTCGGACATGAGCGGCTGGTTGCTGATGGGCTTGCCCGGCGCGATTTTCGTTGCCGGCTTGTCCGAGAGCTGGATCGCTATTGGCCTCATCGCCGGCGCCTGGCTTAACTGGATATTCGTCGCGGGGCGGCTGCGTGTGCACACCGAGCACAACCACAATGCGCTGACCCTGCCGGACTATTTCTCCCATCGTTTCGAGGACACCAGCCGCCTGCTGCGGATCTTCTCGGCGCTGGTGATTCTGGTGTTCTTCACCATTTACTGCGCCTCCGGTGTAGTGGCCGGTGCACGTCTGTTCGAGTCGACGTTCGGCATGGATTACGGTACGGCGCTGTGGGTCGGTGCGGCAGCGACCATCCTCTACGTGTTCATCGGCGGTTTCCTGGCGGTGAGCTGGACCGATACCGTGCAGGCCACGCTGATGATCTTTGCGCTGTTGATCACGCCGGTGTTCGTCATCCTCGCCCTGGGCGACATGGGCACCGCCATGGACACCATCGCGGCCCAGGACCCGTCGAATTTCGACATGTTCAAGGGGCTGTCCTTCATCGCGATCATCTCGTTGCTCGGCTGGGGCCTTGGCTACTTCGGCCAGCCGCACATCCTGGTGCGCTTCATGGCTGCCGACTCGGTGAAGACCATCCCCAACGCCCGCCGCATCGGCATGGCGTGGATGATCCTGACCCTCGCAGGCGCTGTAACCGTAGGCTTCCTCGGCATTGCCTACTTCGCCGATAACCCCGCGCTGGCCGGCCCGGTCACCGAGAACGGCGAGCGTGTGTTCATGGAACTGGTCAAGCTGATGTTCAACCCCTGGGTGGCCGGCATCATTCTCTCCGGCGTGCTGGCCGCCGTCATGAGTACGCTCAGCGCGCAGCTGTTGGTCAGCTCTAGCGCATTGACCCAGGACTTCTACAAGGCTTTCCTGCGCAAAGGTGCCTCGCAGACTGAACTGGTCTGGGTTGGTCGGGCCATGGTGCTGCTGATTGCCTTGATCGCAATCGGCATCGCGTCGAATCCGGACAGCAAGGTACTGGGCCTCGTGTCCTACGCTTGGGCCGGCTTTGGTGCAGCCTTTGGTCCGGTGGTGTTGATCTCACTGGTGTGGAAGCGCATGACCCGCAACGGCGCGCTCGCCGGCATGTTGGTCGGCGCGATTACCGTGGTGGTCTGGAAGCAATTCATCGGTCTAGGGCTGTACGAAATCATCCCTGGCTTCATTCTCGCGAGCATCGCCATCTATGTGGTGAGCATCATGGGCAAGGAGCCTGCGGCTTCCATTCAGCAGCGTTTCGAAGTGGCTGACGCGGAATATCACGCGGGCTAGGAAGGGGCCGTGTGGGGATCAGGGCCTGCTGAGCGATCAGCGCAGCAAGCCTTGAAACCGTCATTCGTGATTGGCGCCGCGCCGCCGCAAGAATGGGCTGTCGCCCATTGATGCAGCATTGGATACTGTGCGCCGGGCGCCGTTGAGTGGCGCACGTCAGGAAATTCAGGAGTATTCCAATGAAAGCGCAATCTACGATGATGATCCGGGCCATGGCCGTTGTATTGGCTTCTGTACTGATGACTGGCTGCAGCCTGCGCTTGCCAGGCGTCGGTATCGATATCGGCGACGGTGGTGGGCATGGTGGTCATGGCGGAACTCATTGCCCGCCGGGCCAGGCGAAGAAAGGAAACTGCTGATACAGGCTTGAAATCGCAGGCTGAGCGGCATGTTGCTGTCCAGCAGTGGCGATATGATTTTCACGGTAATCCTACGGCCTGGCTTCCGAATCCCAATTCCGGGGCATCAACCGCACCGCGTGTCCATCACGCCCCGTATGCACGAACCTTTCGGAACCGTCGCCTTGATGAGTACAACGCATCCATCAAAGCGACGTCGATCATTTTCACGTCTCTAATGGCCACTCTCGTGAACCCAGCTCCGTCTGGAGTGGGGTTTTCGTCACCAGTCGGCTCTGCCGTTGGCCGCGTATTTCTGGAACTCGGTGCAACGCTGATAGGTGTCCTTGTCATCGATCAGATTGGATGCACAGCGGCCATAGGAGACGGCCTCCAGAACAGTCAGGCCGTGCCGTTTCGACAGGTAGTATTCGATCGGAAGCAAGGTCGCCATGTAGCCGAGCTCATCGTGGGCATCGAATATCGCCTTCTGTACAGCCTTCGGGTCACCCGATTTATCCACCTCCTTGTACAGATGATTGAACGTCCATGCGGTTCTATCCGTGGTCTCCAGACTGGCGCGCAGATAGCTTGTTGCCTTGTTGTTATTGCCAGCTAGGAAGTGCGCCATGGCGAGCCGATTGCTCACCGCGGCATTCCCGGCCAATGCAGGCGGAACAGTGCGTCGTTCCACCTTTTGCAATGCTCTCTTCAGAGCCGCCTTGTCGCCAGAGACCAACGCATTGAGACCAAACAGGTAGTCGACGGAGGCGAAGCGGGGTGGCGCTGCGCCGGTACGACGGCGGCGCTGCTCGGGCGAAGCCTTCCAGGCCGATTCGCGTACCATGCTTAGCCGATCGGCTTGATAAATGCTTTTTTCCGACTCGGTCAGTTGCTGGGTACAACCCGTGAAGTTCACGCTGATGTTCTTGCCGTTTCTGATCAGGCATCCTTCAGTGCTCTGCATCCTTCGCTCTTCGGCTTGCGAGCCGTAATCGGCTATGCGGCGGAGCGCCATTTTCAGGCCATCGAGCGAATATTCGCTTTTCAACAGCAGGTCGGTCGCAAACAGGTCGGCAGCGGTTTCTTGCTCGCCGTTCCAGCGCCGGTAGATCAGGCCCTTCGAGGCCGCTTCGACAGAATCGCCGAGCAGTAGCGTGTAGCCGCCAGCTCCGGCTGCCCATCCGCCGACCTTGATCAGGTCGACTGCGGCTTCCTGCATCCAGCCCTTGATATTGTCCCGCTCGTAGACATGCCCGAGCTCATGGGCAATTACCGCCGCTATTTCGTCCTCGGAGCCGGCCTGGGCGACAAGGCCGGCCGAGACCACGATGCTGGTAGATGACAGCGAATACGCTTCGTATCCACCGAACGAGTCAACCAACACCACGCAGTTGCAAGGCGTGCCTTGGGCGTTCTCCAAGCGTGTACGGATGCGCTGCATGTACCTGATCAACTCGAGGTCCTGAACGGCGGTTCGATCCATCTGATGTAGTTGTCGGATGTCATTGATATTGACTCGCCGGTCGTAACCCGCCATTTCCTTCATGGCGCTGTATTTGCCGTCACTGGCGCAGCCGGCTAGCAACGCGCTACCCGCTAGAGCAAGAACACCGAGGATTCGTTTCACCGGCATCCCTCCCCGGCACCCTTGACTGTTGCGGAGCGAGAATCCAGGGCAAGTATCACCGGCACGGTGTTGCAGGCATCGACCACCAGCGTTTCGTTTTGCAGCGTCACATCCGCGCGGCCAATGCGGTAGCGCTCCCCGTCGGCCCTGAATACCAGCGTGCCGTCGGACTTCTCGGTCTGAGCGCTGAGCGGAAACTTCAGTTTGCCGAGCTCGGCTACTGGTCTGAATGCACCGGTCTTGAGTGACTCCACTTCGGTGAACTCAGGAGAGGGAATTGCACTGATCTTTACGTTCTGCGCCTGTGTCGCTTGCATCAGCATCAAGCCCATCACCATGGCTGCGAGTCGTCCTTTCTTCATGTCGTTCTCCCTGTTGTGTGTCGTATTTCGATTCGGTTGTCAGAACCACCTCGCGCAAGAGCGGGGCCAGCGCAATGAGCGTCAACCAGCCTTCCGGTGCGATACGCCAGACCATATAAAACGCGCAGTACAGAGCCACCACGACGGCGCAAAGCAAGAACCACCAGGCCAACCAGCGTATAGCTACCACCAGCAGAATCTCGCTTTCGAGTATTCGGTTGATGGTCCTGTTGCTGTAGCGGCGCACATGCATGGCGGCGGCGATCAGCAGCATCAGCAGAGCCAGGCTGATCGAGGTGATGTCGTGCTCATGGATATAGCTGGCACCGTGCCGCTGCAAATTTTCGAGCGCCGCCGCATGCAGGTAGACGCCTTCTATCAAACCGTACAGCGGCGACGGCAGATAGTCCTTCATGCTCGGCATTACCACCCCAACCAGCACCACGAAAGGCTCTCCCGGATTGAGATGCGGAGGTCGCAGGCTAGCGGGTTCGTCTGCGTACAGGTCGGCCAAGCGTACCTGATGAAACGGCAGGCACGACGCAGGCGGTGGCTGCAGCGCATCGCCGAAACCGATGGCGCGTCCGAGCATGTTGAACAGGTCCCGCGCCACTCGGGCCCATGCATGTCCGGCATCGCTGCTGCCGCATCCGGGCTTGTCGACCAGCTCCCATTGAACGGCCAAGTTTGGTTGGTCAGGCTGCGCTAACCAATCACAATTTTGGCCCCGGCGGGCGCACAGGGCCTGATAGAGCGCCGTAGCGGCCATCGGAGCGTTAGCGGCACCAGCACTGTCGCCGCCAGTACGCAGCGGCGCATGCAGCGGGTAGAAATCTCCGTAGCCTTCCCAGGCAGTGACCGCCAGCGGCGGTCGCCCGAGTGCCTGGTATGCCTCTGGCGACATCGGCATGAAGCTGCCGCCACCGGAAAGAAGGAGAGGAGCGGCTTCGGGCTGATCCTGCAGACGCGAGAGCAGCCGGCCCAACCGGGTCATGTCCCCGCTGATGGCCCGCGGTTTCTCGAAAAATATATCGTAGAAAACCGCAGCGGGTTTTTCTCTGGATAGCACCAGATCCCGAAGTATGCGCCCGTGGTCGACATAGGTGAGGGGCCAGTCATCGGCGGTAAGCCAGCCCTTTCCCTGGTTGTGCAGGCCTTCAATGCTGTCGTGGTCGATCGCCACGACTGTTATCGGCGCCGGGGGGGAGGGCGCGAGGTAGGCACCCAAGCGGGCAAGCTCGTCAGAGATGGCCTTGTCCGATGCCGTAGACAGCCCGAGTGGGTCGCTGCCAAGCGCCCAGTAGCCAAGAAGAAAATATAGGATGAACCGCACCGGCTTTCGCGTGAGCACAGCTTTGAGCTGCCGGTCGAAAACGTGCAGGAAGGCATTCAGTGCAGCGCTGATGCGTTTTGCAGTCGTCTGCTCCTCAGGATGCGTACCGTTGATGTTTGTGTTGGCTTCCTCAGACATCATTTGATGCAGCCAACCCAACAATACTCATCCAGACCCTGCAGCGCAGTGGGAGTGGTCGGCGCCGAGGGTCGGCCCGAACCCGGCTGCTGACCTTGCAGCCACGTTCCATATGTATTCATCTGTGCTCTCCTTGGCACTTTGCAAATCCGTTTCGCTCGATTATGTCGGATTAGGTGATAACGGGATAGTTCCGCCTGCCCATCGATGGGTGCGCACCGATTAAACAGTGCAGAACTGTTTCAGCGATCCTTTGACCAAAGGCCGCAGCGTCGTATGGTCTGAGCCGAGAATCCTGCGCTCAGCTCGGTAGTCTTCTGAGCTGGCGAAGCCCATGACCGCGCCAGAGTCTGTCCGTTACGGAAGCGGTCCATAAGCGCGGCGCCAGTTGTGATATTCCCGAAGCGATATGGCCGCTCATCCTCCGAGCGGCTTAGCTATTTGACAGGTCCAAGCTTTCTGCCACGGTTAGTGGAAATGCGTGTACCGCTTGTGGTCGGCAAGCCCGGCAGAGCTCGTATCGCTAACAAGGCCTGTAAAACAAAAACAATAATCGAGGAAACTCCCATGCTCCCAAGCAAGTTGGCTTCAGCCTGCGCGCGTGCCATCGTTGGTGTCATGCTGGTTGGCGGTGTCGGCATCGCTGCCGATGTTCAGGCTCGCTCCAAACCGATCAAGCCGCCCGTATCCCACAACGAGTCCCGCGAACAGGACTCGCGCGTCTTCGTCCCGGTCGTATCGCCTTTGGCAGCATTCCCCGGTCTGCCCAGCGAACGCTGGACCGGTATCCACGAAGGGGCGTCCTACCAGATCGAAGTGCCACCCAACTGGAACGGCATGCTGATCATGTACGCGCACGGCTACCGTGGCACAGGACCGGAGCTCACTGTCGGGCCGCCACCGATCCGGCCATGGCTGCTGCAGCAGGGCTACGCTTGGGCCGCTTCGAGCTACAGCAAGAACTACTACGACGTACGTGCAGGCATTGAAGATACCAACGCCCTGGCGCTCGCCTTCAGTGAGCTGACCGGCAAAGCCCAGCCCAGCAAGACCTACATCACCGGGCATTCCATGGGCGGCCATGTTGCGGCCGCCGCGGTGGAAGCCGAAACCTACGCCACCGCCAATAACCCGCTGCGCTACAGCGGTTCGGTGCCGATGTGCGGCGTTACTGGCGACGTCTATGAATTCGAATACCTGATGAACTTCACCCTGGCTGCCCAGCACCTGGCAGGGCAGCGGCCGACCACATTCCCGGCGACGGACTTCCAGGCCAAGCTCCCGCTGATCATCGGCGCGTTGTGGGACAGCTACCCGACCGATCCGTCGCCGCAGGGAGAAAAGCTTGAAGGGGTCGTTCGTGAGCTCAGCGGTGGCGAGCGGCCGATCTTCGCTGAAGGTTTCCGCACCGGCCTGCAGAGCGTCGTGCTGGGTACGGGAGGGCAGGACGGTTCGGTGAACGGCATCTTGGCCGACTCGCTCAGCGGCAACCTCGCCACCCGCTATCAGTTCGACACGAACAAGGCGATGTCCCGCGAGGAACGCGAGTTCAACGACTCGATCATCCGCGTGATCGGTCATCCACCGGCCAACAGCATCCGCCCGGACGGCCTGCGCTGGATCCCGGTGGTGAATGGCCAGTTCAACGTCCCGGTGGTCAGCATCCACACCCTGGGCGACCTCTACGTGCCGTTCAAACACCAGCAGATCTATCGCCGCAACGCTGTCGCCAACGGCAACGGCGACCTGCTGGTGCAACGCGCCATCCGAGCACCCAGTCACTGTGATTTCACTTATCAAGAACAGGTCGAAGCAATGGCTGCGATGCTGCAGTGGGAACAGCAGGGCATCAAGCCAGCCGGTGACGAGGTCCTCAATCCGCGCGTAGTGGCCAACCCTGCCTATGGCTGCCAGTTCACGCGTAACGACGGCACCCAGAACCGGACCGCGCTGCCTGCTTGTCCCGGGAGTTGATGAACCGGCCCTTTGATCCGAGCCGGGATCATTGACCGAAAAAAGCCCTGCCAGTCAGGGCTTTTTTGCGATCAGAGAAAAGCAAATGGGCATCACGAAGCAAAGCAAGCATGACGCGGTGCATAACCTTAGCCGCTTGCTGTACCGATTGTTGGCACATCGCATCAAGCCAGATCGTCCTTACGTCCGGTTCGATTGACCCGGCCTTCGGCCCTCAATACTGTACGCATATACAGTTTTGAGGTCTGTGCCATGCCCGTGCATTTCCTGGGGCCCGCTGCTCCGTCCACCATTGCCCTGCCGTTTTTCAGCTTCTGCGTGCCCGCCAGCTTTCCCAGCCCGGCGCAGGACCATATGGAGGGGACGCTCTCGCTCGATGAGCTGATGAACATCCGCGCGCCGCACACCTACCTGGCGCGCGCAGACGGCGACAGCATGATTCACGTCGGTATTTTCGACCGGGACATACTCATCATCGATCGCGGGCGCGAAGCGGAGAAAGGCGAGATCGTCATCGCAGCGCTCAACAACGAGCCGCTGGTGAAGATCTTCGACCGGCAGGGCGAACAGATCATCCTGCGCTCGGCCAACCCCAAGTTTCCCCCGCGCTACCTGCTTGAAAGCGAAGAGCTCTACGTCTGGGGCGTGGTGCCCTTCAGTGTGCGTTTCCATGGCAAATACTGAGCGCGTACTGGCGCTGATCGACTGCAACTCGTTCTACGCCGCTTGCGAGCGCGTCTTCCGCGCGGACCTGCGTACCACGCCCATCGTCGTACTCTCCAATAACGACGGCTGTGTGATCGCTCGCTCAGCGGAAGCCAAAGCCCTCGGCATCAAGATGGGCGCGCCATATTTCAAGGTCCGCTGTGATCTGGAGCGCTGGGGCGTCGTGGTGTTTTCCAGCAACTACGCGCTCTACGGCGACATGAGCGAGCGCGTGATGACGGTGATCGAACAGCGCGTGCCGGCCGTCGAGGTGTATTCCATCGATAAGAATAAGTTGCATGCTGTGGACGTCCAAAGTTAGATGGCGCCCCCATGGACATTCACCCTTGTTCTTACTGAGATTTCGCTTGGCTACCGTCGAACACATTCACTTCATTCCGCATGACCTTTCTGTCACTGACGATCTGGTTACCTACTCGCTTAACAGCGCACGTGTAGTGATCGAAGGCCTACCGCAAATATTCTGGGAAGACGGTTTGCCCTGGAGAGAGGCCAACCTCTGGGGGATGGAGCGAGTCACCAATGGCGAGGCACTGCTTAAGACCGTTTCTAGCAACCTTAACGGGTTGCTGAACTACGCGAAATTCTTGGAGAGTCGCGGGCTTCAATGGTTTGAGTTTCCGTCTCGTAAAGCTGATCGGTGCCTTGTTCAGTACCGTGGAGCCCTTATCAAGGCTCGGGATGCCGGTCACATCAGCCCGGCTACGGCTTCCGAGTACATGCGTAACTGCATCAGTTTCTACAGGTGGGTTAGGAGACGTGGGCTGCTGTCGCCAGTATTGCCACTGTGGAAGGACAAGCGTTTCCTCATCAAATACTTCGACCAAGTGGGCTTTGAGCGAACCCTGGCTGGTACTACTACCGATTTGGGTATCCCCAACCGCAAGCGCATTGGGATCACTTTGGAAGGTGGGCTACTCCCTGTCTCTTCATCTGACCGGGACTTGATCCTCGACTTCGCAAAATGTAACGCCTCACCTGAGCTTTACCTGATGCTAGCTCTAGGCTTTTTCACGGGCATGCGACTGGGAACGATCTGTGACCTTCGTATTGAGACGTTGGAGCGCGCGATACCTGATCCGTCTGCTGAAGGTTTGCTTCTGATACCGGTTGGGCCAGGTGCGTCCCCGCCTGTGCATACCAAATTTGGAGTAACTGGCCAGGTATGGATTCCCGAAGTTTTGTGTTCAGAAGTCTTGGAATACACCAAGGGACTTCGCAGGTGGACGCGCGAGTCATCTGCTGCTGGTGAGAATCGAAACCTAGTGTTCCTGACTCGTTTCGGAAACCCATACGGACGGCGCAACAGCGATCAGTCTTCTGCCATAAACGTTGAGATGTCATCGCTTAGAAAATTCGGTATCGCGGCTGGCATCAAGGCGCTTAGGAAATTCCGCTTCCACCAATCCCGGTGCACCTTTGCGACTGAGCTAACTAAGCTCGCTTTAGCAAATTGCGCTGATGTAGCGGTAGTGATTGCGACCGTTGGCAACGCACTGCTTCACGGTCGGAACTCGGAAGCGACAACCTTCAAATACATCAAATTTGTGCAGGCCGCCCCCGCTAAGCAGGCCATTGCGAACAGCTTCATGACAGCGTTTACGGGTATCGCTTCGAGGCAGGGAGCGAGCAATGAGTGATCTGACGCCTTTTGACCTGACGTTTCCAATGCTTGAGTACGCCAAAAACGAGACGCCTTGGGATCTGGCACCGCTTTTGTACTGCGGTGGTGCAGGGGCAAAGGTAAAAACTGTACGCAGTGAAATCACATCAGGTGCTTTCGGTGAACCTCTGTTGGAGCGCTGGGAGTTGGTGAAAGAACTCCATGATCGTTTGACCGATGACCTTGCCGGCGGAGGAAGCCGCTTTTCGGCGAATAACAAGGTCGGGGCGTTGAGGAAGTTTTTCCAGTGGGTGGATGAGTGCCGGCGTTCGTTGAGTATTGATACGGTCGAGGGAGCATACCTTGGGTGGGCTGAACATCTTCTACAGCGTCACCGCGTGGAGGGTTATCTAACTGCGGGATCGTTATACGACGTGGCAAGTTTGACCGCCACGATGCTCGACCGAGTTCTAGGCCGAAGCTCGACGCTCCTGTACAGCACTCGAATTCGCAAACCCAGAGGCACCGCAAAGCTCATTAATAGGGGGGCTGATAAGCAAAGTTTAGAGGAGAGCTTTTCATTCGGGCAGCTAATTGCAGACGTTTGTACGGCCCTAACCTATGAGGCTGTGACGGGGCCACTTCCCATCCCAGTTAAATTGCGGTCGGGTTCGACGCTAGCTATCTGGTGCCGCCTGCGCGATCCAGAGAAGGACGCGTCACGCCGAATTCGACCTCAAACCAAATACCAGATTGCGGGCATCCTTCGAAACCGCGATCTTCGCAATTCTGACCTTTCAATCGAGACTCGATACCCGGCAGTGAATGTTCGAATCGAAGCTGAGCTGCTTATGTTCATTGCACAAACCGGCATGAATTTATCGCAGGCGCATCAGCTTCGGATCGATCAATACCACTACACGAGCCACCTTGATGGTTACCAAGTCAGGTCTTACAAAAATCGCCGTCAGGGTGAAGTGCTGTTTGAGGTTTTCTCAAGCTACAGGCAGTGGTTCGAACGCTACATTGAGTGGCGAAATACGTGGTTTCCAGACGATCTGGAGGGGCTTCTTTTTCCTCTCGTCCGTCCTGGTGGGCGTCTGGTTTTAGCAGCCCCTCAGTTCACAGCCATCGCGCGCATCTGCACCGATTCCAATGTTCGATTTGTTCGACCTCGTAAGCTTCGGGGGGCGCGCATTAATTGGCTTTTACGTGAGTCGCAACGCCCTGAACTGGTAGCGGAAATCGCGCAGCACACAGTTGAAACTTTAATCCGCGTGTACGCAGAGCCCAATCCGCAAATTGCGATGATTGAAATCACTCGATTTCACCGGCAAGCAGATCCCGTCATTTGCTCACCCGCTCCAGGTGCTTGTGTGACGCCTACGCCGGAAACGGTCATAGATGCTCCGAATAATGCTCCCAACCCCGATTGTACTAACGCTGCTGGTTGCCTTTTCTGCGTCAATCATCGGGATATTGAAAGCGAGGATCACGTCTGGTCTCTGAGCAGTTTGCGAGTGCTTAAAAGTTTAGAGCTGATGAGGTATCGCCCGGCTAATACGGATAGAGCTGGCGAGGCTGACCATCCTGCGATGCTTGCAGTCGAGCGTCTGAGTGCGAAGCTACGGTTTTTTCAAGAAAGCAGTGAAGTGCGTCGGCTTTGGGTGAAAGAGGCGCTGGCTCGCATAGCTGAGGAAAACTACCACCCGGCATGGGACGGATTTATTCGGCTTGCAGAAATTACGGGTGGGCCATCTCTATGAATATGCTCGCCTCATTGGGACTTTCAATCGAGTCGCCTCTCGCTATTCCTGGGGCACCTAATTTCCGTCCTGAAAGCTGGCCCCCACCACCAGACTGGCCGGTTGTAATTGATGCACAGGGCAAGGTTATTAGTCGCTGGGGCGATCCAATTTGGAGGCTTGACCCATGGGCCAAGCGACCGTTGACGCTGAATTTTGGGGATGGCCCAGCTACCAAGGTAGCGGCGCCCATTTGTTCAGCTAACGCCAACTTGCTTCGTATTATCACAGGCTGGTGGTTATACGGCCCGTACGGCGCTCGTGGCTACAGATCTCTTAAGACGCGTTTCGATCAGATGCGGCGACTGTTTGTGCTTTGCGAAGAGGCAGGGATACTTGCCAGCGAAATAAGCCACTTTCCGCGCGTAATCGAAAAAATCCCAGCCTTTCTTCACACGTCAAGAAAGACCGAGTTTCTAACGTTAATGCATGAGCTTTACGCGTCCCGTGGGGTCGTAGGGTTTACGTTGCTGGACTCGGGCTCCATAACCCGTCTGGCTGCACTTTTCCCACCTCATCATACGGTTCAAACACCGTACATTCCTCCGCGTATTTGGAAGTATCAACTCACCAGGCTACGAGAGTGCCTTGACGATTTCTTATCTCACCGAGAACAGGTTGAGGCTTGTTACAGGTTCTGCATCGCCGCTTACGAACATAATCAGCGAGCATCGGAAAGAGCGTTGTGCCAAAACGCACCGCCATTTTGCGGCCATATCATGCAGTTGTCGGGGGCCAAAACGGGACTTCGTTTTCTGGGGAAGTTTGCAGACACCGCGAAACGTTTCGGCATTTTTGAGCTGCTTACGCGTTGGGTGGGCCGTACTGACGTCTTGCAAATAAGAGCGCTGACTAGCTATCTCAAACTGGTCAACCGCGTTGGCCTAGCTTACATCCTTAATTTCAGTCTCATGCGGGTCGAGGAGGCTTGGGATCTCCGATCCGGATGCCTAGACGTTGAGCACGACAAGAGTTTCGGCGACATTTTTTTGCTACGCGGGCAGACGACAAAAACGCTGTCTGATAGCGACGCGATGTGGGTCACATCCCCATCTGTGGAGGTCGCTGTGCGGGCGATGGATGTGATTTCTCTGTTTCGCTCATTGCACGCATCTCACGGACAAACGAGAGGTCTTGCTAGCCGATATTTGACTGACTCTTATTGCGAGCCATGGACTCCGTTGCGCAAAAAAGGTGATCACTCTCTGAGACCAACCATTCCGCCATATGCCGATCTTGTGGGGCAGTACCACAAGCTCTTTGACCTAGAACGTTTGCGAATCACGACTGAGGATTTGAGATTGGCCCGGCTAGCTACCCCCACACTGCCGGAGGACTACCAAGTGGGAGCTGTGTGGCCGCTGGCATGGCATCAGTTACGTAGAACTGGTGCGGTCAACATGCAAGCTTCCGGGCTCGTGAGTGACGCTTCGCTTCAGTATCAGCTCAAACACATTACGCGAGCGATGAGTCTTTATTACGGACAAAATCATTCGCGAATTCGTCTGGAGGAAAAGGCTCACACCCTCTACGTACGTACGATGTACGAGGCGCTTGGAAGAGAGCTACAGCAGCTTACGAGTGAGCGTTTTATCAGTCCCCATGGAGATAAGCGTAAGGCTGAAATCGTTCGGCTGATCTCACCTGACGATGCAAAGAAAATGATCGGTTTGGCGAAGAAGGGCGCGGTCACATGTCGCCAGATCCTGCTTGGCGTTTGTTCAAGTCGTGAGCCCTGTCCGTATGGTGGAGTCGACAATATTGCCCATTGCGGGGGCGGTGATTCAGAGGACGCAAAACCTTGCCCTGATGTGTTGTACGACTCGGGGAGGTTGGATGCGGTCGATGAACTTGAACATATTCTCAAAGAGAGGCTTGCTACTGCTCAGCATGGAAGCCCGTTAATGGAGTCGTTGATGGCTCAACAGCGAAGCATAGAGAGCTTCCGACGTGTCATGGGGGATGCAAATGGACATTGAACTCACTGCTCGTCGCAGCGCGGCTGATCAATACCGCGACGCTTTCGAACGCCTGAAGCTCAATAGGCCGCAACTACTGCCGAAGGGGACACCAGTCACTCAGAACAACGTGGCCAGAGAGGCGGGGAGTGATCCGTCAGCGCTCAAGAAGTCTCGTTTCCCCAGCCTCATCGCTGAGATAAAGAATTACTTGGAACAGCATTCAGAGGAACGGCCTCCTTCGTTGAACCAGGTGCATCTCCTGAATCGTCAGAAAAGCCGAACCTTGCGTGATCGAAATGAGCAAATTTCCCGGCAGCGCGATCAGCTGGCAAGCTTATTGAGTGAAGCAGACGCGAAAATCGTAGAGCTGTATGGCCGTATCGCTGAGCTTGAGGCGCAGCTGCCTGCGTCCAACATAATTTCGCTAGATCCGCGCGGGCCCAGAAAGCTCTAGAAAAACGGCTCGTACGAGCCGTTTTTCTAGTCGTTTCGTCAGCCCGTGTTGCCTCAAGCACTCAATCACGATACTGTATATATAAACAGTATCATTGGTTGAATTCTATGTCGATTGACTATTTCCGGCACATCGATGCTTCAGGGAAACCCCTTCCCCTGTACTCATTTACCGTACCTGCCGGGTTTCCTTCGCCAGCGCAAGATCACATCGAGCGGGAAATATCGTTAGACGAGCTTCTAGGGCTGCGTTTACCTCAAGTTTTCCTCGCTAGAGTTGGCGGCGATAGCATGAAAGATGTTGGGATTTTCGATGGCGATTTGGTCGTCGTAGACCGAGCTATCGAGGCTAAGCCTGGCTTAATAGTCATCGCTGCACTAAACAACGAGCCGCTGATCAAGACGCTTTTCAAGGACGGTGATCAGTTCGTCCTTCGCTCCGAAAACGCCACGTACGCTCCCAGATATGTTCTTGAGAGCGATGAGCTGCTTATCTGGGGAGTGGTTCTCTACAGCATCCGCAGTCACACCAATGCACGAGCCTAAACCGTGCTTTGCCCTAGTGGATTGCAACAGCTTTTATGCGAGCTGCGAGCGTGTATTTCGGCCAGATTTGGCTCGTGTTCCCATCGTGGTTTTAAGCAATAACGATGGTTGTGTGATTGCTCGTAGCGCCGACGCAAAGCCTTTCATCAAGATGGGTGAGCCCTATTTTCAGATTAAGGAAAAGCTCGTACAGCATGGGATTGTGGCGTTCTCTAGCAACTACGCCCTCTACGGAGATTTGAGCCAACGAGTGATGACTGTTATTGAAAGTCTGGTCGTAAAATCGACGTCATACAGCATTGACGAAGCATTTTGTGATCTAAGCGGAATGACTGTGCCGTTGGAGCAGTTGGGCCGCCAAATACGCTCGAAGGTGCTTCGTTACACCGGCATTCCCGTGGGGGTAGGTATCGCCGGCACTAAGACCCTGGCCAAGCTCGCAAACCATGCAGCAAAGCGCTGGCAACGCCAAACCGGCGGTGTCGTAGACATCACCGACTCGGTTCGCCGGGACAAGCTGCTGAAGGTCTGTGATGTGAGCGACGTATGGGGAGTTGGTAGGAAGATGACCGAGCACCTCAAGGGAATGGGTATCAACAGTGCCTGGGACTTGGCCAAGGCCGATCCCTGGACTTTACGTAAGCGGTTCAGTGTGTTGGTCGAGAAAACCGCTAGAGAGCTTCAAGGTGTTCCCTGCCTTAAAATGGACGAGATAGATCCGCCGAAACAGGAAATTTGTTGTAGCCGAATGTTCGGAGCACGTCTTACTGCTATCGAACCACTCCGAGAGGCGGTCGCCACATATGCAGCCAGGGCCTGTGAAAAGCTAAGGGCGCAAAACTCTCTCTGCAAGAAGGTACGGGTGAGCATACGTACTGGCATGTTCAATCCCGACGAGCCCAAATTCGCTCGCGGTGTTATCTGTGAGCTTCCATATCCAACGGACGACACGCGGGTCATCACAAAAGCCGCAGTTGCGGCCTTAAGCGAGTTGTTTCAGGAAGGATTCAAATTCAGCAAGGCGGAGATACTGTTGATGGATCTCCGGCAGCCGAACGAGTTCACCGCCGATTTATTCGCTCCGGCGCAATCGAAGGGTGACGGACGTGTGATGCATGTTTTTGATGAGATCAATGCCAAGTGGGGGCGGGGAACGTTGAGAACGGGGCGCGTCCCTGTTACGCCGGAGTGGGGTATGAGACGAGAGCTGAAAAGTCCGAGCTTTACAACGAGACTGGACGAGCTTTGGACGGTGAGATAGCCGTGCCGAAGGCTATTCAACTAGCTTTCGAGGCCGTCAGCTACTTACGCTACCAGCCTGAGTGCTTACGTTCAGGGCAAATCGGGCAGCACCAGTTGCGCCTCAGCGAAGAAGAAGTCGAATGACCGACCACGAAAAGCTATCGCTGGAAGTGCTGGATAACGAAACCAAGAGCGGCGCGTTTGCGCTGGTGATTTTGAAGATGCTTAAGTCGGCGGGCGGGCTTGGAGCAAAGCAACGGAGTTGGTTGACTCGACGCTTTTTGGCGCCTGTATCAATCAGGTGGGCTGCAGCTCTTCTACCTGGGGAAGCAAGTAGGACGGATCGCAGGACAGCTCAACTGCGATGCGGTAAAGCTTCTCGACGGTGATGTTTACTTCGCCTCGTTCGATTCGCCCCATGTAGCTGCGGTCAAGGCTGCAGGCCAGCGCGAGTGCATCCTGAGAAATGTGGCAGATTTTTCTCTGCGCGCGGATGCGTTCCCCTAACGCTTTCGCCAAATTTTCCATAACCGTCTCAATTCCACTTGAGACGGCACTATCGTGCGTTTGCGGACGCACGAGCCACGGACTATAATCCGCATTTTCCTGCTATTACTCTTCTGGTGCCTCAATGAAATCGGCCTCGTTCTTCTTTGACAGGCGTCTGTATGGGTTGCTTCAGGAGGAAGGCCGCACAAAGTTCACCACCCGTGAGTTGCGCGATGCTTATGCCAAAAGTCTGGAGGGCAAAAATTTTCGTGTCGCCGATGTGCGCCGCTATGTGTATGAGCAGATCCGTCGATTACTACGCACGGGCTGGGTCGTGCCTGATGAGGATCGCCGTGTTCGAGGGCAGATCTACCATCTGCAGCCAATTCCGGCACATCTGCAACTGGAGCTGATTGACAACGGTTTTGAGAACATCCTCAAGACTATCGAAGTGCCAGAGCAAGAACCTGCAGCGAAAGATTTGCGGGCTTCGCCTCTTAAATCTGCAGCCAATACGGATCAGCGGTTGGAGGCGCTCCACAAGGAGATCCGCTTGGAATTTCTCACTTCAATGGGCGAGGCGGAGCGATTCAAGTTGCTTCTGGACGAGATGCCACATTTGCGGGACGAGGTTGAAGGCGAGTACCTGGAGGCCAGAGATCGCAGTTCTCGTCTTCTGGGGCATCTGCGCGCCATCGAAAAGACCCTCAAAACGCTCGCCGCACCACGATGAGCAGATCGCTGCGCAGCTGGCAGAGCAGCTGCATCACTAAAGCGCTGGAGCACTTCACCGTCACGCCGCACTTCTTCTGCCAGGCAACGCCGGGAGCCGGGAAGACGCGTATGGCGGCAGAACTGGCTCGCCGACTGCTTGAGCAGGACAGAATCGACTTGGTGATGTGCTTTGCGCCGTCCTGCCAGGTCGTTGATGGCTTTCGTTCGACCTTTGCTACGGTGCTTGGCAAGCGTCTGGATGGTCAGATAGGTGCCGTGGGTGCAGCATTTACTTATCAGGCCATGGAACACCGAGATGAGAGGTTCTGGCAGCTTCTCGATGATTACCGTGTGCTCGTAGTGTTCGATGAAATACACCATTGTGCTGGTCACGATCCGCTGCTCAGCAATGCATGGGGGCAGCAAGTACTGCACCGTATACAGGATCGCGCTGCCTTCACGCTGGCCTTGTCTGGTACGCCCTGGCGTTCGGACGATAAGGCCATCGCCCTGGCGCGCTACTCATCACCCGAAGGGCATCTGATCTGTGATTATCGCTACGGTTTGAAAGAGGCCATTGGCGACGGCGTATGCCGATCTCCTCGCATTGTGTTGCTAGATAATCAGAAGGTGAAACTTACGGAGGAGCTTGGTGCTGATAGCTCCGTGAGGTTGTTTCCCAGCATCGCCAAACTGTTGGACGAGTCACTCGTGACCTATGAGGAACTGCTGCGTCATGACGAGGTGATCAATCCGATCCTTGACCTAGGCTGCAGCAAGCTCAATGAGCTACGCCAGATCAAGCCTGATGCAGCCGGTTTGGTGGTGGCCACCGATATTGAACACGCTCAGCAAGTTGCCCTAGCTCTGGAGGCAATAGGTGAAGAGTGCCGTGTCGTAACCAACAAAACCCCGGAGGCACAACAGGTGATTAATGCATTCCGGAGCAGCGGTTGCCGCTGGATTGTCGCCGTGGGCATGATCAGCGAAGGCACCGACATCCCGCGCCTGCAAGTTTGCTGCTATCTCAGTCGTATCCGCACCGAGCTGCATTATCGGCAAGTACTTGGACGGGTGCTTCGGCGCACAGGTGAATCTGATCACCAAGCATGGCTATTCATGCTGGCAGAACCAAAACTGCAGGGCTTTGCGGAGCGAATAGCAAATGACCTGCCGGATGACTTGGCGGTATTGAATGAAGTACGGATTTCGATATCGACCCCAGATTTGGACC
Source organism: Stutzerimonas stutzeri (assembly GCF_002890895.1). GTDB lineage: Bacteria > Pseudomonadota > Gammaproteobacteria > Pseudomonadales > Pseudomonadaceae > Stutzerimonas > Stutzerimonas stutzeri_AB. The sequence goes on from NZ_POUL01000003.1 coordinate 305,573, forward strand.
CTGACTTGATTGTTACAGCCGGCCATATCGATGGGATGGATGGTGCAGCCTTAAGTCGGGCTGGTCAGGCTATTGATTCGGGGGCAACGAACACAATTTCGCTAGCTGATTTTGCAGCTGAGCCAGCTTATCAGGTCAGCTTTTCTCAACATTATAGGCAGCAGTTGTTGGCTTGTTTTTGATGTTGCGCCGCATAGCCCGAGTAGTGGAAGCGTGTGGGTTGTGTGTGAACGTTCGCGTCATTGGCTCGGCAAATCATTGACGGCGAGCACGTGGATCAAAGTGCAGGCAAAAGTAATCGTGGTCGCAGGCCGGAGGTCATTAAATGACAGATACACGCATCAAAATAATCAGCGACTTCCTATCAAGTGAAAGCGAGGAAATACATAGCGCCTCTGACGATGAGGCAGCTGGCATCGCGCTGGCTCAAGAGCTGTGCCCTGGAAAAGCATACTGTTCAGTGAGACGATGGATTGTCGTCGATCTCGATATTTCAGATGACAAAAAGGCGCTGGTTACAGAGCAGGGTTTTCAGCCAATCGTTCTGTATGCCCACACCGTGGTAACAGATAGTGCTCGTCGATTTTCTCCAGGCGATTGGGTCAGAAGCACGCTCCTGGTCGATCGAAAAAGTAACTGCCTTTTTGAAACCCAAAATAGCGTTTACATCCTCTTGGGCACAGGAACCCGGAAGACAGCAGAACCAGCTGTAGTTGCCAGCATATTTTGATGAGCTGCGGAGACATCATGACTATGCCGGTCGAACGCACTGCCGCACTTATGGAGGTGCGCCGATTCCTTAACAGTCTGACAGTCTGACAGCCAGCAGCGAGGTCAGCGATGAGATAAAACGCCAGGCTACGCGCTCTGCGTCATTACCCTTCTGCAAGAGAGGTGGATATGCTCGCAGAGAAAGAGGAATACATCCGTAGAATGGGTGGAACCGTTCCAGCTCACCTGCTCATTACCGCCAAGCTGGATGAAACTGGTCGTATTCAGAAGCTGATTGAGGAAGATTGTAAAATCATAACTGATCCAGCACATGGAACTACCAATAGAGCCAACACTTCTTTGCTGACTCAGCAAACTCTTCAGGAACCGCCTCGCGCTGTCACGCTTCATTCCAATCCGCGGCCCAAGTTCTGCAAGGTCACCTCTTGGCCGACTACTGTCAGACGCTTCGGGCCGGACTCGGCCAGAGTTAGGCACTGGTAAAGGGCTACTCCCGACCAATTTCTGACCGCTGCGATGGTCCGCACCGGCTAAGATCTGAAGTTCTCGTAGTGGCTAGAGCAGTCTGTTCTTGAGTGTGAGGGCATCTAGGGGCGGTTCATGAAGGATCGTAGTCACGATGAGTCAATGATAGAGCTTTTTAAGGCCGATCCGATTTATGCGGCTGAGCTGCTGGCTGAGGTTGTTCTTAATGGTAACGGGGACGAGTTGGCGATCTTGGAGCGGCAGCTATCGGCTGCTTTTGACACTCGTGGCGCTGCCCGGCCTTTTGAGCGGGTTTAGTGGTGTATGGCATTTTTCATGGTTTATATTTTCCATTTTATTTAGTCGCTGTTTTATAAGGGTTTCTTATAATTATAGATAATAGAGTGGGAGTGAGTAGGCCGGCGGAAGCCCCTGCGCTGTAACAGACGAAAGCCCACATCAGCGGGCTTTCGTTTTTGTATATGGCCACTTTACACATACGGTACTTTGAGCTCGGCGTTTTTCAGATCTGCAAATGCCCCTGCGCACAACCCACGTCAACCTGTCGCGGCGTATGGCCGCGCAGATGCGCGGTGACGCGTTAGGCGGTTAGAAGAACCTCCTGAACTTCCGATACGTCGAGCGACGGCAGGCTGCCGACATTAATGCTGTACTTAATGCCTGTCACACCGAGTGGCGGCACGTAGTCATCGGGGAGCCTGGGGAAGTTGCCGGCCACTTCAAAGACATGGACATCACGGAATGTGAACCGGAGGAGGGCTCCTGTCTGTCGTAGGCCCTCGTGCCAGCCAAGTTGTGCTAGACGTGAATCGAAAACATCTAGCGCACGCCCATCGGATACCAGCTTCTCCCGAACCTCATCGACGCGGTCTGCCAGCGTTTCGTCGCCGCCAATACTGCGCTCCAGCATGACGCTCACAAACAGGAGGCGCTTGCTGGCGGGTGCCTTCAGCTGATCGAAACGGGATATTTCGTGCTTCGGTTCCGATCGCGTGGTGGTCTTGACTTCGACGTGGACGCCCTGTCCGACGAAATCATGACGTTCGCTTTCAGGGCCGCTCCAAAGGTGGCTGACGCGCGGTCCGATGGTCGGGAGCAGCACGTTGGACAGAACCCAGAGCTCGCCGAAAAGACCGATCTGCTCTGCGATGCTCAGGTCAGGTGCGAGCGGGCGCAATGCCGCACGCATGTCGTCGATGATGCGTTCGACCGAGACAGCAGGATCGCGGCCTTCGATGCGGATAGCGTGGAGGACCTTATTGGCTACGAGCGTAAGCAGTTCTTCGTGATGGCTGCGTGCGGAAACGTCCAGCCAAGTCTGTCCGCCTTCCAGGATGCGGACCTGAAGGCTCTGCAGGTCCGGCGGCAGGTTTTGCGGGGCAATATCGATGGCCAGCAGCAGGTGCAGGCGTCCGTCGTCTGACACTCCGATCAGCGCTGCTTCCAGGTCTTCGGCCGCCTGCTCGTAGATGTCCTCGTGCGGAAGTCGCTGCTCGCGCAGACTTGCCCAGCGGTCCTGTGTGATCTCAACCATTGCGTACCCCACGGTTCACGACGAGCCGTTGTTCGCCGTCCGCAGTGCGGGGCAGCGAAAGCGCGAGGCCCAGCACTGCTCGTGTTGGCGCGCGGAGCGGTTCGGGATCTAGGGGGTAGAGCAGGAGCAGGCCCTGCTGCGCGGGTCGGTCCTCGCGCATTGCCCGAGCATTGAAGCCTGAGGCAATGCGGTAGTTCTCTGGTCCACCATGCAGGTCGGCACCTTCATGGCGTGGATCGATCAGAATCCCGATCGACTCGTTGGCCTGCAACGAACGTCGAACAAGGCCGAAAGGCCTTCCTCCCAGGAGTACCTGTCGTTCCCGCAGCGGGTTGGCTACGAATACGGTCCAGTTCGTCAGCTCTCCCGCTTCGGCTCGCTCGAGGATCCAGTCGGCGATCTCCGCGCCCTGAAATGCAACGCTGTTCGGGTGCCCTTCATAATGCCTCAGGAACAGTGCGATGTCCTCGGCCGGTACATCGTGTGCTATGGCGCCGCCGTATGCATCCTGTGTCGGTGGATGCTGTCGCAGCAGGGCGGACGCCAAGTCGACGTTCCGTTCCAGCAGTCCCCGGTCCTGCATGGGAAACAGGATTGTCTGCGGGTTTTCGCCAGACCATGACCGTGCATCATCCGTCTGCATCCTGCTCTTGTTCTTGCTAGTAAGCAGGAGCTTAGAATGGGCGCGCATCCGGATGGCCATCTGGTCAGGCCTGCGGCCGGCCTTGTTCAGTGCCGTGATGGAGTCACGCAGGGATTCTTCGACCAGCGCCAGCTCCACAAACCACTGAGCGATACCTTCGGTTGTCCAGATACGGATCAGGTCTTCATAGCCTGTCCTGAAACCATACCAGCGGGCCATCTGCAGCAGAGCGTCCGCCATCGTTGTGGTGCGCAGGAAATAGGCGATCGTAAGTCCCTCAAGCGTCAATCCGCGCGACAGCCGATTGCCGCCCACTGCAACGAGCTGCCGTCCAGGCTTGGCATCGTATTCCAGTTCGTCGCCCGTCGTGCTGTTGAGCACAACGACGGCCAGACGAGCCAAGTTCGTCACTGCCTCTTCAAGTAGAACCTCTTCGCTGCAAGGCAGATCTACCGGTCCCAGCCCTGCGAGCGTTGACCGGAACATCTGTTTGAGCACGCCGGGTTCGGCGTTCTCATGATGGAACCAGTTGCGGATCTGTTCCTCGATCGCCTCTCCAATGCGCAACTGGTCCTGCTGGAGCCGGGATACGTGCACCAGCATCGTGTTCGGCTTACCCATCTGGCCGCGCTGCAGCCTAATGGCGCCGGCAAGTGCAAAGGTCAGGAGGGCATCGGCGAGCGACTGGGGAAGATCCAGCGGTCCCCGGGCAACAATCGCCTCGCTCCTTTTGCGTTGCTTCGGCTTCAGAGCCTTCACATCCGCCGCGTCTACAGGGCGCATTACATCGCGGTCCTGCGAGCTGACGCCGAAAAGCTCTTCCGTTCCCGTGTAGCCGTCCGGCCGCGGAAGCTGCACGACGAAGTCCTTGGGGAACAGGTCTTCGCCGACCTGGCTGTCACTGGCGTCTGGGTCGATGAGGATGTTGGCGAATGGCGTAGCCGTGTAGGCGATGTATGTGGCCCGCGGAATCTTTCTGAGAATGTCGCGAATCAGGGCGTTGGTCAGTGACGGGGCCGTGTCGTCATCCGGTTCGGTGTCGGTGTCGATACTGGGGTCTCGCCGATTTCCGCGTGTATTGATGGAGGCCTGATCGGCTTCGTCATCGATGAGAAGAACCGGTACATCAGCGAGCCGGCCTTCAAGTCTGCCGAACCACTGGTTGAGCCGTTTCAGGATCGGCGTGATCTTCTTCGCGACGATCAGAACGGTACCGGTCGATGCGAATCCGTCGGCCACCTCCGGCTCACGAAAGTCTGAAGTCTCATCGGTCAGCGTGATCCAGTCGACGCCGGTCCCGACCAGCTCCAGATCCAAGCGCTTCTGCGTCTGGTTCCGCAATGAATCGTGAATGCCTGAAAGAACGATGATCAGGCGGTAACCGACGTCGGCTGCGCGAGCTGCCACAGCTGTGAAATTGGCGGTCTTGCCTGACTGAACGTAGCCGACTACTAGGCCGCGGCACTGGAATTCCGGGCGCCCCACCGGTGTGGTCTTCGAAATGATCCGCAGTGACTCTTCCGCAACCGACGCAATCTGGTGCGGCTTCCATTTGGGCTGGGCCCGCAGATAGGCTTCATGCCGGGACCAGTTGGTCCAGGCGGTTGCATCGGTCCACAGGGCCAGCCTGGGCTTCAGTGTAAGGGGAAGGGGAAGCCGGACCTGCATCAGGCCTTGTCCGTCAGCTGGTCCGGGACACCGGCCGTCTCCAGTGCGCGAAGGAATTCAGACAGAGCCGTCTTGGCCTCAGCATCCTTGTCGATGAGCTGCACGAGCGTCACCAGCGTCGGCATCAGCGGGGTGACCTCGACTTCCTCCCCCTTGAACCCGGTCTTGCGTTGCCATGGCTTGTCGCCGCTGCTGACAAGGCGGATTGAAGTTCTGTTCTTCTTTGCAGCCGAGGCCGGATCAGGTGCCACCACGGGATTGCCTCCCGCTGCTGTAGTCGGAGGCAAGAGGCCACCTAGCGCTGGCGTGCCGGCCGGCGACACAGTCCTGCCGCCTCCTTTCGGAGTCGGCGCAGGTTTTTCCTTCTTGTCGTACCGGGACCGGGCAGCTGCGCGAGGGATCTTGATCAGGTCTTTGAGGGGGGCGGTGATCGCAAAGGGCAGGCGAATGAGCTGCTTGCTGATATCTACCTGCAGCTGCTCATCGGCCAGCCTGTCGAAGTCAACTGCGACACGAATCAGCTTGGTGTGCTCATCCTTGGCGAAGAGATCTTCCCAGCCGCCCCATTTGATAAGGCGGTCAAGTCGATAGAAGTACAGGCCCTGAGCATCGTTTGCGCGGCCATTTAAAGAGTGGCGGTCGCGTTCGACGCGTTGTTCGAGCGGCAGCAGATCCTTGATGTATTCGTCGAACTCTGCCTCGTTTGGCGTAACGTACGCACGGACATAGAGGGCAGCCGTCTTGTCCGGAGAAGCACCGGGAAGCTCGATGCGATGCTGGTCGTACTCTTTTGTCAGCGGCTGCCCCATGGGGTTGTTGGCACGCAGAACGTCATCGTTAAGCCTGATGACGACCTTCTCGCGCCCGCGCGCCTTGCCTTCAAGGTACCGGTGGAAGACTAGTTCGAGGTGCGACTTGATGGCAGCGAGTTCCTGCGCGTAGGGAGAATCCGCCCTGCCTCTCGCAGGCTCTATCGAGGGGCGCATCTGTGTAAGCAGCACAGCTGTGCCGGAGTCGCCGATGTCGACTGCCGAGGTATGCTCGGGAGCTACCGGGTCGCTCAGAAGCGCCCAGCGGCGCGTCTTGGCAAGATGGTCCTTGTCCCAGGTGAGTGTCGTGCTCTCGTTTCCGGCAGCTTTCGATACGACCGTCAGTCGATCGGCCTGGGACCATGCCGCACCCTTCAGCCCATAGCCGAACTTGCCAAGATCGCCATCGTCGTATTCACGCTGGTGCCCGATCTTCATGGCGTCGCGCAAACCCGATGGAGTCATGCCTGTGCCGTCGTCGCGAATGCACATCCACCGGCCGCCCGCATTGGGATTTGGGAAGTTGATGTTGATCTCCCGAGCGCCATGCGACAGGCTGTTGTCCACTAGGTCGGCCACGGCGCTGGGCAGGCTGTGCCCGGCACGTGCCAGGATATTGAAGAGGCCGAGCGGGTCCGGTGCGGCGTCATCGTCGTTGCGGTTGTTGTCGTTTTCTTTTTCTTTTTCTGACGTCACGGACACTGTTTCTGCCTCCTTGAATAGCTGCGGGAAGTGATCCGAGAGCACTGCTTGGCAGTGCTGGCCTTCATCACCGTACAACGCGATCATCGCGGATTTGCCGAGCCGGGCGCTCTCTCCATGGCCGAGGATCAGAGAGCGGGCTGGGTGGTCTGCTGGGATGACAAGCCAGGATGCATTGGCAGGGGTGGTCGAGGCGTCAACCACCATCGCGAACAGGACGCCTGGGTCGACGAAACTGTAGAAGGAGCTTTTCGGGCAATCGCCTTCGAATCTCCAATTTTTGTGCTGCCGCTTGAGCCATGAAGCAATCTCAACCACGGTACCTTCGTCTTCGAGACGCCGGCAGGTGATTGCGATGGTGTCCGATTTCTCTGCTGAAGGAAAAACCTTGTCGACGACGTCCCAGTCGAAGTTGATGGAACGCTGCTTGCCGCGTTCCTTCCCCTGGCGGCGGTACTCATGAAACATGCCGAGTTCGGAATGAGTCAGCAGTCGGAGAATGGTGAACTTCACTTCCTGCCCTCTGTTGTCCTGATTTGTGATTGCTCCAAATCGAATAACGCTACACGCATGTCCTGAGTCTCCGGTGCGCCCAGGCACTCCCGCATTCCACGAGCGATGGCATAGGCAAAGAGTGGTGGCACGGCGTTGCCGATCTGCTTGAATGCCGGGTTCATCGATCCTTTGAAAACGAAGCCGTCAGGGAATGACTGGAGCCGCGCAGCCTCACGGACGGTGATGGTGCGTGCCTGTTTCGAGTCGAAGTGGATGTGGGAATAAGAGTCCTTGCCGAGGTGCGCCATCAGCGTACGTACCGGGGCATCGGCGCGGAGCTTCCACCACTTGTTCGGAAACTTTCCCGGATCATACGGGATGCGCCAGGACATTATGTATGTGCTGACGTCTGCGTGTCTCGGGTCGGTGGGCAAACCGAGTCTCCTGCGGTCTGCAAGCCAGTTCGCAATCTTCTGCTCTACATAGGCATGCACCTGCGGGTACTCCCAGCCAGGCTGAATCTCGGCGAAGATCTTGTAGTCGCGCGGCAGATACCGGAAAACATGGCCAGTCGTAGACCTAGTCGTAAATCCGTGCCACTCCCGCATCAAGCGCGAATAGGCAGTCGACGGCTTTTTTGCTGTGTACTCGACAGGTTCAGACGGGTCTTTCGCCCCGCGACGAATGGCCCCTGAACGAAGCATTTCTTCGGCATACAGGTGCGGCAGATCTGCCAGCGCATCAGAGGCTGATGTGGCCGCGGGAGAGTCGGGAGCTGGATCGGGAATCCAGCGGTGGTGCGCCGAGCCTTCGGCTTTGATAACCCGCCTCGCAGCATTTTTGGAGCTCGTGTAGCCGGATGGCAGAACCAAATGGTGTGTTGGCACCGGAAATCTTGGCTTGATGCCGGTCGAACGATGGAAACCGACAAGAATCATGCGCTCCCGCATCTGCGGAACGCCGTACCAGACGGAATTCAGCAGTGTGTAGGCTACGTCGTAGCCTTCATCGGCAAGGCTTTTGGAAACGAGCTCGGCAACATTGGTGCCGCCATGGTTGAGGATGTCTGGCACGTTCTCCATCAGAAGCGCAACAGGCTTTGTCGCCCGGATGAATGTGACGTAGCGCTCCCACAGGCTGACCCGTCCATCCACTAGGAAGGCTTGGTCTGCGGTCACCTCTTCGCGCAGGCGGGCCTGCTCGCGAAGCTTAGCCCGGCCTACACGGGCGAACGCCTGACAGGGTGGCCCGCCGACGAGAACATCGATCTGACGGTCCGTGGCGCCCTGCAGCCCGAGATCGCCGAAGACGGTGTCTGCGGTTTCGGTTACCGCGTCGCGCGGGGCGTGGTGCGCTTCCTTGTCACCCCCGACCGAGCGCGAGCCGAAGTTGGCTCCGTGCGACTTCGCAGCCCACGGGTCCATTTCGATCGATGCGACCGGCGTAAATCCGGCGGTCAGGAAGCCAAGAGAGATGCCGCCACAGCCTGCGAACATGTCCAAGTAGCGGATTTCGCCGCCTTCTTGAATACGCTGCAGCTTGCTGCGGATCAGCTGGTCATCTGGGGTTGTGGCGCGGGAATTCTTGCCAGTCGAGGGGGACAGGTCTGCAGCGTGGCTAATTGGCTTTTCGTAGGTCTTGCTGGGCTGCGATTTGCGCAGCTCGATTTGGATGGACATCCGGTATCTCTCATAGGGAACATGCGCCAAGACCATCTGCACGGAGTGCAGGAGGACGGCGGCTCAGGCCTGCTCAAACCACGCGGCGCAGCCCGGCTTGACGAATCGTCATCTAGGCGGCAAATGCTGCATCGTGTCAGAGTGTAATGAAACAGCCGCGAGGTGTCGCCGGCGCAGGTTGTGTGAACCTTCATGATTACATCAGCTTCATCTGGATATTATCTGCTTTCCGTGTTCTGGAGGGTATGCCAAGCTCGATTGAATCACTCTCGAAGACCGCTTATGGTCGACCCCAACTTGATGCGACAGGCTTAAACCGGCCAGAAGCGGACAGTAATCCCAATAAATCTGCTCCCCCCATTTCGAATGCCGGCGGAACCATTTGCAGCATCGCCGCAATTTCCCGGCAGCTCTTGATCAGCCGAGCATGGCAGGACTAGCTGAAACTTCATTGAGAACGGTATGAAGCACACCTCCTAATATATCAAATCGATAGTGCTATGACGTTCTTTTGTAAACTTGGTTGATTAATCCCATCAGAAGAGGTGTTGCCTTGGTTGTTATCAAGGTGGAGTCTTGGATTGTCAAAATATGCTCACCGATAGAAGCATGAGCAATTGCACAGCGGAATCGGTAGATAATATACGCTACAGCTTTTTGCAAATGATCTAACGTCCAGCCGAATCTTGCAGCCTCAATGCACGCTTTCGTAAAAGAATGCTTAACGTGTGCAGCGAACTGAACTCTTTTGGTTGGGTTATCCTTGAATCCCCAAGGAAATCCATCTTTGTCATACCCATAAAGCAAATCGTCAATTGTGGAATCAAATTGGGATTGACAAAAAAAATCACGCAAATATTGCTCAAGGGATGATTCGTCAAGCCAGTACTTCTTTACAATTCTCAAGAGCTTCTGTAGCTCTGAGTTATTGTAAGTAGCTATAATTTTCCCAAAACCTTTGAGATTCGTTCCGAGAGCCTGCAAGTCTTGCAGTAAGTCAAAATCGAAACTTAGTTCGATAAGGTGATACAAGGACAGATAGTGACCCAAGGCTGTGGATTCATGGGTCGCTCGTACAGTGGCCAGATCGTGATCTACGGTTGGAATGTGCAAGTCAGGATAGGCCTCCACAGTATGAGCGCTAGTCAACTTCAGATGCGGAGGTATCCTTTGTGAGTGGGAAAAAGCGCCCCATATGGAACTTGTTGCTTGGTAGTGGGAGAAGTAAAGCGCGTAAGCGATATCCCTAATTACAACGTAATTGTTCTTAAAAATATAGTCAGAGTACTGGGCTTGCGATATATCTTCAGCTTTAGCGTCTCGCAAGAAGGCTGCCACAGAAGTTGCAGGAGCCTCGCCATAAGTGAAAGTCGTGCCTTTGCATGTAACCAGCATACAGTCATGAGGATGATGATTGAGCTTTATGGTAAAGGTTTCATTGGCCTGGTATCGGGGTGACAAATTATATACAGGTATCGCAACGTAACCATCGACCGAGCATTGCCCATAGGCTTCGGCTAACTGAAGGCTTGGGTCAATTCTCAAATCATCAAAACTGAATTTACTAATTACCTCCCTATAATCCATCTATTCAGCCTCACGCTCCCAAATATCGCCCAGTGGCGTTTCGCCCTCGTCTCGGAAGAATTCTTTCAGAGCTACGAAGATAAGCTTTCGCGTTGCATATCCAATGTTTGTTTTTCGGCTTGGAAAACCAGCGATAATTTGCTGGAATTTATCAAGCCCTAATATTTCTTCCGACCGCGATATTGAAATAGAACTGGTCAGGTTTTTAATGGCGTTTTTAATTCTCTCTTTTCGGGGCTGGGTAGAACCAAAGTCGGCTACAGCGGCAAAAAATGCGTTAAGTGTATTTTCATTGCCTAGCCAATTGCTGGCAGAGATGGTGTCTCCTGCTGCAACTGTGCCTTCAACAGCATCATCCAATTCGCAATACAGCTTGAAAAACTCTACGAACTCGCCAAACTGGATGCCGAACTGTTCAACATCTTGCTGCAAAATTGCTTGCTCACTCAGTCGCTGCGCAACTACGTTCTGCTTGTCGACCTCTGGTGATTTCAATAGGTATGCGTGATAGCCACTTGAAACCTTGTCGAGCGAATAGCGTCTTGCCCGAGTTCTCCGCCCGCCATCGACTTCCGGAACAAGCTCCAAATGCTCAATTTCATTGATTAGTGTCTTGCGCAGGCTGAGAGATAGTATTTCTATCTGATGCCTCATTGACATGGGCTTTTGCCCTGCATTTAGTACGATAATCCTATAAATTAAGTGATCCAGATCTGGCTCGGCTCGAATTTCAAGATGGACTAATTGCTCAGCAGGGAAGATATGACCGCTTTCAAGTATTTCTTTTAGTATAAAAGTGCGCTGCAGTCCATCTAGGATGTTGAGCGGAGCGGAGTCCTGAATCATCTTCTTGATTTCGTCAACATTACCTGCCTCGACTGCTTCGTTCGCAAAATCTGACTTCTCGACCGGAAGAGCAAGTGTAATGGTCGGCAGGAGCGTACCGTTAATAATGTCAGCCTTGAGTCGGGTGTAGGCCGTGAATTTTTCCCGTTTGCGCTGGATTGAAAATGAGGAAAAATCTTTGCCTACAAGATCCAAGTAATTAGGGACATCACACTGTGCATAAATTACTGGTGTTTGGGTGCGTAGATCTTTCGCTGTCCCGAGTATCTTGATTTCCATTTCCGCTTCCAAAAGTTTCGGTGCTCCGCACTTTACCTTTAAGCCGAAGAATTGGGAATACGCTATGCTCAGCACTTCAGATATCCGACGGACCTATTGGTCGTGGCGTGCAATGACGACATTCATGCGAGTGAGGTGAATGGGGGCGAACAGCGATTAATATTAGTGGAGCATGCTGCCCCAATCACGGATCTGCGAACTTGTTAAGGAGCTAGCGCGGGTTGGATGCAGGAATTGCCTTCTATTGCTTCGCGGAAAACTCACCTAATCCATGACTGGCCTGATTACATCAAACGCTAGATTCGATGCAGGAAAGCCCTGCAGGGTCTTGCCTCAATAAAGTGACTCAAAGCCCGCTTCTGGCCGAAAGCAGCTTTGAGCTACTGGCAGCAACCGGCCAGGAGCGGATCTCTCATGCCTGTGAGAGAATCTGAATCACCTCACCCAAGCTAGAACGGACTCTCCCTTTCATGGAATTGAATCGCCCATCACGCTACGACATCGCATGTCACTTCTGCGTCAGTCGCATTGCTGGCGCGGCCGTTCCCTACACTCGTCTGAGTAACATCCTCGAAGGCATGTTTCATGGGCGACCGCTCACTGCACTGTCGCTGAGCTACCTACAGCAGCAAAATCTCAACGAACTGCACCAGCTGGCGACCGGCCAAATCACATATGAAGCCTTCATCGCTGCTTTCGACCCAGCATTAGTAGCCCGCGAGCGGGCTGCCAGAGTAGAACACCAAGCCAAAGAAGCAGAACGTCTGGCCCAAGAGGCCGAGCGGGTGGTTCAGCGGAAACGCGAGGGCGAAGCAGCAGAATCTGCCCGTATTGCTCGCACGGCGCAGTACGATCGCGATCGCCAAGATGCTGAGGCAGCTTGCTTCGTCCGCGAAGCCGAGTGGGCGGCACAGCGCACGCTTAATTGTGAGGCTGCTGAAGCCATGTACAAAGCACGCATGAGCGAGCCAGGTTACATCGCTCTGGCTCCCTACGACATTGCCCGGCACTACCGGGTGAGCCACCTTGAAGGTGTGGTTACCTCGCCACTGAGCAATATCCTGGCGGCTCTCTATCAAGGCCGTCCACTTTCCGCGGCTTATCTTAACTACCTAAAAATCAAGGGGCTCCCCCGACTGTATGCGCTGGCCATTGGCCAAGTTACCTATGAGTCTTATATTTCAGACCTCAATGCAGCCGAGGTCGTGCGGACAACGGCCGAAACTCGCCTCGCATTGGCCGAAGCACAAAAACGGCGGCGTGACGCTGCCGAGGCTGCCCTCATTGCCCGCGAAAGCGATCCCGCATACATCCTGCGCAAGAAATACGGGGTTCTCGCCATAGCTCAGCCTTTGTTGCCACGGTTGATGGATATCCTTCAGAACATCGACGCCGGCAACCGACTGACCGATGACGACTTCGTTTGGCTCAACACTGAGGGCCAAGTGCATTTCACTGAAAAGCTGCGGAAGACCCACTACCTACGTGAAGCCGAATTCTGCGGCAATGAGTACCGTCGCACCCAGGATCCTTGGAACGCAATCAATGCCAGTGGCCACTATCGAAAGTGCAATCAGCCAGAGTCGGCGCTTGAACTACTCGCCAGTGTACCGACCAATAGACTCAGACATCCCAAGGTCCACTCAGCCATATGCACTACCCAAGGCGGTGTCATGCGCGATCTGGGGCGACGTGACGAAGCTTATAAGCTCGGCAAGCAGGGGCATGAGCTAATGCCGAAGAACTTCCGCCCATGCACTCTGCTAGGGGCTGTATGCATGGAGTTAGGCGACTATATGGCGGGGCATGACTGGTACGCCAAGGCTGAGGAGCGCGGTGCCAGCAAACAGAGCATCGACATCGAACTAAGAGGTATCTTCGCCCGGGCGGACAATGCCCGGCGCGGAACGATGCGAGCGTCCTTACTAGCAAAAGATCCGGACCGTTACCGCTGGGCAAATGAAAAAAAATATCGCAGCGAGTCGGCGCAAAAATCGTAGACGAACCCAAGCATCCATCGAGGATCGGTAGCCGCCCATTGAATGGCTGCTGCTGGCCCAGAGTGTGTAAAAACGCTTCGTCAAAATTGAAGTGAGCGCGTCTACGTGAAATCTGAAATGTTTCGGCACCTCAGCAAATGTAGATTTCGCTCAGATGCGCGATTTCCAGTCCGGTTTTGAGTACCTGTCGCGCTCGAAAACGTTTTTACACAGCCTCGGCCGATAGCTGCCTCTCATGAACGACACTTAGACCAGAGGAGATTCTGTACTCAGTCAACAGCAGATTTTCGGTATGGACAAGTTAGACTCTGACAGCCCTACATCAGTCAGTACCCATGGACATGGTGCATTCAGCGTGAAGCCAGGGTTGACGTAAGTTTTACGAATGTCCATGGGTTGACATCTTTCCTTTACATCGACGAAGCCTTCGCTGATCTTTCGGGCGTGCCCGACGCGGAATCCATCGGGCGCCGCATCCGCGCCGATGTGCTGCGCCTCACCGGCATACCGGTCGGCGTGGGTATTGCCAACACCAAGACCCTCGCCAAGCTCGCTAACCACTCGGCCAAGCGCTGGCAGAGGCAAACTGGCGGCGTGGTCGATTTGCGCGACCCCGAGCGGCGCGACAAGGTGTTGCGCGTCACGGGCGTGAGCGATGTGTGGGGCGTTGGCCGGCGCATGACCGAACACCTCAACAGCATGGGCATCCGGACCGCCTGGGACCTGGCCAACGCCGACGCCTGGACCCTGCGCAAACAATTCAGCGTGGTGGTCGAGAAAACAGCCCGCGAGTTGCGCGGCACGCCGTGCATGGAGCTGGAAGACGTCGCACCACCTAAACAGGAGATTTGCTGCTCACGCATGTTCGGCGACCGCCAGCGCGAACTCGCCCCCATCCGCGAAGCCGTTGCCACCTATGCTGCCCGCGCCAGCGAGAAACTGCGCACCCAGCAATCGCTGTGCAAGCGCGTGCGCGTCAGCATCCGCACCGGCATGTTCAACCTGGATGAGCCCAGTTTCGCCGAAGGCATTGTCTGCGAACTGCCATACCCCACCGACGACACCCGCTACATCACCCGCGCCGCCATCGCCGGGCTGGAGCTGATCTATCGAGAGGGTTTCGCCTTCAGCAAAGCCGAAGTGCTGCTGATGGACCTCTGCCAACGCGGCGAATACACAGGCGACCTTTTCACCGAAACCCAACCCGCCACCGCAGAGCGCGTCATGGGCGTGCTCGACGCCGTCAACGCGAAGTTGGGGCGGAACACGCTCAGACCGGGCCGCATTCCCAACGCGCCGGATTGGGGGATGCGGCGGGAAATGATGAGCCGTCGTTTTACGACGAGGATGGATCAGCTGTGGAGGGTGGGGTGTCGCTGAAGGGACCAGCAAACAAAAAGCCCTGTAAGTTCAGGGCTTTTCTGATTTGGAGCGGGCGAAGGGAATCGAACCCTCGTCATGAGCTTGGGAAGCTCAGGTAATGCCATTATACGACGCCCGCGTAGGCAGCCTTTGTACCAGAAGGGCGGGGCGAGTAGAAGTGGGTGCGCCGTTTAGGTCGATGAATGTTTCAGATCTGTTCGATTTCAGTCGCGGTCAGGCTGCGGTATTGACCGGGAGCGAGGGCGGGGTCGAGCAGCAGCGGGCCCATGCGTTCGCGATGCAGGGCGGAGACCTTGTTGTTGAAGTGACCGAACATGCGTTTGACCTGATGGTAACGGCCTTCATGTAGGGTCAGGCGTGCCTGGTGCCAGTCGAGCAGTTCGAGTTCGGCGGGCAGGGTGGTGAGGTTCTCGAAGCGAAAGTAGAGGCCTTCGGCGAAGCGGTCGACGCAGATGGGGTCGATCGGGTCTTCCGTTTCGACGAGATAGGTTTTGCCCAGCAGGCTTTCCGGTTGGGTCAGGCGGCGGGACCAGAGGCCGTCGTTGGTGATGATCATCAGCCCGGTGGTATTGAAGTCCAGCCGACCGGCGATATGCAGCTCGTGCTTATCCGGTTCTTTCAGCAGGTCCAGCACCGTGGGGTGTTGCTGGTCGGCGGTGGCGCTAACGCAGCCGGCGGGTTTGTTGAGCATATAGAAACGTGCGGGCTTGCCGGCCTGCAGCACCTCGCCATCCAGTTCGATACGGTCGAAGACGCGGATGTCTTGGGTGCCATCGCAGACTGTCTCGCCATTCACCGAAGCGCGGCCCGATGCTAGCAGCAGGCGCGCCTGGCGATGGCTGCAGTGGGGCAGGTTGGCGAGGAAGCGGTCGAGGCGCATTACGGGTTTGCGGGCGACTCGCCGCGAGCGCAGCGCGGGCAGATGCAGGCCTTGTTTAACGCCTCATCGGGAATCCGTTCGCAGGCTTCGGCTGCGATCTCGGCGGTGAAGCACCAGCACGGCTGAGTGGCAGTTGCGGGATTGCTGAGACTGCATTGATTCGGCTCGCCGCAGAGTGGGCATATGCTGGGATCGGGTGTTTGGTTCATTACCGCCTCCGGGAAATGTCAGCAGCTTGCTGCGGTGGGACGGTCAATGAGGAATTGAATCGGAAGCCCGGCATTGCGCCGGGCTTCTCGTCTACTTCGTTACTTGACGCGCTGACCGGGCTTGGCGCCGCTGTCGGGGCTGAGCAGGTAGATCTCTTCGCCACCAGGGCCGGCGGCGAGCACCATGCCTTCGGAGACGCCAAACTTCATCTTGCGTGCGGCGAGGTTGGCGACGTACAGGGTCAGGCGACCTTCCAGCTTGCTTGGGTCCGGGTAGGCGCTCTTGATGCCGGAGAACACGTTGCGCTTGGCATCGCCAATGTCCAGCGTCAAGCGCAGCAGCTTGTCGGCACCTTCGACGAACTCGCATTTCTCGATCAGCGCGATGCGAAGGTCCACAGCGGCAAAGGCGTCGAAGGCGATCTCGGCGGCAATCGGCTCCTTGGTCAGCTCGCCGTTGCCAGTCTCGGGGGTTGCGCCGGGCGCGGCGGTTTCGGTGGAAGCGAGGTCTTCCTTGGATGATTCGATCATGGCTTCGATTTTCGCAGGCTCGATACGGGTCAATAGCGGGGTGAAGGCGTTTAGCTGGTGGTTGGAGAGCAGCGTTTGCAGGTCCGTCCAGCGCAGGGGCTCGACGTTGAGAAAGCGCTCGGCGTCGGCGGCGAGGTTGGGCAGCACCGGCTTGAGGAAGATCACCAGCTGGCGGAACAGGTTGACGCCAGTGGCGCAGATCGCCTGCACTTCATCCTGCATGCCGTCCTGCTTGTTCAGTGCCCAGGGTGCCTTGTCGGCGATCCAGGCATTGGCGCGGTCAGCCAACGCCATGATTTCGCGCATGGCGCGGGCGAAGTCACGGTTCTCGTAAGCATCGGCAATGGACGGTGCGGCGCTCTGGAAGGCGTCGGTCAATTCCGGTGCGGCATTGCGGTCGACCATCACACCGCCGTTGCCCTTGTGAATAAAGCCGGCACAACGGCTGGCGATGTTTACGACCTTCCCCACCAGGTCGGAGTTGACCTTCTGCACGAAGTCTTCGAGGTTCAGATCCAGGTCATCGACGCCACGGCCCAGCTTGGCCGCGTAGTAGTAGCGCAGGTACTCGGGGTTCAGGTGATCGAGATAGGTGCGCGCTTTGATAAAGGTGCCCCGCGATTTGGACATCTTCTGCCCGTTCACCGTGAGGTAACCATGCACCGCGACGGCGGTGGGCTTGCGGAAACCGGCACCTTCGAGCATGGCGGGCCAGAACAGGGTGTGGAAGTTGATGATGTCCTTGCCGATGAAGTGGTACAGCTCGGCGCTGGAATCCTTGTTCCAGAAAGCATCGAAATTCAGCTCAGGGCGACGTGTACAGAGGTTCTTGAAGCTCGCCATGTAGCCGATGGGCGCATCCAGCCAGACGTAGAAGTACTTACCCGGCTCATCCGGAATCTCGAAACCGAAGTAGGGCGCATCGCGGGAGATGTCCCACTCGTGTAGGCCGCCGTCGAGCCATTCTGCGATCTTGTTGGCGACCGAATCCTGGAGGCTGCCGCTGCGGGTCCACTCTTTGAGCATCGCCTCGAAATCGGGCAGCTTGAAGAAGAAGTGCTTGGAGTCGCGCAGCACTGGGGTGGCGCCTGAGATGGCCGAGCGCGGGTTCTTCAGTTCGGTGGGTTCGTAAGTGGCGCCGCACTTTTCGCAGTTGTCGCCATACTGATCCTCGGCCGCGCATTTCGGGCAGGTGCCCTTGATGAAGCGGTCGGCGAGGAACATGCCCTTTTCCGGGTCGAAATATTGGGTGACCGAGCGCGTGGCGATGTGGCCGGCGTCGCGCAGCCTGGTGTAGATCAGGCTCGACAGCTCGCGGTTTTCTTCCGAGTGGGTCGAATGAAAGTTGTCGAAGTCGACCAGGAAGTCGGCGAAGTCGGCACTGTGCTCGGCCTGCACGTTGGCGATCAGTTGCTCAGGCGTGATGCCTTCCTTTTCGGCGCGCAGCATGATGGCCGAGCCATGCGCGTCGTCCGCACAGACGTATATGCACTGGTTGCCGCGAAGCTTCTGGAACCGCACCCACATGTCCGTCTGGATGTACTCGAGCATGTGGCCAAGGTGAATCGAACCGTTGGCGTAGGGCAGGGCACTGGTGACGAGGATTTGGCGAGCTTCGGACATGGGAAAGTCTGCAGTCGAGGTTGCGAAGTGAGTCGGCCACTATAAAGGTCACGCAGTTTTTTTTCATCCGCACTGGTGCGGACGGCACGGGTCGAATAGCGAGTGCCGCGCCACATTGACGCGCTTGATGAGCCCTTGTGGCGGCACGGGGTAAGATGCCCGTCTGTTTTAGTAGGTTTTCTTGGGAGTAGTCATGACCGTCACACGCGAAGCTGTCGAAGCCGTACTGCGCCAGTACACCGACCCTAACCTGAACCAGGACCCGGTGGCTGCTGGTTGCGTGCGTTCCATTGATGTAGTGGGTGATCACGTTAGCGTGCAGATCGAATTGGGCTACGCGGCTGGGCTGTTTCGCAGCGGTTGGGCGCAGATGCTGGCGATGGCCATTGAGCAGCTCGACGGCGTGACCCGCGCGGATGTGCAGGTCGACTGTGTGATCCGCTCACACAAGGCGCAGGACCAGGTTGAGGCACTGGCCAACGTCAAAAACATCATTGCCGTCGCGTCCGGCAAGGGCGGCGTCGGTAAATCGACCACGGCTGCCAACCTGGCGCTGGCGCTTGCGCGCGAAGGGGCGCGGGTGGGCGTGTTGGATGCGGATATCTACGGGCCTAGCCAGGGCATCATGTTTGGCATTCCCGAAGGTACGCGACCGGAAATCCGCGACAATAAGGCATTCATCCCGTTGGAAGCGCATGGCGTTCAGGTCATGTCGATGGCCTTCCTGTCCGACGACAAGACGCCGATGGTCTGGCGAGGCCCGATGGTCTCCGGTGCCTTGCTGCAGTTGATCACTCAGACGGCCTGGAATGATCTCGACTATCTCGTGGTGGACATGCCGCCGGGTACGGGTGATATCCAGCTGACCTTGGCGCAGAAGGTGCCGGTGGTGGGTGCGGTTATCGTCACGACGCCGCAGGATCTGGCCCTGCTGGATGCCAAGAAAGGCGTGGAGATGTTCCGCAAGGTGAACATCCCTGTGCTCGGTGTGGTGGAAAACATGGCCATCCACATCTGCTCGAATTGTGGGCATGCCGAGCATCTGTTCGGCGAAGGGGGTGGTGAGAAGCTGGCAACGCAGTACAACGTTGAGCTGCTGGCTTCGTTACCACTTTCCATGGCAATCCGCAGCCAGGCTGACGCAGGTAACCCAACCACCATTGCCGATCCGGAAAGCCAGATCGCGATGATCTATCAGCAGATGGCACGCAGTGTGGGTGCGCGGATTTCCCAGAGCGGGCAGATCATTGCGCAGTCGATGCCAAACATCACTGTGTCCGACGACTGACCTTCGGTATGGCGGCGCTCTGTGCGTCGCCTTGGTCGACCGAGGAGGTCTGATCGACTGAGTAGAATCGTCCTTGGAGGGAGGCTGCCGCCCTCTGACGCTGAATACAGTAAATCGCAGGCATAAAAAAGCCCCGCCGAAGCGGGGCTTTTTCAGCAGAAAAGCTTCAGGTTAGATAACCTGAACTTCCTCAGCTTGCATGCCCTTCTGGCCGCGAGTAGCGACGAAGGAAACTTGCTGGCCTTCTTTCAGGCTCTTGAAACCGTCGCCTTGGATGGCGCGGAAGTGTACGAAGAGGTCGTCACCGGATTGCGGAGTGATGAAGCCGAAGCCTTTCTCATCGTTGAACCACTTAACGGTACCGGTTTGGCGATTGGACATTTGAAATGTCTCCTTGAACAAGGTGTAGAGATGATTTGAACGGGCAAATACCCCGAACGGTGACTGTGTGCAAGGAGTTAGGAGTCGTAGCAATGATCGGATCGAAATCTAAACATGTAGCGATTCACGGTGACACATGCAGCAGCAGCCAATGAAAGATACTCCATTTCTGTCGCATTGCGAGCATTATTTTCAGTTTCCGCCCGAAGCGCCAGAGATGCGACGCATGGACCCGGTTCGTGGCCTTTGAACCGGCTCCATGTGCTCGGTAAGATACACGCCTCTATCTAAACGACCATCAGCCAAATCAGGACGCCCGCCATGAGCATCAAATCGGATAAGTGGATTCGCCGGATGGCCCAGGAGCACGGCATGATCGAGCCCTACGTGGAACGCCAGGTGCGGACCGAGGGCAGCGAGCGCCTGATTTCCTACGGCGTCTCCAGCTATGGCTACGATGTGCGCTGCGCTGACGAATTCAAGATATTCACCAACATCAATTCGGCAGTCGTCGACCCTAAGAACTTCGACGAGAAAAGCTTTGTCGACGTAAAGAGTGACGTCTGCATCATCCCGCCGAATTCTTTTGCGCTGGCGCGTACGGTCGAATACTTCCGCATTCCGCGCAACGTGCTGACCATTTGCCTGGGTAAGAGCACCTATGCCCGTTGCGGGATCATCGTCAACGTCACGCCGCTTGAGCCCGAGTGGGAAGGGCACGTGACGCTGGAGTTCTCCAACACCACCACCTTGCCAGCGAAGATCTACGCCAACGAAGGCGTGGCACAGATGCTGTTCCTGGAGTCGGATGAAGAGTGCGAAACCTCTTACCGGGATCGCGGTGGTAAATATCAGGGCCAGCGTGGCGTGACCTTGCCCAAGGCCTGATTGGACTTCACGAGCTTCAAGAGCCCTGGCGGGCGGTAGTGACTGCCGCTCGCATCATCTTTGCGATATGGAATAGTCCGGCATAGGGCTGGCGCCATCTGGCGGCGTCCCGGCTGCGCGTCCTGCGCTTGCCAGTACTGATCTGCTTCCCGTCGTGCAATGCCTCGAACCAAGATGGCTAGAGTCTTATTCGCTCGAGCAGATGCCGTTTCATTCCGCTTAAGCAAAAAAATGCCCGCATGAATGCGGGCATTTTTAGTTGCGCGAAGGGCCGGCAGTCCAGCTCTTCAAGCAGGCCTAGGCTCAGCCGGCGAAATTCTTCGCGACGAAGTCCCAGTTAACAACGTTCCAGAATGCCTCGACGAACTTCGGACGGGCATTGCGGTAGTCGATGTAATAAGCGTGCTCCCAGACGTCGCAGGTCAGCAGCGGCTTGTCACCAGCGGTCATCGGGTTGCCGGCACCGATGGTGCTCGCCAGGCCGACGCTGCCGTCGGACTTCTTCACCAGCCAGGCCCAGCCGGAGCCGAAGGTGCCGATTGCGGTCTTGGTGAACTCTTCCTTGAACTTGTCGAAGGATCCGAAAGAAGCATTGATGGCATCAGCCAGGGCGCCAGTTGGCTCGCCGCCGGCATTCGGGGCCATGCAGTTCCAGAAGAAGGTGTGGTTCCAAACCTGAGCGGCATTGTTGAAGATGCCACCGGAAGAGGTCTTGATGATGGTTTCCAGATCCTTGCCTTCGAACTCGGTGCCTGGGACCAGGTTGTTCAGGTTGGTCACGTAGGCCTGATGATGCTTGCCATGGTGATATTCAAAGGTTTCAGCGGAAATGTGCGGCTCGAGGGCGTTCTTTTCAAACGGAAGCGGCGGCAATTCGAAAGCCATGGTGTATCTCCTGCTCAGGTGTCGAGAATAGATGCGGCTCGGAAGGAGGCAGTCTGCACTGGTAACCAGCGCCTCGCGGAACGGAGAAAACTACTGCATTGATGTTCGTCCGTTTACGCCTGTCTTTCCCTTCGCTCGCTATATGCTTGCGCATTCTTCGGCCGATCACGGGCGGCCGCAATGGCGGGCTGAAGCGTTCCACTCCATGCCCGCGGACCAACGATCATAGCACTCAGCCTGTGGCAAAACCACGCGTCAACTGTGTGGAAAAGCCAGGGCCAGAGCCTTGTAACAAGGTTCTGGCGCAGGGGGAGAGGATGTCCGAGGCCCTCTGCGTGGACCTCCGATTACACTGGGCGTTCCTTAGGCCAGGACAACAAGCTGTGCGGCTACCGTGAACATCATGGTCGCCACGCCCAGATCGATCAGTCGCCAGGTCAGCGGCCGCGCCAGCCAAGGTGCAAGCCAGGCGCCCCCCAGTGCAAGAATCAGAAACCACAGAGTCGAGGCGCTCGCGGCGCCCAGCGTATAAGCCGCGGGCTCGGGTTGCTGCGCGCCGAGGGAGCCGATCAGCAGTACCGTATCGAGGTAGACGTGCGGGTTTAGCAACGTCACGGCCAAGGCGGCGAGCAACACGCTCTGCAGTGAGCGCGGTCCGCGTTGGGCGTTTTCCAGCAAGGCTTGTGGGCGCGCTGCACGGCGCAACGCAATGGCACCGTAGACCAGCAAGAACAGCACGCCTCCCCATCGCGTGATTTGTAGCAGCACTGGATTTTCTGCCAGTACCGCAGCGAGACCGAAGACGCCAACGCTGACCAACAGAATGTCGCAGAGGATGCAGAGCGCAGCTACCGGTAGATGGTGCTCGCGGCGCAGGCTCTGCGCCAGGACAAATGCATTCTGCGCGCCGATCGCAATGATCAGTCCGGCGGTGATTAGAAGCCCGTTAAAGTAGCTCTGCCACATGATGCGTTGCCCTGTCGTCAAGAGATGCTCGCAGTTTCGGTGCTGTTGGCCTATAAGAAAAACGAAATTCGGTAATACCTCATAAGGAAATCGAATGTTCGATTACAAGTTACTGGTCGCTTTGGCGGCGGTGGTTGAGCAAGCCGGATTTGATCGCGCTGCGCAGTCGTTGGGACTGTCGCAGTCGGCCGTGTCGCAGCGCATAAAGCTGCTCGAGGCTCGGTTGGGGCAGCCGGTGCTTTTACGCGCTTCGCCACCCCAGCCAACTGAGGTTGGTCGGCGTTTGCTTAACCATGTGCAGCAGGTACGTCTGCTCGAACGTGATTTGCAGGGGCAGATTCCGGGGCTGGACGAGAGCCGACTGCCGGAGCGACTGCGCATCGCGCTGAACTCCGACAGCCTGGCTACCTGGTGGCCGGGTGCCGTCGCACCTTTTTGCACCCGTTATGGCGTGGTGCTCGATCACGTGTTGGAGGATCAGGATGTCGGGCTCAAGCGGATGCGAGCGGGGGAGGTTGCTGCGTGTGTTTGTGCAGTCGAACGGCCGTTGGCAGGTGCGCGCAGTGAATTTCTTGGCGCCATGCGCTACCGCGCGCTTGCCAGTCCCGCCTACGTTGCCCGGCACCTCAAGCCGGACGCGCCGGTCGAGGCCTTATTAAAGGCCCCGGCGATCGTATTCGGCCCTGATGACCAGCTGCAGCACCGCTATCTAGAGGCGTTAGGCCTGAAGGGGGCGTTCAGTCATCATCTATGCCCGTCATCCGAAGGCTTTGTCCGGCTGCTGCAAAGCGACATGGGTTGGGGGTTGGTGCCTGAACTGCAGGTACGCGCGGAACTGGCGAGCGGGGAATTGGTTGATGTTTATCCGGGCGAACCGATTGATGTGCCGCTGTATTGGCACCATTGGCGCAACGGCGGTGAGTTGCTCGGCGAACTCACACGGCAGCTGTCATGCTCGGCCAAGCAATGGTTGATCTATTAAGACGGATTAGCCAAGGACTCGCTGGCCGCGGTAGATGCGTACCGAGGGGCCGCTACGGTCTGCTGGCGTGGGCGGCGGGGTAAAAAGGGCGGGCATATCGCTGTACGTGGCCAGTTGTCTGCCCAGGTCCCGCGTCATCTCGTCGCCGGAGCAGAGACAGGCGGTCAGCATGGCCTGGATCGCATCCGGTTGGCTCAGACGAATGTTCAGCTGCTGCTCGTCACGCAGTCGACGGCGCAGCTGCTGCATGCAATCCAGTACGGACTTGTTGAACTCCATGACGATTCATCCTCCAATCTATCGGCCGTTCTTGGCGTCGTGGCCCGACATCCGTGTCGGAAAGCGCTATCCGCTGGCATGAGTGCTCAAGCAACAGGCGTACCAGTTGCTGTTTGGATTGCCTGTTTTGCTTAGGAAAACTATTAGAGGTGCGTCGCAACTGGCTTTACCGCCTGAATGCGCTTTGCATCAGCATGACGCAGCGAGGTGCTGACCAGTGCCCGTTGCTGTCGGTTTGCACAGTCTTGAATCGCCTCGGCATGGAACGCCTGTTCCAGGTGCAGGTTCCGGACAGGCGATGGCGCTGAAGAGACTCAGTTGAATCGTTATACTGCGCGCTGTCTCTTGCTTCGCGCCCTTAAAGGTACCCCATGCGCAACGATGCTCACGACGAACTGGACAACATACCCAGCCTGACCGCCGGCCGCGATCGCGATCCGTACCCAGCGCCGGAGCTAGAGCCGATCAGCAAGTCGACGAGTCAGGCTGCCGACGATGCGCGGCCGCGCCAGAAGCGCCGTGCCGCCAGCACTGCGCCGCTGTGGTTCCTGATTCTGGTGCTGTTCGGCTTGCTGATCGCGTTGGGTTGGTGGGGCCTGCAGCAGGTATCCAGGCTCGAGGCTCAGCTGGTGGCCACGCAAGAAAGTTTCGCACGCATCAGCGAAGACGCGACCGGCCGGCTGCAGGATATCTCCGGCAAGATCGTGGCGACCGAATCCAGCGTCACCACCGAAGGCGAGGCATTAAAGCTGCGCATCAAGCAGCTTGAAAAACAGGCGCTGGACTTGGCTGAGCAACAGCGGGCTATCACTACCCAGCAGCAGAGCCTGACCGGCAAACAGGGTAATCAGGACAAGCGCCTAGACGAACAGGGTGGACAGATCGAGCGCATCGCCACTGACGTGCGAGGGCATCAGTCTGCAACAGCCACGCTCGCCGATACCGTTAAAAAGGTTGCAAGTGATCAGGCCGCGCTCACGTCATCGATGTCGGCGCTGAAGGGTTCGGTGGACGAGCTGGGCAAGCTGTCTGGCCGAATTGACGGGCTGAGCAAGGACGTCGCAGCGTTGAAGCAGAGGGGCGATGCCAGCCAGGCGATCAGTCGCTTAGAGCAGGACGTGCTCATCTTGCGCAGTGAATTGGATAACCGGCCTGCCGCTACGCCAGGCGTAGTGACGTCAGAGTTCGATGCGTTCAGAGCCCAGATGACCCGCAACATCAACACGCTGCAGGGGCAGATTGCCAACCTCCAGCAACAGATAGACCAGCGCTAGGCAAGCCTGGATAAAAAACGCCGCTGCGTATGTTACGCAGCGGCCAGGCGAGTCAGCCAAAGGAGGAGTGGCGGTTTACAAGTCCAGCGCCAGGGATAATCCGACACCCTGGTTGCGGTTGTCGTTGCCTTGGTAGTTGTAGTTGGCTCGGACGCTGAGGCCTGTCGTCAGTTGGTGCGCGATACCGACACTGAAACGGGTCTGGTCGCCCGTCGGGGTCGCACCCGGCAGCTCAAAGCTATTAGTCGGCACGCTATTCAATGACATACGCAGATCTTCGCGCTGCTCATCCTCGCGCTCGACCTCGCGGGCGACCTCGCCAAACAGCCGAGTGCGCTCCGACACTGCATAAGTACCAAATAGTCCGACCGACAAACGAAGTGATTCCAGCTCTTGGTCTTCGTAGCTTAAAGCGGTCGAGCTGGCGCCTTGCTCTCTATAACCGTCGACGTCGATTTTCTGATAGCTGGCACCGATGAACGGGCCGAACTCTACTGGATCCCCCATCTGCATCAGGTTGAATCCGGTTTTGGCGGACACGCCCCAGACCATGCCTTCAGTACTGCCTTTTTCTGAGCGTTCCGCTACGCCGAGGGAAAAGGTGCGGTCCAGTGAATCGTAGTCAAGGTAGCCCGCGCTGGCATTGAGGTCAGCGAAAAACCGGTCTTGTTGATAGCTGGCAAACGCGCTCGCCAGAAAGCTGCGCATATCGTAGTCCGAGTCCCCTGCACCGAGGCTGAGGGAGTTCTGCGCCAGGCCCAGACTGAGTCCCGCCAGCCAGTGCTCGCTGACACGGTTGCTCAGTCCAATCGCCAGGGTCGGGCTGTCCCCATCGCCGCCTCCGAAACCGTCGTACTCGGGACGGTTGTAACCTCCTTGAACGAAGGTTCGCCAGCCGCCTACCGATTGCCAGTTGCCACGCTGGGCAGCGAGTTCGTTGTCGAGTAACTGGAGGTGGTTGCGCAGCGCCGAACGGCCCATCTCTGGTAGCAGTGATACCTCTGCCGGTGCTGAAAGAATGGAGTAGATATAGTCAGCGCTTATCTGGTGGACTGCGGTGGTTGGGTGGACCGCATCGTTGAACAACAAACGGCTTGGATCCGCGTTTGCGGTACCCAGGCCATAAGTCGGATCTAGCGGACAATTGCCCCCATCAAAGCAAACCGCGGTCTGGTTGATAGTGGGGTCGAATCCGTAGCGAGCAAGGTCTGCGCGAACTTCAGAAAGCAATAGACGGTTGTTTAACAGAACGTAGTTGCCCCCTTGTGCCTGCAGTCCTGCAGCGAGCTCGGCGTTGAAACTGTCGCTCAGGCTGTTGAGAAATGCGCTGGTCCCAAGTTGTGTCCCTAGCGGGGTATTACCGACATCGGGCAGGTCGGAAATGATGATGTAGCGGGCGCCTGCGTTCTGCAGCGCGCCTACCGCCTGAACCATGTTCGCCGCTGCCAGCGCCATGGTCGTCGGCCTGGCTTGAAGTTGAAATATATCGTTGGCGCCACCGTTGAGGTAGTACAGCCCATTCGGGTCGACCTGCGGGTTTTGCACCAGATACCCAGGCCGGCTGCGTGTCAGCCCGCCTCCGGCGTCGACCGTCGAGGTGCCAATGAGTGAGTCAAGGATCTGATCCGTACGGTAACCACCTACCGCGTAGTTGGTACCGTCTGGATTGCCCGTCAGAAGGCGCGGCAGGATTGGGGTCGATGGCAGCGACTGAAGGCCCAGGCGGTTGGCGAGTACTTGGGTAACAACCTGTCCCGCATATTCGGTGTTGTTGGCCGCATAGGTCGGGCCAGTGCGATTGGTAAAGCGCAGACCGCCGGTTGGATTGCCCCCTAATAGAGGACTGCCGACGTCTGGAAAGTTGCCAGCATCACTCAGCGAGTCGCCGAAGTTGACGAATTGGCTGTACGGGCTGGTCTCCGCATGTGCTGCAACGGATACGCCCGCCAGCAAGATGGCAAGGGCGAGTGGCTTGAGAGCGCTCTGCACGGGTATCTCCTTATTGTTCTTGTTTGGCAGTCGAAGTCGAAGCTCCGACTCCGTTCAAGCTAGTCGCCAATTGAAGGAGGCATAAGCGCTCTAAAGCGTCATTTGCCGGACGGCTTGGTATCGCTCGAATGGATTACGGACCCGAGAAAATTCTCAAAACGCCTTGTTACAAAGTTTTTATGACGCTAGCGCTACAGACCGATTGCCACAGGCCGCTAACCAGAATGGCACCAAAGCCGCATGAAACATGGGGATTTCTACCGAGCTATTTTTTGTTAACGGCCTCTGGTGCGAACTCAGGGTTGGCACCGTCCGTCGCTGATGCGATGGGCGTATGGCAAAGTGCTACCATTCGGCGCGGTCGGCACGAAGACGTGGATGGCCGTTCCAATGCTTCAGTCGGGTGATTATAAAAAAATGCCGTCCTTGATCGATCTGCTTTTGAGCCGCCTGGCTACGCTGCTGCCCAGTGAGCTCAAGTCCACTGAGTTCATGAAGCTGGTCATTCCGCACCGTCACTCGATGCTGATGAGTCAGCGCCGCGCGACCCTGATCGTCAACCGGGTCCGGCTGTTCGCGTTTCTCTTTGCAGTGCTGACACCCGTGTGGGGGATCATCGACCTGATGGTCTTCACTTACCCACTCTGGCTCGGCCTGGCTACCTTTCGCCTGCTGGCCTGCGCTGCCTTCGCCTGCCTGCTGCTGTTCTATCGGCCCAGCGGCAATTTGTTTGATGCCTATCGGGCCGTTGCGCTGCTGTTCGCCATTCCGACGGTCTTTTACATCGCTTCGCATACGCTGCTTGGGGGCTATCAACTTACCCAGGCCTCCGCCGTGGTCGCCACCGGTTATGCGTTCCTGCCCTTCGTACTGATGGCCGGGTTGGCCATCTTCCCGCTGACCCTGTTAGAGAATCTGGTAATGGCGTCCGTCCTGCTTCTCGCGCATGCATTGGCGGGTTATCTGTCATGGACGACGCTCAACTGGCCTTCTTACGCGGGTGGATTCTGGTTGCTGATCTTGATCGCCGGGGTCACCTCACTGGCAAGCCTCAGTCAGTTGGCGTTCATGATCGCACTGGTACGCCAAGCTATCCGCGACCCGCTCACCGGCGTGTTTTCGCGCGGCAGCGGGCAGGAGATCCTGAAGCTGCAATGGGACACCGCTCGGCGTCACGACACCGGCCTGGCCGTTGCCTTTATCGATCTCGATCATTTCAAGCAGATCAACGATAACTACGGTCACGAAGCTGGGGACCTGGTGTTGCGCGAGTGCACCCAGCAGATGCTGGCCAGTTTGCGTAGCACCGATACGTTGCTGCGCTGGGGTGGGGAAGAGTTCGTTGTGATCATGCCTGACACCGATCGGGAACAGGCGCGCCTGGCGTTGAGTCGCATGATCCGATCGAGCCTCGGTAGGCGCCCGGACGGCAGCCCGCTGACCGCCAGTATTGGTTTGGCTGAGCGTTGCGTTGATTTTGTCGAAAGCGCAGAAGAACTGTTGGACCTGGCGGACAAGCGGATGTATCTGGCTAAAACCTCCGGACGCAACCGCCTGTGTTTCGAGGCTGCTGGCGAGATACCGTCCGAAACGCCTCTGTCAGCCGCCTGAGCGTATTCAGCGATTCACATCGAACACGTGCATGAGATAGCTGATGAAGGCTTCATCGCGACACATGGTCTTGCCGGGTGAGTCGGATATCTTTGCCACTGGCTGACCATTGCAGCTGGTCATCTTGATCACCATGTTGGTCGGCTCGACCCCCGGTATGTCACACGTCAGCTGGGTGCCGATGCCATAGCTGGTGTTACTGCGCCCGGCTAGGGCGCGATAGATACCAAGCGCCTTCGGAAAATCCAAACCGTCGGAGAAGACCAGTTGGCGGGTCATAGGGTCGATACCCAGCCGTCGGTAATGGGCGATCGCTTTTTCAGCCCATTCGACCGGATCACCGGAGTCATGGCGCAGGCCGTCGAACAGCTTCGCCAGATACAAATCAAAATCTGCGGTGAAGGCGTCCATGGTGATGCAGTCGGTGATGGCGATGCCCAGTGCGCCACGGTATTCACGCGCCCAGCAGTCTAAAGCCGCGCTCTGACTGTCGATCAGCCGTGGGCCGAGTTGTTGATGGGCCATGATCCACTCATGGGCCATGGTGCCCATGGGTTTGAGGTCCAGGGTGTGCGCCAGATACACGTTGCTGGTGCCGACAAAGTGACCGGGAAAGGTCTCGCTCAGCCGTTTGACCACCGCAGCCTGTACGCCGAACGAAAAGCGCCGACGGGTACCGAAGTCGGCCAGCTTGAAACCGGCCAGCTCGTCGGGCGTGGCTTCTTCGCGCAGCCACTGCAGCTTCTCTTCCAGGCGGTCGGTCGCCTGGTCCAGGGTCACCTGCGGATAGCGAGCACGGTTGCGCACCTCGCTGATGATTGCCAGCAGCGGCACCTCGAAGAGGATTACGTGCAGCCAGGGACCGCGCAGGTAGATCACCAGCTCGCCGTCATCAAGCTCCAGTCGCACGTAGCGGGGATCAAAGCGGAACAGCCCGAGGAAGCGAATGAAGTCTGGCTGCATGTAGGGAATGCGTTCCAGAAATGCCAGCTCTTGCGGTTCGAATCGCAGCTCCGCCAAGGCCTCCAGTTGCTCGCGGATAGCACCCAGGTATGGCGTCAGGTCCTCTTCGGATCGACTGCGGAAGGCCCACTCCACCTCCGCATTGGGGTAGTGGTGAAGCACTGCCTGCATCATGGTCAGCTTGTAATAGTCGGTGTCGAGCAGGCTCTGGATGATTCGTTCGGAAAAGGCGCTGCCACGCATGAGTTGCTTCCTGGTTGCGGAGGCGGATCAGGCTCCGCCGATGCCTTCGATCACCTTACCGGTGCCGCCGCAATTTTTACATTCCCCTGCCTCGGTACGGCCGCTGCCGTTGCAAACGGGGCAGATATTTTCACCCGTCCCGGGCGTTCCTGGCGGCGCTTCGTCTCCGAGATTGGACGATGAGTGGTCATGATTTGAAATGTTCATATGAAAACTTCCTCTGCTGAAAGTCTGTATTTGTTTAAGCTAAATAAAATTCAAATAAGTGATCCAGGGCCGGTGCCGGTTTATTGTCGTAAGAAATGCGCCAGCCAGAAATGCGGTAATTGTCTACGCAAAATAGCGGACAACAAAAAGGGCAAAGATTTTTAATCTTTGCCCTTTTTGTTTTCTATATCGATCAGCTTTTGCTGTTGCGACCGCCGCCGTGGCTATTCTGTCCACCCTTGCGGCCAGCTTCGGAGGCCTTTTCGCGGTCATTGGCGAAGTTGCCACCGCTGTTATGGCCGCCCTTCTTACCTGCTTCAGACGCTTTTTCGCGGTCGTTTGCGAAGTTGCCAGGATTTTTATTTGCCATGTCTTTCTCTCCTCAATGGACAAGACTTCTGCGGGGCTGAACAACTTCATCAGCCTTCAGGATTTCAGAGCCGAGGAGCACGCCAGTAGTTTCCGTTTTATATGGCCTGCGGACGAGTGGTTACAGATGAAGCCGCGACATGGCTAACTGCAAGTACAACGGAACGGCAATTAGCGTGTGGCGTATTTGAATTCACAGAATTGCATCGACTATCGGCCCGATCAGGCGACCAGCGCGAGTTGGCGCTGTGCCAGCAGCCGCATCACGTAACCGATCTTCAGCGCGGTCGGCCCCAGGATCACCAGGGCGTGGCTCGCCACCACCGCTCCGAGCTGAAGTTGGTCATCGACGACATAAGCACCGGCGATACCCAGCAGGAGCAGAAGTACGCCCAACGCCATCGACAGGTTGGCGAATAGTAAAAGGCGGTACGAGTCGAGCGGTTGCATAAGCATGGGAGACACCTCGTTTCGGTGATGCGAGAGGGCCGGCCATGAGGCCGACCCGTCCGGTTTACTCCAGCGCGCTTGCTGGCCCAAAGAACTCATGGCGCAGCTGCTGGGCCGGCACGCCGAGTGCGTGCAGTTGCCGACGAACCGCCGCCATGAATGGTTTCGGGCCTAGGAAATACGCATCCAGGTCGCGCTCGGCGGGCAACCAGGCGTCCAGTCGTGCTTCGGTCAACAGGCCGATGGCGTCTGGTTGATGCTCATCGCCACGGTGCTCGTCGTAGCAATAAAAACGCTTTAGTTGGACGTGCTGCTCGGCGAGCTGGTCGATGGTCGCGCGGAAGGCGTGGGCTTCCGCGTTGCGTGCGCAGTGGATGAAGTGAATCGGTCGGCTGGTGCCGAGGGCGACTTCGAGCATCGCCAGCGTCGGGGTGATGCCGACGCCGCCACTGATCAGTACCAGCGGCTTGTCGCTGGGCTGCAAGACGAAGTCGCCAGCCGGCGCGAACAGCTCCAGCGTCTCGCCAAGCTGCATTTGATGTAGCGTGTTGGAGGCCACACCGCCGGGTTCACGTTTAACGCTGATCCGGTAGTCACGGCCATTGCTCGCAGCCGATAGCGAATAGTTGCGGCGGATCTCCTGCCCATCGACCAGCAGGCGCAGACCGATGTACTGGCCCGGTTCATGCGCCACCACGGGTTCGCCATCCTCCGGCTCAAGGTAGAAAGAGGTGATTTCTGCGCTCTCAGGCACCTTGCGTGCGATCCGGAAATGCCGCGCGCCGCGCCAGCCGCCGGGCGCCTCGGCGGTCTGGCGATAGAGCTGTTCCTCGGTGCCGATCAGGATGTCGGCAAGCTGCTGATAAGCGGCACGCCATGCGTCGATGACTTCGTCGGTGGCGATCTCGGCCCCGAGCACCTCGCGGATCGCTCGCAGCAGGCATCCGCCCACAATCGGGTAGTGCTCCGGCAGAACCTGCAGCGCGACATGCTTGTTGACCACTTGTGAGACCAGCCCGCCGAGCTGATCGAGGCGGTCGATGTGTTTGGCATACATCAGCACGCCATTGGCCAGCGCACGCGGCTGGTCACCGCTGGCCTGGTGGGCTTGGTTGAACAGCGGACGAACCTCTGGGTGCTCGGCCAGCATCAGTTTGTAGAAGTGGTCGGTGAGGGCTTCGCCGCCGCTTTCGAGCAACGGGACAGTAGCGGTAATTAGGGCACGGTGTTCGGCGCAAAGCATGGGAAACTCCAATTATTGGTAACGCTGTCTCTGGTTGGCAGCGTGGCGACCACGCGTCCCAGACAGGTACTGGAGCTGTTTCAATAATCGTTCCAGGCTGGAATTGACCAGAATCAAGGGCTTAAAGCGATTCGTGGTATTTCGCACCCTGATGATGTGGGTTTTTATAACCTTGTTGGGTTTTTTGCACCTCAAGTGGTGGTGTCGATCAACAGCCAATCGAACCGTCATCAACCGAAGCGTTCTATAACTTCAACGTTCAATAAACAGAGGGAGGCAACATGGAGAACTACCACATCACGCACGATGACGATCGCTGGGTGCTGCGTGAGGAAGGCGATAAACGCGCGCTGCTTGAAGCCTCGACGAAGGAAGACATCATCAACGAGACCCGTGATTACATGAAGCTGCGCACCGCCTCGGTGAAAATCCATACCCTCGACGGCAAGATCGAAGAAGAACGAACCTACCCGCGGGACCAGGACCCACGCGCCACCAGGGGCTAACCCTCAGCTCGGCTGCAACTCGCCCTGGCGCTGATACTGACGTTTACCCAGCGTGACCGCCCAGCAGGCGAGAATGAAGGGCATGGTCAGTGGCGGCAGGCCGAGCTGATCGAAGAACAGCCGGAAAATGATCGCCAAGCCGATGCCCAGTGCTGGCGCCAGTGCCGAGCGGTGAACCTGACTCAACGCCAGAGCGGCGAGCGCCGGGTTGTAGCCAGCCAGTCCGGCCAGCGCTGACGGCTCGGAAGTTCCGGCCAGCAGTGCCATAAAGATGCCTACTGCCGAGCCGCACAGTGTCCACACTGCAGCACGTCGATCAGCCAGCAGTAACGCCGCGAACAGGCACAGCCCCGCCATGGGGTCGGCGAGAAACAAGACCTGGCCCACCCCGCGCATTATTCCCCCCAGCGCGCCCCAGCCATCCAGCTGATGCTCGGGTGTGCGCGCCTCGACAACGCTTTCCAGAACACCTGATAGCCCCATGGCCAACCATCCCAAGAGGACGAAGGAGAGGGTGAAACCCGGCAAGCTACGCCGCTCACGCATCCGTCTGAGCAGGTGGTGCTGCACGGCGCTCGACAACGCGCCAGACATGACGATCAGCAGGCAGGCGAGCGGCGCCAGACCGAGCATCAGTGTGATCAGAAGCCCTAGTAGCGCGGCGTTGTAGCCGTAGAGACCGGTTTCGATATCCTCAGGTGGATAACCGAGGCGCCACGCCGACAAGGTGCCGCTCAGCAGGCCGAGGAGGGCGCCCGCCAGAAACGCCAGGTCATGCAGCGCGATTGCAAAGAGGATCAGCAGGCCGCAGCCCAGGTGGCGCTGCAAGAAGATTTGGCTGATCCCGTTGAGCATCGAGCGCAACAACTGCGAAAAACGAGGGGGCATGGGCGTGTCGTGAGAAAAGGGCGAACAGACCCTCACCGGCGGAGCTGCGCTGCGCCGGTGAGGTTGTCTGGAGGGTCAGTTGAGCATTTCGATGCGCAGCGAGTTGGTGGTGCCAGACTGCCCCAGCGGCACGCCCGCCGTGATCACCACAGTATCCCCGGTGCCCGCCATGCCCTGGGCGCGGGCCAGTTCGAGCGCATTGAGGCAGACATGCTCCATGTCATACATGCGTGCATCGATCACCGAGTACACGCCCCAGGCCACGGTCAGCTTGCGTGCGGTCGTCAGGTTCGGCGTCAGGCTCAGGATTGGCGTGGCCGGTCGCTCGCGCGAAGCGCGCAGGCTGGAGCGGCCTGACTCGGTGTAATTGACCAGCACCGCAACCGGCAGAATGCCGCTGATCCGGCGAATGGCGCAGCTGATCGCATCGGGCAGGGTGGCCTCGGCGCTTGGCCGATTGACGTCCAGCTGAGCCTGGTAGTCCGGGCCGCTTTCCACCTGGCGGATGATCTTGCTCATCATGCTCACCGCTTCCAGCGGGTACTCGCCGGAGGCGGTTTCCGCCGAGAGCATCACCGCGTCGGCGCCTTCGGCCACGGCGTTGGCCACATCAGTCACCTCGGCACGGGTCGGTGCCGGGGAGAAGCGCATCGATTCGAGCATCTGCGTCGCCACCACCACCGGCCGGCCCAGCTGGCGGCAGGTGCGTACGATATTGCGCTGAATGCGCGGGACGTTTTCCGCGGGCACTTCGACGCCCAGGTCGCCCCGCGCCACCATGATCGCATCGCACAGCCGCGCGATTTCGCGCAGGTGCTGCACGGCTGAGGGTTTCTCGATCTTGGCCATCAGGAAGGCGCGGTCGCCGATCAGTTCGCGTGCTTCATGAATGTCCTGTGGCCGCTGGACGAATGACAGCGCCACCCAGTCGACACCCAGCTCCAGGCCAAAGGCCAGATCACGCCGATCCTTCTCGGTCAGCGGGCTCAACTCCAGCACCGCCTCTGGCACGTTTACACCCTTGCGGTCGGACAGCTCACCACCGGCCACCACGCGCGTGTCGATGGCATCAGCATGCTTGGCCGTCACTGTCAGGCGCAGACGGCCATCGTCCACCAGCAGGCTCATGCCGGGCTGCAGGGCATCGATGATTTCCGGGTGCGGCAAGTTGACCCGCGTGCTGTCGCCCGGCGTCGAGTCGAGGTCCAGACGCAGCGTTTGCCCACGCTTGAGCTGTACCTTGCCCTCTGCAAAACGACCGACGCGCAGCTTGGGCCCTTGCAGGTCCATGAGGATGCCGATCGGCTGGTTCAGCTGACGTTCCACCTCGCGAATCCAGCCGAAGCGTTCGGCATGGTCGGCGTGCTCGCCATGGCTGAAGTTGAGGCGGAACAGGTTGACGCCGTTTTCCACCAGCTCGCGCACATCCTCGATGCTGCGTGTGGCCGGTCCCAGGGTGGCGAGAATCTTGACCTTCTTGTCGGGTGTCATGGCAGGCTCTATCGGCAGTTGTGGTTAGGGACCCTGCTTGCCGTGTCCCGCTAGCGGGACGACGGCAGGATCAGGATGGCGCGGAAATCGTTGACGTTGGTCCGCGTCGGGCCGGTCATCAGCAGCGCATCGAGCGCCTGGAAATAACCGTAGCCATCATTGTTCGCCAGGGCATCTGCTGCGCTGTGGCCCAGCGCCTCGGCGCGAGCGTAGCTCTCGGGTGTCATCAAGGCGCCGGCGTTGTCTTCCGAGCCGTCGATGCCATCGGTGTCGCCGGCCAGTGCGTAAACATTCGGCAGCCCTTGCAGAGTGTCCGTCAGGCTCAGGAGGAATTCGGCGTTGCGGCCGCCGCAGCCATGGCCGCGCACGGTCACCGTGGTTTCGCCGCCGGAGAGGATTACGCAGGGCGGCTTGATCGGCTGACCGTGCAGCACCACCTGGCGAGCTATACCGCCATGGACCTTGGCTACATCGCGTGCTTCGCCTTCCAGGTCGCCGAGAATCAGTGGGGTGATGCCCGCTGCGCGCGCCTTCTCGGCCGCCGCGTCGAGGGATTGCTGAGGCTTGGCGATCAGCTGGAAGTGGCTGCGTGACAGGCACGGATCATCCGCCTTGACCGTCTCGGAACGAGGATCTTCCAGCCACGCGCGAACATTCTGCGGTATCTCGATGTGATAGCGCGCCAGGATCGCCAGGGCCTGGGCCGAGGTGGTCGGGTCCGCGACGGTCGGGCCGGAGGCGATCACCGTGGCTTCGTCACCCGGCACGTCGGAAATCGCGTAGGTGTAGACGCTTGCTGGCCAGCAGGCCTTGGCCAGACGGCCGCCTTTGATCGCCGAGAGGTGCTTGCGTACACAGTTCATCTCGCCGATGTGCGCGCCGGAGCGCAGCAGCGCCTTGTTGATCGCCTGCTTGTCGGCGAGGCTGATGCCCTCGGCCGGCAGTGCCAGAAGTGAGGAACCGCCGCCGGAGAGCAGAAAGATCACCCGGTCGCTTTCTTCGAGGTTGCTGACCATTTCTAGCACCCGGCGGGCGACGCGCTCACCGGCATCGTCCGGCACCGGGTGCGCCGCTTCCACCACCTCGATCTTGCGGCAGTCGGCGCCGTGGCCGTAGCGCGTTACCACCAGCCCGGAGAGCTCGCCTTCCCAGACCGCTTCGATGGCTTCGGCCATGGCGGCTGCCGCTTTGCCTGCTCCAATGACGATGGCCCGGCCGCTGCGGTCTGCCGGCAAATGGTCGGCCAGCACCTGGCGCGGGTGCGCGGCATCGATGGCGGCGGTGAACAGGTCGCGCAGGAAGGCTTGCGGTTCGAGGTTCATGTACAACTCCATCTAGTAGGTCAGGTGCCCGATTCCAGACCTTAGGGCTCGGTTATGCAAGTACAAAAGCAAGTCCTAAGGTTTGGAATCGACCCACCCGGCAGTCAGGCCGTGACTCCTCGTGCCGAGCAGGTCGAAAGGGGTGCCGCCCGAGGGCAGCGATCGGATCGCAGGTGCGCTGGGCTGAGGTTGTGGGGGACGCTGTGATTCCGACCCCGCGCAACTCCAATCCGACCCTTTGAGCATCGCTGGGCCAAACGTTGCGGTTCCCACCACCTGGTCTGTCTGTCCCTGAAGGTGGGCCGCTTGGCTTGGCCAACGTGCTCGAAGGCTGAAGTTTCTGTTTAATCCTTGCGAATCGAGAAGTTGGCCATGTGCTCCAGCCCCTTGATCAGCGCCGAGTGATCCCAGCCGCTGCCACCGATGGCTGCGCAGGTGCTGAAGACCTGCTGCGCGTTAGCCGTGTTGGGCAGGTTCAGGCCAAGCTCGCGGGCACCGGCCAAAGCCAGGTTCAAGTCCTTCTGGTGCAGGCTGATGCGGAAGCCCGGATCGAAGGTGCCCTTGATCATGCGCTCGCCATGCACTTCGAGAATCTTCGAACCGGCGAAACCGCCCATCAGTGCTTCGCGGACGCGGGCTGGGTCGGCACCGTTCTTCGCGGCGAACAGCAGGGCTTCGCCCACCGCCTGAATGTTCAGCGCCACGATGATCTGGTTGGCGACCTTGGCGGTCTGGCCGTCACCATTGCCGCCGACCAGGGTGATGTTCTTGCCCATGGCCTGGAACAGCGGCAGGGCGCGGGCAAAACTGTCCTCGCTACCACCCACCATGATCGACAGCGTTGCAGCCTTGGCACCAACTTCACCGCCAGAGACCGGCGCATCCAGGTACTGGGCGCCCGTGGCGTTGATCTTCTCGGCGAACGCCTTGGTGGCGCTGGGTGAGATCGAGCTCATGTCGATCACCAGCTTGTTCGGGCCGACGCCCTCGGCAATGCCGTTCTCGCGGAACAACACGTCTTCGACATGCGGGGTGTCTGGCACCATGACGATGATGAACTCGGCTTCCTGCGCGACTTCTTTCGGATTGGCCAGGCCAACGGCGCCTGCTTCGAGCAGGGCGGCCGGGGCCGCATCGTGGTGAGTCGAAACAAAAAGGCTGTGGCCAGCTTTCTGCAGGTTCTGAGCCATAGGCAGGCCCATGATGCCGGTGCCGATAAATCCAATCTTAGCCATGAGGTTTTCTCCTTCGATTCGTTCAGGTCGGGTCAGATAGCGTTATGCGCTTTCATCCAGCCGAGGCCGGCCGCGGTGGTGGTGGCCGGCTTGTATTCGCAGCCAACCCAGCCCTGGTAGCCGATACGGTCCAGGTGCTCGAACAGGAAGCGGTAGTTGATCTCGCCGGTTCCCGGCTCGTTACGGCCGGGGTTGTCGGCCAGCTGCACATGGTTGATCGCCGCCAGATTGGTCTCGAGGGTGCGCGCCAGGTCCCCTTCCATGATCTGCATGTGATAGATGTCGTACTGCAGGAACAGGTTGGTGCTGCCGACCTTGTCGCGAATCTCCAACGCCTGCGAGGTGTTGTTGAGGAAGAAGCGCGGGATGTCGCGGGTGTTGATCATCTCCATCACCAGGCGAATACCTTCGGCTTCGAGCTTCTTCGCCGCGTAACGCAGGTTCTCGATAAAGGTCATCTCCAGCTTGCCGAGGTCGGCGCCCTTGGGTGCAATGCCCGCCAGGCAGTTGATCTGGGTGTTGCCCAGGACCTTGGCGTAAGCGATGGCCTGGTCGACGCCGGCGTGAAATTCCTCGACCCGCTCCGGGTCACAGGCAATGCCACGGTCGCCATTGGCCCAGTCGCCGGCCGGCAGGTTGAACAGCACCTGGGTCAGGTTGTGGGCGTCCAGGCGCGCCTTGATCTCTTCGGCCGGGTAGTCGTAGGGAAAGAGGTACTCGACACCGCTGAAGCCGGCTTCGGCAGCGGCGGCGAAGCGGTCGAGGAAATCCATCTCGGTAAACAGCATGGACAGGTTGGCGGCAAAGCGGGGCATGGGGTTTCTCCTTTTTTGTCTGTAGGGACAATCCGGTGATGCTCGTGGTGGTTGCGCGACGCGCAGCCATCCGGGGTGTTGCGTTTGCGGTGGATATGCTTCGCGATATCCACCCTACGAGTCCGAGCTGTTCCTGCCGTAGGACGGGTGGCCGCCCCGTGGAAGACCGCGAAGCGTCTTCCACGCGTTGGTGGCAGGTCGCGCTCGGTGTAACGGTCAATCCAGCAGCGCGACCGCAGTCGGTGCGTCTTCCCGGCCCTCGGCCAGCGGCTCGAATTCGTTGATGGCGTCGATCTCGGTGCCCATGGCGATGTTGGTCACGCGCTCAAGGATCACCTCGATCACTACCGGCACCTGATGCTCGGCCATCCAGGCCTGGGCCTGTTCGATGGCCGGGCGCAGGTCTTCCTGCTTGAACACGCGGATCGCCTTGCAACCCAGGCCCTCGACCACCGCGACGTGGTCGACGCCGTAACCTTCCATACCGGCCTGATCGGCATTGATGTTCTCGAAGCCCAGCTGCACGCAGTAATCCATCTCGAAGCCGCGCTGCGCCTGGCGGATCAGGCCGAGGTAGGCGTTGTTCACCAGAATGTGGATGTAGGGCAGCTTGAACTGCGCGCCCACCGCCAACTCCTCGATCATGAACTGGAAGTCGTAGTCGCCCGAAAGCGCCACCACCTTGCGCGTTGGGTCCGCGGCGACCACACCCAGCGCTGCCGGAATGGTCCAGCCGAGCGGGCCGGCCTGGCCGCAGTTGATCCAGTGGCGCGGCTTGTAGACATGCAGGAACTGCGCGGCGGCAATCTGCGACAGGCCGATGGTGCTGACGTAGCAGGCGTCGCGACCGAACGCGTTGTTCATGCACTGGTACACGCGCTGCGGCTTCATCGGCACCGAGTCGAAGTGCGTTTTACGCAGCAGGGTGCGCTTGCGTTCCTGGCA
This sequence comes from Stutzerimonas stutzeri, assembly GCF_002890895.1. GTDB lineage: Bacteria > Pseudomonadota > Gammaproteobacteria > Pseudomonadales > Pseudomonadaceae > Stutzerimonas > Stutzerimonas stutzeri_AB. The sequence continues at coordinate 344,879 of NZ_POUL01000003.1, forward strand.
GTCGGCGGCCCATGGGGTGCGATCCGGCAGCTGGCCGGCGGCCTTGCGCTCTTTGGCGACTTCGACGAACAGCTCCAGCGCGGCACCCGCATCGGAAGTGATGCCGAAGTCCGGCGAGAACACCCGGCCGATCTGGGTCGGTTCGATATCCACGTGCACAAAGGTGCGGTCTTTGGTGTAGACGTCGACCGAGCCGGTGTGGCGGTTGGCCCAGCGGTTGCCGATGCCGAGCACGAAGTCCGAGGCCAGCATGTTGGCGTTGCCGTAGCGGTGGCTGGTCTGCAGCCCACACATGCCGGCCATCAGCGGATGGTCATCGGGAATCGAGCCCCAGCCCATCAGGGTCGGGATCACCGGTACCCCAACGGTTTCAGCAAACTCCACCAGCAGGGCTTCGGCGCCGGCGTTGTAGATACCGCCACCAGCGACGATCAACGGGCGCTCAGCGGCGCAGAGCATGTCGATGGCTTTCTCGATCTGCTTGCGGGTGGCGGCCGGCTTGTAAACGGAGAGCGGCTCATAGGTGTCGATGTCGAATTCGATCTCGGCCATCTGCACGTCGAACGGCAGGTCGATCAATACCGGGCCAGGGCGACCGGAGCGCATGACGTGGAAGGCTTGCTGAAACACGCGCGGCACCAGTGCCGGCTCACGCACGGTCACGGCCCACTTGGTGACCGGCTTGGCGATGGACTCGATGTCCACAGCCTGGAAGTCTTCTTTGTAGAGGCGAGCACGCGGCGCCTGGCCGGTGATGCAGAGGATCGGTATCGAGTCGGCCCAGGCCGAGTAGAGGCCGGTGATCATGTCGGTACCGGCCGGGCCCGAAGTGCCGATGCACACGCCGATGTTGCCGGCCTTGGTGCGGGTGTAACCCTCGGCCATGTGCGAAGCGCCTTCGACGTGGCGAGCCAGAATGTGACGGATGCTGCCGTCGGCACGCATGGCGGAATACAACGGATTGATCGCCGCACCAGGGATGCCGAAGGCGGTATCAATCCCTTCCTTGCGTAACACCGCTACGGCGGCATCGATTGCTCTCATTCGGGGCATGGTCGTTCCTCCTGACTCTTAGAATTGTTCACGATCTGCTGCGCGTCGGCCCTGCTGCGTTAAAACCAGGCTCGGAATGCTCATTTGCACCAGCAAACTCCGCTTCCTCGCCTGCTTTTGCCTTGCAGGTCTCTAGCTCGCTAGATCGTGGCTGTCTTTTTATTCAATAGTTTTTATACGTGGCCCAAGCATGAAGGGCTGGCCGGAACGAGGGAATTGGCAGAAACTTCAATTCTGTCGATATCAGGAGTATCGAATGGATCGCTACACAACCTTGCACAGCTTCGTTCTGGTGGCTGAAAACGGCAGCTTTGCCGCCGCTGCGCTGAAGGAAGGCGTAACGCCGGTGGTCATGGGGCGCCGGCTCGATGCGCTGGAGCGGCACCTGGGCGTCAAGCTGATGCACCGCTCGACGCGCGGGCTGGCGCTGACCGACCTCGGCGAGCAATACCTCGAGCGCGCCCGAGGGTTGCTCAAGGATTTCGACGAAGCCGATGCCAGCATCAGCCATGACCGCACCTCGGTGCGCGGGCACCTGGTGATATCGGCGCCCGCGGCATTTGGACGTCGGCACATCGGCCCGCACGCGCCGGCGTTCCAGGCGCGCTATCCGGACCTGCAGCTGTCCTTCAATTTCACCGACAGCGTGGTCGATCTGGTGCGCCACGGTTACGACATGGGCATCCGCATCGGCGAGGTGACTGATCCCAACTATGTTGCCGTCAAGCTGTTCCCCAATCGCCGTGTGGTCTGTGGTTCGCCGGACTACTTCGAGCGCCAGGGCGTACCGCGCACGCTGGAAGATCTGGCGCGACACAATTGCCTGGCGTTCAACCTGCAAGGCGGGCAGCAGCGCGGCTGGACTTTTTTGCGTGACGGCAAACAGGTGGCGGTGCGGGTGGCGGGGAATCTCGACTGCAACGACGGTGAACTCTTGTTCGACTGGGTCAAGCAGGGCCTGGGTATCGGTTGGCGCTCGACCTGGGAAATCCAGGCCGAACTCAAGCGCGGCGAGCTGGTGACGGTGCTCGACGAGTACGCCTTGCCGGCCTATGACATCCAGGCGGTGTATCCGCAGCAGCGCTATCTGCCGGCCAAGGTCCGCTTCTTCATCGATTATCTGAAGCAGATCTACAACGCGCCGGGCTACTGGGAGGTGCGTTGAGTCGAACCACGTCGGTCCGCGTCTGGTCGTAGTGTGGATGTCGCGAAGCACATCCACGCGCTGCGGCCGTCAAACAATCGCAGCTATCGTCAGAGGTGCCCAGTGGATCAACTGAAAATCGCCACCTTCAACATCAACGGCATCCGTGCCCGTCGAACCAACCTGCTCGAATGGTTGGAGCGCGAACAGCCGGACGTGGTGTGCTTGCAGGAACTGAAGGCGCAGGACGCCGATTTCCCCATCGATGACATTCGCGCGGCCGGCTACGGCGCCATCTGGCAGGGGCAGAAGTCATGGAATGGTGTGGCGATCCTGGCCAAGGGCGACGACCCGCTGGAGATCCGCCGCGGCTTACCGGGCGATCCGGACGATACCCACAGTCGCTATCTCGAAGCCGCCGCCCATGGGGTGATCGTCGCGTGCCTCTATTTGCCCAACGGCAACCCGCAGCCGGGACCGAAGTTCGATTACAAGCTGAGCTGGTTCGAACGTTTTATCGAGCACGCAGCCGGGCTGTTCGCGAACGGTCATCCGGTGGTACTGGCTGGGGATTACAACGTGGTGCCCACCGACGAGGACATTTACAATCCCCGCTCCTGGACCAAGGATGCGCTGCTGCAACCCGAAAGCCGTGAGTGTTTTCAGCGGCTCCTCGATCAAGGGTGGACCGATGCGTTACGCGCCAAGTACCCGGACGAGCGCCTCTATACCTTCTGGGATTATTTCCGCCAGCACTGGCAAAAGAACTCCGGGCTGCGCATCGATCATCTATTGCTGAGCGCTGATCTGGCGCCGCGACTGGTCGATGCCGGGGTGGATCGCTGGGTGCGTGACCAGGAACACGCCAGCGACCACGCGCCGACCTGGATAACCCTTCGTGGTGAGGCTGCGCAGGAAGAATCTGAAAAACCGGCCAAGCGCAGCAAGGCCAAGAGCACTGCCAAGTAACTTCACTGGCGCCGGATCACAGGTTCGGCGCCCATCCGTTTTCACTGGGGCCGCTAGCTGCATGCACCGCCGTCGTCGTGCTCCCGTCTGGATAGCCACCTTCGCCGTCCTGTTGCATCTGTGCTCGATGCCGCTGATGGCTGCGCATATGCGGGCCAAGGCTATAGCAGGTGGGCATGATGCGATGGGCCATCACCATGCGCTAAAGGCAGACCAGCATCACGGTCATGCCAGCGAGTCCGCGCCGGCGCAGAGTCATCATCAGGGTATGCCTTGCTGCTGTGCCGCGGGGTCGGCCTCGCTGGCAGCTATTCCAGCTGGCTCGCCAGTATTGCTCCATCCTCGACTGGTGCCGCTCGGCAACTTGCCTTCGGTCACCGCACCGCTGTTATCGCCGCGATATCGCTGGCCGAGCCTGAACCCCCGCGCCTCTCCTTTCGCTTGATCGATCAAGTGTTGTCTGTCCGGTAGCCGCCGGTGGTTGCGTTCGCCGCTATTGGTTGCTGGCCCTTGCTGCAGGCCTACGTCCCGGCCGGCAGCGCGAAAATACGGCCCCGCCTTTGTAGGCGCGAGCTTGCTCGCGATCTGAACCATTGCTGCGCCATTGATCGCAGCAAACTGGCTCTTACAGAGAAGCTGCTGCCGTTTCGATCGAGTAAGTAGTCATGACTTCAAGTACCGCTGGCGCCCACCATGAGGCACCACTCCTGCCTTCCCGAACACAGCACCCACTGCTGGCGTTATTGATTCGTTTGCATCTGTACGTCGGGCTGCTGGTCGGCCCGTTCATCTTTGTTGCTGCCTTGAGCGGCCTGGTCTATGCGTTGACACCGCAGCTAGAGGACCGGCTGTACGCCGAGCAGCTCTACAGCGACAGCAGCGGTACGCCGCAGCCACTGGCTCGGCAGATCAAGGCGGCCCAGACCTATATTGGCGAAGCGGCGACGCTGTCGGCGGTACGTCCGGCACCGCAACCGGGCACGACTACGCGCGTAATGTTTCAGGCGCCAGGCCTTGGCGCGTCTGAAAGTCGCGCCATATTCATTGACCCGGTTACAGCTGAGATTAGGGGCGACCTGCTCGTCTACGGCACAAGCGGCGTGCTGCCGTTGCGCACATGGCTCGATCAGTTTCACCGCAGCCTGCTGCTTGGCGAGCCAGGGCGGTTTTACAGCGAACTGGCAGCGTCCTGGTTGTGGGTCGCAGCACTGGGTGGCTTTGCGTTGTGGTACATCCGGCGGCGGCGCGGCGGAGGTCCGGTGCGCTCAAGAGGTCTGCGACGCTGGCACGCCACGCTCGGTTTGTGCCTGCTGATCGGGTTGCTGTTCTTCTCCGCGACGGGTCTGACCTGGTCGCGATGGGCAGGCGGCAACATCGGTGTTGCGCGAGCCGCACTGGGCATGTCGACCCCGAGCGTCTCGACCGCACTGGGTGGCGAAACGGCCGCACCTGCGGGCGAACATGCACACCACACCGGAATGGCCATGTCGGCGCCCCGAGTGGCAGCACCGGAGATGTTCGATCAAGTCCTTGGCGCGGCCAGAGCGAGCGGAATAGAAGCTGGCAAGGTCGAGATCGTCCCGGCTGTCGGGCCAGATCGCGCTTGGACGGTGACTGAAATCGACCGCAGCTGGCCCACCCAGGTCGATGCCGTCGCTGTCGATCCGCGCACCTTGGGCATCACGGATCGGATTGATTTCGCGACCTTCCCCATTGCAGCCAAGCTGACGCGCTGGGGCATCGATGCACATATGGGTTCGCTGTTCGGTCTGGCTAACCAGTTGTTGCTTGCCGTCACGGCGCTTGGCTTGGCGTTCCTGGTGGCCTTCGGTTACCTGATGTGGTGGCGACGCCGCGGGCAGCGCCGAGCTGGTCGGCTGGGGGTGGTCGCGGTTCTGCGCGGTCTGTCGCCACCTGTGCGCTGGACCACGCTCGCCGTGGCGCTGCTGTTTGGCTATTGCCTGCCGGTTCTGGGCGGCAGTCTTCTGTTGTTCCTGGTAAGCGAGTTCGTTCTGACAGCGCCCTGGCGTTACCGGCCCGACGCGGCTTAGCGGGATGCCTGACTTCGGGGTCCGATAGACCATCGCTGCGATTTTTGCGCCGATCGTCGGCGAAAGTACAGCGTCTGCGTTTGTATCAGTAGTATCGGGTCAGCTGTTCAGGAAGCCGGCCCAGGAACGGGGCGGCTTTCAAATATTTTGGGTTCGGTCACTCGGCAAGACATGGCTGCCGTAGTGGGGGAGGGAGTCCATGTCTGACGATGTGAAGCCTGATCGAGCTGACCGTTTTACGGTTATCGACGATCCGGTATCGATCCTGCTTCGCCTTGAGGGTACGAATCTTTCACTCAGCGAAATGCTGACCGAGGCGCTTCATGCGGTGCGCATGCACCTGGGTATGGATGTAGCGTTTATCAGCGAGTTTCGCGGCGGAAGCCGAGTGTTTCGCTACCTTGATGGCAACTTCGTGCCACTGCAGCTCGCCATTGGCGGCTCAGATCCGCTGGAAGACAGCTACTGTCAGCGTGTGCTGGACGGACGCCTGCCGGAGTTGATCCAGGACGCAGCGCTTCTGCCTGAAGCCCTTGCCATGCCAGTGACCAAGGCCCTGCCGGTTGGCGCACACCTCAGCGTGCCGCTGCGCTTCAGCGATGGGCGCCTCTACGGCACTTTCTGCTGTTTCAGCACGACCTCTGACGGCACGCTCAATGAGCGCGATCTGAACACTTTGAGGCTGTTTGCCGCATTCGCCGGGCGGTTGCTCGAGCGGCATGCGCTCAGCGAGATGCGCTATGCCGAAATCCATAGTCGCATCCGTTCGGTGCTGGAAGAACGAACGTACTCGGTGGTCTATCAACCGATCATTCATCTGCTCGAAAACCGGATTGTCGGGTATGAAGCCTTGGCGCGCTTCAGCGCAACGCCAGCGCGAACGCCCGATCTGTGGTTCGCCGAAGCGGCATCGGTCGGTCTGCAAGCAGAATTGGAAATTGCATTGATCGAGGCGGCGCTCAAAGGGCTCGCTTTTCTGCCGGAACAGACCTACATGTCCTTGAACGTCTCGCCGGCTACGGTGCTTACGGGGGCGCTCGCTGCAACGCTTGCGGGTCAGCCGCTGGACCGTTTGATCCTTGAAATAACCGAGCATGTGTCCATCGGCGACTATGAGATTGTCGCCAATGTCCTCGAACCACTTCGAGAGCAGGGGTTGCGACTGGCGGTGGATGATGCAGGAGCTGGATTTGCCAGCTTCCGTCACATCCTCAAGCTCAAGCCGGACGTAATAAAGCTGGATGGTAGCCTGATCCGCAACATCGATAGCAGCACCGATTGCCGCGCCCTGGCGGCCGCACTGATTCGCTTCGCTGAAGAAACGGGCAGCAAGGTCGTGGCTGAGTGCATCGAAACCGAAGCGGAGTTGGCGGTGCTGCGGGAGCTCAAGGTGAACAAGGCACAGGGCTTCCTGCTTGGTCGCCCGGTTCCCATCACCGCGCCGGTTTCCGCAGCGTTCGAGCAGGCTTTCTCGTAGCTGCATGAGAACTGGTATCGAAGGTCGCGCTGGGCATCGAGGGTTAACAGGGATGACGGGTAGTTGGCGTGATAGCGGTCCGATGCTGCCGACTGAGCGAGGGGGATGTAGGTTGAGATTGTTGGGAGCTGCTCTGAGGTTTACATGGCACCGCTGCAAAGGCTTGGTGTCGTGATGAACAGCTATTGAGTCAGTGAATGGGCCGCTAGACCTTGCCCCATAACGCCCCGAGGGCCGCTGCGCAAGGCAGGCTGATCGCAGAGGCTCGCAGCCGGGAACCGATCATCTGGAATCTCAGCAAGGCGTCTGAAACAAACCACACTGGCGACAAGTCTTAACCTTGCAGCGGGGCTGCAGCGTTAACCGTATTGCGGATAAGGCGATCCACTCAAGCCGTCGAAGCGAAACGGCTATTTCACCGGAGGTGTGAATGCTGCAGAACGTTCGGTTGGGCCCCGAAGTTTTCGAGGACAGGGGTGACGCGGCCTCCATGCTGCGGGATATAGAAACAGCGGGCCACTCGGTGGGCGATATGCTGTGCGAGGCGCTGCGCTCGGTGCGTTCGCATCTGGGAATGGACGTCGCGTTCGTCGCCGAGATGGTGCAGGGTTTGCGGGTGTTTCGCCATGTGTGTGGTCGTGACGACTCGCCACCGATATGTGTCGGCGGCTCTGACCCTCTTTCCGACAGTTACTGCCAGCGGGTCGTTGACGGCAGACTGCCGCAGTTGATCCCGGACACCAGCAAGCTTCCCGAAGCGGTGGCGCTGCCAATTACCGCCATCCTCGGTATCGGCTCCTATATCAGCGTGCCAATCCGCTTCAGCGATGGCCGTTTATACGGCACCTTCTGCTGCTTCAGTTCCAAGCCTGACGGCACCCTGAACGAGCGTGACCTGGACACCCTGCGGTTGTTCGCCGACTTTGCCGGCCGACTGCTCGAAACACAGGCCAGGGAGCAACGAGAACACGAGGAGCGGCTCGCACGGATCAATGGCGTGCTGAGCGAGCAGGCCTATAACGTGGTGTATCAGCCAATCTTCAACGTGCTACGGAACAGCGTGGTCGGCTACGAAGCGCTGGCGCGGTTCTCTGGTGAACCGCAACGTACCCCGGATCTCTGGTTTGACGAGGCCGAGCAGGTCGGTCTGCAGTGCGAGCTGGAAATGGCGCTTGTCAAGGAAGCGTTGAAAGGCCTGGGCGACATTCGCCGAGACTGCTACTTGTCCGTTAACGTCTCGCCGGAAACCATTCTGGCCGGCGCAGTCGGAGCGCTATTGGAAGGCCAGCCGCTGGACCGGTTGATGCTCGAGGTGACCGAGCATGCTTCGGTTCGTGACTATGACCTGATTGCCGAAGCGCTTGCGCCGATGCGAGCGAAAGGCCTGTTATTGGCCGTTGACGATGCAGGTGCCGGCTATGCGAGCTTTCGCCACATCCTCAAGCTCAAGCCGGACGTGATCAAACTCGACGGCAGCCTGATCCGTAACATCGACAGCAACCGCGACTGCCGAGCACTCGCTTCGGCGCTGATTCGTTTCGGCCAGGAAACTGAGTGCAAGATCGTCGCCGAATGCGTCGAGACGGAGGCTGAACTGGCCATTCTGCGGGAACTGCAGGTCAGCAAGGCGCAGGGCTATCTGCTTGGCTGCCCTCTGCCACTGGGTGACAGGCAGATGATCTAGACGAGGCCGCGACTGATAGCTGCAGCCCGCCTGGCTGCGACTATCAGTGTGGCAGGCTCTGTGGGCTCAATTACCCCGGTAGGTCGAGAAACCGTATGGGCTGAGCAACAGCGGGATGTGATAGTGCGGCACGGTACCGTCCACCTCGAAGATCACCGGAACCTCCGGGAAGAAGCTCGCCGTGTCGTGTGCCTCGAACCAGTCACCGGTTTTGAAGGTGACACGGTAGGTGCCTTTTTCCAGCGCCTTGCCTTGTGGGTACAGCGCCGTGATGCGGCCCTGCTGGTTGGTGACGCCATCGTTCAGCACAGCCCACTGGTTGCCGTTCTGCTTTTCCAGGGTGACCTTTACATCGGGCGACGGCAGGCCATCGTTGAGGTTGAGCACATGCACGCTGAGCGGGTTGTCGGCCGCCATGGCGAGGCTGGAAAGACCGGCGAGGACGAGACTGGCGCAAAGGGTTTTCAAAGAAGTCATAGGTGTTTCTCCGATCAGGATTTGGAAGGCAGCAGCTGAGCGATCGCCTGGGTGGCGCAGGCTTCGTCGGTTTCGGCGCCGCCGGCACCGGCTACGCCGATGGCACCAATCACCTCAGCGCCGACCCGCAGCGGAACGCCGCCGCCAAGTAGCAGCAATTCGTCGAAGGTGTTGAGGTTGGCGGCGTCCGGGTTGTTGCGTGCACGCTCACCGAACAAGCGGGTGGGCGTCTTGCTCGACAATGCGGTATAGGCCTTGCGCTGTGCCGCGATGGTGTTGTGCGGACCGACATTGTCATCACGCTGTAGCGCGACGAGGTTGCCGCCGCGATCAACCACTGCCACAGCGGCAGTACGGCCGTCGGCATGGCAGGCGGCCATGGTCGAGTCGAGCAGGGCGTTGGCCAGTTGCAGCGATACGTTCTGCTGGTTAACGGGTTGTGGCGTGGCGGCCAGCGCCTGGGCACTGGCAAGCGCCAGGCCGAGCAGCGACAGGGGAACAATGCGCATCGGTTTCTCCTCAATGGGCTCCGTGGAGCAGGTGGCGCCATCCTGTGCTGGCGGCCCCGTCAAACCCATTGCCGGTGGATTACGTATTTGTAATGGGATAAACGCACTGGCCGGCCTAGCCTATGCGCCTCGCCCGGGAGGTACAAATGCGCATACTGGTGGTGGAAGACGAATTCAAGACAGCCGACTACCTACGCAAGGGCTTGAGCGAATCCGGCTATCTGGTGGAGGTTGCGCTCAATGGTCTGGATGGCCAGCACCTGATTCAGGAGAGCGAGTTCGATCTGATCATTCTCGACGTCATGCTGCCCGGCATCGACGGCTGGCAGCTGTTGCAAATCGTGCGGCGCAAGGCGCAGACGCCGGTGCTTTTTCTCACCGCACGCGATGCCGTGGAGGATCGGGTCAAGGGCCTCGAACTGGGCGCTGACGATTACCTGGTGAAGCCGTTTTCCTATGCCGAGCTGTTGGCGCGGGTGCGCACCTTGCTGCGTCGCGGGCCGCCGCGCGAGGTCGAGCATTTCAGGGTGGCCGATCTGGAGCTGGACCTGCTGCGCCGTCGCGTCAGCCGCAACGGCGAGCGGCTGACGCTGACCAACAAGGAATTTGCGCTGCTGCATCTGCTGCTCAGCCGCGAAGGCGAGGTACTGTCGCGAGCGCAGATCGCTTCGCAGGTCTGGCAGATGAATTTCGACAGCGACACCAATGTGGTGGATGTCGCCATTCGCCGCCTACGCGCCAAGGTGGACGACCCCTACCAGCCCAAGCTGATCCATACCGTACGCGGCATGGGCTACCTGCTGGAGGCGCCGGAATGAGCCTGATGCCACGCTCGTTGAGCCTGCGGCTGGCGCTGATGTTCGCGGTGGTCAGCACGGCACTGCTGGGCGCAATCGGGTTTTATCTGTACCAGTCACTGGAGCGCGAGATCGCCTGGCGCGACGATCAGGCCTTGCTGGGTCGGCTGGAGCGCATGCGAGCCCTGCTCGATGACAGCGATAGCATCGAGGCATTGCGTGAGCGGCCCCAGCTCTACGCCAACATGCTCGGCAATCGGGACAACCTGCTCTGGGTGCTGGGGGAGGGCGGCCAGCCGCTGATCGAGATCAACCCCGTTCAGTTGGCGATCCCGCAGCTGCCGCTTGAGGCGCAGCCGCAACTCGATGACCTTGACGACAAGGCGCGCCTGGCCTGGGTGCATATCGAGCGGGCGGAGGGCGGTCTGACGCTGATTGCCGGCAAATTGCTGGCCGAGCGTGGGCAGATGCTTGCGGCGTACCGCCTGAAGCTCTGCCTGGCGCTGGCAGCCGGCGCGCTGCTGGCGTTTCTGTTGGGCTGGCTGGTGAGTGAGCGCGGGCTGCGGCCGGTGCGTCAGCTGACCCGCCGCGCATTGGCGATCGACGTCCAGCACCTGCACCTGCGAATCGACGATTGCGCCGAGTTGAGCGAGCTGCGGGCCTTGAGCGATGCACTGAACCAGATGCTGGCGCGGCTGGAGGCGGGTTTCACCCAGCTGTCGAGGTTTTCCGAGGATCTGGCGCACGAGATGCGTACCCCGCTGAGCAACCTGATGGGGCAGACCCAACAGGCGCTGCGCCGGGTGCGTTCGCTGGAGGACTACCAGAGCCTACTGGCATCAAACCAGGAGGAGTACGAGCGCTTGGCGCGCATGATCAACAACATGCTGTTCCTTGCACGTACCGAACAGGCAAACGAACAGGTCGGCCTGGAGGAGATCGATCTGGCCGAAGCGGTGGAGCAGCTCGGCGACTATTTCGAAGGCATTGCCGAAGAGCACGGCATGCGCCTGCACAAAGAGGCAACCGGCAAGCTGCGCGCCGATCCCGAGCTGCTGCGCCGGGCACTGGCCAACCTGATCGCCAATGCGCTGCGCTACGGCGAGGCGGGGACGGTCGTCACCGTGGCCAGCCAATGCACGGGCGATCGAATCGTGATCAGCGTCGCCAACAAGGGGCCGGCGATTCCTCCAGAGCACCTGCCGCGCCTGTTCGACCGCTTTTATCGGTGCGATCCGTCCCGTGCCGAGCCGGGCGACTCTGGCGGGCTGGGACTGGCAATAGTGCGCTCGATCATGCAGTTGCACGGGGGTGAGGTGCGGGTGACAAGCGACGCATCAGGCACCAGCTTCAGCTTGTCCTTTCCTTGTTGAGCGCGGCTTCCACCGGGCGGCCCGGCTGAACCTTTGTCGAAACGGCACAGTCGACTTAACAGGTTGGCCGTGTTTGTTCCGGCCCGTTCAAAAGCCCTTAGGAGGAATCTTCATGGATACCAAAGACACCATTTCCGTACTCAACGATCTCATCGAAACCAGCAAGGACGGTGAGAAGGGTTTTCGCGAGTGCGCTGAGGATCTGAAGAATCCGCAGCTGAAGACCACCATGAACCAGCGTGCCCAGGATTGCGCCACGGCGGCCGCCGAGCTGCAGCAATTGGTACGCACCCTGGGTGGCGACCCAGAAACCACTACCAGCACTGCAGGTGATATGCACCGCCGCTGGGTTGACCTCAAGACGATGGTCACCGGCAAGGACGACGAAGCGATTCTCAACGAGTGCGAGCGTGGCGAAGATGTCGCCCTCAAGAGCTACCGCAAGGCGCTGGAAAAAGACCTGCCGATGGATGTGCGTTCAGTCGTGGAGCGCCAGATGCAGGGCGTGCAGCGCAACCATGATCAGGTCAAAGCACTGCGCGACGCCGAACGCGCCCGCAGCTGATCGATCGATCAAATGAAGAACGCCGGCCATAGTGCCGGCGTTCCTGTTTCCGGGACCTCGCTGTGGCTAGCGGTGCAGTTCAGCCAAGCTGCTAAGCTTCATCCCTTCGTGCATCAGGGAGCTGGCTGCTCATGAACTCTTTCGTATCACCGTCGGATGGCGATACCAGCGCTCAGCGTGCCGAGCTGGCACGGTTGGTCGAGGGTGCCGTCAGCGGCGACGGGATGCACCCGACCGCTATCGAGCCGTTGCATCTGATCCGCTGCGCAAAGCCCGGCGAGATGACCTACGGGCTGCACAAGCCGGCGTTGTGCGTCATCGTGCAGGGCGGCAAGGAAGTGCGCCTGGCCGACGAGCTGTATCGCTACGACCCGCTGCACTATCTGGTGGTGTCGGTGACGTTGCCGGTCGCCGGCTGCGTCATTCGGGCGTCCAGCGATGAGCCTTACATCTGCGTTCGGCTGGACATCGATCCGTCGCTGATTGCCGGGCTGGTCGCTGAGGCCAGCCTGCCTCCGACGCCGAAGGACACCGAGGGGCGCGGCCTCTATCTGGACCGTATCGACGCGCCGCTGCTGGATGCCACGCTTCGGCTGGTGCGCCTGCTGAGCAATCCGAATGACATTCCGGTCCTGGCGCCTCTGGCCTTGCGCGAGATTTTCTACCGCCTGCTCTGCGGCCCGCAGGGGCATCATCTGCAGGCGGTGGCGCTGCAAGGGAGTCAGTCGCACCGGGTCAACGATGCTATCGAATGGCTCAATCGCAACTACGTCGAGCCGCTGCGCATCGAGGAGCTGGCGCGACGGGTCAATCTCAGCAGCTCCAGCCTGCATCATCGCTTCAAGGCGCTTACCGCCATGAGCCCGCTGCAGTACCAGAAGCAGCTTCGCCTTCAGGAAGCTCGCCGCTTGCTGATGGCCGAAGGGTTGGAGGTGTCGGCGGCGGGTTATCGGGTCGGCTACGAGAGCCCATCCCAATTCAGCCGCGAATACAGCCGGCTGTTCGGTGCCTCCCCGGTCAAGGATCTGGCCCGCCTGCGCAACAGCGCCTGATCTCAACGCGCCGAGTCGTGTCCTCTGCTGGGCTTGATCTCGAAGGCAATCGACCAGTTGTAGAGCGGGTAGGGCTTATCCACCAGCGCTTCAATATTGGCTTCGTCCGGCATGCCTTCATCGGGCAGGTATTCGTAATTGGCGTCCGCGACGGTGGGGTCACTGTCATGCAGTTCACCGGCGCCGCCTGTCGCATGGCTGGCGTAGCGAATCGTCGGGACGCCCACCAGATCGCGGCCAACCACCAGGCGCAACACGGTATCGGCAGCGGCTTCGATGTTTTCCACCGGTACCTTGCCCTTGTCATCGGTGATGACGAAACCGTAGTTCTCGATCATTTGCGCCTTGTGCCCAAGATAGGGCTCGCTGAAGGCCAGCGGCGGATGAGGTACGTGAAAGTCCATCAGAATTTCACGGCCTTCGACCGTCGCGTGCAGAGGTGATAACGGTTGCCAGCCGCGCTGCTCGACCACCACCTGGTGGAGTACTTTGCCGAGCATCTGGCCGAACCAGCGGTAGCCATTGGCCGACAGATGCGTGCCTTTGTCGACGTAGGGATAGACGGGGCCGGCCAGGTACCAGTTGGGCTCTTCCTTCGCCAGCTCCCACTGCGCAAGGCCGATGTCCAGGCTGCCATCGACGACCGATGTCTTGGCGTCGGTCTGGTAGCTGATGAACGCGGGCATCCGCTCCTGGCCGATGGCCTTGGCCGTGTCCTCGTTCATGTCGTTGCGCAATTGACGCAGCATCTTCTTGTAGGTGGCCTTGTCGTTGACCCCGCCCTGTACCTCGGCATAGTCGTATTCGCCTTGCAGCCAGAACAGGGCGCTGAGGTTGTAGCTGGCGTCATCGGCCTGCGCGACCTGCCGGGCCTGATCCACCGCTTGGAGCACGCGCTTGTATTCGTGGGTGCCGCCGACCTTGGACAGCTGAGCAATGGAGCGGCCCGACGTCGCAGCGTTACTGGCGACGAGCAAATGCTCCGGGTCGGCCTCGATGCCTTTGCTATCGAGATAGAGCCGTCGGGCCATGTTCAATGCGCCGACTTCCACCGACTCGCCTTCTTCCTGGGCCTTTTCTTCCAGCTGCGCAACGGCGTCGGCATCGAGCAGAACCTTCGGGTCGCGTTTGAGTTGCACCACCGCCTGGAGCGGCTTGAACGCGGCGCCGCCGACCGGGACGAAGCGATCGCCGCTAAAGGTGGCCGAGCGCGTCGAATCTCCCAGCATGAGGTTGTCATAGCCCGGCTGCTTGGATAGCGCAGGCCAGCCCTCGGCAGCCGATGCCAGCGACTGGCCGAAAGTGATGACGTGGTTGTACTTCGCATCGAGGGCCGGCGGCTGATGCTTGGGATGCTCGATCATCTCCTGGCTCCAGCGCTTGTTCTGGGCATCGCGCGCAGCGATGGCCGGTTCATCGGCGTGGGCTAGCAGTGGGGCGCCTGAAAGCAGGAGGCCGGTAAAAGCGGCATAAACGATCGGATTTCTAGGGAGCATGAAGGCTCGGCTGGACTGGCTGGAAGCAAAGGGCATCGATCGGATCCTTGTGATTGAAGCGCAAACGAGCGCGATGCAAGGGAGACGGGAGCTTGCGGCATACCGTAAAGGCAGGGCTCGCGTTTCGACGATCTGGGAGGCGCTTAGTTCTGGAGGGATGTGCAAGCCATCAAGGCGATACACGTCGCGAGCAGTGGGGCAGTGCGGATTCAACAGGCTTTCGATGCGACAAGCCGGTCGATGACCGGAGTGCGCGTTCGGAGAGGACCAGTCACACGATTCGCGAGCAAGCTCGCTCCGACACCAAGCATGCTGCGGTCGACCGGGAAACGGCGTTCGTCCACGGCATGCGCCAAGGCAGAACGATCAGGCCTCGATGACTTCGACTGCGCTCTTGAGCGCCGCAGCCAGTTCTTCCAGCCGATAGGGTTTTGCCAACACCTGCACGCCTTCGGCTTCGGCCGATTGTTTGATCGCTTCGGCGTAACCACTGGTGAGCAGCACGGGCACGCCGAATTGACGCGCACGGATTTCGCGGGCCAGGTCCAGGCCGTTCATGCCGCCGGGCATCATCACGTCGGAGAACACCACATCGACCTCGCGCTCATTGGCGAGCGCACCCAGCGCTGCCGCGGCGCTGGCGGCGTACGTCACTTCGTAGCCAAGGTGCTCGAGCATCTCGCCGACCAGCGCCGCTACCTCTTCATCGTCATCCACCAGCAGTACGTTGCCGGCCGAACGCCGGGCCGGTTCGTCCACCGGTGGCTGATCCTTGGTGGGGTTCGGCAGGTTCACCGAGCGCGGCAGCAGCATCACGACGCTGGTGCCCTGGCCGCATTCGGAATCGATCCACACCGTGCCGCCGGATTGACGTGCGAAACCATAGACCTGCGCCAATCCGAGGCCCGAACCCTTGCCAATTTCCTTGGTGGTGAAAAACGGGTCGAAGACCCGGTTGCGAACGTCATCTGGTATGCCGACGCCCGAATCGATGACCGCCAGGCGAACGAAATCGCCCCTGCGACCGAGCACTTGCTGATCGGGCGCGTTGCAAGCCTGCAGAAGAATCGAGCCGCCCTCAGGCATGGCATCACGCGCATTGACGGCGAGGTTGAGGATGACCAGCTCCAGCTCACCTGGGTCGACTTCCACGGGCCAGAGATCGGGCGCGAACTCTTCCTTGACGTGCACGTCGCCGCGCAGGCTGCGGTCGAGCAGCTCGCGCATCTGGCTGATCCGCTGAGCCAAGTCGACAGCCTCAGGCGCCAGGGATTGACGGCGTGAAAAGGCCAGCAATTGGCGAGTGAGCGCAGAGCCACGCTGGGCGGCTTGGCGCATGCCGTCCATGAGGCGCTTGCGGCGCTCCATGTCGTCGCGGCGGTCGAGCATGTCGAGCCCGCCGGAGATCACCATCAACAGGTTGTTGAAGTCATGTGCGATGCCGCCGGTAAGCTGGCCGATGGCTTCGATCTTCTGCGTTTGCCGCAGGGTTTCTTCGATGTGCGCGCGCTCGGCCATCTGCGTGCGCAATTCGAGGTTGGTGCGTTCCAGCTCGCTGGTGCGTTCGACCACCAGTGCTTCGAGCTCCTGCGACGCCCGTTCGCGTGCCTCGATCAGGGCGCGCACTTCGTACTGGCGCAGCCGTCCGCGTACCGCGGCCTGCACGGCACTGGTCAGGGTGATGCTCTGCACCGGACGTTCGAGCAGCGAAACATTGCGCAGCGCCGCGACCATGCGTTGCCGCCAGGCGGCAACAGCGGGTTGCTGGTGCTTGCTGGTGAGGACCACGAAAGGAAAATCCGACCAGGGCGGTTGTCGATCGACCCAGTCCGATAGCGCTTGAAGGTCATGGCCGAACAGGCCTTCCTCAGCGATGAACACGGCAGACGCGTCGGTTTCGGCGCGTTGCAGCACTTCGTCGACGCCGTGACAGACCATCGCATCCATGCCGCTGCGGCGTAGCAGCTCGGCTGTGGCCGGGCCATCCCGGCCAATGGGGGCATAGACAACGATCCGCGGATGCTCTGATTTAGTGGGCGTTGTCATGCTCGTCTGTCAGTAGCTGAGTCGCATCACCGGTGTATTCCGGTGTGCCCGATAGAATGCCGCTGAAGTGACTCAGCGGTGGCCCGACCTGAACGCCACTGGCGCTGAGGCGGTACTCGCGAACGGTGTTCTCATGCCGCCCGCTGCGCTTTTTGACAACAGACAAGGCCCTGCGAACGATACCGGTGTGCTCGAAGTAGCGCAGCATGATAACCGCATCGCTTAAGTAGCTGATATCGATGGGCGTATCCATCGGGCCCACCAGGCCATGCTGGGCCAGCACCATGATACTGATCACACCTTTCTGCCCCAGGTAGCTCAGCAGCTCGTGCATTTGCAGGATCAGAAAACGGCCGTCCGGCATCGCATGCAGGTAGCCGTTGAGGCTGTCCAGAATCACCAGCCGCGAGCCTTGCTCTTCCACACCGCGCCTCACGGCTGCGGTGAATTCGCCGGGCGACAGCTCCGCCGGGTCGACCTGTTGCAAATGCAGCAGGCCCTGTTCGACCCACGGCTCGACGTCGAGACCCAACGAGCGTCCACGTGCCATTAAGGTGCCGATATTTTCGTCAAAGACGAAAAAGGACACCTGCTCACCGCGCTTGCACGCTGCGACCGCAAAGCTCAATGCCAATGAAGACTTTCCGACACCGGCAGCACCCACGAACAGGGCATTGGTGCCCCGCTCCAGTCCGCCGCCGAGCATGGTGTCCAGCGCTGCATTCCCGCAGGAAGCCGCTTCGCCGATGTAATTCGAATGATGCTCTGAGGCGATCAGCCGAGGGAAGATTTGCAACCCGCCCTTGCGTATGACGAAGTCGTGATAGCCACCGCGGAACTGGATACCGCGCATCTTCACGACGCGCAGACGCCGCCGCTCCGCACCATAGTCGATGGCCAACTGTTCCAGCATGACCACGCCGTGTGAGATCGAATGCAGCTGCAGGTCGCCCAGTTCGGAGGTCTGGTCATCCAGCAGAATCACGGTGCAACGGCGCGTGGTGAAGAAGTGCTTGAGCGCCAATACCTGGCGCCGATAGCGCAGCGGGCTCTGCGCCAGCAGGCGCATTTCCGAGAGGCTGTCGAAGATCACTCGGGTCGGATTGGTTTGGGTCACACGGTCGAAGACTTGCTGAGTGGTTTCGCTCAGCTCCATCTCTGCCGGGTGCAGCACCGTCAGCTCGAGCTCTGGGTCGAGGCTGTCTTCCGGGGTAACGAGCTCGAATACGTCGACACCCTCGAGCGACCAGCCGTGACGCTTGGCGACCAACTCCAACTCCTGCTTGGTCTCCGACAGGGTGACGTAGAGTACGCGCTCACCCTGGCGGACGCCTTCGAGCAGAAACTGCATGGCGATGGTGGTTTTGCCAGCGCCCGGGCTGCCTTCATAAAGGTACATGCGATTGGCATCGAGGCCGCCGCCGAGGATGTCGTCCAGGCCTTCGCTGCCGGTGGAAATACGTGGGAGTTCGTCGTCCGCGTTGAAGGAAAGATCACTTGAATCGGTCATTCCGTACTCCTTACGCAGGCTTCTATTTCAAAGGAAGCCGCGTTGGTTGTTCCTGCCGGCCAAGTCCTTAATCCAGGCAAGGCCATGCGGAACACGCCCGTAAAATGCCTGGTAGGCGGGTCGGGCAAAAAAACCTCTCGAACGATCGTCAGAGGCGTGCCGAGCGAGCTTATTACAGGTGTTCGGCGGACGATAGCCGAGGGGCGTAGTCAGCTAATCCGACTCGCTTTTCCACGGCCCGTTCCGTGTCAGGCTCTTTGCCAGCTGCGCTCAGGAGGGCTTTTCATGCGGGTAATGGCCTGCCACGCCACCGGTCGCTGGCGTTTCGCCAGTTGCTCCGAACGGGCTACTGACGTGTTGATGATGTAACAGGTTGCAACCATTGCCCCTTGGTTCACCTGGGCGGCTGCTCCATGATCATCCTTTGCCTGTGACAGGTAGCCTGCATGTCTCGTTTCTCTCGCCCATCGACGTCAGCGCTGGGGCGCTTCCTCAACCTTGGTGGCACTGGCGCCCGGATAGCAGGCAATCTGCTGGTGCAGCGCATCACACCCGGCAAGGCGCGTATCGACTGGGAGCCGGTCGGCTCATTGCTCGGCGAGACGCTAGGGCAGATGAAGGGCCCGGTGCTCAAGCTCGGCCAACAGGCTTCGCAATGGCAGGACGTGTTGCCCCAGCCGATAAGCGCGGCGCTGTCTCGTCTACAGAACCAGGTTCCATCGCTGCCGTTCGCCTCGCTAGAGTCCTACCTGCAGCGTCTCTATGAAGGGCAGCTGTACGAGCTATTCGAAGCCATCGAACCCCAACCTGCGGCAGCGGCGTCATTGGGGCAGGTACACCGCGCACGTGATCGGCAGGGGCGGGCGCTGATCATGAAGGTCCAGTATCCAGGCATTCGCGGCATCTGCGATGCTGACCTCCGGCAGTTGCGTCGCTTGATGCCGCTGGGGCGGCTATTCGGCACGCCCTCGGCGCGGCTCGAATCCGTCTACCGTGAGCTTCAGGGCGCTATCGACCAGGAGCTCGACTACGAGGCCGAGCGCAACAACCTCGAGCGCTTTCGCCAGCATTTCAGCGACTGGCCTGGCCTGCGCATCCCGTATGCCGTCCCCACATTGTGCCGCCCGGGCGTGCTGGTGCTGGAGGAAGTGCCGGGGCGCTCAATGAACGAGGTCGACCAGGCGGCCCTCGAGGTCCGGCAACAGCTGGCCGAAGCGCTGTGCGACTGGCTTGCCGAGCAGGCGTTCGGCCTGGGACTGCTGCACGCGGACCCGCACCCAGGCAATCTTGCCTGGACCGAGACCGGGGAACTGGTTGTCTACGACTTCGGCAGCGTCGTGCCGCTGCCGGAGCGCTTGCTGCGTGCTTATGTACAGATCTTCGACGCCCTGCGCGGTCCCTCCAGTGAGGCGCTGGAGGCGGGCTTCCAGGCACTCGGAGGGCGCCAGCCCGGCAGCGCGCCGCCCCATAGCCTGTATCGACGCATCCATTTGCTGCTGCATCCGCTGCTGCAACCGGGCGCGGAATGGGATTTCCGCGGCGCGTCCCTGCATCAGCAGCTGGTCGAGCTCTCGCCTTTGCTGATGTCCGCACTCGGCAGTCTGCAACCGGCGTCCGGTACGCTACTGGTCAATCGAACGCTGGAAGGGCATTACTGGAACCTCTACCGGCTCGGCGCCTGTCTGCCGGTGGCCGACCTGCTGGCGAAGCACATCGAGCAATGGTGCACCGGTTTGCCCGACAAACCAGGCTAAGCGCTCAACCTTAAAGTCGGACCCGACCATTCCAATCAGGCCTGATCGCGGCCAGAGGCAAACAGGATGCAGATGGATTCTCTTCCCGAGGGATATCGCGCGCTGGTCATCGGTGCCTCTGGCGGCATCGGTGCTGCGCTGGTCGAAACGTTACGGGCGGACCCGCGTTGCGCCTCGGTAACCGAACTGGCGCGCTCAACCACACCGCCGCTGGACCTAACCGACCCCACCAGCATCGGACAGACCGCGACGGAGGTAGCCGGGCAGGGCCCGTTCCACCTCATCATCAATGCGGCCGGCGTGCTGCACAACGACGCTTTCATGCCGGAAAAGCGCCTCGCTGACCTCGATCACCAGCAGCTGCTCGACACTTTTCAGGTGAACACCTTCGGCCCCGCGCTGTTGCTGCGACACTTCTGCCCATTGCTCGACCGCCAGCGCGGTGTATTGGCCATGCTCTCAGCCAAGGTCGGCAGCATCGGCGACAACCGCCTCGGCGGCTGGTACAGCTACCGCGCTTCCAAGGCCGCGCTGAACATGCTGATCAAGACGGCTGCCATCGAGGTCAAGCGCAGCCAGCCGAATGCCGTGTTGCTGGCGCTGCACCCTGGCACCGTTAACTCCCGCCTTTCACAACCTTTCCGCGGCAGCGAAATAGGCCGGCCTGCCAGAGAGGCGGCCGATGACCTGCTGCGCGTCATCGACGGGCTGGGGCCGGAGGCCAGTGGTGGGTTTTATGCGTATAGCGGAGAGGCGTTGCCGTGGTAATCACTGCTTGTCGGGGCGAGCCGGGATGGGGCTGCCGTTCTGCTGAAGACAGATATATGTCTGCTCGGGCTTGATGGGCGGGCGGCTGCTTTAGGTCAAAGCAGACAAATCATCCTGCACCACCACATTAGCAGCGCTAAATTTCAAGCAGGAGCGTGACGACTTAATTTTGCGGAACATCTTGCGTGCAGGGTTCAAAAATTCTGCAAGAAGCCAGCGCCACCGTTGAGCGCTGCCGAGGCAGCCGGCGAAGGCAAAGTATGCAGCTACCATCCGTCTGATCCAGGACCTGCGCATATATCAGGAAAATACTATGTATACAAAGGTCAACATGGGATTGGCGGTCGGATTTGAGTATATTCGCTTCGAGGGAACCGCAGCGCACAGATAAACCCCGGCACACGCGAACATAAGACAGGCTTTGGCAGATGGATCTATACAAGCAGGTGCTGTTCGCACTTATGTTTCTGCTGGCAGTGGAACAGACATGTGCCGCATCACAGTTGGTAATTGACCAGGGCCCAGTCGAACTGACCGACTTTAATATGGGTTACCTCGTCGATCCCTCGCGTACCCTAACTTTTGAACAGGCCAGAACTCAGCCGTTCAAGGAAACCAGCAACCGGACCTCCTTGGGCACTGATGCGCGGGTTGCTTGGTATCGGCTGGCTCTGAAGAATGCATCGAGCGCGGATCAAAAGCTGTTTGTCCATCTGCCACACGCCTACCATCTACGCTCAGTCAGTGTTTATCAGGAGCGAGACGGCGAGCTGCGGCGGCACGAAGTGCTAGACCTGAGCCAAACTGCCGGTTCCGATTTGATGTATCGCGGGACTGTAGTTTTCCCTCTGACGCTGGCGGCGCACCAGTCCACTACGCTCTACGTGCGCAGCTTCTCTTATTCGCATCAGTGGTTTGCAGTCGAAATCTTTGATGAACAAGCCTCGCGCCTAGCACTGGTAAGTATAAACACCGATATAGCCCTGATGGTCGGAATGCTACTCGCGCTAGTGCTTTACAACGCGTTGCTATATTTCGCTACCAGTAATAGAGAAAATATTTACTACTCGCTGTATCTGATTTCCGGACTGACTTGGATTGCACTGTCCTACGGCCTGATCGCCAGTGTGTTCAACGGATATGGTGACGCGGTTTTCCAGCTGAACATGTCACTGATCACAATGCCGATCTTCCTGCTGCTATTCATGATGGCTATCTTCGAAACCAAATTGTTTTACCCGACCGAGCACCGTTTTTTACAGGGATTGATTGCACTCCTAACAGCGACCCTTGTCTGGTCTGTATTCGATATCTCCGCTGCGCTCAAACCGGCAAGCAGCTTGGCGGCGCTTATGATGCTGGTCACCTTTTCGGTCAGCATCTCGCTGTACCGTAAGGGCCATCCGCTCGCAAAGTACTTCTTGGTCGGTCATAGCTTCTTCGTATTGTTCAACATCCTCGCCGTGCTCACTTATAAGGGCTTACTTTCGCCGAGTTACGTAAGCAGCCACGGGGTGGGTATCGGTATCGTGCTCGAAGCGCTGACCCTGGCATTCATCATCTCTCACCGTATCAAGCTGCTGGAAAACATGCGCGCCTCCCAGGAGGACCTGAAGAAGCAGGCCGCCACCGATCCGCTAACCAAGTTGTATAACCGACGGTTCTTTTTCCCAGAATCAGACTATTTGCTGGAGTTGGCCAGACAGACCCGCACTCCGATGTCGATCGTGACCCTGGATATAGACCACTTCAAGCGCATCAACGACTCCCATGGCCATGCCTGTGGTGACAAGGTCATCATGTATCTGGCGAAAACACTGAAAGAGGAAAGTCGCACTGTTGACCTTGTTGCTCGTTTGGGCGGCGAAGAGTTTGTTGTCCTGCTGCCAGGTGCCAACCTGTTGGAAGCCAGTCAGTGTGCTGAGCGTATCCGTCTTGCAGTGCAGGCGCTGGCAGTCGCTGTCAGCATAGGCGAGAACATTCAGGTAACTGCAAGCATTGGCGTCGCGGAGATCAATATCGAGCAAGAGAGTATTGAAACCGCGCTGGGGCGCGCCGACAGGGCGCTGTACGACGCCAAGAAAAGCGGGCGCAATCGCGTGTGCCAAGCAGAGCCCGTTGTGATGTCCAGCGTCCAGGCGTTGGCTGATCAAGTAACCGCTTAAATCAGGCGGTGCTCTGTAACCCTTTAAATTGAGTCACGGCGCTACGTCTCCGCATAGTGGAGTCACTATTGGCTGTATATCCATACAGATAAATCTTGCTTCAGGCATTACCGCTGCGCATGCTGTGCGTTATCGACGATTGACCTAGTGACGACCCGATGCGGCTGTTTCTCTGCGAAAAACCCTCCCAGGCCAAGGACATTGCCCAGGTGCTTGGTGCCACTCGGCGTGGCGATGGCTGCTGGGTGGGCGCGGGCGTTACCGTCACTTGGTGCATCGGCCACTTGCTGGAAACCGCGCCGCCAGACAGCTACGACGCGCGGTACAAACGCTGGGTGCTGGCGGATCTGCCCATCGTGCCGGAGCGCTGGAAAATGCAGGTCAAGCCCAAGACCGCGAGCCAGTACAAGGCGGTCAAGCGGTTGCTGGGAGAGGCGCGAGAACTGGTCATTGCCACTGATGCCGACCGCGAAGGCGAAATGATCGCGCGGGAGCTGGTCGAGCATTGCCGGTATCGCGGGCCGATTCAGCGGCTGTGGCTGTCGGCACTGGACGATGCCTCAATTCGCAAGGCACTCGGCGCACTGCGTGCGGGCGCGGACACCTTCAATCTGTATCAGTCGGCCCTGGGCCGTTCACGGGCGGACTGGCTGATCGGCATGAACATGAGCCGGTTGTTCACCTTGCTCGGACAGCAGTCCGGCTATCAGGGTGTGCTGCCGGTGGGCCGCGTGCAGACACCAACGCTGCGGCTGGTGGTCGATCGCGATCGCAGCATTGCCGGCTTCGTGCCGCTGCCGTTCTGGGCCATCGAGGCGCAGCTGCTGGGTGATGGCGCGCCGTTCACCGCGCAATGGCGAGCAGCGGACGATCGTTGTGATGATCAGGGCCGCTGCCTTGACCAGAACCTTGCGCAGCAGGCTGCAGAGGCCATGCGTCAGGCGGGGGAAGCGAGACTGCAGAAGCTCAAGACCGAGCGCATGCGAGAAGCAGCACCACTGCCGTTCGATCTCGGAACGCTGCAGGAAATTTGTTCGAAAAAGCTCGGGCTGGGCGCTCAGGAGACCCTTGATATCGCCCAGTCACTTTACGAAACCTACAAGCTGATCACCTACCCGCGCAGCGATTGCGGCTATCTGCCGTTGAGCCAGCACAGCGAGGCGCCCGCGATTCTTGCAGCGCTGGCCGGGGCTGACTCGACACTGGCCGCGCTCAAGCCGCATCTGGATCCGCGGCGCAAGTCGCGCGCCTGGAATGACGCCAAGGTAGGCGCGCACCACGGCATCATCCCTACCGCCGCGGCGCGCTCGCTGGAGCGGCTGACGGGCAAGGCGCGTGCGGTTTACACGCTGATTCGCGCTCGTTACCTGGCGCAGTTTCTGCCGAGCCACGAGTACGATCGCACCCAGGCAGACTTCGATTGCGCCGGTGAGGCGCTGCGAGCGATGGGCAAGCAAGTTGTCGAACCGGGTTGGAAACGCGCCTTGCCTGAAGCGCTTGCGGCCAGCCGTGGGCGATCCGCTGATGCGGCGAATGCGTCGGCGCAAAGCTTGCCGGTGTTACAACAGGGGCAGGTGTATCCGGTGGCCGATATCGTGCTCAAGGACCTCTGGACCCAGCCGCCCAAACCCTTCACCGAAGGCGACTTGATCAAGGCCATGAAGAGCGTCGCCAAGCTGGTGGATGACCCCAAGTTGAAACAGAAGCTCAAGGACACCACTGGCATCGGCACCGAAGCGACCCGCGCGGGGATCATCCAGGGCCTGCTCGACCGTGGCTACCTGACCAAACAGGGCAAGGCGTTGGCCGCAACCCCGGCAGCCTTCAGCCTGATCGACGCCGTTCCGCGCGCCATCGCCGACCCCGGCACCACTGCGATCTGGGAACAGGCCCTGGACATGGTGCAGAGCGGTGAGATGAGCCTGGAAGAGTTCGTCAGCAAGCAATCGGCGTGGATGAGCAAGCAGGTGGAGCGGTGCAAGGGCGTTCGCTTGAATATCACTGGCCCGGCCACGCCTGGCGGTCGCGGCGCGCCCTGGAAAAAGCGCAAGGGTGCTGGACGCAAAACGGCGCCGCGCAAGGGCCGGGCGGCCAGATCACCGAGCCCGGCGTGAGGCTCTATTAGGTCCCGGTGAGAGACTGCAGCAGGTAATAACAGCCGCTACCCAGCACGGCCGTTATGATCAGGCCCAGCCGTGTTGCCACGGCGATGCCCGCGACCAGTGCCAACGCAACCCCGGCAGCCAATGGCGCCTTGGTGGCCTCGCTGTAGAGGATGTACACGGCAAAGTTGATGAACACGGCGGTTGGTAGTACGCGTTCGAGCAGCCGCTGGGTTGTGTCGGTCAGGTCGATGCTGACGAATACCGGCAGGATGCGTACCAGGCAGCTAGTGGCGAATAGGGCCGCGATAGCCAGCAGTACGGAAGTCGTCATGCACGCACCTTCGAAAGCACAAAAGTGGCGAGCAGCACGCTGGGTATCCAGAAATACAGCGGGCCTAGTAGCAGGATCAGTAGCACGGCGAGTGCTGCACAGAGCACCACTGCCAACAACAGGCGCGCTTTGCCTGCATCAAACTGTGGCAGCCGAGCACGCAACTGACAGATCGAGAGATACATCAACACCACGCTTGCTGGAAACCCGAGGTTCAGGTCGGCATCGAGCCAGGCCGAAGGAATCAGGCGACCCATCAAGGCGCCCGCCACTCCGGCGATCACCCAGGTCAGGAAAAGGCTGCCGCGGATCATCGCCAGCTGAGCCCAGGAGTCCGTTTCGCGCTCGCTGGCATAAGCCTCGTCGCCGAGCATGTGGGCCAGCAGTGCGCGTGGTGCCCGGCTCCTGGGCAAGCGCGCTGCCGAAACGTAGGCAATGGGCAGATAGCGACTGTTGATCGAGGCGGTGAGCAGTAACATCGTGAGGAACCCGGCGCCGGAATCGGCCAGCGGCAAAACGGCAAACTGTCCGCTTCCGGTAAAACCCAGCAGGCCAATCAGCGCGACTTCGAGCGGGCTCCAGTCGGAGCGGCCGGCCAACACGCCGAACAACAGGCTGACCGGGATGATTGCCAGCGCAGCGGGCGCGACCCGGCGCAAGGCGTCGAAGGGGCGGTATGCGGTGGCTTCCATCTATTACTATCCTTTTGCTCGCGCCATGGTGCGCTTATCGCACCGAGCCAAGCAGTCTAAACCGGCGCTCTTTCTGTCGTCTCGCGTGACAGTGTTCATCAACATTTTTCGATTTGACTGCTATCGGCTCAGCAGGCCCAACTGTTCGCGATTAGAATGCGCGCGCCTTTTTCGAGACGACCGATCATGCAGCCCGACGCCCTCGCTACCCTGCAGCACCACCTCACCCAAGCCCTGACCCAGGTGCCCGACGAAACCCGACGGATATTTCACGGGCGAGGGCGCTGCTGGGCCGGGCTTGAGCACGTCACGGCGGACTGGCTGCAAGGGGTGGTATTGATCTCGCTGTTCCGCGAGCCGGCCGCATCGGAATTGGATGCACTGGTCGAGATGCTTTCTGTCCTGACGAGAGGACCAGCCTGGAAGGCGAGCGGGGCGCATACGCTTTTGCTGCAACACCGCTATCTGCCGGATAGCCACATGCAGCAGCTGCTGGGCGAGCCTATCGAGGAATGGCTGATCAGCGAGAACGGCCTGCGCTACAAGCTTGACCTGGGCATCAAGCAAAACAACGGGCTGTTTCTCGACATGCGTTACGGCAGGCGCTGGGTTCAGCAGCAGGCCGCCGGCAAGCGCGTGCTCAATCTTTTCGCCTACACCTGCGGCTTTTCCGTCGCTGCGATCGCGGGTGGCGCTGAGCATGTGGTCAACCTCGACATGGCACGCGCCGCGTTGAGTCGGGGTCGGGACAACCATCGGCTCAACGAACATGACCTGAGCCGGGTCAGTTTCCTCGGCCATGAGCTGTTCAAATCCTGGGGCAAGGTGAAAAAGACCGGTCCCTACGATCTGGTCATCATCGACCCGCCGTCTTTCCAGAAGGGCAGCTTTGCGCTGAGCCGCGATTATCAGAAGATCCTCCGGCGGTTGCCCGAGTTGCTTACCGAGAACGGGACGGTGCTGGCCTGTATAAATGACCCGGATACGGGGCCGGACTTTCTTGTCCAGGGCATGGCGACCGAAGCGCCGGAACTGGTGTTTCAGGAGCGCCTGGAAAACCCGCCGGAGTTCCCCGACATCAGCTCCGACAGTGGTCTCAAGGCATTGGTTTTCACCCGTCGCTCGACATAGAAGCAGCGATCCGAGTCTAGGGCTGAAGCAACGCCAACAGACAGGACCTGGCGCTGGCATATGGTTTGGCGAATAGCTCCGATGGCGCATATAGCCGGATTAGTCGATGTGGGATGGAAGCGAAACTGCCGGCACACGGCCGGCAGTTTTGGCTGCTGCGACGTCAGTGTTGGCTAACAATCGCCATGTTGTTGAGACCTGCCTGGCTGATCAACGCGGTGTTGCCGATACCGCTCTGCATGACGTCTGCGGTGTGGTTGCTGCCGCTCTGCATGATCGTAGCTGTGTGGCTCTGGCCGTTCTGAACCAGGTCTGCCTCGTTGAACAAACCGTTCTGGCTGACGCTGGCCACGTTGAGGTCGCCGTCCTGGTCGATGTCGACGTTGTTATTGACACCCGTGCTAGAGCCGGTGATGCGGTTGCTGTCACCGTCCTGATGCGCCGCCAGGATGTTGCCGACGTCCGACTGGGAGAAGTTCAGCTCGTTGTATTTGCCCTGCTGCTCGACTTCGGCTTGATTGTAGCCGCCGCGCTGGTCGACCTTGGCGATCTGTCCGCGTCCGTCCTGGTCGATCACGGCTGCGTTATCGAGGCCTGTCTGGTTGGCGGTAGCCGTGTTGCCATTGCCGCGCTGATCCAGGGTTGCCTTGTTCAGGTTGCCCTGCTGATACACGAAGCCGTTCTGATTGCTGCCGCGTTGGTCTACGTTGACTGTGTTGTATTTGCCGCTCGAGTAGGCGTAGGCCTCTTGGTTGCGTCCGGCTTGATACACATCGGCGTTGTTAGCCGTGCCAATTTGCTCAACTTCGGCTACCGAGCCACTGCTCCAGGTCTGCACCACCTCAGCCATGTTCCGATCGCCCAGCTGATCGACCAAGGCGCGATCACCGGAGCTTAAAGTCTGGCTCAGGGTAGCCTCGTTGAGGTTGCCGTCCTGATACAGCGAACTCTTGCTGCCGTTGACTGCGGACTGGTAGCTGGTCGCTGAGTTGTCAGTGCCGTCCTGCTTGGTGAACGCTTCGGCGCCATAGCTAACGCCCTGCTCAGTCTTGGCAGTGTTGCCCTGGCCGCGCTGGCGCTGTTCAGCGCTGCTGCCCAAGGTGCCGCTCTGGCTGACGCTGGCTTGATTCGCGTGTCCGTACTGCCACTGCACGGAGCGGCTGTTGAAGGCCAGGGTCTGGTTGACGTCTGCCTCATTAAAATTGGCGGTCTGGGTCTGCAGCGCGGAGGAGGACGAAGAGCCGGTCTGCTCGACCATTGCGTCGTTGCCCCAGCCGCTCTGCACCTGTTTGGCCATGTTGGAACTGCCGAAGCTTTGGGCTACCTCGGCAACATTGTTTACACCGTTCTGGCGCTGTTCGGACGTGTGATCGGCGGCCATAGCCTGAGCGGCGGCAACGGTCAGCAGGGCAGCTACAAGGGGTTTGATCTTGAACATTGTTGTATCTCCATGGAATGTTTTCAGCGGTACTTCCTGGTGGTGCTTTTTTCAGCGGTACTGGCGGACCAGCACGCTCAGACCCTGGCCATGCTGCGTAACACTGCTGCTATGCCCAGTGCCGGTCTGTTCGATCAACGCGTTGTTGTATGCGCCGTACTGTTCGATGCGGGCCTCGTTGTAGCTGCCCGTTTGAACAATCAATCCGAGGTTGTGACTGCCTTGCTGCTCGATGGATGCATCGAGCGCATAGCCGCTCTGGAGGATGAAGGCTTCCAGTGCGTTGCCAGTCTGTGTGATGTCCCCGTTCAGGCTTTCGCCAGCCTGAGCGACGAGCGCCAGGTTGCGGGCGGGGATACCGGTTTTGGTTTGTGTCAGTGCGATCACTGGAGATCGGCTGGCGGCGATTTCGTCAGGCGCTAGGTCGGCCGAGGTCGAGAGATTGGATGCCTGGAGGGCAGAGCAGTTAAACGCTGTCAGCATCAGCGGCAGCAGCGCTTTGCGAGCAATCCTTTGCGCGTCGAACATCAGTCATCCCTGGTTAAGTCGCGGTAAGTCATCCTGATCTAAACCGCGATTTAACAAATCCATCTAACGGCTGAAACCGCTTCGTTTGCTAGGGGTTGGCCGGCGTGCTGAGGTACTTCGCCAACTGAGCGTCGACTGCCGGCGTGCTGTCGGCGGTTTGCCACAGGCGACGGTCGACACCCTGAGCGATGAGGTGGGCGACGGCCGCCTCGATGGCTGACAGCACGCAGAGCTGCGCCGGCTCGTTGGTGGTGTAGCCGGCCTCGGCTTCGAGCAGCTCCTTGAATTCGATGAATTTGTAGACGTTGGCGCTGCGTCCGATGGAGTAGATGGTTTTGGTGGTCATTACGTTTGACAGCACCTGGCCGCTGCGTACATCGATGGCACGCAAGTTGACCGTGACCTGATCGACCCGGTATTCCTGCGATACCCCAATACCCAGGTAGCGAGCACCTTGCCCGCCACTGCGCACGTTGGTTTCGTAGGCGACGATGGCGCCTTCCATGATGATGTTGGCGGCGAGCAGCGATGGCAGTTCGGATTGAATATTTGGCGCCACGTCCGGTTTGGCTTGCGAAGCCCGAATGATCTTGCGCTCGGTCAGCACGTTCTGCAGGCCTTCACGCTCAAGCACGATGAACCAGCCGCTGGCCTGCATGGCATCGACCAGCATGCTTGCTGCGCCCTGGGTTACTGCTGTTGAGAAGGAGGAGGCCGGGCTGGGCTTGTACTGCCCGGTCTGGTCGCGAAAGCCGTAGACCGCTGCCACGAGTGGGCCTCGCGGGCGGGGCAGCTCAAGTAGATCTTGGTAGGTCGAGGTACGCGGCGTGAGTGTTGGGGTTTCCTGGTCTGCCGACATTGGCTCGCGTACGGCGCAGCCTTGTAGAACAGCCATCATCCCGATGGCTACAAATAGGCTTCTCATGGCCTTTCTCTCCCTGGTTATTGCCCAATGATGATTTCTGAGATTTCACCGGTCACTCGATCGGTAATTTCGACGATCAGTAAGCCAGCATCGCCGTTGTAGGCCCGAACGAAGAAGTCCGTGGTCGTGAGCGAACCGGTTTCGCCTGCTTGCGCATCCCTAAGCAGCTCACTCAGCAGGCTTGATTCGAGCTGACTGGTAAGGCGCTCCAGATCTGAAGGCCGCTCATAAATGGAGCGGTCGATCGCATCTGGATCCTTCTTGTCGTTCTGCGCCTGGGCGCTGCCCAGCAGCCACGCACCGTTGAGGGGGCTGCCGCCAAACGATGGATTGACGGGGGTATAGACCAGTTCGGTGGCACTGAGGCCGGAGCTAAGCAGCAATCCGGCCAGGAAGACGCCGGTGATTTTTTGTTGTGGCCGGTTCATAACTCATCCTTCGCGAGGTCAATGGTGTCTTCGAATAGTGCTTCGACTTTCCTACGGTTTATCTCTTGCAGCACGAAATCCGCCGCTTCATAGGCGGTTTGCTCCATGTCACTGACGTTTGGTTGCAAAAAGCGGCGATACAGCGGCTGATTGTTCTGCTCCACCCAGACGAGAATTCCCCAGCGCGCCGAGGGGCGTTCCTTGACGGCCAGGTTGAAATCCAGCGCGCTGGTGTCGTTCAGACGTTCACAGAATTTGCGGTAGAACTCCTGTCCGGATCGGGAAACCGTGTTGTTGGTGATGAATCCCTTGAGTTCAGCCTCGTCGGCACAGGCCTGGATGCAGAACAGCAGCATCAGGCCTAGGCACGCCGCCCTCATATACCGGACTCGCCGACGTGCCCCAGCACGAGCGACGCTCCCTGCGCGCGGTTGGACGCGCCCAGCTTGCCCAAGGCGTTATGGATATGACTCTTGATGGTATGGGTGCTCAGATGAAGGGACTCGGCGATTTCAGAGTTCGAAAGGCCTTTCCCGGCCAGCGCGAGAATTTGCTTCTCCCGTACCGACAGATCGTCGATGGCGCGCGAAGCGTGGGTCAGCTGACGGTAGCGGCCCAATAGCTTTTCCATCAATGCTCGGGGTAGCCAGTCGCCGCCCTCAAGAATGACGCCGACTCCGCGGCTGAAGTTGGTGCGACTGGCGTTCGGGTAGAACACACCTTTGATCCAAGGGTGCTGAACCAGCAAACGACGGGCCTGATCGACCGGGGCGTTGACCAGCGCCGTCGGCGTATCCCGCAATTGGCGAAGCAGGCGCAGGCATTCCTCGTGTGCAAAGCTGCAGACATCGAGCAGAACCAGATCGGCGTCGGTAATCCCTGAACGGAACATGTTGCTGCGAGTGAGGCGAGCTTGTGGGCAGCCCTGTAAGTGCTGATGGAGCAGGGCGCCCAGTTCCTCGCTGTCGGACAGCAGGGCCAGACGAGTGGATGAGGCGACGAGCACCGCAGTGGCTTCATCGAACATACGCATATCCTTTGCAAAGAAATCTATCTAGGAGCGCCCGTGATCCTCGCGGGACTGGCGCTTTGACATTGTGGGAAGAAAGGTAGTTCAGAGAGGTGACAAAAAAAAGTCGTAAACGAGAAGTGGTGCCTGTTTTCCGACGAGACGCATTTGATAAACGTGCGTGGCCGATTGGCTTTCGAGAAAAAACTAAACTAGATTCAACGTCCTTTTTTCAAATCGAGCAGAGCAGGTAAATGCCAGAGCCGACGTTTTGGTTAGTGTTCTTTTCGGCTGCGCTGGCGCTGAATGTGTCGCCTGGCCCCGACTTGCTGTTCGTTCTGTCGCGCACGCTGTCCGGCGGCAGGCGGGTCGGGGTGGCCTCGGTATGTGGCGTCTGTAGCGGAGCGTTGGTGCACGTCGCGGCCGCTGCTCTGGGGATCTCAGCCATTATGGCCACCTCGGCGTTGGCCTTTGCTGTGGTCAAGTACGTGGGCGCAGCTTATCTGCTTTACCTCGGTGTTCAGGCGTTGCGCTCTGCCGGAGCCACCGCATCGTTCAACCTCGAAGCGGCGCCGAAAGTCAGCGTTTGGCAGGCTTATCGTCAAGGCATCCTCGTGGATGTCCTCAACCCGAAAGCGGCCATTTTCTTCATGGCATTTCTGCCACAGTTCGTTCGACCCGACCATGGTGCTGTGGCGCTGCAATTGTTGATATTGGGTGTGCTGGTGGTGCTGGTGGCGGTCGTCGTGGAATGCGCCATGGTGTTCCTGGCGGCTCGGGCAAGTGCGGCACTGCGCAGTAACCATCGTTTGAGTCTTTGGCTCGACCGCGTGCTCGGCTCGGTGTTAATCGGGCTGGGTATCCGTCTCGGCTTGGCTGAGCGGGCGTAAGCAACAAGCCACTGCATGGGAACGTCAGCGCCTGTTTCGGTCTGAAGAATATGCGGTGCGCTTTTATAGACGCAGCCGCAGCAACCGAAAGGAGCGCTCATGTCTCGGTACAGCAAGAACACCACGTCCAATCTGATTCCCTGTCTGCGCTATCGGGATGTGCCCGCGGCGCTGAAGTGGCTTTGCCAGGTCTTCGATTTCGAGCAGCAACGTGTGATCGAAGATGCACAGGTCGGCGTCATTCATGCCCAGCTCAGTTTCGGCAGCGGCATGTTGATGGTCGGGCCGGTAGCGGATTCGGAGTACGGCCGCCAAGTGAAACAGCCGGATGAGGTGGGAGGCCTCTCTACTCAGAGCATCTATGTGATCGTCAACAGTGCCGACGCCCTTTATACCAAGGCCAAGGCGGCCGGCGCCGAGATCGTCATCGAGCTCAAAGACCAGGATTACGGCGGGCGTGGTTTTAGCTGCCGCGATCTTGAGGGCCATTTGTGGAACTTCGGCACCTATGATCCCTGGGCCGAGCCGGTTGCCGAGCAGAACGCCCCACAAGGAGACTGCTGATGCGTAGCCTCAAACTAGCCGATGGCGCCAGGGTTCCCTTGGTTGGGCAGGGCACCTGGCACATGGGCGAGAATCCCGCAGAGCGTGGCAATGAGATCGCTGCGTTGCGGCTGGGTATCGAGCTGGGCATGACTCTGATCGATACCGCGGAGATGTACGCTGAAGGCGGTGCCGAAGAGGTGGTCGGCCAGGCGATCCGCAGCTGCCGCGACCAGGTGTTTCTGGTCAGCAAGGTCTACCCCCATAACGCCAGCCGCAAGGGTGTTCCTGAGGCCTGCGAGCGCAGCCTGCGTCGTCTCGGTACAGACTGCCTCGATCTCTACCTGTTGCACTGGCGCGGCCAATACCCACTGGCGGAAACGGTTGAGGCGTTCGAGCGTTTGAAAGATGCGGGCAAGATTCGCCGTTGGGGCGTATCGAACCTGGACCTGGATGACATGCGCGAGCTGGATGCGCCGGACTGTGCGGTCAATCAGGTGCTCTACAATCCTCAGGAGCGTGGCATTGAGTTTGATCTGTTGCCCTGGTGCCAGGCGCAGGGCATGCCGGTCATGGCTTACTGTCCGCTGGGGCAGGGCGGAGGTCTATTGCGTCATCAGGCCATACTCGACATTGCCCGGCGGCATGGTGTGGAACCTGCCCAGATTGCGCTGGTATGGTCGCTGCGCCAGCCGGAGGTGCTGGTGATTCCCAAGTCATCAAACCCTGCTCATGTGCGACTTAACGCCAGCGCAGCGGAGCTGACATTGAGCGCCGACGACCTGGCGCTTCTCGACAAGGCTTTCCCGCCGCCGTCCCGATCCCAGCCTTTGCAGATGGTCTGAAACTCAGCGTCGCGCGTGGCGCGGGGGAATGTTTGCCTCGCCGTGGGTGTCAGCTTATGACTGACAGCAAACCGGAGAAGCGAACATGAGCGAATCCAGACTCGACGGCGTGGTGGTGGTCATCACTGGCGCCTCCAGCGGTATTGGCCGTGCCACAGCGCAAGCCTTTGCGCGGGAGCAGGCCCGAGTCGTCCTGGCTGCGCGTGACGAGGAGGCGTTGCACGAAGTGGCTAATGAATGCCGAGCCCTGGGCGCCGAGGCACTGGTGGTGCCGACGGACGTGACGCGCAGCGATTCGGTCGAACAGCTCGCCAATGCGGCGGCCGAGTTCGGTCGAGGCCGTATCGATATCTGGATCAACAACGCCGGGGTTGGTGCAGTCGGTGCTTTCGACGAGACGCCGCTGGATGCCCACGAACAGGTCGTGCAGACGGATCTGATCGGCTATCTGCGCGGTGCCCATGTCGTTCTACCGTATTTCAAACAACAGAACGGCGGCGTGCTGATCAACACGCAGTCGGTGGGCAGCTGGGTGCCTCAGCCGTACGCAGTGGCCTATTCGGCAAGCAAGTTCGGACTGCGCGGCTTTTCCCATGCGCTGCGGGGCGAGCTGGCGCGGTGGCCTGGTATCCATGTCTGCGATGTGTACCCCTCGATGGTGGATACCCCCGGTTTTCGGGACGGTGGCAATTTTGCAGGCCGCTCGCTGCAACCGCCGCCACCGCTTTGTGATCCGCGCCAGGTGGCCGAGGCGATGGTCAGTCTCGCCCTGCACCCGCGGCACACAACATCGGTGGGGCTGACTGCTACGCTGCTTCGTTTTGCGCACTTCATCACGCCAGGTTTCGATCGGTTGTCGGGGCTGCTCACAGGCGCGGCGTTGGGGCGTGCCGAGCGTGTCGCGCCGTCGGCCGGCAATCTCTACCATCCCGCGCTGGGTGAGCGACGCATCGATGGTGGCTGGCGCAGCGACGAGAAAAGTCAGCGTGGTTTGTTACTGGCGGGTGGCATTGCCGCCGCGGGCTTGGTCGGACTGCTGCTGGCAAGTCGACGCCGTTAGCACTTCTTCGTGCCGGCGGCGGCTAGTCAGTCAGCCGTTGCCGGTAAGCAGTCCAGAGAGCCAAGATCGCGCCTCATGTCCTGCA
Source organism: Stutzerimonas stutzeri (assembly GCF_002890895.1). GTDB lineage: Bacteria > Pseudomonadota > Gammaproteobacteria > Pseudomonadales > Pseudomonadaceae > Stutzerimonas > Stutzerimonas stutzeri_AB. Next base: position 379,779 of record NZ_POUL01000003.1, read on the forward strand.
GGCGCTCATTGATATGACGACGCTGGGTTGCGTCGGCCGTGTCGTACAGGTCGACAATCAGGTCGATTGTGGCCTGTTCAACGGCCGGAAAGGCAGCTCGATAGGGTGCGGTCCAGTAGACCTCGCGATCCTGGAGCAGTCGAGCAATGCGCTCGTCAAAGTTTGCCTGGTCCCGGTTGCGCACGGCATCGACCATTGAACGCTGCCATTGCGCTCGGTTATCGAGCCAGAGCTGATTCTGCTTGTTGAGCGCCTCAGCCCACTCGTGGATGCGTTGGCGTTGAGCCGCAGTGACATTGCCGAGCCATTGCTCGACGCGCTCTTGCATGCGGTCGGTGCGCTTACCGATTTGCTGGTCCAGCGGCGGTTTCAGGTATTTGTCCTCGCGCTCCTGGCGATCTCTCTCGAATTGTTCATTCAGCTCCTCTACCTGTCTGTCATCAAGGTCGCGAAGCAGTTGAACGGTGGTCGGTGTGATCTCCAGCGCGATCGTTTGAATTGCCTTTTGGGCGATTTCGTAGTGCTCCCGGAGCGCGGGTTCATCTAGCGAACCCTGGCGAACCTGTGCCTGTAACTGCTCGATGAGATCCAGATAGCCAGGCAGCTGAGTACGGCAGTGCCAGCTGATGTGCTCGCGCAGCTGCTCACGAAAGCGCGTCTGCTGGTCACGGTTCATGTCCAGGTAATCGTTGAGCGACCAGGGAATCAGCAGGTCCAGATTTCGGTAAGCCAGATTCATGCGGCTGCAGCCGGTAAGCACAACGGCACACGCCAGCAGGATCAGAATCGTTTGTCGTACAAGCGCCTGACTGATCTGCATTGCAGCCCTCGTCTGGTTGTGTCGAGATGTCTGAACAGGTTTTGGTTGCGCTGTTCAATAGAGCCGCAAGCGCCCCGTCAGTTCGAGACGAAACAGCAACGGCTTGTTTTTCTGCGAGAAAATGCTCGAGGTTGTGGTCCTAGCTCAAGAGAGCAGCGCAAGCGCGGCGCTCTAACGTTGAGAGTTACTAGCGGAGGTGGATATGCAACGCAGGATCAAGCATCTGACCGGAGACGAAGTGCCTCAGGGCTGGCGTCCGACCTGGGTCACCTGTTGGGTGGTCGAGATCGATGGCCAGACGATTGCCGGGCCGTACGCCACTGAAGCCGAAGCGCAGGCGGTGCTGGATGGGGAGCAGGACCCCAAGATTTCGCAGACGCCTACGCCGCAGTGATGGCGGTCAGAGGCACCGATTAACGCACGGGTCGTCTCTTTCCGGGAGTGGAGGAGGCGGCTCGACGAGCTTGGAAACCAGCTCCAAGGCTTTGTCGAACGAAGGATAGCCGCTCTGCGCAACGTCCAGCCCGGCGTAGGCTTGGCGATATTGTTCGGCTTTGACGGCGTTGCGCTCATTCAGCAGGTAGGGATCCTGATAAATCTTGTAAAGCAGCGCCACCGCGTGCGGGTGACCCTTGGCGCGGGCCTGTTCCAGCAAGTGCAGGACCTGCTCGGCTTGGGGGCCCTGACGGATCAGCAGGAGGGCCTGGTAGAACTCGGTCTCGCCACGATCATCAAGCCGAGCGCTGCGCTCAAGTAGCGCCTCGGCGAGTTCATAGCCATTTTCATCGCCGATGGAAATCAGAATCTTGGCCTGCAGCAGGTCGTTCTGGTAGAGCAACCGCTCAGCGCGGCAAGCGCTATCGCTTCCAGGTTGATCACATGGCTGTGAGGCGCAGCCGCCCAGGACAACGAGCAGTCCGATCACCAGTGCGTTCTTCATTGCTGCCTTATTCTCTTGATTGTTTAGTGGGTCAGCGCGTGTTCTGACCTGCGTGTTTCGTTTCTGTTCAGCCTGTTTCAATGCGCGGCGGCAATGGGCTGCAGTCCGTAACGGAACAGCAGGATCTGCCACTCGGGGTTCTGTGGCAAGGTTTCTAGAAAGTGGTCGAGGTAGCTGATGACAGGCTGACCAAGGGTGTCGGCTATCCACACGCGGCGATTGAACTGATACAGCGGCATGTTCGAGACGTATAAATCTCGAAGCATTTTTTCTTTGCGGTAGTAGAGCAGGGCAGAGCGCGGGATCAGCAAGGTGCTGATACGACCCGACAGCAGCTTCTCGAGGTTTTGCAGATCGCCCTGGGCGTCCTGGCGTTTGATTGCACCGCTGGCGATATCCGCTTCAAGCCCTTCGTATCGGTGACCCAACACGCCACCCAAGACCAGGTTGTCTAGCGACGCGGGGTTCTCGTACTCAACGGGCGCGTCGGGTAATGAGACGAAGTCTTGCTGATCTGTCAGTAGCGGTTCCGACCAGGTTCCGTCAGCGGTCTGCGCGGCTGTGAAAAAGCTCGGGGTAGCCCATAGCAGAATGCCGGCCCGCTTCCGCTCCAGGCGCTTATCCACACGCTTGCGGGGCAATTTGACCAGCTCGAAGCGAAAGCGGTAATCATTGGCGGCGTTGTTGTTGAGCAGTTCGACGAAGGCCTGCGATAGCCCCTGGGCATCGTCGAGAACAAACGGTGGCGAAAAATGATACGTCCACACCTCGACCCGTTGCTGGGCTCCGCAGACCGAAGGCAACAGGATGAGCGTCAGCAACAGGACGAGTCTGTGCATTGCAAACCTTTATCTCGGGATGGCGAGGGGCGGCGATCAGGGCCTGTAACGACGGCCTGCGGCTGGCTTTGTTTTCGTTGCCATCGACATCAGCATAGTCCAGCTGCCGCAACGCGTGAGCAATCAGGGTTATGCAAGAGACGGCTTTAGGCTAGAAGCGTTCATGTTCGCCGAGAAAACGCCACTCGCCGACCGGCAGCTTGGCCATCGACAGGCGGCCTATCCGGATTCGCTTGCAGCTGATCATCTGCAAGCCGATGGCTTCACACAGCTGACGCAGATCGCCGGCTTGCGGCGACTTGAGCACGATGCGCAGGCGGGTCTCGTTCTGCCAGCTGGCCTTGGCCTTGGGCAGGATTTTGCCACGATGGCCGATGCCCTTGCCCAGCAACGCCAGCCCGCCTTCCTCGGGCTCGCCAGCGACTTCGACGATGTACTCCTGCTCTAGCGTGTCGCGTGGATCGGCCAGTTTGCGGATCACCTCGCGTTGCTGGCTGAATACCATCAACCCGCTGATGTCTTGCTCCAGCGGCAGAATGGCAGTCTGGCGTGCAAAGTGGCGTTCGCGGGGCGCCAGGCGTGAGCCGTCGCCGCTCCAATGGCCAGCTTCGGCAAGTTGCTTCATTGCATCGGCAGGTTCCGCTGCGGTGGGCTGGCCGGCTGGCTTGTGCAGCAACAGCGTGACTGGTGGCAGTTCGGCCGCGGTGGCGCCGGGCAACAGTTCGATGCGCTGCTCGCCTACCTTGAAATAGGGGGTTTCGATGACTTGCCCGTCGACGCTGACCCAGCCTCCCTCGATATACAGCTCGGCCTCGCGCCGGGAACAGCCGATCTGCTCGGCGAGGCGTTTGGACAAGCGTATCGGGTCAGTCATGGTGGGCTCGGGTACTTCGGAAGGGGAAACCTGGCGAGCCACTGCAAACGGCTAAAAGCAGTGGGGGCTCGCTTAGTAGGTCGGGTGTTGCGGAGATTACTTCTTGCTGATGGTGATCTGGCGCGACGGGCCCTGGGTCTGGCCGCTGACGCCGTTAGGGATCTTTTGTACTTCGCCGCCGGCTTTCAGAAAGGCTGCCATCTGGCTGGCCAGCGATTCGCTGGTTTCACTGGCGGGTTCGGGTTTGCGCTTGGCGGTGGTGGTCTTGGAGGCCATCGTCATCTGGTTCCTTTGGTCAGTCGAACCGGACATTATACAGATCTGGCTAAATTTTGTTCGATTTTTCGCTTGACTCGATTTTCTCTACCCGCTTGCTACCTGGCTCAGGTTCGCCTGGCTCGTTGCCGTAGCCTGTGTTCGGCTTCAGAACGACTGATGGCGGATGCGTTAGCAGGGCTTGGATCGCCAGCACACATGCGTCTTCGATTTTTCCCCTCCCTCGGGAGCATTCTCGTTCACATCCGGTCCACACACTATCGGGTCTGGCGAAGCGGCGGTCTGCCACGACACGAAGACAAGGCAGGGGACGCTCGCGGCAAAGTTATTTGTTTCGTCATCTCCAGCCCCATCAATGGAATATCAATGGAATAAGGAGCGGAGAGTGGCGGTCGTCATCAGTGCAATCCTGTGCATCATCCTGGGCCTGGCGCTTGCCGTCGGTGGTTGGAAAATCATCGCGCTCGGCGGTACCTGGTATTTCGCGATCCTCGCAGTCGGGTTTCTGTTAACCGGCGGATTGCTGTGGGCTCGGCGTCGCGCGGCGCTTTGGGTTTATGCGCTGGTCATGCTCGGTGCGCTGGGTTGGGCTATCTATGAAGTGGGCTTCGACTGGTGGCAACTGGCCCCTCGCGCCAGCATCATCGGCCCGCTTGGGTTGTGGTTGCTGACGCCCTGGATTGCGCAGCGACTGGGTTGGCAACACTTCGGTGCGCGCGCTTGGGGCGGTAGTGCAATTCCCCTGATGGTCGCCGTGGCCCTCTGGGGGGCGACTGCTCTGCATGCGTTAACCACCGACAATAACGACATCAGGGGCATGCTGCCGCCACCTCTGGCTGCGGCGCCTGCAGCCGAGGTGGACTCCGCCGACGATGTGCCAGCCAGCGACTGGCACGCTTACGGTCGTACTCAGCACGGCACGCGCTATTCACCGCTGGCGCAGATCACGCCAAACAACGTCGAGCGGCTGGAAAAGGTCTGGCATTACCACACCGGTGATGTGCGACGTCCGGGCGATCCCAACGAGACTACCTACGAAGTCACACCGCTCAAGATCGATGACAGCCTCTTCATCTGCACGCCGCATAATTTCGTGATTGCGTTGGATGCCGAGACCGGAGAAGAGCGCTGGCGCTTCGATCCGGAGGTTCCGGACTCGACCAATCGGCAGCATCTGACATGCCGCGGGTTGTCTTATCACGCCAGCGAGACCCCGGTCGAGGGGCAGGCCTGTCAGCAACGTCTCTTCATGCCGACTGCCGATGCACGGCTGATCGCGCTTGATCCAAAGACCGGTAAGGTTTGTGAATCCTTCGGTGAAAACGGCGCGGTGAATTTGTGGAAAAACATGCCCAACATCACCGATGGCTTCTACTACTCAACGTCACCACCGGTAGTCGCGAACGATTTGGTCATCGTGGGTGGGGCAGTTAACGATAACGTCTCGACTACCGAGCCATCCGGCGTGATCCGTGCTTATGACGTCATCACCGGTGAGCTGAAGTGGAACTGGGATCCGGGAGATCCGGAACAAACCGCACCTATCGCGCCGGGCGAAACCTATAGCGAAAGCACACCGAACAGCTGGAGCATTTCGAGCGCTGATGAGGAGTTAGGACTGGTATTCGTGCCAATGGGTAACCAGGTTCCGGATCAGTGGGGCGGCAACCGCAGCGAGAACACACAGCGTTTCGCTTCGTCCGTCGTCGCGCTGGATTTGGAGACCGGGCAGGTGCGCTGGGTGTTCCAGACCGTGCATCACGATCTATGGGACATGGATGTGCCAGCGCAGCCAAGCCTCGTCGATATCCAGACCGAGTCGGGTATGGTGCCGGCCCTGGTGCAGCCGACCAAGCAGGGCGACATCTATGTGTTGGATCGGCGGACGGGTGAGCCAGTGCTCCCGGTACGAGAAGTGCCAGCACCGCAGGGCGCTGCGAAGGGCGATTATGTGGCAGCGACGCAGCCCGTTTCGGCGCTGTCGTACGAGCCGCCGAAACTGCAAGATTCCGATCTGTGGGGTGCAACCTTCATCGATCAGATGATGTGCCACATCAAGTTCAACTCGTTGCGTTACGAGGGCCGTTACACGCCGCCTTCGACACAGGGTTCGCTGGTCTATCCCGGCAACTTCGGCGTGTTCAACTGGGGCAGCGTAGCGGTTGATCCGGTTAGGCAGATGGTGTTCAGCGCACCGTCCTATCTGGCCTTTACTTCAACGCTGATTCCGCGAGAGAACGACGAGACGACCTACGTTTCCGACAGCGAGCCGTACCTGAACGAAAACTTCGGCGCGCCGTTCGCGGTCGACCTGAAGCCCTTCGTGTCGCCGATTGGTCTGCCTTGCACCGCACCGCCATGGGGTTATGTGGCAGGCGCCGACCTGCGCACGGGTAAAACCCATTGGCTGCGCAAGAACGGTACGGTGCGCGATCGGGCGCCGGTCCCGCTGCCATTCGAAATGGGTGTGCCGAGCCTAGGTGGGCCTGTGATGACCGCTGGCGGCGTGGCATTTCTCTCCAGTACGTTGGATTACTACGTGCGTGCCTATGACGTCACGACTGGCAAGCAGCTATGGCGTGCGCGGTTGCCAGCCGGTGGCCAGGCGACACCGATGACCTATCAGAGCCGTTCGGGCCGGCAGATGGTCGTGGTCGTTGCGGGTGGTCACGGATCGCTCGGCACCAAAGCTGGGGACTCGGTGATCGCCTACGCACTGCCGCAGTAAGGGTTATCGTCGCGTGGGCGCCATAGCGGCGCGCACGCGGTAAGCGGGTGGCCTGCTAGAATCGCCACCTTCGACCCAGAGGAATCGTTACATGGCCGCAATCGGGCGCTTCAATAGTCTGCAAATCGTCAAGCACACCGGTTTCGGCCTCTATCTGGATGGTGGTCCGGATGGCGAAATTCTGCTGCCCAACCGGTACATTCCGAAAAACACGCCTACTGAGGTAGATGACTGGCTGAACGTCTTCATCTATCTGGACAGTGAAGACAAGCTCATCGCAACGACCGAGAAGCCCAAGGTCCAGGTCGGTGATTTCGCCAGCTTGAAAGTCGTCGAAATCAATCGGATCGGCCTGTTTCTCGACTGGGGGCTGCCCAAGGATCTGCTGCTGCCGCACTCGGAAGAAAAGCGGCCGCTCAACGAGGGTGACTACTGTGTCGTGCACGTCTATCTCGACAAGCACACCCGTCGTATTACCGCCACGGCGCGCCTCGACCGCTATCTGGACAAGACGCCTGCGCGTTACAAGATCGGCGAAGCCGTTGATCTGCTGGTGGTCGAGCCCACCGATCTCGGCCACAAGGCAATCATTAACGGCAAGCACTGGGGGCTGATCCACAAGAACGAGGCCTTCAAGTTCCTGCGTGGCGGTATCCGCGAGAAAGGCTACATCAAGGAAATCAGACCTGATGGCAAGATCAGCCTGAGCCTTCAACCAGTGGGCAGCGAGGCTGCTGATGCATTGCAGGCGCTGATTCTGCAAAAGCTGCAGGAAAACCAGGGCAGCCTGCCCGTCAGCGACAAGACCGCCGCAGATGAAATCGCGCGGCTGTTCGGCGTTAGTAAGGGCAACTTCAAGAAAGCCATCGGTGGCCTGTACAAGCAGGGGCGCATCATTATCCATCCCGACCGTATCGAGCGAGCCTGAGGTGTGCGGGCGGCCCTTCGGGATCGCCCGTGCCATTTACTTTGGCATTCCTTTCCCCCCTGTTTTGCCCTGCGCCCAATCATAAATCGACGTATCGATTTGCCGACCCCTCTAGCGCGGGTTTTTGAGCACCTCGCTCATCTGCCAGGTTTTGGCCTGTCTCGTCTGATCAAACACTAGCCGCTGCCACTCATCCCCGTCGCACTCGTCCGAGCTCCATATGGAACTCGTTCATATCAGGCTGGGTCCAGAAAGGGTCGCTGGTGCTTTACAAGGTGCGTTGAGACGGTCGACTGGATGTGCCCGCGAGACCTTGAGCGGCGCAACGAGACATGGCAGGCGTCTGAACGGTGCTGTTCCGAGTAGAGGCTTGGCCTGTTTCTTATTCCCCGTTGCAGTACAGCTCATGTGCGCCTGAATGCTGAGCCTTGATTCAACGGTGTGATGACAAGCTGGGGCCGCGCCGCACGTCTACATGCTTCCGTGCCAACAACAAAACCTAAGCTAAGGTCAGGTTAAGCCGTTGTTCGACCCTGGGTCGAACGCTTGACGCGGCTCACCTGTGGATGTTGACAGGATGTTTCGCCTCGGGAGCATTTCTCCGGGGCGGTAGCGTGCAGGAACCGGCCGGATTAGAGCCGGTGCGAGATAAAAGCTGTTGGCGCCGGAAAAGTGCCCTGCTAAGCGAATGTGCAACTGTCTGGGATATTTGCGGTCTGTTGCGTGTCTATGCCTCCTCACAGCAGCCAGGCGACGCAGCCAGAGGGTAGGTATGCACCACAATTTATCTCCGAGAAGGGATTCTATATGAGGAAGATCACACTTCCATGCTTGCCGCTACTGTGCCTTGCAGCCACTCAGAGCTGGGCACAGGACGACGAACCCCGGTACATACAGCTGGGAGGGTTCGAGTTCACTCCGACGCTGGTTGTACGCGAAAGCTACGATGACAACTACCGCGGTCTGTCGGACAACGAGCAGGCATCCTGGGTCACCGGTATTAATCCAACGTTCGTGCTGGGAACCGGTAATCGCAACAGCGAGTATGAACTTGAGTACTCGTTCAACAGCGACATCTTCCATTCGGATTCCGAAGCCAGCAACACCGACCATCATCTGCGCCTCAGAAGCGCCATGGAATTCACCTCCCGGCATCGCCTGACCTGGGGTCTCGCCTACCACCGCGTGGAAGAGACCGCCGACACCGAGATCAACACCGAGAACGACAAGTACAGTACCGCCGTTGCCCAGGCGGCTTATCGTTTCGGAGCCCGCACTGCTCGCAACCAGCTGGAGTTCGGCACGCATTACGAGCAGCGTCGCTACCACAACAGCGACAACATCAACGCGTCGGAAGAGCGCGACAGTTTGATGTTCAACTCCATCTGGTTCCATCGGCTGGGTTCCAAGACCCGTTCGCTGGTCGAAGTTCGCCATACCGATCATGACTACAAGCTCTCCAGCGCACTGCGCGATAGCACCAACGTGGCGCTGCTGGGTGGTGCTACCTGGGATGCAACCTCCAAGACCTCCGGCACAGTCAAGTTGGGCGCCGAGCGGAAGGACTTCGACAGCGATCAGCGCGAAGACTTTACCAGCCCCATGTGGGAAGTCGGTGTTACCTACAAGCCGCGTAGCTATTCGGCATTCACAGTCAATTCTCGCCGTGCTTTCGACGAAGGCGATGACGGCGCCAGCACCATCAATGACTGGACCACCATTGCTTCCTGGGATCACGAATGGACGTCGCGGATCTCGACCGAGCTGCTGTATCGATTCTCGGACCGCGAGTACGAAGGGATTAACCGGGACGATGAGCGCACCGGCTACGGCGCAGGCGTGACCTGGTCACCTGATCGTTGGATCGACGTGACCCTTTCCTACCTCAGGACGGAAAACGACTCCAGTCTGAGCTCGGAAACCTACGACCGTAACGTTTATCTGCTGAGTTTCGACCTGAGCCTCTGAGCCCGGGTAGGACGTTAACCAGTGCCTAAGGAGGAGCCGCCGATGCGCATCCCGAACATGTTCAAACTCTTTTCACTGCTGCTGATGCTGGCGTTCAGCGCCGGTGCCGCCGCTGCGCAATACCAGTTGGGCTCGGGGGACGTCATTCGCATCAATGTGCATGGTGAGCCGGACCTGACCTTCGAAGAGATTCGCCTGACAGACGCTGGCACTTTCACCTTTCCCTTCATTGGTGAGGTGGACGCCAACGGCAAAACCCCAGGTGAAGTGCGCAACATCCTGGTCGAGAAGCTGAAGGATGGCTATCTGATCGATCCGCGCGTATCGGTATCGGTTGCCAACTACCGCGAGTTCTACATCGCGGGTGAGGTAAAGCTTCCAGGCGGCTATCCGTTCCAGCCCGGCCTGACGCTTGACCGCGCCATTGCGCTTGCTGGCGGGCTGACCGAGCGTGCTTCGACCAAACGCATGACTATCGTGCGCGGCTCGCAAGGCAGCCGCGAGGAAGAGAAAGCCACCATGAACACCCTGGTTCGCCCTGGCGACACGATCAACATCGATGAAGGATTCTTCTGATGAATAGCCCAGTTCGCCCGGATCGACCATGGCAGCGCCCCGCTGGGCCTGCGGCTGATAGTGACTTCATAGATCTGAAAAAAATCTGGCATGCAGTTTGGTCGCGTAAGTGGGGGATCATCCTGCTCGTGGCGGTCGTCGCGGTGCTGACCGTTTTCCTGCTGTCGCGCATGACGCCGATCTACAAGGCTGTCGCCACGGTGCTCATCGAGAGCAAGGGCACGCCAGTGTTGTCGTTCCAGCCGGCAGCCGATACCCCGGTTGAGCTCAGCGAGTATCTGCAGACACAGCTCAGCCTGATGCAGAGCCGTGGCGTTGCCGAGCGCGTCGTCCGCGATCTGAATCTGACCGAACACCCCGAGTTCGATCTGCGACAGCAGCCGGGCCCGCTGGTCGACGTTGGCGCTCTGATCGATATGGTCACAGGCGAAGAGCCAGAGCCGATCACAGAAGCGCAGGTCATGGATTACGCCACCCAGCAATTCATGGAGCGTACTTCAGTCTGGGTCGAGGGCAAGAGTCAGCTGGTTTATCTGTCCGTATCCATGGCGGATAACCTGACTGCCGCACAGGCCACCAACCGGCTGGCGCAGGCCTATATCGAGGCGCAGCTGGAAGCGAAGGTCGACATGTCGATGACGGCTGCGAGCTGGATGAATGAACGCCTGGTTTCGCTGCGTGAGAACCTGCAGGCTTCGGAAGATCGCCTTCAGGCCTATCTCGATGCGGAAGGGCTGGTCGACCTCGATGGTGTAGGCACCATCAGTGCCAACGAGCTGTCGCTTACTGGTGATCGCATGATCGATGCGCGCCGTCAGCGTGCTGAAGCCGAAAGCCAGTACCGCCAGGTCGAGTCCATGCGCAGCCAGGGCTGGGAGCGTCTGGCCAGTGTGCCGGCCGTTCTGGGTCATCCGCTGATCCAGCAATTCAAAGCTGACCAGGCCCATGCCCGTTCGCGTGTCGAAGATCTTTCGCGTCGCTACGGCAACCGCCACCCGGCGATGGTTTCTGCTCGGTCGGACCTCAATGCTGCCACCGCCAGCCTGAAACAGCAGGTCGAGCAGGTCGTCGCCAGCATCGAGCGTAACTATCAGCTGGCCGTCGCCAATGAGAACTCCTTGAAGGCCTCCTTCGACGAGAACAAGGGCCGGATTCAGGATATTTCCCGTAAAGAGTTCAAAGTACGTGACCTGCAGCGTGAGGTCGAAAGTGATCGTGCGCTCTACGACACCTTCATGACCCGCCTGCAGGAAACCACCGCGACCTCGGATCTCAGTTCTACCAATGCTCGGGTAGTCGATGCCGCCATCCCGCCAACCGAGGCCAGTGCGCCAAACAAGAAGCTGATCTTGGTGGTGGCGTTGTTCCTGGCACTGGTGCTGGGTATCGCCCAGGCGATCATCCGCGAAATTCTCGACAACACCTTCAAGAGCTCTGAAGAAGTCGAGTCCAAGCTGGGTCTGCCTGTCATGGGTATCGTCCCGCAGGTGCCGCGCAAGCTGCGCAAGGAAGTCAGCCATCTGTTCGAACGTAGCGGTGACAAGCGCTTCTGCGAAGCGGTACGGACTATCCGCACCAACCTGCTGCTGACCGAGGCAAGCCAGCCTCGTCAGGTGCTGGTGATCACCTCGACCGCACCGGGCGAAGGTAAGAGTTCGGTATCGGCCAACCTCGCATTCGCCATGGGCCAGCTGCATCGCGTGCTGTTGATCGACGCCGACTTGCGTCGCGCGACGCTCGACAAGGCGTTCGATTTCAAGCCGGGCACGCCGGGCCTGGTGAACCTGATCGGTGGCAACGCCAAGCTTGAGGAGTGCATTCACACCGTTGGCAATGTCGACATGATCGCTGCCGGTGCAGTGCCCTCCAATCCGCTGGAGCTGCTGTCTTCACCGCGTTTCGCTAAGCTGCTCGAAGTGGTCAAGGGTCGCTATGACCGCATCATCATCGACTCGCCGCCGAGCCAGGCGGTCAGTGATGCGGCTGTTCTGTCCACGCTCGCTGATGCGGTGATCTACGTCGTCAAGTCCGATAGCACGCTGATCCCACATGTGCAGAAAGGGGTGAGCCAGCTGCAGAACAGCAATGCGCCGGTCACCGGCGTGGTACTCAACTACGTCGATATCGAGAAAGCCAAGAAGAACGGTCAGTTCCGTGGCTACTACGACCATTACGGATACAGCGAGCCACAAACGGTCTGACGACCGGCTCGTCAATCCATTACCGGGGTGTGTCCAACCATGCGATGGACACACCCCGGATTGACTATCTGCCCAAGCGAACAATTTGCGCCATCGGCCACCGAAAAGGGTCGCGCCGAGGCACGCCTGTATCAATGTATGAATCGAGGATCCTGCTATGAATATCACCGTCGTTGGAAGCGGCTACGTCGGACTGGTTACCGGAGCCTGTATCGCGGAGATGGGTAACACGGTTTACTGCGTCGACGTCGACAAGGCCAAAATCGATAACCTAAAGCAGGGCATTCTGCCGATCTATGAGCCGGGCCTCGAAGAGATCGTCACCGAGAACCATCAGTCCGGCCGCTTGCTCTTCACCACGTCGCTCTCCGAGGCAGTCGAGCAGTCCGAAGTGTTTTTCATCGCTGTCGGCACTCCGCCGGGCGAAGATGGCTCCGCCGATTTGCGCTATGTACTGGAGGTCGCCAAGCAGATTGGTGACACGCTGACTGCTCCTGCAATCGTGGTGAACAAATCGACAGTGCCGGTCGGCACGGCGGACCTCGTGCGCGCAGCGGTTGCCGAGCGTCTTGAGGCGCGCGGCGTCGACATTGAATTCTCAGTCGTCTCCAACCCGGAATTCCTCAAGGAGGGTGCGGCGGTCAACGACTTCATGCACCCGGACCGCATCGTTATCGGTGCTGACAACGAGCACGCTCGTCAGGTCATGAGCGCGCTGTACGCACCCTTCATCCGAAATCGTCCGCGCACCATGTTCATGGGCATTCGCGATGCGGAAATGACCAAGTACGCAGCCAATGCCATGCTGGCGACCAAAATCTCCTTCATGAACGAGATCGCCAGCCTCTGCGAGCGCCTCGATGTGGATGTCGAGAATGTGCGCCTGGGTATCGGGTCTGACGAGCGCATTGGCTACCACTTCATCTATGCCGGCTGTGGCTACGGCGGCTCCTGCTTCCCGAAAGACGTCAAGGCGCTGATCAACATCGCCCATCAGAACGACTTCGAGCCCAAGCTGCTACAGGCGGTGGAATCGCGCAACGATCAGCAGAAGCATTCGCTGTTCAACAAGCTGTCCACCCACTTCAATGGCGACCTGAGCGGCCGCACCTTTGCGGTCTGGGGGCTGGCGTTCAAGCCCGGCACCGACGACATGCGCGAGGCGCCAAGCGTGGTGCTGATCAACAGCCTGATCAATGCCGGCGCCAAGGTGCGCGCGTTCGATCCGGTTGCCCGTGAAACTGCCCGCCGCGAGTTCCCTGAGAGCTGGTTTACCGACGGCCGTCTGCAGATCGTCGAGGGACAATACGAAGCCGCTATCGATGCCGATGCGCTGTGCCTGGTCACCGAATGGAAGCCGTTCCGTCGTCCGGATTTCCGTGCGCTCAAGCGCCTGCTGAACACCCCGCTGATCATCGACGGGCGTAACCAGTACGACCGCGAGCAGGTCAAGCGCGAAGGGTTCAGCTATTACGGCATCGGCCGTCAGCCGGTCCAGGCCTGAGCGAGGGGCAGCGAGTGAGCGCCATCGATCAGTCCAGCATGCGGCGCACTTCGTCCCCGGTCAGGGAAAGACTGGCTGCGCTGCTGCAGGCAAGCATGCGCAGCAAGCTGCTGCGCAATATCCTGACCGTGGTGACTGGTACCGCCGGTGCGCAGGCGATCACCCTGGCGTTCATGCCGGTGATCACGCGCATCTATGGTCCAGAAGCGTATGGGGTACTCGGCACCTTTCTCAGCGTCACGATGATGCTGATACCGGTGGCGGCGTTGACCTATCCCATTGCCATTGTGCTGCCCAAGCGCGATGGCGATGCGCGAGGTCTGGTGCGATTGGCTCTGGCTACTGCGTTGTCGCTGGCCACAGTGGTCGCTCTGGCGCTGTACTTCTTTGGCGATCAGCTTGCCCGAACGCTCGAGATCGAGATCATTCAGCCCTACCTGATGCTCATCCCGTTCGTGATGTTCTGCGGCGCTGCGCTTGAGATTTGCCAGCAGTGGCTGTTTCGCACCCAGCGTTTCCGTATCACCGCAAGTGTGGCGGTGGGGCATTCGTTGTTCTTCAACTCGATGCGGACCGTCGCGGGTCTGGTGCAGTCCTCTGCTCTGGTGTTGGTCTGCACCACCGCCCTGCAACAAGCGTTGCATGCGGCAATGCTCGCGTTGGCCATGCTGCGCGCCAAACCCCATGCGGACAACCATGCGGAAGACGCCGAGCAGAGCAGCCCCGGCATGCTCGAACTGGCTCGCAGGCACAGCGACTTCCCGAGGTTTCGTGCGCCGGTGATGTTGATCAACGCCGTGTCGCAGCATTTGCCGACGCTGGTGCTTGCTGCCTATTTCGGACCGGCTGCCGCGGGCTTCTTCGCTCTGTGCAAGCAGGCGCTGACGATGCCAACCAATCTGATCGGCAAGTCGGTCGCCGATGTGTACTACCCGCGCATCAGTCGTGCCATCCACGACCGCGAGCCGGTCGCCGCGATGCTGCTGAAGGCAACCGCCGCGCTGGGTCTGGTTGGCCTGGTGCCGTTTTCGCTGGTCGCAGTGTTTGGCCCATGGCTGTTTGCACTGGTGTTTGGTGACCAGTGGCATGTGGCTGGCGAGTACGCCCGTTGGCTGGCCTTGGCCGAGTACGTGATCTTCGTTTCGCGTCCATGCGTGGTTGCGGTCCCGGCGCTGTCGCTGCAGGCGCGCTTCCTGTTGTTCGAAATCTTCAGCACCAGCTTGCGCGTGCTGTCGCTGTTCGGCGGTGCACTGTTGATCGGTAGCGCCCTGGCCACCGTGCAGGCCTTCGCCGTCGCCAGCATCGTCATCTATTCGTCGCTGATGGTGATCGTGCTGATTGCATCGCGCCGGTGGTACGCGGCTCAGCAGAACGCCCAGCATTCAGAAGAGAGTTTCGATTGATGAAGGTTTTACATTTGGTCGCTGGCGAACTGACCGGGGGCGCCGCACGCGGCGCGTACTGGCTGCACCAGGGCTTGCGCTCGTTGGGTGTCGACTCGCGCGTCTACACCAACAGTCAGCAAACCTATGGCGACACCTCGGTGGTATCGGTCAGTCGCAGCAAGAAAGACAAGATCATCAGCATTGCCAGAAGTCAGGCTGACCAGGCGTTCGCCAGCGTCTACCGCAAGCGCCAGTCCGGCATGTTCAGCGCTGGGGTCATGGGCGCCGATTTCACTGACAGTACCGCATGTCGTGAGGCGGACGTGGTGCATCTGCACTGGGTCAACGGTGGCTTCGTCGACATGAAGCACCTCGCCAAATTGCGCAAGCCCGTTGTCTGGACCATGCGTGACATGTGGCCGATGACTGGCGGCTGCCACTACGCCATGGGCTGTGAAAAATTCACCACCGGCTGTGGCAGTTGCGACCAGCTTGGCAGCAGCTCTGACCGAGACCTGTCGCGTTTCGTACTCAACCGCAAGCGCAAGTATCTTCCCGAGTCGATGAAGATGATCGGCATCAGCGACTGGGTTTCCGAGCAGGCCAGGCAGAGTCTCCTGTTCCGCGACTTCGACGTGCGCACCATCCACAACAACGTCGATGCCAGTGAGTTCTTTCCGTTGGACAAACAGCTGGCGCGGCAACTGCTTGGTATCGAGACCGAGAAGAAGATCATCCTGACCGGCTGCACCAGCGCGAAAGATACCTATAAGGGCTTTGGCAAGTATCTGGAGATGCTCACGCACCTGGACCCGGCCAAGTACCACCTGTGCTTTTTCGGCAAGCTCGACCAGTCCGTCGCCGACGGCTTGGGGTTCGATTACACCTCGTTCGGCTACCTGCATGACAGCATCTCGCTGCGCCTGCTTTATTCAGCGGCAGATGTCTTCATCGCGCCGAGTCTAATGGAGGCGTTCGGCAAGACCTTGGCCGAAGCCATGGGCTGCGGAACCCCCGTGGTGTGCTTCGATGCCACAGGGCCGAAGGACATCGTGACGCACAAGCACGACGGTTATAAGGCTGCGCCCTTTGACGCCCAGGGTCTGGCCGAAGGCGTCGAGTGGATCACCGGAGAGGCAGACTATCCGCAGCTTGTGCTCAACGCGCGAGAAAAGATCCTGACCACCTTCGACAGTCCCGTCATTGCCCGTCAATACCAGGCGCTGTACGAGGAGATGCTCGCATGAGCGGACCGTCTGTCCGCGCCGGGCAGGGCGGTAACGCCTCGTTAACGTCGCCAGCCAACCATCGATTCAATCAGCTGCATGGCAGAGCAGGGCGCTTGGGCGCCGCTGCGCTGTCATTCCAGCATCAACTCAACACCCCTCTCGTCATCTGGAACCTACAGGTACTCTGAAATGGAAAAGAAACGCGCGCTGATCACCGGAATTACTGGCCAGGACGGTTCCTATCTCGCTGAGTTTCTGCTGGAAAAGGGCTACGAAGTACACGGCATCAAACGCCGTGCGTCGTCGTTCAATACGCAGCGGGTCGACCACATCTATCAGGACCGTCACGTTGAAGACCAGAATTTCGTGCTGCATTACGGCGACCTGACCGATTCGTCGAACCTGACCCGCATCATCCAGGAAGTTCAGCCGGATGAGGTGTACAACCTCGGCGCGCAATCCCACGTCGCGGTCAGCTTCGAGTCGCCCGAGTACACAGCCGATGTCGATGGTATGGGCGCTTTGCGCATCCTCGAAGCCATTCGCCTGCTGGGTCTGGAAAAGAAGACGCGCTTCTATCAAGCCTCCACGTCAGAGCTCTATGGCCTGGTGCAGGAGATTCCGCAGAAGGAAACCACGCCGTTCTACCCGCGTTCCCCTTATGCAGTCGCCAAGCTCTACGCCTACTGGATCACGGTGAACTACCGCGAAGCCTACGGCATGTATGCCTGCAACGGGATTCTCTTCAACCACGAATCCCCACGCCGTGGCGAAACCTTCGTGACCCGCAAAATCACCCGTGGCTTGGCGAACATCGCTCAGGGGCTGGAGAGCTGCCTGCACATGGGCAACCTCGATGCACTGCGCGACTGGGGCCATGCCAAAGACTACGTGCGCATGCAGTGGATGATGCTGCAGCAGGATCAGGCCGAAGACTTCGTCATCGCTACCGGCGTGCAGTATTCGGTGCGTGAGTTCATCAAGTGGTCTGCCGCCGAGCTGGGCATCGAGTTGCGCTTCGAAGGCAGCGGGGTAGAGGAAGTCGCGGTCGTCGCGGGTATCGAAGGGGACCAGGCGCCAGCTCTCAACGTCGGCGACGTTGTGGTCCGCATCGATCCTCGCTACTTCCGCCCGGCAGAGGTGGAAACATTGCTCGGCGACCCGAGCAACGCCAAGAACAAGTTGGGCTGGACGCCAGAGATCAGCGTGCAGGAAATGTGCGCCGAAATGGTTCGCGAGGACCTGAAGGTTGCCCAGCGACATGCCCTGCTCAAAGAGCACGGCTTTGAAATTCCAGTGAGTGTGGAGAACTGAATATGAATCGTGACGCACGTGTTTTTGTTGCGGGACATCGCGGCATGGTGGGTTCTGCGATCGTCCGACGCTTGCAGGCGCTGGGATACACCAACCTCATCAGGCGCGGCCGTGAAGAGCTGGACCTGGTCGATCAGGCGGCGGTAAACGCTTTCTTTGCGGAAAACAAGATTGATCAGGTCTACATGGCCTCGGCCAAGGTGGGCGGCATCCATGCCAACAACACCTACCCGGCCGAATTCATCTATCAGAACCTGATGGTCGAGGCGAACATCATTCATGCGGCCCACTGCAACGATGTGAACAAGTTGCTGTTCCTCGGCTCGTCGTGCATCTATCCGAAGTTCGCCGAGCAACCGATGAAGGAAGAAGCGCTGGTGACCGGTGTGCTCGAGCCGACCAACGAGCCGTATGCAGTTGCCAAAATCGCCGGTATCAAGCTCTGTGAAAGCTACAACCGCCAGTACGGGCGTGACTACCGCAGCGTAATGCCGACCAACCTTTATGGTCCCAACGACAACTTCCACCCGGAAAACAGCCACGTCGTGCCTGCTCTGCTCAAGCGCTTCCACGAGGCGACCCAGCGTGGCGACGATGAGGTAGTGATCTGGGGCAGTGGCAAGCCGCAGCGCGAATTCCTGCACGTCGACGATATGGCCGCTGCCAGCGTGCACGTGATGGAGCTGGATGATGAAACCTACCAGGCCCATACCCAGCCGATGCTTTCGCACATCAATGTGGGTACCGGTGTTGACTGCAGCATTCGTGAATTGGCTGAAACCATCGCCCGGGTCACCGAATACCAGGGTGAACTGAAGTTCGACAGCAGCAAGCCGGATGGCACACCGCGCAAGCTGATGGACGTTTCCCGCCTCAAGGCGCTGGGCTGGCAGTCCAGCATCAGCCTGGAAGACGGCTTGCGCGACGCCTATCGCTGGTTCGTGGAAAACCAGCATCAGGCACGCCACTGACCGAAATAGTGACTGGCATGGATCATTTGACAGCAGCGGACCTTTCTACCGCTGCTGTTGTCCATCCATGGCGCATGTTTCTTCGCCGCAGTGGGCTGCCTCATCCAGGTCATCAGGATGGGCTGCTCGGTTCTATGTTTCGCCACGTCAATCGGATACTGGAGAGAGCGCTTGTTAAGGAAAGTTCTGGCGTACAAGAATCTGTTGTTCATCCTGTTACTGCTGAACTCGACCTGCTTCTTCCTGACGGATGACAAGCGAGCCGGGATCGCATACTTCCAAGAGGTGTTCCTGCTGTTGGTGGTGGCGGCGACTGCCTGTCTGTTCGTGGCGTGGAAGTGGGTCTACCAATCGAAGACCAGCCTGTGGATCATCTTCATGGGCTGCCTGCTGCCGGTGATCTCTGCGGTACTCGCCAACCTGAACTTCGGTCAGCCGCTGGCATATGGCTTGCTGGAAGAGCGACGCTTCTTTCAGTACCTGGTGTTCTTCCCGACGCTGTTTCTGTTGATCAAGGCTTCTCCCACTCAGGAAGAGCTGGCGAAATACTTTCTATATATCGCGCTGTTTTGCGCGACGCTGGGCTTTGCGTATTACCTGGGCATCATTCCTCAGAACCAGATTGCCTCCTTTACCGTCGATGACTGGACGCAGTACGAGGATCTGCTGCGACCGAACCGCTTCCGTATTGGCTCGCCGTTCGTGACCATTGCCGTATTCATGGTGATGTACAGCATGAAAGACCGCGTCACCCTCGGCCGGTTGGCAATTCTTCTCTACTTCGTCGCCTACCTGTGGTTGGTCATGCAGACACGCCAGACCATGTTGGTCTGGGCGCTGGCCGGAGTATGGATTTTCCGCAAGCGTATCGATTCATTGATGAAGCTGAGTGCGCTTGGCGTGGCGGTGCTGGTGGTTTCGTACCTGATGGTTCCGGAGTTCTATCAAGAGCAGTTCGCGCGCTTCGACGCCTTGTTATTTGATGCAACATCCGGCCCTGGGGTACGTGACACAACTGTCTCCGTGATTCTCGACGCTATCAGCACCAACAACTACTTCGGTATGGGTGCGCTGTCTCTGCAATGGAATGGTGGTTTTTCAAGGGTCTATAACTCGCACTTCTACCTCGCCGACGTCGGTATATTCGGGGTTTATCATCGCTATGGGTTCCTGACCCCAATTGTCGTCCTGATGTTCTATGGCGGCTTCATTTGGGTCATGCGGCAATGTTCGGACAAAGGCAATCTTCTCGCCGCGCTACAGCTGTCATTCGTAGTCAGTATGCTGAATATCACGTTGTCCAACGCACTGACGTTTTCCGGCGATGTGTATGGAATGGCTGCTGCATTTTTCCTTTATTACGCCAAGTTGCAGATGGCGGATGCTCCTTTAAATGCAAATCTAGAACAGGTGAATTATGGTCAGTTTCAGTATCGTAACTATAAACTGGAATAATTTTGACGGCCTGAAGGAAACCTATCAGAGCTTGGCCAGCCAGACTTACCGGAACTTCCGCTGGATCGTGATAGACGGTGCGTCCAAAGACGGGAGCGGCGAGTGGCTGAGGAATTTGCAGGACAGCCAAGCTGAAATCACCATAGAGCCAGACAAAGGCATCTATGACGCAATGGAAAAGGGACGCCAGCGGGCTGTTGAAACGCCTGGTTTTACTCTGTTCCTTAACAGTGGCGATTCATTTGCCGATCCGACCGTACTGGAGCGGATCAACGAAGAATTAACCGATGCCACAGTCAAACCCAAATTTGTTTATGGCGACTTCTATCGCAAGGAAGCCAGTGGTGAATTGAAGCGTACAGCCGCGCGACCTATTGAGCGAGCACCGCTTGGTCTACCGGCGAGCCATCAAACGATGTACTTCGAAAATGAGCGGCTGCGGCAGTTCAAATTCCGCTTGGATTACAAGCTGTCAGCCGACTATTGCCTGCTGCTTGAGTTTCTACAGGGCCTGGATTTGCAGGCCGAGGTGCTTCAGCTGTCTTTCCCGTTATGTATTTTCGACACCACGGGTGTCTCGCATAAACGCCGTTTCGAAGCGATCCGTGAAGATATGGATATCCGAAAGCGGTTTTTGAAGTTTTCCAAACCCAATGCGTTGGCGCTCTACATGTTGCATTACGTCCATACGCATTCCAAACAATTGCGTTCGTCGTTGGGGCGCTGAACACAGGTAACCGATCCAATAAAAATGGACTGTCAAAAGAACAGGGCGCAGGAGAGAGTTCTATGAATTACCGAAGCCTGAATGATCTGTCGCGGTTGAGCACGGAATGTGCTAGCAAAATTCCCAATGATGTCGAACTGATAGTCGGCATACCGAGAAGTGGGATGTTGGTCGCCAGCATCATCGCACTGAAACAGAATCTGCCGCTGACAGATCTCTACTCTTTCCTGCGCAACGACGACCTGAAGAAGGGTAATACCCGCACCTACAAGCACGCCGAACTGGTAAAGCCGAGGGATGCGAAAAAGATTCTGCTGGTCGACGACAGTGTTTCTTCGGCCAAGTCGATGCGTGCGGCGGATGAACAAGTCCGCGCCGTTTATGGCGGTCAGGTTCTGACCATGGCGGGTTTTGCCGAGAAGCATAATCGACACCACGTAGACATGTATCTGGAGCTCGTGGAGCAGCCTCGGGTGTTCGAGTGGAACATCATGCACCATCCATTCTTGGCTCAGGCGTGCCTGGATATCGACGGCGTGCTCTGTGTCGATCCGACCAACGATGAAAACGATGACGGACCGAACTACCGGGAGTTTCTGAGCTGTACACGCCCGTTGTTCATCCCTTCGGTCAAGGTCGCGCATTTGGTGACCAGCCGATTGGAGAAGTATCGCGCCGAAACGGAGGAGTGGCTGCAGCGCAACGGTGTGCAATACGGGACGTTGCACATGTTGGATCTCCCGACTGCGGAAGAGCGCCGGCGTTTGAACATTCACCACAAGTTCAAGGCCGAAGTCTATTCCAAGCAGCCGCTGACACGCTTGTTCGTCGAGAGCGAAGTCAGACAGGCCGTCGAGATCATGAAGCTCAGCCGCAAGCCGGTGTACTGCATCGAGACAAACGAGATGTATGTGCCTGGGCAGGTCTATAACCTCAAGGCCAATACACTGCGGAAAACTCACAGCCTGAAGGCGAAACTGGTCGGGAAGGCCAAGTCTTTTTTGAGCAAATGGGCGCCAGTAGCATCATCGTCGAAGAGTTGAGCGGGTGGTTGGTTGTACCGAAGGGTGCAACCAACCACCGGTTCAATGATTCAGTCAGCGATTAGGGCCAATGCGACTGCAGTCACCTTGGCCGACGTACTTGCTGAGCACTTCCCATTGGGGGCGGTCTCGGCCGTCTTTGGTAGGCTCGATGGATAGTTTGTATTTGCCCCACGAGGAACCTGCTGCCCAATAGGTAATAGGGATGCAGTGGTCCTGAAGATAAGCCAGCAAGTTATCCATGGCTTCGAGGTAACGAGGTTCGTCTGCGGGAATGCCAAATTCACCGATATGGCCTTGTTTGTCATGCTTGATCAGCCAGTCGATGAAGGGCTTGACTCGTTTGACGCCTAGCATGGTGTCGAAATTTTTCTCCAGCGGCTCTTTGTAGTGTCCGCTTCCATGTTTATCGATGTACAGGTGAGCAGAAAAAATCAACTTGTCGGAGGGGTCTTCCAGTTGCAGCAACGGATCATTGAATTTAGGCCAGCGATAACTGCTGGACCAGAAGTTACCTTCGATGAGCAGGGGCCGCTTCTGGTCATGTTTTCTAATGGCATCAATACCGGCTTGAGCGGCTGCCGGCCAGTATTCGTCAGCGCCATGTGGCTCATTCATGATGTCGTAGGCATAAAGGCCTTTTTCATCTTTCCAGCGTTTGGCAACACGTTCGAGCAGATCGGCATAAGCCGAGATCGGCACGGCCTCGGTGCCGATGAGTTGCTTTCGATATCGGGCATAGTTGTGGATGTCGAGGATGATGCGCATGTCGTATTGGGCGGCTTGCTGCAGGGTTTGGTCGATCAGTTCTGCATAGTCCTCATCAAGTTCGGCATTCAATGCTGGCTGCAAACGCTCCCACATGATGGGGAAGCGGATGGTCTCGATTCCCTTGGCTTTCCACTTGGCAAAATAGCCGGGCGCGGGGAAGAAATAATTTGTTTTATATTTTCCGGGGATGACATTCCCGGAAAATGCGGCTCCGCCAATGTTCAGCCCCACCAGATCGATATTTTCCGCATAGCTGGCGGCACTCCAGAGCGCAACCGTGAGTCCGAGGAGTATTCCTTTTGATCGGTTCGAAGCGCTGCGTGTCCTTAACATCTCACTACCTCTTTCTGCTCTTTTGGACGATGCCGCGGCTGCGGCTGCGGCTGCGGCTGCTTCGTTTGTCCGGTGCCGGAAGGCATTGTTCATTTTTGTCAGGCGAATCTTTCTGCTTGGCGGCCCACGACGACCAAGATGGGAATCGGGTGCCAACAACTTTCATGGGTTACAGACAGAGAATCTATTTATGAAAAATCCCCTCACCAAAAGGATGGATCCTTTGATAGGGAAGTTGAAACTGCTGGAAGAATCGGATACCGGCCCCTTCATTTCCGAACTGAAAAAGCGCGAAGCGCCGACGATTCTTGGTTTTCTCAATCAGCATGGCTACAACATTGCACAGCGTCAGCCGGCGGTGTTGGATAGTTTTATGCAGGTCAACTACCTGCTGCGCGATGGGATTGGCATCAAGATGGCCTGCACATTCAATGGCCGCGATCCGAAGGCTAACCTCAACGGGTCTGACTTCATCCCTGAGCTGATTGAAGATCTGGTGGGTGAATCCCATGATCGTTATGAGTTGTTCGCCATGGGCACGCGAGAGCCCTGGCTAAGCGAAGGTGCGCGCAACCTGTTCGGAGACAGACGTTTCCACGCTATTGATGGCTTCAAGGCGCCTGAGGAATACCTGGAGTTCTATCAGCGGCACCACGTGCCAGGCCGCTATCCCATCATCGTGCTGGCGATGGGTATGCCCAAGCAGGAGCGCGTTGCGCTGCATCTGCAAAAGGCCATGGATACCCGCGCGCTGCTGATCTGTGGCGGTGCGATTCTGGACTTTTCAGCGCAGCGCTTTCCGCGCGCGCCCATGGTCTTTCGACGTCTGGGGCTGGAATGGGCGTTCCGCATGCTCATCGAGCCGCGCCGGCTATTCAAGCGATATGCCATCGGTATACCGGTGTTCTTCTTCTACCTGTCGCGTAATGCGTTATCCAGCGCCCGCCGTGTAGGCGGCTGGAATGCCCTCAAGCGCGAGCCCTGATACGGTCCCGCTGCGGCCGCATCGCCATGGATGGCCGCGGCAGCAGGGGCGGGCGGCGCCCGACGACTATCGAGGAATCACCCGTAGCGTCATCGCCAGGCTGAACAGGTAGTGGGCCGAGAGCGTGACCGCGTAGATCAACACAACCGAAGTGATTGGTAGCTCGAGCAGCTGCCCGCTGGCAAAGCAGGCAGCGGTAAGCACTGCGCGTTGCACATTCAGCATCAGCAGCAGCCGCTGACCCTGGAACACCGACAACAGATGCGAAGCGGGCGCGTGCATGAACTGAAACAACAGATAGATCGCCAGTATTGACGCCATCTCACCGGCCACGGCCCATTCTGCGCCGAACGCCACCGCAAATAATCGCTCCCCGAAGAGCAACAGCAGCAGCGTCGGTGCGAGTGCGAGTAACAGCAACCTTTTGATCACCGAATAGGTCAGCGTGCGGATTTCTGCAGGGCGCTTACGTCCTATCGTGGCGATTTCGGCGTAGTAGGCCTTGCTGGTCGAGTGACCGAGTAGATTCATTGGCAAAGCCAGCGTCATCATGGCCAGCCCAAGTTGTCCGGTCGTTGTCGGGTCATAGAGCGCTGCAGTCAGTAGCAGTGGAGCCTGGCTGGAAAAGATCTGTAAGAGCTGCGACGGCAGCCGGTAGATTGGAAAACTCCGGTAATGCCTGAACAGCCACCACGCCCGCTGCAGGGTGACCTGCCGCCAGTAGCGCCTCACATCCGCGCTGAACAACCGCACCAGCTTAAACGTCCCCGCGCCAGCTCCCAACACCTGGCCAGCCAGAAGCCCAAGGGGCTTCATTCCCAGCAATCCCAACACTACCTTGGCAATCGAGCCAACGGCGCTCTGCTGCAGCTGTGTGCGGGCGATAGCCGCATAGGCGCGCCGGCGAACCGCCCAGATCAGAAAAACTTCGTAGAAGCCAGCGCTTGCCAGTGCCACTGCCAGCATCCAGCGATACGGAATAAGCGCCTCCATTGAGATGCTGGTCAACAAGACGGGGCCAGCAAGCCAAAGAACAGTACTCACCAATACCGTTGTCACCGCAACGAAGGCTGCAGCCAATGCCATCAGCGTCATGGCGGCCCCATGCCGGCTAGGCAGCGGAACCGCAAGTTCGTAGCGCAGCGTCATCAGCGGCGTAAGAATCAGCAGCAAGGCGGTAAAGACCGACAGGACGCCGAAATGCTCCGGGCTGTAGATTCGAGTGAGGATCGGGATGGAGGCGAGGCCAACTATTCTGGCCAAGCCGTTGCCGACGGCAAGGGTCGCCATGCCCTTAAACACTTTGGCAGAGGCGTCGCCCGCCAGTCTTTGCCGGATTGCGATTAGTTTGCCCGTACGGAGGCTTTGCACTTGAACTCCTCTTCCTATGAGCGAGCTGCCTAGGCAGCGTGTGCGGTTCCGTACTGCGCGTCATGCGCCGAGTTGACCGTTGGCATGACGCTTGGAGTGCATCCGGCCATAAGAAGTCGCTCTAAAGAAAAAGTTCTGGTGAGCGAGTGCTGTTTGTAGCGGACAACCCATGCGCCTCGCCTCGCCGGTTCCGATTGTCATTTCAGCCGCTAAGCCTACTGGCGCAGCGCCGTGAAAACCGGCCAGTTATGCCGACTCGATCCCTATGTAGTCCACAAGCTCAGTCGATGCCCGGCCCCGATGTCTTAAGTGGCTGGCCAGCGCCTTCGTCGTAAACCAGCTTGCCGTTATTGAGTCTTGCTGGCGATGTATAGGGGTGCACTGTCAGACGTTGCTCGTCCTGGATGTGCAGCACTTCAACTCCGCGTAGCTTCAAGACGTCGGACACCATTGACCGGTGGCACCGCCACCAGAGTAATTCAGCACACATCATCGCCGTAGGTTGCTCGGCAGCCAGCCGTAAAAGCTGCTCTAGCCCGCTCGCAAACTCGTCGCTGTGCAGGTGTTCGGCGTAGCCGCGAAAAGAGCTGTTGCGCCAAGCGCTCGCGCTAGGACCCGGTGAAGCTCGTCGGCGACCGCCCAGCGTTTCGATCCACTCATAGGCAATCCCATTCTCGGCGAGCGTGGCTTGCAGGTTTGCCGACATGAATTGCGGAAATCGCCTGGAACCGGGGAAACGTCGAACGTCGGCTATCGCCCGTATGCCGTAGTGCTCCAGCAAGGCGACAAGGGCCGCAGGTGTGCGTGTTGAGTGGCCAATGGTCCAGATTCGGTGTGGCTGAGGTGGACTCATTTCGCCCTGCTCAGCGCGCTGCCCTTGTGCATTGCCACGTGATCGGTCTTGTCGCTTGCGATCTCGTATTGGGGTTCATCTGGGCTGGCGTGTCGCTTGTGGCCTTTGTATTCGGTATCGCTGGTGTGCACTTTTACGATACGCCCCGTTACATGCCCCGCTTCCGAATTCCAGCGGACGTGGTCGCCCACTGCAAACTGTTCTCGACTCATAGAACGCTCCTGATGCTCAAAAAGGTGGCGAGCGACGCTTTTGTTTGGGAAACGTTACTTCCTCTCTCTCTATGAGCGACCGGAAACAGGGCTTCCTTACGCCTACCGTTCGTCGGCTAGCCTGATAGCAGCTAACAGTGATGCTGATAGATAAAATCCAAAAAAATGACGCTGGTAGGACCATAAACGAAACGTGCTAAAGCGGATTAAACCCTATTTAAGATGGTGGCACTAAGCCACAAACTAATAGCGGATTAATGGCTGGTCAAAATTGTGACGTAGAGTTGGCGTTCTAAAGCCGCCAAATAAATTTTGAATCGTTTTGGAAACCTATTATAAAGACGCCACGCAACGGATTGCCGGGTTTCACTACTGGTGATCCGGCGTCGTTGCAACGCGGTTCGTCCGGTTGCGCGAGTGATGCATCTGCCCCAAGCGCCTGTACGACTTAATTACAACTCCCGCCACTTTTTTAAAGGCTTAAGCCTTTTGAAGTATTAAGTTTCGGAGAGACTGCATGTCTACCAATGTATTTATGGGCGCCCCCAAGGCACTCGTTCGTTCCATCGCGCTCGCTGCAGTATTCAGTGCTGTTACCTTCACAGGCCAAGTGGCTGCTGCAACAACAGCCAGCACGGCTACCTCGGTGGCTTTCACGTCTTCAATCAACAAGTTCACCAGTACCGATTTCCTTAACGGCGTTTGGCGTCGTACGGCAGCCTTTTCCGTCCCGGCCACCTCAGCTTCTATCGCTGCCTTCAAGCCGGGCGTTCAGCTCAAGTTTGCTGACGGCCAGGTACGTAAGATTTCCAGGGTCTATAAGGTTGGAGCCAACCTCAGCATTTATGTAGATGGCGGTCTGTTGGATGGCAACAAAGTCGGCGCGCCACGCACCGTCAGCACTGTTGCTGCAGCCGCTGCGGCGCCGAGCGCTCCAGCCCCTTCAGCTCCGGTCACAACCGCTCCGGCAGCTCCGGCAGCCCCGGCGCCTAGCAGCACCTACACCGCGTCGATGAACAGTTTCTCTAACTCCGATTGGGAGAATGGCATCTACCGCAAGGCGGCCGGCTTCTCGATCCCTGACACCGGTGCCAACAAGGCTGCGTTCAAAGTTGGCGCATCGGTTCAGTTGGCCGATGGCCAAGTCCGTAAAGTTGCGGCTGTCTATGATGTAGGCGCGCATCTTTCCGTCATGCTCAGTGGCTCGAAGCTTTCGGCGGCTAGCGTTGGCTATCCGAAAACCATTCGTGTTGTGTCCAGCAACGCTGGTACAACCACGCCACCAGCGGCCGTTACACCTGCGCCTACTCCAGCACCGGCCCCGACGCCAGCGCCGGCTCCGGCTCCGGTAGTCAGTGATGGCAGCGGTATTAATCTTGTGGGTGTTAACTTCGGCTCTGGCGTGTTCGATCCGGGCACTGTCCCCGGTATCTATAACAAGGGCTACACCTATGCAGACGAGTCCTACTACAAGCGTCACGCAGGGCTCGGCTTCAAGTTGATCCGCCTGGGCTTCCTCTGGGAGCGTATTCAGCCCAAGCTGGGCACCGAGCTGGATGCAGCTGAACTGGGTCGCATCAAGCAGTCGCTGGATTACGCGCAGAAGTACGGCATCAAGGTCGTCCTTGATATGCACAACTACTATCGCTACTACGGCAAGGTCATTAACTCGCCGGAAGTGCCGCGCGCTCAGTTCGCCGAGACCTGGCGCAAGATCGCGGTTGCGGTGTCCAAGCATCCTGCGCTGTATGGCTACGGTCTGATGAACGAGCCCTACAACACCGGTAACAACCTCTGGCCACAGACTGCACAGGCCGCAGGCCAGGCGATTCGCAAGATCGATCCGAGCAAGTGGATCATGATCGCCGGTGACCGTTACTCCAGCGCCTTCCACTGGCAGAAGTACAACACCTCGCTGATCAACGATCCGTGGATGCGTGATCCGAAGAACAACCTGGTCTATGAAGCGCATCAGTATCTGGACTTTGACTACTCGGGTACCTACACCAAGCGTGCCGAAACCTTCGCGCCGATGCTGGGTGTCGAGCGGGTCAAGCCTTGGGTCGAGTGGCTGAAGGCCAACAAGCTGCGCGGTTTCCTTGGTGAGCACGGCATTCCGGACTTCTCTCCATCTGCTGTGGTCGCGACTGACAACCTGCTGGCTTACCTGAACGCGAACTGCATCCCGAGCACCTACTGGGCAGCGGGTCCTCGCTGGGGTGAGAACATCATGGCGCTGGACGTAACGAGTGGTAAGCATCGTCCTCAGTTGGCTCCGCTGCAAAAGCACGCTGCTGCGAAGAGAACATGCTCCACCATCGGTCCGCTGTAATAGCGACTGATATAAAGAACGGGCCTTCGGGCCCGTTTTTTATTGTCTAGCGATTTGTTCTCAAGGGAATTGCGATGCAGCTCGTCGGCTGCGGTTTCGCTGTACCTAACGATAACGCGGAGTTTTCCAATCAAAGATACATACAGCGATCGCTGATACTGCCGCTTCGCTTGTTTTCTATCGCTTCGCTTTAACTCAGTGATGGTGCGGTATTGCGAGAAATGGTGGACAAAGTGCTATCACGTTGCCGTCAGTTAATCCAAGTTGCGTTGAGTTTTATTAGCTTGAGTAGGGCACTTGCCGCGGTCCTGAAAATATGGAACTCAAAAATGTACCCCCGGTCACCATATATGTGCGCACCGAAAACTACACAGTTCGCGGCCCACCGCATTTGCTGTGTTCCTACGGACCGTGGTCTTCCGGCCAAGCCATATAAAAGGTGAATCAAATGACTACACCCGACGACGAAATTACTGGTTACGGCGGCCAACCCAAGACCGGCCCCGACTCCACTACCGGCACCACCGGCTCTAGCTCCACCAGCTCGACAAGTTCGGGAATGGGGTCGAGTGGCAGTCATACATCCAGTGCATCCCAAAACACCGGCTCCGGCACGGCCAGTCATGTCACTGACGACGCGAAGGCAACAGCACGTCAGGCAGCCGACCAGGTGAAGACGCAGGGGAAATCTCAGTTGGAAGGCTATCGGGAAACCGCAGCTGATGAAATTGAGAAAGTGGCCCAGAGCGCTAAAGCTGCTGCTCAAGAGCTTGAGGGTCAGGACCGTCTTGGACTGTCCAATTATGTCTCCGACATGGCGCAAAGCATGGTGCAGTTCTCTGACAGCTTGCGCGGAAAAAACGTCGATGAGCTCTTCCAGGATGTGAATCGCATGGCGCGAAACAATCCAGCGTTGTTCATTACCGGCAGTATCGCGCTTGGCTTCGGGCTGACTCGTTTCGCTCGAGCTTCCAGCAAGCGTGCTTCTCAGGGTGATCACAGCTATCAGGGAAGTTCCAGTTCCGTTACCGGTTCCAGCAGCCATCACAGCTCCGACCAACACGAGCTGAATGATCGCCTGAGTACAGGCGAGTCAGGCTCTGTTGGCAGCGTCAGCAATGCAGGTGTTTCGTCTGCAACCAGCACCTCCCGATCGCCAACCGGCAGCTCTACGGGGCTGGGAACTGGTTCGGCAACCGGCGTAGGCACAGGCCTGGGCGCTGGTTCCAGCGGGACGGGCACCGGTACGGGTGCCAATACCAGTAGTGGGTTGGGCGTAGGGTCAAATGCTGGTTCCAACAGTACAGGCTCCACGACCAGCCGCGACGGCAAGGGTACCGACGGAGGACTTTTCCCATGAGCGAACCACGTAAGACAACGACCACAACCACGACCTCCAATGCGACTTTGGAGCCTGGCCATCGCCCAGAAAACGACACCTCAGTAGGTGGGCTGCTTCGGCAGCTGACTCATGAAGTGCCGTCCTTGATTACCAAGGAACTGGCGCTTGCAAAGGCCGAAATGAGCGAGTCGATCCGAGCAACCAAGGCGGGTGCTGGCAGCGTCGCTACCGGCGGTGCAGTGCTCCTCGGCGGATTCATCGTTTTATTGATGTCGGCTGTCTTCGCACTGAGCAACGTGGTCGAGCCTTGGCTCGCTGCGCTCATCGTCGGCGCTGTTGTGGTGGTTATCGGGATGATCATGGTCTCGTCCGGGAAGAAGAAGTTTCAGGCTTCCTCGTTCAAGCCGGAGCGCACCATTCATTCGGTCAACAAGGATAAAGAAGCTGTGAAGGGGCACACATCATGAGCACACGTAATCAGATTGATGCCGAAGCGCAGAAGGATCCAGACGAGCTTGAGCGCGAGATTGATCAAACGCGCACCGAGATCGGCAACATTGTTCACGCGCTTGAAAACAAACTGTCTCCCGGCGAGTTGATTGACACCGCCCTGGGCTATGTCAAAGGCGGCGGTGGCGAGTTCTTCGGTAACTTGAGCAATACGGTAAAGGCCAATCCGGTTCCTACTGTCCTGACCTCGATCGGACTGATCTGGATGATGGCAGGGCAGAATCGCCAGCCTCATTCCAATGTGACCACGACGGCTTACAGCTCGGGGTCGGACGGTCCTTCCATGGGCGACAAGCTTCACGCCAAAACTGCTGGTATGAAGCAACAAGGCGCCAATATGAAGGAAAAGGCCAGCCAGATGAGTCATAGCGTATCCGAGTCGCTGGGCAGTGCCCGGACGCGTGCAAGTGACTCAGGGCGCCAGGCATCGGCTCGAATTCGTGGCGGCGCGGACCGTGCGCGCGGTGGATTCAACCAGCTGCTGCAGGAGCAACCCTTGGCCCTCGGTGCGATCGGTATCGCACTTGGTGCTCTGATTGCTGCTGCGGTGCCGCCGTCCCGTCGCGAAGACGAAATGCTCGGTGAGGCCAGCGACCGCATGACCGACCAGCTTCGTCATAAGGCGGAAGAGGGTTACCAGAAGGCCTCGGCCAAAGGCGAGGAAGTCGCGAATCGTGTAAAGCACGAGGTTAGCAATAGCGACAGTAATCGCTCGACCGGTTCGACCAGTTCAACCGGCTCGACTGGTACAACTGGTAGTACCTCTACAGGTATCTAACGCAGCGCCACGCTGAATCGAAGTCGTTCGATGACAGCGCTAGTTTCGCCGGTGCGGGCTTGAGTCCGCACCGGCGAAATTCGATAATGCGCCGCTCGGCGCCGGTGTAGCTCAGTAGGTAGAGCAGCGCATTCGTAATGCGAAGGTCGGGGGTTCGACTCCTCTCACCGGCACCAATGAAATCAAGGCTCACAGCGATGTGGGCCTTTTTCATTTTCCGAAGGGCGATCGCGCAGCGCGCTACGTTGGGTGGCTGTTTCAGAGGCTGAAAAAGCGGCTGTTCACCGAGCGCCTATTGGGAAAAGGATAAGACTTCTTGTCCGGAAGCCGGATAATAGCGATCAAATGTATCGCTCTGGTAATCCCGCATGGAAATCAAGGTTAATTTTCTCGACAACCTCAGGCTCGAAGCCAAGTTTGATGATTTCACGGTGGTCGCCGATCAACCGATTCGTTACAAGGGCGATGGTTCGGCACCGGGTCCGTTCGATTATTTTCTCGCTTCATCGGCGCTATGCGCAGCGTACTTCGTGAAGTTGTATTGCCAGACCCGCAGTATTCCGACCGAGAACATTCGATTGTCGCAGAACAATATTGTCGATCCGGATAATCGCTATAACCAGATATTCAAAATTCAGGTCGAGTTGCCTGCGGATATTTCCGATAAGGACCGCCAAGGAATCCTGCGTTCAATCGAGCGCTGTACCGTGAAGAAAGTGGTGCAGACGGGGCCGGAATTCGTCATCGAAGAAGTCGAGAGCCTTGACGCCGACGCTCAGGCGCTGCTGCTACCCGGCACGGGATCAGAAACGAGCACCTATATTGCCGGCAAAGACCTGCCGCTTGAGCAAACTATCGCCAATATGTCCGGGCTATTGGCTGATCTGGGCATGAAGATCGAAATCGCTTCGTGGCGCAATATCGTTCCGAATGTGTGGTCGCTGCATATTCGTGATGCCCATTCTCCGATGTGTTTTACCAACGGGAAGGGCGCCACGAAAGAAAGTGCGTTAGCGTCGGCGCTTGGCGAATTTATCGAACGACTTAATTGCAACTTCTTTTACAACGACCAGTTCTGGGGTGAGGACATCTCCAATGCAGAATTTGTCCATTACCCCAACGAGCTTTGGTTCAAGCCTGGCCGTAAGGACGCATTGCCAAAAGAAATACTCGATGCGTACTGCCTGGACATCTATAACGCTGACGGCGATCTGCGCGGCTCGCACCTGTACGACACCAACTCTGGCAACGTGGAGCGAGGCATTTGCGCCTTGCCTTTCGTACGCCAATCGGACGGCGAAAAGGTTTATTTCCCATCCAATCTGATCGAGAACCTGTTTCTCAGCAATGGCATGAGTGCCGGCAACACGCTCGCTGAAGCCCAGGTGCAATGCCTGTCGGAAATCTTCGAGCGCGCTGTGAAACGGGAGATTCTTGAAGGGGAAATGGCGCTGCCGGACGTTCCTCAGGACGTGCTGGCTAAATTCTCTGGCATCGTGGCCGGTATTCAGGGACTTGAAGAGCAAGGCTTCCCGGTGCTGGTAAAGGATGCCTCGCTGGGTGGGCAGTTTCCGGTGATGTGCGTGACCTTGATGAACCCGCGAACCGGCGGTGTATTCGCCTCCTTCGGTGCTCACCCCAGTTTCGAAGTCGCACTGGAGCGCAGCCTTACAGAGTTGTTGCAGGGGCGCAGTTTTGAAGGCTTGAACGACTTGCCTCAACCGACCTTTGAAAGCAACGCAGTGACCGAGCCGAACAACTTCGTCGAACATTTCATCGATTCGAGCGGTGTGGTGTCGTGGCGTTTCTTCAGTTCCAAGGCGGACTTCGATTTCGTTGAATGGGACTTCACGGCCGAGGGCGACGACGCCAACGCCAAGGAGGCCGCGACCCTGTTCGGCATCCTCGAGGAGATGGGGAAAGAAGTGTACATGGCGATCTACGAGGACCTCGGCGCAAAGGCCTGCCGCATCCTCGTCCCTGGGTATTCCGAGATCTACCCGGTGGAAGATCTGATCTGGGATAACACCAACAAAGCGCTGCTGTTCCGGGCGGATATTCTGAATCTCCACAGCCTGGACGATGCCGGCCTGGAAGCACTTGTTGAGCGGCTGGAAGAAAGCGAGCTGGATGACTACACCGACATCACGACGCTGATCGGGATCGAGTTCGATGACAACACGGCCTGGGGGCAACTCACGATTCTCGAGCTGAAACTGTTGATCTGTCTTGCTCTGCAGCGCTTCGAAGACGCCAAAGAGCTGGTGGAAGCCTTCCTTCAATTTAACGACAACACCGTCGAACGTGGCTTGTTTTACCAGGCGGTGAACGCTGTATTGGAAGTGGAGCTGGATGAGGATCTGCAGCTGGATGATTTCGAAATGAACTTCCGCAGGATGTTTGGCGATATTCGGATGGACGCGGTGATCGGCTCGCTTGACGGCAGCGTGCGCTTTTTTGGCTTGACGCCTACCAGCATCAAGCTTGAAGGGCTCGATCGTCACCTGCGGCTGATCGACAGCTACAAGAAGCTCCATACGGCTCGAGGCGGGTCGCTGACCACGGCCCGCTAGTTGCGCTGTTGATCAAGCTGATGGACACAACAAAGCCCGCACTGCTGCGGGCTTTGTTGTTCAGATAACGCAGCTGATCGATCAGCTTGCAGCTACCGCTTCGGGCTTGCGCTGCTGGTTACCGCTCGTCTCACCCCGGGCGGGCGCTGCGTCATAGAGATTGACCATATGATCGAGGTTAGCCCGCACGCGGCCTTTCATGGCTTCAACGACCGCACGTAGTTCGGCCCGTTGGTTATCGCCGAAGACGTTGATCAGGTTGGTGCCGATCTGGCTGATCTGCGGGACTTCTGCAAAGCCACACGACTGCTTAGGCACCCAGGTCTCCAGAAAGCTCGACAGCTTGATTACGCGCTGCGGCAGCAATGCGATTTGCGGAACGGCGTAGGCAAGCGCGGTTATCGCACCGTGCAGGCTGGTGCCGCAATAGAGCTTGCTGGTGGCAATGCAGTGGATGATGTCATTGATGTTCCCGCTATCGACACGGTACGCGCGCTCGTCGCCGAGCAGGCTGTGCAGCTTGTCGAGAGGATCGTCATCCGAGTGGCCTGGCGCTTTGCCGATGGTCAGCAGTGCGATCTTGAGCCCGGTATTGACGTTGAGTTCGGTCAGTTGCTGAGCGATCGCCTCGATGCGCCGCTTGGCGTGGTGATCAGAGATATGGAAGACGATATGGCCGGGTTCGGTCGATTCGACGTGCTGCGGGTAAATGTCGGATATGAGGATGGCGCTGTCAGGTACCAGGTTGTGCTCGACACCGAGCTTGTCCAGTTCGGCCGATGTTTCTCGGTCGCGTACAGACACGTATGTGCAGTCCTTGAGGTTGCGCTTGATGGCGTCATGGATCAGCGGCTTCTTCCGACTGATCTCGTTGCCACCCACGCTGTTGTACATCACTTTGTAGCCGGGCAGGTCGCGCTCACCCAGGACCAGTGGGATGTCAGAAGGAATCGAGGTGAACAGACGGCTCAGGCGAATGAACGCCTTGTGGCCGATCAGATAGGGGCTGGCCTTGATCGGGTAGTAGATCGCCTGCGGCGCGAGGTAGCCGATGATGCTTTCCCATTGCGCTGTAAGGCACTCGCCGCCCGCCACGATGAGCATCGTTTTCGGCTGCGGGCGGGTGGCCTCCAGCGCTTTTTTCAGCGGAACGGTGGGCAGCGCCCCGTAGCTCGAGAGATTGGATTTCTTGGTCGCGGCAACTATTACCGAAAAGCGACCATCCGCTTCCAAGTAACGCTTGAGGACGATTGCAAAGAGCAGATCGCCATAGTTGTGCCGGTCATAGGCTCCGTAAGCAATTACGTTTATCCGGTCAGTCATGGCGTCGGACTCCTTTCGATATTCTTGAACTGCACGTAGAGCAGAGTGTTTTTGATCGCCAGCGCCACGGCGGTTGCGAAGCAGGCGCCGTTGACGCCGTAGCGCGGGATGAGGATCAGATTGAGCGCTACGTTGATCACGCAGGCTGCGATGTTGTTGTGAAGGTATCGGCGGTGATTGCCCGTCATGGTCATGAAGATGCCCAGAGGGCCTGCGGCCAGGACAAAGAAGTAACCGACAGCAAGGACCAGCAATGGATAGATGCCTTGCTCGCGGTATTCAGGGCCGAACACGGCAAGGATGTATTCGCGTAGCAGGCCGATGGCGAGCAGGATCATCAGTGCCAGCGCCAGCATGAATCGCGAATATTTGCGAACAATGGCGAATGCGCCAGCGCGGTCGTCTCGTGCCCAGCGCTTGGAGATGTCCGGGGCGATGGTGCCGTTGATGATGAACAGCAGTGTGGTCGAGAGCGCTGCAATCTTGGCGGCGATGTAATAGATGCTGACTTCGCTGGCCGAGCGCAGCACGCCGAGCAACAGCGTGTCGGACAGCTCGATGATGCTGTTCATGACGGCGATCAGCATTAGCGGTATGCAGAGAATGAGCATTTCTCGCCAGCCCAGGGCAGCCTCGGAACCTGAGCGGGGCAGGCTGGTACGGGCACGCCAGATCGACCCGAGGATGGCCAGCGTGAAGCTGAATGCGAAGCAGCCCACTACGGTCGTCAGGTCATTGCCGGTGATCGCCACCAGTACAAGCGTCAGTGCAGGCTGGAACGCCGTCTGCCAGAACAGGCCTTCGCTGGTTTTGTGCTTGGCTTTCAAGGTCTCGCTGGCGATGCTCAGCAGTGACAGGCCAAGCGCGGTGACCGCAAACAGGACGACTGCGTGGATGAAGTAGGCCTGTGTGGTTTCCGAGAAATACACCACCGCCAGGCCGATCAGAAACGCGGGTATGTTTGTCAGTGCCGCGAGGATCAAGGCGCGGTCGAAGTACCTGCGCTGCTGGCCCTCGTGCAGGGAGGAAATATTCTTCAGGCAAGCAATGTCGAGGCCCAGCCGGGCGAGCAGGGACAGGAAGATGCCCAAAGCCACGCAAAAGAACACGGTACCGGCCAGCTCTGGCACGAGAAACCGCGCCAAGAGGATATTCAGGCCGAGCGTAGCGCCGGCGCCGCTGCCTTTGGTCACTATGAGTCGAGCGTATTTGACGAGGTCGGCTTTCATTCCAGGCTGGGCTGCGTCCGTGGCATAGGCCGATTTCATTCAATGCTCCTGCGGCCGCTGATCGCGACAAAAGCCATGGCTGGCGTCCGGGTTGCTACTCCTGCCCAAGCCAAACGCGCGGATTAAGCGATTTGTACTTGGCAGCTGTGCATGCGCTTTCAGTCAGCGTTGGACCGAATTGGCGACTCCATCAAGAGCGTTGCGAGCGAAGAAAGTTCCTCTGCCACGCCTCAGTCGTGCTTAAGCCGATGGGGAGCGTACGGTTCTAGAGGGCCCTGCACTGCGTCGCCCGTCACGCGGGGCGAACTCTTGCAGTCGGGGGTCGTCCCACGATTAACGGCTTCGGCTTTAATTACAGTGAACGGGGGAATGGCAATGCTGAATACGCGTGGCGTCGGCAGCTTCGAGCTGTTGAAACGCACCTTCAAGGAGTTCAGCAACGACGACATGACCACCTACGCGTCGGCTCTGGCGTACCGTGCGATCTTTTCGCTGTTTCCCTTTTTGCTGTTTTTGATCGCCCTGCTGGGTCTGCTTGATCTGCAGGAATTTTTCACCTGGCTCCGTCAGCAGGTTTCGCTGGTGTTACCGCCCGATGCGCTGGATCTGGTCAATCCTGTGATTGACGAGATGCAACAGGAAAAAGGCGGTTTCGTTTCCTTCGGTATCCTCGTAGCGTTGTGGTCGGCCTCGGTCGGGGTTCGCTCCCTGATGAACGCCATGAACAAGGCGTATGACGTCGAAGAAGGGCGGCCGACCTGGAAGCTGATGCTGCTCTCGGTCGTATACACCATCGGTCTGGCGCTGATCCTGCTGGCTACAGCAGCACTGATGATCGTGGGCCCGCAGGTCATCGAGTGGTTGGCTGATCAGGTTGGCCTGAAGGAAATCGTTGTCACGCTATGGACCTGGCTGCGCTGGCCCGTTGTGGTGGTGCTGATGATGCTTGTGGTGGCGGTGCTCTATTACGTTACCCCCGATGTAGAGCAAGAGTTTCGCTTCATCACGCCCGGCTCGGTGGTGGCTGTAATCGTCTGGATTGCCGCCTCCATTGCCTTCGGCCTGTATGTGCAGAACTTTGGTAATTATGACGCGACCTACGGCAGTATCGGCGCTGTCATCGTGCTGTTGCTCTATTTCTACATTTCAGCGGCAGTTCTGCTCCTGGGCGCCGAGATGAACGCCGTGATCGAACATGCCTCGGCAGAGGGGAAGGACGAGGGGGACAAGCGTGTCGACGGTTAGCGGCGGATAACGCCGATGCGACGGCGAACAACTGTCAGGGGCGGTGGTCCATTGATTTCATTGCAGAATCTTTCGAGCGGTGGTCTGGCTGCGCCCCGCCAAACGGCAGCAGATTACGGCTAACGGACCCGGCTCCGAAGGTTTTGCATCGAGACTTATTGGAGACGCTCCGCTTTGCACATCGCCGACATGACCATGTTCTATGCCCCCGCCAGTGGCGGCGTTCGTACTTATCTCGAGGCCAAGCACCGCCGGCTGCAGCAGTATGCGGGAGTCCGCCACAGCATCCTCGTTCCGGGTGAGCGCTATAGCCACAGCGCCGGCATCTATCAGATACCGGCGCCTGCACTGCCTTTTGGTAGGGGGTATCGGTTTCCTGTACGGCGCGCTCCCTGGCGTAATCAACTGCGCTCCCTTCGTCCCGACGTGATCGAAGTCGGGGACCCCTATATGACTGCCTGGGCGGCTCTGGACGCCGGGCGACGCCTGGACGTGCCGGTGATCGGCTTCTACCACTCGGATCTTCCTTTGTTGGTGAGTAACCGCATCGGCGGGTGGCTGGGCACCAACTTGAATGGCTATGTGTCGCGGCTGTACAGCAGCTTCGACCGGGTGCTTGCGCCAAGCCAGGTAATGGCGCAAAAGCTGACGTCGCTCGGGGTCGAGAACGTCTATGTGCAGCCGTTGGGCGTGGATCTGGACACCTTTCGGCCAAGCCTGCGCGATCCGCAGGTGCGCCGCGAGCTGGGTCTTGCCGACGGTACTCGGTTGATGATCTTCGCTGGGCGCGGGTCGCGCGAAAAGAACCTCGGTGTTCTGCTGGAGACCGCACGGCGGCTAGGTGAGCCCTACCATCTGCTGCTGGTCGGTTCCGGCATGCCCCATCGCGTGCCGCCCAACGTGTCGGTGATCGATCGTTTTTGCCCGGCGGCGGACGTAGCGCGCTACATGGCCAGCAGTGACGTGCTGCTGCACGCCGGAAATCAGGAGACTTTCGGTCTGGTGGCGCTTGAAGCCATGGCCAGTGGGATACCGGTGATTGCGGCACGCGCCGGCGCACTACCAGAACTGGTGCCCTTCCATACCGGTCGGTTATGTCGCCCTTTGGACGCTCCAGCGATGGCGCAGACCGTCCGGGAGTTATTCGAGGACGACCCACGTCTGCTGGGGATGCAGGCCCGTCAGCATGTCGAGGCGCATCACGCATGGGATGCGGTGGTAGCCGGATTGCTGGCGCATTATCACGCCGTGTTGGGCACCGCTGAACTGCCGGTTGCCGTGCATGGCTGACCGTAGCCTGATGCTGGTGCTGCATGACGTGGCGCCCGAGACCTGGCCCGATTACCGGCCCTTCGTCGAAGCGGTCGACGCGCTGGGTCAGATACCGATCTGCTGGCTTGTGGTGCCGGATTTTCACCGTCGCAACCGGCTCGACGATCATGTTGATTTTCGACGCCTGCTGGACGGGCGGCTTGCACGTGGCGATGAGCTCATCCTGCATGGTTTCTACCACGCAGATGAAGCCCCCTCGCCACGCACGCCACGAGACTGGTTCATGCGCCGCGTCTTTACCCATGAAGGCGAGTTCTACCCGCTCAGTCGCGAGGAGTCCGCCAGGCGTTTGCAGCGCGGTATTGAGCTGTTTCAGCGCCACCAGTGGCCCCTTCATGGTTTCGTGGCACCTGCCTGGCTTTTGGGGCCGGGTGCTCGGCAAGCCTTGGCGGCAACCGGGCTGACCTATACCAGCGATCCAGGCCACTTCTACTTGCTGCCCAACTATCAATCCGTAGACGCGCCGGGGCTGGTCTGGAGCGCTCGAAGCGCTTGGCGCCGCGGGATGTCACGGCTGGTTAGCGAGCGGATGCTCAAGCGGCATCAGCAGTCGCCGGTGTTGCGGCTCGGGTTGCATCCGGTGGACATGCGGCATGGGTTCTCGCGGCAATACTGGCTGGACCTGCTGACTCGGCTTTTGGCGGACGGACACAAGCCGGTGACAAAGATTGACTGGCTTGATCGACACATACTGGCCTCGAGCGCCGCGGCATGAATCGCCGCTGGTGGTTGCTCGCTGGCGCTTTAGTGGTGGCGGCACTGGTGCCGATTCTGCTCGGCGGCAGCGGTTTGCTCGAACGGTTGCGCAGCTTTCCACCGGGGTTGCTGTTGCTGATGCTGGGCATGATCGTTGTTGGCTGGTACTTGAACGCGCTACGGCTGCGGCTGCTCGTCGGCCCTCGACGTCTGGGTCAGCACCGAGCGGTGGGCATCGTGATCGCCACGGAATTTGCCATCTGTGCCACCCCCGGCGGCGCGGGCGGCCCGTTGACCATGATGGCGTTGCTGCTGCGCCATGGCGTGCCGCCCGCCAAGGGCACCGCCACCTATGCCGTTGAGCAGCTCACCGACCTGCTGTTTTTTGCGTGTGCGCTGGTGGGTGTGCTCATCTATGCGGTCACCCATT
Source organism: Stutzerimonas stutzeri (assembly GCF_002890895.1). Taxonomy (GTDB): domain Bacteria; phylum Pseudomonadota; class Gammaproteobacteria; order Pseudomonadales; family Pseudomonadaceae; genus Stutzerimonas; species Stutzerimonas stutzeri_AB. The sequence continues at coordinate 419,872 of NZ_POUL01000003.1, forward strand.
CGCTGAATACCTATATCGCCAGTCTATTGGGCGTCAGTGCGGCGTTGCTGATCGGCCTGATGGTGCTGCTGGCGTTGCTCGGACGCTTTCACCGGCAGGTGTTTCTGCTCAATGGCTGGTTGATCAGCCGGCTCGGCGTGAAGGGCGCCCGGCAGCGCAGCTGGGCCAAGAAGGCGCTGAGTTTTCGCAATGCCGTGCTTGAGTGTTTCAGATTGCCCCTGTCGATCCTGCTAAGCGTATTCGTCCTGACGACGCTGCATTGGTTGCTGCGCTATAGCGTGCTCTATCTCACCTTGCTGGGCCTGGGCAAATCCCTGGCCTGGGCCTGGACGTTTATCTTGCAGATGCTGGCCTTGACGGCTGGGCAGCTGAGCCTGCTACCGGGCGGTGCGGGCAGCGCCGAACTCGCTTCCGCAGCCTTGCTTGCGCCGTTCGTGGGGAAGTCGACGGCCGCGGCGGCGATCCTGATCTGGCGATTTGTGACCTACTACTTCTATCTGATCGCTGGCGCGCCGCTGTTTCTGTATTTATGGCCGACTTTTCGCTGGACCAAAAGCCGGAATTTGCCATGACGTTTCTGAGCCAGCGCATTAGGGAGGGCTGCCGTCCAGAGCCTGCGCAGCTGAACCTCAGTTGCAGCCAGCGAGAGCTTCGGTTAGCAGTTCTGGAGTGTCCTGCGCACCCATGGACTGCGCAGCGGTCAGGGCCGTAACGCCGTTCATGTCGGCGCGTCTCGGGTCTGCTCCGCGCGCCAGCAGCAGCTCTACAATTTCGGCGCGATTGAACATGGCAGCCATCATCAGTGCGGTCTTGCCGTCGGGTGTCGCGCTTTCGACGTCGGCGCCGTGGTCTAGCAGCAGGCGGGTCATCTCCAGGTTGCCCTTGAAGGCGGCGCCGGCCAGCGGGCTCTGGCCCTTGTCGTTGCGCAGCTGGGGATCGCCACCGTTTTCCAGCAGCACGCGGGAGGCGTCGAGATGGCCGTGGTAGCTGGTGAGCATCAACAGACTGTCGCCGTTGTGGTTGCGAATGTTGGCCGGCAAGCCGCGACCGAGCAGGTCAGCCAGACGCTGAGTGTCGCCGGTACGGGCGCTTTCGAAAACCTGTTCAGCGAACGCGAGTGCGGCCTCGTCCAGTTCGGGCTTGGGGCTCGGTTGTTCCGTCATCTTGATCTCCTCGGCGTTATGGTTTTGGCGCAGCGGCGCGGGACGCGTCATTTCGCAAGCGATTGGCCGGTGCGGGAGGGCTGCGTTTCTATCCGACCGACAGGCCGCGCAAATGTGCGGCACGGGCCGAAAGCTGCACGGCCACAATGGCTATGGCAGTATCTGCGGCCCGTCCGCCGGTAGCGCTGCAATGAAACCTGAAGACCTGGAACGTCTGGTGACCCAGACGATGCCGTACGGCAAATACAAGGGACGGCTGATTGCGGATCTGCCGGGTAACTACCTGAATTGGTTCGCCCGGGTCGGTTTTCCGCCCGGGGATCTCGGCCAGCTGTTGGCGCTGATGCAGGAGATCGACCACAACGGCCTGTCCGGCTTGCTCGAGCCGCTGCGCCGGCGCTGAGTCAGTCTTCGCTTTCTGCTTGCCGGGCCGCAAGTGCCGGGGCTGCATAGATGCCCACCTCCACCGCCAGCGCCATGACTCGCTCGATATCGCAGGTGTAGACGAGCACCGCTTGCAGTTCGTCGTCCAGTGGCTCGCTGAAATCCACCAGCACATAGCCGCCTTTTTCCGGGTAGAGACTGCTGAGTTGGGTCTGGATACGGTTGAGTGCCTTGAGCGGCTCGGTTTTCGCCAGCTGCTTTGACTTGAGCACGAAATTCACATCCGGCCCGAATGACCCGACGATCTGCTCGAACAGCGCCTGATAATCGTCGGCCTGGAACAATACGGTGTCCGGCAGGCTGCCGACGATCATCCATTCGCCCAGCGGAATGGGAAAGTCATCGTCGTAGATGATGTCCGGGTTCGCCTGCAGAAAGGCCTGGGGATCGGCATAGGCCTGAGCCGCTTCGTCGGCGAGCCGGTTGATCTCGTCTTCGCTCATGCAGCCTGAGCTGATCAGACTTATCAGTTCGGCGAGTGGCTCTTTCATCGGGGCGCAGTCCTGGAATGAGGGCGTGCAAGAATACCCGAAAGCCTGGAGCCAGCGGGCCACGGTGGACATTGCCGCTGTGTGGCAACCCTCGCTGCACATCGTCAACCTTTGTCTGCTTTTACGCGCTGAGCTGCAGATTCTGTTCGGTTTTCGTGCACAATAGCCGCCATATAAACAGACGCGGCATGAACGATCGCATCGGCGCTGGCCGGCTTCGCTCCTGTTCCGGCGCCCGACTATGATCAGCCAATATTCGAGAGGAACGACTGTGCATAACGTCGTCATCAGCGGTACCGGCCTTTACACCCCTGCCCAGAGCATTTCCAACGACGAGCTGGTTGAGTCTTTCAACACCTACTCGCGCCGTTTCAACGATGAGAACGCCGCGGCAATCGAAGCGGGTGAAGTACAGCCGATGCCGGAATCCAGCTCGGCATTCATCGAGAAGGCGTCGGGCATCAAGAGCCGCTTCGTCACTGACAAGGCCGGCATCCTCGATGCGGATCGCATGGTTCCGCGCATTCCCGAGCGCAGCAACGACGAGTGGTCCATCCTCTGCGAGATGTCGGTCAAGGCCGCCCAGCAGGCGCTTGAGCGCGCAGGCAAAACCGCAGCCGACATTGATGGTGTGATCGTTGCCTGTTCCAACCTGCAGCGCGCCTATCCGGCCGTGGCCATCGAAGTGCAGGCTGCACTCGGTATCAAGGGGTTCGGCTTCGACATGAACGTGGCCTGTTCTTCGGCAACCTTCGGTATCCAGAATGCCGCCAACTCGGTTCAGCTGGGGCAGGCGCGCGCGGTGCTGATGGTCAACCCGGAGATCTGCACCGGGCACATGAACTTCCGTGACCGGGACAGCCATTTCATCTTCGGCGACGCCTGCACGGCCGTTATCGTCGAGCGCGCCGATCAAGCCACTTCGCAATATCAGTGGGACGTTGTCAGCACCAAGCTGGCGACCGAATACTCCAACAACATCCGCAACAACTTCGGCTTCCTCAACCGCACTGCCGAGGAATACATGACCAACCCGGACAAGCTGTTCGTTCAGGAAGGGCGCAAGGTATTCAAGGAAGTCTGCCCGATGGTGGCTGAGCTGATCGGTGAGCACCTGAAGGAAAATGAAATCGAGGTCGGCGAGGTCAAGCGCTTCTGGCTGCACCAGGCCAACCTCAACATGAACCACCTGATTGTGCGCAAGCTGCTTGGCCGCGACGCCAGCCCGGAAGAGGCGCCCGTCATTCTCGACACCTACGCCAACACCAGTTCGGCGGGTTCGGTAATCGCCTTTCACAAGCATCAGGATGACCTGCCGGCTGGCACCCTTGGCGTGCTCAGCTCGTTTGGCGCGGGCTACTCCATCGGTAGCGTGATCCTGCGCAAGCGCTGATTCACGCTAACCCCTGAAGCAAAAGGCGGACTTCGGTCCGCCTTTTTTGTACCTGCCACTTGATGGAGGGATGAGCAACCGTAGTCTCGATAAGCGGCGATAAGAACGGCGTTTTTAAGTTCCCGTTGTCATAAAACCTTTATGGAACAGCCACCTGGATGACACACGTGCTGGCCAAGATGCCGGCAACACAAAGAGCCACTAGCTGTGTGTTTTCCAACGCTAAACCAAAAGGGGAATTTTCGATGATCCGTAAGCACTTCGCCGGTTTCGCCGCCAGCGCCCTCGCTCTGGCCGTTTCCGCCCAGGCTTTCGCCGGTACCGTTACCACTGACGGCGCTGACATCGTAGTCAAGACCAAGGGTGGCCTGGAAGTCGCCACGACGGACAAGCAATTCAGCTTCAAGATCGGTGGCCGTCTGCAGGCCGACTACAGCACCTTCGACGGCTTCTACACCCAGAACGGTGACAATGCTGATGCGGCGTACTTCCGCCGCGCCTTCCTCGAAATCGGCGGTGTAGCCTTCGAGGATTGGAAATACCAGTTCAACTACGACTTCGCTCACAACGCCGGCAGCAGCGAAGACGGCTACTGGGACGAGGCGTCCATTCAGTATTCCGGCTTCAACCCGGTCAACATCAAGATGGGCCGTTTCGACCCTGACTTCGGTCTGGAAAAAGCCACCAGCTCAAAGTGGGTGACGGCGCAGGAGCGTAACGCCGCTTACGATCTGGTTGACTGGGCCAATGGTCACCAGAACGGTCTGGGTATCCAGGTAAACGGCACGGCAGGCTCGTCGCTGTACGGCTCGGTGGGCCTGCACGCCAAGGACCAGAACGACGTGGACGGTGAAAGCGTCAAGCAGGTCAACGTTCGCGGCGTGTTTGCGCCGATGCACGAGGCGGGCAATGTGCTGCACCTGGGCGTGAACTTTGCCCAGCGCAGCCTGGATGACACCGCTGTTGACGGGCGCATTCGCAGCCGCTTGGGCATGCGTGGCGTGAGCACCGCCGGTGGCAACGATGCCGGCACCAACGGCAACCGCCTGCTGTTGGGTGGCGCCAACAACGCACCGGCTGGTTCCTACGGGGACGACACCGCTTTTGGTCTGGAAGCCGCCTGGGCCATGGGCCCGCTGTCGGTACAGGGTGAGTACATCACACGCGAAATGGACTCCGATTCCGCTGCCTTTGAAGATGTGGAGGCGAAGGGTTACTACGCACAGGTCGCCTACACCCTGACCGGCGAAGCCCGCGGCTACAAGCTGGGCCGTTTCGACCAGCTGAAGCCTGCCAACAAGCAGATCGGTGCCTGGGAAGTCTTCTACCGTTACGACCACATCGAAGCTGAGGATGACAACGTCGGTCTGGTTGCAACGAACGACGTCGAAGGCAAGGTGCACAACCTGGGTTTGAACTGGTACGCCAATGACAACGTCAAGCTCAGCGGCTACTACGTCAAAGCCAAGGTCGACAATACCGAGAACGCCAACGGCGATGACGACGGTGATGGCCTGGTCTTCCGCGCTCAGTACGTGTTCTAACCGCTGATTCTCTTCTGGTGCCTGATTCAGCCTCGCTTCGGCGGGGCTTTTTTTCGTCTCGGTTACAGGCCAGACTGGCGCGCATGCCTATTCAAACCCTGTCCCGCCTTGCTGATATCGATCCCGCTCGCTGGGATGCCCTGCTTGGTAGAGATCCGCAGCCCTTCCTCCGGCATGCCTTTCTGTCCGCGTTAGAAGACAGCGGCAGTGTCGGTGGGCGCAGCGGCTGGCGTCCCATGCATCAAATACTCAGCGATGCCCAGGGTGCGTTGGTGGCCGCGCTGCCGCTCTACCGCAAGCTCCATTCCAGTGGCGAATACGTATTCGATTGGGCCTGGGCTGACGCCTGCCACCGTGCTGGAATCGACTACTACCCCAAGCTGCTCTGTGCGGTGCCCTTTTCACCGGTGACCGGCGCGCGCTTGCTGGGTAACCGTGTGGCGGGTGGTCAGTTGCTGGATCAGCTCTCCGCCGGTTTGGCCGAAGGGGGCTATTCGAGCCTGCACGTGAACTTCACCGAGCCGGATGCTGATGCGGTCTTTGATAACCGGGACGGCTGGCTTGAGCGCATCGGTTGCCAGTTTCACTGGCACAATCGCGGCTATCGGGATTTCCAGGATTTCCTCGACGGCCTCACCTCGCGCAAGCGCAAGCAGCTGCGCAAAGAGCGTGAGCAGGTGGCGGGGCAGGGGATTGAGTTCGAGTGGCGCGAGGGCCACCAGGTCAGCGAACAGGAGTGGGACTTCGTCTACGCCTGCTACGCCAATACCTACCACGTGCGTGGCCAGGCGCCGTATCTGACTCGGGAATTCTTCAGTCTGCTGGCCGAGCGGATGCCCGAGGCAATCCGCTTGGTACTTGCCCGACAGGGCGGACGACCGGTGGCCATGGCGTTCAGCCTGATCGGCGCTGGCGAGCTCTACGGTCGTTATTGGGGCAGCCTGGCGGAGTTCGATCGCCTGCACTTCGAAACCTGCTTTTACCAAGGGATCGATCAGGCGATCGCCAGCGGTTTGTCACGTTTCGATGCCGGCGCCCAGGGTGAACACAAGCTGATACGTGGTTTCGAGCCGGTGATTACCCGCTCCTGGCACTATCTGGTCCATCCGGGGTTGCGTGCTGCGGTCAGCGAGTTCCTTCAGCAGGAGCGGCTGGGCGTGATGCGCTATGCCGAGACAGCGCGCGATGCGCTGCCGTATCGGCAGGAATAATCTATTTGGTCTTCGACGCGGCGCTGACCCCTTCGAGGGTCGAGAAGGAGGTGTCCTTGGCGGTCAAAAGAAAATCGCGCATGAACGGTGAGTCCAGCATGTCAGCGCGGATGCCCGCATAAAGAGTGGCAAACAAGCCTTTTTCACCCAGGCGTTTGGCCGTGACATAACCGCGCGTGCTGTATTCATGCAATGCCCAGTTCGGCACGCAGCATACGCCGCGACCGGAGGCCACCAGCTGCATCATCATCACGGTGAGTTCGGACGTCCGCACCTGCGCCGGTTCGACGTCGGCCGGCTCGAGAAAGCGGGTGAAGATGTCCAGACGATCTCGCTCCACCGGATAAGTGATCAGGGTTTCGCTGGCCAGGTCTTCGGCGCGTACGAACGGGCGGGACGCGAGCACGTGCTGGTTGGCGACGGCGAGCAGCGCTTCGTAGGTGAACAGCGGCACATAGGTGATGCCCGGCAGGTCGACTGGATCGGACGTCACCACCAGATCCAGATCACCGCGCGCCAGGGCTGGCAGCGGCGCGAAGGAAAACCCCGAGGCCAGGTCCAGCTCGACTTCCGGCCAGGCATCGCGGAACTGGTCGATGGTTGGCATCAGCCACTGGAAGCAGCTGTGGCATTCGATTGCCATGTGCAGGCGTCCTGCGGTGCCGCCAGCCAGCCGGGCCAGGTCCCGCTCGGCACTGCGCAGCTGCGGCAGCAAGCTGTCGGCCAGCTGCAACAGACGCAACCCGGCGCTGGTGAAACGCACCGGCCGCGTCTTACGGACAAACAGCTGCAAACCCAACCGTTCCTCCAGTTCCTTGAACTGATGGGACAGCGCCGACTGGGTCAGATGCAGCCGCTCGGCGGCCTCTACCAAGCTGTCGGTTTCGCGCAGTGCATGAAGGGTCTTCAGGTGGCGGATTTCCAGCATGCTGGGGACTTCCTGCTGTTTCGTTGGCGAGCCTGGGTTTTAACTGGGCGGTGAGGACGGTTGACTTGAGCCGCTCTCATCGTGGCGGCGAAGTGTGTCCCAGCGCGCCGACTCTTGTCGAGCCGGCACGTCAATAGTTGGCGTTTGAAGGGTACGCACGAATCAGTGTGCAAAGCGGCGTCGCTATCAAACCCATCTCAAGTTCCTTTCGTTGATATTCAGGATGCCGCGACGTACCGAATGCAGAGGGCGGGTCTGTACGCCTGAAAAGAGTCGCACTAGCAAGGAACATGAAAATATCTACTGATGATCAAGAGATGCGTGAGTTTGTTTCATCGCTGTCCGGACATCACAATCCGCTCATCGAAAACGAACGAACTGGAGATCGTCATGGCTGTTGCGCATTCCCTGGGCTTCCCACGTATTGGTGCCGACCGAGAATTGAAGAAGGCGCTTGAAGCGTATTGGAAGGGTGATCTCAGCGAGGCCGAGCTGCGCCAGGTCGGCAGGGAATTGCGCGCCGCCCATTGGCAGCTGCAGGCCAATGCCGGCATCGAACTGCTACCGGCTGGCGATTTCGCCTGGTACGACCAGGTTCTGACGCACTCACTGATGTTTGGCGTTGTGCCTGAGCGCTTTCGTCCTGCCGATGGCCAGCCTACCTTGGATACCTTGTTCGCCATGGCGCGGGGTGTTACCCACGCATGCTGCGGTGGTGGCCAGGCGCAGGAGATGACCAAATGGTTCGATACCAACTATCACTATCTGGTCCCTGAATTCAGCGTCGATCAGACCTTCCAGTTGTCCTGGGAACAGCTGTTCGAAGAAGTCGAAGAGGCCAAAGCGCTGGGGCATGCGGTCAAGCCGGTGCTGATCGGGCCGCTGACGTATCTCTGGCTGGGCAAGGCCAAGGGTGAGGCGTTCGACAAGCTGGCGCTGCTCGAACGCCTGCTTCCAGTCTATGGAGAAGTGCTGGAGCGACTCGCCGCGCTGGGTGTCGAGTGGGTGCAGATCGACGAGCCTATCCTGGTGCTCGACTTGCCTCAGGACTGGAAGAACGCCTTCGAACGAGCCTACAACCAGTTGCAGCGCGCGCCGTTGAAGAAGCTGGTCGCGACCTATTTTGGTGGACTGGAGGACAACCTCGGCTTGGCCGCAGCGTTGCCGGTCGATGGCCTGCATATCGATCTGGTGCGGGCACCTGACCAGTACCCGGTCATTCTGGATCGACTGCCCGCCTACAAAATCCTGTCTCTCGGCCTAGTCAATGGACGAAACGTATGGCGTTGCGATCTGGATAAAGCCTTGAACGTGCTCCGCCACGCTGCAGAACGGCTGGGTGAGCGGCTCTGGGTCGCGCCGTCCTGCTCGCTGCTGCATGCGCCGGTGGACCTTGCGCGCGAAGACCAACTGGACGCCGAACTGAAGAGCTGGCTGGCATTCGCCGTGCAGAAATGTGCCGAGGTCGCGGTGCTGGCGCGTGCGGTCAATCAGCCTGATGACGCCCTGGTACAGTCAGCGCTGCAGCAAAGCCGCGAGGTGCAGGCGAGCCGCGCACTGTCCAGCCGGATCCATAAACCCGAGGTACAAGCGCGGTTGGCCGCGATCAAGCCCAGACACAGCCAGCGGCAGTCAGGCTTTGAAAGCCGTATCGAAAAGCAGCGCGCCCGGCTGAATCTTCCGGCATTCCCCACGACCACCATTGGCTCGTTCCCGCAAACTCCGGCGATCCGCCTGGCGCGTCAGGCCTTCAAACAGGGCAAGCTGGCGCTGACCGACTACACCGAGGCGATGCATGCCGAGATTCGCCACGCGGTCGCCGTCCAGGAGCAATTGGGACTGGACGTGCTGGTGCATGGCGAGGCCGAGCGCAACGACATGGTCGAGTACTTCGCCGAGCAACTGGATGGCTATGCCTTCACCCGTTTCGGTTGGGTGCAGAGCTACGGCTCGCGCTGCGTGAAACCAGCCGTGATCTACGGCGATCTGAGCCGCCCGACAGCGATGACGGTGGAATGGATTCGCTACGCTCAGCAGCAGACCAGCAAGGTCATGAAAGGCATGCTGACAGGCCCGGTGACCATGCTGATGTGGTCATTCACTCGCGAGGATCTCACCCGCGAGCAGCAGGCCCGGCAGCTGGCGCTGGCGATCCGTGACGAGGTCTGTGACCTGGAGGCGGCGGGCATCAAGATCGTCCAGATCGACGAAGCGGCCTTTCGCGAAGGCTTGCCGTTGCGCCGGTCCCAATGGGGGCACTACCTGGACTGGGCAGTCGATGCGTTCCGCCTGTGCGCCAGTGGGGTACGCGACGAAACCCAGATTCATACTCACATGTGCTACAGCGAGTTCAATGATGTGATCGAGGCGATCGCCGCCATGGACGCCGACGTCATCACCATCGAGACCTCGCGCTCGCAAATGGAGTTGCTGGAAGCATTTCGCGCCTTCGACTACCCCAACGACATCGGTCCCGGCGTGTACGACATCCACTCGCCACGGGTGCCAGACACAGCAGAGATGGTGCAACTGCTGCAGAAGGCCAGCGAGCGAATCCCGGCAGAGCGGCTCTGGGTCAACCCCGACTGCGGCCTGAAAACCCGCGGATGGGCGGAAACCGAAGCGGCGCTGGTCAACATGGTCGCGGCGGCTCGCCAGTTGCGGACCGCGAACCGGGCCAAGGTGGCCTGACCGCTGGTTTGAGGGTAGATCCGGTCGGCCTAACGGCCGGTAGGTGCTGCAGTAGCTTCGGCCCGCACGCTGTGCGGGCCGTTGGGTTTTGGCTAATGTAGCGGCCTTTCCTCGACGAATCCTTTTGCCATGACGCCCGCTATCGATCTGCTGAAAAAGGCCAAGGCCGAGCACCGCATCCACAGTTACGAACATGACCCGAAATCGGCATCCTACGGCCTCGAGGCCGCGGAGAAGCTCGGTCTCGAGGCGGCGAGAGTGTTCAAGACGCTGCTCGCGTGCAGCGAAAAGAACGAGCTTCTTGTCGCTGTCGTGCCGGTTGCCGGCTCGCTTGATCTCAAGGCGCTGGCGCAGGCCGCCAAGGTCAAGAAGGTCGACATGGCCGATCCTGTGGCAGCGCAACGTGCGACCGGCTATCTGGTAGGTGGCATCAGCCCGCTGGGCCAGAAGAAGCGGCTACGCACCTTCATCGACGTTTCGGCGCAAGCACAACCGAGCATCTATGTCAGCGCCGGACGGCGAGGGGTGGAGGTGGAGTTGGCGGCTGAGGTGTTGGCCGAGCACACCGCAGGCAGCTTCGCACCGATTGGAAGGGGCTGAGGGGCCGGGCCGCAAGGATCAGAGCGGCGGAAGAATCTCACCGAGATCGGTGGAGTTGATGCCCGGAACGTGGATCTCGTTGTTGACCAGTTGCTGGCCTTCCATCTGCGGCTGGGTTACCCAGGTCAGGATGTCGTAGTAGCGGCGGATGTTGGCTACGAAATGCACCGGCTCGCCACCGCGCGCGTATCCATAGCGCGTCTTGGTGTACCACTGTTTCTGTGCCAGCCTTGGCAGCATCTGTTTCACGTCGAGCCACTTGTTCGGGTCCAGACCTTCGCTTTCGGCCAGTTTGCGCGCATCTTCCAGATGACCGCCGCCGACGTTGTAAGCCGCCAGCGCGAACCAGGTGCGGTCCGGCTCCTTGATGCTGTCAGGCAGATTGGCATGAACCCGGGCGATGTATTTGCCACCGCCCTGGATGCTTTGAACCGGGTCGAGCCGATTGTTTACGCCCATGGCCTTGGCCGTGTTGAGCGTTAGCATCATCAAGCCGCGTACGCCGGTTTTCGAGGTAGCTTCGGGCTGCCAGTGAGACTCCTGATAGCCGATGGCGGCGAGCAGACGCCAGTCGACGCCATGTTCCTTGGCGGTTTCGCGAAACACCTTCTCATAGCGCGGTAGACGTTGCTGCAGGTGCTTGGCAAAGGCATAGGCGCCAACGTAGCCGAGCACGTCGACGTGACCGTAATAGCGTTCACGTAGGCGCTGCAGGGTTCCGTTCTCCTGCGCCTGGGTGAGAAACTGGTTGGCTGCTTCGAGCACGCTGTTGTCTTCGCCCTTGCCAACGATCCAAGCCAGGCTGCTCTGCTCGCCAAGATCGAAAGCTGCTCGGGCATTGGTGAAGTACACTTGATTCAGTGCCAGTTCATTGGACTCGACCAGCGTCAGGTCCACCTGGCCCTCATCGACCATGCGCAGCAGGTCGACCACTTCCACCGCATCCGATTCTTCGTAGCGCAGATCGGGAAACTCGCTCTGTAGAGCTTTGAGCTTTTCCGCCTGACTGCTGCCCTTGAGCACCAGAATACGTTTGCCAACCAGGTCTTCGGGTTGAGTCGGACGACGCTGCCCTCGGCGATAGACCACCTGAGTGGTGACGTCCAGGTAGGGTTGGGTGAAGCGCGCCAGGTCCTTGCGCCCTTCGCTGGCCACCAGCCCGGCGGCGGCCAGTGTCGGGCCGCCAGGGCGGTTTAGGCGGGTGAAGATGTCTTCGATGCTGTCGGCTGTTTCGATCTGCAGTTTGACGCCGAGATGGCTGGCAAAGCGCTTGACCAGCTCATACTCGAAACCGGCTTCGCCGTTGCGATCCTGGAAATAGGTGGACGGGCTGTTGCGGGTGATCACGCGCAGTACACCTTCCTCCTTTATTCGCTCAAGCGCGCTGGGCGGTTCAGCGCAGCTGCTGAGCATCAGGAAGAGTCCGGCCGCCAGCAACCAGGAGGCGCAGCGTTTGCGGAATGCAGTGTGGGCAAACATCGTCGCAGTATACGCAAAGGCGAACCGCCACCATATCTCGACAGGATCGACGGACTTTGCTAAGCGAAGCGACACTTCTCGAAGCTAGCGGCTTGGCTGCTGGTCGCACGCATACGCAAACTGTGTCGGAACATTGCTGCAGCGTTCAAACGCGATGAAGTCGAGACGACAAGCGGTGCGCTTGCGGATGTTCGTTTCGCTAGAGCGGCCTTGTCCTGACGGGTTTTGCGCAGGAGAATCCAACCGTCTTTTCAAGAGCCTGCTGCATGAGCACCGCTGCTATCAAACCCTGGTTCGTCTATCTGGTACGCGCCGCCAACGGCTCGCTCTATTGCGGGATAAGTGACGACGCACGGCGCCGCTTCGCGGCTCATCAGGGTGGGCGAGGAGCGCGGTTCTTTCACTCCAGCCCCGCGGTGGCGCTGGTCTATGTCGAAAGGCTTGGCAGCAAGGGCGATGCACTTCGGCGTGAGCGCGCCATCAAACAAATGAAGAAACCCGCCAAAGAGGCACTGGTCTCTGCTCAGTCCGGTAGCGATCCGGTGAATGTCCAGGCAATCAGCTGAACGGGTAGGCTGCCTCCGTTGGCGCGAGTAAGCTGCCGGTTTACCTAACGACTGGCGGAGCCTGCAATGCACGAAGTGATCCTGCACCACTATCCAACCTCGCCCTTTGCCGAAAAAGCGCGACTGATGCTGGGTTTCAAGCAGCTTTCCTGGCGCTCGGTGCAAATTCCTCCGGTGATGCCAAAACCGGATCTGACCGCGCTGACAGGTGGCTATCGGCGGACGCCGGTGCTGCAGATTGGCGCGGACATCTATTGCGACACCGCATTGATTGCACGTCGTCTGGAGGCCGAGAAAGCTACACCTGCGCTGTTTCCGGAAGGACAGGAGTTCGTCGCGGCTACGCTGGCGCAGTGGGCTGACTCGGTGCTGTTTCTGCATGCCGTCAGCCTGGTGTTTCAGCCCGAGTCGATGGCGATGCGTTTCGCTCAAGTGCCCAAGGCGTTCATCGAGGTGTTCAGCAAGGACCGCGCTGCGTTGTTCAGCAGCGGCTCGGCGGCTCGGGTTCCACTGGAGCAGGCGAAGAGCCATTGGCCGGTCCTGATGGCGCGCCTGCAACAGCAACTGGCGCGTGGTAACGGAGAGTTTCTGCTTGGCAGCGCACCCTGCGTGGCTGATTTCTCCGTCGCCCATTGCCTCTGGTTCCTCAAGGGCACACCGGTGACGGCGCCGCTGATTGACGCCTATCCGGACGTAGCAGAGTGGTTGGGTAAGGTGCTGGCGGTGGGGCACGGCTCGCTGTCCGAGCTGTCAGCCGAAGACGCCGTCGCTATCGCCCGCGAGGCAACGCCGGCCGATCTCCCGGATGAGCCATTCTCTGAACCCAACGGGTTCGAAGCAGGCCAGGCCGTGACCATCTCCGCAGTGGACTACGGCACCGATCCTGTCGAGGGTGAGCTGGTCTTCGCTGGCGTGGAAGAGTTGATTCTGCGACGTGAGGATGAGCGTGCTGGCGTCGTGCATGTGCATTTCCCGCGTATGGGTTATCGCATCGACGCGCGTTGATGTATCGGGCCCGCGCACATGCGTTGCGCGGGCCTCCATCGACGCTAGTCAGAGGGCGATGAACAGCAGTGTCACGCCCAGCAGCAGGCGATAGATCACGAAAGGCAGCATGCCCAGCGCGTCGAGCGCCTTGAGGAACAGCTTGATGCAAAGGAAAGCGGCTATGAACGACAGTGCTGCCCCGATGAAAATGTCATTCCACGGCGCAGCTTCACCTGACTGAGCCAGTTCGACCGCTTTCAGGCCGCCTGCGGCGAGAATCAGCGGTATCGACAGCAGAAAGGAGAAGCGTGCAGCAGTCTGCCGGGTGAAGCCGAGCAACAGGGCCGCAGTCATGGTGATACCCGAGCGCGATGTACCGGGAATCAGCGCCAGCGCCTGGGCAAAGCCGATGATCAGTGCGCTCTTCCAGGTCAGCTGGTCCATTTCGGCGACACGTCGGCCCTTGACGTCGGCGTACCACAGCAGCAGGCCAAAGATGATGGTCGTTGCCGCAATGAACAGCATCGAACGGGTGTACTGCTCGATATAGTCTTCCAGCAGCAAGCCGATGATTCCGGCTGGCAGGGTGCCAATGATGATCGCCCAACCCAGACGGCTTTCGGCACTGACCTGCCGACGGAATACATGCGCCAGCCAGCCGCGGGTGGTCGCGATCACTTCGTGACGGAAGCAGATCAATACTGCGAGCAATGTGCCGACGTGCACCGCAACGTCGAATGCCTGGCCCTGGTCGGGCCATCCAAGCACTTGCGAAGGAAGGATCAGGTGGGCGGAAGAGGAAATCGGGAGAAATTCGGTAATGCCCTGCACCAGGGACAGAATAATCAGGTGAAGCCAATCCATTGTGATTCCTTAGCCGTTACGGATAGAGCGGGGGGTTGCGGCAGCGATAAGCAGCCATCTGACTGGCAGATGGCCGTTTCATTCCAGCGGGAAGGCAGATTTTCGTAGCGAGAGTGCCTTGCGCGGGCTTGGCCCAGAGCTTCAGCAGTCTCCGACCTGAACAGGCGTCGCTGCCCGGCGCCTTATCCCTTGCGGCGCTTGAGTTGATCGGTCAGCTGCGTCGGCAGGTTGCGGATGATCAACATGTCGCGGGCTTCGTCGTACTCGACTTTCGAGCCCAGCAGGTGTGATTCGAAGCTGATCGACAGCCCCTCGGCACGCCCGGTGAACCGCTGAAACTGGTTCAGGGTGCGCTTGTCAGCGGGAATCTCCGGCGAAAGGCCATAGTCCTTGTTGCGGATGTGGTCGTAGAAGGCGCGCGGCCGCTCCTCGTCGATGACTCCGGACAATTCTTCCAGTGACATAGGTTCGCCGATCTTGGCCTGACTGCTGGCGTAACCCACCAGTGCGCTGGTTTTCTCACGTGCCTTTTCGTCGGGCAGGTCTTCGCTCTCGACGTAATCGCTGAAGGCCTTGAGAAGCGTGCGCGTTTCGCCCGGGCCGTCGACGCCTTCCTGGCAACCGATGAAGTCGCGGAAGTACTCGGACACCTTCTTGCCGTTCTTGCCCTTGATGAAGGAGATGTACTGCCTGGACTGCTTGTTGTTCTTCCACTCGGAGATGTTGATGCGTGTCGCCAGATGCAGTTGCCCCAGGTCGAGGTGTCTGGCTTCGGCCACATCCAGTGCGTCGGTCACGGTCACGCCATTGCTGTGATGCAGCAGGGCGATGGCCAGGTAATCGGTCATACCTTGCTGGTAGTGAGCGAACAGCACGTGGCCGCCGGTTGACAGGTTGGACTCCTCCATCAGCTTCTGCAGATGCTCGACCGCCTGGCGGCTGAACGCGGTGAAGTCCTGATTGCCTTCCATGTACTGCGCGAGCCAGCCGCTGAAGGGGTAGGCACCGGATTCCTCATGGAAGAAGCCCCAGGCCTTGCCCTGCTTGGCGTTGTAGCTCTCGTTGAGATCGGCCAGCAGGTTCTCGATGGCCTGAGAATCGCCCAGCTCCGAGTCGCGGGCATGGAGAACGGCAGGCGTGCCGTCCGGCTTTTTTTCGATCAGGTGAACGATGCAGTGGCGAATCGGCATGGGGTACTCGCGTCGGGAAAGGCAGACAGGCGGCAGTTTACCCGAGCAAACCCGCCACTCGTCGTTCACTGAGTAAAAAGGGGAGGTGGATGACGGGGTGGTTGCGAGTAAGATGAATCCCCCTCGATTTTTGCAAAGTGTGTCAGCGATGAATGCGATTTGGCGCAACAGTACCTGGATCCTGCTGGGCGGCTCCTTGATCCTTGCTCTTTCCTTGGGGATCCGGCATGGGTTCGGCCTTTTTCTGCCACCGATGAGCGCCGAATTCGGCTGGGGGCGTGAAACCTTTGCGTTTGCCATTGCCTTGCAGAATCTGATCTGGGGCCTGGCGCAGCCGGTCACCGGCGCGCTGGCGGACCGTTTTGGTGTGGCACGTGCAGTGCTGCTCGGTGGTGTGCTCTACGCGGTCGGCCTGTTGCTGATGGCGGGCGCGGATTCGCCGGTTTCGTTGTCACTCAGCGCTGGCCTGCTGATCGGACTGGGGCTTTCCGGAACCTCCTTTTCCGTGATCCTTGGTGCAGTCGGGCGCGCGGTGCCGGTCGAAAAACGCAGCATGGCGATGGGTATTGCCAGCGCAGCGGGTTCGTTCGGGCAGTTTGCCATGCTGCCTGGCACGCTTGGTCTGATTGGCTGGTTGGGCTGGTCGTCGGCCTTGCTGGCGCTGGGCTTGCTGGTGGCGCTGATCATGCCGCTGGCGCTGATGCTGCGCAGCGGACCAGCAGCGCCGGTGACCGGCCCGCAGCAAACGCTGATGGAGGCGCTGCGTGAAGCGGTCAGCCATTCCGGCTTCCGGCTGCTGGCGCTGGGTTTCTTTGTCTGCGGGTTTCAGGTGGTGTTCATCGGTATTCACTTGCCGGCCTATCTGGTCGACAAGCAGCTGCCTGCGATGGCCGGCACGACCGTTCTGGCACTGGTTGGACTGTTTAACATTATCGGCACCTACACGGCGGGCTGGCTGGGCGGTTGTTATTCGAAGCCGAAATTGCTGACGGCGCTTTATCTGGCTCGGGCCGTGGTAATCAGCGCGTTTTTCTTTGCACCGCTGACGCTGTGGACCGCCTATGCCTTCGGCATCGCCATGGGGCTGTTGTGGCTCTCTACCGTGCCCTTGACCAACGGCACGGTCGCTACGCTGTTTGGCGTGCGCAATTTGTCGATGTTGGGCGGCATCGTGTTTCTGTTCCACCAGATCGGTTCGTTCTTCGGTGGCTGGCTGGGCGGCTGGGTCTATGACACGACTGGCAGTTACGACCTGGTCTGGCAGATTTCCATCGCGCTGAGCCTGATGGCTGCAGCACTCAACTGGCCGATTCGTGAGCAGCCGGTCGAGCGTGTGCGCTTGGCGGCAGGTATGGCCTGATGCGCCGCGGCTGGTTATGGGCATGCGGCGCCATGTTGGCGTCGCTGCTTTTGGTCGCGGCCTGGTGGGGCTGGCAGCAGGGTGGCCTGGCACTGTTGCAACTGGGTGTAGGGATCTGTTGATCAATCGTTCGGGTAGTTTTTGCTTCTGTTAGGGAATCAATTGCGCAACGGATGGCTCCAACAGGCGAGACGAAGGAAGGTTGTCGTTGAATCGTAACTTAAGGCCTGTAAAAAGCTGCGGCATGCAGTTATCTGGAGCTACCGAACCATGTCCACTCTTACCGAACTCGCCCAACAGATTGCCCAGCTCTATCCGCTGCAGGACAAACGCGTCGGCAAGCGCTATCGCGTCGTCGGCGAACTCGCCGGGATGACCGAGCTGGAAGAAATCAACGGGGAGCCGAGGTATATCCAGACGCTGGCCCTGAAAGATCGCCAGCGCTGGGATATTGCCGTCTGAAGTAAGTTGCTCAGCTGATCATTCGGAAAGCGATCAGCCCTACTTGCGACTCACCAGTGATCACTCCGCCACTTCGCGCGCTGTTCATTATCGAGGTAGGTCCAGGCCACGAAGCGGCTGCGCTTTTGCCCCTGGGACATTTCGCATACGCGTACTTGTTGGGCGCCAAGCTTCTTGAGCCGAGCCTGTAGAGCCTGCACGTTGCTCGCTTTCGAAACCAGCGTGCTGAACCAGCAGACTTGTTGGCTCACGCCACGACTTTCTTCCGCCAGCAGCGCGATAAATGCTGCCTCTCCACCTTCACACCAGAGTTCCGCTGCCTGACCGCCGAAGTTAAGCGCGGGCAGTTTGCGCTTGGGGTCGAGCTTGCCAAGGTTGCGCCACTTTCGCTGGCTGCCACTGCTGGCTTCTGCTTGCGAGGCATGGAAGGGTGGATTGCAGAGTGTGACGTCGAAGCGATCGTCGGCCTGCAGCAGAATCTCAAATACGTGGCGAGGGTGCTGCTGCGCGCGCAGTTCAATGCTCTTGCCGAGCTTGTTCGCGGTGACGATGGTACGGGCCGAAGCCAGCGCCGTTGCGTCGATATCGGACCCGGTAAAACGCCAGCCGTATTCGCGCAGACCGATCAACGGGTAAATGCAGTTGGCGCCGGTGCCGATGTCCAGTGCGTGAATGCTTGCGCCGCGCGGAATCTCACCAGCGTTTTCGTCAGCCAGCAAGTCGGCCAGACCGTGCAGATAGTCGGCCCGGCCTGGTATCGGCGGGCACAGGTAACCCGGCGGTATATCCCAGTGCACGATTCCGTAGAACTGTTTGAGCAGTGCGCGATTGAAGACGCGGACTGCCTCCGGATCGGCAAAATTGATGCTTTGCTTGCCGTAGGGATTGAGAATGACGAACCTCGCCAACTCGGGGCTGCCCGCTATCAGCGCCGGAAAGTCATAGCGCCCGGTATGGCGGTTACGAGGGTGCAGCACGGCCTTCTCGACCGCTGGCTTGGCCTTGCGCGGTGGCGGTGTGGCGGGTCTGGATGTCATGGTCGGCTGCCGCTGGCTGTAAAAGTTCGTATTGTCCCACAGCTTTCAGGCCCGACGTGGCACCAGCAGCATCCATACCAGCCCCCATAGCAGCGCGCCGGCACCGAGCCAGAAGGCGCTGTGCAGGGAACCGCCCATGCTTAGCCAGACGCCAGTAAGCCAGGGGCCGGCCAGTTGCGTCAGGCTGTAGAGTGCAATCAGCGCTGCTGACAGTCGCGGTCCCTGGTGCGGATGAAGGGCGCGTGCCAGGCGCTGGGTCAGCAACACGGTGCCAAGAAAGGTGCCGCCGACCAGGACGGCACATATCAGGATCCCCGGTGCGCCGGGCAGCAACAGCGCAGCCAGCACACCGACCAGTTGCGTGACATAGCTGAAGCGCAGTGCCAGCGTATCGCCGAGCAGAGCGCCGAGGCGGTTCCAGAGCCAGGGTGAGGGCAGGGTAGCCAGTGCGACCACCAACCAGCTGCTCTCCACCAGCATGTCTCCCGGTTCGACCTGCAACCGCGCAACCATCGGCAAGAAGGTCATCGGCAGGATATAACCCATGCCGGCGCCTGCATACGAGAGAAACAGCGGTGTACTGGCGCGGTCCAGCAGGCGCGCGCTCCGGGGCGTTGTGGTAGTGCTTTGGGGTTCTTCGGGAGGCAGGTCGAGGCTCGCCAGTTTGCGCCAGCCCCACCACGAAAGCGGGATAGACAGGATTGCCGCAGGCCACCAACGATCAGCACCCTCGAGCACGCCGTTGCTTAAGCTGACCATCAGACTGGATACGATCAGCCCAACGCACGCGCCAAGATAGACCAGGCCACTGGATGAGACGCGGCGATGACGCGCCAGCCACTCCAGCAGCAGCGAGGGAGCCTGCACAAAAACCAGCCCATTGCTGATGCCATTGAGCAGGCGCAGCGCTGAAAGCACCTCTACCGATTCGGCCTGGGTTTGCGCCAATGTGGTTCCGACATGCAGCACCAATGCCCAAGGCAAGCTCTGGCGAATCTGACCAACCTGGTGCCAGCGCAGAGCGAGCAGCGCGCCAATCAGGTAGCCCAGGTAATTCCAGCTGGCGACGCTCGCGCCCTGTTGCACGGTGAGCACGCCATCCTCTACCAGCCACGGCAGAAGCGGCGTGTAGACGAATCGCCCGAGGCCATGGACAACCAGTAGCAGGGCGGCACCCGCGAGCAGTGCCGGGAACAGGGAGGGGCGTTGAGACATTGACGACGAACCATGCGGGCGAAGAGACCGAACAGCTTAACGGCGCGCCTGGCAAAGGACCACGCTACTGATGGTTGAGAGGAACATTGCGAGTACGCGGATAAAGGCTACCCATCCCGCACCCCATTCTGGGACGGCCGAGCGGCGCCAGAGTGGATGTTTACCGCTCGCGGTTACGGATAGTCGAGAACGGATCTGATCTGCGCCAGGTTGCGCTCGATCCATTGCGGGTCGATCGCGCCCCAGTCGTGGATTCGGTACTGACCGGCGTTATGTCGCTCGCCGTCGTCCTGCGTAAAACTGCAGTCGATGTCCAGGTCGGCGAGGGCTGCCAACGTATCCTGCGCCGTTCTGCGCGGCATTCCGGTTGCTTCAACCAGGGCGGGCACGCTCGTGGCGGCACCGCTGTCAATCAGCCAGGCGACATACAAACGGCGATAAAAACTGCTTTTGGTTTTGCTGACTGTCATCACAGCTCCATAACAGTGGGGCCCGCCTGAGTGGTTCAACGCAGGGCGAGCATGCCTATATAGGTCACGGCGCCGGCTGTATAGCCGAGGAAAGCCAGCAGGCTGACGCGCTTGACGTACCAAGTGAAGCTGATCTTTTCCATGCCCATGGCCGCAACGCCTGCGGCCGAACCAATGATCAGCGTGCTGCCACCCGTCCCGGCGCAATAGGCGAGCATCTCCCAGAAGTTGCCGTCGACGACGAACTGCGACAGCCAAGCGGCTTCAGCGGCTGGTGCGGCATCAAGGGTTTCCGGACTTACCAGCGGGTACATTTTCATCGAGCCGGCAACCAATGGCACGTTGTCCACCACCGCCGACAGCAAGCCGATGCTGTAGTTGATCGGATAGATGTGCCCGAGCGAATCGCGCAGCGCCGTCGCGACCTGGGTCAAATGACCGGCTGTAGCAAGCGCCGCAACGGCCAGCAAGATGCCAAGGAAGAACAGCACGCTCGGGGTATCGACCTTGCGCAGGACGCCCACGACCGAAAGCGGGTGCTTGTGATCGTCTTCTTTGTGACGGTGCAGAAACTCGGTAGTGACCCAGAGCACGCCGAGCCCGAACAGGATGCCCATATAAGGGGGCAGGTGGGTAACGGTCTTGAAGACCGGCACGAACACCAGCGCGCCGATACCGAGCGTTAATACCAGGTTGCGTTCGAACACCGTGGTCGTTGGCGGGTTACTTTCGGCCAGATGCGCTCTGGCACCTGGACGGGGCACTTCGCCTCGCATGCTGAAGCTGAGGATCAACAGCGGAACAAGCAGGCAGACCAGGCTCGGGATAAACAATCCGACGATCACGCCCGAGGCGGTGATCTGGTTACCAATCCAGAGCATGGTGGTGGTGACGTCGCCAATCGGCGACCAGGCGCCGCCCGCGTTGGCGGCGATCACCACGACGCCGACGAACAGCCAGCGTTCGGGACGGCCGCGGATCAGTTTGCGCAGCAGCGATACCATGACGATGGTAGTGGTCAGGTTGTCCAGCGCGGCGGACAGGAAGAAGGTCAGGAAGCCGATGATCCACAACAGGTGCACGCGCTTGCGCGTCTGGATCCGGTCAGTGATGACCTTGAAACCTTCGTGGGAATCGATGAGTTCGACGATGGTCATGGCGCCGAGCAGGAAGAACAGAATCTCCGAGATTTCGCCCAGATGATGTCTCAGCGATTCGACTACAAAGGCTGAAGGTTCGCCTGGGTTATGCGCGGCAGATGGCAACAGTGGCACGATGGTTTCCGCACCGAGTATCAATGCAGTCCAGCACAGCACGGCTGTGAGGATTGCGGCGGCGGCCTTGTCAATTTTCAGCGGATGCTCGAAGGCTATGCATAGATAGCCCAGAACAAACAGAACAGCCATGAGTACATACATCGGAGGGGCTCCATTTTTTATAAACCGTGCCGGGCCATTTCGGGTTGTTGTTCAGGCTCGGGGCTGACAGGCTTAAAAAATGGGCGACTGGCGGTGCGAGAGAATTAAGTAACCGCGGTACGGAAGGTTTTACCTGCGTCGTGAACGGCTGCGCGTAGGGCAAACCGCCTCGGGTTTGCTTCGCTGCTGACTTACTTCATGTCGTGGAGCTTTCCGCGTGGGTTCAGGCCTGTCAGTTGCAATTCGTTATTGTCGGATGCGGCATAGTGTACCAGCGGCGCTGAAAGCGACTTGTCATCAATCAAGCGCAGTTATCTAAGCAAAAAGGCCAGCACATCAAGTGCTGGCCTTTCGCTTGTTTACAGGCTGGCGATGCGCTCACGCTGCTCGAGCAGTCTGGCTTTGGCTTGCTCAGCCTCCGCCAGTTTGGCGCGCTCCTTGTCGATGACTTCGGCGGGCGCCTTGTCGACAAAGCCGGCGTTGCCGAGCTTACCGCCCACGCGCTTTACTTCGCCGTCCAGTCGACCTATCTCCTTGTCGAGTCGGGCAAGTTCGGCGTCCTTGTCGATCAGGCCTGCCATAGGCACCAGCACCTGCATGTCGCCGACCAGCGCCGTGGCCGACAGCGGCGGTTCTTCGCCTTGATTGAGGACGCGAACGCTTTCCAGCTTGGCCAGTTTTTTCAGTAGCGGCTCGTTATCGGCGAGGCGACGCTGGTCGGATTCGCTGGCGTCACCCAGCACGACGTCGATGCGCTTGGCCATGGAGATGTTCATCTCGCCACGGATCTGGCGGATACCCAGCATGAAGGCTTTGACCCACTCGATATCACCTTCGGCGGCTTCGTCGATGCGCTCCGGGTTGAATTCAGGCCAGGATTGCAGCATCAGTGTCGGCCCGGATTTGCCCGCCAGCGGTGCGACGCGCTGCCAGATCTCTTCGGTGATGAACGGCATGAATGGATGCGCCAGGCGCAGCGCCGTTTCCAGTACCCGAACCAGCGTGCGACGCGTGCCGCGCTGGCGTTCGACGCTGGCCGTTTCGTCCCACAGCACCGGTTTGACCAGTTCCAGATACCAGGCGCAATACTCGTCCCAGATGAACTCATACAGGGCCTGAGCGGCCAGGTCGAAGCGGAAGGCCTCGAGCTGACGGGTGACTTCGGCTTCGGTGCGCTGCAGCGAGGAGATGATCCAGCGATCCACCGACGACAGCTCAACGGGTTCGT
Source organism: Stutzerimonas stutzeri (assembly GCF_002890895.1). Lineage (GTDB taxonomy): Bacteria > Pseudomonadota > Gammaproteobacteria > Pseudomonadales > Pseudomonadaceae > Stutzerimonas > Stutzerimonas stutzeri_AB. The sequence continues at coordinate 442,613 of NZ_POUL01000003.1, forward strand.
CATTGATCCCTGTGTCCTTGCCCTCGGTGTTCTCGAAGACGAAGTTGGCGGCGTTCCAGATCTTGTTGCAGAAGTTGCGATAACCCTCGACGCGACCCATGTCGAACTTCACGTCGCGACCGGTAGAGGCCAGCGAGCAGAAGGTGAAACGCAGGGCGTCGGTGCCGTAGCTGGCAATGCCTTCAGGAAACTCGGTGCGGGTCTGCTTGGCGATCTTCTCGGCTAGCTTGGGCTGCATCATGCCGCTGGTACGTTTCTGCAGCAGCTCGTCAAGGGTAATGCCGTCGACGATATCCAGCGGATCAAGGACGTTGCCCTTGGACTTGGACATCTTCTGGCCCTGGCCATCACGAACGAGCCCGTGCACGTACACGGTCTTGAACGGAATCTGCCCGGTCAGATGGGTCGACAGCATGATCATCCGGGCTACCCAGAAGAAGATGATGTCGAACCCGGTTACCAATACGTCGGTAGGATGGAAGGTCTTGAGGAAATCGGTCTGCTCGGGCCAGCCGAGAGTGGAGAAAGTCCACAGTCCGGAGCTGAACCAGGTATCCAGCACGTCCTCGTCCTGACGCAGTTCAACGTTGTTGCACAGGTTGTACTTGCTGCGTACCTCTACTTCGTCGCGGCCGACGTAGACGTTGCCCGTTTCGTCATACCAGGCCGGAATACGGTGGCCCCACCAGAGCTGACGGCTGATGCACCAGTCCTGGATGTCGCGCATCCAACTGAAATACATGTTTTCGTACTGCTTGGGCACGAACTGGATGTCGCCACTTTCAACGGCGGCGATGGCCTTCTCGGCCAGCGGCTTTGTGGAAACGTACCACTGATCGGTCAGCCACGGCTCGATGATGGTGCCGGAGCGATCGCCGCGCGGTACTTTCAGTCCGTGGTCGTCGATCTTCTCCAGCAGGCTCATGGCGTCGAATTCCGCGACAATGGCTTTGCGTGCATCGAAACGGTCCATGTGCGCATAGCCGTCCGGCAGGCTACCGTCGATCTTGTCGTTCACCGAGCCGTCGATGTTGAACACCTGGGCGCGGGCCAGGATGCAGGCGTTCTGGTCGAAGATGTTGATCAGGGGCAGGTGGTGGCGCTTGCCGACCTCATAGTCGTTGAAGTCATGAGCCGGGGTGATTTTTACGCAGCCGGTGCCAAATTCGAGGTCGACGTAGTCGTCGGCAATGATTGGGATCAGGCGGTTCACAAGCGGCAACATGATGTGGCGGCCGATGAGGTTCTTGTAGCGCTCGTCCTCGGGGTGCACCGCGACCGCGGCGTCGCCCAGCATGGTTTCCGGCCGGGTGGTCGCTACGACCAGGTAATCCTCGCCATCGGCTGTCTTGCAACCATCTGCCAACGGATAGCGCAGGTGCCAGAGGTGACCTTTCTCATCATGATTTTCGACTTCAAGATCGGAAATCGCGGTGTGCAGCTTGGTATCCCAGTTGACCAGGCGCTTGCCGCGGTAGATCAGGCCGTCCTCGTGCAGCCTCACGAAGGCTTCTTTGACAGCCTCGGAAAGCCCCTCGTCCATGGTGAAGCGCTCACGCGACCAGTCCACCGAGGAGCCCAGGCGGCGAATTTGCCGGGTGATGTGACCGCCGGACTCTTCTTTCCACTGCCACACCTTGTCGAGGAACTTCTCGCGCCCCAGGTCATGACGGCTGACGCCCTGAGCGCCGAGCTGACGCTCGACCACCATTTGGGTGGCAATGCCGGCGTGATCGGTGCCGGGCTGCCACAAGGTGTTGCGACCCTGCATCCGCCGGAAACGGATCAGTGCATCCATGATGGCGTTGTTGAAGCCATGGCCCATATGCAGGCTGCCGGTGACGTTCGGCGGCGGGATCATGATGGTGTAGGGCTCGCCTGAACCTTGGGGCGCGAAATAGTTGTTCGATTCCCAGGTCTGGTACCAGGAGGTTTCGATGGCGTGCGGCTGGTAGGTCTTGTCCATGCGGCGGGACCCTTAGAACGGCTGATCGGAAAAGCGGGCAAGTATAAAGGCAAAGTGGCTGATCGGCAGGCTTGCGATGCCGCTTTTGTCCAGCTGGCACAGCTAAGCGCGCGTGGATGGCTGTTCCGGCGGAGCGTGTGCCTTGGTTGTCAGCGAGTCAGGAGCGATGAGACTTGATCAGCTGCTCGGCGCGTGCCTCCAGGCGAACCCGCAGTTCGGCTTCGATCTGCGGCACGAAATCATCGATGACCTCCTGCAGGATCAGTTGCGCGGCATTTCGCAGCTCGTGGTCGAGATGACGCTCGGCGAGCGTTCGGAAGGCTGTACGCACGGCAGGCTCGCGTGGCTCGACCTCCGGCTCGGCTGCTGGTGCGTGTTCGACGATGTCTGAAAGCAGCGGAATGCTGTCCGGATCCAGTGTGTCGCTAAGCAGTGGCGCGTCTTGGTCGCCTAGTAGCGCGCGAATGGATTCCAGATCATCTAGAAGGTGGGCTTTAGGGGGGCGCGATTGCGTCATGTACGGGGCATCCGGAATTGAGCGTCCAGGCGTGTTAAGGCGATCCTGATCGGGCATTGGCCCAGAAGCTATTGATGTCCATCGGTGGCAGGCTTGGCGACTCCTTCGCTTGCAGCCATCGTGCGTTACAGTTCGACTCTCTTTGGATCATAGCCACGCTGCCGATAGAGGCGAAAGTTGTCCCGGCAGACGGTCAGTAGCTCAGGCTGCTGATTGACGATCTCGATCACCCGGCTGAACTGGTCGGTATGCGACGATAGCGTCGGTGAAAGGTTGATCAGCAAGCCCTGTACCGAGGCGGGTGGCTGCTCTGTACCAATCACCACAGGGGCAAGTGGATCGACCCCATGCAGTTCATGCGGGATGAAACGTTCTGCACGAAAGGTCCACAGAAGCTCGTCGAGTTCATTGCACTGCTGGTCGTCCTGGCACCGAATGAACACCGACAGGCCGTGCTGCCAGCCTTTGCTTGCCAACTGGCAGGCCGCTCTCGCGCGGCCCGCCTGCTCGCTGTCAGGCAATACGTAGAACTCGATCCGAGTCATGCCAGGTTTACGCTCGTTTCGTTCATGCCTGCTCGGCTCGGTCCAGCAGGTACTGGGTCAGCAGTGGAACCGGACGTCCCGTTGCGCCTTTTTCCTTGCCGCCACTGATCCAGGCAGTACCGGCGACGTCCAGGTGCGCCCAGGGGTAGGCCTTGGTGAAGCGCGAAAGGAAGCAGGCCGCGGTGATGGTGCCGGCCTTGGGCCCGCCGATATTGGCGATGTCGGCGAAGGGGCTGTCGAGCTGCTCCTGATACTCGTCGAACAATGGCAGTTGCCAGGCGCGATCGTCGGCTTTCTGGCCGGCGCCCAATACCTGCTGCAGCAGTTCGTCGTTGTTGCCAAGCAGGCCAGACGTGTTGCTGCCCAGCGCTACGATGCAAGCGCCGGTCAGGGTGGCGACGTCGATGACTGCGCGGGGCTTGAAACGCTCGGCGTAGGTCAGGGTGTCGCAGAGCACCAAACGGCCTTCGGCGTCGGTGTTGAGAATCTCAACAGTCTGGCCGCTCATGGTGGTGACAATGTCGCCGGGGCGGGTGGCGTTGCCGCTCGGCATGTTTTCCGCGCAGGCGAGTAGACCGACAAGATTGATCGGCAACTCAAGCTCCAATGCAGCACGGAAGGTGCCGAGCACACTGGCGGCACCGCACATGTCGTACTTCATTTCGTCCATGCCCTGGCCGGGCTTGAGGCTGATGCCTCCGGTATCGAAGGTGATGCCTTTGCCGACCAGTGCGTAGGGTTGCTCGCCTTTCTTCCCACCGTTGTACTGCATGACGACGATACAGCCGGGTTGCTCGCTGCCCTGGGAAACGGCGAGGAACGAGCCAGCGCCAAGTTCACGCAGCTTTTTCTCATCCAGGATTTCGACTTTCAGACCTTTGAAGGTCTTGCCAAGCTGCTTGGCCTGATCGGCCACGTAGCTCGGATGGCAGATATTTGGCGGCAGGTTGCCAAGGTCGCGGGCGAAGCTCATGCCGGCGGCAATCGCGGCGGCGTGACGAGCAGCCTGCTCGACGCGTTCCTGGTCAGCTTTGTCAGTTAATAGGGTGATCTTGCCGAGCTTGGGTTCGTCGTTCTTCTTGCTCTTGAACTGGTCAAACACGTACTGACCATCGGCCAATACCTCGACCAGCATGCGAGCACGTGCATAGGTATCACGGTCCTTGACCTGCACATCCTGCAGGGCAAAGGTCGCATCGCTTCCGGCAAGGCCTTTGAGTACGCCGAGGGCGGCTGCGGCGATCTTTCGCCACTGGCGCCCGTCGCGCTCGTCGTCCTTGCCGGTGCCAACCAGTAGAACGCGATCGGCCTTGAGGTCTGGCAGGCTGTGCAGCAACAGCGTCTGCCCCGCTTTGCCTTTCAGGTCGCCGCGCTTGAGCACTGCACTGATCGCGCCGCCGGTGGCCTGGTCGACGGTTTGGGCTGTTGCACCGAGCAGACCCTCTTCGCCAACGGGCAGAACCAGGGTGGCTGTTTTTGCGGCAGCGGCTTTGGTGTTCTTTACAACGAATTCCATGGCGTCGAGTCCCCAAGACAAAGAGTCGGGTTTGCAGGATAATGCCGGGCTTGTTTTCCGGTGGTTCGTCTACCGGGGCGTTGGAAAATGCTGAGTGACTCCAACGCTCTGTTACGTGCGGGCCGGCTGCTTGGTGGCTAGTTTGAGCGTAGCCGCCGGAGTCTGACAACCCTGGAGTGTCCGGTTTGATCGTCTTTCGTTACCTGTCCCGTGAGCTTCTGGTCACCCTGAGCGCGGTAAGTGCCGTGCTGCTGGTCATCATCATGAGCGGGCGTTTCATCAAATACCTGGCGCAGGCTGCACAGGGGTTGCTCGATCCCGGTGTCCTGCTGATGATCATGGGGTTCCGCCTGCCGGGGTTCCTGCAGCTGATTCTGCCGCTGGGCCTGTTTCTCGGCATTCTGCTGGCCTATGGGCGGCTCTATCTCGACAGCGAAATGACCGTGCTCTCGGCTACTGGTATGAGTCAGCGCCGTCTGCTGACCTACAGTTTGGCGCCGGCTGCGCTGGTCGCCGGACTGGTCGGTTGGCTGAGTCTAGGGCTGGCGCCGCAGGGTGTGGCTGAGGTTGATCGCATCCTCAATGAGCAGGACTCGCTGACTGAGTTCGACACGCTGGTGCCGGGCCGCTTTCAGACCCTGCGCGATGGCACTCGCGTGACCTATACCCGCGAACTGACTGCTGATCGCACCGAGTTGGCCGGCGTGTTCATCTCCGAAACCAATCTGTCCAGCGCGACCGGCGAAAAGCGTGGGCTCTCCGTTCTGGTTGCCGAAAGCGGGCGTCAAGAAATCCAGCCTGACGGAAGCCGCTATCTGATTCTGGAAAACGGCTATCGCTATGACGGCAACCCGGGGCAGGCCAATTATCGGGCGATCCAGTACGACACTTATGGCGTGCTGTTGCCCCGGCCGGAGGTCAGCGTCGAGCTGAGCGAGCGCGAATCAATGCCGACGCTCGATCTGCTTGGGAGTGACGACATTCGTCTGCAGTCCGAGCTGCAGTGGCGTCTGTCGCTGCCACTGTTGGTGTTCATCGTCACGTTGCTGGCGGTCCCGCTTTCGAAGGTGAATCCGCGGCAGGGGCGCTTCTTGAAACTGCTACCCGCAATCCTTCTGTATATGGCCTACCTCGCGCTGCTCATCGCTGCCCGGGGCTCCCTGGACAAGGGTCGAATCCCCCCGGCGCTGGGGCTCTGGTGGGTGCACGGAATCTTCTTCGCAATAGGGATGCTGATGCTTTATTGGGAACCGCTGAGGCTTGCCATCAGCAAGCGCCGCAGCCTGTCGAGGGCCGCTCATGCGTAAGCTTGATCGCTACATCGGCAGCCACGTTCTGCTGGCGATTCTGACGGTACTCGGCATTATTGTCGGCCTCGCATTGCTGTTCGCCTTTATCGACGAACTGGGCGATGTGAAGGGTAGCTACGGCACGTTGAACGCCGCCGTTTACGTACTGCTCACCACGCCGTCACGGATCTACGAGATGTTGCCGATGGCGGCCTTGATCGGCTGCCTTATCGGGCTTGGCACGCTGGCGAGCAGTAGCGAGCTGACCATTATGCGGGCTGCCGGCGTGTCTCTAGGGCGCATCGTGCTGGCTGTGATGAAGCCGATGCTGTTACTGCTGCTGATCGGTGTGCTGATAGGTGAATATGTATCGCCCTGGAGCGAAAACATCGCACAGGCCACTCGCTCTTCGGCGCAGGGCGCTGGCGAAGCGCAGAGCAGCAAGCGCGGGCTCTGGCATCGTCAGGGTGACGAATTTGTGCATATCAATGCGGTGCAGCCCAGTGGTCTGCTGCTCGGAGTTACCCGCTACCGTTTTGACGAACAGCGTCAGTTGCTATCCGCAAGCTTTGCCCGCCGCGCGCGCTACGAGGATGAGCAGTGGTTGCTCAGCGATGTCGCTACGACGCATTTTCGAGGTGATCACACTGAGGTGACAAAAGTCGCCGAGGAACGTTGGGATGTTCAGCTGACACCTCAGCTGGTCGGTACTGTCGTGATGGAGCCGGATGCGTTGTCGATCACCGGATTGTGGCGCTATATCCATTATCTGGGTGAGCAGGGGCTGAGCAACGGTCGCTACTGGCTGGCATTCTGGAGCAAGGTATTGCAGCCAGCGGTGACAGTAGCGCTGGTGTTGCTGGCCATCTCGTTCATCTTTGGACCGTTGCGCTCCGTAACGCTCGGTCAACGCATCTTCACCGGTGTAATTGTTGGTTTCGTGTTCCGAATTTTGCAGGACCTGTTGGGTCCGGCAAGCCAGGTGTTCGGCTTCTCGCCGCTGCTGGCAGTGGCGGTGCCGGCGACTATCTGCGCGCTGGCGGGTGTCTGGCTATTGCGGCGGGCGGGGTGATTGCATTCCTGCAGGCTCAGAACCTGAGCCTGCAGGGCTTGATCAGTCGAGCGAGAATGACTCGCCGCCTGGCGCTATTTCTTATGGATGTTCTTTGGTAGCTGCACGACCTGACTCTCCGAGTAGATGTCATGCCAGGTTCTGCGCTTCTTGTCGATCAGCATCCACCAGTAGCCCAGCCCCAGGGCAAGCCAGGACATGATCGCAATCAGGAAGCGCAGCAGGGCCTGCCACAGGTCGATGGCGCTGCCATCGGCGTTCTGAATGCGTACGCCCCAGACCTGCATTCCGAGTGTCTGACCGTTGTGTGTCCAGAACTTGGCAAAGAAGGCGAACAGGGTGAACAACAGTAGAGTCGAGAGGATCGGGTCTATATCGAGTCCGCCGGCTTCCGCCACTGCTTTAAGGCCTTCGTTGCCATAAAAAAAACGCAAGAGCACCTGCTGGTAGAACAGCGTAACCACCATCATCAGTGCGATCGACAGGAAGGCATCATAGAAGATGGCGGCGAGTCGACGAACCAGGCCGGCGGCAGGAAACGGGCCTTGCGGGCTGAGTGGATGGTTGCGCATGCATATTGTCTCGCTAGGAAAGGCAGTCGCGCATTCTACGGAAACGCGCGCATAAAAAAGCCCCTGATGTTGCCATCAGGGGCTTTTCGGAGCGGGGCTTATTCCTGGATTTGAACCTGGTCAGCCTGCATGCCCTTTTGACCTTGTACAGCTACAAAGCTGACTTTCTGGCCTTCTTTCAGGCTCTTGAAGCCATTGCCTTCGATCGCGCGGAAGTGCACGAACAGATCCGGACCGCTCTCGGGAGTGATGAAACCAAAACCTTTTTCGTCGTTAAACCACTTGACGGTACCGTTCTGACGATTCGACATAGCTTTGTATCCTTGAAACTCAATAGTGGAAGCGCCTCTGCAAATGCAGAAAGCGGAAACTGGTTGCAAGGAGTAAAGAGTCGAACGGATGTAGCGGATCTTGAGATCTACTGCACCAGGCCACGATTCAACAGCGACCCATGCAAACACAGTGGGCACACTCTACGATAACTCGCTGGGCGATGCCAAGCCCTTGGAGCCATAGATTATGCCCACCGCAAGCGGTGCTTACAGTGCTATTTTAGTGCTGCAGAAATTCGACTTATCGCAGTTTGGTTCAGTCGGTGCTGTATGACGCGCCGCCAGTACGAAACTTTTTTCCATGAAGCGTAAGGCTTGCTCCAGCAGGGCGCTGTTGGCCTTTCATAGGTCGGTGAAGCCGCTTCTCGCTGCGGATCCCCCATCAGAAGCGATAGCTGCTTCTGGTCACTGAAGTATGGTGCCTCGAGAGAGACTCGAACTCTCACGTTGTTACCAACGGCGGATTTTGAATCCGCTGCGTCTACCGATTCCGCCATCGAGGCTCAGTGGCGGCGCAGTATAGGGATGCATTGCGGAGCGGTCAATCGTCTGGCGTGGTCAGAATGAGGTGTTTCCGCTAAGCTTTGCGCCCCTGCTGCTCCGTGCTGATCTTTTCAATGCAAGTCTCCGCTTTTTCCTTCGATCTCCCTGATTCGCTGATCGCTCGACATCCATTGGCCGAGCGTCGTGCCAGTCGTTTGCTGACGCTCGACGGTTCGACCGGTACGCTTGGCCACCACAGTTTCGTTGAGTTGCTCGATTACGTGCGCGCCGGCGACCTGATGGTTTTCAATAACACGCGGGTGATTCCGGCTCGTCTGTTCGGCCAAAAAGCGTCTGGCGGCAAAGTCGAAGTGCTGATCGAGCGCGTGCTCGATGGTCGCCGGGTGCTGGCGCATATCCGGTCCAGCAAGTCGCCTAAGCCAGGGGGTGGCATTCACATCGATGGCGGCGGCGAGGCGCTGATGCTGGCGCGCCATGACGCGCTGTTCGAATTGGAGTTCGATCAAGAGGTATTGCCGTTGCTGGAGCGCGTCGGTCATATGCCATTACCGCCTTATATCGACCGACCAGACGAAGCCGCAGACCGTGAACGCTATCAGACGGTCTATGCCCAGCGGGCGGGCGCAGTTGCTGCACCGACGGCCGGATTGCATTTTGATGCCGAGTTGCTGGCTGCCCTTCGTGATAAAGGCGTTGAGAGTGCGTTTGTCACGCTGCACGTAGGCGCAGGCACCTTTCAGCCGGTGCGTGTCGAACGCATCGAAGAGCACCATATGCACCGTGAATGGCTCGAAGTTGATCAGGCTGTTGTCGATGCGGTGGCAGCTTGCCGTGCCCGAGGCGGCCGCGTGGTGGCTGTGGGTACTACCAGTGTGCGTTCGCTGGAGAGTGCGGCGCGCGACGGTGTGCTGAAACCTTTCAGTGGCGATACCGATATTTTTCTATATCCGGGCAAGCCATTTCACGTGGTCGACGCGCTCGTCACCAACTTTCATCTGCCTGAATCAACTCTGCTGATGCTGGTGTCGGCATTTGCGGGCTATCCCGAAACCATGGCTGCGTATGCCGAGGCCATCGCCAAGGGTTATCGTTTCTTCAGTTACGGCGACGCCATGTTCATCACACGCAATCCGGCCCCGCGCGGCCCCGAGGATTCCCAATGAGTCGTACCTGTCACATGTCCTTCGAGCTGCTGGCGACCGAGGGGCGAGCGCGCCGCGGCCGTCTGACCTTTCCGCGTGGCACGGTAGAAACCCCTGCATTCATGCCGGTGGGTACGTACGGCACGGTGAAAGGCATGCTGCCGCGCGATGTTGAAGGGATCGGCGCGCAGATCATCCTTGGCAACACATTCCATCTGTGGCTGCGACCCGGTACCGAGGTGATCAAGGCGCACGGAGATCTTCACGATTTCATGCAGTGGCAGGGGCCGATCCTGACGGACTCCGGTGGCTTTCAGGTGTTCAGCTTGGGGGCGATGCGCAAGATCAAGGAGGAGGGCGTGTATTTCGCCTCGCCAGTCGACGGCGCCAAGGTTTTCATGGGCCCGGAAGAGTCGATGCAGGTTCAGCGTGATCTTGGTTCCGACATCGTAATGATCTTCGATGAGTGCACGCCCTATCCGGCGGACGAGGACGTCGCGCGGCGTTCTATGGAGTTGTCGCTGCGGTGGGCGAAGCGCTCCAAGGATGCCCATGGCGATAGTCCGGCGGCACTGTTCGGCATCGTACAGGGCGGCATGCACGAGTCCCTGCGCATGCGCTCACTGGAAGGCTTGTGCGAGATCGGCTTTGACGGTCTGGCGATCGGCGGGCTTTCCGTCGGGGAGCCGAAAGAAGAGATGATTCGTGTGCTTGATTTTCTGCCACCGCAGATGCCGGCCGACAAGCCTCGCTACTTGATGGGCGTTGGCAAGCCGGAGGACCTCGTCGAAGGTGTGCGTCGTGGGGTGGATATGTTCGATTGCGTGATGCCGACCCGAAATGCGCGAAATGGGCACTTGTTTACCGATGTCGGGGTGGTCAAGATCCGCAACGCCTCTCACCGCTACGATGATTCGCCGCTGGATCCAGGCTGTGATTGTTACACCTGCAAACACTTCTCTCGAGCCTACCTGCATCATCTGGATAAATGTGGCGAAATGTTGGGGAGCATGCTGAATACGATCCACAACTTGCGGCACTATCAGCGCCTGATGGCTGGTTTACGCGAAGCTATTCAACAGGGTACATTGGCGGCCTTTGTCGACGCCTTCTATGCCAAGCGCGGCCTGCCAACGCCGCCGCTTGCGTGACGAATCCATAACTTAACTGATCTCTGCAACAGGAGTGCTACATGAGCTTTCTGATTCCCGCCGCCTACGCTCAAGAGGCTGCCGCTGGTCCCGCTGGTAGTGGCTTCGAGTGGCTGTTCCTGGTCGGTTTTCTGGTCATCTTCTACTTGATGATCTGGCGCCCACAGGCCAAGCGTGCGAAAGAGCACAAGAACCTGATCGGCGGCTTGCAGAAGGGTGACGAAGTGGTGACTTCCGGTGGTATCGCTGGCAAGGTCACCAAAGTTTCTGATGACTTCGTTGTGATCGAAGTCTCCGACTCGGTGGAGCTGAAGTTCCAGAAGGTGGCGATCGCCGCAACGCTGCCCAAGGGCACGCTGAAGGCCATCTGAGCCGACTTCTACTCCACACCAACGACGGGGCGCGCAAGGCGCCCCGCGTCATTAGACGGGCTGCGTCATGCTCAATAGATTCCCCCTCTGGAAATATCTGCTGATAGTGGTAGTGCTCGGCATTGCCATCATTTATTCGGCGCCCAATCTCTATCCGGATGATCCGGCTGTTCAGATCACCGGCGCTGCCACCTCGCTCAATGTCACCGAAGCCGACCTCGATCAGGCGAGCAAAGCGCTTGCCGAGGCCGGTATCGAAGTCAAGGCTGCAAGCCTTGATGAGCAGGGGCGGGGCGGCCTGTTGCGATTGACTGATCAGGACGATCAGCTGCCTGCCAAGGATGTGGTGCGTCGTGCGCTGGGCGATGCCTATGTGGTTGCGCTCAATCTTGCGCCCACGACGCCAGAGTGGCTGCGTGACTTGGCTGCAAGCCCGATGAAGCTGGGCTTGGATTTGTCCGGTGGTGTGCATTTCCTGCTCGAAGTCGACATGGAAAAAGCCATCGAAACGCGCCTCAACGTTTACGAGGGTGAGGTCAAGAGCCTGTTGCGCAAGGAGCGCGTTCGTTATCGCAGCCTTCCTTTAGCTGAAAATGCTGTGCAGCTAGGTTTCGCCGACGAGGCCACGCTTTCGGCTGCTCAGTCGCTGATCCGCAAGAACTTCAACGATTTTGAGCTGACGTCCACCGAGCGCAACGGCCAGCAGGTGCTGCGTCTGGCCATTACCGAGGCCAAGCTAGCGGAGATCCGCGAGTATTCGATCAAGCAGAACCTGACCACCGTCCGTAACCGGGTCAATGAGTTGGGAGTCTCCGAGCCGTTGGTTCAGCGTCAGGGTGCCAACCGCATCGTGGTTGAGCTTCCGGGGGTTCAGGATACGGCTGAAGCCAAGCGTATCCTGGGCAAGACTGCGAACCTCGAGTTCCGGCTGGCGGCCGAAGCTGACGCTGCCCGTGCGACAACCGAGACCTTCGAGTTCCGTGAGGAGGGGCGTCCGCCTGTCCAGCTCGAGCGCAACCTGATCATCACTGGTGACCAGGTCACCGACGCTCAGGCCAGCTATGACGAGAATGGCCGGCCTCAGGTAAACATTCGCCTGGATGGTCACGGCGGCGATCTGATGAACCGCGCCACTCGCAACAACGTTGGGCGCAGCATGGCGGTTGTGTTCATCGAACAACGGCCGACAACGCGCTACGTCAAGCAGATGGTCGACGGAGTCGAGCAGGAAGTTCGAGTCGAGACCTTCCAGGAAGAGAAAAAAGTCATCAGCCTGGCAACCATCCAATCTCCCTTGGGCAGTCAGTTCCGTATCACTGGTCTTGACGGTCAGGGCGAGTCATCCGAGTTGGCATTGCTCCTTCGTGCTGGGGGGCTGGCTGCACCGATGTACTTTGCCGAAGAGCGCACCATCGGCCCAAGCTTGGGTGCTGAAAACATTCAGCTCGGTGTCGAGGCGGCGATGTGGGGCTTTCTGTTCGTCGCCGTGTTCATGGTGCTGATCTACAAGTTCTTCGGGATCCTGGCTACCGTCGCGCTGCTGTTCAACATGATCGTGCTGACGGCTTTGATGTCGATGCTGGGCGCCACGCTGACGCTGCCGGGTATCGCCGGTATCGTGTTGACGATGGGCATGGCGGTTGATGCCAACGTGCTGATTTTTTCGCGGATCCGCGAAGAGATTGCTAACGGCATGTCAATTCAACGCGCCATCCATGAAGGCTTCGATCGCGCGTTTTCAGCGATTGTTGACGGCAACCTCACGACCCTGCTGGTAGGCGGCATTCTCTTCGCCATGGGAACCGGGCCGATCAAGGGTTTCGCCGTTACGCTCTCGCTCGGGATCATGACTTCTATGTTCACCGCCGTCATCGTGACTCGAGCCATGGTCAACCTGATCTACGGTGGCCGTGATCTCAAGAAATTGTGGATTTAAGGGGCTAGCACGATGAAACGCGTAATCAACTTTATGGGCGTTCGTCATGTGGCGTTTGCCCTGACCGTGGTGCTCACGCTGGTCTCGCTGGCTAGTCTGGCGGTGAAGGGGCTGAACTTCGGTCTGGACTTCACCGGCGGCACGCTAATCGAGCTCTCATACGAACAGCCGGTTGCTCTGGATCAGGTGCGCTCACAGCTTGCCGGCTCCGGTTTCAATGAAGCTGTGGTTCAGAGCTTTGGTGCCACCACGGATGTTCTTGTGCGCATGCCGGGCGATGATCCACTGCTTGGTGAGCGAATTGCCGACGCCCTGCGCGGTGGCGAGGCGGGCAGTGCGGTGACCGTCAAACGTGTGGAGTTTGTTGGTCCTGCCGTGGGTGAGGAGTTGCGGGACCAGGGCGGTTTAGGCATGTTGCTCGCGTTGGGCGGCATTCTGGTTTATGTCGCGTTCCGCTTTCAGTGGAAGTTCGGCCTGGGCGCGGTGTTGTCGTTGTTCCACGACGTGATCCTGGTGCTAGGCGTCTTCTCGCTGTTCCAGATCTCCTTTGACTTGACGGTACTGGCGGCGGTGTTGGCGGTGATCGGTTATTCGTTGAACGACACCATCGTGATCTTCGACCGAATCCGTGAAAACTTCCGCATGCTGCGCAAGGCGGAGCTGCTCGAGAACATCAACATTTCGACCACCCAGACTCTACTGCGGACTCTGGCCACTTCGGTGTCCACGCTGCTTGCGGTGGGCGCGCTGATGTACTTCGGTGGCGAAAATCTGTGGGGCTTCTCCCTGGCGCTCTTAATCGGGGTTGGCGCGGGTACCTACTCATCGGTCTATGTGGCGGGAATGCTGCTGGTCTGGCTGAATCTGACGCGCGAAGATCTGATTCCTCCGGTCGTCGAAGAGGTGGACGAGCTTCCCTGATTCGAACTTCCGGCAGTCTGGCGAGTCCAAGGCGCCGCCGCGAGCCTGGCTCGTCAGATGAAGGAAGATGCAGTGAACAAGTCCATGTTGGTCGGTACCGTACTGGGGGCTGTTGTGGTGAGCGCTGGTGGTGCTTTTGCGACCTATGCGCTGGTTGATCGAGGGCCTGAATTCGCCAGCGTGCTAGCCGTTAATCCCGTCAAGGAGACCGTCAAGACGCCTCGTGAGGTATGCAAGGACGTGACGGTCACTCGCCAGAGGCCTGTACAGGACAGCAATCGTATTGCCGGTACAGCCGTGGGTGCGGTGGTCGGTGGGCTGCTCGGAAACCAGATTGGCGGCGGCAACGGCAAAAAGATTGCCACGGTAGCCGGTGCGGTGGGCGGTGGTTATGCCGGGAATTAGGTGCAAGGCCGCATGCAGGCGAATGACACCTATAGCACAACGGAAACCCGTTGCAGTACAGTCACTGACACTCATCAGAAGATCATTGGCTATGAGGTGAAGTACGACCTCGACGGCACGGTCGGGCAAGTCCGGATGGATCGCGACCCTGGTCAGAAAATTCCGGTCCATGACGGGCGTTTGGTGCTGACACAGCAGTAAGTCGATATAAAAAACGCCCAGATGGGCGTTTTTTTTGCGGCGTATGGTTACCGTTTCAGTGCTGGAGTCAGATGGGGCTGGATGGCGGTAAGGACTGCCTTGAAGCACTTGGTGTTGCCCGCAACGATTTGGCCCTTTTCAAGGTATTCATGGCTGCCAGTGAAGTCACTGACCAGGCCGCCGGCTTCTTGAATCAGCAGGGCGCCTGCGGCCATGTCCCATTCGGACAGGCCAAACTCCCAAAACGCGTCATAGCGACCGGCCGCGACATAGGCCAGATCCAGGCTGGCAGCCCCGGCGCGGCGAAGCCCTGCGGTTTGCCCAACCAGGCTTCGGAACATATTGAGGTAGCTATCGAGATTGTCCAGCTGGCTGTCGCGGAACGGGAATCCCGTGCCGAGAAGTGCGCCTTCCAGGCTCTTGCGTGCACTGACGCGCAGGCGGCGTCCGTTGAGTGCCGCGCCACGACCCCGGCTGGCAGTAAACTCTTCCTGGCGAACCGGATCGATTACCACGGCGTGTTCGAGGCGGCCACGATATTTGCAAGCGATGCTGACTGCGTAGTGAGGTACGCCGCGTAGAAAATTGGTGGTTCCGTCCAGTGGGTCAATCACCCAGAGGTAATCCTTGCCGTCACCGCTGCCTTCCAGCAGTCCGCCTTCCTCGCCAAGGATTCCGTGGTTTGGATAGGCTTTGCGCAGCGCCGTGACGATCAGTTGTTCGGCGGTGCGGTCGATTTCCGAGACGTAATCGCGCGCGTCCTTTTCGCTAACCGAGATCACGTCCAGGCGCTCGGTGGAACGAACAATCATTTCGCCAGCGCTACGGGCGGCGCGCAGCGCGATATTCAGCATGGGCTGCATCGATCAAATACCTGGTCGTTTAAAGAAAGCCGGCAATTCTATCAGAAACCGGCGCTGCATGTTGCTCGCCAAGCGCTCGTTCTGGCGGCTAATAGCGAAGCTGCGGATCCTTCCTGTAAGCTCTCCGTCTGCTTTCTGATTGAGAAAAAACAGTGTCGCTTCAGAGCATTCGCGTAGTGTTGGTCAACACCAGTCACGCTGGGAATATCGGGGGCGCGGCCCGCGCCATGAAAAATATGGGCTTGACGCGCTTGGTGTTGGTGGGCCCGGAGGATTTTCCGAGTCCGAACGCCGTCGCGCGAGCCTCGGGTGCAACCGATATTCTTGATTCAGCGGAGATCGTGGCGACGCTCGAGGAGGCCTTGGTTGGCTGCAGCCTAGTGCTGGGCACAAGTGCGCGCGATCGTCGCATTCCTTGGCCGCTTCTGGATCCGCGCGAAACCGGTACGGTCTGCCTTGAGCAGGTCGAGCGGGGCGGTGAGGTGGCGTTGGTATTTGGGCGCGAATATGCAGGGCTCACCAATGAAGAGCTCCAGCGCTGCCAGTACCATGTACATATCCCTTCAGATCCTGCCTTCAGTTCGCTGAACCTGGCTGCTGCGGTGCAAGTGCTTGCCTATGAGGTGCGCATGGCCTGGCTGGCGGCAAACGATCAGCCTAGCAAGCAAGAAAAGCTCGAAACAACGTCGATGCTCGACACTCAGCCGGTTACAGCCGATGAGCTCGAACACTATTACGGTCATCTTGAGCAAACCTTGGTCGAGATTGGCTTCCTTGATCCTCAGAAACCCAGGCATCTGATGCCGCGACTGCGCCGGCTTTACGGTCGTTGCGGTATCAGCAAGCTTGAAATGAATATCTTGCGCGGAATCCTTACCGAGACCCAAAAGGCCGTGCGCGGCGAACCCCACAAGCGGAGAGGTGATTGATGTTCGAAGGCATGCGCGAAGATATCCAGAGCGTTTTCCATCGCGATCCGGCAGCGCGTAACGCATTCGAAGTGATCACCTGTTATCCGGGTCTGCACGCTGTCTGGTTTCATCGGGTATCTCACTGGCTTTGGGTCAACAATTGCAAATGGCTGGCACGGATGAACTCAAATCTGGCCCGTTGGCTGACCGGCATCGAAATCCATCCGGGCGCGCAAATAGGGCGGCGTTTCTTTATTGACCATGGTATGGGGATCGTCATCGGCGAGACGGCCCAGATAGGCGATGACGTCACGCTCTACCATGGGGTGACCCTGGGCGGTACCAGCTGGAACAAGGGTAAGCGTCACCCCACGCTTGAAGATGGGGTAATCGTGGGTGCCGGCGCGAAGATTCTTGGCCCGTTCACTGTGGGCGCGGGCGCGAAGATCGGGTCTAACGCGGTGGTGACGCGTGCGGTGCCGGCCGGGGCGACCGCCGTTGGTATCCCGGGTCGGGTGATTGCCAAGGCCGATGACGAGCAAGAGGCCAAGCGCAAAGCGATCGCTGAGAAGATCGGTTTCGATGCCTACGGTGTTACCGAGGACATGCCTGATCCGGTGGCGCGCGCTATCGGCCAGTTGCTCGATCACGTCCAGGCTGTCGAGGAGCGTATGGATGGCATGTGTCAGGCATTAACCGCGCTTGGTAGCGATTATTGCGCAAAGCAGATGCCGGAATTGCGTGAGGAGGATTTCGCTGAGGTCAAGCGCGCCGGCGAAGAGCCTCGCTCCTGAAGTGCGACAGGGTGGGCGAGCTGTTATCATGCGGGCTCGGCTGCGGTCGTGTCTGTACGGCTCGCGCTTCTGGCACCTTTCCCGTGCGGCTAAAGTCCGAGTGATTTAATGGGGCTTATAGTTGATCTAAATAGTCGGGTATTGCATACTTGCCTCAAACCATGATGCTTGGTGCGAACCGATGCGATTGACTACCAAAGGCCGTTACGCCGTCACTGCGATGCTCGACCTTGCGCTGCATGCGCAACACGGTCCGGTATCCCTCGCGGATATTTCCGAGCGCCAAGGCATATCGCTTTCCTATCTTGAACAGCTGTTTGCCAAGCTGCGTCGCGGCAGTTTGGTGACGAGTGTTCGTGGGCCGGGGGGTGGCTATCAGCTTTCTCGTGAGATGGCGGGCATTCAGGTTGCGCAGGTCATCGATGCGGTGAACGAGTCGGTAGATGCCACGCGATGCCAAGGCTTGGGTGACTGCCACTCGGGGGATACGTGTCTGACCCACCATCTGTGGTGCGACTTGAGTCAGCAGATCCATGAGTTTCTGACTGGCATCAGTCTGGCGGATCTGGTGATGCGTCGCGAGGTTCAGGAAGTGGCTCTGCGTCAGGATATGCGCCGCGCCAATGGACAGACTCCGCAACTGGATAAGATTGAAGCGTCCGCCATTGAATGAGCAGGACGACAGCCTGATAGGAGATACCTGATGAAGTTGCCGATTTACCTGGACTACTCCGCTACCACGCCGGTTGACCCTCGCGTCGCCGAGAAGATGGTTGAATGCCTGACAGCCGGAGGTAACTTCGGTAACCCGGCTTCGCGCTCCCACGCTTTCGGTTGGAAAGCCGAGGAAGCAGTCGAGAATGCGCGTCGTCAAGTTGCCGAGCTGGTCAATGCAGATCCTCGCGAAATCGTGTGGACCTCTGGTGCGACCGAGTCGGATAACCTGGCTATCAAGGGTGCGGCGCATTTCTACGCGTCCAAGGGCAAGCACATCGTAACTAGTAAGATCGAGCATAAAGCCGTTCTTGATACAACCCGCCAGCTCGAGCGCGAGGGCTTCGAAGTAACCTACATCGAGCCTGGCGAGGATGGTGTGATCACGTCGGCGATGGTTGAAGCTGCGCTACGTGACGACACCGTGCTGGTGTCCATCATGCATGTGAACAACGAAATCGGAACGATCAACGATATCGCCGCTATTGGTGAGCTCACCCGTTCGCGTGGTGTGCTGTTCCACGTCGATGCCGCGCAGTCGACCGGGAAGGTGGAGATCGATCTGGAGAAGATGAAGGTCGATCTGATGTCCTTCTCTGCTCACAAGACATATGGTCCCAAAGGGGTCGGCGCCCTGTACGTGCGGCGCAAACCACGTGTGCGTCTTGAAGCGCAGATGCATGGCGGCGGACATGAGCGTGGCATGCGCTCGGGAACGCTGGCAGCGCATCAGTCAGTGGGCATGGGTGAGGCGTTCCGCATTGCCAAAGAAGAAATGGCTGCAGAAAACGAGCGTATTACTCAGCTGCGCGACCGCTTCTTCCAGCAGGTTGAGCACCTGGAAGAGCTTTATGTGAATGGCAGCATGACGGCACGGGTGCCGCACAACCTGAACCTGAGTTTCAACTACGTTGAAGGCGAGTCGCTGATCATGGCGCTCAAGGATCTGGCGGTTTCTTCTGGTTCAGCCTGTACCTCTGCTTCGCTGGAGCCGTCCTACGTGCTTCGGGCGCTGGGTCGTAATGACGAACTGGCACACAGCTCGATCCGTTTTACCTTCGGTCGTTTTACTACCGAAGAAGAAGTTGACTACGCCGCGCAGAAGGTCAGCGAGGCGGTCACGAAATTGCGTGAGCTTTCACCCTTGTGGGACATGTTCAAGGATGGCGTCGATATTTCTCAGGTCGAGTGGGCTGCCCACTGATTTGAAACGTCGAGTTCCGCATAGCCTGATTCAAAGAGGATTGCACCATGGCATACAGTGATAAGGTCATTGACCATTACGAAAATCCCCGCAACGTCGGTAAGTTCGACGCTGAGGATCCTTCCATCGGTACCGGCATGGTCGGCGCGCCGGCCTGCGGCGATGTGATGCGACTGCAGATCAAGGTCAACGAGCAAGGCGTGATCGAAGATGCCAAGTTCAAGACCTATGGTTGCGGTTCAGCCATTGCTTCCAGCTCCCTTGCTACCGAGTGGATGAAGGGCAAGACGCTGGAAGAAGCGGAAACCATCAAGAACACTCAGCTCGCTGAAGAGCTGGCACTGCCGCCGGTGAAAATCCATTGCTCGGTATTGGCAGAGGATGCCATCAAGGCAGCCGTTCGCGATTACCGCGAGAAAAAAGGGTTGCCGCAGGCCTAAGGGGGTATCGATGGCTATCAGCATGACAACCGCCGCTGCCGATCACGTGCGTCGTTCTCTGGAAGGGCGCGGCAAAGGGCTTGGGGTCCGGTTGGGTGTACGGACCACCGGCTGTTCCGGCCTGGCTTATGTGCTCGAGTTCGTGGACGAAGCAGCTACAGAGGACTCGGTCTTCGACAGTCATGGCGTCAAGGTGATCATCGATCCCAAGAGCCTCGTGTACCTCGACGGGACGGAGCTCGACTTTGTTCGAGAGGGGCTGAACGAAGGCTTCAAGTTCAACAACCCTAACGTACGTGGCGAATGCGGCTGCGGCGAAAGCTTCAATATCTGAGGACGCTGTGGGAACTCCCTGTCACTATGCGCTGTTCGAGTTGCAGCCAACTTTCGATATCGATCCGGAGCTGCTGTCGTCTCGTTACCGCGAGCTGGCGCGCAAAGTTCATCCGGATCGGTTTGCTGACGCTGGCGAGACCGAGCAGCGCTACGCAATCGAACGCTCGACGAATCTCAACGAGGCCTATCAGACGCTGAAAAGCCCGTCGCGTCGAGCGCGCTACCTGCTCACGCTTGAGGGTCGCGAGATGCCGTTGGAGGCGACCGTTCAGGATCCCGCTTTCCTTATGCAGCAGATGCAGTGGCGTGAAGAGCTGGAGGAATTGCAAAGTGATGCGGATATCGCAGGTGTAGGTTCCTTCAAGGCTCGCCTCAAAGCGGCTCAGCAAGGTCTCAATGACTCTTTCGCCGGCATCTGGCGGGATGATTCGCAGCGGGCGGAGGCGGAACGGCTGGTGCGTCGCATGCAGTTTCTCGACAAGCTGTCCCATGAAGTGCGCCAGTTAGAAGAGCGCCTCGACGATTAACCCCGCGTAGCGCCAGACGCTGCGCCCGATATCAGACAGACATGGCCTTACTTCAGATAGCTGAACCCGGACAAAGCCCGCAACCACACCAGCGTCGACTGGCGGTTGGCATCGATCTTGGCACTACCAATTCGCTCGTTGCAGCCCTGCGCAGTGGCGTTACGGCGCCACTGGCCGATGCCGATGGAGAGGTGATTCTGCCATCCGCGGTGCGTTATCACAGCGATCACGTTGAAGTGGGGCGAGCAGCGAAAGCCGCCGCTGCCAGCGATCCGTTAAATACCATTGTGTCCGTCAAGCGCTTGATGGGTAGGGGTGTCGGTGATGTGAAGCAGCTGGGTGGGCAGCTCCCTTATCGATTCAGCGAGGGGCAGTCACAGATGCCCTTCATCGAGACGGTGCAGGGTGCCAAAAGCCCGGTTGAGGTCTCTGCGGAGATTCTTCGCGCGTTGCGTGAGCGTGCGGAGGCCGTATTGGGCGGCGAGCTGGTCGGTGCGGTGATTACGGTTCCGGCGTATTTCGATGATGCGCAACGGCAAGCGACCAAGGATGCCGCGCGCCTGGCTAATCTCAACGTGCTACGCCTGCTTAATGAGCCTACTGCCGCCGCCGTTGCCTACGGTCTGGACCGCGAAGCCGAAGGTGTCGTGGCGATCTATGACCTGGGCGGTGGAACCTTCGATATCTCCATCCTGCGTCTGACCAAAGGCGTATTCGAGGTGCTGGCTACCGGTGGTGATACTGCGCTTGGCGGTGATGATTTCGATCATGCGATTGCCGACTGGATTCTGGCCAAGGCCGGCGCCTCCCAGGATCTCGATCCGGGAACCCAGCGTGAAGTGCTGAAAATTGCCTGCGATGCCAAGGAGCAGCTCAGCGAAACAGATACCGTTGAAGTGCGCTATGCCGATTGGCAGGGCATTCTGACACGACCCATATTCAACGAACTCATCGAGCCGATGATCGCTCGTAGCCTTAAATCGTGCAGGCGCGCGCTGCGTGATTCGTCGATTGAGCTGGATGAGGTCCAGGCGGTGGTCATGGTCGGCGGTTCCACACGGGTCCCTCGGGTTCGCGAGCGTGTGGGGGAGATGTTCGGTCGGGAACCGTTGACGGATATCGATCCCGATCAGGTCGTTGCTATCGGTGCTGCAATCCAGGCCGAGACGCTGGCCGGCAACAATCGCGATGGTGAAGAGCTGTTGCTGCTCGATGTAATTCCGCTGTCGCTTGGACTGGAAACGATGGGCGGGTTGATGGAGAAGATCATTCCGCGCAATACCACCATTCCGGTTGCTCGGGCTCAGGAGTTCACCACGTACAAGGACGGCCAGACGGCCATGATGATCCATGTGCTGCAGGGTGAGCGCGAGCTTATTGCCGATTGTAGATCCCTGGCTCGCTTCGAGCTGCGGGGCATCCCGCCAATGGTGGCCGGGGCTGCGAAGATTCGTGTCACCTTTCAGGTTGATGCGGACGGGCTGCTCAGTGTTTCGGCGCGTGAGCTGGCGTCGGGCGTGGAGTCCAGTATCCAGGTAAAGCCCTCTTATGGACTCACCGATGGCGAGATTGCTCGCATGTTGGAAGACTCTTTTCATAAGGCCAATGAAGACAAAACGGCCCGAGCGCTTCGTGAGCAGTTGGTTGATGCGCAGCGACTGCTCGAGGCGGTTGAAGGGGCATTGGCGGTTGATGGCGAGCGTCTGCTCGACCAAGAAGAGCGCGAGGCGATCGAGTCGCAGGTGCGCGAGTTGCGTGAGTTGCTTGATAGTCAGGATGGCCTTGCCATCGAGCGTCAGGTGAAGCGCCTCAGCCAAATTACCGATGCCTTTGCAGCGCGACGACTAGATTCCACCGTCAAGGCCGCCCTGGCCGGGCGGCGGCTTAACGATATCGAGGATTGAACCAGATGCCGCAGATTGTTTTCCTGCCTCATGCCGACCATTGTCCGGAAGGGGCGGTAGTGGATGCTCAGCCCGGTGAGACGGTGCTTGACGCTGCGCTGCGAAATGGCATCGATATTGAACATGCCTGTGAAAAGTCCTGTGCGTGTACGACTTGCCACGTGGTGATCCGCGAGGGTTTCGCTTCGCTAGAGGCGTCCGACGAGTTGGAAGATGACATGCTGGATAAGGCGTGGGGGCTAGAGCCTACCTCCAGGCTGTCCTGCCAGGCTGCGATTGCCGACGTCGATCTGGTTGTCGAGATACCGAAATACACCATCAATCAAGTGTCCGAAGGTCATTAAGGCGAGGTGAATCATGGCGCTTAAATGGTCCGATGTATTGGATATTGCAATTGAGCTGAGTGAGCGTAAGCCTGACGTTGATCCCCGCTACGTAAATTTCGTCGAATTGCATCGTTGGGTTGTCGAGCTGCCAAGCTTTGCGGACGATCCGACGCGCGGTGGCGAAAAAGTCCTGGAAGCCATACAGGCTGCCTGGATCGAAGAGGCTTAGAGGAGCCTCTGTCAGCCGGGGTCTGTGGGAGGGCTATCTGGAATTGATGGCTTCTGCCGATTGGCTTCTAGCTTCTGGCTACCCTTATATTTTTCGTCTCGACCCGCGTATAATTCGCGGGTTTACTCGTTTGCTTTAACTTATCGTTTTCTGGAGTTTCAAATGGCCCTGCAACGCACTTTCTCCATCATCAAGCCTGACGCCGTCGCCAAGAATGTTATTGGTGAAATCACCTCTCGTTTCGAGAAGGCTGGTCTGCGTGTCGTCGCTTCGAAGATGGTTCAGTTGTCCGAACGTGAAGCGGGCGGTTTCTATGCCGAACACAGCGAGCGCGGTTTCTTCAAGGACCTGGTCGCGTTCATGGTGTCCGGTCCGGTAATCGTCCAGGTTCTGGAAGGCGAAGACGCCATTGCCAAAAACCGTGAGCTGATGGGCGCTACCAACCCGAAGGAAGCAGCTCCAGGCACTATTCGCGCCGATTTCGCTGTCTCTATCGATGAGAACGCTGTTCATGGTTCCGACTCCGAGGCGTCCGCCGCTCGCGAAATCGCCTACTTCTTCTCTGCCACCGAAGTGTGTGCCCGCATTCGCTGATCAGGCGAAGGTGAATCCTGATGACTGTGACTACCGGTAAAGTAAATCTGCTGGGGCTGACCCAGCCTCAGCTGGAAAGCTTCTTCGATTCCATAGGGGAGAAGCGCTTTCGTGCCGGTCAGGTCATGAAATGGATTCACCACTTTGGCGTCGATGACTTCGATGCCATGAGTAATATCGGCAAGGCCTTGCGCGAAAAGCTCAAGGCCTCTGCTGAGATCCGCGGCCCCGAAATCGTTAGCGAAGACATTTCCACCGACGGCACCCGCAAATGGGTTGTGCGTGTGGCTTCGGGGAGCTGCGTGGAGACCGTCTATATTCCCCAGGGTGGGCGAGGCACGCTCTGTGTTTCTTCCCAGGCTGGCTGTGCGCTGGACTGCAGCTTCTGCTCGACTGGCAAGCAAGGTTTTAATAGCAACCTCACCGCTGCCGAAGTGATCGGTCAGGTGTGGGTTGCCAATAAGTCGTTCGGCACGATACCGGCGAAGGTAGATCGCGCCATCACCAACGTGGTGATGATGGGCATGGGCGAACCCCTGCTCAACTTCGACAATGTCGTCGCCGCCATGCAGATCATGATGGACGACCTCGGCTACGGTATATCCAAGCGTAAGGTGACGCTCTCAACATCGGGTGTAGTACCGATGATCGAGGAGCTGTCCAAGGTCATCGATGTATCGCTGGCCCTTTCGCTGCACGCGCCGAATGATGAATTACGTGATCAGCTGGTTCCGATCAACAAGAAATACCCATTGGAAATGCTGTTGGCGGCTTGCCAACGCTATATCTCCAATCTCGGCGAAAAGCGCGTCCTGACTATCGAATACACGTTGTTACAGGGCGTTAACGATCAGCCTGAGCACGCCGAACAGATGGTCGTCCTGCTGGCGAAGATTCCGTGCAAGATCAATCTGATCCCGTTCAATCCCTTTCCGCACTCCGGATATGAGCGGCCGAGCAACAACACAATCCGACGTTTTCAGGACATCCTCCACAAAGCTGGGCACAATGTGACAGTGCGCACCACTCGCGGTGAGGATATCGACGCTGCCTGCGGCCAGCTGGTCGGGCAGGTGCTGGATAGAACGCGTCGAAGCGAGCGATACATCGCAGTGCGCCAGCTGCAATCTGAGCCACTGACGACGCCCGTTGCTACGAACCGTTCCTGAGGGGGATGCTGATGATCTTGCGCGTCGCGCTGCTGTTTGTGCTCGCCAGTCTAATGGCTGGCTGTGTGTCTTCCGGATCGGTGAACCCGATGCGTACTTCGCAAGGTCGCGACGAAGCCCGAGATGCCTATATTCAGCTTGGCATCGGCTATTTGCAGCAGGGCGAGGCCTCTCGGGCGAAATCGCCGCTACGCAAGGCGCTTGAGCTGGACCCCAATAGTGCAGATGCCCATGCGGCGTTGGCCTTGGTATTCCAGAACGAAATGGAAAATCAGCTCGCAGACGAGCATTACCGCAAGGCGCTGTCGAGTCACAATGACGCCCGTATCCTCAACAACTACGGCAGCTTTCTGTTCGAGCAAAAGCGCTATCCAGAGGCGATGGAGCGTTTCTCAAAGGCCGCGGAAGATAATCTGTATTCCGGGCGATCCCACGTCTTTCAGAACATGGGCATGACAGCTCTGATGCTGGGTCAGCGCGAGCAGGCCGAAACCTATTTCACTCGTGCCTTGCGCCTCGACAGCCGGCAGCCGCGCGCACTACTCGAATTGGCCGTAATGGCGTACGAAGACAAGCAGTACGTCCCGGCAAAACGTTATTACGAAGGTTTCAGCAGCCTTTCCGAGCAAAATGCCCGCAGTCTGCTGCTGGGCATTCGTTTGGCGAACATTCATCAGGACCGCGATCAGGCGGCGAGCCTGGGTTTACAGCTCAAGCGCCTGTATCCGGGGACGCCTGAATATCAACAGTTTCTTTCGGAGCAACGATGATAGCGCCCCATTCTGAAGCCGCCGCCCCGACGGCCCTGGGCAATCCTGGCGAAACGTTGCGGGCCGAGCGCGAGAGTAAAAACTGGTCCCTCCCTGCAGTAGCCAAGCAGCTCAACCTTTCGGAGCGATCCCTGACCCAGATAGAGGCCGGTGACTTCAGTCAGCTGCCGGGCCACACATTCGCCCGCGGCTACGTTCGTGCGTACGCCAAGCTGCTGGGACTGGACCAGAATCGTCTGGTACAGCAGTTCGACCAGCATACCGGTACAGATGCAACCGGCAGCAGCGTCAACAGTCTTGGCCACATCGATCAGCCCGTGCGGCTGTCGCGCAGCATGGTGCGTTTCTTTACCTTCATCCTGACATTGGTGATCGGCGTAGGTGCGTTCTTGTGGTGGCAGGATCGCTCGGCTCGTACCGAGTCGGGCCCGTCGGTCTCCGCACTTGAGCGCATTGAGGTCGAGGCGGCCGACGGAACTACTGAGATTCATTTGCTCGACCGCGCTGAAGAGCCAGTCGAACTCGCAATCGAGGAGCCAGTCAGCTCGACGCCGTCGGCTGCCGACGAGCTCCAGGCCCCCAACACCGAGCCGTTACCACTAGCTGAACAGCCTGTAGTCGGAACGGAGGAAGGAACGCCAGCTCAGCTGCCCGAGGACGAGCCTTCCAGTGAGGCACCGGCCGATGCTACGCCCGCGCCAGTGGGCGTTGTAGCTGAAGCCGAGCCTGTCGGGCCGGGGGAAGGCCGTTTGACCTTGAATTACACGGCGGATTGCTGGACGCGGGTCACTGATGCGAAAGGTGAAGTGCTCTACAGCGGGCTGGCTAAAGCCGGCAGCAGCCGCACCCTGGTTGGCGCAACCCCGCTGGACCTGCATCTGGGCTTTGCCTCGGGCGTGCAGGTCAGCTACAACGGCGAGCCCGTCAGTCTTTCCGGAAAAACCCGCGGTGAAACCGCGCGTCTCAAGCTCGGACAGTAATCATGCACAGTGAGTCTCCTATCAAGCGTCGACCTACTCGCAAAATCTGGGTAGGCAACGTACCGGTCGGCGGCGATGCGCCTATCGCCGTACAAAGCATGACCAATACCGAAACCTGCGATGTGGATGCCACGGTTGCACAGATCGAGCGGCTGAAAAATGCCGGAGCTGACATTGTGCGTGTATCGGTGCCTTCGATGGAGGCGGCCGAGGCGTTCGGCAAGATCAAGCAGCGCGTCAGTTTGCCTTTGGTGGCTGACATTCATTTCGATTATCAGATCGCTCTGCGTGTCGCCGAGCTTGGTGTTGATTGCCTGCGCATCAATCCCGGCAATATCGGGCGCGAAGACCGTGTCCGGGCTGTGGTCGAAGCGGCGCGGGATCGCGGCATCCCGATTCGCATAGGCGTTAACGCCGGCTCGTTGGAAAAGGATCTGCAGAAGAAATACGGCGAGCCGACACCCGAGGCGCTGGTAGAGTCTGCGTTGCGCCATGTCGAACATCTCGACCGTCTGAACTTTCCGGATTTCAAGGTAAGCGTAAAAGCCTCCGACGTATTCATGGCTGTGGCAGCCTACCGTCTGTTGGCGGACAAGATCGAGCAGCCTCTGCACCTTGGCATTACCGAAGCCGGTGGCTTGCGCTCGGGTACAGTGAAATCGGCCGTCGGATTGGGCATGCTGCTCGCCGAGGGCATAGGCGACACCATTCGCATATCGCTGGCTGCTGACCCGGTGGAAGAGATCAAGGTCGGTTTCGACATCCTCAAGTCGCTGCGTCTGCGTTCGCGAGGGATCAATTTCATCGCCTGTCCAAGTTGCTCCCGGCAGAACTTCGACGTGGTCAAGACCATGAACGAACTAGAGGGGCGGCTTGATGATTTGCTGGTGCCTCTGGATGTGGCGGTGATCGGTTGCGTTGTGAACGGGCCCGGTGAGGCCAAGGAAGCACATATCGGCTTGACAGGTGGGACGCCGAACAACCTGATCTATATCGACGGTAAGCCGGCGCAAAAGCTGAACAACGAAAACCTGGTCGATGAGCTGGAGCAGCTGATTCGTCGCAAGGCCAGCGAAAAGGCCGAGTCTGACGCTGCGCTGATACTGCGCAGCTGAATTAAGGAACCGAATTGAGCAAGTCTCTGCAAGCCATCCGTGGCATGAACGATATTCTTCCGGCCCAGACGCCGGTTTGGCGCTACCTAGAAACGACCTTCGCACAGTTGCTCGACAGCTATGGCTACAGCGAGATTCGTCTGCCGATCCTCGAGTTCACCGATCTGTTCGCTCGCGGAATCGGCGAGGGTACCGACGTGGTCGACAAGGAGATGTACACCTTCCTCGACCGTAATGAGGAGTCATTGACGCTGCGGCCAGAGGGAACTGCCGGTTGCGTGCGCGCTGTGCTCGAACATGGCATGACGGGCGGCGGGCAGGTACAGAAGCTTTGGTACGCGGGGCCGATGTTCCGCTACGAGAAGCCACAGAAGGGCCGCTATCGCCAGTTCCATCAGATCGGTGTCGAAGTCTTCAATCAGCCGGGTCCGGATATTGATGCCGAGCTGATCGTACTGACCGCGCGGCTGTGGAAGAAGCTCGGCCTGTCCGATTCGGTCACCTTGCAGCTGAATAGCCTCGGCTCTAGCGAGGCAAGGGCAACCTATCGCGACGCGTTAGTAGCTTACCTGCAGCAGCGTTTCGAGCAGCTCGACGAAGACAGCCAGCGCCGCCTGACCAGTAACCCCCTGCGTATTCTCGACAGCAAGAATGCCCAGACCCAAGCGCTGCTGGCTGATGCGCCGACGCTGCATGACTATCTGGATGAAGAATCGAGTGCGCATTTCGAAGGCCTGAAAGCCCGTCTCGAAGTGGCAGGAATAGACTTTAAGATCAATCCCAAGCTGGTTCGTGGCCTGGACTATTACGGCCGGACCGTGTTCGAGTGGGTGACAGACAAACTGGGATCGCAAGGTACCGTTTGCGCGGGTGGTCGTTATGACGGGCTGGTCAGTCAGTTTGGCGGCAAGCCCACTCCCGGCGTTGGCTTCGCCATGGGCATTGAGCGGCTGGTGCTGCTTCTCGAAACACTCGAATTGGTGCCCGAGGAACTCAATCAGCCGGCACACGCATTCATCTGTGCTTTTGGTGAGGCGGCCGAACTGGCAGCGCTGGGCCTGGCCGAGCGTTTGCGAGATGCCTTGCCGGGCCTGCGCCTGCTGGTCAACGCGGGCGGCGGAAGCTTCAAGAGTCAGTTCAAGAAAGCCGACAAGAGCGGCGCCCGTTTCGCGCTGATTCTGGGTGACGACGAACTGGCCGGGCGCGTGGTAGGTTGCAAGCCGCTGCGCGACGACAGCGAACAACAAAGCATTGCCTGGGATGCTCTACCCGAGTGTCTGGCTGCCTGTCTCGCGTGAGCGGTCAGGTCTGATTTAAGCGAATGAAGGAGTGACAGTGTGACCTCGGGTACCGAAGAAGAACAGCTGGCGCAAATCAAGGAATGGTGGCAGCAAAACGGCAAGCCGTTGCTGTTTGGGGGTGCGCTTGCTCTGGTGTTGGTATTCGGCTGGCAGTTCTGGCAGAAGCACCAGCTCAATCAGGCGCATAGTGCCTCGACTGTCTATCAGCAGTTGCTGAATGCCGCGCTGGAAGAGGGTGGAGCCGATACCGCCGAGGTCTCGCGCCTGGGCAATTTGCTACAGAAAGAATTCGCTGGTTCTCACTACGCTCAGTACGGCAGCCTCTTCGTTGCCAAGGTGGCGGTAGAGTCCGGCCGTCTCGACGAGGCTGCAACGGAGCTTCAGGCGGTGCTGGACAAGCCTGCCGACAAGACTCTGGAAGAGCTGGCTCGCCAGCGTATGGCTCGTGTTCTTGCGGCGCAGGATAAGGCTGAGGATGGTCTCGCGTTGCTCGACGGCGAAGCCGTCGATGCGTTTGCCGCCAGTCGTGAAGAGTTACGGGGCGATCTGCTGGTTCAGCTGCAACGCCCTGAAGAAGCCCACGCTGCCTATTCCAAAGCAAAAGAACTGCTGTCTCAGGATGCCGCGATCGGTGGCCTGCAGCTGAAACTTGACGATCTGGCTCGTGGAGAGGCGTGAATTGATGCGTTGGAAAACTGCAGCACTGCTGACCCTGGCCGTTCTTGCGGCAGGTTGCAGCAGCAACGACAAGAAAGAACCCGAACCCGCCGAACTGGTCAAGTTTGACGCTGAGATCCAGCTAAAAGAACAGTGGAGCCGGTCTATCGGCGACGGCCAGGGCGAGACCTATAACCTACTAGCCCCCGTTGTCTACGGTAATGAGATATTTGCCGCCGATGTCGAAGGGTTGGTCGTGGCCATGGACCGTACGACCGGCAAGGTCAACTGGAAGAATGACCTCGAAGTGCCGATTTCTGGTGCCGTAGGCGCTGGCTACGGCCTGGTTCTGGTCGGTACCCTGCGTGGTGAAGTGCTGGCTCTGGATGTATCCACTGGTGAAGAGCGCTGGCGTAGCCAGGTGAGCAGCGAGGTGCTCGCCGCCCCCGCCGTCAATGGTGACGTGGTTGTTGTTCAGACCCAGGATGACCGTGTCATCGCGCTTGAGATTGACACCGGCGCACAGCGTTGGAGCTACGAAAGTTCGCCAGCGGTCCTGACCCTGCGCGGTACCGGCTCACCGTTGCTGACCAACAAGCTGGCGATTGCCGGCCTTTCCAGTGGCAAGGTAGTAGCACTGGACACCCGCCGCGGATTGCCAATCTGGGAGCAACGGGTCGCCATTCCACAAGGTCGTTCCGAACTTGAGCGCGTCGTCGATATCGATGGCGGGCTGCTGCTTTCAGGCGGCACCCTCTATGTCGCTTCCTTCCAGGGTCGCGCAGCTGCGCTGGATCTGGAGAGTGGTCGGATTCTCTGGCAACGCGATGCCTCGACGGCAACCGGCCTTGCAATGGGGTATGGCAGTGTCTACGTAAGCCAGGCCGACGGCACCGTGCTCGGCATCGATGAGCGATCGACAACCGTACTGTGGAGCAATGATTCGCTGCTGCGTCGGCAGCTGTCCGCTCCGGCGGTTTTCTCCAGCTATGTCGTGGTGGGTGACAAGGAGGGGTATCTACACTTCCTCAGTCAGGTCGATGGGCGTTTCGTCGCGCGCACCCGTATCGACAGCGCCGGGGTGCGTGCCAGACCTGTGGTCGAAGGCGACTGGCTGTATGCCTACGGTAACGACGGAAAGCTTGTCGCGCTGACCATTCGCCAGGCGGATTGACAGCCTCACGTCGTGTACCTTGCTCCGATCAGGCGGAGCAATAAATATCTGGCCGCTGCCTTGCAGCGGCCTTCGTGTTTTCTGAAATATCGCAGTGGAGAGCCGTATGGTTCCCGTAATCGCCCTGGTGGGCCGCCCGAACGTTGGCAAGTCCACCCTGTTTAACCGTTTGACCAAGAGCCGTGACGCCATCGTGGCGGAATATGCCGGTCTGACCCGTGATCGCCAGTATGGCGAGGCCAAGTGGCAGGGTCGCACCTACATCGTCATCGATACCGGTGGTCTGACAGGGGATGAGGAAGGCATCGACGCCAAGATGGCCGAGCAGTCCCTGCAAGCCATGCAGGAGGCCGATGCAGTCATGTTCATGGTCGATGCGCGTGCTGGCATGACGCCTGGCGATCAGATGATTGCCGAACACCTGCGCAAGATGAACAAACGCCACTTTCTGGTGGCGAACAAGGTCGACAGTATTGATCCCGATATCGCCCGCGCGGAATTCAGTCCGCTGGGTCTTGGTGATGCCCTGCCGATTGCCGCCGCCCATGGCCGCGGGATCAGCCATATGCTGGAGCAAGCGCTCGGCGTGTTCCCCAAGGACAACGCCGAAGTTGCCGAAGGCGAAGGTGAAGAGGGCGAGGCGGTCGCCGAAGGCGAGGAACTAAAGCGCATCCCAGGGCCGAGCGAAAAAGATGGCATCAAGATAGCGATCATCGGTCGACCCAACGTGGGCAAGTCGACGCTGGTCAACCGCATGCTTGGCGAGGAGCGGGTCATTGTCTATGACCAGGCCGGCACCACCCGCGACAGCATCTACATCCCGTTCGAACGCGACGATGAAAAGTACACCCTGATCGATACGGCTGGTGTGCGACGCCGTGGCAAGATTTTCGAGGCCGTGGAAAAGTTCTCGGTGGTCAAGACGCTGCAGGCGATCCAGGACTCGAACGTGGTCATCTTCGTCATGGATGCCCGCGAAGGCGTGGTCGAGCACGATTTGAATCTGCTTGGTTTCGTGCTGGAAAGCGGCAGAGCGCTGGTCATCGCGCTGAACAAGTGGGACGGCATGGAGCCGAGCGAGCGTGACTATGTGAAGACCGAGCTGGAGCGCCGGTTGTTCTTTGTTGAGTTTGCCGACATCCACTTCATCTCCGCCAAGCATGGCACCGGCGTTGGCAACCTGTACAAGTCGGTGCAGGCTTCGTTCACTTCAGCTGTGACTCGTTGGCCCACCAGCCGTCTGACGCAGATCCTTGAAGACGCGGTTCGCGAGCATGCGCCGCCGATGGTGGCCAGCCGCCGAATCAAGCTTCGTTACGCACACCTGGGCGGTGCCAACCCGCCGCTGATCGTGATCCATGGCAACCAGGTCGACTCGATTCCCAAGTCCTACACCCGTTATCTGGAAAACACTTACCGGCGGGTGCTGAAGCTGGTTGGTACACCCATTCGTATCGAGTACAAGGGTGGCGAAAACCCCTTTGAGGGCAAGAAGAACACCCTGACCGACCGACAGGTCAACAAGAAGCGTCGCCTCATGTCCCACCACAAAAAGGCCGAGAAAAAGCGTCGCGATAAACGCTAGTTTTCAGCCATCGTCGAACGACTGGTCCATATCCAGGGCCGGTCGTGCATGCCTCGGCTTGCCGACTTGGCGGGCCGGGTTACCGACCACGGTTGTGTGAGGCGCCACGGCTTGCAGCACCACACTGCCAGCGCCGACCTTGGCGCCTTCGCCGATTTCAATATTGCCAAGAATCTTTGCTCCCGCGCCGATCATCACGCCGCTGCGCACCTTGGGGTGACGGTCTCCGCTTTCCTTGCCGGTCCCGCCCAGCGTCACACCTTGCAGAATCGAGACATCATCGCCCACTGCGGCGGTTTCGCCGATGACGATGCCGGTCGCATGGTCGAGCATGATGCCGGTGCCGATCCGGCTGGCCGGGTTTATGTCGACGGCTAGACGTTCGTTGCAGCGAGCCTGGATGAACATCGCCAGCAGGCGCTCATCCTGCAGCAGCAGCTGATGGCCTATGCGGTAGGCCTGCAGGGCCAGAAATCCCTTGGAGAACAGCAGCACTTCCAGCCCGGTGCCAAAGGCCGGGTCTCGGCTGACGATGGCCTGCAGGTCGCACCAGGCCGACTCGGCCAATGCCGGGAACTGCTGGTGAATGCTGGAGAAGCGATCAAACAAGACCGCTTGCTGCTCCTCGCTGTCAGCTAGGGCTTGGCTGACTCGGTGGGCCAAGGCGAAAGCGAAATCAGGCTGATCGAGAATGGCTTCACGAAAAGTGCCGCTCAAGACCGGCTCTGCCTGCACTGCTCGTTCTGCCTGGGTACGCAAGATGTGCCATGGGGAGTCTGCAGGTGACATGCTGGAATTCCTGAGTATCGGATTGAGGTGCCGCGCAGGCGTGTTTGCATCACTGTAGCAGCCGGCGCGGCATGTCCGACGCCCTCGTATCCTGGCGCATTGATCGGCTATTCTGTTTTCCCCTGCCGAAGCCCCTTACGGCGGGCCTGTTGGAAGGCTGTCATGTTGATCAGTAAATTGCCCAATGTCGGCACCACCATTTTCACCACAATGTCGCAACTGGCGGCGCAGACCGGCGCCTTGAACCTGTCGCAGGGCTTTCCCGATTTCGATGGCCCCGATGCGTTGCGTGAGGCAGTTGCCCGGCATGTAATGGCTGGGCACAACCAATATGCACCGATGACCGGCCTGCCGGCGTTGCGCGAGCAGGTGGCGATCAAGGTCGGCTCGTTATATGAGCGCCGGGTCAGCGCCGAGACCGAGGTCACGATCACCCCCGGGGCGACGCAGGCCATTTTTTGTGCAATTCACGCGGTTGTCCGCCCAGGGGATGACGTAATCGTTTTCGACCCCTGCTACGACAGCTACGAGCCAGCCGTCGAACTCGCCGGCGGGGTGTGCGTTCATCAGTCGCTGAGCTTGCCGGGCTTTTCCATCGATTGGCAGAAGCTCGCCGATGCAATTACCCCACGCACTCGAATGATCGTGTTGAACACGCCACATAACCCCAGCGGCGCATTGATCGAGAGGGCTGACCTGGATCGTCTGGCGGCCCTGATCCGCGACCGCGATATCTACCTGCTCAGTGACGAGGTCTACGAGCACCTGATATTCGACGGTCGTGAGCACGCCAGTGTATTGCGGCACGATGAACTGTATCAGCGTGCCTTCGTCGTCAGTTCCTTTGGCAAGACCTACCATGTCACCGGCTGGAAGACCGGATACGTGGTGGCGCCAACCGCGCTCAGCAGTGAGCTGCGCAAGGTGCACCAGTACGTCAGCTTTGCCGGCGTCACGCCGTTGCAATGGGCGCTGGCCGATTTCATGGCTGCGCATCCCGAGCACGTATCAGAGCTGCCAGCCTTCTACCAGGCCAAGCGTGATCTGTTCTGCGATCTGCTGGCCGGTTCGCGCTTCAGCTTCACGCGCGCCTCGGGGACCTACTTTCAGCTGGCGGACTATTCTGCGATCCGCCCGGATCTCGGCGATGTCGCCATGGCTGAATGGCTGACCCGTGAACACGGTGTCGCCAGTATTCCGATTTCGGTGTTCTACCAAACGCCTCCTGCAGAGTCGCGGCTTGTCCGCTTCTGCTTCGCCAAACGAGAGGAGACGCTGCGTCAAGCAGCAGAACGACTATGCGCGATCTGAACGACTTACCCGATCTTGAACTGGCTCTGATCCAGACGACGCTTGTCTGGCAGGATGCTGACGCCAATCGTGAGCGTTTCATCGGGCTGCTGGATGACGCCCGCGGCGCGGACCTGATCGTCCTGCCGGAAATGTTCACGACCGCTTTTTCGATGAATTCCGCCGAGCTCGCCGAGCCCGAGGAGGGCCCGACCTACTCATGGTTGCGTGAGCAGGCAGCACGTATGGACGCGGTGATCACCGGTAGCGTGATCATCGAGGCCGCCGATGGCAGCCATCGTAACCGGCTGCTCTGGGCTCAGCCGAACGGCGAAATCTTGCATTACGACAAGCGTCACCTGTTCCGTATGGCCGGTGAGCACAAGCACTACACGGCGGGCGAGAAACAGGCCGTTTTCAAACTCAACGGCTGGCACGTGCGCCCGCTGATCTGCTACGACTTGCGCTTCCCGGTCTGGAGCCGCGATCCGCACGACACCGACCTGCTCCTCTATACCGCCAACTGGCCGGCCGCACGACGTAACGCCTGGAATCGCCTGTTACCTGCGCGTGCGATCGAGAATCTTTGCTACGTCGCCGCGGTGAATCGGGTGGGCGAAGACGGTAAGGGTTATCCCTACAGTGGCGACAGCCAGGTACTGGACTATCTCGGCGATCCGCTGCTCGAAGCCGGTGATGCAGAAGGTGTGTTCCGCACGACGCTTCGCGCGGCTCATTTGGCCAAATTCCGCAGCAAATTTCCCGCGTACCACGATGGCGACGCTTTCGAACTGAAGCTTTAACCCGGAGTGGAGGTCAGCGCGCTGCTGATCGGTGCCGGCGACGCCACACCAGGCCGCCATAGATGAGTGCGTTTAGCACCACCACTATGGCGGCCAGCAGATATTGCACCGGCACGCTCAGCCAGGCGGGGTAGATCAGCGGCAGCAGATAATGCTCGATGAAGCTTGCCTGGTACCCGGCGCTGCCGGCCAGGCGGCGCAGCAGGTTTTCCCAATGGGTCAGGGGACAGGATCGTCCGCTCAGCTCAACGAAGAGGCCCCAGGCGATTGCTGGAAGGTGCAACAGTAAGAATCCGCGTTTCCAGGCAACCAGCAGGCCGCCCAGCAACACGAAGATGATGAAGGCGAGATGCAGCAGCAGAACTGCATCGGCGCCAAGTCGATAAAGCACCGCGTTACACCGCTGGGCCTGCCCCGCTCAGCCGGCGTATCTGCCGGTTTTGCGGCCGCGCCAGGAGTATGACTGAGAGCATTGCTCCCAGCAGCGCCATAAACATGTCTGACTGGGTATCCCAGGGGTCGCCCTGCGTGCCGAGGAAGTCTTCCGCGCCTTGGCCGGCAAGGAGCGCCACCCACCACTCGATCAGCTCGTAAAAGGCGCTGAACGCCAGAGCGACGCAAACGGCGAGAAAGCCCAGCATTTTTCCGGCTGCGACTATACGGCGGCGCAGCAAAATTTCGCGCGTGAGCAGAGCCGGCGTGACGCCCTGGATGAAATGGCCAAGTTTGTCGTACGGATTACGGCTGAGGTCGAACCAGTCCTGCACCCAGAAACCTGCGGGAACACGCGCATAGGTATAGGCGCCACCAAGAATCAGAACCAACGCATGGAAGGCGATGACCCCATACAGCAGGCGTGTCAGCGGAAAGTGCGGATAGCTCCAGAGCAGCAAGGGGGCGGCGATGAGCACGGGTGCGACTTCCAGCAGCCAGGTTGCTCGATCGTACGGAGCCACGCCGGAGCTGACGAGTGCCGCCAGCACGACCAATCCGAGCGTCGCATAGAGTGTCCGGTCCTGCATCGATGTCGCCATGGTAACGAGTCGGGCCATCAGCATGCAGTGCTGGGTTGGCCAGGCGCAACTGCGTCGGCGGCAACGCCAGCAAAAGCGCCTCCTGCCGAGACGGGTCTAGCCTGGCCGCCGCAACGCGGTGGTTGAACGGGAGATCGATCTACTGCAGCGACGCAGGTCAACCGCGCCGACGAAGCGATTGGCATTACCCTGCACACAGGCGACGCTGCGGTTACGCCATTGCTCCCACTCGTTGACCGGGTACTGGCGATTCCATATGTCATACAGGCGGCGATCCTGCTTCGACAACCGCAGGCCGTAGCGCTCGCTCATGTACAGGTAGGTACGGGCAATGGTGCCGCGTGCGTAAGTCGGCGGCATGGCGGTGCGTTGCTTGAAGTTCACCACGAAAGGGCAGGCGCCATACTGGCTGGGCTTTTCGCTAAGCATGCCGAAACCGTAGTTGCTGCGGTCACCGTTCACTTCACCGACAACCGGCACTAAGTTGTGCAGATCGGCTTCCGCCTGGCTGAATACCGGGTCGCTGGACGTACAGTGCTTGCGCCCGCCGTCCTGCCAGCATTGGCGCTGATGGCCGATAACCCAGGCCGGCACGATGTGTTCCCACTCCACCCGCGCGGCACGCTTGGGTTGCTTGCGCGGTACATAGCCACAGCTCGCCATGTCTATCTGCTTGCCCTTGAAGGCGCAGCGGCAATAGAAATCCACCGGTCGCTCGGCGTACATCTGCCAGGCAATTTTCTTTGCTTCGCGAAAGGTGCGTGGCGCGTCGGCGTGGAGCTGAACAGAAAAAAGCAGGGCGAGCAGAAGCAGGCTGTATCGGCGCATGGGGTTCTCGACGACTAACTGAGAATCGCATCCATGCGCGGCGCGCTATCTTACCTGCTAGATATATAAATCCATATATAACAATAACTTACATGATGTCATTGAGCCTGCTTGCGACCCAGGCGGTTGATCTGCAGCGAGGCCAGAATGATCAGGCCACCCACCGTCAGCAGTACAAGATTGGTCTGCGTGCCCCAGAACAACAGATTGAGAACCAGCCCCACCGGCACCGCCATGTTGTTCATCACCGCGAGAGTGCCGGCATCGACCAGGGTGGCGCCCTTGTTCCAGCAGAATTGCCCGAGTGCCGTCGCCAGCACGCCCATCCAGACCAGTACGCCCCACTGCGCAGTGGTGGTCGGCAGCTTGTCCGGGTTGCCGAACAGCAGCCAGGCCGGCAGCACGACGACCAGCGCGCCAATGAAGAAGTAGCCGAAGCGACGGTGGAGTGGGATATCAGACGGGTAGCGCTGCGCCAGATGCTTGTAGCCGACCTGGCCCGCGGCAAAGGTGAAGTTGGCCAACTGCATCAGCAGGAAGCCACCGAGAAAGTCATTGGAGACGCCGTCATAGCGAATCAGTCCGGCACCCAATACCGCTACGGCCGCGGCGACCAGAGCCCAGGGGTTGAAACGACGGTTCAGTGCATCGTCGATCAATGTCACGTGGAGCGGCGTCAGTACCGTGAACAGCAGCACTTCCGCCACCGTCAACACGTTGAAACTCAGATACAGGCAGAGGTAGGTGACGCCGAACTGCAGCGCGCCGACCAATGTTACGCCGCCGATGAAGCCCGGTGCCACGCCGCGCCAGCGGGTCAGCGGGAGGAATACCACGCCTGCCAGCAACACGCGTGTCAGCACAGCGAAGTAGCTGTCCACCTGGCCAGCGAGGTAGGCACCGATCAGGTTGAAGGAAAACGCCCAGAGCAGGGTGACGAAAATCAGGTAGCGCATGCCGACTCCTCAGAAGGTCGGCGACCTTAGCGGCTCGGCGGCAAAGAGGGAAGGCCCGGTTTGAACCGCGCTGGTCACGGGCACGCCTGGACCCGGCGCGCCCATGCTGGGGCTTACGCCGACTTCAGCGAGGCCATGTCGATGACGAAACGGTATTTCACGTCGCTCTTGAGCATGCGCTCGTAGGCCTCGTTGATGGTCTGGATATCGATCATCTCGATGTCCGACACGATGTTGTGTTCAGCGCAGAAGTCGAGCATCTCCTGGGTCTCGGCAATGCCGCCGATCAGCGAGCCGGCAATGCGGCGACGCTTGAAGATCAGGCCGAACACGCTGGGCGAGGGGTGCGGCGATGCGGGGGCGCCTACCAGGGTCATGGTCGCGTCACGCTTGAGCAGCGCAACGAAGGCGTCGAGGTTGTGCGGCGCGGCGACTGTGTTGAGGATGAAGTCGAAGCTGTTCAGATGCGCGGCCATCTCGTCCCGGTTCTTCGACACCACCACTTCGCTGGCACCGAGGCGCAGCGCGTCTTCCTTCTTGTCCGGCGAGGTGGTGAACAGCACCACGTGCGCCCCCATGGCATTGGCGATCTTCACCGCCATGTGACCAAGGCCACCGAGGCCGACCACGCCGACCTTCTGGCCGGGTCCGACCTTCCACTGGCGCAGCGGCGAAAAGGTCGTGATCCCGGCGCACAGCAGTGGCGCGACGGCCGCCAGGTTGGTTTCGTCGTGAGAGATGCGCAGGACGAAATGCTGGTCCACCACGATGTTGTCCGAGTAGCCACCCAGGGTGTTCTCACCACCGCCGAACGCCGGACCGTTGTAGGTGCCGGTGAAGCCGTTCTCACAGTATTGCTCCAGCCCTTCGCCGCAGGACGAGCAGGTCCGGCAACTGTCGACCAGGCAGCCGACGCCGGCCATGTCGCCGACCTTGAAGCGGCTGACCGCCTCACCAACGGCCGTTACCCGCCCAACGATTTCGTGGCCCGGGACCGAAGGGTAGAGCGTGTTGTTCCATTCGTTGCGTGCGGTATGCAGGTCCGAGTGGCAGACGCCGCAGTAGAGAATGTCGATCTTTACATCGTTCGGTCCGACGTCGCGGCGGGTGAAGGAATAGGGTGCGAGCGGCGTGCTCGGATCCTGGGCGGCATAACCGATGGCATTGCTCATGGCGACTCCTGAGGCTGATTGTCTGGACGAAACGCCCATCCTAGTACCAGAGGCCGTGAAGCGGTTGCACGATTCTGCTGATGAATGATGCGTTCCTGCAGGAAGCAGGGGGCGAGAAGCCATGGAGTGGCGGG
Source organism: Stutzerimonas stutzeri (assembly GCF_002890895.1). GTDB lineage: Bacteria > Pseudomonadota > Gammaproteobacteria > Pseudomonadales > Pseudomonadaceae > Stutzerimonas > Stutzerimonas stutzeri_AB. The sequence continues at coordinate 481,652 of NZ_POUL01000003.1, forward strand.
AGCGGCGCTCAGGGGGTTGTGCTCAATGCTTCCGCCGGTGGTGCGGGGACGGCGAGCCCGTTCCGGGCTCGCCGTCTGGCCTCAGGCGGCTTTGGATGTTGCTTCGCGCAAGGCTCTGTTCAGGGCACTGAACAGCGCACGGATGCTTGCGGTGGTGATGTTCTCGTCAATCCCGATGCCGTGCAGCGGGCGTTCGCCGTCCAGACGAACCTCGATATAAGCTGCTGCGCGTGCATTGCTGCCGGCGCCGATCGAGTGCTCGTGGTAATCCATGATCTCCAGCTTGACCGGCAAGCCGGCAACCAGCGCTTCTAGCGGGCCCTTGCCGATGCCGCGCCAGTGCATGATCTCGCCTTCGGTGGCGACCTCCACGTCGACGGCGCTGGTGCCGTTCTCTTCCTGCAAGCGGTGGCTCTTCAGCGCATACGGGGCAGTAGCCTGCAGGTACTCGCTTTCGAGCAGCGCGTAGATCTGCTTGGCGCTCATTTCCAGGCCGAGACGATCAGTTTCGCGCTGCACCACCTGGCTGAACTCGATCTGCATGCGGCGCGGCAGACTGATGCCGTACTCCTGTTCCAGCAAGTAGGTGATGCCGCCCTTGCCGGACTGGCTGTTGACGCGAATCACCGCCTCGTAACTGCGGCCGATGTCGGCAGGGTCGATCGGCAGATAGGGCACTTCCCAGACCCCGTTCGGATCCTGCTGGCTGAAGCCCTTGCGGATCGCGTCCTGGTGCGAGCCGGAGAAGGCCGTATGGACCAGATCGCCGACATAGGGATGGCGCGGATGGACCGGCAGTTGGTTGCACTCTTCGACTACCTTGCGCAATGCGTCGATGTCGGAGAAGTCCAGCTGCGGATCAACGCCCTGGCTGTACATGTTCAGCGCAACGGTGACCAGATCAACGTTGCCGGTGCGCTCGCCGTTACCGAACAGGCAGCCCTCGACGCGATCCGCACCGGCCATCAGGCCCAATTCGGTTGCAGCAACGCCCGTGCCGCGGTCGTTGTGGGTGTGCAGGCTGATCAACACGCTGTCGCGCTTGTTGATCTTGCGGCCGAAATATTCGATCTGATCGGCATAGATATTCGGCGTCGCGGCCTCGACGGTGGCGGGCAGGTTGAGGATCAGCTTCTTCGTTGGCGTCGGCTGAAACACCTCGATGACCGCGTTGCACACTTCGACGGCGAAGTCGGTCTCGGTGGAACTGAACACCTCCGGCGAATATTCGAAGCGCCAGTCGGTCTCCGGCGCGGCATCGGCCAGGCGCTTGACCACCTGCGCGGCGTTGACGGCGATGTTGATTACACCGGCCTTGTCCTGGTTGAAGACGATGCGACGGAAGCTCGGCGCGGTTGCGTTGTAGTAGTGGACGATGGCCTGCTTGGCGCCCTTGAGTGACTCGAAGGTGCGGGTGATCAAGTCCTCGCGAGCCTGAGTCAGCACCTGGATTGTGACGTCATCCGGGATATGCCCACCCTGTATCAGCTCGCGAACGAAATCGAAGTCGGTCTGCGATGCGGAGGGAAAGCCAACTTCGATTTCCTTCAGGCCGACCTGAACCAGCGTCTTGAAGAAACGCATCTTCTTGCCCGCGTCCATCGGCTCGATCAGCGATTGGTTGCCGTCGCGCAGGTCGGAGCTCAGCCAGATCGGCGCCTGGGTAATGGTCTGCGATGGCCAGGTACGGTCAGGCAGGTTGATCACCGGAAAGGCGCGGTATTTGTTTGAAGGATCTTTGAGCATTGTCATGGCGATTTCCTTGAGCGGCTCCCCAAAGCGCGGCGCAAATAGGGGAGGGCAGAGCAGGTCGATGCGGTTCTATGGTTCCGAATGTAGGGCTCGTGCGTATTGGATTGCAACTCTCTCCGAGAAAATGGTGAAAACCACTAATAAATGACTATTTGAGGGAGATATATTTCGACTCGTTAAAGTAATTGACGGTCGATTGCGCAACGAAATTGCGGCCCCGTGTCGCAGTCACCCTTAGCCTTGCAGCATGCGATCATCCGGCCACGACGAGTAGTAGCCGCTCCAGGGCAGGATTTTCGTGAGACGTAGAGGACTTTTCACAGCGGATCTCTGGCTTGGCCTTTTTGCCATGCTGATGATTCATGTGGGTCCGCTCTATTCAGCTTCGCAGCTTGGGCCTGCCCAGTCCGCTTCAGCGGCATCAGTCGCCCACCAGCATCATCACCAGGCACAGGGCCATGCGCCAAAGGCGCATACAACTTCGGGGTCGGTTGGCCAGCCGGCCTGGCTCGCCTCGCTTGACCTCTGTGGTTACTGTGAGCTACTGACGCTGAGTCCGCCACTGGTGCTGTCCTTCGCGCCGGCCCTGCCTTATTTCTCGCCTTCTTTTGCACGGCTGAGTGCGCAACCGCCACTGCCGGCCATGCCGCGCCTTACTGGCGGGCATGCGCGGGCACCACCTGTACTCCACGGCTGATTTCCGAGCCGCCAGCGCGCGGTTTCTCCTACATTTCAGAAGTGAAAGATCCTTATGTCCAGAATCACCCCTGCACGGGCGGTAACCTCACGCCTGCCCGGCAACTTTTCTCTCCGTCCGTTGCGCCTGCGCCTGCGCTGGCACTTGGCGCACGTCGCGCTGCTTAGCGCCGTCGCAGCCCAGAGCATGGCCGCTCAGGCGGACCCCAGGTCGCCGATCCAGCTCACTCCCATGGTCGTCACCGGGGTAGCGCAGCAGTCCCCGCTGACGGTGGTTACCGATCCGAAGATCCCCCGTCAGCCGATGCCGGCCAGCGACGGCGCCGATTACCTGAAAACCATTCCGGGGTTCTCGGCGGTGCGCAACGGCGGGGTGAACGGTGATCCTGTTTTCCGAGGGATGTTCGGCTCGCGCCTGAAACTGCTCAGCAATGGCGGCGAGATGCTGGGTGCCTGCCCGAATCGCATGGACTCGCCTAGCTCCTATATCAGTCCAGACACGTTCGACAAGCTGACGGTCATTAAAGGGCCGCAGACCGTGCTCTGGGGACCAGGCGCTTCGGCCGCTACGGTGCTCTTCGAGCGTGAACCGGAGCAGTTCAGCGAGCCCGATTATCGCCTCAACGCCAGTCTGCTGACTGGCTCCAATGGCCGCTTCGACCGCAACCTAGATGCCGCTGTGGGTAGCACACAGGGCTACGCGCGGCTGATGGCCAACAGCTCGCAGGCTGATGACTACGCGGACGGCAACGGCGACACAGTGCCGTCGCGCTATGACAAGTGGAACACCGACATCGCGCTAGGCTGGGTGCCGGATGCGGATACCTTGGTCGAGCTGACCGCTGGCCGGGGAGACGGCTTCGCCCGCTATGCTGGACGAGGCATGGACGGCAGCCAGTTTCAACGTGAAAGCCTCGGATTGCGCTTCGAGAAGACCAGTATCGGCGAGACCTTCTACGGGCTGGAGGCGCAGGTTTATTACAACTACGCCGATCACATCATGGACAACTACAGCCTGCGCGACTTCGTCCCGACAATGATGATGACAAAGCCGACCCTGTCGCGGGTCGACAGGCGCACGCTCGGTGGCCGCCTCGTCGGAACCTGGCAATGGTCTGATGTCGAGGTGAAGGCCGGCATTGATGCGCAGCGCAGTGAACATCGCAAGGTCATGAACCCGACGGGTGCGGTCAATCAGATGGTAGCGGCGGCGGATAGCGACTCGCTGCCGTGGGTGCCGGATGCCGTCCTGCACAGTTATGGCCTGTTCGGCGAGCTGACCTGGCAGCTCAGCGAGCGCGAGAAAGTCATCAGCGGTCTGCGCCTGGATCTGCACGAAGCGACCGATGAGCGTGCGTTCTTCAACAGCCATCACCCGACGCTGAAAAACATGATGGGCATGCCGGTCAGTCAGGATTGGACCAATCCCAGCGCCGGAGATACTCGGCGTGACACGCTTTACAGCGGCTTCATGCGCTACGAAAAAGAACTCTCCGGGATGCCGGTGACCGGATATGCCGGCCTCGGCCATGCCGAGCGGTTCCCCGATTACTGGGAACTGTTCGTCTCCAACCCAGGGCCGGTCGGCTCGGTACAGCCGTTCGACTCTGTTCGGCCGGAGAAGACCACGCAGCTTGATGTCGGACTGCAGTACGCCAAGGGCCCGCTGCAGGCCTGGGTCTCCGCGTACGCCGGTCTGGTCGAAGACTACATTCTGTTCAGCTATGTGCCTGGGGTGATGCCCGGCATGCTTCGCGCGGAGGTCAGCAACATTGACGCCACCATCGCCGGTGGCGAGCTGGGCGCAAGCTACCGCTTCAATCGCAACTGGAAAGGCGACGCAAGTCTGGCCTACGCCTGGGGCAAGAACCGCAGCGATGACCGTGCCATGCCGCAGATTCCGCCGCTGGAGGGGCGCCTCGGGCTGACTTACGAACGTGAAAACTGGAGCACCAGCGGGCTCTGGCGAGTAGTCGCTTCACAGGGGCGGGTCGCTGAAAATCAGGGCACCGTGGTTGGCAAGGACTTCGACGAGAGTGCCGGCTTCGGTGTGCTGGCGGTCAACGGTGCTTATCGTTTGGACCAGCATTTCAAGCTCAGCGCCGGTGTCGACAATCTGCTGGACAAAGCCTACAGCGAGCATCTCAACCTGGCTGGCAGCGCAGGCTTCGCCGACTACGGGCTTGACGCTACCCGTCGCGTCAATGAGCCGGGCCGCACCTATTGGGCGCGGGTCGACATCAGCTTCTGACGGCTCTCGTCTGGGCAGTGAGCATCACGGCCTGATGCTTCACTGCCCGGACGATCAACCGTGCCGGGACTGGCTTTCGTTGCGATTGTCGCCGGGTTGGAGCGGCTCGGCTAATGGTCGGCTGAATAACTGGCTGACCGAGCCATAGCCCTCGCGCATATCCGCACCGCTCGGGTGCTGGAACACGCGCAGACCGAACTCAGGCAGGATCGCCAGCAGGTGGTCGAAGATGTCTGACTGGATCGCCTCGTACTGGGTCCAGGCTACGGTGTTGGTGAAACAGTAGACTTCCAGAGGCAAACCGTCAGCGGTGGGGCTGAGCTGGCGCACCATCAACGTCATACCCTGATGGATACCGCCATGGCTGCGCAGATAGCGTTCCACGTACGCTCTGAAACTGCCGATATTGGTGATCCGTCGAGTATTCACCGGCTCCTTGCCGCGCTCCTCGAGCTTGGCATTCCACGCATCGATCTCACGGCGTTTCTCGGTGAGGTACTCATCCAGCAGATTGAAGCGATGCAGATGCTCACATTCTTCGCTACTCAGAAAGTGCACGCTTTGCTGATCCAGAAACAGGCTGCGCTTGACTCGCCGCCCGCCGCTTTCCTGCATGCCTCGCCAGTTCTTGAACGAATCGCTGATAAAACGCTTGGTCGGGATGTTGCTTACGGTCTTGTCCCAGTTCTGCACCTTCACCGTATGCAGGGCAATATCAATGACATCGCCGTCTACGTTGAGCTGCGGCATTTCCACCCAGTCGCCCACTCGGATCAGGTCGTTGGAGGTGATCTGCACACTGGCCACTAATGAAAGAATGGTGTCTTGAAAAATCAGCATCAGGACCGCCGCCATGGCCCCGAGGCCGGACAGCAGGATCAGCGGTGAGCGGTCAATCAGGGTGGCGATGATGAGGATGGTGGCGACCGCGTACAGCACGATCTTGATCACCTGCAGATAGCCCTTGATGGGGTGCACATGCGCATCGGCCCGACGCTGGTACATCATGTTGATGATGTCCAGCAACGCACCCAAAGCGAGGGCAATGGTCAGCACTATGAAACCACCGCAGACATTGCGTACAACGGTGACGGCTGCTTCCGGAAGGCCCGGAACGGCATTTACTCCAATCGACAGCACCAGTGCCGGCACGATGTTGGACAACCGGCGAATGATGCCGAAGTCCTGCAGCTGAGTTTCGCGAGTGCTGCGCAGTATTTTGTACAGACCGCTCACCAGGATGCGCTTGACCACCCAGTTGGCCAGCCAGGCCGCAAATATCAGCGCCGCGCTGGCGACCAGCGTCTCCAGTTCGGCATGCTCGCCCAGCCATTCCAGCCAGACCTTCATTTCTTCCTGCATCGTGCCGCTCCGTCAGTTGGCGTCGAACCACAACCGCGTGCCAGGGGGTGTTCCTCTCAGCGAATGAATTCGCGGCTGATCGAGCGGAACAGTTCGGTCCCGGCCTGTTCCATCCACTCGAAGGCAACCATTTCTCGGGAGACGATGCTGGCACCGGCCTGCTGCATGCGCGCCAGGCCAAGCGCCTTGTCACTGGCGCGGCGCGAGCCGACCGCTTCTTCAACGACGAACACCTGATGACCGCGAGCCAGCAGGTCGAGCGCCGTCTGCAGCACGCAGATATGGGTTTCGATGCCGCTGATGATGAACTGCTTGCGCTCGCCACCGGGGCGCTTGAACAGCTCGCCGTCGCGCGCGGCGGAAAAATGCAGCTTCTCGATGATTGCGTCGTCGCTCACACCGTCACGCAGGGTTGCGATGGTCGGGCCGAGGCCCTTGCTGTATTGCTCGGTGATCAGTACCGGAACACCGACGCGCTGGGCTACCTGTATCAGCCAGGCGCTGTGCTCAGCCAACGCGGTGTGGCCTTCGATGGACGGGAATAGCCGTTCCTGGATGTCGATGATGACGAGCGTCGAGTCCTGCACATTGATGAGCATAGGGAGATCCTTGTTGGTTCAGGGTTTGAACGCACCGATGAAGATCGACGGATCGACCCGTGCATCGTTGAGGCTGACGTTCCAGTGTAGATGCGGTCCCGTGGCCCGGCCGGTGGAACCGACCTTGCCGAGCACGGCACCGCGGGACAGTTCGTCGCCGACCGTTACGTCTATCTGTGACAGGTGACAGAACATGCTGATCAGTCCCTGTCCGTGATCGACGAACACAGTCTTGCCATTGAAGAAGTAATTACCCGTCAAAATCACCTTGCCGGCGGCGGGAGTCTTGATCGGCGTGCCGGTCTTGGCGGCGAAATCGAGGCCTGAATGGGGATTGCGCTCTTCTCCGTTGAAGAAACGGCGTAGGCCGAATGGCGAGGACAGCGGGCCGTTGACCGGCTTGTCAAACAACAGGTTGCTGGGTTGGCGAGGGCTGAACTGCCGGTAGGCACGGGTTTGCTCGGCCAGCTCGCGCTCGATGCGCTTGAGGTCATCAGGATTCGGATTGACCTGCCGCTGGTTTTTCAGCGTGATGTGCTGCTCGCGGTAATTGCGTGGCTCGACCCGAAAGCTCTGTGCCTGGCTGTTGACCTCCAGCGTTTGCTGGCCCGCCTTGACCGTCAGCGGGATGCCGACGACAGCGATCCAGCGCTGGTCATCTTCACGCAGCACCAGCACCGGCTTGCCGTCGTAGCGTGCTGTGGGGGCGCTGGCGTCGTTGCCCAGGTCGATGACCGCTACGCCGCCGGGTACGGGCTTGTTGAGCAAACGGGTGAGAAAACCTTCGGCGTGGGCGGGAAGCGTGAGGCAGAGCAGCAAGGTTAGGGCAAAGCGCATGGGAGTCCTGAGCAGAAGTGGGTTAGTCCAGCAGTGACAAGGTGACCGGCGTCTGGTGGTTGTCTTCGACTCTGACCTCCAGTTCGCCCTCGCCGAGGCGTGCCTTGAGCCGTTGGCCGGGCTGGGTCTGATCCGCGCGCCGAATTGCCTGGCCGCGCTCGTCGAGCAGGATGCTATAGCCACGTGACAGCGTGGCGAGCGGGCTGACCACGTTCAAGGTCTGCGCCAGCCCCTGTAGCTGTTGGCGATGCCCCTTGAGGGTATCCTGCATTGCGCGCGGCAGCCGACTGGACAGGTGATCCAGACGTTGGCGCAGCAGGGTCAGGTTTCGCCCAGGGTGTTGCCCGGCCAGGCGAGTCTCGAGGCGGGCGAGGCGTTCCTGCCCGGCGCAGAGGCGACGGTCGATACCGCGCAACAGCCGCTGCTCCAGATCGTCGATGCGTTGGGCCTGCTGTTGCAGGCGCTCGCCCGGGTGGCGCAGGCGACGCGTCAGCCCTTCCAGGCGCGTGGCATCGCGGTGCAGTCGGTCGCGCATGCGCAGCAATAGACGCTGGCGCAGGCCTTCGAGTCGCTGGCGCACGTCAGCGCTGCTGGGCGCCAGGAGTTCGGCAGCGGCAGAAGGCGTGGGTGCACGCACATCGGCGACAAAGTCGGCAATGGAGACATCGGTTTCATGGCCGACGGCGGAGACGATTGGCGTCTCGCATGCCGCCACGGCGCGCGCAACCACTTCTTCGTTGAAGCACCAGAGATCCTCCAGCGAGCCGCCGCCGCGCGCCAGGATCAGTGCGTCGAAGCCGCCACGGTCGGCCAGTTCAAGCGCGCGGACGATCTGCGCTGTTGCCTCGCGACCCTGGACAGGAGTCGGCACCAGCGTCAGGGCGACATGCGGGGCCCGTCGGCGGAACACGGAAATGATGTCGCGGATCACCGCACCGGTGGGCGAGCTGACAATGCCGATACGCCGTGGGTGAGCGGGCAGGTCGCGCTTGCCGGCGGCGTCGAACAGGCCTTCGACATCGAGCTTTTCTTTCAGCGCCTCGAAGGCCAGGCGCAGCGAGCCATCACCGGCCGGTTCGACGTTGTCGAGGATCAGCTGATAGTCGCCGCGGCCCTCGAACAAGGACACCCGGCCGCGCACCTTGACCGCCAGGCCATCGCGCAACGCCTGGCGCACACGCAGGGCGTTCTGTCGGAAGAGTGCGCAGCGGACCTGTGCGTTCTTGTCTTTCAGCGTGAAGTAAACGTGGCCGGACGCTGGCTTGGCCAGGTTGGATATTTCGCCTTCGACCCAGACCTGGGCGAACACGTCTTCAAGAAGCAGCCGCGCACGACCGTTGAGCTGGCTGACGGTCAGCACTTCGCGGTCGAGGTTCAGGCGTTGAAAAGGATCTTTGAGCATGCAGGGGATGATAAGGGAAAAGCGCGCTGGGGGCGCTGCAGTGTATGACCGAACAGACAGCAGCCGACGCCCCGTCGTTGACCTGAGCAAAGTACAGATTAAGCTGCGCCGCTTTCGTCACGTCCTTTCGAGCCAGTCATGAGCCACAGTCAAGCTATCGTCGTGCCGCGCATCTCAACGTTTCCCGGCCATGAAGCCAAGGCGCGGATGATCTTGCGCTGGCTCGCCGAGCGACGCGTCGTCGAGGCGCTGCCCACCACCTGCGGTCGTGGCGTTGGCGGTATGGGATATGCGATCGGACCGGGCGCACGCAGCGTCGTGCTGCACCCGGATCGCTTGCCGTTCGGCCAGGCGATCAATGGCTTGGAGGTGGTTTCCAAACGCTGCATCTATACCCCAACCCGGGACTTCGCCGAGGAGGCGGGATGCCCCGAGTGTCGCCGCGAAATCGGCGAAGCACTGTTTGACAGTCTCGATGAGTGGATGCCCGCGCAGACCGATACGTTCACCTGTCCGGAATGCGGACATGAGGACGACATAAACGGCTTTCTGTTCATCCCAGCCTGCGGCTTCTCCAATCTCGGCTTTATTTTCAACGGTTGGGGAGACGCAGTATTCAGCCAACCATTTCTTGACGAGTTCGCTGCACGCTTGGGATTCGCGGTTGCGGTAGTGGATGTAGAGGCGTGACCGGTCAGTCATTTGCGGGGCCAGGCGGAGCGGGTTGCACGCGATAGGCCGCACAACCGCATTGAGCGTAATGGTGTGCGTGGGTATAATGCCGCGCTTCCTTTTTCCCGCCTGGGAGCCCCCGCCATGCTGCGTATCAGCCAAGAAGCCCTGACTTTCGATGATGTTCTCCTGATCCCGGGATATTCCGAGGTCCTGCCGAAGGATGTCAGCCTCAAGACCCGCCTGACCCGCGAAATCGAGCTGAACATTCCCCTTGTTTCGGCGGCAATGGATACCGTCACCGAAGCCCGCCTGGCCATCGCCATGGCGCAGGAAGGTGGGATCGGCATCATTCACAAGAACATGAATGTCGAGCAGCAGGCTGCAGAGGTGCGCAAGGTCAAGCGCCACGAAACGGCCATTGTTCACGATCCGGCGACCGTGACCCCCGAAACCAAGATCAGCGAACTGCTGCGCAAGGCGCGCGAGCTTGGTTTCTCTGGCTTCCCTGTGGTCTCGGGCAAAGAACTGGTGGGTATTGTCACCGGGCGCGACCTGCGCTTTACGCCGAACGTCGGTGATTCGGTTGCCGCGATCATGACGCCGAAGGAAAAGCTGATCACCGTTCAGGAAGGCACGGGGCTCGAGGAAATCAAAGCCAAGCTGCATGAACATCGCATCGAAAAGATGCTGGTGGTGGACGGCAACTTCCACCTGCGTGGCCTTGTGACCTTCCGTGATATCGAGAAGGCCAAGACCTATCCGCTGGCATCCAAGGACGACCAGGGGCGCCTGCGTGTCGGTGCTGCGGTCGGCACCGGCGCCGACACTGCCGAGCGTGTCGAGGCCTTGGCAGCTGCAGGCGTTGACGTGATCGTGGTCGACACCGCGCACGGCCATTCCCGCGGCGTGCTCGATCGCGTGCGCTGGGTGAAGGACAACTTCCCGCAGGTCCAGGTCATCGGCGGCAACATTGCCACGGCTGAAGCCGCGCTGGATCTGGTCAAGGCTGGCGCCGATGCGGTCAAGGTCGGTATCGGCCCAGGCTCGATCTGCACCACGCGCATCGTCGCAGGTGTTGGTGTGCCGCAGATTTCCGCCATCGCTAACGTCTCCGCCGCACTTGAAGGCACCGGCGTGCCGATGATCGCCGACGGCGGCATCCGTTTCTCCGGTGACCTGTCGAAAGCCATTGTCGCTGGCGCCAATGCCGTGATGATGGGCTCGATGTTCGCCGGTACCGAAGAAGCTCCGGGCGAAATCGAACTGTTCCAGGGCCGTTCCTACAAGGCCTACCGCGGCATGGGTTCGCTGGGCGCCATGTCCCAGGCGCAGGGTTCCTCGGATCGTTACTTCCAGGACTCCTCTGCTGGTGCCGAGAAGCTGGTGCCGGAAGGCATCGAAGGGCGTGTGCCTTACAAAGGCTCGCTGGCTGCGATCATCCACCAGCTGATGGGCGGCCTGCGCGCCTCCATGGGCTACACCGGCAGCGCGACCATCGATCACATGCGTACCCATCCGCAGTTTGTGCGCATCACCGGTGCTGGCATGGCTGAGTCCCACGTCCATGACGTGCAGATCACCAAAGAGGCGCCCAACTACCGGGTTGGTTGATATTTCTGTCGCTGGAGGCTGATCGCCGAGCGGTTGGATGAGCAATGCCTCGTTCAGCTGCTTGCGTTCAGCCTTCAGCCGTTTTTCCCAGGGGAAAAAAATGGCCCATCAAGACATTCACGCTCACCGCATCCTGATCCTGGATTTCGGCTCGCAGTACACCCAGCTGATCGCCCGTCGCGTGCGCGAACTCGGCGTCTACTGCGAACTTCATCCGTTCGATATGCCGGATGAGGACATTCGCGCCTTCGCGCCGCGCGGCATCATCCTCGCTGGCGGCCCGGAGTCGGTGCATGCCGAAGGCAGCCCGCGCGCACCGCAGGCAGTGTTCGATCTCGGTGTACCGCTGTTCGGCATCTGCTACGGCATGCAGACCATGTCCGAGCAGCTCGGCGGCAAGGTCCAGGGTTCGGATGAGCGTGAGTTCGGCTATGCGCGCGTCGATCTGGTTGGCAAGTCCAAGCTGTTCGACGGTATCGAAGACCATATGGACGACGACGGCGTGTTCGGCCTTGACGTCTGGATGAGCCACGGCGACAAGGTTACCGACTTGCCGGCTGGCTTCCGTATTCTGGCCAGCACCCCGAGCTGCGCGATTGCTGCGATGGGCGACGATGACCGCCGCTACTACGGCGTGCAGTTCCACCCGGAAGTCACCCACACCCGCCAGGGCGGGCGCATCCTGTCGCGCTTCCTGCTTGAAATATGCGGCTGCGAAGCGCTGTGGACACCGTCCAACATCGTTGACGATCTGGTCGAACAAGTTCGCAATCAGGTCGGTTCGGCCAACGTGCTGCTGGGCCTGTCCGGCGGCGTGGATTCCTCGGTGGTCGCGGCGCTGCTGCACAAGGCTATTGGCGATCAGCTGACCTGTGTATTCGTCGACAACGGCCTGCTGCGCTTGCACGAAGGCGATCAGGTGATGGCGATGTTTGCCGAGAACATGGGCGTCAAGGTGATCCGCGCCGACGCTGAAGCGCAGTTTCTCGACAACCTCGCAGGCGAAGCCGATCCAGAGAAGAAACGCAAGATCATCGGCCGTACCTTCATCGACGTCTTCGATGCCCAGGCCAGCAAGCTCGACAACATTCAGTACCTCGCCCAAGGCACCATCTACCCGGACGTCATCGAGTCCGCCGGTGCCAAGAGCGGCAAGGCGCATGTGATCAAGTCCCACCACAACGTCGGTGGCCTGCCGGAGGAAATGAACCTCAAGCTGGTCGAGCCGCTGCGCGAGTTGTTCAAGGACGAAGTCCGCAAGATCGGTCTCGAACTCGGCCTGCCGTACGATATGGTCTATCGCCATCCGTTCCCGGGCCCGGGGCTGGGCGTGCGCATCCTCGGCGAAGTTAAGAAGGAATACGCCGACCTGCTGCGTCGCGCTGACCACATCTTCATTCAGGAGCTCCGCAACTTCGACTGGTACCACAAGACCAGCCAGGCCTTCGTAGTCTTCCAGCCGGTTAAATCGGTCGGTGTCGTTGGCGACGGCCGTCGCTACGCCTGGGTCGTCGCGCTGCGTGCGGTGGAAACCATCGACTTCATGACCGCGCGCTGGGCGCATCTGCCGTATGAGCTGCTGGAGAAGGTCTCCAACCGCATCATTAACGAAATCGAAGGCATCTCGCGCGTCACCTACGATGTGTCGAGCAAGCCGCCAGCTACCATTGAATGGGAATGATCGGACGTCTGGCGCTGGCCGACATCGATTAGCAGAAAGCCTGAAGCCCGCGTGACTGCGGGCTTTTGGTTATTTGGCGCTATCCCTCAGCGACTTCTACCCTGTTACGCCCCGCCGATTTACTTTCGTAGAGCGCAACGTCGGCTCGTGCAATCGCATCACTGAGCAACTCGTCTGCACGATATTGGGTGATGCCGATCGACAGCGTAACGCAGACACGTATGCCATCACTGTAGAGTTCGAGCTCCTCGACACGCTTGCGTATACGCTCGGCGCTTTCGCCTGCATGGTTGAAATTCGTATCCGGCAGAATGGCCAGAAACTCTTCGCCGCCCCAACGGCCGATAAAATCCTGTTCGCGCATTGATTGTTTGAGCAGATCGCTCACCGCTTGGAGGACGCGGTCGCCCATATCGTGGCCGTACTGGTCATTGACCTGCTTGAAGTGATCGATGTCCATCAGCATCAAGGTGAGGTTGGTGGGATGGCGCTGGTGTCTCGCCAGGACCTTTTCGGTAAGTTCGATCATGTGTCGACGATTGAATAGGCCGGTCAGTGAATCGGTGGTTGCCATCGAGGCCAGCTTCTTGTGTGCCCGTGTCACCGTGGCCACATAGAACAGCGCGAGATAGCTGAACATGCAGAACACTACGGTAAGGTTGAACACGTGCACGCCCAGCAGCGCGCTGGAGGAGATAGGTTGCAGCGGTTCAATGAACCACATCAATACGTCGAGCCCGACGTAGTAAGCCCATAGCCAACCCGCGTATATCCAGGCGGTGCGTGTGGGCATGCTGACGAACAGGGCCGGAATAAACATCAGCAGGTAATAGTGGAAGCCGCTTTCCCAACCAATTAGCACCGTTCCCAGTCCGGCATGAACAAGCACTTCAACACGTATCAGCATGACCGCAAGCTGATTTCTTCGCTGTTGGAATGCGCGATAGGCATAGATATACATGGCCACGCTGACCACGTTTATCCAGGCCAGAATCGGTGAACCAAGAATGAGGAATATGAATAAAAAGGCTACATCGACGCTACCCGCCAACTGACAGCAACGCATCGAGAGCTGCCAGAACTCCGGGCGGGCGTCGCGCTGGCGAAGGTGTTCCGGTTGTGTTCCTTGCATCGATGCTATTCCTTGAACTCCGGTTCTATCGCGCCGGCTTTTTGAGCGGACTGCCTCGGAAACCTAGCAAAATAGGGCGGGAGAGCAGTTTGCAGGGCATCTCAAGCACGTTACGAGGCTAGAGGGTCGCTGTCTAGTGGCCACTGGCCCTGTGCCTTCAATAGCCATGTTTCTCAACAGGCTTACGATCGAGTCGCAGCAGCCGCCGACTTAGGCGCCGCTGCCATACCTGTGTTTTTTTCAACAGCTCAGAGGCGTGAAGCAACGCAGGACGATCTTCCGTGCTTGTGTTGAAATTCGATTGGCCGCACTGCTGGTGTGAGCCGGGCGGCCCGTGTATCGCTAAGCAGCGTAGTTTTGTAAACGTTGCGATGCGAGTTTGGAGAGCCTGCGTAAACGCTGGCGATCCCGCCTTCACTCGCTTTCAAACAAGACTTTCTTAGCTCAGTCGTGTTCCTGAGGGGACAGTAGGGTGGTCGTGTCCGCGTGGAAGGTAACTCAGCCGCTCCATTCCCGGACCACTTTGGCGAGCAGAAGCCCCGACGTGCCGGGGCTTCTACTTTGCAGCGTTCAATCAGTGCATGACGGCGGGCGTGTCGATACGGCGCCAGATGGCTTCGGAAAAACTGTAAACCGCAAATGCGACCAGCCCAAGGCCGACCAGCGAAAGCCAAAATGCCCCAAACGGCAGATTCTGCAGAGCATTCAGGGCGTCCTCCAGCCCCGGCGGATCGGTTGGCTCGTAGCGGCTGCCGCCAGTGAAAAGCATGCCAGCAACGACCAGAAAGGCAACGCCGCGGGCAATAAGGCCGGCCCGAGAAATCGGGCGAACCCATTTCATGACGTGTTCAGAGGCGTAGAAATACTTTTCGAACTTGGCTTTCCAGCCCTTGATGATGTGGGCGATACCGACGCCAAGCGGCACAAGCGCAACCAGGTAGATTAGATAGTTCGAGTATTTCCATCCAAGTACGCCAGACAGGAAGTCGCCGCCACCTGAGCCACCACCGCTCCCGGAGCTGCCAATGGAACTGCCAAGCAGCCCAAGGGTAAACAGCGCAAGCAAGGTATAGGTCACGGCGCTGCCGACGAGACCAGCGCGGATCAGCAATCCCTTGCCGTCGGTGCCATGGCCTTCCGGATCGGTTATTGCCTGCGTCAGTCGCCACGCCACGTAGGCCACGAGGCCGACAACCATGATCCAGAGCAAGGTCTGCCCGAAGGGCTGCCCTAACAATTGCTGAATGGCACCTTTGGTACCAACAGTTTTACCGCTACCGATGCCGGCCATGAAGGCGAATATACCGATGATCAGATAGACAACGCCTCTGGCGGCGTAGCCGCTACGAGCGAGCCAGGTAATGCCTCTGCTGACTTCACCCTTGGCTTGGGCTGCTGTGGGGTGCATGGCGCCTCCTCAATTGGAATGAGTGTCTCCGCAGTAGACGCGGGATCAGGCGCAAGGGTTCGCTTCTATTGATCAACGGGTTCGCTGTGCGTCTAGCCCGGCTGCGAGTTGGCCCGCGAAGCTGTAGCATGTCGCAAATGCGAGCGATTCCAATCTAGTTACTGGTGTAACGGCTCGTGCAGTTTTTGATGAGAAAGAAATGACTTTTACCCGAAGAAAGATGCTGGTTGGGTTGGCTGGGCTCGCTACGTTGGGCGTTGTCGGTGGCGGAGCACGGTACTGGATCGGGCGGCCCGCCGATCCTGTGACCCACGATTACGAGCTGATCGCCGCTCCAGCCGATATCGAGCTTATCGCAGGCACCAAGACCCCAGCATGGTGCTACGGCGGACAAGCGCCTGGCTTGGAGCTGCGCGCCAGGCAGGGCGAATGGCTGCGAGTGCGCTTTATCAATCATCTACCCGAGCCCACTACGATTCATTGGCACGGCATCCGCCTGCCGCTGAACATGGACGGGGTGCCGTATGTTTCGCAATTGCCCGTATTGCCCGGGGAGTCGTTCGACTACCTCTTTCAGGTCCCGGATGCGGGGAGTTTCTGGTATCACCCGCACACTTCGAGCGCCGAGCAGTTGGGGCGTGGGCTGGTGGGGCCCTTGATTGTCGAAGAACGCGAGCCGAGCGGCTTTCGTCATGAGCGAACGCTGAGCCTGAAAAACTGGCATATCGACAAGCAAGGCGCATTCACCGATTTCAGCGTGCCCCGTGAGGCCGCGCGGGGAGGGACGCCTGGTGTGCTCTCGACCGTCAACGGGGAGCACGCGCCGACCCTTGAGTTGCCGGCAGGCCAAGTAGTGCGCTTGCGCCTCATCAATCTCACCAACACCGTGACCTACCGAGTGAACCTGCCAGGTGGCGACGCGCGTATTTACGCGATCGATGGCAACCCGGTTGCTCCGCGCCCGTTAGGTAAAACCTATTGGCTCGGCCCAGGCATGCGTATTGATCTGGCGGTGAAAGTCCCGCCTGCCGGGGAAGCGCTGTCCTTGCGTAATGGCCCGCTGCGGCTGGCGACGCTCGCCTCCGTGGCTACCGCCGAGGTCGAAGGCGATTGGCCTGCACCGCTGCCTGCCAATCCGGTTGCAGAGCCGGACCTGCAGCGAGCGGAAACCCTGCGTTTTAATTTCGAATGGGCTGGCACCCTGTCCAGTGATGCCGGGCAGGGCGATACCTTCACGTTCTGGCAGATCAACGGCCAGGCCTGGGACATCAACGATAAGACCTGTGCGGACCGCCCGATTGCTACATTGAAGAAAGACGGTCATTACATATTCGAGCTGCGCAACCTCAGCCAGTATCAGCATCCAATCCATCTGCACGGGCTGACATTCAAGGTCATTTCGTCCAACCGAAAGCGCATCGATCCCTGGTATACCGATACCTACCTGCTCGGCAAGAACGAGACGGCAAGAATCGCGCTGGTGGCGGATAATCCCGGGGTGTGGATGTTCCACTGCCACGTCATCGATCACATGGAAACCGGATTGATGGCGGCGATTGAAGTGGTTTGAGGGCAGTAGTAGCCGGACGGAATAAATGAAAAGACCTATGATCATCGACCGTTCCCGTGATGATGAATTCATGCGCGAGGCGTTGGCCCTTGCCGCCGAAGGGGCAAGACTCGGGGAAGTCCCGGTCGGTGCGGTGGTGGTACACAACGGCCAGATAATTGGCAGGGGTTTCAATTGCCCGATCTCGAGCCACGACCCGAGCGCCCACGCTGAGATGGTCGCTGTTCGCGACGCAGCGTCGAAGCTGGAGAACTATCGCTTACCGGAGAGCACGCTGTACGTGACGCTCGAGCCCTGCAGTATGTGCGCGGGTTTGATCGTCCATTCACGCGTGCAACGAGTGGTATACGGCGCAACGGAGCCCAAGGCGGGGGTTGCGGTCAGTCGGGGCCAGTTTTTCTCCCAGGATTTTCTCAATCATCGGGTGTTGATCGAAGGTGGCGTCGCTGCGGAGCGTTGCAGCGAGATACTGACTGAGTTCTTCAGGGCGCGACGCCTCAAATCACGCGGCGGCGAGGCGATGGAGATTCGGTCAGAGGAGTAACGGCGGGGGCTGAGCTCAAACGTTGCTGCTGTAACGCCGCACGCCCGCTTCTGGCAGTTTTTCATAGGCGGCCACGCTGCCCTGCGCCGGGAACACCACTAGATGGTCGGCAGCGATGCCAATGCCCACTTCCTGGCCGGTCGGGTAGTCCGCGTGGCTGGGAAATATTCCCTCGAGTTGATTGCCGGTAGGCAACTGCAGTCGATACAAGGTCGAGGCACCAAGGAAAGTCTTGCCAACAATGAGCGCCTTGAGCCTGCTCTCCGGTGAGTAGACGATGTCATCCGGACGCAGCAGAACGTCCACTGAGCTGCCAGCCGGCATGGTGTAGGCGCGGTTGCCGCGAATGACGCCCAGTTCGGTCTGCACCGTCTCCGGGTCGATCAGCTGGCCACGAATGAAGTAGCCCTGGCCGATGAAGCTCGCCACAAAAGGTGTAAGCGGCTCATGGTAGAGGTTGAAAGGGGTGTCCCACTGTTCCAGCCGACCATCCTTGAATACGCCGACCTGGTCACTGACGGCGAAGGCTTCTTCCTGATCGTGGGTGACGAGGATCGCGCTGGTACCACGCGCCTTCAGAATCTCGCGGACTTCATGGCTCAAGCGTCGGCGCAGGTCGCCGTCGAGGTTGGAGAACGGTTCATCTAGCAGGAGCAGTTCCGGCTCGGGTGCAAGTGCTCGGGCGAGCGCAACGCGTTGCTGCTGGCCGCCGGAGAGCTCGTGTGGGTAACGCTTGCCGAGCGGGGAGAGATGCACCAGATCGAGCATTTCGCGCACGATGCGTTGCGATTGCGGATGCTTGCGAATCCCGAAGGCGATATTTTCGGTCACCGTCAGATGCGGGAAAAGGGCATAGTCCTGGAACACCATGCCGACCCGGCGCTTCTCGGGTGCCAAGGTGAAACCTCGCCGCGAAAGCACTTCGCCGCCTAGTTGGATCTCACCATCGTTGACGTGCTCGAATCCGGCGATAGCCCGTAACGTAGTGGTCTTACCGCAACCGGATGGCCCGAGAAGGCAGCCGATATCACCGCGATTCAGGTGCAGATTGAGGTTCTGCACAATGCTCTGTTCGCCATAACCGCAGGCGAGGTCGCGCAGGTGGAGCAGCGGCTCATGGCTCATGCGTGGTGGTAAGCCGGCTCGACCAGAAACTCAAGCAGGGCTTTCTGCACATGCAGACGGTTTTCGGCCTGTTGCCAGGCGACTGCACGCTTGTCGTCGAGCACATCGTGGCTGATTTCTTCGCCGCGATGTGCCGGCAGGCAATGCATGAACAGAACGTCTTCAGCGGCCGCGTCGAGCAAGGCCCGGTCGACCTGATACGGCCGGAAGGTGGCCATGCGTGCGGCGACTTCATCTTCCTGGCCCATGGAGGCCCAAACGTCGGTGCTGACCAGGTGCGCGCCAGCCACTGCTTCGCGTGGGTCGCGGAATATCTGCACCCGGTCACCGGCCTGCGCAAGCAGCTCGCTGTCGGGCTCGTAGCCCTCAGGGCAAGCGATACGCAGCTGGAAATCGAACTGAAGCGCCGCCTCCATATAGGAGTTGCACATGTTATTGCCGTCGCCGATCCACGCTGCGGTCTTGCCCGCGATACTGCCGCGCAACTCATGAAACGTCTGCATGTCGGCCATCAATTGGCAAGGGTGCAGATCATCCGACAGGCCGTTAATTACCGGTACCGAAGAGTTCGCCGCAAACTCGGTCAGCGTTGAATGAGCGAAAGTGCGGATCATGATGGCGTCGAGCATGCTCGACATGACGATGGCGG
This sequence comes from Stutzerimonas stutzeri, assembly GCF_002890895.1. GTDB lineage: Bacteria > Pseudomonadota > Gammaproteobacteria > Pseudomonadales > Pseudomonadaceae > Stutzerimonas > Stutzerimonas stutzeri_AB. The sequence goes on from NZ_POUL01000003.1 coordinate 500,946, forward strand.
AGTCGCTGATCGGTTCGCCGCGACCCAGCTGCGTGTCGCGCGGTGAAAGGAATACGGCTTGGCCGCCGAGCTGGATCATTCCTGCTTCGAAAGACAGTCTCGTGCGGGTCGAAGCTTTTTCGAAAATCATGCCCAGAACGCGGTTTTTCAGCGGCTCGAACAGAATGCCGCGCTCGCGCAGATCCTTCAGCTCGATGCCGCGACGGACCAGGCCTAACAGCTCCTGGGGCGTGCAGTCCATCAGTGAGAGAAAGTGCCTTGCGCTCATATCAACTACCTTTCATTGCCGCAGTCGAGGCCGGAGATTTCGACGAAATAGAAGGGCCTACGACAGGGGTCGCATAGATGGCGACGAAACGGGAAAGGCGCGATCTTATCCAGAAAGCCTCAGCCGGCGCAAATCGGCCTCAGCGCGCCAGAATCGTGCGCTTCAGGGAAGCTGTGCTGCACGAGCGTTAATAAAAGCCGAGCCCGCGACTCGGCTTTTAGGCTGCTGTTCTGTACAATGCGCGGCAACCGAGACTAGCCGAGGTGCCCCATGGATATCATCGAAACCATCAAAGAGCAGATCGAAAAGAACCCGGTGCTGCTTTACATGAAAGGCTCGCCCAATGCACCGCAGTGCGGCTTTTCCGCCCGTGCGACCCAGGCTGTGATGGGCTGTGGTGAGAAGTTCGCCTACGTCGACATCCTGCAAAATCCTGAAATTCGTACCAATCTACCGAAATATGCCAACTGGCCGACCTTTCCCCAGTTGTGGGTGGATGGCGAGTTGGTCGGTGGCAGCGACATCATTCTTGAGATGTTCGAAAAGGGCGAGTTGCAACCGCTGATCAAGCAAGCCGTTGAAAAAGCTGGCGCTTGATAGCTACTCCGAAAAACCCGCTAAAGAGCGGGTTTTTTTATGCCTACGTTTAGGCAAGCTTCGATATTTCAGCGTGATGTGACGTTCAGTTGCGTCAGGCAATAAAGAAAACGGGAGCCTAGGCTCCCGTTTTCGTTGAAAAGCGACGGTTTACTCGTCCATCTGCGACTGGAGGTAGTTCTCCATGCCAACCTTGCCGATCAGGCTCAGTTGAGTCTCCAGCCAGTCGATGTGTTCTTCTTCGGATTCAAGAATGTCTTCAAGCAGCTCGCGGGTGCCGTAATCGCCGACGCTTTCACAATAGGCGATGGCAACCTTCAAATCCTGTATGCCGCCTTGCTCGAGCTTGAGGTCGCAGTCGAGCATCTCGCGGGTGTTTTCACCGATCAGCAGCTTTCCCAGATCCTGCAGATTGGGCAGGCCTTCGAGAAAGAGGATGCGCTTGATCAGCTTGTCCGCATGCTTCATCTCGTCGATGGATTCTTTGTACTCATGCTTGCCGAGCTTGCCGAGGCCCCAATCTTCGTACATGCGTGCATGCAGGAAGTACTGGTTGATTGCGACCAGTTCGTTGCCAAGAATCTTGTTCAGATGCTGAATGACCAGCTTGTCGCCTTTCATGTCGGTGCCCTGCGTCGAATCGGGTTCGTTAATAAGCGCAGTCTGGCCACGAACCTAGGTGCTGTCAAACCTAAGTCCTTGAATGATAAAGGGTAAAGCGAAATAAGAATAAGTCTGTTCCGCGACTGGCGGCCAAGGCCTTGATTCGCGGGCAGAAAAAAGCCGGGCATGTGCCCGGCTCGGGTAAATCGATGTGGATCAGGCGGGTGAGAATCCCGCTGGGTAAGCAAGGGAGGCGCTGGCGTTCTGTATATCGCTCAGGGTTTCGCGAACAACCTGTTTGGCGACGCAGGCGCACTTACCGCATTGGGTGGCAACGCCAGTGGCATCTCGCACTTCACGATAGCTGCAGCAACCTTCATAGATGGCTTCACGGATCTGGCCGTCGGTAACGCCCTGGCAAAGACACACGTACATATGAACTACCCGTTGGGTCTGCGAATGTGGTGGATGCTAAATATAATGAGAACGATTGTCAAATAACGTTCGTCGGATTTTTCCTGCTCGTTATGGCATTGAAAGGCGTGCTACGAGCGGCTCTGAAATTGTGCCGATACGCTAAACTGCGTCTCCTTTTTCCCGTCCGGAGCTGTCATGGCCCTGCAAGCCACACCGTATAAGGTCGAGATCAATCTCACCGATCTTGATCGCCACGTTTATCAGGATCTGCGCTTTACCGTTGCTCGGCATCCCTCTGAGACAGAGGAGCGCCTGGTCGCAAGGCTGATCGCCTACGTGCTCTGGTATGACGAAAAGCTTGCCTTCGGTCGGGGGCTGTCGGATGTCGATGAACCCGCGTTGTGGGAAAAGAGCCTCGATGACCGCGTGCTGCACTGGATCGAAGTCGGCCAGCCGGATGCTGAGCGGATCACCTGGTGCTCGCGCCGCGCGGAACGCTTCAGCTTGGTCGCTTACGGGAATCTGCGGGTATGGCAGACGAAGGTGCTCGACAGCGTGCGCAGCCTGAAAAAAATCAACGTGGTGGCGGTGGGGCAGGAGGCACTGGAATCAGTGGCGCGCGATTTGCCCAGGGCGATCAGCTGGAGCGTGATGGTCAGTGAGGGTTCATTGTTCATCACCGATGAGCGCGGCCAGCATGAAGTGCCGCTTGAGTGGCTGATTGGGGAGCGCGGCTAAGGCGTTCGCCGACTGTATTGGCTCCCATGCCTGAATCAGGATCGCCAGGATCGGGTTACCCATACCGTGCTCCTACAGGCCGGGCTGCCGTCTGTGGTATCTCGCCGCTGTCACCCTTATTGCCACTGGGCGAGTAACAGGCGTTGCTCGCGTTGCGCAGCCTGCAGGGCTTTCGGCTTCAAATGGACCTCGGTGCCGGGCAGGCACTGCGCCAGGCGCGCCACCGCAAGTGGCGTCAGTGCGCCCAGCCTCGGGTAACCGCCAATGGTTTGCCGGTCATTGAGCAGCACGATAGGCTGGCCATCCGGCGGCACTTGGATAGCACCCAGCGGCACGCCTTCGGAAATCATCGACTGCCGCGAACTGCGCAGCACTGGCCCCAGCAGGCGGATGCCCATACGGTCTGCACGCTGGTCGACCGTCCAAGGGCGGTTGAACACGTCGAACAGGCTCTGGCCGCTGAAATCTCCGATCTGCGCGCCCAGCACGACCTCTAGTGGCGTATCGCTAAACAGTGGAGGGTTCTGTTCAGAGCCCAATTCGCGTGCGCTAGCAGGGGCGCCACTGTAAATCAGCCGATCACCGTCGATCAGGGGCTGGCCATCGCCGTGCAGGCCGCCGAGTCCCTCTCGGCGCACCGTAGCGCAGCTACCCAGGAGTTGCGGCGCCGCGAATCCGCCCGGCGCGGCGAGATAGGCCCGCACGCCCAGTTGCGGCGTGCCGAAGCGCAGACGCTGTCCTTTGCGGATGGTGAAACTGCGCCCCGGCGCGATGGGCTGTCCTTCGAGTGTCGCCGCGAGGTCGGCGCCACACAGGGCCAGGCAGCTATCTGTCTCAGCGAGCAGAGTCAGATTGCCGAGCGTGATTTCCACCGTGGCGGCATGAAGTGGATTACCCAGCAGCCAGTTGGCCCAGGATTGCGATACCCAATCAGCAGCACCGCCCTGGGTCACACCAAGATGACGGACGCCGAATCGACCGCCGTCCTGCAAGCTGGCCAAGGCGCCGCTGCGCTCGATCAGCAGGGTCATGACGTCACCTCGTACGGCGTGTCGTCTCCGCCTAGCCTGACGAATTCGGCGTGATCGATGGGCTGAAAACGGACCCTGCCACCGGGTTGCCAGATGCTGTAGCCATCCAGCTCACGATCAAACAGGCGGGTCGGGCTGCGCCCGATAAGGTTCCAGCCGCCGGGAGAAACCAGCGGATAGATGGCCGTCTGGCGATCAGCGATACCCAGGCTGCCGGCCGGGACTCGCTTACGCGGCGTTTGCAGGCGCGGGCTGGCGAGGCATTCGTCGACCAGCCCCATGAAGGCGAAGCCCGGCGCAAATCCCAGCGCAAAAACCTGGTAGGTGCGGGCGCTGTGCCGTTCGATCACGCCCGCCATGCCGAGCCCGCTGCGTTGGCCCAATGCCTCTAGTTCGGGGCCTACGCTCGGGTCGTACCACACCGGAATGTTCAGTTCCCGCGCCTGTCCGCAAGCGTCTGGCTGCAGGTTGTGCAGCGCTTCGGCCACTCGCTGACGCGCCTGATCGTCGTCGAGCTGGCGCAGGTCGTAGTGCACCAGCAAGGTGGTGTAGGAGGGCACCAGATCTAGCAACGCCTCACCGAAGGCATCGCGCAGCCGTCCGGTTGCCGCGAGCAGCCAGGGCATGTGGGCTTCGTCGATCTCGTCGAACAGGCGCAGCATCAGACAGTCGATGCCGACGACCTCTATCCGTGGCTTCATCCGGCCAGGTTCTCGAGTGCCAGGCGTATCCGCTGGACTGCGGCAACAGAGCCGGCATTGTCTCCGTGTACGCAGAGGGTGTCGGCAAGCAGCCTCAGCGGGCTGCCGTCGCTGGCGACGAGCGCTTCGCCCATGGCCAGGCTCAGAGCCTGGGCGGCGACCGTCTCGGTGTCGTGATGTACGGCGCCGGGCTGATCACGGGAGACCAGCCTGCCGTCTGGATCATAGGCGCGGTCAGCAAACACCTCGAACCACAGGGTCACGCCAAGCTCGTCACCCAGCGTCTGGGCGGCGCTGTTGTCGCGGGTCGACATCAGCATCAAGGGCAGCGTTGGCGAGTAGGCGATGACGGCTTTCATGACCGCGCGAAGCAGTTCGGGCTTGCGCATCATGTCGTTGTAGAGAGCTCCGTGGGGTTTGACATAGCTGACCTGGTTGCCCTCCGCGCGGCAGATGCCTTCCAGCGCGCCGATCTGATAGAGCAGCATGTTCTCCACCTCGTCCGGGCTGCAAGCCATGGAGCGGCGCCCGAAACCGGCCAGGTCAGGGTAGGCCGGGTGCGCACCGATCATGACCTGATGCTCTGTGGCCAGGGCCACTGTGCGGCGCATGATTTGCGGGTCCGACGCGTGAAATCCACAAGCTACGTTTGCACAATCGATGAAAGGCATGACTTCGGCGTCCAGACCCATTGTCCAGGCTCCGAAACTCTCGCCAATGTCGCAATTAAGTAGCAGGCGCTTCATGCCGGTCTCCGGGGTAATGGCGGGTTTCGTATTGGCCTTGCGCGGTTGTCACGATGATAGAGCATTGATGCGCGATGCCTGATCATAGGGCACACCGTCGGCGGGCAGCCCGGCAATAATTCATTGCTGTATGCTTGCGGCCAGCTCAAGCGGCGCCTGCTGCGTCGGTACTTCTGCCGTGGCTGCCTGACCATCGGAATCAGGAGCCGCCTCTGCGCGGTAGCGTCTACCATGTCCGCCGCTATGGCCAGCCTGCGCCCTCCGCTATGACTGTCACCCACTTCACGCTGCACCGGATAATCAACAGATGCGTATCGAACCTCGCCCCCTTCCCGAGCAGCTTCCCGACCTGGGAGACCTGCCGCCGCTGTTGACGCGTCTCTACGCCGCCCGTGGCGTGCAGTCGATTAGCGAGCTGAACAAAGGCTTGGCGCGCTTGATCCCCTACGGTCAACTCAAGGGCATCGACGCCGCTGTGGCGCTGCTGGTCGAAGCAATCGAAACTCGTCAGCGCATTCTGTTCGTGGGTGACTTTGACGCCGACGGCGCAACCGCCAGTACCGTGGGTGTGCTGGGCCTTCGTCAGCTGGGTGCTGCGCACGTGGATTATCTGGTGCCCAATCGCTTCGAGTACGGCTACGGTCTGACGCCAGAGATTGTTACCGTGGCGCTCGAGCGTCGGCCTGATCTGCTGGTGACGGTGGATAACGGCATTTCCAGCGTCGACGGCGTAGCGGCAGCCAAGGCGGCAGGCCTCAAGGTCCTGGTGACCGACCATCACCTGCCTGGTACCGAATTGCCAGCGGCAGATGCCATCGTCAACCCCAACCAGCCTGAATGCGCCTTTCCAAGCAAGTGCATTGCTGGCGTCGGGGTGATTTTCTACGTGTTGCTGGCCTTGCGTGCGGCACTTCGCGAGAGGGGCTGGTTCAGCCGCAGTGGCTGGGCGGAGCCGAACCTGGCCGAGCTGCTGGATCTGGTGGCGCTGGGCAGCGTCGCTGACGTGGTGCCGCTGGATGCAAACAACCGCATCCTCGTGCATCAAGGTTTGGCTCGAATCCGTGCCGGTCGTGCACGGCCGGGGTTGAGGGCAATTCTGGAGGTTGCCGGGCGCGATCACAGCCGCATTACCTCGACCGATCTTGGCTTCATTCTGGGCCCGCGCTTGAACGCGGCAGGTCGCCTCGACGATATGGCTTTAGGCATCGAGTGTCTGCTCTGCGAAGACGAAGCGCTTGCGCGCGACATGGCCGTTCAGCTCGACCAGCTCAACCAGGACCGCAAGGGCATTGAGCAGGGCATGCAACGCGAGGCGCTGGCCCAGCTGAAAGACCTGCCGCTTGAAGACATGCCGTTCGGCCTGTGCTTGTTCGAGCCGGACTGGCACCAGGGCGTCATCGGCATCCTCGCCTCACGTCTCAAGGAGCGGTACCACCGTCCGACCATCGCCTTCGCCGATGCTGGGGAAGGCCTGCTCAAGGGCTCGGCGCGGTCAGTGCCGGGGTTTCATATCCGCGATGCGCTGGATGCGGTTGCGGCGCGGCATCCGGGTTTGATCAGCAAGTTTGGCGGGCATGCGATGGCGGCTGGCCTGTCGCTGCCCGAGGCTAACTTCGGCGCCTTCGCCGCGGCATTCGATGCCGAGGTGCGTCGTCAGCTCTGTGAGGACGACCTCACCGGGCGTCTGCTGACCGATGGCCAATTGAGTGTCGAGGAATTCCATCTAGAGCTGGCCAAGGCGCTGCGCAACGCCGGGCCATGGGGGCAGCACTTCCCCGAACCAGTGTTTCACGGCGTTTTCCAGCTGGTGCAGCAGCGGCTGGTCGGCGAGAAGCACCTGAAGATGGTGCTCAAGAGCGAATGCGGCTCGCTGACCCTCGATGGAATCGCGTTCAACATTGACCGCGAACTCTGGCCCAACCCCACGGTGCGCTGGGCCGATCTGGCGTACAAGCTGGACGTCAATGAATTCCGCGGGCGTGAAAGCGTGCAGTTGCTGGTGGCGCATATCGCTGCGCGATGACCGCTCGGTCTGCACCCTGCGCAATATAAGGCGCAAGAGACTCGCGCGATTCGCTGCTGCAGGTGGTGTCGGTTTGCGGACCGCTGGGGCTTCAGGCCCCCATGCCTTCCGCTGACTGGCCTGAGCAAGATCGGTTATCTGAATCGGGCGCTATTTGCCTGGGCGTGCATGATTGGCGCAGGCCCGGCTCAGGCCTAGAGTGTTCTGATTACAAGAACAATCTCTGGAGCCCGCGATGAGCGAAACGACCCAGCACCACCGTGCCTGTCACCTGTGCGAGGCCATTTGCGGCCTGACCATCGAAACTCGTGATGAGCAGATCGTATCGATCAAGGGCGACCCTCAGGACAGTTTCAGTCGTGGTCACATCTGCCCCAAGGCCGTCGCGTTGCAAGACATCCAGAACGATCCGGATCGCCTGCGCCACCCGATGCGCCGGGTGGGCAACGAGTGGCAGGCGATCGAGTGGGACGAAGCCTTCGCGTTGGTGGCAGACCGGTTCGCCGAGATTCGCGAGCGTCACGGCAATAATGCGCTGGCGGTCTATCAGGGCAACCCCAGCGTGCACAATTACGGGCTGATGACCCACAGCAACTATTTTCTGGGCCAGCTGAAAACCCGCAATCGCTTTTCAGCCACCTCGGTCGATCAGCTGCCGCATCACCTGACCAGCCTGATGATGTACGGCCACGGACTGTTGATCCCGATTCCAGACATCGATCACACCGACTTCATGCTGATACTGGGCGGTAATCCGCTGGCATCGAATGGCAGCATCATGACCGTCCCGGATGTGGAAAAACGGCTGAAGGCACTGCAGACACGCGGCGGCAAGCTGGTGGTGGTCGACCCGCGTCGCAGCGAAACCGCAGCCATTGCCGATCAGCATCTGTTCGTCCGCCCGGGCGAAGACGCGGCGCTGCTTTTCGGCCTGCTCAATACGCTTTTTGACGAAGACCTTACACGTGCCAGCCATCTTCCCGTGGCGGACCTGGATGAACTCCGAGCGGCGGTGAAACCTTTCACCGCGGAAGCAATGGGGCCGCGCTGCGGCGTGCCGGCTGTGCAGATTCGGCAACTGGCGCGGGATTTCGCTGCGGCGGACAAAGCGGTCTGCTACGGCCGGATGGGCGTTTCGACCCAGGCGTTCGGTACGCTATGCCAGTGGCTGGTGCAGTCGATCAACCTGGTCACTGGCAACCTGGATCGGGTCGGTGGCGCGCTGTGCACGGAGCCGGCGGTGGATCTCGTGGCAAACACCTCCGGCGGACACTTCAACCGCTGGCAGAGCCGGGTTTCAGGACTGCCGGAATACGGCGGCGAGCTGCCGGTTTCAGCGCTGGCCGAGGAGATGCTTACCGAAGGGGACGGGCAGATTCGCGCGCTGGTGACGGTAGCCGGCAATCCGGTGCTTTCCACACCCAACGGGCGCAAGCTGGAACAGGCGCTCGACGGTCTGGAATTCATGCTCAGCGTGGATTTCTACATCAATGAAACGACCCGCTACGCTGATCTGATCCTGCCGCCGACGGCGCCGTTGGAGCATGATCATTACGACACCACCTTCAACACGTTCGCGGTGCGCAACGTTACCCGCTTCAACGAGCCGGTACTCAGCAAGCCGGCGGGTGCGCTGCATGACTGGGAAATTTTCATCGGCTTGGCCAAGGCGTTCGCGGCGCGCACCGGCGGCGATCTCAAGCCCACCGTCGCGCCAGAACAGATGATCGATCGTGGCCTGCGTGCCGGCCCTTATGGCGAGAAAAGCGAACTGGACTTGAGTCTTTCCCGGCTGCGTGACTATCCGCACGGGCTTGATCTTGGTCCGCTGAAGCCCAATCTGGCCGGGCGACTGAAAACCGAAGGCCGGCGCGTTCAGGCGGCGCCCCCGCTGTTCCTCGGTGATCTGCAGCGTTTCGCGGCGTCGATCGCGGCGCCGGCCGATCAGCTGGTACTGATAGGCCGCCGCCATGTGCGCAGCAATAACTCCTGGATGCACAACTACCACCGGTTGGTGAAGGGCAAGCCGCGCCATCAGCTGCTGATGAATCCGGCTGATCTGAGCCGGCTGGGGCTGCTTGACGGTCAGCGCGTGCGGGTACGCTCGCGGGTCGGCATGATCGAAGTTGAAGTGGCTGTCAGCGACGAGATGATGCCCGGTGTGGTCAGCCTGCCGCATGGCTGGGGCCATGGTCGTCCCGGTGCGCAGCTGGAGATTGCCAATCGCCAGCCGGGCGCCAGTGCCAACGACCTCACCGACGAGCGCCAGCTCGATGCCTTGTCGGGAAACGCAGCACTCAATGGCGTACCGGTGGAGGTAGAGGCGGCGTAACTGCAGTTGCTGGGGATGGCGAGTGGTTTGTCATCCCCCAAGCTTCCAATATTTCCGAACAAGACCGAGCTGGGATAGCGATCGGCGATTTGCGTGGACGCTCCTTGTACGCAGAAGGTCATGTCGGCGGTCGATCAATGTTGGCTCACGCCGGTGTGCAACACGCGGTCACCGAATTCTCGGTAAACACCATCCAGGAGGAGCAAAGTCACCGAAACAGTCTGTACTGAAGGATGTCCAAAAACGCATCCCCTGCAGTCGAGGTTTCCATGACCCAGCTCTTCCAGCCGCTCACCTTGCGCCAGCTGACCCTGCCCAATCGCATTGCCGTATCGCCCATGTGTCAGTACTCGGCCAAGGCCGGTATGGCCAACGATTGGCATCTGGTGCACCTGGGTAGCCGCGCAGTGGGCGGGGCAGGGCTGGTGATCATCGAGGCGACCGCTGTTTCGGCCAATGGACGGATTTCGCCTGAGGACCTGGGGATATGGTCTGACGAACATATCGAGCCGCTTCGGCGAATCACACGCTTCATCGAGGCTCAGGGCTCCGTCGCTGGGATTCAGCTGGCTCATGCCGGCCGCAAGGCCAGCACCTGGCAGCCCTGGCTTGGGCGGCATGGCAGCGTCCCCATCGCTGCCGGAGGCTGGACCCCGGTAGGTCCGTCGACCATTGCATTCGACCCGGAACATGCGGTTCCAACCGCACTCGACGTGGCGGGGATTCAGGATGTCATTCAGGCGTTTATTCGCGCTGCCGAGCGGTCACTCGCGGCTGGCTTCAATATTGCCGAAATACACGCCGCCCACGGCTACTTGCTGCATCAGTTCCTTTCACCGCTGTCCAACCAGCGCCAGGATGCCTATGGCGGCTCGTTTGAAAACCGCATCCGGCTGCTTTTGGAGGTGACCGAGGCGGTACGGGCGGTATGGCCGGAAGAGTTGCCGCTGTTCGTTCGCCTGTCCGCAACCGACTGGGTCCAGGACGGATGGAACTCGGAAGAAACCGTCGAACTGGCGCGCCGGCTAAAGACGCTGGGCGTCGACATGATCGACGTCTCGTCGGGCGGCACGGCGGTCAACGCGGAGATCCCGGTTGGGCCGGGCTACCAGACCCAGTTCGCCGAGCAGGTCCGCCGCGAGGCGGGTATCGCCACCGGCACCGTCGGCATGATCACCGAGGCTGTCCAGGCCGAACACATTCTGCGCACCGGCCAGGCCGACCTGATCCTGCTGGCCCGTGAGCTGTTGCGTGATCCGTACTGGCCGCTACATGCCGCCGAAGATCTTCGTAACAGCTCGGTGCCCTGGCCTGCCCAGTATGTGCGTGCGGCCCACCGCAATACGCCGATCCGACAGGTTCCCGATTCGCTCGATTAATCCATCACTTCGTATACAGGTATTTTCATGAAAACCTCCGGTTTGCTCGATCAACTGCTCAAATCCGGGCAGGATCTTCTGCAGAAGCAGCAGGGCTCGGTTACGCGCCCCGGTAATACCAACAGTACCAGCGGCGGCTCGCTCGGCGACATGCTCTCCGGCGCAGGTGGGCCTCTGGGTAGCCTGCTTGGAGGCGCTGGCGGGCGTGGAAAGGGTGCGCTGGCGACCGGTGCGCTCGGCATGTTGCTGGGCAGCCGAAGCGGACGTCGCATGGGTGGCAAGGCTGTCACCTATGGTGGTCTGGCCGCACTCGGCATGCTGGCCTACAAAGCCTATGGCAACTGGCAGGCGCAGCAGGCTCAACAGGGTACCGCAGCAGCTGCGAGCGCATCGCGCACTGAGCCGAAGACGGTCGACCGACTTCCGCCAGACCAGGTTGAAGTGCACAGTCGTGGCATCCTCAAGGCGCTGGTCGCTGCGGCTAAAGCCGACGGTCATGTCGACGATCAGGAGCGTAAGATGATCGAGGCCGAGCTGGCCCAGCTCACTGACGACCCTGAATTGCAGCACTGGCTTGAGGCGGAGCTGAACAAGCCGCTCGATCCAGTAGATGTGGCCGCGGCTGCCACTACACCTGAAATGGCTTCGGAGATGTACCTTGCCAGTGTCTTGATGGTGGATGAGGAGCAGTTCATGGAGCGCGCCTACCTGGATGAGCTGGCCCGGCAGCTGAAGCTCGATCCGCAGTTGAAGGCCGAACTGGAAAGCCAGGTGCGCGGCGTTTCCGCCTGATCCCAAATCGGGCGGCGAGCACGCCGCCTTTCCAACGAGCCCTGGTCAATCTGCTTGACATTCGCCGCGCCGACGGTCCCGCGTGGGCTGTCAGTCACGGTCAGCTGCGCTATAATCGCCGGCTTTTCGCAACGTCCGATTGAGAGCTGCCGACCTATGGAAATCAACCCGATCCTCAACAGCATCAAGGACCTGTCCGACCGCACCCAGTCAATTCGGGGGTATCTTTGACTACGATCAGAAGCATGATCGTCTTGTTGAAGTAAACCGCGAGCTCGAAGACCCGAACGTCTGGAACAAACCTGAGTACGCCCAGAACCTGGGCCGCGAGCGCGCTACCCTGGCGCAGATCGTCGAAACCATCGACGATCTCGAAGGTGGACTGGCCGATTCCCGCGACCTGCTCGACATGGCTGTCGAAGAAGATGACCAGAGCGCCGTAGACGACGTCGCGGCCGAGCTGGAGCGTCTGCGCGGCATCCTCGAGGGGCTGGAATTCCGCCGCATGTTCAGCGGCGAAATGGACCCGAACAACTGCTACCTGGATATCCAGGCCGGTTCCGGCGGCACCGAGGCGCAGGACTGGGCCAACATTCTCCTGCGCATGTACCTGCGCTGGGCCGACAAGCGCGGTTTCAGTGCCGAGATCGTCGAACTGTCCGAAGGTGAAGTCGCCGGCATCAAGGGCGCTACCGTCCACATCAAGGGCGAATACGCCTTCGGCTGGTTGCGCACCGAGATTGGTGTGCACCGGCTGGTGCGTAAGAGTCCGTTCGACTCTGGCGCCCGCCGCCACACGTCATTTTCGGCAGTGTTCGTCTCGCCCGAGATCGACGACAGGGTCGAGATCGACATCAATCCGGCCGACCTGCGCATCGACACCTACCGCTCTTCCGGTGCCGGTGGTCAGCACGTCAACACCACCGACTCGGCGGTACGTATTACCCACGTACCGACGAACACAGTGGTGGCCTGCCAGAACGAGCGTTCCCAGCACGCCAACAAGGACACCGCCATGAAAATGCTGCGGGCCCGGTTGTACGAGCAGGAAATGCAGAAGCGCAACGCGGCCTCCCAGGCGCTGGAAGACACCAAGTCCGATATCGGTTGGGGTCATCAGATTCGCTCCTATGTGCTCGACGACTCGCGCATCAAGGATTTACGTACCGGCGTGGAACGTAGCGACTGCCAGAAGGTGCTGGACGGCGACATCGACCAGTATCTCGAAGCCAGTCTCAAGCAAGGGCTTTAACGCGACTGACCTTGGCCAGTGTGGGTGGGCTGAAGCGGAACGCCGCTCAGCTCACCCAACTCGAGTTCCAAGTGTCCAGATGTAGGGTGGGCTTCCGCCCACCAAAACAGGGGCAGGTCACGGTGGGCTGAAGTGAAACGCCTGCCAACACGCCCTCCCCGGGATTCATTCATTCGATCCAGGCATTTTTAAACCATGAGCGAACAACCGCTGAACCAGCACGCCATCCACGAGGAAGAAAACAGCCTGATCCTTCAGCGCAAGGAAAAACTGGCTGCTGAACGCGCCAAAGGCGACGTTTTCCCCAATGACTTCCGTCGCGACAGCTACTGCAACGACCTGCAGCTGAAATACGTCGACAAGACCAAGGAAGAGCTGGCAGAAGCGGCGATCCCGGTGAAGGTGGCTGGACGCATCATGCTTAACCGTGGCGCTTTCATGGTGTTGCAGGACATGACCGGGCGTATCCAGGTCTATGTCAACCGCAAGACGTTGCCAGCCGAGACGCTGGAAGCCATCAAGCATTGGGATCTGGGCGACATCATTGCCGCTGAGGGCACGCTGGCGCGTTCCGGTAAGGGCGACCTGTATGTCGAGATGACCGACGTACGGCTACTGACCAAGTCGCTGCGTCCGCTGCCGGACAAGCACCACGGCCTGACCGACACCGAGCAGCGTTATCGCCAGCGCTACGTCGACCTGATCGTCAACGAGGAAACCCGCCACACCTTCCGTGTGCGTTCGCAGGTGATCGGCCACATCCGCAAATTCCTCAACGAGCGCGACTTCCTCGAAGTGGAAACGCCGATGCTGCAGACCATCCCCGGTGGCGCCGCGGCCAAGCCGTTCGAGACCCACCACAACGCGCTGGACCTGCCGATGTTCCTGCGCATCGCCCCTGAGCTGTACCTCAAGCGCCTGGTGGTCGGTGGCTTCGAGCGCGTCTTCGAGATCAACCGCAACTTCCGTAACGAAGGCGTTTCGACCCGGCACAACCCCGAGTTCACCATGCTCGAGTTCTACCAGGCCTACGCTGACTACGAAGACAACATGGATCTGACCGAAGAACTGTTCCGCGAGCTGGCGCAGTTGGTCCTGGGCAGCACCGACGTGCCGTACGGCGACAAGCTGTTCCACTTCGGCGAGCCCTTTGCACGTCTGTCCGTGTTCGACGCGATCCTCAAGTTCAACCCGGAGATCAGCGCTGCCGACCTGCAAGACGTCGACACCGCCCGAGCCATCGCCAAAAAGGCCGGCGCCAAGGTGCTCGGCTTCGAAGGGCTGGGCAAGTTGCAGGTGATGATTTTCGAGGAGTTGGTCGAGCACAAGCTTGAGCAGCCGACGTTCATCACCCGTTATCCGTTCGAAGTCTCGCCGCTGGCGCGTCGTAGCAACGACGATCCGAACGTCACTGATCGCTTCGAGCTGTTCATCGGCGGCCGCGAGATCGCCAACGCCTACTCCGAGTTAAACGATGCCGAGGATCAGGCCGAGCGCTTCCACGCGCAGGTTCGTGACAAAGATGCCGGTGATGACGAAGCCATGCATTTCGATGCCGACTTCGTCCGCGCGCTGGAATACGGCATGCCGCCGACAGCCGGTGAAGGTATCGGCATCGACCGTCTGGTCATGCTGCTGACCAACTCGCCATCGATTCGCGACGTGATCCTGTTCCCGCACATGCGTCCCGAGATCTGATCAAGGCGCCCAGCCGCCCGGCGAATTGGTCGAGCGGCTGTCATCCCCACGCTGCGATGTGACTGCAGCAGAGGGTAGGTGGGCATATTGCCGTGGTCATGCCCAGGCTGATGTGCCAAGGCTTGGGTAAGCCAGTTCGCGGTTTCGGCTGGGTACAGATTGCTTAGTGCCGGCCGACACACTTCTATACGCCCAGCAGGCAGTTCGCGAACCGGGCCCGGAATGCCACGGTCCGCTGGTGTATAAGTTGAAAGCTATGGCTCATCACTGACGAGGTACGGATGAATACCCGTAACAACCTGGATGAATACCAGCTTACGGTGCGCGGTCTGTCCGAACGTATCGTCGAAGCGCAGACCCCGCTGCGTGTGCTTGATGCGGTGAAATGGGACGACAGCATTCGCCAAGGTTTTTTTGCCGCTGGCGCCCGTGAGCTGCCTCAGGTCGACCGCGCTTACTACGAAGGCCGTCCGCTTGGCTTTGATTCCAGCGCCAAGAAGGAAGAGTTCCAGAACATCGAACGCGACATCACCCGTCAACTGGGCCAGTTCAACCCGGTCGGGCAGATCATGCGGCGCATGTGCAAGGAATACCGGATGGTGATCCGCATGCTCGAAGCACGCGGCACCGCCGATTTCGGCCTGATTTCCCAAGAGCTTTACGGCGCTGCTTCTGACGCCTTTCATGCCGGTGACCCGACGCTCGCCGACCTCGGACTGATGCTGTCCGACTATCTGAACAACATTGCTGACCGCGGCGACCTCAAGGACGAAGCCAAAGTGCTTACCGCACCGCAGGCGGTGGACTTGTTGCAGCGCCGGCTGGATCTGGTGTTTGGCGAGGGTGAAGGCGTGATTCGCGTATTCGAATCAGACGGCATTCTTGCCGATGCCGCCGCCGGCGCTGATTACATCAAGATTCGCAGCGATGCGATGTTCAACGAACGCGACGTACGGGCGCTGGAAGTCCACGAGGGGCTGGTCCATGTCGGCACCACGCTTAACGGGCAGAACCAGCCGATATGCACCTTCCTGGCCAAGGGCCCGCCGTCCTCAACCGTGACTCAGGAAGGCCTGGCGATCCTGATGGAGGTCATCGCTTTCGCCTCCTACCCGACGCGCCTGCGCAAGCTCACCAACCGTACCCGTGCCATCCACATGGCGGAAGAGGGTGCGGATTTTCTCGACGTCTTCGGTTTTTTCCGCGAGCAGGGCTATTCCGACGACGACAGCTACGGCAATGCCAGTCGCGTATTTCGCGGCTCGTCTCCCGATGGCTTGCCCTTCACCAAGGACCTGTCCTACCTGAAGGGTTTCATCATGATCTACAACTACATCCAGCTGGCGGTGCGTAAGGGCAAGCTGGAGCAGATCCCGCTGCTGTTCTGCGGCAAGACCACGCTGGAAGACATGCGCACCCTGCGCCAGCTGGTCGATGAGGGTATGGTGGCGCCGCCGAAGTACCTGCCGCAGCAGTTCCAGGACCTCAATGCGCTGTCGGCCTGGATGTGCTTCTCCAACTTCCTCAACCACCTGAGCCTGGACCGCATCGAAGCGGACTACGCGAACATCATCTGATAGACACGCATGAAAAAGCCGGAGCATCTGCTCCGGCTTTTTTGTTCCCACGCGCTTGGTCAGAACAGCGTGTTCGGCAGATAGGTCGCGATCTCGGGGAACAGCATGATGATGCCCATGCCGATGATGTTGACGATCACGAAGGGAATTACCGACCAGTAGATGTCCTTCATGGTGATGCCGGGCGGGACGATGCCTTTCAGGTAGAAGAGGTTAAACCCGAACGGCGGCGTCATGTAACCGATCTCCATGTTGATCACGAACAGCACGCCGAACCAGATCGGATCGAAGCCGAGTGAAGCGACGATCGGCAGGAAAACCGGCAGGGTGATCAGCATGATGCCGACGGGATCGAGCAACATGCCCATGACGAAGACGATCGCCATCATGACGATGATGATTGCCCAACGGCCGCCGGGCAGGTCCATCATCAGGCCCTCGATCAGCGATTGCGCGCCCATGCCCTGATAGGCCGAGCTGAACGCGTGAGCCGCGAACAGGATCCAGGCGATCATGCCGGTCAGCTTGAAGGTGCGGATAGCGGCTTCCTGCAGGACTGGCCAGTTCAGCTTGCGATAGACGGCGGCGGAGATCAGTGCACCGAACACGCCCATGGCGGCCGCCTCGGTCGGGGTCGTAAAACCACCGATGATCGATCCGAGCACCATCACCACGATGCCGATGGGCAGCAGCACGGCACGCACCGCGCGCAGCTTTTCGGCCCAACTGCCTCGCTCTTCCTTGGGTAGTGCAGGTGCCAGATGAGGTTGCAGGAACGAGCGCACCAGCACGTAGGTGACTGTCAGCCCAACCAGCAACAGGCCCGGCAGGACGCCGGCTGCGAACATTTTGCCGACCGACTGACCGCTGATCATCGCGTAGAGAATCATCATGATGCTCGGCGGAATCAGAATGCCCCAGCCGCCACCGGTGTTGATGCAGCCAAGCACCATGCGCTTGTCATAGCCGCGTTCGAGCATGGCCGGCAGGGCAATGGTACCCATTGCCACGACCGCCGCGCCGCTGATGCCGACCATGGCGCCGAACACCGCACAGATCCCCAGCGTGCCGATCGCCAGCCCGCCACGCATGCCGCCGCACCACAGGTGCATCATGCGATAGAGGTCGCGCGCCACCCCGGTTCGTTCGAGCAGCATGGCCATGAACACGAACAGCGGGATGGCCACCAGGGTGAAGCTTTCCATGGTGCCCCACATCTGCGAAGCGACCATGTAGAAGGCGTCAACGCCCCAGGTGAAATAGAGGAACAGCACCGAGACACCGCCCAGCACGAAGGCCAGCGGCAGCCCGAGTACAAGAAAGAAGACCAGCGTCAGGAAGAACAGCAACGTGGTGATTTCGATGCTCATGGCGCATCCCCCGCGTGGCGGGTATCGCTGACCGATTCACGGCCCAGTGCAATAAGGATGTCCTGCAACAGCTTGGCAATACCCTGCAGCAACAACAGCAAGGTGCCGAGTGGAATCATCGCCTTGATCGGCCAGATCGGCGGATTCCAGGCGGAGTAGGAGGTTTCCATGCCTTGAACCGACTCCCAGGCCATGGAGCTGCCGAAATACAGCAGCGCGGCCATAAACAGGAAAAACATGCTGGAGGTGAAGATGTCGACCCAGGCGCGTGTGCGCGGGCTGAACGAGGCGTAGAGCAGGTCGACGTTGACGTGGTCGCGGTGCGCCATTACGTAGCCGCCGGATAGCACCACATAAGCGCCGAACAACATCTGTCCGAATTCGTTGGTCCAGGAGGTCGGGCTCGAGAACAGGTAGCGCATGAACACTTCGAGCAGCAGCAGCGCGAAGATAAGAAAGATCAGGTAGGCCACCCAGCGGCCGATGAATTCGTTGAGCCGGGTGATGCCGTTGATGTAGGCATGGATCAGGCGCATGACGGGCCCCACGAGCAAGGATTGAGCGAATCGCACCCCCGACGCGTGACCGCGTCGGGAGTGGGTCAGGCGAGGGGGTTACTGGTAACCGAGGTCACTGAGGAAGGTCTTGAGCTTTTGCAAGGCTTCAGCCGACTTGTCGCTACGCTTGCCTTCTTCTTCCCAGGTCTTTTTCGCGACTTCACGAAGCCGCGCCTGGACGTCATCCGGCAGTACGTTGACCTTCACGCCCTGTTCCTTGATGGCCTTCTGCAAGGCGATCTGTTCCTGGTACAGGTACTCGTTGGTGCGGTACCAGAACTGCTCATCGAGGATCTGTTTGACGATCTCCTGGTCGCGCTCGGACAGCTTGTCCAGCGCCTTCTGGCTGATGATGATCACATCGGTGCCGGCGATGTTCAGTGCGGGTCGCACGTGATTCTTCGCCACTTCGTAGAAGCTCATGCTGGCGGCACCTTGCACGGCACCCCAATGGGCACCATCAACCACGCCGGTATCGAGCGCCGGGTACAGTTCGCCGCCAGGCAGATAGGTGGTCGAGGCACCAGCCTCGTCGAGAAACTTCTGCAGCGCACCGGATGAACGAATCTTCAGCTTGGTGAAGTCTTCCCAGCTGTTGATTGGCTTCTTCACCACCATCTCGGTTGGGTAGACCTTGTCGGTCGACCAGTAGACGCCGTGTTGCGCGGCTTCTTCACGAAGCATGTCTTCGAAGCCCATCTGCTTATGGAAGTAGGCAGCCTCCCAGACATTCTGGAAGGCGAAGGGCAGGCCGGAAGCGATACCGGCGAGGGTCATCTTGTCCTGCGCGTAGCCGGGAGAGATGGTGCCCATCTGGACGATGCCACGGCTGACGGCATTGAAGGTTTCCTGCGGTTTGAACAGCGCGCCGGATTCGAATAACTGCAACTGCAGGCGCCCGTCGGTGCGCCGCTCGATTTCATTCTTGAGTCTGACAAGGCTGTCCTGGTAGGAGCTGCTGGCGCTCGGCCAATGCGATTGCACGCGCCATTTGGTGACGTCCTGTGCGGCAGCCATCTGCGGAGCCATGGCAGAGACCGCCATCGCTAACAAACCGGCGGGAACGAGTAGCTTTTTGAGCATGGATTTCATAACGCGTCCTCTTGTTGTAATTGTCTGGCTGAGGCCATCTTTGTATCACGTGCGTCGCATGCTTGTTTCGCACAGCAGAACTGACTTTTGCAAAGCTGCTCGAAAGCTAACATAGCGCGGAGCTTTTTCAAGCGCTAGCAGAAGGCTATCGCTGCCTTTCTCGATAACAGGTCCGGTGTGCAGCGACTGATTGATCGTGGTCTGTCCAGCAAAGGTTGAGCTTAGACGGTTCTGTTTGTGGGGCATCATAATTCTGCCTGATGGAACTGGATTCCGAATTGACTCAGCGTTTCCTGCATGCCAGCTTCGAAAAGAAGAGGACTCCCCCACAAAAACAATCGAGAGGACTCGTCATGCGCCTCGATGCAAGAGACACCCAGACGCAAGGTCCAGGCTCCGGTTCTGCAGCGGCCGGTGGCTATGCGGTAGTGACACGATGAACGGTCAGGAAACGGAGCTGCCGGTCGATGACAGCCGGACCAATCATTTGCCCATCAGTGGAGGCAGCGACCTGCCTGGCTTTCATCAGGTGCTTGGCTATCGTCAGGTGTCCTGGACCGAAGACGAAGCCGTGATCGAGCTCGATGTGCAGGCCTGTCATCTGAATATGGCCGGCGTGCTTCATGGCGGCGTGATGACTGCGCTGCTGGATGTGGTGCTCGCGGAGGCTGGCACCTATTGCCCTTATCCGGGACGCGTTCGCAAGGCCATCACCCTGGTGCTCAACACCACCTTCACCGGCCAATGCTCGGGCGGTGTGATACGCGCCATTGGTCGGCGACGGGCCGGTGGGACACGCATTTTCAATAGCTCGGGTGAGGTGCGCGACGCGGACGATCGCCTGCTGGCGATTGGCGAGGCGACCTTCCGGCTACGCTCTGGCAGCGAACAGGCGCAAGGCGTGCCTGTGGATTTCCTCGTGCCCAACAACAAGAAGGAAGACGGCGATGTATGAACTGACCGGCAATGCGCTGGAACTCCAGCAGCAACTCACGGCGTTCATGGATGAACATATCTACCCGAACGAACACGTCTTTCACGAGCAGGTCGCCACCGCCAGCAACCGCTGGGCACCACCGCCGATCCTCGAGGAATTGAAGCTCAAGGCCCGAGCGCAAGGTTTGTGGAATCTGTTCCTGCCGGAAAGCGAACACGGCGCCGGACTGACCAATTTCGAGTACGCGCACCTCTGCGAAATCATGGGCCGCTCCCATGTCGCCGCCGAGGTGTTCAACTGCTCAGCGCCGGATACCGGCAACATGGAAGTCCTGGCGCGCTACGGCACGCCCGAGCAGCAGGAACAGTGGCTCAAGCCGCTGCTCAACGGCGAGATTCGCTCCTGCTTCTCCATGACCGAACCCGACGTTGCGTCATCCGACGCAACCAACATCGCCTGCGAGATCCGCCACGAAGGCGACGAATACGTGATCAACGGGCAGAAGTGGTGGTCGTCGGGCGCAATGACCACCACCTGCAAGATCGCCATCGTCATGGGCAAGACCGATCCCTCGGCCGAGCGGCATCGGCAACAGTCGATGATCCTCGTGCCGCTGGACACACCGGGCGTCGAGATCGTCCGTGCGCTCCACGTGTTCGGTTACGACCATGCGCCTCATGGCCATGCCGAAATCCATTACAACAACGTCCGCGTGCCTGCCAGCAACATGCTGCTCGGCGAGGGCCGCGGCTTCGAGATCGCCCAGGGGCGGCTCGGCCCAGGGCGCATTCACCATTGCATGCGCACCATCGGCGTGGCCGAGCGTGCCCTGCAAGCCATGTGCGAGCGCGTGCATTCGCGTGTCGCGTTTGGCAAGCCGCTGGCTGACTTCGACTCGATCCGCAAGGACATCGCCCGGTCCCGTATCGAAATCGAACAGACCCGCCTGCTGACGCTGAAGGCGGCACGCATGATGGACACCGTTGGCAACAAGGTGGCACGTCAGGAGATTGCGATGATCAAGGCCGCCGCACCGAGCATGGCGCTGCGGGTGCTGGACCGTGCGATTCAGGTCCATGGCGCCAAGGGTGTCAGCCAGGACAGCTTCCTGGCGGCAGCCTGGGCGCACCAGCGGACCCTGCGGCTGGCCGACGGCCCGGACGAGGTGCATCTGGACACCATCGCCAAGCTGGAACTGAAGAACTACGCCAGCAAGCGCTGAGCCTCCACCAAAACAACAAGAAGGATGCCGTCCGATGACCAATCCCTTATTCGACCTGTCTGGAAAGGTGGCGCTGATCACGGGTTCCACTCGCGGTATCGGTCGCTCCATCGCCGAAGAAATGGCCCGTTGCGGCGCACGGGTGGTGATTTCCAGCCGCAAGGCCGACGCCTGCGAAGCCGTTGCTGCCGAGCTGAACGCGGCTGGCTTCGAGGCCATCGCCGTGCCCTGCCACGTGGGGCGCAAGGAAGATCTGCAACGGCTGGTCGACACCACCTTGCAGACCTGGGGGCGCATCGACGTGCTGGTCTGCAACGCGGCTACCAACCCGGTTTACGGTCCCACCAGCGAGCTGACCGACGACGCCTGGGACAAGATCATGGACACCAACGTCAAGGGCACCTTCTGGCTGTCCAACATGGTGCTGCCGCAAATGGCCGAGCGTGGCGAAGGCGCGGTCATCATGCTTTCCAGCATTGCGGGATTGCGCGGCAACACCGTGATCGGTACCTATGGCGTTTCCAAGGCCGCCGAAGCGGCACTGGCGCGCAATCTCGCGGCGGAGTGGGGACCAAAGGGCATCCGCGTCAACGCCATCGCGCCGGGGCTGGTGCGTACCGATTTCGCCAAGGCATTGCTCGATGATCCCGAGCGGGTTCGCCGCGCCGCCGAAAAGACACCGCTGCGCCGTATCGGTGAGCCGGTGGATATTGCCGGTTTGGCGGTATTCCTGGCGGCGCCCGCCAGTGCCTATATCACTGGCCAGGTGATCGTCGCCGATGGTGGCGAAACCGCATGTTGAGGGCGCAACGATGAACGAACCCGAGCTGATCGACGTGCTGCCTGCCCATCGATTCGACGAGGCGGTGTTGGCTCGATACCTGCGCGAGCATCTGCCGCAGATGGGTGACGATCTGCTGGTCCATCAGTTTCAAGGCGGCCAGTCCAACCCCACCTACCTTCTGGAAAGCGCCGGGCGCCGTTACGTGCTGCGCAAGAAACCGCCGGGCAAGGTGCTGCCCTCGGCGCACATGGTCGAACGCGAGTACAAGGTGATCCGTGCGCTCTCCGAGCACAGCAGCGTGCCGGTGCCCTCGGTGTACCTGCTGTGCGAAGACGAAAGCATCATCGGCACCGCGTTCTACGTAATGGACCACATTGAAGGACGAATCTTTAGTCACCCGGCCCTGGACGAATTGCCGGTCGCCGAACGCCAATCGATCCACCTGGCCGCTATCGATACGCTGGCCGCGCTGCATCAGGTCGACGTTGAAGCGGCGGGGTTGAGCGATTTCGGCAAGGCTCAGGGCTATTTCGCCCGTCAGGTGAAACGCTGGTCCGGTCAGTATCAGGCGTCTCGCACCGGCGACATGCCGGCGATGGAACATCTGATGCAATGGCTGCCGGAGCAGGTCCCGCAGCAAGACGAATGCGCCATTGCCCACGGTGACTACCGCCTCGGCAATCTGATCTTCGCGCCGGGCGAGGCGAAGGTCGCGGCGATTCTGGATTGGGAGCTGTCCACCGTCGGCCATCCGCTGGCGGACCTGGCCTACTTCTGCCTGCCGTATCACCTGCCAGCCGGCGTCGACGGTTTGCGTGGTCTGATCGGCATCGATCTGAAGGCGCAGGGTATTCCGTCAGAGCACGAGGTGCTGCAACGGTATTGCCTGAAGAGCGGGCGTGACGGCATCGACGACTGGCATGTGTTCGTGGCGTTTTCACTGTTCCGGCTCGCGGCGATTCTGCAGGGCGTGTATGCGCGAGCCCTGCAGGGCAATGCCAGCAATGCCGATGCGTTGCAGGTTGGCCAACGTGCCGGTCTCTTGGCTGAGGCGGGCTGGCGGATCGCCCAGCGTGGCAATAGCGGGGTGGTGGCATGAGCAAACCATTATTACGGCGCGTCCTTCTGACCAATGACGACGGTATCGCCGCGCCGGGGTTGGCACTGCTCGAGCGAATTGCCGCGCAACTGGCCGAGGAAGTCTGGGTGGTCGCACCCGAGCACGACCAGAGCGGCACGGGTCAGGGCATTTCGGTGCATGCGCCGTTGCGGGTGTACCACCACGGTGAACGCCGCTTCGCCGTCTCCGGCACGCCGTCGGACTGCGTCATGTTCGCCATGGCCGAATGGCTGCAGGACGCGCCGCCGGATCTGGTGCTGTCCGGCATCAACAGCGGGGCGAACATCGGCGACTCGGTGCCTTATTCCGGCACCCTTGGGGCGGTGCTCAGTGCTGATCTGCTGGGCGTGCCGGCTATCGGTCTGAGCCAGGCCTTCCTTGATCGAACCGCCATCGACTGGTCAGGCGTCGAGCGCTACGCCGCGGCTACCATCCGTGCGCTGTGGGCACGTCGCGAAGAGAACGGCTGCTGCTGGAACGTGAATTTCCCGGCGTGCTCGGCTGACCTTGTCAGCCATCTGCGAATGACCCGTCAGTCCCATGGCTCGATCACCCGGCCGCGTTTGCAGGCGGGCCATGACGGGCGAGGCTTGCCGTACTGGTGGCTTGGCTTCGAGCACTCATCGGCTCACCTCACGGACCCCGAACTCGACGTCGCAGCGCTGCGCGAGAAGCGCATCGCCATCACCCCGCTGCGCGAAACCCGTGCCTGGCTCGAATGGGGCGAAGAGTGGGCTGTGGCCGATCTGGCCAACAATTGCGATTCAGGAGTTCTGTAATGTTCACTCGTCATCATGCGGTCTGGCCTGACGATCTGCCCAAGCACCTGAGCGTGCCGGAAACCAGCCTGTTCACCAATCTCGAGATCTCGGCGCGGCGTTTTCCCGACAAGCCAGCCATCGTCTATTACGACACCCTGATCACCTATACCGAACTCCTGCGCGAGGTGGAGGCGCTGGCCGGTTACCTTCAGCATCTGGGCGTGGAAAAAGGCGATCGGGTACTGCTGTACATGCAGAACTCCCCGCAATTCACCATCGCCTATTACGCGATTCTGCGCGCCGATGCTGTGGTGATCCCGGTAAACCCCATGAACCACAGCGCCGAGCTGGAGCACTATCTGCACGACACCGGCGCCTCCGTGTGCCTTTGTGGGCAGGAGCTGACCGGCTTCATCGCTCCGCTGGTCGGAACCGCGAACCTACGCCATGTCGTGGTCGCCGCGTATTCAGACTACGTGCGAGTGCCCACCGACCTGGCGCTGCCGGCTGAAGTGCAGGCTGCGGCGGTCACCCCGAGTTTCACGGGGGGCGTCGGCTGGCGTGATGCCCTCAACGCAGGCTGCAGACCCGGCCCGCACACGGCCGGGCCGGACGATCTCTGCGTGTTCCCCTACAGCTCCGGCACCACCGGCGCGCCAAAAGGCTGCATGCACACCCATCGCTCGGCCATGGCGACCATCATTCATCGGGTGGTCTGGACCAACAGCACCAGCGAATCGGTGATCCTCGCAACCCTGCCGTATTTCCATGTGACCGGCATGCAGGGGGCCATGAGCGGGCCGATCTACAACGGTGGCACCGCCGTGATCATGACCCGCTGGGACCGCAAGGTTGCCGCGCAGCTGATCGAGCGCCACCAGGTGACCGGCTGGGTCAACATCGCCACCATGGCCATCGATTTTCTCTCCGATCCGGATTTGGAGCGCTACGACCTGTCCAGTCTGGTCAGCGTCGGTGGCGGTGGCGCGGCGATGCCCAAAGCGGTGGAAGAAAAGCTGCATCGGCTGACCGGCCTGCGCTACATCGAAGGCTATGGGCTTTCCGAGACCATCGCCGCCACCCACATCAACCCGGTGCCGCGACCCAAGGCGCAGTGCCTCGGGATTCCGGTGTTCGACGTCGACAGCCGCGTCATCGACCTGAACACCGGGCAGGAGCTTGGCCCGGATGAAGTGGGCGAAATCGTCAGCCGTGGGCCGCAACTGTTCCAGGGCTACTGGAACCGCCCTGAAGAAACCGAGCGCGCGTTCATCGAACTGGACGGCCACCGATTTTTCCGCACCGGCGACATGGGCTACTACGATGAAGAGGGCTATTTCTTCCTGGTCGACCGGGTCAAGCGGATGATCAATGCCTCCGGATTCAAGGTCTGGCCGTCGGAAGTAGAAAGCCTGATGTATCGCCACCCGGCCATTCAGGAGTGCTGCGTTATCTCGCGGCCCGACCCCAAGCGCGGCGAGACGGTGAAGGCGTGCATTGTGCTGCGTGAGGGCCAGGCCGGGCAGGTCAGCGAGCAGGACATCATCGACTGGTGCAAGGCCGAGATGGCCGCCTACAAGGCGCCGGTCTATGTGGAGTTCGTCAGCTCGTTGCCTCGCTCCTCCACTGGCAAGCTGATGTGGCGTGCGCTGCAGGAAGAAGAAAACCGCAAACACGCCGTCGGCGCCGAACAGGCCTGAGGGGCGACAAGCAATTACAAGGGCCCGCGCCGGCTGGCGCCTTCCAAATCAACGGAGCAGATGCGATGCAAGATTCAACCGCTACGAACCGGGAAGCCGAATGGCAGGTGCGCAAGGACTTGGCTGCCGCCTATCGTTTGGTCGCGCACTTCGGCTGGGATGATCTGGTGTTCACCCATCTCTCCGCCCGCGTGCCGGGGCCGGAACATCATTTTCTGATCAATCCGTACGGGCTGTTGTTCCAGGAGATCACCGCCTCGTCGTTGGTAAAGGTGGATCAGGAAGGGCAAATTGTTCAGAGCGGCAGCCTGCATCGGGTCAACCCGGCCGGCTTCACCATCCACAGCGCCGTGCACATGGGGCGTGAGGACGCCGGGGCGGTGATGCATCTTCACGCCGCCGACGGTGTGGCAGTCTCGGCGCATCGCGATGGACTGCTGCCGCTGAGCCAGACGGCGATGCTCTGCCTCGATCACCTCTGCTATCACGAATACGAAGGCGTGGCGTTGGACTTGAGCGAACGCGAGCGGCTGATCCGCGACCTCGGCGACAAGCGCATGATGATGCTGCGCAACCACGGCGTGCTGACGGCGGGCGGCACCGTCGCCGAAGCCTTCACCTACCTCTACTTCCTGATGAAGGCCTGCGAGATTCAGGTCCGCGCCCAGGCCTGCGGCCCGACGCACATGCCGTCAGCCGCTGCCATCGAAACGACGCGCCAGCAATCCGCAGAGCTGGGCAGCGCCGCCAAACTGACCTGGCCTGCCTTGTTGCGCCTGCTGGAAGCCAATGGGCATGTCTATGCGATATAGCAGTACGCTTTGCGCGTTGCAGATGTCTTCCAAGGAATAAAACGGAGTGAGCATGAAAATCCTCTTCGTCGCCGCCGATCCCAAACCCGAGCGCTGGACCAGCCTGATTCAGCAACAGCTGCCAGACGCCGATATCCAGGTCTGGCAGCCGTACAATCCGGGTTGCGGTGCGGATTACGCCATCGTCTGGCATCCACCCGCTGCGCTGTTCGATAAAGAGCCGCAGCTGAAGGCCGTGTTCAACCTCGGCGCCGGCGTGGATGCGCTGGTACGCATGCCGAATCTGCCACGCGACATTCCGATTGTTCGCCTCGAAGACGCGGGCATGGCGGTGCAAATGGCTGAATACGTGGCCTATCACGTGATCGGCATCAGCCGTGACATGGACGCCTATCGTGAACAGCAGGCGGCCGGTCAGTGGAAGCTGCGGCGCCCCATCGAACGCAGCGAGTGGCCGGTTGGCGTGCTCGGGCTCGGGCATATTGGCCAGCGTGTCGCCAAAACGCTGGCGACGCTGGAGTACCCGGTGATGGGATGGTCGCGCTCCGAGCACCGCCTCGACGGCGTGCGCTGCTTTGCTGGCGAGACAGGGTTGAATGATTTTCTTGGTGAAACACGCGTGCTGGTCAATACGCTGCCCTTGACCGACAGCACCCGCGATCTGATCGACTATTCGCTGCTGTCACGGCTGCGGCCTGACGCGGTAGTCGTCAACGTGGGTCGCGGCGAGCATCTGGTCGATGAGGATCTCTGCCGTGCCATCGAAGAGGGCAAGGTGACTCGCGCAGTGCTGGACGTGTTCCGTGAGGAACCGCTGCCGTCTTCGCATCCGTTCTGGCAGATGCCGCAGGTGTCGCTCACCCCGCATGTTTCCGCGCGAACGCTGCGCGAGGCGACCATCGTTCAGATCGCCGAGAAGATCGTCGCGCTGGAAGATGGCCGAACCATCAGCGGCGTGATTGATATCCAGCGCGGTTATTGATCCGCACCAGGCACGTTGCGGTCTCGATGAGCCGCCCCGGCCGCGGCGCCAGCGCCCGGGGGCGCTGGCTGGTTCTCTTCAGTCAGCTGCGCCGTGCTCAGCCTGGTATTGATCGCGTAGTTGACGCTTGAGCACTTTACCGATGGCACTGCGCGGCAGCTCGTCCGTCAGCACCAGTTGCGCCAGGCGTTGCGTCTTGCCCACGCGGCTGTTGAACCCGTCCAGCAGCGCCTCGGGGGTCGCCATCTCGCCCTTGGCGAGCACCACGAAGGCGACCGGCGTTTCACCCCAGCGCGTCGATGGCACGCCGACCACAGCGACATCGGCGATGGCCGGATGCTCACGCAGAATCGCCTCGAGATCGCTAGGGTAGAGATTGAAACCGCCGGAAATGATCATGTCCTTTTTGCGGTCAACCAGCGTCAGGAACCCGTCCGCATCGAAGCGACCAATGTCGCCGGTACGGATGAAGCGTTTATCGCTGGGGTCGAACCATTCGGCTTCGGCCGTTTTCTCGGGCTTGTTCAGGTAGCCGGTCATCATTGCGGGGGAATGTCCGACGATTTCTCCAATCGAGCCGACAGGCAACTCGTGGCCTTCATCGTCAATCACACGAATGTCATGCCCCTCAGCCGGACGGCCGACCGTGTGCAATTTATCCGGGTACTCGTGCGCAGCCAGAATGCAGGTGCCGCCGCCTTCGGTCATGCCGTAGGTGTCGATCAGCCCGCCGGGCCAGCGCGCCAGGACTTCGGCTTTCAGTGCGGCACCGAACGGCGCGCTGGTGCACATCTTGTAGCGGAAACGGCTGAGGTCGTATTGCTCGAAGTCCTCGCGCGCCATGAGCCGCTGGTACTGCACTGGCACCAGCATCGTATGGGTCACCTGGTGCTGCTGGGCGAGGCGCAGGTATTCGCCCGCGTCGAACTTGCTCATCAGCACCACGCAGCTGCCCAGAGCCAGGGTTGGGAGAAACGCCACCAGCGTGGTGTTGGAGTACAGCGGCGTGGAGATAAGCGTGGTGGCCTCATCGCCGTATCCGTAGGCGGCACTGCGTCGAACATGGGCCCAACGCATCGCGTGCGATTGCACGATACCCTTGGGCTCGCCGGTGGTGCCGGATGAATAGATGATGTTGAACGCCCATTCCGGCTGGATCGCTACAGGCTCCGGCGTGGCATCACTCAGCCAACCGGACAGTCCATTCGCCGCCGTCTGGTCCAGACGCAGGGTTGGACAGGGCAAGCGTGCTTCTACCGGCTCCAGGTGTTGCGCCGCATTAGCGTCAATAAATAGCAGGCGGGGCGCGGCGTCAGCGAGCATGGTCAGCAGGCTTTCGGCACTGGCCGAGGGCGCCAGCGGTGCCACGGCTAAGCCGGCGCGCAACGCGCCGAGAAACACGACGGCGTATTCAATCGAGTTGTAGGCACAGATCGCCAACGAGTTGCCGGGCAGCAGACCGTCACGCTGCAGCGCGGCGGCGACGCTGCTGATCAAGGTGTCGAGTTCTGCGTAACTCAGGCGGCGCCCATCTTGAAGTAGCGCCGATTGGTCCGGCCGATGCCTGGCCCAATAAGCGATCAGGTCTGGGACTGCAGCGAAGGCTTGGTTCAGGTCGGGGGCGTCGGGGCTGGCGGATAGGACCATGTCGGGCTCGTTCTATTGAAGGCAGGTGGACGCTCGCGTGCAACGGCAAGCATGGCAGCGCAGCAGTTGAACAACCTTCGATGGTTAGCGTGTGAGCGGGAAGAGCTATTCGTCTTGGCAATGGTGGACGATTACTGCCAAACAAGTTTGCTGGCACTTTCGCGGCAAGCCGGCCCTGGCGGAAGGGCTCCACGTCGAATGATCGGGGCGGGCAGCGAGCGGGCTTCGCGCTCAAGCCGTTATTTTTGCGACAATACCGGCCCTTTGATCAGGCGACCCCGTCATGTCCGAACGCAACCCCATTCCGCTGATTCTCACCGCCATCGGCAGCGTCATAGGCACCGTTGCGGTGCTCTCCTTCTATGGTTACGTGCACATCGCCAAGCCGGAGGACGCCCTGTTGCTGGCCGACTACACGATGCTCAAGACCATTCCCGGTGAAGACTATCGGGTCTCGCTCAAGCCCGCGCCCCAGGTCGCGGAGTGCATCGACGGTGTGCTGGTGCTTTTCGATACCGAGCAGAAAGGCCTGACCGGTGTGCTGGTGGATAACCGCAAGCGCGCGATCCGCTGCATGGGTCAGCAGGTGCCGACCGAGCGGGCTCCGGCAACCAAGCCGTAGCGTCGCACCGCCATGAAAACAAGAAGCCCGCCATAAGGCGGGCTTCGGTACTGCCGACGCGTTTCCGAGCGGCTATTGCTGCATGGAAGAGCGCGGTGCTACGCGCTTGTTATCGTTGGAGATCGTCACTTCGACGCGACGATTCATCGCCCGGCTTGCTGGCGAGTCGTTGCTTGCGACCGGATACGCTTCACCGTAGCCGACGGTCTGGATTCGATCGATTTCCACACCGGAACGGACCAGCGCACGGCGCACCGCTTCAGCTCGACGCTCCGACAGCTGCTGGTTGTAAGAGTCGGAGCCGGTGCTATCGGTATAGCCTTCGACCATGACCTTGCGCTCCGGATTTTCGTTTAGAAACTCCGCCAGCTTCTGTACATCACGCATGCCGGCTGACTTGAGCTCAGCCTTGTTCAGGTCGAACAACACGTCGCCAAAGGTTACCAGAGTGCCGCGCTCGGTCTGCTTGGCCTCCAGGTCCTGCTGCAGCTGGCGGATCTCGTCCTGCTGACGCTTGAGCATCGCCTCGCGAGATTCAAGCCGCGCCTGCGCGCGCTTGGTGGATGCCTGCTCGATCTGTTGCTCAGCCTTGCGCAATTCAATGGTCTGCTCGGCCAGGTCAATCCGGCGGTTGGCCAGATAGGCAAGCTGGTCGACGCGCTCTTCATCCGCGTCGCTCAGATAGGCCTTGTTGGCTTCGTCGAGTTGTTTGGAAGCGTCCTGGGTTTCCAGGGCGGCATATTTTTGTGACAGCGGATTGCTCTGCAGTGATGCGAACTCGCTGCGTGCCGTTTCCAGATTCTGGTTAGGCTGCGACGAGCAAGCAGCAAGACCGATGCTCATGGCGATCGCTGTGGGGATGGCTACTAGCTTATGCATGTCGATTCATCCTCTGCTAAAGGGAGTGCGGAAGGGAAAGGGTTACTGCTGAAGGCCGCGCATGCTTTCTTCGCGCAGCTCCTGAATTCCCTTCTGGGCGTCCTCAACGGCCTTTTGGGCCTTGGCAGCTTGTGCCTTGCGCTCCGCAACGCGTGCGTCCCATTCGGCCTGCTGTGCAAGTCGACGGGCTTCGTCATAGTTTTCTTTCTGCATGGCAAGTTCGGCTTGCTTCCACTTTTCCTGAGCGGCACGCATGTCCACGGGAGCGTACTGGGTAGCCCCAGCGCTGACGGCGCTACGGACGGCCGATTCGGTTACAGCGAACTGCTCGTTGGGTGGATTGCCGGCACAGCCAACCAGCAACAGGCCCCCAAGTGCAACGGCTGCCAGCTTGGGTAGCTGGAATCGCGATAGCGGGCTTTCGATGGTGTTCATTTTCATGGCCAGTCTCCATTGGGATATCGGATGGGATATCGAAAACAGTGCCCGTTACGCTGTGGCTTGCACTTGTTAAAAATGGTCAGCAATCAGAACGGGCATGTTTTTGTGAGGCCAGCTGGCTGCAATCGTTCCAGTAAAAAACAAACGCAACGATGAGAAGGCAGCGATCTAGAGCCATCGAACAAGGCGCGAGGTGGCGAGAAAACGCTACCTCGATACGCCACGGACGGCTGTTTTCAGCGTCTCAGGACCGATCAGAATTTTCAGCCCGTTCGGCAAGCAAACGCTCGAGATGTTTACGCGCGAGTGCCAGGAAGCGCGGCGTTGGTCCGATGTCTTCGTAGATCGGGTCGCCTTGCTCGTCCGTCGAAATGACCTTGGAACCCTGCTCGTAGGGAAGGCTGGTCTCGATCCCTTCGAGGGCTGCGCCGACCAGCTCACCGAGCAGCTCTTCAGTGCTGCGCTTCGGATACATCTCGGCCAGAGCTGCCAGCCTTGCCGCGCTTTCGACATCCAATGGGATGGTGTACTGGGCGGCGCTCATGCGGCCCTTTGCACTGCTTTCCCATTCACGGACCAGTTCTGAAATTTTCATCTAGCTCCATCCTTAGCTCGCCTCGCGAGCAATATTGGCGGGTATTGCGAGCCAGCATCGACAGGCTTGTTCTGCTATGCCTTGTCTTCGTCGTAGACGCTGTGCACTCTGTTTGGACGGTTCCTACAGCGTAGCCGTTCAGCATCGTGAGCATTCGTTTACGAACTTCCGATGCGGCGGCCTGTAAAGAGAGGCGAACATGGCGAAGATTGACGCGCGTCTGCGTGAAAACGTTCATCTGCTTGGCGAGCTGCTGGGCAATGCAATTCGCGAGCAACACGGCGATGCCTTCTTCGACAAGATCGAGCGCATCCGCAAGGGCGCCAAGGGCGCGCGCCGCGGCTCGGCAGACGGGGCCCGACTCCTGCAGGAAACGCTCGATGGGCTGGGCGACGACGAGATGCTGCCGATGACCCGGGCCTTCAGTCAGTTTCTCAACCTGGCCAATATTGCCGAGCAATATCATCAGGTGCGCAGACGGCGGCCCGACGAGCCGGCTCCTTCCGAAGCCGGCGCATTGGATGGCCTGCTCGAACGCCTTAAAGGCGAAGGATTTGGCCAGGAGTTCCTGGCACGCCAGGTTGGCCGACTCGATATCGAGCTGGTGCTGACCGCACATCCGACCGAAGTCTCGCGGCGCACCTTGATTCAGAAATACGACGCCATTGCCGCGCAGCTGGCGGCGCGGGATCACACTGACCTTGGCCAGGGTGAACTGGCCAAGATCGAGCTGCGCCTGCAGCGGCTTGTGGCCGAGGCCTGGCACACCGAAGAGATTCGTCGCAGCCGCCCAACACCGGTGGAGGAGGCGAAGTGGGGCTTTGCCGTGATCGAGAACTCGCTGTGGCAAGCGCTTCCGAATGTATTGCGGCAGACCGATCAGGCGCTTAAACGCTCCACCAGCCTGCATCTGCCGCTGGACGTCGCGCCGATCCGTTTTGCGTCCTGGATGGGCGGAGACCGTGACGGCAACCCCAATGTGACGGCGAAGGTAACCCGGGAGGTCCTGCTCTTGGCGCGCTGGGTTGCGGCAGACCTGTTCCTGCGCGATATCGACGGCTTGATCACAGCGCTATCGATGCAGACCGCCAGCGATGAACTGCTCAGCCGCAGCGGGCAGTCGGCCGAGCCCTACCGAGCCCTGCTCAAGACCCTGCGCGAACGTCTGCAGGCCACGCGCGACTGGGTCAGTGTGGCGATCGAGCATGACCAGTCTGCACCAGCAGACGTGTTGCTGGACAACCGCGATCTGTGCGAACCGCTGGAGCTCTGTTACCACTCGCTGCACGCCTGCGGCATGGGCATGATCGCCGACGGCGACTTGCTCGACACCCTGCGCCGGGCCGCTGCGTTCGGTCTGTTTCTGGTGCGTCTGGATGTCCGTCAGGACTCGTCCCGGCATGTCGCGGCGCTGGCGGAGATTACCGATTACCTGGGTATCGGCCAGTACGATCAGTGGGATGAGCAGCAGCGTCTGGATTTCCTGCAGCTGGAATTGAACAACCGTCGACCGTTGCTACCGCCGAACTTCCAACCCTCGGCCGAAACGGCAGAAGTGCTGGATACCTGCCGCGTAGTGGCACAGGCCCCCGGCGCCTCGCTCGGCTCCTATGTCATCTCCATGGCCAAGGGCGCCTCGGATGTGCTGGCAGTACAGCTGCTGCTCAAGGAGGCCGGGCTGCAACGCCCAATGCGAGTCGTGC
Organism: Stutzerimonas stutzeri; assembly: GCF_002890895.1. Taxonomy (GTDB): domain Bacteria; phylum Pseudomonadota; class Gammaproteobacteria; order Pseudomonadales; family Pseudomonadaceae; genus Stutzerimonas; species Stutzerimonas stutzeri_AB. The sequence continues at coordinate 534,324 of NZ_POUL01000003.1, forward strand.
CGCTGTTCGAGACACTCGCTGATCTCGACAATGCCGGCCCGGCCATCGACAAACTGCTTGGGTTGCCCGGCTATCGGCAGCGTCTGCACGGCCCCCAGGAAGTGATGATCGGCTATTCGGATTCTGCAAAGGATGCCGGCACCACCGCGGCGGCCTGGGCGCAGTACCGTGCGCAGGAAAGCCTGGTCGAGATCTGCCGTGACCATCAAGTTGAACTGCTGCTGTTCCACGGCCGTGGCGGCACGGTTGGACGTGGCGGTGGACCGGCCCACGCGGCCATTCTTTCGCAGCCACCGGGATCGGTGGCGGGGCGATTCCGAACCACCGAGCAGGGGGAAATGATCCGTTTCAAGTTCGGCCTGCCGGATATCGCCGAGCAAAACCTCAGCCTTTACCTGGCCGCTGTGCTCGAAGCGACCTTGCTGCCTCCACCGATGCCCGAGCCGGACTGGCGTGAAACCATGGAAAAGCTCGCGGCAGACGGCGTGTCGACCTACCGCAGCGTGGTGCGCGACCATCCGCAGTTCGTTGAGTATTTCCGCCGGGCAACGCCGGAACAGGAGCTTGGACGTCTGCCGCTGGGCAGCCGCCCATCGAAGCGCCGCGAAGGCGGTGTCGAAAGTCTGCGCGCGATTCCCTGGATATTCGCCTGGACCCAGACGCGACTGATGCTGCCCGCCTGGCTGGGCTGGGAACAGGCACTGCGTGGCGCGCTGGAGCGGGGCGAACATGAACGGCTCAAGACGATGCGCGAGCACTGGCCGTTTTTCAGTACCCGCATCGACATGCTCGAGATGGTTCTGGCCAAGGCCGACGCGGAGATCGCCGAGCGCTACGACGCGCGTCTGGTCAGCGCAGAGCTGCTGCCGTTAGGGTGTGATCTGCGTGACAGATTGTCGCAGGCGATTGCAGCGGTGCTCGAGTTGACCGGGCAGTCAGTGCTGCTGGCGCACAACCCAACCAGCCTTGAAGCGTTCAGCCTGCGCAATACCTATCTCGATCCGCTGCATCTGATGCAGACCGAACTGCTGGCACGTTCACGGCAACAGCAAAGCCCGGCGGAAAGCCCTCTGGAGCAAGCCTTGCTGGTCAGCGTGGCAGGCATTGCAGCCGGATTACGCAACACCGGCTGACGCTCATAGGGGCTGCTCAGGTCGCGTTTGGGAAACGCTTTCATGAGCAGTCTGTGGCATTTTCTTGTGCTATCAGGCCCGTCTTGACCAGCTTGTTGCGGCGCCACGGGCGCCGCTTGTCTGCATTCTGTGCGCTGTGTATCGTGTTCAACCTTTTGTCGCATGGCGGCAGACCAGATTTTTTGATTCGCCAGAGCTGAGAGTGCGTTGCATCGATCCTGGCGGCATCCATTTGCAAACTTGAGGACTTACTCCATGCGCATCATTCTGCTGGGAGCGCCGGGTGCCGGGAAAGGCACACAGGCCCGCTTCATCACCGAGAAGTTCACCGTTCCGCAGATCTCCACTGGCGACATGTTGCGTGCAGCGGTCAAGGCTGAATCGCCGCTGGGCCTGCAGGTCAAGGACGTCATGGACAGTGGTGGTCTGGTATCCGACGAGATCATCATTGCGTTGATCCAGGAGCGGCTGCAGCAGCCTGATTGCGCCAACGGTTTCCTCTTTGATGGCTTCCCTCGCACCATTCCCCAGGCCGAAGCGCTGCGTGATGCGGGCGTTCACCTGGACCACGTGCTGGAGATTGCAGTAGACGACGAGGAGATCGTCGGTCGCCTGTCGGGTCGTCGCGTACACCCGGCTTCAGGGCGCGTTTACCACACCGAGCACAACCCGCCGAAGGTGGCTGGAGTCGATGATCTGACCGGCGAAGAGCTGATTCAGCGCAAGGACGATCTCGAGGAAACCATCCGTCATCGTCTGAGCCTTTACCATTCCCAGACCAAGCCGCTGGTCGCCTTCTACCAGAACCTGGAAGCGGTGCAGGGCACGCCCAAGTGCAGCCGCGTCGAAGGCGTCGGCACTGTGGAAGAGATTACCGCCAAGGTGATGGCAGCGCTTAGCTGACATTTCTGGATGTCCGAAACGGCCCGCTTGCGGGCCGTTTTTGTTTTCTACCTATCTGCTTGTTGTCGAGGTCGTTCGATATTCAATCGACGCAAGCGCAACTGCTACAATCGCGACCCTTTTCGCTGCTGACCGGAACATCTGATGACCACGCTGCTGGCCCTGGATACCGCCACCGAAGCCTGCTCCGTCGCGCTGCTGCATGACGGTCGAGTGCTGAGCCATTACGAGGTGATCCCGCGGCTGCATGCCCAGCGTCTTCTACCCATGATCCAGACACTCCTGAGCGAGGCAGGCATCGCGCTATCGGCAGTCGATGCGCTGGCGTTTGGCCGTGGCCCCGGTGCTTTTACCGGAGTGCGTATTGCGGTTGGTGTGGTACAGGGGCTGGCGTTCGCGCTGGAGCGGCCGGTACTGCCTGTCTCGACCCTGGCAACCATTGCCCAGCGGGCGCACCGAGAGCAGGGAGCGGAGCAGGTCGCGGTGGCGATCGACGCCCGCATGGACGAGGTCTACTGGGGTTGCTACCGGCTGCAGCAGGGTGAAATGCAGCTGGCTGGCAGCGAGGCGGTGTTGCCGCCAGAGCAGGTCAGCTTGCCTCGCGCAAGCGAAGGCCAATGGTTCGGTGCGGGCACCGGCTGGGGTTATGCCGCGCGGCTCGCCGTTCAGCCCTCTGCAAGCGAGGCGACCCTGCTGCCGCATGCTTTGGATCTGCTCACGCTGGCCGGCTTTGCCTGGGCGCGCGGAGAAGCCGTAGAGGCCGATCAGGCCCAGCCGATCTACCTGCGTGACAATGTCGCCACGCCCAAGGCCCCGCGATGACCAGCGGCATTGCCAATTGTGGGTCGGCTCGCTAGAGTCGACGAACTTGAACAGGTGAATGATGCGCCTCAACGGTCTCGCCCCCTCAGCCTATCCCATCGAACGTCCTGCCCATCCTGGCAGTGCGCCGGTCCCTTATCGCGAAAGCGAAAGGGCTGCGGAACAGGCGCGCGAGTCCATCGTCACGCCGGCCAGTCAAGCCGATTCCACCTACGAACACCTCGCCCGAAGCAGTAAGAGCCAGTCGGCCGATTACGGTTCGGTTATCTCCGGCGACTTCATGCCGGCGCGCTTTGAAGCCATGATGGAACGTCCGCTCACCAGTCGTGCCACGCAGGCGCTGCAGAGCTATGGCACTACCGCCAGCTTCACGGCCGACCTTGACGCCCATGAAGTGCTCGGCCTTGATCTCTACGCCTGAGGCGTATTGAACGCGTTTGAACCTTCCCTATTTTCTTGGTTGCCCCTCGTGGAACGACGCCGGATGGCGCGGTTCGCTCTATCCGTCTGGGCTGCCCGCAAGCGAATATCTGGCGCGCTATTGCTCGGTGTTCAACACGGTCGAGGGCAACACCACGCTTTATGCGTGGCCTTCGGAGGAGAAAATTGAGCGCTGGGCGGCCCTGATGCCGGTAGGCTTCCGCTTCTGCGCCAAGCTGCCGCGTGATATCAGTCAGGCGCCTGATTTACGTGAAGTCGAGGATCTGATCCGCTCGTTCCGTACCCTCCTGGCGCCCCTTGGGTCACGGGTGACGCCGTTCTGGTTGCAGCTGCCCGCGTCGTTCGGCCCGGCGCGTCTTGACGAGCTGGCGCAGCTGATCGAGACGCTGGATCGCCCGCTTGCCGTGGAAGTGCGGCATGCCGCGTTCTTTGGCAAAGGCGAAGAGGAGCGGGCGTTGAACCGGATGCTGCGTGAGCGAGGCGTCGAGCGGATCTGCATGGACACCCGTGCGCTGTTCAGCTGTCGGTCCAGCGATCCTGCGTTGCTGCATGCGCAGCGCAAGAAACCACGGTTACCGGTGCGGCCTGCGGCGTTCAGCGAATCTCCGCAGCTCAGATTTGTCGGGCATCCCGAATTGGAAGCGAACGATCGCTTTCTGGCCCCTTGGCTGAGCAAGGTCGCTGAGTGGATAGAGGCGGGCAAGCGCCCGCATGTTTACCTGCATACCCCTGACAACCAACTGGCGCCGGAGCTGGCCATGCGCTTCCATGACCTTCTCAGCGTGCGGCTCCCAGGCTTGCCGCCATTAGCCGCGTCGCCCATGCAAACCGATTCGCAGCTCTCACTGCTCGGCGCGCCTGGGCAGCGCTGAAAGTCCAGAACACTAGCGGCTGCGCTGCAACCTTCAAGTCTCGGCGTTGCCGAAAAGCCTATGACCTTCGGCCGTTTCTTCCTGTTGCTGCTCGTCGCGCTGGCTGGGTTCGCCTACGCCGTCTGGCGTGGGCATGTCGACGTCCCGGCGAAGTGGAACCCCTGGGCGCCACTGGATATCCGCGAGACGCCGAACCTGCTGACCTCGTTCAAACTGCAGCGGTTACAGCAGGATCGTGCACTGTGCGAGCAGGCATTGAAGACTTCCGATCTGAACTATGTAGCCGTGCCTGACAGCACGCCGCAGTCTGGCTGTCCGGTGGACAATGCGGTACGTGTCAGTGGTTCGGCGGTTCGGTTCAACAATGCATTTTTAGCCACCTGCCCACTGGCTGCGGCCTATGCACTGTTCGAAAGGCATGGAATGCAGCCTGCCGCACAGCGGGTATTCGGCCAGCCTGTGGTTCGGGTCGATCATTTCGGCAGCTTCGCCTGCCGCAATATCGCGCGAAGCAACAGGCGAAGCCAGCACGCTTCGGCAAACGCGCTGGACCTGGCCGGCTTCAGGCTGGAGGACGGCACACGCATTACCGTAGCGCGTGACTGGAAGGGCGATGACGACAAAGCGCGCTTCCTACGCGAAGTAAAGGCAGCCGCCTGCAATGTTTTCAAGATCACCCTGAGCCCTGAGTACAACGCGGCCCATCACAATCATTTCCATGTGGATATGGGCGGTTTCGGCATGTGCCGCTGAGGCATCCGGGCGTTGCCTCTGGCAGAATGCGGCGTTTTTCCGACCCTGAGTTTCCCCTATGACCGCCTCATGCCCGTTGGTCCGTATCGAAGCCCTCGCACCGCAATTTGCGGAGCTGGTCGGTGCCTGGGCGTCACGGCTGGGGTTGCCGATGCAAGCGGACGAGGCGGAGTTCGCCCTGCAGCTCGGGGAGGCCGGCCTGCAGCTGCAGCTGCTCGGCCCGCACGCGCCAGGGCCGGTGCTGGTGGATTTCGTCGAAGGCGGCGCTGCGCATCGTCGTCAGTTCGGCGGTGGCAGCGGGCAAATGATCGCCAAGGCGGTAGGTATCCAACCCGGCATCCGTCCCCGTGTGCTCGACGCCACGGCGGGCCTCGGCCGAGATGCTTTCGTGCTGGCCACGCTGGGCTGCGAAATGGTGATGTTCGAGCGTCAGCCATTGATTGCCGCACTGCTGGAGGATGGTTTGCGACGTGGTTTTGAGGATGCTGAGGTGCGCGCTATCGTCGATCGTATGCGTCTACAGCAGGGCAATGCCATCGAGCTGATGGGCCAGTGGCAGGGCGAACCGCCGCAGGTCATCTATCTTGATCCGATGTTTCCGCACCGGGAAAAAAGCGCATTGGTGAAAAAGGAAATGCGCCTGTTCCGGCCCTTTGTTGGCGACGATCTGGACGCTGGCGCCTTGCTCGAACAGGCTTTGGCGCTGGCCAGCCACCGGGTAGTGGTGAAGCGGCCACGCAAAGCGCCGACCATCGACGGACCCAAGCCGGGCTACAGCCTCGAGGGCAAGTCCAGCCGTTACGACATCTACCCGAAGAAGAAATTGTCAGCTGACAGCTGATTCGATTTCTCGATATCACACCGCCCGAACCGGGCGATTGACCACAAGCGAAACGCGGATTTCTTGGTCTTGCTTATTCTGCCCAATAGTGGCATTCCTAGATCAGGCCGTTTGTGGCTGAACGGTGGTTACCTGATCGCGTAGAAGGAAGAGCATATGCAGATCCAAGTTCATAGCGATAACCACATCGAAGGCAGCGCCCGTCTCGTTGAGTGGGTCAGTGGCAGTGTTGCCGACAAGCTGGATCGATTCGACGACGAAGTCACCCGCGTCGTGGTGCACCTGAACGACGAGAACGGCGTTAAGGCTGGCGCGCAGGACAAGCGCTGCCAGATCGAGGCTCGACCCAAAGGCCTGCAACCGGTATCGGTCACGCACAAGGCGGCCTCGCTGGAGCTGGCGGTCGATGGCGCCATCGACAAGCTCAACAATGCGTTGAATCATCAATTCGGCAAGCTGCGCAGCAAGCGTGCCTCAGCCCCGACGCCTCTCGAAGGCGAGACCCTGGAAGTCGAAGGCCGTGACGCCTTGCTTGAAGAAGATTTTCTTGCCGACGAGCAACTGCGCAGCTCCTGACTTCTGACGTCCTCTCGCCCCTGGCAGGCTTCACCCGCGAAGCCTGCCGCCCGCTAAATACCTTCCATAGCCCGTTCTCGCACGGCCGCATCGATCCGATGACCGGCCCTGCGAGCATTTGTGCCTGTGCTATACACAATGGAGGAGCAGCACTGGATGCCGAGCCATTGCGCGCTCGAGATTCTGCGCAATTCAACGGAGACGAAGGGGGATTACCAGGGCACGTAGGCGAGCTCCAGCGGCCAACCCGTGCCACCAGCAGGCGAGGTGACACCATGACCATGATGCAGTGTGAATACCGTGACCACGTCATTACCGCAGAGGTAATGGAACATCCAGGCACGCCGACCCCCTGGGCCGGTGGATGCCGTATCAGCAATCCCCAGGGGCAGACCACCCGACGCATGGCGCTTCCGGTTGGGCACGCCTTCATGGCGGAGCTCGAACAGGCACAGCGGGCATCCATCGCCCATGGCAAGTGGCTGGTCGATCAATGCCTCGATCAGGGACGGCAGCTGTTCGACAAGGCCGCTTGACCCTTTCCAACCTGTCGCAGCCCCAGGGCTGCGGCGGGTTTTTTGTTTCCGCTTGATACGTAAAACGAACAGGCCTTGGACCCGAGCCCGATTCCGGTTGAACTGTGCAGCGCTCCACCGCCTCTATCTAGAAGAGGATTGCCGCGAGGCGGTCCAGACTTCCTGCATAGCCTGACGGAGCCCGTTCATGGAATTACCTAACAAAGACCTCGGTACACTTTTCGAACAACTCGGCCTGCCTTCGGACCCGGCCAGTATTGACGCCTTCATCGCCAGCCACCGCCCGATCCCGAACCATATGAAGGTTTCCGAAGCGCCGTTCTGGAGCGAAGCCCAAGGCTCGTTTCTCAAGGAGCAGCTGATGGACGACGCCGAATGGGCGCCGGTGGTCGATGAGCTCAATGTGCGCCTGCACGAGCAGGGCGACGAATAGCGCTGAGCATGGTGAGCGGCTCCGCCTGGTCAGTCGCGCCAGGTGGACCCCTTGTCAGCGCGCTCCCGCGCGTGAGACGCATCGTCCGGTATGCCCAACGCCACCAATTCTCTAGAATCCGCCTTCCGCGCGGCAGCCGCGCACTCGCTTCACAGGACGGTCATGACTTCCGAGCAATTCCTCGATATCGACGCGCGCTATGCCAGCGCCAAATCCCTTGCCCTCGAGGCCGCGCAGCTGGGCATGGACTTCTATCGCAAGCGTGAGGCACTGACCGTCGAACACAAGGGCGACGATCTGCAGGACGTGGTCAGCATTGCCGACAAGCAGATCGAAGTCTTTATCCGTGAGCGCTTGACTCAGCTCTTCCCTGAGGACGGCTTCCTCGGGGAAGAAAGTGGCTCGGCTGATCTGGGCGCACGCTGCGTCTGGGTCATCGACCCGATCGATGGCACCGCCTGCTTCGTCAATGGCCTGCACAACTGGTGCGTGTCGATCGGCTTGCTGATCGACGGCGAGCCGCACCTGGGCGCAATCGCCGACCCCAACCACAACGAGCTGTTTCATGGTTGTCTGGGTAGAGGTGCATTCGTCAATGACACGCCGTTGAAGGTCAGCACGGCAACACACGTCGGGCAAGGCGTGACCGCCACCGGCACGTTTCATCCGCGTGGTAAAGAACACTTCATTCCATTCATGGAAAAGCTGCTGGCCGAAGGTGGCATGTTCTTCCGAAACGGCTCAGGCGCACTGATGACCGCCTACGTGGCGGCCGGAAGACTGCTCGGCTACTACGAAACGGAGCTGAAAAGTTGGGACTGCATGGCCGGGCTGGTGCTGGTGAAAGAGGCGGGCGGTCATGTCAACGACTTCTTCCGCAATGATGGGTTGCTGCTCGGCAATCCTTATCTTGTCGCCTGTCCAGGTGTGTATCCGCAGCTGGCCGAGATGATCGGGCCGTCACTGGACGATTGAACGGTGGCACTAGCTAATTTCGGCTAGCCAGTGTGGATCCTGGGTTCGCACGAACAACCGGTGGATCGAGGCGCCTCAGCAGGTTCGCGAGCAAGCTCGCTCCTTGTATCTCGACTGCTGCCTCATTGTGGGCAATAGTCCCCGACTGATCATCGGGGGAAGGTCAGGAAGCCGAGCTCGCTCCAAGGCCTCGAGCCTGTAACGTAGATAGTGCTCCAGCC
>NZ_POUL01000004.1 GCF_002890895.1 Stutzerimonas stutzeri
AGAATCTCGTAGCCGGCTTCGGTTGCCAGCGGGTTGGCTGCGGCCACGGCGAAACGCTGAAAGGCCCAGCCGGGTTTGGCCGAGTAGCCGCTGGACGCCTCTGGCGCGGGCGGGATTTCGCTGGACGGGCGGTCCGGTTGAGTACAGGCGGTGAGGCTCAACAACAGTATCGAGGGAACCAGGGCAGCTCGTCCGACGTGCATGGGATGTTCCTTGTCTGGGGCGGAAGGAAAATATGTAACTGATTACAGACCTGGCAGGCTGTTAAAAAACGTCGGCGAGGCAGGCAAGACGAGGCAAAAGGAGCCGAAGATGCGGAGTTTGGTTGTACTAAATGAGCATTCTGAGGCTGCTTTTAACGATGTATTGCCAATGCAGGTAGTTTTTAAGCAACCTGCTTGATCACTGACCCCAGTTAGCCAAGCTTGATCGCTGCGGTTGGCAAAATCTTCGTACGTCCAATCTGCTGAGCCGTTCGTCTGCCTGCTTCGCCGAATGGGTAGGGCGTGGGGTGCATCGGCAGCCGTTTCGCGATGCCCGCCTGACCGAAGCAAGGGTATTGCGGTCTGCCCGTGGCCGATGGTTGCCGGTATCATGTGCGCCTCTCAAAGGCTGTGCGGTCCATCGAAGCCATGACAATTCAGTACCCGACCATCGCCGATTGCGTCGGCAACACCCCCCTGGTTCGCCTGCAGCGTCTGCCCGGCGAAACCAGCAACACCATCCTGGTAAAACTCGAAGGCAACAACCCGGCCGGCTCGGTCAAGGACAGGCCCGCGTTGTCGATGATCGCGCGGGCCGAAGCGCGGGGCGACATCAAGCCCGGCGATACGCTGATCGAAGCCACCTCCGGCAACACCGGCATCGCCCTGGCCATGGCCGCGGCGATCAAGGGCTACAAGTTCATCCTGATCATGCCGGACAACTCGAGCGCCGAGCGCAAGGCCGCCATGACCGCTTACGGCGCCGAACTGATTCTGGTGAGCAAGGATGAGGGCATGGAAGGTGCTCGCGACCTGGCGGTAAAGATGGCCGCGGAAGGGCGCGGCAAGGTGCTCGATCAGTTCGCCAATGGCGACAATCCTGAGGCCCACTTCACCAGTACCGGACCGGAACTGTGGCAGCAGACCCAGGGCAGCATCACCCACTTCGTCAGTTCGATGGGCACTACCGGCACCATCATGGGTGTGTCGCGCTACCTCAAGCAGCAAAACCCGGAGGTCCAGATCGTCGGCCTGCAACCCATGGAGGGCGCAGCTATTCCGGGCATTCGGCGCTGGCCGCAGGAATACCTGCCGAAGATCTATCAGGCCGAGCGCGTCGACCGCATCGTCGACATGGCTCAAGACGAGGCCGAGCACGTCATGCGGCGACTGGCCCGCGAAGAAGGCATCTTCTGCGGCGTGTCGTCAGGGGGTTCAGTGGCGGCGGCGCTGCGGCTGTCCAGGGAAGTCGAAAATGCGGTCATCGTGGCGATCATCTGCGACCGTGGCGATCGCTACCTGTCGACGGGCGTCTATGACCAGCCCTGATCGCGACATAACGCTGCAAGGCGGAACCTGCTGATGGCCAAGCGCAGTGGCGGTTTACGCTTCCAGCCCAGTGGTGGCGAGAAGAAGTCGCAGATTCCCACCGGCAAGAAGCAGCGGCTGAGCATCCAGCGGCTCGCCAACGATGGCCGCGGCATTGCCTTTCTCGACAACCGCACCTGGTTCGTCGAAGGCGCTTTGCCCGAAGAAGAGGTCGAGGCGCGCGTGCTCAATGCGCGCAGCCAGATTGTCGAAGCCCGCACCGAGCGGGTGATGGTCGCCAGCGCCCAGCGGCGTACCGAGCCTTGCCCACATGCTCGGGTATGCGGAGGCTGCACTCTGCAGCACCTGAGCGCAGCCGATCAGCTTGAATTGAAGCAACGGAGCCTGGCCGAGCAATTGTCCCGCGTGGGTTCTATCGAGCCGCAGCAATGGGCGGCTCCGCTCAGCGGGCCCGAATTTGGCTATCGCAGGCGCGCAAGGCTCGCCGTGCGCTGGGACAACAAGGCGCGACGCCTGGACGTCAAGGCGCGACGCCTGGACGTCGGCTTTCGCGCCAGCGCTAGCCAGGACATCATCGCGATCCGCGAATGCCCCGTGCTGGTACAGCCCTTGCAAACGCTGTTGCCGGCGCTGTTAGCCGTGTTGCATGAATTGGACAAGCCGCAGGCGATCGGTCACCTGGAGTTGTTCAGCGGGACTAGCGAAGTGGTGCTGGTGCGCCACACCGCTGCGCTGTTGCCAGACGATCTGCAGCGTTTCACCGCCTTCTCCAAAGCGCACGGCGTGCAGCTCTGGCTGCAAGGCGAGGATGCGCCGCAGCCGCTGGAGCCCGCTTACAGGCTGGGCTACCGCTTGTCGGCGTGGGATCTGGAGTTGTCCTGGCGACCCGGCGACTTCGTTCAGGTCAATGCGCCGGTGAACGAAGCAATGGTGGAGCAGGCGCTGGAATGGCTGGCACCGGAAGAGGGCGAGCGGGTGCTCGATCTATTCTGCGGGTTAGGTAACTTCAGTTTGCCGCTGGCGCGTAAAGGTGCACAGGTCGTGGCCATCGAAGGCGTTGGCGAAATGGTCGAGCGCGCCTGCACCAATGCGGAGCAAAACGGTCTTCACGGTGCGCACTTTTATCAGGCGGACCTGTCGAAGCCGCTTATTGATGCGCAGTGGGCCAAAGATGGTTTTGCAGCAGTCCTGCTCGATCCACCGCGTGACGGTGCCTTGGAAATAGTGCGGCAGATGACGACTTTAGGCGCACGGCGCGTTGTCTATGTTTCGTGCAATCCTGCAACGCTGGCGCGTGATGCTGCCGAGTTGATCGGCCAGGGCTATGAGCTGAAGCGGGCCGGCGTGCTGGATATGTTTCCGCAGACGGCGCACGTCGAGGCCATGGCGCTTTTCGAGCGGCCTGCGTAAGTCAGTTTCTTTTGACAGGCGATCGGCCTGTGGTTCAACCGACCGGCTCTTAGAAAGCCGGCGTATTCGACGCAGATGATGCGTAGAGGGAAGGTATTAGATGGTCCAGGTCAGAGCGCTTCAGCCGATCAACACCGACGGCAGCATCAACCTCGATGGCTGGCTCGATCACGTGCTGGTGATGGACCCGGCACTCGACCGCGACGCTCTCAAACAGGCCTGCGAGTTCGCCCGAACGGCGGAGCAGCAGGCCAACGCGGCACAGAACCTGTGGAGCGAAGGCACCTCCAGTTACCAGACCGGGCTGGAAATCGCCGAAATTCTCGCCGGCCTCAAACTCGATCAAGACAGCCTGGTGGCGGCGGTGATCTACCGCGGCGTGCGCGAAGGTAAGATCAAGCTCGCCGAGGTGCACCAGCACTTCGGCCCGGTGGTCGCCAAATTGATCGAGGGCGTGCTGCGCATGGCCGCCATCAGCGACAGCCTCAACCCGCGCGAGTCTCTGGTGCTGGGCACCCAGACCCAAGTGGAAAACCTGCGCAAGATGCTGGTGGCGATGGTCGACGATGTGCGGGTCGCGTTGATCAAGCTGGCCGAGCGGACTTGCGCCATCCGCGCGGTCAAGAATGCCGATGACGACAAACGTCATCGCGTCGCGCGGGAAGTATTCGATATATACGCGCCGCTGGCGCATCGGTTGGGCATCGGTCACATCAAGTGGGAACTGGAGGACCTGTCCTTCCGCTACCTCGAACCCGAGCAGTACAAACAGATCGCCCAGTTGCTGCACGAGCGCCGGTTGGACCGTGAGCACTACATCCAGAACGTCGTCCAGCAGCTGAAGGACGAACTGACAGCCACCGGGATTCACCCCGAAATCGACGGACGTGCCAAGCACATCTATTCGATCTGGCGAAAGATGCAGAAGAAAGGCCTGCAATTCAGCCAGATCTATGACGTTCGCGCCGTTCGCGTGCTGGTGCCCGAGGTCCGCGACTGCTACACCGCGCTGGGTATTGTGCACACCCTGTGGCGCCACATTCCCAAAGAGTTTGATGACTACATCGCCAACCCCAAGGAAAACGGCTACCGCTCGCTGCACACCGCTGTGCTCGGGCCGGAGGGCAAGGTTTTGGAGGTGCAGATCCGTACCCAGGCCATGCACGAGGAAGCCGAGCTGGGTGTTTGCGCGCACTGGCGGTACAAGGGCACCGACGTCAAGGCCACCTCGAACCACTACGAGGAGAAGATCTCCTGGCTGCGTCAGGTGCTCGAATGGCACGAAGAGCTGGGTGACATTGGCGGCTTGGCCGATCAGCTGCGCGTGGATATCGAGCCGGACCGCGTTTACGTGTTCACCCCGGACGGCCATGCCATCGATCTGCCCAAGGGCGCCACGCCGCTGGACTTCGCCTACCGCGTGCACACCGAAATCGGTCACAACTGCCGCGGTGCCAAGATCAACGGGCGCATAGTACCGCTCAACTACAGCCTGCAGACCGGTGAGCAGGTCGAGATCATCACCAGCAAGCAGGGCTCGCCGAGCCGCGACTGGCTGAACCCGAACCTGGGGTACATCACCACCTCGCGCTCGCGGGCGAAGATCGTTCATTGGTTCAAGCTGCAGGCCCGCGACCAGAACGTGGCGGCCGGCAAGGCGCTGCTGGAGCGCGAACTCGGACGCCTCGATCTGCCGCCGGTGGACTTCGACAAGCTGGCCGAAAAAGCCAATCTGAAGACCGCCGAAGACATGTTTGCCGCGCTGGGGGCAGGCGATCTGCGTCTGGCTCAGCTGGTCAATCATGCTCAGCAACTGGTTGAGCCCGATACCCATGATGATGACCAGCTCGAACTGATCCCCATACGCCCCAGCACCAAGCCTGGCAAGCGTGGCGACGTGCAGATCCAGGGTGTCGGTAATCTGCTCACGCAAATGGCGGGCTGCTGCCAGCCGTTGCCGGGCGATCCGATTGTTGGCTACATCACCCTGGGGCGCGGCGTCAGCATTCATCGCCAGGATTGCGCCTCGGTGCTGCAGCTGGCCGGGCGCGAGCCGGAGCGGATCATCCAGGTCAGCTGGGGGCCGATCCCCGAGAAAACCTATCCGGCTGACATCAGTATCCGGGCCTATGACCGTTCCGGTCTGCTTCGCGACGTCTCGCAGATCCTGCTCAACGAGCGGATCAACGTACTCGCGGTGAACACCCGCTCGAACAAGGAAGACAGTACGGCGCAGATGACGCTGACCATCGAGATCCCAGGGCTGGATGCGCTGGGGCGACTGCTCAGCCGGATATCGCAGCTGCCCAATATTATCGAGGCCAAGCGCCAGCGCACCTCCTGACCTGCTGCACTTGGCCATACGGCGTTGCAAGCTTGCTGAAAAATGCTCATTGGCAGAAGCCAACTCCGCTTTTTCAGCAAGCTTGCGCCTTGTCTGGCCTTCGCTCGCGACGGTCAGGTTGATGTACCGAGCTGCTTCGCTCGATCTGGCGTTGTTGAAGCCCAGCCGAAAAATGCTCATTGGCGAAAGCCAACTCCGCTTTTTCGGTTGGGCTTCGCCTAGCCAGCTCTTCGCCCGCGACGCTCGGGGCCGGACGCATGAATGAGGTGAGGCTACAGCCAACTCCGCTTTTTCAGCATGCTTGCGCCTTGTCTAGCCTTTGCCCGCGACGCTCGGGTCACTTGAAAAGCTGGTAACACCGTAGGGTGGATGTCGCTTTTTACATCCACCATGACGACGCTGCGGTGGATGGGTGGAGCGTCATCCACCCTACAATGGGCTCAGCTTCAATCTCAGGCTTTCACCGAGGAATGTCATGTACCAACTCAATGACCTGCTGCACCTGATGGCACGGCTGCGTGATCCGCAGCATGGCTGCCCGTGGGATCTGCAGCAGGACTACGCCAGCATCGTGCCGCATACCCTGGAAGAGGCCTACGAGGTGGCGGATGCCATCGAGAGCGGCGACTTCGAACATCTGCCCGGTGAGCTGGGTGACCTGCTGTTCCAGGTGGTCTATTACAGCCAGCTGGCGAAAGAAGAAGGGCGTTTCGAGTTTGACGCGGTGGTCGACGGTATCACTCGCAAGCTGTTGCGCCGGCATCCGCATGTGTTTCCCGACGGCGATCTGTACGGCTCGCCCGAGCTGCCCCGCCTCGATGAGGCAGCCATCAAGGTGCGGTGGGAGGAAATCAAGGCCGAGGAGCGCGCCGAGAAGGCCGCTGCGCCGGAGCAATTGTCACTGCTCGACGATGTGCCCAGCGCGCTGCCCGCACTGAGCCGCGCGGCCAAGTTGCAGAAGCGAACCGCTCAGGTTGGTTTCGACTGGCCGGATGCTCTGCCCGTGGTGGACAAGGTGCGTGAGGAGCTCGACGAAGTGCTCGAAGCCATGAGCGAAAACGACCCCGAAGCCATTGCGGAGGAGCTCGGCGATCTGTTGTTCGTCACGGTGAATCTGGCGCGGCACCTGAAGGTTGATCCGGAAAACGCTTTGCGTGCGGCCAACCAAAAATTCGAGCGCCGCTTCCGCTTTATCGAACAAGCCTTGCGGGAAAGCGGTCGACCCATCGAAGATTGCGACCTGGAGACGCTCGACGCGCTATGGGGCGAGGCCAAAAAAGCCGAAAAGATACCGACCTGCGGTTGATAGCCGGAGCCTGATCGTGGAAGTTGTCTGTGCCACGAAGCCGCTTGGTGAATCACGGTTGATCCACCCTTACGTCTAATTTGAACTCACGACGAGACGACCCGACACATGAGTCTTTCCCTTCGCGATCAGCTGCTCAAAGCCGGGCTGGTCAATGAAAAGCAGGCCAAACAGGCCGGCAAGCAACAGCAGAAACAGCAGCGTCTGGTGAAGAAAGGCCAGGCCGAACAGGACACCTCGCAGCGTGATGCGGCGCTGAAGGCTCATGCCGAAAAGCTGGCCCGCGACCAGGAGCTGAACCGTCAGCAGCAGGAAAAAGCCGAGCAGAAAGCCCGCACTGCGCAAGTCAAACAGCTGATCGAAGGCAGCCGGCTGCCCAAGCTGACCACCGAGGATTACTACAACTTCGTCGATGACAAGAAGGTCAAGCGCCTGTCAGTGAACAAGCTGATGCGCGACAAGCTCTCCAGCGGATCGCTGGCCATTGTCCGCCATGGCGGTGGTTACGAAGTGATCCCGCGTGAGGCGGCACTGAAGATTCAGGAGCGTGACCCGCGCCGCATCGTGCAGCTCAACGTCCAGACCGAAGCGCCGGACGCCGATGATCCCTACGCCGCCTACCAGATTCCTGATGATCTGATGTGGTAAGAGCCCATCGATCCTCGGTGTGGCCTAAGGCGTAATGCGGAGGCGGGCGACCTGTGCGCTGCCGTGAGAGGCACTATCCGTGGTTGGTGCGTTCTGCGCGCACGACCATTGCATAGCCGCCTCTGTAGGAGCCAGCTTGCTGGCGAATACGTGATCGCCACGAGCTAGCGCTTTTGGCGACTGCGCTTGCGGATGTAGCGGTTATAGGTGTTCCTGAGCCCCTCCGACGGAAGGACGGATTTATGCCCGTCTGGCAGCCTCTACTGCTATAGCCCAACCGGGCTTTCGGTTACAGCAGGAGGACTCAAATGGAAACCACACGTTATTCGGACGAGATCGATACGCTCAGCTGGCAAGCCCAGGGGGTGCCAGGCGACCCCGAAGAGCCTGGCGTGCCGGATTTGCCCAGTGAGCCCGGCGAACCGACGATCCCGGATCAGCCGCCGCCAGATCCGGTAGCCTGACAGCCGCTACAACCCGGGCTGGCCAGACGCCCGTGCGAGCAGGTCGACGACCTGCTCGTCGCTGGTCTGCTCGAAGTTGCGGTAATGGCAGCCGACGCCAATGAACGGTTCGGGCATTGCCAGGCAAATCAGCTCGTCCACGTCCGCTCTGAGCATCTCGATTACATCCCGTGGACCCACCGGCACAGCCAGTACCACGCGGCTGGGTTTCGACTGCTTCAATCCCTTTAGCGCCGCCCGAACCGTAGCGCCGGTAGCGATGCCATCGTCGATGACGATGACACAACGATCAGCGATTACCGGGGCAGGTCGTTCGCCACAATAGCGATGGCGACGGCGTTCCAGTTCGGTCAGCTGGCGCTGCATCTCCTCTTCGAACCAGTTCGGAGGCGGCGCAATCTGGTTGAACAGTTCCTGATTGATCACCCACTTCGGTTCGGCCCCGTCGATCACCGCGCCCAGCGCCAGTTCCTCGTTGCCGGGCGCGCCAATCTTGCGTACCAGCACCAGATCCAGTGGCGCGCCGAGACGCTGCGCCACTTCGAAGGCCACCGGAACCCCGCCGCGCGGCAGGGCAAGCACCAGCGGCTGCGCTTCTGCCAGGTGATGCAGGGCTTCGGCCAGCTCTTGGCCGGCATGGGTACGATCGCGAAACAGTTGGGATTCGGGCATGTAGGCGCGCATGGCTCACTCTCCGAATGGGTAGGTATCCGGAACGCTCTGGTCGTCGATCTGCTGCGGGCCGATCGGCTGGACCGCGTTGGTCTGTTCGAACCAGAGCAGTGCGTCGAACTGTTCTGAAAGTATGGCCTGAAAATAATGACTCTGACGCTCAGTGGCCGGACGGTAGATCACGCCGATTGCGCGCTCCAGACGGGGACGCGCCAGCGCCTCGCGCAGCGGTGTGTCATCGCGCCAGCTGGTCAGCGAGGCAGGCAACCCGGCGCGCAGAAACAATTGCTCCCAGCTGTCCGGGCGCGACGGGCGAACCTGCTGAATCTGCATGGGTTCGTCCCAGTTGTCGGCGGCGGCCACCAGGCCACGATCGGTGCCCATGCCCAGCAGCACCGCATCTCGCCCGAATGCGGTGCGGCAGAGTTCGCCGATATTGAATTCGCCGCCCCAGCCCATGGAGGTCGAAGCGGCATTGCCGATGTGCGAATTGTGCGCCCAGACCACCGCCTTGGCGTCATCGCCGCGATGCTTCAGCAGGGCCTGCAGCGTGTCGAACATGTGCCGGTCGCGCAGGTTCCAGGACTCAGCAGAGCCTTGGTACATGGCGCGGTAGTACTGCTCCGCAGCGAGCACGACGCGGGCATTCTGCTCGGCATTGAAGAAGCTGCAGCCGTCTTTTTTCATGTACTCGAGCCGCTGGTCGAGCAACGCGCGCAACTGTTCGACTACCGCGGCCTCGCAGGACGGTTCGCCGCGCATCACGTTGTGGCCGTAGACTGCCGGTTCGTCGTGCCATGGACTGAGGCAGCCATATCGACGCCGCGCGGTCGCGGCAGCGTCCGGGTCGACCCGGTCGAGATAGCCGAGCACCTCCTGGATCGAAGCGCCCATGCTGTAGACGTCCAGCCCGCGAAACTCGACTCGACGCTCGGCAGGCTGGGCATCGTTGTGGCCGCGCAGCCAGCGGGCGAAGTCGGCGACTTCCTGGTTACGCCACATCCAGGTCGGAAAGCGCTTGAAGCCTTCCTCGACCCAGGCCGGAGGCTGCTGCTGGCGAACGTAGCGGTCGATCTTCGCCGCATCCGGCCAGTCGGCTTCGGCCGCGACGATGGTAAAGCCGTGGCGCTCGATCAAACGGCGGGTGATGGCTGCTCGGGCCCGGTAGAACTCCGAAGTGCCGTGGCTGGCTTCGCCGATCAACACCACCCGCGCATCAGCAAACTGGTCGAAGGCATCGGCAAACGCTGGGTCATCAATGCCGGGCAATACGGTTGCGCTGCGGCGCAACAGCTCGACCAGCTGCTCCTCGGTCGTTTCTTTAGGTCGTGGGCGCGATTGATTCATGGCCTCGTCTCCTGTTCGCCTTTTTAGGATGACCTACGGTGTATAGCCCCGTTCAGACCGTCCGGCGGCTGATTCAACAAGCACAAGCGGCAGAACTGAATGCGAGGGACTAGTCTCTAAACAAAGCGACGCCAATCTCGGCGAGCGAGTTTCCGCTGAAGGCGCTAAGACACGAGGGGCACCTATGACGACCTGGATCATCGCTTACAGCAAAGACGGCAATACCTCCATTTTGCGGACCGAATCCGATCGCCAGCCGGATATAGATGAGGCAGTTGAGCTGGTAACCCGAAAGGCCGAGCAGGATTATGCCGGTGAGGAGGATGCCTACGAGGTGGACCCGGACGTCGAACAGACACCCGCCACACGCCTGGCTCAGCGCTTCGGCATCACCGTAACCGGTATATCCCAGGCCTGATTGGCTCAGGCCACCTGCCACACACCATCATCCCCAGCCACGAACAGGCGCCGGCCCGGGTCGGCGCCCACCTCCATCATTCCGGTAAAGCTGCCGAACGCCGGCAGCAGGCTGAGGCGTGCGCCGATGCAGAAGCAAGGCAGGCGCAACGACTGCCGGCCGCGCCCGTGCAGGCGAAATGCAGGGTGAAGATGACCGGCGAGGACATGGTGAGTGGCGTGCGGCTCCGGCTCGTGCTGCAGGGCAAAGGGACCGAGCAGCAGGGGTTCGGGGACGACTGTCATCTCCAGACTCGCCGGTGGATCGCCTGCGCGGCGGTCGTGGTTGCCGCGAATCAAGGTGATCGCCAGGCCGGGATGCGTCGCGCGCCATGCCTGCAGCTGGCTCAGCGTGGCAGGCGTTTGCGATTCCGGTGCATGGAGGAAGTCGCCCAGAAAGATCAGCTGTGTGCAGCGGTAACGCGCCAGCAGCGCGTCGAGTCGTTGCAGGTTGGCCTGGGTGGTGCCGTGGGGCACCGGCTGGCCCAGACGTCGGTAGGCGGCGGCTTTGCCGATATGAATATCGGCAATCAGCAACGCCTGCTGTTGCGGCCAGTAGATGGCCTTGTCGGCCAGTAACCAGAGTTCGGTCTGTTCGAGTTCGATGGAGAGGTGCGAGGTCATGCGCGGAGTCTATCGCGCGTGCGGGGTCGATCCCACTGAGGCGCTGAATCTCGAGTGCGTTCGCGTGGTTGCAGGTACTGCCATCTCATCCGGTAACACTGCGAAGACCTGTTGTCAGTTGAGAGCTTTTCAGTGGGGGCGAGCTTGCTCGCGAAGCTCAAGCTCTGTCCCTGCAGCGCACCTCTGTTGTGTCGAACCTGCTGGTGAAGGTCGGCGGGTTGATGCAGACACGAGGCTGTTGAACGAGAGGTGGCAGGGTTTACAAGCGAGATGACCTTGCTTTTTTCACCCTGGGTGTGCCGTCCTTGGTCGCGCGCGGTTTGCGCTTCGCGCTCGTCTCCCGCTCAACGGCAATGCTAGCGCCTGCTTCCGGCTGATAGCCGCCGGGACCTGCGGCCTTGTCCAGTTCGGCGACCATCCGGCGAATGCGGTCGGCGAGCTTTTCCGAAGTCAGGCTTTCGCGGAAGCGCTCGACCATCAAGGGAAAGGCGAGGGGCGTGGTGCGTTTCACAACGTGAACGTCCAGCTCGCGCTGCTGCAAGCGGTTCAGGGTCTGCTCCAGCCGCTCGACCTCCAGTTCCTGGCGCAGCACCTCTTCCTCGGCCTGGGTCAGCAGCAGGTTGGCCGGGTCGTACTGGCGGAAGACGTCGAAGAACAACCCACTGGAGGCCTGCAGCTGGCGCGCGCTTTTCTGCGCGCCGGGATAACCGGAAAACACCAGCCCCGCGATGCGTGCGATTTCGCGAAAGCGCCGGCGGGCCAGCTCACCAGCGTTGAGGCTGGCTAGCACGTCGTGCAGCAATTTGTCCTGGCTGAACAGCGCGGGCGTCAGCCACTGCAGCCAGTCCACCTCGGTTGCCGAGAGCAGTTCGAAGCCGTAGTCGTTCACGGCGATGGAAAAGGTCAGCGGCTGGCGCTGGGCCATCCGCCAGGCCAGCAGGCTGGCCAGCCCCAGATGCACGTGTCGACCGGCGAAGGGATAGAGAAACAGGTGCCAGCCCTCGCGAGACTTCATCACTTCGGCCAGCAACGTGGTTTCGGTGGGCAGCGCTGACCAGTCCAACTGCACGCGCAGCAGCGGCTCGACCAGCTGCATCTCGGCACTCTCGAACCGACCGCGTGAAGCGGCGCCGAGTTGCTCGACCACCGCATCGGCCAGTTCGCTGGAGAGCGGCATGCGCCCGCCGTTCCAGCGCGGCACAGCGGCTTTCTTGCCGGTGGCGCGGCTGACGTAGGCGGTCATGTTCTCGACTCGCACCAGCTCCAGCAGGCGCCCGCCGAAGAGGAAATTGTCGCCCGGTCGCAGTCGGGCAATGAAACCTTCCTCGATGGTGCCCAGTGACCGGCCGCTGCCACCCTTGGCCCAGAACTTCACCGTCAGGCTGGCGTCGCTGACGATGGTGCCGATACTCATGCGATGGCGAAGCGCGACGCGGCGGCTGGGGACTTTCCAAAGTCCGGTCTCGTCCGGCTCGACGCGCTGATAGTCCGGGTAGGCCGTCAACGAATGCCCGCCATGACGCACGAAGGCCAGCGCCCATTGCCAGTGGTCGTCGGTGAGTTCGCGATAGGACCAGGCCTGGCGCACTTCGGCAAACAATTCGTCGGGCCGGAATCCCCCGCCGAGGGCCATGCTGACGAGGTGTTGCACCAGCACATCGAGAGGGCGATGCGGGGCGCTCCGGGCTTCAATGCGGCGTTCGGCGATGGCGACCTGGGCGGCTGCAGCTTCGACGACTTCGACGCTGTGGGTTGGCACCAGCGTGACCCGCGACGTCCGGCCGGGTGCGTGACCGGAGCGACCGGCGCGCTGCATCAGGCGCGCCACGCCTTTGGGCGAGCCGATCTGCAGCACCCGCTCGACAGGCAGAAAGTCGACCCCGAGATCGAGACTCGAGGTACAGACGACCGCCTTCAGCGCGCCTTGCTTGAGGCCCAGCTCAACCCAGTCGCGCACCTCGCGTGCTAGCGATCCGTGGTGCAGCGCGATCAGTCCGGCCCAGTCTGGGCGCGCCTCGAGAAGCGCCTGATACCAGATCTCGGATTGTGAGCGGGTGTTGGTGAACACCAGCGTAGTGGCAGCCGAATCGATCTGCTCGACCACCTGCGGCAGCATGCGCAGCCCGAGATGACCGGCCCAGGGAAAGCGCTCGATGCTCGGCGGTAGCAACGTGTCGACGCGCAGATCCTTGTCGACCTTGCCCTGTACCAGCTTGCCGGTGCCCGGGTGTAGCAGCACGTCCAGCGCGTGCGGTTGGTTGCCCAAGGTGGCCGAGAGCCCCCAGACAATCAGCTCCGGCATCCACTGACGCAGCCGGGCCAGCGCCAGTTGCAGTTGCACGCCACGCTTGTTGCCGAGCAGTTCGTGCCACTCATCCACTACCAGCATGCGCAAGCCGGCGAAAGCCTGGCGCGCGTCGACCCGCGTCAGTAGCAGGGTGAGGCTTTCCGGCGTGGTGACCAGCGCGCTTGGCAACCTCCGACCCTGGCGCGCACGCTCGGCACCGCTGGTGTCGCCGGTGCGCAGGCCGATGCTCCAGTTGATATCCAAATCATCCAGCGGGGCTTGCAGGGCGCGGGCCGTGTCGGCGGCCAAGGCACGCATGGGGGTGATCCAGAGGACGGTGAGCGGGGCGGGTTTGTCCGCCGAACTGGCGCGCGCCTGCGGCTTGTCGGCGGACGTATCTGCGCCTGGTGCAGCGAAACGATTGAGCGCTCCAAGCCAAACGGCGTAGGTTTTGCCGGAGCCGGTGGTGGCATGGAGCAGGCCGGATTCACCCTCATGGACCGCTTGCCAGACCTGTTGTTGGAAAGGGGACGGCTGCCAATCGCGCGTGGCGAACCAGTGTTCGGCAAGGGAGGCGGGCGGCGCCCTCATGCCTCGCTCTCCGCTCGATTCATGCAAAGGCCTAGCTTCGGCTTTATGTAGGAGCGAGCTTGCTCGCGAATTGGCGATTCGCGGGTGGTGAGGTTCGCCGGCAAGCCAGCACCTGCGCATGGCAGCCTGGCTTCTCCCGTGCGTCGGATCATCCCAGCAATTCCTTCAGCGTCTCCAGCGTATCGGCCTCAGCCACCGGCTTGTCGAGGCGCCAGCGCAGCATGCGCGGAAAGCGCACGGCGATGCCGCTTTTGTGTCGGCTGCTGGCGGCGATGCCTTCAAAGCCCAGCTCGAACACCAGCGTCGGCGTCACGCTGCGAACGGGGCCGAACTTCTCCACGGTGGTCTTGCGCACGATGGCGTCGACCTTGCGCATCTCGTCGTCGGTCAGCCCGGAATAGGCCTTGGCGAACGGCACCAACTTGCGCGCCGGATCGCCCGGTTCACCGTCCCATACCGCAAAGGTGTAGTCGGTATAGAGACTGGCGCGTCGACCATGACCGCGCTGGGCGTAGATCAACACAGCGTCGACCGAGTACGGATCCATTTTCCACTTCCACCAGACACCGACATCCTTGGTCCGGCCGACGCCGTACTGTGCGGCGCGGGCCTTGATCATCATGCCCTCTACGCCAAGCGCGCGTGACGCCTCGCGCTGGCGTGCTAGGTCAGCCCAACCGCTGCCAGTGACCAGCGGCGAAAGCATCAGCCGGGGGTTGGGGCATTGCCCGACCACCGTTTCAAGCTGTTGCCGGCGCTCACGATGTTCGCGTTGCCGCCAGTCATCGCCTTGCCATTCCAACAGGTCGTAGGCGAGCACCGCGACCGGGGCGTCCTGCAGCACCTTTGCGGTCAGGTTCTTGCGCCCGATACGCTGCTGTAACAGCGCGAAGGGCTGCACGCCGAAGCGCTCGGTTGCATCGGTGTCACCGCCTTCCGGTTGCTTGAAGAGTTCTTGCTTCGGCTCGCCGAGTGCGTGCTTCCAGACCAGAATCTCGCCGTCGATCACGGTGCCGTCAGGTAGGCAGCCGGCCAGTTCGCAGAGTTCCGGAAAGCGCTCGCTGACCAGCTCTTCGCCACGGGACCAGACCCAGATCTGCCCGTCGCGCTTGACCAGCTGGGCGCGAATGCCGTCCCACTTCCATTCGATGAACCAGTTCTCCGGTGCGCCGAGCAGGGTGTCGAATTCCTCGACAGGTGCCTGCAGCGGGTGGGCAAGAAAGAAGGGATAGGGCTGGCCGCCGCGCTGGGCGTGTTCGTGCTCGGATTCGTCGGCGATCAGCGCGCGGTAGCCCTCGGCGCTGGGGCGATGCGACAGATCGGTGTAACCCACCAGCCGCTGCGCCACGCGTTTGGGATCGAGATCGGCCAGCGAGGCCAGCCCGCGGGTAACCAGCAGCTTCGACACGCCGACGCGAAAGGCGCCGGTGATCAGCTTGACGCAGACCATCAGGCTGAGCCGGTCGAGCTGTGTCCATAGCGCGGGTAATCGCTCGGCCAGTTCTTCCGGCGGCAGGCCGCGCAATGGCAGCAGCTTGTCCTGCATCCACACGGCCAGCCCGTCGTCGGAGCTGTGTTCGGCCTCGGGCATCAGCAGCGAGATGGTTTCAGCCATGTCGCCAACCGCCTGGTAGCTCTCCTCGAACAACCATTCCGGCAGCGCCGAGGCCTGCATGGCGGTCTCGCGCAGCACGCGGGTCGGCACCAGTTGGCGCGGTCGGCCGCCGGCCAGGAAGTACACCGCCCAGGCGGCGTCGGCCGGGTCGGCGTCGCGAAAGTAGTCCCGCATCGCGGCGAGCTTGGCGTTGCTCGAGGTGGTGGCGTCGAGGCGGCTGTAGAGGGTGGCGAAGGCTTTCATATGGCGCCTCCGTGCCGGCGTGGTGCGGCCGGTTCGCGAGCAAGCTCGCTCCTACAGGTCTGGCGTCGTGCTGCTACGCGGGTGCTCTTCTGTAGGAGCCAGCTTGCTGGCGAACCGTGGCGACGCGAAGGATCCGGTTCGCGAGCAATCTCGCATCTGCAAGGAAAGTCTGGTGGTTCCGCAACGGTATCTTTCGGCATGTAGTGTAGGGCCAGGCTGAGGATCATTCGGCCTCCTGAGTCGTGGCGTCGTCCTCGTCGCCGTACTCGGTCTCGAAGGCCTGGGCGTCGAGGCCGCGCATCTCTCGCAGGTAACGGACCAGAATCGGCACGGAGCCGTGGGTCACCATCACCCGCTCGGCGCCGGTCTGCTCGATGGCCCAGAGCAGGCCGGGCCAGTCGGCGTGATCGGAGAGCACGAAGCCGCGATCGACCCCGCGCCGACGACGGGTGCCGCGCAGCATCATCCAGCCACTGGCAAAGGCGTCGGCATAGTCACCGAAGCGACGCATCCAGGTGCTTCCACCCGCCGAGGGAGGGGCGAGGATGATGGCGTGCTTCAGGCGCGGGTCGCCTTTTTTCAGGTCGCCGGCATAAACGGTTGGCGGCAGGTAAACACCGCCTTCGCGGTAGACCTTGTTCAGCGGCTCCACCGCGCCGTGGACCACGATGGTGCCGATGCTTTCGTCCAGGCCGTGCAGGATGCGCTGCGCCTTGCCGAAGGCGTAGCAGAACAGCACGCTCGCGCGCCCGGCGGCGGCGTTGGCGCGCCACCAGTCGTTGATCTCACGGAACACCTGAGCCTGTGACGGCCACCTGTAGATCGGCAGGCCGAAGGTCGATTCAGTGATGAAGGTGTGACAGCGCACCGGCTCGAAGGGCGCACAGGTACCGTCCGGCTCGACTTTGTAGTCGCCCGATGCGACCCAGACTTCGCCCTTGTATTCCAGTCGCACCTGGGCCGAGCCGAGCACGTGACCGGCAGGGTGGAAGCTGAGCTTTACACCGTGATGATCGACGGATTCGCCGTAGGCCAGCGTCTGCAATGGCATGTCGGCGGCGATGCGCGAACGGAGTATGCCTTCGCTGTCGCGAGAGGCCAGATAGTGGCCCATACCCCAGCGTGCGTGGTCGCCGTGGGCGTGAGTGATGACGGCGCGATCGACCGGGCGCCAGGGATCGATGTAGAAATCACCGGGTGGGCAGTAGAGGCCTTCGGGGCGGGCAACGACAAGGTCCATGAGTGAGCGGCACTTTGCGGGCTTGTAAGGTTGGAGCCCGGGTCGGCGTTGGGAGTTCGCCCGCAAGGTCGCGTCGGTGATCTTGAGCCCACCCTACAGGGCCGGGAGGGCGCCTCTGTTCAGGTGGGTTAGGGGAAAGTAATCCAGCAGGGCGGGGATCAGTCCACCAGCTTCAGGTGAGAGGTGTCCGGCACCGGCGCATCGCTGGCACGGCGCCGTTCACCCATGTCGCTGCCCACCGGCGCCAGGCTGAACTGGGACAGGTCCACGGGCGGTGCCTTGGGCTCGGGTTGTGCGTCCTGCAGGTCCACGCCGACCGGCGCGATGCCGAAGTCCGGCGCCTCGACGTCGACGAACGCAGCCATGTATTCGTCCCGTGGGGCCACCTTCAAGGGTTGAGGCGACGCCTGAGCGGCGGAAGCCAGCGGTGCAGGGGCCGGGTCTTCCGACGGTGGCGGGGCGAGCTCGATTTCCTCTACCTCAACGGGCATCGGGCGGACCTCGGCGATGGCGCCGGCGCGCGCCATGGCCTGGCGGTACTTCTCGACGCTGGCGTGGTCCAGGTCCTGCTTGATCACGATTCGCCGACCGGAAAACAGCACGGCGATGCGCTGGGCGTCGGCCTGAAACAGGCGAGTCAGGTTGGCCTCGACCTGCTCCAGCTTGGCGCCCGGAGCGAGTTCGCCGGAAAACGATATTTCATAGCGGCTCATGAGGAGGTCCTTTTGGCGGCCGAAGGTGGGATGCGCTGATCATAGAGCCTGGTACGGGCGCTTGAAAGCCGGGGGGTCCGCTGCGCTGTCTGTGCTGCGACGGCGTTGGCATGCCGAGCTGTAAGCCTCGATAGTGGTCGGCGGCAGGCGATACAAAGGCTGTCCCGCGTCAGCTGCTCGATGATTGGCTGGGTGATAATGCCGCGCCCGTCGGCACTCTATTACCTGCCCAGCCCAAGGATCGCGAACTCATGGTGGTATTCGAAATCAAGTCGCTCAGCCCGGAAACCTACAGGCAACAGACGCGACGCAGCACGCTAGTTGTCGCCGTGACCTTCGCAGTGCTGGCGATGGGGCTGGCGACCCTGGCCGTTGCGCTGTTCGGCGAGACGGGGGCCGATAACCTGAAGTGGAACATCGCAGGGGTCGTGGCTGGTTTGCTGCTTACTGCAGCATTGGTGCGTTCTGTCTATCTCAAGCAGCCGTGGATGTCCTGCGCGGCTTACGGTTGGCGTCTCAAGCGCAGCCTGATGAGTGTTACCAATGTCATGCACCATGTCACGGCGGGCGTGGCGGCGGATGATCTCGAAGCGATCAAGCTGCTGCGCTTCTATCATCTCGGGCTAACGCAGATGCATCAGCTCGATGGCAACAGCGCCTCGCTCAGCGAAGTGATAGGGGAAATCAATCAGCATCGAGAGTTGATGGAAGCGCGCGGAATGGATACCGATCAGAGCCGCCTGGATGACGCCTGGCTGGCCGCCGTGAAGCGTTTCCCTGCAGGAAAGTAATCCGGGAAAGCGGTTCGCCAATGGAGTGGGCCGATGCTACCCATCCGGCCACCCTTGCCGACTTCTAGGTAAGCGCATCCCAGCCGGGCTCGATCAACTGGGTGCCATGGTGTGCAGGCGACACGCCCGGCGCGGCTTGCGCGCGTGCAATCTCAGAGGCCCGTAACGGCACGCTGCAACGGCTGCGCCGACGTTGCATAGCACTGGTTGTAAGCCATCGGAAAACCCATACTCGGCACCGCTTGTGCCGGCGCTGCCGGAATCAGATGGTTCGTCTCATTAGCCTCTCAGGCTCAGGAATCTCCCAATAATGAAAAGGCTGTATCTG
Source organism: Stutzerimonas stutzeri (assembly GCF_002890895.1). Classification (GTDB taxonomy): domain Bacteria; phylum Pseudomonadota; class Gammaproteobacteria; order Pseudomonadales; family Pseudomonadaceae; genus Stutzerimonas; species Stutzerimonas stutzeri_AB. The sequence continues at coordinate 18,612 of NZ_POUL01000004.1, forward strand.
CTCGGTCTGATGGCCGGTCTTTCGCTGCAATCAGTCGCCGCCGAGCCCCACTCCCCGTTGCTGGATGACAAGCCGGCGTTTATCGCCAGCCTGATCGAAAAGATGACGCTGGAAGAGAAGGTCGGCCAGTTGCGGCTGATCAGCATCGGCGGTGACATGCCGCGCGAGCGCATTCTCAATGAGCTTGCGGCCGGCCACATTGGCGGCACCTTCAATACGGTGACCCGGCATGACAACCGGCCGATGCAGGAAGCGGCGTTGCGCAGCCGGATGAAGATTCCGATCTTCTTTGCCTATGATGTCATTCATGGCCACCGGACGATCTTTCCCATCGGCCTGGGCCTGGCCTCGAGCTGGGATCTCGACACCATCGCTACCAGCGGGCGCGTGCAAGCTATTGAAGCCAGTGCCGACGGTCTGGACATGACCTTTGCCCCGATGGTGGATATTTCCCGCGATCCGCGTTGGGGGCGGACCTCTGAAGGGTTTGGCGAAGACCCCTATCTGGTCTCGGAAATCGCGCAAACCATGGTGCAGGCCTATCAGGGCGAGTCGCCCACTGCAGCGGACAGCGTGACTGCGAGCGTCAAGCATTTCGCCCTCTACGGTGCGGTTGAAGGCGGGCGTGACTACAACGTGGTGGATATGAGCCCGATGCGCATGCATCAGGACTACCTGCCGCCCTACCAAGCCGCTATCGATGCCGGAGCGGGCGGAGTGATGGTTGCGCTGAATTCCATCAATGGGGTACCAGCCAGCGCCAACACCTGGCTGTTGCAGGATTTATTGCGGCGTGACTGGGGTTTCGACGGTGTGGCCCTCAGCGACCACGGGGCAATCAGCGAGCTGATCCGGCATGGCGTTGCAAAGGATGGCCGCGAGGCGGCAAAGCTGGCGATCAAGGCAGGCATCGACATGAGCATGGCTGACGCCTTGTATCGCGAGGAACTGCCGGGGCTGGTGGCTTCGGGCGAGGTCGGGATCGGTGAGATCGACACGGCTGTGCGCGAGGTGCTTGGCGCCAAGTACGACATGGGTCTTTTTCATGATCCGTTCCGGCGCATCGGGTCGGCAGAGGATGATCCGGCAGACGTCAACGCGGAAAGCCGTTTGCATCGCGAAGCTGCCAGAGCCGTAGCGCGCGAATCAATGGTGCTGCTTGAAAACAAGAAGCAGACCTTGCCCCTGCAAAAGCGCGGCACCATCGCGCTGGTGGGGCCGCTGGCCGATTCGCCGGTCGACATGATGGGCAGCTGGTCCGCAGCGGGCGTTGCCAAACAGTCAGTCACCGTGCGTCAGGGCTTGCTTGATGCGGTGGGTGATGAAGCCGTTGTGCACCATGCCCTCGGCGCCAATATCACCGACGACCCGCATATGGTCGAGTACCTGAATTTCCTCAACTGGGACAAACCCGAGGTGGTGCAGGACCCTCGTTCGCCGGACGCCATGATTGCCGAAGCGGTCGCGCTTGCCGAAAAGGCTGACGTAATCGTTGCGGCAGTGGGCGAATCGCGCGGCATGTCTCATGAAGCGTCAAGCCGCACCAGCCTGCAGATTCCTGAGAGCCAGCAGGCGCTTCTGAGGGCGCTCAAGAAAACCGGCAAGCCACTGGTGCTGGTGCTGATGAACGGCCGTCCGCTGGACCTGAACTGGGCTAAGGCCAACGCCGACGCTGTTGTTGAAACCTGGTTCAGCGGTACCGAAGGCGGGCATGCCATCGCTGACGTGCTGTTTGGCGACCAGAACCCGGCTGGCAAGCTGCCGATCTCCTTCCCACGTTCGGTCGGACAGATCCCTACTTACTACAACCATCTGCGCGTCGGTCGGCCCTATGTCGAGGGCAAGCCGGGCAACTACACCTCGCAGTATTTCGAAGAACCCAATGGGCCGCTGTACCCCTTCGGTTATGGCCTGAGCTACACCGACTTCGAACTGTCCGAGGTGCGCTTGTCCAGTCCGACCATGAAACGCGGCGACGGCCTGGAAGCCAGCGTGACGCTGAAGAACACCGGGTCGCGTGAGGGCGCAACAGTCGTGCAGCTGTACCTTCGCGACGAGGTGGCGTCGGTGATTCGTCCGGTCAAGGAGCTCAAAGGGTTTCGCAAGGTGTTCCTCAAAGCCGGCGAGACGCGGGAAGTCCGCTTCAAACTCACTGAAGAAGACCTGAAATTCGTCAACGCGCAGCTCGATCGGGTAGCCGAGCCCGGCGTGTTCGAGGTGCAGATCGGGCTGGATTCAGCTGCAGTAAAACGGGGGCAATTCACCCTTCTGTAAGGCGCTCAGTCGAGCGCCGGCCGCCTGGCCTTCAGCCCGCTCTGGCTGGGGGCTGAGCGGCATTGAGCAATCTGAAAAAAAGACCTCTCGGAGCAGCTATCCGGCGCCCATGCGGCGTGGGATGATTTGCCGCTTTGCTTGGCTTTCCAGTGAATCATTTGCCACTGAGGAAGACCAACGACAGCAAACCGGGCCGCTACGCGGTCAGCGGTAATCGCGATTGCTCAGGAGGCAATGTGTCACGTACCTATCATTTCAAAACAGGCGCTCGCACGAGTCGGGCACTGGGAATGACGTTGAGTCTGTGTGTGGGACTGTTTGCCAGCAGTAGCTGGGCGTTCAGCCTAGATGATGTCGCAGCCAAGGCGGAAAAGCTGGCGGCCGAAGACTATACGGCGCCGCAGAGCAATCTGCCGCCGGTGTTTCGCAACATGGCCTTCGCCGATTATCAGCAATTGCGTTTCCGTGGTGACAAAGCGCTATGGCACGACGCGCCGACGCCCTTCGAAGTGCAGTTCTATCACCAGGGCATGCACTTCAACGTGCCGGTGAGGATCAATGAGATCACCGCAAAAGGCGTCGAAAAGGTCCGCTATAACCCGGACATGTTCGAATTCGGCAAGGTCGAGATTGAACCTGCTGCGCTGGAAAACCTGGGTTTTGCCGGCTTCAAGGTGCTCTATCCGCTGAACAAGGCGGATAAGGCCGACGAGCTGATGACGCTGCTCGGTGCCAGCTATTTCCGGGTGATCGGCAAGGATCAGGTATACGGCCTGTCTGCGCGCGGTCTGGCTATCGATACTGCGTTGCCAAGCGGAGAAGAGTTCCCGCGCTTCCGTGAGTTCTGGATCGAACGCCCCGAAGCGGATCGCCGCAATCTGGTGATCTATGCGCTGCTCGATTCGCCCCGTGCCACCGGTGCCTATCGAATGGTGGTTACGCCGGGCAAGGACAGTACGGTCGACGTCAAAGCGCGCGTGTTTCTGCGCGAGCCAGTGGAAAAACTCGGCATCGGTGCGCTGACCAGCATGTATCTGTTCGGCGCCAACCAGCCCAGTGACCTGCTCAACTATCGGCCGCAGCTGCATGACTCCGAAGGGCTGGCGATTCACACCGGCGCAGACGAGTGGATCTGGCGGCCGTTGAACAATCCCAAGCGACTGGCGATCAGCAGTTATGCGGTCGAGAACCCGCGCGGTTTCGGTCTGCTCCAGCGCACCCGCGATTTCAACCGCTACGAGGATCTGGACGACCGCTACGAGCTGCGCCCCAGCGGCTGGGTCGAGCCCAAGGGCGATTGGGGCAAGGGTCGCGTGGAATTGATCGAGATTCCGACGCCTGACGAAACCAATGACAACATCGTCGCGTTCTGGGTGCCGGAGCAGCAACCTGAGCCGGGCGAGCCGCTGGACTTCGAGTACCGTCTGCACTTCACCCTGGATGAACCGGCGCTGCATGATCAGCAGCTCGCCTGGGTCAGCCAGACGCGCCTGTCTGCAGGCGACGTCAAACAGTCCAACCTGATTCGTCAGCCTGACGGCAGCACCGCGCTGATTGTCGATTTCGTTGGCCCCAATCTGGCCGAACTGCCGGCGGATGCGCCGGTCACCACGCGGGTCAGCATCGGCGAGAACGCCGAATTGGTGGAAAACAACCTGCGGCACAACCCGGTGACTGATGGCTGGCGCCTGACCTTGCGTCTGAAGGTGCGCGATCCCAAACGTCCGGTGGAACTGCGCGCAGCCCTGGTGGAAGGCGAGAAGACGCTTTCCGAAACCTGGAGCTACCAGATTCCGACCAATGAATAGTCCCGTGGACCCGGCGATTACCGGGCGCTACATCAGCCAGCTGCCGCTTGATGACCCGCAGCGCCAAGCCCTGATCCAGAACCTGGAGCAGGGTGACGGTGGGCTGGCGGATATTCACCGGGCGTTGGGTCGGGCGGTGCCGACTCCCGATAACACCGAGCCGGGCGGAGGCGCTCTGCTGGGCTCGGTTGCTGCTCGGCTGAAACTCGGCTGGGGCGAAACCCTGGAGCGTGCCAAAGCCCTCACGCTTGACCATCAGGGCCGCACCTGCATCGAGTCGACACCACCCATCGTGCGCACACGCATGGTGCCGGAACCCTGGCATACCAACGTGTTGCGGCTCAGCTGGTGGCGCTTGCTACACAAGAAGAACCGCACGGTGGAGCTGCCGCCTGCTCAGTCCGTTGATCGTTCTGGCTGGCGCAAGGTGGCAGGCGTCCGGCGCGCCACATTGCTGGTGCTGATGCTGGTGCAGACCGTCATCGCGACTTGGCACATGAAATCGGTGCTGCCGTATCAGGGCTGGGCGCTGATCGATCTGCAGGAGGTGTTTCAGCAGCCGCTGCAGGAATCCGCACGGCAGATCCTTCCGTATGTGGTGCAGACGAGCATTCTGCTGCTGTTCGCGCTGTTGTTCTGCTGGGTGTCGGTGGGCTTCTGGACGGCGCTGATGGGCTTCTTTCAGCTGCTCAAGGGGCACGACCAATACAATATTTCGGCAACGACGCTGGGCGATGAGCCGATCCCGCGCGAGGCACGCACGGCGCTGGTGATGCCCATTGCCAACGAAGACGTGCCGCGGGTGTTCGCCGGACTGCGCGCGACGTTCGAGTCGCTCAAGGCGACGGGACAGCTGGAGCACTTCGATATTTTCGTGCTCAGCGACAGCAACGATCCCGATACCTGCGTCGCCGAGCAGAAGGCCTGGCTGGAGGTCTGCCGGAGCGTCGATGGCTTCGGCCATATCTTCTACCGGCGCCGTCGTCGCCGTGTGAAGCGCAAGAGCGGCAACATCGACGACTTCTGCCGTCGCTGGGGCAGCAGCTACCGTTACATGGTGGTGCTCGACGCCGACAGCGTCATGAGTGGCGACTGCCTGACCAGTCTGGTGCGGCTGATGGAAGCCAACCCCGGCGCAGGCATCATCCAGACGGCGCCGAAGGCGTCCGGCATGGACACGCTGTATGCGCGCATGCAGCAGTTCGCCACGCGGGTCTATGGCCCGCTGTTCACGGCCGGGCTCAATTTCTGGCAGTTGGGCGAGTCCCACTACTGGGGCCACAACGCGATCATCCGGGTCAAACCCTTCATTGAGCACTGCGCTCTGGCGCCGTTGCCTGGCAAAGGTGCGTTCGCGGGCGACATCCTGTCCCATGACTTCGTCGAAGCGGCGCTGATGCGTCGTGCTGGGTGGGGTGTGTGGATTGCCTATGACCTGCCGGGCAGCTACGAGGAATTGCCACCGAACCTGCTGGACGAGCTCAAGCGCGACCGTCGCTGGTGCCACGGCAACCTAATGAATTTCCGGCTGTTTCTGGTCAAGGGCATGCACACGGTGCACCGCTTCGTGTTCCTGACAGGGGTGATGTCCTACCTGTCGGCGCCGCTGTGGTTCGTCTTTCTGGCGCTGTCGACCGGGCTGCTGGCGATTCACACGCTGATGGTGCCGGAGTACTTCCTGCAGCCGAACCAGCTGTATCCGCTGTGGCCGCAGTGGCACCCGCAGGAGGCCATTGCGCTGTTCTCGGCGACGCTGACGCTGTTGTTCCTGCCGAAGCTGCTCAGCGTGTTGCTGATCTGCATTCAGGGCGCTCACGAGTACGGCGGGCGTGCTCGCCTGTTGCTGTCGATGCTGCTGGAAAGCCTGTTTTCCATGCTGGCCGCGCCGGTGCGCATGTTGTTCCACACGGTATTCGTCAGCGCCGCGTTCCTTGGCTGGTCGGTGCAGTGGAACTCACCGCAGCGCGCCGATAATGCGACACCCTGGAGCGAAGCCTTGCGCCGACATGGTCCGCAGATGCTGCTGGGCGCACTCTGGATGGCGCTGGTGGGCTGGCTAGACCCAGCCTTCCTCTGGTGGTTGGCGCCGATTGTGGTTTCGCTGATCCTTTCGGCGCCGGTATCGGTGATCACCAGCCGCACGGGCCTGGGGCAGGCCGCTTTTCGCCGCAAGTTGTTCCTCATCCCCGAGGAATTCCAGCCGCCGCAGGAACTGGCATCGACCGACCGCTACACGCGGGAGAACCAGGCCAACGCACTGGCGAACGGCTTTATCGCGGCCACTGTCGATCCGATCTACAACGCGCTGGTGTGCGGCATGGCGCGGGCGCGGCATGCCAAGGTTGTTGCGGGTGCTGAGTCGCTGCGTGAACAACGTATGCAGCAGATCCTCGATGCGGGGCCAAACGGGGCTGCCGAAGCGGCTCGCTGGCGCTTGCTGAACGATCCGGACGGCATGGCGCAGCTGCATTCGCGGGTCTGGCAGGATGAGCGTTATCAGGCGTGGCGCGATGCCTATCGTCCGTCTGGCTTCGGTGACGCGTCTAGCAGCGAAACAGTCGCAGCCTCCCAAGGCTAAACCGAAGAGACTCCGCGGCGTCTGAGCCAGACGCCGCGGAGCAGCGGGTCAATGAACGTGATCGCTGCCGTCGGCATGACGGTGGATGTCAGGCTTGGGCTCCGCTGCCTGATGGTGGTTTCCAGACGAGTGCATGTCGCTATGGTGATCGTCTTTAGCCACGGGCGCAGCACTGGGCATGTGAGTTTCCCCACCACCGTGATGATGACCACCGCTCGTGGCCACCAGCGCTTTGTATTCCATGGCTGTCAGCTCGGGCAGTTGCTCGAGCAGGGCGACCAGCTCCCAGATGTAGCGGTCTTCCATGCTCCGGCCCCATGCAGGCATACCGGAGGCTTGAATCCCGTGTTTGATCGTCCAGAAATCCTCGGCCGGGTCGCGCTTGCGGTTTGCGTCAGTCAGATTCGGCGGCGCCGGGCTGAGATTTTCGCTCAGCTCGGTCGGTCCGGTACCCGGTGCGAGATGGCAAACGACGCACATGGCTTCGTAGTTGCCAGCGCCTGAGCGAATCAGTTCGGCATCGCCCAGTTCCGGCACCTCGATAGCTTCGGCACGGACCGCCACGGAGCGCTGGCGGGCGGTCTCCAACAGCGCGTGGATCGGCCCGCTATGCGGCACGTCGGCTCCGACGTTGACGACTCCGAAGTACACCACGGCCGCAGCGGCCAGCACCAATGCCACTGCAGCCAGTAGCAGTGTCGTCAGGGTTTTGAGCATCATCCATTACCTCAGAACCAGAATCGGATACCCGCCACCAGGCGAGCCTCGCTTGTGTCTTCATCCTCCGCCCGCAGCAGCTCGGCGCTGTTGCCGTAAGCCCGGCTCCAGCTGACGCCCACGTAAGGCGCGAACTGTCGGCTGATCTCATAGCGCAACCGAAGCCCGACGCCCGCGTCGCTGAGCCCAGAGCCGATGCCACGGGATTCGTCCGTGCGTCCATACAGATTAAGCTCGGCGGTGGGCTGAAGCACCCAACGCTGCGTCAGCAGCAGGTCGTACTCGGCTTCCAACCGGAGCGCGGACTGACCGCCCTCGCCAAGGAACGCTGTGGCCTCGGTTTCCAGCCCGTACAGTGGCATTCCCTGCACGCCGAATGCCGCCCAGGTTTGCGGCGAGCCGGGTTCGAAGTCCTGGCGGACACCGGCGACGGTTTCCCACCAGGGACCTATTGCGTGGCTCCAGAGCAGCTGCAGTTCGGCTTCTTCGGTATGCCCATTGGTTCGCTCGCCTTCCGAGCGAAAGGCCAGCCGGTCGATATCGCCGCCAGCCCAACCACTCAGATCCCAGGCCAGCGTGCTTCCGGCATCGGCGTCCTGCCATTCCAGCTCGTCGGCGACGAACATGAAATGGCTGCTGCCCTGATGCATGCCGTGTTCGGGCAGGTCGGGAAAGGCCGCCTCGATGTCGGCGGGACTAAGCGTCGGGACAGGCGGGCGATCTGCCTCGCCTGGCGGGATCCCCGTTGGGGGTGGATGCGGCATGGCGTGACCTGAATGGTCCATCGTCCCATGATCCATAGCTTCATGATCCATAGCCTCATGATCCATCATGCCGCGGTCCGATTGCGTGTGGTTCGGCTGCGAGTGGTTATGACCGTGCCTTCCAGCGGGAACGGGGGCGGCCGGTGAGTGGCCGGCATGGCCGGAGTGGTCCATCGCTTCCTGCGCCTGGCTGGTGGCGGCAGCCAGGCAGAGCGCGCTTAGCAGTGCGAGCTTAATGGCCATGCTTCGGGCTCTTATCGTCATGCCCCTGGGGTTGATGAGGCGCTGAGCCCATGTTGCCGTGGTTCATCTGCCCGGACCCCATGTGCTGCTCATGCATCTGCATCATCTGGTCGTGATCCATGCTGCCGTGGCCCATCCCGTCATGGTTCATCATGCCGCCTTGTGGCTTCTGCGGGTGACCAGCCTCGGGGGCGGCTTGCTGCGGCGGGGTTTCAGCCGGATGGTGACCGTCGTGCTCGGTCTGTGCCTGCAGAGCGGTCAGCGGCAGGGCGGCAAGTAGGCCGAACACCAACAGTGAGTTGCGCTTGAAAATGCTCATGAGGTTCTCCTTTATTCTTCGACCCGGACTTCGCGGAACATCCCGAGGTCCATGTGCATCAGCATGTGGCAGTGGTAAGCCCAGCGCCCAAGTGCATCAGCCGTGACGCGATAACTCCGCTTTGAGCCGGGAGGCATGTCGATGGTGTGCTTGCGTACCTGAAACTGGCCGTGTTCATCCTCAAGATCGCTCCACAACCCATGCAGGTGAATGGGGTGGTGCATCATGGTGTCGTTGACCAGCACGAAGCGCACCCGCTCGCCGTACTTGAGCCGGATCGGCTCGGATTTCGCGTAGGGGATCCCGTCGAATGACCAGGCGAAGCGCTCCATATGACCGGTCAGGTGCAGCTCGATGGTGCGCGTCGGCTCACGGCCGTCCGGTTCGGGGAAGGTACTGCGCAGGTCAGCGTAGGTCAGCACGCGGCGGCCGTTATCGCGCAGACCGATACCCGGATCATCCAGCTTTGGCACTGGCATCATGGTCTGCATGTCGACCAGCGGATTACCCTTCTCACTGGCAGGGTGGGTCTGCATCTGGCTGCTGGCACCGCCACCGTGGCCCATTGCCGAATGGTCCATGCCGCCCATGCCGCTGTGGTCCATTTGGCCATGGTTCATCTGGCCGTGCTGTGGAGCTTCGTGCTGCATCGCCGGCTGATCGTTGCCCGCCGCATGTGCGCCGTGATCGCCATGGCCCATGTCCTCCATGTTCAACTCAGGACGGGCGTCGGGTTCTGGTACCGGCGCGCTCAGCCCCTGGCGAAGGGCCAGGGTGCCACGGGCGAAGCCGCTGCGGTCCATTGATTGGGCGAACAGGGTATAGGCGTCCTGACCGCCATCCGGCGAGACGATGACGTCGACCGTTTCGGCGACCGCCAGGCGCAGTTCATCGACCTCGACCGGCTCGACGTTCTGCCCGTCCACGGCCACCACGTTGAGCTTCAGGCCGGGAATTCGGAAGTCGAAATAGGTCATGGCCGAGCCGTTGATCAGGCGCAGACGCATCCGCTCGCCCGGCTCGAAAACACCGGTCCAGTTGGCGTCCGGTGCCTGGCCATTGAGCAGGTAGGTGTAGGTTTCGCCGCTGATATCGGCGAGATCCGTGGGCGTCATCTTCATCTTTGCCCAGGCCCAGCGATTGCCAACGGTCTCGCGCCAGCCCTGATCGGCCACATCATTGATGAAGTCGCCGAGGGTTCGCCGCCCGCGGTTGTAGTAATCGGATTGCTTCTTCAGCTTGTCGAGTACGCGGGCCGGGCCTTCATCGGTCCAGTCGGTGAGCATTACCACGTAGTCACGTTCGTACTCGAAGGGTTCGGGCTCGAGCGGATCGATCACCAGCGGCCCGTAGACACCGAGCTGTTCCTGAAACGCCGAGTGGCTGTGGTACCAGTAGGTACCGCTCTGTTTCACTCGGAACCGGTACTCGTAGAGGCCGTCCGGAGCGATGCCAGCAAAACTGAAGCCGGGTACGCCGTCCATGTTGGCCGGCAGCAGGATGCCGTGCCAGTGGATCGACGTATCCTGTGGCAGGCGGTTGTGCACTCGCAGCGTCACGGTGTCGCCTTCGCGCCAGCGCAGCAGAGGGCCCGGGATGCTCCCGTTGATGGCCATCGCGGTGCGCTCGCGACCGCTGAAGTTGACCGCCAGCGAGTCGATGGTCAGGTCGAACTGCGTTCCGGCCAATACGCCCTGGTCACCGGTCTGGTGAGGACGCGCAACGGCCCACACAGGCTGACGCCAGATGCCCAGCCCGGCGACGACGCCTCCGGCAGCCAGGCTTTTGACGAAGGTACGGCGCGACGATGTACTGAGCATGGAGATCCTGTTTGGTCAGCCCTGAGTGCAAATACGCCCGCCAACGCTGAGACAGGCGGGCGAAGAGGTTCCGGCCAGATTCACTCCGCCGGGTAGTTAGCCAACACCAGATCGGTGCCCTCGGCGGTCAGTCCAATGACCTGATAGGCCTGTGCTGGCTGCCCATAATCCATCCCGGGGGACCCGGCAGGCATGCCAGGCGCAGCCACGCCAAGCAGGTCGCTGCGCTGTTGCAGCTCGCGGATCTGTGCAACTGGCACGTGACCTTCAACGAATTTGCCGTCGATCACGCCGGTGTGGCACGAGCCCAGCCGCGGGGCGACGCCTAGGCGCTGCTTGACGGCCGACATATTGCTTTCTAGGTGGTCGCGGACTTCGTAGCCATTGTCCTGCAGGTACTTGACCCAGTCCTTGCAGCAACCGCAGTTGGCGTCCCGGTGCACGTCGATCACATCAGCGGCATGGACGCTGCCGGCCATAGACAGGGCGGCAATGAATGCGAACTTGGGTTTTATGAAACGCATGGCAGCACTCCTGAATGGGCAATCAACGGCAACCGCAGCCGCTGCCACAGCCTGACTTCGGTGCGGCGGCGGGTGTGGTCTGGCTCGCGAGCTGAGCGGGGTAGCCGGCCTCGTTCAGGGCGGCAATCAATTCAGCGTTTTCGGCGTCCCCGTCGATGCGAACCCGTCCGCTTTGCAAATCGACCTCGACAGCCTCGACGCCGGCGATGGTGTTCAACGCCTGGGTGACGTGTCGAACGCAGGCGCCGCACGTCATGCCTTGAACCTGAAGCTGGGTGGAATTCATGAGAAGCCCTCCGTAGATGCCGGCCAGTCCGGCTAGGCTTGATCATCAACCTTGTCCTAATGGCAAGGTCAAGGTGCTGCCTCTGACGCTTCGTCTGGCTGCCAACATAGCCTGAGTCGGCTTTCCGCAAGCTGAGCGGAACATTACTTTTTTGTCAGCTTGTGGTCCGTCAGCGGTGTTACCGGCAGACTTGGGTGACCGATAGAGAGGACGAGCCGAATGAAGCTTCTGGTCGCCGAAGACGAACCGAAAATCGGAACCTACCTGCAGCAGGGCTTGAGCGAGGCAGGATTCTCTGTCGACCGCGTCACCAGTGGCACCGACGCCTTGCAGCACGTGCTGAGCACGTCCTACGACCTGCTGATCCTGGACGTGATGATGCCCGGGCTGGACGGCTGGGAAGTGCTGCGTATGGTCCGTGCAGCGGGGCAGGAGGTGCCGGTGTTGTTCCTAACAGCGCGCGATCGCGTGGAAGACCGGGTCAAGGGCCTGGAGCTAGGCGCGGATGACTACCTGATCAAGCCCTTCGCTTTTTCAGAACTGCTGGCGCGAGTACGCACCTTGTTGCGCAGGGGCAGTACTGCTGCCTTGCAGACTCAACTGAGCATTGCCAACCTGGAAGTGGATCTGCTCAAACGCCGTGCCGTCCGTGCCGGCCAGCGCATCGACCTGACTGCCAAGGAGTTCGCCCTGCTGGAGCTACTGCTGCGTCGGCGCGGCGAAGTACTGCCCAAGTCGCTGATCGCGTCGCAGGTCTGGGACATGAATTTCGACAGCGACACCAATGTCATCGAGGTGGCGATTCGCAGGCTTCGCGCGAAGATCGACGATGGCTTCGAACCCAAGCTCATCCATACCGCGCGTGGCATGGGCTACATGATCGACGAGCCGGACCCCGCATGATGAAGCAGTTGTCGCTAACCGCCAGACTGAGCCTGATGTTCATGCTGGCGGTCACCGGCGTGCTCGGCGCGGCGGGCTTCTTTTTCTTCCAGTTGAGTCAGCACCACTTCGACGAGCTGGATCGGCATACGCTGGAAGACAAGCTCCAGGCCAGCCGACAGCTACTGCGTGGCCTCGATGATCTGACCGGGTTCGACGCGCTGCGGCCGCAACTGCAGGCATTGCTTGGCGGGCATAGCGACCTGGTGGTGCGGATAGTCGATGCTGAGGGTCAGGTGCTGTTTGCCGCCAGCGGCGCCGCCTACTCGGCCGAAATGCATGCGCATGGTTCGGTCAGGGCAGACATGCCGCGGGTGTGGCGTCGCAGGGCTGCCGTCATCGAGGTGGCGGGTCGTCCGCTGAGCATCGAGTTGGCGCTCGATATCACCACGCACAAAGTCTTCTTGAACACTCTGGCGGGATGGCTCTGGGGCGCGCTGGTGCTCTCTGCGCTGCTCAGCGGCGGGCTCGGCTGGCTATTGGCACGTAGTGGCCTGCGGCCGTTGCGCGAGGTGACGCTGGTGGCGGCATCGGTGTCGGCCAAGTCGCTGACCGAGCGGATTCCGACCGAGTCGACGCCCGTGGAGCTGCAGCAGCTGGTGCTGGCGTTCAATGCGATGCTGGCGCGGCTGGAGGACGCCTTTGTGCGGCTGTCGAACTTCTCGGCCGACATCGCCCACGAGCTGCGCACGCCACTGTCCAATCTTATGACGCACACCGAGGTGGTTCTGACCCGCGCGCGCAGCCGCGAGGACTATCAGGAAAACCTGTATTCCAATCTGGACGAGCTGCGCCGCATGGCGCGGATGATTGACGACATGCTGTTCCTGGCAAAAGCCGATAACGGGCTGGTGGTTCCCGAGCGGCAGTTGATCGAGCTGCATGCCCTGTGCGAGACGTTGCTGGACTTCTACCAGCTGACCGCCGACGAGCGCGGTGTTCTTTTCGTGCTGTCGGGCGATGCGCGCATCCACGGGGATCCCGCCATGCTGCGTCGCGCGCTGTCGAACCTGCTGTCCAATGCGCTGCGCTATACGCCCGACGGCGGCACGATCCAGCTGGCCATCGAGGCGGGCGAGCAGGGGGTGTCGCTAAGTATCGGCAACCCGGGCGTGGGCATCCCTGAACAACACTTGCCGCGACTATTCGACCGCTTCTATCGCGTCGACCCCGCGCGACGGGAAGGCAGCCCGAGCAATGCCGGACTGGGCTTGGCGATCACCCGGTCGATCATCGAGGCGCACCATGGCGAGATCCATTGCAACAGCCGCGACGGCTGGACGTCGTTCGATATCCTGTTCCGCTCAGCTGACTGAGAACCGCCGGGGGACGCTGGCTTGAGGCAGGCTGACGGAACATGATTGCTGCGACGCCCGTGGCGACCGACACCCAGCACTGGCCAATCCGTGCTGCACGTGTTTGCATCGGGTGACCGCTTGACGTGCAACCCTGCTAGCTATCCTGCTCGGCAAATCAAACGCGGCGGATGGAGGTGGTATGAACATCGAACGATGCGAAGACCTGATCGACTGGACCAGCCAGGCCCATGCCCGGCTTTCCGAATGCATGACAGAGGCCGCCGATGATCGCAGCGACTCATTGGCCACGATGCTGATGACTTATCTCGCGCAGCACGAGCAAGAGCTGACGCGCACGATTGAGCGGATCAAGGAGCATGCCGACCCGCGCGCGCTGCAAGCCCGACTGCACGAGGCGGTCGAGGGCGAGATACTTGCGCTGGATTTCGACAGCGATGCCTATGCCCAGATGAGTGTCGACGACATTTCACGCGAGGTCTTCGCCCTTCACAATCGGATCATCGACCTGTACCGCTCGCTGGACAAGCGTCCATCGCTGGACAAGGCACGTGAGCTGCTCGGCGAAATGCTGCAGCTTGAAGAGCACGAGACCATGCGCCTGGCGCAGCAGGTCAACCGCATGCACGAGCTGTAGCTGACCGACGCAGAAGGATGACGTCAGACCACGTAGCGCAGAATGGCCACAAAATGCAGCAGGCTGCCGGCGATGACGAACAGGTGCCAAATGCCATGCCAGTGGCGGAAGCGCTGATCGTAGGCAAAGAAGATGATGCCAACCGTATAGAACACGCCGCCGGCAACCAGCCAGCCGAAGCCGGTGGTGCCCAGGGCGGCGAGCAGTGGCTTGACCGCCACCAGCACGATCCAGCCCATGATGGCGTAGATGACGATCGACAGCACCCGCGCTTCCGACCTTGGCTTGATCTCCTGCAGCATGCCGATGATTGCCAGTGACCAGACAATCCCGAACAGCCACCAGCCCCAGCTGCCCCGTAGAGTGACCAGGCAGAACGGTGTGTAGCTGCCGGCAATCAGCAGATAGATCGACAGGTGATCGAGCTTTTGCATCACCGCTTTGGCGCGGCCACGGACGCTGTGATAGAGCGTCGAGGTGCTGTACAGCAGCACCAGGGTGAACCCGTAGATGGCGACGCTGACGATCTTCATCAGATCGCCATCCATGGCCGCGAGGATCAGCAGCCAGACTGTCCCGATCAGCGCTAGCACACCGCCTGTCAGGTGCGTCCAGGCGTTGAACTTCTCTCCGTGATACATCGTTGTGCAGCCTTGAAGGTGTTCGATCAGTTACCCATCAACAGGCCGAAAACCTTTTTTGCCACGCTGGTGGCTGCCTGCGCCGGATTCTGACGAATGCTGGCTTCCTGTTCGGCGATGACAGTGAACAACCCATCGAGCGCTTGCTCGGCCACGTAACCTTCGACCGTGCCGTATCGGGGATCGACCGCACCCAGGCCAGAGACTTTGCCAGCCAGCGCGTTGTACTGCTGGGCCACGCCGACTTGGTCGGTGGCCTGCTTGATGATTGGCAGGAATCGGGCGCGGATTTCGTCACGGCTGGTCTTGTTCAGGTACTGAGTCGCCGAGTCATTGCCGCCGCTCAGGATCGCCTTGGCGTCGGTAACGGTCATCTTCTTCACGGCCTCCAGCAGCAACGCCTGCGCTTGCGGTACTGCGGCTTCGGCGGCCTTGTTCATGCCGGTTTCCAGCTCTTCGACCTCAGCGCCCATGCCCATCATCTTCAACATGCGCGAGGCCTTGCCGATGTTGCCCGGCAGCTCGATGCGCACATCCGGATCATTACTGAAGCCTCCGGGCCGGCCCAGCTGCTGCACGGCGACTTTCGTCCCTTGGCTCAGCGCGTCTTTCAGGGCCATGTTGGCATCGCCCTGACTTAGGTCGGACAGCGAAAGCGCCCAAGCGCTGGCGGAGAGCATCAAACCGGTGAGCAAAGCAGTGGTGCGCAGCATGGATAAATCCTCTGAGTGATGCAGCGAGCTTAATAGGCCAGGCGCGGCGTGCCAAACGGTGACAGCAGCTTGTTTCGACCGTTTCGTTGACGCTCGTCCTCGATATTACTGGCCGGCCGGCGGCATGCAGCGATGTCTGCCGCTCGGTCTAGCGCAGGCGCGGTGGCGTTATAACGGCCGCGTTGGTGCAACTTCTAGCCGCTTCACGGCTACAAAAAGATCATCATGAGGCGGATTTATCAATCTGCAAGAGCGAACATCCGCTACGCGCTGACCGACGACACGATTGCGGCTGAACCTTCGCCGTGGATCCGTTCGAATACCAACCCGTGCAGAGGAATGACACCATGCTCAAAGCACTCAAGTCGCTGTTCGACCGCAGTGGGGACGATCAGCCTACAGGACACAGCGTTGAAGTGGCCGCAGCGGCGCTGCTGATCGAAGTCGGCCGTGCGGATTACGAAAGCGATGCAGACGAACAAAAAGCCATTATCGAAGCCATCCGCCTGGGCTCGGGGTTGGAGGACGGCGAGCTCGAATCGCTGGTCGCCTCCGCCCAGGAATCCGCCGAGCGATCAACGTCACTGTATGAATTCACCACGCTGATCAACGCTCAATATTCGATGGACGAAAAATTTGTTCTGATCAAAACGCTATGGCGCGTCGCCGCCGCCGATGGCGATATCCACCGATACGAAGACCACCTGATCCGCCGTATCGCCGATCTATTGTATGTGCCGCATTCAGACTTCATACGTGCCAAGCTGGAAGTACTCGGCACCTGACTGCCGGCCATGCGGGTCAGAACTCGAAAGCGCCCGGGTCGCACTGCCGATCGTCACGCGGGTTGCCGCGCTGGTCGGTGTCCGGGCAAAGCACGCCGCCCATGTCGATGGCGTCGAAATAGGGGCTGTCTTCGAACGGTTCGCGCAGCGCGACGGTGCGGGTCGGACCTCCGTTGTCCTGCAGTGATCCGAGCGCCAGGCGAACCCCTGCTTCGTCCGCGCTGGTGGGCGTGAAGCCGCAGCCACCCAGGAAGTCGAAGAGTCCTCCTCCGGAGCCACCGATGGCGTTGAAACTGCCACTGGTCAGCGCGCCACTGCAGAACGGCATGTCGCCGAAGGTGCGGATTTCGACCAGGCTGTTGGCCAGGTGGAACTCGCCAGTACCCGAATGGCTGAACAGCTGCGAGTGATTGCTGAAGGTCGCGTTGCGGACCGAGACTTTGCCGTCGATGTTGCCGATTTCTGCGGCTCGGACACCACCGGTGGTACTGCGATTGTCGACAAAGGAGCTGTTCAAAATGTCGACGGTGCCCTGATAGTTCAGCAGCCCACCCCAAAAGCGAGCGTCATTGGCGGTTATCAGGCTGTTGCGCAGATACAGCTGCGCCGCCGAGCCCATATTGGAAATGCCACCGCCATGGCCGGACTGGTACCCGGTCGAATTCTGTTCGACGGTCGAGCGAGCCACCAGCGCCTGTCCCTCGTTGAACAATCCCGCGCCACGGTTGCACAGGCGTCGGCTGGGAAAGGCCGCGCAGGAGGTTTCCAGTTCATGGTCGATGGTGTTGCCACGTAACAGCATCCGGTCCATGCGCAGGTTGCCTCGATTCCATATCGCGCCGCCGCCGCTACCCATGGGCCTGCCGTTTTCCAGCCGCAGATAGCTGAGCGTTACCGCCCTCGGCGCGGCAGCATAAATATCGAAAATCCGGTCGATGGCCCCGCCGTCGATGATGACTTGCAAGTCATCGTTTTTCGCGGCTCGCCCGAGGCCCGATAGCGTCAGACCATCCGTGATGTCCAGATCGCCAACCGCGTCGTTCGGCACGTCTGCGGTCTCTGTGCCGGCCAATGAAAGCACGTAGTGCCCTGACGGCACCTCGATCAAATCGTGGCCCTGGTGCGCGTTGCTCTCCATCACCGCTGCTCTTAACGTGCAGCGATTGGAGATGGATCGGCAGTTGCCGTCGCCAGGCTCGGTATCCACCTCGTCGGCCGTACTGTCCACACGCAGGGTCAGGCCGATGGCGGCGGCGCATCCACCGGGCAGCGGGTCGCCAGTAACGTTCATGACGTAACCGGAGGCTTCCGGGAAGCGTTTCTCATGGACGGTGCTCGAATAGCCGGAGCCGAGCCAGTTGCGGCGCTGATAACCGACACTGAAGTGATAGGGAATGTTGGTTTCGCAGGTGTCGGCGAAGTAGCCCACCGCGTATTGATCACTCGACAACGGCATCATGGCCCAGGGCGTGCCATGGATGACCGCGTTGACCTGTGCGATGCGATTGCCACGCCCGTCCACTTGCGCTCGCAACGGGTAGAGCGGGACCGGCGAGCGGGCAACGGAGGAGGGCGTTAGGTTGGTTAGGCTGGGCGTTGCGCAACCGCCCATCCCCAGGACGAGCCACAAGGCGATTACACGGCTGTGCGTCATACGGTCCCCTCTCGGCAGGCCGCCGAAGTGTTCGGTGGATGACCTGCTGAGTATGGGTGGCGCACACAGCCTCAATCGAACGTTTCGGCATTAAGCCTGGGCGTCTTTAGCGTGGTTGCCACTGAGGACCTAGCTGCGAGCGCCCATGCTTGAGCATCCAGCGGCGTCAGTCCGAAAGCTGTTCCTCGTCGTGCCGCTCCAACGCGACCTGGCGAATCGAGAGACGTATTTCGGCTGGCAGCACGCGCTTGGCGACACCCTCAGCCAGTTCGCCAAGCTTGGCGTGGTAACCGAGCTTGCCGTCGGCGTCCTGCTGCAGCACGTTCTGATCCAGCAGGCTTTTGATGAAGTGGCGGAACAGACTCTTGTCGAAAAACTCCGGCGCGTTTAGCCCATGCAGAATCGAAAGGCGCTGGGCCATGATCGTGCAGAGGTTTTCCAGCTCTTCGGCATCGAGGGTGTTCTGACCACTGTTGAGCAATAGCGCAATGGCCATGTAGAAGCGTTGCAGCGTCTGCATGATCGCCCGTGCCAGCAAGGTCAGCAGGACGAACTGACGAGAGCTGGGTGCCGGCCTCACGTAAGCCTCGCCGTCGCGCTTGAGCAGCCCCTGTTCGACGAAGGCATCCAGCCATTGATCGATCACTGCGCCCAGTTGCTCGGGCTCCCAGCGGATGAACAGCTCGGCGCGCAAATAGGGGTAAAGCGCCTCGGTGAACCGCAGGATCTGCTCGCGGCTGATCCGTGAGCTGCTCTGGAAGAAGCTCGCCAGCAACGCAGGGAGGGCGAAGATATGCATCACGTTGTTGCGGTAGTAGGTCATCAGAACGGCGTTTTGCTCGTCCAGATAGAGGATGTTGCCCAGCGCGTCTTTCTGCTCAGCCAAGAGGCCGAGTGCCTTCACATAGCTGATCAGCGCCTCGCCGTCACCATCCGGCAGTGTGGTATGAGGCGAGTAGGGCACGGCGCGCAGCAGGTTTTGGTAGAGGTCGAGGATGCGCGCCAGTGAGCGCCGATCCAGCGCCTGACGACTGGTGGAGAGCATCGCCAGCGCGACCAGGTTGACCGGATTGACCGCGGCGGCTTCGTTGAGCCGTTGAGCGATGCGTTCGGACAGCTTGTTGGTGGTCTCGTTGAGCCAGTCGGGACGGAAGTTCGGCGCCAGCTCCTGTTTTCGCCAGCCCGGTTGTTGCTGGTCGAGAAACTCGTTGAGCTTCAGCGGCTCGCCAAAATTCACCCAGACCTGCCCGAAGCGCTGCTTCAGAGCGCCGATGACCTTGAAGATGTCGAAGATCGATTCCTTCTTCTTCGCTGCACCGCGCAGCTCCCCTAGATAGGTGCGGCCTTCGAGAACTCGCTCGTAGCCGATGTATACCGGCACGAAGAGGATCGGCAGGCGCGAGGAGCGCAGATAGCTGCGCAGGGTGATGGCGAGCATGCCGGTCTTGGGTTGCAGCATGCGTCCGGTACGCGAGCGACCGCCCTCGACAAAGTACTCCACCGGAAAGCCACGGCTGAACAGGGTGTGCAGGTACTCGTTGAACACCGCGGTATAGAGCGGGTTGCCCTTGAACGTACGGCGCATGAAGAAGGCGCCGCCACGACGCAGCAGGCTGCCGATTACCGGCATGTTGAGGTTGATGCCCGCGGCGATGTGCGGCGGCGTCAGGCCGTTGCGGAACAGCAGATAGGAGAGCAGCAGGTAGTCGATATGACTGCGGTGGCACGGCACGTAGATGACTTCGTAGCCCTGCACCGCCTCCTGCAACGGCTCCAGGTGATTGACGCGGATGCCGTCGTAGATCTTGTTCCAGAACCAGGACAGCACCACCTCGAGAAAGCGCACGGCCGTGTAGGCGTAGTCCGAGGCAATCTCGTTGCCGTAGCGCAGCGCCCGCGCTTCGGCCTTTTCCAGCGAAATGCTTTCGCGCTCGGCCTCGTCCCTGATTGCCTGACGCACCTGCGGGCCGTGTACCAGGCCTTTGACCAGGTTGCGACGGTGCGACAGGTCGGGGCCGATAACCGCCGTTTTCTGATTGCGGAAATGCACCCGCAGCATGCGATGAACCATGCGCAGGGTGCGCTCGTGGCCCTTGTTCTGCGCCACCAGCTCATTGAGCTGGATCGGCGTGGAGAACTGCACGCGGGTTTCGCGCCCGAGCATGACGATACTGAGCAACTTGCGCAGCCGTCCGGTGACGGCCCAGCTGTCGGCGAACAGCAGTTTCCAGGCACTGGTTTCGCGATCCGGCGAGCGACCCCAGAACACGCTGACGGGGATGATCTGGGCATTGTCTACGGCGTTCTGTTCCAGGGCACCGACGAGGCGCACCAGTGGTGCTGGCGTAACAGCGCGGGTCCGGGTGCCGAACCAGCTTGCGGCCGGGCTGAGAAAGATGAACGCCGCCGGCTCGACATGATTGCCCACCGCCACGTCCGCCACCGGGCGCGGCAGGCCGGCCTTGCTGCACTCGTGATCGAGCACCGCCAGATCGCTCAGTGAGGCGCGTTGCAACACGTAGAACACCGGCTTGCTGCGGTCTAGCTTGAGCGTGAAGGCGGACTGGTTGATCGTCTCCGAGCGCACCCAGACATACAGCAGGCGACGCACGAGGGAGAAAACGAGACGGCGAAACGGAGAGCGGGTCATACGGCAGATTCGACTGTGGAAGGGTTAATGCCCTTGAAGCGCGCAAGTGTGCCGCATGCGGTGTTGGCGGGCAAAAGTCTGGTGAAGGAAGTGCACGGTTGGTGTGCCGGCTCAACGGGTGATGTGCGTTCAAAGCGGGCGAGGGCAACTGTTCGGTTTGCAGACGGGGCGAGCGGCTATTTGAGTCGCCCTGTGCGTTCGCCCTGGTTTACCTCATGTTCTTCCATGCGTAGACGGCCGAGAACACGACCAAGCTTACGGCTGCTCCAAAATACAGAGTCTCCAGCTGAGCGCCGACCTCGACCGCATGCTCGAGAAACAATATGACGATGATAACCACCGAAACCTGTATCAGGGTTTTCTTCAGGTCATGGAACGACCTGATATCCAGCGGCCCAAGCGAGGCGCTTTGTTCGGCCGGCACCGGCTTGATGAACAGTCGATACAGGCTGATAGCTATCAGCTGAAAGGTAATGGCGATCAACAGCAGGTCTAGCAGCTTCAGTAGCTTGACGGCGAGACTCTTGCTGTCGTTTGCGGTGTGGGGGAACTGATGGATCAGCTCCAGCAGCAGGTGAACCATGGTGTTCAGACTGACGCCGTACAACAGCACGGCGGAGATTGCCGTCGTTGCAACCGCAACCAGTACCAGGAAACGGCTGCTGCGAAAGATTCGTTCGATCATGTTTTAACATCCCGGTCGCCTATGGCTCTCGCTTGAGGCTAGTGCAAGTCGAAGCCATGCGGCGTTGCTGTCGAATAGCCACCTGGTCCGGTTGCAATAGCATTGTGGCTCTCCTTATAGTCCGGCGCGCATTGGGCCGGTATGCCAAACGTGGCCGCAGGCCCGTCAGCACGGATGAAAGTTGATGATCGAACTGAACAATCTGACCAAACGATTCGCTCAGCACACGGCGGTTGACGCCTTGTCCTTTTCCGTCGAGCCGGGCGAAGTGTTGGGTTTTTTAGGCCCGAACGGGGCCGGAAAGTCCACGACGATGAAGATGTTGACCGGCTTCCTCACGCCGACGTCAGGCAGCGCAAGCATCTTTGGCTGCGATATCCGGACCCAGGCGCTTCAGGCGCAGCGCCAGATGGGCTATCTGCCCGAGGGCGCGCCCTGCTACGGCGACATGACGGTGCGGGGCTTTCTCGAGTTCATCGCCGAGGTGCGTGGTTATCGCGGGGCGGACAAGCGCGTGCGGGTAGACACGGCCGTGGGACAGGTCGAGCTGGAGTCGGTGCTTGGCCAGAACATCGACACGCTGTCCAAGGGCTTCAAGCGTCGTGTTGGACTGGCGCAGGCGATTCTGCATGACCCGCGCGTACTGATCCTCGACGAGCCTACCGATGGCCTGGACCCGAACCAGAAGCACCAGGTTCGCCAACTGATCAAGGGCTTGGCCCAGGACAAGATCGTCATCATCTCTACGCATATCCTCGAAGAGGTCACGGCGGTCTGCACGCGCGCCATCGTCATCGCTCGCGGCCAGCTGGTGGCCGACGGAACGCCACTGGAACTGCAAAGTCGCTCCAGGTATCACCAGGCCGTGACGCTGGTCGGCGAAGGGCCGCTGGATGAGGTCGCCCTGGCGGCTTTGCCGGGTGTGGCCGGAATTGAGGTGAATCAGTTGGAGCACAGCCTTACGGTGCTGGCCAAGCCGGGTCAGGTGATCTTTCCGCAGATCAATGCCTTGATCACCCAGCAGGGCTGGGCTGTGCGGGAATTGGATGTGGAGCGCGGCCGATTGGACGAAGTATTTCAGACGTTAACGCGTGGGGAGGCGTTATGAGTCAGTTGCCGGTGATCTTCAAGCGCGAGCTGGGCAGCTATTTCGCGACGCCGCTCGCTTACGTCTTCACGCTGATCTTTCTCGTGCTGTCGGGCGTATTCAGCTTTTATCTGGGCGGTTTCTACGAGCGGGGGCAGGCGGATCTCGTCCCTTTTTTCAGTTTTCATACATGGCTCTATCTGTTTCTGATTCCAGCGATTGCCATGCGCCTGTGGGCCGAGGAGCGTAAGTCGGGTTCGATCGAGCTGTTGATGACCTTACCTATTACCCGTTTCGAGGCGGTCACCGGCAAATTCCTCGCGGCCTGGGTGTTTGCCGGGATCGCCTTGCTGCTGACGTTTCCGATGATTATCACCGTCAACTACCTGGGCCAGCCAGACAACGGCGCGATCATCACCGGCTATTTCGGTAGCTGGCTGCTGGCTGGCGCTTTTCTGGCGATCGGATCCTGCATGTCGGCCCTGGCCAAGAATCAGGTGGTTGCCTTCATCCTGGCGGTCAGCGTGTGTTTTCTGTTCATCGTCAGCGGTTTGCCGATGGTGCTCGATGCCTTCGCCTGGGCGCCGCAGTGGCTGGTGGACGCAGTGGCATCGCTGAGTATCCTGATTCGTTTTGATTCGCTCAGCAAAGGGGTCATCGATCTGCGAGACCTGCTGTATTTCGTCACCCTGATCATCGCCTGGCTGATGGCTACTGCCATCGTCGTCGATTTGAAGAAAGCGGCATAAGGGAGCCCGAATGAAACGACTGATGTATTCAGGTGCCGGGCTGCTGCTGATCGCACTGGCTTTCCTGGCACTCAATGCTGTTTCCAGCCTGATGTTTACCGATGCGCGGCTGGATCTAACCGAGCAGAAGCTTTACACCTTATCGAAAGGCACCGAAACCATCCTGGCTGGGCTCGAGGAGCCGATTGAATTGCAGTTGTTCTACTCGGACGAGGCGACGGGGGACCTGGTTGCGCTACGCAACTATGCACGACGCGTTGAGGAGCTGCTGCATGCTTATCAGCGTGAGGCTGATGGCAAGGTCACGCTGCGGGTGATCGATCCCGAGCCGTTCTCCGAGGAGGAGGATCGGGCCGCCGAGCTCGGGCTGCAGGCTGTGCCGCTGGATCAGGGCGGCGACAATGTCTACTTCGGCTTGGCTGGTATCAACGCGGCGGGGCAGACGCAGAGTATTCCGTTCTTCCCGTTGGATCAGGAGGAGTTTCTCGAGTACGAAATCAGTCGTCTGGTGCAGACGCTTTCTACGCCACAAATGCCGGTGGTCGGCGTGCTTTCAGGGCTGTCCATCACGGGCGGTTTTGACATGCGTACCCAACAGGCAGCGCCTGCTTGGATGGTGCTGGAGAACATCCGTCAGCTGTTCCATATCGAAAGCCTTAAGCGCGACGTGGACGTGATTCCCTCCAGCGTATCGGTGCTCATGCTGATCCATCCGAAGGAGCTTCCGCAGCAGACCCTGTATGCCGTCGACCAGTTCGTCATGCGGGGCGGCAAGCTACTGGTATTTCTTGACCCCTACAGCGAGGCGGACCCTGGCATGGGCATCGGGCCAGGTGAGTTCGGCGAAGGCAACGCGTCGGATCTGGAGCCCCTGTTCAACGCCTGGGGCGTGCGCATGGTACCCAATCAGGTGGTGTTGGACGCGTCCTATGCGATGTCCGTCGGAGTGGGCGAGGAGCGCCGCCCGGTCAGGCATCCGGCCTGGCTGAGCTTGCCGCAGAGCATGATGGACAGCGAGGACGTTGTAACCGCTTCGCTGGAGAGCCTGAACGTGGCGACCGCGGGCTTCCTCGAACCATTGAAGGATGCAACGACTCGTTTCGTGCCACTGATCCAGAGCTCCAGCTACGCCATGCCGATCGAGTCGGAGCGCTTCGCGACATTGGAAAATCCCGAGTTGCTCTTGCCGGAGCTGGAGCCCACAGGCGAGCGCTACACGCTTGCGGCGCGTATCCAGGGCCCCGCTAAGTCGGCCTATCCCAATGGTATCGAGGGGCATACGGACGGTCTGAAAGACAGCTCGAGCATCAATGTGCTGGCTGTGGCGGACACCGACTTGCTTGCAGACCGCATGTGGGTGCAGGTCGATAACTTCTTCGGCCAGCGCATGCCCCAGCCCTGGACCGACAATGGCACCTTCGTGATTAACGCGCTGGACAATCTATCGGGCACCGATGCGCTGATCAGCGTCCGCTCACGTGGTCGGTTTGCTCGACCGTTCACGGTTGTCGAAGACTTGCAACGTCAGGCGGAGAACCGCTTCCGCGAGAAGGAAGAAGTGTTGCAGCAACGTCTGGCTGAGAGTGAGGCACAACTTGCCGAGTTACAGGGGCCGGACGCGGAAGGGGTTGTGCAGTTGACTGCGGAACAACAGACCGCGCTGCAGAATTTCATGCAAGAGAAGCTGCTCATTCGCAAAGAATTGCGTGAGGTGCGCTATCAGCTCAACGCGGATATTGAGGCGCTTGGGCGGACGCTCAAATTCTTCAATGTCGGCTTAGTGCCGCTGCTGCTCACGCTCGGCATGTTGTTGCTGTGGCTCTGGCGCAGGCGTCGATCACTAAGAATACGGTGAGCTGGCCGGCCCGGCGGTTTGCTTGTGTTGTGTGCTGAGCGCCCCGAGCCCCAATCGGGCGCTACTCTGATGCGCCGGCGAACGCCAGAAACGTACTTGTCATGGCCGCTGCGCTATATTTGGCGCTGGCGTTGATTCCAAGAAGATCACGCCTGTCCGTTGATCCCCGAGCGGGAATAATAAGAACGAGTTGGAGAAGTAGGATGGCTGAGCGCGAAACCGGAACCGTTAAGTGGTTCAACGATGCCAAGGGTTATGGATTCATCCAGCGTGGCAGTGGTGCGGATGTGTTTGTGCATTACCAGGCGATTCGTGGCGAAGGCCACCGCTCTCTGGCCGAGGGGCAACAGGTCGAGTTTTCGGTCACCCAGGGACAGAAGGGTCTGCAGGCGGAGGATGTGGCTGGGTTGTAACCGCCGTCTATTCGCTCAACAGCCCTTCGGCTGTTAGCGGAACTGTGAAAGAGCCCTGGCCAAGGCCGGGGCTTTTCGTTTTCAGGGCTTTTTGCTAAGTGGCTACGCTTTGGTGATGTTCTCGATGGCAAATGTTTCGTTCGCAGTCGCCCAAGTGGTGGGTCTTAAAAAGCAAAACCCCGCCGAGGCGGGGTTCGCTACGCTGCAGGGCAGCCTTTGTCACATGTTGGGGTAGTTCGGCCCGCCGGTGCCTTCCGGCGCGACCCAGACAATGTTCTGCGCCGGGTCCTTGATGTCGCAAGTCTTGCAGTGCACGCAGTTTTGCGCGTTGATCTGGAAGCGTTTGCCGCCTTCATCACTGTCCACCACCTCGTAGACGCCGGCCGGGCAGTAACGCTGGGCAGGTTCGTCGTACATGGGCAGGTTCTTCTCAATCGGAATGCTCGGATCGATCAGCTTGAGGTGAACCGGCTGCTCTTCTTCATGGTTGGTGTTGGAGAGGAACACCGAGCTCAGCTTGTCGAAGCTGAGCTTGCCGTCCGGCTTGGGATAATCGATCTTCTTCGACTCTGCGGCTGTCTTCAGGCACGCGTAATCCGGCTTGGTGTCGTGCAGTGTGAACGGAATCTTGCCGCTGAATATGTTCTGGTCGATGAAGTTGAACGCGCCGCCCTTGATCGCTCCCCATTTGTGAATCGCCGCGCCGAAGTTACGGCTAGCGTACAGCTCCTGATACAGCCAGCTGGCTTTGAAGCCTTCTTCATAGCCAGTCAGCTCATCGCCACCCTCACGGCCGGCAAACAAGGCATCCGCAACCGCTTCTGCAGCCAGCATGCCGGATTTCATGGCGGTGTGGCTGCCCTTGATCTTGGCGAAGTTCAGGGTGCCGGCGTCGCAACCGATCAGGGCCCCACCATTGAACACCATCTTCGGCAGCGAATTGATGCCGCCCTTGGCGATCGCTCGTGCACCGTAGGAAACGCGCTTGCCACCCTCCAGGTATTGCTTGATCACTGGATGATGCTTGTAGCGCTGGAACTCGTCGAACGGGGAAAGGTACGGGTTGCTGTAGGACAGATCGACAATCAGGCCGACCACGACCTGGTTGTTTTCCAGGTGATAAAGGAAAGAGCCGCCTGTGTTGTCATCGTTCAGCGGCCAGCCTGCAGTGTGAACGACCAGCCCTTGCTCGTGCTTGGCCGGGTCGATGTCCCAGAGCTCCTTGATACCGATCCCGTAGTGCTGCGGATCGACGTTGGCATTGAGCTGGAATCGATTGATCAGCTGCTTGCCGATATGGCCACGGCAGCCTTCGGCGAACAGGGTGTACTTCGCACGCAGCTCCATGCCGGGGGTGTACATGCCTTCTTTCGGATTGCCCTCGCGGTCCACGCCGAGATCACCGGTAAGAATGCCGCGAACCACACCCTGTTCGTCGATCAGTGCTTCCTGAGCCGCAAAGCCTGGGTAGATTTCGACGCCGAGATTCTCGGCTTGCTGAGCCAACCAGCGACAGAAGTTGCCCAGCGAAATGATGTAGTTGCCTTCGTTGTGCATGGTCTTGGGAACCAGCGCGTTGGGCAGCTTGCGAGCGGCTTCGGCAGTCTTGAGCAGATAGATGTCGTCGCGCTTGACCGGGGTATTTAGGGGGGCTTCGAGTTCTTTCCAGTTGGGAAAGAGCTCATTCAGCGCGCGCGGCTCGAACACGGCACCAGATAGGATGTGGGCGCCAACTTCGGAACCCTTCTCAACGACGCAGACGCTGATTTCCTTTCCGGCATCGGCGGCTCGCTGCTTCAGTCGGCAGGCAGCGGACAGGCCCGCGGGGCCGGCGCCGACGATGACTACGTCGAATTCCATGTATTCGCGTTCCATTGGCTATCTCCTACTCAAGGCTTGATTGTTTTATAGATAGTGGAGGGCTGGATCGTGTCCCTGACCAGGCCGAGCTGCCGCATTATATATAGACGCCCGAAAGGGTCCAATACAAACGTTTGTTTGAATTTCTCTCAAGCCTGATAGAATCCGGCAACAGCGGCTTATGACGGGTCATTTGCGTTGTTGACCCCAGCTGTTGCCTGCATTCAAGATACGGGCAGTTTTGTGCTCGCCGAACAGGTCCGGAAGGCTAATGGCGGCCCGGTCCTTGAGCATGGCTCGGTTCGCCTCGGCGAAATTCTATTCACCGGAGAGTAACGAGGAATCCATGAAGATTCTTGTAGCTGTCAAACGAGTGGTCGATTACAACGTCAAGGTTCGCGTCAAGGCGGACAACTCCGGCGTCGACCTCGCCAACGTCAAAATGTCGATGAATCCCTTCTGCGAAATCGCTGTGGAAGAAGCCGTACGCCTGAAAGAAAAAGGCGTCGCGAGCGAGATCGTCGTGGTATCCATCGGTCCGACCGCTGCCCAAGAGCAGCTGCGCACCGCGCTGGCGCTGGGTGCTGATCGTGCCGTGCTGGTCGAGTCCAGCGAAGAACTCAACTCCCTGGCCGTTGCCAAGCTTCTGAAGGCTGTAGTCGACAAGGAGCAGCCGCAGCTGGTGATCCTTGGCAAGCAGGCCATCGACAGCGACAACAACCAGACCGGACAGATGCTCGGTGCACTGACCGGATTTGCCCAGGGCACTTTCGCTTCGAAAGTCGAAGTGTCGGGCGACAAGGTAAACGTCGAGCGCGAAATCGACGGCGGCGCGCAAACCGTTGCGTTGAGTCTGCCGGCTATCGTGACCACCGACCTGCGCCTGAACGAGCCGCGCTACGCGTCGTTGCCGAACATCATGAAGGCCAAGAAAAAGCCGCTGGAAGTGCTGACGCCGGACGCGCTGGGCGTAACCACTACTTCCACCGTGAAGACCTTGAAAGTCGAAGCGCCTGCGGCACGTAGCGCGGGTATCAAGGTCAAGTCCGTGGCTGAACTGGTCGAGAAACTGAAGAACGAGGCGAAGGTAATCTAAATGACTATCCTGGTTATCGCTGAACACAACAATGCCGTTCTGGCTGCGGCCACTCTGAACACCGTGGCTGCAGCCAAGGCGATCGGCGGCGACATTCATGTGCTGGTTGCTGGCGCTGGTTGCGCTGCTATCGGTGAGGCGGCTGCGAAGATCGAAGGCGTTTCCAAGGTGCTGGTCGCTGACGACGCTGCTTACGCCAATCAGCTGCCGGAAAATGTTGCGCCGCTGATTGCCGATCTGGCGAAGGATTACAGCCACGTGCTGGCTGCGGCCACTACCAACGGCAAGAACTTCCTGCCGCGCGTAGCCGCCAAGCTGGACGTTGATCAGATCTCTGAAATCATCGCTGTCGAAAGCGCAGACACATTCAAGCGTCCAATCTATGCCGGTAACGCAATTGCCACCGTGCAATCCAGCGCGGCGATCAAGGTTATTACCGTGCGCGCCACTGGTTTTGATCCGGTCAGTGCTGAAGGCGGATCGGCTGCTGTCGAGCAGGTTTCCGGTACTGGCGATGCGGGCGTTTCCGCGTTCGTAGGTGAAGAACTGGCCAAGTCCGATCGTCCTGAACTGACGGCTGCTAAGATCGTCGTTTCCGGTGGTCGTGGCATGCAGAACGGTGACAACTTCAAGCACCTCTATTCGCTGGCCGACAAGCTTGGCGCCGCCGTTGGCGCTTCGCGCGCGGCGGTCGATGCTGGCTTCGTGCCGAACGACATGCAGGTTGGTCAGACCGGCAAGATCGTTGCGCCGCAGCTGTATATCGCGGTGGGCATCTCCGGAGCCATCCAGCACCTGGCTGGCATGAAGGACTCCAAAGTGATCGTTGCGATCAACAAGGACGAAGAAGCGCCAATCTTCCAGGTCGCCGATTACGGCCTGGTGGGTGACTTGTTCGAAATCCTGCCGGAACTGGAGCAGCTCGTGTAACTGAGCCGCTTGAAAAAAACCCGCTCTCGTAGCGGGTTTTTTTATGAGCGCTCGGCTGCACTGGCCAATGGTAAGATTCCAGCAGTCCCGACAAGAAGCCTGTCCGATTCTACCCATGAGGTTTTCCATGCGCTGTGCCGTTTCGCTGAAGTCCGCTTTGCTCGCCGTGTTGTTGGCAACCCCCGTCGCGGCACACGCGGCGGCTGCAAAGTGTGATCGGCTGATCGCGACTGGCGGCGCAGACAACCCTCCTTTTCTTTGGCGCGATCCGCAGAACCCCAAGCGGCTGGTGGGAGCGAACGCTGATCTGCTAAAAAAAATCACCGACTCGCTCGACCTGAAGCTCGAAGTGCTCTACACCGGCGATGCGGGCGCGGCGCTGGAGCAAGTGCGCAGTGGGCGGGTCGATGTGCTGGCCGATGCGGTCCTGGCACCAAAGGAACTGGCATATCTGGATTTCATCCATCCATCGGTCACGGCCTTGCAGATGTCCGCCTGGGTAGGTCAGGAGCCTGGCTTCCTCTATTCAGACCGGCAGGATTTGGCAGGTCGAACGGGCGCCTACGTGAAGACTGGAAGCTACGGCAGTGCGTTCGAGCGCTATGCCAAAGAAAACCTTCGTTTACGTGCTGCTCCTAGCCTGGCTGAGGCTCTCAACAGGCTGTCGACGGGCAAGGCGGATTATGTCCTGCATGAGCGTTACAGTTTCATTGCATATGCCGCCCGACAAGGACTGCTCGCTGATATCCAGCGTTTGGAACCAGCGGTGTTCAGTCGCGGTTTGCATTTCGCGGTCGCTCACGACTCGGCGTGTAACGGTCCGTGGCTGCGCGGACAGCTCGCAATAAAAATGACAGAATTGCGCGCTGCGGGGGTACCGCAGCAACTGCTGGTAGAGAACCTTGAACGCTGGAAACAGCAGCCAGCGCCGACCCGCAATTCGCAACGCTAGGATTTTCAATTGATCAAACAATCTTGCGGCACGCTCGTGCTGCTGGCGATGGTTGGCTGCGCCAGCGATCCTGCTCCCATTGAACAGCTGCGGCTTACCGAGCAGGCGTTGAGCCAAGCGCGCTCGGTGGGTGCTGCGGAACAGACGCCGGAATTGATGCAGGCGGAGCACAAGTTTGCGGCTGCGGTCGCAGCGATGAAGGATGAGCATTATCGAGAGGCACGCCTGCAGGCCGAGCAAGCCGAGCTTGACGCACGGCTGGCAGAGGCTCGGGTCCTTAACGAGAAGAGTCAGCAGGAACTGGCGGAATTGCACCGCCGCATCGCGCGCTTGCGTGAACAGCTGGGAGCGTTCCAGTGAAACCGGTCTACCTGATACCTGCACTGCTGGTAGCGCTTGGTGCGCTTCAAGGTTGTGCAACGCACGAGTCGCAACAGCAGCTGCAAAACGCATCAATGGATCTTCAAAGCGTCAGTGAGGAACCACAGATCCTTCTGGATGCGCCCAAGGATGTGATGCGCGCGAGCGAGTCGCTTGACCGAGCCAAGCGCTTCGCCGATTACCTGGGCAACGCAGAGGACGTTACTCATTATGCTTACCTCAGCAAGCGCTATAGCGAGATAGCCCGCCAGCACAGCGAGCAGCTGCAGAACCAGCGGCGCGCGACCCAATTGAGCATGGAGCATGAGCGTTTGCGTCAGGCTGTACAGGAAGCCCGAATGCTCGACCTGCAGCACCAGGGGCGTTGGTTGGAGGATCAGATGGTGAGCCTCGCGGCCGCCGAGACCGATCGCGGCCTGGTCATGACGCTTGGAGATGTGTTGTTCAGGGCGGCCAGTGCCGAGCTGGGATCGTCAGCCAACCGCACACTGCTAAAGGTCGTTCATTTTATGCAGCTCAATCCCAAGCGGCGGGTGCGGATCGAAGGCTATACAGACAACCGCGGTGATGCCGCCGAGAACCTTGCTTTATCGAGGGCGCGCGCACAGGCGGTGGGTGACTTTATGCAAAGCCTCGGAGTCGATGCCGGGCGTATCGAGGTTGTCGGCTACGGCGAGCAATATCGTGTCGCAGAGAACGCGTCAGCACGCGGACGTGCACAGAATCGCCGGGTAGAGATTTTGTTTTCCGACGAGCAAGGACGTTTGAGCAGTCCACGTTGATCTCAACTCTCGATAAAGAGCGCTGACTGTGTTGGCGAGTTAGCAAGCAACTGTATTGGTCGAATATAACGGTGGTGTACTACTGTTATGGTCCAGTTGGCGGAGACGGACGAGATGACCAATCTGTTGCTTTATCAGCGCATTGCACACCAGCTTGCCGATGACATTCGGCGAGGTGTTTATCGCCCGGGCGAGCGTGTGCCGTCGGTACGCAAGATGAGCATGCAGCTGAACGTGAGTCATGCGACGGTCCTGCAGGCCTATGCCAATCTCGAAGACCAGGGAATGATCCGTGCTCGCCCGCAGTCGGGGTTTTATGTGCATCACACCCCGGCACTGACTGCCCCTACGCCGGATATTGCGCAGGTCGAGCGTCCGACGCTGGTCACTCGCAGCAGCATTATCAATCAGGTGCTTAGCGAGTCACGCCGTGACGGGCTCATACCGCTGGGTGCCGCCGTGCCGCATGTGGACTATCTGCCTGCCCGTGCGTTGCATCAGCAGCTTGCCAAGGTCACTCGCTTCCAGAGTCAGCAGGCCTTCAGCTATATGTTCAGTCCCGGCTATGAGCCGCTGCGCCGGCAGGTGGCTATCCGCATGCGCGACGCCGGCGTGGTTGTCGGGCCTGACGAGGTCGTGATCACACATGGCTGCGTCGATGCGCTACAGATGTCGTTGCGGGTGCTGACCAAGCCCGGTGATTTGATCGCAGCGGAATCGCCCAGTTACTACGGTTTGCTTCAACTGGCCGATTTGCTAGGGCTCAAGGTGATCGAGATCCCGTGTGATCCGGATACCGGGCTCAGCCTCGAGGCGTTGCAGCTTGCAGCCAGTCAGTGGCCGATCAAGGCGCTGGTGTTGACCGCGCGGCTGAGTAATCCCCTGGGTGGCAGCGTCCCGGACGGACGGCAGAAGCAGTTGTTAAAAATGGCGGCGAATTTCGACATACAGATTGTCGAAGACGATATATACGGCGAGTTATTGTTCGACGTAGGGTCGATTAGGGCGCTCAAGTCGAATGACACCGAGGGGCGGGTGATTTATTGCTCGAGCTTCTCGAAGACCATTTCGCCTGGCGTGCGTATTGGCTGGATATTGCCTGGTCGTTACCGCGAAGAAATAAAACGCCTGCAGACCTTTAGTACGCATTCGGCCTGCAGCGTCACGCAGATGGGCGTGGCGGCCTATCTTGAAAACGGGGGGTACGATCGCCATCTGCGTTACATTCGCCACGAGTACCGGAAGAATCTCAGCGCTTTCCAGTTGGCGGTCCAACGGTATTTCCCTGAGGGCACCCAGATGACACGTCCTACGGGCGGGTTCATTCTCTGGGTCAGCTTGCCGGCTCGGGTGAATACCAAGGAGCTGCACGTTCAGGCGTTGAAGCGAGGCATCAGCATCGCGCCAGGGCTAATTTTCAGCAACACTGAACAGTTCAATCACTGTATCCGGCTCAACTGCGCGCTGCCCTGGACGGCCGAGGCGGAGCGAGCATTGAAAACTTTAGGTGAGCTTGCTGGGGAGCTTTGCCGGCAATCGAACTGAATGACGGGGAGGGCGGAAAATGAGATGGCTGACGTTGATAGGGCTGTCGCTACTGGCTGGCTGTGACGAGGTTCCGGATCAGCCTAGGCCTCCCACGCCGCCCAAGGTCGCTGTTTCGCCACCTGACACAGCTGCGCCGCTAGTTGCCGAGCCCGAGCTGGATACGCAGGTCGGACCAGTGAGTATCGAGTCTGAAAAGGAGCCAACTCTAGCAGCGAACCCTGAACAGCCCTCGACCGAACCCAGTGCGCCTGCGCCAAAGGCCAAGCCTTCTGCCTCCGTGCCAAAGACCAAGCTGGAAAAAGTGGAACTGCCTGAGCCAGACCTCGACCTAAGCCTTCCTGATGACTGGACGGAAAGCCTCGACCCTGCTGAGAAGCCAGCGTCCTTGAGCCTGCTGCCACCGCTATTCGAGTCCAGCCAGGAGTCTCGCTCGCTGCAAATGAGCGGCGAGTTGCTGCCAGGAACGGCCGAGGACGAAGCTCTCATCGATGGTGCGCAGATCAATTTCGAACTCAAACGCTGAACCGCTGACGTTGGATTATTGTTTCACCTCGTCACTCAGGCGCGCGGTGCTAAGTAGAGCGTGGAGCTCGTTGGCGGGCAGCGGATGGCTCATGTGAAATCCTTGCAGTTCGCTACAACCGTCAGCCAGTAGCAGATTCAGTTGTTCCAGCGTTTCCACACCTTCCGCAGTAACGCGCATGCTCAAACCATGACCAAGGTCGATCAAGGCTTTGACAATGGAGTGGTTTTCAACCGAATGGGACATGCCCGCAACGAAACTGCCGTCGATCTTGATCATGTCGAACGGGTAGTTCCGTAGATTGCTCAGTGACGAGTACCCGGTACCGAAGTCATCCATTGCAAGCCGCAAGCCGAGCGACTTCAACCGATTGAGCACATCCAGCGTGCTCTCGTTTTCCTGCAGCAAAGCGGTCTCGGTAATCTCCAGCTCAAGGCGGCTGGCGGGCAGGCCACTGTCCGTGAGCGCGCTGATGATCATCTGGTACAGGTCGCCAACGCGCAGTTGCAGGGGTGAAATATTGACCGACACGACCAGCTCATCTGACCAGTTCGACGCCTCGAGGCAGGCCTTACGCAGCACCCACTCGCCCAGCGGCACGATTAGCCCGGTTTCCTCTGCGAGGGGAATGAACTGTTCCGGTAGCAGTAAGCCTCGCGTGGGGTGGTGCCAGCGCAGCAACGCTTCTGCACCGTTGATGCACATGCCTTTGCTCAGATAGCGGGGCTGATAATAGGCTTCGAACTGACCTTCGGTGATTGCCCGGCGCAGCTCGTCCTCCTGACAGCGCCTTTCATGCAGTCGTTTGTCCATCTCGCTGCCGTAGAAGCACCAGGTTCCACGCCCATCAGCCTTGGCCTGATAAAGGGCAATATCGGCGCACCGCAGCAGTTCGTTGGCCTGGCTGGCATCGGTCGGCGCCACGGCAATCCCAACGCTGGCGCCGATGTGGATCTGCTTGTCCTCATAGCTGAACGGCTCGCTGACAACTCCCACAACACGGGCGCAGAGCATCTCGATGTCTTCATTGTGTTGCAGACGGCTCACCACCATGACGAACTCATCGCCGCCCAGTCGGGCGACCAGATCGTTACCTCTGATGCACTGCTTCAGGCGGTTTGCGACGCCGATGAGGACTTCGTCGCCAGCGCCATGACCGAGGGTATCGTTCACCGGTTTGAAGCGATCCAGGTCGATATAGAGCACGGTCAGCCGCGACGCTGTATTCAGAGAGTTGAGCTTGCTTTCGAGATAATCGCGTAACCGGTTGCGGTTGGGTAAGCCAGTCAACGCATCATGCTGAGACAGATACTGGACCCGCGCCTGAGCCTTGGTCTCCTCGGTAACATCGCTGGCAGTGCCGCGATATCCCACCAGCTGGCCGCCGCTGCGGATTTCCCGGGCAGACAAACGGCAATGGCGCACGCACCCATCAGCGGCGTGATAGCTGCAACGCAGCGGTACGCTGTGTTTACCTGTGAGCCAGTCCTGCAGTGCCGCATGATCTGTGAGCAGCAGGTCGATCAACGGGCGGCCAATCCAGGCCGCGGGCGCATGGCCGGTAATCTCCTCGAAGCGGGCCGATAGATAGGTGAGCTGGGCATTCTGGTCCGTTTCCCATATCCAGTCGGAAGCGGCTTCCGCTACGTCACGAAAGCGCTCCTCGCTGGACGCCAACGCGGTGCGGCTTATCGCCAGGCGCTTGTAGCTGGCTTCCATGATGCGTACGGTCTTGAGTGCCTGGCACAAGAGCAGCCAAGCCAGCAGGCCAAGCCCGAGGGTGACGGCGCCGAGGACCGGCAGTGTCATCCACAACAGATACTCGCCGGGCTGCGACACGCTCCAGGTAAAACGCACCGGCGAGCCATCAAGCCTGTTCAGTTCGGTCAGCGCACCGTCGATGCGCTCGTTGCCATCGTCTATACGAAGGCCTTTAACGGCGTACGCTTCTCCTACCTCAAGGAGCCAGTCGCGGTCCATCAGGTCGACAAAGACCAAAGTCGAGGCGGGGCCGGGTTGTTCTTCGATGTCGCTGCCGCCGGTTGTCATGACGGCTGCACTTGCCAGCGCAGGCTGTCCTCCGGCTGTGAGTACGCCAGAGGAGGTCTCATCATCCTCAAGGGCGATCCGAGCGTCGGCTAGCAGAGTCTGCAGCCCGTTTTCGAGCCATTGCTGAGCATCGACCTGAACGAGCTCACCGCGGATGACTGAGTAGGTGGTTTTACCGTCCGCGTCGATAACGAAAACGGCGTCGTAGCCAAAGTCTTCGTACAGCGAGGGTCCCAGGTTTGCCTGTTCGTATGCCCAGTCCAGATTTACCCGCGTGCTCAGATTGGCGTATGCATCTCCCCAGAAGGCATTGTCCGCCACGTGGCGGCTCATGCCGCGCCGGTGCGCTTCAAACGCCTTGCCCGTCAGAAAATGCTCCCGCACAAGCGCATCACTGTCGATGGTCCTGGCGATCGGGATTACCGCAACGGCAGCCGCCAGCAGCGCGACCGCCAACAGGCATGCGATGCCCGGCAAAATGCGGCGAGCGAAGGTGCTTTTAGCGTTGGGATCGATGTGATCGGTAAGGGGGTGAGAAGCTGGCATTCAATCATCCTGTAGAGAGGATCGAATGATCGCTTGGTTCATGGCCAAATGCCATCTGTTACCGCCGGTTGCATAGGTTTCTGGACGCGCGGTCGTCGGGTGTCGAGCCCTGATGGTGCGACACCAAATCAAGGTCGTAAGGGCTTATCGGTCCCGAGCGTCCTGGGCGTCTGCTTCGGCGTTGCGTTGAGCAATGCGCTGTTTTTGCTCTTCGGTCAGCGGAATCTTGCGCGCCCCAGCACGCAACATCAGCAGGCCGCCGATGATCGTGCCAATGACGAGAACCAGTAAAAGCCAGATGTACCAGGGCATGGACTTCTCCAGTAGCTTGATCTGTATGCATACCACCTTACGCCGGGCTGCATTGTGAAGCCATACCGGTGCAACACGGCGTGGCTTGAGCGGCTCCGCTCAAAAGTTGTTTTTCTGCGACAATGCGCGCCGAATTTTGCCGAGGACTTGCCATGCCCTGCCAGACGCCGATCATTGTTGCGCTCGATTTTCCCTCCCGTGATGCTGCATTGGCTTTGGCCGGGCAATTGGATCCGGCGCTATGTCGCGTCAAGGTTGGCAAGGAACTGTTTACCCGCTGCGGTCCGCCGGTGGTGGAAGCGTTGCAGGCCAAGGGGTTCGAGGTGTTTCTAGACTTGAAATTCCATGACATCCCCAATACCACGGCGATGGCCGTCAAGGCGGCGGCAGAGCTGGGCGTGTGGATGGTGAACGTACATTGCTCGGGTGGTCTGCGGATGATGGCGGCTTGTCGCGAAACTCTGGACACGCTGAGCGGGCAAAAGCCTCTGCTCATCGGCGTAACAGTGTTGACCAGCATGGAGCAGGCGGACCTGGCTGATATCGGGTTGGATCTACAACCGCAGCAGCAGGTATTGCGGCTCGCGGGGCTGGCCGAAAAGGCTGGGCTGGATGGGCTGGTCTGCTCGGCTCAGGAGGCGAAACCACTGAAGGCGCAGTTCGCCGGACTGCAGCTGGTGACGCCGGGCATTCGTCCCGCCGGCAGCGCAGCGGATGATCAGCGGCGCATTCTCACGCCTGCGCAGGCAATTCAGGCAGGTTCTGATTACCTGGTGATCGGCCGCCCAATCGCTCAGGCCGCGGACCCGGCTCAAGCGCTGGCGGCGGTCGTCGCAGAACTGGCGTGAACTAAAAAGCCGGCCGCGATGGCCGCGGCCGGCTCATTCACCATCCGCTTAGCTGACCTTCAGCACCAGCTTGCCGAAGTTGCCGCCGGTGAACAGTTTCATCAGCGTCTCTGGGAAGGTTTCCAGCCCTTCGACGATGTCTTCCTTGCTCTTCAGCTCGCCGCTTTGCATCCAGCCCGCCATGTCTTTCATGGCTTCTGGATAGCGTGAAACGTAGTCCATCACCACCATGCCCTGCATTCTGCCGCGGTTGACCAGCAGCGACAGGTAGTTGGCCGGTCCCTTGACCGCTTCCTTGTTGTTGTACTGGCTGATGGCGCCGCAGATGACGATGCGCGCGCCCACAGCAATGCGCGTCAGCACCGCGTCGAGGATGTCACCGCCCACGTTGTCGAAGTACACATCAACGCCTTTCGGGCATTCGCGCTTCAGGCCGGCGGCAACGTCTTCGCTCTTGTAGTCGATAGCCGCATCGAAACCGAGCTCCTCGGTGAGGAAGCGGCACTTGTCCGCACCGCCGGCGATCCCGACTACTCGACAGCCTTTAATCTTGGCGATCTGGCCCGCGACGCTGCCAACTGCGCCTGCTGCGCCGGAGATCACCACAGTTTCACCGGCTTTTGGCTCGCCGACCGACAGCAGACCGAAATAGGCCGTCATGCCAGTCATGCCCAGCGCAGACAGGTAGCGAGGCAGCGGGGCCTGGTTCGGATCGACTTTGTAGAAGCCTTTCGGCTCGCCGAGGAAATAGTCCTGCACGCCCAGTGCGCCATTGACGTAATCGCCTTCGGCGAACCCTGGGTGTTGGGAGGCAATGACCTTGCCTACGCCTAGCGCACGCATCACCTCGCCGATGCCGACCGGGGGAATGTACGACTTGGCATCGTTCATCCAGCCGCGCATGGCTGGGTCAAGAGACAGGTATTCGTTCTTCACCAGTATCTGGTTCGGGCCGGGTTCGCCCAGTGGCTTTTCAGCGAACTCGAATGTCGCGCGGTCAGGTGCGCCGACGGGGCGCTTGGCCAGCAGGAACTGGCGATTGGTCTTGTCCATGGGAGCCTCTTGTGTGTGCAAACCGTTGGTTTAGCCTCCCTGAGGCAGCACCGCAAGTAAGGCGGTCACGCTGGAATGCAATGGCATCCGCGTGAGTGATATCGCCAGCTACTGCTTAAGCGGATCTCGGGATGGCGGTATAACCATGACCAGCATATGGCTTGCAGTCACATTAGGACTGGCGCCTTTCTTCAATCGATCAGGGTATCTAGCATGAGCATGTGTTTTTCCGGTCAGGTTGCATTGGTTACGGGTGGTGCAGCGGGCATTGGCCGTGCGACGGCGTTGGCGTTTGCCGAACAGGGGCTGAAGGTGGTGGTGGCCGATGTGGACGAGGCCGGTGGAGCAGCATGCGCTGATGCGATTCGTCAGGCCGGTGGCGAGGCGGAGTTCGTGCGCTGCGACGTCACCCGCGACGCAGAGGTCAAGGCGATGGTCGAGCAGGCGGTGGCGACCTATGGGCGCATCGACTATGCGTTCAACAACGCCGGGATTGAAATCGAACAGGGCCGCCTGGCCGAAGGCAGTGAAGCCGAGTTCGACGCCATCATGGGAGTCAACGTCAAAGGGGTCTGGCTGTGCATGAAACACCAGTTGCCTTTGATGCTCGCCCAGGGTGGCGGCGCCATCGTCAACACCGCCTCGGTGGCGGGCCTGGGGGCGGCCCCGAAAATGAGCATCTATTCGGCGTCCAAGCATGCGGTCATCGGCCTGACCAAGTCGGCGGCCATCGAGTACGCCAAGAAGAAAATCAGGGTCAACGCCGTCTGTCCTGCGGTGATCGATACCGACATGTTTCGTCGTGCCTATGAGGCAGACCCACGCAAGGCGGAGTTTGCCGCGGCCATGCACCCGGTCGGTCGCGTAGGCAAGGTCGAGGAAATTGCTGCTGCCGTGCTCTACCTCTGCAGCGATGCCGCGGCCTTTACCACCGGTCACGCACTGGCGGTCGATGGCGGAGCCACGGCGATCTGATCAGAGAGGGTGATCAGGCTGATCGCTTGGGTGCGCTGACGATCAACAGCGTCAGCACACCCGCGACCAATCCCCACAGCGCGGAGCCGATGCCGAAAAGCGTCAGCCCCGAAGCCGTCACCATGAAGGTAATCAGCGCCGCTTCGCGCTCGCGCGGCGTTTGCATGGCCTGAGTCAGGCCACTGCCGATCGAACCGAGCAGGGCGAGGGCTGCGATGGACAACACCAACGCTGCCGGAAAGGATGCGAACAGGGCCGCCAGCGTAGCGCCGAAAATCCCGGCGATGCCGTAGAAAACGCCGCACCAGACGGCTGCGGTGTAGCGTCTCGCCGGGTCTGGATGCGCTTCCGGCCCGCTGCAGATAGCCATGGTGATCGCTGCCAGATGAATACCGTGGGAGCCGAAGGGTGACAGCAATACCGAGGCGATGCCCGTCACCGAGATCAGTGGTGAGGCCGGCACCTGATAGCCCTCAGCGCGAAGCACCGCCAGCCCTGGCATGTTTTGCGAGGCCATGGCGATCACGAACAGCGGTATGCCGATGCTGAAGATGGCCGCAAGCGACAAACTGGGCGTGGTCCAGACCGGCACCGCCACTTCCAGACTCAGCTGGCGGAAGTCCAGCAGGCCGAGCCCGGCCGACAATGCACAGCCGACCAGAAGTGCCGACAGCACCGCATAGCGGGGCTGCACGCGCTTGAACAGCAGATAGCTGAAGAACATCGACAGAACCAGTGTCGGCTGGACTTCAACCGCGCGGAAAATCTCGCTGCCAATGTTGAACAGGACGCCCGCCAGCAACGCGGCTGCCAGCGATGCGGGCACCTTGCGCATCAACCGCTCGAAGCTGCGGGTGAGCCCGCACAGGGCGATCAGCGCTGAAGCAAAGATAAAGGCGCCGATCGCTTCGCTGTACGGAACGCCGGGCAGGCTGCTGATCAGCAACGCGGCGCCCGGGGTCGACCAGGCGATCACGACCGGCGTTCGGTAGCGCAACGACAATCCGATGCTGCAGATCGCCATACCGGTCGACAGCGCCCAGATCCAGGAGGAGATCTGGGCGCCGCTGAGCCCGGCAGCCTGGCCGGCCTGGAACATCAGCACCAGCGAGCTGGTATAGCCGGTGAGCATGGCGATGAAGCCAGCCACGACGGTAGAGGCCGAGCTGTCCTTGAATAGACGGTAAGGTTGAGCGGCGGTGGCGGTCATCGTCGGCTTCGGGTCCGGTTCGGAAATGGATACACAGGAATTGCAGAAGGCTCACGAGTGAACTGGTGTTCTGCCTCAACAGGCGTCTGCAGGCGGTATGACGACAGGCTAGGGCGTCACGCGCTTCGCGTCGCGGTACAGCCAACGGCGCGATCAGCGTAACAGTCACCCGCACCCCTCAGCGCCGTTCGTCTCCCATGCCGAGAGGCACGGTGATGGCCGTGCTGACACTGGCACCGATGTTGCTATTACTCCTGTGCCTGCTGCGAGGCGTCAAAAAAACCGCAGCTGTTGGAGGAATGATGAGTCAGGGTATCGAATTCAATCGCTTGATGCTGGAAATGCGGGCCATGCAGACCGATGCAATGGCGCGCTCCAAGCCCGTGACGGCGGCCCCGGAGGTGGGTGCTTCGAGCTTTTCAGACATGCTCGGGCAGGCCGTCAATAAAGTGAACGAAACCCAGCAGGCCTCCAGCCAGTTGGCTACTGCCTTCGAGATGGGCCAGGGCGGCATCGACCTGACTGAAGTCATGATCGCCTCCCAGAAAGCCAGCGTTTCCTTTCAAGCGATGACCCAGGTGCGCAACAAGCTGGTTCAGGCGTACCAAGACATCATGCAGATGCCGGTTTAAGGCAGGATTTGAACAATGGCTGACGCGCTTAGCAAAGTTCCAGTGCCGGTTGCTTCGGAAGGCCCGAAGAAGCCTCTGCTGGGCCTGTCCTTTCTGGAAAACCTTTCCGAAATGTCGATGCTGCGGCAGATCGGCCTGCTGGTCGGTCTGGCAGCGAGCGTCGCCATCGGCTTTGCTGTGGTGCTTTGGTCACAGCAACCGGATTATCGCCCACTGCTGGGCAGCCTTGCCGGAATGGACGCTAACCAGGTGATGGAAACCCTGGCAGCTGCAGACATTTCCTACACGGTGGAGCCCAACTCCGGCGCTCTGTTGGTCAAGGCCGACGACCTTGCCCGTGCGCGGCTGAAGCTGGCCAGCGCCGGCATCGCCCAGACCGACAGCAATATCGGCTTCGAGATTCTCGATAAAGAACAAGGCCTCGGCACCAGTCAGTTCATGGAAGCCACCCGCTATCGCCGTGGTCTCGAAGGCGAGCTGGGTCGTACCATTTCCAGCTTGAACAACGTCAAGGGCGCGCGCGTCCACTTGGCCATTCCAAAAAGTTCAGTTTTCGTCCGCGACGAGCGCAAGCCGAGCGCATCGGTTCTGGTTGAGCTTTATCCGGGGCGCAATCTCGAGCCAAGTCAGGTGATGGCGATCATCAACCTGGTCGCGACCAGCGTGCCGGAACTCACCAAATCACAAATTACCGTGGTCGATCAGAAGGGCAACCTGCTGTCCGATCAGCAGGAACTCACCGAGCTGAGCATGGCCGGCAAGCAGTTCGACTACAGCCGCCGCATGGAGAGCCTCTACACCCAGCGCGTGCACAATATCCTGCAGCCGGTGCTGGGCAGCGGTCGCTACAAGGCCGAAGTGTCTGCCGATGTAGATTTCAGCGCGGTAGAGTCCACCTCCGAGACATTCAACCCGGATCAACCGGCACTGCGCAGTGAGCAGAGCGTTAGCGAGCAGCGTCAGAGCAGCCTCGGTCCGCAAGGTGTGCCTGGTGCTCTCAGCAATCAGCCACCGGGACCCGCTGCTGCGCCCGAGAATGCTGTTGCCGGGCAGGCCGGCGCGGCGGGCGCCATTGCTCCGGGCCAGCCGCTGCTGGACGCCAACGGCCAGCAGGTCATGGACCCGGCAACAGGCCAACCGATGTTGGCGCCGTATCCGGCAGACAAGCGCGAGCAGGCGACCCGCAACTACGAGCTGGACCGTTCGATCAGTTACACCAAGCAGCAGCAGGGGCGCCTGCGTCGCCTGTCGGTTGCCGTGGTGCTCGACGACCAGACGACGGTTGCAGCTGACGGAAGCACGACTCGGGTACCGCGGACCGCCGAAGAACTGGCGCGCTTCACCCGGCTGGTACAGGATGCTGTTGGTTTCGATGCGAGCCGTGGTGACAGCGTCAGCGTGATCAATGCCCCGTTCGCTGCTGATTCGCTCGACGAGACGTTCATCGACATTCCGTTCTACTCGCAGCCGTGGTTCTGGGACATCGTCAAGCAAGTGCTCGGCGTCCTGTTCATCCTGGTGTTGGTGTTCGGCGTGCTAAGGCCCGTACTGAACAACCTGACCAACGCCGGCAAGAGCAAGGAATTGCAAACGGTGGGTGGCGATGCCGAACTTGGTGACATGGAAGGCATAGACGGTGCGCTTTCGAGCGACCGCGTCAGCCTGAGCGGCCCGCAGAGCATCATGCTGCCGAGCCCGACCGAGGGATACGATGCGCAATTGAATGCCATCAAGAATCTGGTAGCAGAGGACCCGGGCCGGGTGGCTCAGGTTGTCAAAGAGTGGATCAACGCAGATGAGTGATGCTCGAAATCCCGTCAAGCTGAACAAGGTCGACAAGGCTGCGGTCCTGCTGCTCTCGCTGGGCGAGGCCGATGCCGCACAGGTACTGCGTCACCTCGGGCCGAAGGAAGTGCAAAAGGTCGGCACGGCGATGGCGCAATTGCGTAACGTGCAAAAAAACCAGATTGAGCAGGTGATGGGCGAGTTCGTCGAGATTGTGGGCGACCAGACCAGCCTTGGGGTCGGTTCGGATGGCTATATCCGCAAGATGCTCACCCAGGCGCTGGGCGAGGACAAAGCCGGCGGCTTGATCGACCGCATTCTGCTCGGCGGCAACACCAGCGGCCTGGACAGCCTCAAGTGGATGGAGCCACGGGCGGTCGCTGACGTGATCCGCTACGAGCACCCACAGATCCAGGCAATCGTCGTCGCCTACCTAGACCCCGATCAGGCGGGTGAGGTGCTTTCGCACTTCGACCACAAGGTACGGCTCGACATCGTACTGCGCGTATCGTCGCTCAACACCGTGCAGCCGGCCGCGCTGAAGGAGCTGAACCTGATCCTGGAGAAACAGTTCTCCGGCAACGCCAATACCACGCGGGCGACATTGGGCGGCGTCAAGCGCGCGGCGGACATCATGAACTACCTCGACAGCTCGGTCGAAGGCCAGCTGATGGACGCCATTCGCGATGTGGACGAGGACCTCTCGTCGCAGATCGAGGATCTGATGTTCGTCTTCGACAACCTTGCCGATGTCGACGACCGGGGCATCCAGGTGCTGTTGCGTGAAGTATCCTCGGACGTGCTGGTGCTGGCGCTCAAGGGCGCCGATGACGCCATCAAGGAAAAGATCTTCAAGAATATGTCCAAACGTGCCGGCGAATTGCTGCGTGACGACCTGGAAGCCAAAGGGCCGGTGCGTGTCAGCGAAGTCGAAGGCGCCCAGAAAGAAATCCTCACCATTGCCCGTCGCATGGCCGAAGCCGGAGAAATCGTGCTCGGTGGCAAGGGCGGCGAAGAAATGCTCTAGGTCTAAGCGAGCCGTATGTCCAAGGAAAACCCCAGCGACGTAATCCGCGCGAAAGACGTCAACGTGTTTGATCGCTGGGCCTTGCCGAGCTTCGACCCTCTGGGTGCCGAGCCGGAAGACCCGGAGATTGACGAGGAGCCGGTCGAAGACGAGAACTTGTCACGCAGCGAAGACGTGCCGGTCGAGGAAGTCAAACCGCTGACGCTCGACGAGCTCGAGGCAATCCGTCAGGAGGCGTACAACGAAGGTTTCAGTACTGGCGAGAAGGACGGGTTTCACGCCGGTCAGCTCAAAGCCAAGCAGGAGGCCGAGGCGGCGCTTACGCCCAAGCTGGATAGTTTGGAAAAACTGATGACTCAGCTGCTCGAACCCATCGCCGACCAGGATCGCAACCTTGAACACGCCATGGTCACGCTGGTCAGTCAGCTGGCCCGCGAAGTGATTCAACGCGACCTGCTGATCGATTCCAGCCAGATCCGCCAAGTGCTGCGCGAAGCACTCAAATTGCTGCCGATGGGCGCCAGCAACGTGCGCATCTACATCAACCCGCAAGATTTCGATCTGGTGAAAGCGCTGCGCGAGCGCCACGAAGAGACCTGGAAAATCGTAGAAGACAGTGATCTGCTGCCCGGCGGCTGCCGCATCGAAACCGAGCAAAGCCGCATCGACGCCAGCGTCGAGACCCGCCTGGGGCAGGCTATCAAGCAGTTGTTCGAACAGCAGCGCGAGAACGCCACCAGTCCACCCGAGGCTGACTTGCACCTGAATCTGGATCCAGGCCTGGACAGTCCCGATGCGTCTTGAGCGCACCAGCTTCGCCAAGCGCTTCGAAACCTACGGAGAGGCGATCAAGCTTCCCAGCCAACCGATCCTCGAGGGTCGGTTGTTGCGTATGGTCGGGCTGACGCTGGAAGCCGAAGGCTTGCGCGCGGCTGTTGGCAGCCGCTGCCTGGTGATCAACGAGGACAGCT
Source organism: Stutzerimonas stutzeri (assembly GCF_002890895.1). Lineage (GTDB taxonomy): Bacteria > Pseudomonadota > Gammaproteobacteria > Pseudomonadales > Pseudomonadaceae > Stutzerimonas > Stutzerimonas stutzeri_AB. Next base: position 63,552 of record NZ_POUL01000004.1, read on the forward strand.
ACCATCCGACCCAGGTCGAGGCAGAGGTCATGGGCTTTTCCGGCGGCAAACTGTACCTGATGCCGGTGGGCAGCCTCGCTGGCATTGCACCGGGGGCCCGCGTCGTGCCGCTGGCCAACACCGGACGCCTGCCGATGGGAACCTCGATGCTTGGTCGCGTGCTGGACGGAGCCGGGCGTGCATTGGATGGAAAGGGCGGGATGAAGGCCGAAGACTGGGTGCCGATGGATGGCCCGGTGATCAACCCGCTCAAACGTCACCCCATCAGCGACCCGCTGGACGTGGGGATCCGCAGCATCAATGGCCTGCTCACCGTGGGCCGTGGCCAGCGTCTTGGCCTTTTTGCCGGCACCGGTGTCGGTAAGTCGGTCCTGCTGGGCATGATGACGCGCTTTACCGAGGCCGACATCATCGTTGTCGGGCTTATCGGCGAGCGTGGTCGGGAAGTGAAGGAGTTCATCGAGAACATTCTCACCGAAGAAAGCATCAAGCGTTCGGTGGTGGTGGCTTCACCGGCGGACGATGCACCCTTGATGCGCCTGCGCGCCGCCATGTACTGCACGCGCATCGCCGAGTACTTCCGCGACAAAGGCAAAAACGTGCTGTTGTTGATGGACTCGCTGACCCGCTTCGCCCAGGCGCAGCGCGAGATCGCCCTGGCCATCGGCGAGCCGCCCGCGACCAAGGGTTACCCGCCGTCGGTGTTTGCCAAGCTGCCAAGCCTGGTGGAGCGCGCGGGCAACGCGGAAGAGGGCGGTGGCTCGATCACGGCGTTCTATACCGTCTTGTCTGAGGGGGACGACCAGCAAGATCCGATCGCCGACGCGGCGCGCGGTGTGCTCGACGGCCATTTTGTGCTTTCTCGCCGCTTGGCTGAGGAGGGGCATTACCCCGCCATCGACATCGAGGCCTCGATCAGTCGGGTCATGCCACAGGTAGTCAGCGCCGAGCATATGCGCAATGCCCAGCGCTTCAAGCAACTCTGGTCGCGCTTTCAGCAAAGCCGGGATCTGATCAGTGTCGGCGCCTATGTGCCTGGTGGTGATCCGGAAACCGATCTCGCCATCGCCCGGCAGGCGGAGATGGTTCGCTACCTCCGGCAGGGCCTGAACGAGGCCGAACATCTGGCCCAGAGCGAAGCGCTGCTGGCCAGCGTATTCAATCCCAAGGCAGCAGGCTAAACCTTGCCGGCCAGCCGAGCGGCGCGCCTGGCGCCGGTGATCGATATGGCCGAGCGTGCCGAGCGAGAGGCTGCGAAGCTGTTTGGACAAGGCCAGACGCAAGTCGCACAGGCCGAAGCCAAACTCGGCGAGTTACGGCAATACTTTGCCGATTACCAGCAGCAGTGGATGGCCCAAGGCAGCCAAGGCGTGTCCGGCCAATGGCTGATGAACTACCAGCGCTTTCTCTCTCAGCTCGAGTCGGCTATCGGACAACAGCAGCGCAGCCTGGATTGGCACCGCAACAACCTCGACAAGCTGCGCGAGCAATGGCAGCAACGGCGAGCGCGGCTCGATGGTCTGCGTAAACTGGTCGAACGCTACCTGCAGGAGGCGAGGACCGCAGCGGACAAGCGAGAGCAAAAGCTGCTGGACGAGTTTTCCCAGCGACTGTCCAGCCGGCCCAAACCCGATTGAAGCTTGCTGTGCCGGACTTTGGGTGCTAAATCTTCATCAGCTTCTTTACAACAGTGCGGCTGGAACTGAAGCTGCAGTCGTTGGACGAGGCGCCAATCGGCGGGCCTGCACCAACCCAGCAATAACGACAGCCGTGGCGAAAGGTCACGACCTCGTTCGAAACAGGAGTGCTAGATGACCATCAGTTCACAGCTATCGGCAGATGGACAGGAGCTGACCATTACGATTCAGGGGCGCTTCGATTTCAACACCCACCAGGCCTTTCGGGACGCCTATCAGAATGCCGGGAGCTCGCCCCGACGCTATGTGGTCGACCTCGACGGCGCGACCTATCTCGACAGCTCTGCTCTGGGCATGTTGCTCTTGCTGCGTGATCACGGCGGCAGCGAAAAAGCCGATATTCGTCTGGTCAACTGCAACCCTGATGTGCGCAAAGTTCTTGCGGTTTCCAACTTCGAACAATTGTTCGCAATAGCCTGATGCCTGGTCGGCTCTCCATACTCATTGCCGAGGATGGTGCGGCCGACCGCATGCTGTTGGCGGCCATCGTTCGCCGCCAGGGCCATCGAGTGACCACCGCGGCCAATGGCGCCGAGGCGATCAGCCTGTTCGAGCGCGAACGTCCGCAGCTGGTGTTGATGGATGCGTTGATGCCAGTGATGGACGGCTTCGAGGCGGCACAACAGATCAAGCGGCTGGCTGGCAATGAACTGGTCCCGATCATCTTTCTGACTTCGCTGACCGAGAACGAAGCGCTGGTTCGCTGTCTTGAGGCGGGCGGCGATGACTTTATCGCCAAGCCGTACAACCCCATCATTCTGGAAGCGAAGATCCAGGCCATGCACCGCTTGCGGCGATTGCAGGCGACTGTACTGGAGCAGCGCGATCTCATCGGGCGCCGCAACCAGCAATTGCTCGATGAACAACGCGCAGCCAAGGCGATTTTCGACAAGGTCGCCCACGCCGGATGCCTGAACGCCCCTAACATTCGTTACCGGCAGTCTCCTCGAGCACTGTTCAATGGCGATCTTTTACTGGCTGCTCAAGCGCCTGCCGGCAGGATGTTCGTGCTGCTCGGCGACTTCACCGGCCATGGTCTGCCGGCCGCGGTAGGCGCCATGCCGTTGGCAGAAACCTTTTACGGGATGACAGCCAAGGGCTATTCGAGCAACCAGATCCTTCGCGATATCAACGCCAAGTTGAAACTGATCCTGCCGGTGGAAATGTTTTGCTGCGCGACCTTTCTCGACATCAACCTCGAGCAGGGGATCCTGCGTGTGTGGAACGGCGGTTTGCCGGACGGCTATCTGCTCAAGGCGGACGGCGATTGGTTGCCTTTGCGGTCCAGACATCTGCCCTTGGGCGTGCGTGAAGCGTCATCATTCGATGACAGCTTCGAGACACTCCCCTTGGCGATGGGAGATCGCTTGTTGCTGTTGTCAGACGGGTTGCTGGAGAGCCGCAACGCTGACGATCAGCTGTTTGGCGAACAGCGGTTGCTTGCAGTGATTGAGGCCAACCGCAACCCGGCGACACTGTTTGACGACATTCAGGAGGCGCTGCAGGCCTTTCATGGTCAAATACTTGACGACCTGAGCCTCGTCGAAGTGAGCATGTTGGCGGAGTCGGAGGAGACTGCAGCCCACCTTTCCCATGTCTATCCGTTAGGAAGTCGGGAGTTGCGTCCGCGGGACTGGACGACCTGCTTCGAGTTGCGGCCTGACAGCCTGCGCACGGCCGACCCTTTGCCTATGACTATGCAGCTGCTGCTGCAGATTTCACCCTTGCGCTATCGGGTGGGAACAATTTTCACAGTGTTGAGCGAGCTTTATTCCAATGCCATGGAGCATGGGGTGCTGTTGCTCGATTCATCGATCAAGAGCGACGCGGAAGGCTTCGCCAGTTATTACCGGGAGCGTCAGCGACGCCTGGAAGCGCTTGACGAGGGGTTCGTGTCCATCGAGTTGACCGTCAAGTCTGAAGGGGGCAGCGGATATCTGCGCATTACTGTCCGCGACAGTGGGCCGGGCTTCGATGTGCAGCGTGCGCTGAATCAGCAGTACTGCAGCGAGCAGCTGGGTGGGCGAGGCCTGCGTATGATCCGCCAGTTAAGCGAGCGCTTTTATTGGCAGCCTGATGGCAAGGTGCTCAACGTAGAGTTTCACTGGGTCGGTCATGCATAATCTGCCGTTTACAGCCAGGAGCATCTCCGTGGCCGAACATCTCGACAGCAGCGTGCTGGGAACTCTTCAGGAAGTGATGGAAGCGGAGTACCCGGTACTGCTGGATACTTTTCTCGTCGATTCGGAAGAGCGACTGCGCCTGTTACAGGCGGCCTGCCGGAGCGGCCAAGCAGAGAGCCTGCGCCAGGCTGCGCACAGTTTCAAAGGGAGCTGCAGCAATATGGGCGCCGCGCTGCTGGCAGAACTTTGTCGCGAGATGGAAGAAACCGCCAGGCGCGATCAGCTCGACGAGGCGCCAGCGCTGATCGAGCGCATAGAGCGCGAATTTGCCATTGTGCGCATTCTCTATCGGGCCGAACGCCAGCGTTGGAGCGGACCTGCCTGATCAACGCCTGTACCCGCAGATCCGCTGCGGGTCGCTAAGTTGCCTTTGACTCATCACCACCTGCCGGCTGGCCCGGAGTTTGCTTGGGCATCTACACGTCCCCACTCCCAGCGGAAAGATCCATGGCCGTTTCCCCCGATCTGTTGCTCAATATCAAGGCCCCGACTGCCGTCGCCAAGTCGGCGGGCGCATCCCCCAAGCCTGCTCCACAATCCAGTCGGGACGAGGCCTCCAGCTTCGCTAACGTGTACGCAAAAGAGCGTCAGGGCAAGCCTGCCGAGGCGCAAGGTGCGTCGGCGAAGCCAGTCCGAAACAAGGCCGCCGACGAGGAGCCGAGTCAGGAAACCGACAAGGCCAGTGGCGTCGAAAAGCCGGCCGCGAACGAGACCGGCAACGATTTGCCGGCCAATCTCGAGACGGTCGATGACAGCGCTCCGACCGCCGAAGCCGAGCTTGATCCGTTGCTGCTGTTCGGCATGGGCGGGCAGGGTGAGGTCAGCACGGAAGCGGTGGTCGAAGAGCCGCCGTTGACGGGCAGTGAGTTTTTGGTTGGTCTGGCGCAGCCACAAGCGGTTGCAGAGGGTGTTCCGGCAGATGGCGAAGCGGTGCTGACTGGGCAGCGGACGCTGGACATTCAATCCACCGTTCAGAAGAGCCCTTTAGTGGCGAGCCTTGCTCCGGCCGAAGAGCCCACGTTGGACGCCCAAGAGGCAGTCTCGACGAGCCTGTTGGGTGAAAAGCTGGTCGACGAAGCGGCCGAAAGCTCACCGGAGGAAGGCTTCGCCGAGCTACTCGAGCAACTGGAAGCGCCTAAAGAAAGCCGCACGAGCGCCAGCGAAGCCGCGATCAATCGTCTGAACCCCCTGACCCAGGCGATCGCGCAGCAAAACCAGATGCAGCAGATACTTAAGCCGCCAATGGTGCCGGGCCAACCGGTACAGATGCAGCAGTCTGGCTGGAGTGAAGCGGTGGTGGATCGGGTGATGTGGTTGTCGAGCCAGAACCTCAAGTCGGCCGAGATCCAGCTTGATCCAGCCGAGTTGGGCCGCATGGAGGTCCGTATCGACATGACCAAGGATCAGACCCAGGTAACCTTCCTCAGTCCGCATGCTGGCGTACGCGATGCGCTGGAAGGGCAGATGCAGCGATTGCGCGATATGTTCACCCAGCAGGGGATGACAATGGACGTAAACGTCTCTGACCAGTCCCGAGGATGGCGCGGTGACGGCGGCGGCGAGTCGCGAGACCGAGGCATCGCCGGTGTATCGGCTGCAGGGGAAGATGAGGTCGTGCAAGGCAGCATGGAAATCAGCTCCGCACGTGCCGGTGGCGACCGCGGCTTGGTGGATTACTACGCGTGACCATCACAGGCTGACCGGAACCGGGCTTCTAGCCCGGTTTTTTTTGCCCGCGCTCATTGCGGTTCTGACTATTCGTCTGCAAAAAGAGGACGCAGCATGGCAATCGTTTACGCTGCCTGTTCGCTAGTCGATACTTTGGCACAGCAGTTGCTCGCATCGTGATGAAGCGAGTGAAAACACTTGTGATGACGGATATTTGGCATGGCAAAGAAACAAGGACCTCCGGACGTCCCGAGTCCTGCGGCTGCGACCGAAGGGAAGGGCAAGCTCAAACTGATCATCATGATCGTCCTCGGATTGCTGCTGGCTGTCGGGGTGTCGGTCGGCGCTACCTTGTACTTCATGTCTAAAGGTGAGGCAGACAAGCCGGCGGACGAGGCTGCAAGCGAAGATGCCGCGCCCCAGCGCCAGGCGGCAATCTACGAGGTGCTGGCGCCGGCTTTCATTGTCAACTTCACCAATGCCGGTGGGCGTCAACGCTACATGCAAGTCAGTGTTGCGCTGATGTCTCGCGATCAGGCAGCGCTCGACGGATTGAAGGAACACATGCCCCTGTTGCGCAATCAACTGGTCATGTTGTTCTCAAGCCAGGACTTTGCCAGCCTGGCGACGCCGGTGGGGCAGGAAATGCTGCGTCAGCAGGCGACCGCCAGCGTTCAGGAGCTGGCGCAGAAGGAAATCGGCAAGCTCGCGGTCGAGCAAGTGCTGTTCACCAACTTCGTATTGCAATAGGGGTCGTTCCAGATGGCTGTTCAAGACCTGCTCTCGCAAGACGAGATCGACGCGCTCCTGCACGGAGTTGACGACGGTCTGGTCGATACCGAAAGCGATTCCGAACCGGGCAGCATCAAGAGTTACGACCTGACCAGCCAGGACCGCATCGTTCGCGGACGCATGCCCACCCTGGAGATGATCAACGAGCGTTTTGCCCGCTACACACGCATCAGCATGTTCAACCTGCTGCGCCGTTCGGCAGATGTTTCGGTCGGCGGCGTGCAGGTGATGAAGTTTGGTGAGTACATACACTCGCTGTATGTACCGACCAGCCTCAACCTGGTGAAGATCAAGCCTCTGCGCGGTACGTCTCTGTTCATCCTCGACGCCAAGCTGGTGTTCAAGCTGGTGGATAATTTTTTTGGTGGTGACGGTAGGCACGCCAAGATCGAGGGCCGGGAATTCACCCCCACCGAATTGCGCGTGGTGCGAATGGTATTGGATCAGGCCTTTGTCGACCTCAAGGAAGCCTGGCACGCAGTGCTCGACGTGAACTTCGAGTACGTGCATTCGGAAGTGAATCCGGCGCTGGCCAACATCGTCAGCCCCAGCGAAGTGGTGGTGGTGTCGACGTTTCATATCGAGCTTGAAAGCGGCGGCGGCGATTTCCACGTCACCATGCCGTACTCGATGATCGAGCCGATCCGCGAGATGCTCGATGCAGGTTTCCAGTCCGATGTCAGCGATCAAGACGAGCGCTGGGTCAACGCGCTGCGCGAGGACGTGCTCGATGTGAATGTGCCGCTCAGTGCGACGGTGGTGCGGCGTCAGCTCAAGCTGCGCGAGATTCTCAACATGCAGCCGGGCGACGTGATCCCGGTGGAAATGCCCGAAGACATGATCATGCGCGCCAATGGCATGCCGGCTTTCAAGGTCAAGCTGGGTGCGCATAAGGGCAACCTGGCCCTGCAAGTGCTCGAATCCGTATTGCGACCACGTTGATTCAGTCTTTATTCAATTACCCGCCGGTCGAGGATTAGCGATGGCAGACGAACACGAAAACACTTCCGCCGACGAGCAGGCGCTGGCGGATGAATGGGCTTCGGCGCTGGCTGAGGCCGGTGACGCCAATCAGGATGACATCGATGCCTTGCTGAATCAGGGGCCGGCGGCAGCGCCAGCGCCGCCTCGTGCGCCGCTGGAGGAGTTTGGTAGCAGCCCCAAGGCGGCCGCGGTGCCCGCTGGCCTGGAAGGTCCTAACCTGGACGTTATCCTGGATATCCCGGTATCGATCTCCATGGAGGTCGGCAGTACCGAAATCAGCATTCGCAACCTGTTGCAGCTCAATCAGGGTTCGGTGGTCGAGCTGGACCGCCTGGCCGGCGAGCCGCTGGATGTACTGGTCAACGGCACGCTGATCGCGCACGGCGAAGTGGTGGTCGTGAACGAAAAATTCGGCATTCGTCTGACTGACGTGATCAGTCCGAGCGAACGCATCAAGAAGTTGCGCTGACATGCGCTTCCTGGCGCTCCCCTCGCTGTTACTGGCTTTGCCAGCGCTGGCCGCTGAGCCCGCAGCAAGCATGAGCAGCAGCGGCATGGGCACCCAAATGACCAAGTTGCTGCTTGGCCTGCTGCTGGTCATCGGGCTGATCTTCCTGCTCGCCTGGCTGTTGCGCCGGATGCAGCAACTGAACCCGCGCAGCAATCAGGCGATCAAGCTGATTTCCAGTCATGCGCTTGGCCCTCGCGAGCGGCTGGTGTTGGTGCAGGTCGGCAGTGAACAGGTTCTGCTTGGTCTGAGCGCCGGACGAATCACCCCATTGCATGTGCTCGAGGAGCCGGTACACCTGCCGGATGCCGAGCCTGCCAACGCGGAGTTTGCCCAGCGCCTGATGGAGCTGCTCGGGCGGGACAATAAGGACAAGCCCTGATGCTTCGATTGTTGTTGGCGGCCCTGCTGATCCTGGCCGCCCCGTTTGCCGTGGGCCAGGATGCAGGAGGGCTGATCAGCCAGGGTGACAACCCCTTGTCGATACCGGCCATTACCCTGAGTACTGACGCGCAGGGACAGCAGGAATATTCGGTCAGCCTGCAGATTTTGCTGATCATGACCGCGCTGAGCTTTATCCCGGCGTTTGTCATGCTGATGACCAGCTTCACCCGGATCATCATCGTTTTTTCCATCCTGCGTCAGGCGCTGGGCCTGCAGCAGACACCGTCGAACCAGATCCTTGTCGGCCTGACCATCTTTCTGACGCTGTTCATCATGGCGCCGGTGTTCGAGCGGATTAACAACGAGGCGGTACAGCCCTACTTGAATCAGCAGCTGTCGGCGCCAGAGGCTATTTCACGCGCCGAGGTGCCGTTGAAAAACTTCATGCTCGCCCAAACCCGCGAGAGTGATCTGGAGCTGTTCGTGCGACTGTCGCGGCGGACCGATATTCAGACTCCGGATGCGGCGCCACTGACCATCCTGGTTCCTGCCTTCGTGACCTCCGAGCTTAAAACCGCGTTCCAGATCGGCTTCATGATCTTCATTCCGTTCCTGATCATCGACATGGTGGTCGCCAGCGTGCTGATGGCGATGGGCATGATGATGCTCTCACCGCTGATCATTTCGTTGCCATTCAAGATCATGCTGTTCGTGCTGGTCGACGGCTGGGGTCTGATCATCGGTACGCTCGCCAGCAGTTTCGGCACGCTCTAGGGCCTAGACGGAGACACTCATGACACCCGAAGTCGCGGTTGACCTGTTTCGCGAAGCGCTCTGGATGACCGCCTTGATTGTCGGTGTGCTGGTCGTGCCCAGCCTGCTGGTCGGCCTCGTGGTCGCGATGTTCCAGGCGGCCACCCAGATCAACGAACAAACCTTGAGCTTTTTGCCGCGCCTGTTGGTCATGCTGCTGACATTGATCTGGGCCGGACCCTGGTTGGTTCGTGAGCTCATGGAGTACACCCAGGGTCTGGTTCAGAACATTCCGCTGATCATCGGCTAGCCATGATGATCGAAGCCTCTCGCAAGCGGTGCGCCAGTGCTTGAGCTCAGCGATGCTCAGATCGGGGCCTGGGTCGGGCAATTTCTGCTGCCGTTGTTTCGGATTGCAGCGCTGCTGATGAGCATGCCGATCATCGGCACCCAGCTGGTGCCAATGCGGATTCGGCTTTACCTGGCGGTCGCGATTGCAGTCGTCCTCGTCCCGGGGTTGCCGGCGGTGCCAGTGGTGGAGGCGTTGAGCGGGCAGGCACTGGTGCTGATTGCGGAACAAATCCTGATCGGGGTCATGCTGGGCTTCGTGCTACAGCTGTTCTTCCAGGTGTTCATAGTCTCCGGTCAGCTGCTTGCCATGCAGATGGGCCTTGGGTTCGCGTCGATGGTCGACCCGGCCAACGGCGTCTCGGTGCCGGTGATTGGCCAGTTCTTCAACATGCTGGTGATTCTGCTGTTCTTCGCCATGAACGGGCACCTGGTGGTGCTGGAAATTCTCACCGAGAGTTTCACCACTTTGCCGATCGGTGGTTGGCTGGTAGGCACCAACCATTTCTGGGAAGTGGCCGGCAAGCTTGGTTGGGTTCTGGGTGCCGGTCTGCTGTTGGTACTGCCGGCGATCACCGCGCTGCTTGTGGTTAACCTCGCCTTCGGCCTGATGACGCGCGCTGCGCCGCAGTTGAATATCTTCTCGATCGGTTTTCCGCTGACGCTGGTGCTGGGTTTGATCATCGTCTGGATCGGCATGGCCGACATTCTTGCGCAGTACCAGACCTTCGTCAGTGAAGCGCTGGCGATGCTGCGCGAATTGATCGGCCTACGCTGATGCTCATTTGTTCCCTAACGCTGCCGGAGGCCGAATATGGCTGAGAGCGAAAGCGGCGCCGATAAAAGCGAGGAACCCACGGAGAAACGCATCCGTGAGTCGCGTGAAAAAGGCCAGCTGGCCCGTTCCCGCGAACTGAATACGGTGGCGGTGACACTGGGTGGTATTGGCGGTTTATTGGCGTCCGGCGGCAGCCTGGCCGGCAGCCTGATGGCCATCATGCAGGGCAGCTTCGAATTGAGCCGCGAAACGCTGTTGGACGAAGGCTCTATGGTGAGGCTGTTGATGGGCAGCGGCATGATTGCGTTGGAAGCCATCATGCCGCTGCTGATCGTGCTGCTGCTCGTCTCGATCATCGGGCCGATCTCGCTGGGCGGTTGGCTGTTCTCAGCCAAGGCGATGGCGCCTAAATTCAGCCGTATGAACCCCGGGCCCGGCCTTAAACGGATGTTCTCGACCAAAGCGCTGGTCGAGCTGCTGAAAGCGCTGGGCAAGTTTCTTGTGGTGCTGCTCGTGGCGCTGGCGGTCCTCAGCGCCTATCAGGACGATCTGCTATCCATCGCCAAACAGCCGCTGGACTTGGCGATCATGCATAGCGTGGAGGTGGTTGGCTGGTCTGCACTCTGGATGGCCTGCGGGTTGATCCTGATCGCTGCAGTGGACGTGCCTTTTCAGCTCTGGGACAACAAACAGAAGCTGATGATGACCAAGCAGGAAGTGCGCGACGAGTACAAGGACAGCGAGGGCAAACCTGAAGTCAAATCGCGGATTCGCCAGTTGCAGCGCGACGCGGCTCAGCGGCGGATGATGCAGGCGGTGCCGGAGGCGGACGTCGTCATCACCAACCCGACGCACTTTGCCGTGGCGCTCAAATACGACGGCAGCAAGGGTGGGGCGCCAATGCTGGTGGCCAAGGGTGGGGATTTCGTCGCCCTGAAAATTCGCGAAATCGCCAACGAACATCAGGTGACGGTGCTCGAATCACCGGCTCTGGCGCGAGCGGTTTACTACTCGACTGAGCTCGACCGGGAGATTCCGGCAGGCCTGTATCTTGCGGTAGCGCAGGTCTTGGCCTACGTCTACCAGTTACGCCAGTACCGCTCCGGCAAGGGCAAGCGGCCGGATCCGTTGAGCAGCTTGCCGATTCCGCCGGACTTGCGCCGCGATGAATGATCGAATGGGAATACGCTTGGCGTGAAGCGCGAACCTGGCGCCTTGCGGAGGGAGCAAAAGTAGGGATGCGCATGCGAGAGGGATATTGATTGGCCTGCCAGGACAGGTTCTTTCTTCCTCTTTGGCAGGAGCCCACCCTGCATCCGTCAAACCGCGCACAGGGCCCCATAGGGTGGGATTCAGCCAACCCTTGCGGGCCTGAAGCTGGCCGGTAAGGCCAGCCTGCCTTATGGCTTAAGCCGCAAGTGGCGTTACTCGATTACCCCACAGGCTACTCGTGCGCCGCCACCGCCCAGCGGTTTGGGCTCGTCGGAATAGTTGTCGCCGCCTTCATGAACCATCAAAGCGTGGCCTTTGAGATCGCCGAGGCTTTTCAGGCGTGGTGCCAATACCGGTTGGTTGGCCTTGCCCTCAGCGTCAACCACCAGGACCGGCAGATCTCCCATGTGGCCTTCACCCCAGGGTTCGCCATGCTTGCCGGCGTTCTTGGGGTCCCAGTGACCGCCAGCCGCAACCGCTGCTGCCGGTTTGCCGTCTTTCTCTGCTGGCTGGCAACTGCCATTGGCGTGGACATGAAAGCCGTGCGCGCCGGCATTCAGGCCAGACAGGTCGGGGCGAAATACCAGGCCCTGATCGGTGGTTTCGATCTTCACGGTGCCGACGGCGCTGGCGATGCCCTGGTCATTGACCTTGTTCATCTCGACCGTAAGGGTTTCGGCCTGTACGCCCATTGCGGCGCAGCCGGCCATTGCAGCGATTAACCACTGTTTCATAGCACGCTCCTGTTCTGACTGAAGTGGGGCAGCGTTACGCCACCCGTCGACTGTCTGACTGCCTCGGCCCAGACGCGTTCGATTGGCCTGCCATGGCCTCGCATGGCCGTATAGAGGCTCGACCAAAACTGGACCTCTTCTTGCTATAGCCCGGATAGGACGCGTTTTGCGTCAATTCTTTGTTCTTGTCTGGCGGGGTCTACGTGGATCGCACGCAACTCATCAATTTCGGCAACGGCCTAGCTGGCGCAGGGCGGGGTAACCTCGGGGTGCCGCTGCTGTTGCTGGTCATGATGGGCATGATGATGCTGTCGGTGCCGCCGTTCCTTCTGGACCTGCTGTTTACCTTCAACATTGCGTTGTCGATCGTCGTGCTGTTGGTCAGCGTCTACGCCCTGCGGCCACTGGACTTTGCCGTATTCCCGACGATCCTCCTGGTCGCCACGCTGATGCGACTCGCGCTCAACGTGGCATCGACGCGAGTGGTGCTGATCAATGGCCATGAAGGCGGCTCAGCGGCTGGTCACGTGATCGAGGCGTTCGGCAACGTGGTGATCGGCGGCAACTACGTCGTCGGTATCGTCGTCTTCGCAATTCTGATGATCATCAACTTCGTCGTGGTTACCAAAGGTGCCGGGCGGATCTCCGAAGTCAGCGCGCGCTTCACCCTCGACGCCATGCCGGGCAAGCAGATGGCGATCGACGCTGACCTCAACGCCGGGTTGATCGATCAGTCCGAGGCGAAGTTGCGCCGGGTCGAGGTCGCCTCCGAGGCGGATTTTTACGGTTCGATGGACGGTGCGAGCAAGTTCGTTCGCGGCGACGCCATCGCCGGCCTGCTGATTCTGTTCATCAACCTCATCGGCGGCGTCGGCATCGGCATGGCGCAGCACGGCATGAGCTTCAGCGAGGCGGGGCAGGTTTATGCCTTGCTGACCATCGGTGACGGCCTCGTTGCGCAGATCCCTTCGCTGCTGCTGTCGACGGCCGCCGCCATCATGGTGACCCGCGTTACCAGTTCCGAGGACATGGGGCAGCAGGTCAACCGGCAGATGTTCGCCTCGCCCAAGGCGCTGGCGGTATCGGCAGGCATCATGATTGCCATGGGCCTGGTGCCGGGCATGCCGCACATGTCGTTTCTCGGCCTCGGTGCGGTGGCTGCAGGTGGCGCCTACTGGATCTGGCACCGTCAGAAGCAGGTCACGCAACAGGCCGAGCAGGAGGTGCAGAAGCAGCAGGAAATGCTCCCTGCCCAGCGGGCCGCCGAGACCAAGGAGCTGGGCTGGGATGATGTGACGGCGGTGGATATGGTCGGCCTGGAAGTCGGTTACCGGCTGATCCCCCTGGTTGACCGCAATCAGGGTGGACAGCTGCTGGCCCGGATCAAGGGCGTGCGCAAGAAGCTGTCCCAGGATCTGGGCTTTCTGATGCCGTCGGTGCACATTCGCGACAATCTCGACCTGTTGCCCAACGCCTATCGCTTGACGCTAATGGGCGTAAGCCTGGCGGAAGCCGAGGTGTATCCGGATCGCGAGCTGGCGATCAATCCGGGGCAGGTATTCGGCCCGCTCAACGGCATCGCCGCCAAGGATCCGGCTTTCGGGCTGGAGGCGGTATGGATCGAGGCCAGCCAGCGCGATCAGGCGCAATCGCTCGGCTACACGGTGGTGGATGCCAGCACTGTGGTAGCGACGCACCTCAACCAGATACTGCACAAGCATGCCCATGAATTGCTCGGGCATGAGGAAGTTCAGCAGCTTCTGCAGTTGCTAGCTAAGAGCTCGCCCAAGCTCGCCGAGGAGTTGGTGCCAGGGATGATTTCCTTGTCCACCTTGCTCAAGGTGCTGCAGGCGCTGCTGCAGGAGCAGGTGCCTGTGCGTGACATCCGTACGATTGCCGAGGCCATCGCCAATGTCGCTGCCAAGAGTCAAGATCCCGCCGCAATGGTAGCGGCAGTACGTGTCGCGCTGTCTCGTGCAATCGTGCAAAACGTTGTCGGGCTTGAGCCGCAGCTGCCTGTGATCACCCTTGAGCCCAGGTTGGAACAGATATTGCTCAATAGCCTTCAGAAGGCTGGACAAGGCTCGGAAGATGGCATTCTCCTCGAGCCAGGAATGGCCGAAAAGTTGCAACGTTCTCTGGTAGAAGCGGCACAGCGTCAAGAAATGTTAGGTAAGCCGGCGATTCTGCTGGTGGCAGGTCCAGTCCGCGCGATGCTGTCGCGGTTTGCCCGCCTCGCCGTACCGAACATTCATGTACTGGCCTATCAGGAAATACCGGATAACAAGCAGGTCACCATCGTTTCAACGGTGGGTCAGAATTAACTGAGGGCTACAGGCCATGCAGGTCAAACGTTTCTTCGCAGCCGACATGCGTATCGCCATGAAGATGATTCGTGACGAGCTGGGCGCTGACGCCGTGATCACGGGAAACCGTCGGGTCGCTGGCGGCGTCGAGCTGACCGCTGTGCTTGATTATCCGATGGAATCGGCTGTGGCGAAGCAGCCTAATCCGGCTCTCGAAGCCGAGCTGCGCAAGACTCAGGCGCGACTTGCCAGTGCCCATGCCGAAATCAGCGCGCCAGCGCGCGGTTCGGCTGGTCAGGATCGTCAGCTGTTTGACGAGAAGCCCCCAGCTGCGCCCCAGGCAACCCCCGGCGCCGCGAGCCCGTCGTTCGAATCACGTGCGGTCGAGGCGATGCAGTCGGAACTGCAGGGCCTGCGTGAACTGATCGAAGTGCAGCTCGGTTCGATTGCCTGGGGGCAGGAGCAGAGCCGCCGTCCGCAACAGGCTGGCCTCTGGCGCCGCCTGCAGCGCATCGGTTTGCCGGCCGAACTGTCTCGCGCCTTGCTTGAAAAAGTCTCCACCGTATCGGAGCCACGCCAGGCCTGGCGGATGTTGTTGGCGCATCTGGCGCAATCGATCAAGGTGACCAAGGTCGAGCCGCTGGAAGAGGGTGGGGTGATCGCTCTGGTCGGCCCAGCCGGTGCCGGCAAGACCACCACCCTGGCCAAGCTCGCTGCACGCTACGTGCTCAAGCACGGCCCGCAGAGCATCGCTCTGGCGAGCATGGACAACTATCGGATTGGGGCTCAGGAACAGCTGAAAACACTGGGGCGTATTCTCGACGTACCGGTTATTCAGCTGGACCCGAGTCAGCCCTTGAGCAAAACACTGGCGCCGTTGGCTCGTAAGCGCCTGATTCTTGTCGATACCGCTGGTCTACCCGCGGGTGACTCGATGATGAAGGTGCAGCTCGAAGCGTTGGCGGACCGTGGCATCAAGGCGAAAAATTATCTGGTTCTGCCAGCGACGAGCCAGAGCCAGGTGCTCAAGGCTACCTGGCACAATTACCGCCGTTGCGGGCTGGCGGGCTGCATCCTGACTAAACTGGATGAGGCCGGCAGCCTGGGCGATGTGTTGGGGCTTATCATCAGTCAGCATCTGCCTATCGCTTACCTCGCCGATGGGCCGCGTATTCCGGACGACCTGCATCTGCCTCGCAGTCATCAGTTGGTCAGTCGTGCGGTGAGCTTGCAATCGGAAGAGAATCCGAGCGAGGAAACCATGGCTGACATGTTCTCCGATCTTTACAACGGTTCTCGGAAGGTCGGATGAACGCTTTGCTACGTGTGACACACAAAGAAGACGCGTTCGGGCTGAACGCATCGATGGCCCTAGGGCTCCAGCAAGAGATAGGCGTGTGAAAATGGGTATGCATCCCGTACAGGTTATTGCAGTGACCGGCGGCAAAGGTGGCGTCGGCAAGACCAACGTGTCGGTCAATCTGTCCTTGGCGCTGGCCGATCTCGGGCGTCGGGTCGTATTGCTCGACGCCGACCTCGGTCTGGCCAACGTCGATGTGTTGCTCGGCCTGACAACCAAACGCACCCTGGCTGATGTCATTGCAGGCGAATGCGATCTTCGTGACGTGCTGATCCAGGGGCCGGGCGGCATCCGCATCGTGCCGGCCGCATCCGGCACGCAGAGCATGGTGCAGCTATCGACGCTGCAGCACTCCGGCCTGATCCAAGCGTTCAGCGATATCGGCGATGACATCGATGTGCTGATCATCGATACCGCCGCCGGCATTGGTGATGGTGTGGTGAGCTTTGTGCGCGCCGCACAGGAAGTGCTGCTGGTGGTGACCGACGAACCCACGTCGATCACCGATGCCTACGCGCTGATCAAACTGCTCAATCGCGACTACGGCATCAGCCGCTTCCGGGTACTGGCCAACATGGCCCATGCGCCGCAGGAAGGCCGCAATCTGTTCGCCAAGCTGACCAAGGTGACTGAGCGCTTCCTGGACGTGGCGCTGCAGTATGTAGGCGCGATTCCGTACGACGAGTCGGTGCGAAAGGCCGTGCAGAAGCAGCGTGCCGTTTATGAAGCCTACCCCCGTGCAAAGTGTTCGCTGGCTTTCAAGGCCATCGCGCAGAAAGTTGACACCTGGCCGTTGCCGGCAACGCCACGCGGTCATCTGGAGTTCTTTGTGGAGCGCCTGGTAAGGCCCGCCGCAGAGCCTAACGAACAATAGCGGCTGGATTCGGTATGTATTACAGCAAAGCTCAGGCTAAAGACTCGCAGTACCAACTCATCGATCAATACGCGCCGCTGGTCAAACGCATTGCTTACCACCTCCTGGCGCGTTTGCCGGCGAGCGTGCAGGTCGACGACCTGATGCAGGCTGGGATGATCGGCTTGCTGGAAGCGTCAAAGAAATATGACGCCGGCAAGGGTGCGAGTTTCGAGACTTACGCGGGTATTCGCATACGAGGTGCGATGCTCGACGAGGTGCGCAAGGGTGATTGGGCGCCGCGTTCGGTACACCGGAATTCGCGCATGGTCAGTGAGGCGATTCGGGCAATTGAGGCCAGAACAGGACGCGACGCTAAAGATCAGGAAGTTGCGGCCGAACTTAAATTGAGTCTCGATGAGTACTACGGCATTCTGGGCGACACCTTGGGCAGCCGCCTGTTCAGCTTCGATGATCTGCTTCAGGAAGGTGAGCATGGGGAGTTCGAGGAGGATGCTGCCAGCACCCATCCGGAACCGTCCCGCGATCTCGAAGACGAGCGTTTTCAACAGGCGTTGGCTGAAGCCATCGGCAACCTGCCCGAACGTGAAAAGTTGGTGCTTTCGCTGTATTACGACGAAGAGTTGAACTTGAAGGAAATCGGTCAGGTACTGGGCGTCAGTGAATCGCGGGTGAGCCAGTTGCACAGTCAGTGCGCGGCACGTCTGCGGGCTCGTCTTGGCGAGTGGCGCGCGCGTTAACGACCGGTTTGCAACAAAGCATTAGAGACCGCTTACGAGCTTCATTCATGAGGCCCGCAAACAGACCGTGAGCAGGTCTCGGATTCGGGTTTACGGAGGTGTACTTGGACAAGAACATGAAAATCCTCATCGTCGACGATTTTTCGACCATGAGACGGATCATCAAGAACCTCTTGCGCGATCTGGGCTTTACCAATACCGCCGAAGCGGACGACGGCACTACTGCTTTGCCAATGCTGAAGAGCGGAAGTTTCGATTTTCTCGTCACCGACTGGAACATGCCCGGCATGAGCGGCATCGACCTGCTGCGCGCGGTGCGCGCCGACGAGCGCCTCAAGCACCTGCCGGTGTTGATGGTGACCGCCGAGGCGAAGCGCGATCAGATCATCGAGGCCGCGCAGGCTGGCGTTAACGGATACGTGGTCAAGCCATTCACGGCTCAAGTGCTCAAAGAAAAGATCGAAAAGATCTTCGAGCGCGTCAACGGCTGAAGCAGTAACGCCGCGAGGGCACTATGACGCAAGCAGACCAAGGCCTGGCAGAGTTCGAAGCGACTCTGAGGGCTCATGCACCCCAATTGATTGAAAGTCTGCAGCAGGGCCGCTTCGAAGAAGCGACGCAGATGTTTAACGAGCTCAATCAGGCGCGCAACCTGGGGCTGTACCAGGAAGTCGGCAAGCTCACGCGTGAGCTGCACAACGCCATCGTCAAGCTCGAAATGGACACCTGTGCGACGGGGGGTGATCCGTCGCCAATCACCGACGCCACGGACCGATTGTCTTACGTGGTGGAGATGACCGAAAAAGCGGCCAACCGCACCATGGACCTGGTTGAGGAATCGGCGCCGCTGGTGAACTACGTCAGCTACGAAGCCCAGAGCCTGACTGCCGATTGGCAGCGCTTCATGCGTCGCGATATGAACGCTGAACAGTTCCGCGACCTGGTCAAACGCATCGATCAGTTTCTCCAGCGCAGCATGAACGATGGCAGTCAGCTGTCGCAGAACCTTAGCGAAATCATGCTGGCCCAGGATTTCCAGGACCTCACCGGTCAGGTGATCAAAAGGGTGACCCGGCTCATTACCGAACTCGAAAGTAACCTGCTTAATCTGGTGCTGATGGCAGGCCAGGTTGACCGCGTGGCGGGCATCCAGCATGACCGCGAAGCGATGCGCGCCGAGCAGGAACTAAAAAAACAAGAAAAACAGCCTTCCAATGGTGAAGGTCCGCAGATGCATGCCGATATACGTGAAGACGTCGTTTCCGGGCAGGACGATGTCGATGATCTGCTTTCGAGCCTGGGCTTTTAGGGGAAGTTAAATATGAGCTTCGACGCCGATGAAGAAATCCTCCAGGATTTCCTGGTAGAGGCCGGCGAGATTCTCGAACTATTGTCAGAGCAGCTGGTGGAGCTGGAAAGCAGCCCCGATGACACAGCCTTGCTCAATGCGATTTTTCGCGGTTTCCATACGGTAAAAGGCGGTGCCGGGTTTCTCCAGCTACATGAGCTGGTGGAATGCTGCCACATCGCCGAAAACGTCTTCGACATCCTGCGCAAGGGTGAACGTCGCGTCGACTCGGAATTGATGGATGTCGTTCTGCAGGCTCTGGACTCCGTCAATGAAATGTTTAGCCAGGTGCGCGAGCGTACCGAGGTAACCCCAGCGACCCCTGAGCTACTGGCAGCGCTGGCCCGCTTGGCTGAGCCGGCCGGTGCGCAGGAACCTGTGGTCGAAGCCCCTGTCGAGGCTGAACCCGAGCCTGCGGTTACTGCCGATAGCGAGTTCGAGCAGTTTCTTGGCGCGCTGGAAGAGTCTGTCGAGACGCCGGCCTCCAGTGCCGCTGACGAGATCACCGACGAGGAGTTCGAATCGTTGCTTGATCAACTCCACGGAAAAGGCCAGTTCGCGGCTGAGCAGGACGCAAAGCCGGCTGCATCGGCGGCGGCTGTCGTGCAACCATCTGCCAGCGACGAGATCACTGATGATGAGTTCGAGGCGCTGCTCGACCAGCTGCATGGCAAAGGCCAGTTCGCCGAGCCGGTGGCAGCCGCACCCGCTGAAGCGGCGGCCAAGCCTGTAGCTGCTGGTGGTGACGATATTAGCGACGACGAGTTCGAAGCGCTGCTGGACCAGCTGCATGGAAAAGGAAAGTTTGAGCCCGACGCGGCTGCACCAGCTGCGGCTGCAGTTGTGCCTGTTGCTAAGCCCGCAGCGGTTACCGCGCCTGCGGAAAAGAAGGCTGCGCCTGCGAAGCCAGCTGTAAGCACCGTAGCGAGCAAAGCCGCTGTTCCGGCTAAAGCAGAGCCTGCATCCAAGCCTGCCGCCGCACCGGAGAAGCCCGCGAGCGAGGCGGAGACAACCGTTCGAGTCGATACCGCCCGACTTGATGAAATCATGAACATGGTTGGTGAGCTGGTGCTGGTGCGTAATCGCCTGGTGCGCCTGGGCTCCAACAGTGCCGATGAAGCCATGGCCAAGGCCGTGTCCAACCTCGATGTGGTGACCGCCGATCTGCAAAGTGCCGTGATGAAAACGCGCATGCAGCCGATCAAGAAGGTTTTTGGCCGCTTCCCGCGTCTGGTTCGCGATCTGGCTCGCAGCCTCAAGAAAGAGATCAATCTCGAGCTGGTCGGTGAAGAAACCGATCTGGACAAGAACCTTGTCGAGGCGCTGGCCGATCCACTGGTGCACTTGGTGCGCA
Source organism: Stutzerimonas stutzeri (assembly GCF_002890895.1). GTDB lineage: Bacteria > Pseudomonadota > Gammaproteobacteria > Pseudomonadales > Pseudomonadaceae > Stutzerimonas > Stutzerimonas stutzeri_AB. The sequence continues at coordinate 83,575 of NZ_POUL01000004.1, forward strand.
ACGCGGTGGACCACGGCATCGAAACTCCGGAAGAGCGCGAAGCCGCAGGCAAGCCGCGCACCGGCAAGGTCGTGCTTTCCGCTGAACAGGAAGGCGACCATATCCTGCTGCTGATCACCGATGACGGTAAAGGCATGGATGCGGACGTCTTGCGTGCGAAGGCAGTTGAGAAAGGTTTGCTCGATAAAGACGCCGCCGACCGACTGAGCGATCTGGAATCTTACAACCTGATTTTTGCGCCGGGCTTCTCGACCAAGACCGAAATCTCCGACGTGTCCGGCCGCGGCGTCGGGATGGATGTTGTCAAGACCAAGATTTCGCAGCTCAACGGTACGGTCAACGTCTTTTCCAACAAGGGTCAGGGCTCGCGCGTCGTGATCAAGGTGCCGCTGACGCTGGCGATCATGCCGACCCTGATGGTGATGCTCGCCAACCAGGCATTCGCCTTCCCGCTAGTCAGCGTCAATGAAATTTTCCACCTCGACCTATCCCGTACCAATGTGGTTGACGGTCAGGAAGTCGTGATAGTCCGCGACAAGGCGCTGCCGTTGTTCTATCTCAAGCGCTGGCTGGTGCACGGAGCCGAGCTCGAAGAGCAGCGTGAGGGGCACGTAGTGATCCTCAACGTCGGCAATCAAAGTATCGGCTTCGTCGTCGATCAGCTGGTGGGGCAGGAGGAGGTGGTGATCAAGCCATTGGGCAAGATGCTGCAGGGCACTCCGGGGATGTCCGGCGCGACTATCACCGGCGATGGTCGTATCGCCTTGATCCTGGACGTCCCGAGCATGCTCAAGCGTTACGCGCGCCGGATCTGATCAGTAGGCAGCGGTTTTTTCTCGGACCGCTGTCGCTAGGAGTTGTTTTATGGCAGTCAAGGTCCTGGTGGTGGACGATTCCGGCTTCTTCCGCCGCCGTGTATCGGAGATCCTTTCTTCAGACTCGAATATTCAGGTGATCGGAACCGCGACCAACGGGCGCGAGGCTATCGACCAGGCGCTGGCGCTGAAACCGGACGTCATCACCATGGATTACGAGATGCCGATGATGGACGGTATCACCGCCGTCCGGCAGATCATGCAACGCTGCCCAACGCCGGTGTTGATGTTCTCCTCGCTTACCCATGAAGGCGCGCGGGTCACGCTCGATGCGCTGGATGCGGGGGCCGTTGATTTTCTGCCCAAGAATTTCGAAGACATCTCGCGAAATCCGGACAAGGTAAAGCAGCTGCTCTGCGAGAAGGTTCATAGCATCTCGCGCAGCAATCGCCGTTTCAGCAGTACTGTCACCGCTCCGGCAGCCACGACCCACGCAGCGCGCCCGGTCGGCGGCAGCCCTTCGGGTATCACCTCTCATGCGAGGCCTTCGGCGCCGGTCCATACAGCTCAAGCTCCAGCTTCGGCGCCTCGTCGCAAGTCGTACCGGCTGGTTGCCATTGGCACCTCGACCGGTGGGCCGGTTGCGCTTCAGCGCGTACTGACGCAACTGCCCGGCAATTTTCCGGCGCCTATCGTGCTGATCCAGCACATGCCGGCCGCGTTTACCAAAGCCTTCGCTGAGCGTCTGGACAAGCTCTGCAAGATCAGCGTCAAAGAAGCAGAAGATGGCGATGTACTGCGCCCTGGCTTGGCACTTCTAGCGCCGGGCGGTAAACAGATGATGGTCGACGGGCGCGGCACGGTACGCATTCTGCCGGGCGATGAGCGCCTCAATTACAGGCCTTGCGTTGACGTTACCTTTGGTTCAGCCGCCAAGGCCTACGGAGACAAAGTGCTGGCCGTAGTGCTGACCGGGATGGGTGCTGACGGCCGCGAAGGGGCGAGGATGCTCAAGCAGAGCGGTAGCCAGGTGTGGGCTCAGGACGAGGCCAGCTGTGTGATCTATGGCATGCCGATGGCGGTGGTCAAGGCCAACCTCAGCGACGCCGTTTACGGGCTCGATGACATTGGTCGCCACTTGAGCGAGGCGTGCATCTAATGGATGTACTCAGCCTGATTGGGCTGGTGCTCGCATTCGTCGCCATTGTTGGGGGTAATTTCCTAGAGGGTGGGCATGTTTCGGCGCTGCTCAACGGGCCGGCTGCGCTTATCGTTCTCGGCGGTACGCTCGGGGCAGTGTTGTTGCAGACGCCCATGCCGGTGTTCATGCGTGCGATGTCGGTGATGGGCTGGATTTTTTTCCCGCCGCGCATCGACATGGTTCGTGGAATCAGTCTGGTCACGGGATGGAGTGCCACGGCGCGCAAGGAGGGGCTGCTTGGCCTCGAGCCGATCGCCGAAACCGAGCCGGATCCTTACGCTCGCAAAGGCCTGCAGCTGCTGGTCGATGGTGCTGAGCCGGAAGTGATTCGCAGCATTCTCGAAGTTGATCTGTACACCCAGGAAACCCGCGATCTCAGGGCGGCCAAAGTATTCGAGAGCATGGGCGGCTACTCGCCTACGGTAGGCATTATCGGTGCGGTGATGGGGCTGATACATGTCATGGGCAACCTTGCCGATCCCAGCCAACTGGGCAGCGGTATCGCGGTTGCATTCGTTGCCACCATCTATGGCGTGGCCTTTGCCAACTTGCTGGTGTTGCCGATGGGCAACAAGCTCAAGAGTGTGGTGCAGAAGCAGACCGCTTACCGCGAAATGTTGCTCGAAGGCGTTCTATCGATCGCCGAAGGAGAAAACCCTCGCTCCATCGAAATGAAACTCCAGGGTTTCATCGATTAATGACACAAGGGCAACGCTGCGTACGCTCGGCGCTGCGGATCTGGGACTGAACATGGCAAAGACTGCAAGCAAGACGTTCTACCCAAGTGCCGCTCAGGTGAGCCTGTTCATTTGTTGCGCCTGGCGTGTGGTGATCTGATCATGGCTCGTCGCCGCAGTCACGAAGAGCCCGAGAATCACGAGCGTTGGTTGGTCTCCTACGCGGACTTCATCACACTGCTGTTTGCCTTTTTCGTGGTGATGTATTCGATCTCCTCGCTCAACGAGGGCAAATACAAAATCTTGTCCGACTCGTTGGTAGGCGTTTTCAATCAGGTCGACCGCGCCGTAAAGCCGATTCCGATTGGTGAAGAGCGGCCGCGGACTACGCAGCCAGATGTATCCCAGATCGATGAGCCGCAATCATCGCAGCAGCCAATCGATCCGCTGCAGAGCATCATGAAGAGCATGCAGGCGGCTTTCGCCGATCTTATCGGTTCCAATCAGCTGACCATTCGCGGTAATGAGTTGTGGGTGGAAATCGAGCTGAATTCGAGCTTGCTGTTCCCCAGTGGCGATGCGCTGCCCAACGACCACGCGTTCGATCTCCTGGAAAAGGTCGCCGGAATACTGGCACCGTTCGACAATCCGATTCACGTAGAAGGCTTCACCGATAACCTGCCCATCAACACGGCGAAATACCCGACCAACTGGGAGCTGTCCGCAGCGCGGGCTGGCAGTGTGGTGCGGATGCTCGCTGCGGACGGTGTCGACCCCGCGCGGATGGCGGCGGTAGGGTACGGCGAGTTCCAGCCTATCGCGGACAACGCCACCGCCGAGGGCAGGGCGCGCAATCGTCGCGTGATTCTGGTCATCTCCCGAAATCTCGATGTGCGTCGCAGCGTCAGTGGGGTAGGAAGCGCAAATGCCCGACCGGTCGTGGGCAGCGCCCAAACTGGCACACAACGTGCTGCTCCCTCTGATCGTTAGGTGCCGCTCGCGGCGTCGTCAATTCTCCGTCGTTGGCTAAAGCCTAGACGGCCGGTCCCGGTCTGGTTCGATCCGGATGGAAAAAGAGTTATGAGAGTCTGGGCTGTAGCCAACCAAAAAGGCGGAGTGGGTAAAACCACTACCTCCATTGCACTTGCCGGTTTGCTGGCCGATTCCGGCAAGCGGGTCGTAGCGCTGGATCTCGATCCCCACGGCTCGATGACGAGCTATTTCGGCCATGATCCGGATAACCTCGACCACAGTGTTTTCGACCTGTTCCAGCATCAGGGAACCGTTCCCGAGGGGCTGCCCTGGCAGCTGCTGCTGCCAACCAGCCATGAGCGTCTCTCCTTGCTGCCGTCCAGTACAGTGCTGGCGACGCTGGAGCGCCAGTCGCCGGGCCAGAACGGTCTCGGCCTGGTCATCGCCAAGAGTCTTTCGCAGCTCTGGCAGGATTTCGATTACGCGATTATCGACAGCCCGCCGCTGCTTGGCGTGCTGATGGTGAACGCGCTGGCCGCCAGCCAGCAGCTGATCATCCCGGTGCAGACCGAATTCCTGGCCATGAAGGGACTGGAGCGCATGGTCAGCACGCTGAGTATGATCAACCGCTCACGCCGGCAGGCCTTGCCTTATACCATCGTGCCGACCATGTTCGATCGTCGCACCCAGGCCTCGATGAACACACTTAAGGTCTTGCGTAACGGCTACCAGGAGCACCTCTGGCAAGCCTTCATTCCGATCGACACACGGTTGCGTGATGCCAGTCGCGCCGGCCTTACGCCATCGCAGCATGACCCCAGTAGCCGAGGCGTGCTTGCCTATCGCGCACTGCTTAAAACACTGCTGGCGGCGCAAGCGTCGCCAGCGGTGGCCTGAATGACGACGTACGGCCGCGTCCGCAGTTCAAGTTCGCCCTGGGTGCGGCCGATAGCCTATTCAGTGGGTTCGCACGAGTTGGTTCCATGAGTCGTACCGTTCTTAAAGAAAGCCGATCGCAACAGACGCTGCAGTCGTATCTCGACGCCCTGTTGCAGGACGCCATCGTTGGATTGACCGAATCGGTCAGTCCAGACGAGTTCCAGGCTGCCGTACTCGAGGAGCAGCAACGCGACACACAGCGAGTAGTTGCGCTGCGTCCGGTTACTCCGGCTGAACCTGAAACTGTGGCCGCTCCGGTAACAGTCGAGGCTCAGGCGTTACTCGAGTTGCCGCCCGAATTGCCCTTGGAAGCACCGCTTGCACCGGTCGAGCCGATTGCCATTTTCGAGTCGCAGGGGCAGGCTCCGGTTGGTCCTCCCGCGATCCCCAGTGGTCAGCCGGAGTGGGGTGAGGAGCCGTTCGAGTGCTTGTTGTTCGATGTGGCCGGGCTGACGCTGGCGGTGCCGCTGGTGAGTCTCGGCTCGATCTATCCGCTTGCCGGACAAGAGCTCACGCCTCTTTTCGGTCAGCCCGCCTGGTTCCTCGGTATCTTGCCGAGCCAGGCTGGCAATCTGAAGGTTCTGGACACCGCACGCTGGGTCATGGCTGAACGGTATCGCGACGATTTCCGCGACGGACTTCAGTACGTGATTTCTGTGCAGGGATATGAGTGGGGGCTGGCAGTGCATCAGGTCAGTCGCTCGATTCGTCTGGACCCGAAAGAAGTGAAGTGGCGCACTCAGCGCACTCAGCGGCCCTGGCTGGCCGGTACGGTGATCGACCACATGTGTGCGCTGGTGGACGTGACCGCGCTCGCCGAGCTGATCGCCAGCGGTGCGACCCGACATCTCAAGGGCGTCCCGTCGTAAACGAATTGAACAAACACAGGGGCACACAAGCGCCCCGAGTAACCGATAGAATCAACCGCCAGTGCGGTACATGAAGAGGTGGGGCTATGAAGATGACTTCCGCACAGGGTTCCGATGATCCGGTCCTGCAATGGGTAACCTTCCGACTGGATAACGAGACCTATGGCATCAACGTGATGCAGGTCCAGGAAGTGCTGCGTTACACCGAAATCGCCCCGGTGCCGGGCGCTCCCAGCTATGTGCTGGGCATCATCAACCTGCGTGGCAACGTCGTTACGGTGATCGATACGCGCCAGCGCTTTGGTCTCGACACGGCGCCGGTATCGGACAATACCCGTATCGTCATCATCGAGGCTGACCGCCAGGTCGTCGGCATCCTCGTCGACAGCGTGGCTGAGGTGGTCTACCTCCGCCAATCGGAAATCGAGACTGCGCCTAACGTCGGTAACGATGAATCAGCGAAGTTCATCCAGGGCGTGTGCAACAAGAACAATGAGCTGCTGATTCTGGTCGAACTGGACAAGATGATGAGTGAAGAAGAATGGGCGGAACTTGAGAGCATCTGAAACATGATCGCGTCGCTGGTAGCGGCGGTCGTTGCGCTTGCCTTGTGCTGCCTCGCATTGCTCGGCTGCTGCATCTGGCTGTTTCGCCGCCAGCGCCAGCAGGTCGAGACGCAAGCACGCGAAGACGCTATCCGCGACAAACGCATCAAAGCGCTCAGCGCCCGTCTGGACAACTATCTGGAAAGCAACGTGCGAATGGGCAAGGACCTGCATGAACTGTCGCGTATCGTTGCTCCGTTGCCGGAAAAGCTGGGCCAGCTCGAGCAGCGCGATCCAAACAATTTCTCTTTTTCTCAGGCGGCCAAACTGGTTGGTATGGGCGCCAGTGTCGATGATCTGACGCAGTCCTGCGGTTTGTCCCAATCTGAAGCCGAACTGATGCGCAAATTGCATCAGGCGCGGCGCGAGGCCGATTAGCGCGCAGATCCCTCGCTGCGCTCGGGCGTCAAAACGTCGGCCCGCTGACCGTGGCATTGAACGATATGACTGTTGCTTCCTCCAATCTGGACAAGGTTTGGCCATGTCTGGTGAAGGCCTGTGCCCGAGGGCGAGGAGGATGTGATGCTGCGCATTCTGATGCTGTGCATGCTGGCGAGCCCCGCTTGGCTCAGCGCAGCGGAAGCGCCATCACATGTGAACGGTGCAATGACCGTCAACGTGTATCAGGCTCGGCAACTTCATGCGCTTGGCGCGGTGTTCATTGATGTGCGACCCAGGCGCGAGTGGGTCTGGGGGCATGTTGAAGGCGCGGTGCACATGAGTCTGGCACATGAGTTCTTCGGGCTGTCGCGGACCGAGTGGCCAAGAAGCGTGCCTCTGGTGATCTATTGCAACAGCGACGTTTGCCCGGCGAGTGCCGAGGCAGTGCGCCTCGCGGTCGCGTGGGGCTATCAGCAGGTTTTTTACTTCCGTGAAGGCTACTTCGCCTGGATGCTGGCTGATCTGCCGCAGGAGAAGGGCCACATAGATGACGTCACGACGCTCAACGCTCAGGCCCATTGAGCAGCGGAAGCGTCGATGGGTCTTTATGAGTGCTAAAGCCTGGCGGGCATTTACCTTTTAGATACCAGGCAAAGGCGATGATCTCCGCAATGGTGCGGTAAAGCGCTTCGGGAATCGCGTCGCCCAACTCCAGGCGCGCCAACAACTTTACCAATTCAGCATTTTCGTAGATTGGCACGTCGTGTTCGCGAGCGATTGCCAGAATCGCTTCGGCCAGTTCGTCGTCGCCCTTTGCTGACAGGGTCGGTGCGGTGGCGCCGTCATAGGTCAGTGCGATGGCCTGGCGCGGTGTCTGGTGGGTCATGCGGTTTCATCCACGAAGCGTTGATCCAGTGAAGTGCGAGGTCCCTGCGGCGGCGTTCCCTGTCGACAGGCCAGCTCACCAACATTTAATCCTGCTGTGACCAGTCGCTGACGCAAGTGCTCAAGCTCTGCCGAGATCAGCTCGGCAGTACCGCTGCGTTCGGCCCAGATCTGACTCGAAAGACTGCCCTGCAGCAGTTGTGCCTGGACTTGCAACCGACCGAGCGGCGCGACATCGAACGCGAGCTCGACCTTCCAGAGCGTTTCCGGTTTTTCCTTGCGGTTTTGTTGGGGTTCGTCTTCACGTTGAAACTTCACTTGCAGCGGGACGATATCGCGCTGGTCGCGCATTGGCACCTCGAGCTGCCAGGTCGTGACCTGGGTGCCGTCCGGACTGGTCTGGGTCTGGGCAAGGCTGGACAGTTGATGCGTCTGTAGGCGCGACACTGCCGCTGCCGCCAGCTTCAGCAATAGCTCAAGGTCGGGCTCTTCGTCGGCATTCGGCAGTAAACGGCTCGACAAGGGGAAATTTTGCGCCAGCTGGCGTGGGATTGGCTGGCCAAGCGCACCGAGCGCGTTGCGGGCGAAGGCTGGCAGAGCCTGGCCGAGACTAGCACCTGCCTGCGCGGCTGCTAGCGCGCCCCCACCAGGCAGGCCCGGCAGTTGCGCGATCAGGCGGAGCAGGGTGGCCTTTATGTCAGTCGGCAGATCGCTTGCTTCGCCGCGCAGGAGGTTGCCTTCTAGAAAAACCCCACTGCGCGCCAGCGCCTGTGCCAAGGCCTTGGCATCGCCAAGCTGTTGCATGTCCGGCACCAGGCCTAGCAGGCGTTCGGCTGCCCCACGCAATTGCTCGGGCAGTGCCGCGCTGGGTGCGAGCGCGGTGAGCAGCCCTTCTATCGAGCCTTGGCGACTGTGTTGTGCGGTCAGTTGTTGGCCCAGCATCAACTGGTCTAAGCGACCGCTCAATGGCATGAAGACCAACGACTGGTCGCCCTGGACGCGCGCGGTAATCAGACTGCCTGGCGCGAGCGGCATGGCGGATTCGACGTTGAGCTTCTGCCCGGCGAGCGGCGAATTGAGCAGAGTGATTACGACCTTGAACAGAAGCTTGCCGTCCTGCTGAGTTTGCTGGCTGGCTGTCACCTTGCCCTGCACTACGCTGCCCGTTGGCAACTGCGCTAGATCGATGCTGCTCTGCGGCTGGCGATTGTTGGGCTGCAACGAAGCTATCAGACGCGAATCGGAGACGGCGGTGATGAGCAGGGCAGCCCCAGGCGAGGCTGCTTTTGGGCTCGTGGTTTCGACCGTTGCCTGTCGTCCGCTGCTCAGGGTTAGGCGCAGTGTCAACTGAAAGCTTTGCAGTGCCTCTTTTATGCTGATGACTTCCGCCTCGGCACTCTCGCCTGCGGCCAGCAATCCCTGCATTGGCTGCAGCAATTTCAACGCAAGGTCGGCCGGCGCCACTGTCGGGCGAGAAGGACCGGCGGCGGGAATTGCCTGAGTGCTTTTGATCTCGGTCATCTTACTTAAATGCTCTTACAACCTTTCTACGTTGTGGTCTTTGGCGTCCGGGTTCGGCATGTATAATTCCGCCGCCCGCCCGATCTTGTAGCGGCCGGGCTCCTTTCATCTTGAGGTAGCCCTAGCGTGTCCAGCCCCTTTCTAGAAACTGTGGCGCTTTCCTGTGAGCGAGACTGGCGCCTGCTTTTCGAGAGGTTAGACCTGCAGATCGTCAAAGGGGAAATGTTGCAGATCGCCGGCCCCAACGGCAGTGGCAAGACAAGCCTGCTGCGGTTGCTGTCCGGCTTGATGCAACCAACCTCCGGAGAGGTGCTGTTGAAGGGAGAAACGCTGGAAAGCCAGCGCGGCGAACTGGCCCGCAATCTGTTGTGGATCGGTCATGCTGCCGGCATCAAAGGATTGCTGAGCGCCGAGGAAAATCTCACCTGGCTGTGCGCCTTGCATCAGCCTGCGTCGCGTGATGCGATCTGGCAGGCGCTTGAGGCCGTAGGGCTGCGCGGTTTCGAGGATGTGCCCTGTCATACGCTCTCCGCCGGTCAGCAGCGACGGGTTGGGCTGGCCCGGCTGTATCTGTCGCCGCCGCCCTTGTGGATTCTCGATGAACCTTTCACGGCGCTCGATAAAGGCGGCGTGGTGCAGCTAGAGCGGCACCTGGCGACACACTGCGAGCAAGGCGGCATGGTCGTGCTGACCACCCATCATTCGCTTGTTGAAATGCCGGCGGGATTTCGCGAAATCGATCTGGGACAGCGAGCCGCATGAGCAACGTCTTTACGCTGTTGCTGGCTCGCGAAAGCCGGCTGTTGTTCCGCCGGCCGGCAGAGCTGGCCAATCCATTGGTGTTCTTTGCCATTGTCATCGCACTGTTTCCCCTGGCGGTCGGCCCTGAGACGCAGCTGCTGCAGACCATTTCGCCCGGCCTGATCTGGGTCGCTGCGTTATTGGCTGTGTTGCTTTCTCTGGATGGATTGTTCCGCAGTGATTTTGAGGATGGCTCACTGGAGCAGTGGGTCGTTTCGCCGCACCCGTTGGCGCTTCTGGTTCTCGCCAAGGTGCTGGCACACTGGTTGTTCTCCGGCCTGGCGCTGGTGCTGCTGGCACCGCTGCTGGGGCTCATGCTAGGTATGCCGGTCAGCGCATTGCCGGTACTGCTGATGTCGCTGCTACTGGGTACGCCGGTTCTGAGCCTGTTGGGCGCGGTCGGTGCCGCCTTGACAGTCGGGCTCAAGCGAGGCGGGCTTTTGTTGGCACTGCTTATTCTCCCGCTGTACATCCCCGTGCTAATTCTGGGCAGTGGCGCACTGCAGGCAGCGCTACAGGGGCTGCCTGCACTCGGTTATCTATTATGGCTTTCCAGCCTGACTGCCCTGGCAGTTACTCTGACACCCTTTGCAATAGCGGCCGGCCTGAGAATCAGCGTCGGCGAATGACGGATTGGCAGAATGTTTCTATCCAATAGCGGAACGCAGTGGACCGATGCGAGACGAGCGGTTATCGCCACGATGGATTTGATGATCGCAAACAAGCGGCGGTTGACCGGTTATGGCGCAGTATCGGCATACGAAGCAGGCGTGAGGCAGGCTCTATGAACTGGACATGGTTCCACAAGCTGGGTTCGCCTAAATGGTTTTATGGCATCAGCGGTCGCTGGCTGCCTTGGTTGGCCTGGGCCGCATTGCTGCTGGTTGGCGTCGGGTTGGTCTGGGGTTTGGCATTTGCTCCTCAAGATTACCAACAGGGCAACAGTTTCAGGATCATCTATATCCACGTTCCGGCCGCGTTTCTGGCGCAGTCCATCTATGTGATGCTGGCGGTGGCGGGGCTGGTCGGGTTGGTATGGAAAATGAAGCTGGCCGATGTCGCCCTGCAGCAGGCTGCGCCCATTGGTGCCTGGATGACCTTCATTGCGCTGGTCACCGGTGCGGTGTGGGGCAAGCCTACGTGGGGCGCTTGGTGGGTGTGGGATGCGCGCCTGACTTCGATGCTAATTCTGCTGTTTCTGTATTTCGGCATCATCGCCTTGGGTCAGGCCATCAGCAATCGTGACAGCGCAGCCAAGGCTTGCGCCGTGCTTTCAATCGTTGGGGTGGTGAACATCCCGATCATCAAATATTCCGTCGAGTGGTGGAACACCCTTCACCAGCCGGCCACCTTCACCGTGACAGAAAAGCCGGCCATGCCCGTGGAAATGTGGGCGCCCCTGCTGGTCATGGTGCTGGGCTTCTACTGCTTCTTTGCGGTGGTGCTGCTCATGCGCATGCGTCTCGAGGTGCTACGCCGCGAGTCGAGAAGCAGTTGGGTCAAAGCGGAAGTGAAAGAACTGGTGGGTAGAGCATCATGAACTTCTCGTCTTTTTCGGAATTCATTGCCATGGGTAACCATGGTCTGTACGTCTGGACGTCCTACGGCATCAGCCTGGCGGTCCTGGTTCTCAACGTGGCGCTGCCAATGATGGCGCGCAGGCGTTATCTGCAAGACGAGGCGCGTCGTTTGCGCCGGGAGGAAATGAAGTGAATCCTGTGCGCAAAAAGCGTCTGTTCATCATTCTGGCCATTCTGGCCGGCGTTGGTGTTGCGGTTACGCTGGCATTATCCGCCCTGCAAGAGAACATCAACCTTTTTTACACACCGACGCAGATTGCGGCTGGCGAAGCGCCTGAAGGCACGCGGATTCGTGCTGGCGGCATGGTCGAAGAGGGTTCGGTACAGCGCAGCAACGATTCCCTGACGGTAAGCTTTCGGGTCACTGACTATGCCGAAGCGGTCACTATCCAGTATCAAGGAATCCTGCCCGATCTGTTTCGTGAAGGGCAGGGCATCGTTGCCTTGGGGCGCGTAAACGCTGATGGCGTCCTGGTTGCTGATGAAGTGCTGGCCAAGCATGACGAAAATTACATGCCGCCAGAGGTCACCGCAGCGCTGGAGAAAAGCGGCAAAAGCAAGCCCTACAGCAGCACGCAGGAGGGTGCCAAATGATTCCTGAGCTTGGTCATCTCGCAATGATTCTGGCGCTGTGTCTGGCCGTGGTGCAGGGCACGCTCCCGCTGATCGGGGCCTGGCGCGGCGACAGTCAATGGATGGGGCTGGCGCAACCTGCCGCCTGGGGTCAGTTCTCCTTCTTGGCGTTTTCCTTTGCCTGCCTCACCTATGCCTTCATGGTGGATGATTTCTCCGTGGCCTATGTCGCGCAGAATTCCAACAGCGCCTTGCCCTGGTACTACAAGTTCAGCGCTGTATGGGGTGCACACGAAGGCTCGCTGCTGCTGTGGGCGTTCATCCTGGCAGGCTGGACCTTCGCCGTGTCGATATTCTCGCGACAGCTGCCCGAGGACATGTTGGCGCGGGTGCTGGGCGTGATGGGGCTGATCAGCATTGGTTTCCTGCTGTTCCTGATTGTCACGTCCAATCCTTTCGAGCGGCTGCTGCCGCAAGCACCGATGGATGGGCGCGATCTCAATCCATTGCTTCAGGATTTCGGTCTGGTAGTGCATCCACCCATGCTTTATATGGGTTATGTCGGTTTTTCGGTTGCCTTTGCGTTTGCGATTGCCGCCTTGCTGGGCGGCCGCCTGGACGCGGCCTGGGCACGCTGGTCACGTCCCTGGACGCTGATTGCCTGGGCCTTTCTGGGTACGGGTATCGCGCTCGGTTCCTGGTGGGCGTATTACGAGCTGGGTTGGGGCGGCTGGTGGTTCTGGGATCCGGTGGAAAACGCCTCGTTCATGCCATGGTTGGTGGGCACTGCTTTGATCCACTCACTGGCCGTGACGGAAAAGCGTGGTGTATTCAAGAGCTGGACCGTACTGCTGGCGATTGCTGCCTTCTCGCTCAGCTTGCTGGGGACTTTCCTGGTTCGTTCCGGGGTACTCACCTCGGTACACGCTTTTGCCACCGATCCTGAGCGCGGTGTCTTTATCCTCGCCTTCTTGCTCGTGGTGATTGGTGGTTCGCTCACGCTGTTCGCCCTGCGTGCGCCGGTGGTGAAGAGTCAGATCGGCTTTGGTCTGTGGTCACGTGAAACGCTGCTGCTGGTCAACAACCTGCTGTTGGTCGTTGCGACCTCCATGATCCTGCTGGGCACGTTGTACCCCTTGCTGCTCGACGCGCTGTCCGACACCAAACTTTCGGTCGGCCCGCCGTATTTCAACGCGATGTTCCTGCCGCTGATTGGCGCATTGATGCTCGCGCTCGGCGTGGGCGTGCTGGTGCGCTGGAAGAACACACCGGTTAAATGGCTTATCGGCATGCTGACGCCCGTGCTGATTACCAGTGCCGTTCTGGGCGGACTGGGCTCGATGCTGTTTGGTGATTTTCACTGGGCGGTACTGGCGGTCTGTCTGCTCGCTGGTTGGGTCGTGAGCGCGGGGGTGCGTGACATCCTCGACAAGACTCGCCACAAAGGCCTGTTGAAAGGCTTGCGGAGTCTGACACCGAGTTATTGGGGCATGCAGCTGGCGCACTTCGGTCTGGTGGTTTGCGCGCTGGGTGTGGTGTTGACGAGTCAGCAAAGCGACGAGCGTGACCTGCGCCTGGCTCCGGGGGAGTCGCTGCAGTTGGGCGGTTACAGCTTCGTATTCGACGGGGCCAAACATTTCGAAGGCCCGAACTTCACCTCTGACAAAGGCACCATTCGCGTCTTTGAGGGCGATAAGCAGGTCGCGACGCTGCACCCGGAGAAGCGTCTGTACACCGTGCAGCAAATGCCAATGACCGAGGCGGGGATCGACGCAGGTTTCACCCGTGATCTCTATGTGGCGCTGGGCGAGCCGCTGGAAAACGGCGCCTGGGCCGTCCGCGTGCATATCAAACCATTCGTTCGCTGGATTTGGCTGGGTGCTCTGATGATGTCCCTGGGCGGCGTGCTTTCGGTGAGTGACAAACGGTATCGGGTGAAAGTCAGGACCCGTGTTCGCGAGGCGCTCGGTTTGGCCCAGCAAGGAGCCTGATATGAAAAGATTATTGATGTTGCTGCCGCTGGCAATCTTCCTACTGGTCGCCGTGTTTCTTTATCGAGGTCTGTTTCTGGACCCCACCGAATTACCCTCTGCGTTGATCGGCAAGCCGCTGCCTTCGTTCTCTCTGCCTTCGGTCGAGGACCCGCAGCGAGCAGTAACAGCCGAGGACATCAAGGGAAAACCAGCGTTGGTTAACGTCTGGGCGACCTGGTGCGTCGCCTGCAAAGTTGAGCATCCCGTACTGAACAAGCTTGCAGAACAAGGCGTGGTCATCCATGGCGTCAATTACAAGGATGACAATGCCGCAGCTCAGAAATGGCTGCGCGACTTCCACGACCCCTACCAGCTCAATATTCGCGACGAGCAGGGCACGCTGGGGCTGGACCTCGGAGTATATGGTGCGCCCGAAACCTTCCTTGTCGACAAGCAGGGCATCATCCGCCACAAGTATGTCGGCGTCATAGATGAGCGCGTGTGGCGTGAACAGCTTGCGGCGCTTTATCAGCAATTGGTGGACGAATGAGACAGCTGATTCACGGACTTGTGCTGACGCTGTGTCTGCTGGGCACCGCGTCTGCAGCGATTGATGCCTACGAGTTCAAGGACGAGGCCGAGCGCGCGCGTTATCGCACCTTGGTCGAAGAGTTGCGCTGCCCAAAGTGCCAGAACCAGAACATTGCGGACTCCAATGCGCCAATCGCCATGGACCTGCGGCGGGAAATCTACCGCATGCTGGAAGAGGGGCAGAGCAATGAGCAGATTATCGATTATCTGGTCGCCCGCTACGGCGACTTCGTGCTCTATAAGCCCCCGGTCAACACCAAAACCCTGGTGCTCTGGTATGGGCCAGCCGCCTTGCTGGTGATTGGATTCGGCGTGTTGGCGTTCATCCTGGTGCGCCGTCGCCGTTCAGCCACTGGACCGGCATCGAATACATTTTCCGAGGCCGAGCGCGCGCGCCTTGCCACGTTGTTGGATAGAAAAGAACCATGATCGATTTTTGGATAGGTGCGGGCCTCTTATTGCTGGCCGCCCTGGCGTTCCTATTGCTGCCGCTGTTGCGGGGGCGTGGTGTACAGGCGGAAGAGGATCGGACGGCGCTGAATGTGGCGCTTTACCAGGAGCGGCTCGGCGAGCTGGCTGCGCAACAGGCGGCTGGAACCCTTGACCCGGAGCAGTTCGAGGCCGGACGCGCCGATGCGGCGCGGGAGTTGCTGGACGACACCGAGGGAGGTACCACGCGCCGTAGCAACCATTTGGGGCGTGCTGTACCGCTGATCGCGGCGATCCTTGTTCCGTTTCTGGGCGCTGGTCTCTACCTGCACTGGGGGGCCAGTGACAAGCTGCAGCTGGCGCGGGAGTTCACCGAGCAGCCCGCCACGATGGAAGAGATGGTCGAACGGCTGGAGCGCGCAGTAAAGGCTCAACCCGAGTCTGCCGAGGCGTGGTACTTCCTCGCGAAGACCTATATGAATCGGGAGCGCCCCGTGGATGCTGCCGCCGCTTACGAGCAGGTCGTCAAGCTGGCAGGGCGCCAACCGGAACTGCTGGGGCAATGGGCGCAAGCGCTCTATTTTGCAGGCGACCGCCAATGGTCGGAGCAATTGCAACAGCTGACCGATGAGGCGTTACGTGGGGATCCCCATGAAGTTACTAGCCTCGGCCTGTTGGGCATCGCGGCTTATGAGGAGGAGCGGTTTGCTGATGCGATCGGCTTCTGGGAGCGGTTGGTTTCAACGCTGCCTGCTGAGGATCCATCGCGTGAAGCCATTCAGGGCGGCATCGCTCGTGCGCGTGAACAGCTCGGCGAACCGGCTTCGGCGGAAGTGACAAAGCCAGCTGGCGAGATGATTACCAGAAACGGAGCAGAACTAACGGTTGAAGTACAACTGGCTGTCGAGATGGCCGACAAGGTTAGCCCTACCGACGCCGTATTCATCTTCGCACGCGCGCTGTCCGGACCGCCCATGCCGTTGGCTGTGAAGCGCCTGACTGTTGCCGATCTGCCTGCCAAGGTGAATTTGAGTGATGCTGATGCAATGACTCCACAGCTTCGATTGTCCAACTTCGAGCAGGTCAGATTGTTCGCCCGCGTATCCAAAGATGGCAACGCTACTCGCGGCGAGTGGCAAGGCAGTAGCGAGCCGTTGTCTCCAGGGAATCCGGAGGCGATCAAGTTGACCATCGATCAACCGGTTGCACCCTGATCGCAGGGGCTCAAGAGACGACTGATGACGTTGGAAGAGCGGGTATCAACAAGCGTTCAACGGCTGACCAGAGGCAGCGCCGTGGTGACACTGGCGCTGCTGCTGGGAGCTTGTGCGGGTAATCCTTATCAAGTGTCAGAGCCGACTCGCGGCCCGGAGCCGCCCGTATCGACACCGCCCCGCGAACCGGTTGCGACGCCTCCTCCAGTGCGTACTCCGCCGGCACCGCGTCCTCCTGCGACCCAGAAGAGCCATCCACGCTATGCTCCACCGCCTCATGCGGCGGCGCACTGGGACAAACGTCTGGGCGTCTATGTTGTGGAAGGGCAGGACTTGTTCTATCGCGAACGCCTGTATTACCGGTGGGACGGCGACTGGTATTGCGCCGGTCGGCCTGGCGGTCCCTGGGAGCCGGTTGCGCCACCCAGCGTTCCGACGGGGCTGCGCAGTCTGCACTGACTCACTCCAATTTCCCGCATGTGCGACTAAAGGCGAGGCGAAAGCGGTCGATAACCTGTCAGGTGCCGCGAGCCATGGCTCGAACGGTGCCGGTTCGACCCTTGCCACCAGTTCATTCGGAGCAGATCCATGAGTGCAGCAGCCAAACGTCTTGAGGAAACCGGCAACGCCTTGCGTGACGCCATGGCGCAGCAGGATTGGACAGCGATCAGCGTGCTGGATCTGCAATGCCGGCAGGTCGTCGAGGCTGCAATGGTGGAGCCCCGTGAGGACGAGTCAGCCATCCGCCAGCGCTTACAGGAACTGGTAAGTCTTTACCGTGAGCTGCTTACCTCCTGCCAGAGCGAGAAGCAGCGTGTGGCAGGGGAGCTGATTCAGCTCAACCAATCTCAGCAAGGCGCTAACGTCTACAAGTTATTTGGTTGAGAGTTCCTATAAACAAGCGCGACAATTGGTCGCGCTTGTAGTGGACATGCTCAGGCGGTGTCTACGAGACGTCGAACCGTCAGAAGCTATAACGAGTCCTTACCTCAGCAGCATAGTTTTTCGCCTACAGCGAGCCTTTCCGCCCGAAATCTGACGATTTTGCCCCGATCTCCCAGGCTTGCGCAGACGAGCCAAGTCCCGCTAGATATCTCCCGACTCGTTGCTTACGAGTTGCTCTAAGTCAATACCAAAATGCATTCCTTGCTATTTTGTCGTTGAATCACGTCATAAATTTGACTCAGGCCGATTTTTTTAATTAACTACCGGCTATCTGCCGATGACGTTGCCGTTCTGCCGAGGACGAGCGCGGGCTTTCTTTCAGCCTCTAGAGCTATAAACAAGATGTGGCGTGAAACCAAAATTTTGTTGATAGACGACGATCAGGATCGTCGCCGGGATCTGACGGTCATTCTGAACTTTCTCAGCGAAGATCATTTGTCATGCGCCAGCAGCGAATGGCAGGCTGCGGTCGATTCACTGGAATCAAGCCGCAGTATACTCGGCGTAATGCTTGGTGACGTTGCATCCAAGGGCGGCGCCGTAGAGTTGCTCAAGCAAATCAGCAAGTGGGACGAGAACCTGCCGTTGCTATTGATTGGCGAGCCGACGCCGGCTGAATGGCCAGATGAACTGCGTCAGCGCGTGCTGACCAGCCTGGAAATGCCTCCGAGCTACAACAAGCTGCTCGACTCGCTTCACCGCGCCCAGATCTATCGGGACATGAACGATAAGGCGAAGGCACGTGGCCGGCAGCGCGAGCCCAACCTGTTTCGCAGCCTGGTGGGCACCAGTCGTGCAGTCCAGCATGTGCGTCAGATGATGCAACAGGTTGCCGACACCGAAGCGAGCGTGTTGATTCTTGGTGAGTCGGGAACCGGCAAAGAAGTTGTTGCACGCAACCTGCACTACCATTCCAAGCGCCGTAATGGACCGTTCGTTCCGGTCAATTGCGGGGCGATTCCAGCGGAGCTGCTGGAAAGCGAACTGTTCGGTCATGAAAAGGGCGCGTTTACCGGCGCGATCACCTCGCGTGCCGGGCGTTTTGAGCTGGCCGAAGGCGGGACGCTGTTCCTCGACGAGATCGGCGACATGCCACTGCCTATGCAGGTCAAGTTGCTACGCGTTCTGCAGGAGCGCACCTTCGAGAGAGTGGGTAGCAATCGAACGCAGAACGCCGACGTACGCATCATCGCAGCGACGCATAAAGACCTGGAAAAGATGATCGTGGATGGCAGCTTCCGCGAGGATCTCTATTACCGGTTAAACGTGTTCCCGATCGAAATGGCCCCGCTGCGCGAGCGTATCGAAGATATTCCGCTGCTGATGAACGAGCTTATCTCGCGCATGGAGCATGAGAAACGTGGCTCAATCCGCTTCAACTCGGCCGCGATCATGTCCCTGTGTCGGCACGATTGGCCGGGTAACGTAAGGGAGCTGGCCAATCTCGTCGAGCGCATGGCCATCATGCACCCGTACGGCGTGATCGGTGTGATGGAGCTGCCGAAGAAATTCCGCCATGTCGATGACGACGATGAGCAGTACGCGACCAGCCTGCACAACGAAATGGAAGAACGTGCTGCGATAAATGCCCCAATCATTGCGGCGGATGCGCACGCCATGCTTCCCGTGGAAGGTCTCGATCTGAAAGATTACCTGGGCAATCTCGAGCAAGGGCTTATTCAGCAGGCGCTCGAAGACGCAGGCGGCGTTGTGGCTCGCGCTGCGGAGCGCTTGCGGGTACGGCGCACCACGCTTGTGGAAAAAATGCGTAAATACGGAATGAACCGTCGAGAAGACGAGCTCGACGAGTGACTCGTTGGCCACGCCGCCTTTGCTTGCGGCGTGGCCCTTGCTTGATCTGCTGTCGCGGCATGATCCTTGCTGAACCACACGTTACCGACCATCTTTTGACGGATACGTGTGCCCGTGGCTTCAGCGATCTACTCTCCCTTCCCAGGGCAATGTCTGGTTACCGCTGACGCAAGCGATGAGCTCGAACAGTCGCTTGCGTTGGTCCGTGACATATCCGGCCAGTTGGGCGAGTCCGAGGGTATGTTGCAGGCGCGAGTAGCCGAGTTGCAGGATCAGCTGGCAGAGAGCGCTGCGCAGCGCCTGCAGGAGCTCGATGAGAAGGAGCGCTTAGCGAATCGCCTGCAAAGCCTGCTCGACCTGTTGCCCGGCGGTGTGATCGTCATCGATGGCCAGGGCAGGGTCCGCGAAGCCAATCCCGTAGCGCTTGACCTGCTAGGCGCACCGCTCGAAGGAGCGCTCTGGCGTGAGGTGATTGCACGAAGTTTCTCGCCGCGCAGCGATGACGGCCACGAAATTTCATTGAAGGACGGGCGTCGTGTTTCCATCGCTACACGTTCCTTGAACATTGAGCCTGGGCAGCTGGTGCTGTTGACCGATCTGACGGAGACGCGACGGCTACAGGAGCAGCTGGCGCGTCATGAACGTTTGTCTGCGATTGGCCGGATGGTCGCCTCGTTGGCTCATCAAATCCGTACGCCGTTATCATCAGCCCTGCTGTATGCCAGCCATCTGGAGCAGGGCGGTCTGTCGGCCGAGCACCAGCAGCGGTTTGCAGGTCGTCTGAAGGACCGGCTGAACGAGCTGGAACATCAGGTTCGTGACATGCTGGTTTTCGCCCGCGGTGATCTGCCGCTTGAGGACCGGCTGACACCCGCCGAATTGCTTGCAGGAATTCGTGTAGCGGCCGAGACCCAGTTGGAAGGCATTGCTGTTCGCTGGCAATGCGACGCCCACGCCGGCGCTCTGTTGTGCAATCGCGACACCTTGGTTGGTGCACTCCTCAACCTTATCGAAAATGCGCTCCAGGCAGCGACCGGCGATACCAGGCTGAAGATTCACCTCTTTTCACGCGGTGCCGTGCTGCGCCTCAGCATCAGCGACAACGGCGCCGGAATTGATGCCGCGACCCTGGCCCAGGTCGGCGAGCCGTTTTTCACTACACGGGCGACCGGAACCGGCCTCGGACTGGCCGTCGTTAACTCGGTCGCGCGGGCCCATTCAGGCGCGCTTGCGCTGCGCTCCCGTCCGGGCAGAGGAACTTGCGCCACCTTGCAGTTGCCGCTGCTCCCGGCGTCTTCGCGGGCTTCTACGGAGCAAGCACCATGGGCGTAAAGGTTTTACTCGTTGAAGACGACCGCGCTTTGCGCGAAGCGCTAGGCGATACCCTTGAACTGGGTGGCTATTCCTATTGCGCTGTTGATTGCGCTGAGGCCGCTTTGTGCGCGCTGAGTCAGGAAAGCTTCAGCTTGCTTGTCAGCGATGTGAACATGCCTGGGATGGACGGTCACGCCTTGCAGGCGCTTGTGCGCGAACGGTATCCGCAGACTCCGATCCTGCTCATGACAGCTTATGGTGCGGTCGAGCGCGCCGTCGAGGCCATGCGCCAAGGCGCTGTGGACTACCTGGTCAAGCCGTTCGAGCCGAAAGTGTTGCTCGACCTGGTTGGCCGCCATGCGTGCGGCCAGCTTGGCATCAGCGATATGCAGGGTCCTGTGGCGGTCGAACCAGCGAGTCAGCAACTACTGGCATTGGCGGCCCGGGTGGCCCAGAGCGACTCTACAGTGCTCGTCTCAGGGGAGTCAGGCACCGGCAAGGAAGTGTTGGCTCGTTTTATTCATCAGCAATCAACGCGAGCGGGCAAGCCGTTTGTAGCGATCAACTGCGCTGCGATTCCAGACAATATGCTGGAAGCGACGCTTTTCGGTCATGAGAAAGGCGCCTTCACCGGCGCGATCGCAATGCAGCCAGGCAAGTTCGAGCTGGCCGATCACGGCACGCTGTTGCTCGACGAGATATCCGAGATGCCGCTGGCATTACAAGCCAAGTTGCTGCGAGTGCTGCAGGAGCGTGAGGTCGAGAGAGTTGGTGGACGCAAGCCGATACCGCTCGACATTCGTATCGTCGCCACGACCAATCGTGATCTGGCTGAAGAGGTTCGCAGCGGGCGTTTCCGTGAGGACCTGTTCTATCGCCTCTCGGTCTTTCCGCTCGCCTGGCCTGCATTGCGTCACCGGCCTGCGGATATCGTGCCGCTTGCCGAGCGGTTACTGGCCAATCATGCGGCGAAAATGCGCCAGCCGGTGGCAAGACTGACATCCGACGCGCGCCTGTGTCTGCTCGGGCATACCTGGCCCGGTAATGTGCGCGAGCTGGACAACGCGATCCAGCGCGCGTTGATCCTGCAGCAGGGCGGGATGATCCGGCCGGACGATCTTTGTCTGACCGCTGCTGCCGGTTTTGCTTCACTGGCGCGAACCCACACGAGTGAAACCGAACTCACTCCGTCCGTTGCGCCTGTGCCGGCCGAAATCACCGGGGCGTTGGGCGAAGACCTGCGGCGTCGCGAATTCGAGCTCATCCTCGATACCCTGCGTGCCGAGCGCGGGCGCCGTAAGGAGACGGCTGACCGTCTAGGCATCAGTGCACGTACCCTGCGTTACAAGCTCGCTCAGATGCGCGACGCCGGTATGGACCCGGAGGCGGCGCTGCGCTCTGGCTGAAGCGGTGTTTCGGGCAAAGGCGGCTCTGATAAGCTCCTAGACCAACATCGTTCAAGAGGGTCTCAACATGGATGAAGCGTTCTGGCAGCGTCGCTGGGCACGTAACGAAATCGGCTTTCATCTAAACGAGGTCAACCCTTATTTACGCCGCCATTGGCCCAGCCTGGGCTTGGCCCCGGGGGCGCGCGTCCTGGTGCCATTGTGTGGCAAAAGCCTGGACATGGCCTGGCTCGCTGATCATGGGTTAGCCGTCTTGGGAGTAGAGCTGAGCGAGCGCGCAGCCGAGGATTTCTTTGCCGAGCACGGGCTAGTTCCAGATGTCAGCGTTCAGGGTGAGTTCAAGGTTTACCGAGCGGGTAACGTTGAAATCCGCTGCGGCGATTTTTTTGCCATGACGCCAGATGATGTGGCTGACTGCCGAGCGCTTTACGACCGGGCTGCCCTTATCGCATTGCCTTCCGATATGCGTCAGCGTTACGTCAACCATCTCGCCAGCATCCTCGCTCCAGGCTGCCAGGGGTTGCTGATTACGTTGGATTATCAGCAGGAGCAGATGTCCGGCCCGCCGTTCGCGGTAGGCGATGCTGAGGTTGGAGATCTTTTGAACACGCGTTGGAAAATCCAATTGCTCGAGTTTGCAGATGTATTGAACGAAAGCAACTGGAAGTTCCTCCAGCGTGGGCTCACGCGCCTGGATGAGCGCTGCTATCGACTCGATGACACCTGCTAGCAGCCCTCGAAGCCGTGTCGTCTAGCCAGGAACCCAGCGGGCGCTCAGCCGCGCGCCCGTTGCAGGCTTACGCGATGCGCTTGCCGGCGGCCCTGCTGGGTAGCGTGGTCACTGATTGCGCTGGAGTTGACGAATAAACACGTCGGCTTCGTCTATGGCCCGCTGCATCTCCGCCAGGAGCTGATCCACATTCCCTTCGAGCGTGCGGTATTCGCCCTTGAGGGCGCCAATGGCGCGGGCATTGAGGTTGTGCTTGAGAAACAACACCTGGTCGCGCAAGACATCAAGCACAGGGTCGATGCGTTTTTCCGCTGCTTTCATCCGTTGCAACAGGACACGATAGTCTTTCTGAGTGCGCTCCAGGTTTCGCTGACTGGTCGCCCTCAGGCTCGCGTTGCTGTACTCGTCGAGCTCCTGTTTCCATTCCTTGAAGAGCGCCTCGGCGACATCCTCGACGGCATTGATCCGGTCCCGTACTTCACGAGCGCTGTTCTCGCTGGCCTCGAATTCACTGTTCAGAGCTTCGTAGCGCTCCTCAAGTTCGCCGCCATCGACCTGCACTACGCTGCGGTAGCGCTCCAGGGCGTCCTTGAATTGCTCCTTGGCATCCTGCTGGGAGTCGCGCGCATCCTCGACGCGGTCAACCAGAATGTCTCGCTTATGCAATCCGACTTTTTCCATGGCCGAGTAGTAGGCGCTCTGGCAGCCGGCCAAGGTGAGCAGGGCGAAGGCAAGTAAAAGGAAGCGTCGCATATAGGCATATCCCTATTCAAAGAAGGCGCTTGCTTCGACAGGCATACAGCCACTACGTGCAAATTCTGGATGAAAAAAAGGGCGGCTATTGCCGCCCTTGTTCTGGCTCGCTCGCTCAGCCGCGCTGGCGCAGGGCTTCGATGCGGTCTTCCAGCGACGGGTGGGTCATCAGCAGGCCGGCGAAGCCGTTGCGCAGGGCGCCGTTGATGCTGAATGCCTTGAGGCTGTCAGGCATGTCGACTGGGACGCCCTGTTCCGCGCGCAGACGCTGCAGGGCGCCGATCATGGCGCTGGTGCCGGCCAGCTGTGCGCCAGCCTCGTCAGCACGGAACTCACGTTTACGCGAGAACCACATGACGACGATGCTGGCAAGAATGCCAAGGACCAGCTCGGCGAAGATCGTTGCAACGAAATAGCCGATGCCATGACCGTCTTCGTTCTTCAGGATCACCCGGTCAACGAAGCTGCCGAAGATGCGTGCGAAGAACATGACAAAGGTGTTCACCACGCCCTGGATCAGGGCCAGCGTGACCATGTCGCCGTTGGAGACATGGCCGATCTCGTGAGCCAGTACAGCCCTGACTTCGTCCGGGGAAAAACGCTCGAGCAGGCCTTGGCTGACCGCGACCAGCGCATCGTTCTTATTCCAGCCGGTGGCAAAGGCGTTGGCTTCGTAGGCGGGGAAGATGCCCACTTCAGGCATCTTGATTCCGGCTTCACGGGCAAGCTGCTCGACGGTTTGCAGCAACCACTGCTCATGGCGCGTACGCGGTTGGCTGATGATCTCGGTACGGGTACTCATTTTCGCCATCCATTTGGAGATGAACAGCGAAATCAGCGCGCCAGCGAAACCAAACACGGCGCAGAAAGCCAGCAGGCTGCCATAGTTCTGACCGGTGTAGCGGTCGACCCCGAGCAGCTTGAGGGTGACGCTGGCAACCACCAGTACAGCCAGGTTGGTGGCCAGGAACAAGAAAATGCGCATCATGTTGCGGCAGACTCCAAGGGGAACAGTAAAGAACGATAGGCTATATAAGGGGCGGGCCGATGCGATTCAACCGAGCGACTATTTCAAGCTATGTCGCCCTACACGCTGCCGGGCTTAGCGGTGCTCAACCAGCGAGCTATCGAACAGCTGCCGGGTCAGCTGTGCCAGCCGCTCGCTGTCGCCTTCACGCAACGCCTCGCGCAGTTGATGCGCCAGGGTGGACTGGACCCGACGAACACTCGTCGGCAGTGATTCATCCCATGTGCCGGCGCTAGGAACACTGCGTGTCAGTCGCATGAATGCCTTCTCGGTGAGCGCCGCCTGGTCCAGTGCCTGGAAATGAATGGTGCTCTCGAAGCGCAGATAGCCTTCCTCGGCGAGCCATATCAGAGCGCCGAGACAGCCTTGGTGGCGCTTGCTGGGCAGGCCGAACTCATCGGGTTCTTCATGACCGATAAGGTCTTCGACGTACAGCGCGACCTTCCGCGGAAAGGCCTGATAAAGAATCAGCAGTCCGGCCGCGGCGTCCCGGTAGAAGTCGTCGATCTGGAGATCCATCGAATCCTACTGGCTGTAGGTCTTGAGGAAGTTGCCGATGCGGCCGATTGCTTGCTCGAGGTCATCGACGCGGGGCAGGGTGACCACCCGGAAGTGATCCGGCCACGGCCAGTTGAACGCTGTCCCCTGAACGATCAGCAGCTTTTCTGACAGCAACAGATCGAGGACGAACTTCTCATCGTTGTGGATCGGGCAGATCTTCGGATCGATTCGCGGGAACGCATACAGCGCCCCCATTGGCTTGACGCAGCTGACGCCGGGAATGTCGTTGAGCAGTTCCCAGGTCCGGTTGCGTTGCTCCAGCAGTCGGCCCGGTGGCAGCACCAGGTCGTTGATGCTCTGGTAGCCGCCCAGAGCCGTCTGAATGGCGTGCTGGGACGGCACGTTGGCGCACAGGCGCATATTGGCCAGAATGTCGATGCCCTCGATGTAGCTCTGCGCTTTGTGCTTGGGGCCAGAGATTGCGACCCAGCCGGAACGGAAGCCGGCGACCCGGTAGGACTTCGAAAGGCCGTTGAAGGTGAGGCACAGTACGTCCGGGGCAAGGGATGCGGTGCAGATGTGCACGGCATCGTCATAGAGGATCTTGTCGTAGATCTCGTCGGAGAACAGCACAAGCTTGTGCTGACGAGCCAGCTCGACCATGCCTTCCAGCACTTCGCGCGGGTAAACCGCGCCCGTGGGATTGTTCGGGTTGATCAGTACCAGTGCTTTGGTGTTCGGCGTGATCTTGGCCTTGATGTCGGCCAGATCCGGCCACCAGTTGGCCTGTTCGTCACAGAGGTAATGCACTGGTTTGCCGCCCGCCAGGCTCACGGCGGCGGTCCACAGAGGGTAGTCAGGCGCCGGAATCAGTACTTCATCGCCATTATTGAGCAGTGCCTGCATGGACATCACGATCAGCTCGGACACACCGTTGCCAAGGTAGATGTCTTCAATGGTGATGCCTTCTACCTGCTTCTGCTGGTAGTACTGCATGATCGCCTTGCGTGCGCTGAACAGGCCTTTGGAGTCGCTGTAGCCCTGCGCGGTGGGCAGGTTGCGGATCACGTCCTGGAGGATTTCCTCCGGCGCTTCGAAACCGAACGGCGCAGGGTTGCCGATATTCAGCTTGAGGATGCGATGGCCTTCCTCTTCCAGGCGTTTGGCGTGCTTGAGCACTGGCCCACGGATGTCGTAGCAGACATTGGCGAGCTTGTTCGATTTGCTGACCTGCATGATCCTGAGTGTCCCGAAGTGAAGACGCGCGCAGCTTTCGATGGCTGGCGACGTTTGGCATGAACCCGGGCGCCTTGGCAGTCTGAAACCCCGCTGCCAGACTAGGCGTCTAAGAGCAACGCATCATACGTGCGGCCCGACTACCGGAAAAGGTACAGATCCGCCTTTTTTGAGATCACGAGGTGTACCGATGGACAAGCTAGAGAAACCGCTGGAAACCTGGCGTGCAGAGCTCTCCGACGAACAATTTCAGGTCTGTCGGCTGGGTGCCACCGAGCGCCCATTCACCGGCCAGTACAACGATATGAAAACCCCTGGCATCTATCATTGCGTCTGCTGCGATGCGCCGCTGTTTGATTCGGCTGCCAAGTTTGACTCTGGCTGCGGCTGGCCGAGCTACTTTCAGCCGGTCAGCGATACGGCAATTTCCAGCGTCGACGACTTCAGCCATGGCATGCACCGCATCGAGGTCAAGTGTGCTCGCTGTGATGCCCATCTGGGTCATGTATTCCCGGATGGTCCGGCACCGACCGGGCTGCGCTACTGCATCAATTCTGCCTCTTTGAACCACAAGCCGAGCGAGGCCTGAATATGGTTCGAAACGTGGCAGTGAGGTCCGATCATGCATGATCCAATGCTGGATATTCCTTGCATGACCCTTGATGGGCGGCAGGTCTCTCTGGGTGAGTACGATGCGAAAGTGCTGCTGGTGGTCAATACAGCTAGCAAATGCGGTTTCACGCCCCAGTACAAAGGACTGGAAGCACTCTGGCAGCGCTATCGCGATCAGGGGCTGGTAGTACTCGGGTTCCCCTGTGATCAGTTCGGTCATCAGGAGCCGGGGGACGAGGCGCAGATCGGTGCATTCTGCGAGCGCAATTTTGGTGTCAGCTTTCCGCTCTTTGCCAAGGTCAAGGTCAACGGAGTCGATGCCCACCCCTTGTTTAGCGAATTGAAGAAGCGTGCACCCGGTTTTCTGGGCAGCAGAGCGATCAAGTGGAATTTCACCAAATTTCTGGTGACTGATCAGGGCGGCTCGATCGAGCGTTTTTCTTCGCGCACCTCTCCGGACGCGCTGGCAGCGCATATCGAAGCTCGCCTGTAATCTGTAATTCTTGCTACAGCGCTTTGCAGGTAGCTGACGCGATCGTTCTGGAGTCGTTGAATGGATGCCGAGCTGAAGGCTTTTTTGCAGCGCGCCGATGCGCTGATCACGCGATTGGAGCCCTTGCTGCCTGCGCAGCGGGCACCGATGGATTGGGCAACAAGTTTAGCCGCCCGCTGGCACCGTGAAGGGGCAGGTGGCTACCTGCAGGCGCTGAACGTGTCGCTCGACATGAAGCTGAACGACCTGATCGGAATCGATCGACAGCGCGAGCTGTTATCGCGCAACACCTGCCAGTTCGTGAGCGGCTTGCCGGCAAACCATGTCCTGCTGTGGGGCGCCCGTGGTACGGGCAAATCTTCATTGATCCGAGCGCTGCTGGCTGAACATGCACCACAAGGCCTGCGCCTGATAGAAATCGAGCGCGACCATCTGGCTGATCTGCCCAAGCTGGTCGATCAGCTTGCCGGAGAGCCACAGCATTTTGTGGTGTTCTGCGATGACCTTTCGTTCGAGGCGGGTGAGGGTGACTATCGGGTCTTGAAAAGCGTGCTGGACGGCTCGCTGGAGCGCGCGCCCGACAACGTTCTGCTGTATGCCACTTCGAATCGCCGACACCTCGTGCCAGAGCGTCAGAGCGACAACGAAAATTGGCAGATGGTTGATGGGGAGCTGCATCCGAACGAGGCGGTCGAGGACAAGATTGCGCTGTCAGATCGCTTTGGACTTTGGCTGTCGTTCTACCCGTTCAGCCAGGAGCATTACCTGAACGTGGTGCGACATTGGATCGGTTCGCTGGCTGCGCAGGCGGGGCTGAGCTGGCATTGGGATGATGAGCTCGAGAAGGAGGCTGTGCGATGGGCTACGGCGCGTGGCAATCGCAACGGTCGCTGCGCTTACCAGTTCGCTCGGCAATGGGTGGGTGTTCGCTTGCTCTGAGGATTGGCAAGCCTTGTCGCATTCGTTGTGAAGGCGGCCCGATCTGATGAGCTCAGCCTAGACGACCTGCCTGGAGATGCGCCTCCATAGCTATTGCACAACGGATGTATCAGATGGCCACGAGGCAAGGCTTGTTGATTTTTGCCCTGGAGTGGGCGGCTTTGCTGAAGGGCCGCCCAGTGGTAGCCACTTTAGTGGCAACCAGGCGGCGCAGATCAGCCTCAGTTTGCGGGTGTTTGCGTTTTCCCCATGTCGATGAGCTTTGCTGCCATGCGTTGCTCACCGGGCAACACGTTCTCAACAGACGCGCGCGCCTTCATTCGTGAGTAGTGCGCGGCAAGCGCTGGCCAACGACCCGCGTCTACTACTTCGCCGCCGTGTTCCATGTTGATCAGCTGGCATGCAACGGCAATGTCCGCCATCGAGAGTCGCTCGCCAGTGAAAAAGACTTTCTCCCCCAGCTGCCGTTCGAGGTAGTCGAAGTGCGGTGGCAGCTTCTCGTTCAAGGCGGCCTGCACGGTTTCCTCGTTACAGGGCTTGCCCGAACTGGGCTTCAGCACACGGTTGCGGAAAACTCCGAACGTCGTCAGCGGTGCGAGTTCGTAATCGGCGTATTTTTCCAGCCAGCGTATATGTGCCCGGCCGGCCGGGTTGTCGCCGCACAGCCGCACGGTTTGTTCGTAGGCTTCATCGAGGTACTGACAGATCACGCTGGAGTCAGCAAGACAGAGCTCCCCATCCTTCATGGCAGGAATGCGGCCGAGTGGGTTGAGCTGCAGATACCATTCCGGTGGGGTGAACGGCATGACGAATTCGAGCCCATAATCCAATCCTTTTTCCTGTAAGCAAAGGCGCACTTTGCGAACGAAGGGCGATAGGGGGGCACCGAATACGGTTATGGGCATAGCGAGTTCTCCACCAAGGCAGGGAGGCAACCGCCAGACGTGAGAGGATCAAGTGCATGGCGCGATGGCGCCGTCTCTTTTTGTCCGGTCAGTGCCTAGTAGATGTTGTTTTTCTTCCAGTCGTCTTCGCTTTCAAGGCTCTTCAAACCTTCGGCCAGCTCGCTTGGTTCGTCAAGCTTCGGCTGTTGTTGCGTCTGCTCGAGCTTATTGGCGTGGCTGTAGCTTGCTTCGAGCTTGCTCAGTTGGGCTTGATACTCGGCCGGGTTGGGTTGCTTGCGGATGTGCTGGATGCCGCGCTCGAATGCCAGGCGTGCCTTGTGCGCGCTGCCCTGTTGAAGCGCCTGCTGGCCAACATTGCTGAAGTATTCCACATGCAAGATCACCATCATCCGCTGGATCTGTTGAATCCAGCGCTTGGCGGCAGCCGTTTCCAGCTGGTTCTGCTTGGCAGCCCAAACGATCTGGGTATGCAGGTCTTCCATCAGCAAGCGAATCTCCTTCGCTTGGGCTTCGGTGGTGATCCTGACTGGCGCGTTTTCCACAGGTATATCCTCACCCTTGGCAACAGCGCTACGCAGAGCGGCTACCCGAGGTTCGAGCGTGGCGTTCTTCTTGTCTAGGGGAAGAAGTTGTTCGGCCAGACCCAGCTCCAGGCGTGTCAGCAACAGCTTGAGCTCCGGCGTCATCATCTGGCCTGGGATGCTCGCGGAAAGATTGGCACAGCGGCGCATACGGTCGCTGAGCTCGGCGCGTATGCGCGCCTTTTCCAGACTGTTCTTTTCAACGATCTGATTGATGACGCCGATTGCAATCAGGATGAACAGGCCGGCGATGACCAATCCAGTAATCAGAACTGGGGACACGAAACGCACCTCTCTGACCGAGCGATTTTTTCCGAGTGTAGAGCGTTGGGTGGCAAGCTGATAGCTCAACGCTGGCTAGACGTTAGGTTCATAAAATATTTGCAGATGGTGCTTGACGACCTTGTTAGACGTCCATAGAATGCGCGCCACTTGCAGCGTGAAGCTCTAAAGCGAAACGTTGAAAGCCGGATAAAAGCAGTAGCTTCCGGGCAGCGTCCCCTTCGTCTAGTGGCCTAGGACACCGCCCTTTCACGGCGGTAACAGGGGTTCGAGTCCCCTAGGGGACGCCATTTTTGTGGTAGATACGCGGGAATAGCTCAGTTGGTAGAGCACGACCTTGCCAAGGTCGGGGTCGCGAGTTCGAGTCTCGTTTCCCGCTCCAAATTTGCTTCGGGTCTTCTTAGAAGATATCGAAGCGCGAAGAAGCGACCTTAGGGTCGCTTTTTTCGTTTCTGCCAATCAATCAGCCGATTGTCCATAGCCTCTGCAGAAATCTGGATTGTCAGGGGTTCGCCTACTGACGCCTCCTGGCGCTCGAGACATTGGGCCATACACAGGCCCAGCGTTTGAGCACTTCACTGTCAGGTGTACTTGGTAAAAATGCTGCGCACACGCGCCAGCGTCTCGCCAGTGTCCTGAGTCTGATCGTGCATGGCCTCTTCGATCAGGCAAGTCAGCATCAGCCGATAGGCTTTATCCAGCGCGCTGCGAGCAGCAGAGAACTGCTGTGCTATCGCTTCGCAATCCTCGCCACGCTTGATCATTGCCTGGATGCCTCGCACCTGTCCCTCCACCCTCGCGAGCCGTTTCAACATGGCCTGCTGTTGTTCCTGTAGCTGTAGGGCTTCGGCGGGGGTTATCTGGTCATTCATGCTGATACCTGGCGTCACGGAAAGGGCGTCTGCTGACAAGCTCGGTCACCAGCATTTGTCAGCCTGGCATACCCATCGCTGCATGCTAGCGATGCCACTGCATACGGCCAACTTCTTTCGATCCACCAACTCTGACAATATATTGATAAATATATTGTAATGAGATTAACTATAGCCATCTGCGCTGGCGGATCTCACATGCCTTAAAGCTGATGCCGGCATTCTTCGGCGTTAGACGTTAGAGCGAACAGCCCCGTCGAAGAGCCGGATTCGGCGGGGTGGTCGAGATTACGTCCCACTGTCTCTTGTTTCGGAACTAGCTATGACGATCGATTGGGGCAACTTCACTCCTTGGACCTCGCTGGCGGGCGGCGTGCTGATTGGTGCCGCGGCTGGGCTGTTCGCACTCCTCAATGGCCGTATCGCTGGGATTAGCGGTCTGCTTGCCAGCTTGCTGGAGCGCGATGCCGAAGGGCGAGGGGAGAAGTTGGTGTTCATTCTTGGCGTATTGCTGGCGCCATTGTTGTGGGTCTCGTTTACTGCTTTGCCAGCCCTGGAATTTCAGTCGGGTTGGCTTGGACTGCTGGCGGCCGGACTGTTGGTTGGTATCGGCACGCGCTACGGCGCCGGTTGCACCAGTGGCCACGGAGTGTGCGGCATTTCCCGGCTTTCACCTCGCTCGATCGTGGCGACGCTGACATTCATGGCTGCCGGTTTCGCCACAGTCTTTGTCCTTCGTCATCTCCTTGGGGCCTGAATATGCGCAAGCTGAGCTCGTTTGCCGCCGGCCTGTTGTTCGGGCTGGGGTTGTTGCTTTCGGGTATGGCCAACCCTGCCAAGGTCATCGGGTTCCTCGATCTGTTCGGTGCCTGGGATCCATCGCTGGCGTTGGTCATGGCTGGTGCGATCGGTACCGCGCTGGTGCCTTTCAGTTTGGCCAAGGCGCGCCGGCGCTCATTGCTCAATGCCCCGATGCAATTGCCCAGCAAACGCGAAGTCGACAGGCGCCTGATTGGCGGCAGTCTGCTATTCGGTATCGGCTGGGGCATTGCCGGTATTTGTCCGGGCCCGGCGATAGCCGTGTTGCTCAGTGGACACTGGCAGGTGCTCTTGTTTGTCCTTGCCATGCTTGGCGGGATGCTGCTGTTCTCCGCGCTGGAACGCCGGCGCGTTTGCTGACCGGGAGGTCATTATGAAAACCAACGTTGGAACTATCGACCGCACACTGCGGATCGTCATCGGCCTCACACTCATCGGCCTGTCACTGGCCGGAGTAATCGGCGTGTGGGGATGGATCGGGCTGGTACCGCTCGCCACCGGCCTTTTCCGCTTCTGCCCGGCTTATACGCTGTTCGGCATCAAGACGTGCAAGGCATGCAGTCCCAAGCCCTGATCTGGGAAGCAGAGGCGGGACCACCCGGCAGAAGACCGACGGCGACGTCGGTTTTCTGCATTATGGATATGCTGATCTTGCGTGGTTACTCAAAGCTCGGCAGGCTCGGTTTCGCTACCGGCTTGCCGGCTCCCGTCCAGGCATCGAAACCGCCGGCGATCGATTTAACGTGCAGATAGCCCATGTCCTGTAGCGATGCAGCTGACAGCGCTGCGCGGCCACTGGTTTTGCAGTAGAGCACGATGTTCATATCCCGTGCGCCTAGCTCGGGCGTACCGCTTAGCTTGAACTCCAACAGGCCGCGCGGAATGTTCGTGGCACCCTGTATATGGCCTTCGTGAAACTCATCGGCTTCGCGTACATCGATCACGACATCCGCGGCCTGTATTGCCGCTTCGGCATCGCCAAGTGGTATTTCCTGGATGCGGGTTCGGGCCTGTTCGACGAGGTCATGTGCGTTTTTCATTTGCAGTCTCCCATGCTGGTTCCGTTGCAACGCTGGCGTTCAAGTGCGTGTCGAGTGGTCTGCGAATCCAGGGCGAGCAGCGCTTCGTACTGGCTGATGAACACTTGTCCGCCAAAATGTTCGAGGAAATCGGTGCGGCGTAGCCGGTCCATCACCGGCCCCTTCACTTCGGAGAGGTGAAGCTGAACGCCCGCCGTGTGAAGACGAGCGGAGATGGCTTCGAGACTTTCCAGTGCGCTGGCATCTATCAGATTGACTCCAGGGCACATCAGCACCAGATGCTCGGCGTGCGGGTATTGGCCCAACAGTTCGGCAATGCGGTCTTCGAGAAAGCGTGCGTTGGGAAAATAGAGGCTTTCATCGACGCGCACCGAAAGCACCCTGGGGCTCTGTACCACGGCGAAACGCTCGATGTTGCGAAAGTGCTCGCTGCCAGGTAGCTGTCCTACGACCGCAATATGCGGTTGGCTGGTTCTCCAGAGAAACAGCAACAGCGATAACCCCACCCCCATGATGATGCCGGTCTCGACGCCGATCAGCAGCACGCCGAGCATGGTGGCGGCCATGGCGGCGGCGTCCTGGCGGGAATAACGCCAGGTGCGCGTGAGCGCGGTAAGGTCGACCAAGCTGAGTACCGCGACGATGATGGTCGCGGCCAACACAGCGTGTGGCAGGTTGTGAAACAGCGGTGTAAAGAACAATACCGTCAGGCCTATGCCGGCAGCTGTGAGTGCGCCAGCCAGCGGCGTCTGGGCGCCAGCATCGAAGTTGACCACCGAGCGGGCGAAACCGCCGGTGACCGGGAAACCTCCACTCAGGGCAGCGGCGATATTGGCGCCGCCCAGGGCGACCAGCTCCTGATTGGGTTCGATGCGTTCGCGACGTTTGGCCGCCAAGGTCTGCGCTACCGAAACTGACTCGACGAAGCCCACCAGGCTGATCAGAACTGCCGCTGGCAGGAGTTGAATGATCAGCGCGAGGTCTAGTGGGGGCAGGCTCAAAGAAGGAAGGCCCTTGGGCACTTCGCCAACCACGCGCACGCCTGCAGCGGCGAGCTGAAAGCCACTGACCGCCGCTATTGCTAGGAGCAGGGCCACGACCGGGCCGACTTTAGTGAGCGTGCCGGCTGTGCGGGGCGCCATGCCTAGCCCTTGCAGCCAGCGGCCAAGGCGGCTGCGTACCAGAAACAGGAAGACCAGGCTGGTGGTTCCAATGGCGAGTGTGGTCAGGTGCGTTTCTGGCAGGCCTTGGATCAACCCCCGCAGCAGCTGAGCAGCGTTGTCACCGGTGACTGAGATACCAAGGATGTGCTTCAGTTGACCGATTGCGATAAGAATGCCCGAGGCGCTGATGAACCCTGAAATCACCGGATGACTGAGGAAATTGGCCAGGAAACCCAGCCGCAGAACCGCCATGGCCAGCAGGATCGCGCCGGACATCATTGCCAGCAGCAGTGCAGCGCCTGCATACGCGGCGCTGCCGGAAGCGAACAAAGGGCCGAGGGCGGCAGCCGTCATCAGCGATACCACGGCGACGGGGCCAACCGCCAAGGTTCGGCTGGTGCCGAAAAGCGTGTATGCGAGCAACGGCAGGATACTGGCGTAAAGGCCCGCTACTGGTGGCAGGCCGGCAAGCATCGCGTAGGCCAGGCTCTGCGGGATCAGCATGAGCGTTACGATCACCGCGGCCAGACTGTCCTTGGCCGCAGCAGCCTTGTTGTACTGTTTCCCCCATTCCAGGCACGGTAGGTGGCGGGCGAGCCGCTGCATCATCCCTTCTTCTCCTGAGTAAAATCACAGGCGTTGAGCGCCTCGGCCGGCCGCGGCTCGAAGTCCAGATGTTTCGGTTCGGCCAGCCATTCATGGCCCTTGAGCATCATGTCGAAGTAGATCGAGGGCATCCACCGGGTTTTCAGCTTCCAGGCCAGGCGCCGAGGCACTCTGGGGTCGAGCGGGAAAGTCGGCAACAGTTTGCCTCCGTAGCCAAACTCAGCGAGGATCACTTTGCCGAATTCGACAGTTAAGGGGCAGGAACCATAGCCGTCATAGATGGCCTGCGGTCCCTTACCGCTGAGCACGCTTAATACGTTCTCCGCTACCACCGGTGCTTGCTTGCGCACCGCTGCAGCAGTCTTCGCGTTTGGTGCAGAGCAAACATCACCGAGACTGAAAATATTGCCGAAGCGGGGGTGGCGGAGAGTTTCATGCTCGGCTTCGAACCAGCCGTCGGCGTTACTCAGTGCGCTCTGGCGAATGAAATCCGGTGCATGCTGGGGCGGTACGACGTGCAGCAGGTCGAATTCACGTTCGACCGTGCTGCTCTGGCCGGTTCCGTCGGACACTTTGAACCAGGCTTTTTGCGCCGGACCATCGACTGCGATCAGGTTGTTATTGAAGTTGAGCGTAGCGCCGTAACGTTCAACGTAGCGCATCAGGCCGGGAACGAACTCGGCGACGCCGAACAGCACCGCTCCAGCTGAACAGAAGTCCACTTGTATGTCCTTAAGTGCGCCTTTCTTGAGCCAGTGGTCGCAGGAAAGGTACATGGCCTTCTGCGGCGCGCCGGCACACTTGATGGGCATGGGTGGTTGGGTGAACAGGGCTTTGCCGTGGCGCAGGTGCTGTACCAGCTG
Source organism: Stutzerimonas stutzeri (assembly GCF_002890895.1). GTDB lineage: Bacteria > Pseudomonadota > Gammaproteobacteria > Pseudomonadales > Pseudomonadaceae > Stutzerimonas > Stutzerimonas stutzeri_AB. The sequence continues at coordinate 118,500 of NZ_POUL01000004.1, forward strand.
CCAGGTGTACGGTGCCAGTTCGAAGGCGTAATTGGATGTCACGCCATATTTTCCGAGGCTGTCGCGCACGCCTTCGATGGCGTCCCAGTCGAGGCTCAGGCCCGGACAGACCACCAGCGAGCGGTAACCGATGCGGCTGCCGTCTTCAAGCACCACCTGTTGATGCTCCGGATCGAAGGCCTCTACAGCTGCGCGAATCCACTGCGCCCTTGTCGGGATACAACGGCTCATGGGCCGCTCGGTGTTAGCGCGATCAAACACCCCGGCACCGACCAGCGTCCAGCCTGGCTGATAGTAATGCTGTTCCCGTGGTTCAATGATTGCGATGCGTAGATCCGGGTCGCGCTTTAGCAAACTGGCCGTCACGGCGCAGCCAGCCGCGCCGCCGCCGACAACTAGCACGTCATAACGTGGCGTGGCGGCGAACGTGGGTGCAGGGCTCAGCGGACCCTCCGCTGAAGATTGCCAATACTGGTCCAGGCGCGGTCGCAGGGCGGTCAAATCGTAATCGGCCTGTCGAGCCGTTTGGATGAGCTCGTGTGGGTCCAGATGATGAGCCTCGGCCAACGCCCAGAGCGATGCTGAACGGGTGCCGGTCCGGCAGAACGCCAGCACGGGACCTTTGATCTGCTCCAGAAGCGCGCGAAAGGCGGCGACATCACTGTCGCTGATCTGCCCCGACACTACCGGAATGTGATGGTATTCGAGCCCCGACTCCTCGGCCGCGACGCGTATAGCCTCACTGGAAGGCTGGCCTTCGCCCTCGTTGTCCGGGCGGTTGTTGATGACGCAACGAAAGCCGCTTCCCGCCAGCAGGGCCATATCGGCTGGGTCCAACTGGCCGGCCACCGAGATGAAGGGTGTCAGGCGTTTTAAGGTTTGCATATGACGTCCTCCACACAGGCAGTTACAGCGCGTCCAAAGGAATCTTCAAATAGCGGGTGCCGTTGCTTTCAGGCGCTGGCAGCTCACCGCCACGCATGTTGATCTGCACTGACGGCAGAATCAGAGTGGGCATCGCCAGGGTGGCGTCGCGCGCGGTGCGCATGGCGACGAAGTCGTCCTCGCTGATGCCACTGTGCACGTGGATGTTGCGCTCTCGTTCGGCTGCAATGCTCGTCTCATAGCGAAACTCCTCGCGGCCCGGTGCCTTGTAGTCGTGGCACATGAACACGCGGGTCTCGGCTGGTAGCGTGAACAGTTTCTGGATTGACTGGTACAGCGTCCGCGCATTTCCACCGGGGAAGTCGCATCGCGCGGTGCCGTAATCGGGCATGAACAGGGTATCGCCGACGAACGCGGCGTCGCCGATCACATAGGTCATGCAGGCCGGCGTATGGCCTGGCGTATGAATCGCCCGCGCCTGGATGTGGCCGACCTGAAAGACATCGCCGTCGTGAAACAGGCGATCGAACTGACGGCCATCTGTGGCGAACTCGCTGCCCGCATTGAACAGGCTGCCAAAGGTGTTTTGTACGACGGTAATCTGGTCGCCGATCGCCAGCGTCCCGCCCAGCCGCTGTTTCAGGTACGGCGCGGCGCTCAGGTGGTCGGCGTGCACATGGGTTTCGAGCAGCCATTGCACCTTGAGGTCGTGCTCGCGCACATAGTCGACCAAGCGCTCAGCACCGGCATGCGAGGTACGGCCCGACGCCGGATCGTAATCCAGCACCGAGTCGATCAACGCGCACTGACGCGTTTCCGGGTCGCTGACAACATAACTGTAAGTAAAGGTCGCGGGATCGAAGAACGCTTCAACGCGGGCATTCATGGCTTGCTCCTTTGCTTGGCTAGATACGGGTGGGGGTATGCCTGCAAGGATCTTAGCGCTAGATACGGTTATATGCTTAGACTTAATAGTTATTAACGGGTGCGAACCAATTCTGCTGGTGTTTCAAAGCGAAGCTGGGGTGGCAGGGGAGAGCGTCGGGTGGTTTGCCGGTGAAGGGTCAGCGTGTCTTGGTGTCGGATTGGTCACTGACAATACGGCCGTCAACCAGTTGTATGGTTCGTGCGCAGTCGGCAGCCAGCCGCGGATCATGGGTCACCACCAGTACCGCGCAGCCGAACTGCGCATTGATACGGTGGAATAGCTCGAAGACATTTTGCGCGGTGCGAGTGTCGAGATTGCCGGTTGGCTCGTCGGCCAGCAGCAGTGGAGGGCGGGTGACCAGTGCGCGGGCAATGGCGACCCGTTGTTGCTGACCGCCGGATATTTGCGTGGGTTTCTTGTCGGCAAACGCGCCCAGCCCGACTTCGTCTAACAAACTGCGAGCCAGCTCGATATCCGCACTCGACGGCTTGCCGTGGCGGATCATCAATGGCATCAGCACATTCTCCAGTACGCTGAACGCCGAAATCAGATGGTGAAACTGAAACACGAAACCGATGGCCTGGTTGCGCAGCTGGGTGCGGGTTTCATCATCGCTGTTGCGGGTGGGCTGGCCGAGCAGGTACAGCTCGCCCGAACTGGGCGCATCGAGCAGACCGATCAGGTTGAGCAGGGTGCTTTTGCCGGAACCGGATGGTCCGATGAGCGCCGTCAGTTCACCGCGGCACAGCTGCAAGTCGATGCCATGCAGCACTTCCGTTTCCAGCGGGGTGCCGAGGTTGAACACTTTACGTACCTGCTCGAGACGCAGAACCTCTTCGACGTTGGGGCTGGCAGCAGACTCAGACATAGCGGATCGCCACGGCAGGGTCGTAGCGCGCTGCGCGGCGTGCCGGCATGGCGGCGGCCAACACGCCGGTAACCGTTGCGACCAGCATCGCCAGTGGTACCAGCGTCGGGTCGACCGGTATGAAGAACAGGCGTGGCCCGGCCAGATTGAAGACCTGCACCAAGCCCCAGCCGACGGCGCCGCCGCAGGCCGAGCCAAGCAAACCGAGCAGCCCACCTTGCAGCAGGAACACTCGGAGTATCTGTCCGCGCGGGCTGCCCATGGCCCGCAGAATGCCGATCTCGCGGGTGCGTTGGACGACGCTTACCGCCAGCACGCTGGCGATGCCGAAGGCCACCGAGACCCCGACGAACACACGGATCATCTCTGTGGTCATGCTTTGCGAGCTGAGGGCGTTGAGCAGTTGGCCATTGGTTTCCATCCAGCTTTCGGCGCGCAGCCCGGTCAGGCGGGCCAGGCGTTCGGCGATGCGGTCGGCTTCGAATATTTCGCCGACCGTGGTATCGATCACGGTGACGCCTCCGGCCAGGTCGAGCAGGGTCTGAGCCTGCTTCAGGTCGAGGTAGACATAGCGCGCATCCAGCTCGCGCACCCCTAGCTCGAAGATACCGGCGATGTCGACCACGGCCTCGCGGCCTTCGCCGGCGTCCAGCCTTAGCTTGTCGCCGATGCCAAGGCCCAAGTCGCGGGCGAGTTCCTTGCCGATCACTGCATGACCGGCGCCGACGGTGAATTGGCCGGCTATCAGATCCTTGGCCAGTGGAATGATCTGTTGATAGCGCACCGGATCGATACCGAGCAGCGCGACGGATGCACGCGCCACACCGCGCCGAGCGATAGCCGGACCGCTGATGACCGGTGAAACGGCAAGTACCTGCCGATCTTCATCAAGCACGTCGCGGATGTCCTGCCAGTTGATGATCGAGCGCAGGCGCTGCGCTCGCGGACTCTCCAGCACCAGCGACCAGCTGCCATCATCGGCGGGCAGAACACGGTTGAGCTCATCGGGCGGAAGGATACGAATATGCGCCTGTGTGCCCAAGGTCCGTTCGATGACGTTGGCCTGTAGGCCGGTGATCAGCGCCGTGATGAACACGATGACCGCGGAACCGACAGCGATGCCAAAGATGATCAACAGGGATTGCATGCGGTTGTCCAGCAGGAAGCGCAGGGCAATCAGCCATTCCGTCCAAAGAGAGTCGGCCAGGCGCACCGCGGTCAATCCCGGATGCCGTGGGGCATCGGCTGTTCGCGAACCCGCACGCGCTGACCGGCTTCGGCTTCGGCAGCCAGCACCAAGTCGCCAGCGGTCAGGCCCTCTATCACTTCGCTCAGTGCAGTGCCCAGCAGACCCAGGCGAACCTCGACGCGCTCGACGACGCCTTCATTCATCCGTAGCACCTGAGCGCGATTGCCGTTGCGGAGCAGGGCATCGTTGGGTAGCACCAGCGCCTGTTCACGGCGGCCGGTCTCGATGTTCACTGATACCGTCATGCCCTGACGCAAGAAATCGGCTGGCTCCAGCAGGTCGAGGTGGACATCGATGGTGCCACGCGCGGTATCGACACTCGGCGCGATGAAGCTGACCCGAGCTTGCAGCACCCGCTCGGGATAGGCGTCGGCGATCACTTTGGCTGCCTGGCCGAGCTCGACCGGTGCCAGGTTCTTCTCGTCCAGGGGAAGGAGTATTTCGCTGCTGCCGGAGCGCGCGATAGTCAGCAGTGTGCGGCCCGGCTGCACCAGATCGCCGGGTTCGACGTCGCGTGTCTGGACGATGCCATCCACCTGCGCGTGAACACGGGTTTTGGCCAGTGCCGCGCGTGCTGCTTCCAGGCGCTGTTGCTGCACCCGCTCTTCACTGCCGCCCTCGGCCAACGCTGCAGCGGCGAAGCGTGCGCGATCACGCACAGCGCGTGCCGTCAGTTCCGCGCGGCGCGCCTGTTCGAGCGGCTCGGAAGCCAGCAACTTGCGGTCGAACAGTGCTTTCCGGCGCTTCAGCTCGCGGCTTGCCTGCTCGAGATTGTGCTGGGTCTCGCGCGCCGTCGCCTCTGCCTGTGGGCGAGCGGAATCGATCAGTTGCTGTAGGGCCGCTTCGGCTTCGCGCAAGCGGGCGCGCTGTTCGTCATCGCGCAACTCCAGCAGCAGATCACCGGCTTTTACCGCGTCGCCTTCACGCACATGCCGCGCGGCAATCACGCCGGTGATCTCGCTGCCGACCTGGGCCAGCGACTGGGTGTCCACTTCGCCACTGGCGACCACGCGTTGCACCAATGGTCGTGTTTCCAGCTGGTAACCTGGCAACTCCGGCCCTTGCAGCTGACGCCAGCCCAGCCAGCCTGCAATCAACAGCAGCACAATGAGGAACAGGAACGCGCGGCGGATTGATTTGGCGGCAGGCAAACGGACCACTCCCTGTGCGACACATGACGACCATCGGACGCACAAGCTTACGGATAATCACCCGCTATTGGTACAGCGCGGGTATCCCTCGGCGGAGATACCTAACCGCGTTGAATCATCGGCAGGCTCTTGGGCTCAAAGAGTGAGCCCCTTCGTGGTACGGGACTATCGCAGCGATAGCCTCGCCCTTAGAAGGGGCTGCGTACAATCAACGTTCCCGCTTTCAGGATTTGCTGATCATGGCGTCAACCGCTCAAAGCCCCGCTGCCACTTTGCGCGCCGTCTGGCTCGCTCAGGCCCAAGCCAGTCCGTGGATTACCTTCAGCCTTGCCGCAGCGGCAGTGGTTGTCCTGCTACTGCTCGTGGCCGGTGGCGTCAACGCCTTCAATAACGAGTCCAGTAACGTTCGCTACGCCCTGCTCGGGGGGAGCGCCGGTTTCGTTGCGACGGCTGTTGGCGCGTTTCTGGCCATCGGCTTGCGCGATATATCCACTCGCTCCCAGGACAGCATGCTCGGGTTCGCGGCGGGGATGATGCTGGCAGCTAGCGCATTCTCATTGATCCTGCCGGGACTGGAAGCCGGCCGTGAGCTGTTTGGCAACGGGCCCGCTGCGGCATTGACCGTCGTGGTCGGGCTCGGCCTCGGTGTTTTGCTGATGCTCGGGTTGGACCACTTCACGCCGCATGAGCACCAAAGCACCGGACCCCGTGGCCCCGAATTCGCGCGGCTCAATCGCGTGTGGCTGTTTGTCCTGGCTATCGCGCTGCACAACATTCCCGAAGGGATGGCCATCGGCGTGAGTTTCGCCACTGGCGACTTGAGTGTCGGGTTGCCGCTGACCACCGCGATATCGATACAGGACATCCCGGAAGGGCTGGCGGTCGCGCTCGCACTGCGCACCACCGGTTTGTCTGCGCGGACGTCCGTGCTGATTGCGGCAGCTTCCGGGCTGATGGAACCCATCGGGGCGCTGGTCGGCATAGGCATGTCCAGCGGCTTTGCCATTGCTTACCCGGTCAGCCTCGGGTTGGCGGCGGGCGCCATGATCTTCGTGGTGTCCCATGAAGTCATTCCAGAAACGCACCGCAACGGCCACCAGACGCCGGCCACGCTCGGGCTGATGCTGGGCTTCGCTGTAATGATGTTTCTAGACACGGCGCTGGGTTGAACGCATCTGTGTGGCGCTGAGCGGCCCCGCGTTCCGCAGTCATGCAGCACTGCGCGAAGGGGGCCGTGACTGTGCTTAGAGGTTTTCCAGCAGCCGGCGGGCGGCTTCCTGGCCGCTGAGCCAGGCGCCTTCGACTCGGCCGGACAGGCACCAGTCGCCACATGCGTACAGGCCCAGTCTGGCATCGGCCAGTGCCGTCCATTCATGGGCCTGGGCCGGTCGGGCATATAACCAGCGATGCGCCAACGTGAACTCCGGCGCCGGCACTACACAATCGATCAGCTCGGCGAACGCGCCATGCAGGCGCTCGATCACCGCTTCCTTTGATAGATCGAGATGCTGGCGGCTCCAGTTGCTGGTGCCGTGCAGCACCCAGGTGTCTAGCCCGCCGTCTCGCCCTGGTTTGCTGCGATTGCGAGCCACCCAGTCAAGGGCATCGTCCTGAACGAAACAGCCTTCCACCTGAGTGCTCAGCGGTGTGGCAAAGCCCAGCGCAACCGCCCATGTCGGTTCCATCGCGACGCTTGCTGCAACGGCGGCAAGCTTGGGAGCACTGGGTAGCAACGCTGCGGCCTGAGGCGCCGGAACCGCAACCACTACCTGGCTGAAGGGGCCATGGCTGGCGCCTGAGGCGTCTACCAATGTCCAGAACTGCTCACCGCGAAACACCTCGGTGATGCGACAACTGAAGGTGACCGGAAGATCGCCCAGCAGGCCGCGGGTAATCGCGCTCATGGTCGGCGTGCCAACCCAGCGTACTTGCTCGTCGGCAGAGGGCGTCAGCTGTCCGTCGCGAGCCTGGTACAGGTTCGGCGCCCACTGATCGACCCAACCCTCGGCGTGCCACTGGCGCAGGGCGTCAGTGAAGCGGCGGTCCCGCGCGGTAAAGTACTGCGCGCCCAGATCGAGCGAACCCGCATCGCTGCGTTTACTGGCCATCCGACCACCACTGCCGCGGCTTTTGTCGAACAGGTGTACGGGCTGCCCGGCATCGTGAAGTGTACGGGCCGCGGACAGGCCCGCGATTCCGGTACCGATGATGGCGATTGGAGCCTTGCTCATGATTACCTCGAGTGCTGTGTCATCAGCCGCACAATCGATTGGTTGCGGCATGATTTCATGACAAGTGTTCGATAGCGTTTAGCCTCCCCATCCTCGGACAGACGCTCGTGTTTGGCTAGAGGGTTTTGACGCAATGGACTAAACGGTCTCGCCGTTTTCGGGGTTGCTGACCGGCGGTCATACTGGTCGGTGGAGTAGGCTATGCGGCCAGTGAAACTGGCGTTCGCAGGCAGTGGTTGTAAGTTGCTGATAAGCCGGTACAATGGCGCCGCTCGCCGCCAGGCGGGTTTGTCATGGTGGGCCCTGCCGGTCCCCCCGCAACGATCAGCCGTGAACCCGGTCAGGCCCGGAAGGGAGCAGCCGCAGCGGTGACATTGTGTGCCGGGGTGTGGCTGGTAGGGTTCACCTCCATGACGATCTATATCCCCTCCCTCGATTGCCAAGCAATCGGCTCCCTGCGAGTCCTAGCGAGTGCTCACGCCCATTTATCGAGATGAGGCGACATCTTCAGACTGCAGTGCTCGAAAGTACTCAAGCTCGCCTACAGCTAGCCAGTCGAGCGCGCTTGGCATTGCTGACCATGCGTCCGGCTGGAAATGTGGTTGGAGCGCCGTAGTCGGGATTCTTCTGCTGACATCCTGCAGGTCAACTGGCCTGAAACGGCACATTCGAGGGGTTTCGTTTGTCAGTTAAAACAAGCTGGGACATCTTTTGCGTTGTCGTCGACAACTACGGTGACATTGGCGTGACCTGGCGACTGGCGCGGCAGTTGGTGGCTGAGTACGGCCAGGGCGTGCGGTTATGGGTCGATGACCTCGATACCTTCGCTCGGCTTTGCCCGGGCGCCAGCATCACCTCCGCTCAGCAATGGCACGAAGGTGTCGAGGTGCGTCATTGGACACCTGAGTGGCCAGGGGCAGAGCCGGCTGAGGTGGTGATCGAGGCTTTTGCCTGCCAGCTTCCCGACGCCTATATAAAGGCAATGGCTTGCAGTGGGCGCCGCAGCCTCTGGCTCAACCTCGAATACCTCAGTGCAGAAGACTGGGTGGTGGGCTGCCATGCGCTGCCTTCTATGCAGCCCGATGGCTTGCAGAAGTATTTCTTCTTTCCGGGATTCGAGCAGGGCACCGGCGGTCTGATTCGTGAGGGAGATCTGCTGGCACGCCGGGAGGCGTTTCAAGCCAACCCGGTGCTACGTGAAGCCTTCCTCCAGAGCTTCGATTTGACCGCGCCGGCCGGCGCGCGCTTGCTCTCGCTGTTCGCCTATGAAAATCGCGCCGTTGCCGGATGGCTCGATGCGCTGGCTGTTGATGAACGTCCATCACAGCTACTGGTGCCTGAGGGGCGGGTCTTGGGTGACGTAGCGGCCTGGCTGGGGCTCGAAAAGCTGCGAGCTGGTGATCGTCACGCCCGTGGTGCGCTGCAGGTTGCAGTGCTGCCGTTCATGACCCAGAACCAGTACGACATGCTGCTGTGGTGTTGCGATTTCAATGCCGTGCGCGGCGAGGAATCCTTCATCCGGGCGCAGTGGGCAGGGCGGCCACTGGTCTGGCACATCTACCCTCAAGATGAGGATGCGCACTGGGACAAGCTCAACGCATATCTGGATCTGTATGTCCGCGACCTCTCACCACCGGCTGCGGGAGCGCTACGTGAGTTCTGGCGTGCCTGGAACGAGGGCATAGGCAGCGGCATCGCCTGGACCGCGATGCTCGAGCACGAGGCGGAGCTGCAGGCACATGCGGACCGCTGGACACACAAACAGGTCGCCAACGGAGATCTGGCCGGAAAACTGATGCTGTTTTACGCGGACTGGTTAGGGCCTGCTCCGGCGCGACACCCGGCTGCTCCGGCTTGACCATTCGGTAGGCCTGCCAATATGGGACAGCAAAGGGGGCGATGCGTCGCAGTAACGCGGCTTGCGACGAAACAGGAACAGACCCTATGATACGCGGCCTGATTTTATGTCTCTAATTCCATTCGGATATTCGTATGAAAACCGCACAAGAGTTCCGTGCCGGCCAAGTGGCCGTTATCAACGGCGCGCCCTGGATCATCCAGAAAGCCGAGTTCAACAAGTCCGGTCGTAACAGTGCCGTGGTCAAAATGAAGCTGAAGAACCTGCTCAATGGTTCGGCGACCGAGACCGTTTACAAGGCTGATGACAAGCTGGAACCGGTCATTCTCGAGCGCAAGGAAGTGACCTATTCCTACTTCGCTGACCCGCTCTACGTATTCATGGACGAAGAGTTCAACCAGTACGAAATCGAAAAAGACGACCTTGAAGGCGTGATGACCTTCATCGAAGACGGCATGACTGACGTCTGCGAAGCCACTTTCTACAACGACAAGGTGATTTCGGTCGATCTGCCGAACACTATCGTTCGTGAAATCGTCTACACCGAGCCGTCCGTTCGTGGCGACACTTCCGGCAAGGTAATGAAGACTGCGCGCCTGAAGAATGGCGCTGAGCTGCAGGTTTCCGCTTTTTGCGAAATCGGCGACTCGATCGAAATCGACACGCGCACCGGCGAGTACAAGTCCCGCATCAAGGCCTGATTACAGCCCTGCCCGGACGTGCCCGGCCTGGCGCCGGGTTAGTTGAGACCGAACCCCGCTTATTGCGGGGTTTCGTTTTTCTGGGGCCGGTGATATGTGGTGGCCGGCCGCGCGGTGTCTGCATTCTTCGTGGAAAGCAGCAAGCGGAGCGTCAGGCACTACGGCTCATCTGAACGGTAGGATCTGACTCGAGAGAGTTGCCTACCCTGCGAGGTTGCCTCCACTCGACCTGCATCGGGACGGCGGCTCTGATGCTCAGCCGAACAGACGCGTCTTCAGCTCACAGCCCCAGACAATCCTGTGACAGCGCGAGCCCCCGCTGCCCAGCAGAGCAGCGGGGGCTGATTCTTACTGCACTGCCGGTTGAAACCAGTCGGCGTGCTGGAGTATGGTTCGGGCATCCTTTGGAGAACAGCATGCTGCTCAATCTGATTCCCTCGATCCTTGCGACCACCGGCGCCATGCGCACGGCGTCGCTGCGTGGGCAGGCGATTGCGGCTGACGGTTGCTATTTTGGGTATTGGTTTAGCCATCGGCGCGCCTGATACCCCGCAGGCGCCCTAGCAACCCGGGTCGCCACCAGACAGTTTTCGCCCCCGGTCGGCCACCCGACCGGGGGTTTTGTTTTTTTCTGGCCTGAGAAGGCCTTACATACCGAGGACAGCACCATGTATCACAACACCAACGCTTACCGCACCTACCGCTATGACTGGCGATTTAGCCGCTTCACGGCCGCAGCACTTACACACCCAGACCGAACACTTGGCTAGCGCCGACGCGGCACAGATGCCGCGTCGGCCAAAGGACCGCCAGTCATGAATGCATCAATCAACGCCTCAACCCTTAGCTGCAACACTTCCTCCACCCCAGCCAGACGTAGCGCTCTTCCGTTACCGAGCCCCGCTTTACTGCGGCAACGGCTGCCCCTCAGTGCATCGCTTGACGAGCGCGTCCGAGATAATCGAAAGGCCATTCGCGCCGTGCTTAACGGCGACGACCCGCGCCTGCTGGTGGTGGTTGGCCCTTGCTCATTGCATGATCCGACGTCCGCACTGGAATACGCCGAGCGCCTGGCTGAACTAGCCCCGAAGGTCAGCGATCAGCTGCTGCTAGTCATGCGCGCGTATGTCGAGAAACCGCGAACTACCGTCGGGTGGAAGGGGCTGGTTTACGATCCGCAGCTCGATGGCAGCGGTGACATGGCTGAAGGGTTGCACCTGTCGCGGCGGTTGATGCTGGATATCCTGGCGTGCGGGCTGCCGATCGCCTCCGAATTGTTGCAGCCCCTGGCGGCGGGCTATTTTGATGACCTGCTTGGCTGGGCAGCGATCGGTGCACGTACCAGCGAGTCGCAGATTCACCGTGAGATGGTCAGCGGGCTCGACCTGCCGGTGGGGTTCAAGAACGGGACCGATGGCAGCCTCGGGATTGCTTGTGATGCCATGCGCTCGGCTGAGCACCCGCATCAGCACTTCGGAATCGACGAACTGGGGCATCCAGCGCTGCTAAGCACGAGCGGCAATGGGGATACCCATCTGGTGTTGCGTGGTGGACACTCAGGGCCGAATTTTGACGAGGACAGCGTCGCAAAGGCCCGTGACACGTTGCTGCGCCAGGGCATTGCTCCGCGCATCATGGTCGACTGCAGTCATGCCAACAGCGGTAAAGATCCGCTGAGCCAGCCGGCGGTGCTGGCGTCCATTATTGATCAGCGCATGGCTGGCGATTCGACTCTGCGCGGTGTGATGCTTGAGAGTCACCTGTTCGACGGCTGTCAGCCCCTGTCTGGCAAGCTGAAATATGGCGTGTCCGTCACCGATGGTTGCCTGGGCTGGGCGGCCACCGAGGCAATACTGCGTCGGGCTGCGGATCGGCTGCGTCGCTAGAGCGAACCAGCCCGGCTGCGACGGCCGGGCTTGCGACGTCGGGTTGCCAAGGGCAACCTGTGCGGCTCGTTTCGATCGATGAATCAGGACCTGCATGCGCGACTACAAATGGCTGCACGAATACTGCCTCAATCGTTTCGGCTCGGCCGCAGCACTGGAGAGCCGCCTGCCGCAACCCAAGCGTCCCGATGAGCTTCGCGCCGTTGCGGATGACCGTTACCTCTCGCTGATCAGCCTGCGTATCTTCCGCGCCGGGCTCAAGCACAGCCTGGTCGACGCCAAATGGCCGGCGTTCGAAGAGGTCTTCTTTCGTTTCGACCCTGAGAAGCTGGTGTTGATGGGCGGCGAACACATTGAACGGCTGATGCAGGACGCCCGCATCATTCGGCACCTGGGCAAACTCAAGAGCGTGCCGCGCAACGCCCAGTTCGTGCTGGACGTGGCGAAGGAGAAGGGGAGTTTCGGCAACCTGATCGCGGATTGGCCGGCCACCGATATTGTCGGCCTGTGGCGCTATCTGGCCAAGCACGGCACCCAGCTGGGAGGCCTTTCGGCGCCGCGTCTGCTGCGCATGGCGGGTAAGGATACGTTCATCCCCAGCGATGACGTGGTCGCTGCGCTCAAAGCACAAAAGGTGGTGGACAAGGTGCCCAGCAGCCAGCGGGACCAGGCAGCCGTGCAATCGATTTTCAACCAATGGCACAGCGACAGTGGCCGTCCCATGTCTCAGCTCTCGGCGATGCTGGCGTTTACGGTAAACCACTGACGGGTTTGACCTACGAGTGGAGTGTCGAAGCCTCGTTGGTCGGCGATGTCGCGCGTGGCAGGAACAGCGCTTTGCCCGGTGTTCTGCGGCGGTTTGGCGCAGCGCCGCCCAAGCACGGGCGGTGTACAGTCAAAACATGACGATCGTCAAAGACAAGCGTATTCAGATCATATGGGTGCTATTCACCTGCATCCTGCTCAACGCTTTTGTCTGCAGCTTGAACCATGGCTCCCACATGGGATTCGAGCTTGCCATGGGGCAGGAGTCGTTCTGCGCCAGCAATGCATCGTCAGTTGGCGGCGATGTGTTCCCCGCCGATGTTCATGAGCTGGCTGAGCACATGCTGGATTGCCCGCTATGCGGCTCGGTCTTTCTCGCCATTGCGGTGCTGTTTGCGCTGGGTTGGCTGGGAATTCCGGCAACCGTGTCGCTGCCTCGACCTGGCCCGCAACGGCGTGGTCCGCGTTACCACTGGCCATCGCTGAATCCCCGCGCACCCTGATACCCCTGACCGGACTCCCTCACCGTCCGAATGCAGCCTGGCTGCGGAGTGGACGAAAAGACTGTCGGTGACCCGACGGTACGGTCAATTCAGGGGCTTTCACCATGGCCATGATGGAAAAATTCGCTCGCGCCGAGGGCCGCATCGGCTATCGGCTTCCCTTCCCGGATTACCCCAGCAATGCCCGCAGTTTTGTGCATCTGGACGCCCGGTTGTTGCCCTATTGGCATGCCTTGTTCGACGTTTGCCCAGGGTTGCTCAAGCTTGATCCGCCAGATGGCCTGGACATCTTCCGCCAGTTCATGACGTGGGCCTACGGCTGCCAGCTGGCGCTGGGCTGGACGTTTCACCTCGGCGTCTGCCGCTGGCTGCTGAGTTCCGGTTACCGAGATCTGGTCGCGCCGGAGCATATCGAGACCATGATGATCGCCGCTGCCGCGCGCTGGGTAGCCAGCGACGACAGCGCGGCAATCGGCGTTGTGCTTGGCTGGCAAGGTAGCAATCAGCACGTGTTCGACTGGAAGCCACAGGTTCGCCTGGGCACGCGGGCGCTTGCAGCTGAGCAGGAAGAGCTTCCTCCGGCGCCTTGGGACTTTGCCTGGAGCCCGCTTGCCACGACGAGTGGCAGCGGTTTTCGGCGCTGGTTGAGGGTGCCCTGACTGCGACAGTGCGCCGCGGACGTGCTGTCCTCGACCAGCCAGGTTGTCGATGCGGCGCGTGGTGCAGGCGCAAGTTCCCGCGATGCTCTGCGCGGGGCGCCGTATCGCTGATCTAGCGTGCAACGACGTGGATGCAGTGGGCAGTGTCGGCGGGGCGGGGCAGGTTGTCGCAGTTGTTGCTAAGACGGTCACGCCGGACACTTTCCCTGCCTCGGATCCGAGCAGAGTTCCACGGTAGGTTCGAGGTGTAGCGATTGGGCCCGGGCCGCGACAACCGGGTTTTGGCCCCCTCCCCAAAGGGGGCTGCAATCGCCTCATGCGGTCGGAGTCCGATGCGCTCGAACGGATTTCGGCACTGATGTGCAAGGAGAGCTAGGCATGCTTAGGTCATCGCTCAGACGGGACATCGCGCTGGTTCTGCTGGTCAAGCTTGCGATCCTCATAACCATAAAAACGATCTGGTTCGATGCGCCCAGCACTCCGGAAAACGGTTCGGCGCGGATTGCCGAGTTTTTGCTTGATTCACGGGGTTCGATCCCTGAGGGAGGACCGAGATGATCTCGGAAAGCGTTGTCGATCTGTCACGCCTGCAGTTCGCCATGACGGCGATGTACCACTTTCTTTTCGTGCCGCTGACCTTGGGCCTGGCCTTCCTGCTGGCCATCATGGAGTCGGTCTACGTCATGACCGGCAAGCAGGTCTACAAGGATATGACCCAGTTCTGGGGCAAGCTGTTCGGTATCAATTTCGCCCTCGGTGTCACCACCGGGCTGACCATGGAGTTCCAATTCGGCACCAACTGGGCCTACTACAGCCACTACGTGGGTGACATCTTTGGCGCGCCGCTGGCAATCGAAGGCCTGATGGCGTTTTTCCTGGAGTCGACCTTTATCGGGCTGTTCTTCTTTGGCTGGGATCGCCTGAGCAGGGTGCAGCATCTGGCGGTCACCTGGTTGGTGGCGCTGGGGTCGAACCTGTCGGCATTGTGGATCTTGATCGCCAACGGCTGGATGCAGAACCCGGTGGGCTCGGAGTTCAACTTCGAAACCATGCGCATGGAACTGGTCGATTTCGGCGCGCTGCTGTTCAACCCGGTCGCCCAGGTCAAGTTCGTCCACACGGTGTCGGCTGGTTATGTCACTGGGGCGATCTTTGTTTTGGCGATTTCGTCCTTCTATCTACTGAAGAAACGTGACCTTAGCTTCGCCCGGCGCTCGTTTGCCATCGCGGCCGTATTCGGTCTGGCTTCGACCCTCTCTGTGATCATCCTCGGTGACGAGTCCGGCTATGAGATTGGCGACGTGCAGAAGGTCAAGCTGGCGGCCATCGAGGCCGAGTGGGAAACCCACCCGGCACCGGCCGGCTTCACCCTGTTCGGTCTGCCCAATCAGCAGGAGCAGCGTACCGACTACGCGGTGAAGATTCCCTATGCGCTGGGGCTGATCGCGACGCGCTCGCTGGACGAGGAGGTCAAGGGCATCAAGCAGCTGGTCGCCGAGCACGAGTTGCGCATTCGCAACGGCATGCTTGCCTATCAGCGATTGCAAACACTCCGTAGCGGGGACAAGTCGCCACAGGCCATCGCCGCGTTCAACGAGGTCAAGCAGGACCTGGGTTATGGCCTGCTGCTCAAGCGCTATACCGACAAGGTGGTTGACGCCAGTGATGAGCAGATCCGCCTGGCCGCGCTGGATACAATTCCCGACGTGTTCAGCCTGTTCTGGTCCTTCCGTGCGATGGTCCTGGCGGGTTTCCTCATGCTGTTGCTGTTTGGTCTGGCCAGCTGGGCTTCGATCAAGCGCAATGCCGAGAACAAACCCTGGTTGCTCAAGTTCGCCTTGTTTAGCCTGCCGCTGCCTTGGATCGCGGCGCAGACCGGCTGGTACGTGGCTGAGCACGGCCGTCAGCCCTGGTCGATCGCTGAGCTGCTGCCGACGCATTTGTCTGCGTCGACGTTGGCGGCGGGGGATATCTGGGGTTCGCTGGTGGCGCTGGTGGCGTTCTACACGTTGCTGTTGGTGGTGGAAATGTTCCTGATGATCCGCTTCGCCCGCCTCGGGCCAAGCAGCCTGCACACCGGCCGCTACCACTTCGAGATCGCACCGGCCACCCCCAGGCACATTCACAAGCCCCGCGACGCCGGTGCCGTACCGGCAGCAGCGAAAGACGCACCTATCGAACCGACCCCTGTGTGAGGTAAACAAGATGTTCGACTACGAAGTGCTCAAACTCATCTGGTGGGTGTTGATCGGTGTGTTGCTGATCGGCTTTGCCCTGACCGACGGCTTCGACATGGGCGCCATGGCGCTGATGCCTTTCGTTGGCAAGACCGACAACGAGCGGCGCGTGGCGATCAACACCATCGCGCCGCATTGGGATGGCAACCAGGTGTGGTTCATCACCGCCGGTGGTGCGCTGTTTGCAGCCTGGCCGATGGTCTATGCAGTGGCGTTTTCCGGGCTTTACTGGGCAATGCTACTGGTGCTCTTCGCGCTGTTCTGCCGGCCGGTGGGCTTCGACTACCGTAGCAAGGTGGAAGACCCGCGCTGGCGCAGTGCCTGGGACTGGGCCCTGTTCGTCGGAGGCGCGGTGCCAGCGCTGGTGTTCGGTGTGGCCTTCGGCAACCTGTTCCTCGGCCTGCCGTTCCAGCTCGACGAGCTAATGCGGTCCAGCTATCACGGCTCGTTCTTCGAATTGCTCAACCCCTTCGCGCTGCTTTGCGGCATCGTCAGCCTGAGCATGCTCTGCGCCCATGGCGGTGCCTGGCTGATGATGCGCACTGAAGGTGCATTGGGCGAGCGCTCGCGCCTGGCAACCCGCTTGTGCGCGCTGGTATTCCTGATTGGCTTCGTCGGGGCGGGTCTGTGGCTGGCGTTCGGCATTCAGGGCTTCAACCAGCTGTCTGTCACCGATCCGGGGGCTGCACTCAACCCCTTGCTAGACAAGCAGGTGGTGCAGAGCAATGCGGGTTGGCTGGGCAACTACAGCCGCTACCCAAGCACCCAAATTGCACCAGTCGCCGGAATCCTCGGCGCGCTGATAGCGCTGCTGGGCGCCAGTCGTAACAGCGGCGGGGTGAGCTTTCTCGGTACCAGTCTGATGATTGTCGGCAGCATCTGCACCGCCGGCTTCGCCCTGTTCCCCTTTGTCTTCCCGTCGAGTCTCGATCCGGCCTCCAGCCTTACCCTGTGGGACGCCGTATCGAGCTACAAGACGCTGGGCATCATGTTCGTGGTGGTTTGCATCTTCGTGCCGCTGATCCTCTGCTACACGCTGTGGAGCTATGTCCGCATGTGGGGGAGGCTCAACGATCAGACCATCAACGCCAACCCGCACGGCTTGTATTGACCCTATGGCCAGGCGCCAACGCGTCTGGCCAGAACGACCCTACGGAGAAATCATCATGTGGTACTTCACCTGGATTCTCGGCGTACTGCTGGCTTGCAGCTTCGGGATCATCAGCGCGCTCTGGTTCGAAGCGACCCAAGACCTCGATGCGGAGCCAGGCCGTGATCGGCTCGGTCAATAGCATTCTCTACCGCAGGCCCGGCTGCGTGCTCTCGCTGCTGCTGGCCTCGCCGCTGGCCCTGCTGTTGCTGATTCACCCCGCGGTGATGCTCGACGGAGCAGGTAGTTACAACCACGCACAGCTGATGCTGGTGATGTGGGGCATATCAGCGGGCTTCATTCATGGCGTCGGCTTCGTGCCGCAGCATTGGCTATGGCGCCTGCTATTCCATCCAGCGGCCGCCTGGCTGCTGATGGGGCTTGGCTACCTGATCCTGTGGCGGGCGCAGCAGTAGCGCGGCGGGCCGATCTGCCACGGCGGCACAGTTCTTTGCAACCGTTTCGGCTTATTCAGAGGAGCAATACGTGAACGCAACCGTTGAACTCACTCCTTACCAGCAACTGGGCGGCGATACGCCAGCTGGTCGACCGCTTCTATGACGTCATGCTCAGCGAGCCCAGCATCGAGACAGTGCGCGACATGCACCGCGCGGATACCACTCAAATTCGCGAGCGGCTCTTCGACTTTCTCTCCGGATGGCTGGGCGGACCTTCCCGCTTCACTGAAAAGCACGGTCATCCGCGGCTGCGAATGCGACATCGCTTCTTCCAGATAGGTGAGGCCGAGCGCGACCAGTGGATGCTGTGCATGCGCCAAGCATTGGCAGAGATCACCATGGACGCCACCCTGAGGGTTCGCCTCGAGCAGGCGATCATGCAAATGGCCGAGATGCTGCGCAACGATGCGCCACGTACTTGCGATGGTGGCGGCTTCGGTTGCTCGGCCTTGACGCCTGGGGGCGAGCGCTGTGGGCGTTGAACAGCGGGACAATCATGGCTGAGCGTTGGGATATCAGGTTGCGCCTGCTGCACTGGGCCGTCGCCCTGACCGCGATGTTCCAGCAGTTAAGCAGCTTGTGGATGTCCGATCCTGGTAGCCAATACCTGTTTCCCTGGCATCGGTTGGTCGGCATGCTGGCGGCACTGATCGTGCTGTTGTTCTGGCTTTACAGCTATGCCGTGTACGACCTGCAGCGCTTGTTTCCGTGGGGGCGCGACGGGCGCCGTATGGTGTTGCGTGAGGGTATTGACCTGGTGCACGGCAAGTTGCCGCCAAGCGGCCCGCGTCGTGGGCTTTCCAGCTTCGGGCATGGGCTGGGCCTGCTGGCACTCAGCGGCTGTGCAGCTACCGGTATGGTTCTGTTCGCGATGATCCCACCCGGGCACGTCGGCCCACCAGCCGATGGTTTGGCGTTCACACGCTACACCTTGCAGCATAAATTCTTCGGCCAGCTGCTCTGGTACTACTGGTATGGCCACGTAATGTTCGCTGTGGTCCACCAACTCAGAGGCGATAACCTGTTAGGGGCGATCTTCGGTTTGGGCCGAGAAAATCACCGCGACGGATGATCAACTGTGAGTTGAAGTGCAGGTCGCGCAGACGTTTTGCCGCAGCTAGTCGGTCACATTTGCGGCAATAGAATTTGCTCATCGGAGCGACCGCAGGCATAGTTTCGCCACTTTCGACTTCCCGACCTGTCAGTGCCATGCGCCAACGCCTCGCACCCCTGTTGCCCTTTGCTCTCATTACGCTGTTGGCGGCCTGTGCCGCGCAGCCGGAGCAGACTGAAAGTCCGCTGCTGTCGCAGGAGTTCCAGTTCGATTTCCCGGTCGAGATAGCAGAGGCTGATGCCGACTCTCAAGCCGTAACAGACGAACCCACCGAGCAGCAACTTCGTGAACTCGCCGATGACGAGAGCTACGAGTTGCCAGCTCTGGCCGATAGCGTGCTTGAGCGCGGCTTCACGCTGGTGGGCACCCCGTACCGCTACGGTGGCAGCTCCACGAAAACCGGCTTTGATTGCAGTGGTTTCGTCAGTTTTCTGTTTCGCAAGGAGGCCGGCATCGAGCTGCCACGCTCTACCCGCGAAATGATCAATTTGGAAGCACCGAAGATCAAACGCAGCGAGCTGGAGCCGGGCGACGTGGTCTTTTTCAACAACCGTGGGCGCGGTCAGGTCAGCCATGCCGGTATCTACATCGGCGGTGACCGGTTCATTCACTCGTCCAGTAGTCGCAGCGGCGGCGTTCGCGTCGACAGCCTTGATGACAAGTACTGGCGTTCCAGCTTCATGCAAGCCAAGCGCGTCCTGGTCCTTGCCCATAACTCAAGCGCTGTTTCCAGTCATCACTGAGTGCTGAGATAGATCTGCATCGGGCTTGCATCCATTTCTGCATGCCGGCAGAGTGATGGCTCATTTGCCTGGACTGCTCTGCCATGCCTCTTCTGGCTCGTTCTATAGCTGTTCTGCTGACTGCGATACTGCTTTCTGCCTGTTCCAGCCAAGCGCCGGTCGAACCGGTAGTCGTCGCGCCTTTGCCAACAACGCATGAGTTTCCCGGCACTGCTGAAGACGTATTGTTCACGGCTCTGGGACTGGTGGGTACGCCGTATCGCTACGGCGGCAATTCCCCTGATGGCGGCTTCGATTGCAGTGGTCTGATTACCTACGTCTACCGAGGCGCAGCCGGCGTTGCATTACCGCGTACGACTCGCGAGATGAACGCCATGCGGGGCGCTACCATCAGGCGTGATGCCTTGAAAGCAGGTGACCTGCTGTTCTTTGCCACCAGCGGCGGGCGTCGTGTCAGTCACGCGGCCATCTACGTCGGCGAAGGGCGTTTCGTCCATGCACCTTCAACCGGCGGAACGGTACGCCTGGACAGCCTTTCCAACAGCTATTGGCAGAAGAGCTACCTCAGCGCCAAGCGCGTGCTGGACGGTGACCGTCTCGCTCAAAACCCCTAACGCTGGCGGGAGTCGAACATGATAGGCGCCGGCATTTACTTTCTCTGCTCCCCGCGACGCCGAGCTGGTGCGGATTTCAGGCGCTGCGAGTAGGAGGTCGTTAGATGGCGCCACTCCTGCGTTTGCCTGACCAGCCTGAAGTGTGCGAGCTGTGCCTGCGGCAGGCGCCTTTGACCCGCCATCACCTGATTCCCAAGGCCTTGCACGGCAAGACCTATATCCGAAAGCGCTTCCCTCGTGAGGAGCGTATTACCGCCACGCTGTGGGTCTGCCGGCCCTGCCACAACCAGATCCATCGCCTGTTTACAGAAAAGGAGCTGGCGCTCAGCTTCAACAGTCGCGACGCGTTGCTGGCCGATGCTCGGCTGCGCACCTTCGTTGACTGGTTGTCGGCCAAGCCTGCCGGCTTCGTGCCACGCCATTAAACGGCTGCCAAGCCACACCCGTGCGGCGGAATAATTCGAAATATCTTCGAATTGACATTTGTCAGGTGTCGAATTGTCGCACTTTGGCTATGATCGGCGCCCCAACTTCTCGGGTGCGCATCCGCGCACGAACCGTCCCTCCTTATCCGTTAGGTGCCCCATGCCTGAAATACTTCAGTACGTGCTGATCGGCCTCGCCGTGGCCGCTCTGCTCGGTGTCGTTCTTGAAGAAATTACCCATGTAAACAAAGCCAAGGTCACGCTGTTCTTCGGTACCTTAGCGTGGATGCTGCTGTTCATCTTTTCCCCGCACGGCGCCGAACGCGACCTGGTGCTCACCAGCCTCAACGAAAACATCGCGGAGATTGCCGGGCTGTGGATCTTTCTGGTGGCGGCGATGACCTTTGTCGCCTACCTGAACAAGAAAGGCCTGATTGAGAACCTGATCTACCTGGTTTTGCCAAAGCGGATCAGCGAGCGGCAGCTGCTGTTCCTGACGGCGACGTTCTGCTTTGTGTTCTCCTCGCTGGCGGACAACATTACCGCGACGCTGGTCTCCATCACGTTGATCATGTCGCTCAAGCTCAGCGCTGAGAAGACCATCAAATACGCGGCGTTGGTGGTGTTTGCCGTGAACTCCGGCGGCGTGGCGCTGATCACCGGTGACGTCACGACCCTGATGATCTTCCTAGCCGGCAAGGTACAGATCCTGCAGTTGCTGCTGCTGGCGCTCCCGGCTTTTCTGGCGGTCATGCTGCTAGCGGCGATGCTCTCGCTGGGCATGAGCGGGCAGGTCGTGGTGGAGAGCCATCGCACCGATGTACGCCGGGTCGACATTGCCATCGCACTGATCTTTCTCGGCACAATCCTGTGCACCATCGCTGGCAACTTCTTCTTCCAGATTCCGCCCGTGCTGACCTTCCTGACCGGGTTGTCGATCATGTTTCTGGTGGCGCGCTTCTTCAGCGACGACATCGAAACCGATCCGATTCTGGAATACGTCCGTCAGGTTGAGTTCGAGACCTTACTGTTCTTCCTCGGCATCCTGCTGCTGGTCGGCATGCTCAAGGAAATCCATGTGCTCGACGGCCTGGTGCGTATCTATGACCAGGTGCCCGCCGTGGGCGCCAACTACCTGATGGGCATCCTGTCGGCCGCGATCGACAACGTACCGCTGACCGCAGCACTGCTGAAGTCCGGACTTGAAATGGGCATCGCCGAGTGGATGGTTCTGACTTACGCGGTGGGCGTCGGTGGTTCGCTGCTGGTCATCGGTTCAGCAGCCGGCATCGTGGCCATGAGCAAAGTGCCGGGGCTGACCTTCGGTAGCTACCTCAAATACAGCCTGTACCTGTTCGTTGCATTCAATCTCGGCTTCGCTGGCGTGTATCTGACCGGGCTTGCTGTGGCAGGCGCGGTGGGCTGAACCGCGCTCGGGTCGCAGCAGCTCATAACCGCCGGGTGAGCTGCTTCGCTCACCAATGCAGGTTGAAGTGCGATCCGAGCACGAACTGATCATCGAGCAAATCCCAGCGCTCGACACAGACCTTCTTGTCCGCGCCCGGGTGCAGCTTCAACCGATTGAACGAGTTTGGGGAGGTGCCGCGTACGCGTGATGAGAGGGTGGTGCCTGCCTGGACCATCCAGATCTCGCGAGACAGCGCGGTGTACTGCTTGGACAAGGGCAATACATAGGGCAGGTGGATGTGCCCGCCCATTACCAGGTCCAAGCCTTCATCGGCCCAGCGGTGCAGCGCATTATCTGCGTTGTGCTGCAGGTTGCTCAGATCGCTCAGCACCATCGCGCCGAAGGGCTGGTGCGCCACTACGATACGGATCTTGTTCGGGTCGCTCTGCTTGAGGCGCCGGGCAACCGCTTGCACCTGCTCGTCGGTCACCAGTCCATCCTTGTGGCGCCTGGGGTGGGTGGTGTTTAGGCCGATGACCAGCATCTCGTCGTTTTCGAAGGTCGGCTCCAGATCGTCACCAAAGTGGCGACGGTAGTTGCGGTAGGGCATGAACAAACGCGCAAAGACGTTATACAGCGGGATGTCATGGTTCCCCGGGATCACCAGCGCCTTCGGGATGCCATGCCCATGCAGGCGCTGCACGAAGGCCTGAGCATCGGCGAACTGCCCGGCCCTGGCGCGCTGCGTGATGTCGCCGGAAAAGATCAGCAGGTCCGCGCCGTGCTCGCGCACGTGGTCTTCCATGGCTTGCACGACGGCGGCCTGTTCGGTGCCGAAGTGAGTATCGGAGATCTGCACGATGCTGGTCATGGGTGGCTGTCTTCTCGTCTGATGTCTGTGACGGGTGGCATTGTTGCATTCGAAGCCAATCGGCGCCCGGCGTTCCGGTAAATCGCAAGCAGCGCTCCCGAAACCTGTTCTGGCTCGGGTCCTGATCGCTTTCGGTTGCGCTGCGCAGGGCCTTGGACTACCCTCCGCGCTGCTTCAGGTGCCCCCTGGCGAAACGCCAGAGGGGTGAAACAGGGAAGCCGGTTCATTCGATGAAGATTCCGGCGCTGCCCCCGCAACGGTAGGCGAGACAGGACACCGCTCACAGCCACTGTGCCACAGGCATGGGAAGGCCGCGGTTCCAGGATGCAAGGCATCCGCTCGCAAGCCCGGAGACCGGCCTGTCGCATTCCACGGCAGTGCGGCGGGCGCTGATCGGGGTGCGGCTGCTTGCACCTGCGCTCCCTTCGCATTCTCCGTCTGCCCTTATCGACTGTTGTCGTGCGGCGGGCACGACGGAGACCTGAACTTGACCTGCAAGACCCTCAACACCTCGGCAGCGTTCGTGCTGCTTGGCTATGCTTCGCTTTCCCATGCTCAGCCGGTACAGCCGCTGAATCTCAACGAACAGGTGGTCACGGCCACGCGCACCGAGCAGGTGCTCAGCCCGATTGCCTCCACCAGCGTCATTACCCGCGAGCAGATTGTGCGCAGTCAGGTGCAGAGCGTTCCTGAACTGCTGCGCGGCCTGGCTGGCGTCAACGTTGCTTCCAACGGCGGACGCGGCAAAACCTCTTCCGTGTATGTGCGTGGTACCAGCAGCCAGCATCTGCTTGTTCTGGTTGATGGGGTGAAAATCGGATCGGCCACATCGGGCGGTGCGTCGCTTGAGAACATACCGGTCGAGCAGATCGAGCGTATCGAACTCGTCCGCGGTCCGCGTTCCAGCCTGTACGGCTCGGAAGCGGTGGGTGGGGTCATGCAGATCTTCACGCGGCGCGGCGATGGCGAAGGGTTCAAACCCTATTTCTCCGCAGGCGCGGGCAGTCGCTCCAGCTTTGACGGTACCGCCGGCATATCCGGTAGCCAGGGTGCCGGTTGGTTCAATCTCGGCGTGGCGAGCGCGTCAACCGACGGCATCAATTCGCGAGCCTATCGGCCCACTTCGCCTCGCGCCTATGAAGCTGATGCCGACGGTTATCGTGAGCTGTCGGGCGCCTTGCGCGGCGGCTACCGCTTCGACAGTGGGCTGGTGCTGGATGGCAGCTGGCTGCACGTCGACACTCACAGCGACTACGACTCCCGCTCCAATTCGGGTGCTACGGGCCGCTTTGCCTATAGCGACGGCAGTCAGCAAGTCATCGGCGGCCGGGCACGATTCACGCCAATCGATCCATGGCTGGTCACCCTGCAGGCCGGGCATAGCGAAGACAACACCGACAATTTCCGTGACGGTCGTTTCTATTCGCGTTTCGATACCAAGCGCGATTCTTTCAATTGGCAGAATGATTTCAGCGTGGCTGAAGACCAGCTGCTCACGCTTGGTTTCGACTACCAGCAAGACCGCATCGACGTGACGGACGACTATGCGGTCGACACGCGCGACAACAAGGGCGCCTATCTTCAGTACCAGGGTCGCTTCGGCCGTCACGGCGTGTTGGCCGGCCTGCGTCGCGATGACAACGAGCAGTTCGGCAACCATGACACCGGCAATCTTGGCTGGAGCTATGACCTGCGTGACAACCTGATACTGAGCGCGTCCTACGGCACGGCATTCAAGGCGCCCACCTTCAACGATCTCTACGCGCCGGACACCGGCTTCACTGCCGGCAACCCCGACCTGCAGCCGGAGGAGTCGCAGAGCTATGAGCTGGGCCTGAAGGGAGAGCAGCAATGGGGCGAGTGGAGCCTCAACGCGTTCGAAAACCAGATTGACGACCTGATCATCTGGAGTGGCAGCAGTCCGATGCAGCCGCAGAACGTCGATGTGGCGCGCATTCGCGGGATCGAAGGCGTGGTCGGCACCGAGCTGCTGGGCTGGGATGTCGTCACCTCGGTGACCGTCCTCGACCCGCAGGACCGTAGCAAGGCCAATCACGGGCATCTGCTGCCGCGGCGTGCCAAACGGACGCTGAATGTCGACCTGGACCGTGCCATTGGCCGCTTTGCTGTCGGCACGACGCTGTACGCAGCGAGTGAGCGTTTCGACAAATCCAGCAATACCGAAGCCGAGCGTTTGCCCGGTTACGCCCTCGTAGACCTGCGTGGTGAGTACCGTCTCGATGATGCCTGGCGATTGCAGGCAAAGCTGAGCAACCTGTTCGACCGCGATTACGAAACCGCCCAGACCTATGAACAGCCCGGCCGCGCGATCCATTTCACGATCCGCTACCAGGCACTCTAATCGCGCCCGCTGGCGCGCTGCCCCAAAGGAGAACACCGATGATAAAACTGTCCCCAAGAGCCCAACTGGCTGTCGGTATTGCACTGGCGGTGCTGATGGCTATGACCCGTGGCCAACACTTCGCCTCGGTAAATTTGCCAAGCGCTTCATGGGCGGTGTTCTTTCTGGCGGGTGTGCTGCTGGCGCCGCGCTGGGTGTTTCCGGCTTTGTTTGTCGAGGCGTCGCTGCTGGATTTCGCCGCCATCCAATGGCAGGGCGTGAGCAGTTATTGCATGTCACCGGCTTACTGGATGCTGATGCCTGCCTACGGCTCCCTGTGGTTCGGCGGACGGATGTATGCGCGGTTGCACCGTGACCAACTGAGCAGCCTGGCGTTGCTGGCGGGCGTCGTGGTGCTCAGCGCCTTCGTGTGCTACCTGTTTTCCGGCGGTGGTTTCCTGTTTTTCTCCGGCCGCTATCCGGATCCGAGCCTGGCGCACCTGGCTGAGCGCATCGGCACCTACTACCCCCGTTACCTGGGCAATCTGGCCCTGTATGTCGGCACAGCTGCGGTCTTGTTCGTCGGGCTGCGTGCTTGGACTGCACAGCGTGAAGGCGCTCGAGCATGAGTGAGTCCAGCGAGCGCGATGCCCGCCACAAGGCGCGCATGCAGCGTAAAAAGGCCGTGGTAGACGAGAAGATTGCCGAAGCACAGGACGAGCACGGTTTGCTGCTGGTCCACACCGGCAATGGCAAGGGCAAGAGCAGCTCGGCCTTTGGCATGGTGGCTCGTGCCCTCGGCCACGGTATCAAGGTTGGCGTGGTGCAGTTCATCAAAGGCGCTGCCAGCACCGGCGAGGAGAGTTTCTTCCGACGCTTTCCCGACGAGGTTCGCTACCACGTGATGGGCGAAGGGTTCACCTGGGAAACCCAGGACCGCCAGCGTGATATCGCCAAAGCAAAGGAGGCGTGGAACGTCGCGGCTCAACTGTTGGCCGATCCGGAGGTTGGCCTGGTGGTGCTGGATGAGCTGAACATCGCGCTCAAATATGGCTACCTGGAGCTTGATCCGGTGCTGGCTGATATCGAGTCGCGACCGCTGTTGCAGCATGTGGTGGTCACCGGCCGCGGCGCGCCGCCGGGGTTGATTGAAGCCGCCGACACCGTGACTGAAATGAGCTTGGTCAAGCATGCTTTCAAAGCGGGTGTGAAAGCGCAGAAGGGAATCGAATTTTGACGCTTGAGCTAAGGGTGTGTGCTGCTGGAGGCGGAGGCGGGCGATGAACACTTCGCATCATTGCCCAGCCTTGCTGATAGCCGCACCCGCCTCAGGCCAGGGTAAAACCACTGTAACGGCTGGCCTGGCTCGCTTGCACACCCGTCAAGGTAAACGGGTGCGTGTATTCAAGTGCGGGCCGGATTTTCTGGATCCCATGGTGCTGGCGCGCGCCAGCGGCCACCCGGTCTATCAGCTCGACCTGTGGATGGTGGGCGAGGCCGAAAGTCGCCGCCTGCTCTGGGAAGCGGCGCGCGATGCCGATCTGATTCTTATCGAAGGGGTCATGGGACTGTTCGATGGCACGCCCTCGGCAGCGGATCTGGCGCGCCAGTTCGGAGTACCGGTTTTGGCGGTAGTCGATGGTTCGGCGATGGCACAGACCTTCGGGGCGCTCGCCCACGGTTTGGCCAGTTATCAGCCGGATCTGCCGTTTGCCGGTGTGTTGGCCAACCGGGTCGGTAGCGGCCGACACGGTGAAATCCTTCGCGACTGCCTGCCTGAGAATCTCGGTTGGTTCGGCGCCCTGCCTCGCGCTGAATCTGTTGGCCTGCCCAGCCGTCATCTGGGTCTCGTACAGGCGCAGGAGCTGGCCGATCTGGACGCCCGACTCGACGCGGCTGCCGACGCCCTGGCGGCGAGCGCGGATTGCAGCCTGCCAGCAGCGATCAGCTTTCCGCCACCGGCACCCGAGACACTGCCGAAACTGTTGAGCGGGGTGCGTATCGGTGTGGCACGTGACGCCGCCTTCTCGTTCGTCTATCAGGCCAATCTCGATCTGTTGCAAGCGCTGGGCGCGGAGCTGCTGTTCTTCTCGCCGCTGCGATTTTCCCGTTTGCCTGCTGTGGATAGCCTTTACTTGCCGGGCGGCTACCCGGAGCTGCATCTGCGAGCGTTGAGCCGCAACCATGCGATGGCTGAGGCGATACGCGCCCATCACGATGCAGGCAAGCCAATGCTTGCCGAATGTGGCGGCATGCTTTATCTGCTCGACGGCCTGACCGGCCAGGACGGAATCCGGGAGAGCATGCTTGGCTTGATTCCTGGCGAAGCGCAGATGCAGAAGCGCTTTACCGCACTGGCGCTGCAGGAGGTGCAGCTGCCGGAAGGGCGCCTGCGTGGCCACACCTTTCACCATTCCTCGCTCGAATCGCCAATGCAGCCACTGGCGAGAGGCGAATGCCCAAACTACAAACGAACGGCTGAGGCGGTGTACCGGCAGGGTCGGCTGACGGCTTCCTATATTCACTTCTACATGCCGTCCGATTTCCGCGCGGCTGCGGCAATGCTCTGTCCATGAACGATTCAGCCTTCACCGACGAGCAGCGGGCCGGAGTTTACCGGGCCATTGGCGAGCGGCGCGACATGCGGCATTTCAACGGAGGCGACGTCGCACCGGCGCTGCTGGCGCGCCTGCTCGAAGCCGCGCATCAGGCGCCCAGCGTGGGCTTGATGCAGCCTTGGCGTTTTCTGCGTATCAGCCTTCCTGAATTGCGAAGCGCCATTGCCGATCTGGTCGAGGAGGAGCGACTCCTGACCGCTGATGCGCTGGGCGAGCGTGGCGAGGCATTCATGAAGCTCAAGGTTGAGGGCATTCACGATTGCGCTGAGTTGCTGGTCGTCGCGTTGATGGAGGGTCGCGAGGCCCACGTGTTTGGCCGTCGCACAATGCCGGACATGGACCTCGCTTCGGCTGCCTGTGCGATCCAGAATCTCTGGCTCGCTGCGCGGGCTGAAGGGCTGGGCATGGGCTGGGTATCGCTATTCGATCCTCAAGCGCTAGCCGATCTGCTGCAGATGCCCACGGGGGCCAAGCCGGTTGCGGTGATTTGCCTTGGCCCGGTGGCTGAGTTCTACCCTTCGCCAATGCTCGCGCTTGAAGGTTGGACCCAGCCGCGACAACTCACTGAGTTGCTGTTCGATAATTACTGGGACCGTCAGTCGTGAGCGTGGCCCTAAGCTGTTTAGCGGGGGTTGCGCTGGATGCGGCACTCGGCGAACCGCGTCGCGGTCACCCGCTGATTGCATTCGGCACGCTGGCTGATCGGCTCGAGCGCCACTTCAACGGGCCCGACGGTCGCGGTTGGCGCAGCCACGGCGTAACTGCCTGGTGTCTCGCCGTGCTGCCGCTTACGGGATTGGCGTGGCTACTCGGTTCATTGCCGGGCGTTGGCTGGCTGGTTGAGATCTGCTTGCTCTATATGGCTCTGGGTCTACGCAGTCTTGGCGACCATTTGCTGCCGGTTGCCCGTGCGCTGCGCCAGGGTGACTTGGCCGAGGCGCGCTTGCGTGTCGGGTTCATCGTCAGCCGCGATACGCGCGAGCTCGACGAGCAGGGCGTCGCCCGGGCGGCGACCGAGTCGGCACTGGAGAACGGGAGCGATGCGGTATTCGCCGCGCTTTTCTGGTTGGTGCTGGCGGGCGCGCCGGGCGTGATCCTGTACCGACTGAGCAATACGCTCGATGCCATGTGGGGCTACCGCAATGAGCGCTTCGAGCGATTCGGCTGGGCTGCGGCGCGTATCGATGACGTGCTCAACTTCATTCCTGCCCGGCTGGTTGCGCTGACCTATGCCTTGCTGGGCCAGACGCGCCGAGCCTGGCGCTGCTGGCGTACCCAGGCGCCGCTTTGGGACAGCCCCAACGCCGGGCCCGTGATGGCTGCCGGGGCGGGGGCATTGGGCGTGGCGTTGGGCGGTTCGGCGGTCTACCACGGCGAGCTGCACCACAGACCCGTGCTTGGCGAAGGCGAAGCGCCTCAGGCGCGCGACATCGAACGCGCATTGGACATGGTCTGGGCGGGCGTCGGTCTGTGGTTGTTGGTGCTGTTGTTCGGAGACTGGTTGAGTGCTTGAGCATGGCGGAAGGCTGCGCAGGGCGGCCGAGCATTTCGATATTCCGCTGCAGGATTGGCTGGATCTTTCCACTGGCATCGCACCTTACGGTTTCGATCTGCCGGCCATTCCCGCCGAAGCCTGGAGGCGTCTGCCGGAAACAGAAGACAAACTGGAGCCCGCTGCACAGGCCTATTTCGGTGCCACCTCGCTACTGCCAGTGGCCGGCTCCCAGGCAGCGATTCAAATGTTGCCGCGCCTGCGCGGGCCGCTGCAGGTCGGAATCGTCTCGCCCTGTTATGCAGAGCACGCAGCGGCATGGCGCCGGGAAGGGCACCGCCTCAGCGAATTCAGCGAGGGCAGCGTGCCGCGGGCCCTCGATAGTCTCGATGTGCTGGTTGTGGTCAACCCGAATAACCCCACTGGACGTCTGCTGCCACCGGAGCAATTACTCGGCTGGCATGGCCGTCTTGCCGAGCGTGGTGGCTGGCTGATTGTCGACGAAGCTTTCATGGACCCAACCCCGTCTAACAGCCTGGCCCCGCATAGCCACTTACCAGGGCTGATCGTTTTGCGCTCGTTCGGCAAGTTTTTCGGCATGGCCGGTGCGCGGCTGGGTTTCGTGCTGGCGGAGCAAGGCTTGCTGTCCGTGCTCGGCGATGCCCTTGGGCCATGGCCGATTGCCGGCCCGTCACGTTTCATCGGTACCGTCTTGCTTGGTGATCGTGAGGGGCAGCACCGTCAACGCGAGCGCTTGCGAAACGATAGCGAGCGACTGGCGCAGCTGCTTTCAGAGCAGGGGTTGCCGCCCACCGGGGGCTGCGGGCTTTTTCATTGGGTTGTGACGGAGGAAGCCACGATGCTTCACGAGTTTCTGGCCTGCCAGGGCATTCTGGTGCGTCGCTTCCTGTGTCCGTCGAGTGTGCGCTTCGGGCTGCCGGCGGACGAAGCCGGATGGGCGCGGCTGACCCGGGCGCTGATCAGCTATCAGGCGGTACGCACATGAGCACCTTGATGGTTCAGGGCACAACCTCCGACGCTGGCAAGAGCACGCTGGTGACCGCACTTTGTCGCTGGCTCAAGCGAAAGGGCATCACCGTCGTGCCGTTCAAACCGCAGAACATGGCGCTGAACAGCGCGGTTACCGCCGACGGTGGCGAGATCGGGCGTGCTCAAGCGGTGCAGGCCCAGGCCGCCGGCTTGCCGCCGCACACCGACATGAATCCAATCCTGCTCAAGCCCAACAGCGATGTGGGCGCGCAGGTCATCATTCACGGCCGGGCCGTCGGCAACATGGATGCGGTGGCCTATCACGACTACAAACGCGTGGCGATGGAGGCGGTGCTGGCGTCGCACAAGCGCCTCAGCGATGGCTATCAGGTGGTGATGGTCGAGGGCGCGGGTTCGCCGGCCGAGATCAATCTGCGCGCCAACGATATCGCCAATATGGGCTTTGCCGAAAAGGTGGACTGCCCGGTGATCCTCATCGCCGATATCGATAAGGGCGGGGTGTTCGCGCATCTGGTCGGAACACTGGAATTGCTCAGCCCAAGTGAGCAGGCACGGGTCAAAGGCTTTGTTATCAACCGCTTTCGCGGTGATATTGCGCTGCTGCAGCCGGGCCTCGACTGGCTCGAGCAGCGCACGGGCAAGCCCGTTCTCGGGGTGCTGCCTTACCTTATGGATTTCCACCTCGAAGCAGAAGACGCCGTCGACGTGCGTCAGTCGGCGAAGAGCGAGCAGACCCTGAAAGTGGTGGTGCCGGTGTTGCCGCGTATCAGCAACCACACCGACTTCGATCCGCTGCGTTTGCATCCGCAGGTTGATCTCTGCTTTATCGGGCCGGGGCAAACTGTGCCATCTGCCGATCTGATTATCCTGCCGGGATCGAAAAGCGTGCGCGCGGACCTTGCATGGTTGCGCGCGCAAGGTTGGGAGCCGGCGATCCAGCGGCATCTGCGCTACGGCGGCAAGGTGCTGGGGATTTGTGGCGGCCTGCAGATGCTGGGCGACGCAATTGCCGACCCGCTGGGGCTGGAAGGACCGGCTGGGCAAAGCGACGGGCTGGGACTGCTGAGGTTCTCCACGACGCTGGCTGCGCACAAGCAGCTGCGCAACGTCAGGGGTCGACTGGCGATTGATGGCGCCGACATCACCGGCTACGAGATTCACGCGGGCATCAGTGACGGACCGGCACTGGAGCGTGCTGCCGTACGACTCGAAGAGGGGCGCGGTGACGGTGCGATCAGCGAGGATGGCCAGGTGCTCGGCACCTACCTCCATGGCCTGTTCGAGTCTCCCGCTGCTTGCGAGTCACTGCTGCGCTGGGCCGGGCTGGAGAAGGCGCAGCGGGTCGATTACCAGGCACTGCGCGAACGGGACATCGAGCGCCTGGCGGATCTGGTGGACAAGCATCTGGACGCCTCGCAGCTGTTGGCGCTTTGCGGGCTATCAAGGGAGACGGGGGCATGATTGAGCTCATCCTCGGTGGGGCGCGGTCCGGAAAGAGCCGGTTGGCCGAGCGGCTTGCCGTTGAAAGTGGCCTGGCGGTCACTTACATCGCCACGAGCCAGCCGCTTGACGGCGAGATGAGCGAGCGCATCGCTCATCATCGTGCCCGGCGCCCTGCCAGCTGGGGGCTGATTGAAGAACCACTGGCGCTGGCTTCAATCCTGCGCGAACACGCCCGAGCGGATCGCTGCCTGCTGGTGGACTGCCTGACACTATGGCTCACCAATTTGCTGATGCTGGACGACGAGACTCGCCTGGTTGAGGAGCGCGATGCCTTGCTCGAGTGTCTTCATGAGCTGCCGGGACGGGTAGTGATGGTGAGCAATGAAACCGGGCTGGGTGTGGTGCCGCTGGGCGAGCTGACCCGCCGTTATGTCGATGAAACCGGCCTGTTACATCAAGCCATCGCCGAGCGTTGTCAGCGGGTGATCTTTACCGTGGCGGGCTTGCCAATGACCCTTAAAGGAGTGGCGCTTTGAACACGCAGTGGTGGTTGGAGGCCTGCCGGGTACCGGACGAAGTGGCACGCCGGGCGGCACAGCAGCGCGATGCTCAGCTGACTAAACCGGCGGGTGCGCTGGGGCGTATCGACTCGGTGATCCCCCAGCTGGCGTCTTTGCAAGGGCGCGAGCGACCCTCGGTTCAGCGTATTTTCATCGCCATTTTTGCCGGAGATCACGGTGTCGCCGAGGAAGGTATCTCGGCATTTCCGCAATCGGTCACTGGTCAGATGCTTGGTAACTTCGTCAACGGCGGCGCCGCGATCAGTGTGCTTGCCAAGCAGCTCGACGCGATGCTGGAGGTGATTGATCTGGGAACGGTGGCTCCGTTGTCGCTGCCTCGGGTGCGCCATCTTTCGCTGGGGCCGGGCACCCGCAATTTCACCAGAGAATCGGCCATGAGTGCCGAAACCTGCCAGCTCGCCATGGAGGCTGGGCGCGACACTGTGCTGCGGGCGCAACAACAGCGCAGCGAGCTGTTCATTGGCGGCGAAATGGGCATCGGCAATACCACTACTGCGGCGGCGCTGGCCTGCGCCTTGCTGGGTTGCGCGCCTCACGAACTGGCTGGGCCAGGCACCGGCCTGGATGCGGCTGGTATTGCCCAAAAGAGTGCAGTCATCGAACGGGCGCTGGCGCTGCATGCGGGGCCGCACGACACCTTTGGCTGGATGCAGCGGGTCGGTGGTTTCGAACTGGCCGCGCTCACCAGCGCTTATATTGCCTGCGCGCAGCTAGGAATCGTCGCGCTGGTCGACGGTTATATCTGCAGTGTGGCAGCGTTGTGCGCCGTGCGGCTGAATCCGGCGTGTCGTGACTGGCTGCTCTTCGCGCACCGCTCGGCCGAGCCGGGCCATCTCGCTGTGCTTACAGCCCTGGATGCAAGCCCGCTTCTGGATCTCGGTCTGCGGCTAGGCGAGGGCAGCGGCGCGGCGCTGGCGGTTCCGCTGCTTCGGCTGGCCTGCGCGCTTCACGACGGCATGGCCACGTTCGACGAAGCTGCTGTCGCGGCGAAGCACTCATGAGTGTTCAGCTGGAGTTGGTGCGACATGGCGAAACCGAGTCCGGTGGCGGATTTCGAGGGCGGCTGGATGATGCGCTTACCGTAAAGGGTTGGCAGCAGATGCGCGCCGCCGTCGCCGGTGCCGGGCCTTGGGACCGAATCATCAGTTCGCCCCTGCGCCGCTGCGCAGACTTTGCAACTGAACTCGCCGAGCAACAATCCCTTGAGCTCAATCTTGAGCCTGACCTGCGCGAGCTGAACTTTGGCGATTGGGAGGGGCGCACCGCCGCCGACCTGATGGTCGATCAGAGCGAAGCCCTGGGGCGCTTCTGGAACGACCCGTACGGATTCACTCCGCCCGGTGCGGAGCCCGTCGCGGACTTTGAGAAGCGCGTGCTGGCGGCAATCGAGCGACTGACCGATCGTTGCGCGGGCGAACGTGTATTACTCGTCACCCACGCGGGCGTGATGCGGCTGCTGCTGGCAGAGGCCCGTGGTCTGCCGCGAGAATGTCTGTTGCAGGTCGAGGTCAGTCATGGCGCGTTGTTCGGCCTGAGAACCGGTTTCAACGACGCCACGCTCTGGCTGGAAGAACGATGCAGCCCTTTCTGATTGCGCTGCAGTTTCTGACCTGCCTCCCGGTGCGACTGCACAGCATCCCCGAGCCACGGTTGATCGGCAGATCCCTGCTGTATTACCCGTTAGTTGGGTTGCTGTTGGGCAGCATGCTCTGCTTCCTCGGCATGGCGCTTGGCAATGCGGCGGCGCCACTAAAAGCTGCTCTGCTGTTAGCCGCGTGGGTCTGGCTGACCGGTGCGTTGCACCTCGATGGCCTGGCCGATAGCGCGGATGCCTGGCTGGGCGGATTCGGCGACCGGGAACGTACTCTGGCGATCATGAAAGACCCCTGCAGCGGTCCGGTTGCGGTCGCCGTGCTGGTGTTATTGCTGCTGTTGAAATTCGTCGCGCTATGGACGCTGCTTGAGCAAGGCAACCTGTTGATGCTGTTGGCAGTACCACTGTTGGGGCGAAGCGCAATGTTGGGGCTGTTTCTTACCACCGCCTATGTGCGGCCGGGTGGTTTGGGCCAAGCCTTAGCCGAGCACATGCCGCGCTCAGAGGCTCGGTTCGTACTGGCGCTGATCGTGCTTGCTGGCGTGCTGATGGGAGCCAGTGGCTGGCTTGCGCTGGGGGTCGCAGCGGCGGTTGGAATGCTAGTGCGTCGTAGTCTGGTCCGGCGTCTGGGCGGAACCACAGGCGACACTGCCGGAGCTTTGCTGGAACTGGTGGAATGCGCGGTGCTGGTTGGTCTGGCGCTGCTGGGCTAGCCAGGCACCTCATCCCAGCAGAGCGACTGTCTTGATCTGCGCCCAAAGCGCTTTACCTTCGATGACGCCGAGCTGGTCGGCCGAGCGCCGCGTAATGCGAGCCAGCAGCGGTGTGCCCTGGGCATTTAGACGGACCAGGACATGCGCGGGCGTATCGGCACTGACGACTTCATCCACCTGCACCGGTAGCAGGTTGCTGATGCTGGTGCCCTCTGCACGTTCCAGCGTCAGGCTGACATCCCGCGCATGGACGCGAAAGCGCAGCCGATGCCCGACCGCTTCGCTCCGCTGCGCTACCAGCACATCACCGCCCTGAAACGTCAGGCGAGTGAGGTGATAATCCAGGTCGTGTCCCGTAATTTCCGACTCGATGACAACGCCAGCATCCTCACCGAACGCGGTCGGCAGATCCAGGCGTGCCAGGGTTTCATGAAGTGCTCCCTGCGCCACGACCTTGCCCTCATCGAGCAGGACCAGGTGGTCAGCCAGTCGCGCCACTTCGTCTGGCGCGTGGCTGACATAGAGCAGGGGGATATCCAGTTCGTCATGCAAACGTTCAAGGTACGGCAGGATTTCCTGTTTGCGCTTCACATCGAGCGCAGCCAGCGGCTCGTCCATCAACAGCAGGCGTGGGCTGGTAAGCAGGGCGCGCGCAATTCCTACCCGTTGCCTTTCTCCGCCGGAAAGCCGCTCCGGCATCCGCTGCAAGAGGTGCGCGATACCCAGCAACTCGACAGCCTGATCCCAAGCGACGCGCCGGTCCCTCGTCGGGATGCGCTTCATGCCGAATTCGAGATTGCCTCTGACAGACAGATGGGCAAAAAGATTGGCGTCCTGAAACACGTAGCCAATGGCGCGCTGGTGCGGTGGCATAAACCACTCACGGCTTGAGTCCTGCCAGCATTCGCCGTTGACCACCAACGCGCCCGTGCTGCCGCGTTCGAGCCCTGCGATGCAACGCAGGCAACTGGTCTTGCCCGAGCCCGAAGGACCGAACAGAGCGGTAACACCTCGCCCCGGTAGTTCGACATCGACGTCCAGCGTGAAACCTGGATGGGTCAGGCGCAGGCGAGCATGGATCCCGCTCGGGTTGCTGGTCATCCGCGCCACCCCTGCCGAATGGGGCTCGCATAGAGCGTGAGCAGTACGAGAAAGGAAAACAGCAGCATCCCACCGGCGAGCCAGTGTGCCTGGGTATATTCCAAGGCTTCGACGTGATCGTAGATCTGCACGGATAGCACGCGGGTTTTCTCCGGAATGTTGCCGCCGATCATCAACACCACACCGAACTCGCCGACTGTATGGGCAAAGCCGAGAATGCTGGCGGTTACGAAACCTGGCCGAGCCAGCGGCAACACGACGCTGAAGAAGGTGTCCACTGGCCCTGCACGCAAGGTCATCGCGGCTTCCAGGGGGCGTCCACCAATGGCTTCGAAGGCGTTCTGCAACGGTTGCACGACGAAGGGCATCGAGTAGAAAACCGACCCCACTACCAGCCCGGCAAAGGTGAACGGCAAGACACCCAGACCGAGCGACTGGGTCAGTTGCCCAACGGGTCCATTGGGTCCCATCGCGACCAGCAGATAGAAACCGAGCACGCTGGGCGGCAGCACCAGAGGCAGCGCCACCACGGCGCCAATGGGGCCTTTAAGGCGTGAGCGGGTCCGCGCCAGCCACCAGGCAATGGGCGTACCTAATAGCAGCAGCAGGAGGGTGGTGACGCTGGCGAGTTTAAGTGTCAGCCATATGGCAGAGAGGCTGGCGTCATCCAGAGTGGGCAATTCCATTACCTACCGGTCATAACCGAAGGCTTTGATCACCTCGGCTGCCTCTGCGCTTTGCAGGTAATCGAGCAACGCTCGCGCCGCTGGGTTGTCCTGACCTTTGTTCAGCAAAATGGCGTCCTGGCGAATCGGTGGATGGTAGGCGGCAGGCACCACCCAGCCTGAACCTTGCCGTATCACTCCATCTTCAACTACCTGCGAAAGGGCAACGAAGCCGAGTTCGGCGTTGCCGCTGGCAACGAACTGATGGGTTTGTGCGATGTTTTCGCCCTGCACTAATTTGCCCCGGACCGAATCTGACAGGCCCAGCTTTTTTAGCGTGGCCACAGCCGCGGCCCCGTAGGGCGCGGTCTTTGGGTTGGCGATGGCCAGGTGGCGAAACGCTTGGTCACTGAGCACGGCGGCCTGATCATCAACGAGGTCTTCTTGGGCCGACCACAACATCAGTGTGCCAATGGCATAGGTGAAGCGGCTTCCAGCGACGCCCAACCCTTCGTCTTCCAGCCTGGCGGGAACCTGTTCATCGGCCGCCAGAAGTACTGAGAAAGGTGCACCGTTGCGAATCTGTGCGTAGAGTTTTCCGGTCGAGCCAAAGGACAGCAGTGCTTTGTGGCCTGTGTCGCGCTCGAACCGTTCGGCAATGACGCGCATCGGGGCGGTGAAATTCGACGCCACCGCAACCTGGACATCGTCGGCACGAACCATCAGGGGTGAGAGTGCCGCCGCCAGCAGCGCTATTAGCGTCATTCGAGTGTGAATCATCATGTCCTCAATCTACCGCGATGATCACGTGGGAGGCCTTGATCAGTGCCGTACAAGGCTGGCCGACCGCTAATCCCAGCGCCTCTGTACTTTCATTGGTGATCACCGCACCCAGTGTGCGGTTACCGGGAAGCAGCAGCTTGACCTCGCAGTTGACCGCGCCAGGCGTGATCGCGCTGACTGTCCCGGTCAGGCGGTTGCGGGCGCTGATCTTCACGTCGGGGTCAGGCGACAGCAGGACGAAACTGGCTTTGATCAGCGCCATGGCAACTTTGCCCGTCGCGAGCTGAAGCTCGTCGATGCTGTCATTGGTCAGCGTGGCGGTCATGGTTTGTCCGTCGCCGATGTCCAGGCTGACGCTGCCGTTCACTGCGCCTCTTTCTACATTTGTGATCTGGCCTCGAAACTGGTTGCGTGCACTGGTTTTCATGGCGATCGCTCGAAGCAGTTTGTCAAAATCCTCGAATCCA
This sequence comes from Stutzerimonas stutzeri, assembly GCF_002890895.1. GTDB lineage: Bacteria > Pseudomonadota > Gammaproteobacteria > Pseudomonadales > Pseudomonadaceae > Stutzerimonas > Stutzerimonas stutzeri_AB. The sequence goes on from NZ_POUL01000004.1 coordinate 156,013, forward strand.
TCGATACCCTGGGCGACCTGCGCCAAGAAGCGCTCATACTCGCGCTGCATGCGCTGCCAGATATGCAGCATCTCTCGACCGAAACCGGTCAGTTGCGTTCCGCCACCCTTCGCGCCGCCAGCGTTACGCATCACCAGCGGACGTTCGGATAGATTGTTCATAGTATCTACCGCATCCCACGCCGCTTTGTAGCTGAGGTTGATAGCCTTGGCGGCGCGGGTAATGGACCCGGTTGCCTCGATCTGTTCGAGCAGCTCGATGCGTTTGCCGCCGAGATAACCTTTCTCGCCCCGGTTGAACCAGAGCTGCCCATCAATGCGCAATGGCTCGAATTGTCTGGGATCGCTCATGATCGGCTCCGGTCGGGGTGACCATTCTGGCAAGCGCTATATAGAGTTGTATATAGCGTTTTTGTGGTGGCCCTGGTCTTGGCCGATAGACACCGTTGCTCCCGGCGTGACTCGGGAGTAGCGTGGCTTCGATTCCATCTGGAGCTCTGTTATGAAAATCGAATGGATTGCCGCCTCACTTGCGCTGCTTTTAGTGGCTGGTCCTGCAGCGGCCGAGCAGTGCCCAGCGTTGCTTCAGCATGAGCTTCCGCAGCTGCGATCAAAGGAAACCATCGATCTCTGTGAGCAGTTTCAGGGCAAGGCGTTAGTAGTGGTCAACACCGCCAGCTTTTGCGGCTTCGCCCCTCAGTTCAAAGGGCTGGAGGCGCTGTATCAGCGTTTTAAAGATGATGGGCTGATGATTCTTGGCGTGCCGTCCGATGACTTCTTTCAGGAGTCAGACGATGCGGCGGAGACGGCTGAGGTTTGCTACGTCAATTACGGCGTGACCTTTCCGATGACGCAGACACAGCCTGTGCGTGGCGGCGACGCAATTCCGTTGTTTCGCGAGCTGGCCGAGCAGGCCGGCGGGGCCCCGCGCTGGAACTTCTACAAGTATGTAGTCGATCGCAACGGCAAGGTGGTCGATTACTTCTCGAGCAAAGTCGAACCGGACGATCCAGAGCTGATCGCTGCGGTGGAAAAGGCGTTGGCAAAGTAGCGGAGGGATGCCCCGACCGAGCGGTCGGGGCGGGTGCATCAGAAGCGGTAGGTCATGGCAGCGCCGAAACCGTGAGCGCTGTTTTCGTAGGTGGCGTTGTAGACGCCTTTGGATGGATGGTCACGGCGGACTGTTGTCTCCTCTTCCCATAGATATGAATAGGCGAGGTCAACCGTAACGTCGTCTGAGGGGTTCCAAGCCAGACCAAAGCTCACTGCTGTGCGGTCGCCAGTTGGAATACGAGGTGACCGATGCGTGTTATTGGTTGGGCTTTGATCGAAAGCAAGACCTGTGCGCAAAGTCCATTCTTTGTTCACCTTGTAAGCAGCACCTAGCGCGTACGACCAAGTGTCATGCCAGTCCTGCTCCTCAATGATAGGGTTGAGCGAACCTGACGGAAGGCCTTCATTTTCGATCACGATCGCCTCGAAGCGGCTCCAGCGGGTCAGCATCGCGCCAGCATACATCGTCCACTGATCGTTGAGTTCATGGGTGACAGAGACGTCAATCGCTTCGGGCGTGGTCAGGTCGAGGGATGCATCGTACGTGCCGGCCATGCCCAGCTGATTGAACCCTTCTTTGAGTTCAGTATCTCCCTCTAGGGTATATTCGACCTTAGAGCGATAAGCCAAACCCATACGGGTATGCGGCGTAAGTTCATAAAGGATGCCAGCATTGAAACCAACAGCAGTGTCGTCACCTTTGACCTTTACACGCCCATCATTTGACCCAAGGCTCAACGGGTTGATTGTGGCGCTCTGTAATTCGCCGTCGATGCGGTTGATCGTCGGGCCGAAGCCGACCGACAATTTTTCGTTGAAGCGATAGCTCACGGTTGGCTGTACGGTGATAACACGCACTTCGCTGTAGTCGCCATGATAGCGTCCCTGAAAACCACTCTCGTAGTCGGCAATGACGCCGAACGGTACGTACACGCCCACGCCAACTGCCCACTTGTCATCAATCGGTTTGACGTAGTAGCCCATCGGTACAGCGGTGAAGGGAACCATATCGCCATCATTGCTGCCGTCGAACGGAACGCGGGCGTTACCTAGCTGTTGTATTTGTGGTGATGCTGCAGATGCATCACTGATATCCGTATTGGCATTGATAGCCGCCATACCGAAACTGACTTCTTCACGCTTCAGGCGCGACATCCCTGCTGGGTTGCCAAATAGTGTGGACGCGTCATCGGCAGAAGAAGAGCGACCGGCGAACGAGGTGCCCATGCCGCTGATGCTTTGTTCGTTGAGGGCGAAGCCGGCAGCCATGGCCTGAGTGGAAAGGGCGCCTACGGCTACTGCAATCGCGGTCTTCAACCATGTTTTTTTCATTGTTGTACTCCAGGGGAAAAAGCGGCTCGGACCCTATCAAGCTTCTCTGATTCGTCGCAAACGAAAGAGTGCAATTTTTCGTAAAGCGCGACGATCGGCGCCGATAAGCGGTCGAATAGCAGATAAAAGCCATCAGGCCTGGTTTGACCATGCGGTCATATTTTGCTGCTTGGGTCAGGCCACGGGGCGCCCAGGATCGGTGATCCACTCGCTCCATGAGCCTGGGTACAGTTTGGCTAGTGGGTAGCCGGCCAGACACAAGGCAAACAGGTTATGACAGGCCGTTACGCCAGATCCGCAGTAAGCCACGACAGTGTCTGCTGGCTGATCGGTCAGTAACCGTTCGAATCGTGAGCGCAGCTCGTCGGGGCAGAGAAAGTGCCCCGTGGCATCAAGGTTTTCAGCGAACGGCACACAGCGAGCGCCAGGAATGTGTCCGGCCACGGGGTCGATCGGTTCGAGCTCGCCGAGAAATCGGGGTAGGGCACGAGCATCGATCAAGGTCAGGCCTGGCTGCCCCAGGCGTTCCGTCAGCTGTTGTGCAGAGAACAGCAGATCTTCGTCGGGCGTACCGTCAAACTGGCCTGGCTGACGATCTGCCATTTCTTCGGTTACCAGCCCGCCAGCCTCACACCAGGCTTTGAAACCCCCATCCAGTAAATAAACACCGCTGCGTTTGCCTAGCCATGCCAGTAGCCACCATGCCCGCGCGGCGAATGCGCCAGGGCCATCGTCGTAGAGCACGACCTCGCTGTCATTGTTCAGGCCTGCAGCGCGAAGGCGTGCGATCAGATGCTCCGGCTGCGGCAACGGATGTCGACCAGTCTGGCCGCGAGCTACTGGGCCTGAGAGATCCTTTTCCAGATCGAGAAAGCGCGCCCCGGGGATATGCGACTGCTCATAGCTGCGCCTACCTTGATCAGCGTCTTCGAGCGCGAACCGACAATCCAGAATGCACAGGTTTGGCTCCGAGCGTCGTGCGGTCAGTTCAGCGGGGTCGATCAGTTGAGCAAGTGGCATGGCAGGTCTCCGTGCGGATTTTGCGGGAACGTTATCACGCAGGCCGGCGTGGCCGATCAAAGCGCTGCGAATACGAGGGCGCGATATATACTGCGTGCCTTTTCGCCCGCTCGTCGGTCGTAACACCGAACAACAAGGAGGGCCTAGTGGCCATCGAAACTCAATGGGTGCTGGATGATGCGCAACTGACCCGACTTTGTTCCGAGTGGCGCCAGCTGCCTTATGTAGCGGTGGACACAGAGTTCATGCGGGTCGATACGTTTTACCCGATCGCCGCGCTGCTGCAGGTCGGTGACGGGCGTTGTGCCTATCTGATCGACCCGTTGTTGATTACCGATTGGTCTGCGTTTGCGGGTTTGCTGACGGACTCGTCGGTCGTGAAAGTCCTGCATGCCTGCAGCGAGGATCTGGAAGTTCTCTGGCGGCTTACCGGTAACCTGCCGGTGCCGTTGTTCGATACGCAACTTGCCGCCGGCTATCTGAACATCGGATTCTCAATGGGCTACTCGCGGTTGGTGCAGAGCGTGCTGAACATCGAGCTGCCAAAAGGTGAGACCCGTTCCGATTGGCTTCAGCGGCCGTTGAGTGAGATGCAGGTGCGCTACGCAGCCGAAGACGCACAGCACCTGGCGGAGTTGTACGAGGTGCTGCTGCCAAAGCTGTCCGACGAAAAGCGTGCTTGGGTGTTGGAGGATGGTGCGGAGCTGGTCGCCAATCTACAGCGTGAAACCGATCCTGACGAAGCCTACCGTGAGGTCAAACAGGCTTGGCGCCTCAAACCGCGTCAGCTTGCAGTGCTGCGAGTCCTGACGGCCTGGCGTGAGCGGCAGGCGCGAGCACGTAATCAGCCGCGCAATCGGGTGCTACGTGAGCACAGCCTGTGGCCGCTGGCGCGCACCCAGCCGACTGATCTTGTAAGCCTGGCGCGTATCGATGACATGCACCCGCGCACGGTGCGCCAGGATGGCGAGACTTTGCTCGAACTGATCCGTACGGCCGCCTCTACGCCCGAGCAGGACTGGCCGCAATCTTTACCGGAGCCGTTGCCACTCGATGCGTCGGGACTGCTGAAAAAACTACGTGCTGTCGGTCAGCGGGAAGCCCAAGTCATGGACATCGCACCGGAACTGATGCTGCGCAAGAAGGTGCTGGAAGCCTTGTTGAAAACCGGATATCCCGACGGTCCTTACGAACTGCCTGATTCGCTGCGTGGTTGGCGTCGTGAACGAATGGGGCAGGCCCTTCTCGAAGTGCTGGAAGAGAAATCATGAAACGCATCTGCTCCATTTATAGAAGCCCGCGCAAGAGCGGGATGTACCTGTACGTCGAGCGCAGCGAAGCGCTCGCCCGGGTCCCTGAAGCCCTGCTTGCGGCCTTCGGCCCGCCGCAGCTTGCCTTTGATGTCGTCCTTACGCCTGAACGCAAGTTGGCGCAGGAGGACATTGCGACGGTGCTCGATAACCTCGAGAAGCAAGGTTATCACCTGCAGATGCCGCCGCCCGAGGAGGAGTATATCGAGCACTTGCCGGAAGAATTACTCCGGCGAAATGACCCGATGTAGAGCTCTGGGCTGGCGGCCGCTGGTCGGCTTTACGCTACCTTAACCGCTCCGAACTTCCCCGTGCTTGGCCAGCTCCTCGGCAGTGGCTAGACTCGCAACTTTCCTTGAGATGGCTATTTTCATGGCGGCAAAAGTCGAACCTTTCTGGATGCGCAAGACTCTGGCCGAGCTGGACGCGGCCGAGTGGGAGTCGCTGTGCGACGGCTGTGGCCTGTGCTGCCTGCAAAAGCTCGAGGATGAAGAGGATGGCAGCGTCTATTACACCCGGATCGCCTGCAAACTGCTTGATCTGAAAAGTTGTCGATGCACTGACTATCCTAATCGCCGCGCCAGTGTTCCTGACTGTGTCCAGCTGACAGCTAAAGACGCGGCGCAATTCAAATGGTTGCCGCCAACCTGCGGCTATCGCCTCGTAGCTGAAGGCAAGGATCTTCCGCTTTGGCATCATCTGGTGTGTGGCGATCCGGATGCCGTACATGCCGAGCGAATTTCCCAGTCGGGCCGTATGATCGCCGAAGGCTCCGTGGCTGACGAAGACTGGGAAGATCATCTGATATTCCGGGCCGGTTGAATCTACTTCGACCCGCGTCGTCATAGCACTGAACCCAATCTGGAGCCGCTCGATGCCCCGCCGTCAGTTACCGCTGCTTGCCGTTCTGTTGCTCTCATTCGTGACGCCACTTCAAGCGGCCAAACGGGTCGATCTGGACTACACCGTCAAGTTCGTTCCCGAACAGGATGCGGCAGAAGTGGAGCTCCTCCTTGAGGATGGCAGCGCCGTTAAGTCTCTCGATCTGAATCTCGGCGAGGAAGGTGCCTACAGCGATTTCCAAACCGATGGAGAAAGCAGCTGGGAGCAGCAGGGTGGTCGCGGTGTCTGGCGGCCCGCGCCTGGCAAGGCGCGGCTGAATTACCGGGTCAAGATCAGTCATCAGCGCAAGAGCGGCCGCTTCGATGCGCGGATGACCGACGACTGGGCATTGCTGCGCGGAGACGATCTGGTGCCTGCCGGTCGGCTTGACCAGCAGGATGGCGTCAGGCTGGTTTCTCGACTGCAGTTCGAGCTGCCGGCAGGTTGGAAGAGCGTAGAGACCGGCTGGCCACGTATCGGCAAGAATCGCTTCCGCATTGACAATCCAGAGCGCCTTTTTGATCGCCCGACCGGCTGGGTTCTTGCCGGCAAGCTAGGCAGCCGCCGCGCCCAATTGGGCGAGACTGATGTATCGGTGTCAGGTCCGGTGGGCGAGGGGCTGCGCAGGATGGATATCCTCACCTTGCTGACCTTCGTCTGGCCTGAAATGCAGAATGTATTCCCGCGCGATCCCGGAAAACTATTGGTTGTCGGGGCTGGTGACCCGATGTGGCGTGGAGGCTTGTCTGGCCCTAACTCGCTGTTCATGCACGCCGACCGGCCATTGGTCAGTGAGAATGGCACCAGTTCGCTGGTGCACGAGCTGGTTCATGTGTTCAGCCGAATCTCCGATGCAGACCGCAGTGACTGGATCAGCGAAGGGCTGGCCGAGTACTACGCAATCGAACTGATGCGCCGCGCCGGCGGCATGAGCGAGGATCGCTACCAGGCGGTCAGGGACCACCTGACCAAATGGAGTCGCAAGGTCGATAGTCTACGTACCGAGCGATCCAGTGGCCCGATCACAGCCAGAGCTGTGCTGCTGCTACAGGAGCTTGACCGGGAGATTCGCCAGCGCAGCAAGGGCCGCCACTCGCTGGATGACGTTGCACGGGGCTTGATGCGCCTGGACCGGGTAACCACTGAAGACTTCATCGATATCACTGAAACCATGTTGGGTGGTGGGTCGAAGGTTCTGGATACTCGGTTGTTGCGTTAAGGTCGTCCCGGCTGCACAGGCGGCGTGTGACCTGTGGACGAATCCATTCGGGTAAGGATCTTTGATGAATCTGATTGATCTTCGCAGCGATACGGTCACGCAGCCCACCTCTGCGATGCGCGAGGCCATGCTGGGTGCCGTCACCGGCGATGATGTGTATGGCGAGGATCCTACGGTCCGCAAGCTGGAGGAGAGCCTGGCGGCGCAGCTGGGATTACAGGCTGGATTGTTTGTCCCCAGCGGAACCATGAGCAATCTGTTGGCGCTGATGGCGCATTGCGAGCGGGGCGACGAGTACATCGCCGGTCAGTTGGCCCACGCTTACAAATACGAGGCAGGCGGCGCGGCGGTGCTTGGTTCGATCCAGCCGCAGCCTGTCGAGATGGAACCGGATGGTTCGTTGGATCTGGCGCGCGTCGCGGCTGCAATCAAACCGGATGACTTCCATTTCGCCCGCACGCGTTTGCTAGCTCTGGAAAACACCATGCATGGCAAAGTCCTGCCGCTCGCCTACTTGGCAGAGGCTAGAGCATTCACGTATGAGCGTGGACTCGCTCTTCATCTGGATGGCGCTCGACTGTTCAATGCAGTGGTCAAGTTGGGTTGCACGGCAGAAGACATCGGCCGCCATTTCGATTCGGTGTCGGTGTGTTTGTCCAAGGGGTTGGGTGCGCCTGTCGGTTCGGTGCTATGCGGTGAGGAAGCCTTTATCGCCAAGGCTAGGCGGCTGCGTAAAATGGTCGGCGGTGGCATGCGTCAGGCCGGCGTGCTGGCAGCAGCAGGGCTCTACGCGCTGGATCATCAGGTGCAGCGCCTCACCGAGGATCACCAGCGAGCGCATGACATCGCGAAAGGCTTGGTAGCGCTGGGCTATAGCGTCGAGCCGGTCCAGACCAACATGGTATACGTCGATATGGGCGATCGTGCGGCGTCGCTCAAAGCGTTTTGCTCGGGGCGCGGAATCGTCCTCACGGCCGCGCCTCGATTGCGGCTGGTAACGCACATGGATGTATTGCCCGAGCATGTCGAGCCAATTCTTGAAACCTTCGCCGCCTTCCTCAAGGCATAGGTTCGAATCGCTGTCGAATAGCTTGATTCAATCTTATTTATCCTCTATGCGCGCGGCAAAGGGCCGATATAATGCGGCCCTTTGCCGGCTATCCGTATGGTTAGCTGTGAACCGGCTCCCGGTGCCGCCTCGCCGCGTCGTTTTGCAGCCGTTCGGCCGCAGTCCTCTGGAAGAGATCTATGAAAAGCGCAGAAATCCGTGAAGCCTTCCTCCGCTTCTTCGAAGAGAAGGGCCACACCCGTGTGGCCTCTAGTTCGCTGATTCCCGCGAACGATCCGACCCTGTTGTTCACCAATGCCGGCATGAATCAGTTCAAGGACTGCTTCCTCGGGCTGGAAAAACGCGCCTACACCCGCGCAGCCACCAGTCAGAAGTGCGTGCGCGCCGGCGGTAAGCACAACGATCTGGAGAACGTCGGCTACACCGCGCGCCATCACACCTTCTTCGAAATGCTCGGCAACTTCAGTTTTGGCGATTATTTCAAGCGCGATGCGATCAACTACGCTTGGGAATTCCTGACGTCTGACAAGTGGCTGAAGCTGCCCAAAGAAAAGCTCTGGGTTACCGTCTACGCCAGCGACGACGAAGCTTATGACATCTGGACGAAAGAAGTAGGCGTGCCGGCCGAGCGCATGGTCCGCATCGGTGATAACAAGGGTGCGCCGTACGCCTCAGACAATTTCTGGGCAATGGGCGATACCGGGCCCTGTGGCCCATGTACCGAGATCTTTTTCGACCACGGCGACCACATATGGGGCGGGCCTCCGGGTTCGCCGGAAGAAGACGGCGACCGTTACATCGAGATCTGGAACAACGTATTCATGCAGTTCAATCGCACCGCCGATGGTGTGATGCATCCGCTGCCGGCTCCGAGTGTCGATACCGGCATGGGGCTGGAGCGCATCAGTGCTGTGCTGCAGCACGTCAATTCGAACTACGAGATCGACCTTTTTCAGAGTCTTTTGAATGCAGCTGCTCAGGCCATTGGCTGCAGCAACGACGGTCAGGCTTCGCTCAAGGTTGTGGCCGATCACATTCGTTCCTGCGGCTTCCTGATCGCCGACGGCGTGACGCCTTCCAATGAAGGACGCGGCTACGTGCTTCGCCGTATCGTTCGGCGTGCCTGCCGTCATGGCAACAAGCTCGGCGCCAAGGGCAGCTTCTTTTACAAGCTCGTCGCCGCATTGGCAGCGGAAATGGGCGATGCCTTTTCCGAATTGAGGACCCTGCAGGCGCACATCGAGCGCGTGCTGAAGACTGAAGAAGAGCAGTTCGCCAAAACCCTTGAGCAGGGCCTGAAAATTCTCGAACAGGATCTGGCTGACCTTCAGGGTTCCGTGATTCCTGGTGACGTGATCTTCAAGCTGTATGACACCTACGGCTTTCCTGTCGACCTGACCGGCGACATTGCGCGTGAGCGCGAGTTGACGCTCGACGAAGAAGGGTTCGAGCGTGAAATGGAGGCGCAGCGTGAGCGGGCGCGTTCGGCCAGTGCCTTCGGCATGGACTACAACAGTCTGGTCAAGGTCGAGGGTGAAACGCGTTTCACGGGTTATATGGGTACCTCCGGCAGCGGCAAGGTGCTGGCGTTGTTCAAGGAAGGCATTGCTGTACAGAGCCTGTCGGCAGGCGAGGAGGGTGTGGTCGTTCTCGACGAGACGCCGTTCTACGCCGAATCCGGCGGGCAGGCCGGCGACTGCGGATACCTTTCGGCAGATGACCTGCGCTTCGATGTGCGCGACACCAGCAAGGCCGGTGGTGCGTTCCTGCATCACGGCATCCTGGACAGTGGCAATCTGCAGGTGGGTGCGACCGTAGATGCGACGGTCGACTCTTCCGTGCGCCAATCCACGGCGCTGAACCACTCTGCGACTCACCTCTTGCACGCAGCGCTGCGCCAGATGCTTGGTGAGCACGTGAGTCAGAAAGGCTCGCTGGTCGACAGTCAGCGGCTGCGCTTTGACTTCAGCCATTTCGAGGCGATCAAGCCCGAACAGCTGAAGGCGCTCGAAGACAAGGTCAACGCCGAGATCCGTAACAATTCGGCAGTTGAGACTGAGGAAACCGACATCGAGACGGCTAAGAGCAAGGGTGCGATGGCGCTGTTCGGCGAAAAGTACGGCGATCAGGTGCGCGTGTTGACCATGGGGGGCGGTTTCTCTGTCGAGCTGTGCGGCGGGACTCATGTCAAACGGACCGGCGACATAGGCTTGTTCAAGATCGTCAGTGAAGGTGGTGTGGCTGCAGGCGTTCGGCGCATCGAAGCGGTCACTGGCGAGCAGGCGCTAGCCTATCTGAACCGTGCCGAGGAGCAGTTGAAAGAGGTTGCCGGCTTGGTAAAAGGCAGCCGTGACAATTTGCTAGACAAGCTGGGCGCGATGCTCGAACGCAACCGCCAGCTGGAAAAGGAATTGGAGCAGCTCAAGGCTAAAGCGGCCAGTGCTACTGGCAATGATCTGGCCAGCGCCGCCGTGGACGTTAAAGGCGTGAAAACCTTGGCCGCTCGCATTGATGGTTTGGACGGCAAGGCGCTCCTGGCCTTGGTGGATCAATTGAAAAACAAGCTCGGCAGTGGCGTCATTCTGCTCGGCGGCGTGCAGGACGAAAAAATTGTGCTCGTGGCTGGCGTTACGCAGGATCTCACCGGCCGTTTGAAGGCTGGTGAACTGATGAAGCAGGCTGCTGCGGTTGTTGGCGGCAAAGGCGGCGGTCGCCCGGATATGGCACAAGGCGGTGGGAGCGATGTGAGTCGCCTCGACGAAGCATTAGCCATCGCCGAGGGGTTCGTCGCGAACGGCTTGTAAGCAGGGGAGTGCCAGGTTCGCCTGGCCGCAAGGGACTGTTGGTTCGGTGCCTGTGTCGAATCTGAGCCTGGTCGGGCCGATGTCGTTAGCACTACGTGATGCTGGCTGGAATGATTAACAAGCGCCCTTGACGGGCTTAGGCGGCGATGAGATGGCTTTGATCGTACAAAAGTTTGGAGGTACCTCGGTTGGCTCCGTCGAGCGCATCGAGCAAGTAGCGGCGAAGGTCAAAAAGTTCCGCGAAAAAGGCGACGATATAGTCGTAGTGGTCTCGGCCATGAGCGGGGAGACCAATCGGCTCATTGATCTGGCTAAGCAGATCAGCGAGCAACCTGTGGCCCGCGAGCTGGACGTGATGGTGTCTACAGGGGAGCAGGTGACTATTGCTCTGCTGGCGATGGCGCTGATCAAGATCGGTGTGCCTGCCGTGTCCTATACAGGCAGCCAGGTTCGCATTCTGACCGACAGCGCCCATACCAAGGCGCGCATCCTCCAGATCGATTCGCAGCAGATCCAGAAAGAGCTCAAGGCCGGGCGTGTCGTCGTCGTGGCCGGTTTCCAGGGCGTGGACGAAAGCGGCAACATCACCACCCTTGGTCGTGGCGGCTCAGATACCACCGGTGTAGCGCTGGCCGCTGCGCTGAAGGCTGACGAGTGCCAGATATATACCGACGTCGATGGGGTTTACACGACTGACCCGCGTGTTGTTGCCAAGGCTCAGCGTCTGGACAAAATCACGTTTGAAGAGATGCTCGAGATGGCGAGTCTCGGCTCCAAGGTCTTGCAGATCCGCGCCGTGGAGTTTGCCGGCAAGTACAGCGTACCGTTGCGTGTGCTGCACAGTTTTCAAGAGGGTCCAGGAACCCTCATTACCCTTGATGAAGAGGAATCCATGGAACAGCCCATCATTTCCGGCATCGCGTTCAATCGTGACGAAGCCAAGCTGACTATTCGTGGCGTGCCGGATACTCCGGGGGTGGCCTTCAAGATTCTCGGGCCGATCAGCGCGGCGAATGTCGAGGTAGACATGATCGTGCAGAACGTCTCGCACGATAACACCACGGATTTCACCTTCACTGTTCACCGCAATGACTATCACAACGCGCTGCAAGTGCTGGAAGGCATTGCTCGCGATATGGGCGCTCGCGAAGTCGTAGGCGACACCGAGATAGCCAAGGTGTCGATTGTCGGCGTAGGCATGCGCTCTCATGCTGGCGTTGCCAGCCGCATGTTTGAAGCGCTGGCGAAGGAAAACATCAACATACAGATGATCTCTACTTCAGAGATCAAAGTGTCGGTTGTGATCGAGGAAAAGTACCTTGAGCTGGCGGTGCGGGCGTTGCATACCGCGTTTGAGCTGGATGCGCCTGCGGGCAAGGGAGAATGACGCGCTAAGTGCGACTGATTCGAGCCTTCCGTCGATTTCGCCGGGGCTGAAGGAACTTTAGAGTCGTTGTTACTGGTCAATAGCTGGTGAAAGGCTCTAGGTCGATGTTTCACGGAACATTATCCGTCTTTATCTTTGCAGACTGTTTACTGAATTGAATCCGTTTTAAGGAGAAAGGAATGCTGATTCTGACTCGCCGGGTCGGAGAGACCCTGATGGTGGGTGACGATGTGACTGTCACTGTGCTGGGTGTCAAAGGAAATCAAGTGCGCATAGGAGTGAATGCACCCAAAGAGGTAGCGGTGCATCGCGAGGAGATTTATCAACGGATCCAGAAAGAAAAAGATCAAGAACCAAGCCATTAATATTTATGTGATTTTTGGCTTTGCAAGCGGGGCGAAGATGGGTATCATGCGCCCCGTGTTGCGGAGAGGTGGCCGAGTGGCCGAAGGCGCTCCCCTGCTAAGGGAGTACATCTCAAAAGGGTGTCGGGGGTTCGAATCCCCCCCTCTCCGCCATTTTGCATAGTTTGGTTGTGGGTCGGTTTTGCGGTGCGGTTTGATGGTAAATCATTGAGCTAAAAGAGCTTGACCAAAAGATTCACAAACTTATAATGCGCACCCTCAAGTGCACTCATAGCTCAGCTGGATAGAGTACTCGGCTACGAACCGAGCGGTCGGAGGTTCGAATCCTCCTGAGTGCACCACTTTTAGAGAATCCCAGAAATGTGGTTCTTTGTTGTAGCCAGCGGTGATCTGGTTTATCAATCGCTTATGCACTCATAGCTCAGCTGGATAGAGTACTCGGCTACGAACCGAGCGGTCGGAGGTTCGAATCCTCCTGAGTGCACCAAAAACGAAAAGGGCCTGCAGCGATGCAGGCCCTTTTTCGTTTGGGAGTCAGCGCTTTAGCGCTTTCCCTGAACGCAGCCGTGCTCGTCGAAACTGATGGTCTGCGTTCGGCCCGTTTTGCTGCTGTAACGATACTGTACGCGGCCATTGCGGCTGGTGACCGTGTCGGGTTTGCCGAAGGTGCTATCGATATCGTTGCGGGTCATGCCTGGACGAACCTGCTGTTTAATCAACGCATCTCGTCTTGCGCGTCCGATTATGCGGTTTCCGCATCCATCATCCTGCGCGCCGACCACGATAAGGCTTCGAGTCAGCTCTTCCGTTCGGCGCTTGCGTTGTTTTGAGGGATTGGCCAACGGTACCGCTTTGCCGGAACTAGGCGTAGGGTTTACGGCTTCCTGGCGCTGTGCCGACTGATCGATCGGACACCCCTGTCGAGTAAAGGTAACGTGGCCTGCGGCATCACTGCAGCGATAGATGCTTGCGGCGAATGTCGGGGCGGTCGAGAGGAGCAGGGCGCAGCAGCTTCCTGTAATCAGTTTGTTCATGGTCGTCCTCCTTGACGATAGGTTGGCCCAGCCTAGCCAAATACTTCTTGGCTCGCAGTGGTGCCTTTCCGCAACGTGATTGCGTCCACATTGATAGCGCGCGATCCCTCTGTGGCTACGCGCAAGCGATTGTATTGCCTGTATTTCGCGGTCGTGCATCGCGGTTGCGGTGGTATTATTGCGCGGTCCGCCCTTCGGGCTCCTGGATCCCCCTCATGGATTTGCCCAGTAGTCGTGTAAAACCTTCGCTTGCCAATCAATTTTTGAATGATTGATCCCCTGGTGCGCTCCGCTGGGGGTGGAGTGCGCCATGACTGAAGTAGAAGCAAAAAAGCCGCAGGAAAGTCTCCAGGATCGTCTGGCGCAAGTCGTCGAGCTGCTCCATCGCCACAGGATCGTAGAAGATCTGGCGCATCGTCAGAGCCAGGAAGGGCAGCATCAGGATCCTGTCGAGAATCTGGTGCATCGCCAGAACCTCGTTGAGCTGCAGCGCAAGCTCGAGGCGTTACACCCCGCGGATATCGCTCATATCCTTGAAGCCTTACCCCTTGATGACCGGCTGACCGTCTGGCAACTGGTCAAGTCCGATCGCGACGGCGACATTCTGCTCGAGGTCTCCGACGCGGTTCGCGAGACGCTGATCGCCGACATGGATGACCACGAGCTTCTTGCGGCGGCCAAGGAAATGGACGCTGACGAGCTGGCCGACCTGGCGGCCGAATTGCCCCGAGACGTTGTTCACGAGCTGATGGAAACGCTCGATGCGCAACAGCGTGAGCGTGTCCGCTCGGCGCTGTCCTATGAGGAGGATCAGGTCGGCGCGCTGATGGACTTCGAGATGGTCACCATTCGAGAGGATGTGAGCCTGGAAGTCGTGCTGCGGTATCTACGGCGGCTCAAAGAGCTGCCCGGTCATACCGACAAGTTGTTCGTTGTCGATTACGACGGCGTGCTCAAGGGTGTTCTGCCGATCAAGCGATTGCTGGTCAATGATCCGGAGCGGCATGTGGCTGAGGTGATGGCCAGTGATCCGGTGACCTTTCATCCGGATGAGGATGCTTATGAGGCGGCCCAGGCATTCGAGCGCTACGACTTGGTATCGACGCCGGTCGTGGACAAGAGCGGCAAGCTGATCGGGCGTCTGACCATCGATGAGATGGTGGACCTGATCCGCGAGGAGAGCGAAAGCGAAGTGCTCAACATGGCGGGTCTGCGCGAAGAAGAAGATATCTTCGCCTCTGTGTGGAAATCGCTGCGCAACCGTTGGGCCTGGCTGGCAGTCAATCTCGTTACCGCCTTTGTTGCTTCACGCGTCATCGGTCTATTCGATGGTTCAATCGAGAGGCTGGTTGCATTGGCGGCGCTGATGCCGATAGTCGCAGGCATAGGCGGTAATTCAGGCAATCAGACTATCACCATGATCGTGAGGGCAATGGCTCTTGATCAGATGGGTACTGGTAACAGCGCTCGCTTACTGCGTAAGGAAGCGGGTGTCGGGATGCTGAATGGCTTGATATGGGGTGGAGTTATCGGCGTCGTGGTCTACTGGCTATACGGAAGCTGGTCGCTGGGGGTAGTCATGACTGCAGCAATGACGCTCAATCTTCTACTGGCGGCCTTGATGGGGGTGCTGATCCCGGTGACTTTAGCGCGAATGGGGCGAGACCCAGCGCTGGGTGCCAGTGTCATGATCACTGCTGTAACCGACAGTGGTGGTTTCTTTATATTTCTCGGGCTCGCAACGATTTTTCTTCTCTGACCCGCCCCTCCTGCGTCGACTTGGCGTTTGCCTTGCGCCTGTTGTTCAGGCTACTGTTCTGAGGTTTCGCACTAGCGAAGGCCCCAACTTGAAGCGAATAACAGGCGGCTCGAGCCGCTGATAGAAAGGGAATCCCGATGACCCCCAGCGAACTCCTCCTTGAAGGCGTCGAACTTATGCTGTTCGGCTTAGGTTCCGTTTTTGTCTTCCTCGTTTTGTTGATTGCCTGCATTCGCCTGATGTCTGTTGTGATCGCCCGCTTCGACAGTGCGCCCACCGCTCAGTCGGCTTCCAGCGAACCCGCTGTGGCTGAAGTGGATGCCGATGTCATTACGGCAATCCAGACCGCTATCCATCAGCACCGCGCTCGTCGTGGTTGATTCAGAACAGGGAGTTCCCCTCATGACATCTGTCAAACAACCGCTCGGCATTACCGATGTGGTGCTTCGTGATGCGCATCAATCCATTCTGGCCACCCGCGTTCGTCTTGAAGACATGCTGCCGATTGCCGCCAAGCTAGATCAGGTTGGCTTCTGGTCCGTCGAATCCTGGGGTGGGGCGACCTTCGATTCCTGTATTCGCTATCTTGGTGAAGACCCTTGGGAGCGCATTCGCGAACTGAAGAAAGCGATGCCTAATACCCGGCAGCAAATGCTGCTGCGTGGCCAGAACCTGTTGGGCTATCGGCATTACGCCGATGACGTGGTCGAAAAATTTGTTGAGCGCGCGGCGATCAACGGCGTTGACGTGTTTCGTGTGTTCGATGCCATGAACGATCCGCGCAACCTGGAAACCGCTCTGCGAGCGGTCAAGCTGCAGGGCAAGCACGCACAAGGCACCATTTCCTACACGACCAGCCCGGTGCATACCCTGCAAATGTGGGTCGACCTGGCAAAGCAGATCGAGGACATGGGCGCCGACTCGGTGGCGATCAAGGACATGGCCGGCATTCTTACGCCATATATGGCCTACGAGCTGGTCTCGCGGTTGAAGGCAGGTCTGTCTATTCCGATTCATATGCAGTGTCACGCCACGGCGGGCCTGTCTACGGCGGCTATTCTGAAGGCTGTCGAAGCAGGTATTGATAACGTCGATACAGCCATTTCCTCGCTCTCGATGACCTATGGACATTCGCCAACCGAGTCGGTGGTGGCCATTTTCCAGGGCACCGAGCGTGACACAGGGCTTGATCTTTTGCTGCTGGAGGAAATCGCTGCGTACTTCCGGGAGGTGCGCAAGAAGTACGCAAAGTTCGAAGGCACGCTCAAGGGTGTCGACTCGCGCATTCTCGTGGCGCAGGTGCCAGGCGGCATGTTGACCAACATGGAAGGCCAATTGAAGGAGCAGGGAGCTCTCGACAAGTTTGATGAGGTGCTCGCTGAGATTCCTCGTGTTCGTGAAGATCTCGGGTTCATTCCGTTGGTAACGCCGACTTCTCAGATCGTCGGGACCCAGGCAGTCATCAACGTGCTCACCGGTGAGCGTTTCAAGTCCATCACCAAGGAAACCGCGGGCATCCTTAAGGGTGAATACGGCGCCGCACCGGCCCCTTTCAATGCTGAACTGCAGCGGCGCGTTCTTGATGGTGCTGACGTCATTACCTGCCGCCCTGCTGATCTTCTACAGCCGGAAATGGAAAAGCTGACGGCGGAGTTGAAAGGACTGGCCCAGGAGAAAGGCATCAAGCTTGCTTCGAACGAGATTGATGACGTCCTCACTTATGCATTGTTTCCTCAGATAGGCCTCAAGTTTCTTGAAAACCGGGGCAACGCCTCTGCTTTCGAGCCGGTGCCGACTGGCAAGGAACAGGCGCCGCGCGCAGCAGGCGTGCCTGAAACTTACACGGTCGAAGTTAACGGTAAGTCGTTCGTCGTCCAGGTCAACGAGGGTGGCGATATCGAGGGGATCAAGGCGGTCGGCGGTGGGGCAGGCGTCCCGCAAACAGCTACTAGCGCACCGGTCTCCGGTGCAGGCGAGCCTCAGCCGGCTCCGTTGGCTGGCAACATCTTCAAGGTCCTCGTGCAGCCCGGTCAGCTCGTTCAGGAGGGGGACCTGGTGATCATCCTCGAGGCCATGAAAATGGAGACTGAAATCCGTGCGTTCAAAGCCGGCACCGTCTCAGGTGTGAGCGTTAAGGTCGGCGACGCGGTGTCGGTGGGCGATAGCCTGCTGACCATCGCTTAAGGAGCACTGAATGGATAAGTTGCTCAAGCTTTGGCACAGCACAGGTCTCTATCACATTGAGCCTGGTCAGCTGCTGATGATCGTGGTGTGCCTGGGACTGATCTATCTTGCGATTCGCAAGGGGTTCGAGCCCTTGCTGCTAATCCCTATCGGATTTGGAGGGGTGCTAGCCAATATTCCCGTCGCCAACATGGCCGAGGGGGCAGGGATCCTCCATCTTTTCTACGAAGTTGGTTTGCCGACCAGTGTGTTCCCGCTATTGATCTTCATGGGCGTCGGTGCGATGACCGACTTCGGGCCAATGCTGGCGAATCCGAAGACGTTGCTTCTTGGCGCAGCGGCGCAGTTCGGTATTTTCGCCACCTTGCTTGGCGCTTTGTCGCTGGCCGCAATGGGGGTTCCGGGCATGGAGTTCACCCTGCGCGAGGCTGCTTCGATTGCAATTATCGGCGGTGCAGACGGCCCGACCTCGATTTTCGTAACGGCAAAGCTCGCGCCGCATCTGCTGGGGCCCATCGCTGTCGCAGCCTACTCTTACATGGCGCTGGTGCCGTTGATTCAGCCGCCCATCATGCGTGCACTGACGACGAAGGAGGAGCGCGCCATTGTCATGACGCAGCTGCGCCATGTCGGTCAGACAGAAAAGATCGTCTTTCCGCTCATGCTTGCTCTTATGGTTGGTTTGCTATTGCCGGATGCCGCGCCGCTGGTGGGGATGTTCGCGTTCGGTAACCTGTTGCGCGAATGTGGGGTCGTGGATCGTCTGGCCGACACTTCACGTAATGCGCTGATCAACATCGTGACCATTGCGCTGGGGCTAACTGTCGGCTCCAAGCTGTCCGCCGAAGCCTTCCTGCAGATGAAGACCCTTGGGATCCTACTGCTTGGTATGGTTGCCTTCTGTGGCGGTACGGCGGCGGGTGTGCTTATGGCGAAGGTTATGAATATCTTCAGCACAAACAAGATCAATCCGCTGATTGGATCGGCAGGTGTGTCGGCGGTGCCAATGGCGGCGCGAGTGTCGAATAAGGTGGGGCTAGAAGCGAACCCGCAGAACTTCTTGCTCATGCATGCCATGGGGCCGAACGTAGCGGGGGTCATTGGCTCAGCGGTCGCCGCGGGAATTCTGCTCAGCTTTGTTGGCTAGCGCTTCGGTTGATGTGTGGCTACGGGCAGCGAGAACTGAAGGATGCCTGCGCTGAAAGCGCAGGCATCTTGCGTTTTCATGTCCCGCATAAGCCCAAAGTATTGCCTAGCTGGGCAGTAAGATTTTGCCAAAAGCAATTGCCCTGACTGCTGTCAGGGCAATTACTTTACGCTGCTCATTAGTACTGAGCGGATCAATCTTCTTCTTTTGCAGCTTCGGCATCTTGCGCTATGAGTGCGATCAAGGCGTTTTGCTGGCGGTGGGCCAGTTGGCGAAAACGCTGAAGCAACTCGCGCTCATGCAGCGTTAGCTCTGGGCTGTCCAGCCGCATTGCTGAATCATCGTCAAGCGCACCTTCCTGCAGAAGGCTTTGCTCCAGCCGCGCAATGATCTCCGAATTCATGCTGCGATGATGGTTTCGCGCAACCTCTGCGATACGCTCTCGCATGCCGTCTGGGAGGCGAACCACGAATTTGTCAGCCGTGCGGCTGGAGTAAACTGCCTGCTTCATTGGGCGCATATTAAACCGGATAGTCAGGTGGGCGATGGTGGCTTATTGCCGTTCTAGTCACCGGTCTGACACCAAACAGCACATGCTGTTCCGCGACCTGCGAAAAAGTTGCCGGACAACTTAATGACGCCAATTATACGGCGTACAAAAAAGGAGTAAAGCCGATTGTGGTGGCTAATGGCCTTTATGTGATCCAGCGCTTGTCTCGTCCGCATAATCGACCGCTAGCGCAGCACTGGATCGAACTTGAAGCGTCGGCCTACCAGTAGCGTAATCGCAAACAGCACTGCGAAGACCACCGAACCGGTTGTGACGAGCGTATCCCAGAAGTTCGGAAGCGTAGAGCCGATACTAAGCGCACCGCACAGCACGCCGAGCACAAAGAATAGATATCCATAAATCGACACTCTTAATCTCCTATAGAACCGCGTGCAGCAATCTACGTTTAAAAGACCCAGCGTTGTGCTTGAGTAGGTTTGATCAGCGCGTTGCCGCTGATGGTGCTCGCAGGCACCGAAAGTCTTGGAGTGGTCGCCTGGGAGGTATTCGACAGCGTCTGCATTGGCTCCGCATCTGGGAAGTTCTCGAGAAGCGGGATCGCGGCAGCGGCCAAGACGGCAGTGCTGAGTAAGTAGGCTGGGCGTAGCATTGGCGTCTCCTTCACTTAACGTTCAGGTAATTAAGCACCTCCCATGCCAATGGCGTTCGGAAATAAAACCTTTGTAAATCAAATACATGCCGATGAATATCGAAGATGCGCAATGCGCTTTGCAAGATTGCTTGAGTCAAGGTCATGCAAATTGCAAGGCGAGCGATGTGCTGCTTCAGTTCGGTGTGCATGTAGTTGTCTGATGCATCATGGGCGAGCATGACAAATGCGCCAAGGCTCGCTAACATGCTGCCGCCCGCGTGTCCCAGTAGCTCAATTGGATAGAGCATCCCCCTCCTAAGGGGAAGGTTGTGAGTTCGAACCTCGCCTGGGACGCCACATATCAGAGCGTTTTGTCCGTCGAAGCTTCTGGCAATTTCTGCAGCCTTTGCTTTGTCTGTCTCGCTGCTTGTCGCTGTCTTGAATGACACTATTCCCGCCTTCCTCATTCCAAACTATGCCCGGATGCGCCTGGCTGGCGCTGAATGCCAATCCGCCGGCTGCTCGAAAGGAAACTGCGCGGCCCTAGGGGTTCGTCGCAGCGGCGAATTAATACGTTGCTGACAAGTAGCGGGAGCTGCAAGGGATAGCCCCCATCACAGGCGCCGCCGATAGCTTCGTACGCTGTTTCAGCGGCTGGTCTGGTGGCGATGATGCAGTCCGTAGCGGACAGCTCAGCCGTTGTTGCGCAGCGTGGATATTCAGCGATCATATCCAGCCAGCAGTGCAACTGTGACGCCTGCCTTTGCGGTCGCGGTGTGATCTAGCAGAGAAGTCTGCGCCCGAGGTCTGCTGAGCGGATCTCAAGCTCTATGGGGTTGTCGCCGTGGGAGGGGTCGCTTGCTTGGAAAGCGTCGACTTATTGTGTGCTCGAAGTGGCTAACCGTCATAGTTAACCGCGAGCTGACGAGTCGGCCCACTGGCTGGGGATCTGGCTGTGCTGGATCCGGTAGGGAGGCCGGCTGCAGCTTCGATAAGAGCTATAGGCCGTGGTCTCAGCAGTATCAGCTAAATCGGTCGGTGACCTGGTCGCGTCGGGCTTCGCGCTGTAGTTGATAGACGAATCGTTCGACCTGCCGTTGCGTCAGGCCACTGATGCGGTAAAAGCGCATTCCGCAAAATGTCAGATCAAGTTTCTCGTCAAACACCACGTGCCTTAGCTCGGCTGCAGTTGTCACAACGCCAAACGGCAACTCCAAACGGAGCTGATCATATACCTGCCCTGACTGGAGGTTTGTTTGCAGGTTGCCTGGAAAGCTCAGCTTGCAACCCGTAGCTGACATGTCCAGCACCTTGCCTGCGAGATGCTTCTTGACCATCTTGCCGCTCAGTTCGGCAGCGATGGTCTGCCCGCTCAACGTGGCGCGATAGGCGTTCCGCCGCTGGTGGTAGAGAATCTCGTCGGGCAGAGGAACCCAATAGCAGCGCGCATCGTCCAGTTCGCCGATATGTGCTGGGTGTGGATTGTTCCAGGCAATCCGCACGCCTTCATAAAAGCCTTCAATTTGGAAAGCTTCTCCTGATGCCATCAGCCGCTCGCCATCACTAGGTATCAGCTCGTCTAATGCTAGCCAGCCCTTTTCACGGTTTATCTCAACCAGGTAGGTTTGATACCGCAGCGTGCGCTCGGCAAAGCGAAGCTGCAGAGGGATATGGTTGTCCAGCAGGGGGCGTAGATTCGCCTGAACTTCGACTGGAGTCTTGAGTATCTGAGGAGGCTGAGGGCCTTCACCCTCAGCGAAAGGACTAGACACTTGGCGTTGCTCTCCGGCATGTAACGACGTCAGCCGCATGATAGCACTATGATGTTGTTGTGCTGCGGATGGTTCAGGCCTGGCTGAGCGGGCGATGATGAGTGCTTTTGGCGGCGCTTCCGTGGCGATCGTATAGATCTGGGGTCGTTGTGGTTCCCTGCAAGACCTGCAGCATGGTGCCTACTGCGCTCTGGTTGGCGCGGATAAGTTTGCCGTTGCGTTCATTGGCTTTGCGGCAGTCTTCGAGAATGTCCTCCAGCTGTTCCGCCTGGATAAGGATCTCATCGCCTATTGCCGAGCCTGCGGCAAGCATCGCCAGGCCATTCCGGTCGGCGCTTAGCTGCGCCTTAGCCAATGCCTGGCTCCGTAGGGTGCCGTGCTGGCCCAGAAGTGCTAACAGTGCTTGCTTTTGCGTGAGCAGCTGCTCCAATCCCGCGAGATTTCGCTCAGCGAGTGCCAGGTATTCTGCATCGGTGAGCTCGAGTAGTGTTCGGGCGGTGCCGATATCGTCAGTCAGCTGCTGGAGCAATTCGGAATCTAGCATAGTGGCCTCTGTTGCACTCACGCCTGCTCGCATTGATGCCCAGCTCAGCGCTGGCTTTCGAATGACAGCAGCTTCGAAGCTACTCGCTGGCTGTCGACTTGATAGCTGCCATCGGCGATTGCTTGTTTGATCTGGGCGACACGCTCCTGATCAACAGCGGGCTGCTGACTCAGCTTTTCGGTTGTCTGCTGAAGACGCTGGGCTTCGGGGCTCAGCTGAACGCTTTCTCCCGATACGGAGCTGTTACCGGTGGTCTTCACTTCGTCAGCAGGAGCCTGCTGCGCGGTTGGTCGCTCTGTGTTTTGGACGCTGTTGCTCCGCGCATTGCTTGAAGAATTGACGGCGCTGTTAGGCCGGTTGAAATCGATAACCATGATCGAAACCTCGAATAAGTCAGGACGCTTGCCTGCTTTTCGGCAAATCCTCATGAAACTTTAGTCTTTTTTCATGCTAAGACCTGACGCCGCAGCGCCTCGTCCTCACATCGCCACTTCAACCTGCCCGGGGCCAGTGACGCGAGCTTTGATAGTTCGTCCGGATCGTTGGTTTTTGACTCGGATCTGACTGCCAAGTGCGCCATTGGAAAGGGCCTCACCTGGCATTCTTACATTTATCGTAGAGTTTTTCGCGCTGATTACCACCTGATCACCCTTTCGGACTATTTCAGCCGCGGATAAGTAAGTTGGTGGTAATACCTGATCGGGTAGGGCGCTGCGGGTGATTTTATTGCCCAGCACTTGATCGAACGATGTCAGATAGCCCTGGGTCAACAAGCCGACGTCGCGCTCGGCAAGGGCGACATCAGCGAGCTCGACGACGCTTTCGCGGGCCAAGGGCCGTCTGGCTACGATCACTTCGCGGAACAAATGCACCTGAGCAGGGACGAAAACGGACCAGGGTGACGTGCCTTCGCAGCTAACCCGCACGGTAGTGCGACCAACGGGTTGTGCCGGGCTTTCGAGTCTGGTCGTCAATGCTTGATCGCAAGCCGCCAGGCGCAGGCGCGGGTCAAGCCTGTTCAGTTCAATTTCATGGCGTGCTTTGATTTGGCTACTCTGTAAATAGTCAGTGACTTCACGCTCAAGAAAAGCGCGGGTCGCGTCGATAAGCTGTTCGGGGCGCGTGAAGCTCGCTGAAACAGCCAGCTGGTTCAGCAGGCATAAAGTTGCCAACAGGCCCAGTTGGCAAAGCGCCTTGCATGGATGCCGGAAAAAAGTCGTCTGTCTGTTCATGGCTTGCTCGAAGCAAGGGGCATGCCGTTTGCCGGTAACTAATGGCCGAGGCAGGCAAGGCGGGTCAGCAACTCAAATCAGGGCACTGCGCGCCAGATTGTCTGAGCTACAGATGTCTGCCTACCCATCTCACATACAAGAGGAAACTGGCATGGCCGGTGTATTGGATTCGGTTAACCAGCGTACCCAGCTAGTGGGGCAGAACCGTTTGGAGCTGCTGTTGTTCAGACTGGACGACAAGCAGCTCTATGGCATCAACGTATTCAAGGTCAAAGAGGTGCTGCAGTGCCCGCGGCTTACGGTCATGCCTCGGTCGAGCCCTGTTGTCAGAGGGGTGGCGAACATTCGGGGAAGTACGCTTTCCATCCTTGATCTATCCGCTGCCACTGGCAAACCCGTATTACAGGACTTGCCAAACAGCTTTGCCATCATCGTTGAGTACAACACGAAGGTGCTCGGTTTCCTTGTCCGCTCGGTGGAGCGGATAGTCAACATGAATTGGGAAGATATCCTTCCCCCGCCTAAAGGCGTGGGGCACGACCATTATTTGACTGCAGTGACCCATGTGGATCAGCAGATGGTCGAGATTATCGACGTTGAAAAAGTGCTAGCCGAAGTGGCGCCAGTGTCAGAGGTGCTCTCGGTCAGCATTGCAGATGAGGCGACCAGTAATAAGGCGTCCACCAGTCGAGTGTTGATTGTCGACGACTCGTCTGTCGCGCGAAAGCAGATCATGCGTTGTCTACAGAATCTGGGGATCGAAGTCGTTGCGCACAACGACGGAAGGCAGGCGCTGACTTATTTGCGAAAGCTGGTGGCGGAAGGCAAGAAGCCGTCTGACGAGTTCGTGATGATGATTTCCGATATCGAAATGCCAGAAATGGATGGCTATACACTGACGACCGAAGTGCGTCAGGATCCCGCAATGCGCGACATGCACATTCTCCTGCATACTTCGCTTTCCGGGGTGTTCAACCAGAGCATGGTCAAGCGGGTCGGTGCGGACGATTTTCTTGCCAAGTTTCAGGCGGACGATCTGGCCAATCGGGTCATAGAGCGGATCCGGACAACGGATAAGAAATGAGGCCTCGTCCTCTCAATTCGACTGGTGGGCAGTATTAGTGTCTGTTGATCCCGATTTCGATCAGTTTCGTGTTTTTCTCGAGAAGACCTGCGGCATCCTGCTGGGTACCAACAAGCAGTACCTGGTTTCGAGCCGGTTAAACAAGCTGATGGAGCAGCAGGGCCTCAAGAGCCTCGGTGACTTGGTCAGGAAGATCCAGGCTCAGCCGCGAAGCGGCCTGCGCGAGCAGGTCGTGGATGCGATGACGACCAATGAAACGCTCTGGTTTCGAGATACCTATCCGTTCGAGGTGTTGCGGAGCCGGGTTCTGCCTGATCTGTTGAAAGGCTCCCCGGGTCAGCGCTTGCGTATCTGGTCTGCCGCTTGTTCGTCGGGGCAGGAGCCTTACTCGCTTTCGATGACCATCGATGAGTACGAACGCAGCAGCCCTAGCCAGCCGAAAACGGCCATACAGATAGTGGCCACTGAATTGTCCGGGGCCATGCTTGCGGCATCCAAAGCGGCCGAATACGACAGTCTCGCCATTGCTCGCGGGTTGTCTAGCGAGCGTCTGCAGCGTTATTTCGATGTGAAAAGCCCGGGCCGTTGGATAGTCAAGCCGGCAGTCCGCAGTCGCGTCGAATTTCGTGTGCAAAACCTGCTCGACAGCTATGCGGTGCTCGGCAAGTTCGACGTGGTGTTCTGCCGCAACGTCCTTATTTATTTCTCCGCCGATGTTAAGAAAGACATCCTCAAGCGGATTCACGCAACGCTGAAGCCAGGCGGATACCTGTTTCTGGGAGCATCCGAAGCGCTGAACGGCCTTCCCGAGCTGTATCAGATGGTCCAGTGCAGCCCGGGCATTATCTATAAGGCCAAGTAGCCTTAATGTTTGCCGGACTAGCGGCAGGAATCTGTCGCTTCGGGCTTACTAAGCGGCAAAAGCATGGTCACGCTTTGCCGCTTTTGACGCGCAACCCAAGCCTTTCTAAAAAAAATCCTTATAGATCAGCTATTTGACAAAATGGCATGAGCTTTGCTGGTGGTTTGCTAAGCAGACTTGTATCCGGCAGAGGGCCAGATCATGAGCATCAGTTTCGACAAGGCACTTGGCATCCACGAGAAGGCACTCGGCTTTCGCGCTCAGCGCGCCGAAGTGCTGGCCAACAACATTGCCAACGCTGACACCCCCAATTACAAGGCGCGTGATCTGGATTTCAGCTCGGTTCTTGCTGCGCAGAACAGCAAGAATCAGGGCGGATTCGGCGTGGCCGTGACCAGCAGCAAACATATCGCTGCCGAAGGGATGGAAATTGCCGATCCTGGCTTGCGCTTCCGCACCCCTGCGCATGCGTCGCTCGATCAGAACACCGTAGATGCTCAGGTTGAACAGGCGGCTTACGCCGAGAATGCCATCGACTTCCAGGCGAGTTTTACCTTGCTCAACAGTAAGTTCCGGGGGCTGATGAGCGCCCTTCGCGGCGAATAAAAGGAGCGAAAATCATGTCCCTCAGCAGCGTTTTTAACATCGCCGGCAGCGGCATGAGTGCCCAAAGCACTCGCCTGAACACCATTTCCAGCAACATCGCCAACGCCGAAACAGTTTCATCCAGCGTTGACCAAACCTACCGTGCACGTCACCCGGTGTTCGCGACCATGCTGCAACAGGCTAACGGTTCACCGAACGAGTCGTTGTTCGCCGAACAGGATCAGGCGGGCGCAGGCGTTCAGGTACTTGGTGTCGTGGAAGACCAGAGCGAGCTGCAAGCTCGCTATGAGCCCAACCATCCTGCGGCGAACACCGAGGGCTACGTGTACTACCCAAACGTCAATGTGGTGGAAGAAATGGCCGACATGATTTCTGCCAGTCGTTCGTTCCAGACCAATGCCGAATTGATGAATACAGCCAAAACCATGCTGCAGAAAGTTCTGACCCTGGGCCAGTAACCCTAACGAGAGATTGCCATGAGCACGACAGGCGGCGTCGGCGGTACCGGCTCGGTACTGGACCAATACCAGATCAAAGATCGCGAAGTTAAAAGCAACGACCTTGGCAAGAATGAGTTTCTGGAGCTGCTGGTGACCCAGCTGAACAACCAGAACCCGCTGGAGCCACAGGAAAACGGCGAGTTCATTGCCCAGCTCGCGCAGTTCAGCACCGTTGAAGGTGTCGAAAAACTGAACTCAAGCATGGAAACCATGCTGTCCGGCTATCATTCATCCCAGGCGCTGCAAGCCTCCTCGCTGGTCGGCCGCAAAGTCATCGTGCCGACCGACAAAGCAGTCGTAGATACCAGCGAAACCTTCAAGGCCAGCATTGTTCTCCCCACAACCAGCAGCAACGTGGCGGTCAACGTTTACGACAGCGCGGGCACGGTGGTCAATCGAATCAACATGGGTCAGCAGCAAGCTGGCAACGTCTCATTCATGTGGGATGGCAAGGACTCGAGCGGCAAAACCTTGCCGCCGGGTACTTATCGGTTCGAGGCGCAAGCCACTTATCAAGGCGAGACGAAGGGCTTGTATACCCTGCTTCCTGCCAACGTTGACAGCGTCACGCTTGGGCAAAACGGTGGTGAGCTTCAGCTCAATCTAGCCGGTGTCGGCAGCATTGGGCTGTCTCAAGTCCAGGTTATCGGTCAGTAACTGCCGGCGCGTCCGGTAACAGGAGCAATTCATGTCGTTCAATATCGGCCTCAGCGGCATGCGTGCCGCCAGCAAAGACCTCAATGTCACGGGTAACAACATCGCCAACGCTGGGACTGCGGGCTTCAAACAGTCTCGGGCGGAGTTTTCTGACGTGTACGCGGCGTCGGTGATGGGGACCGGTAAAAACCCGGTCGGTAGTGGTGTCTTGCTTTCGAACATTTCCCAGCAATTCAATCAGGGAAACATCAACTACACCCAGAATGCGTTAGACCTTGCGATCAATGGCAATGGTTTTTTTCAGGTCAGTAATAACGGTGCGTTGAGTTATACGCGAGCAGGTTATTTTGGTACGGATCGGGAAGGAGCTTTGGTTGATAACTTCGGCTATAAGCTGCAGGGATTTCCTGTAGATAAGAATGGAAATCTGCAGAACGGAGTCGTGGGCGACTTGCAAATCCAAACGGCCAATCAGGCGCCGAAAGCTAGTAGTAGAATTGATACGGCATTTAACTTAAATTCCACGCTTAAACCTCCGGCAACGTGGCAAGCAACTTTCGATGGAGAGGCGTTGTCTGCTCTGCGGTCTCAGACGGGTAGTATGGCGTTGACTAGTGATGAGATAACTGCTTTGCCAGATCCGGTCAGCTGGCAAGACGATTTGTTAGCTGCAACGACTGGAGCTTCTGACTTCTACTTGACGAAATTGAAGAGCGTTTATAGTGCTCCGGACCGTACCCAGTTTGAGGACGGCAGCGGAAACCTGATAAATGCGGCCGGTTACAATGCGGCAATTAGATCATCTATTAGCGCAGCAATGACTGCTGCTGATAGCGCTGTTTTAGATGACTCTACTGCGATCGCCTCTGTCGCGTCTGGCGCAGCAAGCGCTGCTAGCGGTACTTTTAATCCAGTTGACCCTACCACGTATAACAGCTCGACATCCTTGAACGTCTTTGACTCTCAAGGCAACTCCCATGTCATGACGCAGTATTTCGTCAAGACAGATGCGAACAAATGGGATATGAAAATCCTAATCGATGGGCGGAATCCCGCAGACCCGGCGGCGACCAACCCTTATGTTATGAATCTTACTTTCGATCCAGCTGGTGGCTTATCGCAGATTGCGGATGCTACTGGGGCTACGCCAGCCTTGTTTACGATCGGTGCTGACAAGAAAGTTACGCTTAATGGTGCTACAGCGGGTGCAAACAACGGCTGGGTCCCTGCCATCTCCGACGGCGGCACGCCAGCGAAGTGGACCCCAAACGGCGCGCTAGCCAATCCGGACGGTATCGTGATGGATTTTACGAAGTCCACTCAGTTCTCGAGCTCCTTTGCGGTTAACAGCGTCGCGCAAGACGGTTACACGACCGGTGAGATGGCTGGGCTTGAAATCGACGATACCGGTCTTATCTTCGCTCGCTACACCAACGGCCAATCCAAAGTGCAGGGACAGATAATTCTGGCCAACTTTGCCAACGTGCAGGGCCTTACGCCCGCAGGCAAAACGCAATGGGTTCAGTCCTACGAGTCGGGAGAGCCAGTCGTCGGCACGCCGATGTCCGGCACCATGGGTGCCCTGCAAGCCGGCGCATTGGAAGACTCCAACGTCGAGCTCTCAGACCAGCTGGTCAACCTGATCGTGGCGCAGCGTAATTACCAGGCCAACGCCAAGACGATCGAAACCGAAAGCGCGATTACCCAGACGATCATCAACCTCCGTTAATTGCTACCAGGCACTGCGCGGGGTGGCGGGAAACTGCCGCTCCGTTTTCAAAAGGTCCTTTTGGGCCTTTTTTTTATTCGGTAATTCTATGTATTTCAATAGCTTAATAAGGCCTTGGTCGCTTGGCATAGCGCTTGCTTTGTAGCTGATATCAGTTCAGTTAGCGTCAATTTGCGTGGGGAGGTTCGATGGACAAGATGCTCTATGTGGCCATGACGGGGGCGAGCCAAAACGCTCGTGCTCAGCAGGCACATGCCAACAACTTGGCAAACATCTCGACCACGGGCTTCCGGCGGGACTTCGAGCAAGCGCGCTCGATGCAAGTGTTCGGAGACAGCTTTCCGGCACGTGTTTACGCCATGACCGAGCGTCCAGGCACGGACTTCAGTTCCGGCACCTTGCAAGAGACCGGTCGAGACCTGGACGTAGCGGTTGAGGGAGATGGCTGGATAGCCGTGCAAGCGCCGGATGGCAGCGAGGCCTACGCCCGAACTGGCAGCCTGAATATCGACACGCTTGGCATGCTCAGAACAGGCGACGGTTTGCCGGTGCTCGGCAATGCCGGGCCGATCGCCGTGCCGCCAGAAGAGAAAGTGGAGATCGGAGCTGACGGCTCGATCAGTATCCGCGCGCTCGGTGAAGATCCAAATGTGGTGGTTACGGTCGATCGTTTGAAACTGGTCAATCCTGATCCCAAGCAGTTGGAGAAGGGCACCGACGGTCTTATTCGCATGAAGGATGGCCAGCCAGTCGAGGCTGACGCCGCGGTTCGCGTGACCTCAGGCTTCCTTGAAGCGAGCAACGTCAACGCCGTTGCCGAGATGACTTCGATGCTCGCGCTGTCCCGGCAATTCGAGCTGCACGTGAAGATGATGCGTACTGCCGAAGAAGACGGTGCCGCTGCGGCCCGAGTCTTGCAGATCAGCTAAACAAACTAGGCGGCGCCCGAATTCCGGCGCACGAGGAGAAGAACATGCTTCCAGCACTGTGGGTCAGCAAGACCGGTTTGTCCGCGCAGGACATGAACCTGACCACCATTTCCAACAACCTGGCAAACGTCTCGACAACGGGCTTCAAGAAGGATCGGGCCGAATTTCAGGATCTGCTTTATCAGATCCGTCGTCAGCCCGGTGGACAGTCCAGCCAGGACAGCGAACTGCCTTCGGGTTTGCAGCTGGGTACCGGTGTGCGAATCGTAGGCACGCAAAAACAGTTCACCGCCGGCAGCCTGCAGACCACCGAACAGCCGCTTGACATGGCCATCAATGGCCGTGGCTTCTTTCAGGTGCTGCTGCCGGACGGCACAGTGTCCTACTCGCGTGACGGCAGTTTCCATCTGAACGCTGAAGGCCAGATCGTGACCTCCAACGGTTACTCGCTGGAGCCAGCGATTGTCGTGCCGCCGGAAACGCAGACCTTCACCGTGGGCGAGGACGGCACTGTGTCCGTCACAACGCTGGGCAACCCGGCACCTCAGATCATTGGCAACATTCAGACCGCTGACTTCGTCAACCCGGCCGGTCTGCAGGCGATGGGCAGCAACCTGTTCCTCGAAACTGCCGCGAGCGGTGCGCCACAAGTCAGTACACCCGGTCTCAACGGCCTGGGCACCGTACTGCAGAACACCCTGGAAAACTCTAACGTCAGCGTGGTCGAGGAGTTGGTGAACATGATCACCACGCAGCGCGCCTATGAGATGAACTCGAAAGTCATCTCCACGGCCGACCAGATGCTGTCCTTTGTCACCCAGCAGCTGTAACAGCCGTCAGCCGCTGGATTGAGGTGAATATGCGCCGCTTGTTGATTGTCCTTCCACTGGTGTCCGCCGTGATTATGTCCGGTTGCATGGCGCCGGCTCCGAAGCCCAACGATCCCTATTACTCGCCAGTTCTGCCGCGCACGCCACTGCCGGCAGCGCAGAACAATGGCGCGATCTATCAGGCGGGCTTCGAGACCAATTTTTACGACGATCGTAAGGCCTATCGGGTCGGCGACATCATCACCGTCACACTCAACGAAAAAACCCAGGCGAGCAAGAATTCCAATTCGAAAATCGCCAAGGACAGCAGTGCCAACATCGGGCTGGGTTCGCTGTTCGGCGGTGCCGTATCGATGGTTAATCCGCTGACTGACAACAAGATGACGTTGGGCGCTGAATACGAAGCGTCACGGGATACCTCTGGTTCCGGTCAGGCGGGGCAGAGCAACAGCCTCTCCGGCTCGATCACCGTGACCGTGTCGGATGTGCTGCCGAACGGCATTCTCGCCATCCGCGGGGAAAAATGGATGACGCTCAATACGGGTGATGAGTTAGTGCGAATTGCCGGGCTGGTACGTTCGGACGATATCGCCACCGACAACACCGTCCCGTCGACCCGTATTGCTGATGCCCGTATCACTTACTCCGGTACCGGCGCCTTCGCCGATGCCAGCCAGCCAGGTTGGTTGGATCGTTTCTTCATCAGCCCGTTGTGGCCGTTCTAAGCAGGTACTGGCAATGAAACTGTTCAGCTCGATTTTGGTTGCCTTGCTCTGTGTAGTGGTGCTTCCGGCCCATGCCGAGCGGTTGAAGGACATCGCCACCATTCAGGGTGTACGTAGCAACCAGCTGATCGGTTACGGTCTTGTGGTTGGCTTGAACGGTAGCGGCGACCAGACGACCCAGACGCCTTTTACAGTGCAGACCTTCAATAACATGATGGCGCAGTTTGGTATCAAGGTGCCTGCGGGCGGCAACGTCCAGCTGAAGAACGTGGCTGCTGTCTCGATACACGCCGAGCTTCCGCCATTCGCCAAGCCGGGTCAGACGATCGACATCACCGTATCGTCGATCGGCAACGCCAAAAGTCTGCGCGGCGGGAGCCTGTTGATGGCGCCGCTTAAAGGGATCGACGGCAACGTCTATGCGATTGCTCAAGGCAATCTCGTCGTGGGCGGTTTCGATGCCGGCGGCGCAGATGGCTCGCGCATCACCGTCAACATTCCCTCTGCAGGCCGAATCCCCGGAGGGGCGACAGTTGAGCGACCGGTGCCCAGCGCTTTCAACCAGGGCACAACCCTGACCATGAACCTCAATCGTCCGGACTTCACCACCGCCAAGAACATCGTGGATCACATAAATGAGCTGCTAGGCCCGGGCGTAGCTCAGGCGCTCGATGGCGGCTCGATCAGCATTACCGCCCCGCTGGATCCTAGCCAGCGTGTGGATTACCTATCGATCCTGGAAAATCTGGAAGTGGACGTGGGGCAGGCGGTGGCCAAGGTCATTATCAACTCGCGAACCGGGACCATCGTCATCGGCCAGAACGTACGCGTTCAGCCAGCTGCAGTGACGCACGGCAGCCTGACCGTGACCATTTCCGAAGATCCGCAGGTGAGTCAGCCAAATCCGCTTTCTGATGGGCAGACCGTGGTTGTTCCCAATTCCAAGGTTAAGGCAGAGCAGGAAGCCAAGCCGATGTTCAAGTTTGGCCCTGGCACGACTCTGGACGAAATCGTTCGCGCGGTGAATCAGGTCGGCGCGGCGCCGAGCGATCTCATGGCGATTCTCGAGGCGTTGAAGCAGGCCGGTGCCCTGCAAGCAGACCTGATTGTCATTTGAGGACAGGGATAATGGAAAATCGTCTGGGACTGGGTCGACGCACACCTGACAGCGGTAGCTACTCTGACCTCAATCGTCTGAACCAACTCAAGGTCGGCAAGGATCGTGACGGTGCCGAGAACGTGCGCAAGGTGGCGCAGGAGTTCGAGTCTCTGTTCATGAACGAGATGCTCAAGTCGATGCGTTCGGCCACCGAAGTCATGTCGAAGGACAACCCGTTCAACAGCCAGGCCAGCAAGCAGTATCAGGACATGCACGACCAGCAGCTTTCAGTCACGTTATCCAAGGAAGGCGGCGGCATCGGCCTTGCTGACGTGCTGATTCGTCAGCTTAGCAAGCAGCAGGAGCCCAGCGAAAAGCCGAATCCTTTCGCCCAGGTGGCACAGACCGAAGGGGCCAAGTGGTCGAGCAATCCCAACTCGAAGATTGCTCCAGTTGACCCGGCGCGCAACGATTCTCAGCTGCTCAATCAGCGTCGTCTGGCATTGCCGGGACGATTGGCCGAGCGCGCTCATGCGGAGGTTACAGCTGCAAATACCCAAGCGGCTCAAGCTAGCCAGGCGGGCACGGCTCAGCCTCTGGTCGATGTTGACTGGAAGGCTGCTACCGCTTTCGCAGCGCCTCAGGACGCGCCGTTGACCATCAACGGCGTCGAGGCGACTGCTCCAAGCGCGCCGAGCAAGACGCGTTTCAGCTCGCCCGCAGAATTCATCGCCACGATGCTGCCGATGGCTGAAAAAGCAGCAAAGCGTTTAGGCGTTGAGCCGCGCTTCCTCGTCGCTCAAGCCGCGTTGGAAACCGGCTGGGGCAAGTCGATCATCAAGCAGAAGGACGGCACTAACAGCCACAACCTGTTCGGCATCAAAGCCACAGGGTGGGACGGTGCGTCCGCGAAGGTCACCACGACCGAGTACGTCAATGGCAAGGCAACCAAAGAGGTTGCCGGGTTTCGGGCGTATGACTCGTTCGAACACAGCTTTAACGATTACGTCCGGCTGTTGGAAAACAACGATCGTTACAAGCCAGCCCTTCAGGTGGCCAGTGCGTCTGGCAACTCCGAGCGTTTCGTCAACGAACTGCAGCGGGCAGGTTATGCAACTGACCCGCAGTACGCACGCAAGATCAACCAGATCGCTCGCAAAGTGCAGACCTATCAGACAATTGCCGACGCCAGCACGTCGCCCGCCGTTCGGACTAGAGGTTAAACATGGCTGATCTACTGAATATTGGCCTGTCCGGCCTGAGTGCCAGCAAGAGCCAGTTGTCCGTAACGGGTCACAACATCAGCAACGTCAACACGCCGGGCTTCAGCCGGCAGGATGCCTCGCAAGCAACGCGCACGCCGCAATTCAGCGGCGCGGGCTACGTGGGCTCGGGCACGACGCTGGTGGAAATACGCCGTAGCTACAGTGAGTTTCTGACCAGTCAGCTGCGCAGCAGCACATCGCTGAGCAGCGATGTTGAAGCCTATAAGAGCCAGATCGATCAGCTTGATTCCTTGCTGGCCGGCAGCACGACCGGTATTACGCCGTCGCTTCAGAAGTTTTTTTCGGCACTGCAAACCGCAGCGGAAGACCCCGCCAATATCCCGGCGCGCCAGTTGGTGCTGGCTGAAGCGGAAGGTTTGGCACGGCGCTTCAATACGGTATCGGACCGCCTAACCGAGCAGAACAACTTCACCAACAAGCAGATGGCGGCGGTGACCGACCAAGTCAACCGGCTCGCTGGCAGCATCGGTAGCTTGAACGACGCTATCGCGACCGCTTCAGCCAACGGCAAACAGCCCAATGATTTGCTCGATGCGCGCGACGAGGCGGTGCGGCAATTGTCGACTTACATTGGTGTCAGCGTGACGCCGCAGGACGATAACAGCCTCAATATTTCGGTCGGCAGTGGTCAGCCGTTGGTGGTGGGCAGCACCGTGAGTCGGCTGAAGGTTGTACCGGGGCAGAGCGATCCCAACCGTTACGAGGTTCGCTTTGTCAGCGGTGGTTCCGAACAGGGCATCACCTCGCAGATCACCGGCGGCGAGCTCGGCGGGCTGATTCGATATCGCAGCGAAGTGCTGGATTCGACGATGAACTCGTTGGGGCGGCTGGCGTTGGCAGTGAGCGATCAGGTCAATACACAGCTGGGGCAGGGGCTGGATCTGAAAGGCAACGTAGGGACCGCGCTGTTCGGTGATTACAACACCGTTGGCCTTATGGCGCTGCGTGCCACGACTTTCAGCGGCAACCCTTCGCTCAACGGGACAGACCCCGCCGATGCGTCGGTGGAGATTAATGATACGAGTTTACTGAACGCTAGCGATTACGTCCTTGAGTATGACGGTAGTGGTTACAAAGCTCGGAGACTAAGCGACAACCAGCCGATAAACGTCCAGCTAACAAATGGCGCTCTTTCGTTCACGGATAAGGATGGCCGCGACCAAGGCTTCACCGTGCAAGTTGGCGGAACTCCGCTAGCTGGCGATAAATTCTCGTTGCAGCCGACCCGTCGCGGCGCTGCAGACATCAGCGCAACTTTGGATCAACCTGACCAGCTGGCGTTCGCCGCACCGGTGCGTGTCCAAAGCGCGCTTCAAAATGGCGGTACCGGCGTCGTCGGGCAGCCAAACCTGCTGACAGGCCCATCGCCGATAGACCCGGCAGCGCTGTCGGCTGCGTTCGAGGGGCTGACCCTTACCTACGACGGAACCGGTTTGACGATGCCTACGAGTGCTCCGGCAGGTCTGACGCTATCTCCGGCAAGCATAACCGCCGGGCAGACCAATACGCTGAACCTGACCCTGACGACCGGGACAGCTCCCGATGAGCAGCAGTACAGTTTTGAATTCACGGTTAGCGGCAAGCCTGCGGTAAACGACAGCTTCTCGTTTAACTTCAACCGGAGCGGCGTTTCCGACAACCGTAATGCGTTGAAGCTTGTGGATTTGCAGACGAAACAGACGGTCGGCGTAGACAGTGCGGTAACGGGCTCGGGCTTCAGCTTCACCGACGGCTACGGCGAGCTTGTCGAGCGCGTCGGCACCCTGACGGCACAATCCCGCATGGACAGCGAAGCGAATAGCGCGATTCTCAAACAGGCGACTGATAATCGGGACTCGCTCTCTGGCGTCAACCTCGACGAGGAGGCCGCGAACCTGATCAAGTTCGAGCAATACTACAACGCTTCGGCTCAGATCATTCAAGTTGCCCGCTCCATGTTCGATACATTGATTAGCACCTTCAGGTAACAGGCCCGGCCATGCGCATCTCGACCTTGCAAGCATTCAATAACGGCGTAACCGGTATTCAGCGCAACTACTCCAACGCAACCCGAACGCAGGAGCAGATCAGCACGGGTAACCGAATCCTAACGCCAGCGGACGACCCGGTAGCGTCGGTGCGCCTGTTGCAGTTGGAGCAACAGCAGAACGTGCTGAGCCAGTACAACTCCAACCTCACCGCCGCTAAGAACAGTCTCACCCAGGAAGAGGTCTCGCTCAATTCAGTCAACACAATTCTACAGCGGGTACGTGAACTGGCAGTGCAGGCGGGTAACGGCGCCCTCGATCCACAAGATCGCAAATCCATAGCGGCGGAGCTGGGTGAGCGGGAGGATGAGCTGCTGTCGTTGATGAATACTCGTAACGCTCGCGGCGAATATCTGTTTTCGGGTTTTCAGGGTAAAACTCAACCATTCGTACGCAGTGCCGATGGAAGCTATAGCTACCAAGGAGATGAAGGGCAGCGGAAGCTTCAGATTGCGAGTTCGTTGAATATTCCAATCAGCGACAACGGCAAATCGGTTTTTGAAAACGTGACCAATGCCGGACGGCTGACGAGCGCTGTGGTTGTCGGGCAGGCTGGGTCGACATTGAGCACATCGGCGCCTCTGGTTCAGGACGAGGTGGCGTTCAGTGGAAACCCAGCCTTTCCAAAAGGCGGGATTGGCGTTCATTTCACTTCTAGTACCGAATATGTAGTCTACGATCTAGCCTTGCCGCCTACGGGATATCCTGTTCCTGACGCTGAGTCTGGCCGGGTTTTGGCTTCTGGCACCCTTGATGACAATCACGATAAATCGGATACGTTGACCTTTAGAGGTGTGCACGTTCAGTTTGATGGGGTGCCGGTTGGTGGCGAGAGTATTGTTGTAGCGCCTTCAGTGTCTGGCACGTCTATGAAGTCTAACCCCCCAGAGTTGGATTCAGCGATAAGTACGAACATTACGGACCCCAGTGCGTTTGCTAAGGCGTTCCCGGGTGGCACGGTCACCTTCACAATTAGCGCTGATATCCCGCCTGCTGATCGTACGCTGACGTTATCTACCGATCCGGCGACGACTTTTACACTTGCTTCTGGAGGTGCTCTAAACGCAACGGATACCGAGGCGCTGAAAGATCTTGGACTATCGATAACCCTGACGGGTCCTACGCCTGCTGGGAGCATGTCGTTGACTCGCGTTAATGAGCAGAAACAAGGCATCCTTGCCACCATCGCCAACCTCCGCTCCGCTCTGGAAAATCCGGCGAACGGAAATATGGGCGTCCGGGACGCCGTCGGCGTTGCGCTGACGAATCTCGATCACGGCATGGTCAGTGTCGATGCGGCGCGCGGCAATATCGGTGCGCGGCTGAACATTATTGAAACTACACAGACGGACAACGAGGACGTCACGCTGGTCAACAAGGGCGTCCAGGCCGATCTGCGCGAGCTGGACTATGCCGAGGCCTTGTCGCGACTCTCCATGCAGACGGTGATACTTGAAGCCGCGCAGCAAAGCTACGTCAAGATCGCCGGGCTGAGCCTGTTCAATAAGATGTGATAGGTGGCGCAGTGGACGCGGTTCACAGAACATGGCTTCCAATTTGACTTAATTGTGGTGGGACTTAGAGTGTCGCTGCGGCGCATGGAGTACCGCGTCGTTAATCCGACACTCATAAGGACATGAACAATGCTTAAGTCTTTGCTATCCGCTTCAATAATCGCTCTGCTCGCTAGTGTCTCTCTCGGTAGTGTTGCTGGCCCGACGAAGTCCGCTGACCCCGTGATGGTTGCGGCGGCCCAGCAAGTGGCGCCGATCAACATCAATTCAGCCGACGCTGAAACCCTGACCCGTGAACTCAAGGGGATAGGCGCTACGAAGGCCAAAGCGATCGTCGCCTACCGCGATGCCCATGGTCCATTCAGCTCGATCGACCAATTGCTCGAAGTCAAAGGAATAGGCGCGGCCACTTTGAAAAAAAATAGAGCCAAGTTGAGCGCAAACTGACAGCCAAAACCTGTTTCAACGAAGCCGGTCATTCGACCGGCTTTTTTGTTTCCGTGATTTTAAGTTGCTGGCCGCTTGCTCCCCATAGAGTTGGTTGTCCGGCGTCACGACTGACTGTTGGGCAGGAACGAGGACTGGCTGATGTTGTCCTTGTTAGAACGCTTATTCGGCTTTAGCACCCTGTTTTCAAGTGCAATTGGCCTTACAAAGGTGTTGACATGTTACGGTTATTCACAATCGTTTTCGTAAAGCCTGAGAGTCTTTGCGGACTCACCAAGCGTACGGTGCTGTTTTTTTAAGTTGCTGATTTAAAAGGCGTTATTCGCTCTGGGCAAAAAGCCGCCCATCTGTTCGTAGGCCGCGTCGCGCGGGGGTTTCAGCTAGTCATCCAGCACCTGCTCACAGGGTTATCCACAGGTTCTGTGGATATTTCTTCCGGCAGTGACAAAGCAGCTTTAGCGGGAGGCATTCGATGAAAGCACCTTGGAATTTCTTAAAGTACCTGCCGGTAGCGCGAGGCGTTCTCGCTCGTGGAAGGTTACCGATAGTGCTGCTTGCGGTCGCTAGAAAGCGCTCAGCACGGGGTGGCTTGGTAAAAGGGTTGCGTGAAGATCTCAGTCTGTTGCAAGGGCTGTGCGTGGCGTGGTGGCGAGGTGAGTATCGGCAGGTCAGCAGGCCCGCGCTGGTGGCTGCAGTCGCTGGTTTGCTGTATTTCCTGTCACCGATGGACGCTATCCCAGACTGGATTCCAGGTCTCGGATTTGTCGATGATCTGGCGGTACTGGGCTGGATAATCCGAAAGTGGTCTGGCGAGTTGCAGGCGTTTCGCTCCTGGCGAGACAGCCAGCCCGCAGATGTGCGGGAAAATATTGATCAGCTGCCTTCTATCGACGAAGCAGACGGCGGTAATGTCGGTAGAGGGCGTAATCCCGAGTTCTAGAAGTTCACCGGCTTAATCCTTTCGGGTGCTTGCTCAGCAGCGTCCCCTCACTCTTTAGTGGGGCGTTTTGATGATGAATGAATTGTCGCCCGGGCTGATAAGATCTTGTCTTTGAATTTGAGACTACGGTCGGGGTAGAGGATGAGCGTTCAGGTCATCATGCGGGACGGTATGCCGGAGTATGCCGTGCTGCCTTGGGACGAGTATCAGGCACTATTAGGCAGCGGGCGTAGCGTGAGTGCCGCGGTGCCGGTGGGAGCAGGTACTTCAGGCGCATTGCCGAAGTTCAATACGTTGCCGGTGTTGCGAGAGGCCAAAGGATTGACTCAGGAAGCGCTGGCACGCTCTGTCGGCATCAGCCCTGCTTACCTGGATCTAATCGAGCGGGGCGAACGCGAACCTGGTGAGGCTATACGTCGCGCACTTGCCCGTGCATTGGAGATTGAAGGATGGCAGCAGGAGGCGTAACAGGCACCGCAGCGTCAATTCGCATCAGCCGTCCTCACTGGCAGGCGTTGATGGACGAATTAGCTGAAGTCCGGCGACAACGCCATTTGGTAACTTACCGAGCGTTGATCGAACGCCTCCAGCTACCCGCGCCTGCCATGCAAACGTTGACTGCCGCGTTGGAGCATCTAGCGGCTCTGGATGCTCATGCTGATCGGCCGCTACGTAGTGCATTAGTCGTCAGTCAAGGTGCCAGTCGGTTACCAAGAACAGGATTTTTCGAGTGTGCGACGCGCCTCGGGCGCTTTTCTGGTCCGGCAGATGGTTCTGCTGCCGCATCCTGGCATGCGGGCGAGGTTGCGCGAGTGTTCGAATTTGATTATCCGGGGATTCCGTAGATGTTGAACAACATTCAAGCGCGAGTCGGCTATCTGGTTGCGCGCAGACTGATGAGCTCTCGACGGGTTGTTCGGCAACCGAAAATGTGGCGGTGGATGGAGGGCCAGTTTTCTCGGATGGCTGCGATTGGTGATATCAAAGCGCAGAGTTTTTATGGCCATATCCTGCTGTTCCGTGGTCAAGGTTACGGGGCAAGGCAGGAAGGCATACGTTTGCTGCGCCTGGCGGCTGAGAAAGGCGATGCCAAGGCTGCCTACCAGATGGGAGTGATCTGCCTGGGCGAAGACGCTACTCACGGCCCAGACGGTGCAAAGGCCGCGCACTGGTGGAAGCTCGCCGTCGAGGCGGAGCACCCGTTAGCTGCGGCACGGTTGGCCCAGCTGTACATGGCTGGTGGCCATGGGCTGGCTCGTGACACTCAGCAGGCAGAGCATTACAAGGCCAGCGCTGCCAGACTCGGTCTTTGATTGCCTGAGACGAGCGCGAGTGCTCTATATGTGCAGACT
The DNA here is from genome assembly GCF_002890895.1 of Stutzerimonas stutzeri. Classification (GTDB taxonomy): domain Bacteria; phylum Pseudomonadota; class Gammaproteobacteria; order Pseudomonadales; family Pseudomonadaceae; genus Stutzerimonas; species Stutzerimonas stutzeri_AB. Next base: position 195,854 of record NZ_POUL01000004.1, read on the forward strand.
GCTTACTCTAGGACTGGTGCATGGCATCCAGCGCCATCGAGCCAGCGGTCCGCCCAGCAAACGCTTTACGACCCTCGCGTGGGCGTTGAAGTCCCGCAACGCTTGAAATCATTGATTTTCCATAGCAGTCGGGCGCTGATCACGCGGGCCGTAACAGCTGAGGTATTGTCAGTCGATAACCGGTAGGTTGCACGATACGCCTGCTCATTCAGTCTGCCGGCTGAGTGTAATACGCAGATTTCGTACCGGCGCTTACGTCCGTACAATGCAGCCTTTTTTCGGTTGGGTCGTTTCTGATGCAGATCGCCTTGGCACCTATGGAAGGGCTCGTTGATGACATCCTGCGGGACGTGCTCACCGGTGTAGGTGGCGTCGATTGGTGCGTGACCGAGTTCATTCGGGTTTCTGATCGTCTGCTACCGGCGTCCAGCTTTCACAGACTGGCTCCTGAGCTTCAGCGTGGAGCCGCTACTCGCGCGGGCACACCATTGCGAGTGCAGTTGCTGGGCTCCGATCCTCTTTGTCTGGCTGATAATGCTGCTTATGCGTGCAGCCTTGGCGCCCCGGCAATCGACCTCAACTTTGGCTGCCCGGCCAAGACTGTCAACAAGTCGCGCGGCGGTGCCATCCTGCTCAATGAGCCAGAACTCCTGTACTCCATACTTCGTGAGGTACGCAAGGCTGTGCCAGGGTCGATTCCCGTCGCTGCCAAGATGCGTCTAGGTTTTGACAGTAAGGAAGGGGCGCTCGATTGTGCTCGCGCGCTGGTTGACGGCGGCGCGGAGCAGCTGGTGGTGCATGCGCGGACCAAGGTCGAGGGGTATAAACCGCCCGCGCACTGGGAGTGGGTGGCTAGGGTCAAGGACGCCGTCAATGTGCCAGTTTTTGCTAATGGTGATATCTGGTCGGTAGATGACTGGCGCCGTTGCCGAGAGGTCAGTGGTGTCGAGGACATCATGCTAGGTCGCGGCCTGGTCTGTCGGCCGGATCTAGCCCAGCAGATCGCGGCGGCAAAAGCTGGTGAGCTGTTTGAACCGATGAGTTGGGAAGATCTCCAGCCGCTACTGGCTGATTTCTGGGGGCAGGCGCGACGCAAGATGTCTCCGCGTTATGCACCTGGACGCTTGAAGCAGTGGATATCTCTGCTGACACGCAGTTATCCGCAAGCCGTCACGATGTTCGCTCAGGTACGGCGGGAGAATGATTGCGAGCGGCTCGACGCGCTGTTGGGCTTAGACGAGAGCTCACTTGGATTTGAAGAGGCTGTCTAGTCACCTGCTAACGTCCGCCACTTACATCGAGCAGAGCGCCGCTGGTGTAGCTGGCCTTGTCGCTGACTAGCCAGAGAATTGCTTCCGCCACCTCTAGCGCTTCGCCCCCTCGGCCCATGGGCACGCTGCGCCTGACGCGCTCGATGCGGTCTGGCTCGCCACCGCTGGCGTGGATCTCTGTGTAGATCACGCCAGGCCGTACGGCATTGACCCGAATGCCTTCCTCTGCGACTTCCTTGGCCAAACCAAGGGTCATGCTGTCTATTGCGCCTTTGGCGGCTGCATAGTCGATGTACTCGTTGGGCGCACCGAGTTTGGCAGCAATCGACGATACGTTGACGATGGCGCCACCGGAACCGCCGTGGCGGGTCGACATGCGCTTGACCGCCTCGCGTGCGCAGAGAAAACTTCCAAACACGTTGACCGCGAATACGCGCTCCAGGCGTGCCTTATCCATGTTGTCGAGGCGCATTTGGCGTTCAAGCATTCCGGCGTTATTCACCAGTGTGTCGAGCCTGCCGAACTCTGCGTCGACGGCTTCGAACAGTCGGACGACCTGTGATTCGTCCGCTATATCCGCCTCGATAGCAATCGCTTGTGCGCCCTGGCTGTGTAGTTCTTTCAGTAGCTGCTCTGCTGCGTCATGACGCTGTCGAAAGTTCAGGCACAACGCGTAACCTTCAGCCGCTGCGAGCCTGGCGGTGGCTGCGCCAATGCCACGGCTGGCGCCTGTTATCAACATCACTTTCGACATAAAAAATCCCCGGCGTACGGTCTTGAAAACAAGCGAGCCGCTCCTATCTAGGACATTACAGGGTGCCGAATTCGGGTCCTGTATGAACCACTCGCTGAATTTCAGGAGAAAGCAACATGACTAATTTTTCGATGGCTCCACTGTTTCGTCAGTCCATTGGTTTTGATCGTTTCAACGATCTGTTCGAGTCCGCCCTGCGCAATGACGCAAACGGCTCGTTTCCGCCCTACAACGTGGAAAAGCACGGTGATGACGAGTACCGCATTATCGTAGCAGCCGCTGGGTTTCAAGAGTCCGACCTTGATCTGCAGGTCGAGCGAGGCGTGCTGACGGTAAGTGGCGGCAAGCGTGAAAACGGTGGCGAAAACGTTACCTATCTGCATCAGGGCATCGCCCAGCGCGCATTCAAGCTCTCGTTCCGCCTTGCTGACCACATAGAGGTGAGAGGCGCAGCGCTGAATAATGGGCTGCTCAGCATTGAGCTCGAGCGTGTTGTGCCGGAAGAGGCTAAACCCAAGCGCATTCCAATCAACGGTGAACGTTTGGCGTTAGAGAGCTGATCGGGCAGCCCGCGCATATGTGATAGGCCTGTAACCTGAGGGAACCCCGCCTGCGGAAACGCTCGGCGGGGTTTTTCTTTTGCAGGAAAAGGCTCATTCAGCTAGCTAAATGGGCTTTTAGCAATTTTCCGAAATCCGCCAGCGGAAGCGGGCGGCTGAACAGATAGCCCTGATACAGGTGGCAGCCCTGCGCTTGGAGCAGGTCGAGCTGTGCCTGCTTTTCGACACCCTCGGCAATCACTTCCAGCCCGAGGCTTCGCGCCATGGCGACAATGGCGCGAATGATCTCGGCGTCGTTTGGGTCGTCCAGCGCATCGCGGACGAACGACTGGTCAATCTTGAGGACATCTACCGGTAGTCGCTTCAGGTAAGTGAGCGACGAATAACCAGTACCAAAATCGTCCATGGCGAAGCTCACGCCCTGCCGGCAGAGCCGGCGCATTTTAGCGATGGTGTCTTCCAGGTTCTGAATCACAATGCCTTCGGTAATTTCCAGCTTGATCATCCTATGCGGGAGCTCGGCGGCTTTGAGCGCCTCGAGAATCCGTTCGACGAATTCGCTTTGGCGGAACTGGCGCGGGCTGATGTTCACACAAAGGCTGAAGCTGTCCGAACGTACGAGCCCGCTTGTCAATAGCGAGGCGGCAATACGACAGGCATCCTTGATGACCCAATTGCCGACATCCACGATCAGGCCGCTTTCTTCAAGCACGTCGATGAACTGAGCTGGAGATCGCACGCCATCCTCGGGATGATGCCAGCGCAATAGAACCTCGGCGCCAATCACCCTGGCGGAGCGCGCATCTACCTGCGGTTGAAGGTGCAATTCGAACTCGTTGCGCTGTAGCGCCAGGCGCAGCTCGCTTTCAAGTTGCAGGCGCGCGCTGGCGGCTTGCTGCATGGTCGTGCGGAAGAGCTGGATTGCATTGCGTCCGGCATCCTTGGCGCGATAAAGGGCGATGTCGGCTCGCTTCAATAGATCGGCGGGTGTCTCGCCGTGATCCGGCATCAGGGCGATGCCGATACTGGGTGTTACCTGCAACCTGTTGCCTTCGAACACCATGGGCTGCGCGAGAAGGGTGCGAAGTTTTTCGGCAACCTGGCGAACATGGCGGGTCACTTCCGAGCGCTTGCCGGTCAAGCCGGTCAGCAGCACAACGAATTCGTCACCTCCCAGGCGGGCAACGGTGTCCTCCTGGCGGATGCTGGCCTCAAGGCGAGCAGTGATCATCTTCAAGACTGCATCGCCGACGGGGTGACCGAGCGAGTCATTGATGTGCTTGAAGTGGTCGAGGTCGAGAAACAACAACGCACCGCGAAGGTTGTGTCTTTTGTGCAGCGCCGTCTGCTGGGTCAGGCGATCCATCAGCAAGGTACGGTTGGGCAGATTGGTCAGCGGGTCGTGATAGGCCAGGTGATGGATCTGCGCGTGAGCCGCCTTGAGCTGGCTGATGTCGCGCGCGGATAACAGCAGGCAATCGGTGTTGTTCAGCTCGATTGGCTCTACCGACACCTCAATCTGCTTGAGACGACCGTGACGGTCCTGGCCGACCATCTCCCAGTTCGTCACCCGGCCATCACGTTCGAGCCGTTCGAGGATTTCTTGGCGTTGCGTGCTGGGCCAGACGCCCAGTTCGGAAGAGGTCCTGCCGATAGCTTCTTCCGGACGGTAACCAGAGAGGCGGTGAAAGCCTTCGTTGACTTCGATGAATCTTCCAGTGCTGCGCTCGCTGATGATGATGGCGTCAGGGCTCGAATGGAACGCCTTGGCGAATTTGACCTCGCTGGCCTTCAGTGCTGCTTCGGCCTGTTGTCGTTTGGTAATGTCACGAAAAGTGGTGACGATGCACAGGCGGCGGTCGACACGGATGAACCTGCTGGAAACCACGCAGGTGACGATTTGCCCTGAGCGGGTGCGGAACTGTGCCTCGGCGTTCTCCAGCCGCTGATCACGCATCAGCTGCTCAAACAGTGATTTTCGCTGCCGCTCGTCTCGCCAGATGCCCACTTCAGGGGCAGAACGCCCGACGATGTCGGTACTGTTCCAACCAAACACGACGCTGAAGCTCGGGTTTATCTCCATGAAAACCCCGTCGCGGATGCGGGACAGGGAGATCGGGTCCGGACTGCCTTGAAACAAGGCCGAGAACTTCGCTTCCGAGGCTGCCAAATGTTGCTCGCGCAGGACCCTTTCGGTGGCGTCGATGATGATCCCCGCCATGCGCAACGGCGCGCCATGCTCGTCTCGGTAGAGTTTGGCGGTACTTTCAAGATGCCGAATTGTGCCGTCTGAATGGATCGCCTGATACGTGGCCTGATAGGTTTGCCGGCGTCCGGCGAGTAAATCGCTGTATGCCGTGCGCATCGTCTTGCGGTCATTGGCAGCAACGCTGCGGAAAAACTCGCGAAACGAGCCATCGAATGGGCCTTCTATCAGGCCTTGCAGTTCGGACGCTCTGGGAGAGGCATATAGGCGGTCGCTTGGTATGTGCCATTCCCAGTTGCCCAGTTCTGCGGAGGCCAATGCCAACTCAAGGCGCTCTTGGCTGTCTTCCAGCGCCTGCGCCTGAGTGTGCTGGTCGGTGATGTCGCGGATGACCCCAACCAGAATCGTGTTGCCATCGTCACTGATCTGCCGCTGGCCATCGATCTCCAGCCACCGCACGCTAGCGTCAGGCCAGCAAACCCGGTGCCGGAAACTGAAGCGCGTTTCTGAGCCGGCAAGCACCGAACATGCAGCGGCTTCGATATGCGGACGATCCTCAGCAACGATCAGACCTAGATACTGATCTGGAGATAGCTCTACCAGCGGGGAGTCCAGGCCGAACAGTTTTCCAGTGCCGAGCGACCAGTGCATGGTGCCGCGTTGGACATCCCAGGACCACAGGCCGAGTCCCGCCCCGTCGAGCACGGATAGCAGGCGAGCCACGTCTTGCCATGGTTTGGGTGCTGCGCTTGGTGAGGACTCTGGCTTCGCGTCAGGCGGCAACATGGGCGACCTCGGAGGGCTGGGTCTGCTGAAGGTGTCGATGGCAGGCGATGCTCATGGTTCTCTTTGATTTTGTAGTTGTGATCCGAACTTATCCGTAGCTGATGGCAAAGTGCAAGTGCGCTTAGTCGGCGTCCAGCAAAGACATGAAGGCCTTGGCTGCGTTAGACAGGGTGCGCTCGGTATGCGTGATATATCCGAGCTGCCTTGCCAGTTGGTCGCCCGGCATGGGCAAGCGCACCACCTGATCATCAAGCATGGTGCGTGGAAGCACGCTCCAGGCGATCCCGATGGACACCATCATCTTGATCGTTTCCATGTAGTTGGTGCTCATCGTGATATTGGGCGTCAGCCCCTCGCGCTCGAATAACCGCTGGGCAATGTGGTGGGTGAAGGTATTCCCGCCTGGAAACACGGCCGGATAGCCGGCGACATCAGCCAGGGTTATTTCGCCCATACGCGCCAGGGGGTGCTCGGGCGCAACCACAAAATCCAACGGATCTTCCCACACCTTGACCGCACGAATAGGCGCTGCGGTTTGCGGCGCCAGGGTGATCACCGCCAGCTCGGCGCGCCCATGCAGGACTTCATCGTAAGCCACCTCAGAGTCGAGGAAGCGGATATCCAGATTCACGTTCGGGTATGCGCGAGTGAAGCGCCTCAGCAAGGGGGGGAGGCGATGCAGGCCGATGTGATGGCTCGTGGCCAGGGTCAGTCGCCCGCTGACGTCGCCGTTGAGGTTGGTCAGGGCGCGGCGGGTGTCGTCCAGGACATTGAGGATCTGATACGCGCGAGGAAGCAACGCTCTGCCGGCTTCGGTCAGGCCGATCTCGCGGCCTAGCCGATCGAATAACCGCACGTTCAGCTGTGACTCCAATGAAGCCAGGCGTTTGCTTACCGCCGGCTGAGTCAGGTGGAGGCGTTCGGCGGCCTGGGAGAAGCTGCCCATCTCGGCGACCGCTATGAAAGCGTTGAGGTTGGCAAGGTCCATGTCCGGCTCCAGTGGTTTGCTTGGCTTCGCTTTAGTATTCCACAGCGGAATGGTTGTGATGAAAAATATGAATTTGAGTAATCCGTGGTAGGTCCGTAGCATGACCTCATAAGCAAAAGGGCTATTGCCCAACGCACTGATGAGGAAAGTCCGATGGCTGGCAAAACGCTCTACGACAAGCTCTGGGAAATGCACGAGGTCAAGCGCCGTGATGATGGCTCGTCACTGATATATATCGATCGTCATATCCTGCACGAAGTGACCTCGCCCCAGGCGTTCGAAGGGCTTCGCCTGGCAGCGCGCAAGCCATGGCGCATCGATGCCAATATCGCCACCCCGGATCACAACGTGCCGACTACCAAGGGCGAGCGTCAGGGTGGCTTGGAAGCCATTGCAGACGAGGTTTCCCGCATCCAGGTGCAAACGCTGGACGAGAACTGCGATGACTTCGGCATCCTCGAATTCAAGATGAACGATATTCGTCAGGGCATCGTTCATGTCATCGGCCCGGAGCAGGGCGCAACCCTGCCAGGCATGACCGTGGTCTGCGGCGACTCGCACACCTCGACGCACGGCGCATTCGCTGCGCTGGCCCATGGCATCGGCACTTCGGAAGTCGAGCATGTGCTTGCAACGCAGTGCTTGGTCGCTAAAAAGATGAAGAACATGCAGGTGCGCGTTGAAGGCAAGCTGCCCTTCGGCGTGACCGCCAAAGACATCGTGTTGGCGGTCATCGGGAAGATTGGCACCGCGGGTGGCAATGGTCATGCGCTCGAATTTGCCGGCAGTGCCATCCGCGACTTGTCGATGGAAGGACGCATGACGATCTGCAACATGTCCATCGAGGCGGGTGCCCGTGTGGGCATGGTGGCTGCAGACGAGAAGACCATCGCCTATGTCGAAGGCCGTCCTTTCGCACCCAAGGGCGCCGACTGGGAGCAGGCTGTCGAGGTCTGGAAGACACTTGTTTCGGATGAGGATGCGGTTTTCGACACGGTCGTTGAGTTGAAGGCAGAAGACATCAAGCCGCAGGTCAGTTGGGGTACGTCACCTGAGATGGTCCTGGCTGTTGATCAAAGCGTGCCTGATCCGGCGGTTGAAGCTGACCCGGTCAAGCGTGACTCCATAACCCGTGCGCTGAAATACATGGGGCTGCAGGCCAATCAACGGATCACCGACATCCAACTTGATCGCGTCTTTATCGGCTCCTGCACCAACTCGCGGATCGAAGACCTGCGCGCTGCCGCGGAAGTGGCCAAGGGGCGTAAGGTTGCCTCAACGGTGAAGCAGGCGATGGTGGTGCCGGGTTCGGGACTGGTCAAGCAACAGGCCGAGGCCGAGGGGCTGGACAAGATTTTTGTAGAGGCAGGCTTTGAGTGGCGTGAGCCCGGTTGTTCGATGTGTCTGGCAATGAACCCCGACAAACTGGGCAGTGGCGAGCATTGCGCGTCAACGTCCAACCGCAACTTCGAAGGCCGCCAGGGTGCCGGTGGCAGAACGCATCTGGTCAGTCCGGCAATGGCTGCTGCGGCTGCGGTGACTGGTCGCTTCGTTGACGTTCGTGAATTGATGCAGGCCTGAGGAGACCACCATGAGAGCATTCACCCAGCATACCGGTCTCGTCGCGCCGCTCGATCGCGCCAATGTCGACACCGATCAGATCATCCCCAAGCAATTTCTCAAGTCGATCAAGCGTACTGGCTTTGGTCAGAACCTGTTCGACGAGTGGCGCTATCTGAACGTCGGGCAGCCTAATCAGGACTGCTCGCATCGTCCGGTGAATCAGGAGTTCGTGCTGAACTTTCCGCGCTATCAGGGCGCCAGCGTTTTGCTTGCCCGGGAAAACTTCGGCTGCGGCTCCTCGCGTGAGCACGCGCCTTGGGCATTGGAAGAGTACGGTTTTCGCACGATTATCGCGCCGAGCTTTGCCGATATCTTCTACAACAACAGCTTCAAGAACGGCTTGTTGCCAATCGTGTTGAAAGAAGAAGAAGTCGACGAGTTATTCGAACAGGCCGAGGCTGCAGAGGGCTATCAACTCACCGTGGACTTGGCTGCTCAAACGGTCACCCGTCCGGACGGTGTGCAGTACAGCTTCGAAGTCGATGCGTTTCGCAAGCATTGCCTGCTGAATGGCTTGGACGACATCGGCCTGACTTTACAGGATGCTGAGGCCATCAAGGCGTTCGAAGCAGGTCATCAAAAGAGCCAGCCCTGGTTGTTCGGCGCGATCAAATAAAACAAGAAGTTGGGAGCCAGGGTGGTTTGCATGCAGCTTTCAGCTTTAGAAGGAAATCTTTAAATGTCTAAACAAATTCTGGTTCTTCCTGGCGACGGCATCGGTCCTGAAATCATGGCCGAAGCGGTCAAGGTGCTAAAACTGGCTAACGACAAGTTTCAGCTCGACCTGGAGCTGAGCTACGACGAGTTGGGTGGCGCGGCGGTTGATAAGTACGGCGTGCCATTGGCTGACGAGACGCTCGAGCGTGCTCGTGCTGCGGACGCAATCCTGCTGGGTGCCGTTGGCGGGCCGAAGTGGGACGCAATAGACCCTGCTATCCGGCCTGAGCGTGGCCTGTTGAAGATTCGCTCGCAGCTGGGGTTGTTCGGCAATCTGCGTCCGGCTTTGCTGTACCCACAACTGGCGGCCGCGTCCAGCCTGAAGCCGGAGATCGTGGCCGGCCTGGATATCCTGATCGTTCGCGAGCTGACTGGGGGCATCTATTTCGGACAACCACGCGAGAGCAAGGTGCTGGAAAATGGCGAGCGTATGGCCTTCGATACGCTGCCCTACAGCGAGAGCGAAATCCGCCGGATCGCCGAGGTCGGTTTTGACATGGCTCGGGTGCGCAACAGGAAACTCTGCTCGGTGGACAAGGCCAACGTACTGGCATCCAGTCAGCTATGGCGCGCAGTGGTGGAGGAGGTCAGTAAGGACTATCCGGACGTTGAACTCAGCCATATGTATGTCGATAACGCCGCAATGCAGCTGGTGCGCGCACCGAAGCAGTTCGATGTAATCGTCACCGACAACATGTTTGGCGACATCCTGTCGGATGAAGCTTCCATGCTGACAGGTTCAATCGGCATGCTGCCGTCCGCTTCTCTCGATTCGAATAACAAAGGTATGTTCGAGCCTTGTCACGGTTCGGCACCGGACATTGCAGGCAAGGGTATCGCCAATCCGCTGGCGACGATCCTCTCGGTGTCGATGATGCTGCGCTACAGCTTCAACCAGGTCGCTGCAGCAGATGCGATCGAGCAGGCGGTTAGCAACGTACTCGATCAGGGCCTGCGTACGGGTGATATCTGGTCTGAGGGTTGTGAAAAGGCGAATACCCGGGCGATGGGTGATGCGGTAGTCGCGGCGCTCGCGAAGTTGTAATCTCTCTGGTCCCATTTGCACCAGCCGTTGATAGAGCTTGTGGGCGACGGCTAGGCGGAAACGCCGAGGAGTGCGAGGCGTGGTGTCAGACGTAAATGGACAGCGCGCCCGCGCTTTCGAACCCGAAAGCGTATTTCTTAGTCGACGGCCCGTCATGCGGGTCACACATATATAGGTGTAGTTGCGATGAAACGTGTAGGTCTGATCGGTTGGCGCGGTATGGTTGGCTCCGTGCTTATGCAGCGGATGCTGGAGGAGCGGGATTTCGACCTGATCGAGCCGGTATTCTTTACTACTTCCAACGTCGGCGGTCAGGGCCCCTCGATTGGCAAGGATATAGCGCCGCTCAAGGACGCCTACAGCATCGATGAATTGAAATCCCTCGATGTAATTCTTACCTGCCAAGGTGGTGACTACACCAGCGAGGTTTTCCCCAAACTGCGGGAAGCGGGCTGGAAAGGCTACTGGATCGATGCAGCCTCGACGCTGCGTATGCACGACGATGCCGTTATCGTGCTCGATCCGGTCAACCGCAAGGTCATCGATCATCAACTGGACGCGGGCACCCTCAATTACATCGGCGGCAACTGCACGGTCAGCTTGATGCTGATGGGTCTGGGTGGCCTGTTCGAGCATGGGTTGGTCGACTGGATGAGCGCAATGACTTATCAGGCTGCGTCCGGTGCTGGCGCGCAGAATATGCGCGAACTCATCAAGCAGATGGGCAGTATCAACGCATCGGTTGCCAATGAACTGGCTGATCCGGCCAGCGCCATCCTAGACATCGATCGCAAGGTCGCCGAATGCCAACGCTCGGAAGCGTTCCCAGTAGACAATTTCGGCGTTCCACTGGCGGGCAGCTTGATTCCTTACATCGACAAAGAGCTGCCGAACGGCCAGAGCCGTGAAGAATGGAAGGCGCAGGCGGAGACCAACAAAATTCTAGGGCGTTTCAAGAGTCCGATTCCGGTCGACGGTATCTGTGTACGTGTCGGCGCGATGCGTTGCCACAGCCAGGCATTGACCATCAAGCTGAACAAAGATGTGCCCATTTCGGATATCGAAGGCATGATCAGCCAGCACAACCCCTGGGTGAAGCTCGTTGCGAATCATCGAGACGCGAGTATGCAGGAACTGAGTCCGACATCAGTGACTGGCACATTGAGTGTTCCGGTCGGTCGGCTGCGCAAGCTGAACATGGGGTCGCATTACCTTGGGGCATTCACTGTGGGCGATCAGCTGCTGTGGGGTGCTGCAGAGCCTTTGCGGCGCATGCTGCGTATCCTTCTCGAGCGATAAGTCACGAAGGAGCCAAATCTGAAGCGCCTCGGGAAACCGCGGCGCTTTTTTTGCGCCATGACAAAGCGAATTACCGCTCTCGATCAGCTTAAGTCTATGCGTCATGTATATGGGGTTGCTTCCACCACAGCGAAGCGCCCGAAGGCACGCAAGGGAAGCGGCATCTGAGATGTTGTGCCGGTGATTAATCCTGCCGCTCGCTTTTGCACGCCGGGCTAATTTGTGGATTGGGTCTGATAACACGCGAAAAGGCGTGACGGGCAGCGCCAGCTGGTCTGGTGAGTTGTTGATAAAACCCTATCTGTAAAAGATACTTGCTGGAAGTTCGAAGAATTAGTCTAGCTAAAAACGCTGTTTAGGCTTATCGCTGACGGGGGACCGCCACCTGGCGGGCGCAGGCAGTGACTATAAGACCCTCTCGAAGATCCGAGAAAAGTTAAAAACAAGGATTTACACAATGGTTCGGGTTCGCAATCTGGTGCTGGCAATCGCGGCTGCTACCGCGCTGACTTCCGAAATGGCTTATGCGCTGGGCTTGGGCGAGGTCACGCTGAAGTCTGCGCTGAATCAACCGCTGGTAGCCGAAATCGAACTGCTGGATGCCAAAACGCTAGCGCCCGGTGAAGTTGTGCCGGTTCTGGCATCCGCTGAAGATTTCAATCGAGCAGGTGTTGATCGCCAGTATTTCCTGACTGACCTGACCTTCACTCCGGTTTTACGCCCAGACGGCAAAAGCGTAATTCGCGTGTCTTCGACCAAACCGGTTCGCGAACCCTATCTGAATTTCCTTATCGAAGTGCTCTGGCCAAGCGGTCGTCTCCTGCGTGAGTACACGTTGCTCCTGGATCCGCCACTGTATTCGCCCGAGATTGCGGCTTCAGTCGCGCCGCAACTGCCGGTTGCCGCTCCGGTTTCCCGGCCAGCCGCTGCTCCGCAAGTCGCGTCCCGACCTGCCTCTTCGTCTTCCACGACTCCTGCGTCGCAGGGTGGCGAATATAAAGTTACCCCTAACGACACGCTTTGGGAGATAGCAGAGCGGGCCCGTCTGGGTGGTACCGTCCATCAAACCATGTTGGCCATTCAGGATATTAATCCGGACGCGTTCATTGGCAACAACATCAATCGAATGAAGAACGGCCAAGTGCTTCGCTTGCCCAGCGCCGAGCAGATTGGCCGCCGGTCGCAAGCAGAGGCGATTCAGGAGGTTGCCCAGCAAAACGCGAGTTGGCGACAGGCTGCGGGCCCTGGGGCGCCGGCTGCTCGTCAGCTCGACGCAACCCAGCGCGGCTCAGCCGATGCTGCACCTTCGCGTAGCGAGCAAGGCGATAACCTCCGCCTGGTTGCGCCAGAGGCGGGTAAGTCTACCGTTGGCAGCGATGGCGGGGACGGCGCTGACGCTGCAGCGTTGCGCGACAAGCTGGCTGTCAGTGAAGAAAGTCTTGATTCCAGTCGTCGAGAAAATCTCGACCTGAAGGATCGTCTAAATGATCTGCAGGGGCAGTTGGATAAGCTGCAACGACTGATGCAGCTAAAAGACGACCAGCTCGCCAAGTTGCAGGCGCAGCTGGCGTCCGGGGCAGAGGCAGGTCTTGACGTGGCTGCTTCGCCGTCTCCCTCGGTCGATGAAGCCGACAACAGCGCTACGCCTGTGACGCAAGCGGCCGAGGTTGTCCCTGAAGTTGCTACTGAGGCCAATCCTGCTCCGACCGCCGCGCCTCAGCCGCCCCAGAATGAGAAGTCAGAAGCTCCTGAGCCGGATGTTCAGGCGCCTGCTGCTCCCGCGGCACCGGTTTCTGCTCCGCAAGAACCGCAGGCCGACGGCTATGTTGATGAATTGATGGGTAGTCCCGTTCTACTCGGTGTTCTGGGTGGCAGCGCGTTGTTGCTCCTGCTGGTTGGATTAATGGTGCTGTCTCGTCGCAACGCGATGAGAGAGGCTGAGTTGCAAGAAAGCCTTCTGGCCGACAATTCGACTGATAGCTTTTATGTTGCGCAGCATGAGCTCAATTCGTCCGATACTGAATCTGCTGACCTAGGTGCCTCTCACGATGCTGATCAGGTTTCTGCTGACTCGCTGGCAGGTACCGGCAGCGATCCCCTGGCTGAGGCAGACATCTATATTGCCTACGGTCGTTTTAATCAGGCAGCCGAGCTGCTTCAGAATGCGCTGAATGACGAGCCACAACGTAGCGACCTGCGCCTAAAGCTCATGGAGGTCTATGCTGAGCTTGGCGATCGAGAAGGGTTTGCCCGCCAGGAAGCAGAGCTACGGGAAATAGGTGGTTCGTCTGCGGAGATCGAGCAAACTAAGGCTAGGTATCCAGCAATGGCGGCCGCAGGTTTTGGCGCGGTGGCTGCGTCTGTCTCCGCGAGCGACGACCTCGACAGTTTCAGTCTGGACAATCTTGAGTTGGAAGAGCCTGCCCCCTTGGCGGGGCAACAGGCGGATGACGATTTTGATCTGAGCCTTGACGATCTCGAACTGGAAGATGACCTGACGGACCTCTCCGTTACGCCTGTCGGCGGGTCCGCTGTGGAGCGGGATGACGTCAACTTCGACGAGATGGGCCTGGATGCCGCAGCACAGGACAAAGCTGCAGATGACTTTTCGTTTGATCTAGACGAGCCGGCAACATCCAGCAATGTCTCCCTGGATGATGAGCTGGCTGGCTTCTCCCTCGATCTAGATGAGCCATCTTCCAGTTCGACGCCTGACGATGATTTGATGCTGGGTCTTGCAGACGAGACAAAGCCGGCCTCGAGTGAGTCAGTGGATGAGTTTGACTTTGGACTTGCTGCCCCCGAGCAGCCTGCGGACATGCCGGACGAGTTCGATCTGTCGCTGGACGACGAGCCTGTTGCAGAGCCTGCGCCGGAGACACTCTCCTCTGAGCTGGAGGTGGTCGAGGCGGAGCTAGAAGATCTGTCACGCGATTTCAATGATCCGCTTGATCAGGCTCCAGCAATGACGACTGGTGCGGCTGAGCCGGCTGAGCCGGTTGCGTCGACACCTGAGGCGCTTGATGACGATTTCGATTTCTTTGCCGATACTGATGAGACCACCACCAAACTTGACCTAGCGCGTGCCTACATCGACATGGGTGATGCGGAGGGAGCCCGCGATATTCTGGACGAAGTAATGAGCGAAGGAAGTGACAACCAGCAGCAAGAGGCGCGAGAGATGCTCGCCAAACTAGCCTGACTATGATTGAAGCAGTACTCCCAGCGGCAGCCGATACGGCTGCCGCTGACGTTTTCAGAATTGCCCTCGGCGTCGAGTACAAAGGTGCGCGTTATAGGGGTTTCCAACGACAGCGTGACGGCGTACCGTCTATTCAGCTTTCGTTGGAAAACGCCTTGAGTAAGGTTGCTGGCGGTCACCCGGTGACGTTGAGCTGCGCTGGGCGTACCGATGCGCTCGTTCACGCGTGCGCCCAGGTCGTGCATTTCGATACGCCAGTGAAGCGGTCCATGCACGCTTGGGTCATGGGTACAAACCAGAACCTGCCCAGTGATATAAGCGTGACCTGGGCCAAGGAGATGCCGAACAGCTTCGATGCGCGTTTCAGCGCCATGGCTCGTCGTTACCGATACGTTATCTATAACGACCACATACGACCTGCCCATCTGGCCGAAGAGGTAACCTGGAATCACCGCCCTCTAGACATCGCTCGCATGCGTGAGGCAGCTACAGCCTTCGTTGGAACTCATGACTTCAGTGCCTTCCGTGCTCGCCAATGTCAGGCAAAATCGCCGATCAAAACAATTCATCACCTTGAGTTACTCGAACATGGCAGGCTTATCGTCATCGATGTTCGGGCCAATGCCTTTCTGCACCATATGGTGCGTAACTTTGCCGGCGTTCTAATGACAATTGGTGCCGGCGAACGGCCTGTGGCATGGGCTCGGGAGGTACTGGAGTCGCGGGTGAGGCGTACTGGTGGAGTGACGGCCCATCCGTACGGGTTGTATCTCGTTCAAGTGGATTATCCAGAGCAGTTCCAGTTACCAGAACGCTTTTTGGGGCCACACTTCCTGTCAGGGCTGCCGGATGTTCGCCCGTTCCAGTGATGAAGCAATAGGCCGCATTCAATCGGGCTTGGCGATGCAGGGTGTTAGCGGGTTGGGTGATGCAGGTTGCAGCCTCTGGTGCTTTTGTTACCATCCGGGGTCTTCTCTTGCAGGTGCCCGCCGTTGCCTATCGTTCGTAGCAAGATCTGTGGAATCACCCGCGTCGAGGATGCGCTTGTTGCGGCTGAAGCCGGGGCGGACGCAATCGGTTTGGTGTTCTACCCCAAGAGTCCGCGCGCAGTGAGTGTGCAGCAGGCTTGGAGTATTGTTGCTGCTCTGCCACCCTTCGTCACAACAGTCGGCTTGTTCGTCAATGCATCGCGTAGCGAGATCAGCGCAACGCTCGATGCCGTACCGTTGGATATGCTTCAGTTTCACGGTGATGAAAGCCCCGCCGACTGCGACGGTTTCTGTCGACCCTGGTACAAGGCACTCCGCGTCCAGACGGGCGAGGACGTTCAGCGGCAGGCTGCACGCTATGCTGGTGCCAGCGCCATTCTGCTCGACACTTTTATTGCTGGCGTTCCCGGGGGGACTGGCGAGATTTTCGACTGGTCGCTCATACCCGCTGACCTCCCTAAGCCTTTGATACTTGCCGGCGGGCTGACTTGCAAGAATGTCCAGCAGGCCGTAGCTGAGGTGCGGCCGTTCGCCGTGGATGTGAGTGGGGGAGTGGAGCTTGGCAAGGGCATCAAAGATGCCGCGAGTGTGAGGGAGTTCGTTCGGTTGGTAAGGGCGTCGATGTGACGAACGGAGGTTGCTTGCCGTCCAGTTACCATTCGCTGGATTGTCCAGGCCCATCAATGATGAGCTGCCATTGGTGGGGTTAGGGGCAATTGTCAGTGGCAGCGTTTTGTGAATAGTGCCTACGCGACGCAGTGACTCCGGTTGGACACTGGTCGCAAACGTGAATTTTGCCGGTGCGTGCAGTCGCTACGCGCGGGACTGACAAACTGTGGAGAACAAAAAGCATGAGCAACTGGCTGGTAGATAAGCTGATCCCCTCGATCATGCGCTCGGAAACGCAGAAAAGTTCAGTACCCGAGGGGCTTTGGCATAAATGCCCGTCCTGTGAGGCGGTTCTCTATCGCCCGGAGCTGGAAAAAACCCTGGATGTTTGTCCGAAGTGCCAGCACCACATGCGGATCGACGCGCGCACTCGATTGGATATATTCCTCGATAAGGAAGGCCGTGAAGAGATCGCTGCAGGCCTCGAGCCAGTCGACCGACTGAAATTCCGGGATAGTAAGAAATATAAGGACCGGCTCTCCGCTGCGCAGAAGCAAACCGGGGAAAAAGATGCCCTGATCGCGATGACTGGGACCTTGATGCATATGCCGGTTGTAGCCTGTGCGTTCGAGTTTTCGTTCATGGGCGGTTCTATGGGGGCTATCGTTGGGGAGCGTTTTGTGCAGGCTGCGAACGCCGCGCTTGAGCAACGGTGCCCTCTGGTCTGCTTTGCAGCGTCCGGCGGTGCTCGGATGCAAGAGGCGCTGATTTCGCTGATGCAGATGGCCAAGACATCTGCTGTCCTGGCACGTATGCGCGAGGAGGGGTTGCCCTTCATCTCCGTTCTTACCGACCCGGTTTATGGGGGTGTATCGGCAAGTCTCGCCATGCTGGGAGACGTCATTGTCGCAGAGCCTAAGGCGCTGATTGGTTTCGCCGGTCCGCGCGTTATCGAGCAGACCGTGCGTGAGAAACTGCCTGAAGGTTTCCAGCGCAGTGAGTTCTTGCTTGATCATGGTGCGATCGATTTGATAGTCCCTCGTTCCGAGTTGCGCGCTCGTCTATCGCGTCTGTTGGCTCAGCTTCAGCAGTTGCCTACTCCCGGCGAACCCGCGTTGGTCACGGCTGACGCATGACCGGGCGCAGCCTGGGAGGCTGGCTCGAGTATCTTGAGCAGCTGCATCCTGTTGCTATTGATATGGGCCTTGAGCGGTGCCGCGAAGTCGCCGCAAGGCTAGGACTGACACGTCCGGCTCGCCAGGTCGTCACCGTAACCGGTACCAATGGCAAGGGATCCACGTGCGCCTTCATTGCGCGAATGCTGGCAGGGCAGGGTAAGACGGTGGGTGTTTACAGCTCACCGCATCTGTTGCGCTACAACGAACGGGTTCGTGTCAACGATGCCGATGCGACAGACGAGGCCTTATGCGAAGCATTCGAGGCAGTGGAGCAAGCGAGAGGCTCTGTTTCCCTCACCTATTTCGAAATGGGTACGTTGGCTGCTTTTTGGCTCTTTGAGCGCGAAGCACTTGATGCAGTGGTCCTTGAAGTCGGGCTAGGCGGGCGTCTCGATGCAGTTAACCTAGTCGATGCGGACGTGGCGGTGGTTACCAATATCGGTTTGGATCATGCCGAATGGCTTGGGACTACCCGCGAAAGCGTGGCCTTTGAAAAAGCCGGGATATTTCGCCCTACAAAGCCCGCTGTATGTGGCGACTTTGATCCGCCAGAATCCTTGTTGGAAAGCGCGTCCCGTTCCGCTGTGCCTCTATTGGTCCGAGGGCGCGATTTCGATTTGAGCAAGGAGGCGGGCCGTTGGCATTGGCGTGGCAAAACCGCCGATGGACGTAGTCTGGAGCTGCTAGATCTACCGATGCTCTCCCTGCCACTGGATAACGCTGCGTTAGCGTTGCAGGCCTTTGCATTGCTTGAATCGTCATGGCAGCCGGAGCAGCTCGTCGAGGCATTGCAAGGCACTCGCGTTACCGGTCGCCTGGATCAGCGCACTGTCTGCTGGCGCGGTGTTGAGCTGACGATCATGCTTGATGTTGGGCATAACCCGCACGCTGCTGACTATTTGGCAGGTCAACTGCTTCAAAAATCGGCGTCCGGTCGCCGCCTTGCCGTCTTCGGCCTTTTGGCTGACAAGGATCTTTTGGGTGTCATCGATGCGCTGAAGACCGTTTTCGACTCCTGGGCGGTGGCGCCCTTGGGAACCCCTCGGTCGCGAACGGCAGACGAGTTGAGATCGGCATTGATGGAGCGAGGCGAGGCCGTCACTATCTGCTCTGGAATACCCGAGGCGCTCCAGCAGCAGTGTGAGCAGGCGCGCGAGGGTGACGAGATAGTAGTGTTTGGATCATTTTACTGTGTGGCTGAGGCGCTGGCTTGGCTAGATCAGCTCGCATCGAGCGGAGGGCATGCTCTTGGTAGATAGAAGATTGTTGCAGCGGATTGTCGGCGCGTTGGTGCTTGTTGCGCTGGCCGTAATATTCGTACCGATGCTTTTCAATCGAGATGATGGCGACCAGCAGATCGCTGTTGATGCTCCGGCAATGCCAGAGACACCTGCTGCGCCGATTATTGAGACCCAGCCTGTAGAGGTCCCTGAGCCAGCGGTCGAAGCCATCCCTCACGATTACGAGATTATCGAAGAAGACTCTGTCGCCGAATCCAATATTCCCGCTAATCCGATCGACCCAGTTCCAGCGGACGCACAGCCTGCTCCGGAAGCTCCCGAGCCGGCAGTCACCGCAGCCCCGCCGCTCATGCCGGAAAATGCGGAAGAGCAGCGGCTGGATACTGCCAACCTGCCGGTTAGTTGGTCGGTGCAGCTGGCCAGCCTTTCCAGTCGCGAGAACGCCGAGAAGTTGCAGAAAACTCTGCGGTCTCAAGGTTATAACGCCTATATACGCACTGCGGACGGGATGAATCGAGTATTCGTGGGGCCGTTGGTGGAGCGGGCGGAGGCCAATCGCTTGCGTGATCAATTGCAACGACAGCATAAACTTGACGGATTCGTAGTACGTTTCAAACCAGAGCAACGCTGATTTTGATAGTGCTCCACCCCTTTTAAACGCCAGTCGGGAGGGCGCCTCCACGGTGCTTACTCCCAGGCGGGCGCTCTGCTAAAATACGCCGCCTTTCTCCTTTGCAGGAAACCCTGTGGCATTCACCTGGGTCGATTGGGCGTTTATCGCCGTTGTGGTTATTTCCAGCTTGATCAGTTTGAAACGAGGCTTCGTTAAGGAGGCGCTTTCACTGCTCACCTGGATCATCGCCGGGGTTGTTGCCTGGATGTTTGGTGGCGCGCTTTCGCACTACCTCGCGGAGTTCATCAGCACACCTTCCTTTCAGGTCATTGCGGCGTGCGTAATTCTGTTCGTCCTGACCTTGTTAGTCGGGGCACTGGTCAACTTCCTCATCGGAGAACTGGTGCGGGTTACTGGCCTTTCCGGTACTGATCGTTTCCTTGGCATGGTATTCGGCGCCGCCCGAGGGGGGCTGTTGGTCGTGGTATTGGTTGGCCTGCTCAGCCTCGCCCCTGTCCAGCAAGATCCCTGGTGGCGAGAGTCGACACTGTTACCGCATTTTCTGTTGGTTGCTGACTGGTCGAAGAACCTGATTCTCGGGTTTGGAAGTCAGTGGGTGGCCGGTTCGCTCGATGCTTCAAGCTGAGGCGAGCACTCATTAGAAGGACGTGCCAAGGCTCAAGCCTGTGCTATGTCCGGATCAGCCTGTAACAACTGAGAGGTTCCTTGCATGTGTGGCATTGTCGGCATTGTCGGTAAGTCGAACGTCAACCAGGCGTTGTATGACGCGCTTACCGTACTGCAACATCGTGGGCAGGACGCCGCCGGAATCGTGACCAGTGATAGCGGCAAGCTGTTTCTGCGCAAGGACAACGGGCTGGTACGGGACGTCTTCCAGCAGCGTCACATGCAGCGGCTGGTAGGCAACATGGGTATCGGTCATGTGCGTTATCCCACGGCGGGCAGCTCGAGCTCGGCAGAGGCGCAGCCATTTTATGTGAACTCCCCTTATGGCATCACGCTGGCGCACAACGGCAACCTGACCAACGTCGACCAGTTGACCAAGGAAATTTACGAGTCCGACCTGCGGCATGTGAACACCAACTCAGACTCGGAAGTGCTGCTCAATGTTTTCGCCCATGAGCTGGCAGTGCGGGGCAAGTTGCAGCCCACCGAGGAGGATGTCTTTGCCGCCGTTGCGAAGGTGCATGAACGTTGTGTGGGCGGCTATGCCGTGGTGGCCATGGTCACCGGCTATGGCATCGTTGGTTTCCGCGATCCGCATGCAATTCGCCCAATCGTGTTCGGCCAGCGTCACACCGATCAAGGTGTGGAGTACATGATCGCGTCTGAGAGCGTCGCGCTTGATGTACTGGGCTTTTCGCTGATTCGCGATCTTGCCCCAGGCGAAGCCGTCTACATCACGGCTGATGGCAAGTTGCACACTCGTCAGTGTGCGCCTAACCCGCACTACGCCCCCTGCATTTTCGAACATGTCTATCTGGCGCGTTCGGATTCGCTGATGGATGGCGTGTCGGTATACAAGGCGCGCCTGCGCATGGGTGAGAAACTGGCTGACAAGATCCTCCGGGAGCGTCCCGAACACGACATCGACGTGGTCATCCCGATTCCCGACACCAGCCGCACGGCTGCATTGGAACTGGCGAACCGGCTTGGCGTGAAGTTTCGCGAAGGATTCGTTAAAAATCGTTATATCGGTCGGACCTTCATCATGCCCGGTCAGGCCGCGCGCAAGAAGTCGGTACGGCAGAAGCTCAATGCCATCGATCTCGAGTTTCGCGGCAAAAATGTGATGCTTGTGGATGACTCCATTGTCCGCGGTACGACATGCAAGCAAATCATCCAGATGGCTCGCGAAGCCGGGGCTAAAAACGTCTATTTCTGTTCTGCAGCGCCAGCCGTTCGATATCCGAACGTTTATGGCATCGACATGCCCAGTGCACACGAGCTCATCGCGCACAATCGCAGCACCGAAGAGGTCGCCGAACTTATTGGTGCCGACTGGCTCGTCTATCAGGACCTACAAGACCTGATCGAGGCTGTTGGCGGCGGTAAGGTAAAGATTGAGAACTTCGATTGCGCAGTGTTTGACGGTAAGTACGTGACCGGCGATATCGATGACGTCTATCTGTACAAGATCGAGCAGGCCCGCAATGACCTGAGCAAAAGCAAGGGCGTCGCCGGCAGCGCCATTATCGACCTGTATAACAACTGATCGACCCGGCGGCTTTGCCGCCACGGTCCAGGGTGGAAATGACTATGACAACCGACTGGGACGCAGGCCGTCTGGACAGTGATTTGTCCGGTGTGAGCATGGATACGCTGGCTGTTCGAGCGGGCCAGCGTCGCTCGCCTGAGGGGGAGCATGGCGAAGGGTTATTCCTCACGTCCAGCTACGTGTTCCGAAGTGCGGCTGACGCTGCGTCGCGTTTTGCCGGTGAGACGCCGGGGAATGTCTATTCACGCTATACCAACCCCACCGTACGAGCATTCGAAGAGCGTATTGCCGCCATGGAGGGCGCTGAGCAGGCCGTAGCGACCGCGTCGGGGATGTCCGCAATCCTGGCCATGGTGATGAGCTTGTGCTCCGCCGGCGACCACGTGCTGGTATCGCGCAGCGTTTTCGGAGCTACCGTTTCGTTGTTCGAGAAATACCTCAAGCGTTTCGGGCTGCAGGTCGATTATGTACCGCTTACCGATCTTGCAGACTGGGCGCCCGCATTCAAGCCCAACACCAGGTTGGTTTTCGTCGAGTCCCCCTCCAACCCGCTGGCCGAGTTGGTTGATATTGCCGAGCTGGCAGCGCTGTGTCGTAGCAATGGTGCCATGCTCGCGGTGGACAATTGCTTCTGCACACCTGTCCTGCAGCAGCCATTGGCGCTTGGTGCCGATATTGTCATTCATTCCGCCACCAAATACATCGATGGCCAAGGCCGCTGTCTCGGCGGTGTGGTTGCTGGTCGTG
This sequence comes from Stutzerimonas stutzeri, assembly GCF_002890895.1. Classification (GTDB taxonomy): domain Bacteria; phylum Pseudomonadota; class Gammaproteobacteria; order Pseudomonadales; family Pseudomonadaceae; genus Stutzerimonas; species Stutzerimonas stutzeri_AB. The sequence continues at coordinate 217,921 of NZ_POUL01000004.1, forward strand.
CCGAACAAATGAAGGAAGTGGTGGGATTTCTGCGCACAGCAGGACCGACGTTGAGCCCGTTCAACGCCTGGGTCTTTCTCAAAGGCCTGGAAACGCTGCGCCTGCGTATGCAAGCACACTGTGCCAGTGCGCGCGCATTGGCGGAGTGGCTAGAGCAACAGCCGGGGGTCGAGAAAGTTTATTACGCAGGGTTGCCTAGCCATCCTCAACACGAACTGGCCAAGCGTCAGCAGAAAGACTTTGGTGCGGTCCTGAGCTTCGAGGTGTCTGGCGGCAAAGAGGGCGCCTGGCGTTTCATCGATGCCACTCGCTTGATCTCAATCACGGCGAATTTGGGTGATAGCAAAACCACCATCACCCATCCCGGATCCACCACCCATGGGCGTCTATCTGCCGAAGACCGAGCCAAAGCAGGGATCCGTGATAGCTTGATTCGGGTAGCAGTGGGGCTTGAGGACGTGTCTGACCTGCAAGCTGATCTCGCACGAGGATTGGCTGCGCTTTAGATCGATACAGTAAAAAAAGCCCCGCTTAAGCGGGGCTTTTTTTACCGGCTGGACGCCGACGCAACCTGTCAGTGTCGAGTGTCAGTGGTTCAGTTCTTCATCGGCTCGAAATTCACCACAAAACCATCAAGCCGCTGTTCGATCTCCAGTTGGTCCCGAATCCGACTGGCTTCCTGCCGACTGTCTATCGGGCCCACGAAGACCCGGTGCGTGCGCCCGCTGACGCGCAGGTAGGCCTCAAATCCTTCCTCGCGAAGCTTGTTCGCCAGCCCCCGGGCACTGTCGCCATTTTGCAGGCTCGCCAGCTGCACTGCCCAGCCTGAGCGAACCGGCGCTCGAACCAGAGGCTGCGGTTGTGCGGTGAAGCTCTGTGGCGCGCGTTGCGTTGCCGGTGTAGCGGGCATACGGCTGCGTTGGCTGGGTTCGTTGGAGCGCAGGTCGATTGCCGGGGCCGGCTGTCCCTGCCCATCGAACAGGCCTTCAGGCGTGGCTGGCAGGATACTCGGGCTGCCTGGACTGGTTTCGATGACTCGGATGTCGCTGTACTTTTTGCCGGACAGCGCGGCCAGGCCAGCACGGTCGCGAATCACTGTCGGCCGCAGAAACACCATCAAGTTGCGTTTGATATGACTTTCCTGGGTGGAGCGGAACAACGCTCCCAGCAGCGGGATATCGCCGAGCAGCGGCACCTTGGAATCGGTACGAGTCACGTCGTCCTGAATCAAACCACCCAGTACGATGACTTGGCCGTCTTCGGCGAGGATGGTGCTCTTGATTGATCGCTTGTTGGTCACCAGATCCACGGCCTGCGCCGAAAGGCTTGCGGACGGTGCGATCGAAGAAATCTCCTGCTCGATCTCCAGGCGCAGCGTGGCGCCCTCGTTGATATGCGGGACCACCTTGAGTGTGACGCCGATATCCTCTCGCTCGATCGTGGTAAACGGGTTGTTCGCACCAGACGCGTCGGTTGTGTAGGTGCCGGTCTGGAACGGCACGTTCTGTCCCACCAGAATCTCGGCTTCCTGATTGTCTAGCGTCAACAGGCTCGGGGTCGAGAGCAGATTGCTCTTGCTGTTGGCAGACAGTGCGGTAATCAGTGCACCAAAGCTACGCGTGCCAACACCGATGATGGCGCCGTCGGGCAGATTGCTTGGGATCTCATTGTCATTGATGGCGTTGAGCACGCTGCCGATGGAAAGGCCCGTGTTACCGAAGCTGACACCACCGACTCCGCCAGTGCCACCTCGCGCATCCACGGCCCACTGCACGCCAAGTGCGTCAGTGATGTCACCGGATACTTCGACGATGGCTGCTTCTACCATCACCTGAGCCCGGGGCACATCGAGTTGGCGAACTATCGATTCGAGCGTCGAGATCAGTTCCGGTTCGGCCAGCATGACCAGAGCGTTGAGGCTCTCGTCGGCGCGAATGAGTATGTTCTGCTGGCGACCACCCTGGGCTTCGCCATCTCCAGGTGTGGCAAGCCCTTCAGAAATGTCTCCGAGCGTCTCGGCGAGCGATTTGGCGTCATTGTGGCGCAGGCGAATCACTCGGGTATTGGCTGAGCGCGTGCTGGGTGAATCGAGTGTCTTAGCCAGGCTGGCCAACTTCTGGCGGGCCAGTTCTGGTCCGGTAAAGATCAGACGGTTAGTGCGCGAATCGGCAATGATCTGCGCACCGGCAGTGTCTTTGGCTTCTCCGCGTGCCAAGGTATTACGCAGAACCTCAGCGATGTCCACAGCCCAGCCGTATTGCAGATTCACCACCGAGTAATCGTCGTTTTGGGCTTTGTCGAGCTGCCGTACCAGGTCTTCGATGCGCGCGATGTTGGCGCTGCGGTCGCTGATGATCAGCGCGTTGGCTGAGCTGACGGCCGCAAGATGCCCGTATTGCGGCACCAGGGGACGGATCAATGGAATCAATTCAGTGGCAGAGGTGTGCTGGACCTGGATGACGCGGGTCTCCAGCAGATCTCCACCGGTCGGTCCTCCGCCAGCCTCCGACTTGGCTTCAGCATTGGGCACGATTCGAGCGACTTCACCCTGAGTGAGCACGCTGAAGCCGTGGGTGGCCATGACTGACAGGAAGAGCTGGTAGATTTCTTCAAGGGAAAGGGTCGTTGACGACACGACGCTCACTTGTCCCTTTACGCGAGGATCGACGATAAAGGTCTGGCCGGTCAGCTGGCTTATCTGATCGATAAAGGCCCGGATATCGGCATCCTTGAGGTTGATCGTCCAGCCGTCCTGTTGGGTCTCGCTCGGCTCGATTCCTGGGTCGGCGGCGTACAGAGGCAGGGGAGCGGCAAGCAGACCGGCGGCGAGCAAGGCAATGAGCGGGCGGGAGCAAAATGGCAGCATCGGTCAGTTGTCTTCCGTGGTCTGTTCGTCGGAGGGCATGGTTTCTGGCGGGCTTGTAGTCCCTTCCATCTGTTGTCGGAGTGCTTCCATCTGCTGTTGAAGCATCTCGGCTTGCGGATCGAGTATTTCCTCCTCCGCTGGCTCACTATAGTCGGGCAGGCTATCGAGCGCGGCCGTGGGGGAGCGAACGCTTGGGAAAAACAAGCTCTCGATACGATCACCACGCTTCACTTCGACCCTGTCTGGGTGAACGCTGTACAGGCGCACCCCCGATTCAAGCTCCTGGTCAATTCGGTAAAGCTGTGGCGGTTGGCTGCTCAGCTGAATGATTGCGGTCGACCGAGCCGGGTCCGCATGAACGAAGCTGCCTAGCAAGGTTAGATTAGAACTCGATTCGCCGGGCCTATAGCTCTGGTCGGTTGAAGGAGGAGATCCAAATAGCTGCTCCATTCGCTCGAGATCAGGTGCGGCCCCGGCAGCTTGGCGATCGTCCAGCATAGCGGCAGGCGGCATTTGAGTCAGTTTGAGCCAGGTCATGATTTGGCCAGCCAGATAGAGGCCGAACAGCACGACGACAACTGCGCTAACGACCAGGGGCGCATACTGGCGAACTTTCTGCAGTGCTGCGGGGGAAGCCAAGCTAGGCGCTCCATGAAACCAAGTAATTGATGATGGTGACCGCTTGTTCGGATCGCGGAAGCTGCAAGCGGCGGGCTTGGCTGGCAGTGTAGACCCAGACCATGACAAACAAGCACCTGAGTATGCCAGTGCAACTGACTGTTTTTCAGGCAAAAGGTGCCCAACGGCCGGTCAATTACAGCAACCATTTGGGTTCGCCGTTATTTTTTTATAAATAATCGCGGCACAGTGTTGACTTGGTGAGGGGGGGGGCGTAAATTGCGCGCCTCGCAGGGCGATCAGCCACTAGTCACAACGGTTGAGAATTGAAGCTTTGCGAATCGGACGAAAGTCCGGCCGACGCGCAGCGGTAGTTCAGTCGGTTAGAATACCGGCCTGTCACGCCGGGGGTCGCGGGTTCGAGTCCCGTCCGCTGCGCCATATCTGCTTCCCATTTGCGGAAGCCACGCGAAAAGCGGCCTTAAGGCCGCTTTTTTCGTTTCTACCTTCCTCATGCTCGTTTCGATCTCATCAATCTGACCCATCCACGCCGATGCGTCTGGTCTGGATCTGCACGCCTGTGTATCAAGCTAAATTCTCAAACTTGTACATTCAACGTGCGCGGTGAAGGTTTTTTCGCTCTTCGGGAGGGTTTTTCATCCGAATCACCACTTGTTACTGCCGATAAGCGCGAAATACTTGTACAAAGATATATCAATGTGCCATCTTCTTGTACAGGATATGGCCGGCTCAGAGTGTTCTGGTGGCGCGCCGTAACGACCTTTATCGCTGGCTGCCTAGCAGCTCCCGTACAGAGACTCATCATGAACAAGCATATGTCAGTGTCCAGGCGCCTCGGTCTCGGTTTTTTCGTCGTACTCGCGTTGATGGCGGTTGTTGCGATGATCAGTGCGTTCAAGGTCGACACCATTGATCAGACCATGAAGAGCATCAGTTCTCAGGCAGGTTTGAAGCAGCGCTACGCGATCAACTTCCGAGGAAGCGTTCACGACCGGGCGATTGCAGTACGCGATGCGGTAAGCGCGGCTGACCCGAATTTTGCGCGTAATCGGGTAGCTGAAATCGACCGGCTTGCAAAAATGTATGCCGACTCGGCCGGTCCGATGAAGGCAATGTTGGCCCAGCGCACTGCTGACCCTATCGAGCTTCAACTGATGGGACAGATCGAAGCGGTAGAAGTGAAGACCAATGAGCTGACCCGGCAAGTCATCGATATGCGGTTCGCTCAAGGCTCGGAACGAGCCTACGCCTTTCTCCTGGAAAACGTCGCAGGTGGCTATGACGAATGGCTGCGCCTGATCAACGCCTTTATCGATCATCAGGAGATGTCCATAAATCAGCAGGTGACCGTAGTACGTGATACGGCTAGCGGCTTTCTCATGCTCATCGTCACTGTCACCGGCATAGCGATTTTGTTGGGCACGGCGATCGCAGTGCTGATCATCCGCAAGTTGCGATCAACCCTCGGCGCAGAGCCAGATGAAGTGGCCCGCGTAATCGGCAACCTTGCCGATGGCGACCTCGGCCAGGTGATCCTCACCCGCTATCCGGACAGCGTTATGGGTGCGACTGCAAAAATGGCCAGCCGATTGACCGGCATCATCGCCGAAGTTCGTGCGGCTGCAGACGGGCTTGGCGTGGCGTCAGGAGAACTGCTGACCTCATCGTCCAACAGCAATCAGCAGATCCAGCAGCAGTCCGCCGAGGCCGAGCAGGTGGCGACCGCCATTAATCAGATGGCAGCGACCGTCAGTGAAGTCGCCAACTTCGCTGCCCGCGCCGCGTCTGCAGCCAAAAGTGCCGACGAGCAAGTCGAGACCGGTACCCGTGTGGTGGGTGAAACGGCGATATCGATCCACAATCTGGCCAAGGTGCTTGAGGAGGCCACCGAAACTGTTACCCAGGTTTCCGAGCAAAGCGGCAGCATCGAAAAAATTCTTCAGGTCATCACCGCCATTGCAGAGCAGACCAACCTTTTGGCCCTGAATGCTGCCATCGAGGCGGCGCGCGCCGGGGAGCACGGCCGAGGATTCGCGGTCGTGGCCGACGAGGTGAGGTCGCTGGCCAACCGTACCCAGCAGTCATCGAGTGAGATCAGTGAAATGATCGAGTCCTTGCAGGCTGGAGCAGGCAAGGCGACAGAGGTGATGCAGGCCAGTAGGCGAATGGCGCAACAGACGGTCGAGCAAACTCACGAGGCGGAGGGGGCGCTGTCGAAGATTCGCCAAGAGGTCGGCTCGATCAACGAAATGAATGCTCAGATCGCAACGGCCTCGGAAGAGCAGAGTGCGGTGGCCGAGGAGGTGAACCAGAGCGTCACGCGCATCCATGATTCGGCCGTCGCCAGTTCTGCTGCCTCCAATCAAGTCGCCGCCTCGAGTCGAGACCTGACGACGCTCGCTCAGGAGTTGAATCGCAAGGTGGGTTACTTCCGAGGCTGATGCTGCGTGGTGATGCCTTGCTGATGCGCTGAACCCCGCGACGTGACCGTTGCTGCACATGCCGGACAGCAACGTGCCAGAGGTTGGCCTGACCACAACCTTCGAGCGTTTACCTTGACCTGCGTCAACCTGTAACGGGGTAATCGACGCACCCTTGCGGTTTAATGCTGTCAGTAATGCGTGCTTTGACTAACAAGCCAGGGGCTGGTGGCATACTGACGAGGGGTGGTTAATGTTCGGTTTGGAAGCGCTTGAGCTTGCGCGAATCCAGTTTGCTTTCACGATTTCGTTCCACATCATCTTTCCAGCGATCACCATTGGTTTGGCGAGTTTCCTGGCGGTGCTGGAAGGGTTGTGGCTGAAAACCAAGCGCCAGGTCTATCGAGATCTCTACCATTTCTGGCTGAAGATTTTTGCCGTCAACTTCGGTATGGGGGTGGTCTCTGGCATCGTCATGGCGTACCAGTTCGGCACGAACTGGAGCGCCTATTCCGAGTTTGCTGGGAGCGTCACGGGGCCGTTGCTGGCTTATGAGGTGCTTACCGCATTCTTCCTGGAGGCGGGTTTCCTCGGGGTCATGTTGTTTGGCTGGAACCGCGTTGGCGCTGGGCTGCATTTCTTTTCTACATTGATGGTCGCAGTCGGCACTTTGATTTCAACCTTCTGGATCCTGGCATCCAACAGCTGGATGCATACCCCGCAGGGTCACGAGATTATCGATGGCATCGTGATTCCAGTGGACTGGTTTGCCATCGTCTTCAACCCATCGTTTCCTTACCGTCTGACCCACATGGCGATTGCCGCGTTTCTCGCGACGGCGTTCATGGTAGGCGCCTCCGCCGCATGGCACCTGCTGCGCGGCAACGACAACCCCGCAGTGCGCAAGATGCTGTCCATGGCAATGTGGATGGCGCTTATCGTTGCGCCAATCCAGGCGGTGGTGGGGGATTTCCATGGTCTCAACACCCTGGAGCATCAGCCCGCCAAGATCGCCGCGATGGAGGGCCACTGGGATAACGCTTCAGGTGAGCCAACGCCGCTACTGTTGTTTGGCTGGCCAGACATGGAGCGGGAAGAAACTCGCTACAAGGTCGAAATTCCTTATTTGGGCAGTCTGATTCTCAAGCACAGCCTGACCGAGCAGATCCCGGCGCTGAAGGACTTCCCCAAGGAGGACCGGCCCAATTCAACCATTGTTTTCTGGACCTTCCGGATCATGGTTGCGTTGGGGCTGCTGATGATCTTCACCGGTTTCTGGAGTCTGTGGCTGCGTCGCGGCGGCAGACTATTTCACTCCAAGCCATTCTTGCGTCTTGCATTGCTGATGGGCCCGTCGGGGATTCTCGCGATTCTCGCCGGTTGGTTTACCACCGAGGTTGGGCGGCAGCCCTGGGTGGTGTACGGGATCATGCGGACTGCCGATGCGGTATCCAACCATAGCGCCGGGCAGCTGGGGCTGACCCTGGCGATGTTCGTCCTGATTTACTTTGCGGTATTCGGCATTGGTTTCGTCTACGTCCTTCGTCTGATCGGCAAAGGGCCGATCATCAATGAAGGCAACGAGAAGGGCGCCGGTGGGCCGGGCGAGAAGCGCACGCCGATGCGGCCTCTGTCCGCAGCAGACGAGGCGATCCCTCACGATCATGGTGACCAACTGGGCGAGAGGAACTGAGTTATGGGAATTGATCTTTCGCTGATCTGGGCCGTCATCATCATCTTCGGCATCATGATGTACGTGGTGATGGATGGGTTCGATCTGGGTATTGGCATCCTCTTTCCGTTTCTGGCCGATACCTCCGAGCGCGATGTCGCGATGAATACCGTGGCGCCGATCTGGGACGGCAACGAGACCTGGCTCGTCCTAGGTGGGGCCGGACTGTTCGCCGCGTTCCCGCTGGCTTATTCGGTTGTGCTTTCGGCGCTGTACCTGCCGATCATCTTCATGCTGATGGGGTTGATCTTTCGTGGTGTGGCGTTCGAGTTTCGCTTCAAGGCCAGCGCGGCCCGACAGCACGTCTGGGACAAGGCCTTTGTTGGTGGCTCGCTGGCCGCAACCTTCTTCCAGGGGGTCGCACTGGGTGCCTTCATCCATGGCTTCCCTGTGGCTGATCGCGCTTATGCCGGTGGCCCACTGGACTGGCTGACGCCGTTCTCGGTGTTCTGCGGCCTGGCCCTGATCGTGGCGTATGCCTTGCTTGGCTGCACCTGGCTGATCATGAAAACCGCCGGTGACCTGCAGAAACGCATGCATGACATCGGTATTCCGCTGGTCTGGGCGGTGCTGGCCGTTACCGGCATCGTCAGTATCTGGACGCCGCTGACCCATCCGGATATCGCGGAGCGCTGGTTCAGCATGCCGAATCTGATCCTGTTCCTACCGGTGCCGATTCTGGTGCTGGCGTGCACCTTCGGGCTGCTGCGATCAATCAAGCGTTACGCCCATTATTCTCCGTTCCTGTTTACCCTGGCGCTGATCTTCCTGGGTTACAGCGGACTCGGGATCAGCCTCTGGCCAAACATCATTCCGCCATCCGTCACCATCTGGGACGCCGCTGCGCCACCCCAGAGCCAGGGGTTCACCTTGGTCGGAGCGCTGCTGATCATTCCGCTGATCCTCATGTACACCGCCTGGAGCTATTACGTGTTTCGCGGAAAGGTCAGTGCAGAAGACGGCTATCACTGAAACGGGCCGTCACGGAGCGATATATGCAAAACAAGCACGAAAGCGGTGCAGCCGAGCCCAAGCCTCTGTGGAAGCGCATGACCTGGTTGGTTCTGATCTGGTCAGCAAGCGTACTCGCCCTAGGAGTAGTGGCCTGGCTGATCCGACAGGCGATGACTGCAGCGGGCTTGACCTCGCCCTGATCACCGAGCTAGAGCCTTTTAGCGCACGTGCGGCGATATGGCGCGTTGTGGCTGCAGCCTGCTCAGGCTATTTAATGGTCATCCGCGCTGTGAAGTGCTTCATGTTTCCGTCATGTATGCAGGTTAGTTTCGCTGGCATGGACTTTGAAAAGCAGAACTAGGCAAACCTGAGAAGAGGATCGTTTCTATGGACGACTATCAAGACGAAATACTCGAATGGCATGCATCTGAGCAGGATGGGCCAGAGCCTGCTGACGACGCGTTCGAGCTTTGACAGATCACTCGGCTCGCCGTTGTGCGCGCCGATACTCTCCCGGCGTCTGTCCGCTCCAACGTTTGAATGCCCGCTGAAAGGCTTCCGCCGAAGAAAACCCGAGTAACCAGGCGATCTCGCCGAACGCCGATTCGGTGTCGCGGATGTAAGCCATGGCGAGATCTCGCCGAGTGTCGTTGAGAATCGCTCGGTAGCTGGTGCCTTCTTCATCCAACTTTCTACGCAGCGTCCAGGGCGGCAGTTGCAACCGTCCTGCGACCTGCTGCAGATCAGGTTCCTGGCCCTTGAGCATTGGCCCGAGCAGCTGAGCCACGCGCTCGCGGAGGCTGCGGGTGCGGGTGCGGAGCTCCAGTTCAGCTTCGCAAAGCTCAAGAAGCTGGCGCCAGGTGCCCGGGCAGTGTTCCGGGTTACGGAGCGCCAGCGTCGCCTGATCCAACCGCAGCTGATTGTGCTCCGCTGCGAATTCGGCGGGTTTCCCAAAAAATGTTTCGTAGCGTGCGGCGTAATTGGGGCGCAGAAATTCGATCTGCACCGCAACCGGATTGAGTGGTTGGCTCGCGACCGCACCAAGTTGCGTAACCCAGCTGGCCAAAACTGTATCTACGACAAACTGGTTGTAGCTGTTGTATGGGCTGATCGAATAGAACCTGAGCCAGGCACCGGTCGTATCCTCATGAAACCCTGAGGCGCCTCGGTAGTTGCTCGCATAGAGCGGCTCGTAGCGAATCAGCGCACGTGCGGCTTCGCGCACCGTAGGGGCTTGGGCTGAGGTCACCCCGACGAGTCCGAGGTGACCGGCCTTGCGTAGCCGCCCCATTTCGAGCCCCAGCCCAGGATCTCCCACCAGCTGCATGGCCGCATGGCCCAGCCGCATGTAGCGGGGGATGGACAGTCGCGCTCGCGGCTCCGACAGCCGCGCATGGTCGAGGCCGTACGCATCCAGCAGCGGTTGTGGGTCGATGTGTTGTTCCTGCAAGGCACTGATCAGGCTGTGCACGAAGCCGACCGAAAGATCACCGAGGCGAACCCGTTGACGATTCATGGTCGACTTGGCAACCACAGGTTGTTCAATCGCACCGGCTCGCCATGAAGGTGTCTTGTCGGTCTGCGAGGTGAACCTACGAGATTCCAGGGTAGTCCGAGTGTTTGCACCTCCATCCGTGCCAATGTTGCCGTTGTGCTTAGGTTCGCGCCGCAGGTGTTCAGCGGTTCGTCACGCGCACCCGGCACCGCCAGCAGCTCGGCTTCTTCGGAGACGTGTCGTGTATAGCCGTCACAGCCGAGCAGCACGATCAAACGCCCAGCTGGTGTCTGGAGCACCGATGGCGCCCGGTCCTCAGGCGCTTCGCTGTAACGGCGCTCGTAACGGCTCAGATGCTTCTTGTACTGCAGCGGGCCCAGCACATCGCCGTCTGGCATAAACGTTAGGCTGACCTGCCGAAGCGGCCCGCTACCGCTTCGAAGTCGACCCTCGTCCAGATAGGGTTCAGGCAGCACGATCGAGCCGGCGACGAGCGTCACGCCATACGCTTTCGCCAGACCTCCGAAAATTTCCTGATAATCATCGGCCATTTTCCGTGCCTTGAGCTTCAGTACCGCTTCGGTGCGGCGATCATCCCCTTCGTTATCCAGCAACGCCCGCAGGTAGTCCCATGGATTGCTCAGCGCCATCCATTGCATGGCGTCGCGTAGCGTACGGGCCTGCTGGACTTCAGGCTTCTCGCCGAGGGCGAACAAGCCGGTGCCGACATGCTCGGGCAGAATTACAACGGTTCGCGCATTCAGCAATCCGGCTGCTCGCGCCTGGTCCAGGTAGGTGGCGAACTTCAACCGCAATCGTTCGCGGCTCTGGTAGTCCGCCGGCATCAGCCGGGTCTCGATACCGAGCAGGTTGCCGGTCTCACTCGGCTGGCCATGACTCTCGATTGGCAATATCCGGAGATCGGACAGCAGAGGCCCACTGCGACGATCACGGGTCCAGTCGAGATAGATGATGAGCGCCGCCAGGGCGAGGGCGGCGATGCCGAGCAACTTGCTATAGGTGCGCATGCGATACAGAACCGAAGGTGTTGCGCAGAGCCTAGGCATCGTGCTGCCGTTTGCCAAGCGTTTTGCGCGTTTCAGTCAGATAGTTGTAATTTTCGGTCATTGAGCGCGCGGCAGGTGCTGTTTATCGTCACGGCATTGCGACTGCGCCCAACAGAGGCGTGGCGACCGACCGAAGTATTACTGGCACTGGCTGTGCCGCCTGATCGAGGAACGAACATGACTGCTTTTCCGCATCTGCTGGCTCCGCTGGACCTTGGTTTTACCACGCTGCGCAACCGAACACTGATGGGCTCGATGCACACCGGCCTGGAAGAGATGCCTAACGGTTTCGAGCGCATGGCCGCCTTTTTCGCCGAGCGGGCCCGTGGAGGTGTTGGCCTGATCGTCACCGGTGGGGTCGGGCCGAACGAGGAAGGTTCGGTACGCGCCGGAGCAGCCAAGTTGTCGACACCTGAGGAAGCAGAAGAGCACAAGGTGGTCACCCAGGCGGTGCACGAGGCGGGTGGCAAGATCTGTATGCAGATTCTCCACGCCGGGCGGTATGCCTACAGCCCGCAGCTGGTAGGTCCTAGCGCCATCCAGGCGCCGATCAACCCCTTTACGCCACGCGAGCTGGACGAAGAGGGCATCGAAAAACAGATCCGTGACTTCGTCCACTGCGCAAGCCTGGCTCAGGAGGCTGGCTATGACGGCGTCGAAATCATGGGGTCAGAAGGCTACTTCATTAACCAGTTCCTGGTAGCCCATACCAACCACCGCACCGATCGGTGGGGCGGCAGCTACGAAAACCGTATGCGTCTACCGGTTGAAATCGTCCGTCGCGTACGCGAAGCGGTTGGTGCCGAATTCATCATTATTTATCGCCTCTCGATGCTCGATCTGATGGAAGGCGGCAGTACCTGGGATGAGGTACTGATGCTGGCAAAGGCCATTGAGCAAGCCGGTGCCACCTTGATCAACACCGGAATTGGCTGGCACGAGGCCCGCATTCCGACGATTGCCACCAAGGTGCCTCGCGCGGCTTTTACCAAGGTAACGGCGAAACTGCGCGGCCAGGTCGGCATTCCGCTGGTCACTACCAACCGCATCAACACGCCGGAAGTCGCCGAGCAGGTCCTGGCAGAAGGTGATGCAGACATGGTGTCCATGGCGCGTCCGTTCCTTGCTGATCCTGATTTCGTCAACAAGGCGGCCGCGGACCGCAGCGACACCATCAACACCTGTATCGGCTGCAACCAGGCCTGTCTGGACCATACGTTCAGCGGCAAACTGACCACCTGCCTGGTCAATCCACGGGCGTGCTACGAGACCGAGCTGAATTACATCCCCACCACAACGATAAAGAAAATAGCGGTGGTGGGTGCGGGCCCGGCTGGCTTGGCGGCTGCTACCGTAGCAGCGGAGCGTGGCCATCAGGTGACGCTGTTTGACTCGTCGAGTGAGATTGGCGGTCAGTTCAATATCGCCAAGCGTGTGCCGGGCAAGGAAGAGTTCTTCGAAACCCTGCGCTACTTCAAGAGCAAGCTGCAGAGCACTGGCGTCGATGTCCGTCTGGACACCCGCGTCAGTGCGGCTGACCTGCTGGCGGGCGCCTTTGATGAGATCATCCTGGCAACCGGTATCGCGCCGCGCACACCGGATATCCCAGGTATCGATCATCCAATGGTGATCAGCTACATAGACGCGATCCTGCAACGCAAGCCCGTTGGGCAACATGTGGCGGTGATCGGGGCCGGTGGGATCGGTTTCGACGTGTCGGAATTCATCACACACAACGGCCTATCGACCAGCCTCGACAGAGAGGCATTCTGGCGCGAGTGGGGTATCGATCTCGCGCTGGAAGCTCGGGGTGGGGTTGCCGGCGTTCAGCCGGAGCCGCATGCGCCGGCACGGCAGGTCTATCTCCTGCAGCGCAAGAAGTCCAAGGTGGGCAACGGCCTGGGCAAGACAACCGGTTGGATTCACCGCACGGGGCTGAAGAACAAGCACGTGCAGATGATCAGTGCCGTTGAATACCTGGCGGTCGACGATAAAGGCCTGCACATCCGTGTGGCCGATGGCGAGCCGCAGGTGCTTCCGGTTGATACGGTCATTGTCTGCGCCGGCCAGGACCCATTGCGTGAATTGCAGGGCGAACTCGAGGCGGCCGGGCGTCAGGTTCACCTGATCGGCGGAGCCGATGTCGCCGCAGAACTCGATGCCAAGCGCGCCATCAACCAGGGTTCACGGTTGGCCGCTGAAGTCTGATCCAGACAAGTCCCGCTTCTCACGCAGTCTGTTTGGCGGGACTTTTTCGTATAGGAGCGACGATGTGAGTACATCCCTTGCGCTACAACCGGCCGCTGGCGAAACCTTGAAACGGTGGCATCAGATGATTGCAGCCGGAGATCTGAGCCGGCTTCCGGAGCTCTTGCATCCACAGGCGGTGTTCCGCTCGCCGATGGCCTTCGTGCCTTACGAAAGCGCGGCAGCGGTCAATCTGATCCTCAATACAGTGGTGACGGTGTTCGAAGATTTTGCCTACCACCGCGAGTTGGCGAGCGCCGATGGGGCAGATGTCGTGCTGGAGTTCAGCGCGCGCGTCGGTGACCGCCAACTCAAGGGCATCGACATGATTCGCTTCGATGAAGCAGGGCTGATTACCGATTTCGAAGTGATGGTTCGGCCGATGAGCGGACTGCAGGCGCTCGGTGAGGAGATGGGCCGGCGCCTGGCACCTCAGCTCGCGTCACTGAAAGGCCGACCGGCTTAGTCCGACCTGTTCACACTTTGTCGGTGGCGTTTCGACCGCTGCTCCTGGCGCCGAAGTCGCTGCCAACCCAGTCACATTGCCGGTTTCGCTTTTTCCCCTACACTTTGCGCCAACCATGGGCTAGCGGGGCGCCACGAACCCGCAGCGCGGATTCCCGCGGGCCGTTTCAAGTTGTTGAGGAAGCCGAGCATGCAGATCAAACCGCAGACGGTCGAGGCCGTACTGTTCTTCAATGATGGCGGCGTCTGCAAGGAAATGCTCTACCCCGAGTTCGAGGCCATGCTCGATGGGGTGGTGAGCATGCGGGAATTTGCCGATCAGCAGATGCAGGTCGCGTATGTGCTGATCAACCCTCGGCTACAGATTCGCGCGGCGGTTTTCTTCTATCTCGATTTCGACGAGGACGGATCAGCCGACAGTGGCTGGAATATTCCGCTGCGCAGCCTTGCCGAACGCACCGGGCGCGGGCCGGACCTCGGCGCCGGGCCGATTCGCCTGGCCTGTCGTAGCCAGTGCCCGGTTTCCTGGCACCAGATGCACTTATGGGACCCGGACTTGACGCCTGGCAAGAATCACTTCGTCATGTTGCGTGATCGCATCAAGCGCAACCAGTTGGGGCTGCTGGTCGAAGAGGAGACATCGCAAACCGTGCCCGCCGAGCGCCTGCAAATGGTGGCCGAAGATACCTGGTACGCGCCGGACGCGGCCAAGCAGGTCGCCACTCGCCGCGCCGAGCAGCTTGAAAAGGAACAACGACTCAAGGCTGCGCAGTTGATCAAGCAACAGCGTTTGCGCATTGCCAGCCTGGAACAGTTGCGTGAGGCCGACATCGGCAAACTTCGAGAGCTGGCCGCTCAACAGCAAGCAACGCTGCAGAACGAACTGGCTCGATTGCGTGGCGAGTTGCTTGAGCAGGAGCAGCAGACAGTGAAACTTCGCGCGCAGCTCGCAGAGCAGGCCGAGGGCTTCAAGAAGACCCGCGAAGAGATGAGCCGGCAGTTGCGTGCGGTTGAGCAGAACAGTCGCGACGAAGCTGACGCTGCCCGGGCGCGCTTCAGCACCGAGGTGCAGGTGCAAGTCGCCGCAGCGGTAGCCGAATACAAGGAACAGGTTGCTATCCGGGACGTCGAGCTGGCTTATCGCAACGAACTGGATGCGCAGCTTCAGGATGAGATCGAAGCGCTGCAGAAGCAGGTCGGGGTGCTGACCGAGCAGACTGGTGACCGGGTGCTTGAACGTCTTTCCCGGCTCGGCGTGATATTCATGGCTTATCATCCAGGCGCCGGGCATCTGACAATCGTGCTGCAGGACATGGCGGGTTATCAGGAGAATCCCCTGGCCTATGCCGCCGCTAAATGCGGTGTCTCCGAGGAGCAATACGGCAAGTGGGTTCAGCATTATCAGCAACCAACCTGTGTGGCCAGTCTCTCGACGGGCGAGCGCTGCAACATGCCATTGGATAAGGTGGAGTCACCCGCACGCTTCGTGATCGGCGAGTCCAACTGCTGCGCCAGGCACCGGTCTCAGGATCGCCTGCGTATCGGTAGCTGACAGGGTCTCTATTATTTCTGTGTCCATCCCCAGTCTGGCCTCGATACCGCTGCAGCGGCTTGATTTGCCTTGGCTGCACGCAGCCGATGTTCAGGTTGCCATGCTGCGCCTGGATCTGATCGACCCCGAGCTGTCCGGCAACAAGTGGTTCAAGCTCGTCCACCACCTCGCTGCGGCACAGGCCGGCGGCGCGTCAGGGCTGATCAGCGTTGGCGGCCCTCATTCCAATCACTTGCACGCGCTTGCAGCGGCGGCCAAGCGTTACGGCCTGGGCAGCGTTGGGCTGCTGCGCGGCCATGCGCAGCAAACAGCGACTGTCGAAGACTTGCAGCGCTTCGGCATGCAGTTGCACTGGCTGGGTTATGGCGGTTATCGCGATCGGCACCGGGCGGATTTCTTCGATACCTGGCGCGACCGGTATCCTGACTACTACAGCGTGCCTGAAGGTGGTGGCGGGCTTGCTGGTGCGCTGGGTTGCGCTCCGTTGGTCGGTCATGCGCAAACTCGCCTGGCCGCCCTCGGGTGGACGGATTACGACGGCTGGTGGCTTGCCGCGGGCACCGGTACCACCTTGGCCGGGTTGGTGATCGGTGAGGCGCAGCAGCGCAGGAGAACGGTCCATGGAGCCCTGGCAGGCCCGCCTTCGCACGGTGTAGCGGACGAGGTGAGTCGATTGCTGCATGACGCTGGCACAGCTGATTCTGGGTATCAGCTGATCGATGCCTGCCGCGGTGGCTTCGGTCGATTCGATGAGCCGCTGGCTCGGTTCCTGCTGGAGACCGAAGCGATGGCAGGGGTGCCGCTGGAGCCTGTTTACACGGCCAAGGCGATGATGGCATTGCGCCTTAGTGTACAGGGCGGTTATTTTGCCGCTGGTACGCGGCTCATCTTCGTGCACACCGGTGGCCTGCAGGGCAGGAGAGCTGCCGAGGCGCAACTGGAAGAGCTGCTGCGCTGACCTCTCGCTCCCTTGGGATTCATGGATGAACAAGCCGCTAGCTTCGGATCTGCTCCAACGCCTGGTTCCGCTCAACACGCTGCCGTCTCGGTATTTGCAGGAGATTCGTCATCAGTTGGTGTCGCGTACCCTCGCACCAGGCGAGGTGCTGTTCGATGAGCAGACGCCGTCGGGGCTTAGCTATTTTCTGCTCAGCGGCACCCTGTTGCAGCTGACGCCGGATGGCGAGCGTCGTTTGGTTGCGGGCTCGTCTGAAAGTTGCCATGTTTTTGCCTCCGGCGTACGGCTGAACAAAGTCTGCGCCCTGGAAGATGCCAGCGTGTTGTGCATCGACAGTGCGCAGCTCGAGCGCCTTGTGACATGGCAGCATGCCAATGCCGATCTGCTGTTGGAGCTGGCAACGGCAGGTGAGCTGACCGACTGGCTCGAAGCGTTGCTGGAAAACCCGTTGTTCGCCAAGGTGCCCCCAGCAAACGTACGCGACATGCTTACCAAGCTCGAAACCATCGACCTCCCGGCCGGCCACGTGCTGCTGCGTGAAGGTGAGGCTGGCGACTGTTGCTACTTTCTGAAGAGCGGCCGCGCCGAAGTCATGACCGGCCTTGGCAGCGCCAGCCAGGTAGTGGCGGAGCTGGACGTCGGAGCCTGTTTTGGGGAAGAAGCGCTGCTGACCGACGCACCGCGTAACGCCACCGTTACGCTGATCGAGGATGGCTGCGTGCTAAAGCTGGCGCGTGAGAATTTCGTTGCGCTATTGAAAGCGCCGGTGGTTGACGAGCTCAGCCTCGAGGAGGCCAACGCGCTGATCGAGCAGGCTGCTCAATGGCTGGATGTCCGGTTGCTGGAAGAGTATGAGCGGGGGCATGCCCAGCAAGCGCTGACGATGCCACTGCATCTGTTGCGGCTGAAGACGCGATTGCTAAAGCAGGATCGGTTGTACCTGTGTTACTGCGACAACGGCAAACGCAGCGCCAGCGCGGTGTTTCTGCTGACGCAGTTGGGCTTCAGCGCTTATCCGCTGCGGGGCGGCCTCGACGGGCTGTCGGCGGAGGATTATGCGACGTTGCTCTGTGAGCAGGGTAGCGGTTACCTCGCACGTTCCGGCGGGCGTACCGAACTCAGCGGTTGAGCCGATGTGATCCTAGCTCAGCATGACAAGTAGCCAGCCGCCGATGCCACCGGCCATCACCACCAGCCAAGGCGGAAGCTTCCACACCATCAGTGCTGCCAGAGCAATCGCTGCCAGGACAATGTCACCGGGACCAAAAATCGCGCTGGTCCACACCGGATCGTACAGCGCAGCAAGTAACAGGCCGACCACCGCCGCATTCACACCGCCCAGCGCAGCCTGCATCCTTCGATTGGCGCGCAGACGATCCCAGAAAGGCATAGCGCCAAATACCAGTAGAAACGACGGGATGAACACGGCAATCAGGCACAGCGCGGCATTGATCAGACTGCTGCCGCTGTCCATCGAGGCCCCGAGAAAAGCTGAGAAGGTGAACAGCGGTCCTGGGACCGCCTGGGCTGCGCCGTAACCGGCCATAAACGTGTCGTTGCTGACCCAGCCGTTGGGCACGACTTCGGCTTGCAGTAGCGGCAGCACCACGTGGCCGCCCCCGAAGACTAAGGCCCCGGCGCGGTAGAAGCTGTCGACCATCGCCACCAGCTGGTTGCTTGAGACAGCAGCCAAGGCAGGCAGCAGCAGCAGTAATGCAAAGAACAGCAGCAGCGCCACGACGCCGGCTGTTCGGCTCACGCGAGGCTGGAAGTGCGTCAGGCCGGACGCCGCAGCAGGACGAAACATCAGCAGTCCCGTCAGACCGGAGATGGCAATGACGACCAGCTGCGCCCAGGCACTGGCCAACAGCAGAACGGCGCATGCAGCCAGCAGGGCGATAGCGATACGCGGGCCATCGGTGCACAGATTACGCGCCATTCCCCATACCGCCTGAGCTACGACCGCGACCGCGACGATTTTCAGTCCGTGGAGGACTCCGTCCGGCAAGCTGTTTCCCCAGCGGCCGACGCCAAGCGCGAACAATGCCAGCGCGATCGCTGAGGGCAGGGTGAATCCCGTCCAGGCCGCAAGAGAACCGCGATAGCCGCCCCTCAGCAACCCTATGGCGATCCCGACCTGGCTGCTCGCCGGGCCGGGGAGAAACTGACAGAGCGCAACCAAATCCGCATAGCGTTGCTCGTCGAGCCAGCGCCGGCGGTGGACGAACTCTTCACGGAAATACCCCAGGTGCGCCACCGGACCGCCAAATGAGGTCAGGCCCAGGCGCAGAAATAACAGAAAAATTGTCCACGGACTCGAGTGTTCCGGGGCGTTTGAATGGAGCTGGTCCGAGCTCATCGAGGCTGACCCTTGCGGTGAAAGGAGGTGGCACTGCTGTCGCCGCTCAAGTCTGCAGGATGCGGATGACGTTTTCACGTCAGCTGCGGCTCAGTGAGCCGGCCAGGCGCTGGGTACCAGGAACAGACGCTCTTGTTCGATCCAGGTCCCGTTCGCCTGCGGCTCCAGGCGCACCAGCATTTTCGCTTGGCGCTGACCCTCTACTTCGCTGAGCCAACGATCGAAATCGGCCCGCTTCCAAACGTCATCCAGCGGCATCTGCGCAGGTGCCAGCCATGCATGCCGGGGTAGCGGTTGCCAGGTGGCGCGATCGTCGTGTCCAGCGAAGCTGGCCCAGTCTGGGTGACGCAGCCAGCGCCCGCCCAGATGTCTTGGGTCGGCGCCAACAGGCGCAGAGCACCTGCTTGCTAGCGGCCGGAACAGATAGCCGCCCAGCCACAGTGCGCTGTTGATCTGGGCGCAGGTCAGCTCGCTGAGCAGCAGCTGCGCGGCGGGCTCCGACGGCAGCCTGAGTTGATGCTCGCAAAGCCGCCGCAGCTTGATATCGAGCCGGTCGTGGCTGCCGGGGCCCAGCCAGCGATCGTGCCGTGCGCTGTCGCCGTCCAGCCCAAGGTAGAACTTGACGGCCAGTTCCAGGTGATGGACGCCTTCCCGGTCGCGCAGGAGCAGATCCAGTTCGCCGAGGGTATGACCGTCTTGACGGATCGGCAGATTTGCCACCAGCAGATCGATATCCGGCGCCTGGCACAACGCAAATTGCCAGAGTCGCTCGTAATACAGGCCCAGCCGCCGAACACTGCGTTGTGCAAGCCAGGCATCAAGAACGCCCGGCTGCGTGTCGAGCAGGCGCAGCCAGTCCGCGAGTTCATCAGGCTGATCAGCCCAGCGGCTGGCCGTGAGGGGGTGTCGCTGTGGTGCCGGGGCTTCGCTCAGCAAAGGTGGCGAAAGCAGCGCCCAGGCGAGATCCCGCACGGCGGGGTGCTGCAGGCTGGGAAGCAGATCACCAAGACAAGGAAGATTCATGCAAGCAGCATAGCCGAGGTTGGTTTGCTGCCACTTCCAGCTTTCGCCCATAATTCGTCGGCTGCATTGCGACAGGGCATCCAGGTCAACACAGGGCGTTGAACTTGAGTGTGCCTACGCGACACCAAATCAGTGCCTGTTAAGCTTCGGCCGGTCGGTGTTTCTTCTGTTGCGCAATTGCTTGTCACCCGTCTCGCCTCAGGGAGCTTCAATGGATCAGTTCCGCAATATCGGCATCATTGGCCGCCTGGGCAGTTCCCAGGTGCTGGATACCATTCGCCGGTTGAAGAGATTCCTCGTGGAGCGCCACCTGCACGTGATTCTCGAAGAAAACATCGCTGAGGTGCTGCCTGGCCATGGCATGCAGACCTCGTCGCGGCAGCGTCTCGGCGATTCCTGCGATCTGGTGATCGTGGTGGGTGGCGACGGCAGCCTGCTGGGCGCGGCGCGTGCGCTGGCCAAACATCGGGTCCCGGTGCTGGGGATCAACCGTGGCAGCCTTGGGTTTCTCACCGACATCCGCCCTGATGAGCTGGAAGAGAAGGTCGCGGAGGTGCTCAGTGGGCAATACACGCTCGAGAATCGTTTCCTGCTCGAGGCTCAGGTGCGGCGCTTCGAGGAGTCCATCGGTGAAGGCGACGCGCTCAACGACGTGGTGCTGCATCCCGGCAAGTCGACCCGGATGATCGAGTTCGAGCTGTACATCGATGGTCAGTTCGTCTGCAGTCAGAAGGCCGACGGGCTGATCATTGCCACCCCCACAGGCTCTACGGCCTATGCGCTGTCCGCCGGCGGGCCGATCATGCACCCACGCCTGGATGCGATCGTGGTTGTTCCGATGTACCCGCATACCTTGTCCAGCCGGCCGATCGTGGTGGATGGCAACAGCGAGCTGAAAATCGTCGTTTCCCCGAACATGCAGATCTATCCGCAGGTCTCCTGTGATGGGCAGAACCATTTCACCTGTGCGCCAGGCGATACCGTCACGGTGCGCAAGAAACCGCAAAAGCTTCACCTGATCCACCCGCTTGACCACAATTATTACGAGGTCTGCCGCACCAAACTTGGCTGGGGCAGCCGACTCGGTGGAGGGGAATAGTGTTTGTCGACCCGGAGCGCAGCTACGACCTGATCGGGGACGTGCATGGTTGTGCCCACACCTTGACCCGCCTGCTCGAGCAGCTGGGCTATCGTAAGCACGGCGATGTGTGGCGGCATCCACGCCGACAAGTGATCTTTCTTGGCGACATCATCGATCGCGGCCCCCGAATTCGCGAGGCGCTGCATCTGGTCCATGCAATGGTTGAAGCGGGGCAGGCGCATTGCATCATGGGCAATCACGAATTCAACGCGCTGGGCTGGTATACCCCGGCACCGCCCGAGAGCGGCAAGACCTTCGTTCGTGATCACACGCCGCGTTACGCCATGCTGTTGCAGCATACCTTTGAGCAGTTCGAGCAATATTCGGAAGAGTGGAGTGCCTTCCGCGAATGGTTCATGACCTTACCGCTGTACCTCGAAAGCGAGCGTTTTCGCGTCGTGCATGCGTGCTGGGACAACGCTGTGATCAGTCAGCTGCGACTGCGACTGCGGCTGAGCCAGGGCCGCGTCGATCTGGATTTTCTGCGTGACGCGGCGTTCAGCCAGGGCTTCGCTGCCAAGGCGCTGGACCGGCTCCTGCGCGGCACCGACATGCCGCTGCCGGAAGGCCTGACCTTGACCAGTGCTGAAGGCTTCACCCGAAGTTTTTTCAGAACGAAGTTCTGGGAAGAGAACCCCCAGACCTACGGCGATATCGTTTTTCAGCCCGACGGCCTGCCGGAGAAGGCTGCGCGGATGCCGCTCAGCACAAGTCAGAAAAATAAACTGTTGCTCTATGGCCCCGATGACCCGCTGTTGTTTGTCGGGCACTACTGGCGCAGCGGAACGCCGGCGCCGATCCGCCCCAACCTCGCCTGTCTTGATTACAGCGCGGTGAAATACGGCAAGCTCGTCGCCTACCGGCTCGATGAGGAAACCAGACTCGACCCGGCGAAGTTCGTCTGGGTAGACGTGGAGCGATAGATGAACATCGTTGAGGCGCTGCGCCTGCCATTGTCAGAAGACCTGAGCGGATTCATCGCCTTGTTGCATCGCCTGCAGGTCCCTTGCCGGGTCTCGGAAGAGTCCGGCGAGCAGGTGTTGCGGGTGCCGGCAGCAACCGCTGAACAGGTCCGAGAGCTGTATCAGCGCTACCCCAAGGGCGATGGCGCTGTGGTGGCCGAACAACCGGCACGCCGGGGCGGCGGTTTCTTAGCCAGCCTTCGCCGCAGCCCGCTGACAGCAGCCGTGTTGCTGCTGACGGTGATCGCCGCCGCGATCACCATGCTTGGTGAAAACTTCGAGACCATCCGCTGGTTCAGCTTTGGTGACTTCCGCATCGACGGTGAGTACGCCTACTTTGCGACGCTCGAGCAGACGCTGGCCGCCGGGGAGTGGTGGCGACTGGTGACGCCCATCTTCGTCCATTTCGGCTTCCTGCACCTTGCCATGAACTCAATGTGGTACTGGGAACTCGGGCGGCGCATCGAATATCGACAAGGTGCGCTGATGTTGCTTGGCCTTACGCTGGTGTTCGGTGTCGTGTCCAACGTGGCGCAATACACCTACGGCGGCCCGGGCCTATTTGGCGGCCTATCCGGCGTCTTGTACGGACTGCTCGGGCATTGTTGGCTGTTCCAGAAACTGTCGCCCGACGAGGCCTACCGGTTGCCCCCAGGCGTTGTGGTGCTGATGCTGGTCTGGCTGGTGATCTGCCTGACGGGCGTGATCGAAGTGGTCAGCTTCGGCGCCTTGGCGATTGCCAACGCAGCCCACGTTGGCGGGCTGGTGGCCGGCTGCCTGACGGGCATTCTAGGGGGGCTGCTGTCGCGCCGCAGGGCCGCGGTCTAGTGCAGCACAACGGCTGATCGGTTTTCCCTAAAACCGCGGCGCTCGGTAGAATGCGCCCTCGTTTCCCCGGGAGCCGGTCATGTCGTCCTTTATCGAAGCCATCGAAAACATCACCCCTGAAATCTACGAAAACCTGAAGACCGCCGTCGAGCTGGGCAAGTGGAGCGACGGCCGCAAGTTGACGCCCGAACAGAAGGAAACCTGCCTCGGCGCAATGATCGCCTGGGAGCTGAAGAATCTGCCGGAAGAGGAACGTACCGGCTACATGGGTGGCCAGGAATGCGCCTCCAAGAGCAAGAACAAGGCGCCAATCGATACCAGCCTGTTTTCACCCGCTTCCGGGACCCGACACTGATGCTCGAGCTGGGACGCGGCGCCCTGAGCAAGATGTCGATTCAACTGGGTGATCAGGCCCAGTATTCCTTCCGCCTGAACGACACGCTGGTTCCGGTCAATCCACTGATCGGCAAGACGATTCGGCTGGAGTACCTGGGCGCCATCCATTGCAGCCACTGTGGTCGCAAGACCAACAAGAGTTTCAGCCAGGGTTATTGCTATCCCTGCTTCAAGAAACTGCCGCAATGCGACATCTGCATCATGAGCCCGGAAAAATGCCACCACGACTTCGGCACCTGCCGCGATCCGCAGTGGGGCATGGACTTCTGCATGACCGACCACGTGGTGTATCTCGCCAACTCGTCGGGCATCAAGGTTGGCATCACACGTGCTACGCAACTGCCGACGCGCTGGCTCGATCAGGGCGCCAGCCAGGCGCTGCCGATCATGCGCGTCGCGACTCGACAACAGTCGGGTATGGTCGAAGACCTGTTGCGCAGTCAGGTGGCAGACCGCACCAACTGGCGCGCGCTGCTCAAGGGCGATGCTGAGCCCATTGATCTGGTCGAGATCCGTGAACAGATCTTCGATGCCTGCGCCGAAGGGTTGCGGGAGCTGCAACAGCGCTACGGGCTACAGGCGATCCAGCCAGTGGCCGATGCACAGGTGCTGGAAATCCGCTACCCCGTTGAGGCCTACCCAACCAAGATCGTCAGCCTGGACCTGGAAAAGACGCCGGTGGTCGAAGGCACCCTGCGTGGCATCAAGGGTCAATATCTGATTCTCGATACAGGCGTTATCAACGTTCGCAAGTTCACGTCGTATCAGGTAGCTGCAAGCAGCGCGGCGTAGGGTGGATCACGCGTCACCGATCCACCGGGTGGCGATCCACCGGGTGGCGATCCACCGGGTGGCGATCCACGGGTGGCCGTCCACCCAAATGAACACAGCGGCAAATTATTGGTGGATGTAGAAAGCGACATCCACCCTACGGATCGATCATGCAGCTACTGGTTGGATCACGCATGACGATCCGCCCGACAGATGCTATTCACTTGCAGCTTCAAGCTCGCCGCTTTTAGCTGCCTCGAAGAGGCCCAGCCGATGCGCATCGAACAACCGAAAGTCATTCATCTCAAGGATTATCAGGTTCCGGATTACCTGATCGATGAAACCCACCTGACCTTCGAGCTGTACGAGGACCGCACTGTGGTCCATGCGCAGCTGGTCATGCGGCGGAACCCGGAGGCGGGTGCCGGTCTGCCTTCCCTGCGGCTGGATGGCCAGGATCTCGAGCTGCTATCGCTGGCGATCAACGACCGTCAGCTCGGCCTGGGCGATTATGAAGTCGGCGAAGAAAGCCTGACGCTGCAGCCCGACGCGGCGAACTTCACCCTCGACAGCACAGTGGTGATTCACCCTGAAAGCAACACGGCGCTGGAGGGCCTCTACAAATCCGGCAGCATGTTCTGCACCCAATGTGAGGCCGAAGGCTTCCGCAAGATCACCTATTACCTGGACCGCCCGGATGTGATGAGCACCTTCACCACGACGGTCAGCGCCGAGAAGCAGGCCTATCCGATCCTGCTGTCCAACGGCAACCCGCTGGCCAGCGGCGAAGAAGACGACGGCCGTCACTGGGCGACCTGGGAAGATCCGTTCAAGAAGCCAGCCTATCTGTTCGCCCTGGTGGCGGGTGACCTCTGGTGTATCGAGGACAGCTTCACCACCATGAGCGGTCGGGATGTAGCGCTGCGCATCTACGTCGAGCCGGAGAATGTCGACAAATGCCAGCACGCCATGGACAGCCTGAAGAAGTCCATGAAGTGGGACGAGGAAGCCTACGGCCGCGAATACGATCTGGATATCTTCATGATCGTCGCGGTCAACGACTTCAACATGGGCGCCATGGAGAACAAGGGCCTCAACATCTTCAACTCCAGCGCGGTGCTGGCGCGCGCCGAAACGGCCACTGATGCTGCTCACCAGCGCGTCGAGGCCATCGTCGCTCACGAGTATTTCCACAACTGGTCGGGCAACCGCGTGACTTGCCGCGACTGGTTCCAGCTGTCGCTGAAGGAAGGCTTCACGGTATTCCGCGACTCGCAGTTTTCCGCTGATATGAACTCGCCGACTGTTAAGCGGGTGGAGGACGTGTCCTACCTGCGCACCCATCAGTTCGCCGAGGACGCCGGCCCGATGGCGCATTCGGTACGCCCGGAATCCTTCATCGAAATCTCCAACTTCTACACCCTGACCGTTTACGAGAAGGGCGCCGAAGTGGTTCGCATGATCCAGACGCTGCTGGGCGAGGAGGGTTTCCGCAAGGGCAGCGACCTCTACTTCGAGCGGCATGATGGCCAGGCCGTCACTGTTGACGATTTCGTCAAGGCCATGGAAGACGCCAACGGCGCCGACCTGACCCAGTTCAAGCGCTGGTACAGTCAGGCTGGCACACCGCGTCTGGTTGTCAGCGAGCAATACGACGCCACCGCAAAAACCTACAGCCTGACGTTCCGCCAGAGCTGCCCGCCGACGCCTGGGCAGAGCGAGAAGTCGGCGTTCGTCATCCCGGTCTCGCTGGGCCTGCTGGACGGGCAGGGCAATGAAATCGCCTTGCGCCTCCAAGGCGAAGACGCTGCAGTGGGCACTACCCGTGTGTTGGCAGTCGACCAGCCTGAGCAGACCTTCACTTTTGTCGACGTGCCAGAGCAGCCACTGCCGTCGCTGTTGCGCGGTTTCTCCGCACCGGTGAAGCTGGACTTCCCCTACAGCCGCGATCAGTTGATGTTCCTGATGCAGCATGACTCCGACGGCTTCAATCGCTGGGAAGCGGGCCAGCAGCTGTCGGTTCAGGTGCTGCAAGAGATGATCGGTCAACACCAGCGCGGCGAAGCGTTGCAGCTGGATCAACGGCTCGTTGCTGCGCTGCGCAGCCAGCTGGAAGATGAGAGTCTCGATCAGGCCATGGTTGCCGAAATGCTGTCACTGCCGAGTGAGGCCTACCTCACCGAAATCAGTGAGGTGGCTGACGTCGATGCCATCCACGCAGCGCGCGACTTCGCTCGCCATGGTATTTCTGCTGCTCTGTACGATCTGCTCTGGAAGCGTTATCAGGCCAATCGCGAGGTGTCGCGCCAGACGGCCTATGTCGCTGAAGCCAGCCACTTCGCCCGTCGCGCCTTGCAAAACATCGCGCTGTCATACCTGATGCTCAGCGGCAAGCCGGACGTGGTGGCTGCCTGCGTCGACCAGTTCGAGCAGGCCGATAACATGACCGAGCGCCTGACGGCGTTGGCGGTATTGGTCAATTCGAACTTCGAGGCCGAGCGCGCCAAGGCACTGGAAGCCTTTGCCGAGCACTTCAAGGACAACCCGCTGGTCATGGATCAGTGGTTCAGCGTCCAGGCCGGCAATACGCAACCGGGTGGCTTGGAGCGCGTCCAGCATCTGATGCAGCATCCGGCGTTCACGCTGAAGAACCCGAACAAGGTGCGTGCGTTGATCGGGGCCTTCGCCAATCAGAACCTGGTCAACTTCCACCGGGCCGATGGCGCTGGTTATCGCTTCCTCGCTGACCAGGTAATCGTACTCAACAAGCTCAATCCGCAGATCGCTTCACGGCTGCTGGCACCGCTGACCCGCTGGCGCAAGTACGATGCCGGTCGTCAGGGCCTGATGAAAACAGAGTTGGAGCGCATCCTGGCCTCCGGTGACTTGTCGAGTGATGTCTACGAGGTGGTAAGCAAGAGCCTTGCCTGATCAGGGCTGCGACTTGAGGCAATGACTGTCGAGAATCCCGCGCTTGCCGCGGGATTTTTCGTTCACAGAGGTGCTAGCCGGTCGCGATCAGACATCCCCTTCCAATGCCGGAGAAGAAGAGCGCCAAGCGCCGTGCCATAAGGCATACCTATCACGCAACATCATTGAGCCATGCTTAACAAAACATAACGTCCAGCCAATTGCCGCCGCTTTCGAAAGCCCTATAGCATGGCCTCGCCTGCCTTCCTACGCAGGCCTTACCTAATAAGAATAAAGGGGGTATGTATGAGTGAGCCCGTCATGTGGCGCACACCGGTTGGCCGCGTGGAAAAAACGACACGCACGCCGATGTTCCGTAGTCAATCGCCGCTGGCAAGAACGCTCTCGCTCTGCAGTGTTCTCTCCATCCTGTTTCTAGCCGCGCCTGCTCAGGCCCAAAACCCTGCCGAGCCGGGCGTTCGATATGCGATCGAATCGCAGAAAGCCGCCACAAGCTTGCTTCTCGATATTGCCCATGCCGGCAAGCGTCTGGTGGCGGCCGGTGATCGCGGCCACATCCTCTATTCCGACGACGGTGGTTCCAGCTGGACCCAGGCCAAGGTGCCTACCCGGCAGCTGCTGACGGCGGTGTACTTCGCTGACGAACAGCACGGTTGGGCGGTCGGTCACGACGCGCTGATCCTCGGCACCACGGACGGCGGTCAGACCTGGACGCAGCAGTACGAGAACCGCGAAGGCGAAGTGCCGTTGCTCGACGTCTGGTTCGAGAATGCCCAGCACGGTTTCGCCACCGGCGCTTACGGCGTGTTGTTGGAAACCACCGACGGCGGCGAGAACTGGGAAGACGTTGCCGATCGCCTGGACAACGAGGACGGCTCTCACCTCAATGCCATTGCCGAGATTCCCGGGTCCGGCCTGTTCATCGTCGGCGAGATGGGCGGCATGTTCCGCTCCGCCGACATAGGTGAGACCTGGGAGCGCGTTGAGTCTCCTTATCAGGGCTCGTTCTTTGGCGTCGTTGGCGGTGGCGAACCGGGTGTCGTGGTCGCGTTTGGCCTGCGCGGCAACCTGTTCCGCTCAACCGACTTTGGCGATAGCTGGCAAGCCATCGAGCTGTTGGACGATGGTGATGCGGTCGAGTCGGGACTGGCTGATGGCAACAGGCTGGCCGATGGACGCATCGTCGTAGTCGGCCACGGTGGCACCGTGCTCAGCAGCGAGGACAGCGGAAAGAGCTTCACGCTGTTTAGCCGGCCTGACCGGCGCTCCCTGTCGGGCGTCGTCTCCAATCCGGACGGCAACCTGATCCTCGTCGGGCAGAGTGGTGTCAGGATCGTTTCGCCGACCGGCGCCAACCTGCCTGCACAACAACAATAAGCCGGAGCCAACATGACCAAGCATCAGCAGAAGCCGGCGTCGTTTCTCGAGCGCCTGATATTCAACAATCGACCGGCAGTGATCCTTGTCTGCCTGTTGATCAGCGTGTTCCTGTTCTACCAGGCTGCCCAGGTTCGTCCTTCGACCAGCTTCGAAAAGATGATCCCGCTCGGGCATCCCTACATTCAGAACATGCTCCAGCATCGCGATGATCTGGCCAACCTGGGCAACACGGTGCGGATCTCCGTGGCAGCCAAGGACGGTGACATCTTCGCCAAGGACTACATGGAAACGCTGCGTCAGATCCATGACGAAGTGTTCTATATCCAGGGTGTCGACCGCTCCAACATGAAGTCGCTTTGGAGTCCCAGCGTTCGCTGGACCGAGGTGACAGAGCAGGGCTTCGCCGGCGGTGAGGTCATTCCACAGACCTATGACGGGTCGCCGGAAAGTCTCGATGACCTTCGCAGCAACATTCTCAAGTCGGGTCAGGTCGGGCGTCTGGTCGCCAACGACTTCAAGTCCAGCATCATCGACGTGCCGCTGATGGAGTCCTACTCGGATCCGGATGATCGCAGCAAGCAGATCAAGCTCGACTACCAGAAGTTCTCTCACGAGCTGGAAGAGAAGATTCGCGACAAGTACGAGGCGCAGAATCCGAATGTGGAGATTCACATCATCGGTTTCGCCAAAAAGGTCGGTGACCTGATTGATGGTCTGGTCGGCGTCGCACTGTTCTTCTTTGTCGCCATCGGCATCACGCTGGCGCTGCTGTTGTGGTTCACCCGCTGCTTCAAGAGCACCATCGCGGTAGTGGTGACTACCCTGATTGCCGTGGCCTGGCAGCTTGGTCTGCTGCACACCCTTGGATTCGGGCTCGATCCCTATTCGATGCTGGTGCCGTTCCTGGTATTTGCCATCGGGATCTCCCATGGCGTGCAGAAGATCAACGGTATCGCCATGGCTTCCGGCGAAACCGACGACCCGTTAGCTGCGGCACGGATGGCGTTCCGCCAACTGTTCATTCCCGGCATGGTGGCCTTGGCGTCCGACGCCGTCGGCTTCGTGACCCTGCTGTTGATCGATATCGGGGTAATCCGCGAACTGGCGATCGGTGCTTCGCTGGGTGTGGCGGTCATTATTCTGACCAACCTGATCCTGCTGCCGGTGGCGATTTCCTACATGGGCATCAGTCAGCGTGCCGTCAAGCAGGCTCGAGAGGAGGCCGCGCGTAACCACCCGTTCTGGCGTCTGCTGTCCAACTTTGCCAACCCGATCGTCGCGCCTATTTCCATTGTCATTGCGCTGCTCGCCGTGGGTGGTGGACTTTGGTACGGACAGAACCTGAAGATCGGTGACCTCGACCAGGGCGCACCGGAACTGCACCCGGACTCGCGTTACAACCTCGACAACGACTTCGTCATCAGCAACTACTCGACCAGTTCGGACGTGCTGGTGGTGATGGTAAAGACGGCGCCCGAGGGCTGTGCCCATTACGACACGCTCGCCGCCATGGACGAGCTGATGTGGAAAATGGAGAACACTGAGGGTGTCCAGTCAGCGGTGTCGATGGTCACCGTGGCGCGGCAAAGCATCAAGGGCATGAACGAGGGCAGCCTGAAGTGGGAGACCTTGTCTCGTAACCAGTTCGTGCTGAACAGCTCCATCGCTCGCGCCGAAGGCATGTACAACAGTGATTGCTCGCTCGCGCCGGTGCTGGTGTTCCTCAATGACCACAAAGCCGAGACGCTGGAGCATGTTGTTTCTGCGGCCCGCGAGTTCGCCGAGGAAAACAACCGCGAAGGGCTAGAGTTCGTCCTTGCTGCAGGCAATGCCGGTATCGAAGCAGCGACCAACGAAGTCATCGCCGCCTCCGAAACCACCATGCTGATTGCGGTCTACGCAGCGGTGAGTTTCATGTGCTTGCTGACCTTCCGCTCCGTCGCTGCGACCCTGTGCATCGTCCTGCCACTGGTGCTGACTTCCATCCTAGGCAACGCGTTGATGGCCTTCATGGGGATTGGCGTAAAAGTCGCGACGCTGCCGGTGATCGCACTCGGGGTGGGTATTGGTGTGGACTACGGCATCTATATCTACAGCCGTCTGGAATCCTACCTGCGCCAGGGCATGACGCTGCAGGATGCCTATTACGAAACCCTGAAGTCGACAGGCAAGGCGGTGGTTTTCACCGGCATCTGCCTGGCGATCGGTGTGTTCACCTGGGTGTTCTCGGCGATCAAGTTCCAGGCTGACATGGGCTTGATGTTGACCTTCATGTTCCTCTGGAACATGGTCGGCGCGATCTGGCTGCTGCCTGCATTGGCGCGCTTCCTGATCAAACCGGAGAAGCTGCGGCAGAAGGCGTGATGCTCGAGCCGTGACAAAAAAACCGCGACCTCAGGGTCGCGGTTTTTTTATATCCCGCTGGACCTGCAGATGACGCACCCAGTTATGGCTGAACGTTCTTGATCAGTTGCAACTTGACTGGATAGCCCTGGGCAGGCTGCACCACGGTTTCGGTCTCGGTGATGTTCAACACTTTTCCGCTCGGATCTTTTGTCACCGTTACGGTCTTGGTGTACGTGCTTTGCACGACGCAGCCTGTCAGCAAGGCTGCAGCAGCTAGGGCAGCGAAATATGCGGGCGTTTTCATCGGTTGGCTCCGTGCCTAAATGTGGGGCGCGGAAACTACCATCGCATTGCCATCATGGCCACCGAACCAATCAAACGCCTTTGTGAGTCCAATGCACGCAGGCTATGCGATTCGGCTCAAAACCTGCGTTACGGCCTGCGCCGCGACCTCACCGATGACCAGAATCGCTGGGCTCTTGAGCTGAAAAGCGGCTGCGTCAGCGCACATCACACCGAGCTGCGAACGACATTCGCGTTGCTGGGGCAATGAGGCGTTTTCGATCATCGCCACCGGGGTGCTGGCCGACAGGCCGCCTTCCATGAGACCGAGCTGAACCTGCTGCAAGCTGCTTACACCCATGTAGACGACCAGGGTAGTGCCGGTTTTCGCAAGCGCATGCCACTCGGGGCTGCTGCCGTCGAGCGTGTGCGCGGTGACCAGCGTCACGCCGCGTGCCACGCCGCGCTGGGTCAGCGAGATACCGCACTGTGTGGCACCAGCCAGGCCGGCGGTGATGCCATTCACCAGTTCGACCTCTATCCCGCGCTGGGCCAGCCATTCGGCTTCTTCGCCACCGCGGCCGAAAATGCACGGATCGCCACCTTTCAGGCGCACCACGCATTTGCCCTGGCGTGCATAGCGCAGCATCAACCGATGGATGAAGGCTTGTGGTGTCGACCGGCAGCCGCCGCGTTTGCCCACTGGGATCACCCGTGCGTTGGGGCAGTGTTCGAGAATGGCGGGATTGACCAGATCATCGATCAGTACGACCTGTGCCTCACCCATGGCGCGTACGGCCTTGAGTGTCAGCAGCTCCGGATCACCGGGCCCAGCGCCAACCAGCCAGACTTTTGCGCTCATGTTTCCACCTCACCTGTTGCTTTAATCACGTCGGCGACGCGCCTGGCATCGCCAGCTGTTGATGTTCAAGCCACTGCCGGTTGTTTCACCAGCAGCCGCTTGATTTCCGGTACACAGGAGCCGCAGCTGGTGCCGCAACCCAGCTCCCGCTTCAATCCATTCAAATCCAGGCCCCGCTCAATGCCTGAACAGATCGCGTCCTGGCTGACGTTCATGCAGTTGCAAAGCGTCTTCGCGGGGCGCACGTCGCCGCCTGGCGGCGTGCTCAACGGCGCGAGCAACCAGCGGCGCAGTGCCTGGTCGGCCTTGCCGTCGTGCCAGAGTTGCTTGAGCCAGTCGCGCGCGGCGGTTTCGCCGGACAGACTGAGGGCGACAATACGGCCATCCTCGATACGCACCCGCTTGCCGACGCTGCGTCGCGGGTCGTCATAGACCAGCACAGGGCCTTCATCCAGGCCGAGCAGTTGCTCAAGTTGCGCCAGTTGCGTGCAGCTAGGCGGCTCGTTGCATGCCGCGCGGATCACCAGCGCCGGCCGCTCGCGGCCGGTCAGGCTGAAGCTGGCGTAGGCGAAGCCTTCGAACAGCGGGCGCAGCGCTTCGAAGCGTTTCTGCACGGAGCCTTCGACGAGGGCAAAGAACTGCCACGGCAGCTCAATCTTTTCCACCTCGACCCCGGCGTGCTTGAGTTCCGGTTGCTTGGAAATCGGGTCGAAGGCCGGCAGCGTGAGGCTGTTGACGCCCAAGCCCTTGAGGAAGCGGTCACCCCAATGCATCGGCAGGAAAGCCTGGCCCGGACGTAGGCTGTCGTCCTTGTGAACCGGCAACAGCAGCTCGCCACGGCGGCTACGCACCTTGACCAGTTGGCCATCGAGCAGGCGACGACGGCGCATGTCATTGCCGTTCATGCTGAGCAGTGCTTCTTCGACGTGGCCGAATAGGCGCGCAGCGGTTCCGGTGCGGCTCATGCCGTGCCAGTGATCACGCAGGCGGCCGGTGTTCAGCGTCAACGGGAACCGCGCCTCGCGCTTCTCCTTCGGCGCCTGATATTGCTCGGCGAGGAAACGTGCGCGGCCGTTGTCGGTCGGGAACACCCCGTCTTCGTAGAGCCGCGGCGTGCCTTGCCGAGCACCAGCGGGGAAAGGCCATTGCTGCGGGCCGAGACGGTCGATCACGGCGTGGCTGAGGCCGGACAGGTCAAGGTCGCGGCCCTGCGTGAGCAGCTTGTATTCCTCGAACAGCGCCGCTGGGTTGTTGAAGTCGAACAGGCTGGCCTGACCGGGACGCATCAGGCTTTCCAGCCGCCGAGCAAAATCGCAGGTGATCGACCAGTCGGCACGCGCCTCACCCGGTGCGGTGATGGCCGAGCGCACATGGCTGACGCGGCGTTCGGAATTGGTCACCGTGCCTTCCTTTTCGCCCCAACTGGCGGCGGGTAATAGCAGGTCGGCGTAGCGGCAGGTTTCAGTGGTGAAGAAGGCTTCCTGCACCACCACGAACGGGCAAGCCGCTAGGGCTTCGTGAACCTTCTGCTGGTCCGGCATCGATTGCGCGGGGTTGGTGCAGGCGATCCACAGGGCTTTGATCTTGCCGCTGCGCACCGCCTCGAACAGCTCGATGGCCGAGAGACCAGCGGTTTCCGGCAGTGCCGGCACGCCCCAATAGTCGGCGACCTCGGCGCGATGCTCGGCATTGCCAGCTTCGCGATGACCGGGTAGCAGGTTGGACAGGCTGCCCGTCTCGCGGCCACCCATGGCATTGGGCTGACCGGTCAGCGAGAAGGGGCCGGCGCCAGGCTTGCCAATCTGCCCGGTAGCCAGATGCAGGTTGATCAATGCACTGTTCTTGGCGCTGCCGGCCGTGGACTGGTTGACGCCCATGCACCAGAGCGAAAGGAAGCTCGGCGCGCTGCCGATCGTGCGCGCGCAATCCTGCAGCTCGGCCACGCTGATGCCGCAGAGGTCCGCGACCAGGGCCGGGCTGTAGTCGCGAACCAGGCGCTTCAGGTCCTCGAAACCGTCGGTGTGGGCTTCGACGAAGTCCCGGTCGATCCAGCCCTCCCACAGCAGTATGTGCAGGATGCCGTGGAACAGCGCGACGTCCGTGCCCGGAAGAATCGCCAGATGCTGGTCGGCCAGCTCGGCGGTGTCGGTAAGCCGTGGATCGACCACGATGACCTGCATCTCGGGTCGTTTAGCCTTGGCTTCTTCGAGTCGGCGAAACAGCACCGGATGCGCATAGGCCATGTTGCTGCCGACGATCAGCACGCAGTCGCTTTGCTCAATGTCTTCGTAACTGCAGGGTGGCGCGTCGGCACCGAGGCTGCGCTTGTAGCCAACCACGGCTGAGGACATGCACAGGCGCGAGTTCGAGTCGATGTTGTTAGTGCCCACCAGCGCGCGGGCCAGCTTGTTGAACGCGTAGTAATCCTCGGTCAGCAACTGCCCGGAGATATAGAAGGCAACACTGTCCGGCCCGTGCTCGGCGATGGTCTCGGCGAATACATTGGCAGCATGATCGAGCGCGCTGTCCCAGCCGGTACGTGTACGGGCCAGGGCTTTGCCCAAGCGCAGCTCGGGGTAGAGCGCCCGGGCGTCGAGATCGCCGGTCAGGTGCAGGGTCGAGCCCTTGCTGCACAGCTTGCCGAAGTTTGCTGGATGGCTGGG
Source organism: Stutzerimonas stutzeri (assembly GCF_002890895.1). Lineage (GTDB taxonomy): Bacteria > Pseudomonadota > Gammaproteobacteria > Pseudomonadales > Pseudomonadaceae > Stutzerimonas > Stutzerimonas stutzeri_AB. The sequence continues at coordinate 252,260 of NZ_POUL01000004.1, forward strand.
GTCGCCGTTGACATCAAGGATGCGCTCGCCGTCGTGCTCGATCAGCACGCCGCAGCCCACGCCGCAGTAGCAGCAGGTAGAGGCGGTTGTCATTTGCATGGCGCGGTCTCCTGATGAGATTCCCTAACCGTAGGGTGGGCTTTAGCCCACCGTGGCTTGGCTTTAGCAACGGTCTTCAGCATTGAATTTCCAGCACGCATCTCTCTTCTATAACCCGAGCTGCGGTTGCGCGGGTTGGTGGGCTGAAGCGGAGCGCCGCCCGGCCCACCCTACGGTTGCCCGCCACGCTCAGGCGCACTCAGTTGCGCTGTTCAGCGAAAGCAGCACGCGACCGTTCTCGATGCGGGCTTCATGGCGGTGCGCACAGCCAACATCGGGCGCGACCGCTTCGCCGCTGTCGAGGTTGATCTGCCAGTTGTGCAGCGGGCAGGCGACCTGCTTACCGAACACGATGCCCTGGGACAGTGGGCCGCCCTTGTGCGGGCAGCGGTCGTCCAGCGCGAACACTTGATCGTCGGCGGTACGGAATACCGCAATGTCGCCTTTCGGCCCGGCGACAATGCGTGCGCCGAGTGGGTTGATCTCGTCCAGGGAGCAGATATCGAACCATTTCATGGAGTATTTCCTCGCGATGGGGTGATCGGCTGGAGCTGACGGCGGCCGCTCATGCCGGCTCGATCTGGGTCAACTGGATGGTTTCGTACTCTTTCTTCAACGATTGCTCGGCGATGGCCTTCTTCCAGCCGTCGCCCTCGAAACTCAGCGAGAACATCAGCCGCTGGGCCAGCGCCTTGCGCCGGGCTTCGTCCTCGAGAACGACCTTCTTGATGTGTTCCAGGCCGACCCGCTGCATGTAGTGCACGGTGCGCTCGAGGTAGAAGGCTTCTTCGCGGTAGAGCTGAAGAAAGGCAAAGCTGTACTCGGCGACTTCGTCCGCGGTCTTGACCTTGACGAAGAATTCACCGGCCTCGGTCTTGATCCCGCCATTGCCGCCGACGTAGAGCTCCCAGCCCGAGTCCACGCCGATGATGCCGACGTCCTTGATGCCCGATTCGGCGCAGTTGCGTGGACAGGCGGAGACGGCCAGCTTGACCTTGTGCGGCGAGTACATACCGAACAGCGCCTTCTCCAGATCGATGCCCAGCGCGGTCGAGTTCTGGGTGCCGAAGCGGCAGAATTCCTTGCCGACGCAGGTCTTCACGGTACGAATGGATTTGCCGTAGGCGTGGCCGTCCGGCATGTCCAGATCCTGCCAGACGTTCGGCAGGTCATCTTTCTTGATGCCCAGCAGGTCGATGCGCTGGCCACCGGTGACCTTGACCATCGGCACCTGGTACTTGTCGGCAACATCCGCAATGCGGCGCAGCTCGGCAGCATTGGTCACGCCGCCGAACATGCGGGGCACCACCGAGTAGGTGCCGTCTTTCTGGATATTGGCGTGGGCGCGCTCGTTGATGAAGCGCGACTGGGGGTCGTCCTTCGCTTCGCCCGGCCAGGAGGAGATGAGGTAGTAGTTCAACGCCGGGCGGCAGGTGGCGCAGCCGTTGGGAGTGCGCCAGTTCAGGTAGCTCATCACATCCGGAATGCTGATCAGGTGTTGCTCGACAATGGCTTTGCGCACCTGCCCATGCGGGAGATCACTGCACCCGCAGATGGCTTTCTCGCTCTTGGGCTTTACGTCCGCCGCGCCGCCAACGGTGTTCATCAGGATCTGTTCGACCAGCCCGGCACAGGAGCCGCAGGAGCTGGCCGCCTTGGTGTGCTTCTTCACGTCGTCAACGGAGAACAGCCCGTGCTCCTGAATCGCCTTGACGATGTCGCCCTTGCACACACCGTTGCAGCCGCAGACTTCCATGCCGTCGGGCATGGCCATCGCCTTGTTCTGGCCCTGATGACCGGTGTCACCGATGGCGCCTTCACCGAACATCAGGTGATCGCGAATTTCGCTGACGTTATGGCCTTCGCGCACCTGACGGAAATACCAGCCACCGTCGGCCGTATCGCCGTACAGGCAAGCGCCGACGAGAATGTTGTCCTTGATCACCAGCTTCTTGTAGACCCCGCCGATGGGGTCGGAAAGGGTGATGGTCTCGGTGCCTTCACCGCCGAGAAAATCGCCAGCGGAGAACAGGTCGATGCCGGTGACCTTGAGCTTGGTCGAGGTCACCGAGCCGAGATAGCGCGAGAAACCGAGCATCGCCAGGTGGTTGGCGCAGACCTTGGCCTGCTCGAACAGCGGCGCCACCAGGCCGTAGGCTGTGCCGCGATGGTTGGCACACTCGCCGACGGCATACACGCGCGGGTCATAGGTTTGCAGGGTGTCATTGACCAGGATGCCGCGGTCACAGGGGATGCCGGCCTTCTCGGCCAGCGCGCTGTTGGGTCGGATACCGGCGGCCATCACCACCAGATCGGCGTCGATGACCTCGTCATCGGCAAAGCGCACGGCCTTGACCCGACCGGCTTCGTTGCCGATCAGCTCGGCGGTCTGCTTTTTCATCTTGAAGCTCAAGCCGCGGCTTTCCAGGGCGTTCTGCAGGAGGGTGCCGGCCGTCTTGTCGAGCTGGCGCTCCATCGGCCATTCACCGATGTGCACAACCGTGACGTCCATGCCGCGCAGCTTCAGACCGTTGGCGGCTTCCAGCCCAAGCAGTCCGCCACCGATTACCACGGCGTGCTTGTGGGTCTTGGCAGCGTCCATCATCGCCTGCGTGTCAGCGATGTCGCGATAACCGATCACGCCCTCCAGATCATTGCCGGGAACCGGCAGGATGAAGGGATTCGACCCTGTGGCGATCAGCAGTCGGTCATATTCCGCCTCGCTGCCATCCTCAGCGATCACACGGCGCTTGACCCTGTCGATCTCGACCACCTTGCGGTTCAGCATCAAGCGGATGTTGTTGTCGGCGTACCACTTGAGATCGTTGAGCACGATCTCCTCGAAGGTCTGCTCTCCGGCCAGCACAGGGGAGAGCAGGATTCGGTTGTAGTTGGGATGCGGCTCGGCACCGAACACGGTGATGTCGTAAAGCTCGGGGGCAAGCTTGAGCAGCTCTTCCAGGGTGCGTACCCCGGCCATGCCGTTGCCGATCATCACCAGCTTGAGTTTCTTCATGCCGTTCTCCCCGTAGACCGAGCAGTCGATAGCTGCCTGCCGTGCCGTTGTAAAAATCCAGAACGAAAAAAGGCGTCCCACTGATCTCCCAGTGAGGACGCCTTTGTCCTTTTTTCCGTATTCGGAGCCCGACCCTCCACGTTGAAGGTCTGGCCTATGTGAGGCAGGTAATGCAGAGGCTGTGCCAACCGGGCTTTTGAGTGTTTTCAGCGGTTTAGCTGCCGTTACGTGAACGCAATTGGCGATTTATTGCACCGCGATGAAGCGCTCTGCGCAGCACTGGTGCAGGCCGGCACCCAAGCCTGCCGGAAATTGGCCGTTGACAGCCGCCGTGCCGCTTTTCTATTGTTCAGCCCATGCGCCGATTTAGTCAGCTACTTGCGGGGCGCCCGGAGCCGAAGGCTTCGAAATACCGCTAAAGCGCTGGTTCGGTGTCGCCTCCCACCGCTGCCCAGCGGAATTCTTGAGGCGGGACTTCTCCCAATGAATGCACTGCAACGCGCTCCTCTACGCTTGGCCCCGATCACTGGCGGGCTGGTTCGTAGCAATCCAAAAATCCTCCTTGGCGGTAGCCATCAGCCCTCGCTTCTGCGCTATCTGGATGGCTGGCCGAAGCGCTGGGGCAGACCGCGCGCCTTTGTCGTTCAGTTCACCGGAGCTGATGAGTCGCTGGCGCACTTCGCCTCCAACAGTTTTGACCTGGCGGTCGTCCAGGCGCCGAGCGCGGAGCGTCTGGAGGAGTGTGTGCGGCAGCTGACGCGCGTTTCTCGGCAAGGCTTGATCGTCCGACGCGTCAGCATTTGACGGCAGGCTGATCGCTAAGCGCCTTTCGCCCACCAGACGAGCATGACCAGGTTCAACAGCAGTGAGCACAAGGCCAGGCTGCGCCAGACCTTCAACGGTTCACGCTCCAGCAGCGGCAGTTTGGGTGCAGCGCCTGCCAGGCGCTCGCCCTGTTCCAGGGTCAACAGCCATTCTTCCGCCGTTTCGAAGCGCTGTGAGGGATCAGCCGCGACGGCGCGTTTGAGCATGTCGTCCAGCCATTGGGGCAGGTCGGGGCGATAGCGACTGGCCGGCACCGGGTTGCCGAAACGCGGCCGCTGGAAGGCTTCGATTTCGCCGTACGGGTAGTGGCCTGTGAGCAGATAAAAAAGCGTGACGCCGGCTGCGTAGAGGTCCTGTTCCCGGCTTGGCTCTGCGCCAGCAAAGGCTTCCGGGGCGATGTAGCTCGGCGTACCCGGCAGGTTGTGCGGTTGATCCTGGGACAGGCCCGGGCAGTAGGCGAGGCCGAAGTCCAGCAGGCGTAGCTCACCGGCATCATCGCTGTGCAGATTTTCCGGCTTGATGTCGCGGTGCAGGATGTTGCGCCGATGCAACATGCCCAGCGTGCGGATCAGGCGTGGCGTCAGCTGCAACCAGTCGACCATCGCCATCGAGCCCTGCTGGGTGAACAGCTGGGCGAGGGTCTGGCCGCTGTACTCGCGCTGGACGTAGTACAGGTGCTGGCGCTGCGGCAGGCCGTGGGTTTCCGGAAAGTGCCGGCCAGCGACGCGGCGTAAAAACCATTCTTCCTGCAGCAGTGCCGGCCCGGCTTGAGGCTCGTCATGACGACCTGGCGGCAAGGTCTTCAACAGCCAGGGCTGACCCTGCTGATCGCTGACCCGGTAAACCCGCGATTGCCGCGACTCGGCCAATAACGCCGTGACTGTCCAGCCTTCGAACACCTGCCCCGGGCGCAGCTTTGGCGGCAGGGGCCAGCTCGCCAGTTGCGCGAGTGAGTCAGCCAGCGCCGTTTCCGGCAGTTCGTCGACCCGGAGCAGCAGCGCGCTGGCGTTGTCCTGGCTGCCGGTCTGGTGGGCGAGATGGACCAGCGCATGGGCCGCGCGCGCGAGATCCGGCTCGGCCCGCAGGATGTTCTGAATATCGCCCTCGGTAATGCTGGCCCAGACGCCGTCGCTCAGCAGCACAAAGCTTTCGCCAAGCCTGAGTTCGCCGTCGAGATAATCCACCACCAGGTGCTGGTCCAGCCCCATCGCGCGCTTGAGCACGTGCTGCATGTTGGGTTGTTCCCAGACATGGTCTTCGCTTAGCCGCTGCAGCTCCCCATTCAACCAGCGGTAGGCGCGACAATCGCCAACATGGGCGAGGGTGAAGCGGCGCCCGCGCAGTACCAGCGCGGTCAGGGTCGTGAGCAGCGGCAGCCCGCCGCCTTTGGCCTGTAGCCAGCGATTGTGCGCTACCAACAGTCGATCCAGCGACTGCGCGACGGTCCAGGTTTCCGGCGTGGCGTAGTAGTCGGTCGCCAATGCCTGCAGGGTCGCCCGAGCGGCGAGGCCGCCGTCAGCGCAGTGGCTGACGCCATCGGCGATGGCGAACAGCGCCCCCTTGCTGGCAGCAAGGCCCGGGGTCGGTGTCACGATCCGCAGGGCGTCCTGGTTTTCTTCGCGGGGGCCGGTGGCGGTGGCTTCACCAAACGACAGCTGCAAGGGCATGGGCGAAACTCCAATGGCGCGCCTGCAAAAACGAACGACGAAGGCAGGCCCTGAGACCTGCCTTCCAAGTGTTGCCTGGATGAACTCAGACGCGGGCGGCAGTCATCGCGGCAGAACCCCAGGTGGTTCTCCAGCGGCGCTTCACACCATAGAGGCCAAACCACGCCAGCGCACCCAGGCTGGCGAACAGCCAGAGGCCCAGCTGATAGTCTCCCGTGGCCTGCTTGACGGCGCCGAGACCTGCGGTGAGCAGGAAACCACCAATGCCGCCAGCCATGCCGACCAGGCCGGTCATCACGCCGATTTCCTTGTGGAAGCGTTGTGGCACAAGTTGGAACACCGCACCGTTGCCCGCTCCCAGGCTGAGCATGGCGACCACGAACAAGGCCAGTGCAGCCGTCGAACTCGGTAGATTGAAGCCGACAACGAACAGGCAAACGGCAGCAACCGTGTACATCACCAGCAACGAGCGGATGCCGCCGATTCGGTCGGCCAGTGCCCCCCCGAGCGGGCGCAGCATGCTGCCGGCCAAGACGCAGGCGGCGGTGTAATAGCCGGCCTTGACCGGGTCGAAGGCGTACTGATCATGGAAATAGCCCGGCAGGGTACTGGCCAGACCGAGGAAGCCGCCGAAGGTGACGCTGTAGAAGAACATGAACCACCAGCTGTCTCGGTCGCCGAGGGCTTTCATATAGTCGGCAAAGGACTTGGGCGCGGGACGATTCGGTGCATTCTTCGCCTGCGTGGCGAAGATGATCAGCACCAGGACCAGTGGAATCAGCGCGAGACCGAACACATTGCTCCAGCCAAACATCGTCGCCAGCACAGGTGCGAACAGCGCCGCGAACACCGTACCGGAGTTGCCCGCACCGGCAATGCCCATGGCCTTTCCCTGATGCTGCGGTGGATACCACTGCGAAGCCAGTGGCAGGGCGACGGCGAAGGAGGCCCCCGCCATGCCAAGGAAAAGGCCGAGCAGCAGGGCTTGTTCATAACTATGAATGCCATGGAGCCAGGCCACGAACAGCGCAGCGATCACCACGACCTGACCGAACAGCCCGGCGGTCTTGGGGGAGGTGCGGTCGGCCAGCATGCCCAGCACCAGGCGCAGCACTGCACCGGAAAGGATGGGCGTGGCGACCATGAAGGCACGCTGCTGGGTGGTGAGGCCGAGGTCGGCCGCAATCTGCACGCCAAGCGGGCCAAGCACGTACCAGACCATGAAACTCAGGTCGAAATAGAGAAAGGCGGATAACAGGGTCGGCGTGTGGCCGGCTTTCCAGAAACTGGTATTCATCGGGTGGGCTCCAGGCATTCGTCTTGTGCAAAAGAGGCCGCCCCAACTTCGAGGCGAAAACAAAAAGGCGCCGCATCACGCCTGCCGGAGCAGGAATGGTGCGACGCCTTTGTCTTAGGGTGGAGACCGCCGTTGGCCTACCGTGTCGATTGCGAAGCATCTAACGTGCCAGTCAGCCTCCAGCCCCGTTCCATGCGGCTCGTGTCGTTGGTCTCGCCCGGCCAGTCGACGTCGGTTGCACAGCCGTTGTGCGGTGGGCGCCATTTCAGGGCAATGTCTTGCCGATTGTCTTTGTCCTGACGTCGGCTGTTAGGCTTTACCTGCCAAGCTTCGAGGAGTGATTGATGCCCGTTATTGCCAGCCTGACCCTGAACCCGGCAATGGATCTGTCCGTCAGCACTGCGCGGGTAACCAGCACCGAAAAGCTACGCTGCTCACTGCCGCGCCACGACCCGGGTGGCGGCGGGATCAACGTCGCGCGGGTGGTCGACACGCTGGGTGGCGAGGCGGTGGCCGTCTATCCTGCGGGCGGTCCGTTCGGCGATCTGCTCACGCGAGCGCTGGATGAGCTTGGCTTGGCGCACCGCCCCGTTCCGATCGCTGGCGACACCCGTGAAAGTTTTACCGTGGACGAGTTTGAGACCGGGCTGCAGTACCGTTTTGTACTGCCTGGGCCCTCCTTGTCCTCCGAGGAGCTGGCCCGCTGTCTCGATGCACTGACCTCGCTGGACCCGGTGCCGGCTTATCTGGTGCTGAGTGGGAGCTTTCCGCCGGGTGTGGCGCTTACGTTCTACGACGATCTGCTCAGCCTGACGCGCCGCATCGGCGCCAGGCTGGTCGTCGACCTGTCTGGCGAGCCCTTGGCCTACGCGGCACGTCAGGGCGGGGCATACCTGCTGAAACCGAGCCTCAACGAGCTTTCGACCCTGGTCGGTCGCCCGATCACCAGCGAACTGGAGCAGGAGCAAGCGCTGCGCAGTCTGATGGCGAGGGGCTGTGCGCAGATCATCGTGCTGTCGCTGGGCGCGGATGGGGCGCTGGTGGCTTGCGGCGAGCAGTTACAGCGGCTGCGCTCGCCACAGGTTCCAGTGGTCAGTGCGGTAGGCGCCGGCGACAGCATGCTCGGTGCCATCGTGCTGGCGCTGGCCGAAGGGCGCAGCTTGGACGAGGCCGTGCGCTACGGTATCGCCGCCGGAGCCGCCACCGTGATGCGCCCCGGTACCGAGCTCTGCCACCGCGAGGATGTGCAGCGACTGCTGCAGCTCGGTGATGGTAGCGGTTGATCTAGTCGATCCGGTTCACCCGCGGGAATTTGGCGGCAAATGCCTCAGGCATAGCGACAACGCGGCTCTGCACGTAGTCGTAGAAGACGAAGCCGGACTTGGCCATGGCGATCAGCGTGCCGTCCGCCGGCCGGGTGATACGAAAGGTGATATCGCCGCCGTACTTGTTGAAATCCATGACGCCGACTTCGAACAGTAGGGCGTCCCGTGCATGGGCCTCGGCTTTATAGGTGGTGGCCAGGTCGGTGACGATGATGCCGCCGCCATCCTTGCTGGTCTCGGCGATGCCATAGGCGAACAGGAAGCGCGCACGGGCCTCGGAAATCATCGAGATCATCGAGTCGTTGGCGAGGTGGTTGCCGGCGTTGATATCGGTGATGCGAACAGTCAGCTGGGTGCTGAAGCAAAACTGGTCTTCGGGAAACTGCAGGGTCAGGCGGGCCATGATGCTCTCGTTGCTTGTGTTTGGCGCTGGTTGGCAGCGCGACGTGCGGAGGCGGATTGTACGCCTCTGCACGTCAGCACCAAGCTTGATCCGGCCTGTTGATATCGCGTGCGCGGTGTCAGGCGATGCTATGGCGAATGCCTTGCAGGCGCTCATCGATGATCGGGGTGATCAGCGCGTAGCATTCGGCTGGCGCCAGGCTGACCCGCGGTGCGTCGATCAGGTTGCACTCCAGGTGTTCGATGAGGTTGCGCAGGCTGTCGCCACTAATCGGGTCGGTGAGGCGCAGGCAGAGATAGCGCATCTGGATCTGCATATCCAAAGGGCACTTTTCGAAGTTGGCTGCACGCACTGCCAGGCCGCGCAAACGTCCGAGGTCTTCCAGTGCGCGACAGGCCTCGCACATGCCGGATACCTGCGGATTGCCCTGGAAGACAAGGCGCAGCTCAAGCACATGAATGCTTTCGAGGAGTTGCTCGATCAGGATGCAGTGCGGCTCGAAATCCGCTGGGTTCCGGCGGATCTGCTGCCACAGAGCGCGCATCGCCGGACGGTTTTCCTCACCTTTCCACTCCTGCCAGAGCCGATCAATATGGCTCGCAACCTCCAACCGCTGCGCGGCGGCTGCGGCATCAGGTTGGCCACCCAGGCCACGGTGTTTCTGCACGAATTGAAGGACTTCCAGCGAATGCTGCAGCGCCTGGACATCGGTTGCGCTGAGGCGCTTGCGATGCCGCTCGGCTGCAATGCGACTGAGATGGTTGCCGAGCAGCACCAGGCCGGCGGCCAGGATCAGGGCGATCGATACTTCCATGGTCAGGCTTCCGTACGGCTGAGACGAGTGAGGTAGAGCGTCAGGCTATGCAGCTCTTCGGCCTGGGTGCGTTGGCGCTCGACGCCGGTCTCGACCTGATTAAGCTGGTCGCGCAACAGGCGGTTGCCCTGTCGCTGTTCTTCGAGGGCTGTTTGCAGGTGATCGAGTTCGGCCAGGCTCAGCTGGCTGCGCCGCGCCAACTGATCGAGTTCGGCGGCTAATGCACTGCTTTGCTCGCCGCTTTGCTCGAGCAATTGCTGGTGCTGGACGACCTCGGCCTCGACGCGGCGAACTGCGTTGCCGGTCGTGGCGACCACGCTGGTGATGTCCTGGGCGGCGCAGTCGCTGGTCAGCGCCAGCTGGCGGACCTCGTCGGCCACCACCGCGAAACCGCGACCGTGCTCGCCGGCTCGCGCTGCTTCGATGGACGCATTCAGGGCGAGCAACTGGGTCTGTTTGGCGACGTTCTGGATGCTCAGTGCGGCTTTGCCGACGGCAGCCGTGTCCTGCAAAAGCTGGCCGACCGCATCCGACGTGCGCTGCATGCTCTGGCGTACCTCGGTCATGCGGGTGCTGACCGACATCGCGTTGTCGCGGCCGGCCTGGCTTTGCCGGTGGGTGTCGGCAAAGGCTTGCATGGCTTGCTGGCCCAGCGTGCTGACCTGCTCCAGGTTGTGGCTCAGCGCCTTGCTGGCTTCGGTCATCGCCAGCACTCGCTCGCCCTGGCCGATGCTGCTGTGCTCGGCGGTTGCGGCCATGCGCTCGAGGGCATCGCTGGCGAATTGCACTTCACTTCGTAAACGTTCGCTGCGCAGCGATTGAGCGCCAAAGGCGGCGACCAGATCCTCACGAGGCTCGTTGAGCCCCTGCTGCTGGCCGAGCACGGCCAGCAAATGCTCACTGTGGCGCTGATGCTCGCGGCGTTTGCGCTGTTGGGCCAGTTGCAGACCTGCGGCGATACAGGCGAGGGCCAGCGACAGCAGTTGCTGCTGCCACAGCCCCGCCATACAGGCCATGGCCCAGGCAGCGAGCAATAGCCAATCCATGTACGACTGCAGGGCAGCGGTGGTGGCTTGCGATACGGCCTGCGTCGGGCGCGTGGCGTTCAAGGCTCTGTCCATGCTCGTGATCCTTTCTCGATTAGCTTCCTGGAGACTTGTCAGGCCGCAGGCCGCTGCTGGCGCTGGTAGAGGAACTCCAGAACCTGCGCCCGGTAGGCGTGGTACTGGGCGTCGTGGGCCAGGGTCATGCGGTCGCGAGGATGCTTGAGCTCGACGCGCAGAATCTCACCGATGGTTGCAGAGGGGCCGTTGGTCATCATCACGATGCGGTCCGAGAGCAACACGGCCTCGTCAACGTCATGGGTGATCATGATCACGGTGTTGCCAAGGTCGGCGTGGATCTCCATCAGCGAGTCCTGCAGATGCGCGCGGGTCAGCGCATCGAGGGCGCCGAAGGGCTCGTCCATCAGCAACACCTTGGGTTGCATGGCCAGCGCGCGGGCGATACCTATGCGCTGTTTCATCCCGCCGGAGATTTCGCTGGGACGTTTGTCGCGGGCGTGGGTCATGTGCACCAGCTCAAGGTTGTGCTCGATCCAGTCACGCATCTCCCGTTTGCTCTTCTGGCCTTTGAAGACTTCCCGCACCGCCAGCTCAACGTTCTCGTAGCAGGAAAGCCAGGGCAGCAGGCTGTGGTTCTGGAACACCACGGCGCGCTCCGGGCCGGGCTCGTTGACCTCACGGCCGTCGAGGATCACGCCGCCAGTGGTGGCCTGATAGAGGCCGGCGACGATGTTGAGCACCGTTGACTTGCCGCAGCCAGAGTGGCCGATCAGCGAAACGAACTCGCCCTTGGCGATGCGCAGGTTGACGCTCTGCAGCGCGCAGTAGAGTCCCTTGTCAGTGGGAAAGCTGATACCGACGCCGGTGAGTTCGAGATGGGCATTGTTCATGTGATTTTCTCAGCGCAGGTCTGCGTTCTTATCCCAGCTCACGCGGCGCTGGAGCATCAGCATGATGCGATCCAGGGCGAAGCCGATCAGGCCTATGACGATCACTGCGACCATGATCCGGCCGAGCGAGTTGGAGCTGCCGTTCTGGAATTCATCCCAGATGAATTTACCGAGGCCGGGGTTCTGCGCCAGCATCTCGGCAGCGATCAGCACCATCCAGCCGGTTGCGAGCGACAGGCGCAGGCCAGTGAAGATCATCGGAATCGCAGCGGGCAGCACGATCCGGTGCACATGGCTGAGCGGTGACAGGCGCAGCACGCGGCTGACGTTTTGCAAATCCTTATCGAGGTTGGCCACGCCCACCGTGGTGTTGATCACCGTCGGCCACAGGCAGCACAGCGCTACGGTCAGCGCCGAGGTGACGAAGGATTTCGCCATCAGCGGGTCGTCACTGACGTAGACGGCGCTGACCACCATGGTCACCAGCGGCAGCCAGGCCAGCGGCGACACCGGCTTGAAGATCTGGATCAGCGGATTCACCGCGCTATACACCGTCTTGCTCAACCCGCAGACGATGCCCAGCGGCACGGCAATCAGCGAGGCGATGGCAAAGCCGGTCATCACCGTATAGAGGCTGGTGAAGATCTGCTCGAAAAAGGTCGGCTTGCCGGTGTACGGGCGAATCTTCACCTCGGCGTCGGGATTCTTGGCCAGTTTGGCCGCATTGCGGTCCTCCTGACGCTGGTAGAACGCCTCGGCTTTTTCCCGCGACTGGATATGCGCATCGACCAGCCCGTTGAACTGCTCGGCCACCTGGCTCGGCCCGGGAAACTGACCGAGGCTGGTCTGGATGTTCGAGGCCACCAACTGCCAGAACAGCAGGAAGGCAAAGACGCCCACCAACGGCATGATCACCTGCGGCAGCCAGCGCTTGATGCGGGCCTGACGGCCAGCTCTAAGGGTTTCTTTTATGTTCTGCACGACGGCGGGATTGCTCATCGACATGTCCTCCGAAAGGTGGGAGCCGCGCATGGCTCCCGTAGGCGGAATCAGAGCGTGGTATCGCCTTTCAGGCCGATCGCGAACTGTTCGAGATAGGCGTTGGGCGTGTGGCCGTCATAAGCGATGCCATCAATGGTGTCCGCCAGTGGCTCGCGGAAGCCGTCTTCATCTGCTGGGGGGAAGTCCTCGGCTGTCATCAGCCCGTCTTCGATCAGTGCCGCTGCAGCTTCACGGTAAATTTCCGGGCGATAGACCTGCTTGGCCATGTCTAGGTACCAGCTGTCCGGCTTGGCCTCGGCGATCTGGCCCCAGCGGCGCATCTGCGTTAGGTACCAGATGGCATCGGAGTAGTAGGGGTAAGTCGCGTTGTAACGGAAGAACACGTTGAAATCCGGCACCTCGCGTTTGTCGCCTTTCTCGAATTCAAAGGTGCCGGTCATGGAGTTGGCGATGACCTTGGCGTCGGCGCCGACATATTCCGGTCGCGAGAGGATTTCCACCGCTTCCTGGCGGTTGGCGTTGTTGTCTTCGTCCAGCCACTTGCCTGCACGGATCAGCGCTTTGACCAGACGCTTGTGCGTTTCGGGATTGGCTTCGGCCCAGGCTTTGGATACGCCGAAGACCTTTTCCGACATGTTCTTGCGGATCGCATAGTCAGCAACCACGGGTACGCCGATGCCTTTGAAGACCGCCTGCTGATTCCATGGCTCTCCGACGCTGTAGCCATGAATGGTGCCGGCTTCCATGGTCGAAGGCATCTGCGGCGGTGGCGTAACGGAGAGCAACGCCTGGGCATCGATCTGTCCGCTGATGTCGCCTTTCTTCGGTGCGTAGTAACCGGGGTGAATGCCACCGGCCGCGAGCCAGTAGCGCAATTCGTAATTGTGGGTGGATACCGGGAACACCATCCCCAGGTTGAACGACTTGCCGCTGGCGTTGAGCTGCTCGATCACCGGCTTGAGTGCGTCGGCCTCGATGGGATGCACCGGCTTGCCGTCTGCCATCGGCACGTTGGGCTTCATCTGCTCCCAGATCGCGTTGGACATGGTGATGGCATTGCCATTGAGGTCCATGGTGAAGGCCGTGATGATGTCGGCCTTGGTACCAAAACCGATGGTCGCGCCGATCGGCTGGCCGGAGAGCATGTGCGCACCGTCCAGCTCGCCGTCGATGACGCGGTCCAGCAGCACCTTCCAATTGGCCTGGGCTTCGAGCGTGACGTAGAGCCCTTCGTCCTCGAAGAAGCCTTTCTCATAGGCAATCGCAAGCGGCGCCATGTCGGTGAGCTTGATGAAGCCGAGCTTGAGTTCCTCCTTCTCTGGCTCGGCCGCCCAGGCGGCCATCGGCACCAGTTGCAGCAGGGCAGAGCAGCCAATGCTGGCCACCAGCGTTTTCAACAACGTACGGCGGGTCTTGCGCATGATCTATTCCTCAATCGCGAAACGAAAAAAAGGCGTAACGGAAGCACTCTCTGCATGAGCAGAGCGAGCACCGTTGACGCCTTTGTCAATTCGTCCCGATCACCGCCGTTGGCGACCTGAAGACGTGGTAACAGAGGGATTGCAAGGGGCTTGCCAATTCTTAATCTGAGATTTTTTTGGCGACTAGGGTGTTAGGAAGATCTATGTAATACAACGGCTTACGTCTGAAACAACCGGCCAGGCTGAACATGCGTTGGACGTGCGGGCTTGGCACTCCTGGCGATCGCTCGGTGCAATAGCCGTGCACCCAATTCTATCCTTGGCTCCGTTTTGGTTCGTTTGCATGGAAGAGCTGCTTGGAAATGGCGGGCGCAGTGGCGCCCGTCATTCGGACGCGATTGGAGTGGTTAGGGGGCGGCTGGCGCAACGTGTTGTAGTCGGCGAGCAATAGGCTCGTTGGGCCTGGTCGAGAGTCGAAAATGATCGGTACTTGAGTCCCGCAAGGTTTACAGCAGGCATCCGCTCGGCTAATAGCCCCGTCTGGGCCTCGCCGAGACCAGCGCGCTGAGATTTTCGGATCACTGACCCAGCAGGTCGTTCATCGCAATGATCTGTTCAGCGACCTGGATCAGCTTCTGCTGACGGCTCATGGCCTGGCGGCGCATCAGGGTGTAGGCCTCTTCCTCGTTGCAGCTGCGCATCTTCATCAACATGCCCTTGGCCAATTCGACGCGCTTGCGTTCGACCAGTTGCTGGTCGCGTGCATGCAGTTGCGCGCGGATTGCCTGGTCGCTTTCGAAGCGGGCCATGGCCACGTCTAGGATGGGTTTCAGGCGCTGGGCCTGGATGCCTTCAACGATATAGGCGCTAACGCCGGCGCGGATGGCTTGGCGCATGGCATCGGGGTTGTCGTCGTCGGTGAACATGACGATGGGCCGCGGCTGGTCACGGCTGACCATGACCACCTGTTCCATCACGTCCCGGCCGGGGGAGTCGGTGTCGATCAGTACCACGTCGGGGCGAATCGCTTCGACCCGCTCGGGCAGGTCGATGGTCAAACCGGATTCCTCGATCACCTCGAAGCCGGCTTCGATCAGAGCGGTGCGCAGGCGACCGACCTTGCGCGGGGTGTCGTCGATCAGGAGAACGCGAAGCATGACTGTCTCCCTTCTCAAGGCTTGGGGTGTGGTGCGGTGTCGCCCAGGGCATGCAGCGCGAAGCTGCGCGCGTATCCCGCCGGATCGCTGCCATCCCAGCGACTGCCGTCCATGAGCATGGCGCTGCGCATGGGGGAGCCGGGTACGGCGATATTCAAAGCGCTCGCTGCATCGCGGTAGAGGCTGGTCTGCTGGACGCTCTGCGCCACGGCAACGTAATCCGGATCTTCACGCAGCAGACCCCAGCGGCGCAGCTGAGTCATGAACCAGAGGCCGTCGGAGTGGTAGGGCATGTTCACTTCGCCGTTGCCGAAGAAACGCAGCGGGTGCTTGTCCAGCCAGGCATGGCCGAGGCCGTCCTCATATTGACCAAGAAAGCGCGATTCGATGGACGCAACGGGCGCATTGACATAGTCGCTGCCGGCAATCAGCTGTGCAGTACTGCGGCGATTTTCCTGGCTCTCATCGATGAAGCGGCTGGCCTCGAGAATGGCCATGACCAGCGCGCGGGCGGTGTTGGGGTATTGGTCGACAAATTCGCGCGTGCAGCCGAGCACTTTCTCGGGATGGTCGGCCCAGATCGATTGGCTGGTCGCGATGGTAAAACCCATGTCTTCTTCAATGGCTTGGGCGCCCCAGGGCTCGCCGGCGCAGAAGCCGTCGATGCGTCGCGCCCGTAGATGAGCGACCATCTGCGACGGCGGCACCACCACTGTGCGTACGTCAGTCAGCGGATGGATGCCGTGGGCGGCCAGCCAGTAGTAGAGCCAGAGCGCATGAGTACCGGTGGGAAATGTCTGAGCAAGCGTGAGTTTTGCACCACTCTGGCGCACGCATTTGCCGAGCGCATCGGGATCGGTCACGCCGGCTGCTTTCAGCTCATTGGAGAGGCTGATGCTCTGTCCGTTTTGCGCCAGCCCCATCAGTACGGCCATGTCCTTACGCGCACTGCCTCCGATCCCCAGATGCACGGCGTATATCAGGCCGTACAGTCCGTGAGCGGCATCCAGTTCGCCTTCCACAAGCTTGTCTCGCACGCTGGACCAGGAACTCTGCCGTTGCAGGTTGAGCGTGAGGCCGTAGGGCTGCGCAAAGCCCTGGGTGGCGGCGACGATCAGCGATGCAGCATCGGTCAGCGCCATGAAGCCAAGATTCACGACGTGCTTTTCTGGCGCGTCGCTGCCGGCGACCCAGGCTTTGGCGTCAGGGCGGAGCGAAGGGGAGAGATCGGTCATGCTGAAGAAAACCTTTGCCATGCGAAGCGCGCACCGTCCGGGAGGGAACCGGTGCGAAGCGGGATGTCTGGTTCAGGTTTAGCAAGCCACATGCCAAGGACGGTGCAAGACGCCTCTAACTGGTGCACGAGCTCGCAGCAAAGGGCAAGACGGCTGATCGCGACCGGATATGGGAAGTCCTTCAGCTCAGCGCGGATACAGCGGCGGCAGCGCGCTGGCTTCGCGTTCGGCATCGCCAGCCTGACCTGCGGGCAGGTTCTGAATGGCCTGCCACAAGGCTTCGCCTTGCCAGCGCTGACCGGTCTCGCTGTACAGCGCACCATTAAGCCCATCGAGGGCATCGGACAGCGGCTCGAAACGGGCCGCCATATCGGCCAGCGTTTCAGGCTGTTGACGTGCCCAGGCATCGAGCGCATGTCGGGTGGCCTGGGTGTCGTTGGCCAGGCAGGCGCGTTTCAGATCATCAAGCAGGCTGCGCGGAGTCGGGCCGGTCTGCACTGTGCGGATCACCGCTGGTTGCCTGCGCGCATGCAGCCACAAGCCAAAGCCGAGCAGGGTCGTCAATGCCAGCAATGCGCTACTCAGCTGCCAGGGCCATAGCCGTCTCGCCTCTCGCTGTTCCGGCATGTCCGTCGTCTCGATGGCGGGCTGTTGCAGGTCCGGGTTGTCGGCGACCTGCAGGTTGCGACCAGGCAGCGTGCTGCGCTCCAGGCGATCTTCCAGGGTGTTCCACCAGACCACTTCCACGGGCGAGAGTTGGAACTCCCCAGTGCGTGTCGCGACCAGGGCTTCGCGCTGTTCGCGACTGCCGCTGACACCGTTGGCCGTGACTTCGTTGTTCAGGGTCGGCTGGTCGGGGTAGCTGCGCAGTCCCGGAAGCTTGGTTGAGGCGATTGGAGGCAGCTGGCTGCTGGTCAATCCGTCAGCTTTCAAGAGCAAGCTGCGGGTCAGGGCTTCGCCCAGCTGAGCATCCCCTGGTTCCGGACTCCAGGCTTCGACCAGCGTCAGGCTTCGGGCCGGTAGCCAAGCGGCGTCGGCGGGATAGTCAGATGGCTTGGGCTTTACAATTAACGGGATGGTGGGTGATTTGACCTGGGTCGAACGTCCGAACCTCGAGCCATACTGATCACCGGTCGACGGTGCCACGGCCGTGGCGCTGAACAGTTGTGCGGGAACTGTCAGCTCGCCGCTTTTCTGCGGGAACAGCGCATAGCGGATCTCAATCACGCCGTGGCGGACGCCATTGATGTCTTTTTCATAAGTGCGTGGTTCGCCCAGCCGCTGCACCAGCGCATCGTTCATCTGCAGCGGTGACAGGGTGCTGTCGTCGTACAGCGATACGGAGTGGTAGATACGCAGCGTCAGCAGCACCTGCGCCTGCACGTAGGCGACCTCCTGATCAAGACTGGCGTCGATGAATATGGGGGCAAGCAGGTCGCTGTCGCTGGCGCTGGGCTCGGTGACATGCAAGGTGATTGGCTCGCTACGGGCATCGCCGAGCTGCAACGGCGGAATGACGACGTAGCCGGTCTGCAGCGGCTGGAGCGTGACCTGCCACTGGGTAATCGCCTGTGCATCGCCGTTGGTCCCGGCAAGTTGGTTGCTCTGACGTGTCCCGGATACTTTGAACAGGCTGTCGAGGGGCTGCAGGTCGGGCTTACCAAATGCGGTGCCGTCGGCCGTTTCCAGCGTCAGCTCCACAGTTTCGTCCAGGCTCAGCTCGGTACGGTCGACCCGGGCTACCAAGGTAGCAGCGTGGGTTTGCAAGCCCAGCAGGAGCAGAAACACCAGTGTCATCCAGCGCATCATTGATTCAATTCCTGCCGTTTGCGTTGCTCATAAAGAAACTTGCGCCGTAGCAGCTCGCCGGGATCGTCCGGGATCTTGCGCAACCATTGGTTCATTGCCTGATCCTGCTCGGGATCGACCGGCACTTCCTGTGCTTGTGCCATCTGCTGATCGGTCGCGACTGGCTCGGACTCGGGAGGGCTCTCGTTCAGTGTTTCGCTCGACACCTCGCCAGCTGGCTCTGGCGGGGCCTGTGCCGTGGTTTGATCTGTCGAGTCCGACGAGGTGTCTGGCGCTTTGCTTCCACGAGGCTGCTTGCGCTGCTCGGCTTCGGATGTCGATTCCTGGGGTGGCGACGCGTCGGGATCGGCATCAGCTTGAGCCTCTTTTTGTCGCAGGGCCTCTTCGACGGTGGTTTTATTGCGCCGCGCGATGTCCAGACCCGGATCCAGCTCCAGGGCTTGTTCATAGGCTTCGATGGCGGCTTGCAGCTCGTCGTTGCGGGCCAGGGCATTGCCTCGGTTGTAGTGATCGGCTGCGGAGTCGCCCTTGCCGAACTGCTCGGCGGCGCCGGCAAAGTCACCGGCCTGGTAGCGGGCATAGCCCCGCCATTGGTGATCTTCGAAGCGGGTCGCGGCTTCGCCTGGGCGAGAAGATTCCAGCAGGCGCATGCCCTGTTGATCGGGGCGCAGCCATAGGTCGTCAAGGCTCAGGGCGCTGGCGGGTTGCGGGACGAAGAGGACGAGCGGCAAGCAGAACAGCCAACCCCGGCGCCCGGCGAAGGCGGCGAGCAATACCAGAGGGAGCAGCAGCCAGTAGCCTTGGTCCTGCCAGGCGTCGAGACGGGTGGTCTCGTCTTGAGCCACAAGCTTTCCGTTGCGTTCGAGCAAGCCGAGGTTGCGCAGGTCCGCATCATCGACTCGAGCCTGCTGATAGCGACCGCCGATCTGGCTGGCGAAACGCCGCATGGCATTGTCGTCCAGCCGGGGGATGACAATGGAACCTTTGTCATCCTTGAGGAAGCTGCCGTCCTCGAGAGGAATCGGAGCACCTTGCTCGGTGCCGATACCTAACAGAAGCAGCGACTGCTCGTTTTCGTCCAGCTGCTGCTCGATCGATGCGCGCTCCGGCTCGCTCAGACTGCTGCCGATCAGCAGAAGGCGACCAGCACCATTGGCGCCTTGTTGCAGGAGGGCAATGCCTTGCGTCACCGCCAGGTCAGCACGATGGCCGGGTTCGGGCATGAGATCGGGCTGCAATGCGTCCAGAAGGTTTTGCGTGGTGGCCATGTCGTTGGACAAGGGCACCAGGGTGTGAGCGCTGCCGGCGAAGACCACCACAGCGGTCTGGGCATCCTGGCGAGTCTGCAGCAGATCGAGGATCTTGCGCTTGGCCTGCTCGAGTCGGCTCGGCCGCACATCGGTTGCCAGCATCGCCGGGGTGGTCTCCAGCAAGATGATCAGCGGGTCTGCGCGTGTCAGGCTGGGTTGCTCGACCTGCTGCCAGCTTGGCCCTAGCAACGCCAGACAACCCAACAGCCAGGCGCTGCCGAGCAGGATCCAAGGGAGCTTGCTGTTACGCAGCTTGCCGCGAGTGAGCAGAGCGGTATGAAAAGCTTCGGGCAAGAGGCGCTGCCAGCGACCGGTCTGGCGCTGACGATGCCATAAACGCCACATCAACCATATCGGTAGCGGCAATACGATCAACCAGAACGGTCTGAGCAGGTAGGGCAGAAGTTCACTCATGATCGCTTGCTCCGAGCGCCCAGTTGACGCAGCGACAAAGGCAAGACGCTGCGCGCGACCAACAGCCAGCTGAACAGAAGTGCTGCTGCCAATGGCCAGGCGTACAACGCTGTGGCGACGCGTGCCTGAGCCGGCTGCTGGGCGGCCGGCTCAAGTTCGTCGAGGGCGGCACCGACTGCTTCCAGCTCTTCATTTGTACGCGCTCGGAAGTACTCGCCGCCGGTTTCATAGGCAATCGCGCGAAGGGTCGTTTCGTCCAGGTCGCCGCCGGGGTTGAAACCGAACCGGTTGAGCAGGCTGTCATCCGCTTCGGCACCGATGCCGATCGTATGCACCTTGACGCCGGCGGCCGCAGCGAGGCGAGCCGCGATCAAAGGCTCGACTTCGCCACCGTTGTTCGCGCCGTCCGTAATCAGTACCAGTACGCGACTGTTGGCCGGGCGTTCGCGCAAGCGCTTGACGGCCAAGCCGATGGCGTCGCCGATGGCCGTGTTGCTCCCAGCGATGCCGACCGCAGCTTCATCGAGCCAAGTGCGTACCGTTTGTCGATCGAAAGTCAGCGGCGCCTGCAGGTAGGCCTTGCTGCCAAACAGGATAAGCCCGACGCGGTCGCCGCTTCGCCCGGCAATAAAGTCGCCCAACAGGTGTTTGACCAGTTCCAGCCGGCTGACCTCATCGCCTTGCCACTGCATGTCTGGATAGTCCATGGAACCGGACACGTCGACCGCCAGCAACAGGTCGCGGCCATTGGTGGGAAGCGGCAGCGGTTCGCCGAGCCATTGCGGGCGGGCGGCGGCGAGCAACAGCAAACACCAGATGAACAAGTAGGGCAGCTGTTGCCGCCAGGCAGGCAGGGCGATCGCGGCGCGACGGCCAGCCAGCGTTTCCAGCTCGGCCAGAAAGCCGACCTTCAATGCTGCGTCGCCGCTTTCCGATACGGGTAAGACCCAGCGCAGCAGCCAGGGCAGCGGCAACAGTAGCCAGACCCACGGCCAGGCCAGCTCAAACATGCTTGCGAATCCAGATCTGCACGGACTGTTCAAGGCCCTGGATGGCCTTGTCGTCCAGCCGGCACTCGGCGCGGTAAGCGCCTTCAACCAGCACCATCCAGCGCGTCAATCCCGCGGCCGGACAACGATTGTCGAGAAAGGCCAGCCAGGCACGCCCGCTCAATGTATGGGGGTGATCGTCTGGGTAGCGGATCCGGCAAAGGCGTTTCAGTAGCGCATTGAGTTGCTGCAGCCAGTGACTGGCTGGCTGGCCATTGTATGGCTTGCTCAACTGGGCGAGTTCAAGCAGAGCCGTCTGACGTTGCGGGTCGAGCAATTGTTCGTCCTGGGCGGTCACCTCTCGCTTAGCGAGCTGAAGTCTTTTCCAGGGCTGCAGTTTCAGCAGCAGAACGAGGCTGAGCAGCAGGGCAGCGAGAAACCACCAGCCAGCCGCCAGTGGCCACCAACTCACGGCTGCTGGGGTGATCAGGGGTTCAAGCTCGAGGGCATTCATCTGAGGGCGCCTTGGTGCTGCCCGATGAGGTGCTCACGCATTTGCTCCACCAGTTCGCGCTGGGTACCAAGCGGCATCAAAGGCAGGCGCAAACGGTCGGCCAGACGCTTCCAGCGCGCACTTCGGGCTTCGCCTTGCAGCCGGTAGGCTTGTCGCAGCGCCGCGTCATGGGTATCCAATTCCAGCCGAGCGCCGAACTGCGCAAAGCGCAACAGTCCGGCCGCTGGCAGCGCGTGGTCGAGTGGGTCACAGACTGGAATCAGCAACAAGTCGACGTGGCGCGCGAGCAAGCTCATCTGCTGTTCTGCTGCGTCGCTCAGGGCGCGCTCATCACAGAGGATCACCGCCAGGCTACCTGGACGCAGTACTTCACGTGCGCGTCTGAGCGCCAGGCCAAAGGCCTCTGGATCGTCAGGCTGGTCGGCTTGCAAGCCGGCATTGGCGCGCGCCAAACGGTCCAGCAATTGCAGAAGGCTTTGCTTGCTACGCCTCGGTTTGATCTCGTGCTGATCGCCGTGTCCGAATACCAGGCCCCCGACGCGATCGTTGTGGCTTAGCGCGGCCCATCCCACCAGGCTGGCGGCTTGGGCAACCACCACCGACTTGAAGGCCCGAGCACTGCCAAAGAACAACCGCGGGCTCTGCTCGACCAGTAAGTAAATGGGTCGCTCACGTTCTTCGTGGAATAGCTTGGTATGCGGCTCCTGAGTCCGTGCAGTGACACGCCAATCAATGGTGCGAACATCGTCGCCGGCCTGGTAGATGCGCACCTGATCGAAATCCACCCCTCGTCCGCGCAACTTCGAATGGTGCAGGCCAACCAACTGGCTGCGCCGATGCGGGCTGGAAAACAAGGGCACTTCGCGGACTCGATGACGCATGTCGATCAGCTCGGCGAGGCTTACCCGGACGCCATCGCCGGGCCCTGAATGCACCGAGCTGTCGTCGGTGGGCCGCGAGGGTTGCATCAGGCCACCGCGACCACGTCGAGAATACGCTGCAGGACGCGGTCCTGATCGATACCGGCTGCTTCCGCTTCGAACGAGAGGATCAAACGATGGCGCAGCACATCGAACAGCACCGCTTGAATGTCCTCTGGGCTGACGAAGTCCCGTCCCGCCAACCAGGCATGAGCACGGGCGCAGCGATCGAGCGAGATCGAGCCGCGCGGGCTGGAACCGTAGGCAATCCAGCCCGCCAGCTCAGCGTCGAATTTGGCTGGGGTGCGGGTTGCCATGACCAACTGCACCAGGTACTCCTCCACCGCGTCCGCCATGTACAGACCGAGAATTTCCTTGCGCGCAGCGAAGATCGCTTGTTGGGAGACGCGGTGTTCCGGAGCGGCTTCCCCGTTGATCGCTTCGCCGCGAGCCTGTTGCAGAATGCGTCGTTCCACTGACGCATCGGGGAAGCCGAGCTTTACGTGGAGCAGGAAGCGGTCGAGCTGCGCTTCGGGGAGAGGATAGGTGCCCTCCTGCTCGATGGGGTTTTGCGTGGCCATTACCAGAAAGAGTGGTGACAGGTCGTAGGTGCTGCGACCCACGCTGACCTGGCGTTCGGCCATGGCCTCGAGCAGCGCCGACTGCACCTTTGCAGGCGCTCGGTTTATCTCATCGGCCAGCACCAGATTGTGAAAGATGGGGCCTTGTTGAAACACGAAGCTGCCGGTTTCCGGCCTGTAGATTTCAGTTCCGGTAATGTCAGCTGGCAGCAGATCTGGCGTGAACTGGATGCGATGGAATTCCGCTTCAAGGCCGCCTGCAAGCTCTTTGATTGCCCGTGTTTTAGCTAACCCCGGGGCGCCTTCGACGAGCAGGTGGCCGTCAGCGAGCAAAGCGATCAGCAGGCGCTCGATCAGCCGTTCCTGGCCGAGAATCTGGGTGGAAAGAAATTGTCGCAGCGCGACTATGGCTTCACGGTGGTCCATCGCTGAGCTCTTCTACAGGGGCGTGTCGGGGCGGACGCTCGACCAGCACGACTTTAATTCATTAGCGAGGGGCAGGCTATGCGCGGCTCGGCAAGTTCGTCACGCAGCGTTGAGGATGGCCAGCGCCAGTCTCCATTGGTCATGCAACTCAATTAAATGTGACCGCGCGGTCGCTGGCGGCGCCAGACAAAGGAGGCCCTACTGGGTGCATTCCCGGTCCGCTGAACTAACGTTGAACTTACAGGTTGCGTTGCCGGTCAGGTCCCGCGACTGCCCTAGTCGAATTCCAAGCCAGAATGGAGCGAAAAAATGGCGTTCTTTACAGCTGCCAGCAAAGCCGATTTTCAGCAACAACTGAAAGTGGCCCTGGCACAGCATGTCGACGAGAAACTCCTGCCACAAGTGGGGCTCTTCGCCGAACAGTTTTTCGGAATCGTCGCATTGCCCGAGCTGACTCAGCGGCGCATGACCGACCTGGTCGGCTCAACGCTGGCGAGTTGGCGGTTGTTGGAGCGCTTCGACCCAAGCAGTCCTGTTGTCCAGGTGTTCAACCCCGATTATGAAAAGCACGGTTGGCAATCGACCCACAGCGTGGTCGAGGTACTGCACCCGGACATGCCGTTTCTGGTCGACTCGGTGCGCATGGAGCTTACCCGTCGTGGCTATGCCATTCACACCCTGCAGAACAGCGTATTGCAGGTCCGCCGGGACGGTGACGGCAGCTTGGTCGAATTGCTGCCGAAGGGCAGTTCGGGTGAAGGCAGCGGCGCCGAGTCGCTGATATTTGTCGAGATCGATCGCTGCGCCAGTGCGGCGGCCTTGCACGAGCTGGAGCAGTCGCTGCACGGCGTTCTGGCTGACGTCCGTCTGACCGTCAGTGATTTTCCGGCGATGAAGGCGAAGGCCGAAGAGCATCATGCGCGTCTGGCCATGCTGCAACCGGCCGATCACGCCCAGCTGGCTGAGAGCATGGACTTCATGCGCTGGCTGGCCGAAGACCATTTCACCTTCCTGGGGTATGAGGAATTCACGGTTGTCGAACAGGGGGAGGGCGGCCGCATCATTTATGACGAGGCGTCCCTGTTGGGGCTGTCGCGAAATCTGCGCACCGGCCTTGAAGCAGACGATCAACTGATCATGCCGCCAGCGTTGGCCTATCTGCAGGAGCCGCTGCTGCTGTCGTTCGCCAAGGCGGCTACTCCCAGCCGGGTGCATCGGCCGGCATATCCGGATTTCGTCTCCATACGCGAATTCGATGAGCAGGGTCGCGTAACCCGGGAATGCCGCTTCCTCGGGCTCTTTACCTCCTCGGTCTATACCCAGAGCGTGCGTCGGATACCCTACATTCGCAGCAAGGTGGCAGAGGTCATCCAGCGTTCGCATTTCGATGATTCGGCGCATCTGGCCAAGGAGCTGACTCAGGTTCTCGAAGTGCTGCCGCGCGACGAACTGTTTCAGATGACGCTCGACCAGCTGTTCAGCACAGCCATCGCCATCGTGCAGATCCAGGAGCGCAACAAGCTGCGCCTGTTCCTGCGTATCGATCCCTATGGACGCTTCTGCTATTGCCTGGCGTACGTTCCCCGCGACAGTTATTCGACCGAAACCCGCTTGCGCATCCAGCAGGTTCTG
This sequence comes from Stutzerimonas stutzeri, assembly GCF_002890895.1. Classification (GTDB taxonomy): domain Bacteria; phylum Pseudomonadota; class Gammaproteobacteria; order Pseudomonadales; family Pseudomonadaceae; genus Stutzerimonas; species Stutzerimonas stutzeri_AB. The sequence goes on from NZ_POUL01000004.1 coordinate 277,070, forward strand.
GTAGACCGCCTGGAAGCCAGCGGCTGTGAGTTTTCCACCTACTTCTCCGAGTCTGTGCTGATCCGCGTGCAGTTCCTGCTGCGTCTGGACCCGAGCAAGCAGGTGCAGTTCGATCCGGTCCAGCTGGAAAACGAGGTGGTCCAAGCTTGCCGAACCTGGCAGGACGACTACTCGAGCGTAGTCATTGAGCGCTTCGGCGAAGCCCAGGGCACCGGGATACTTGCTGATTTCCCGAAAGGCTTCCCCGCGGGATACCGTGAACGTTTCGCGCCGCATTCGGCGGCTGTGGATATGCAGCACGTGCTCAGCCTCAGCGAGCAGCGCCCGTTGGTGATGAGCTTCTACCAGCCGATCACGGCGGTGGAAAATCGCCTGCACTGCAAGCTCTATCACCTGAACACGTCGCTGCCGTTGTCGGACATGTTGCCGATCCTCGAGAACCTCGGGCTACGCGTGCTAGGCGAGTTTCCGTTCCACCTGCGGCGCAAGGATGGCCGCGAATACTGGATTCACGACTTTGCGTTCACCTACGCAGAGGGGCTCGAAATTGATCTCATGGAGATCAATGAACCGCTGCAGGATGCCTTCATCGCGATCAACAACTGTCAGGCGGAGAACGATGCGTTCAACCGGCTGGTCCTGACCGCCGGGCTGACCTGGCGCGAGGTCGCGTTGCTACGCGCCTATGGCCGCTACCTGAAGCAGATCCGCATGGGCTTCGACCTGGGCTATATCGCCAGCGCTTTGCTCAACCACACCGACATCGCTCGTGAGCTGGTGCGGCTGTTCAAGATGCGCTTCTACCTGGCGCGCAAACTCGGCGAAGAAGATCTTGCCGACAAGCAGGCGCGGCTGGAGCAGGCGATCATCACGGCGCTGGATGACGTGGCGGTGCTCAATGAAGACCGCATCCTTCGGCGCTACCTGGCCCTGATCAAAGCGACGCTGCGGACGAATTTTTATCAGATGGACGCGGCCGGCAAGCCGAAGAGCTACTTCAGCTTCAAGCTCGATCCGCGGTCGATCCCCGAGATGCCACGGCCGGCGCCGAAATTCGAGATCTTTGTTTATTCACCTCGCGTCGAAGGTGTCCATCTGCGTGGCGGCAAGGTCGCGCGCGGCGGCTTGCGCTGGTCCGATCGTGAAGAAGACTACCGCACCGAGGTGCTGGGCCTGGTCAAGGCACAGCAGGTGAAGAACGCGATCATCGTGCCCGGAGGGGCCAAGGGTGGTTTTGTGCCACGTCGTCTGCCTACCAATGGGTCTCGTGACGAGGTGCTGGCCGAGGGCATTGCCTGCTATCGAATCTTCATCAGCGGCCTGCTGGACATCACTGACAATCTCAAAGACGGCAACGTCGTACCGCCGGCCAACGTGCTTCGCTACGACGAGGACGACCCCTATCTCGTCGTGGCGGCCGACAAGGGCACCGCAACCTTCTCCGACATCGCCAACGGCATCGCTGCGGAGTACGACTTCTGGTTGGGCGACGCCTTCGCGTCCGGTGGATCCGCCGGCTATGACCACAAGAAAATGGGTATCACCGCCAAGGGCGCATGGGTCTCAGTGCAGCGGCACTTCCGCGAGCGTGGCATCGATGTGCAGCGCGACAACGTCAGCGTGATCGGCATTGGCGACATGGCTGGTGACGTGTTCGGCAATGGCTTGCTGATGTCCGAAACCTTGCAGCTAGTGGCTGCCTTCAACCACCTGCACATTTTTATCGATCCCGATCCGGACGCTGCGCGCAGCTTTGTCGAGCGCCAACGCCTGTTCGATCTGCCGCGCTCATCCTGGACCGACTACGATGCATCGCTGATCTCCGCGGGAGGCGGCGTGTTCCCTCGCTCGGCCAAGCGTATCGCGATCACGCCGCAGATGAAGGCGCGTTTCGACATCGAAGCGGATCAGCTGACCCCGGCCGAGCTCATCCACGCGTTGCTCAAGGCACCGGTGGATCTGCTCTGGAACGGAGGCATCGGAACCTATGTGAAGAGCACTGCGGAAACTCATGCAGACGTGGGCGACAAGGCCAACGACATCCTGCGGGTCAACGGCAACGAGCTGCGAGCCAAGGTTATCGGCGAAGGCGGCAACCTGGGCATCACTCAGCTGGGACGCGTCGAATACTGCTTGCATGGCGGTGCCGCTAACACGGACTTCATCGACAACGCTGGCGGGGTGAACTGCTCCGACCATGAGGTCAACATCAAGATTCTGCTGAATGAGATCGTTAGTGCCGGGGACATGACCGGCAAGCAGCGTGACCAGTTGCTGTTCGAGATGACCGACGCGGTGGCCGAATTGGTGCTGCACGACAATTACAAGCAGACCCAGGCGCTGTCGCAGGCTGAGCATCGCGCTCATGAGGGCGGCAGTGAGTACAAGCGACTGATCAGTTCCCTGGAAGCCGATGGTCTTCTGGATCGTGCGCTTGAGTTCCTGCCTGGCGATGAAATGCTGGCTGAGCGCGCGAATCTGGGCAAGGGTTTGACCCGGCCTGAGCTGTCGGTGCTGATTTCATACAGCAAGATCGAGCTGAAGGAAGCACTGTTGCAATCGCGCGTGCCGGATGACGCCTATCTGGCACGCGAAATGGAGAGCGCATTTCCGCAGTTGCTGGCCGAGCAGTATCGCCCGGCGATGCTGCAGCACCGTCTCAAACGCGAGATCGTCAGCACTCAGATCGCCAACGACCTGATCAACAACATGGGCATCACCTTCGTTCAGAGGCTCAGAGAGGCTACAGGCCTGAGCGCCGCCAACGTGGCGGGCGCTTACGTGATCGTGCGGGATATCTTCCATCTGCCTCATTGGTTCCGACAGATCGAAGCGCTGGATTACAAGGTTCCGTCTGAACTGCAGCTCAACCTCATGGATGAACTGATGCGGCTGGGACGGCGGGCGACCCGTTGGTTCCTGCGCAATCGTCGCAGTGAGCTGGATGCGGCACGAGACGTCGGGCACTTTGGGCCGCGCGTCGCAGCGCTCGGCTTGAAACTCGACGCGCTGCTGCAGGGCGGAACTCGCGACCTTTGGCAAGCGCGCTACGAGCGCTACACCGACGCAGGTGTGCCCGAGTTGCTGGCCCGGATGGTCGCGGGCACCAACCATCTGTACACGCTGTTGCCGATACTGGAGGCCGCTGATGAAACCGGGCAGCCACCTGCTGAGGTCGCAGCGGCTTACTTCGCCGTGGGCGGTGCGCTGGAGTTACCCTGGTACCTGCAGCAGGTCACCGGTCTGCCGGTGGAAAACAATTGGCAAGCGCTGGCTAGGGAAGGTTTCCGCGATGATCTGGACAGTCAGCAGCGCGCTATCACCGTGTCGGTGTTGCAGATGAGCGACGCGCCTGACGATCTCGATGCTCGCGTTCAGCTATGGTTGGAGCAGCGGGAATATCAGGTCGAGCGTTGGCGGCGAATGCTGGTCGAACTGCGCAGTGCCAGTAGCGTGGATTACGCCATGTATGCTGTCGCCGGTCGCGAGCTGCAAGACCTCGCGTTGGAAAGCGCCAGACGCTAGTTGTGATATGCCGCTGGGTTTCCTGGCGGCTGTTACGCGAAATGAAACGCCGATGTCTATGCATCGGCGTTTTGCGTCATGGAGGCGGTGTTGGGCAGGGGGCTCGTGAGCTTCGTGGCAGTGGCGTTGCTGGATCAGTCGGTATGTACGGCCCGGTTGCCAAGGCGGAACCGAGTGATCTGTGGCAGGTCGCGCAAGTAGCGCACCATGTCCGGAGCACCGGCGAGCTTAAGCCCTTCTCCCAAAGCATTCGCAGCAGGTTGCCGCTTGTCCAGCAGAAGTAGCTCTGAGTTATTCGCGTTGCGCAGCAGCGTCAAGCGAGCATAGGGAATCTTTGCCTCAAGCAGCAGCCCCATGAAGGCGCGATCGCTCCAGGCTTGTGCCGGCATCGTGACGGCATGGTATTCGCTGTCGAGTGCCTGTAATCCGGCTGCATCAAGCCGGTAATCAGTGAGTTCGCAGGGCAGGTTGACCTCCAGCCCCCGCAACCGTGCATAGGCGATGGCGCTGGCGAAGGCTTCAGCATGGTGCTCACCGCTCCAGTAAATCCGCTCGCCAAGCCAGCTGGCTTGGCGAAGCTCGATCGGGGCCTGTGTCTGGAATTCAGGCAATGCGGAGGTGATGGTCCGCACGAAGTCCTTGTAACTGATGACCCGTAGCTGACGGCAGGCGGGTGTGGCGGCAAGCGCCTCGAACGTCGGATAGGTCGCTTCGTCGGGGCTTTGCCCGCCGAGGCCGTCGACCTGTCGCAAATCGAGCGCCGGGTAGGCGCTGCGCTCCTGGCGCACGAGCCGTGTCAACGCTGCATGAGCCTTGGCTTTGTCTTCCTGAATGGGGCCGGAAAGGGCGCTTCTCGGTAAATCGACGAATCGTTGCAGGCAAGGGCCGTCGTTCCAGAAGATGCTCGGCGCCGGCTCCGAGAGGGGAGCAAATGGCAAGCTGATCTGGCTGGCGTGCTCAAGGATCTGGCGCGGTGATTTGCCGGTTAATCCAAGGCGTTGGGCAAATCTGACGATTCGGGAAGTCACGGGCGGCATCGGCTCGGGCAGGCCCATCATGGAAGACGAACGCATAGGGCAACGGTCGAAGTGTGGCAGAGCCGTGCGCCCCGTGCACCGTATTTGCCGAGCTTTTGTTTATAGAATTGGGGATCTCGGTTCAATGACAGATCACTGTCCGAGAGCCGATATGGCAACATCGCTGCGTTGATCAATGAGGGAGCCTCCATGCCAAGCCTCTTGCTGGATATTGCACTGCCCGCCGAAAAACTGCTGGCGGTCTATCAGGGGCGCGCCAATCGTATCCTGATCAAAAGCCGGGAAGGGACGAGCGTCAGCTTGCCGGCACATCACCTGCGACCCTTTCTGACAACGGCGGGCGTGTTTGGTTCATTCGAGATGGAGTTTGCGCCTGAAGGCAAACTGATTCGCTTGCGACGGGTTGATTAGGCGCGCTTCGTCGAGCAATTCGATCACGGGCGCCACGTTGTAGCCCGCTGCGCGCGATGCCCGCCTGCTATACTCTCGCGCCACACTTTCCAGGATCTAGGCTGCGTATGTATAACCTGGCCCGCCAGCTACTTTTCAAGTTTACGCCCGAGACGTCTCATGAGCTGTCGCTCGATCTTATTGGCGCGGGCGGCCGTCTAGGCCTTAACAACATGTTGAATAAGTCTCCGGCGAGCTTGCCGGTGCGGGTGATGGGGTTGGATTTCCCGAACCCTGTTGGGCTGGCGGCGGGGCTGGACAAAAACGGCGAGGCGATCTGCGGAATGTCGCAGCTGGGATTTGGATTTGTCGAGGTGGGTACTGTCACGCCGAGGCCACAACCAGGAAATCCCAAACCGCGTATTTTCCGGTTGCCCGAGGCCGAAGCAATTATCAACCGTATGGGCTTCAACAATCATGGCGTCGACGCGCTGCTGGAAAGGGTCGACGCGGCTCGTTTCAAGGGCATCTTGGGCATCAACATCGGCAAGAACTTCGACACCCCGGTCGAGCGCGCTCAGGATGATTACTTGCTGTGCCTGGACAAGGTCTATCACCAGGCGAGCTATGTCACAGTGAACGTCAGTTCGCCCAATACACCAGGGCTGCGTAGCCTGCAGTTCGGGGACTCGCTCAAGCAACTGCTCGATGCGCTTGGTCAGCGCCGCGAAGACCTCGAAGTGCTCCATGGAAAGCGTGTTCCGCTGGCCATCAAGATCGCGCCCGACATGACCGATGAGGAAACCCGACTGGTTGCCGAAGCGGTATTCCAGGCCGGCATGGATGCAATCATTGCGACCAACACAACGCTTGGCCGTGACGGCGTGGCGGGTCTTGCGCACGCCGACGAAGCGGGAGGGCTTTCCGGGGCCCCTGTTCGTGAAAAGAGCACCCATACCGTCCGTGTGTTGGCACAAACTCTGGCGGGCCGCCTGCCTATCATTGCCGTCGGTGGTATTACGCAAGGGCAGCATGCGGCAGAGAAGATCGATGCCGGCGCAAGTCTTGTGCAGCTCTACACGGGGTTCATCTATAAGGGGCCAGCGCTGATTCGCGAGGCGGTGGACGCCATCGCTGCGCTGCAATCTCAGAAGGGTGCGAATCGTTAATCTGTGCTGCGGTGGGGCTCCCGATGGGAGCCCCGGGCTTCAAGCCCGCCGCCCGGATGGGGCGTGCTAGTCGAAGTCGGTGTGATTGTGTCAGCCGACCGCGTGAAGTTCGTTCAATCGATGAATGCCGGCTGCGCCGGTCAGACCGTCCCAGTTGTCGCCGCGACCCTCCCGCCAGCCGTTAATCCAGGCTTGGCGTACCTCGGGATGAGAAAAAGGACAGAGATCGCGAGATTTACCGTGTATGCCATGCTGATAACCGCGTAGAAATGCTCGTTCCATCGGATCACGCTTGAGTCTTCTCATTGGGTATTGCCCTCAGTGGTTGACTGGTGTTTCCGTTGTCCTCATGGCGAGGTCGGCAGATAGACTGCCAGTGAAGCCCGCTGCCGGCGTGGCGGGTTCTTCCGGCATCGTTGCGATTCCGGACTGAGTCGAGTTCTAACCCAATGACTGCCAAGCGGGAATGATCGTTTTGTAATAAGTAAGTCACCAAACCGTGGTGCCGCCCATAAGGCAGGCGGGGAGCGCTCCCCGCACTGCCAAAGTGGTACCGCAGCGTCTGCTTCGCGACGAAAGACAGCCGCAAACCGCCCGAACATCGACACGAGATCTGGGAGAGTGCTCAACCGGATCGAACAAATTAACTGGACATGCCATGACTGATCGCCACGAACTTATCCTCACCTGCCCAAAAGGGCTCGAGGGCCTGTTGCTCGAAGAAGCCAAGGAGCTCGGGCTCGAGGAGGCGCGTGAGCAGACCGCCGCGATTCGCGGCTTTGCCAGCATGGAGGTCGCCTACCGACTATGCCTGTGGTCTCGGCTGGCCAACAGGGTGTTGTTGGTGATCGAGCGTTTTTCCACGGTGAATGCCGAAACCCTCTATGAGGGAGTTCATCAGGTCGACTGGGCGGAGCATCTCGCAGCAACGGGTAGTCTGGCGGTTGAGTTCAGCGGCCATGGCTCCGGGATCGACAACACTCACTTTGGCGCTCTGAAGGTCAAGGATGCCATTGTCGATCGGCTACGCACCGCAAGCGGTGAGCGACCCAGTGTCGACAAGCTGAACCCGGACCTGCGCATCCACCTGCGTCTTGATCGGGGGCAGGCAGTGCTGTCCCTGGATCTGTCCGGGCATAGCCTGCACCAGCGTGGCTACCGTCTTCAGCAGGGTGCGGCTCCGCTCAAGGAGAACCTTGCGGCAGCCGTACTGATCCGTGCGGGTTGGCCTCGCATCGCTGCTGCTGGCGGCGCTCTGACCGACCCAATGTGTGGCGTCGGCACCTTCCTAGTCGAAGGCGCGATGATAGCGGCGGACATCGCCCCTAATCTTCGCCGTGAGCGCTGGGGGTTCAGTGCCTGGCTCGGCCATGTGCCTGCTCTGTGGAGTCGCCTGCACGCCGAAGCCCAGGCGCGTGCCGAGGCGGGCATGGCCCGACCGCCGCTGTGGATTCGAGGTTACGAGGCGGACCCGCGCCTGATCCAGCCGGCAAAGAACAACATCGAGCGCGCTGGACTGGCGAGCTGGATCCGTGTTTACCAAGGCGATGTAGCGACGTTCGAGCCTAGACCGAATCAACATCAGAAGGGTCTGGTCATCTGCAACCCACCGTATGGTGAGCGCCTGGGCGATGAGGCGAGTCTGGTCTACTTGTATCAGAACCTTGGCGAGCGACTGCGCCAGGCCTGTCTCGGCTGGGAGGCTGCGGTGCTGACGTCAGCCCCGGATCTGGGCAAGCGCATGGGCATCCGTAGCCACAAGCAATACGCTTTCTGGAACGGGGCTCTGCCTTGCAAGCTGTTGTTGATCAAAGTCGAGCTGGATCAGTTCGTCACTGGTCAGCGAGCGGCCACCGCTGAAAGCAAGAGCGAAGAGAAACCCGCAGCGGAATTGGCGCGCCTCAGTGAGGGCGGGCAGATGTTCGCCAACCGGCTGCAGAAGAATCTGAAGCTGCTCGGTAAGTGGGCTCGCAAGCAAGGCATTCAATGCTATCGCTTGTACGATGCAGACATGCCTGAGTATGCCTTGGCCATTGATCTCTACGGCGACTGGGTGCATGTACAGGAATACGCGCCACCGCGCTCGATCGATCCCGAGAAAGCCCAGGCACGACTCTACGACGCCCTAGGCGCTATCCCGCAAGCTTTGGGTGTTCCCCAGGACCGGGTGGTGGTCAAGCGTCGTGAGCGCCAGAGCGGAACGCGGCAGTACGAGCGCCAAGCCACTCAAGGCACCTTTGTTGAGGTCACAGAGGGCGACGTCAAGCTGCTGGTGAATCTCACCGATTACCTCGATACCGGGCTGTTTCTCGACCACCGGCCGATGCGCCAGCGCATTGCGCGCGAAGCGGCAGGCAAGCGCTTCTTGAACCTGTATTGCTACACCGCAACCGCGACGGTTCACGCCGCAAAGGGCGGCGCTCGCAGCACGACGAGTGTCGACCTGTCAAAAACCTATCTGGATTGGGCACGGCGCAATCTGGCGCTCAATGGCCTGTCGGATCGACAGCGTTTGGAGCAGGCCGATGTCATGGCGTGGTTGGAGGAGGACCGTGGCGAATACGATCTGATCTTTATCGACCCGCCAACATTCTCCAACTCGAAGCGCATGGAAGGGGTGTTCGATGTCCAGCGTGATCATGTCGCCTTGCTCGACCTGGCGATGGCAAGACTCGCCGCTGGCGGCACGCTGTATTTTTCCAACAACTTTCGCAAATTCGTCCTCGATCCGGGCGTTGCCGAGCGCTACGCCGTGGAGGAAATTACCGGCGCCACTCTGGATGAAGATTTCCGCCGCAACAGCAAGATTCACCGCGCCTGGAAACTCCAAGCGCGCTGATCTGTTAGGGAAGGTGCCGCGTTTCGGTATCCACCGGCATCGCATTACGCAGCTGATTCGCTGCGCCAGTGATCCAGCGTTGTTGTTTCAATTCAGTGCCGAAGTGATGTCGCGACGGCGGCACTGAACGGACTAGCGTTGCGCGGTGTTTTCGTTGCCGGGACGGTTATAGAGACTGACCAACACCTGGTCCAGCACCGAGGAAGCGCCCCACGGGCGAGGATGGTTGAGGATTGCGACAACAGCCCAGGTATTGCCGTCGTTGTCGCGGCTATACCCAGCGATCGCACGCACCGTGTTCAGCGTTCCGGTCTTGACGTGAGCCTTGCCGGCAACCCCTGTATTACGAAGCCGCTTGCGCATTGTGCCGTCCACCGCTGCCAAGGGCATCGATGAAATGAATTCGGCGGCGTATGGGCTTTTCCATGCGGCTTGTAGCAAGCTGGCCAGCTCTCGCGCGCTGACGCGTTCGGCCCGCGACAGGCCAGATCCGTTCTCGATGACCAGATGCGGCGAAATCAACCCCTTTCTTGCCAGCCACTGGCGTATCACACGCTGTGCGGCCATGGAGTCATCTGCATCCGCTTCGTTACGGAACTCAGCACCCAAGCTCAGGAACAACTGTCGTGCCATGGTGTTGTTGCTGTACTTGTTGATGTCGCGAATGATCTCCACCAGATCTGGCGAATAAGCTCGCGCGATCATCTTGGCGTCAGCTGCCACCGGTGCTACTCGATCCTCACCGAGAATGGTGCCGCCAAGCTCTTTCCAGATCGCGCGAACGGCACCGGCGGCGTAGCGCTGATGGTCCAGTACTGAAAGGTAGGTTTGTCCGCTGCATCCAGCCGGGAGCTTGCCCGTGACCACCACGGTCACCCCTTTACCGTTTTCGATCGGGTTGTAGCGGATGTCGGGCCATCCCGGGCATTTTGCTTTTGGTAAGGCCTGAATGCGATTGTCGATCTGAACTGTGGCGATTGGCGGTTCAACCAGAACCTTCACGTTCCCGCCATCGTTGCGGGCAATGAAACGAAGTGCCTTGAGGTTGACCAACAACGCATCCGGTCCGACCAGGAAAGGCTTGTTCTTGTCATTACCGTCGTCGTCGAATACTGGCAGCGTGGGTTGCACGAAATGGCTGCGGTCGAGGACAAGATCACCGGTAACGGTCTCGACGCCATTGGCCCGCAGGTCCCGCAGCAACAACCAGAGCTTCTCCATGTTGAGCTTTGGATCACCGCCGCCCTTGAGGTAAAGGTTGCCGTTCAGCGTGCCGTTCTCAATCGGCCCGTCAGAATAGAATTCTGTTTTCCACTGATGGTTGGGTCCGAGCAGTTCCAACGCGGCGTACGTCGTGACTAGCTTCATGGTCGAAGCAGGGTTCACTGAGACATCCGCATTAACAAAGGTGGGTGATCCGGTGCCGTTGAGTGGAAGCATGACTACGGAAAGGGCGCTGGTTTCGATCTTGTTTGTCTTGAGTGCCTGTACCACGCGGCTTGGTAAGGTCTGATTGACCGTTTCGGCGAAGGCCGGAATCACTAGTGGCAGCGTCAGCGCGGCAGCGGCGAGGCGGGACCGCAACTGACGGGTCGCGCGGCTCCGGTTGGCTGGTGCAGACAGGCTCGAAATCAATGACATAGCGGTTCCCTACAGCGTTCAGGGAAAAGAGGGCGGGCTATTATGCCCACGTCCGAGAAGTGACATGCTTCTCATCCGACAAGCGTAGACGTCTGGCTCGTCTCCCTGCAAACAAAGATAAGCAAGTAATCAGCGGTCGGAGTATCGGCCACCAGGCCGGCGCTGCAATCGCACAAGCCTCCTGTTGCTGTTAGAGTGCGCGCCGTCATCATCGTTATCTAAGGACCGAATCAATGGCTACCAATCGCTCGCGTCGTTTGCGCAAAAAACTTTGTGTCGACGAATTCCAGGAACTGGGTTTCGAGGTCAGTCTGACCTACCGTGACGGCCTTGAGGCCAAGGCGGTCGATGCGTTTCTTGAAGCCTTCCTGAACGAAGCCATCGAAACCAATGGTCTGGGCTATGTTGGTGGCGAGGATTACGGTTTCGTCTGCCTCGCAAGCCGTGGCTCGGTCAACGAAGAGCAGCGCGGTCAGGTCGATGCTTGGCTCAAGAGTCGCAACGAACTGTCCGAATTCAACGTAAGCCCGTTGATGGACGTTTGGTACCCGGAAAACGAGATCAACGCTAAGGCATGATCGAGTCATCCTTGCCCTGATCGGTTACGGCTGTTTGCCTGGATCTGCGCAATGCAATCCGGGTGACCAGCCGACGCAGTAGATACATCAGCAAGGTAACAGACAGCGCCACGCCGACCCCGATGGCGGCGTTAATCAGGCGCAACTGTGGCAATTCCCAGTCTTGCGCCAAGGTTTCGGCCAGCAACAGAAAGCTCAAGGTTGTTTGCAGGACAAACAAGCCATAGTGATGTGCCTGGAATGCCCTGCTGAGCATTACGAGCGGCAACATGATCATCACCATCATGGGCGGGTCGGCCAGACTGTGGCCCATGTAGATCAGTATTGCTGCTGCACAGAAGATTCCAATGCCGGCCTGTAGGGCGCGAATGAGGCTGCGTTGCAGGTCCATCTGCAGCGTGGTGAACACCGCTAGTGTCAGCCAGTAGCCGCGTGGCAGATCTGCCAGGGTAACGATCAGGCCGCCAGTCGCCGCAGCCAGAATGTAAGTGATCGCGTGCAGCCGCCATTGGCGGATTGGCGTACGCCGCGCCCGGCGACGTAACACTTTCACCATGCTCAACAGTCGCGGCATGTAAGGCCACATGCGCAGGCCATGCATGCCTCGGAGACCGAACGCCAGAAGGGTGACCCAGAGGCCTCCGAGGGCGAACAGCGCCGCAATGGCCTGAGGATTATTAAAGTCCCCGATGCCATGCTGACCTTGGCCTAGACACAAGCAAATCGCCAGGCCTATGCCGAGCTTACCGGCCTCGCTGCCATATCGCTGCAGCCACGCTAGCAGCAATCCATAAAAGGCAAACAGGCCGAGGCTGACAAGCGGGTGGGGGGCTGACCAGAAGCCGAGCCCAGCGCTCCCAGCGCCAAGCCCGATCAAGAGCAGCATTCGCAGCATGCCGAGGCGGTGGAGCGGGTTCGCCTTGGCTGCCTGGAACGCGCCGACTGTTGCCCAAAGGAAACCTGGATGCCCGCTGAATAAACCGAGCAGCAGGGGCAGGGCACAACCCAGGCCGGCGACCGCGGCAGCTCCCCAGGCGGGGCGGCCAGGTTGCCAGCCGATAACCTTCCATGGCGACCTCTTCATCAGGCTCACGTAGGGCTCGAGCGTCCGGTCATTTCGCTGGCCATCTCGGTCGCGTAGCTGTCGGTCATGCCTGCGATGAAGTCGATCATTCGAACAAATGCCTGATACAGCGGCCAATGAGGATCTGGCGCATTATTGCCGAGCAGATCCAGGATGCGGCGATTCTTGAACGATGGCGTTCGACCGCCGTGTTGCTCAAGCGCTGCACCGCAGAATGCGTTTAGCAGTATTTCTAGGGTGGTATAGGCGCCAATCTCATGCAGAGTTTTGCGCTTGTCTTGGAAAATCTTTTCCCGGGCCAGAGCCTTGGCCTGCAGAACGCATTGTTTGGCTGGACCATGCATATGTTCAACCAGATCTCCCGCGAGGCATCCCGTCAGCAGCGCTTGCTGCTGTTCAACGAACGCTTCGGCGGCAGCGTTGGTCAAGTGCTCGATGGCTTTGCCTCTGAGGATCGCCAGCTTGCGTCGACGTGAGCCTTCGGGGCCGAGTTGCCGGTATGTTTCAGGTACGTCATCGCCCACCAGATTCAGCAGTAGGGCTTCCACCTCGGCGTATTCCAGAAGGTCCATTTCAAGCCCATCTTCAAGATCGATGAGCCCGTAACAAATGTCGTCCGCAGCCTCCATAAGATACACAAGGGGATGACGCGCCCACCGTTGTTCGTCCAGCTTCGGTAGGCCGAGTTTGGCTGCTATCTGCTCCAATAGCGGCAGTTCGTTCTGGTAGCAACCAAACTTGTGTTTTTTATAGCCAAGCGCTTCGGCGTGGCGTGATGTCCAGGGGTACTTGAGGTAGGTCCCTAGCGTTGCGTAGGTGAGGCGCGTTCCGCCATCGAACTGGTGATATTCGAGTTGTGTAAGTACCCTGAAGCCTTGGGCGTTGCCTTCAAAATTGAGAAAATCGGCACGTTCGGCATCGCTCATGTCGTCCAGCCAGCCACGCGCGGCCGACTGTTGAAACCAGTGGCGTATTGCATCCTCTCCAGAGTGGCCAAACGGTGGATTACCGATGTCGTGCGCTAAGCACGCGGACTGGATAACCATGCCAAGGTCTGCCGGGCTGCACCATGCAGGCATATCATCCCGAAGAACTTCACCCACCCGCATGCCGAGCGAGCGGCCGACGCAGCTGACTTCCAGCGAGTGGGTAAGGCGCGTATGAATGTGGTCGTTGCTTGAAACCGGATGCACTTGAGTCTTACGTCCAAGCCGGCGGAACGCTCCAGAGAAGATGATTCTGTCGTGGTCCTTGTGAAACGGGCTTCGACCAAGCTCTTCATTGCTGTGTACGGATTTTCCGAGCCGCTCTCGATTCAGCAGCGTGTGCCAGTCCAAAGAGCAATCTCCTTGATGTCGCCAGATGGGGGCGGCTTGCCAGCGCAGCAGCTTGCTCGACGCACGCAACCGAACCGCCCAATAACCAATCAGTAACTGGCTGTCAGCCTACAGAGTTGCTGATCGCTAGACCATCCGCATTTGCTGAGATATTGATCGGCTCTGCTTCGCCTGCTGAGCAGATGTTTTATCCCTTAATGCCGCAGCCTGCGGATGAGGGGGTAAAGCATCATCCCTACTCTAGCCAATTTGCCAACCTTGCCCAGTCGACGGCCAAACAGGGTTAACCCCAGGGTTGCTGCAATCATAAGCGGGCCCTTGCCGTTATGGTGCTCTGAGGAAGCGCTATGGCTACGGCTCGCGACCATTCCCTTGATTCGTTGGAAGGGGTGAACCAATGGCTGTGAGTGATATAGAACTTGTTGGCGGTTCATTTCCATGCGCAAGCGAACAAGGTCCTTGCGCATGGCTAAATCGCCGGAGCTACTTAGCGGTAGGCTCATGGCAGTAAACGCTCCCGGTTGCGGGCCAATTCTTCGACCGTCGCCTGGAAAGGCGAGACGCTTTCTTTGACGATGCGCACGGCGCGGCTGATGCAGACGGCCAGCACAACTGCGTAGATAGCACAGAGAACCAGAATGGCGGCGATAGGGTTGCTGTCCCAGAAGGCGATCACGATTGCAGCTGATAGCCCAACGAGAATCAGCAGCCCGAGGATCAAGCTGAAACTGGCAAGAAGGAACAGCTTGAATACCCGGGCTCGCTCTTCCTGAATCTCAATTCCGATGAGCTCCAGATGCCCTTGTACGAGGCCAGCAAGCGCGCTGCCCATCTTCTTGATGGACGGCGTCGGGGCGTCGTCAGCGTGTCTGGTTTCCATTGGATCCGTTCCCCACATTATTAACGGCGGGTGATCAGGCCGAAGAGAAAGCCGACTCCCGCTGCGATCCCGATCGATTGCCACGGGTGAGTATGAACATACTCCTCGGTGCATTGGATAGCCGCTTGGCCCTGTTCTTTCAGTGTGCCTTCCTGGTCCTTGAGCATTTGACGCGCACGGCTAAGGTTGGCGTTGATCTTACCGCGGAGCTCTTCGGTCTGAGTGCCCGCCGTATCCTGAGTGTGTTTCAAAAGGCGCTCGGTATCACCGATGAGGGTGTGGAATTCTTCAATGAGCGCATTCTGAGCCGCCTGCAGGTTGCGGCGATGAGCTGACTTATTGATCAGAGATGAGGTGTCGGTTCCAGCTGCTCCATCAGGGATGGGCGTGTTGTCGCTGGTGCCAAAAGTCGATTCGGTAGACATCTGCAGTTCCTCTTGAGTCTCGCAGGAACGATAGGTCCCGGCGCTTAGGGTTTCGAGCGTGCAGCTGGTACAAGGTTCCCGTTCCGTTTGAATGGGACTGCAGCACTTACGCTGCCCTGGCGGTCATATTGCTTCCCCAGCATGATCAGACTCCGGAAAAAAGAAAACCCGCTGACGCGGGTTTCCATTGCTACTCAGTTTGCTGCAGCATTCGCTTATTACATCAGCGGGATGGTGTAGCTCGCGATCAAGCGGTTTTCGTTGATATCGTTACCAGTCCCATTGCTACGGGCGGTCGCATTACGCCATTTCAGGTTCAGGTTTTTAAGCGCGCCTTCCTGGAAGGTATAAGCAATGTCCATATCACGTTCCCACTCTTTTCCTTCTACGCCAGCGCTACGCTCGAAGTTGTCGCCAGTGACGTAACGGGTCATGAAGGTCAGGCCGGGAATGCCAATCGAAGCGAAATTAAAGTCGTAGCGTGCCTGCCAAGATTTTTCATCTTCGTTAGCAAAGTCGTTGATCTGAACATAATTCACAAGAAACGGATCGGTTGCGCCAGCCAGATAGGCGAATCCAGTGTCGCCACTCATTTTCTGGTAACCCAGACCAATGCTATGGCCGCTCAAAGAGTAGGTGACCATCGCTCCGAGAGCTTTGTTGTCAACATTGCTGCTACCGTCGTCAGTTGACCGCGCATAGCGCAAGTCTGTCTTCAAAGACTGCTTGTCGCCAAGTGGCAGAACATGGACGAGGTTATACGAGTGTTGCTTATACAGGTCTTCTAGATTGCTGTAGTAATAACCTGCTGTCAGGTTTTCCATCAGCTTATAGTTACCGCCGAGGAAAACGAATTCATCAGATTCGTTAACCGCGTTGGCATCCATAACGATGCCGCGTGTGTTCGTTGCTGCGCCAAATGCAGTCGCGCCATTAACTGCCATCAATTCATGGTTCATCGAATCGCGGTGGTTGATGCGATTCGCGTAGCCGGCTTCGAGGGTGAGGTCTTTGATTTCCTTGGAAACCAACTGTGCGCCTTGCATGACCTGAGGAAGCAAGCGGCTGTCGCTGGTGCCGATGGCCTGATTCTTCAGCTGAAGAGTACCGACCTTAAGTACTGTTTCGGAGAGCTTGGCTTTCGCAGTCAGTCCAAATTCGGAGAAGTCATCTGGAGCTTCGTTTCCGAAGGAGCTAGGCATCAAGCCTGAGCCGGCAGTGTCTTCGCTCGAATACAGCTTGACACCCTGCAGGCCAAGTGCATCAACACCAAAGCCTACGGTACCTTCGGTATAGCCAGATTCAACGCGCAGAATGAATCCTTGGGCCCATTCTTCTTGCTTCGATTGGCCTTTTGCTCCGCCGTCCTGACGGAAGTCGCGGTTGAAATAGAAGTTACGCAGTTCCAAACCAGCCTTGGTGTCTTCAACAAAGGCTGCTTGAGCCATAGTTGGAATAGCCAGTGTTGCTCCCAGAGTGGCAAGGGCCACGCCCCGGGCGATTGGGGTCTTGAGCATTTCTTATTTCTCCTCGTTGGATGATGCTCTGAAGTCGCTCTTTGGCGCCGTGTAATAAAACACTACCTCAGTATTTGAGCCTTTAGACCTTAGTCTTTGAGGCTTAATCGCGGGGCCTTGGTTGACTCGTCGGGAAGTTGTATTCGACCAACTAAACGTGGCCTGAGCGCCACTTCCGTTACGTACCTCAGCCTCCAACCCTGTGACTCTCCGGTCGCTTGGGCTGCAGCATCCTAGCCGTTTGCCAGCGGCGCGTCGATTCGCAAAATCAAACCCTCGTTTGAGTGGGCTCAAGGTCACATTTTTTATTCGGAGTAGTCCAAAAGAATGAGATGTTTACGGGCTGCTGCCGCACCGTGATCCGCCTGCTAGAATTGGCATGCCCTTTAGGTTGAGCGCTTGACTATGCATCTGCCGGAATGCCAATTGTTCGGAACGCTGGGCTGCCATTTGTGTGAGCAAGCCGAGGCGGTAGTACTACCGCTCGTGGAGAATGGGTTGCTGGTAGAGCTGCTAGATATCGCGGAGCGCTCGGACTGGGTAGACGATTATGGCCTTCGCATACCGGTGCTACGTCGTGTCGACACGGGCGCCGAACTGGATTGGCCGTTCGAGGTTGAGCAGGTAGTCTGGTTCTTGCGACGCTAGGATATCAGCGGTTCAGCAACGTGAGCTGAAGTGAACGTTGGTCGCGAGAGGACATGTTAGGCAGTTAATTTGGGTGGGTTCACAGTTAAGCTCTGTCCACATCTAAAAACAAAAAAAACCGGCTCATGGGCCGGTTTTTTTAGGCTAATAAGCCTGTGCGGGATTTTGGTCGGAGCGACTGGATTCGAACCAGCGACCTTCTCGTCCCGAACGAGACGCGCTACCAAGCTGCGCTACGCTCCGAAGATGGCGGGCATTTTACAGAAAAAGTTATGCTTCACAAGCGTTTAGCGAAGGCTTTTTCTGAGGCCAAACACGAGCTAGCGTTGAAAAGAAAAAGGGCTAGAGCTCTTGAACGGTGCGAACCTGGTCCTTGTTTACTCGGCCCGGTTTACCGTCGATTCCTTCAAACTCGTAGAAGCCTGCCTCGTCATCATATTCAGGCTGGTCCAGTGTTTGAATTTCGCGGCCATCGTTGAGCGTGATAACACTGGGACTTGAGCAGCCGGTAAGGAGTGCTATCCCTATCAGAACTGCCAGTGCGGAACCGGTGACTGCGCGCATAATAATTCTCCTCTGTAGTTGCGTCTGTGACGGCAGCTTACGAGGCTAAGTTCCCGCCGAAGGCGCCTGCTTAAAAAGCAGCTCGGGTGAGTTCAGATTGGCCAGGCGCGAATCGTCTATATCGAGATCAAGTGCTCGCGCTTGCAATGCCAGCAAGATCCTTAGGTTACTTCGCTCCCCGTTCTGCCAAGCGTGCTCGATGGCGGGTGCGAGACTGACCGGTATGATGCAGAACAAGGGCTCCCATTGCGCGCCTCGTCGGGCCATCAGCGGCGTTTCAGACTCAAGTTTTGCGGTAGCGTACAGTTGTACAAGCAGCGCTTCGTCGACCAGAGGTGCGTCGCAGGGCAGCACCATGAGCCACGGATGTCTGGCTGCTGCAAGGCCCGCTCGTATTCCTGCAAGTGGCCCTTGAAAATCCGCGACGTCGTCACCAACCAGTCGGTCGGCAAACGCTGCGTATTGTGTCTGGTTGCGATTGCACGAGATCAGGAGGTCATCCGTAAGGGGGCGGGCGATGCGCTGCGGCCACGCTACAAGCGGCTTCCCATGCCACTCCACGAGTCCCTTGTCCCGTCCGCCCATGCGTTGTCCGCGCCCGCCCGCCAATAGCAGGATCGAACAATTCGCCAGCCAGCTCTGAGCCATCAAGTACTCCTTTGTAAGCCGGTCTATAACACCTGGGTGCTCGGTCGATTAATTGAAGGCCAGGACGAATTACTTTTTGTCAGCCCTGCGCCGTTCTGTTGCGTTGCATTTGCCAGCGGGCAGGGAGTGAATGGTTTCAGGCCTTCGGTCAGTACAGGCATGACATGAAATTCGTTGGAGTGTTCCTGCGGTCATTTCTCTTCCAGCGAGGCCGCACCCTGGAGCCCTGGTTTGCTTTGGCCAGGGCAGACTGGTAACCAGTCAGAGGCCACGCCTAGCTGGTGCATTACGTCGGCCAATGTGGTCGGCTCGGCGCGATGGACAAACTGATTGGGTTTTTCACTGTCTACTTTTCCCGTCTTCGCAAATCTGGCTGTGATGTGTCTGGTCTTGCCCATAACTAAGGAGAAATAGGATGCAGGAGAGAAACGCCTGGGTCGATTATGCCAAAGCCATTGGGATCATTCTTGTCGTATATGGGCATGTCGCGCGTGGGGTCTTCAACGCGGGATTGCCGATGGATCAGGATGACTACCTGCTGGTAGACAGTGTCATCTACAGCTTCCACATGCCTCTCTTCTTCTTTCTGTCGGGATTGTTTTTTTACGACTCGCTCGTAAAGCGCGGTAAGGCCGGTCTGATCATCAACAAAGTAGACACCATCATCTACCCCTTTATCGTTTGGTCACTTCTGCAGGGGCTGATAGAGGTGGTGTTGTCGAACTACACGAACGGTGATGTGACGTTAGGGCAAGTATTTTCACTGCTTTGGTCGCCACGGGCGCAGTTCTGGTTTCTGTATGCGCTGTTTCTGGTTTTCGTTGTCTGCTCCTTGGTCTATGCCAGGGCTGACCGTCGCTACTTTTTACCGCTTTTGCTGGTTTTCGGTGTGCTTTACGTGCTCAGTCGAGATCTGGCTGTCGGCAGTGTCGGCAAATTTATCTTTGGTAATGCCGTGTTTTTTGCGCTCGGTATCTGGTTCAACGAGATCAAGGCGTACTTTCTCGCCAGACATGTCACGCTCACTTTGTTGCTCGGCGCGTCGTTTGTCGTCGGACAATACCTCTTTCACGTGACGTTCGGCTTGAGCTGGGAAGTGGGTGGATGGCCCGTGCTCTCGCTCGCGACTGTTTCGATCTTGTTTGTGGTAGCCCTATCAATGTGGCTCGGTCGGCTTCGCATGGCCTGGCTGCTGTTTATCGGCGCCTCATCAATGACGATTTACCTGATGCATATTCTCGCGGGAAGCGGCATTAGGGTTATCCTCGCCAGCTTCATGGGTATTGATTCCATCGCTGTACACTTAATTGTCGGAACGTTGGTCGGGCTTGCTGCCCCCTTGCTGGCTCAGATGATCATCAAGAAGTACGACCTGTACTTCCTGTTAGCCCCACCGAAATCGTTTTCCGCAACCAGCTTGCGGACGAGGGCAATGGCGCATTGAGCGCGGCGATCGGCAGGCATGACGGCTGGTCTGCCAGCTGCCTCCCGTATCGTTTTTATGCAGGAATCCGAACGGCTCTATGGGCTCTTGGCTGCGAAAGGTAGTTTTGCTCAACCACAGCTGATTCGTTGAATTTTCAGCGAATCGTCTGTCGTCAGCGTTAGCCGATGCGCGTTGTATTCCAGCGTAACTACCTCTCCGGGTCGAACAATACGAGCCGTCGCGGCTTTGCTTTTTCGGCGCGCCTGATCGAGTAGCTCCGGGCTCGCCTGCTCCCCAACAAATGTCTGAACTAAAGAAGCGTCGCATTGACTCGCGCTGCCTCCAGTTGCCTGCGCTGTGCTGGGCGATGGCTGACAGCCAATCAGGATACTGCAGCATGCTATCAATGCGGCAGGTCGGACGAGGTTCATACGCGTTCTCCTTCTGTTTGATCGTTAAAATCGATCTGGGTCGGCATGTTGAGTCTGCTGATGGCTAACCATAGCGGACAAGGGAACTGGCGGAACAGCTGCCCCGTCTTACCGTTGAGGGCACATTGCGCACCGCACTGGGCCGCCAAATAAAAAAGGAACTGCGCCATGTTTAATTCATCCGTGATGAAGCGTGTAGCCACTCTCTTGGCAGCGATGCATTTCATGCTGTTCGCTCAGATACCACTGGCCCAGGCGACGATGATTGGTAGCCCAGAAGTAATTGCCGAACAACAGCAGCAGGTGGATCGCCAGCAACTGCTGACAATGCTTGAGAACGAAGATGTTCAGAAGAAACTGGTGTCGATGGGTGTTGAGCAAGATCAGGTCGAACAGCGCATCAACAGCCTGACACCAGCAGAACTTGCGCAATTCAATCAACAGTTGGATCAAGCGCCGGCCGGTGCTGGAGTCGTTGGGATCATCGTGCTGTTTCTCGTCATCTTCATAGTGACCGATCTGCTCTGTGCCACCAACATCTTCAACTTCGTCAACTGTATCAACCGTTGATGGCGAGATTGATACTGCTGTTTGCGGTAATCCTCCTCGGGGCGTGTGCGCGAACGCCAATCGTCCCGGTTGGAGCTTCAGGACTTCCTGAGCGGGTTGAACTGGATGAAGTGCCATTCTTCCCGCAGGAAGACTATCAATGCGGGCCGGCGGCGCTTGCCACTATGCTTACCCAGCGTGGGGTCGCTACTGAGCCGCAACAGCTTGTGGAACGGGTTTATCTTCCGCAACGCAAAGGTAGTCTGCAGGTCGAAATGGTTGCGGCTGCTAGATCTCACGAGTTGCTGGTCTACCCACTGGAGTCACAACTGCAAGCGGTGCTGACGGAAGTCGCAGCGGGAAATCCCGTTCTGGTGCTGCAGAATCTCGCTTTTGATCGCTGGCCTCAGTGGCATTTCGCGGTTGTGGTGGGGTATGACCTGGCCGCGCAGACCATTGTGCTGCGCTCTGGGACTACACGGCGCTGGACCGGAAGTTTTAGCCAGTTCGAGAGAAGCTGGGCGAAGGGCAGTCGATGGGCCGTGGTAACCGTCGCGCCTGACCATTTGCCTCGTACTGCTCAGGAAACTGTATGGCTGAAGGCTGCAAATGACCTAGAGCAGACGGGTCATGCTGGTGCCGCTCGGGATGCTTATGAAACGGCTGCGCAACGGTGGTCCACGGGCTTGTCTTGGTTCGTGCTGGCGAACGCTCGGTATGCGGTAGGCGAGGAGGGCGCAGCGGAGCAAGCCCTGCGTACCAGTGTGCAGCTGGACAATTCATTCGCGCCTGGCTGGTTTAATCTTTCGCATATATTGGCGGAGCGGGGATGCCCTGTGCATGCATCTGCAGCCCGCGCTTGTGCGGTTCGGTTGGCGCAGGACGATGCACGGTTCCGGGTGGCGTTGCCCCCGGGGTCCAAAGAGCGCGGCGCCTGTGAAGCGCCGCCCGCATGTCCTGTGCGATGAAGCCTCAAAAGCCCATTCTGTCGCGCAGGCTGTAATAGAGGGCGCCGAGAGCGCTCAATGGCGCGCTGAATGTCTGTCCACCAGGAAAGGGGTAATGCGGCAAGCTGGCAAAGGCATCAAAGCGCTCGGCCTGTCCTCGTAGCGCTTCGGCTATAACTTTTCCTGCTACATGGGTGTAGGTCACACCATGTCCGCTGCAACCTTGGGAATAGTAGATGTTGTCTCCAAGCCGGCCGACCTGCGGCAGGCGCGACAGCGTCATCAAGAAGTTGCCTGTCCATGCGAACTCTGTCTTGACGTCTCGCAGTTGTGGGAAAGTCTTGAGCATTTTCGGTCGGACTATCGAATCGATATCGGCCGGGTCGCGAGCGCCGTAGACCACTCCGCCGCCATAGATCAATCGCTTATCCGCAGACAGGCGAAAGTAGTCAAGCAGGTAGTTGCAGTCTTCCACGCAGTAGTCTTGGGGGAGGAGGGTTGCAGCTAGCTCAGAGTCGAGTGGCTCTGTAGCAATAACCTGAGTGCCGCAGGGCATCGATTTGGCTGCCAGTTCCGGGACCAGTCCTCCAAGATAGGCATTTCCCGCAACGACAACGAACTTCGCGGATACCTGGCCGTGCTGCGTATGGATCCGCGGACTGCTTCCTCGATCAATGCGAACAGCGGGGGATTGTTCGTAGATAACCCCGCCGAGCGATTCGACGGCCGCAGCTTCGCCTAGTGCAAGGTTGAGCGGGTGGATGTGGCCACCGCCCTGATCCAGCATCCCCCCTGTGTATCGCTCGCACGCTACGACGTTTCTGATCCTGTCATGATCAAGCATCTCGAGTTGATCATAGCCGTAACTCTCCCATAGCGTTTTCTGTGATTCGAGGTGGTGCATCTGCTTGGCATTGAAAGCGGCAAACACGCCTCCGCTTTTCAAGTCGCAGTCGATGCCATAGCGCACCACCCGCTCGCGGATGATGCGCCCACCCTCGAACGCCATGGCTCCGATCAGCCGCGAAGCCTCCGAGCCGGCGCTGCGCTCGACGGTATCAATATCACGACTGTAACTATTAACGATCTGGCCGCCATTGCGTCCCGACGCCCCAAAACCAACCTTGGCGGCCTCGAGCACGACAACCCGAAATCCATGCTCAAGAAGGAATAACGCAGTTGACAATCCGGTATAACCGGCCCCGATTACGCAGACGTCGGTCTCGATTTCGCCGCTCAGGTGGTCGCGAGCAGGTGCTGGGTTTGCCGAGGCAGCGTAGTAGGAAGCGGGGTAAGGTGTGTGCGACATACTGGCTGTCCCGTTTAAAATAATTTACGTCGATGCTATCGCGAGAGCGCAGCAGAACGCCATAGCAGCGACAGCCTACTGCCCGCTTATTCAAAAATTACGGATATCAGTAGCTTAGCGAAAAAAAGCGCTTGACTCTCCCGGGCGAATCTCTAGAATGCGCGTCCATCGGAGGCACATAGCTCAGTTGGTTAGAGCACCACCTTGACATGGTGGGGGTCGTTGGTTCGAATCCAATTGTGCCTACCAATTCCGAAAAGGGTCGCGCTTGCGACCCTTTTTTTATGCCTTGCTTGTCAGTGCGGCAGCTTTCTGAAAGCATCCGTGCTCCGTATATCTCCAGTGACTTCGATCCGCCTCGATCAGCTTAGGCTCCTGCCACTGTGCGGCAGGTTATTCGACGGATCGCTTTCCTGGCTCATCCCAACCCACGTGGCCTTTGGTAGGGGTCACCACTAGGAGAGGAGGCGCCATGCCCATCATTACTCTTCCTGACGGTAGTCAGCGTTCATTCGATCATCCCGTTTCCGTCGCTGAGGTCGCTCAGTCAATTGGCGCAGGTCTCGCCAAGGCCACCCTGGCGGGCAAGGTGGACGGTCGATTGGTCGATGCTTGTGATCTGATTGAGCGCGATGCGAGCCTGCAGATCATCACTCCGAAGGATGACGAGGGGCTGGAGATCATTCGTCACTCATGCGCACATCTGGTTGGGCATGCAGTCAAGCAGCTCTATCCTGCTGCAAAGATGGTTATTGGCCCGGTCATCGCCGAGGGCTTCTATTACGATATCGCTTTCGAGCGGCCGTTCACGCCCGACGACATGGCTGCAATCGAGCAGCGTATGAAGGAGCTGATCGACACTGACTACGACGTGATCAAGAAGGTTACACCGCGTGAAGAAGTGATCAATGTTTTCCAGTCGCGCGGCGAGGACTACAAGCTGCGCCTGGTAGAGGACATGCCCGACGAGCAGGCAATGGGTTTGTATTACCACGAAGAATACGTCGACATGTGTCGTGGTCCTCATGTGCCTAACACCCGTTTCCTCAAATCATTCAAGTTGACCAAGCTGTCCGGCGCCTATTGGCGTGGCGATGCGAAGAACGAACAGCTCCAGCGTGTTTATGGGACTGCATGGGCGGACAAGAAGCAGCTCGCGGCCTACATTCAGCGCATAGAAGAGGCTGAAAAGCGGGATCATCGCAAGATTGGCAAACGTCTTGATCTCTTCCATACGCAGGAAGAGGCCCCTGGCATGGTGTTTTGGCACCCGAATGGCTGGACCATCTATCAAGTGCTCGAGCAGTACATGCGCGGCGTGCAGCGTGTGAACGGCTACCAAGAAATCAAAACACCGCAAGTTGTGGATCGCAGCCTGTGGGAGAGGTCCGGGCACTGGGGCAACTACGCTGAAAACATGTTTACCACTGAGTCGGAAAGCCGCGATTACGCGATCAAGCCGATGAACTGCCCCTGCCACGTTCAGGTGTTCAATCAGGGGCTCAAGAGTTACCGTGAGTTGCCGCTGCGTCTTGCTGAGTTTGGCTCCTGCCATCGCAATGAGCCCTCCGGTGCGCTACACGGGATCATGCGAGTTCGTGGTTTTACTCAGGATGACGCGCACATCTTCTGTACTGAAGAGCAGGTCAGTGCTGAGGCAGCTGATTTCATCAAGCTGACCATGCAGGTCTATGCTGATTTCGGCTTCAGTGATATCAAGCTAAAGCTGTCAACGCGCCCTGAAAAGCGTGTCGGAGACGATGCGTTCTGGGATCGCGCCGAAGCTGCGTTGGCGGGTGCGCTGGATGCGGCTGGTTTGCCTTGGGAGTATTTGCCGGGTGAGGGGGCGTTCTACGGCCCGAAGATCGAGTTTACGTTGCTCGACTGCCTAGGGCGTTCCTGGCAGTGCGGCACCTTGCAGTACGATCCGAACATGCCTCAGCGTCTCGATGCGAGCTATGTCGCGGAGGATAACAGCCGAAAAACGCCGATCATGCTGCATCGCGCGATTCTAGGTTCGTTCGAGCGCTTTATCGGTATCTTGATCGAGCACTATGAGGGTGCTTTCCCGGCCTGGTTGGCTCCGACGCAAGCTGTGGTGATGAATATCACTGACAAGCAGGCGGATTTCGCTCTTGAAGTGGAGAAAACACTCAGTCAAAGCGGCTTCCGTGCCAAGTCTGACTTGAGAAACGAAAAGATCGGCTTTAAAATCCGCGAGCATACCTTGCTCAAGGTTCCCTATCTCTTGGTTATTGGAGACAGGGAGGTAGAGACACGAGCCGTTGCTGTGCGCACCCGTGAAGGCGTTGATCTGGGCTCCATGCCCTTGGATGACTTCACGCAGTTGCTGGCACAAGCGGTTTCCCGGCGTGGTCGCCAAGAATTGGAGTAATGACTATTAAGCGTGAAATGAGACAGGATAAACGAGCTGCACCCAAGGCCCCGATCAACGAGAATATCTCGGCTCGTGAGGTCCGTTTGATTGGTGCTGATGGCGAGCAGGTTGGCATCGTCTCGATTGATGAAGCGCTTCGTATAGCTGAAGAAGCCAAATTGGATCTGGTGGAAATTTCCGCCGATGCCGTTCCTCCTGTATGTCGGATCATGGATTACGGCAAGCACCTCTTTGAAAAGAAGAAGCAGGTCGCTGCAGCGAAGAAGAACCAGAAGCAGATCCAAGTTAAAGAAGTAAAGTTTCGTCCAGGGACGGAAGAGGGCGACTACCAGGTCAAGCTACGCAACCTGGTACGTTTCCTGAGTGACGGGGACAGGGCCAAGGTTTCGTTGAGATTCCGCGGTCGTGAGATGGCGCATCAGGAGCTGGGGATGGAATTGTTGAAGCGGGTCGAAGGTGACCTAGCTGAATACGGTTCGGTCGAACAGCATCCAAAGATGGAAGGACGCCAGCTGATCATGGTCATCGCTCCCAAGAAGAAGAAGTAACCACCAGGGCACTGGCAGGCCTTGCGGTTATTTGAAATCACCCACACTGTGGAGTACCGAACATGCCAAAGATGAAGACTAAAAGTGGCGCTGCGAAGCGCTTCAAAAAGACGGCGAATGGCTATAAGCACAAGCACGCTTTCAAGAGCCACATCCTGACCAAAATGTCTACCAAGCGTAAGCGTCAGCTGCGTGGTACATCTCTGATGCACCCGTCTGACAACGCAAAAGTAGAGCGCATGCTGCGCGTTCGTTAATTCGGTCAAGACTCAGAGGAATAACTCATGGCTCGTGTTAAGCGTGGCGTCGTCGCTCGTCGCCGTCACAAGAAAATTCTGAAACTCGCCAAAGGCTACTACGGCGCTCGTTCGCGTGTGTTCCGTGTTGCCAAGCAGGCGGTGATCAAGGCTGGCCAATATGCCTACCGTGACCGTCGTCAGCGGAAGCGTCAGTTCCGCGCTCTTTGGATCGCTCGTATCAACGCCGGTGCTCGTGTAAACGGTCTGTCCTACAGCCGTTTCATTGCTGGCCTGAAAAAAGCGGCTATCGAGATCGACCGTAAGGTTCTGGCCGAGTTGGCAGTGAACGAAAAAGCAGCTTTTGCTGCCATTGTCGAAAAAGCTAAAGCTTCTCTGGCCTAAGCCCATCGACAATCGAATCTTCGGATTCGTAGCGTCACCGATAGGGGAAGAGCCTTGTGCTCTTCCCCTATTTCGTATCTGAAGGGGCATTTGCAAAAATGCACCTCGCGTAAAGCCTGAGTGCTGATCGTCTGGTGCGGTTCTGCAAGAACCTCTGGAGGTTGTACATGGAAAACCTGGATGCACTGGTCTCGCAAGCGCTTGAGGCTGTGCAACATAGTCAAGACATCACCGCCCTGGAGCAGATCCGGGTTCAGTATCTCGGCAAGAAAGGCGAGCTGACTCAGGTCATGCAGACCCTGGGTAAATTGTCCGCGGAAGAGCGCCCAAAGGCCGGTGCGCTCATCAACGCAGCGAAGAGCCGTGTTCAGGACGAGTTGAACGCCAAGAAGGCGGGTCTTGAGCAAGCTGCACTGAGCACCAAGCTCGCTGCTGAGCGGATCGATGTGACATTGCCTGGCCGTGGAGAGGTCTCCGGCGGGCTGCATCCGGTGACGCGTACGCTAGAGCGGATCGAGCAGTTCTTCAGTCATATCGGCTATAGCGTTGCTGAGGGGCCGGAGGTCGAAGACGACTACCACAACTTTGAAGCGCTCAATATCCCCGGCCATCACCCCGCGCGGGCGATGCATGACACCTTTTATTTCAACGCCAACATGCTGTTGCGTACCCATACCTCGCCAGTTCAGGTCCGTACGATGGAGTCGCAGCAGCCGCCCATTCGTATCGTCTGTCCCGGGCGTGTCTATCGATGCGACTCGGATATCACACATTCGCCTATGTTCCACCAAGTCGAGGGCTTGCTCGTCGATGAGGGCATCAGCTTTGCGGACCTAAAGGGCACAATCGAGCAGTTTTTGCGAGTGTTCTTTGAGAAACCGTTGGGGGTCCGTTTTCGGCCGTCGTTCTTCCCCTTCACCGAGCCGTCGGCTGAAGTGGACATGCAATGTGTGATGTGCAGCGGTAAAGGTTGTCGCGTCTGCAAGCAGACCGGCTGGCTTGAGGTGATGGGCTGCGGCATGGTGCATCCAAATGTGCTGCGCATGTCCGGTATTGATCCAGAAAAGTACCAAGGCTTCGCATTCGGTATGGGAGCCGAGCGGCTTGCCATGTTGCGATATGGCGTCAACGACTTACGCCTGTTCTTCGATAACGACCTGAGGTTTCTGGCGCAATTTCGCTAGGTTCAGAGTCCAGTCAAAGAATCATTAGGAGAGCAGGATGAAATTCAGCGAGCAGTGGTTGCGTACGTGGGTCAATCCGCAGGTTTCCCGCGAGGAGTTGGTGGCGCGGCTATCGATGGTGGGCCTCGAAGTCGATGCAGTCGTCCCGGTTGCCGGCGAGTTCAGCGGCGTTGTCGTGGGTGAGGTGGTGACAGCGGAACAGCATCCCGATGCAGACAAGTTGCGGGTGTGCCAGGTCAGTAATGGACGAGAGGTGTTGCAGGTGGTCTGCGGCGCGCCGAACGTTCGCGCTGGTCTGAAGGTCCCCTTCGCGATGATTGGCGCCCAACTGCCGGGCGACTTCAAAATTAAGAAAGCGAAGCTTCGCGGCGTCGAGTCCAACGGCATGCTCTGCTCGGAAACCGAATTGCAGATCGGTACCGATGACAGTGGGCTGATGGAGTTAGCTAGCGACGCTCCGATTGGTAGCGATCTGCGATCATATCTCGGTCTGGACGATGCGAGCATCGAGATAGGGCTGACGCCGAACCGTGGCGACTGCCTCTCAATCGCTGGGCTTGCACGCGAAGTTGGTGCGATGTATGACGCAGCAGTAACCGTGGTCGAAATCGCTGCCGTGCCCCCGAGCCATGATGAGGTGCGCCCCGTAGAGGTGCTCGCGCCGAAAGCTTGTCCGCGCTATCTCGGGCGCGTAATTCGTAACGTTGACCTGTCGCGATCTACGCCGCTGTGGATGGTCGAGCGGTTGCGTCGCTCCGATATCCGCAGTATTGACGCGGTGGTGGACGTTACCAACTATGTAATGCTCGAGCTCGGCCAGCCGCTGCATGCCTTCGATTTAGCCGAAATCAATGGCGGAATCAGGGTGCGGATGGCAGCGGAGCAGGAAAAGATCGTATTGCTCGATGGGCAGGAAGTAACATTGCGGAGCGATACGCTGGTCATCGCTGACCATCAGCGCGCCCTGGCGATTGCGGGTGTGATGGGCGGTGAGCACAGCGGTGTCAGCGGCTCGACTCAAGATCTGTTCCTTGAGAGCGCCTTTTTCGACACCATTGCGCTCGCCGGCAAGGCTCGCTCCTACGGCTTGCACACCGATGCGTCGCATCGTTACGAGCGCGGGGTCGATTCTCAGTTGGCACGTCGAGCCCTGGAGCGGGCTACTGCGCTATTGTTGGAGGTTGTGGGTGGCAGCGCAGGCCCTGTCATCGAGGCTGCCAGTGAAGTCGATCTTCCGACTGTTCCCCCAATCCTGCTGCGCAAGGATCGAATCGAGCAGATGCTCGGGTTGAGCATGGCGGCCGATCAGGTCGTCTCTCTGTTGTCGGCCCTGGGTCTTGGGGTAGTTGAGCTGAGTCCAGATTCTTGGGAGATCAGCGTGCCCAGTCACCGATTCGACATCAGTCTCGAGGTGGATCTGATTGAGGAGTTGGGGCGTCTGTATGGCTACGACCGCTTGCCGGTTCGCTACCCCCAGGCACGTCTCGCGCCGGAGGCCAGTCCTGAGTCGCTCGCTGGACTGCCCGCCCTGCGCCGGTTGCTAGTCGCTCGTGGCTACCAGGAAGCAATCACCTACAGCTTTATCGATCCGAAAATGTTCGAGCTGTTCAGCCCTGGTATCGAGCCGCTGCAGCTGGCCAACCCGATTTCCTCGGACATGGCGGCGATGCGTGCCACGCTCTGGCCGGGGTTGATCAAGGCGCTGCAGTACAACCTCAATCGTCAGCAAACGCGCATACGGCTGTTCGAAAGCGGGCTGCGTTTCGTCGGCCAGCTGGACACGTTGACGCAGGAGTCGATGCTGGCGGGCGTCATTACTGGGAGCCGCCTGCCAGAGGCCTGGAGCAACGAACGAGCAGCAGCAGACTTCTATGACATGAAAGCCGACGTCGAGGCCTTGCTTGGTTTTGCCGGCGATGCTGTCTCGTATGGGTTTGTCGCTGCTGAACATCCGGCCCTGCACCCCGGTCAGACGGCTCGAATCGAGCGGGATGGGCGCTTGGTTGGTTATATCGGGAGTCTTCATCCGGAATTGGCTGCGACGCTGGGAATCGATCAGCCGGTCTATCTGTTCGAGCTGCTCGTATCCGAGATCAGTGAAGGCCGACTGCCGCGCTTCAGTGAACTGTCTCGCTTCCCTGAGGTGCGCCGTGATCTGGCCATCTTGGTGGCGCGTGATATCCCGGCTGACGACGTGTTGCTATGCATTCGCGGCGCGGCAGGCGAGAACCTGACGGACCTCAAGCTATTTGATGTGTACCAAGGTAAAGGTATTGATCCTCTTAGCAAAAGTGTGGCAGTCGGCTTGACCTGGCAACACCCTTCGCGCACTCTAAACGACGATGAGGTGAGTGGTGCTATGCAGCAAATCCTCTCCTCCCTGGAAGAAAGGTTCAACGCCACGTTAAGGAAATAGCGTATGGGGGCTCTGACGAAAGCTGAAATGGCGGAACGTCTATATGAAGAGCTAGGCTTGAATAAGCGCGAGGCCAAGGAGCTGGTCGAACTGTTTTTCGAGGAAATCCGACAGGCGCTCGAGCATAACGAGCAGGTGAAGTTGTCCGGTTTCGGCAACTTCGACCTGCGCGATAAGCGACAGCGTCCAGGGCGCAACCCGAAAACCGGTGAGGAAATTCCGATCACGGCGCGTCGTGTCGTGACATTCCGGCCAGGGCAAAAACTTAAAGCCAGAGTCGAAGCCTATGCTGGAACCAAGTCATAACGACGAACTGCCAACGATACCTGGCAAGCGCTACTTCACCATTGGTGAAGTTAGCGAGCTGTGTGCTGTAAAACCGCACGTGTTGCGCTATTGGGAGCAGGAGTTTCCCCAGCTGAACCCTGTGAAGCGTCGTGGTAATCGACGCTATTATCAGCGCCAGGACGTGCTGATGATCCGGCAGATTCGCTCGTTGCTTTACGAGCAGGGTTTTACGATTGGTGGGGCTCGCCAGCGGATGTCAGGTGATGAGGCACGTGAGGATACGACCCAATATAAGCAGCTTATTCGGCAGATGATCACCGAGCTTGAGGATGTGCTTCAGGTGCTTAAAAATTAAATGCCTAGCATAAAAACTTTCACATATTCAGTCGCTTAGTGTATAGTTCGATTCGCTTTCAGCAGAGCTGAAGGCATTGTCGGGGCGTAGCGCAGCCTGGTAGCGCACTTGCATGGGGTGCAAGGGGTCGAGTGTTCGAATCACTCCGTCCCGACCAAAAAACCTAAAGAAATCCAGTCGCCTAGCGGTGACTGGATTTTTTTATGTCTCACAGTTTCTTGGCTTTGAGAGTTTTACCGACTGCTGAGGCTGTCGGCTGGGCTGGGGCGTCGCATTGGTTTCAGAGGCATGCTAGATGTGTCTCCCAGTGATGCGGCGCAATGCCGTGGGGGTGCGTAGAGTGGTTTGGCTAGGCAATCTCGTGGGTGGGTTCAGTCGCTAGCCATCGAGGATAAGCGCGTGCGCCTATCCGCTGCATCAATTATGCTTGTGCGGGTTCGGGGTGTTCAGGGTGTTCGGCTTGGATGCGGATGGCTCCAGTGATCGCCTGTCGCTCTCGTGCTGCGCCTGATCGCGTGCCGCATCGTTGGTGTGGTGGCGGGGTGGGGCTGAGGCGGTTCCAGCGATTCCGCCGGTGCTTGCCAGTAGCGCCACTGCGCGATAGGGCCTGATTGCATGCGACTGCATCGGTTTCGAATTAAGCTTTTGCTGGCGCTGCCTTGGTCAGCCATTCTCCAGCGCGCAGCTCTGGCTTGCATAATGTTGTTGAGTTGTTATGTCGGTAAGGTCGAAGGGCGGTATAGCGGCGAGCTAATCAACGCGACCGCGGGATAGCTCTAACTAGGTTGGTGGTGAGTATTGCCGTGGAGCTTTGGCGGAAAAGCTCGGTGGGGGCGGAATGCTGCATCGGCAGCTGAGGTGCTCTCGATGAGCACCCGGGGTTAGCCTGCATTTGATCCGCAAATACTCTGTGGAATAACTGGCTTGCAATTAAAAGACGCCCGGTGCGTTGCACTGGGCGTCTGGAGCTGCCTCCTCTCTGAGGACCTGGAGGTCCACTTCGGGGTGGCGGTTCGCTCTACCTCAGCGAGGCAGGTCGCGCTGTGGATGACCGGTATACAGCTGGCGCGGGCGACCGATTTTCTGTCCCATCGCAATCATTTCTTTCCAGTGCGAGATCCAGCCGACGGTGCGTGCGAGGGCAAAGATCACGGTGAACATGCTGGTTGGAATGCCGATTGCCTTCAGAATGATGCCGGAGTAGAAGTCAACGTTCGGGTAGAGGTTGCGTTCGGCGAAGTAGGGATCGTTTAGCGCAATCTCTTCAAGCTTCATCGCCAATTCGAGCTGTGGGTCGTTGATGCCGAGTTCGCTCAGCACTTCGTCACAGGTCTGCTTCATGACCTTGGCGCGGGGGTCGAAGTTTTTGTAGACGCGGTGGCCGAAGCCCATAAGTTTGAACGGGTCGTTCTTGTCTTTGGCCTTGGCTAGGAACGTTTCGATGTTCGAGACATCGCCGATCTCATCCAGCATGGTGAGCACAGCCTCGTTAGCGCCGCCGTGTGCCGGGCCCCAAAGTGCCGCAATGCCGGCCGCGATGCAGGCGAAAGGGTTGGCGCCGGTAGAGCCGGCCAGGCGTACTGTAGATGTCGACGCGTTTTGCTCGTGATCCGCATGCAGAATGAAGATGCGATCCATGGCCTTGGCTAGAACTGGGCTGATCGGCTTCACTTCACATGGCGTATTGAACATCATGTGCAGGAAGTTTTCAGCGTAGTTCAAATCGTTTCGCGGATACATCATCGGCTGACCCATGGAGTACTTGTATACCATGGCAGCCAGCGTCGGCATCTTGGCGACCAGACGCACCGCGGAGATCTCGCGGTGGTGTGGGTCGTTAATGTCTAGGGAGTCGTGATAGAACGCTGAAAGCGCCCCTACAACGCCGCACATGATGGCCATTGGGTGCGCGTCGCGGCGGAAGCCGTTAAGGAACGACTTGAGCTGCTCATGAACCATAGTGTGGTTCTTGACGGTACTAATGAACTTCGCTTTTTCTTCGGCGGTCGGCAGCTCACCGTTGAGCAGAAGGTAGCAGGTCTCGAGATAATCGGCTTTTTCAGCCAGTTGCTCGATTGGGTAGCCGCGGTGCAGCAAAATTCCCTTGTCACCATCGATATAGGTGATCTTGGATTCGCAAGAGGCGGTCGACATGAAGCCGGGGTCGAAGGTGAAGCGACCCGTGGAGGTCAAGCCTCGTACGTCGATTACGTCGGGCCCTACGGTGCCGGATAGAACGGGCAGTTCGATGGCGTCTGCGCCTTCGATGATCAACTGCGCTTTGTTGTCAGCCATGTATGGCCTCCTGTTTTATGCTTGGAATCATCATGGCCCCCCACGCAGGGCCCGCATCACTATAGTGAGATAAATCACAAAGTCAATTTGGGTGAGCCGCCAGCTGTAGAGGGGGTTTAGGGGTGAATTCGCATCCCAGAAAATGCTATTTACGCCAATTACAAACCCAGGCGCCATCCGCCTTTAGTGGCACTTCACCACATTGTCATTAGCGACCTAACTGTTTATAATCGGCGACCGACCGGCAGGGGCCTTACAGGCAGTTTCCTGTGGGTTGTCACTCGTGGGTGGCGGGTACCGCTGCGTGCTCTTCCCAACAACTTTGCCCTGCGGTTTCGGGGCTCTCAAGTGTGATAAAAAGCCGTGAAAAGCCAACGACCTGTAAACCTAGATCTTAGGACAATAAAACTCCCAATCACTGCTTACACCTCAATCCTTCACCGCATTTCCGGCGTGATCTTGTTTGTTGGTGTGGCCGTCCTACTGCTTGCG
Source organism: Stutzerimonas stutzeri (assembly GCF_002890895.1). GTDB lineage: Bacteria > Pseudomonadota > Gammaproteobacteria > Pseudomonadales > Pseudomonadaceae > Stutzerimonas > Stutzerimonas stutzeri_AB. Next base: position 310,631 of record NZ_POUL01000004.1, read on the forward strand.
CTTGATGTCTCTTTGTCTTCTGTCGAAGGCTTTGAAGATGTGAAAGCGTACCTCGGTAGTACGCTGGCTAAGCTGGTGGTCTGGGCTTTGCTCTCTGCGTTGCTGTATCACCTGGTGGCCGGTGTGCGCCATCTGGTCATGGATACCGGCCATGGCGAAACGCTGGAAGGCGGGAAGCTGGGCTCGAAAATCGTTTTGGCCGTATCGGCAGTGCTGATCGTTCTGGCGGGAGTTTGGATATGGTAACCAACGTCACCAACTTTTCCCGCTCGGGTCTTTACGACTGGATGGCACAGCGCGTTTCAGCGGTGGTCCTAGCGGCTTATTTTCTCTTCCTGATCGGATACCTCATGGCAAATCCGGGGCTGGAATACGCTCAGTGGCATGCGTTGTTCTCCGCTCAGTGGATGCGCATCTTCAGTCTCCTTGCACTCGTTGCCCTCAGTGTTCATGCATGGGTTGGTATGTGGACGATTTCCACTGACTACCTGACCAACATGGCTATCGGTAAGTGGGCTACCGGCGTGCGTTTTCTCTTCCAGGCGGTGTGTGGCATAGCCATGTTCACTTTCTTCGTCTGGGGCGTGCAGATTCTTTGGGGTATCTGATCCATGGCTAGTATTCGTACTCTTTCTTATGACGCCATCATTATCGGTGGTGGTGGCGCGGGCATGCGTGCCGCGCTGCAGTTGGCACAAGGTGGCCATAAAACAGCGGTGGTAACCAAGGTTTTCCCGACGCGCTCGCATACCGTTTCTGCGCAAGGTGGTATCACCTGTGCTATCGCTTCGGCTGACCCGAACGACGATTGGCGCTGGCATATGTACGATACCGTCAAGGGCTCCGACTACATCGGCGACCAGGATGCTATCGAATACATGTGTTCCGTTGGTCCGGAAGCTGTGTTCGAGCTCGAACATATGGGGCTGCCGTTCTCCCGTACCGAGCAGGGCCGCATTTACCAGCGCCCATTCGGTGGCCAGTCCAAAGACTATGGTAAGGGCGGCCAGGCGGCTCGTACCTGTGCTGCGGCTGACCGTACCGGTCATGCCTTGTTGCACACCCTGTACCAGGCCAATTTGAAGGCGGGTACCTCCTTCCTCAATGAGTGGTATGGCGTAGATCTGGTGAAGAACCAGGATGGCGCTATCGTCGGCATCATCGCGATCTGTATCGAAAACGGTGAAACGGTGTATATCCGTTCCAAGGCTGTGGTGCTGGCGACCGGTGGCGCGGGTCGTATCTATGCATCCACTACCAATGCGTTGATCAACACCGGTGACGGAATCGGCATGGCGCTGCGTGCTGGTGTGCCGGTTCAAGACATCGAAATGTGGCAGTTCCATCCGACCGGTATCGCCGGCGCTGGCGTGCTGGTGACCGAAGGTTGCCGCGGTGAGGGTGGCTACCTGATCAACAAGCATGGCGAGCGCTTCATGGAGCGTTACGCGCCGAACGCGAAAGATTTGGCTGGTCGTGACGTTGTTGCTCGTTCGATGGTCAAGGAAATCCTGGCTGGCAACGGCTGTGGTCCAGATGGTGACCACGTGATGCTGAAGCTCGACCACCTTGGTGAGGAAGTTCTGCACAGCCGTCTACCTGGTATCTGCGAGCTGTCGAAGACGTTTGCGCACGTTGATCCTGTTACTGCTCCAGTGCCTGTGGTCCCGACCTGTCACTACATGATGGGTGGCATCGCCACTAACATTCATGGCCAGGCGATGACCCAGGATGCAAACGGTAATGACAAGATCATTGACGGGCTGTTTGCGGTAGGCGAAGTGGCGTGCGTGTCGGTTCATGGTGCCAACCGTCTGGGTGGCAACTCCCTGCTTGACCTTGTTGTATTCGGTCGCGCAGCCGGTCTCCATCTGGAAAAGGCCCTGAAAGACGGTATCGAGCACCGCGGTGCGACTGAAACCGACCTGGACGTTGCTTTGAATCGTCTCGCCAGCTTGAACGAGCGGACAGAGGGCGAAGACGTCGCTTCACTGCGTAAAGAGCTGCAGAGCTGCATGCAGAACTATTTCGGTGTATTCCGTACGGGCGAGTACATGCAGAAGGGTATTGCTCAGCTTGCTGATCTGCGCCAGCGCATCGCTAACGTTAAGATTTCTGACAAGAGCCAGGCTTTCAATACCGCGCGTATTGAAGCGCTGGAACTGCAGAACTTGCTCGAAGTGGCTGAAGCAACTGCCATCGCTGCGGAAAATCGCAAGGAATCGCGTGGCGCACATGCCCGCGAGGATTTCGAAGAGCGTGATGATGAAAACTGGCTGTGCCACACCCTGTACTTCCCGGGTGAGAAGCGCGTAGCCAAGCGTGCCGTGAACTTCTCTCCGAAGACTGTTCCGACTTTCGAACCTAAGGTTCGGACTTACTGAGGTCGCCGATATGTTGCAAGTGAGCGTTTATCGCTATAACCCGGATAAAGACGCAAAGCCCTATATGCAGGACTTTCAGGTCAATACCGATGGTAAAGACCTGATGGTGCTCGACGTGCTTGCTCTTATCAAGGAGCAGGACGAGGGCTTCTCCTATCGCCGCTCGTGCCGCGAGGGCGTTTGTGGCTCGGACGGCATGAACCTGAACGGCAAGAACGGGCTGGCCTGCATCACGCCGCTCTCGTCTGTAGTCAAAGGTAACAAGCTGGTTGTTCGTCCTCTACCCGGTTTGCCAGTTATTCGTGACTTGGCGGTCGATATGGGCATCTTCTATAAGCAGTACGAGAAGGTTCGCCCGTATTTGATGAACGATACCCCGGCTCCGGCTATCGAACGTCTGCAGAGTCCGGAGGATCGGGAGAAGCTTGACGGTTTGTACGAGTGCATCCTTTGCGCTTGCTGCTCCACCAGCTGCCCGTCCTTCTGGTGGAATCCAGACAAGTTCCTCGGACCCGCTGCGCTGCTACAGGCTTATCGATTCCTGGCCGACAGCCGCGACACCGAGACTGAGAACCGTCTGTCTGCTTTGGATGATCCGTTCAGCGTGTTTCGCTGCCGGGGCATCATGAACTGCGTGAGCGTGTGCCCGAAAGGGCTGAATCCGACCAAGGCCATTGGCCATGTGCGGAATATGCTGCTGCAGAGCGCAACCTGATGCACCCAAAGCGTCTGCGAGTATTAATAGTAGTTGCAGGCCTTTAATGCTTTACCGCGACACCTACGGCGCCTGAGTTCAACTCGGCGCCGTAGTCTTAGTAGGAACCCCAGCTCACAAAGCCGTGGTTTCGCTCTGAAAATTTGATGACCAGCAGGGGCATCCGGGGTGGTTCTCGGAAACTATCTGCGCGGTCCGTAGTGGCTTTACCTGGGTCGCTGCTTCAGAACTTGGGAAGTCATGCTGCGGTCTCCACGCTGGTGGTGTCTCCTTATCGAAGGTGACCAGACATGCAAGAAAGCGTAATGCAGCGCATGTGGGACAGTGCCCACCTATCCGGTGGTAACGCTGCCTATGTGGAAGAGCTCTACGAGCTCTACCTGCACGATCCCAACGCTGTGCCAGAAGAATGGCGCACCTATTTCCAGAAGCTGCCAGTCAGCGGTGGCGCTGCGGCCGATGTATCGCATTCGACAATCCGCGATCACTTCGTGTTGTTGGCCAAAAACCAACGCCGCGCTCAGCCTGCTTCGGCCGGTAGTGTCAGTAGCGAGCATGAGAAGAAACAGGTCGAAGTCCTGCGTCTTATTCAGGCGTACCGGATGCGGGGCCATCAGGTGGCTCAGCTTGATCCGCTCGGCTTGCAGCAACGGCCGGCGCCCGCCGACTTGGCAATCAACAACTACGCTCTGACTGACGCCGATCTGGATACGGTATTCCGTACCGGCGACCTTGCCATGGGCAAAGATCAGGCAACCTTGCGTGAAATTCACCAAGCGCTGCAAGAGACGTATTGCCGCACTATCGGGGCTGAGTTCACCCACATCGTCGACTCAGACCAGCGCAACTGGTTTCTGCAAAGACTCGAAAGCGTTCGTGGTCGCCCGTCTTTCTCGCCTGAAATCAAGAGTCACCTGCTTGAGCGGCTGACGGCTGCTGAGGGCCTGGAAAAGTACCTGGGCACCAAGTATCCGGGCACCAAGCGTTTTGGCCTTGAAGGTGGCGAAAGTCTGATTCCATTGCTGGATGAAATAATCCAACGCTCAGGCTCTTATGGCACCAAGGAAATCGTCATTGGCATGGCCCACCGTGGCCGCCTCAACGTACTGGTCAACACCTTCGGCAAAAACCCGCGCGACCTCTTCGACGAATTCGAAGGCAAGAAGGTTGAAGGCCTCAGTTCCGGCGATGTGAAGTATCACCAGGGCTTTTCCTCGAACGTGATGACTCCGGGTGGCGAAATACACTTGGCGATGGCGTTCAACCCGTCGCACCTGGAAATCGTTTCGCCGGTCGTTGAAGGCTCCGTCCGTGCCCGTCAGGATCGTCGTTGCGATGCGGTGGGCGATAAGGTTCTGCCGGTCACGATTCATGGTGATGCCGCCGTGGCGGGGCAGGGCGTCGTGATGGAAACGTTCCAGATGTCCCAGACTCGTGCGTATCGCACGGGAGGTACCATCCGGATCGTGATCAACAATCAGGTTGGCTTTACCACCAACAAGCAAGAAGATGCGCGCTCCACTGAGTATGCGACCGACGTTGCAAAGATGATCCAGGCGCCGATCTTCCACGTGAATGCGGATGATCCAGAAGCTGTTCTCTTCGTCACGCAGCTCGCAGTCGATTACCGGATGCAGTTCAAGCGCGACATTGTTATCGACCTGATTTGCTACCGCCGTCGTGGTCACAACGAAGCGGATGAGCCTAGCGGCACTCAGCCACTGATGTATCAGAAGATCGCCAAGCAGCGCACTACGCGTGAGCTGTATGCCGATTCGCTGACGCAATCAAAAGTTCTCGACAACGAGCGCGTTCAGGCCAAGGTCGACGAGTATCGTGCCGCGTTGGACAACGGTCTTCACGTGGTCAAGAGCCTGGTCAAAGAGCCGAACAAGGAATTGTTTGTTGATTGGCGTCCTTATCTGGGTCATACATGGACTGCTCGCTACGACACGCGTTTCGAATTGAAGGCGCTGCAGGAGCTGTCCAGCAAGATGCTGGCGGTGCCGGAAGGCTTCGTTGTTCAGCGGCAGGTTTCGAAGATTCTCGAAGATCGCCAGAAGATGGGAGCCGGTGCGCTCGCCATTAACTGGGGCTACGCCGAGACACTGGCCTATGCAACCCTGCTGTTCGAAGGCCACCCGGTTCGTATCAGTGGTCAGGACGTGGGTCGGGGCACCTTCTCGCACCGCCATGCGGCGTTGCACAACCAGAAGGATGGCAGCACCTACATCCCGCTTCAGCATCTTTACGAAGGCCAGCCTCGCTTCGACCTCTACGACTCCTTCCTGTCGGAGGAGGCGGTACTGGCGTTTGAGTATGGTTATGCCACTACCATGCCGAACGCATTGGTGGTGTGGGAGGCTCAGTTCGGTGACTTCGCCAACGGTGCACAGGTCGTCATAGATCAGTTCATCACCAGCGGCGAGCACAAGTGGGGCCGGCTGTGTGGTCTGACCATGCTATTGCCGCACGGCTATGAAGGGCAGGGACCAGAGCATTCGTCAGCACGTCTGGAGCGCTATCTGCAACTGTGCGCTGAGCACAACATCCAGGTGTGCGTGCCGACAACTCCGGCTCAGGTCTATCACATGCTTCGCCGGCAGGCGATCCGTCCCCTGCGCAAGCCTCTGGTAGCGCTGACGCCGAAGTCCCTGCTGCGTCATAAGCTGGCGACCTCGACTCTGGAAGACCTGACCCAAGGTTCTTTCCTGACTGTGATTCCAGAGGTCGATCAGATCGATCCGAGCAAGGTCGAACGCGTTGTCATGTGCAGTGGCAAGGTTTATTACGATCTGCTGGACAAGCGCCGCAACGAGGGTCGTGAGGACATCGCCATCGTTCGCCTGGAACAGCTGTATCCGTTCCCAGAAGATGATTTGGCTGAGGTGCTTGCGCCTTACCAGAACATCAAGAATATCGTCTGGTGTCAGGAAGAGCCTATGAACCAGGGTGCCTGGTATTGCAGCCAACATCATATGCGTCGTGTCGCCGTCGCACACAAGAAGGAGCTGTTCCTGCAATACGCGGGTCGTGAAGCTTCTGCAGCGCCTGCGGTCGGTTACGCCTCCATGCACGCCGAACAGCAGGAAAAACTGCTGCAGGACGCCTTCACCGTTTAATCATTCTTGCAAGAGGCCGCGAACATCGCGGCCTTGATGTAAAAACCGAATCAATAGGACCCAGCTAATGGCTATCGAGATCAAAGCCCCTCAATTTCCGGAATCGGTTGCTGACGGCACCGTTGCGACCTGGCACAAGCAGCCAGGCGATGCGGTAAAGCGTGACGAGCTTATTGTCGACATCGAGACCGACAAAGTTGTTATGGAAGTGCTGGCCGAAGCGGATGGCGTGCTGAGCGAAATCGTCAAAAATGAAGGCGATACCGTCCTCAGCGGTGAGCTGCTTGGCAAGCTCGACGCAGGTGCAACAGCCTCTGCTCCCGCCGCATCGGCACCGGCTGAAACCGCTGCTCCAGCAACCTCTGCAGCTTCGGCACCGGCAACCGGCGCAGAAGATGCGATCCTCGCGCCTGCTGCCCGTAAGCTGGCCGAAGAAAACGGCATCGACCCGAACAGCGTCAAGGGCACTGGTAAAGACGGTCGCGTCACTAAAGAAGACCTGGTTGCCGCTATCGAAGCCAAGAAGTCCGCTCCGGCTGCTAGCAAGCCTGCTGCCAGCACTGCTGCTGCTCCTGTCGCAGCGGGCGGTGATCGCACCGAGAAGCGCGTGCCGATGACCCGTCTGCGTGCGAAGGTTGCCGAGCGCCTGGTCGAGGCTCAGTCGAACATGGCGATGCTGACGACCTTCAACGAGGTCGACATGACCGAAGTCATGGCCCTTCGTTCGAAGTACAAGGATCTTTTCGAGAAGACACACAATGGCGTGCGTCTGGGCTTCATGTCCTTCTTCGTCAAAGCTTCTGTTGAAGCGTTGAAGCGTTTCCCCGCAGTCAACGCGTCGATCGATGGCACTGACATTGTCTACCACGGCTATCAGGACATCGGTGTCGCTGTCTCCAGTGATCGTGGCCTGGTCGTCCCTGTTCTGCGCAATGCCGAACTGATGAACCTGGCTGAAGTCGAAAGCGGCATCGCCACCTTCGGCAAGAAGGCGCGTGATGGCAAGCTGTCGATTGATGAGATGACTGGCGGCACCTTCACCATCACCAATGGCGGTACGTTCGGTTCGATGATGTCGACCCCGATCGTGAACCCGCCACAGGCCGCTATCCTGGGCATGCACAACATTCTGCAGCGTCCGATGGCTGTAAATGGTCAGGTGGTTATCCGGCCGATGATGTACTTGGCGCTGTCCTATGACCATCGCCTGATCGACGGCAAGGAAGCGGTCAGCTTCCTGGTGACCATCAAGAACCTGCTGGAAGATCCGGCGCGTCTGTTGCTGGACATCTAACAAGCGTCACGGGCTGCAGTTGGCAGGCTAGGCATTTGCTGGGCCTGCTGTCTGCGGCCTTTGATTTTTTTGCTGCACTCAAGAGGATTCGTAATGAGCCAGAAATTCGACGTCGTCGTGATCGGTGCCGGCCCCGGCGGTTATGTTGCAGCCATTCGCGCAGCGCAGCTGGGTCTGAAGACCGCCTGTATCGAAAAATATCAGGGCAAGGAAGGCAAAACCGCACTTGGCGGAACCTGCCTGAACGTCGGTTGCATTCCATCCAAGGCGCTGCTGGACAGCTCCTACAAGTTCCACGAAGCCCACGAGAGCTTCAAGGTTCACGGCATCAGCACTGGCGAAGTGGCCATGGATGTCCCGACGATGGTCGCTCGCAAGGACCAGATCGTTAAGAACCTGACTGGTGGTGTTGCCGGCCTGATGAAGGCCAACGGCGTGACCGTGTTCGAAGGCCACGGCAAGCTGCTCAGTGGCAAGCAGGTTGAAGTCACCGGCCTCGACGGCAACACACAGGTCCTGGGCGCAGAGCATGTGATCCTGGCTTCCGGTTCCAAACCAGTCGACATTCCGCCGGCACCGGTTGATCAGAACATCATTGTTGACTCCACTGGCGCGCTAGATTTCCAGAGCGTTCCGGCCAAGCTTGGCGTTATTGGCGCTGGCGTCATCGGGTTGGAGCTGGGTTCGGTATGGGCGCGCCTGGGGGCGGAAGTCACTGTCCTCGAAGCAATGGACAAATTCTTGCCTGCCGCGGATGAGCAGATTTCCAAAGAAGCCTTCAAGGTGCTGAGCAAGCAGGGCCTGAAGATTCTGCTGGGCGCCCGAGTCACTGGCTCCCAAGTCAATGGCGATCAGGTTACGGTCAACTTCACCAACGCAGAAGGCGAGCAGCAGCAGACCTTCGACAAGCTGATCGTTGCAGTCGGCCGCCGTCCGGTGACTACCGATCTGCTCGCTGCTGACGCAGGTGTTGATATGGATGAGCGCGGCTTCATCTTCGTCGATGATCAGTGCGCGACCAGCGTTCCGGGTGTTTACGCCATTGGCGACGTCGTTCGTGGAGCCATGCTTGCGCACAAAGCATCTGAAGAGGGTGTGATGGTTGCCGAGCGGATTGCCGGGCATAAATCGCAAATGAACTACGACCTGGTTCCATCGGTCATCTATACCCATCCGGAAATCGCATGGGTCGGCAAGACCGAGCAGGTGTTGAAGGCCGAGGGCGTCGAGATCAACGTGGGCACCTTCCCGTTCGCCGCCAGTGGCCGTGCCATGGCAGCAAACGACACGGCTGGTTTGGTCAAAGTCATTGCTGATGCCAAGACTGACCGTGTTCTGGGTGTGCATGTCATGGGGCCGGCGGCGGCCGAGCTGGTTCAGCAGGGCGCGATCGGCATGGAATTTGGCACCAGCGCCGAAGACCTTGGCATGATGGTGTTCTCGCACCCGACTATGTCCGAAGCGCTTCACGAAGCTGCGCTGGCGGTAAATGGTCACGCGATTCACATTGCCAATCGCAAGAAGCGCTAACGGCGCAGCAGCAAACGGCGGCATGCACTGGGCTTTCAGGCCTAGTGCAGCTGCCGAATACCTTCGCGCAAGGTATGACAGGTCTTTGAAAGGTATCTTCGATAGTTTTCAGCGACTTGAGGTGACGCCGCAGCAATGTGGTGTCTGATGCACATCAAACCGAACGGTAGCTAAGATGAATCTTCACGAATATCAGGGTAAGCAACTGTTTGCCGAGTACGGACTGCCGGTCTCCAAGGGCTACGCGATCGATAGCCCTAAAGAAGCGGCAGAAGCCTGTGATCAGATCGGTGGTACCGAGTGGGTGGTCAAGGCACAGGTTCATGCGGGTGGTCGCGGCAAGGCGGGCGGCGTCAAACTCGTCCGCAGCAAGGACGAAGCCCGAGCATTCGCCGAGCAGTGGCTGGACAAGCGCCTGGTGACCTACCAGACCGACGCCAACGGACAGCCGGTCAGCAAGATTCTCGTAGAAGCCTGCACCGACATTGATAAAGAACTGTACCTGGGTGCCGTCGTTGATCGCGCAACTCGCCGGGTGGTCTTCATGGCCTCCACCGAAGGCGGCGTCGACATCGAAAAAGTCGCTCACGACACGCCGGAAAAAATCCTCAAGGCAACCATTGATCCGCTCGTTGGCGCTCAGCCGTTCCAAGGTCGTGAGCTGGCGTTCCAGCTTGGCCTCAAAGGCGATCAGGTCAAGCAGTTCGTTCATATTTTCGTAGGCTTGGCCAAGCTGTTCGTCGACTACGATTTGGCGCTGCTCGAAGTGAATCCGCTGGTGATCAAGAAAGACGGCAACCTGCACTGCCTGGATGCCAAGCTGAATATCGACAGTAATGCGATTTATCGCCAGCCCAAGCTGCGCGGTATGCAGGACCCCTCCCAGGACGACCCACGTGAGGCCCATGCGGCGAAGTGGGAACTCAACTACGTGGCGCTTGAAGGCAACATCGGTTGCATGGTCAACGGTGCCGGTCTGGCCATGGGCACCATGGATATCGTCAACCTGCATGGCGGCAAGCCTGCAAACTTCCTCGACGTCGGTGGCGGCGCAACTGAAGAACGCGTGACAGAGGCCTTCAAGATCATTCTGTCGGACGAAAACGTCGCAGCGGTTCTGGTCAACATTTTCGGCGGCATCGTTCGCTGCGACATGATTGCCGAAGGCATCATCGGCGCGGTCAAGGAAGTCGGCGTCAAGGTGCCAGTGGTTGTGCGCCTGGAAGGCAACAACGCCGAGCTCGGTGCCAAGATGCTGGGTGAAAGTGGTCTGAACATCATCGGCGCAACCAGCTTGACCGATGCGGCCATTCAAGTCGTCAAAGCCGCGGAGGGCAAGTAATGAGCGTCCTGATCAATAAAGACACCAAGGTCATTTGCCAGGGCTTCACCGGCTCGCAAGGCACCTTCCACTCCGAGCAGGCTATCGAGTACGGCACCAAGATGGTCGGCGGCGTTACCCCGGGTAAGGGCGGTACTACGCATCTGGGGCTGCCTGTTTTCAACACGGTCAAAGAAGCGGTTGCAGCTACTGGTGCTGATGCGTCAGTGATCTACGTGCCAGCACCGTTCTGCAAGGACTCGATTCTTGAAGCGGTGTTCGGCGGTATCAAGCTGATCGTCTGCATCACCGAAGGCATTCCGACCCTCGATATGCTCGAAGTGAAGATCAAGTGCGATGAAATGGGCGTTCGCCTGATTGGGCCGAACTGCCCGGGTGTGATCACGCCCGGCGAGTGCAAAATCGGTATCCAGCCTGGTCACATCCACATGCCGGGCAAGGTCGGCATCGTGTCTCGTTCGGGCACGCTGACCTATGAAGCGGTCAAGCAGACCACTGATGCCGGTTTCGGTCAGTCCACCTGCGTGGGTATCGGCGGCGATCCGATTCCGGGCTCGACCTTCATCGATATCCTCAAGCTCTTCCAAGAAGATCCGCAGACCGAGGCGATCGTCATGATCGGCGAGATCGGTGGTTCTGCCGAGGAGGAGGCTGCTGCTTACATCAAGGCCAATGTCACCAAGCCGGTAGTGTCGTACATCGCCGGTGTTACGGCGCCTGCAGGCAAGCGGATGGGGCACGCTGGCGCGATCATCTCGGGCGGTAAAGGAACGGCAGACGAGAAGTTTGCAGCGCTGCAGGATGCCGGCGTGAAGACAGTTCGCTCGCTTGCCGATATCGGTAAAGCGCTGGCGGAAGTCACTGGCTGGGAAGCCAAGCAGGCCTGATTTCCAGCCTGCGTTGCCTGATGCCAGTCAGCCCTGTCTGACTGGCATTTTTGTTTCTGCAGGATGACGCCGGTGGCATTGCTCCGTCATCGCGAACCCGAGCAGCAATCGTCCAGCTTTGCGCCGTCTCAGATGGGACGGTGACTCCTCGCCCTTACGGGCCATTTCGATTAAGGTGCGTGCTTTTTTTCAGGCGGCTCGGTGTGAGTCGTATCTGGAAGTACGCGCTTGGCGCATTCCTCGCGCCTGAACCTTCTGTAGTGGTGATAGTTCAATGACTCGACTGAAAGGCCTCGACCTGCTGGCCCTCGGCTTCATGACGTTCGCGCTGTTTCTCGGCGCTGGCAACATCATTTTTCCACCCAGTGCCGGGATGGCTGCGGGACAGTCACTTTGGTTTGCTGCGTTGGGGTTTCTGCTGACAGGCGTCGGCTTGCCCTTGCTGACTGTGGTCGCGCTGGCGCGGGTCGGCGGCGGGATGGATCGCTTGACCGCTCCGCTGGGGCGTGGCGCTGGCACGCTGCTGGCCGTCGCCGTGTACCTGGCCATCGGCCCGCTGTTCGCGACGCCGCGAACGGCAGTGGTTTCGTTTGAAATGGGAATTGCACCCTTCACCGGCAACGCTGCCGTTCCCCTGTTCGTTTACACAACGCTGTTCTTTTCGGCGACGTTGTTCCTGGCGGTCAATCCTGGTCAGCTGGTGAACCGCGTCGGCAAGTTCATCACACCGGTTCTGTTGGCAGCGCTGCTGGTGCTGGGCGGCGCAGCCGTGTTCGCGCCGGCTGGCGATATTGGCGTCACCGCTGAGAGCTACCGCAGCGGTCCGCTGCTTAAAGGGTTTCTGGAAGGCTATCTGACCATGGACACCCTGGGCGCGCTGGTATTTGGCATTGTGATCGCGACAGCGATCCGTGATCGCGGTGTGTCCAGCCCGGCTCTGGTGACACGCTACTCAATGGTTGCAGGTGCCATAGCCGCGCTTGGATTGTCACTGGTGTATCTGACGTTGTTCTATTTGGGCGCAACCAGTCAGGGCATCGCTGGCGAGGCACAAAACGGTGTGCAGATTCTGACTACGTACGTGCAACACACCTTCGGTACTACAGGGAGCCTGTTGCTTGCGATCGTGATTACGCTGGCCTGCCTGACGACAGCGGTTGGGCTGACGACTGCTTGTGGCGAATTCTTCAGCGGTTTGATGCCGGTTGGTTATCGCACTGTTGTGGTGGTCTTCACGCTGTTCAGCCTGTTGGTGGCCAATCAGGGCCTGACACAGCTAATCAGTGTCTCTGTGCCCGTGCTGGTTGGGCTCTACCCACTGGCGATCATGCTGGTGGCGCTGAATCTGCTGGATCGCTGCTGGGTTTCGCCTAGCCGGGTTTTCGTCCCGGTGATGGCGGTGACATTGGTCTTCGGTGTTGCGGATGGGTTGTCGGCGGCCGGCTTTACCGACCTGGTTCCCGTTCTGTTCACCAAACTACCCTTGGCCGCGCAGAGCATGGGCTGGTTGGTGCCGGTGCTGGTGACGCTGGTAATTGCTTTCGCTATGGATCGACTGGTTGGTGAGCGGCGTCTCGCAACGTGAGGGCCGTTGCTCCTGGTGTAAGACTGATCGCCCGGATGCCTGATCAGCGGTTCCGCTGGTTATAATCACGCGCATGTGTTCAGAGGGATTGTCATGTCTATTCCCAGTCATCTGCTGCCTCATCTGATCGCGGTCGCGTGGTTCGTGCTGTGCTGGGCCGGCTACACCCGCTACGCAAGCTGGCGAGGCAGGGACACGGCATGCCTCGCTAGCGTCCTGCATCTGTATCGTCAGGACTGGATGCGACGCATGCTGCTGCGCGATAACCGCATTGCCGATGCCAATGTGATCGGCAATCTGGAGCGCAACGCGGCGTTTTTCGCCTCCAGTACCTTGATCATTCTGGCCGGCATTTTGACCGCGCTTGGCGCGTCGGAACGTGCTGTTTCACTGTTGGCAGACTTGCCCTTTGCGCAGCCGGTCAGCCGTGGGCTATCCGAAATCAAGCTGTTGGCGTTGGCGGTCGTCTTCGTTTATGCCTTTTTCACGTTCAGCTGGTGCATGCGGCAATACAACTTCGCTGCAGTACTGGTGGCCTCGGCACCCATGGCGGGTGAGCGTAATGTGAGTGACCTTGAGCGCAAGTCGTTCGCCGAGCGGGCTGCCAGGGTTATCTCAATGGCCGCAAACCAGTTTAATTTCGGTCTAAGGGCGTATTACTTCGGGATGGCTACCTTGTCCTGGTTCATTCATCCGTGGTTCTTCATGGTGGTGACCACCGGTGTAGTGCTTGTTCTCTATCGCCGCGAATTTCATTCCGATGTACTTGAAGTCATGGTGTTCACGCCAACATTGCCTGTCGAGCAACCTAAGGAGTAGGGCTCACGCAGGTAGAGCCGCTAAACTGCGCGGCTTGATCTTCTCTGAGAGTCCGCATGAGCGATAGTCTGATACTGGAGCGTACGCAGCGCTTCCTTTCCCTGTTACGCCACTGTCAGGTGCTCGGCATGCGTGTCGAGCATGCAGATGCCAAGGGGCTCACGTTGCGCCTCCCCTATAGCGAAAAGATCGTCAGCAATCCTGAAAGCGGGCTCGTTCACGGCGGAGCGATTACCACCCTGATGGATACCACTTGTGGTATCTCGACGGCATGCGCGCTGCCTGAGCTTGAGATCTGCCCCACACTTGATCTGCGCATCGATTACATGCATCCCGCCGAGCCCAATCACGACGTGTTTGGCTTTGCCGAGTGCTACCGCGTGACGCCGACGGTCATTTTTACCCGTGGAGTCGCTTACCAGCGCGATATCAATGAGCCGATTGCCCACGTAGTCGGCGCCTTCATGCGCATGGGCAAGAATAGCTTGATGACAGGTTCGGAGACGCCGCAATGAGCGCATTGGATCTCGATGCTTTGGTCAGTGAAGCGCACGCCAGCAATGACTATGACGCACTGTTAAAAATGGTGCCGTACGCCCGTCTAATCGGTATTGAGTGTTTGCGACTGGGCGATGAAATGGTGTTCCGGCTTCCAAAGAATCAGGACAACATCGGAAATCCTACGCTTCCGGCGATCCACGGCGGCGTGATTGCGGGCTTCATGGAACATGCCGCGATGCTCCATCTGTTGATGTTCATGGGCGCACCACATTTACCCAAAATCATCGACTTCTCGATAGATTATCTTCGAGCGGGTCACTATCGTGACACCTTTGCCGCCTGCCAGGTCTGGCGCCAGGGACGTCGTGTAGCCAATGTTGCTGTGACAGCCTGGCAAACCAACCAGGCTGAGCCAATCGCGACTGCGCGTTGCCATTTCAAGGTCAACGAGCCCTGACAGGCCAGCCGCCGGCGCTACTGCAGCTGTCTCGAAGGTGTTGTGAATGGATGCGTTGCTGATACTGGGTGGGCTACTGCTGATCCTGGCGGGCCTGATCTGGTTGGTTGTTCTGGCGTTCGGTACAGGCTTGTTGTGGGGCGTGGGTAGCCTACTGCCTCCGGTAACCCTGGTGTATGTAGCTCGGCATTGGAAGGTCGCTCGGAAGGCGGTGGGGCTGTCCGGTTTGGGCGTTATCCCTCTTGTGGTCGGATTTACCTTGCTCGCCAACCACGAGCCGGAGCGAGTTGCGGCCATTGCCAGTCTTGAGTGGCTTGAGCCGGATGAACAGACTCAGAGCCAACAGCTGAGTTTTCGTTTGCACGGCGAGCTTGATGGTCGTTCGTTCAGTCCTCAGTTCGGGAGCTACGTTGATGGCGTGCTGACACTGCGTGAAGGCGACCAGTTGTTCGCTCGGCAGGAAGTGAGCATTCGCCTCGGTGCAAAGCCATCCGGGGCCATACAGGTCGATGTGCTTCCTCAGGACGTTGATCCTGCTCCAGTGGTCGAAATCAACTGGATGCGGCCAGAGCAGGAGCTTCCAGAGGCCCGCCGAATTCAGAGCGGCTATACCCTTCACCTGAACCTGCAGCCAGCGCCGCCGAACAAGCTGGTCGGTGACTTCCACCTGGTCTTGCCGGCTCATTATCAAACAAGCCTCAGCGGACAGGTCGAACTGTTCACCGACAACCTTCGCTATCGCGCGGGTCACGTGGATCTGACACATGACTCGGTTGATACCCTCGCTTATGTGGCCGGTGATTATTTGCAGCGACGGTTCGATACGCGGGATGTGACCATCGAAACCGTAGCGCCTGTCAATTTACCCGCGTCGAGCTTGGTGCTCTCGATAAGCGCCAAGATTGAGGGGGCGGCGCAGCTTTTCGACCTGGCTATCAGCAAGGGTGACCAGGGTTGGGCGGTAGAAGATGACACTTTCCCCCCTTTGAGCGCCGCAGCCGAAACGCCGGTCAAGCAGACCGCTATTAAAAAAGCGTCGCTGCCGGACAGCACTGCATCGGCCCGAGTCGATCGTCGCCAGCGGTTTTCCCTGGCCCGGTTGCTGCGCAATCCGGAGCGTTACGAGCACCTGCAGGTACGCGCACAGACTAAGAGAGGGGGAGTCGCGGAAGGACGCTTTAAAGGGCTGGACCGAGACGGCAATCTGGCTATCCGGCAAAGGCTGAAGGGGGCCGGAGAGGCGGTTTTCAATCTGAGTCCAGACGATATCGTTCTGATCGAACTGCTGGAACCCTAGCTCGCGCCTAAAACGTTACTCCAGGAAAGACTGCAGCTCGCCTTGCAAGGGCTGCACTTGAATTTCCCGCGCAAGACCCCATCTGCTTGTCATCGCCGCAGTCGCGGTCCGTGCCATTGACGAAGTGGAGTTTGCAAGACGATGAGTGTGGAGACTCAAAACAAAGAAACCCTGGGCTTCCAGACCGAAGTGAAGCAGCTGCTTCACCTGATGATTCATTCCTTGTATTCGAATAAGGAAATCTTCCTTCGCGAATTGATTTCCAACGCCTCGGACGCCGCCGACAAGCTTCGATTCGAAGCGTTGGCCAAGCCTGAGCTGCTTGAGGGCGGGGCGGACCTGAAGATTCGCGTCAGCTTCGATAAGGATGCCAAGACTGTCACGCTTGATGACAACGGCATCGGCATGAACCGCGAAGATGTCATTACTCACTTGGGCACTATCGCCAAGTCGGGTACGGCTGATTTCATGAAGCATCTGACCGGTGACCAGAAGAAAGACTCGCATCTGATCGGTCAGTTTGGCGTCGGCTTCTATTCCGCCTTTATCGTCGCGGAGCAGGTTGAAGTATTCAGCCGCCGTGCCGGGACCTCTGCAGAAGAGGGCGTGTACTGGTCTTCGAAGGGCGAGGGCGATTTCGAGGTTGCCAACATCGACAAGGCGGAGCGCGGCACCCGCATCGTTCTGCACCTCAAGTCTGGCGAAGAGGAATTTGCCGACGGTTGGCGCCTTCGCAACATCATCAAGAAGTACTCCGACCACATCGCACTGCCGATTGAATTGCCGAAGGAGTTTCATGGCGAGGAGAAAGACGAGCCGGCAGAGGCTGAGTGGGAAACCGTCAACCGAGCCAGTGCACTCTGGACCCGTCCCCGCACCGAGGTGAAGGACGAGGAGTATCAGGAGTTCTACAAGCACGTCGGTCACGACTTCGAGAATCCGTTGGCGTGGAGCCACAATAAGGTCGAGGGCAAGCTTGAATACACCTCGCTGTTGTTCGTGCCTGGCCGCGCGCCCTTCGACCTGTATCAGCGCGAAGCGCCCAAGGGGCTGAAACTCTACGTCCAGCGCGTTTTCATCATGGATCAGGCGGATGAGTTCCTGCCGTTGTACCTGCGTTTCATCAAAGGCGTAGTCGACTCCAATGACCTCTCGTTGAACGTTTCCCGCGAGATCCTGCAGAAGGATCCGGTGATCGATTCGATGAAGTCGGCGCTGACCAAGCGCGTGCTGGACATGCTGGACAAGCTGGCCAAAGACAAGCCGGAAGACTACAAGAACTTCTGGAAGCAGTTCGGCCAGGTTCTGAAAGAAGGCCCAGCGGAGGACTTCGCCAACAAGGAGAAGATCGCTGGTCTGCTGCGTTTCGCTTCCACCCAAGATGCTTCTGGTGAGCAAAATGTTTCGCTGGCTGACTACCTGGGCCGCGTCAAGGAAGGTCAGGACAAGGTTTACTACCTCACCGGTGAGTCCTATGCGCAGGTGAAAAACAGTCCGCACCTAGAAGTCTTCCGCAAGAAAGGCATCGAGGTGTTACTGCTGACTGACCGCATCGATGAGTGGCTGATGAGCTACCTGACCGAGTTTGACGGCAAGCAGTTCGTTGACGTCGCGCGCGGCGACCTTGACCTCGGCAAGCTGGATACGGAAGAAGACAAGAAGGCTCAGGAAGAGATTGCCAATGCGAAGGAAGGACTGGTGGAGCGTCTCAAGACTGCGCTGGGTGACGAGGTCGCAGAGGTGCGAGTGTCGCACCGTCTGACTGATTCGCCGGCAATCCTGGCGATCGGCGAGCAAGACCTGGGCCTGCAGATGCGTCAGATTCTTGAAGCCAGCGGACAGAAAGTACCGGAGTCGAAGCCGATTTTCGAAATCAACCCGGCACACCCGCTGATCGAAAAGCTTGATGCCGAGCCGGACGAAGATCGCTTCTCCGATCTGTCACACGTCCTCTTCGACCAGGCCGCACTAGCAGCTGGCGATAGCCTGAAAGATCCTGCGGCTTATGTGCAGCGTCTCAACAAGCTCCTAGTTGAGCTGTCCGCTTAACCTTGAGCAGTGTCATTGAAAGGCCCGTCATTGACGGGCCTTTTTTGTTTCGAACGCGGCGCGGGACTTTGTCGTCGGTACCGTTGCGGCGTTATGAACCGCTACGAGGCGGCACGGTCTATCCGCTTGTTCACTAGGAGGACATCGGTTGCTCAATATACGAAACTGTCTCGCAGCGCTGTGCCTGGTTGTTACTGTCACGCCGGTGCAGGCACGGGATTACCACTACAGCGATTCACATCTTCATTTCGTCGATTTTTTCCAAGAGACCGATGGCATGCAGCAACTGCTCAAGGCCATGGACGAGAGCAACATTGACCACGTGATGATCAGCGGCATTCCGGTTGCGAAGAAGTGGCACGAGAACGAGCCTAAGCGTCCGCGATACTACGCAGGAGATGACGCTGCCGTTTACTGGTACAGCGCGACAGATGTGTTAGTTGCAGCCGCGCTTAAAGAGCTGGACGACGACCAGCGCAAACGCTTCCACCCATTTCTGTCAGGGTTCAATCCCAACGACAAAAATGCCGATGCGCACATCCGTCGGATGCTGGATCTCGATCCTGGGCTATGGCAGGGGTTAGGCGAGGTCTTTACTCGGCATGACGATATAACCGCCCTGACCCAGGGCGACACGCCGCGCGCCAACAATGAAGCGCTTACGCGCGTGTATCACCTTGCAGCCGAAGTCGATCTGCCGGTGATGCTGCATTCGAACATCACCTCCAAGCGCGAGCGCAATCCGCTCTATCTTGAGGAGCTCGAAGAGCCGCTGCGAAATCACCCGCATACCCGTTTCATCTGGGCGCATGCCGGGACGAGTATGGAGTTGTATCGGCATCAGAAGAAGCTCGACTTTCTCTTGCCTACCGTTAAGCGACTGCTTGATGACTACCCAAACCTGTATATCGATCTGTCATGGACCATGCTGGAGCCTTACCTACTGGATCGTTCGGGTAATGTCGATCCAGCCTGGGTGGCCTTGGTCGAGCGCCATCCGACGCGCTTCATGATCGGATCGGATGTGGTCGGCCGGTTTGGTGGGGTCGGCGAAGCAATGCGCGCATTTGATCCTTTCCTTGATGCTTTGTCAGAACCTACAGCGCAGAAGGTGGCGCGAGACAATTTCCTTGATGTGCTGCCGCGAAACCGTGGCCGCGGTGAGTGAGATGAGGCAGTGATTGATGAGGTACACGCACGGTGGCGATCTCAAGGCCGGCGCGTGTATCGGTCAAGCACTCAGCGCCTAGCTCTGCCGAGACTATCGCTCTGGTAAGTGACGTATTCAGCACCATTGGTTCGAGAGTTCGACTATCCGTTTCGCCCCAAAGCTGGGCAGGGCGCAAGGAGATGCGTACCATTCGGCGTTTTTCGCAAGGCATTGGCTGTCGCTTCCAGGGCGATTGGCTTCGCCTGACCCAGCCGTCTACGCCGAGACTTCATCATGTCTAGCCTTTCAACCCAGTTATTCCGCGCTTACAACCGAGTCAGCCTTGTTACACAGATCGTCGTTGGCCTTGTTGCCGGCTGTTTGCTGGCTTGGCTGTGGCCTGAGACCGCAGCGTCGGTCAGTTTGCTGGGTGATTTGTTCGTTGCGGGATTGAAGGCGGTCGCGCCAGTATTGGTCTTTGTCCTGGTCACTGCATCACTGGCTAACCACAAGCGGGGGCAGCCGACGCACATTCGCCCAATTCTGGTTCTCTACGCATTGGGTACAGTCAGCGCTGCAATCGTTGCGGTTATCGCCAGCTTCGTGTTTCCGACGAGTTTGACGCTGGTCAGCCAGGCGAATGACGTCATACCGCCTGCGGGGGTAGGGGCTGTTCTAAAAACGTTGCTGTTCAACGTGGTTGATAACCCAGTCCATGCGCTGATTGACGGCAATTTCATCGGTATCCTGGCGTGGGCAATCGGACTTGGATTTGCCTTCAGGCATGCTCGTCAGAGCACCCGCGATCTGATCTCCGATATGTCAGAGGGCGTGACCCTGATCGTCAAGGTTGTTATCGGGTTTGCGCCACTGGGCATTTTCGGACTGGTCGCCGGGACCCTGGCTGAGTCCGGCTTCGCAGCGCTGGCCGGTTACCTACAGCTGTTGATGGTGTTGGTCGGCAGCATGCTGTTCATGGCGCTGGTGGTTAACCCTCTGATCGTGTTCTGGCAGATTCGTGGGAATCCCTATCCACTGGTGCTGACCTGTTTGCGGGAGAGTGGCATAACCGCATTCTTTACCCGCAGCTCAGCAGCCAACATCCCGGTGAACATGCAGTTGTGCGAGCGACTGGGACTGCATAAAGACACCTATTCGGTTTCGATTCCGCTTGGCGCGACCATCAACATGGGCGGTGCGGCTATCACCATCACGGTGTTGACGCTGGCGGCCGTTAACACGCTGGGTATCGCTGTGGACATCCCAACCGCAATTCTGCTCAGTCTGCTGGCGGCGATCTGCGCCTGCGGTGCGTCTGGCGTTGCAGGCGGCTCGCTGCTGTTGATTCCGCTGGCGTGCAGCCTGTTCGGAATTTCTAACGACCTGGCGATGCAAGTCGTTGCGGTCGGCTTCATCATTGGCGTGATTCAGGACTCGGCCGAGACCGCGTTGAACTCCTCGACGGATGCGCTTTTTACCGCAGCTTCGTGCATGGCGCACGGAGATGTAGAAGGCGCTGTGCAGACGTCCTGATCCGCGTGCGTCTACCAGGTCGCGTCCCGCTTAGGCTACTCGACCCGGCGTGATCTACCAGTGAACAAAACACACCACAAACAATAACGGCGCCCTTTAGGCGCCGTTATTGTTTGTAGCGAGGAATCGATCAGCCTTTCCAGCGCTTCAGTACCAGCGTTGCGTTGGTACCGCCAAAGCCAAAGCTGTTACTCATGATGGTGTCGATTTTCGCATCTTCGCGGGTTTCGCGAACGATCGGCATATCGGCTACCTCTGCATCGAGCTCTTCAATGTTGGCCGAGCCAGCAATGAAGTTGCCCTGCATCATCAGCATGCAATAGATCGCTTCGTGGACACCTGCAGCGCCCAGCGAATGTCCGGACAGGCTCTTGGTCGAGCTAATGGCTGGGATCTTATCGCCAAACATGTTGCGTACGGCCTTGCTCTCAGCGACGTCACCCACTGGTGTAGAGGTGCCATGGGTGTTCAGGTAATCAATGTCACCTTCGACTGTGGCCATTGCTTGCTGCATGCAACGCAGTGCGCCTTCGCCGCTCGGTGCCACCATGTCGTAGCCATCGGAAGTAGCGCCGTAACCGACGATTTCCGCATAGATCTTGGCGCCGCGCTTGAGCGCATGCTCCAGCTCTTCAACCACTACCATGCCGCCGCCGCCGGCGATGACGAAACCGTCACGCTTGGCGTCGTAAGCCCGCGAGGCCTTTTCCGGCGTCGCGTTGTACTGGCTGGACAGGGCGCCCATGGCGTCGAACAGGCAGCTCTGGCTCCAGTGTTCTTCCTCGCCGCCGCCGGCAAAGACGACATCCTGCTTGCCCATCTGAATCTGCTCCATCGCATGGCCGATGCAATGCGCACTGGTCGCGCAGGCCGAGGCGATGGAGTAGTTGATGCCCTTGATACGGAACGGCGTTGCCAGGCAGGCGGATACCGTGCTGCTCATGGTGCGCGGCACGCGGTATGGGCCGATGCGCTTGACGCCCTTTTCGCGAAGGATGTCGATGGCTTCCATCTGATTGATGGTGGAAGCGCCGCCGGAGCCGGCGATCAGGCCGATGCGTGGATCGGAAATATCATCAGCGCTGAGCCCCGAATCTTCGAGAGCCTGTTGCATCGCCAGATAGGCGTAAGCCGCCGCATCGCCCATGAAGCGCAAGACCTTGCGGTCGATCAGCTCTTCGAGGTTCAGGTCGACCGAGCCGGAGACCTGGCTACGCAGCCCCATATCGGCATAGGCCTGATTGAAGCGAATACCGGGGTGGCTGGCCCGCAGGTTGGCGGAAACGGTCTCTTTGTCATTGCCGAGGCATGAAACGATGCCCAGGCCGGTGATTACGACGCGACGCATGCGGAAGTCCTTCAGAAGCTATCAGTAGATGTGAACAGGCCGACACGCAAACCTTCGGCACTGTAGATCTCGCGACCATCCACGCTAACGGTGCCATCGGCGATGCCGAGAACCAGAGAGCGGCTGATGGTGCGTTTGATATGGATGTTATAGGTAACTTTCTTGGCGGTCGGCAGGACCTGACCGAAGAACTTGACCTCGCCAGAACCCAGCGCACGACCACGGCCTGGGTTGCCTTGCCACCCTAGGTAGAAACCGACCAGTTGCCACATGGCGTCGAGGCCCAGGCAGCCAGGCATGACTGGGTCCCCTTCGAAATGGCAGGCAAAGAACCAGAGGTCAGGATTGATATCCAGCTCAGCAACCAGCTCGCCCTTGCCGTACTTGCCGCCGACTTCGCTGATATGAACGATGCGGTCGACCATTAGCATGTTCGGTGCCGGCAGTTGCGCATTACCGGGGCCGAACAGCTCGCCGCGGCTGCAACGGAGCAGATCTTCCCGAGTAAAGGCCTGTTGTTTGGTCATGCGTATTCCTCAATGGTCCCTTTATGGAGGGCTTGCTGCATTCATCCGACTCGACAATAGCGAGTCCGGTCATAAGACTAGTCATAGACTGCTGCCTTGCGCTTAAAGTCACAGCGCAGGGACATGAGTACCGCTCGTTTCGACCAACCACGAGACGACCATGGTGGAAACGGGCCCATACTTTAACACTCCTGACCCGTCACCACGACCATGTGACGTTCTGCCTCTGTATAGACCATTGGGGAATGTCTCCTTGCTACGTCTGCAACACAGCTCGGTAGCATCGGTCGGAAATTGTAATCTGATGATTCCGCGGGTATCAGGGTTTGCACTGGTTGCGCTCGAAGCGGCACGTATAATGCCGGCCATTGCACTTGGTGCCTAAACGGATCCCTCATGACTGAACAGCAACCCATCGCGGTGCTTGGCGGCGGCAGCTTCGGAACCGCCATCGCAAACCTGCTCGCCGAAAACGGTCACAGCGTCCGCTTGTGGATGCGCGATGCCGAGCAGGCCGAGAGTATTCGAGCGCACCGCCAGAACCCGCGCTATTTGAAAGGCGTGACGCTGCTGCCGGCCGTAAACGCTGTCACTGATCTAGGGCAGACGCTGGCCGATTGTCGGCTGATCTTTGTTGCGCTGCCCTCCAGTGCCTTGCGCCAGGCTCTTTCCCCCTTCGCAGAGCAGCTGTCGGGCAAGATGTTGGTAAGCACAACTAAAGGCATCGAGGCGCAAGGCTTCATGCTGATGAGTCAGATCCTGGAACAGATCGCGCCTCAGGCCCGCATCGGCGTGATATCAGGGCCCAATCTGGCGCGCGAAGTGGCTGAACACGCTCTAACTGCGACGGTTGTGGCCAGTGACGACGAGGCGCTTTGCCGTTGTGTGCAGCAGGCGCTGCACGGGCGGACCTTTCGGGTCTATGCCAGCTCGGATCGGTTTGGCGTCGAGCTTGGCGGCGCATTGAAAAACGTTTACGCCATCATGGCCGGCATGGCCGCGGCGCTCGGTATGGGAGAAAACACCCGTAGCATGCTGATCACTCGCGCCCTGGCCGAAATGACCCGTTTTGCTGTTAGGCTCGGAGCGAATCCGATGACCTTCCTCGGCTTGGCCGGAGTGGGTGACCTGATCGTGACCTGCACCTCCACGAAAAGCCGAAACTTTCAGGTGGGCTATGCCCTCGGCGAGGGGTTGAGTCTCGATGAAGCCGTGTCACGGCTGGGTGAAGTCGCTGAAGGCGTCAACACCATCAAGGTTTTGAAGGTCAAGGCAGAGGAGCTGCAGGTCTACATGCCGCTGGTCGCAGGTCTGCATGCCATTTTGTTCGAGGGGCGTACGCTGGATCAGGTCATTGCGCTGCTGATGCGCGGCGAACCGAAGACTGACGTCGATTTCATTTCCACCGACGGTTTCTGATACGACAACGGAGCTATCAATGAACACATCACAACGCAGCGCAGAGCGCGAGTCGCTGATTCTGCGGGCACTCTGGATGCTGGTTTTCTTTTTTGTCTGGCAACTGGCTGAATTGGTATTGCTGGTCATTGTCGTGGCGCAGCTGGTGCTGCAGGCGGTTAACGGCAAAGCGAATGACAGCTTGCTGGAGCTCGGTGACAGCCTCAGCCAGTATGTGGCGCAAATTGGTCGTTTTGGCACCTTCAACACGGACCGTAAACCCTGGCCAATGTCCGACTGGCCCAAGCCGCGTCCAGCCGACCGGGATGCAGCTCCTCCCGTGCAACCGGCCCCTTCGGAGCAGGAGCCTCAACCGTGAGGTTGTGGCTGCTACGCCACGGCGAAGCTGAGCCCCGGAACCGCACTGATGCCGAGCGTAACCTCACTGCAGCCGGTCGAGTTGAAGTGGAGGGCGCTGCCGCGCATCTGCAAGGGCGACCGGTGCAGGCCATTCTGGCAAGCCCCTACCAGCGAGCCCAACAGACCGCTGAACTTGTTCGGCAGACACTCGGTTTCGGCGGTCCAGTTGAAACCGTACCCTGGCTGACGCCGGAATCTGACCCGGCCGATGCGCTGCTCTATCTTGATCGTCGCAGCGAACAGCATGTGCTGCTGGTCACTCATCAGCCCTTTGTCGGTGTGTTCGGCGGCTGGCTGGTCAGTGGTCACCGTGAAGCGCCCATACCAATGGCAACCGCCAGCCTGGCGGAATTGGAAGGGGAACATGTGGCGGCGGGGTTGATGCACCTGGTTGGGCTGCGGCACCCGGTCTGAAGTCAACGGCTTCCTATCTATGCTGGGCCTACTGCTGCAGGTGATGATCCATAAACAATGATAAAAACAGGAGAGCGACACACGTGAGCATCTGGCAACGTCCACCGAGCCTTGAACAACTCAACGCCAACCGGCAGAACACCATTGTCGAACTGCTCGATATTCGTTTCGAAGCAGTCGAAGAGGACTGTCTCACGGCGAGCATGGTTGTCGACTCCCGCACCCACCAGCCTTATGGTCTGCTGCACGGCGGCGCTTCGGTTGTGCTCGCTGAGACCGTTGGCTCAATGGCTAGCTATCAGTGCATCGACCCCAACCGATTCTATTGTGTCGGCCTGGAAGTGAACGCCAACCATATCCGCGCGGTGCGCAGCGGCCGTGTCACTGCAGTCTGCCGTCCGGTTCATCTTGGACGCTCCAGTCACGTCTGGGATATCCGGCTGCACGGAGATGACGGCAAGCTGAGCTGCATCTCGCGTTTGACCGTTGCAGTCGTACCTCTTGGCGAAAACAGCCCACAACCTGTAGGGACATTGTAGACGCCCTTGTTTGGCAGGACTGCCTTTGCTTCTGCCGCTTCGGCCGATTGCCGTTAAGGGAAGGGGCGCCAGACAATGGCCGTCGTTTCCATTCAGCTGCTTAGAACCCATGACGCAACGCATTTTTTTCGCTCACGCCAACGGTTTTCCATCGGCTACCTATCACAAGCTGTTCGAAAACCTGACGCCCGAGTACGCCGTTACCCACCTCGATCAGCACGGTCATGACCCGCGCTTTCCGGTGAATGACAATTGGCAGAACCTGGTGCAAGAGCTTATTGAGCAGCTGGTCGAGTTGCAGGAGCCGGTCTGGGGTGTCGGGCATTCGCTTGGCGGAATGCTGCATTACCACGCTGCTCTGCAACGCCCGGAGCTTTATCGTGGGGTGGTCATGCTCGATTCACCCATGCCGACCTGGCTCGACCAGACGCTGATCTGGGCGGGCAAACGTTTTGGTTTCATTGATCGCCTTACGCCCGCCGGCCGTACCCTGGGCCGTCGCGAGCAGTTCAGCTGCGTCGACGAAGCGCGACGTTACTTCGCGAGCAAAGCACTGTTTCGCGCCTTTGATCCTGCCTGCCTGGATGCGTATGTCGAGCATGGTTTGGAGCCCACCGAGCAAGGCGTCCGCTTGCGCTTCGATCCGGAAACGGAGATTCGGATCTATCGCAGCGTGCCGCATGTGACGCCCGGCTGGCCCCATGCACTGAAAATGCCGCTGGCCGTGGTGCGCGGGCGTCAGAGCCGGGTGGTGCTGCCTCATCATCTCTATTTGTTGCGACTGGTTGCCCACGGGGAGGCACACACCTTACCTGGTGGGCATATGTTTCCGCTTGAGCGACCGGATGACACCGCGGTCCTGCTCAGGCAGTTGTTCACTCGCTGGAGCGAATCGAACAGAAGGGGTGCTGCATGAGTGTTACGTTCGAAGAGATCCGGCTAAGCCTGCCCCATATCGAGGTCGCTGCGCACCTGTACGGTCCGGAGGACGGCCAGCCTGTCATTGCCCTACACGGTTGGTTGGACAATGCGGCTACCTTCTCTCGTTTGGCGCCGTTGCTCGAGGGTCTCCGCATCGTTGCGCTAGACCTTCCAGGACACGGCCATTCCGATCATCGACCGCTCGGTGCCGCCTATAACATCTGGGACTACGCGCACGATGTACTGCAGACGGCCGAGCAGTTCGGCTGGAAGCGGTTCTCCTTATTGGGACACTCGATGGGCGCCATCGTGTCGGTGTTGCTGGCCGGAGCCATGCCTGAGCGGGTCGAGCGGCTGGCATTGATCGATGGGGTGATTCCCTTTACTGGCGAAGCCGAAACTGCGCCACAGAAGCTTGGCGAATCGCTGCAAAAGCTGCTCGCCGTGGACGACAAGCGAAAGCCGGTTTACGCCACCTTCGAGCAGGCTGTTGCGGCACGCATGAAAGGCGTGGGGGCGGTTAGTCACGAGGCGGCCGAGCGGCTTGCGCAGCGAGGACTGATGCCGGTTCCTGGAGGCTATACCTGGCGAACCGATGCGCGCCTTATGCTGCCGTCATCGATGCGACTGACCCGCGCTCATGCTCTAGCATTCGTACATTGCGTAGCTTGCCCGGCGAGCCTGATCCTGGCGGAGCAAGGTTTGCTCAACCAGCCAGCCATGGTCGAATTAACCCAGAACTTGCCGTTCGAGCTGCATCGCCTGCCCGGCGGCCATCATTTGCACCTGGATGATCAGCTCGGTGCTGAGGCGGTGGCGGCCGTTTTCAATCCGTTCTTCGCAGGCTGAGCCGAGGCAGGACGGCGTTACGCAAGAATCTGTCGCAAAGCCCTGCTTGACTTGCTTTTAGCAACTGGTGACGCTGGGCCATCGCCTCAGCAGGGACCACCTCGATGATTGACTTCCATACCATTGCCATCTCCAACGGTCGGACCGCGTCGACGGCGGTGCTCCATTGAGGTGCCGTATGCGAGTTATATCGGTAACAGGGCTGTTCTTGGCTGTCGGCATCACTGAAGCGGCAGACCTTCCGGGCAGCCGAGATTTCGACATGCTGCCACGATACCCACAGTCTGAAATTGTGGCCTTCAAAGAGCGCGACGTGCTGGACCGAACCTATCCTCTTGATTCGATTCGGCGTATCAGTGGGCGGCTACGAATGAGCGATCAGATCACCGCCAGCGGCTATCTGACGGCGGTGACTTATAGGTTGCCCGACGTCCATACGGGCATAGAGGCCTTCGAGCGGTCGCGGAGTCGCCTGTTGCAGGAGGGCGCTGAGCTGCTTTTCTGGTGTGAGGGGCGCGAATGCGGGTCGAGCAGCCTGTGGGCCAATGAAGTGTTTCACCGCTCGACACTTTACGGCCCGGAGGCAAGGCAGGCTTACCTGCTGGCGCGCCTGCCTGGCGATTCGGATCGGCTCATGGCGCTCTATGGCGTTACCCGTGGCAACGGCCGTCCCTATCTGCAAGTGGAGCAGTTCCAGCCGGATGAGCCGCTCGGTATTATCCTGCCGAATCCGGGCACCCTGTTGCGTCAGCTGAAAAGCACCGGCGAACTCTGGCTGCCGCGATTACCACAAGAGCCCACGGCAGAGTGGGGGGCGCTGCTGGCGAACTTGCTGCGGCTCGATAGTACGATACGGGTCGCATTGAGAGGCAAGGGCGCAGCGGCTTGGTACGAAGCGCTGACGCAAGAGAGGATCAAGGCGCGGCGCATCGAAGCAGAAGCCACCGACGAGGATGGGCTGCGGATCACGTTGTTGCGTTGAGGCTCCGTTTCAGTCTGCAAAAGCCACTGCTCTTCCAGGCGCACTTTGCTCTAAAGTGCGCCACCTTCTTCCATAGGTAACACCATGCTCAACAACGATCGTCTGCTGGTGCAGATTCTGCTCCTGGTGTTGCTCGGCGCCTGCGTGTGGGTGTTGGCCCCGTTTGCCTCAGCGCTCTTCTGGGCGGCGGTGCTGGCATTCGCCAGCTGGCCGATCATGCGCGTACTCACCCGATGGATGAGCGGCAATTCCACGCTTGCCGCCACCCTTTTAACGGGCGGATGGATGGTCCTGGTAGCCGTGCCGCTGGTCTGGTTGGGGTTCAACATTGCCGACCAGATCCGCGAGGTCAACGTGCTGGTGCACAATCTGCAGGTGCAGGGGCTGCCGCCACCGCCGGCGTGGCTCGCTGAATTGCCGCTGATTGGCGACAACCTGCTGAGTCTCTGGAACACGCTGGATGAGCAAGGTACGGCCTTCTTCGCGACGATCCGGCCTTATATAGGTCAGGTGGGCAACTGGTTGTTGGTGCGCAGCGCACGCGTTGGCGGTGGGATGCTGGAACTGGCGCTCAGCCTGGTACTGGTGTTCTTCTTTTATCGAGATGGGCCGAAACTGGCTGCGTTCGTACATAGTCTGCTGCATCGACTGATTGGTGACCGCGCTGATCACTACCTGGAGTTGGTAGCCGGTACGGTTCAGCGTGTCGTTAACGGTGTGATCGGCACCGCGGCTGCCCAGGCGATTCTGGCGTACGTCGGATTCAGCATTGCCGGCATACCCGGTGCGCTGATCCTCGGTCTGCTGACCTTCGCTTTCAGTTTCCTGATGGTGCCGCCGCTGATCTGGGGCCCCGCCACGCTCTGGCTTGCCTGGCAGGGTCAGTACGGCATGGCCGTATTTCTGGGGATATGGGGCATGTTCATCATCAGTGGCGTGGACAACGTGCTGAAACCCTACCTGATCAGCCGCGGCGGTAACCTGCCCTTGGTGGTGGTGCTGCTTGGCGTATTTGGTGGCGTGTTGGCGTTCGGCTTCATGGGGCTGTTCCTCGGTCCGACGCTCTTGGCAGTTGCTTACAGCCTGCTGGAAGACTGGCTGGTCAAGGAAGTGCCAGGCATCGTCTCGCCAGCAAAGCGTCCGAGCGATCAACTGGAAGATGCAGCGGTACGCGACTAGCTGACTGCTGCTGGCAGCTCTGTTGCCGGTCGGTTACGCAGGTTCGAGCCGCTAGAGCTGCTCGCTCTCGTATTTGTCCAGCGCATCGCTGGCAACGATCTGTCCCAGCTTGATCAGCTCAGGGGCTTTGTAGAATTCGTAGAAACGGCATGCGCGCTTGGGGATGTTCACCAGGACGTTGGGCGGATAGCCAGCGATCTTGTATTGGGTCAATGAGGATTGCATCACTTCGAAGCTCTGGTTGATGAGCTCCAGCAATGATGCCGGACCGCCCACATCAATCACCATCGATCCCTCGGCCGACTTCGGCGCACTTTGCCCTGATGGGGCGGCCGGCGGCTGGGCCTCGCCAGGTCCACCAACGGCAGCGAGTTCGGCAATATGCTCTTCGAGCCCTTTGCTGCGCCAGAACGGCAGGTGTGAGCTGATCGAGCTGACCATGGCATCGAAGCGTCCTGGGCGGATTATTTCCGGCAGCGGGTATTGCCGATGGTTGTTGGCGTTGAGATTGACGGCGATGATGATGTCGCTGTGGCTAGAGACCACCGGCACGATGGGCAGGGGATTGAGTATGCCGCCGTCGACCAGCATCCGGTTGCCTTGCATGACCGGCGTGAACAGGCTTGGGATAGCTGCCGAGGCGCGCATCGCCAGTTCCAGATTGCCCTCCTGAAACCAGATCTCCTGCTGATTCGTCAGGTCGGCGGCGACGGCCGTGAATGGGATTGGCAAATCCTCAATGTTGACCGAGCCGAGCATCTCCCTGATGCGTCCGAAAATCTTCTCGCCGCGTATCGCCCCGAGGCTGAAACTCGGATCGACCAATCGCAGCATGTCGAAGTAGTCGAGGCTTTCAATCCATTCGCGGTATTCCCCAAGTTTCCCGGCTGCGTAGATCCCGCCTACGACTGCGCCCATCGAACAACCTGCAACACAGGTGATCTCGTAGCCCCGGGTCTCGAGTTCTTCGATTACGCCGATGTGCGCGTAACCGCGAGCCCCCCCCGACCCCAACACCAGTGCGACCTTGTTGCCCATGTAGTTCTCCCTCTTGGCGTTGGGCGATAGCTTCCAGCTTCAGGCTGCAAGCTTCAAGCTAAAGCGAGGAGCTGGTCGTTTCCGAGCAATCCCTTCGGCTCACGCCGCAGCGATGTGGTCACCAGCCTTGCTACAATCGACGCCCGTTTTGCCAGCTTCACGAGAGTCTTTCCCAGATGAGCGAACCCATCCGCCTCACCCAATACAGCCACGGTGCCGGCTGCGGCTGCAAGATTTCGCCCAAGGTGCTGGACGTGATCCTCGCCGGCAGCGGGGCACAGAACCTTGACCCCCGCCTGTGGGTCGGAAATGCCTCGCGTGATGATGCCGCGGTCTACGGCATCGACGAAGAACGCGGCGTGGTATCGACTACCGATTTCTTCATGCCAATCGTCGACGATCCCTTCGACTTCGGCCGTATCGCCGCGACCAACGCCATCAGTGATATCTACGCGATGGGCGGTGATCCTCTCATGGCGATCGCCATTCTTGGCTGGCCCGTCAACGTGCTGCCGCCTGAGGTGGCGCGCGAGGTCATCGCGGGTGGCCGAGCCGTGTGTGAGGCCGCAGGCATTCCGCTAGCCGGCGGGCATTCGATCGACGCGCCCGAACCGATATTCGGCCTGGCTGTGACCGGTCTGGTCAAAAAGAACCAGATGAAACGTAACGACACAGCCTCGGTTGGCTGCAAGCTCTATCTGACCAAGCCCCTAGGTATAGGCATTCTCACGACCGCGGAGAAGAAGGCCAAATTGCGACCCGAGGATGTCGGCAGGGCGCGTGACTGGATGTGCACACTCAATACACCTGGTAGCCGCTTCGGCAAGCTCGACTGCGTGCGTGCGATGACGGACGTCACCGGTTTCGGGCTGCTCGGACATCTGGTCGAAATGGCTGATGGCAGCGCTGTGACTGCGTGCATCGACTACGCCCACGTGCCGCGTCTGGAAGGTGTCGAGTATTACCTCGAACAGGGCTGTGTGCCTGGCGGTGCGGGGCGCAACTTCGAGAGTTATGGTGACCGTATTGCTCCCATTGACGAAGTGCAGAAGCAGTTGTTGTGCGATCCGCAGACCAGCGGCGGATTGTTGGTCGCCGTTGCCCCTGAAGGGGAGGCAGAATTCCTCGCAGTTGCCGCTGAACTCGGCCTGATGCTCCAGCCGATCGGTGAGTTGATCGAAGCCGGCGCCTTTGCCGTCGAGGTACGTTGATGCGTGGCGATACCGATAATTTTGCCGAGCTGTTTCTTAACGATGTGCCGATGATGGACGCACGAGCGCCTGTGGAATTCGCCAAGGGCGCGTTCCCTGGCGTGGTCAACCTGCCGCTGATGAACGATCTCGAGCGCCAGAAGGTTGGCACCTGTTACAAACAGCATGGTCAAGAAGCGGCGATCGAACTGGGCCATCGGCTGGTGAGTGGTCAAGTCAAGGCTGAGCGTATTCAGGCTTGGGCCGACTTCGCCCGCAACAACCCTCAGGGCTATATCTACTGTTTCCGCGGTGGATTGCGCTCGCAGCTGGTCCAGCAGTGGCTCAAGACTGAGGCGGGGATCGACTATCCGCGCGTAACCGGTGGTTACAAGGCGATGCGCCATTTTCTGCTGGACACCATCGAACATGCGGCCGCGCATGACAATTTCGTGCTGGTCGGCGGTATGACCGGGACGGGTAAAACCGAGGTGCTGGCGCGTCTGGAAGACGGAGTTGATCTGGAAGGCATTGCCAATCATCGCGGCTCTAGCTTTGGCAAGCGCGCCACCCCGCAGCCGGTGCAGATCGACTTCGAGAACGCTCTGGCGATTCGCTTGTTGAAGATGCAGAAAGCCGGTGCCAGGCAGTTCGTGCTGGAAGATGAAGCGCGGCTGGTCGGACGCTGTTCTATCCCGCTGCCCTTGTTCCAGGGAATGCAGCACTATCCGCTGGTCTGGCTCGAAGACAGTTTTGAGGGCCGGGTCGATCGCATCCTCAAGGACTATGTGATCGATCTCTGTGCAGAGTTCATCACCGAGTTCGGCGACGAAGGTTTCACCGCATTTACCGAGCGTTTGCAGCAAAGCCTGGTCAATATCAGCAAGCGGCTCGGCGGCGAATGCTACACACGGCTGGCAGCGATCATGGATCAGGCACTTGCCGAACAGGCAAGTACGGGTTCGGTTGATCTGCACCGCGGATGGATCGAGGCGTTGTTGAGGCAGTACTACGATCCGATGTATGCCTACCAGCGTGAAAACAAGGCCGCCAGAATCGAGTTCGCTGGTGAGCAAAACGCGGTCGTCGAGTTCTTGCGCGAGCGCGCTGCGGGTCATGAACACTGAGCAGGTCTCAAAACGAGGATCTAGGGATGAAGAACTTAATCTGTCTATCGCTGTTGGCACTGACCCTGACCGGTTGCGCCGCCAAGACCGCCTACCGAGACAGCTGTGCATCACAGCTGAACGCCGCCTGGGAAGAGCAAAGCCTGGCCGAGGCGGAAGGCTTCGCCGGCACCGTCAGCTATTCCAAGGCGATGGCACTGCTGACCGGCGCCAAGACCCAGCAACAATTCGAGGCCTACCAGGGCTGCGTGGAGAAGGCCAAGAAGGCCCGTTTCTATCTGCGTGAGTCGCGCGCAGGACGCTGATGTTGCTGCCATGCTGTGGCGGTCGCCTGGCCGCCACTTCCTTATCCATCGGTTCCACGCAATCACGGAAGCGATTCAGCAGGGATCTACATGCAGGTTGATTTTTCCGCGCTGGCACCGGTCGAGGCCTATCGTTGGCTAACGTCCACCATTACGCCGCGACCCATTGCCTGGGTCTCGACTTGCTCGACCTCGGGCGTCAGCAATCTTGCCCCGTTCAGCTTCTTCCAGGTCATCAGCAGTAACCCTCCAACGTTGCTGATCAACGTCGGCTTGAAAGACGGCCTACCAAAAGACACCGCCCGGAACGCGCACGAGACAGGGGAGCTCGTTGTGCAACTCGTCAGCGCCGAGCAAGCCGAAGCGATGAACGCCTCTGCGGCTACCTTGCCACACGGCATCAGCGAGTTTGAGCACTGCGCGATTGCCAGCGAACCGGCTAGCCTCGTGAAGGTGCAGCGGGTCGCCGGTGCGCCGGTTGCCTTCGAATGTCGCGTAGCGCAGATCCTGCCATATCCGCCCGAGTCGCCTAATTGCCAGCTCATCTTCGCCGAAGTGTTGTTAGCGCACATCGACGACAGTGTTCTCGATGGGCGAGGTCGCGTCGATTCGGCCCGGCTTGATCTGGTTGGCAGGCTGGGCGGCGCGGCGTACAGCTATACGCGCGAGCGTTTCGAGATGCAGCGACCCTGACAGGCGCCCAAGTTTCTGATCGCTTGGGTCAGGAAACGACCCAAGCTGTGAAGCGGTGTGGCGTCATCACCCGCCGGATCAAGTGACGTATCACAACTTCTCAACACCAAGTTTTCACCGCTTTGCCTGCGCTCGCCGGGTCAGTAGGATCGAAGGAACAAACAAAGGAGAGTTGCATGCGCACCCGATTGGAAGTCTGTCTGCGGTCGGTCAATGAAGTGCTGCTCGGCAAGCAATCGCAGGTGCGATTAGCAATGGCCTGCCTGCTGGCGAGGGGGCACCTACTGGTCGAGGACCTGCCCGGTATGGGCAAGACGACCTTGAGCCATGCGCTTGCGAAGGTCATGGGGCTGGATTTCCAGCGCATCCAGTTCACCTCCGACCTGCTGCCGGGCGATATTCTCGGCACCTCGGTATTTGACAAGGAAAGCGCTCAGTTTGTGTTTCATCCGGGACCGATCTTCGCTGAGCTGGTACTGGCGGACGAAATCAACCGGGCTACACCAAAGAGCCAGAGCGCGCTGCTTGAAGCCATGGAAGAAGGGCAAGTCACTATCGAGGGCGCGACGCGACCTTTGCCCGAGCCCTTCTTCGTGGTCGCCACGCAGAACCCGGTCAGCTCCGGCGGTACATTTGCCCTCCCTGAATCACAGCTGGATCGCTTTCTCATGCGTCTTTCGCTGGGCTACCCGGCTAAAGCGGCGGAGAAAGCATTGCTGCTCGGCGATTCGCGTCGCGATTTGCTCGCCCGATTACAACCCCAGCTGGATCGCGTCGAGTTAGCTGCTATACAGCAGGCGGTGAGCGCCGTTCGCGTCAGTGATGCTCTGGTCGATTACGTTCTGCGCCTGGTCGAGGCCACGCGCACCCAGCCGCAATTCGCCTGGGGCTTGTCACCCCGTGCGAGCCTGGCGCTGCTGGCGGCAGCCCGTGCCTGGGCCTTTCTCGACGGTCGAGACTATGTAATCCCGGAAGACGTCCAGGCGGTGCTGCCCTCGGTGGTTGGCCATCGGTTGCGCGAACGCGCCGATGCCACCGGGCATGGCGGCGGCGCATTGGTGCAATGGCTGCTGCGCGAAGTGCCGGCGCTGTGACGCCGCCTCTGCCGGACTGACGGGGGCGGATATGCGAGTGCTACCACGGATACGAGATCGCTGGCTGCTGAAACGCATACCGCCAGGCCCTAGCGTGCGCCTCAACCAGCGTCGCATCTTCATCATGCCTACGGCGGTCGGGATGAGTTTCCTGGTCGCGCTGCTGTTGATGTTGCTTGCCGCGATTAACTACGAGAGCAGTCTGGCTTACGCCCTGACATTTTTGCTGGGCTCGGTATTTGTCGTGGCAATTTTGCATACCTGGCGCAATCTGGCGGGGCTCGAATTGAAAGCGGGGGGCTCGGAAGCGGTTTTCCTCGGCGAGCAGGCCCGCTTGCGGGTGCGTCTGGAAAGTCGGGGTCGCCTGTACCAGGCCGTCTCGGTGGGTTGGCCTAAAAGTGGCCTGCAGCTGGTCGACGTGCCGGCAGCAGGGACCTGCGAGCTGGAATTGAGCCTGCCCACCGAGCACCGTGGCTGGCTGAGACCAGGACGGTTACGTGTGGAAAGCAGGTTTCCCTTGGGCATTCTAGTGGCATGGAGCTGGGTAGACCTGCAGCAGGCCGCACTGGTCTATCCACGCCCAGTCGCAGGCGAGCCGCCAAAAACCGGCGGGCACGCCGAAGAGAGCGCTGAGGGTTCGCTGGCGCAAGGCAGCGGCATCGACGATTACCAAGGCTTGCGCCCCTGGCAACCAGGCGACTCGAGAAAACGTTTGAACTGGAAAGCCTACTCTCGAGGGCAAGGCTTGCTGGTCAAGGATTTCACTGCGCTGTCCGGCGAGGACCCATTACTGGATTTTGCTGCACTCGACGGCGATGTCGAGTCCCGATTGTCGTTGCTCTGCCACTGGGTAGTGGAGCTGTCGGCGCGCCAGCAACCCTTCGCCCTCCGTGTCGCCGACACCACCATCGAAGCTGGCGCTGGCGTAGAACACCGCAACCGCAGCCTTCGGGCATTGGCGTTGTTCGGACTGCCGTCTGTGGAGCCGAAATGAGCAGCCTGCAGCCCATTCCGCGCAACGGCCTGATCTGGCTGTTGGTAGCACAGGTGCTGGTCATCTTGCCGCATCTGGCTCATCTGCCGCTGTGGATCATTGGCCTCTGGCTGGGTTGCGCGATCTGGCGGGTGCAGATTTTTCGCATGCGCGCTCGATACCCGCGGGGCTGGGTGAAGGCAGTGATGATGCTAGGCGCTGCGTTTGGCGTCTATTTTTCGCGCGGGGGGTTGATCGGACTCGACGCCAGCGTGGTGTTGCTCATCGCGGCGTTCATCCTCAAGCTGGTGGAAATGCGCAGCCGTCGCGATGCCCTTGTCCTGGTGTTTCTTGGCTTCTTTGCCGTGGTCACCAGCTATTTGTTCAATGACGGGCTGCTCGCCGGGCTTTACAGTCTGGCACCAATCGTCGCGCTGCTGGCGGCGATGATAGGCCTGCAGCAGAGTCCGGTGGGCACACATCCCTGGCCAACGCTGCGACTGGCAGGCGCTTTGCTCCTGCAGGCGATTCCCTTAATGCTGGTCCTGTTTGTGCTTTTTCCGCGCCTGGGACCGCTCTGGTCATTGCCGCAGCCGAAGGATCGCGGCGTGACCGGTCTGGCTGACAGCATGTCGCCGGGCGACATGGCCGAACTGAGTCGCTCGAATGCACTGGCGTTTCGCGCCAGTTTTGAAGGCCCGATCCCCGAGCGGGACCAGCTGTACTGGCGTGCGGTCACCTTCGAGCGTTTCGATGGGCGGCGGTGGTCTCAGTCTTTTTCATCGCAGCTTCCACGAGCCCCGGAGTGGTCGCCGCGGGGCGCGCCTGTTGAGTACAGCATCGTCATGCAGCCCAGTGGGCGGCCTTGGTTGTATGCACTAGACGTGGCAAAGGTAGATGCAGGCGACGTGCGACTGATGAGCGACTTCCATCTGGCGCGCCCACGGCCGGTTGAGAAGCCGCTGCTGTACCGGGCGACATCCTGGCCGGAGGCGCTGCGTGAACCAGACGCTGGACCTACGACCCTCGGACGGGCTCTAGAGCTGCCCTTATCGGGTAACTTACGCAGCAGGGCCTGGGCCGCAGAACTGCGGCGTCAGCACCAGACACCCAAGGCAACCGTGCAAGCACTGCTTAGCCATTTCAACCAGCGGCCCTACCGCTATACGTTGCGTCCGTCGCCCGTTGGTGAGGATATCGTCGACGGTTTCCTGTTCGAGACCTTGAACGGATTTTGCGTGCATTACGCAGGCGCGATGACCTTTGTCCTGCGCGCAGCAGGCATTCCCGCACGGGTGGTCGCCGGCTATCAGGGGGGGGAGGTAAATCCGTCGGGCAACTACCTGTCGGTGCGTCAACTCGATGCTCATGCCTGGGTCGAATACTGGGAGGCGGGCAGCGGTTGGGTCAGTGTGGATCCGACATTTCAGGTCGCACCGGAACGCATCGAACGAGGGCTGGAGGAGTCGCTTGGCGCTGAGCAGGATCTGATCGAAGGCGCCATGATGGACCTCCGGCGCTACCGTGATATCAGCTGGCTGAACGACTTGCGGTTTGGTTGGGACAGTCTTAATTACGGCTGGCAGCGCTGGGTGCTGAATTACCAGGGCGAACGACAGCTGGAAGTGTTGCGAGGCCTGTTCGGCAAGGTCGACGCCCGCAATCTCGGTTTTATGATGGTCGCCCTGGGTGCGTTGCTGATTGTCCTGCTGGCGCTTGCGCTCCTGAAGCCCTGGCGCCGGGAACGGGATGCTCAGCTGCGTCAGTTCCAGCGCTTCGAACAACTGCTGGCGCGACATGGCATAGCGCGGCAGTCGGGTGAGGGCGCGCGCGACTTCGCACAACGCGCTGCAAAGCAGCTGCCGGATGTTGCTGCCCAGATCCAGAGGTTTTCCGGGCTGTATGAACAAGCCCGCT
The DNA here is from genome assembly GCF_002890895.1 of Stutzerimonas stutzeri. Taxonomy (GTDB): domain Bacteria; phylum Pseudomonadota; class Gammaproteobacteria; order Pseudomonadales; family Pseudomonadaceae; genus Stutzerimonas; species Stutzerimonas stutzeri_AB. Next base: position 348,210 of record NZ_POUL01000004.1, read on the forward strand.
ATGGGGGGCAGCCAACCGAGCTGGCCGAGATGAAGGCTGCGCTCTACAGGTTGCGCCGACAGCTACCCTGGCGTGGCAGTGGGAGCAACAGGCGGCGTGACATCGACAGCGAGAAGCCATAGCTGCTCGCGATGGCATGACATCACCGATCATTCGCCGATTTCTGTGCCGGTGGGTGCGGCGATAAGATAAACCCAATAATAACGAGCCGAGGTTGGGAATGACCCTGTCCGAACTGCTACAAGCCGTGCGTGAAACTCCTCAAGATGTCGTCGTGCCTTCCAGCTGGGGGCAGGGGCGAGCCGGCTTCGGCGGGCTGGCCGCCGCGCTGGTATTCGAAGCCATGCAGGCCAAGGTGCCAAGTGGTCGCCCGGTGCGGTCGCTGTCTATCAGCTTTGTAGGGCCGCTTGCGGTTGATGTGCCCGTTAGCTTTGAGGCCGAGGTGCTGCGCGAAGGCAAGGCGGTCAGTCAGGTGCTAGGCCGTGCCGTCCAGAACGGTCAGGTAGTCACACTGGTGCAAGGCAGTTTTGGTGCGGCGCGTGTCTCTGCCGTCAGGGTGGAAGCTGAGCCGGCGCCTGAACTGCCACCGGTGGAGGCCTGTCAGGAGTTGCCCTACATCAGCGGTGCCACACCTGAGTTCACTCGCCATCTGGTCATGCGCTGGGGCATCGGCGGTCTGCCTTTCTCTGGTAATACCTCACGAGAAATGGGCGGGTGGGTTCGTCAGCGTGGCGAGGTCGACCGGGAGCCGGTAACCGTCTCGCATCTGCTGGCGCTCGTCGACGCGTGGCCGCCAGCAGTGCTGCCTCATCTGAACAGTTTCGCGCCGGGCAGCTCGCTAACCTGGACTATCGAATTTGTTCAGCCACTGCCAATAATCGACACTCACGAGTGGTGCCGATACCGCGCGGTGATTGAGCACGCTCAGGACGGCTACGGTCATTGCGCCGCGGCGTTATGGACCGGCAAAGGTGAGCTGATTGCCCTGAGTCGACAAACGGTAACCGTCTTCGGTTAACTAGGGCGCTGCCCGCTGGGTCGTTAAACCTGCGGACAGGCACGTCAGCCTCACAGGCTGATGCGCGGTTAGAGCTTGAGTTGGTGGATAGCCTTGCTGAGCTCGCCAGAAAGTGCGGCGAGTTCAGCGCTGGTGTTCGCCGACTCGACGGTTTGCTGCACGGTTTGCTCGGTGACGTCGCGAATGCCGGTGACCGAGCGGTTCAGCTCCTCGGCAACTTCGCTTTGTTGCTCGGCGGCGACGGCAATCTGCGTGTTGCTCTCGCGCATCTGTGCCACCGCTGCGGTGATGGCTTCAAGTGCTAGTCCTGCTTCACGTGCTTCGCGCACGCAGTCGTCCGCCTTGAGCGAACTCTCCTGCATGAACTCGACGGCATCGCGGGTCATGCCCTGCAGCCCGGCGATCATCTGCGTGATTTCGTCTGTGGATACCTGAACGCGTTTGGCCAGGCTACGCACTTCATCCGCAACCACCGCGAAGCCTCGACCCATTTCCCCCGCACGTGCCGCTTCAATGGCTGCGTTCAAAGCCAGCAGATTGGTTTGTTCGGCGATGCTGTGAATGACACTGACCACGCCGTTGATTTTCTGGTTGTCGGCGGCAAGCTGCTCGATGGTTTCGGCAGTCTGCTGTACGCCCTGCGACAGGCTGGATATCGAGCGCTCGACTCGCCCTACGACCTGCTGCCCATTGCCCGCAAGCTGGTCCGCGCTCTGTGATTGGTCGCGCGTCTCTCTGGCGTGTTCGGCGATGTGGTAGACCGTGGCGGTCATCTCGTTGATCGCGGTTGCAGCCTGATCGGTTTCGCTCTGCTGGCCGAGCATGCCCTGGCGGACCTCACCCATGCTCGATGCAAGGCGAGCCGCTCCTTCATCGAGGCGGGTGGCCGCCTGGGCTACGGTTCCGACAATGCGCTGATAACCGGCCTGCATGGCGTTGAATGCCGCTGCCATCTCGCCCACTTCATCACGGCTCGCCAACGGCACCCGCATCGCGAGATCGCCGCTGCGCTCGACATGCACCATGACATTCTTGAGTGTATTGAGATGGCTGAGGAGGAAATGAATCAGCAGCTGTGATGCGGCCAGTAGCACCAACATCAGCACAGCAACAGCAACGGCATAGTTCAGAAAATGTTCACCCAGCAGTTGTATGGCACTGGGCACGCGCGCCAGCACAGCCAGGGTTTCTCCGCCCGGTCTGGTCACAAGCTGGGCGCCCAGCACCGGCGTAGTGTCGAACAGACGGTCATGCTCGATGGCTACCCACCCCTGGCGGGCGGCTACTGGTCGCCCCTCGATAGTGATGGCCTGACCAGCCGGAAACACCTGAATGTCACCACCCGTGGGCATTGCTGTGCCTTCCGGCCAGCTTTGTATCAGTGCCCCTATCTGCTGCGCGTTGTTCTGGGCGTCCTGGCTTCGCGACTGCTGTTCAAGTTGCAGGGCAAAGAGCACCAGCAGCAGGGTGGTTGCGAACGACACCAGGTTCAGCGCCCAGAACTTGTACTTCAGTGACAGATCGCGAATCCATAAAGCCATTGCATGCTCTTCTTATGTCGATGACCGGAACGGTTCGTCGCGCGGAGGCATCGCCGCTTTTTTGCGAACCCGTTCTGTTAACGGCCGAAACGTGTTGGGCTTGAGTCAGTTCAGTCCTCATTTATTGGCTGTATGCGAAAGAATTCCTGAGCACAATGCGTCGTGCTTTGCGCCAGCTGTTCTTCGCTGACACCGCGGTGACGGGCCACTTCACGAAGCACTTCAGGAAGAAACGCCGGCTCGTTCTGGCCACCCTTGGGCTTGGGTCGCAGCGTGCGCGGTAGCAGATATGGGGCATCGCTTTCGAGCATCAAACGGGTCGCAGGAATGTCGCGCACCAATGGGTGCAGGTGGGTGCCGCGGCGCTCGTCACAGATCCAGCCGGTGATGCCGATATGCAGGTCTAGATCGAGATAGGCGTAGAGGGCGCGTTTTTCGCCGGTAAAGCAGTGTACCACTGCAGCGCTGAGCTGATCACGGAACGGCCTGAGAATCTGTACCAGACGTTGGTCGGCGTCGCGCTCATGAAGAAACACCGGCAGGCCGGTTTCTACTGCCAATTGCAGGTGTTCTTCAAGGACTCGCTCCTGTTGCGCGCGAGGAGACAAGTCCCGGTTGAAATCCAACCCGCATTCACCAACCGCGCGTGCCTCGGGTTCGCCGAGTAGGGCCTTGAGCTGTGCGCCGGTACTGGAAGTCCATTGGCTCGCGTCATGAGGGTGAATGCCTGCTGTGCAGAACAGCCGATGTCCGCCTTCATCCAGCTCCCGGCAGAGTGCTAACGCCGATTCGCTTTCGTCGAGGCTGGTGCCGGTCAGGACGAGCTGGGCAACGCCCGCTGCGTGGGCACGATCTACGACCGCGCGTGGGTCTCGGGCGAAGGTAGGGTGGGTAAGGTTGACTCCGATGTCGACAAGCTGCATGAAGTGTCTCGCTTATGAGATCAAAATATATGCATTAAAATCAGCTACTTAAGCATGATAATTAATGTAGATGAAAAGGTGTTGCTGGCGATCAGGCCAAGGCTGTGACAATCTTCGCCACCCTGCGGCGGGGTAGCCGCTGTATAGCTTGTCTGATTCGAGCCGATATCCGGAAATGACCCGACTATTTTCCTTGCTGCTGTGTCTGCTCGTGCTTATGCCCTGGCCGGCGTCTGCGCGGGTTATGGGGCCGCAGGCCTGGCAGTCGGCCGATACCGTACGCGATCTTGCGGACATCCGCCGCAGCGGCGTTTTGCGGGTGCTGGTCAATCAAAGTCGCAATAGCTCCGGCGAGGTTAAAGGCGAAGCTATTGGTGTTGAGTATGTACGCCTGCGTGCGTTCGAGCAGCATCTCAATCGCGGGTCGAAAGGGCCTCCGATCGCCTTGAAGATCATTCCCAAGGCCAAGGATCAGCTGCTCGGCGCGCTGCAGCGCGGGGAGGGCGATCTGGTCGCGCCCGGGGAAATCTTGCCGCAAGGAACGATACGCAGGCTGAGCCGCAGTCGCTCGCTGATCGGTCCGGTGCCGATGGTATTGGTGAGTCGGCAGGGTGGTCCCCGCTATCACAGTTTCGAGCAACTATCCGGTCGTAGCTTGGCGTTGTCCGCTGGCAGTGCCGCAGGTTCTGCTCTCGACAAGCTCAATAGCACCTTGATGCAAGCTGGGCGAGCACCGATTGCCGTCGAATGGGTCGATCCCACGCTGGCGGTGGAAGACGTGCTGGAGATGGTACAAGCCGGCGTCTATCCGGCAACGGTGGTGGAGCAGCCGATTGCGGAGCGATGGGTCAAAGTGCTGCCGAAATTGCGCATCGAGTCGACGCTGACGTTGGGCGCTCCCGCTGACATGCACTGGTTTGTGCAAAAGGATGCGGGGATGTTGCGCGCGAGCATCGACCGTTTTCTTCAAACCTATAACGCACCGGATAACCAGGATGCGGCTTTTGTTCGCGTCTACCGAAGGCTCTATCGGGTTCAGTACCCGCTCGATCGTGTCGGCAGACAGCGCCTGGAAAAGGTGCGTCCGACCTTGCAGCGGCATGCTCAGGGGCAGGAGATTGACTGGCTCAACCTGGCGGCTCTGGCTTTCAAAGAGTCGACGCTGAACCCATCTGCTCGCGGAGCCTCCGGCGCCACCGGGCTGATGCAGGTAACGCCAGCGACCGCTCGCAGCATGGGGGTGCAGGACATCGGCCAGCTGGACAACAATGTGCTGGCCAGCGCGAAGTATCTGGCAAGCATCCGCAAATCCTTTTTCTCCAGTCCCAGGCTGAATGAGCGCGAGCGCATGGCGTTTGTGCTGGCCGCATACAACCTCGGTCCGCAGCGAGTCCAGAGTTTGCGTGCGGAAGCGCGGCGTCGAGGTCTCAATCCTGATCAATGGTTTTTCCAGGTCGAGCGCGTTGCCATGTCGACCATGGGCATGGGCGTGGTCAGCTACGTCAATGCCGTGAACAAGTATTACCTGGCCTATACCCGAGAGCGGTATCTGCTCGAGGGTGGCCCGCAAAGCGCCGGCAACTGAACGCTCAGCCGCGCTCAGCCGCGACCAGTTGCTCAGCCGCTTGAAGGCGCTGACGTTCATGCTCGGTGAAACGTTCGGTCGCCAAGCGGGAAATGGCGGCACGTTTATCCGCTTGGCCGAGGCCCCGGCTGCGTTCAATCCGAAGTTTTTCCTCGCGGTAGGCGGTGACGCGGGCCTGCCATGCTTGACGCTTGGCGTCGAGCTGCTCCAGACGGGCTGCGGCTGCGTTGCCAACCAATTGCTGGCGTAGCTGGCGCAGGTCCGTGAGGTTGCCACCACTGGCTGCTAACGCGCGGGTCTGTTCGCGCAGCTGTACTTGCATCTGTGCCGCCATCGGATCCTGCAGTTCCGCTGGCAGGTTGTTGCGCAAGCGGTCCAGTGCGGCGCCCTTGCCTGACGCATCAAGACTTGGATCATGACGAATTGCCAGGCGTTCCAGCATGAAGCGGTCAGCTGCTTCGTCCGGACCGAAGAAGGTCTGATGGACTAGGTCATCGAATATTCCTGCACGCAACTGCTGAACTGCGCGCAGCCGGTTGCGCATGGCGTCGATGTCTGCCTGCTGCATATGCTGCTGTTCCAGCATCAGCAGCTGCCGCTTGTAGTCCAGGTACTGGCTCAGCAGCTGGGTGGCGTGGCCTGCTGCTGGCGTGGGCAGCTGCGCTTCGATATAGCGACGTAGGCGGTTTACGCTGGTTTCCAGGGGCTCCTCGCCAATCGAGGCAAGGAAGTAATCGAATACGCGGCGTATCTCAGCATCAATGATCAGCTTTCCGGCGGCGTCAGCCCGAAGTCGACCGTCCACTTGGGTGCCGGCAAAGGAGCCTGGCAGGCGGCCAAGTGCATCTGTCCGAGGCCGCGGAATTGGAGCTGCGCGCTCTGGCAGACGGGTCTCGCTGGTATTGATCCGATCGTTCTCGGTGCGGCTCTGCGTTTGGGCAGGTTCTGAGTCGGGCGGGGCACTGCCGTTCATCACAATGCCGATCAGCAGCGTCAGTACAAACAGGGCGGCGATAAGTTTCATCAGGATGCCTTCTAGTCAGAAGGTGGGGCCAGTAGGCCCCACCGGAGCCTCAGAGACCTGCGTTTTTCAGCCGATTGGCATGCTGCCGATACACCGTCACCGGATCGGTTTCGAACAGGCTGGTCAGGCCAAACACCTGATTGACTTCATCCAGATGGTTCATCCGGTAGTTGTCGCGGATGACCATGCCCAGATGCGAGCTGCAACGGCCAACGAGCCCGTCATTGGGCTCGTCAAATGCCAGCGAGCCTGCTCCCATCATGGCGTCACTCACATCCAGTGGGTTGGTCAGCGGGCTGGTGCCGCTCCAGGAGTAGTAACGCACACCGTTGACCTTGTAAGCGCCTTCGCCGCACGCACTGGTCGGCACCCCTTGCGGATACTTCGCATTGAAACGGGCAGCGCCTTCGCTGTTGAGCGATTCAAGCGTACCGAGCGAGTCTTGTGGTTCGGTACTGGTGCTTCCCGAAAGGAAGTGAATCAATGCGCCCATTCCGTTGATGATGCCGGCGAGGATGGCTTCGCCACCGGAGCCTTTCGGAATCTGACGTATCAGATCAGCAACATCGGACCCCTTGTGCGGCGCGCCTACGCTGGTAACCGACGCCACCAGGTCGGGACGGACCGCAGCGACGTAGCGCACAGTCGGTCCGCCGTGACTGTGGCCGACCAGATTCACCTTTGGTTTGCCGCTGATCGCGACGATCTCCTCGACTTGTTGCAAGAGCTCCTCCCCACGAAGCTCCGAGGTGTTGAGCTGACTGACTTCAGTGACGTACACCTGGGCACCGTCACGTCGAAGCGCCTGAGGAATGCCGTACCAGTAGTCGATGCCAAGTATGCTGTCGAAACCGAGCATGCCGTGCGCCAGCACAATCGGATAACGCGTCTGGGTGTAGCCGCTGGAGCCGAACAGGCCTGCCTGGACCTGGCTGGAAACAGCCATTACGGTCCCGAGGCATAGAGCAAACACTGTCTTGTTCTTATTCATGAATGCACTCAACTAGGGTGACTGGAGATTGGGCAATCCCTCGCCATTCACCGCGCCTAGCGCGTACTGCAGCGATAACCGGCGCAGCATTCGTGCCAGTTTGTCTAGCGACTGGTTGAAGTGCTCTGCCGCGGTGTTTCGCCTACGCAGAAACTTAGTGGGCGTAGCGGCATCAGCGAAACGCCTGTTACCAGATGGAACAAGCGGCTGGGTAGGAAAGTGATAGCGCGCACGTTGACCGAACTTATCCGCCAGATCGAGATATTTCGTGACCAATAGGTCCGAAAACAACTAGCTGGTCATGGATAATCGATGGCGGTGATGTACCAGAGCTTCGGTCCGGTAGGCGTCTGCACCTGGACTTCGGCATCCAGCGTTTTGCCCACCAAAGCGCGCGCCAGCGGTGAATCGATGCTGATCAGCCCTTGGCGCAGGTCCAGCTCATCGGGGCCGACGATACGGTAGCGGGCTTGTTCTCCGTCTTCGTCCTCTACAGTCACCCAGGCGCCGAAATAGACCTTTCCGGGATCACTTGGCCGTTCTGCGACCACTTTGAGTTTCTCCAGCCGTTTGGTCAGAAAGCGCACGCGGCTGTCGATTTCGCGCAGCATCTTCTTGCCGTAGGTGTATTCAGCGTTTTCCGAACGGTCCCCTTGCGCGGCTGCCTCGCTGACCGACTGGGTAACCTGAGGCCGCTTCACATGCCACAGTTCATGCAGCTCGGCTCGTAGCCTTGCCTCGCCTTCGGGGGTGATCAGAGGGGTACCGGCAGGGCGAGGTGGACGATAACGGCTCATGGTGTTTCCAGTTCAGGCACGGGCTGGGGATTCTACAGGCAGTCCAACCCGCTGCCTGCTCCGGTCAATTTTCACGCAGCACATTCAGCGGGCTGGCGTTGAGTGCTCGGCGCGTACCCAGCACACCCGCAGCGCCGACTAGTAGCGCGCCGATTAGGGGCAGCAAAAGCAGCCATGGGTGGGGCTGCCAGCGAAGATCGAAGACGAAGTGGTAGAGCAGGGCGCTGACCAGTTCACAGCCCAACGCTGCGAGCACACCGCTGGCGGCGCCTAATACGCCGAATTCGGTCCGCCGGGCTCTGAGCAGTAATTTTCGCTCCGCCCCCAGCGCCCGAAGCAGCGCACCTTGACGAATCCGCTCGTCCAGCGTTGCTTGAAGACCCGCGAACAGTACCGCCAGGCCAGCCGCCAGCACGAACATCAGCACATATTCGACCGCCAGCGAGACCTGCGCCAGGATGCTGCGTAACTGGCTGAGCAAGGCTTCGACCTGCAATATCGTCGCAGACGGAAAGTCCCTGGCCAGCTGCACCAATTCGCGGTCCTTGCCTTCCGGCAGGTGAAAGCTGGTCATGTAGGTGGCGGGCACGTCTTGCAAGGTTTCCGGCTCGAAGATCATGTAGAAGTTGGGCTGGAAACTGTCCCAGTTGACCTCGCGCAAGCTGGTCACGCTGACATCGCGGGTGAGCCCGCCAACGGTGAAGCTGAGTCGATCGCCCAGCTGGACTTGAAGACTTTCGGCCAGCTCGGCTTCCACCGACACGCCGGGCAGTTCGCCTGGTGCTCCGGTCCACCATTGGCCGGCGGTCAGACGATTGTCGGAGGGCAGGTCCTCGGCCCAGGTCAGGCTCAGGTCTCTACGAATCGCACGCTCGCCCTGGCTTTCCTTGCTTACCAACTGGCGCACCGGTTCGCCGTTGATGGCAACCAGGCGACCTGGGACTACCGGGTACAGGGGAGCCGCGTGATCAGAGAGGGCCTCAATGCGTGCGGCGAACGCGTCGCGGTCGGCGGGCAGGACATTCAGTACGAAATGGTTGGGGGCGTCATCCGGCAACTGGTTTTGCCAAGTGTCGAGCAGTTCGCCGCGCAGCAAACCGATCAACGCCATGGCGAGCAGTATCAGCCCGAAAGCCAGCGACTGACCAGCTGCCGCCAGTGGGTGACGGAGTAGCTGTCCTAAGCCAAGACGCCATGTCAGTGATGCGCCTGACAGCGCCCGACGCAGCCCCTTCAATGCCAGCAACAGCAGTCCACCGAGAACCACGGTGGCGAGCAGACCGCCGCCCAGCAGCGCGAGGGTAATCTTCAGGTCCAGACTGAGGCGCCACATGATCAAGCCGAGTGCGATAACGGCGGCGCCGTACACCAGCCAGGAGCTCGGCGGGATCGGCAGCATATCGCGGCGTAGAACCCGCAGCGGGGGCACACGTCCCAACGCGGCCAGCGGCGGCAGGGCGAAACCCGCCAGTGCAACTAGGCCGGTCGCAATCCCAGCCAGCGCTGGCCAAAGCGTGGCGGGTGGCACTTCACTCACGACGAGTTCACGTAACAGGAAAAACAGTCCATGTTGTGCGGCCCAGCCCAGCAGCGCGCCAGCTGTGCTGGCAACCAAACCGAGGTAGGCGAGCTGAAAGGTGTAGAGCAGTAATGCTTCGCGGCGTGACAAGCCAAGGCAGCGCAACAGCGCGCTGGCGTCGAAACGGCGCGCCGCGAAGCGTGCGGCTGATAGCGCCACCGCTACTCCCGCGAGCAGCACAGCGGCCAGGCTGGCCAGGTTGAGGTAGCGTTCGGCGCGTCCCAGTGCGCCGCCAATCTGGCGGTTGCCGTCCTTGGCAGTTTCGATGCGCTGGTGCGGCTGCAGATCAGCTTTGATTGCTTCTTCGTAATCTGCCAGTTGCTCAGGGGAGCCTCGCCAGAGTTCGCGATAGCGCACGCGACTGCCCGGCCGTACCACGCCGGTGCCTTCGAGATCATCCAGGTGCATCAGCACGCGTGGCGTCAAACTGTAGAAATCACCGACGCGATCGGGCTCGTAGGTCAGCACGCGAGTCAGCTGCAGCGGCTTGTTACCAACCTCAATCCAGTCACCGATCTGGAGGTTCAGGGCGGCGAACAAGCGTGCTTCGGCCCAGGCTTGCCCAGGCTTCGGACCTGTTCCGGGCTGTTCGGGCTGATATGGCGCCGCTGCACTGCGAAGCTCACCGCGTAACGGATAGCTGTCATCAGCGGCCTTGACGCTGGTCAGCTGCAGGTTGTCGTCCGTGGCGACGACACTGGAAAACTCAACAACCCGGGCGTGCTGGAGCTGTAACCGTTCACCTGCCTCGATCTGTTCAGGTGCCGCGGGTGCGCTACCGTTCAAGACCAGGTCGGCGCCCAGGAACTCGGTAGCACGCAGCAACATGGCGTCGTTCAGGCGCGCACCGAAATAACCAATGGCCGTACTGGCCGCAACGGCGATCAGCAATGCGAAGAACAACACACGCAACTCGCCAGCTCGCGCATCTCGCGACAGCTGACGCAGCGCTAACTTTGCCAAACGGCTGATGGGCACATGCTTCATTGACTCAACTCGTCGACGAGTTGGCGACCGCCTTCCAGGCGAAGCAGGCGCTGGCAGCGTTGGGCCAGGCGTTCGTCATGGGTTACCAACACCAATGTAGTGCCTCGCTCTCGGTTGAGCTCGAACAGCAGTTCGGTGATGGTTGCGCCGGTGTGGCTGTCGAGGTTGCCGGTCGGCTCGTCGGCGAACAGCACCGCGGGTTCGGCGGCAAAGGCGCGGGCGACGGCCACGCGCTGTTGTTCGCCGCCTGACAGTTGCCGTGGATAATGGTGCAGCCTGGCACCAAGGCCGACCCGGTCGAGCAACTCGGTCGCTTTTGCTTGTGCGTCGGAACGGCCATGCAGCTCGAGCGGAAGCATGACGTTTTCCAAGGCGTTGAGGCTGTCGAGCAGCTGAAACGATTGGAAAACGAAGCCGACGTGCTCGGCTCGCACACGGGCGCGCTGGTCTTCGTCCAGCGCCCCGAGTAGATGACCAGCCAGCTGTACCTCGCCTGATGTCGGCAGATCCAGGCCAGCCAATAAACCGAGCAGCGTCGATTTGCCGGAACCTGAAGTGCCAACGATGGCAAGGCTGTCGCCCTTGTCGAGACTCAACGACACATCGTCTAGTATCGCCAGCTCGCCTTCCGCGCTGGGTACCGCTTTGCTAAGGTTCCGGGCGTCAAGAATGCTGGTGCTCATGGAGAATCCGATGCGAAATTGGCTGAGAGGTGGGGTCCTGGTTTTGCTGTGCTGGGCTCAGGGCGCCATGGCGGGAACGGTGTTGGTGGTCGGGGATAGTATCAGCGCCGCTTTCGGGCTGGAAACCAGCCAGGGCTGGGTACAGCTGCTCCAGCAACGCCTTGATACAGAGAATCTCGACCATCGCGTGGTGAATGCTTCGATCAGCGGTGATACCAGTGCGGGGGGGCTGGCGCGGTTGCCCGCATTGCTGGCGGAATACGATCCGGAGGTAGTCATCATTGAACTGGGGGGTAATGACGGGCTTCGCGGCCAGTCGCCGAAGCAACTGAACAGAAACCTGGCGGCAATGGTCGACCTATCACGTGACGCCGATGCCAATGTCGTGTTGCTAGGGATGCGTTTGCCGCCGAACTTGGGGCAACGCTACACGCGCGCATTTGAGGAAGCGTTCGACTCGCTTGCAGCCGAGCGGAACCTGCCATACGTCCCGTTTCTACTCGATGGGGTTGGGGGTGTTGAGGGCATGATGCAAGCCGATCGCATTCATCCCACTGCGGGTGCCCAGCAGCGGCTGCTGGACAACGTCTGGCCGGTGCTCGAACCCTTGCTTTGAAGCGTGCGCGCGGCTACTGTCGCGCCCCTCGAATCGGAGCCTCAGATGCCGCGCCCAGCCTGGACCCTTTTTGCCTATCGCCTCATCGTTCCAGACGAGCAGTTCGACCTGTTTGCTTGTCGGGAGAATCGGCTGCACCTGGCGTTACGGCAGCTGGAGTTGAGCGGGCAGGTTGATCGCACGCTGTGCGGAGGTTTTCTGCCAGCGCGCCCGCTCTGGAAAGATATCGAGCGCTCCGTGCTCAAGGATCGCCGACTTTGCCCTGCTTGTCGCGATGCACTCAGCGCCCAAAGAAAAGGCCTTCCGTCTGCCGTCAGCGCCTGGTAGGTCGGCGTCCGCCGGTGCTTCGAGTACAATCGGCGCAACACGAACACTCTCCCAAGGAAACCCCTGAATGCTCTCGCGTGCGTTTGCAGTCGCCTGCAGTGTGTCTATCGCAGCTTTATTCTCGGCCAGCCAGTCTGTCGCACTCGAATTACCGCTGCCGCCAGAGGGCGAGGACGTCGTCGGGCAGATCCAAGTGATCAAGGCCAAGTACGAAGACACCTTCGCTGCGCTCGGCGAAACACATGATCTGGGCTATCTGGAATTGGTTGCGGCAAACCCGGGCGTAGACCCATGGTTGCCAGGCGAGGGGACCGACATCATTCTGCCGACTCGGTACATTCTGCCCCCCGGACCGCGGGAAGGCGTTGTGATCAATCTTGCGGAGTACCGTCTTTATTACTACCCGGAGGGCGAGAACGTGGTGCACACCTTTCCGCTCGGCATTGGGCGTGAAGGCTGGGGTTCTCCCGTTGGCAACACGCGGATTTCAGCGATGACCAGCAACCCGGCCTGGTATCCGCCGCAATCTATCCGCGACGAACACGCCGCCGACGGTGATCCGCTGCCGAAGGTGGTGCCGCCAGGGCCGAATAATCCGCTTGGTCCTTACAAGATGAGCTTGGCGTTGCCCGGTTATCTCATCCACGGTTCGAACAAGAAATTCGGAATCGGCATGCGCGTCAGCCATGGTTGCTTCCGTATGCTCAACCACAACGTGTTGGAGCTGGCGGGATTGGTTAAGGTTGGAACATCGGTGCGGATCATCGATGAGCCTTACAAATTTGGCGTGAGCCAGGGCAAGGTCTATTTGGAGGCGCACACTCCGCTCCAGGACGAAGAAAAGAAGATGACGCTCATGGACAAGCATGCGGTGGTGATCAACACATTGCTCAAGCGTGACGAGCCTGCAGGTTCGCTGCAGCTGGACTGGGAAATGGTTCGTGAGATCATTGCGGGCGAGGACGGTCTGCCAATCCAGATCGCCGAGCAGGGCCAGGCTCTGGCCACTCATGAAGAACCCGTCTTCTAGAATTTTGCAGCCTGCATATGGAGTCTGTAAAACCAGGCGCCCATAAAAAAGCCGACCTGATTGCAGGTCGGCTTTTTTTTGCCTGAAGCTTACTTGCGGCTGGCGCGTTCCAGCATACGCAGCGCACGCTCATTGGCTTCGTCAGCAGTCTGCTGAGCCTTCTGAGCAGCCTGCAGAGCCTCGTCGGCACGGCTGTACGCTTCGTCAGCACGCGCTTGAGCGCGGGCGGAGGCGTCTTCGGTCGCGGTCAGGCGGGCTTCGCTTTCTTTGGTCATGCTGTTGCTGCAACCAGTAGCCAGAACTGCGGCGAAAGCCAGAGCAGAAAATTTCAGAACGTTGTTCATCGTGTTCCCCTTAAGGATGAAATCCATGGCAACTCCCGTTATGGAAAGTTGGCGCGCACATACTACCGATTAGTTGCGCTAAGTAAACTGAGCCAAGCAGCTGCTACCACATTTTTTCTGCATGCTCATTCTTTTAACTGCATCTGCTGGCCGAACTGATTGAAAAACAATCAGCGCCAACGCTGCACTCGCTACATGGACCGGTGCGAGTGCCGAAAAGTTGCAGTTTTTATCGGCGTTGACCGTTTGTTTACAGCCCATTCGGTTCATTGCAGCGCGCTGATGATTTAAGCAATTGAAGCGAAGTCTTGCCTGGCGGTAGCATGCGTCGTCCAGCTAACAATAAAAACGGAGAGTGCGTGAGCGTGATCCACGTAACTTCCAGACAATCATGGCAGGTCCAGCCTGCTGAGGAGGCGAGATGACCGAACAGCTGAATATCCATCATGATCGAACGAGTCACCAGTTCGAGACAGTCGTGGATGGCCATCGCGCTTATCTGGCCTATGTTGATCTAGGCAAGCAGACGCTGGATATCTATCGAACCTTCGTGCCCGATGCGCTTCGTGGTCGAGGTGTAGCTGCGGTGTTGACCCGGCATGCGCTGGAATACGCCGAGCGCGAGGGATATACGGTTATTCCGTCCTGCTCGTATGTTGAGTGGTATATCGAACGGCAGGCTGGTGGTGCGGACGGTCCTGACCGGGAATAAAAAAACGCCGGCAAGCGGCGTTTTTTCCAACTCTGACAGCGTCAGTTGCGGGCGCGTTTAGGCAGAACGTCCTTCAGCTTCGTGTGCATGCCGAGCAGCGCTTTTTCGGTGGCTTCCCAGTCGATGCAGGCATCGGTGATGGAGACGCCATATTTCAGATCGTTCAAGTCCTTGGGAATGGGCTGGCTGCCCCAGCCCAGGTGGCTTTCCACCATCAGACCCACGATTGAATTGTTGCCCTCTAGGATCTGGTTGGCCACGTTGTCCATCACCAGTGGTTGCAAGGCTGGATCCTTGTTTGAATTGGCGTGGCTGCAGTCGACCATGATGTTCGGCTTGATGCCAGCCTTGCTCAATTCCTGTTCACATACTGCAACGCTGACCGAATCGTAGTTCGGCTTGCCATTCCCGCCACGCAGCACAACATGACCGTAGGCGTTGCCTTTGGTGGTGACGATGGAAACTCCGCCGGACTGGTTGATGCCCAGGAAACGGTGCGGGCTGGAAACCGACTGCAGCGCGTTGATTGCAACCGTCAGGCTGCCATCGGTGCCATTCTTGAAACCCACCGAAGAGGACAGGCCGGAGGCCATTTCTCGGTGTGTCTGGGATTCGGTGGTACGTGCACCGATGGCCGACCAGCTGATCAGGTCCTGCAGGTACTGTGGGGAAATCGGGTCCAAGGCTTCGGTAGCAGTTGGCAAACCCATCTCGGCGAGGTCGAGCAGTAACTGGCGGCCAATATGCAGGCCATCCTGAATCTTGAACGAATCGTCCATGTAAGGATCATTGATCAGGCCTTTCCAGCCGACTGTCGTGCGTGGCTTTTCGAAGTACACCCGCATGACCAGAAACAGGCTATCGGAGACCTTATCGGCCAGCACCTTGAGGCGTTCGGCATATTCATGCGCGGCCTTCAGGTCATGAATCGAGCAGGGTCCCACCACGACGAACAGGCGATGATCCTTGCCGTCGAGAATGTTGCGTATCACCTGTCGCCCTTCGGAGACGGTCGCCAACGCAGCAGCAGTCAGCGGGATTTCACGCTTCAACTGATCTGGAGTGATCAGTGTCTCGTTGGAAGAAACGTTAAGGTCGTCGATCGGTAAATCAGCCATCGTGTTCTCGTCGGGGTCACAGATGCCGTCCGCCAGCCAATCCCGGTGCGGCGGAGCAGAGCTTGAGGGCGCAGCGGGGAGCGGAACCTTATCGCGTATTGCGTTGCCTCGACAATCATCTTGAAGTCGGACGGCTGGCCGGATATCGCTGGTACCTGTTCTGTCATGCCGCTGTTTATAGCCACTGGGCGCTGTCTGTGGACGCTGATAAGGTGGTCGTTTATTCGCGCCCCCATCATGGCGCTTCACTGATCTGCCGCTGGAGTCCTTGCATGACTGCTCCCAACATTCGAATCGGAATCATTGGTACAGGCGCCATTGGCGGCTTTTACGGCGCGATGCTCGCTCGGGCGGGATACGATGTGCACTTTCTTCTGCGAAGCGAGTACGAGACGGTCCTGCAGAACGGCTTGCAGATAAACAGCGCGGTGCATGGCTCAATGCACCTGGACTCGGTCCAGGCGTATCGCACTGCCGCCCAGATGCCCAAATGCGACTGGTTGTTGATCGGAGCGAAAAGCACCAGTAATAAGGAGTTGGCCCCCCTGATCGCCGAGGCTGCGGCGGAAGACGCCAAGGTCGTGGTGTTGCAGAACGGTCTGGGCGTCGAGGAGACCTTGCGCCAAGCGCTTCCGAGTGACCTTCATCTGCTGGGTGGCCTCTGTTTGATATGTGCGCACCGCTCGGCGTTGGGTGTCGTCGAGCATCAGGCACTAGGCGGGGTAAACATTGGTTACCATTCCGGGCCGGCCAGTGAAGCTGATCAGCAGAGGCTGGTAGAAGAAGCGGTTGCCATGTTTCGCGAGGCGGGCATCGATTCTAATGCAGCCACGAATCTCGCACAGGCGCGGTGGCAGAAGCTGGTGTGGAACCTGCCGTATAACGGTCTCTCCGTCCTGCTCGATGCCAGCACAGCACCCTTGATGTCAAACCCCGACAGCCGAGCCTTGGTCAAATCGATTATGTTGGAAGCCTGCGGCGCCGCCGCTGCCTGTGGCCTACCTCTACCCGATGCGCTTGTGGATCGAATGATGACGTTCACCGATAAAATGCCCGATTATCTGCCGAGCATGTACCACGATCATGCGCAGGGGCGCCCGATGGAGCTCGATGCGATCTATGCTGCTCCGCTGGCCGCTGCGGCAGATGCAGGTTTCGCGATGCCTAAAACAGAAGCGCTGTATCAAGCTCTGCGTTTTTTGTCGGCGCGCACGCACTGACAACCTGGCCTGCCCCCCCCCCCCCCGGCGCGGCAGGTGGCAGGGCGGGCTCGGTGCATAGTGATTTGATTCCCGGCTGCTAAGCTCAATCAAGTCCAGCCATGACTCGAGGCCTGTGGCCGGCGGGTGAGGTGTGATTTGGTAGGTGGCTCGACTGGACTGACGCGTCAGGCTTACCGCGCTGGTATGTCAGATCAAGCAGCGGCCTACCGGCGATTCATATGGAAATGGCCTAGAATTTCTCAGTTCTGGTGCATAACGTTATAAAAACATGGGTGGCGTCCGGGCGCCATTGGCCTTTGAGGGATCTCTATGAAGCTTCAGCAACTGCGTTACATCTGGGAGGTGGCGCACCATGACCTCAATGTCTCGGCAACGGCGCAAAGCCTGTTCACTTCACAGCCCGGTATCAGCAAACAAATCCGGCTGTTGGAAGACGAGCTGGGCGTGGAGGTATTCGCGCGCAGTGGGAAGCATCTGACCCGGGTTACGCCCGCCGGCGAGCGAATAATTACCACCGCTGGAGAAATTCTGCGCAAATGCGAAAGCATCAAACAGATTGCGCAGGAGTTCTCCAACGAAAAACGCGGCACGCTCAGCATCGCCACAACCCACACGCAAGCGCGCTACGCTCTGCCGCCGGTGATCAGTGCATTTATCAAGCAATACCCGGATGTCTCGCTGCACATGCATCAGGGCACGCCGATGCAGATTGCCGAGATGGCGGCTGACGGCACCGTCGATTTCGCCATTGCGACTGAAGGGCTGGAGCTGTTCGGCGACCTGGTGATGATGCCTTGCTATCGCTGGAACCGTTGCGTTGTTGTGCCCCAGGGGCATCCGTTGGCCAAGCTGCAGAAGCTCACGCTGGAAGCCTTGGCCGAACATCCAATCGTGACCTACGTGTTTGGCTTTACCGGGCGATCCAAGCTGGATGAAGCGTTCAGCCACCGGGGCCTGTCGCCAAAGGTAGTGTTTACCGCCGCCGATGCCGACGTCATCAAGACCTATGTACGTCTGGGATTGGGTGTCGGAATCGTCGCGCGCATGGCTGTCGACGCGAAGCTCGACCCGGATCTGGTCGTGCTCGACGCCAGCGAGCTGTTCGAGCCCAGCGTGACCAAAATCGGTTTTCGTCGGGGCACCTTTCTGCGCGGCTTCATGTGTGACTTCATCGAAACCTTTGCCCCGCATCTTGATCGAGAAATGCTTGAGAAAGCTGTGCAATGCAAAAACAAAGTGGAGCTGGACGAATTGTTCATGGATGTCGACCTACCGACCTTCTAATTCGACCGCCATCCCATCCGTTGAACCGACAACAGTACGCCAGGCTCGGCAAGGGGCCGTTTTAAAGCCCCTTGATAGAGAGATCCCGGCGTAGATCGTTAGTTTTTAGCGATCAGGTTCCCGGCGTGTAGGCCGCATTCCTTCTGGGTCGACTCTTCCCACCACCAGCGCCCCTCTCGCTCATGCTGATTTGGCAGCACTGGGCGTGTGCAAGGCTCGCATCCGATGCTGATAAACCCACGTTCGTGCAGGCTGTTGAAGGGCAGCTCGAGCATACGGATATAACCCCAGACCTCTTCGCTGGTCATCTGTGCCAGCGGATTGAACTTGTACAGGCTGTGGTTGGCTGTCGAGAACGCGTTGTCGATTTCCAGAACCGCAACCTGGCTGCGTGTTCCCGGGCTTTGGTCGCGGCGCTGGCCCGTCGCCCAAGCGCGCACGCCTGACAGCTTGCGGCGAAGCGGTTCGATCTTGCGAATCCCGCAGCACTCGCCATGGCCGTCTCGGTAGAAGCTGAACAGTCCCTTCTCGTTAACCATCGGCTGCAACAACGCCGGGTCTGGCGTCATGAACTCGATGGGAATGCAATAGTGCTCGCGGACCTGCTCGATGAACCGATAGGTTTCGCTGTGCAGTCGTCCGGTATCGAGACTGAACACTTTCACGTCCTTGTTCAGCTTCCAGGCCATGTCGACCAATACGACATCCTCGGCTCCGCTGAAGGAGATCCACAAATCATCCCCAAAGAGATCGAAGGCAAGTTTGAGTATGTCCTGCGGAGATTTGCCGGCATATGAGGCTGCCAGCTCAGCTGTATCAATGGTTTGGCTCATCAGGCGGCTTCCTTGGTTGGCGCTTAGCGCTCTGCTGCGCGATGGTAACAAAGAGTCTTTATTACCCTAAATAACGTTTAAGGAAGAAAGCCCATTCTTTGTGGCATAAGCAGCGCGTTGCTTCGCAGGGACCTTGCCGTTAGAGTGCCGCTTCAATTTTTCTGCTGTAAGGAGCGCGTCCGTGGAAATCGCCTGTCTCGACCTTGAAGGGGTATTGGTTCCGGAAATCTGGATCGCGTTTGCTGAGGCCACTGGAATCGAATCGTTGCGGGCAACCACGCGCGACATCCCTGATTACGACGTACTGATGAAGCAGCGGCTGCGTATTCTGGATGAGCACAACCTGAAGCTATCGGACATCCAGAAGGTTATTGCCACATTGCAGTCGCTGGATGGTGCCATCGAGTTTGTGGACTGGCTGCGTGAGCGTTTCCAGGTGGTCATTCTGTCGGACACCTTCTACGAGTTTTCGCAGCCGCTGATGCGTCAGCTAGGTTTTCCGACGCTGCTCTGCCATCGCTTGATCACTGACGAATCGGATCGCGTCGTGGATTACCAGCTTCGTCAGAAGGACCCCAAGCGCCAGTCGGTCATTGCGCTGAAGAGCCTCTACTACCGCATCATCGCAGCAGGCGATTCGTACAACGACACCACCATGCTCTCCGAGGCGCACGCTGGCATCCTCTTTCACGCACCGGACAACGTGATCCGCGAGTTCCCTCAGTTTCCCGCGGTGCATACGTTCGACGCGCTCAAGCAAGAATTCATCAAGGCATCCAACCGCAAGCTGACGCTATAAACGACCAGGCTCCACGGTAGCTGTCCAAGACCCGTGGAGCCTATGACGCCAGCGTCGTCTCCAGGGTTCTCAGTAACACGCTCACCTTGTCCAGCGTCTCCTGATATTCGGCCTGCCACGCCGAGTCAGCCACGATTCCGCCGCCGCCCCAGCAATACACGCCGTCCTTGCGGAACAGCAGAGTGCGGATCGCAATAGAGCTGTCCATTTCGCCACGCACGTCCAGATAGAGCAGTGAGCCACAGTAAATGGAGCGGCGAGTCGGCTCTAGCTCATCGATGATTTCCATGGCCCGAATCTTCGGTGCGCCTGTAATCGATCCGCCCGGAAAGGCACCGGTGAGCAGGTCAAGCGCATCCTTGTTCGGATCGAGTCGGCCCGTGACGCTGCTAACCAGATGATGCACATTGGGGTAGGTTTCCAGGCAGAAAAGCTCCGGAACCCGTACGCTTCCGATCTCACAGCTGCGGCCCAGGTCGTTGCGTAGCAGGTCGACAATCATCAGGTTCTCTGCCCGGTCCTTTGTGCTGGCCATCAGCGCGTCGGCTTGAGCCAGATCGCTTTCCGGGTCCAGATTTCTTGGACGGGTGCCCTTGATCGGGCGGGTCTCGACTGTCCTGTCACTCACGCGCAAGAAACGCTCAGGGGAGACGCTTGCAATTGCGCCTTCTTCCATCGTCATGAAACCGGCGAAGGGGGTCGGGCAGGCGTCGCGCAAGAGGCGGAACGCCTGCCACGGATCGCCGCTATAGATCGCCTGAAACCGTTGGGCGAAGTTCACCTGATAACAGTCACCTGCCTGGATATACCGCTGGATGCGCGATATAGCTTCTTGATACTCGCTGGGCAGCAGGTCCGCGACGAAAGCTGACGACAAGCTGAACGTCGAGGGTGGAGATGCCCAATCAGCCTCGAACAAGGCGGTCAGGCGACTGCGTTCCGCCTGGACCAATGACGGATGAAAGACCAGATGCGTGGTTTGACGCTGGTGATCGTTCACTACGGCCCAGGCATAGACGCCGAACCGGGCGTGCGGTAGGCCCAGGTCATCGGCAGCATGATCAGGCAGCTTTTCCAGTTGTGAGCCGAAGTCATAGCTGAGATAGCCCAGCAGGCCACCGATGAAGGGTAGGTCAATGCCCGACGGCACTTCGGCATCACCCAGTGAACGGAGCGCCTCGCGTAGTCTTGAAAAAAATGCGTCCCCTGTTTCCGACGCGCTCGGGTCTAACACCTGTATTGGCCAGGCGCTGAGCAGGTCGAATCGGCCGCGTTCTGCCACCGGGCGGCCAGAGTCGAACAGCACCGCGCCTGGCGCTTGGCGAATGCGCTCGAACCAAAAGGCTGGATCGGGGCGATAGGGAAGGGCGTGAAGCGTGCAGAGGGGCATGATGTGTTTCGTTCGGGGGGTGACCCGGCCAATAGACCGGGCTATGGCTTAATCGTGAGCCGGGATGTGGCCAAACAGCTCTTGAGCGAATCGCACGCGCTCTTCTGGGGTTTCCTGCCCCCCGCTTTTCTTGAGCTCCTCGACGCGGTTCTCCACGGCATGCGCGCGGTGGGTAAGGCCACAGTCGTTGGCGATCTGAATGTTGAGGCCCGGGCGCGCGTTGAGTTCGAGGATCAACGGTCCCTTATCCTCGTCCAGTACCATGTCCACACCAATGTAGCCAAGGCCGCAAAGCTCGTAGCAGCCGGCTGCAAGCTTCATGAAGCCGTCCCAGTTTGGCAGTTGTACGCCGTCTACGGCGTTGGTGGTATCTGGGTGTTTGGTGATCTTGTTGTTCAGCCAGGTGCCGCGCAACGTGATGCCCGTCGCCAGATCCACTCCGACGCCAATTGCACCCTGGTGGAGGTTGGCCTTGCCACCGGACTGCCGAGTTGGCAGACGTAGCATGGCCATGACCGGGTAGCCCATCAGGACGATGATGCGGATATCCGGCACGCCTTCGTAGCTGATGCTCTTGAAGATCGGGTCGGGGGTCACGCGGTACTCGATCAGAGCGCGGTCGCGGTGCCCACCCAGCGAATACAGCCCGGTGAGGATGTTGGAGATCTGATGCTCGATCTCGTCGTGAGTCAGGATCTTTCCTGACACCGTTCGATAACGCCCCTCGAAGCGATCAGCGATGACGAGGATGCCGTCACCGCCGGCACCCTGTGCCGGCTTGACCACGAAGTCGGTGTGGTCCTTGACGATGTCCTTGAGCTTTTCGATATCACGCTCGGTCTCGATGATCCCGTACATCTCCGGGACATCGATACCGGCTTCGATTGCTCGCTCCTTGGTGATGATCTTGTCATCGACGATCGGATACAGGTTGCGCTTGTTGTACTTGAGCACGTAGTCCGCATTGCGGCGATTGATGCCCATGATGCCTTTGGCTTCGAGTGCCTTCCACGTCTTGATTAGACCGAACATGGCTCAATCCTTCAAAAAGGCTTTGAAACGAAACAGTTCGGTCAGGCGGTAGCCGCGATAACGACCCATCGCAAGCATGAAGCCAACCATGATCAGCAGCACTGCCGGGAAGGTGAACATGAAGTAGGTCAGCTCCGGAATATTCATCAGCAGGAATGCCAGCGCCGCTGCGATGAGCGTACCGACCGCCACCTTGAATGCATGACCGCCGCCACGTTCTTCCCAGGTGATGGAGAGGCGCTCGATGGTCATGGTCAGAATGACCATGGGGAACAGTGAAACGGATAGGCCGCGCTCGAGCCCAAGCTTGTGGCTGAACAGACTGATCACCGCGATCAGCACCACGACGAACGTGAGCACCACTGACAGGCGTGGCAGCATCTGAAGTTTCAAATGCTCAAGATACGAGCGCAGCGAAAGGCCCATTGCCGTGATGACGGTGAACAGGATGATGCCGAACCCGATCTGGGTTTCACGGAAGGCCAGAGCAATCAGAACTGGTGTAAAGGTACCAAGTGTCTGCAGGCCGCCAAGGTTGCGCAGAATCAGAATCACCAGAACACCGATCGGAATCATGATCATGATCTGGTACGTCTGCTGGGTTTGCAGTGGCAGTCCGTAAAGCGAATATTCGAGGAAGTCTGCGTCGGTGTTTTCGTCAGTCAGCTTTGCCAGGCGGATGGCGTTCATCTCGCTGCTGTTTAGCGTGAAGGTGACTTGCGGGTTACGTCCGCCTTCGAGGTTCATCAGCGGCTCGTTGCCAGTCCACCAGACCAGGCGGTCATCCGGCAGGCCTTGCTCACCGGTTTCCGGATTGAAGTACAGCCACTTGTCACCGTTGAAGCTCCGCAGCCAGAGCTCCGGAGATTGCGCCATGTCGGCCTGCAGGCGAACCGTGTGTACGCGCTCCATGGGAACGTGGGCTATGGACAGCAATAGCTCGATCACCCTTGCCTTGTTGGGCGTCGAAGCGTCACCGCCAAGCAGCAGCTTGACGTTGTCGTCATTGGCATTGTTGACCCGCTTGATGGCTTCGCTGATGAAGGTTTCAACGTCTGCCGAATGCTGGCGAATGGGTGATAGCAATGCTTCTGCCGCAATTTTCTCAGCCCCTTCAACCGGAATGCTGTCACGGAAGATCGGGCCGGTAGCCTTGGTTTGTTCACCGCTATAGCGTCGGGTCAGTACCAGTCGGTAGTACAGCGTCTGTTTGCCATTGACGCGCCGCGCTGACCAGGTAACCCGGCGGTTGCCATCGGCACGATTGATGCTCACGCCATAGTTGTTGGAAATGAAGCTCTCATTGAGGCTGACGAATTCCTGATTTAGCGGCGGTACGTACATCTGCAGCTTCACCGGCTCGCGCGGGTTGGCCTGGAATTCGACTTTGGCGTCAATATTCCAAAGGTCATCGGTTTCATCTTCAGTCACCGGAATGCCCAAGATGAAGATCTGGTAGGCGGTGATTGCGATGCCCAGCGAGACGAGCAAAAGAATCAGGATTTTCAGGTGCAGGGTAAGTGCGCGCATGGGGTTACTCGTCAGCGTCAGATTCGATAATGCAGCCGGGTTTGCCAGCAGCGTACTTAAGGTCAGGGTCGACCAAGGCACCGAAGCGAGAGAGCGCCTCGGAACCGATCAAAAGTGGGTATTGGAATGCGCTTCGGTCCGTGAGGTTCACTTCGATGCTGCGTTTTGCCTTGCCCATACACAAATTGAGTTCAACAACCGGGCGCGGCGTATAGGTTTTTTCTTCCTCTGGATCGAAGTCACCCGCACGGCGTTTGATCTTGCTGATGCGTTGCAGCGGGAGTTCGATGGGACGGTCATGGGCTTCATCAATAGCCAGGTAAAAGCGCACCCAGCTTTTTCCGTTGCGCTTGAAGCGCTCGATGTCGCGCGCGCTGAGCGAGGCAGTCTGGGCACCGGTATCAAGCTTGGCTGGCACCTCCAGACCGAAATCCGGCAATGCCACGTGCTCATTCAGGCCATAGATCGTTTTGTCATCGGCCTGTGACAAGAGCGGGGCGCTTAAGAGGCAGAGCAATAGAAGGCGGGTTTTGGTGCTCATAAATCCAGGTAGTCGAGTCGGAAAAGCGGCCGGAACAACGAGCCAGGCTGAAGCACGTCGGAGCGAGCGCCGGACGTGGCGTATATAGCGGCGCATTCTAGCATGGGCGGCAGATCACGAAGCTAGGCTCAAGCCGTACTGCGGCGCCATGGGTCCAGGCGACCTCACTATCGGCAAGCTGATTGTCGACAATCTACTTTTGTATCATTGACCAGGCGTGTTTCCAGGGCTAAGTTGTGGCCATAAACGGCTGAGGTGTCAACAATATGCTGGATGCGCTGGAAGTCCCCCGCCTCGATCAGGTGGACAGCGGAACCCTCTCCGAGCACGTGTTTCGACGGATTCAGGCGGCCATTGTGAAAGGCGACATCGCGCCCGGTAGCAAGATATCGGAGCCTGAGCTTGCGCGTACCTACGGCATCAGTCGCGGGCCACTGCGCGAGGCGATTCACCGGCTGGAAGGGCAGAAGCTGCTGGTTCGCGTGCCGCATGTTGGCGCACGGGTGGTGTCGCTCAGCCATGCCGAGCTGATCGAGCTCTACGAGATCCGTGAGTCACTGGAAGGCATGGCCTGTCGCCTGGCGGCCGAGCGTATGAGCGAGGCGGAAATTCAAGACCTGCGCAAGGTACTGAGCACCCACGAACGCGATGAGGCCTTCCAGGCCGGCGTTGGCTACTACCAGCAGGAAGGCGACTTCGACTTCCATTACCGGATTATCCAGGGCAGCGGAAATCGCACGCTGGCCAAGTTGCTGTGCGACGAGCTGTATCAACTTGTCCGTATGTACCGCATCCAGTTTTCCGCAACGCCCAACCGCCCGCGTCAGGCGTTCGCCGAACACCACCGGATTCTCGATGCCATCGCCGACCGTGACGGCGAGCTGGCGGAGCTGCTGATGCGGCGCCACATCTGCGCTTCCAAGCGCAATATCGAGCGGCACTACCTGGCTGCTCAACAACAGACATCACAACCAAGAGGTGAGGCATGACACTTCCTACCCCCGGTCAGCGTTTCCGTGACGCGGTGGCCAGCGAGCATCCGCTGCAGGTCGTTGGCGCCATCAACGCCAACCACGCCTTGCTGGCCAAGCGCGCCGGCTTCAAGGCCATCTACTTGTCCGGCGGCGGCGTTGCCGCGGGCTCGCTGGGGCTGCCGGACCTCGGTATCACCGGTCTCGATGATGTGCTGACCGATGTGCGTCGCATCACCGATGTCTGCGACCTGCCGCTACTGGTAGATGTCGACACCGGTTTTGGCTCCTCGGCGTTCAACGTGGCGCGTACCGTCAAGTCGATGATCAAGTTCGGCGCGGCGGCGATCCATATCGAGGATCAGGTTGGGGCTAAGCGCTGCGGCCATCGCCCGAACAAGGAAATTGTCACCCAGCAGGAAATGGTCGACCGCATCAAAGCGGCTGTTGATGCACGTACCGACGACAGTTTCGTGATCATGGCGCGTACCGATGCGCTGGCGGTGGAAGGATTGAATGCCGCACTGGACCGCGCCGCGGCCTGCATCGAAGCGGGTGCCGACATGATCTTCCCCGAGGCCATCACCGAGCTGGCGATGTACAAGACCTTCGCCGACCGCGTGAAGGCGCCAATTCTGGCCAACATCACCGAGTTTGGTGCAACGCCCCTGTACACCACCGAAGAGCTGGCCGGCGTCGAAGTGTCCTTGGTGCTCTACCCATTGTCGGCGTTCCGCGCCATGAACAAGGCGGCCGAGAATGTCTACACCGCGCTGCGCCGTGACGGTACTCAGAAAAATGTGATCGACACCATGCAGACGCGCATGGAGCTCTACGATCGCATCAACTACCACGCATTCGAGCAGCACCTCGACTCACTGTTCGCTCAGAAGAAGAGCTGACAGAAAGCCCCCGCTGCGAGCCAGCGGGGGCTGTGCGGTTCATTTTTCAACGTGATTTGCAGTATCCAGAACAAATCCAAGAAGGAGATAGCAATGGCTGAAGCAAAAGTTTTGAGTGGCGCAGGCCTGCGTGGCCAGATCGCCGGCCAGACTGCCCTGTGTACCGTGGGCAAGACCGGTGCCGGGTTGACCTACCGCGGTTACGACGTACGTGAGCTGGCGGCCGAGTGCGATTTCGAAGAGGTGGCCTACTTGCTGTTCTACGGCGAGTTGCCAAACACACAGCAGCTGATCGATTACAAAAGTCGCCTGAAGACCATGCGGGACCTGCCGCAGGCGCTAAAGGAAGTGCTCGAGCGCATCCCTGCCAGTGCGCATCCGATGGACGTCATGCGTACCGGTTCGTCGGTGCTCGGCACGCTTGAGCCCGAGCTCAGCTTCGACCAGCAGCGCGATGTGGCCGAGCGCCTGATGGCCGCTTTCCCGGCAATCATGTGCTACTGGTACCGCTTCACTCATGATGGCGTGCGCATCAACTGCACCAGCGACGAAGAGACCCTGGGCGGTCATTTCCTCGCGCTGTTGCATGACAAGAAGCCTAGCGACTTGCACGTCAAGGTGATGAACGTCTCGCTGATTCTTTATGCCGAGCACGAGTTCAACGCTTCGACCTTCACAGCCCGCGTCTGCGCCTCAACGCTGTCGGATCTCTATTCCTGCGTGACCGGTGCCATCGGTTCGCTGCGCGGCCCGCTGCATGGCGGCGCCAACGAAGCGGCCATGGACATGATCGAGCAGTGGAAGAGCCCGGAAGAAGCGCGTGAAGCCATCCTCGGCATGCTCGAGCGCAAGGACAAGATCATGGGCTTCGGTCATGCGATCTACAGCGTTTCCGACCCGCGCAACGAGGTGATCAAGGTCTGGGCCGAAAAGCTCGCCGATGAAGTGGGCGACACCGTGCTCTATCCGGTCTCGGTCGCCGTCGACGAAACCATGTGGGAGCAGAAGAAGCTCTTTCCGAACGCCGACTTCTACCATGCGTCCGCCTATCACTTCATGGGCATCCCGACCAAGCTGTTCACGCCGATCTTCGTCTGCTCGCGCGTTACCGGTTGGGCATCCCATGTGTTCGAACAACGCAGCAACAACCGGATCATTCGGCCGAGCGCCGAGTACATCGGTCCGGAGCAGCGCAAGGTTGTCCCGATCGCCCAGCGTTGATCGGAGCGAGGGAGCTCGTCGCCGGGCTCCCCGCACCTTGCCCCACAGAACATTACTGAATTGAGTTCTTCCGGCATGAATACAGAACACCGCAAACCTTTGCCAGGTACTGGGCTTGACTACTTTGACACCCGTGAGGCGATCGAAGCTATTCAACCGGGTTCCTATGAAAAGCTGCCCTATACGTCCCGCGTCCTGGCCGAACAGCTGGTGCGTCGCTGTGAGCCCGAAGCGCTGACCGATTCGCTGAAGCAGATCATCGAGCGCAAGCGCGACCTCGACTTTCCCTGGTATCCGGCACGCGTCGTCTGCCATGACATTCTTGGCCAAACCGCGCTCGTCGACCTCGCCGGTCTGCGCGATGCGATCGCGGAGCAGGGCGGCGACCCAGCGAAGGTCAATCCGGTGGTGCCGACTCAGTTGATCGTCGACCACTCGCTTGCGGTGGAATTTGCCGGTTTCGATGCCGATGCGTTCGAAAAGAACCGAGCCGTCGAGGAGCGACGCAACGAGGACCGCTTCCACTTCATTGAGTGGACCAAGACCGCGTTCAAGAACGTCGACGTGATCCCGGCCGGCAACGGCATCATGCACCAGATCAACCTGGAGAAGATGTCGCCGGTGATTCAGGCACGCGGTGGCGTGGCCTTTCCGGATACCTGCGTAGGCACCGACTCGCACACTCCTCACGTCGATGCGCTGGGTGTGATCGCCATCGGCGTCGGCGGCCTGGAAGCCGAAACTGTGATGCTCGGCCTGCCGTCGATGATGCGACTACCCGATATCGTTGGTGTGCGACTGACTGGCAAGCGTCAGCCTGGCATCACCGCCACCGATATCGTCCTCGCGCTGACTGAGTTCCTGCGCAAGGAACGTGTGGTCGGGGCCTGGGTCGAGTTCTTCGGCGAGGGTGCCGACAGCCTGACGATTGGCGATCGCGCGACCATCTCCAACATGTGCCCGGAATACGGCGCGACCGCTTCGATGTTCTACATCGACCAGCAAACCATCGATTACCTCAAGCTGACCGGCCGCGAGCCGGAGCAAGTTGCGCTGGTCGAGCAGTACGCCAAGCAAACGGGCCTGTGGGCAACCGCGTTGGAAGGTGCCGAATACGAGCGCGTGCTCGAATTCGACCTGTCCAGCGTGGTGCGCAACATGGCCGGCCCTTCCAACCCACACAAGCGTCTGCCGACCTCGGCGCTGCACGAGTGTGGCATCGCCGACGAAGACATGCTGGC
The DNA here is from genome assembly GCF_002890895.1 of Stutzerimonas stutzeri. Classification (GTDB taxonomy): domain Bacteria; phylum Pseudomonadota; class Gammaproteobacteria; order Pseudomonadales; family Pseudomonadaceae; genus Stutzerimonas; species Stutzerimonas stutzeri_AB. Next base: position 376,452 of record NZ_POUL01000004.1, read on the forward strand.
TGCGGCCAGGGCCGAGGAGGCCGAAGGCCTGCTGCCGGATGGCGCGGTGATCATTGCTGCCATCACCAGCTGCACCAACACCTCCAACCCGCGCAACGTGGTTGCGGCCGGCCTGCTGGCCAAGAAGGCCAACGAGCTGGGTCTGGTGCGCAAGCCTTGGGTGAAGACGTCCTTCGCGCCAGGCTCCAAGGTCGCCAAGCTGTACTTGGAAGAAGCTGGGCTGCTGAGCGAGCTGGAAAAACTCGGTTTCGGCATCGTCGCTTACGCCTGCACCACCTGTAACGGCATGTCCGGTGCGCTGGATCCGGTGATCCAGCAGGAAATCATCGAGCGTGACCTGTATGCCACTGCAGTTCTCTCCGGTAACCGCAACTTCGACGGCCGTATCCATCCGTACGCCAAGCAGGCCTTCCTTGCCTCGCCGCCGCTGGTAGTCGCTTATGCCATCGCCGGTACCGTACGTTTCGATATCGAACAGGATGTGCTGGGTACCGACAAGAACGGCAATCCGATCACCCTGAAGGACCTCTGGCCGTCCGACGAGGAGATCGACGCCATCGTCGCGTCCTCGGTCAAGCCGGAGCAGTTCAAGCAGATCTACATTCCGATGTTCGATCTGGGCACCATCGAGGAAGCCAAGAGCCCGCTCTACGACTGGCGTCCGATGTCCACTTACATCCGTCGTCCGCCGTACTGGGAAGGTGCGCTGGCCGGCGAGCGTACGCTCAAGGGTATGCGTCCGCTGGCGATCCTGCCGGACAACATCACCACCGATCACCTGTCGCCGTCCAATGCCATTCTGCTGAACTCGGCCGCCGGCGAGTACCTGGCGAAAATGGGCCTGCCGGAGGAAGACTTCAATTCCTACGCGACCCATCGTGGCGACCACCTCACGGCGCAGCGGGCGACGTTCGCCAACCCGCAGCTGGTCAATGAGATGGCCGTGGTCGACGGTAAGGTGCAGAAGGGGTCGCTGGCGCGCGTCGAGCCGGAAGGCAAGGTGATGCGCATGTGGGAAGCCATTGAGAGCTACATGACTCGTAAGCAGAACCTCATCATTGTGGCTGGCGCTGACTACGGGCAGGGGTCCTCTCGTGACTGGGCTGCCAAGGGCGTGCGCCTGGCGGGTGTCGAGGTAATCGTCGCCGAAGGCTTCGAGCGCATTCATCGCACCAACCTGGTCGGCATGGGCGTATTGCCGGTAGAGTTCAAGGCTGGCACCACCCGCCTGACCCTCGGTCTTGATGGCACGGAAACCTTCGATATTGAAGGTGAACTGTCGCCGCGCTGCGACCTGGCCCTGGTCATTCGGCACAAGAGCGGTGAAGAGACCCGTGTCCCGGTCACCTGCCGCCTCGACACCGCGGCCGAAGTCGGCGTTTATGAGGCCGGCGGCGTGCTGCAGCGTTTCGCCAAGGACTTCCTCGGACAGGCGTGACTACCAATCGGCCGCTCTGCTTCGGTGCAACCTCATGTACTGAAGCGGGGCGGCGATTGCATCTTTCATCTGCGCTGTGGCCAGCCGGTGGCAGCGGTTTCATGAGGACGAGATTTCCATGGCTCATGTATCCCAGGTCAGAATTCCCGCGACCTATATGCGTGGTGGCACCAGCAAGGGCGTGTTCTTCCGGCTGCAGGACCTGCCGGAAAGCTGCCAAGTGCCGGGCGCTGCGCGCGACAAGCTGTTCATGCGCGTGATCGGCAGCCCCGACCCGTATTCGGCGCACATAGACGGTATGGGCGGGGCCACGTCGAGCACCAGCAAATGCGTCATCCTGTCGAAGAGCAGTCGGCCTGAACACGACGTCGAGTACCTCTATGGTCAGGTGTCGATCGAAAAGCCCTTCGTCGACTGGAGCGGTAACTGCGGCAACCTTTCAACCGGCGCCGGTGCGTTCGCGCTGCATGCCGGTTTAGTGGACGCCGAGCGCATTCCGAAAAACGGCACCTGCGTGGTGCGGATCTGGCAGGCCAACATAGGCAAAACCATCATCGCCCACGTGCCGGTCACCAACGGCCAGGTGCAGGAGACCGGTGATTTCGAGTTGGACGGCGTGACCTTTCCCGCTGCCGAGATCGTGCTCGAATTCCTCGATCCGTCCGACGACGGCGAGGAGGGTAGTTCGATGTTCCCCACCGGCAACCTGGTGGATGATCTTGAGGTTCCCGCCATCGGTACGCTCAAGGCGACCATGATCAGTGCGGGCATCCCGACAGTTTTCGTCAATGCCAAGGACATTGGCTACCAGGGCACCGAGCTGCGTGAGGATATCAACGGCGATCCGGACGCTCTGGCTCGTCTGGAGTCGATTCGTGTGGCCGGTGCGTTGCGCATGGGCTTGATCAAGACCGCGGACGAGGCGCTGACCCGGCAGCACACGCCGAAGGTTGCCTTTGTCTCGCCGCCTAAAACCTATCGAACCTCAAGCGGAAAAACCATTGATGCGACCGAAGTGGACCTTCTCGTCCGCGCTCTGTCGATGGGCAAGCTGCATCACGCGATGATGGGTACGTGCGCGGTGGCCATTGGTACGGCAGCTGCGGTCCCGGGTACGCTGGTCAATCTGGCTGCTGGTGGCGGCGAGCCTCAGGCGGTGCGCTTCGGCCATCCGTCCGGCTCCCTACGTGTCGGCGCAGAGGCAAAACAGGTCGACGGTCAGTGGACCGTAACCAAAGCGATCATGAGCCGCAGCGCTCGAATATTGATGGAGGGGTGTGTGTGTGTGCCAGGCGATACCTTCTGACGATATAACGACACTCGACGACTGATTTGCGACGGAACCGGATTCGGCTGGAGCTGAATAACAAAAAAGTCCGCACAAAGCGGACTTTTTGTTGTCTAGCAAAACGGCAGCTATTTGAGCCGGCGTTCCACGCCTTTCTCGACAAGAATCTTGGCGGATATTTCTTCCACCGAGAAATGGGTTGAGTTGATGTAGTTGATGTTCTCGCGACGGAATAAGTTCTCGACCTCGCGAACTTCGAACTCGCACTGGGCGTAACTGGCATAGCGGCTGTTGGGTTTGCGCTCGTTGCGAATGGCGGTCAAACGGTCAGGGTCAATGGTCAAACCGAACAGCTTGTCGCGGTGGGTCTTGAGGGCGGCAGGAAGTTGCAGGCGCTCCATGTCGTCTTCGGTCAGCGGATAGTTGGCGGCCCGGATGCCGTACTGCATTGCCATGTACAAGCAGGTGGGCGTTTTGCCGCACCTGGAGACGCCGACCAAAATAAGATCGGCCTTGTCATAGTAGTGCGTGCGGGCACCGTCATCGTTGTCCAGAGCGAAATTGACAGCGTCAATTCGCTCCATGTAGTTGGCGTTATGGCTGATCGAATGGGATTTGCCGACGGAATAGGAAGAACGTGACATCAGTTCATGTTCCAGCGGGGCAAGGAAGGATGAAAAAATGTCGATCATGAATCCATTGGACTCAGCCAGGATGTCACGTATCTCCTGGTTTACCAGCGTATCGAATATGATCGGTCGGGCGCCGTCGCTGTCCGCCGCCTTATTGATTTGCTGTACCATTGCCCGCGCTTTTTCAGCCGTATCGATATATGGCCGCGTGAGCTTTGTGAAAGTAATGGTTTCGAACTGTGCCAGTAGGCTTTGGCCGAGCGTTTCGGCCGTAATCCCGGTACCGTCGGATATGAAAAATGCAGTTCGTTTCATTGCGCTTGGGACCTTAAGTCAAGAACGGTTCTCAGCTATAGTAAGCCCCTTCGCCGAGCCTCGATTGGCAGGCATTGTTACTTATTTTGCAGGGCCAGGCCACCGTGCCGCGGATGGGCACGAACCGAGTTTCCAACACAACGTGGAGAGATCACCTTGGTAGAGTACGTAGTTTCCCTCGATAAGCTCGGCAATCATGATGTTGAGCGTGTAGGGGGCAAGAACGCCTCCCTCGGCGAGATGATCAGCAACCTGGCAGGTGCAGGTGTTTCGGTACCTGGTGGTTTCGCCACTACCGCCGAGGCCTATCGTGATTTCATGGAGCTTAGCGGTCTTAACGAGCAAATCCATGAGCTTCTCGATGCGCTGGACGTGGACGACGTCAACGCGCTTGCCAAAGCCGGCGCGCAGATCCGCGGCTGGGTCATGGAGGCGCAATTTCCTCCCAAGCTAGATGCCGACATCCGAACCGCATTTGCTGAAATGGCCGGTGGCAATGAGCAAATGGCGGTTGCAGTTCGCTCTTCGGCGACTGCGGAGGACCTGCCGGACGCTTCGTTCGCCGGACAGCAGGAAACCTTCCTTAACATCCGTGGCGTCGACAACGTTATTCGTGCTGCCAAGGAGGTCTTCGCCTCCCTCTTCAACGACCGTGCAATCGCATACCGTGTCCATCAGGGCTTCGACCACAAGTTGGTCGCGCTGTCAGCGGGTGTTCAGCGCATGGTTCGCTCCGAGACCGGCACCGCAGGCGTGATGTTTACGCTGGACACTGAGTCAGGATTTCGCGACGTCGTGTTCATCACTGGTGCTTATGGCCTCGGCGAGACTGTTGTCCAGGGTGCGGTCAACCCAGATGAGTTCTACGTACACAAGCACACCCTCGAAGCCGGCCGCCCAGCCATCCTGCGCCGCAATCTCGGCAGCAAGGCTATCAAGATGGTCTACGGGGAAGAGGCGAGTGCCGGCAAGTCGGTCAAGACCGTCGAGGTTGACCAGGCTGACCGCATGCGCTTCTGCCTGACCGATGAGGAAGTGGCTAATCTCGCCCATCAGGCGATGACCATCGAGAAGCATTATGGCCGCCCGATGGACATCGAGTGGGCAAAAGATGGTGATGACAATCAGCTGTACATCGTTCAGGCGCGCCCTGAAACAGTCAAGAGCCGCAGCAGCGGGAACGTCATGGAACGTTACCTGCTGAAAGAGAAAGGCAAGGTACTGGTCGAAGGCCGTGCCATCGGTCAGCGTATCGGTGCCGGTCCGGTAAAGATCATTCACAACGTTTCCGAGATGGACAAGGTTCAGCCGGGCGATGTGCTTGTTTCCGACATGACCGACCCTGACTGGGAGCCGGTGATGAAGCGCGCCAGCGCCATTGTCACTAACCGCGGTGGTCGCACCTGTCACGCGGCCATTATCGCTCGCGAATTGGGTATCCCTGCAGTGGTCGGTTGCGGTAACGCCACCGAGTTGCTGCAGGACGGCCAACGGGTCACCGTCACCTGTGCTGAGGGCGACACGGGCCTGATTTTTGAGGGCGAGCTGGGCTTTGACATCCGTCAGAACTCTATCGACGCCATGCCGGAACTGCCGTTCAAGATCATGATGAACGTCGGTAACCCGGACCGTGCGTTTGATTTCGCCCAGCTGCCCAATGAAGGCGTCGGTCTGGCGCGTCTCGAATTCATTATCAACCGAATGATCGGTGTCCACCCCAAGGCGCTGCTCAACTTCGATGGCTTGCCGGCTGATGTGAAGAGCAGTGTCGAGAAGCGCATTGCCGGCTACGGCGACCCGGTCGATTTCTACGTCGAGAAGTTGGTCGAGGGCGTCAGCACCCTGGCGGCTGCGTTCTGGCCGAAAAAAGTCATCGTGCGGCTGTCTGACTTCAAGTCGAACGAATACGCCAATCTGATCGGTGGCAAGCTCTACGAGCCGGAAGAAGAAAATCCGATGCTCGGCTTCCGCGGCGCATCGCGTTACATCAGCGAATCCTTCCGCGACTGCTTCGAGCTCGAATGCCGTGCGATGCGCAAGGTTCGTGACGTGATGGGACTGACCAATGTCGAACTGATGGTGCCTTTCGTGCGCACCTTGGGCGAAGCGTCCCAGGTTATCGACATCCTGGGACAGTTCGGTCTCAAGCGTGGCGAGAACGGGCTGCGCATCATCATGATGTGCGAGCTGCCGTCCAACGCGTTGTTGGCCGATGAGTTCCTCGAGTTCTTTGACGGCTTCTCCATTGGCTCAAACGACATGACCCAGCTTACGCTTGGTCTGGACCGTGACTCCGGAATCATTGCTCATCTGTTCGATGAGCGTAACCCGGCCGTCAAGAAGCTGCTGGCGAACGCGATCGAAGCTTGTAATAAAGCGGGCAAGTACATCGGCATCTGTGGTCAGGGTCCTTCCGATCACCCTGATCTGGCCAAATGGCTGATGGAGCAGGGCATTGAAAGCGTATCGCTGAACCCGGATTCCGTACTCGATACCTGGTTCTTCCTGGCGGACGCCGAAATCAAATAAACGCAGCAGAACGGCAGAAGGGCGATTGTCGCCCTTCTGCTTGATCTCCATCGCGTCATAATCTCAGCCGTCTACCGCTGTCGCGTTAGGCGCGGCTTTGCCAGCACTGTTGTAGCGATTGCTGCGGGACTCGGTGATAGAGATTGGTGAGCGAACTGCTTGTCCATGGTGGATGTTTACGTCCAACGCCGGACGCGTTTCAAGAATGAGGAAACTTACCATGCAATACATCACCCCTGATCTCTGCGATGCCTACCCCGAGTTGGTGCAGGTGGTTGAGCCGATGTTCAGTAATTTCGGTGGCCGCGACTCCTTCGGCGGTCAAATCGTCACCATCAAATGCTTCGAAGACAATTCGTTGGTCAAGGAGCAGGTGGATCTCGACGGTACTGGCAAGGTGCTGGTAGTTGATGGTGGCGGCTCGCTGCGCCGCGCATTGCTTGGTGACATGCTTGCCGAAAAGGCGGCGCGCAATGGCTGGGAAGGTCTGGTCATCTATGGTTGCATACGTGATGTCGACGTGATCGCGCAGACGGAACTGGGCGTTCAGGCCTTGGCTACCCATCCGATGAAAACCGACAAGCGCGGCATCGGCGACCTCAATGTTCCGGTGACGTTTTGCGGGGTTACTTTCCGCCCTGGTGAATACGTGTATGCGGACAACAACGGTATTATCGTTTCGCCCGAAGAGCTCAAGATGCCTGATTGAGCAGCGGCCGTCGGTTGATCAAGCCCGGCAATGCCGGGCTTTTTTGCGATTTGTAGGAGGCGGGACCGTTGCATGATGAACTAGGGCGTACAGGGCTTCTGCATGCCCTTGTGTTGAACGGGCAAGGCGGTGCACGCAGGATTGGCTATACGGACATCTCCAGTCTGGAATTGGCCGAGCATGAAAGCTTGTGGCTCCATTGGGATCGAAGTCAGGCACAAGCACAGGCTTGGCTGCGCAACCACAGCGGTTTGAGTGCGTTCGCCTGCGACGTATTGTTGGAAGAGAATACTCGTCCGCGTTTGCTTTCGCTGCCCGACGACGAGTTGCTTCTGTTTCTGCGAGGCGTGAACCTGAACCCCGACGCCGAGCCTGAGGACATGGTTTCACTACGTGTTTTTGCCGATGCGCGCAGAGTGATTTCGCTGCGCCTGCGACCGCTGCGCTCGACCGAGGTGGTGCTTCATCAACTGGAAACTGGAGTTGGTCCGAAAACAGCGTCCGAAGTATTGCTGAGCCTGGCCGACGCACTCACCGATCGGGTTGACCAACTCGTCGCCGTCCTGACCGAAAAACTGGATGCAGAAGAGGACAGAGTCGAGACGGATGAACGGTACACGCCGCCACAAGACAAGATGTTGTCATTGCGGCGCCAGGCGGCTGGTCTGCGCCGTTTCCTGCTACCGCAGCGCGAAATCTATGCGCAGCTGACACGCAATCGACTGCCGTGGTTTGTCGACGACGATACGGACTACTGGAATGAGCTTAGTAACCGGTTGATTCGTTATCTGGAAGAGCTGGAGCTGGTTCGTGAGCGCGTCAATCTAGTGCTTGAAGCCGAAGAAAGGCGAATGCGCGAGCGAATGAACAGAACCATGTACCTGCTCGGCATCATTACCGGCTTTTTCCTGCCGATGAGTTTTCTTACGGGATTGCTCGGGATCAATGTCGGCGGCATCCCTGGCTCCGAAAACCCTTACGGGTTCGCAATAGCCTGTGTGCTCATTGGTGCGGTTGCGTTTTTTCAGTGGTGGATCTTTCGCCGGCTGAAATGGGTGTGATGTGACTACTCATAGGGCTGTGCCGTCAGAGTCACACTGTTGTCGAGGTATACCATGCACGACCCCTTTGAAGAATCCCTGCGGGACATGCTCAATACGCAGCCAGAGCGTCACGATGACGCCCGTCTGGATCGTGTTCTGAAAACAGCTAATCGACAGGTGGGTGCTGGCGACCTGTTTGGCCTGATTGGCCACTGGCTGCAGGGCGTTATGATCGCATTCAATAGCGGCGCTCCGCACACCTCGGCTGTTACCCGTCGTCATTCCGATTCCCGTACCTCTTTCAATAAGGCCGATTGATCATGGAACTTGATCCCTGGAGCCAGAGCTTTCTGGGTGCTATGAGCGCTCTTTGGCAACCCGTCGCTGCATTCATCCCGCGCTTGTTCGGGGCGCTGTTGCTCGTGGCTATCGGTTTTGTGGTTGCCAAACTTTTGGACACGCTGCTGTCGAAGGTCCTAGCCAAAATAGGACTGGACCGGTTGGTTGCCGGTACCGGGGCGACAAAGCTGCTTGGGCGTGCAGGTATTCGCATGCCGATCTCGGTGTTGCTCGGCAAGATTGTCTATTGGTTTGTGTTGCTGATCTTCTTGGTGTCGGCTGCAGAATCCCTGGGCCTCGCCCGCGTTTCGGCAACACTCGATATGCTCGCGCTTTATGTGCCTAAGGTTTTTGGCGCGGGGCTGATTCTGTTGGTTGGCATACTGCTGGCTCAGCTGGTCAATGGGCTGGTGAGAGGAGCTGCGGAGAGCGTCGGCCTTGAATACTCCGCTGGGCTCGGGCGGATTGCGCAAGGCTTGGTGATCATCATCATCATCTCGGTGGCAATCGGTCAGCTCGAGGTAAAGACCGAGCTGCTCAACTACGTTATTGCCATTGCGCTGATATCCATTGGGTTGGCTGTTGCGCTGGCTTTCGGCCTTGGCAGCCGAGAGCTGGTGAGTCAGATTCTCGCTGGCATCTACGTGCGTGAACTCTATGAGGTTGGCCAAAGGGTGCGCATCGAAGAGCTGGAGGGTTCGATTGAAGAGATCGGGACAGCGAAAACCTTGCTGCTCACTGATGAGGGCGAGCTGATCTCGGTTGCAAATAGAGTGCTGCTTGAGCAGCGCGTAGGCAGCCGTTAGGCCCGGTATTCTGTTAAAGTGCGCCGCCTCTTTTGCGGGTTACCGCAAACGGCCGCCACGATTATTGCCGGTTCGAAGCGTCTTGACTAAAGCCCAACAGCCGACCATGAGCTACGACCCCCGCCAGCTCTCCGATGAGGAGCTGGTGCAGCGTGCCCATGCCGAGCTGTTTCATATAACACGCGCCTATGAAGAGTTAATGCGCCGTTATCAACGCACGCTCTTCAATGTATGTGCGCGGTATTTGGGAAACGACCGAGACGCAGATGACGTCTGTCAGGAAGTGATGCTTAAGGTTTTATATGGCTTGAAGAACTTCGAAGGTAAATCGAAATTTAAAACATGGCTATATAGCATCACTTATAACGAGTGCATTACCCAATACCGAAAGGAGCGTCGTAAGCGGCGCTTACTTGATGCATTGAGCCTTGATCCTGTCGAGGAAGCATCCGACGAAAAGGCTCCCAGCGTTGAACAAAGGCCCGAGCTAGACAAGTGGCTCGTTCATGTGAATCAGATTGATCGGGAGATCCTTGTTTTGCGTTTTGTCGCGGAACTGGAGTTTCAGGAAATTGCCGACATCATGCACATGGGACTAAGCGCAACGAAGATGCGTTACAAACGAGCGCTTGATAAATTGCGCGAAAAATTCTCGGGAGTCGCTGAAACTTAATGGCATTAAGCTGTCCTATTGTTAGCGAACAGCTTGGGCTTGCAGTTAGCCGGTTTCCTTAGATTGTTCTGATACTCACCACCAGATGGGGATTTACGGATGAAGCTTAAAAACACCTTAGGCGTTGTAATTGGCTCTTTGGTTGCCGCCACTTCTATTAGCGCGCTGGCCCAAGGCCAAGGTGCCGTAGAGGTGGAGGCATTCGGTAAGCATTATTTCACCGATAGCTCGCGCGATGTGCAGCGTGACGGCGAACTGTACGGGGCTGGCGCTAGCTATTTCCTGACTGATGACGTTTCGCTTGGTTTGTCATATGGCGAATACCATGACTTGACGTCCCAAGACCCTGTTGGCGCGGGCGGTCATAAGGACATCAAAGGCAGCCTGACTTCCCTTGATGCTACCTATCATTTCGGTCAGCCAGGTGTCGGTCTGCGTCCCTATGTTTCTGCCGGGGCAGCTCACCAGAGCATCGGTCAAGCCGCGCGTGGCGGTCGTGATCACAGCACCTTTGCCAATGTCGGTACTGGCGTGAAGTACTACTTCACCGAAAACTTCTTTGCCAAGGCAAGTGTTGACGGCATGTACAACATCGACGCGGACGAAGCCGAGTGGATGGCTGGCGTAGGCGTCGGCCTGAACTTCGGTGGTGGTGCTCAGCAGCAGGTTGCACAGGTCGAACCGACCCCAGCTCCAGCGCCAGCACCTATGGTCGACAACGAGCCAGAGCCAGAGCCGGAACTGGTCCGCGTCGAGCTGGACGTCAAATTCGATTTTGACAAGGCACGTGTTCGCGAAGAAAGCTATAACGACATCAAGAACCTGGCTGATTTCATGCAGCAGTATCCTCAGACCAACACTACCGTTGAGGGTCACACTGACTCGGTGGGTACCGATCAGTACAACCAGCGGTTGTCCGAGCGTCGTGCCCAGGCCGTTCGCGAAGTACTGGTTAACCAGTACGGCGTTGAGAGCCAGCGTGTCGATTCCGTCGGTTACGGTGAAACCCGCCCGGTTGCTGACAACAGCACTGAAGAAGGGCGTCAGATTAACCGTCGCGTGGAAGCAGAAGTCGAAGCACAGGTTCGTTAATGATCTTGTTTCGCTAGCTCAGCCGGCGCCTGGCAAGTCTTAGGTGCTTTCTAGCTATAAAAAACCCGATGCCAGATTCTGGCATCGGGTTTTTTGCTTTTGTCGCCACGCGGTTATGTCAATCGTGAGCGCCTTTTCATTTGGGAGTGCTACGTGAGTAGCGTCAGCCCATCGCCCCTAGGCGCTATCTGAAAGGCGCACATCTCGATAACCCTGAGGGCTGCCGCCCGCGTCACGGGCGTTCGACGTGTATCTGTTCCTCACAGTTCCTTCTCCCAGCCGCCACAATCATTGCTCCGATGTATGGAAGTCCGCCTCTTTGCTTGCCAGTGGCCTGATGCTCTGAGGTAGATGCCAGGTGCGTCACTCTGCTGCCTCAGGGGAGTTTGCTAGCGCCATACCGCTATGAACCAAGCGTTCGGCAGGTTGGGAGTATGCCTGCACAGTATTCCTTATCGGGCGGCCGCAGCCCGCTCACAAGTTTCGATCCAGAGCGGATATTCCCGAGCATCTGCAGCTGCTCTGCAGCGTAATGCTAGGGGATGTCAAAGTAGAGGAGCTCGCGTGGCGACTGAGGTGATGCCCATGCCTAGATTGCAGCGCTTGCACAAACAAAAAGGCTGCCCCTTTTAAGGGGCAGCCTTTAGGCAGATGCCAAGGCATCTGCAGACCATTGACCCAGACGGTGTCTGGGTCGGATCCAGCTTTTAGTGGAACTGGTTCATGGTGTTGTCTTTACCGCTCGCTTTCAGAGCCGCTTCGCCAGCGAAGTACTCCTTGTGGTTGTCGCCGATGTCGGAGCCAGCCATGTTCTGGTGCTTGACGCAGGCGATACCCTGACGCAGCTCTTGACGCTGTACACCTTTGACGTAGGCCAGCATGCCCTGATCTGCGAAGTACCCTTTTGCCAGATTGTCGGTCGACAGTGCGGCGGTGTGGTAAGTCGGCAGGGTGATCAGGTGGTGGAAGATACCGGCGTGAGCGGAGCCATCCTTCTGGAAGGTACGGATCTTCTCGTCGGCAACTTGAGCCAGTTCGGTTTCGTCGTACTCGACGCTCATCAGTTTGGCGCGGTCGTAGGCTGAAACATCTTTGCCTTCAGCAACGAATGCATCGAACACCTGCTGGCGGAAGTTGAGGGTCCAGTTGAACGACGGGCTATTGTTGTAGACCAGCTTGGCGTTCGGGATCTCTTTACGGATCTCGTCAACCATGGCTGCAATCTGGCCAACATGAGGCTTCTCGGTTTCGATCCACAGCAGGTCGGCGCCGTTTTGCAGCGAAGTGATGCAGTCGAGGACGCAGCGGGCTTCGCCGGTGCCTTTGCGGAACTGGAACAGGTTGCTCGGCAGGCGCTTAGGACGCAGCAGCTTGCCTTCGCGGTTCAGAACCACGTCACCGTTGTTCAGATCGGCAGCGGAGACTTCTTCACAATCCAGGAAGGAGTTGTACAGGTCGCCCAGGTCACCAGGCTCTTTGGTCACGGCGATCTGCTTGGTCAGGCCGGCACCCAGGGAGTCGGTACGCGCAACGATAACGCCGTTGTCGATGCCCAGCTCAAGGAATGCATAGCGGACGGCGGCGATCTTGGCCAGGAAGTCGGCGTGAGGAACGGTTACCTTGCCGTCCTGGTGGCCGCACTGCTTCTCGTCGGAAACCTGGTTTTCGATCTGGATGCAGCAAGCGCCTGCTTCGATCATGCGCTTGGCTAGCAGGTAAGTGGCTTCCGGGTTACCGAAGCCAGCGTCGATGTCGGCGATGATCGGTACGATATGGGTTTCGTAGTTATCGATCTGATTCTGAATTTCGGCAGCCTTGGCGTTGTCGCCAGCTTCACGGGCAGCGTCCAGCGCGGTGAACAGCAGGTCCAGCTCACGGCTGTCAGCCTGACGCAGGAAGGTGTACAGCTCTTCGATCAGGTCGGATACGGCAGTCTTCTCATGCATGGACTGGTCCGGCAGCGGGCCGAACTCGGAGCGCAGAGCAGCAACCATCCAGCCGGACAGGTAGAGGTAACGCTTGTTGGTAGTCTTCAGGTGCTTCTTGATGGAGATCAGCTTCTGCTGACCGATGAAGCCGTGCCAGCAGCCGAGGGACTGCGTGTAGGCGGACGTGTCGGCGTCGTACTCGGCCATGTCCTTGCGCATGATGTCGGCAGTGTACTGCGCAATTTCCAGACCGGTCTTGAATCGGTTCTGAGCGCGCATGCGAGCTACGGATTCAGGGTTAATCGCGCTCCAGCTGCTTCCAGCTGCTTCTTTCAGAGCGGCAACGGCTTTGATGTCGTTTTGATAAGCGGACATGGTCAATCCTTCAAAGAGATTCGTGTTTGGTTGAGCACCGACTTTTCCCACTGAAACCTGCGTGTTTGCGCTGATGATGCGGGCAACACGCGGCAGAGCGTCGAAATATCGACCGAGACGAGGATTGAACCAAGGAGAGGAGGGTATGCAGTTACGACCGCAAGAGAATTCGGTTAGCTGTGGAATGATCGTGGCATTCCTGCACACAGCGACGCGTGGGCCGTTGAGTGAGTCAGCATACTGATGTCTCGAGCTGATGCGTTAATCGCTTCCCCGTCCCTCAGGACGACTCGTTCCAGTCGCAACCTCGTCAGTCCGCCTTGTGGGCAGTACAGTCACGGAACGCCTCTGCTGGTTGGCTGAGTGCGATCCGGAGACCCTCTTCAGGGCCCCTGGTTAGCGGGAGCGGAGCCATAATGCGCTGGCGAAAAGTGTTCGTCAAATGTTTTGTAGTGAACTTTAGTAGGCACTACATTTTTTAACTTAGCGGTGTTTCGCCGCTGAACCTTTTTAATTCAGCGTGTCTACTTTGAGTCGTAGCGATAGGTCTTGGCGACCGCCGGTGGAATATCTGCGTGCCAGGCCGCTCTCGCTAGAGCTTGCGGATTCGTCGACGCCACCGAGCTCAATCCATTCCCCAAGCCGCCCGCTCACTCGAGTATCGGTTTGCTGGATATTGATCGCGCCTGGCTGAGAATTGCTCATGCGGTCGTTATGGCTGCTGATTGTCACTTGCACCCGGTCGCCTTGGACCGTAGCGGTGGCGTAGAAGCCACGAGTTACATCCCGATACTGCGTTTGCTGATAGATCTGCCCGTAGCCATCGCTCCCCGTGGTGTTGATTGGGATGCTTTGACCTACCTGGATCAGCGCCGGATAGCCCTCGGTGGCTTGCACTTGTTGAACTCCGCCGCCTTGGCTACTAGTACTGTGACGAATAATCCTCACCTGGTCCCGACCTCTGTTCTCGCCGCGTCCGCTCTGGATCTCGACGTCGCCGATGCGCGTAGCGCCGTCGATGCGGTAGCCACTTTCGATGCCTGTAGCCGTGTTTTGCGTATCGACGCTGATGAGCAATCTGCGGGGTTCAGTATCGAGCCTGGTCAGCACCTCGCGCAATTTAGTGATTACAGCAGGCGGTGCATTGACGATCAGCTGGTTACCATATGCATTGACCTTACCTTGATCTCCTACCACTGATTGAGCAATCGGTAGTACGTCTTCAGCCATGCGGAAATCCAGAGGAATGACCTCTGTCGCGGCCTGCAGCGTCGAGCCAACGATCAACAGGCAGGCAGCGAGAACGTTACGAGTCATAGTAGAAAACTCCGCATATCGGGATCAGGGAGACTACGGTCCCAGGCGGCATCGAATAGCCTTTGCTGTTGCCGAGCACGCCCTGGGTCCCGGTATAACGCATGACCAGAGAATTGATCAGCGTTCGGTCGAATCAGCATGCCGCATTCATCGGCTATGAGAAATGCGGAGGCTTGTATTGGATAATCCGGATGAGCGCTGCGAATGCGGCAGTTGCTGGTTAATCTGCGGCTGAGGGTGACCAGGCGGTGCCCTTCGATGACTGCGCGAGACGAGTCACCCACCAAGATACGCAGGCGATTGCGCGGATGCGCCCGCAAAAACCGCGAGCATGACATTTGAATGCTGCTGTGGTTGTACAACCAGGGTTCCAGATCTGGTGTGTAGATGCTCAGGTTGCGCCTGACTTGCTCAACCAGCGAAAGCGCGTGCTCACGTGCTCCAGTCATGTCATGGAATGGCTGAATTGTTGTATCGACACCTAGCGAAAACGGCGCTGCGCTCCATTCTGGGAGCGGTGTTGGCGTTGCCGCTGGGTTGTCAATCTGGAAACGACCCGGTGACTGGAACTCGATCATCGACGGGGCGTCTTTACTGACAGAGTGATCCGGGTCGTCATGCGCCATATGGCTAGTGGCTCTTTCGTAGCATATCGACGTGGGGGAGGCCGGCTTCGAGAAACTCTTCGCTGACGACTTCAAAACCAAGACGCTCATAGAACGACGTGGCGTGTACTTGGGCGGTAAGTCGCTGTTCATTAAGGCCGCGCCGCTCGGCCTCGTCAATAACCGCTTTCATCAGCGCGCCGCCGACGTTCATCCCTCGCCAGTCGCGCAATACCGAAACGCGACCAATGTGTCCGTCATTGAGTAATCGGGCGGTACCGATCGGATAGCCGCTTTCCAGAGCTAGGAAATGCACGGCCTCAGCATCATCCGAATCCCATTCCAATTCGGGCGGTACCGATTGCTCAGCAATGAACACAGTCTCCCGAATCCGGCGTAGGTCGGCGTTGTCCTGCTGCCAGTCGGCGATGCGAACTTCTATGTCACTCATCAGCAAACTCCAGACTTCCCTGTTTGACCAGTTGCAGCATGAGATTACGCCCATCCTCATCGCTCAGCCACCCAGCGAGGTTTTCTGCATGGAGCGCGTCGGCGGAACAAACCAATTTCAGCAGCTCTTTTAAGTGGCCTGGCAGCAGTCGGCTTTGGCCGCTGGCAAACAGCAACAGGCCGATGTCTACCTCGCTCCAGGCCAGCCGTGCACTCAGGTTGCGGACCAGTATGGCGCCATCCTCAAGCGCTGCCAGCATTGCCTGTTCGTCAATCTCCGGCCCCTGTACTCGCTCTGGATAGCGCGGCTCGGTCATGAACTGCCCGAACCAGGTGAGCAGCAAGCGCTCGTCACCCATATGCTCGGCGAGCATCGCTCGCAAGCGATCCAGCGCATCGCTCTGGATCTGGTGTGGGTCTTCGATCGGGAGGAGGTCTGCATCACTGTAACGTTCTTCATCAGGCAAAAACTGCGCGAGGAAGTCGGTGAAGTGGGTTAGGACCTCGGCCGCGCTAGGTGCTCTGAAGCCCAGTGAGTAGGTCATGCATGCGTCTTCGGCGGTGCCGAAATGAGCCAGTCTCGGCGGCAGATAAAGCATGTCGCCTGGCTCGAGCACCCATTCGTCAGTGCCTTGAAAATCCGCAAGTATGCGCAGGTCGGCATGCTTGAGCATTGCGCTCTCGCTGTCGCACATCTGTCCTACGCGCCAGCGCCGCTGTCCATGGGCCTGTAGCAGGAAAACGTCGTAATTGTCGAAATGCGGACCCACTCCACCGCCCGGCGCGGCGAAGCTGACCATTACGTCGTCGATTCGCCAGTTTGGCAGGAAACGAAAATGCTCGATCAGCTCGGCGACTTCCGGCACTAGCTGATCGACGGCCTGTACGAGCAGAGTCCAGTCTCGTTCTGGCAGGTTCTGATAGGTGTCCTCGCTGAACGGTCCTCGGCGGAGTTCCCATGGCGTGTCGCCATGCTCGATGACCAGGCGCGACTCGACTTCTTCTTCCAGCGAAAGACCAGCCAATTCGTCCGGAGACACCGGGCTTTCAAGCCCAGGAATGGCCTGGCGGACCAGTAGGGGTTTTTTCTGCCAGTAGTCACGAAGAAACTCGCGCGCGCTGATCCCGCCGAGGATTTGCAAAGGGGTGTCGGAAGTCATGCCAGGTACCTTGCTCTATCAAGAGCCGCAAATAAAAACGCCCGGCACAGCCGGGCGTGCAAAAAATGGGTCGCTCAGATCCGCTTGGCCTGTTCGGCCGCGTTGCCGATGTAGGCGGCCGGAGTCAGTTTGCGCAGCTCCTGCTTGGCTTCGGCCGGCATATCCAGTCCTTCGATGAAAGTCTGCAGCGCCTCGGGGCTGATGCCTTTGCCTCGGGTCAATTCCTTGAGTTTCTCGTAGGGGTTTTCGATGGCATACCGACGCATGACGGTCTGGATCGGCTCGGCCAGTACTTCCCAGCACGCGTCGAGGTCTTCGGCAATGCGCGCTTCGTTGAGCTCCAGTTTGCCGATGCCTTTGAGGCTGGCTTCGTACGCAATGATGCTGTGAGCGAAACCAACACCCAGATTGCGCAGTACGGTGGAGTCGGTCAGGTCCCGCTGCCAGCGCGAGATGGGCAGCTTGCTCGCCAAGTGGCTGAGCAGTGCATTGGCAATGCCGAGGTTGCCTTCGGAGTTTTCGAAGTCAATCGGGTTGACCTTGTGAGGCATGGTCGAAGAGCCGATTTCGCCAGCGACAGTGCGCTGCTTGAAATAACCCAACGAGATGTAGCCCCAGATGTCGCGGTCGAAGTCGATGAGGATCGTATTGAAACGTGCTACTGCATCGAACAGCTCAGCAATGTAGTCGTGCGGTTCGATCTGAGTCGTGTACGGGTTCCAGGAAAGGCCGAGATCGTTTTCGATGAATTCACGCGCATTAGCTTCCCAGTCAACGTCGGGATAGGCTGAGAGGTGGGCATTGTAGTTACCGACGGCGCCATTGATCTTGCCGAGCAGCGGTACTGCCGCCACCTGTGCAATCTGGCGTTCGAGACGATAAACCACATTTGCCAGCTCCTTGCCCAGAGTGGTGGGCGACGCCGGCTGGCCGTGCGTGCGGGAGAGCATAGGCACATCGGCGTGGGCGATGGCCAGGCTGCGGATTGCATCCGCCAGTTGGCGCATCAGCGGTAACAACACCTCGTCCCGGCCTTCGCGCAGCATTAGTCCATGGGACAGGTTGTTGATGTCCTCGCTGGTGCAGGCGAAATGGATGAACTCGTTGACCTTGGCCAGTTCAGGCAGGTGCTTGGCTTGCTCCTTGAGGAGATATTCCACAGCCTTCACGTCGTGATTGGTCGTGCGTTCGAATTCCTTGACGCGTTCGGCGTGCTCGATTTGAAAGTTCTTGGCAAGCTGATCAAGAAGGGCATTGGCCTCGTCCGAGAAGGCCGCCACTTCAGGAATGCCGGCATGCGCCGCCAAGCGCTGCAACCAGCGGACTTCAACCTGGACACGGCAGCGAATCAAACCGAACTCACTGAAAATGGGGCGCAGGGCGCTGGTTTTGCCGGCGTAGCGGCCATCGACAGGGGAAACCGCGGTGAGCGAGGAAAGCTGCATAGAGGGCATTCTCGGACAGTCGAGCAACGAAAAGAGGGCGCAGATTATACATGAAAGCGAAGGGTAGACTGCTGCAGTGGCGACATTGCTTATCGAGCCACCTGTCGCGGCTTATTCCGAGCGGAGCATAGGGTAGAGCTCGTCGAGCAACTTACGCCGGCTGAATACCATCTGCCACCGGTGCCCGCCAAGCTGGCGCCAGAGCCGCGCCGAACGAATGCCTGCCAGCAGAAGCGCGCGGATCTTGGCGGCGTTGTCGCTCTGCTGAAGGTGGCGCATATCACCTTGGACCTGAATACGTTGGCGAAAGGTGCTAAGTGTGTCTTGGTACAGTCCACCAAATGAGGCGATCACATTTTCGTGCGTCAGACCAAAGTGGTCGGCCTGCTGCTGTATCTGGTCCAGGCGACTACCGATCACCTGTAACAGGTCTCTACGTTTATCCAGTTGCCGTTCCAGGCCTATCATCGCCAGCGCGTAGCGCAGCGGCTCGCGTTGCAGACTGCTGGTGTCTCGTTCCAGTGCGCCGACCAGGGCTCGATAGCCCTCCCGAAGGTTCAAGTCATCGCCGCCATAGATTTCCAGAGCAGGCTTGTCTTCTCGAACCAATAGGCTGCCTAGCAGGTTTGCCAAGGCAGCGTTTGGTACCTGGCCGGTTCGGGCTATTCGATCAACCAGTGCCGCCGCTTCGAATACAGCGCCGAGGGCAACGAGCTGTTCCTGTCGCGGCGTCATGGGCGGGCTCCAGCGAACCAGGGCTCTGCAGTTTCGATCACGCCGCCACCGAGGCAGACCTCGCCGTCATAGAACACCACGGACTGCCCAGGCGTTACGGCGCGTTGCGGCTCCACGAATACCGCACGATAGCCGTTATCGGTCTGCTCCAGCGTGCAGGTCTGGTCGCTTTGGCGGTAGCGAACCTTGGCTGAGAGTCGCAAGGGTGTGGACACGTCGATCGGATTGACCCAGAAAATTTCCGACACCAGCAGGGCGCGAGAAAACAGCCAGGGGTGATCATTGCCTTGTCCTACTACCAGCACGTTGCGTTCAAGATCTTTGTTCAAAACATACCAGGGCTCGTCGCTGGCATCCTTAAGGCCGCCAATTCCCAAACCCTGTCGCTGGCCAATGGTGTGATACATGAGGCCGTGATGGCGCCCAATGATCTCGCCTTCAATCGTCTCGATGTCGCCCGGCTGAGCAGGCAGATACTGCTTGAGAAAATCGCTGAACCGGCGTTCGCCAATGAAGCAGATTCCTGTCGAGTCCTTCTTCTTTGCCGTAGCCAAGCCGTGTTTTTCGGCAACTGCCCGGACTGCGGGCTTTTCTAGCTCGCCTACCGGAAACAGTGTCTTGCCCAGCTGCTCGCCGCCAACAGCATGAAGGAAATAGCTTTGATCCTTGTTCGGGTCTAGGCCCTTGAGCAACTCGCTGCGCCCATCAATGTCGCGGCGTCGCACGTAATGTCCGGTGGCAATCAGGTCGGCGCCGAGCGCGAGGGCATAATCAAGAAACGCCTTGAACTTGATCTCGCGGTTGCAAAGAATGTCCGGGTTCGGCGTCCTTCCGGCTTTGTATTCAGCCAAAAAGTGCTCGAACACGTTGTCCCAATACTCGGCGGCAAAGTTGGCTGTATGCAGTTTGATGCCGATCCGGTCACAGACGGCCTGAGCGTCAGCGAGATCTTCCCGCGCAGTGCAGTACTCGGTGCCGTCATCTTCTTCCCAGTTCTTCATGAACAGGCCTTCGACCTGGTATCCCTGCTCAAGCAAAAGCAGGGCGGAAACCGAGGAGTCGACGCCGCCGGACATGCCGACGATGACGCGCAGGTTTTCAGGGGCAATGAGCGGTGAATCAGGCATAAAGACTCAGGATTAACTGCAAAACATCAATTCTAACAGGCCGGCATAGCCAGCGGTTAAGGTCGATCAGTCACGGATGACGGCGAGGTCGTGGGTCGGGCCAGTCAGGTAGTCATCAATACAGCGAAGAATCAGCTCGCTGCGCCAACGTTCTGGTTGCCGGGCCAGTTCGTCTCGAGTCAACCAGAGGGCGGCGACAACGCCGGTGTCGAGCTCGCGCTGCGAGTCATGGCGAATCGGCGAGGCCGAGAAGCAGACGCGCTGGTAGGTCACGCCATTGCTTGGGGCTGTGTAAAGGTAGATTCCCACTACGCCCTCAAGCTGGACTTCCCAGCCGGTTTCCTCAAGGGTTTCGCGTACCGCCGCCTGGCGTAATGTCTCGTCGGGCTCTAGGTGTCCCGCCGGTTGGTTGAGTACCAATCGGCCGCCTTTTGATTCCTCGACCATGAGGAAGCGGCCATCGGCTTCCACAATCGTCGCCACGGTGATGTGTGGGTGCCAGGTCATTTTTGGCCTCTGCATTTTATCGAGCTTCGATGACAGCGCATTGGGCGCGTCCGAAAAAAGAAACCCCGGCTTAGCGCCGGGGTTCAGTTTCATGCGTCAGTAACAGCAGCCCTGATCAAGCCAGGGCAGCGAGCGCAGCGTTGAACGTTGCGCTAGGGCGCATCGCCTTGCTGGTCAGCTCAGGGTTGGAGCGATAGTAGCCGCCAATGTCGACTGGCTTACCCTGCACCTCGGCCAGCTCAGCAAGAATGGCTTCTTCGTTATCCTTCAGCTGCTTCGCCAGGGGGGCGAACTGGGCCTGCAGGTCGGCGTCTTCGGTTTGTGCTGCGAGCTCCTGCGCCCAGTACAGCGCCAGGTAGAAGTGGCTTCCGCGGTTGTCCAGTTCGCCGGTGCGGCGAGACGGGGACTTGTTGTTGTCGAGCAGCTTGCCCGTAGCAGCGTCCAGCGTCTTGCCAAGTAGCTTGGCTTTGACGTTGTCAGTTTTTATGCCGGTCTCTTCCAGCGACACGGCCAGCGCCAGGAATTCGCCCAACGAGTCCCAGCGCAGATGGTTTTCTTCGATCAGCTGCTGGACGTGCTTGGGTGCAGAGCCACCGGCACCGGTTTCGTACATGCCGCCACCGGCCATAAGAGGGACGATAGACAGCATCTTCGCTGAAGTCCCGAGTTCCATGATCGGGAACAAGTCGGTCAGGTAATCGCGCAGCACGTTGCCGGTCACGGAGATGGTGTCCTGGCCACGAATCAAGCGTTCCATGCTGACGCGGATGGCTTCGTTGTAGCCCATCATGCGGATGTCGAGGCCAGCTATGTCATGGTCCTGCAGGTAGGTTTCAACCTTCTTCTGAAGCTCGCGATCATGAGCGCGCTCTGGGTCAAGCCAGAAAATCGCCGGCGTATCCGATTGGCGCGCGCGGGTCACGGCCAGCTTGACCCAGTCGCGAATCGGGGCGTCTTTGGTCTGGCATGCGCGCCAGATGTCGCCTTTCTCCACGGGGTGCTGCATCAGTACGGTGCCGTCGGCCAGCACGACACGCATGATGCCGTCCGCTTGCATCTCGAACGTCTTGTCGTGAGAGCCGTACTCTTCGGCCTTTTGTGCCATCAGGCCAACGTTCGGTACGCTGCCCATGGTCACAGGATCAAAGGCGCCGTTGGTTTTGCAGAAGTTGATCATCTCCTGGTAGATGCGAGCATAGGTGCTCTCCGGCATCACCGCCTTGGTGTCTTTCTGCTTTCCGTCTTTGCCCCACATCTGACCCGAATTGCGGATCATGGCGGGCATGGAGGCGTCGACGATCACATCACTCGGGATGTGCAGGTTGGTGATGCCTTTGACAGAGTCAACCATCGCCATTTCAGGACGCTCGGCATAGCAGGCGTGGATGTCGTGAAGGATCTCTTCCTGCTGGGAGTCGGGCAGCGACTTGATCTTGTCGTAGACGCTGCTGATTCCATTGTTCGGATTAACGCCCAGTTCTTTGAAGAGCTCGCCGTACTTGTCGAAGACGTCCTTGTAGTAAACGCTAACGGCATGGCCGAAGACGATCGGATGCGAGATTTTCATCATGGTCGCCTTGACGTGCAGTGACCACATAACGCCGGTTTCTTTGCAATCCTGCAGCGTTTGCTCGAAAAATTCGCGCAGCTTGTTGCAGCTCATGAACATGCCGTCGAGCACTTCGCCTTTTTGTAGCGAAAGCTGCTTCTTGACCTCGACGTTACCATCCTTGCCGACAAACTCGATGCGCACATCGCCGGCTGCTTCCATGGTGATGGATTGTTCGCTGGAGAAGAAATCGCCGCCGCGCATGTAGTCCGCATGCGACTGCGACGCCTTGCTCCACTTGCCCATAGAGTGCGGGTGCTTGCGAGCGAAGGCTTTAACGGCCGCTGGTGCGCGCCGATCAGAGTTTCCTTCTCGCAGGACGGGGTTTACCGCGCTGCCGAGCACCTTGCCGTAGCGTGCACGCACTTCCTTGTCCGCTTCTGTTTGCGGATCTTCTGGAAAGTTGGGGAGGTTATAGCCCAAGGCTTGCAGTTCGGCGATAGCAGCCTTGAGCTGAGGTACGGAGGCGCTGATGTTGGGCAGCTTGATGATGTTGGCGTCCGGCTGGTTCGTCAGCTCGGCAAGCTTGGCCAGGTCATCGTCTACTACTTTATCGGCATCCAGCTGGTCAGCAAAGCTTGCAAGAATGCGCCCTGCGAGAGAGATGTCACGTGTTTCGACGGCTATATCAGCGGAGGCGGCAAAGGCTTCTACAATTGGCAGAAGCGAGTAGGTGGCCAGCGCCGGGGCTTCGTCGGTGAAGGTGTAGATAATCTTCGAGCGGGTGGACATGTAGAGTTGACTCTCTCTTGCTGAGCGTGCACAGAAACTCGAAGTGCGCAGGTAGGCGCCCTGGCTGCGTCAGCCGTGCCAGTCTCGAGGTTCGCCGCGATGATGTTGGATGCAGCACCACTGGAGTGTTGAGTGTTTGATCCGACCGGCTGCGGTTGGCAGCCTGGCGGTGCAAAGGCAAGGATCTCGTCAAAGATCGGCTGCCTCTCATGACTCGTTAGTCACCTAAGCAGTATATCACCGACGCCCGTTGTCAAAGAATGCCCTGGCCATACGACGAACGAACATATGGTTTAGGCCGATTCAACTGGGTTACTCTTCGAAGATGACCACTGTTTAATGTTTAACCACAAAACGGAGTCCAGCATGGGATACCAAAAGATCCAGGTGCCTGCCAACGGTGACAAAATCACCGTCAATACCGATAACACTCTGAACGTACCCAACAATCCGATCATCCCTTATATAGAAGGTGACGGTATTGGCGTGGACATCAGCCCAGTGATGATCAAGGTAGTCGATGCTGCCGTAGAGAAGGCCTACGGCGGTGAGCGCAAGATCGCCTGGATGGAGATCTATGCAGGTGAAAAGGCGACGCAGGTGTATGACCAGGACACCTGGCTACCCAAGGAAACCCTGGATGTAGTGCGTGATTTTGTGGTGTCGATCAAGGGGCCGCTGACCACTCCGGTCGGGGGCGGCATTCGCTCGTTGAACGTCGCGCTGCGTCAGGAGCTTGATCTTTATGTATGTCAGCGTCCGGTTCGCTGGTTTACCGGTGTGCCTAGCCCAGTGAAGAAGCCTGCCGATGTGGACATGGTCATCTTCCGCGAGAACTCAGAAGACATTTACGCGGGCGTAGAGTGGAAGGCCGGTTCCCCTGAGTGCGAAAAGGTCATCAAGTTTCTAACTGAAGAAATGGGCGTCAAGAAGATCCGCTTTACTGAAAACTGCGGTATCGGTATCAAGCCGGTTTCGCTGGAAGGGACCAAGCGGCTGGTGCGTAAGGCACTGCAGTATGCAGTTGACAATGACCGTAGCTCGGTCACCTTGGTGCACAAGGGCAACATCATGAAGTTCACCGAAGGCGCATTCAAAGAGTGGGGCTACGAGGTGGCACGCGACGAGTTCGGTGCCGAGTTGCTGGACGGTGGCCCGTGGATGCAATTCAAGAATCCCACCACAGGAAAGAATATCGTCGTCAAGGACGCCATTGCTGATGCAATGCTTCAGCAGATCCTGCTGCGTCCCGCCGAGTACGACGTTATTGCAACCCTTAATCTGAACGGCGACTACCTGTCCGATGCGTTGGCGGCGGAAGTAGGCGGCATCGGTATCGCGCCGGGCGCCAATCTCTCGGACACGGTTGCCATGTTTGAGGCCACGCACGGCACCGCGCCAAAGTACGCGGGTCAGGACAAAGTCAACCCTGGGTCGCTGATCCTTTCGGCGGAAATGATGCTGCGTCACATGGGGTGGCTGGAAGCGGCGGATCTGATTATCAAGTCGACCGAAAGCGCTATCGCTGCCAAGACAGTGACTTATGACTTCGAGCGCCTGATGGACGGCGCGAAGCTTATGTCCTGCTCTGAATTTGGCGACGCCATGATCTCCCACATGTAACTGTTCGGGAGAAACACAAAAAGGCCGATCAGTGATCGGCCTTTTTGTTGCCTAGCGTCAGGCGTCTACGGTCGAGCCCTGAGAGGCAGGCGCAACTGCCTCCGCAGTGGTTTGCAGCGACCGTATGTTGGTTGCGTGTAGGCCCTTGGGACCTTGCAGTATGTCGAACATGACCGCTTGCCCAGCTTTCAGAGTTCTGTACCCTTCCATTTGAATGGCCGAGTAGTGGGCGAACAGGTCCTCATCGC
The DNA here is from genome assembly GCF_002890895.1 of Stutzerimonas stutzeri. Lineage (GTDB taxonomy): Bacteria > Pseudomonadota > Gammaproteobacteria > Pseudomonadales > Pseudomonadaceae > Stutzerimonas > Stutzerimonas stutzeri_AB. The sequence goes on from NZ_POUL01000004.1 coordinate 401,177, forward strand.
CGCCGTCTGCTACGATAAATCCGTAGCCTTTAGCGTTGTTGAACCACTTGACCTTACCGCTTAGCATGCTGTTATCCCTCTGCAAAGGAGTCCATCACTGGAGTAACATCCATTTCATTCCGCGCTGATGCAGCACATGGCCCACATGCGCAGCCCGTTGCCGTTGTGGCACATACTGTTTGTATCATCGTTTTGCCGATAGTCAAGGCGACTCGTCAGGTGGCTGTGAAGCCCTTCTATTTACCCGGCCTCGGCGCCCCGATCTAGAACTGTTATACGCATGCGTGCATTTCCCAAGATTCGACTAACATTCAATCAGGATCGTCCGAAGCCGTCGGACGACGATTCTTCTGGCCTGGCGGTCGAAGAAGCCAAGCCGCAACTGAAGGCACCACCGATGTTCAAAGTTGTCATGTTTAATGATGACTACACGCCGATGGATTTCGTCGTGGAGGTGCTCGAGGGAATTTTCAATCACAATCGGGAGCTGGCCACCAAGATCATGCTGGCGGTTCATACCGAAGGGCGGGCCGTTTGTGGCGTCTATACGCGCGACGTCGCTGAAACCAAAGCAATGCAGGTCAATCAATATGCACGGGAATGCCAGCATCCGTTGCTTTGTGAGATCGAGAAGGACGGTTAAACCCGACTGCTGGGTAAGAGGTGAAAGCTATGTTGAACCGTGAGCTCGAAGTCACACTGAATCTGGCTTTCAAGGAGGCGCGCACCAAACGTCATGAATTCATGACGGTTGAGCATCTTCTGCTAGCCCTGCTGGACAATGAAGCGGCCGCAACGGTTTTGCGCGCCTGCGGAGCCAGCCTCGATAAACTGCGTCACGACCTTCAGGAATTTATTGACTCCACGACACCATTGATTCCACAGCATGATGACGAGCGTGAAACCCAGCCAACTCTGGGCTTTCAGCGGGTACTGCAGCGAGCGGTCTTTCATGTCCAGAGTTCGGGTAAGCGTGAGGTTACTGGAGCCAACGTGCTGGTTGCGATCTTCAGCGAGCAGGAAAGCCAGGCGGTATTCCTGCTAAAGCAGCAGAACGTGGCTCGCATCGATGTCGTCAATTACATCGCTCATGGTATTTCCAAGGTGCCGGGTAACAATGGCAATCCTGATGGCGACGCGGAAATGCAGGATGAGGAGGGCGGTGAATCCTCTACAGCGAGCAACCCGCTCGATGCTTATGCAAGCAATTTGAATGACTTGGCTCGTCAGGGTCGTATCGATCCGCTAGTCGGCCGTGAGCATGAGGTCGAGCGAGTCGCTCAGATTCTGGCTCGTCGTCGCAAGAACAACCCGTTGCTGGTTGGTGAGGCCGGCGTAGGTAAAACAGCTATTGCTGAGGGCCTCGCCAAGCGCATCGTCGACAATCAAGTGCCCGAGCTGCTCGCCAATAGCGTGGTTTATTCGCTCGATCTTGGCGCCTTGTTGGCCGGCACGAAGTATCGAGGGGATTTCGAAAAGCGCTTCAAAGCGCTCTTGAACGAGCTTCGCAAGCGTCCGCAGGCTGTGCTGTTCATTGATGAAATTCACACCATTATCGGGGCTGGGGCCGCCTCGGGTGGTGTGATGGATGCGTCAAATCTACTCAAGCCGTTGCTGTCATCTGGGGAGATCCGCTGTATTGGGTCCACCACTTTTCAGGAATTCCGTGGCATCTTCGAAAAGGATCGGGCGCTCGCGCGTCGCTTCCAAAAGGTCGATGTTTCAGAGCCGTCCGTTGAAGACACAATCGGTATCTTGAGAGGTTTGAAGGGTCGCTTCGAGCAGCACCACAATATTGAGTACAGCGACGAATCGCTTCGCGCTGCAGCGGAACTCGCTTCTCGGTACATCAATGACCGGCACATGCCGGACAAGGCAATCGATGTAATTGATGAGGCGGGCGCATATCAGCGTCTACAGCCTGAAGACAAGCGCGTCTCACGGATAGACGTCGAGCAGGTTGAAGACATCGTCGCGAAGATTGCGCGCATCCCCCCAAAGCATGTGAGCACCTCAGACAAGGAGCTGCTGCGCAATCTGGAGCGTGACTTGAAGCTGACCGTATTCGGTCAGGATGACGCGATCGATTCACTGTCCACGGCGATCAAGCTATCGCGTGCAGGGCTAAAGGCTCCAGATAAGCCGGTAGGCTCGTTCCTCTTCGCCGGCCCTACCGGAGTCGGTAAAACAGAAGCAGCTCGGCAGCTTGCGCGGGCGCTTGGCATAGAGCTTGTCCGCTTCGATATGTCGGAGTACATGGAGCGTCATACCGTGTCTCGGCTCATCGGTGCGCCGCCAGGCTACGTTGGCTTTGATCAGGGCGGGTTGTTGACGGAGGCGATCACCAAGCAGCCGCACTGCGTCCTGCTTCTAGATGAGATCGAGAAGGCGCATCCTGAAGTGTTCAATCTGCTTTTGCAGGTTATGGATCATGGCACCCTGACGGACAACAACGGCCGCAAGGCTGACTTCCGTAACGTGATTATGATCATGACGACCAATGCCGGAGCGGAAACCGCGGCCAGAGCTTCTATTGGCTTCACGCATCAGGATCACGCTTCAGATGCGATGGAAGTGATCAAGAAGAGCTTCACACCGGAGTTCCGGAACCGCCTGGACACGATCATCCAGTTTGGCCGCCTCAGCCACGAAGTCATCAAGAGCATTGTCGACAAATTCCTCATTGAGCTGCAGACGCAGCTTGAGGATAAGCACGTCACGCTTGAGGTTTCGGATGCGGCTCGTGGTTGGTTGGCTGAGCGTGGCTATGATGTGCAAATGGGCGCGCGGCCAATGGCTCGTCTGATCCAAGACAAAATCAAGCGGCCGCTGGCTGAGGAGATTTTGTTCGGGGAGCTGGCTGAGCACGGTGGCGTGGTGCACATCGACATACGTGATGGCGAGCCGTACTTCGACTTCGAAACGTCTGCCGAGCTGGCCTAACACATTGACGCACCGAAACAGAAACGCCCGGTATCGCCGGGCGTTTCTGTTAATGGTGACGGCGGGGCGCCTATCCAGGAGAAGCGCGGCTCCGTACCTGGTGACGCAACCGGGCGAGTTGGATCGCTCCGTTGCGCGACCGCCAACAAAAAAGCCCGGTCGATGCCGGGCGTTCATGCTCGCGTCCTGTCAGCGGGCGCGGTAAGTGATGCGGCCTTTGCTCAGGTCGTAAGGCGTAAGTTCAACGCGAACCTTGTCACCGGTAAGAATCCGGATGTAGTTCTTGCGCATCTTTCCGGAGATGTGCGCAGTAACGACGTGCCCATTTTCCAACTCCACACGAAACATGGTGTTGGGTAGGGTGTCGACGACAGTACCTTCCATTTCGAAGCTGTCTTCTTTCGACATTCAGTAAAGCCCTCGGTGTCCAATGATAGACCCGGTGCGAAGAATGCCCGGGTAAAAGCGGCAAGTATTGTGCCTGAAAGGGCCCCGAGAGCCAAGAGCTCAGGTTAGAGTTATCCAGCGTTGGTTAACCAACAGCTCGATTGGTCGGTATTCAGTCTTGTAGTTCATCTTGCGGCAGTTTTTGATCCAGTATCCCAGGTAGATCGCCTTCAGCCCTAGTCGGGCCGCCTCACCAACTTGCCAGAGAATTGCAAAGCGGCCTAGGCTGCGACGTTCCTCGCTGGGGTCGTAAAAGGTGTAAACAGCGGACAAACCGTTGGGCAGGAGGTCCGTCACCGCCAGCGCAAGCAGGCGTCCTTCCAGGCGAAACTCGTAGAATCGTGAAAACGGCAGATCGCGAACCAGAAAGGTATGAAACTGATCTCGGCTCGGCGGATACATATCACCGTCAGCATGGCGCTGTTCAATATAGTTTGCGTAGAGCGCGTAGTACTCCTCGGTGAACGAAGGGCGGACGTCGGTGACGGTAAGGTCCGCGTTGCGCTTGAGGATACGTTTCTGCTGTCGATTGAGTTGCAGCCCGTCGGCGGGTATCCGTGCTGGAATACAAGCGGTGCAGCGTTGACAGTGTGGGCGGTAGAGATGGTCACCGCTGCGCCGGAAGCCCATTTCGGACAGCTCTGCATACACCTGTACGTCCATCGGCTGGCTGGGGTCGAGGAAGAGCGTAGTGGCCTGCTCGTCGGGCAGATAACTGCAGGCGTGAGGCTGTGTTGCGTAGAACTTGAGACGAGCCAGTGAAGTCATGGGCAGCTCTCGAAAATCTTGAAATCAGTGTAGGTCAGCTTGGCTTCGTCGACTAGGGCTCCCATCGGGCCGTACTGGGTTCATCCAGATAGTGGGCTAGCGTCTTGGCGAAGGTCTGGCGTGGTATGGCTCTCGCGCCAAAACTGGCTAGGTGTTGCGTGTGCATCTGGCAGTCAATCAATTTGAATTCCCAGTCGCGGAGACGTTCCACTAATGTCACGAATCCCGCCTTGGACGCGTCGGTCGTTCGACTGAACATTGATTCGCCGAAGAATAGTCGACCCATTGCGAGGCCATAGAGGCCTCCGACCAACCGTTCGTCTTGCCAGACTTCAACTGAGTGGGCGATGCCGAGCTGATGCAGCTTTAGATAAGCCTCTTGCATCGGTAGGGTGATCCAGGTGCCGTCGGTGTAATTCCGTGGGCCGGCACAGCCTTCAAGGACGTCTCTAAACGCTTTGTCGAAGGTGATGCTGAATGCACCTTGTCGCAACTTCTTGCCGAGGCTGCGTGAGACATGCAGTTCTTCGGGGTAGAGGACGGTGCGTGGGTCGGGTGACCACCAGAGTAGCGGTTGTCCTTCCTGGTACCAGGGAAAGCAGCCGTGACGGTAGGCTGCAAGTAGACGCTCAGGCGAGAGATCGCCTCCTGCAGCGAGAAGCCCGTTGGGATCGCGCATGGCTTTTTCGAGCGGGGGGAACGACAGGTCGTCGCGCTGCAGCCAGGTCAGCATATTGATAGTCACAGGGGCGGATGGCGCATCCGCCCGTATAAGGTTTACAGGTCGAGATATTTTTCAGCATCGAGCGCGGCCATGCAGCCAGCGCCGGCCGAAGTGATCGCCTGGCGATAAACGTGATCGGCTACATCGCCTGCAGCAAACACGCCTGGGATAGTGGTGCTTGTCGCGTCTCCCTCATTGCCGCCCTTGATCATGAGGTAGCCGTCTTTCATCTCGAGTTGGCCTTGGAAAAGGTCCGTGTTGGGCTTGTGTCCGATAGCGATGAAAACGCCTGCCAGGTCGAGCTTCTGCTCCTCGCCGGACTCGGTGCTCTTTAGTCTCACTCCGGTTACGCCACTCGCATTGCCCAGCACCTCTTCAAGCGTGTGGTTCCAGTGCAGGCGAATGTTGCCATTGGCTGCCTTCTCCATGATCTTTTCCTGCAGAATCTTCTCGGAGCGCAGCTTGTCCCGGCGGTGGATCAGATGCACTTCCTTGGCAATGTTTGAGAGATACAGCGCTTCTTCCACTGCGGTGTTGCCGCCGCCGATCACGGCCACGACCTGGTTGCGGTAGAAGAACCCGTCACAGGTGGCGCATGCCGACACGCCTCGTCCTGCGAACGCTTCTTCTGATGGCAGGCCGAGATACTGGGCCGATGCGCCGGTTGCGATGATCAATGCGTCGCAGCTGTAGGTTGCGCTGTCGCCCTTGAGGATAAAGGGTTTCTGCTGCAGTTCGGCGGTGTGGATGTGATCGAAGACTACTTCGGTGTCGAAACGCTCTGCGTGTTTCTGCATCCGCTCCATCAGTGCTGGGCCAGTCAGGCCTTCGACGTCTCCAGGCCAGTTGTCGACCTCAGTGGTGGTTGTCAGCTGGCCGCCAGGCTGAATGCCGGTGATCATCACCGGTTTCAGGTTGGCCCGGGCTGCATAGACGGCGGCGGTATAACCGGCCGGGCCCGAGCCGAGGATGATCAGACGTGAATGCTTGACTTCATTCATAAAAAGCCCTCATAAGCCTTTGTTGCCAATGGAGAAGCGTGCTCCAGTCGAGTCACGCTTAAAAAACTGGCGTTTATGCTACACCGAAGCACGGACAAAAGCCCAAGCCGGCACGGAACCGGCAATGCCATCGAATCGACAAACCCGTACAATGTGCAAGTTCAGGCAGATTACGGTTCATAGAGCGCGCCGCGGGCGCAGGAAATAAAGCGTTTTGAAGAATACCTCCTCTACCGCGCCAGCTTCCGTCTGGCGCCAGCAGCTGCACTACCGTCTCAAAGAGGGTGCACTGATCGCGCTCGGCGCGCTTTGTGCCTACCTTTGGATGGCACTGCTTACTTACGATCCCTCCGATCCTGGTTGGACGCATACCAGCAATGTCCAGCAGGTCCAGAACGCCGCTGGCCGCGCTGGCGCCTGGTTTGCCGACGTGCTGTTCATGGCGCTTGGCTACTTTGCTTTCCTGTTTCCGTTGTTGCTAGGCGTCAAGACCTGGCAGATCTTTCGTGCGCGTCACCAACCCTGGAGCTGGAATGGGTGGCTGTTTTCCTGGCGGCTGATCGGGCTCGTTTTTCTGATTCTTTCCGGTTCCGCACTTGCCTATATCCACTTCCAGTTTGCAGATGGTCTGCCTGCTTCTGCGGGTGGGGCGTTGGGCGAGAGCTTGGGCCAGCTCGCAGAGGCAGCGCTTAATGTCCAAGGCAGCACGTTGCTGCTGCTGGCATTCTTCCTATTTGGCCTAACGGTGTTTACGGACCTTTCATGGTTCAAAGTGATGGACCTGACCGGCAAGATCACCCTCGACCTGATGGAACTGATTCAGAGTTTCTTCAGTCGCTGGTGGTCCGCTCGTAACGAGCGTAAGCAGGTTGTTGCGCAGCTGCGCGAAGCCGACGATGTGGTAAACGACGTCGCCAGTTCGCTTCCTGATCAGCGGGAGCGGGCCAAGGTCAAGGAGCGCCTACTGGAGCGCGAAGAGTCGTTGAGCAAGCACATGAGCGAGCGTGACAAACGACCGCCTCCCGTGATTCCTCCCGCCGCACCGCAAAAGCCGGTCGAGCAAAGCAAGCGTGTGCAAAAGGAGAAGCAGGCCAACCTGTTCGTCGATCCGCTGATCGAAGGCAGCGTGCCGCCATTGTCGCTACTGGACGTGGCGGAAAAGCAGCAGAAACAGTACTCGCCGGAATCGCTTGAGGCCATGTCGCGGCTGCTGGAAATCAAACTGAAAGAGTTCGGGGTAGAGGTCATTGTCGAGTCAGTTCACCCTGGCCCGGTTATCACGCGTTTCGAAATCCAGCCGGCCGCCGGGGTCAAGGTCAGCCGCATCTCCAACCTGGCGAAGGATCTGGCGCGCTCGCTGGCAGTCATCAGCGTGCGCGTCGTTGAGGTGATCCCCGGCAAGACCACTGTTGGTATCGAGATCCCCAACGAGGACCGGCAAATTGTTCGGTTCTCGGAGGTCCTCTCGTCGGCGCCCTACGATGATGCCAAATCGCCCGTCACCATCGCGCTTGGCCACGACATCGGCGGTAAGCCGGTGATTGCTGACTTGGCAAAGATGCCGCACCTGCTGGTTGCCGGTACCACCGGTTCAGGTAAGTCGGTCGGTGTGAACGCGATGATCCTCTCGATCCTTTTCAAGTCGACGCCGGAAGATGCACGGTTGATCATGATCGACCCGAAGATGCTCGAACTGTCGATCTACGAAGGCATCCCACACCTGCTGTGCCCGGTCGTGACTGACATGAAGGAAGCCGCTAACGCGCTACGCTGGAGCGTCGCCGAAATGGAGCGGCGCTATAAGCTGATGGCGGCCATGGGCGTGCGTAACCTGGCCGGGTTCAACCGTAAGGTGAAAGACGCGGAGGAGGCCGGCACGCCGCTGACCGACCCGCTGTATCGCCGTGAAAGCATGGAAGATGAAGCGCCGCTGCTGAAGAAACTGCCGACCATCGTGGTTGTGGTAGACGAATTCGCCGACATGATGATGATCGTCGGCAAGAAGGTCGAGGAGTTGATTGCGCGCATTGCCCAAAAGGCGCGGGCAGCGGGCATTCACTTGATCCTGGCGACCCAGCGGCCCTCGGTGGACGTCATCACGGGTTTGATCAAAGCCAACATTCCGACTCGTATGGCGTTCCAGGTATCGAGCAAGATCGACTCGCGGACGATCCTCGACCAGGGCGGCGCCGAGCAATTGCTTGGGCATGGCGACATGCTTTACCTGCCACCGGGCACCGGGCTGCCGATTCGCGTCCATGGTGCGTTCGTTTCCGATGAAGAGGTTCATCGCGTGGTTGAAGCCTGGAAGGCTCGCGGTGCGCCTGATTACATCGAAGAAATTCTGGTGGGCGTGGAAGAGGCCGGTAGCGGCTTCGATGGCGGCGGAGGCGAAGGCGGCGGTGAGAACAGTGAAGACGATCCGCTTTACGATGAGGCGGTACGCTTTGTTACCGAAAGTCGCCGCGCATCGATTTCTGCCGTTCAGCGCAAACTCAAGATCGGCTACAACCGCGCCGCGCGGATGATCGAAGCCATGGAAATGGCGGGCGTGGTGACATCAATGAACACTAACGGCTCGCGCGAAGTACTCGCGCCGCCTCCTACCCGCGACTAGTTCGCCGAGGGCTTCATGCAATTGATTCGTGCGTTGTTTGCATCCGCTCTGCTTTTTACCCTGGCTCCAGCTCACGCTGACCAGGCGGCTTCTGTGCAGCGCCTGACGGGCTTGCTGCAGAAGGCCGAAACCTTGACCGGCCGGTTTTCTCAACTGTCTCTGGATGGCACTGGAACCCAGCTGCAGGAGACCTCTGGTGAAATGTCGCTTAAGCGCCCTGGCCAGTTTCGCTGGCACACCGATGAGCCGATGGAGCAGTTGCTGGTTTCCAACGGCAAGAAAGTCTGGCTGTACGATCCGGATCTGGAACAGGTAACCATCCAGACGCTCGATCAGCGCCTGACGCATACCCCTGCTTTACTGTTGTCGGGTGATGTCTCGGCGATCAACGAGAATTTCGAGGTGTCGCATCAAGAGGCGGGCGAAGTGGTTGATTTCACTCTCAAGCCGAAAGCCAAGGACACGCTGTTTGACAGCCTTCGTTTATCTTTCCGCGGTGGGGTGATCAACGACATGCAAATGGTTGACGGCGTTGGTCAGCGCACCAATATCCTGTTTCAGGGCGTCAAGTTGAACCAGCCACTCAAGGCTGACCTGTTTACCTTCGAAGTACCGGAAGGGGCTGACGTCATTTCCGAGTAACAGCTGCTCGCCACTCCGTTTACCTATACGGCCTGCTTCCCTGCAGGCCGTTTGCATCAGAGGCTTGCGTCGCCGATGGACCTGTTCAGTCGTGAACCTGTCGCCCAACCCCTTGCTGCGCGCCTGCGCGCCGCCAGCCTGGATGAATATGTCGGGCAGGAGCACCTGTTGGCGCGTGGCAAGCCGTTGCGCGAGGCCCTCGAGCAGGGCGCTTTGCACTCAATGGTGTTCTGGGGGCCGCCTGGAGTTGGCAAGACCACACTGGCCCGGTTGTTGGCGAAAGTCTCGGACGCTCATTTTGAAACCGTCTCGGCGGTGCTAGCCGGTGTGAAAGAGATCCGGCAAGCAGTCGAAATTGCTAAACAGCAGGCGGCCCAGTACGGACGACGTACGATTCTCTTCGTCGACGAAGTACACCGCTTCAACAAGTCCCAGCAGGACGCGTTCCTCCCCTATGTCGAAGATGGCACGCTGATATTTATCGGTGCGACTACAGAAAACCCGTCGTTTGAGCTGAACAACGCGCTGCTCTCTCGCGCACGCGTTTATGTACTCAAGAGCCTCGATGAAGCGGCACTGCGAAGACTTGTCACCCGCGCCTTGACCGAACCGAAAGGCCTTGGTGATTTGCGTCTGAGCCTGCCGGACGAAAGCTTTCAGATCCTGATGGCAGCCGCGGATGGCGATGGGCGACGGTTGCTGAATCTGCTGGAAAACGCTTCCGATTTGGCGGAAGAAGGCGGCGAGATCAGCGTCGAACTGCTACAGGACCTGCTGGGCGACAGCCGTCGGCGCTTCGATAAAGGTGGCGAAGCTTTTTACGACCAGATCTCGGCGCTGCACAAATCTGTGCGTGGATCGAACCCGGATGCCTCGCTGTATTGGTTTGCACGAATGATCGACGGCGGCTGCGACCCGCTGTACATCGCACGCCGGGTGGTGCGCATGGCCAGTGAAGAGGTCGGGAATGCCGATCCACGAGCGCTGAGCCTGTGCCTATCGGCCTGGGATGTTCAAGAACGGCTGGGTAGCCCTGAAGGTGAACTGGCAGTGGCGCAGGCAATCGTCTATCTCGCGTGTGCGCCCAAGAGCAACGCCGTCTACAGCGCCTTCAATGCGGCGATGCGTGATGTCCGCGAGAATGGTTCACAAGAGGTTCCGTTGCACCTGCGCAATGCGCCAACCCGCCTGATGAAGGAACTGGGTTACGGTAATGAATACCGCTATGCACACGATGAACCTGAGGCGTACGCCGCTGGCGAAGATTACTTCCCGGAAACCATAGAGCCGCGGCAGTACTACCATCCGGTGCCGCGTGGGCTGGAAAGCAAGATACGCGACAAGCTTGAGCACCTGACGCGGCTCGATCGGCAGAGCCCGCGTCAACGGAGAAAGACATGATTCGCATGGCATTGGCTGTGGCCGCTGGCGGGGTTGTCGGGACACTGATCCGGTTCGGTGTTTCAACCTGGGTTTCTGCTCAATGGCCAAAGCATTTCTACCTGGCGACCTTGGCGGTCAATGTGCTTGGTTGCCTGCTCATTGGCTATCTCTACGCGTCGTTTCTGCAGCGCCCAGACCTCTCGCCGGAGCTACGCGGCGGTTTGATCATTGGTTTCCTCGGCGCCTTGACCACCTTTTCCAGCTTTTCTCTGGATGGGTTGCGTTTGCTGGAGAGCGGTCAGGCTGCGACGGCGTTTAGCTATGTCGGTGTAAGCGTATTCGGTGGTCTGTTGGCTGCCTGGGCCGGGCTTGCGCTCGCGCGGTTATGAACCTGGCACATATCGCAGTAAACTCCTGTTCCTCTTCGCCTTTCCTCAAAGCTTTCATAGACGAGACCCACCATGCTTGATTCGAAACTGGTACGCACACAGCTGCAAGACGTGGCCGAGCGCCTCGCCACCCGCGGCTATCAGCTGGACGTAGCGCGTATCGAGGCCCTGGAAGCCCAGCGCAAAACCGTGCAGACCCGTACCGAGCAACTTCAGGCTGAGCGCAACGCTCGCTCCAAGTCCATTGGTCAGGCCAAGCAGCGTGGTGAAGACATCGCGCCGTTACTTGCTGACGTCGATCGTATGGGGTCCGAACTGGAAGCCGGAAAGACCGAACTGGAGAACATCCAGAGCGAACTGGATCAACTGATGCTCAGCCTGCCGAACCTGCCTCACGAGTCGGTTCCTGTCGGCAAGGATGAGGATGAGAACGTTGAAGTGCGTCGCTGGGGAACTCCCAAGACGTTCGAGTTCGAGGTCAAGGACCACGTCGCGCTGGGTGAGCAACACGGTTGGCTGGATTTCGAGACGGCTGCTAAGTTGTCCGGCGCACGCTTTGCGCTGATGCGCGGTCCGATTGCTCGTCTGCACCGGGCGCTGGCGCAGTTCATGCTCGATCTGCATACCCGGGAGCACGGCTATGAAGAGGCCTACACGCCTTATCTGGTCCAGGCGCCAGCACTGCAGGGCACCGGGCAGCTGCCCAAGTTCGAAGAAGACCTGTTCAAGATCAGCCGTGAGAACGAGGCTGATCTCTACCTGATTCCAACAGCGGAGGTCTCGCTGACCAATATCGTGGCTGGTGAGATTCTTGATGCCAAGCTCCTACCGCTGAAGTTCGTAGCGCACACTCCATGTTTCCGCAGCGAGGCAGGCGCGTCGGGCCGCGACACGCGCGGGATGATTCGCCAGCATCAGTTCGACAAGGTCGAGATGGTTCAGATCGTCGAGCCGAGCCAGTCACTTGAAGCGCTTGAGGGTCTCACAGCGAATGCCGAGAAAGTGCTTCAACTTCTCGAGCTGCCTTACCGGGTTTTGTCCCTGTGCACGGGCGACATGGGCTTTAGCGCGGTCAAGACCTACGACCTGGAGGTTTGGGTTCCAAGCCAGGACAAGTATCGTGAAATCTCCTCTTGCTCCAGCTGCGGTGACTTCCAGGCCCGTCGCATGCAGGCGCGCTACCGCAACCCCGAAACCGGTAAGCCTGAACTGGTACATACATTGAACGGCTCCGGCCTCGCCGTCGGCCGCACGCTGGTTGCCGTGCTGGAAAACTACCAGCAGGCCGACGGCACTATCCGCGTGCCCGAAGCGCTCAAGTCATACATGGGCGGAATTGAACTAATTGGTTGATTCGGCAGGGCCTGCTTTCGCGGACCTGAGCATCGAACTCGCTGCCAGCCGATAATCAACGGCCCGTCCGGGCTCCTTGATTCTCGACAAGGGCTGTCTTTGCCGTAATGGTTGAGATGGCCCTATCTCACTATGTCACCAGGACTTGCCCATGGATTTTCTGCCGCTTTTTCACAATCTGAAGGGCCGTACCGTATTGGTTGTCGGCGGCGGTGAGATTGCGCTGCGCAAGGCGCGGTTATTGTCAGAAGCGGGCGCTGTGCTGCGCGTGGTCGCTCCAAAAATAGCAGCAGAGCTGAGCGAGTTGGTTGCGGAGGGCGGTGGTCAGACCCTGCACCGCGGTTACCTCCACAGCGATCTGTCAGGGTGCGTGCTGTCCATTGCGGCGACCGATGATGAGCCCTTGAACGCGCAGGTTTCTGAAGATGCCAAGGCGCTTGGTATGCCCGTCAACGTGGTGGACTCACCACAGCTGTGCACGGTGATCTTCCCTGCAATCGTCGATCGCTCTCCGTTGATGATCGCAGTTTCAAGCGGCGGTGACGCGCCGGTGCTGGCCCGCCTGATGCGTGCGCGCATCGAAACCTGGGTACCCTCGGTTTATGGCGAGCTGGCCGGTCTGGCGAAAAAATTCCGCGGGCAGGTCAAAGCAAAGTTCGCCAACGTGCAACAGCGTCGTGTCTTCTGGGAGGAGGTCTTCCAAGGCGATGTCGCTGAGCGAGCACTGGCAGGACAGCAGCAGGAAGCCGAGCGCCTGTTGGTCGAGAAGCTTTCCGGTGCCGAGCCAAAAAGCCTTGGAGAGGTGTATCTGGTCGGCGCAGGCCCCGGTGATCCTGACCTGCTGACGTTCCGCGCCCTGCGTTTGATGCAGCAAGCCGACGTGGTGCTCTATGACCGCCTCGTCGCGCCAGCGATTCTCGATCTGTGCCGTCGGGATGCTGATCGTATCTATGTCGGGAAGCAGCGCGCCGCCCATGCGGTGCCACAGGACCAGATCAACCAGTTGCTGGTGACCTTGGCCAAGGAAGGCAAGCGCGTGCTGCGCCTCAAAGGAGGTGATCCGTTCATCTTTGGCCGCGGTGGTGAAGAGATCGAGGAGCTGGCTGCGCACGACGTACCGTTCCAGGTCGTGCCCGGCATCACGGCAGCCAGCGGTTGCGCCGCCTATGCAGGTATTCCGCTGACGCATCGCGATCACGCGCAGTCAGTGCGCTTTGTGACCGGGCACTTAAAGGATGGCAGCTCCGATCTGCCATGGTCGGAGCTCGTGGCGCCAAGTCAGACGCTGGTGTTTTACATGGGTCTGGTCGGGTTGCCGGTCATCTGCCAGCAATTGATTGCCCATGGTCGCGCCGCTGATACGCCCGCAGCACTGGTTCAGCAGGGTACTACGGTGAACCAGCGAGTCTTCACCGGAACGCTTGCAGATCTGGCCGAGCGGGTCGCCAGTGAGCAGGTTCAAGCTCCTACCCTGGTTATCGTCGGCGAAGTTGTGCAGTTGCGCGAGAAACTCGCCTGGTTCGAGGGTGCTCAGAACCGCGACAGATGATCTGTCGCGGAATGTCGGCAGTTGAGTGATTACCGCGACCAGATGCCTTTGCCGGGCAGACGGTAGCGGTCATGGGGGCGGTGGAGGGCCAAGTCGGGGCCTTTAGGCACGATGCCGTTGGCGTTGATGTGCCGATGACTGGCGTAGTAGTGCTGCTTGATGTGGGTGAAGTCGACGGTTTCCGCAATGCCTGACCATTGGTAAAGCTCTCGAAGCCAGTTCGAAAGGTTCGGGTAGTCTTCGATACGTCGCTGGTTGCACTTGAAATGGCCGTGGTAGACCGCGTCAAAGCGAACGATCGTGGTGAACAGTCGCCAATCGGCTTCGGTCAGGTATTCCCCAGTCAGGTAGCGTCTTTCACCGAGGCGCTGCTCCAGCCAGTCGAGTTCCGCAAATACCTTATCGAACGCCGCCTCGTAGGCTTTTTGCGTCGAAGCGAAGCCTGCCCGATAAACACCGTTGTTGATGTGCGGATAGATGCGCTCGTTGAGTGAGTCAATCTCGGCACGTAGCGGCTCCGGGTAGAGGTCTAGCGTCGAACCGGTCAGCTCATCGAAAGCAGTATTGAAGATTCGGATCAGCTCGGCGGACTCGTTATTGACGATCCGCTGCTGCTCCCGGTCCCACAGGACGGGAACCGTCACGCGGCCGGTGTACTTATTATCGTCCGCGGTGTAGCGCTGATGCAGGTAGGTCAGCCCGTCCAGCGCATCGCCGGTGGAGCCTTTCTCCCTGTCGAACGTCCAGCCGTGTTCGGCCATGAGCCAGCTGACTACCGATACATCAATCAGCGACTCGAGTCCTTTGAGCTTGCGGTAGATCAGAGTGCGGTGGGCCCAGGGACAAGCCAGCGATACATAGAGATGATAACGGCCGGCTTGCGCCTGGACCGCAGGGCGGTCATCTGGGCCCGGCGTGCCGTCCGCAGTAATCCAATCTCGCCGCTGAGCCTGCTCTCGCTGAAATTCACCGTCTCCATTGTTTTCGTACCAACGGTCTTGCCACTGTCCGTCTACTAAAAGCCCCATGTTCGCCTCCAGGTTTCGAATGAGAAACAGTGTAGGTGGCACGGTTCGATGGATCAGTCGTAATGCCCGGTCAAATCAATCGTTTAGCTCGATAGGTTTCGATTCGTCCAGAACTCCCGGGCCTGCGCAAACGCGGCGTCGCGCGGCTGTCCGAGGCCTCGCAGCGCTAGCGCCATTGTCGCAACGACCGCGAGTTCGCCGTAGGCATCTTCGCCCCCTTGCCAGACAGCGAGCAGGTGCTGCGGATCGAGTTGCGCCGGCTTGACGTGACGTTGGGGTGATAGGGCAGGCCAATCTTCGTCCCAAGATGCGCCTGCCTGCGTACCGTAAAGGTGGGCGACACCGTCCGGGTTCACCTCGATTTCGCCACCTTCGCCCTTGATCACGATTGAGGTGTCGCCCAGTAATCGGCTGGCTTCCCGGTGATTGGCCTGATAGCCGGGATGAAAAATGCTCTGCAGACCGCAGCGGGCACCCAGGGGATTGAGGATTCGAGCCAGCGAATGGATCGGTGATCGCAAGCCAAGGATGTTGCGTTGATCGATCATGTGCTGAAGCCCTGGCATCCAGGCACCGAGCGGCATGAATGCAAGATTGCGCTGGTCCAGCGCGGCGCTAGCCTCAGCCCAGTTCTCGCATCGCGGGATGTCCAACAACTCAAGCTGCTGTTCGGTATACATGCGCCCTGCGGTATGCGCGCCACCGCCGTGCATGAATATTCGAACGCCATTGCGTGCCAGGCATTTGGCCGCCAGCAAGTACCACGGTAGGTGCCGTTTTTTGCCCGCGTAGGTGGGCCAGTCAATGTCCACCGCGATCGCTGGGGCCTTCAGCCGTTCGCGCACGGCTTCGGTGAAGCCGGCGAGTTCTTCTGCACTTTCCTCTTTGTGGCGTAGCAGCATAAGAAAGGCGCCGAGTTGCGTGTCCTCGGCTTTGCCGTCCAGCAACATGCCCATCGCTTCGCGGGCCTCTTCACGAGTCAGGTCGCGGGCGCCGCGTTTGCCTTTGCCGAGAATACGGACGAAGACGGCGAACGGGTGTTCAGCAGGGGTGATGACGCTCATATGCAGTTGCTCGGTTTCGGCAGGCCTGCCAACTTTGCTGCAAGCTTGGCGGGGGTGCCTTTGAATAGACGGTTCAGGTGCATGCTGTTGCCCTTGTCCGGGCCTAGCTTCAGGGCGGTGTACTTGATCAGCGGACGGGTTGCGGGCGACAGCTGAAACTCCTGATAAAACTCGCGCAGTACCTTGATGATTTCCCAGTGCTCGGGCTGAAGCGATATGTCTTCTGCATGGGCCAGTGCAGCGGCCACAGGTTCGCTCCAGTCATTCAGGTCGAGCAAAAAGCCTTCCTGATCCACAGCAACCTGTGTGCCATTCACGTTAAGCGTGTTCATAGCCAGGAGTTGGTCCGCTCAAACCGGCAACACAGCTCGACGAAACCCTCATAGTCAATCTGTTGCAAGCGTGCCGGAAGGGCACCAAGGTTGCGCGCGGAGATGTCTTCCTCCAGTGCGAAAAGCGCGATGTTATCTGGCATCAACTCCAGTGCCTGACACTGAGCCGTGCCGTTTTGCAGGGCGTACACGGCGTCGCCGCAGAGCAACAGCGCATCATCAACCGAGAGCAGTCGCAGGCAGCTGACCAGGCGGTCATCGGAAAAAGGCGAGTGTGAAAGCAGGTGCAAGGTTGCCATCAGAGCGTGATCACATGGTCGTAGCGGTTGATAAGAGCGCCGAGGCCAGCGTCATCCAGCAGCTCAACCGGAAGAGACAGCTGTGCATCATCCAGGCCGCGCTCGCAAAGGCTGCGTTTGGCTGCATACAGCGACTCAATGCCAAACATGGGCAACGCCTGCAGGTTGGCAGTCAGGTCCTTCTGCTCAAGCCGAGCAGCTTGTTGTGCAGCTATAAGCTGAAACACACCGTCATCCAGAAACAGCAGGGCGAGCGGCAGCTCAAACGCACCGCCTGCCAGGACAATATCCAGCGCCTCGCGCGCAGACGGACCAGACCACGGCGATTGGCGAGTGATGATGAGCATCGAGCGAGCCATCAATGACCTCCGAAACACACCAGGCGGTCGGCCTGCTGGCTGGCTTCGTGTAGTTGACCTAGACCGGACAGCTCCCACTTAGCAGCCAGGTTTGCCGCCGGACGTTGATAACGGTTTGCTTCCTGTTGATCCAGAACACCGCGGCGCAGGCCGGCGGCGATGCAGACGACACCATCCAGCCGGTGGCGAGTGATGAACTGGTTCCACTGTTCGCTCACGTTTAGCTCGTCCTGCGCAGCGACAATGTTGGCCGAAGCGCTATGCACACCGTCCTGATAGAGGAACAGCCGGACAATCTCGTGTCCACCCGCCAGCGCTGCTTCTGCAAAACGCAATGCGCGCCGTGCAGCAGGAGAGTGCGGAGGTGAGAACAGAGCGATTGCGAATTTCATGGGCCACCAGTTTCAGTACTGGCGGACATGATACGCGAGCTTTGGAAACGAAAAAGCCCGCCGAAGCGGGCTCATTCTAAGCGCGGCTGTTAGTCGTCGCCGCCCATGATGCCCATCAGTTGCAGAAGGCTGATGAACAGGTTGTACAGCGAAACGTACAGGCCGATGGTGGCCATGATGTAGTTGCGCTCGCCGCCATGAATGATGGCGCTGGTCTGGTAAAGGATGCAGACCGAGGAGAACAGCACGAAGCCGGCGCTGATCGCCATTTGCAGGCCGCTGATCTCGAAGAAGAAACCAGCAACCATTGCGCCCAGCAGGACAAAGAAACCAGCGGTGATAAAGCCGCTAAGGAAGCTCATGTCCTTACGCGTAATCAGCACGAACGCTGACAGCCCGAAGAACACCAGAGCGGTCATCGACAGCGCCGATGCAATCAGCTCACCGCCATTCGCGGTACCCAGGTACATGTTGAGGATCGGCCCCAGCGTGTAACCCATGAAACCGGTCAAGGCGAAGGTAGAGAGCAGACCCCACGCGGAATTGCGAAGTTTGACCGTTAAGAAGAACAGGCCATAGAAACCGACCAGCACTACGAAGATG
This sequence comes from Stutzerimonas stutzeri, assembly GCF_002890895.1. Classification (GTDB taxonomy): domain Bacteria; phylum Pseudomonadota; class Gammaproteobacteria; order Pseudomonadales; family Pseudomonadaceae; genus Stutzerimonas; species Stutzerimonas stutzeri_AB. The sequence continues at coordinate 419,070 of NZ_POUL01000004.1, forward strand.
TTTGGATAGGCCGCGTTGGCTTGCATCGCCATGTAGGCGACAAAGGCGCTGAAGCCCAGTGTGATGGCCAGAAGGCCATAGGTGTTGCGCAGAACGCGGCTGACTTCCTTCTGTTCAACCTGCGTGTGCGTAGATGCGTACTGTTGCCTAAGCATGGCGACACTCCTTCAAATGGATTCAGCCTGGAACAAACTGCCACGGATCATAACAGAGCTTTTGTTTCGTCCTAACAACAGTGTTTGACAGACTGTTTCGTTCGGGTACTATGGCGCCCGCTCTCTGCGGAGGAGTGGCAGAGCGGTTGAATGCAACGGTCTTGAAAACCGTCGAAGGGGAAACTCTTCCGTGAGTTCGAATCTCACCTCCTCCGCCACATCGTGAACTGAAGGCCCCGTATTCCGGGGCCTTCAGTGTTTCTGGGGTACGAAAAGGCTTTATGAGCGGTCCCAGAAAGTTCCCAAGGAACGAATGCGGCAGGACGAAAGCCGACCTAAGACGCCAAAGCCGCCATTTTCGCCTGCCCCAGCTAGTGTGCGAGGCGTTGGCGCTGGGTAAAGTCTGCAGATGGGGTACTTTGAGCGAACCCGTTGCCTCGCCCCAATGATTGACGTGACCCCGTGCTTAAACGTGAGGTGGTTGGCGTTTCGTTAGCGTGCTGGTGGGTGCGCTTGGCTACTAAATTTCCGTCGGACAAAAGGAATTGTCAGATGATCCGGATTAGGCTGCCCGAGGCTTTGGCGCTCGTGCGGGAACACTTCAGGCCGCTGTTGTTCACGGCCACAATGGATTCGCCTCAGACCATCCAGGCGATGCTGCTGGATGAGGTGACAGGGGAGTCGTTGGTCTTGACTGGACTTCCTTGTGGCGTATCGGTTACGCGAGCGCAATTGGCAGGGTTGATTAGCGTGATCGAACTCGACGTCAGTGCACTACGGCCGGCTCTGCTCGAGCGCTTGGGAGATCGGCAGATCGCCATCTAGCTGAACGTTTGTCTATGCCTCATCTAGGTAGGCGACGACGTCGAATCTCACATGTTCTGCCACTGTCAAGTAAAAGGCCCCATATTCTGGGGCCTTTTTCGTTTGAGTGCATGAAGCAACTCGCGGACCTGGCTCGCCTCAGGCTACCGAAGCGGTCTGTCGTGTTGAGCCCACTTCCTCTGCGTAGTGGCAGGCCACCAGTCTGTCGTCTACTGGGCGGAACGCCGGTACTTCTGAAGTGCAGCGTTCGGTGGCGTGAGGGCAGCGGGTGTGGAAGACGCAGCCGGTAGGCGGATCGAGTGGGTTGGGCAGTTCGCCGCTGACCTTGATTTTCGGCTTCGTCGAGTCAGGCCGAATGCTTGGCGTCGCGGCCAGCAGCACCTGAGTGTAGGGGTGTAGGGGGCGGGTGTAGCCACAGCATCGATGACACCTTCGGCCTCGCTCGTTGAGCGGCCGCGCGGTGCGGCTAACTGCACCGTTAAACAAGAAGCTGACTGTGCTTATTCTCCGGTGAGTGGGTTATCTAGAATCATTGGTCAAGCCTTCCACCCGGATCTCGTCTCATGTCTTCGCGCCGCTTCCCGCTGCTGCTCGTGGGCGCTTTTCTCGCCCTGTATCTGATCTGGGGTTCGACCTATTTCGTGATCAGGATTGGCGTCCAGTCATGGCCGCCGATGCTGCTGGCCGGGTTGCGCTTTGTCATTGCTGGCAGCCTGATGTTTGCCTGGCTGCGTTGGCGCGGTGTGCCGCTACCCACTGCGCGCGAATGGCGGTCTTGCGCGGTTGTAGGTTTTCTTCTACTCAGCTGTGGTAACGGTGGTGTCACCATCGCCGAACATCTCGGCGTGGCGTCTGCAGTTGCGGCACTGGCGATTGCTACGGTGCCGCTGTTCGCGTTGCTGTTCGGCTTGATCTGGGGGCAGCGGACGACCGGGTTGGAGTGGGGCGGCATTCTTCTGGGGCTGGTCGGCATCGGTTTGCTCAATCTCGGACACAACCTGCAGGCCAGTCCGCTTGGCGCAGTGATAGTGCTAATGGCGGCAGCGAGCTGGGCGTTCGGCTCGATGTGGAGCAGGCATCTCAGTTTGCCGAACGGTGCGATGGCGAGCGCCGCGCAAATGCTGATCGGTGGTGCTGTGTTGCTGTTTGGTAGCGCGGTCAGCGGAGAACGCTTGCAGCAGATGCCGGATATGGCCGGTTGGCTTGCCCTGGTCTACCTCACGTTGCTCGGCTCGATCGTAGCGTTCAGCGCGTATCTCTATCTGCTCAAACATGTAAGGCCAGCGGCGGCAACCAGCTATGCCTACGTGAACCCAGTGGTCGCCGTGTTGCTGGGTATTACCTTTGCCGGTGAGCGAATCGGTGTCGAAGAATGGTTGGCGATGACGGTAATTGTAAGCGCGGTGGTGCTGATCGGACTGCCTCAGTGGCGCCGACCAAAAGTCGCTGTTGCGCCAAGCAATACCTAGATCGCTCGAACCGTCGGCCTTACGGAGGTTGTATGATGACTGCCTCTTGGGCAAGATCAAACTGCTCGCTTGGCGGTCTGAGCCCTTGGCAACCGGGACCCAGCATCCCCCGCTGACCTGCGCTGGGGCTGCCCGGCTTGGCATGGTCATATCCCATTGTTCATCCACGACAGGCGCTCCGATGCCCGCTGCGAAACAACCCGCTTCCAACGACACTCTTTTCATTCTGTCGCTGGTAGTTTTCAACTTCATCTCGTTCATTTCCATTGGTATTCCGCTGGCGTCATTGCCTGGCTATATCCATGAAAACCTGGGATTCAGCACCGCCGTCGCGGGCATCGTGATCGGTGCGCAATACCTCACCACATTGTTGTGCCGACCCTTGGCCGGGCGGCTGGCGGACGAGCGGGGCGCTAAGAAAACCGTTTTGATCGGCATGACGTCTGGGTTGATCAGCGGACTGCTGCTGCTCGCGTCAGCGCTGTTGGAATCCTGGCCGATGGCGAGCATTGCGGTGATGATCGGGAGCCGGTTGATTCTGGGCTTCGCGCAAAGCCTGATCGGCATTTCCGCCATCAGCTGGGGCATCAGCAGGCTGGGTGCAGAAAGCACGGCGCGGATGATTTCCTGGAATGGTGTTGCGGCGTATGGCGGCGTAGGCATCGGCGCGCCGCTGGGCGTGTTTCTGTCGCAGTCATTAGGCTTATGGTCACTGGGCGTGGTGACGATGCTCCTCGCCTCGACCGGCCTGGCGCTGGCCTGGCGGCGCGGCGATGCTCCGCTGAATCCCGGCAAGCGGCTGCCGTTCGGCAAAGTGCTGTGGAAGGTTGCACCGCCCGGACTCAGCCTGGCATTGGCGACCATCGGTTACGGCACGCTGACCGCGTTCATCGCGTTGTATTACAACGCTCGCGGCTGGGATGGGGCGGCTTGGTGCCTCACCGCCTTTGCGTTTGCCTTTATCGGGACGCGTTTGTTGTTGCCCAACCTGATCAACCGAGTCGGCGGTTATTCGGTGGCGATGGTATGTCTGGTGGTGGAAATCTTAGGACTGTTGCTGCTCTGGCTGGCCGAGGCCCCGAGCTTTGCCTTGGCAGGCTCGGCACTGACCGGCTGCGGCTTGTCGCTGCTGTATCCAGCTCTGGGCGTCGGTGTGGTGTCACGCGTAGGAGTCGCTAACCGCAGCTCCGGTCTCAGCGTTTTCGCGATGTTTTTTGACCTGTCGCTGGGTTTGTCCGGTGCCATTATGGGTGCGCTTGCCGCCTATATCGGTATGCAAAGCATCTTCCTGGGAGCGGCCTTCATGGCCGTGGCTGGGCTGTCGATTGTCTGGTTATTGTTGCGGCAGGAACGTGGCACCGAAGCCTGATCCAGCCATGGCGAGTGGGCCCGCCTGACCGATACCCATGCTGGCTCATTGGCTTGACGCGCACATGCCGAGATCCAGCGAAGCGCGCCTTGCCAGTGCCGCCGCGCTGGGGCGGTAGTCGCGCTTGCTACGGTGCAGCTGCTTCCAGAGTTCCAGCGGCTGTTTGGTGCTGAGGTCGGATTGCTTGACCAGGTTTTCCAGCGTTTTGTTGCTCATGTGGCCTCCAATGTCTCGGTAGAGTGGTTGGTGGTCCTGAATAAAGTCGCGTCCTTGCGCCAGCCTTCCCGGCTTTCCATGGCTCCGAGACTGCCCTGATTCGGTTACAGGTTGTTGACAACGCATGTCTGTTTAACTGGGCTGACGAGCGGTATTTCCCCGCTACTAAGTTGTCCTCGTATATGTCTGGTGTGGGGCCTGAATTGCTATAGCGCTGCAACTAGGGCGGGAGAGGTGTTTGGCGTTCCGTTGCTATCTAAATGCAATTACATGCATTCAGGTTTTGCGTTTGTAATAGCGAGTTGAAACGCTAAGCCGCTCATCGAAATAGGGATTTCTCGGTAGAACTTAGGCCCTGGTTCTACCCTCCCAAATAGTGAGGCGACTGCAGGGCGGTCGCCGTTTTCAAGCATCACCAAGTAACTGGAGTAATCTCATGTCGAACGATAAGAGCGGAAATCCGGGTAACTTTTCAAATGATCGCGATAAGGCCTCTGAAGCCGGGCAGAAAGGCGGCCAGGGCAGCGGCGGTAACTTCGCTAATGACCGCGAAAAAGCCTCTGATACTGGACAGAAAGGTGGCCAGAAGAACAGCGGCGGAAACTTTGCCAACGACCGTGAGAAGGCGTCCGAGGCTGGCCAGAAAGGCGGTCAGAACAGCCACGGCGGTGGCCGTAACTCGTAATACGTTTATGGTTCTTTGCTAACCTTCGCCAAATATAAACGGAACTTGCTTTGCAAGTTCCGTTTTTTATGTTGTCGGTTAATGGGCTTGGCGAATCATGTATAAGCGCAAGGCATGACAGTTGTACAGGTTCTGTAAACTTGTATTGCTGAGTTGTTAATCGTTGCTTCGTTGCCAACATAAAATGCTGCAGTCCATCAAGGCTATAGTTAGCGAAGCGGGTAAGACCCCTGCGGGAGCTTGCCGCATCTTCAGAAAGCTGCGATCAGGAGGAGCACATGAGTGAGGCCAACGACCATGGTTGCCTTGAACAAGTGATCGACGGTGTCGTCGAGTTGGGAGATGACCAGCCCAAGGTATCGGTTGGTGACATTCAGAACAAAGTCGGCCAGCGCAGCTTCGGGCCCTTCCTGTTCGTTCCTGCAATCATCGAGATCAGTCCGGTCGGAGGCATTCCCGGGGTGCCAAGCATGCTGGCGCTGATCGTTGCGCTGTTTGCCTTCCAGCTGCTATTCGGTCGACATCATTTCTGGATGCCCGGGTTTCTAGCGCATCGCTCCGTCAGCGGACACAAGCTTGAGAAAGGCCTGAATAAAATTCGTCCGGTGGTGCGCTGGCTCGACAAGGTAAGCAATAAGCGGTTGGGCTGGGCCACGAGCAAAGGCTTTCTGCGATTTATCGCAGTGCTGTGCATTGTGCTGGCAACCTCAGTGCCACCGCTGGAATTGCTGCCATTTGCCTCGACGGCCCCATTCGCGGCGATTGGTCTGTTCGGCCTTGGCATTACCACCCAGGACGGCGCAGCCATCGTGTTGGGACTGATCCTTGCCGTTGGCGCCTTTGTCTTCGCGGGTATGGGCCTGATTGGGTAATCGGCTCGTCCCCCGGGGCTCGGTTCTTCATACCTGGCTCAGTCAGCCTTGTCGTGTAGACGAGCACTGCCTGGCGGTGCCGCGCCGTGATGGCTCGCATATAGACGTGACAGCGGCGCCGCGGATACGCCATGAATCATGATTGAGGCAAATATCAGCGCGCTGGCCGCATGCCAATAGAGCGGATCGTCAAGCTGGCTGTGAGCGAGCGCGGAATAGTAGATCGCGGCGATACCCAGCGGGCCGAACCAGCCGAGGTAGAGCGAGTCCCTTGAATTGAGCGAGTTGCGCCAGGTGGCGGAAAGCAACATCACGCCCGGGGGGCGACGCAATAGCAATATCAGCACCGCAAGTGCCACCAGCGGCCACCCCAGCGTGGCCCACTCGTGCAACGGCAGGGCGATACCGAAAATCACAAACATCGGCAGTGTGAAAAGCTTCGCCACCGCCTCCGGGATGTTCTCTTCCTCCTGCTCCTCGTGCCTCTCGCTGAAGAGGTTGAACGCCAGGCCTGCTGCGAATACCGCCAGCACGCCATCTGTCTGTAGCAGTTTGGCGAGCCCCAGTGTGAGTAGCGAGAACGCCACGGTGTAACCCAGCAGCGAGGAACTGGCGACCAGCTTATTACGCTCGGATAGAACCAGCAGTTTGGCTGCAGCAAACCCTATCACTGCACCCATGAGCGCGGCGCCACCGATGCCGATCAGCACCGACTCGATGAGCCAGCGAGACCAGGCCTGATCTGGCGTATGGCTGAGCATCAGGATCGGTAGCATGACGAAGGCGTAGGCGAGGCCGTCGTTGGCACCGGATTCCGCCGAGAGGGTGTCGCGCAGGCGCAAGGGCAGATGTTCCTTGGCGAACTTGCCCGTCACGATCGAGCTTGCAACAACCGGATCGGTGGGGGTGACTACTGCACCCAGCAGCAAGGCGGCCCATAGCGACAAGCCGAGCAGCCAGCCGGCCAATAACGACGACACCAGCCACATGCCGAGCATGACGAAGGTCAGCAGGAGCATGATCGGCTTGAGCATGGCCTTCAGTGCCGCGGGCTGCAGGCGCAGTGCAACGCCCATCAGTCCAATCGCCAGCGTCAGCCGAGCCGCCTGCTCGAGAATGCTGAACGTATCGCCCCAGCGTGCAAGGTCGAGCCAACTCAGGCCGTAGGGCCCAACGGCAACGCCGACCAGCACCGCCAGCGCCGGCTCGGATACAGGGCTGCGCTTGATCAGCGCCGACAGCAAGGCAATACAGACGGCAACGCCGCCCATGAGGGCGAGTGCAATGTTCAGCTGGGTCATGAAGGCTCCGTATCCGCGATACCTCTATTGCGAACGGTGCTGGTAACAAAATGTTCCCGCTAGCTGCCGGCGCGTTCCATACAGGCCAGATGGCGGTCGTTGACCCGATTGGCAAACCAGGCAGTCGTCAGGTTGCGAGTGATTTTCGGACTTTCCAGGCGAATGCCGGGCAGCACGGCGCGGGGCAGAGGCTTTCCTGCACGCTTATCAGCCAAAGCGAACACGCGCTCATACAGGGTAGTTTTCTCGAATCCGTGCGTATCGCCGCGCTCCAGGGCGTTGCGGATCGCCGTCTCGCTCATGTCGAGCTTGCCCGCCAGCGAGCGAACCGCACGTTCGGTCTGGCCGGCTTTGCTGCTGCCATGAATGATCAGGTCGCCATCGAGGGCTAGCTTGATGCCACTGGCGCGGCTGACTGCAGCCTGAAATGCGGCGTTGCGGCTGGCATACCAGCCGGCATTGAAGTCTGCGAAGCGGTACAGCGGCTGTGTGTAGCTGGCGGGGTAATCCAACAGATGTGCGATACCGAAGTACATGCCGCCGCGGCGCGTGAACACCTCATCCCGGATAGAGCCTTCCCGGCGGTAGGGATAGTCACGTGCGCGGTCTTCAGCGAACGCGATGCTGACTTGCATCGGGCCGCCGGTCTTGACCGGATTCAATGTGCCGAACAATTGCTTGCCGAGCGGCATGATCCCAAGGAAATCGTCAAAGATCGCGCTTAGCTGTTCTTCAGTGCGCACCGCTGCAAGGCGCTGGCTGTATGTCTTGCCATTGGGTGATTGAACGTCCAGAGCCGCGTCGACAATGAAGCGGGGAACATGCAATCGGGACGCGCGGCGGTATATCTCCTCGCGGGCGATTTTGGCCAGGCCTGGGACCGGCGGCGTCGCTTGGAATGTGGATTCCTGCACCGTGACGGCCAGGACAGCGCAGAGGTTTTCATTGGTCGGTGGGATCGCCAACGCATCGAAGGCAGCGTAGATGTCGGTTGCCCAGCCCTGGCGATTCGGGATGGTGCTGGGAATCAGCCGAACGATCTTGGCGCGGACTTCGTCTGGACGAGGCGCTGGGATCTCAGGTTTTTGCGTGCCGCAGCCGGCCAGGCCAGCCAGCAAGGCGCCCGCCGCAGTAAGGGCGAGCCGGCGCTTGGCCCAGGTAGAAAGGGTCGAGGTAGGCGCGTGCGAGTCGGCAACCGAGGCCGGCCGTTTGGAGAGCAAAAAAATCATGCGGTCCCATCTGAATACGTGATGCAGGTTCGGACAGTAAAACAGACGCAGCCGTTCTGCCGCAGCTGATGCGACTGCTGGTGAACTTGAGTGGTGCGTGCTGTCCGAAACCAGACGAGCCCCCGGCGAGCTGGTGGCGCCAACCTGAGACGAGCACCTTACCTCATGAGCGAATCGCACTTCGACGTTCGGCGACTCGAACGCTACGACAGCACCACCCGTGAATACCTGCTGGCCATCATCACCGATGAGGACCACGCCTCCCAGGTTGAACTGGACTGCGGCCAGATCGGCTGGCAATCGACCCTGCGCCATGACCGATTGCACCGTGACATCGATCCGCAGACGGGCAAGCCACACTACCGGTTTGAGGATATTCCAGAGCACGAAGGTGGTGAGTTCCAGCTGGTAAGCCTCATTGCGGAGGGCGGGCGTGGCGCCGAGTTTTCCGAGCTGGCCATGTTCGGCAAACGCTTGGTGACCTTCGACGACCGCACCGGATTGGTCTGTGAAATACGCGATCAGAATCAGTTGGTGCCCCGAAACATTCTCATGACCGGCAGCGGCGACGAGGCCTTCAAGGGCTTCAAGGCGGAGTGGGCAACGCTCTACAACGATCAGCTGGTCGTCGGGAGCCACGGCAAGAACGCCGCCGAGGAGTGGATAAAGCTGCTTGACCGGCATTACGCCGTGCAGAGCGTGGACTGGTCGGGTCGCTATCAGCGCATCCGCGATGCGCTCGGCGTCGGGCCAGACGGCTATGTGATTCACGAGGCGGCCGAGTGGCACCCTTATCGCCGCGAATGGCTGTTCTTTCCGCGCAAAATCTCGACTGAGCCCTTCGACGAGGCGGTAGACGAGCGGGAGCGCGGGGCCAATACCTTGATTATTGCTAATGAGGATTTCAGCCAGATTCGAACCCTGGAAGTCGGTCAGCGTATTCCTGAGCGGGGCATCTCCTCGTTCAAGATCCTGCCGGGCCATCCCAACGAGTGCATTGGCCTGAAAAGCGTCGAAATCGGTGATCGAACCGAGAGCTATCTGTTCTGCTTCAACCTCGACGGGGAGGTGCTTCTGGACGATATCTTCATCGGTGATTACAAGTGCGAGGGGCTCGAGATCCTTTGATGACCGCTCGATTGCTTGGAAAGTCATTGCTCGCCATGCCGAAACACAGCGGGTTGCCCAACACAGGCGCGGTTTCGGCTACGCTGACGCTCCCTGGCGTCGTTACAGACTCGAACATGCATCAGCACATCCCCGCGCAATCTCGTTCAGCTTCCGGGTCCAGCTTCTGGCGCGACGCGGCGCTGCCGTTCATCGAGTCGCGCAGCGTGGAAGATGGTCGCCGCGTCTGTTATGCACGGCACAGTCACGAAACCTTTTCCATCGGCTTGATCGACAGCGGCGCCAGTACCTATATCAACGGCGATCATCAGTGCCGCATCGAGGCCGGCACGCTGGTGCTGATGAACCCCGGCGACGTACATGCCTGCAATCCGATCCAGAACCAGCCGTGGGCGTATCGCATGCTCTACGTCGAGACTCGATGGTTGAGCGAACTGCAGGACGCCCTGGGCATGGATGGCGCAGGTTTTCGCCGTTTCGCCCCGATAATGACGCGCGACCCGCTGCTGCAGGCTGATTTTTGCCGTTTTCATGCGGTACTCGTCGACGACAATGCCGACTTGCTGCAAAAGGAGACGGGCGCCGTAGCGTTCTTCTCCCAGCTGCACGAGCGATTGGGACTCGACGTTGAGGTTCCAGTGAGCGATCTAAAGCTGCAGCGCGCCGCTGAATACATTGCGGACAATTATCAGCGCTCCCTCAAGCTGGACGAGATCAGCCTGATTGCGGGCGTCTCACCGTCGAGTCTCATCCGCGCTTTCAAAAAGCATTTCGGGATGACTCCTCATGCGTATCTGACCAACCGGCGCGTGCAGTTCGCGCGCGCCGAACTGCGGCGCGGCCGGCCTATCTCGGATGTGGCGCTGGCTGCGGGGTTTGCCGACCAGGCGCACCTGCAGCGCGCCTTCAAGCAACTGCTGGCCGCCACGCCCGGGCACTATCGAACAGTGAATCGGAACGTGCGCCACAACATCCGTCAGGTCAGCAGCAAGTAAGTCGCGCAGGCGGTCAGCAGCGCTGCCATCAGTCGATTGAACAGCCGTACTCGTGCGGGCTCGTTAAGGTAGTGCCGCAGGAAGGTGCCTGCGTACGCCCAGCAGGCTACTGAGGCATAGCAAATCACGAAATAGACCGCGGCGAAGCGCCATACCGAAGGCGCATCGCCGGCCGCAGCGAACAAGCCCATTCCCGCGACCGAAGCCAGCCAGGCCTTGGGATTGAGCCACTGCATCGCTGCGCCATACAGCACGGTCGGCGGCACCACAGGTTTGTCTGCATTCAGACGACCGTCGTCCGCCGCCAGCCGAAACGCCATGTACAGCAGAAAAGCCACGCCAGCCAGCCTGATCGATTCCGTCAGCCAGGGCCAATGATCGAGCACTTGGTTCAGGCCCAGCCCGATCAGCAACAGCAACAGCGTGAAGCCAAGGGTCGCGCCGCTGACGTGGCGCATGGCTGGGCGCAAGCCGAACTGCGCGCCGGCGCTGAGCGCAACGATATTGACCGGGCCGGGCGATATCGAGGACGCCAGCGCGAAGGCGGCCATAGACAGCAAAAGACTCATCGAAAACTCCTGAACGTACGCTTGAACACCAGCGCGACGATAGGAGCGGACACAACCGACGTATTGAAGAAAATGCGCGTTGTACGGTTTACCAACGCAACAGCCGTGGGCCGAGTAGGGCGCCGACGGCGGTGGGGATGAGCATGCCAAGCACATACCAGACGGCCCAGAAGGCGACACTCATCTCCGGGCAATGCAGGCTGTAGGCAAGCGTTGCCATCGAACCGGCCAGCAACCCCCCAGCTGCGCCGGCGAGACGCAGCCGGGTCGGCGCAAAACCACGGATCGCCCAGAACACGCAGACGAACGTGGGAATCGACAGCAGCGCGATGTTCAGCGGGCAGACTCGCCAGGTTTCACCGAATATCAGTGCCCAACGGCTGTTGGCCGAAACGCTGAGCAACAGGCCCAACGCTGCCAGCCAAACCGCTATCACCGGCAATGCGACTGTGGCCCAGCCGTTACCCACAGGCGCTCCTGGTCTGGCGAGCCGCGTGGTTACCAGCAAAGCGCCGGCGAGCAGGCTTGCCGGTAGCGCCAGCTTGGCCCAGAACAGCGGTGTCGTCGCGACTTGGCCGATGTCCGGGCGAATACCGAAGACCGTCAGTAACAGCAGCAATGCCAGCACCAGGCCAATGACCAAGGCGGTCCCAAAGCGTCGCGCGACGATCTGCCGATCCACGGGCGGTGCGTGGTTGGCGAGCATGTTGATCAGCTCGTCGGTCTTCATCGATGTCCTCCAATCAGGGCGGCCAGCGCTTTCAGGCCGCGGTGAACGCCCACCTTGACTGCTGATGCCGAAAGGCCGGTGCGTCGAGCGGTTTCTTCCACCGAAAGCCCCTGCAATTTGACGTGAAGAATGGGCAAGCGTTGCTTGTCCGGGAGTTGTTCGAGCAGCCGGGCCAGGTCCCGCTGCGCTTGCTGGGCCTGGTGATCTTCGTCGGCTAGCAGCTCCGCCTGGCCGCTCAATGAGTCGTTCAAGGCATCGTGCCTTGCATGGGCTCGAAAATGGTCCATCAGTTTGTAACGCGCTATCGCCTGTACCCAGGCGGTCACCGGTTGCTCGCGGCGATAGGTATGCCGCGCGTTGTGCACCGCCAGCAGGGCTTCCTGCAACAGGTCTTCGACCTCGGGCGATTGCAGTCGGCGCCTGAGGAAGCTGCGCAGATGCGCGCCGAGCAGCGTCAAGAATTGCCGATAGGCCTCATCGTCGCCGTCCAGCCCCAGCAGTAACAGCTGTTGCAGGTGGGCTTCGCGTGCCTTGAGCGCCTCATGACTGGTAGTTCGTTGCATCGGTCGCTCTGGTTACACGGAAGAAAAAATCGATGCTGTGCGTCCCTTGCATCCAACCCACGGCAGGGTGGCGGCGCGCCGCTACGGTAGGACGAGATGGAAGAAATCTCAAAAATATATTTCTTGCTCCCGCTGTAACCGAGCGACCGAACAGGGCGAATTACTGGTCGAGCTGCCAGTAAACCACTGTCAGCCACACAGCCTGGAGAAACATCAAATGAATAATCTCGCCCTTGCTGCAGCAGCCGTTGCCCTTGCATCCATCGCCGCCGGCGCCACGGCTGCTGAAAAAACCGAAGGCGCCATGGAGAAATGCTACGGCGTCGCGCTCGCCGGCCAAAACGATTGCAAAGCCGGTGCCGGCACCAGCTGCGCCGGCACCTCGAAAGTGGATTACCAGGGCAATGCCTGGAAAAAAGTACCGGCCGGTACTTGCACTGAAATCAAGACGCCCGAAGGCATGGGCTCGCTGACGCCGATCGAGTCCTGACAGGAGCCGCCGCATGAGCATGTCAGTTCTGGGCGCTGGTCTTGGCTTGAAGCCCGAGCATTACGAGCCGGCGTACGACTGTGCCGCGCCGGGCCTCTGGTTCGAAGTGCATCCGGAAAACTACATGCTCGGCGGCGGCCCCCGTCTGGCCTGGTTGGACGCCATCGGCGAGCGTAATCCGCTTTCGTTGCATGGCGTATCGCTGTCACTGGCTGCCGATTACCCGCCGGACGAATCCCATCTGCAAGGCCTCAGATCATTGATCGAGCGGGTTCGGCCTGCACTGGTTTCCGAACACCTGGCCTGGTCTGCCTGGCGAGGTCAGTACAACCCCGACCTGTTGCCTTTTCCGCGAACCGAGGCGGCTCTGGCTCGAATCGTCGATAACATCCAGCGCACCCAGGAGGTGCTGGGTCGGCAGATCGCAGTGGAAAACCCCAGCCACTACCTGCGCCTCGAGGGGCATGAGTGGGATGAAATCGAGTTTCTGGCTGAGCTGGCCCGTCGCAGCGGCTGCGGCCTGCTGCTGGACGTCAATAACGTACACGTCAGCGCTCACAATCTGGTCTTCGATGCTGCTGCTTATATCGATCGTTTTCCCGCTGAAGCTGTACTGGAGGTGCATCTGGCCGGGCATAGGCAGGACAGCTCCGCGCATTCAGGGTTATTGATCGATTCGCACGACGCGCCGATAGCGGCCGCCGTCTGGTCGCTCTATGACCGATTGATCGAGCGTATCGGCACACGGCCCACATTGATCGAACGTGATGACCAGCTGCCAACCTTCGCCGAGCTGCTGGTTGAGCGCGACCATGCGCAGCGGCTGCTTGAGAAAAGGGGGCGACATGACGCTCACGCTCGCTGATTTTCAGGATGGCTTGGCTGAAGCGCTATGGACCGACGAACCCATGGGCCCTGGTCCTTCTGCTGCCAATCCCCCCACTGATTGGCTGGCGAGGCTGGCGGCGCAACCAGGGTTCGCGGTCTACCGCAACACCGTGCTGAAGGGGTGCGTCGATGCGCTGCGGGCGAACTTCCCGACGGTCGAACGACTGGTGGGTGCCGAGTGGATGAGTGCGGCAGCGCGCGTGTTTGCACAGCAGTGCCCTCCGACCCAACCGCAGTTGGTTCGCTATGGCGAGCGCTTTGCAGACTTTCTTGAACGGTTCGAACCTGCCCGCGACTTGCCTTACCTCGCCGAGGTCGCGCGCCTCGATCAGCTGTGGCTGTTAGCCTTTGCCGCGCCGGAACATCCCCGACTTGGATTGCATACGCTGAGTTCGATGGCGCCGGCGCAACTCGCCGAACTGCGTCTGCGACCCAGCGCAGCGGCGCACTGGCACTGGTCCGGTATGCCGGCCTTCACCCTGTGGCGTTGCAACCGCGAAGGCGCCGAGCTGCCCGATCCGCTGCTCTGGCAGGGCGAGGGCACATTGCTCTGCAGACGAGACAACCGGGTCGTCTGGCAGCCCCTGAGTCTTGGCGGTTGCGCCTTTCTCGACGCCTGTGCCGATGGCCATACCCTTGCCAGCGCATCGGATCTCGCGCTCGAGGCCCAGCCCGCGCTGGATTTCAATGCGTTGCTGGCGGCTCTGTTTGCCGCCCAGGTCTTCGCCGCCGAGTGATCACCCACTGGAGTAACCGACATGCACACCTTGCACAGGAACCCAGCCAGCCCGACATCGAGCCCGTTGCAGCACTGGAATCGACTCGCCTTATGGCTGCAGCACCACGTCAGCGACTCGATGTTGAGCCTGGTGGCGCGCCTGGCCATCGCCGCGGTGTTCTTCTATTCGGGGCGAACCAAGGTTAGCGGATTTCTCACGATCAAACCCAGCACCTTCAACCTGTTCGAAACCGAGTACGCGCTTCCGCTGTTGTCGCCTCAGCTGGCGGCGCACCTGGCCACTTATGCCGAGCATCTGTTTCCGCTTCTGCTGGTGATCGGGCTCTTCACGCGGCTATCAGCGTTGGCCCTGCTGGGCATGACGCTGGTGATCCAGGTCTTCGTATACCCCGATGCCTGGCCCACGCACCTGACCTGGATCGGGCTGATGCTGGTTGTTATCGGACGCGGCGCCGGGCATTGGTCCGCAGACCGGATGTTGGGCATTCGCTGAGGCGGCGTGGTTGAACGGTCGCGTTAATGTTGCAGGCTAAACTCAACGCTGCCGGTGCAGTCCAAGCCGCTGTCTCCAAACCGGAGTCGCCGCGCCTTTCTGCGCATCAATCACGGGAGATTCGATGGCCTCTATCGACTTGCTGATCAGTGACTGTGACGGCGTCATCGTCGACAGCGAAATCATCAGCCACCGCGTGCTGTTCGAGGCGTTGAGCCTGCATGTTCCGGCCGAGCAACTGCACGCCGCTTTGGAGGGCACGTTCGGTCTGACCGTCCCGAGCATCATCGATCTGATCGAAAAGCGCTTCGGCCTGGCCATGCCCGAAACCTTCGATGCCGATCTGCGTCGGCAGAGCGAGAAGGTCGTGGCGGAAGAAGTCCAGGCAATTCCCGGCGTGCGCGAGGCGCTGCTGGCGATCAAGCTGCCGCTGGCAGTAGCCTCGAACAGCCGTTTGCATAACGTTCAATCATCGTTGCAGCGTGCGGGCCTGGTCGAGCGGGTGGCCGGCAACATCTTCTGCGCTGAAATGGTCCGCTCACCCAAACCGGCGCCCGATGTCTACCTGCTCGCGGCCGAACGCATGGGCGTCGCGCCTGGCCATTGCCTTGTCGTCGAAGACAGCCCGACCGGCGTGCTGGCCGCGCGAACAGCCGGGATGCAGGTAATCGGCTTTACCGGCGCCAGCCACATCCCCGCCGGGCATGATCAGGCGCTACGGGAGTTGGGCGTGGCCGCCGTGATCAATGACATGCGTGTCCTGCCAGCAGCGGTAGAGGCACTGGCCCGCTAAGCACTGGTGAACGAGACGGCGTGAAGAAACCGGCGAACCTGCGCAACGGTCCTTCAGCGCGCTTGTCTGTACTGAAACGGACGGATTGCGAGCAAGACATGGTCGAGCGTTGGAAGTGGTTTCTCATCCGCATCAGCAAGCGGCCCTGGTTTAGAGCCAGCCTGTATTCGGTCCTGGGAATAGCCACTGCGCTGGTGGCGCTGGTGGTGGCTCCCTACATTCCGGATGACCTGTCGACGAAGATCGGTTCCGATGCCGTCGACAACATTCTCGGTGTCCTGGCGTCCAGCATGCTCGCGGTCACCACCTTTTCCCTGAGCATCATGGTGGCGGCATATGGCTCCGCAACAAACAATGTCACGCCACGTGCCACTTCTCTGCTGGTAGAAGACCCCACCACGCAGAACACCCTCTCCACCTTTATTGGTTCATTCATTTTCAGTCTGGTTGGCATTATCGCGTTGAGTACCGGGCTATACGGCGAAAATGGCCGCGTGGTGCTGTTCGCGGCGACGATTATCGTGGTCATCCTGGTGCTTTACGCGCTGTTGCGCTGGATCGATCAGTTGTCCGGGCTCGGCCGAGTCGCCGAAACAACGGCCCGTGTCGAGAAGGCTGCTACCCAGGCGCTGTGCCAGCGGATGGAGCAACCATTTCTGGGCGGTCGTCCGCTGGAAGTCGATCCGAAAGTATTGCCGGGCGCGCGTCCGTTGTTCTCGGACAAGATCGGCTTCGTTCAGCACATCGACATGCCCGCCTTGGGCGAACTGACCAAGAAGGAAGGCTGTGCAGTCTATGTTTGTGCACTGCCTGGGATCTTCGTGGAGCCGTCGCAGCCGATCGCCTGGTCGGTGGGGATCGATAAAGAATGTGACAGCGCGC
Source organism: Stutzerimonas stutzeri (assembly GCF_002890895.1). Taxonomy (GTDB): domain Bacteria; phylum Pseudomonadota; class Gammaproteobacteria; order Pseudomonadales; family Pseudomonadaceae; genus Stutzerimonas; species Stutzerimonas stutzeri_AB. Next base: position 435,461 of record NZ_POUL01000004.1, read on the forward strand.
TATGCGATGCCTTCGTCGTCGGCTCACAGCGAACCTTCGACCGAGATCCACGCTACGGCATTATCGTCATGGCAGAGGTCGCCTCGCGTGCGCTGTCGCCTGCCATGAACGACCAGGGCACCGCAGTCGATGTGATTGGCCGAGGTGTTCGCGTGCTGTCGCACCTGTCCAGGCCGACCCCGCCGGAAGACCCTAAGTTCGACCGGGTATTCGCGCCGGGACTGAGCGTAGCGGACATGCTCGACGATTTCTTCACGCCCATTGCGCGTGACGGTGCGGCGGTGGTCGAGGTGGGCATTCGATTGCAGCAGGCATTGGCATCGCTCGGGCGCCTTGGCGACGCGGCTATCACACTTGCAGCGAACCATCACGCCCATTCGGCGCTCAAACGCGCGGAGGCAGGGCTGTCGTTGCCAGATGACTATCAACGGGTACGCCAGGCAGCACAGGAGATAGGGCTGCTCGACGTTTCGGGCTAGTAGGTCAGCCGACCCTAGGTGTTATGGCTTCGCTGGGCGTTGTTTGTAAAACCTTACTTTTCCTTTACGCCCGCTACACACCAAGCTGACTGTCTTACGCGTACAGTCTGGTTCAGGCTGACGGAACAGCCAGCTCCTTTGGGTGGGTTTGCCGCAACCCGGCTGTCAGCTTAGAGTCAGCCATTGTGCATGCGGCAACCCGCTGCTTTTTTTGACCAGGATCGGCTGTGGCGCGAGACCGGTCGTTTTCAACCCCATTTTTTCATCGTGGAGAGACCCGTCACTATGATTCTTCGTAGAAACTTCCTGGCTGCCGTGGCCGGCGTAGCGCTGTTTGGACAGACGCTCATGGCCCACGCTGACCTGCCGGACTTCACGCCTCTGGTGGAGGATGCTTCGCCCGCGGTGGTGAACATCAGCACCAAGCAGAAACAACCGATGCGCGGCAACGCGCAGGCACAGATGCCTGATCTTGAGGGCATCCCGCCTATGTTCCGCGAGTTTTTCGAACGTGGAATGCCTCAGCAACCCGAGCGTCGCCGTGAAGCTCAGTCGCTGGGTTCGGGCTTCATCATTTCCGAAGACGGCTATGTTCTGACCAACAACCACGTTGTCGCCGACGCGGACGAGATCATGGTGCGCCTGCCGGATCGCAGCGAGATGCAAGCCAAGCTGGTGGGTGCTGACCCGCGCAGCGACGTGGCCTTGCTGAAAATCGAAGGTGACGGCCTGCCGACCGTCAAGATTGGCAGCTCCGAAGAGTTGAAAGCAGGGGAGTGGGTGGTCGCGATTGGCTCGCCCTTCGGTTTCGACCATACGGTGACTGCAGGCGTGGTCAGCGCCAAAGGTCGCAGCCTGCCGAACGAGAGCTACGTGCCTTTCATCCAGACCGACGTGGCAATCAACCCGGGTAACTCCGGCGGCCCGCTGTTCAACCTTGAAGGCGAAGTCGTAGGCATCAACTCGCAGATCTTCACCCGCTCCGGTGGTTTCATGGGGCTGTCGTTTGCCATCCCGATTGACGTTGCCATGGACGTGGCCAACCAGCTGCGTGAAGACGGCAAGGTCAGCCGCGGTTGGCTTGGCGTAGTCATCCAGGAAGTGAACAAGGACCTGGCCGAATCGTTCGGGCTTGATCGTCCCGCTGGTGCGTTGGTGGCCCAGGTGATGGATGGCGGTCCGGCAGCCAAGGGTGGTCTGAAAGTTGGCGACGTGATTCTTAGCGTCAATGGCAACTCGATCGACATGTCTGGCGATCTGCCACATTTGGTTGGCGCAATGAAGCCGGGTAGCAAGGCCAAGCTCGAAGTGGTGCGTGATGGCAAGCGTCAGACGCTGAACATCGAAATTGGCGCGCTGCCGGAAGACGGTGACGTCGTCGCTTCGGCCGATGGCTCGGGCGCCAACACGCAGAGCGCCAATCGCCTCGGCGTTTCGGTAGCCGAACTGACCGATGCGCAGCGTCAGGCGCTGGAGATCTCCGGAGGCGTGGTGATTCGCGACATCAGCCAGGGCCCGGCAGCGATGATCGGCCTGCGCCCGGGTGACGTCATCACTCACCTGAACAACGAAGCGATCGATTCGGTCAAGCAGTTCACCAAGGTGGTCAAGGATCTGCCGAAGAACCGCTCTGTTTCGATGCGGGTACTGCGTGAAGGTCGCGCCAGTTTCATTACCTTCAAGCTGCCCAAGTAAGCGGTCATCAAGCAAGACCAGAAGGCCCGCCATGTGCGGGCCTTCTTGCGTTAAAGAGGGATATCAGGGAGTGCAAGGCCAGGCTTCGCGGCGTTGGTCGCGAACTCCCCGGCCCGGTAGTGGCTCCATATGGTTTGAACCACGCTCTGGAGGTTTCCATGAATCCGTCGCTGACGCTGGGATTACTGCTAGTACCTGCGGTGGCCATGGCCGAGCCGCTGCATCTTGAACGTGAGCTGAATGACTTGCGTGTCGATGTCGAGGTCAGTGAGCTGGAGACAGATCCCGGCCCCGGAATCGAGTCCGGACTAGTTCAGGTTCTGATCACCAATCACGAGCGCTTCAAAGTAGCGTGCCAGCTCCATCCCGGAGAAACCGAAGCCTCGCCTGGCCTGGATAGCACGCCCATCACCATCATCGCGCCGGAAGGGCGCCGAGCGCTCACGATGAGCGGCGAATACGGTGACTCAACCCTTAATGCGCTGCTGACCTGCATACGGGACGAATGACACCGAGTCGATCCGGTAATAACGTGAAATCAAACGACTGTTTCGGCTGGTTCTGAACAGCGCGCGGTTCTCAACCTGCCGGATCAGGGATAGCCGTCCGGCTTGTACACGCGGTGAGACGAGGGCGAGTTGTTAGCGAGTTTGCCGACTGGGCGGCGCGGCCTGGCAACCAGTTCGCCGCCGCAATTGGGGCAGATGAAGTCCAGTTTCGAAGCGGCACAGCTGAGGCAAAAGGTGCACTCGAACGAGCAAATCAGCGCCTGCTCCGAGCCGGGCGGTAGATCGACATTGCAACACTCACAGCTTGGGCGAAGGGCAAGCATGGGTCTGAATCCTTCCTGATGTGGATGATTTCGCATCATTGCTCGGGCATCGGATGGCGTCACCCAAGGGCAAATGGAACATGTTCGGCTCACGGTTTTCCAAGTGCCAATGCGAACCATCAACCGATCGCTTAAGCTAGCGCGCTGCGCACAGAGCTGTACTCGTTTCGGCAGAAATATTTCGCAGTTCCGAACCGTCCGGGCGTCAAAGGAAACCAAATCTTGAATTACGCGTGGGGAGCCAAACCGGGACGGTCGGTACCGTTGCGCAGCCGTCTGTTGACCATCGCATTGGCTGGGATTTTGCCGCTGGCCCTGGTCGCAGGGCTGGGACTGCTCTCGATCGTCTCCGAACAGACAGAGCTGGCCAAGCAGCGCAGTCTTGAAGCGACGCGCCTAGCCGCGACCGCCGTGGAGGTCGAGTTGAGCAGGTCGCTCAACGTGCTCCAGGCATTGTCGCAGTCGCCCCTTCTGGATAGCGGCGATATCGATGGGTTTGCCGATATGGTTCGCCGCGTGTTGCCCTCGGTCCCTAGCTGGTATGCGTTGCTGATCCTGAGTCCGGAAGGCGAGGTGTTAAGGCGGGTGTCGCTGAACAATCCTCCAGCTTCCAGAACCATGGCCGAGCCGCGCAGCTTTGCCGAGCTGATTCGAACGGGCAAGCCGCAGGTCGGGAGCATGAGCCAGGGACCCGGCGGTGTCTGGGGTGTCCCGCTGCGTGTGCCGGTCCAGCAAGGCGATATGATTCAATACGTATTGACCGCAGTGCTCAGGCCGCAAGCGGTCGCTGATGTGATTGCCAATCGGAGGCTGCCGACCGGTTGGGTCAACACCGTGCTGGATTCCAACGGAACGCGAATCGCGCGCTCGCTGCACCACGAAGAGACGCTCGGGTTGCCAGCTTCACCCACACTGGCGGCCATCTTGCAGGAGAACGCCGGCGAAGAAGGGATCGGCCTTTCCAGAACCATGGAAGGCAATTCGGTCTACACCTCCTTTGTACGATTGCAGCCGTCTGGGTGGATAGTGGCAACCGGCGTACCCACCGAGATTGTCGAAGCCGGCGCGGCGCGTGCCTATACGGTCTATGGCGGCGGGTTGCTGCTGTCACTGGTGTTCGCGGTCACAGCTGCACTCGTCGCAACACGCCGGATCAACGTCCCGATGAGGCATTTGCGGCGAGCGGCTCAGGCTATCGGCCAGGGCCAGGCCTTTCAGGGGCCCAATAGCGAGATCGAAGAGATCCGTGAAGTCGGGCGAGCACTGGAAAGCGCCGCGCAGGCGCGTCTGTCGAGTGAGGCCGAGCGTGACAGCATGCTGTCGCGGCTGGAGCTGGCGCAGCAGGATCTGACCCAGCAGGTCCGCGACCTGGAGTCGGTCCAGGATTTGAGCAGTCGGCTGCTGGAAATGCCGTCTCTGAACGACCAGCTACAAGCGATCATCGATGCCTTGTGCAAGCTGCACGGCGCCGCGCATGGCCTGCTGGCGCTCAGCGACGGCGCGTCGCCCTTGCGCATTCACGCCTCGAGGGGCTTCTCGGTGGCTTCGTTGGCGCTCATGGATGATGTGCAGCCTGGCTTGGGTGCCTGTGGCACAGCGGTGCAACAAGGGGCGCGGGTGGTGGTGTCCGATACCGAGACCGATCCCCGCTTCAGTGAATTTGTCTCCGTCTCCCGCAGCGAAGGATTTCGCTCGGTTCACAGCACACCGATTCGGCACAGTGACAACAGCGTTTTGGGCACGCTTACGGTGCAGCTCAAAGAGGCGCGATCGCCGACGGAACGGGAGATTCGACTCGCCGATGTGTTAGCGGGCATGGCCGCGGTGTTCATCGACCGGGCGCGGGCGCAGACCAAGGCGGGCATGTTCGAGCAACGCCTTCAGGTAGCGCTGAATTCGTCCACAGTGCCCTTTGCAGTCCTTTCTCCCCATCGGAACGCGGCGGGTGAGTTGGACGACTTCTGTTTCGATTTCATCAACCCTACCGGTGCGTCCAGCCTGCGCGGAACGGTCGCCGACCTGACCGGGCGGCGCCTTCGTGAGGTGCTTGGCGACGCCGCCAATCCGCAAACATTGCAGACTTTGCTGGAAGTAGCCAGGTTTCAGCAACCGTGTGATCTGGAATTGCGTAGCACTGCGTTCGACAGCGATCGCTGGCTACGGGTGATCGCAACGCCGTTCGATCAGCGCCTGGCCGTCTGGTTCGCTGACGTATCCCAGGCCAAGCAGCATGAGCAGGAGATCCGCGAATCCGCACGGCGCAAGGATGAATTCCTGGCGACCCTTGCTCATGAGCTGCGCAACCCGCTGGCGCCGATTCGCCTGGCTGCCGGGATTTTCGGTTCAACAGCGGCAAGCGATGCGCAAAAGATCCGCAGCCAGCAAATCATCGAACGCCAGGTACGGCACATGGCGCTGTTGCTCGACGATCTGTTCGACATTTCCCGTATCACGCTTGGCAAGCTGGCCCTGCGAAAGGAGCAACTGGATCTGCGGAACGTCATCGAGGCGGCTGTCGAGACTGCCCGAGAGAAGATTGAGGCGAAGCAACATGAGCTGGTAGTGACGCTGCCGGCCATGCCCATCCTGCTGGACGCCGATCCGCTTCGTCTCGAGCAGATCCTGACCAACCTGCTTAACAACGCAGCGAAATTCACGCCCAATGGCGGTTGCATTCGCATCAACGCGGTTCGGAACGGCGAAACCGTCAAGGTCTCGGTCATTGATAACGGTGTGGGTATCGCGCGGGAAAATCTCAGGCTGATATTCGAACGGTTCGCTCAGGTGCCGGTCGCCGGCTCGCACATCAACTCCGGCCTCGGCATCGGCCTGGCATTGGCCAAAGGGCTGGCGAAGCTGCACGGAGCAGACCTTCGGGTGCGCAGCGAAGGGCTGGGTCACGGCTCGGAGTTCATCCTGACCCTGCCGGTGCTGCCTGCCAGTAGCATAGGCACGGACGATGACGTCAGCGAAAGCATCACCCTGAACAAAAGGCTCGTTCTTGTCGCGGACGACAACCGGGACATTGCCGAGACCATGGCCGAGATCTTGCGGCTGGAAGGGCACGAGGTGCACCTTGCGTTTGATGGCATCGAAGCCTTCGAGCGTTACCTGCAGCTCAAACCGGAGGTGGTTGTGCTGGACATTGGCATGCCCGGCCAGCGGGGTGACGAAGTGGCACGGGCGATCCGTGCTCATCCAAACGGCGCAAGTGTGCGATTGATCGCCATCACCGGGTGGGGCCAGCCGAGCGATCGTGAGCAGGCTCTAGCCGCAGGCTTCGATATTCATATGACCAAGCCAGTCGACCTGCGTCGGTTGATCGCCGTAGTCGGCGGTTGAGTTTAGGCAATGTTGGGGCAGGGCTAGCTTCTGTCTCGCTACTGCGCTAGAAAAGAGCATCCGCTTGCGACTCGCATGGACATTGAGCTGTGGCGGTGCAGTATCAGGGCCTTGCAAAGGGCTGAATGCAGCCGAGGCGTGCGAGTGCTGAGTGGCGCGCATTGTGCTTGTGACAAGACTGCCGTGAGCAAGTGTTCATGGCTTTGAAGTGATATCGGGAGAGACTGCAACGGTTTGGCCGTGTGCAGCGCCGAAGGAGCAACCGCCCCGGAAACTCTCAGGCAAAAGGACCGTTATCACGGGTGAACTCTGAAGAGCCGTCGGGCCATCGTCGCCCGTCGCACCGAAGGAGCAAGCGAGCGGTGCTCGTGAAACTCTCAGGTCCAGAACAGAGGGGGCGCCTGATCCGCATAGTGTGGACGGGCTCTGACCCCTTGACGTTCTGGAGCTGTAAGCATGAAAACGATCGCTGTCATTGGTGGCGGTATCACCGGCATCACTACGGCCTACGCGCTGGCCAAGCGCGGTTTCGCCGTCACGCTGTTGGAAAAGCATCGCTACGCGGCGATGGAAACCTCGTTCGCCAACGGCGGCCAATTGTCCGCCTCCAACGCCGAGGTCTGGAATCACTGGTCAACCATCCTCAAGGGCATCAAGTGGATGCTCAAGAGCGACGCGCCTCTGCTGGTCAACCCCAAACCGAGCTGGCACAAGCTGTCCTGGTTCGCCGAGTTCATCGGCTCTATTCCGCAATACCGCCAGAACACCATCGAAACGGCTCGCATGGCTATTGCCGCTCGCGAGCACCTGTTCGCCTGGGCCGAGGAAGAGGGCATCGATTTCGACCTGAAAAATGCCGGCATTCTGCACATCTACCGTGACAAGGCCGGCTACGACCATGCCGGCCAGGTATCCAGCTTATTGGCGCAAGGCGGGCTACCGCGGCGTAGCGTGACACCTGACGAGATGCGGGCTATCGAGCCAACGCTGGCAGGGAAATACTACGGTGGCTATTACACCGAGTGCGATTCCACTGGCGACATTCACATGTTCACCAACGGCCTCGCGGCGGCGGCCATACGCTTGGGTGTCGAATGCCGTTACGGTCAGGAAGTGAAAGGCGTGTCGACTAACGGCAGCCAAGCAAGGGTGACGCTCGCTACGCCGGGTGGAGACGAAACCGAAATCTTCGATGGCGTGGTGGTATGCGCCGGAACCGCTAGCCGCGCGCTGGCTGCGCAACTCGGCGATCGGGTGAACATTTACCCAGTCAAGGGCTATTCGATCACGGTGAACCTCAACGACGAGACCAGCCGCGCCTCGGCGCCTACCGTTAGCTTGCTGGACGACGAAACCAAGCTGGTCACCAGTCGCCTGGGCGACAGCCGCCTGCGAGTAGCAGGCACCGCCGAGTTCAATGGCTATAACCGTGACATTCGCGCGGATCGGATCCGTCCGCTGGTGGAGTGGGTAGCCGAGTGCTTCCCAGGGGTCAGTACCCAGAGCGTGGTCCCCTGGGCCGGCCTTCGACCGATGATGCCGAACATGATGCCCAAGGTCGGCCGCGGCAGTTCACCCTGTGTGTTCTACAACACCGGTCATGGCCACCTGGGCTGGACGCTCTGCGCCATTACCGCCGACATGCTGGGTGACGTGGTGAGCGATTCGATGGGCAGCTCCTCATCGACGACCGCGGCTAGCCGCCAGCCCGCCCACGCCTGAAGCGTATGACGGCTGTTGCGCTGGCTGCAGCCGTCATCGGTGCGAGTAGCGTCTGCTTGTGGAGCGGCTGCGGAACAGGCTGCTCTCTATTCAACCCTGCAGTGGGCGGCTGTCGGGTTGGTATTTATTACCCACGGTGCTCAGTCGTCACGGGTCAGCACTTCCAACAGCTCGATCTCGAACAGCAGGTTCGAGTTCGGCGCGATGTGTTCACCTACCTGCCGTTCGCCATAGGCGAGGTGGGCGGGGACGAAAAGCCGGCGTTTGCCGCCGACTTTCATGCCCATCAACCCCTGGTCCCAACCCTTGATCACCCGGCCGGTGCCGATCACGCACTGGAACGGCTTGCCGCGATCATAGGACGAGTCGAAGACTCGGCCGTCTTCGAGTTGGCCGTGGTACTGCGTGGTGATCAGGGCGCCTTTGACCACGGCCTTGCCGTCGCCAAGCTGGATGTCTTCGATCCGAAGTTCGTTGCTCATCGTGTCTCTCGTGATGTCTTGTTGTGTGCGTTGCTAGACCAGCACTTGGCGTGTGCTGGCAATAAGTTGATGCACCTGCTTTTCCACGTCTGGCGCGGTGGGCGTTTCCGGGCCGCGGCCGCGCGGGCAGGGCAGGCTGGCGGTGGTGCCGAACAGTCGACAGATCAGCGGTCGCTGCGCATAGGCCTCGCAGCCGTTCGGCCCCAGGTGCACGCAATTCCAGTGGGCGAGGGCGGCGTCATGCTCAGCAACGCTCTTGTGCGGCAAGCGGGCCATTTCTTCCGAAGAAGCGGTGACCGGGCCACAACAATCGTGACAGCCGGGTTCGCAGGCGAAACCCGGAATCTGGCGGCGCAGGTGATCGATTTTGCGGTTGGTACAGGTCATGCGCGGCATTTTGATCAGGGGGCCGGCATGGTACTCGCCTGAGCGATAAATGCCTGCCCCCCCGGGGTGCTTTTATCGCGCCTCGATGATGTCGTCCCAGTCGTGATGCTTTTTCACGTACGCCGCAACGAACTCGCACACCGGCACGATGCGCTTGCCACTCTGACGGGTGTCATCAAGGGATTCGCGGATCAACTTGCTGCCCATGCCCTGACCCTCCAGGCTTGAGTCGACCTCGGTATGGCTGAATACCCGGCGATCGCCATCGTCTTCATAGCTGGCGACGCCTAGCGCCTCGCCGTCAACGGCCAGGACATAGCATTGCTGGGACTCATCGTGACGCACGACTGCGTTGTTGTCGTTCATTGAATTGAATCTCCGGTTGGTCTGGCCGCGGTCAGGCGGCAGGGCTGTTCAAGTGTTGAGCGCTAGAGCTCGTCGACCAGGCGCTTGCCCAGGTCGGTGCCGTGTGCCAAGGCTTCGTCATAGCTGCTGAAATGCTGTGTCTGGTCGACGCTTACCGGGACGATGATTTCCAGATCTTTCACCACTTCAGCGCCTACGGCCCACAACGTCTCGCCAAAGGTTTCGTACTCATACCCAGTGAGGTGCACGATTACGTCGTGATCGCGGTAGATCAGCCGATCGCTGTGCGGAATCTGATGGTTGCTGCCGCTGGGTATATGGGCAGGGGCTTCGAAGTAGGGCTCTTCGGCGTCCGGTTTGACTGCCTTGGTCATCGCTGGGCCTCCCTTGTGGGTTGTGTAGCTTGGGCCCGCAGTTGGCGGGCATCGTTCCGTCACGGTGAGTGCACGCGACGGGCGCGACATCAGCCGCCGAGGGCTGGGTATGCGACTGAAGTAGCGCCGTATCGACCAGCAAGTCGCATGGCGGTGTGTCGAGTGGGGGATAGCATGGCCGTATAACAATACGACTGGAGCATCCATGACTCGCCGCGCCAGCTTCTTCTCGCGCATGTTATTGCTGTTGAGCCTGCTGGCCTGCCCAACGTTGTTTGCGCAGGAGTTGGACGCGCAGATCCAGCAACTATTTCCCAAAGCTACGCGCATCGAAGCGAAGCAAGACAATCCGCCGGTGCACAGTGTCTACCAGTTGGACGAATTGCTCGGCTATGCCTTCGAGTCCACCGACTATTCGAACCTGCAGGGGTTTTCCGGCAAACCGATCCGTCTGCTGATCGGCATGGACACTCAGGGTGTGCTGGCCGGGGTGAAAGTGCTGGAACATCACGAGCCGGTTTTCCTACACGGGCTGGGCGAACAACCTCTGTTCGACTTCGTTGACCAGTACCAACAGAAATCTATCGGCATCCCCATTGTGGTGGGCGGTTCACAGGGATCGGCCAGCGCCAGTGAGTCGATTGTCCGAATCGACGGGGTGAGCAAGGCAACCGTGTCGGTGGTGATCCTCAACGAAACCGTGTTGCTCTCCGCCCTGAGCGTGGCTCGCAAGCTGCTCGAAGGGTTCGCCAGTGGTCCCTTGGCCACGGCCAAGCCTGACCTCTATGAACCGCTCGACTGGTCACAGCTGCTGCAGCGTGACTATCTTCAGCACTGGACGATCAGCCGCGAGGAGGTCGAACGTGGCTTGGGCCATTCTATTGATGGATACCTGGGCATCGAGCCGGAGAGCGATACCCAGCCCTTCACCGACCTCTACTTCGCCTACCTGAACGCGCCAACCATCGGTCGCAACCTGTTGGGTGACGCAGGATTCGCCAGACTCAACGAAGAATTGAAAGCCGACGAGCAGACTGTGCTGGTGCTCTCTTCGGGCATGTACCGCCATGTGCCGGACGACTTCGTGCCGGCCACATCGCCCAGCCGACTGGTGTTGATGCAAAACGGTCGCGCCATCGACCTCTATGACATGAACTTCAACAACGGCGCGGTGATGGAGTTGCTCGACGCACCGCTTGAAGAGGGCGAGGCGCAGATCTTCCGCATCAAGGCACATAGCGCGTTCAACCCAGCCGAGCCTGCCGGATTGCGCCTGAACGTGAACCTGCAGCGCAACCATCTGGTGCAAAGCAGCACGGACTTCACCCGTGACTTTCAGCTCGACCAGGCGCTGTTCAACATCGAAGAGGCACAGGCCGTAGTCGAGCCGACGCCCATCTGGTTGCGCATGTGGCAGGAGCGGGTGTGGCAGATCGGCGTGCTTGGCGTGTCGCTGATCCTGCTGAGCGGGGTGTTTATCTGGCAGCACCGCATCAGCCAGCACAGCCGTGGTTTCCATCTGTTCCGCGCGGGTTTCTTGTTGTTCACCCTGGTGTTTATCGGTCTTTATGCCCAGGGTCAGCTCTCGGTGGTGAACATCTTCACGCTGCTGTTGGCGCTGGGGGAGAACTTCGATATCCGTGTGTTCCTGATGGACCCGGTGATCTTCATCCTCTGGAGCTTTACCTTTGTCAGCCTGTTCATCTGGGGCCGTGGCGTATTCTGCGGATGGCTCTGCCCGTTTGGCGCGCTGCAGGAAATGCTCGGTTGGCTGGCCAAGCGTCTGCGCATTCGCCAGTGGAAAATCTCCGATCGCAGCCATCAGCGCTTGCAGTGGTTGAAGTACCTGATCCTCATCGGCCTGGTGCCGACCGCCTTCTATTCACTGACGTTGGCCGAGAGGCTTGCCGAAGTGGAACCGTTCAAGACCAGCATCACGCTGTTCTTCGTGCGCAGCTGGCCATTCGTGCTTTATGCAGTGGTTCTGCTCGGGCTCGGGCTGTTCGTGCACAAGTTCTATTGCCGCTACGTCTGCCCGCTGGGTGCGGGGCTGGCGATGCTCGGCAAGTTCCACCTGTTCTCCTGGCTCAAGCGCATCGACGCGTGCGGCCAGCCCTGCCAGCACTGCAAGCATCAGTGCGAGATCGGCGCCATCAAGCGCGATGGGCGTATCGACTATGACGAGTGCATCCAGTGCTTGGAGTGCATCGTCATCCTCAACAACGATGACCAGTGCGTGGCCACCATCAGCGCGCGCAAGCGAGCCGAGAAGGCGGCCAGACAGGCGCAGAGCGGGCTGATCACCAGTGATGCCATGGCGCCGCGTGCACCGGCCTGCTGATCGTCGCTTCTGGCTGACTGGTCGGTTCTGCAAAATCGCACAATGCGTCTGCGCTGCTGCGTATTGTTCTCCTGCCTCAGGTCGCTAGGATCGAGCGACTCGCCGTGTCGGCATCCCCGGCACGCCCCGAACTTCGCTGCAGAGAGAAACTCATGGCTGAACGTGAAATCGTGGTTGTCGGTGCAGTGCGCACGCCGATTGGCTCCTTTGGTGGCGCACTCAAGGACGTCGACCTGATCACCCTTGCCACCACCGCCTGTCGCGGTGCGCTGGAGCGTTCCGGCACGCCCGCGGACGCCGTCGGTCACGTGGTGATGGGCAACGTGATCCCCACCGAACCACGAGACGGCTACCTGGCGCGGGTCGCTGCAGTGGACGCCGGTATCCCGTTGGAAACTCCTGCGTTCAACGTCAACCGACTGTGCGGCTCGGGCTTGCAGGCGTTGATTTCGGCGGCCCAGTCAATCCTGCTGGGTGACACCGATGTGGCCATTGGTGGCGGCGCGGAAAGCATGAGCCGCGGCCCGTTCATCCTGCCGAACCTGCGCTGGGGCGCGCGCCTTGGTGACAGTCAGGCTATCGACTACATGAACACCCTGTTGCACGACCCCTGGGGCAAGTTCCATATGGGCGTCACCGCGGAAAACGTGGCCGAGCGTTATGGCATCAGCCGCGAACAGCAGGATGCGCTGGCGCTGGAAAGTCAGCAGCGCGCCGTGCATGCAATCGAAAGTGGCCGCTTTCGCGAGCAGATCGTTCCGGTTGAAATCACCACCCGAAAAGGCGGTGTGCTGTTCGACACCGACGAGCACCCGCGCGCGGACCTGACCGCCGAGCGCCTCGCGGCGTTGAAGCCGATCTTCAAGAAAGACGGTGGCAGCGTGACGGCGGGTAACGCCTCCGGCCTCAACGATGGTGCTGCTGCGCTGGTGCTGGCCGAAGCCGGACGGGCGCGTGCGTTGGGGCTCCAGCCCATAGCGCGGCTTGTTGGCTACGCGCATGCCGGCGTCGACCCGGCGTACATGGGCATTGGACCGGTGCCGGCTGTGCGCAGGCTGCTGGAACGCACCGGAATCAGCCTCGACCAGATCGACGTGATCGAAGCCAATGAAGCCTTTGCTGCCCAGGCCTGCGCAGTCATGCAGGAGCTGGGCATGGACCCGGCGCGGGTCAATCCCAACGGTTCGGGTATCTCCCTCGGTCATCCAGTGGGCGCGACAGGTGCGATCATCACGGTCAAGGCGATCCATGAACTGCAGCGCGTTCAGGGCCGCTACGCGCTGGTGACCATGTGTATCGGTGGCGGGCAGGGTATCGCGGCGGTCTTCGAGCGCTGCTGAACCCGAAGGCGCAGCAACAACTCGTCAGGCTGGCGCCGATTGCATTGAAGATTTGCGCGCAGCAGCCGACAAGGCTCTAGCGAGGTGACCACTCGGCACGAGACCGGCTTTCCACAGGACCATCCATGAACAACGCATCCGCTACCGACGCCTTATCGCTTCTGCTGTTCACGCTGCGCAGCGGCAAGCAGATGGCGATCAACCTGTTGAAGGTCAGCGAAATCATTCCGACGCCGTCGCTGACGCGGCTGCCCGAGTCGCATCCTCATGTCCGCGGCGTTGCTACGCTGCGCGGCCAGCCGTTGTCGGTGATCGACCTCAGCCTGGCGATCGGCATGGCACCGTTGCAGGACCCCAAAGGGGGCTGCCTGATCGTCACCGAGATCAGCCGTTCCAAACAGGGCTTGCATGTTCAGGCGGTGGTCAAGATTGTGCATATCCAGACGTCGAAAATCCTCCCGCCGCCCTATGGCGCACGCGCCAGCTCGTTCATTACCGGAACGGCGGAAGTGGATGGCGAGCTGATCCAGATCCTCGATGTGGAAAAGGTCATTCACAATATCGCCCCCGTGCCCGGTGAGGCCGACATTTCTCATCTTGATGACCAGGATGCGCAACTGCTCACCGAAACCCGCGCGTTGATCGTTGATGACAGCCAGGTAGCCATCCACATGTCGGTGTCCGCGCTGACCAAGATGGGGATCACCTGCCATGCGGTGCGAAGTGCGCGTGAAGCATTCGAGACACTCGATAGCCTCAAGGGTGGTTACGAGGCGATCAATTGCGTGGTGTCGGACATCGAGATGCCCGAAATGGATGGCTATTCCTTCACCCAGGCGCTGCGCAAGCACCCGGACTACGCGTCCATTTATGTGCTGCTGCATACCTCGCTGGACAGCACAATCAGCACCGACAAGGCCAAGGCTGCTGGTGCCAATGACATCCTGACCAAGTTTTCACCACCCGAAATGACCAAGTGCATGCTGCGCGCGGCCCGGGTGATTCACCTCGGCGAGGATGCATCGGTCGCTTGAAAGGCCTGTTGTCGTATTTTTCGCGAAAGCCATTCCTGCATAGCGGCGGCGCTGGAAGCGCCGCCTTGATCTTCACGCACCGTACTTGCCGAAGCTCGCATCACGTGTGTTTACGTAGAGCGCATACAGCGAGTGGCTGCCCGCCATGAACAGGCGGTTGCCCTTGGCGCCGCCGAAGCACAGGTTGGCACAGCGTTCCGGTAATCGGATCTTGCCGATCGCCTTGCCCGCCGGGTTGAAGATCATCACGCCATCAAGGTCGGCGGTCACCGCTTCCGGGGCGCCTGAGCTGCCCCAGCCACACCACAGATTGCCGTCCTCGTCGCATTTGATGCCGTCCAGTGCGCCATACGCCGAGGCTTCGATGTGCTTGCGGCGTTCGCCAAGGGTGCCGTCGTCCTTGACCGGGTAAGCCCAGATCAACCGGTTCGGCTTGGCCCGACCTTCCACGACATAGAGCGTCTTCTGATCAGGGGAGAAGCACAGCCCGTTAGGCCCGGAAATCGAATCGATCACGCGGGTCACGGCGCCGGTTTCACCGTCGATACGGTAAACGGCATCCGACAGCTCAGTCTGGACCTTGTGGCCCTCGTAATAGTTGCCGGTCTGGAAAGGCGGGTCGGTAAACCAGATCGAGCCGTCGCCGCGAACTGCCAGGTCATTGGGCGAGTTGAAGCGCTTACCTTCGAACTCGCTGGCCAGCACAGTGATGCTGCCGTCTGGCTCGGTGCGGGTCACACGACGGCCCAGATCATTGGTGGTCGAACCTTCGCACGTCAGCAGCCGGCCCTGAAGGTCGCGCGCGAGGCCGTTGGAATGGTTGGAAGGCTGGCGGAACACATCGAAGGAGCCGGTGATTTCGTCCCAACGCATGATGCGGTTTTCCGGAATATCGCTGACCAGCAGGTAGCGACCGTCGCCCACCCAGACAGGGCCCTCTGCCCAGCGCATGCCGGTGGCGAGACGTTCGACGCTGGCGTTGAACAACCGGTACTTGGCGAAACTCTCGTCGAGTATTTCAACCAACTCGTCTGGGTAACGCTGGGTCAGCGGTTCAGCTGAAGCAAGCCTGGGAAAGCCGAGGCTGCCCATCGACGCAACGCCGGCTGAGAACATCAGCGAGCTTTTCAAAAAAGAGCGTCTATCGTTCTCTGGCTTGTCGCTGGTCAGTGGCGCGTTGATGGTGATCGTCATGAGGGCTTCATCCGTTTGTTATTGTTAGACGTCGTACAACATCGATGAGTATTGTCAGCGTCTTTGCCAATGTCAAAGCGAAATGCCGCTGAAATGGGGGTTCTTGAATTGCTCAACACATAATGTTGTCCGATAACTATGGTTTTCATTCAAGGGCGCTCCCGCGGCCTTAGCCACGTAGAATGGCTGTCACGGCAATAGGTGGGGCGGCGAACGGTGGATCTGCAGCAAGGATTTGTGCTCACTCGGCACTGGCGCGATACCGCGGCGGGTACAGAGGTCGAGTTCTGGTTGGCAACTGATGCCGGCCCACGTCGCCTGCGGGTGCCGTACCAGCCTTCGATTGCCTTCATTCCAGCGGCTCAGCAGCGCAAGGTTGAAATGCTGCTCAAGGGCGAGCGCGACGTTGAGCTGCGGCCCTTGAATCTGACTGATTTCCGCCACCGTCCGGTGGTCGGGCTGTATTGCAAGCAGCACCGTCAGCTGATGAACCTCGACAAGCGCCTGCGCGACGCGGGACTGGATGTTTACGAAGGCGACATCCGTCCGCCAGAGCGTTACCTGATGGAGCGCTTTATCACCGCCCCGGTCAGTTATGCCGGCCAGCCGAACGAAGAGGGTGTATGGGTCGAGGCGCAGATCAAGCCTGCGCCGAGCTATCGGCCGCAACTCAGGCTGGTCTCGCTGGACATCGAAACCACCATACGCGGCGAGCTGTATTCCATAGGGCTGGAAGGCTGCGGGGAGCGCCAGGTCTATATGCTCGGTCCGGCCAACGGCAATGCCGAAACCGTGGATTTTCAGCTGGAATACTGCGACAGCCGCAAACAGTTGATCGAAAGACTGAACGACTGGATGGCGCGGCACGACCCAGACGCCATCATTGGCTGGAATCTGGTGCAGTTCGACCTACGGGTGCTGCGTGATCAGGCCCAGCGCTATCAGGTGCCGCTGCGCTTGGGGCGTGGTGGGGAAGAAATGGCCTGGCGTGAACACGGTAGCCGAGGCAACCATTTTTTTGCTGCAGCGGCGGGCCGACTGATCATCGATGGCATCGAAGCCCTGCGCTCGGCCACCTGGAGTTTTTCTTCATTCAGCCTGGAGAATGTCGCGCAAACGCTGCTTGGTGAAGGCAAAGCCATCGACACGCCCTATCAGCGGATGGATGAAATCAACCGCATGTTCGCCGAAGACAAGCCGGCGCTGGCGCGCTACAACCTCAAGGATTGCGAGCTGGTCACGCGGATCTTCCAGAAGACCGAGTTGCTGACCTTTCTGCTCGAACGCGCCACTGTCACCGGGCTGCCAGCCGACCGTAGCGGAGGCTCGGTGGCGGCGTTCGAACACCTCTACATCCCGTTGATGCATCGCCAGGGCTTCGTCGCGCCCAACCTCGGCGAGCGACCACCGGAGGCCAGCCCTGGCGGCTTCGTGATGAATTCTCAGCCGGGCCTGTACGAGTCTGTGCTGGTGCTGGACTACAAGAGCCTTTACCCCTCGATCATCCGTGCCTTTCTGATTGATCCGGTGGGGCTGGTCGAAGGCATGCGCCAACCGGAAGACAGCGACTCGGTGCCCGGCTTTCGCGGTGCGCGTTTCTCGCGTAAGCGGCATTGCCTGCCGGCGATTGTCGAGCGCGTCTGGGAAGGGCGCGAATCGGCCAAGCGCGAGGGCAACAAACCGCTGTCGCAGGCGCTGAAAATCATCATGAATGCTTTCTACGGCGTGCTCGGCTCAAGCGGCTGCCGGTTTTTCGATCCGCGGCTAGCCTCATCGATCACCTTGCGCGGCCACGAGATCATGCGGCGCACCCGCGAGTTGATCGAGGCAGAGGGGTACAGCGTGATCTACGGCGATACCGACTCCACCTTCGTCTGGCTCAAGCGCGCCCATGATGACGAAGACGCCGCGCGTATCGGCAAGCAACTGGTGCAGCGCATCAACGATTGGTGGCGCGATCACCTTCAGCAAACGTTCGGTCTACACAGTGCGCTGGAACTGCAATACGAAACACACTTCAAGCGCTTCCTGATGCCGACCATCCGTGGCGCGGAGGAGGGCAGCAAGAAGCGCTATGCCGGGCTGGTCACGCGTCCCGATGGCAGCGACGGCCTAGTGTTCAAAGGGCTGGAAACGGTGCGGACCGATTGGTCGCCGCTGGCTCAGCAGTTCCAACAGGAGTTGTATCGGCGCATCTTCAGTCGCGAGCCCTATCAGGACTACGTGCGCAGCTACGTCCAACGCACCCTGGCCGGGGAGCTGGACGACCTGCTGATCTTTCGCAAGCGCTTGCGTCGGCGCTTGGATGACTACGAGCGCAACGTCCCGCCACACGTGCGGGCTGCGCGTATTGCCGACGAATACAACCTGCAAAACGGTCGCCAGCGGCAGTACCAGAACGGCGGCTGGATCAGCTACCTGATCACTGTGGCCGGGCCGGAACCGCTCGAAGTGCGGCGGGCGCCTATCGACTACGACCACTACGTGAGCCGCCAACTGCAGCCTGTCGCCGATGCCATCCTGCCGTTCGTGAATGACAGCTTCAACGCACTGATCGACGAGCAGCTCGGCTTGTTCTAACGCGGCTATCAGCCGAGCTGGCTTTTGGCGAGGACCATTGCGACGCCGGCGAAATACAGGCCGATCAGCGTGACGCTTTCGAAGCCGATCTTGCCCAGTCCGTGCTTCTCGCGGCGTAGCAGGCCCATGAGCAACACGCCGGTCATCAGTATCGACAGCGCCACCCAGAGCAGCACGCTGTTGGAAACATGGTGGTAGATCGAACCGTCTCGGTACGCAATATCCGAGGCCGCGACGAACAATGTATCGAACGCGTTGCCTCCGATGATGCCGCCAACGGCCAGAGTCAATGCACCGCGCCTGACGGCCGCGACCGAGGTGACCAGCTCCGGCAGCGACGTCACCACGGCCGTCATGAGAACGCCAACGACCGCTTCGCTGAGCCAGGTTTTGGTTGCGATCTCACTGGCCGCTCCCTCCAGCAACCAGCCGCTGATGCCCAGTATTGCAGCCATGATCACGAAGCGGACCCAGAGTGAAGTCAGCGAGCGATCCGTCGATTCTTCATCCGGCGTGTCCTCGCGAGTCTCGCGGGTACGCGCTGGAAACCACATGGCTTCGTTTTGGCCTTTAGCAATTACGCGCAGGCCATAGAGGTAGCCGAGCAGCAGCAGCGGGGTGACAGGATGAATGGACCAGACGGTGACATCCGGGGAAAAGCAGCCGACAAGGATCAGCGACAGCAGGCACAACACCAGCGTGCCCTGCATGAGATTGCCGATCGAAGCGGCCGCATGCTCCAGGTTAACCCGCCGCAAGGCAAGGTCGGCGACCGTCAGGAACAGCGTCTGTACGGCGATGCCGCCCAGCGCGTTACTCATGGCCAGCTCCGGGCGGCCTTCCCAGGCGGCGGTGACCGACAGGACGATCCCGGACAGCGACGTGGCCATTCCCAGCAGGATGGCACCGGCCATCGCTTCGCCCATGCCGGTGCGGTCGGCGAGTTCATCGACGACCCGTGTCAGGCGGGTGCCCACGATGCCAATCACCACTGCGCAGACCAACAGCAGGCCCACGCTCATCGACAACCCCATTGCCTGAAGTTCTGGCAAAAACACCCCCTCTCGTCTGGCCGCTTCGTTGCGGTGATGACTCTGTAGAGCCACTCGCTTGGCCAGGGTTCAGCTCGCAAGAGCTGTAGAGGCCGTCAGCGCGGTACAAGGGGCCGCGTTCAGGCGTCGCCAAGCCGTTACGCACCGGCCGGAAAGTGGCGATTTTGAGCCTGATCAAGTTCAGCCAGTGGAGGTCTAGTTAGCCTGAGGACTTCTTCAAGCTAGCCCCGGGGCCTGCGATGGCCAAGAAATTCCCGCTTAACCCGCCACATCCCGAGCGCATCTGTTGGGGTTGCGATCGCTATTGTCCAGCCGACTCACTGGCTTGCGGCAATGGTGCCGGCAGAACGCAGCATCCGGCCGAAATGATGGGGGACGATTGGTACGAGTTTGGCGACTGGGGAGACCTTATCGCGACCGACAAGGCTGAGCGAGGCAGCAAGTAGCGCTGCCGGCGTTGCTGCCCGGTCAGTCAGCAGTCGAAGTTGCCGACTGATCGAGCATGTGCCGCACTTTGCCAAGCAGCTCGCCAATCTGAAACGGCTTAACCACCATATCCATGCCTGCCGCGAGAAAGCGATCGCGGCGAACGGCGTTCTCGGCGTAGCCCGTCATGAACAGCACTGGCAACGCAGGGCGGTGGGTTCGCGCTGCGTCAGCCAGATCCCGCCCGGACAGTTGTGGAAGCCCTACGTCGGTCAACAGCAGATCGACGCTGGAATCGTCCTGGAGCACCGACAACGCAGTGGCGACATCGCCGGCTTCGCTGCAGCGGTATCCGGCCTCGCTGAGCATCTCGGCCACCAGCATGCGCACTGCCGGCATGTCCTCGACGATCAGTACATGCTCGCCGTTGCCTTGCGGCATGTCGTTGACCAAAGCGGCTACCGATTGCGTGGCAATGGCAGCCGGTAGCACCAGAGAAACGTGCGTGCCTTCGCCAACAACGCTGCTTAGTCGGGCTTCGCCACCGGACTGCCGGGCAAAACCGTAGATCGAGGACAATCCTAAACCGGTGCCTTGGCCCAGCGGTTTCGTAGTGAAGAAGGGATCGAAGACCTTACCCAGCACATCCGGCGCAATGCCGGTGCCATCATCTTCCACCGTAAGTACGACATAGCTTCCGTCAGCCAGGTCCGCATCGCCCTCACACTGCAACGCTGCGGTTCGGATCGTGATGCTGCCGCCACGGGGCAGGGCGTCGCGTGCATTGATGACCAGGTTGAGGATGGCGCTTTCGAGCTGGTTGGCGTCGACCTGTGCCACCGCACCTTGCTCGGACAGCTCCAGGTTCAGCGATATGTGCTCGCCAATGGTTCGCTGCAAGAGTTCCTCGAGCGAGCGAACCTGATCATTGAGGTCGGCCGGGCGTGCATCAAGCGGTTGCTGGCGGGCGAAAGCCAACAGCCGGTTGGTCATCGAGGCGGCGCTGCGAGCCGAATTCAGCGCTGTATTGGCAAAACGCAGGACGGCATCGGTGCGGCCTTCGTGTACGCGCTTCTTGAGTAGCTCGATGCCGGTAATGATGCCGGTCAGCAGGTTGTTGAAGTCGTGCGCGATGCCGCCGGTCAGCTTGCCCAGCGCGTCCATCTTCTGGGCCTGCATCAGCTGCCCTTCGGTGCGCACGCGCTCGGCGACCTCGCGGGCAAGCTCGTTGGTGGCATTGTCGAGTTGCTGCCGCTGTGAGCGCTCGCGTTGACGCTGTTCGGTAATGTCTTCGATGACGACCAGCCCGAGCTCGGACGCCCGATATGGCGAAACCTGCCACTTGGTTTCACGCCGTTCCCCGGCAACCTGCATGAACAGCGTGTCTTGCCAGCGTGCACCACTGGCTAGGCTCGCCCGCAGTGTCAGCAGTTTGGAATCCTGTCCTTCGGCCAGGCTTGCCGTAAGCGCCGATGGTTGCGGCTGGTCACCCAGCAGCAGGGACAGCGCACGGTTGCTCTCGTGGATCTGCAGGTTCGGGTCGATCACCGCGATAGGTGCTGCCACCTGGGAAAAGATTTCACGAAAGCGAGCCTCGCTTTCGCGCAGCGCATGCTCGGTATCGCGCACACGCAACAGCGTACGCAGCGTCGCCAGAAGCACGTCCGGATCGACAGGGTGGATGAGGTAGGCGTCGGCCCCCGCGTCCAGGCCGGTAATGATGTCGCCGGTCTGGATTGAGGCTGCCGAAACGTGAATAACCGGCAGCAGCCGCGTGCGGTCATCGGTTCGCAGCTGCCGCACGATGTCGAAGCCACTCATGTCCGGTAAGTTCACGTCGAGAATCAGCGCGTCGATTTGCCCGGTGGCGATCAGGCCCAATCCTTCGGTACCCGTTCCGGCTTCGAGCACGGCATAACCGTGGCGCTCCAGTACCCGGCGTATTGCATAGCGAGTGGCAGCGTTGTCATCGACGATCAGCAGCCGGCTCTTATCCATCAGCGCGCTCCGTGGAAATCGCGACGGGAATGATTACGTAGAAAGTCGATCCTACCCCCGGTTTGCTGTCGACGCCCACGCGGCCTCCCAGCAGTTCGGCGAAACGCTTGCACAGCGACAGCCCCAGACCGGTGCCACGCAGACGCTTCTGCAGCGGCGTATCGATCTGCACGAAATCCTCGAACAGGTTGCCGTGCATGTCTTCCGGAATGCCGATGCCTGTGTCCGTCACGGCGAAGCGAACTTCGCCTTCACCTTCGGCGCAGGCGGAAATGCGCACCTCGCCGTTCTGGGTGAACTTGAGGGCGTTGGAGATGAAGTTACGCAGAATTTGCGCGAGCTTTTTGTCGTCCGTGTACAGCCGCGGCATGTCGTGCGGCTCTTCGAAAATCAGATCCACCGCGTTGGCATCGACGATCGGGCGAAACATTCCGCGCAAGGCAGCGAACAGATCCAGCATGTCGAACCAGGCGGGCGATATGGTGATGCGCCCGGCCTCGATCTTCGCCAGATCGAGCAGGTCATCGACCATGTCGCTGAGTTCGCCTGCAGCACCACTGATGAACGATACCTGCTTGTGCTGTTCCGCGCTGAGCGGGCCATCCAGCTCATCGCTGAGCAGGCGCGTAATGCTGCGAATGGAGCCCAAAGGCGTACGGAACTCGTGGCTCATGTACGACAGGAAGCGGCTTTTCAGGTCCGATGCCTGGCGCAGTTGCTCGGCCTGGGTGTCGAGCTCGGCATACAGCGCGAGGACACCCTGGTTGGTTTCCTCGAGCTCGGCGCGTAGCAGATCGTTCTCGCTGCGCATCTGTTCGATGAGGTCGTTCGTGTTCGAGTCAGTCAACGATTGCCTCCAGTGCAATCACCATAACGGTCACGTCATCACGACCGCGACAGAAATCGCGGTGCAACAGCGCTGCAATTATGGCCGGGTGACGATGCACCAGGCCGGGGTAGTCGCGCAGGTCCCAGCGCGACTGCAGTCCATCGCTGTACATGACCAGCAGCTGTCGGGACTCGACGGGGTAATCGAAGGCGACGGCCTTGCGGAACTGGGAGCCCACGATGCCAGGATGGGATGCCATGCCGCGACTCTTTTCAGCAGTCAGCAGGCAGGCCCCGATGTTGCCAATTCCGGCGAAACGCACCTTGCCAGCGTCATGCAAGGCGATCGCTGCTGCCCCACCGCGCGAACCGGTCATCGCCTGGTGCATGTCGAGCATGCTGGTCGTCGGGTCGGCGAACGGGTTCTCGGCAAAGGCGGCAGCACCTGCCAGGCCGGCCGCCTCAGCATCTTCGCCATGTCCGATACCGTCGATGACCAACGCGCTGAGTCGCGAGCCATCGACAGCCAGATGCCAGACGTCCCCGCATGCCGGATCGTTCTTCAGTGAGTGCTGACTGACCCCGAACCGAAGGGGCAGCGCCGAGACGTGCCGCGGGTACAGCTGCGCCAGGACCACCGAACCTCTGCTGTCGGAATAAACGTCGAACAGCTGCGCCTGACGCATCAACGCACCGAGCCCCGTGCCCTGCGTGCCGCCAGTGGAGAAGCCATCGGTCAGGCATTCGTTGGGGTTGAATCCGGGGCCACGGTCAATGGCGATCAGTTCAACGCCATGTCCGCTCTGCGCCGGTATCGCACGCAGATGCAGAGCACCATGGTGTGCATGCTTGAGCAGATTGGTTGCCAGCTCTGTCGCAACGAGCGCCACGCGTCCGGCATCGGTCTCATCGAACGCAAATTCGATGGCAAGCGATTGCGCAACGCGCCGCGCGTGGCCTACCTGACTTTCGTCTTCGATCGGCAGAACGGTGGTCATCGAGCCCTGAATGTTCATGACCATTTGGTAATGCTGATGCGCGTGCCGATGCCGGGTGTACTGTCGAGCTCGAAGTCGTCGACCAAACGCTTGGCGCCGGTCAGCCCCAGGCCGAGGCCGCCGCCAGAGGTCCAGCCATCGGTCAGGGCCAATTTGATATCGGCAATCCCGGGGCCCTCGTCGCGGAAGGTCAGCCGAATGCCGGTACGCGGGCCTTCGTCGAGGATCTCCCAGTCCATGTCGCCGCCGCCACCGTACACGACTGTGTTACGGGCCAGCTCGCTGACGGCAGTAACCAGCTTGGTCTGGTCGATCAAGCGCATACCGCTGTCCTGCGCCAGCTTACGGACCGCCTGGCGGGCCAAGACCACGTCCTGTTCGATCCGTACCGGTGTGCTGCCGCTGCCGCGCACGGTCATTTAGCGGCCATCCGTTTATGCAGCAGCTGCATGCCTCTCTCGACATTGAGCGCCGTGCTGACGCCTTGCAGCGTCAGCCCCAGCTCGACCAGCGTGATCGCGACGGCAGGCTGCATGCCGACCACCACGGTCTCGGCGTCCATGATGCTGGACAGACCCGAGATCGAGCTGATCATGCGGCCGATGAACGAATCGACCATGTCCAGCGCGGAGATGTCGATCAGCACCGCTTTGGCGGACGTCGAGCTGATGCGTTCGGCAAGGTCGTCCTGCAGCGTCATCGCCAGTTGGTCATGCATATCGACCTGAATGGTAACGAGCAGGAACTCGCCCATCCGGAGTATTGGGATGCGCTCCATTACACCGCCTTGCTGACAGTCAGCCCGGAGCGACGCAGCGCAAGCGCCAGCGCATCGGCCAGGGAAGCCTTGGTGACGATGCCCTGCAGATCCAAGCCGAGGTGCACGATGGTTTGTGCAATCTGCGGACGTACGCCGCTGATGATTGCATCGGCGCCCATCAGGCGGATTGCCGTGACGGTTTTCAGCAGGTGCTGCGCGACCAGTGTGTCGACGGTCGGCACACCGGTGATGTCGATGATGGCGATTTCCGAACCGGTATCGACGATGCGCTGCAGCAGCGACTCCATCACCACCTGGGTACGTTGGGAATCAAGGGTGCCGATCATCGGCAGCGCGAGGACGCCATCCCACAGCTTGACCACCGGCGTGGACAGCTCGAGCAGTTCTTCCTGCTGGCGCTTGATGACCGCCTCGCGGGATTTCTGGAACGTGCGAACCGTGTGCAGGCCGAATTGGTCGATCAGCTCGGACAGCGCCCAGAGTTGCTCGGCGAGGATCGCCGGCTCATCGGCATATTCGCTCTGCATCAGCGGCATCAGCGGGCGCTTGAACGAAAAGATGAAGCCGGCGGTTTGCTGAGAGTCGAAGCCGAGCAACACGCGGCTGTGCGACAGCTGTTCGAGGAACTGCCGCATGTCTTCCCAGTTTGATCCGCGCAGATCGGTGGACTCGGCCTGGCCAGCGCCCTCGATCAGTAAACGGATGAACTCGGCCGTCTGCTGGCGAAACTCTTCGATCTTGACGTTGCGGTACAGGCCGCTGGCTTCAAGTTCGCGGGTCCAGCTGTCGAGCAGCTCGTGCTCTTTCTTGGCGATTACAGTGAAGGTGCGTTGTTGCAATGAGGCCATTGGCGCGGGTCCTTTAGGGGAGGTGCAGCGATTGTCGGGTTTGATCCGAATCGCTGACAGGCGTTCCGGTTGAGCAAAACTTCTTACGCTCGATACGCAGGCAGACGGATGGGGCTCTGGAGCAGGCTATACCGATCTTGGAGAACCAGGGTAGACGTGTCTTGCTGGCTGACGCCAGGTTGGCTCGAGATAGAGCATGCGGATATCTCGATGTGCTGGTTCCAGTGTAGTGGCAAAGTGTCGCATTTCGCCTCAAGTTGGTAGCTCGGTCAAGTTTGCCGGACAGACGTCGTGGTCCAGGTCCAGCCGTTTGCTTAAGCAAATCCGCACCTGGAGGGCGGACAGGAGCCCCATCGGTTTCAGCTGTTGCCTAGTTCGAGGCGGGCGGTGAGCGGCGAGTGGCAGCGGCAACATGTGTCAGGTTTGAAACGTCGATCGGACCGGTGAGCGGCTTTAGTCATCGTTGCGTAGGCAGCATCGGCAGCTTGGATTGCCGTCGCCAGACGTGTTTATGCCGCGGGCGGCGAGAGCCGGCCTGGCTTCGCGTGGGGTGAATGGCTACGGAAAAAGGCTTCTCGACACTTGGCGCTCGGTATCCAATGACGACGTCGGCTCGGCGAAACGTGAGCCTGTTCCAGCTCAATCGTCTGCAGGAAGGGAGTGGAAAATCGATCGCACGTGCGTCAAGGAGATGGGCGCCGGAAACGAAGGTTCGGTAATCGTCTCGGCTATCCCCATTCTGGCCAGAGCCCTTGGGAGGTATGGAAGAAGGCGTGGAAACGGCCGAGCAACAAGCCTTTTTCAACGTCCAAGCTTGCCAAGCGCTGCGAGGTTTACTGTTGGATCAACTCAGGGCGCCAGGGCAAATTCTGCAACGAGCGGCTCAAGCGCAGGCTCGCCCTTCGGTATTCGTCCTATCTGAGCTTGAGCAGGTTGCCGCGCCGAGCTGAGCAGGGCGCGGTTCAGCCACTTAGAACCAGCGGTCGTTGCGCTTGCGGCCACGGGTCATGGCTGGGAGGATCAAGCCGACCAGCAGCCCGGCGCCGGCGATGCTGCCGCCGTAAACCATGTAGCGCATCAGTACCTGATTGTTTTCGTCGCCCAAGCGCGCCTGGGCGTCACGCAACTCCGATTCGGTGGCAGTGAGGGCTTCGTCCAGGGCCACACGGCGTGCTTCCAGCTCATCTATCAGCGCCTTGCGCGAATCCAGAGTCTCCTGCATTCCCTTGACGCGGGTTTTCCACGAATCGTCGATGGTTTTCAGCTCTTCGCTCAGCTCGGCCACTTGTTGCTCAAGCTGCGGCAGACGCTCTGCCTGCCCCGGAACCTCCTGCAGATCGCTGCTACGGATCCATACCCGGTCGCCATTTTCGCCGCGGACCTGGCTGTAGTCGCCGCTGGTTTCCAGTAGCTCGACTTTCTCGCCGGACGTGAGGCTGCCGACGATACGGTAGCCGTCGGTTGGGCCGCTGCGCACGTAGGTGGTGAGCGCGTCGCTGACCCAGCGATCAGTGGTCGCCTCCTGGGCATGGGCTGGCGCGATGACGGCTAGCAGCGTACCGAGCAGACCCGCGTTGAAAGCGCAGCGCTGAGCAGCGGACCAGGACATTCGGGACAAGAGTGCAATGAGATGACGAGATAGGGACATGGGGTAGTGTTCGCGCTGGCAAAAATGGAGGCCCCGGTGAACGGGCCTAAACATAAGCGGAATTCCGGGCTGACGAAGTACGCCAGTTGCGTGTTTCGATGAGTCGAACAGCAGGCGTTCCGGAAGTGCCGATCGTAAGCGGGAGGATGTTTTCTCCCAGAATGGAGCCATTGGCCCCTGTAGTTCTGCAGACAGGACTGACAGCGGGAAGCCCTTGGGGTTCATTAAATTTTCACGATTTTGTGCGGGCGGCGTGTCCAGCACCGCTGCAGGGTGGGCCTGAACCAGTGCGAAAGACCAGCTTGCCGCTAGAGCATTTCGACTGTCTGAGCGCGGATCAACAGATGCTCCTGGCGAAAGCGGGTCTCCAGTGACTTGCGATATTCCTTCCACCAGGCACGGTCCAGTTCGGAGGTCATCACTTCATAAATGATCAGGTCGTCTCGCACGGGATGACTGTCGTCTTCCTGCCAGAGCCCGTCGACAGGGGCTCGGCTATGGGCGGTCAGGCCACCGAATTTGGTCATGAGTTCGTCCCGTACTTCAGCCAACAAGGACTTTGGCAATGGCTGTTGGGCGTTGTCGTACAGCGGTAAAAAGAGAAGGACGAGGTGCATGGTCAGGGTCCCCAGCGATCGGCGTGCTTTGTGATACGACCAACCGGCGCGCGCTCGATGCGACAGCCGCGGACCAACGGCAGCTCAACGGCGAATTTGCAGGCGCTGCCGGACTCCAACGGATACACGCACTGGCTGGAGGTAATCCCAAAATGGAATCGTCAACCCCCTCGGTATCCGCCTTGCAGAAAGCGCAGGACATCACGTCGCGCTG
The DNA here is from genome assembly GCF_002890895.1 of Stutzerimonas stutzeri. GTDB lineage: Bacteria > Pseudomonadota > Gammaproteobacteria > Pseudomonadales > Pseudomonadaceae > Stutzerimonas > Stutzerimonas stutzeri_AB. The sequence goes on from NZ_POUL01000004.1 coordinate 463,039, forward strand.
GGCCGACGACGAGCTGGGTGCCGATGAGGCGCAGCATGCGCTCAAATCGATCTTTGACCACTGGCAGCCCGGCGATGCCACGACCGAAATCGAGCAGATCGCGGAGTCATCGCTGACTGCGGCACGCATTGCTTTTCAGGATTGGCAGCAGCGCGGCGAGAACTGTGAGGAGCTGGTCACGCAGCTGCGCTGGATTCTCGACCCTTCGAAAGACGGCATCAGCGATCCGGCACTCAATGTCTATGCGCCGCAACGTACGGATTGATGCCTTCGCTTAGCGAGCCAGCAAAACAATCACGGCGATCATCAGCAGCAACGACACACCTTTCCAGAACAGCACCGGGTTGCGCTCCAGAAGCGGCGGGCGCGCCTTGTTCAGAAAAGCCTGATTTGGCTGGCGCAGCTCGAAAACGAACTCCGACAGCTCCTCGTAGCGCTTGTACGGGTCCGGATGCAGCGCCTTGCGCAGCACGTCGTCGATCCAGGCCGGTACGCCGCGGTCGTGCTCGCGGATCGGTTGATAGCTGAGTTTGTTCTGTGCGGCGCGGGTGCGGCAGCTGGCGACCTGAGTGCCGTAGGGCAGGGCGCCGGTCAGCATCTGATAGGTGATCACCGCCAGCGAAAACATGTCGGATCGCGTGCTACCGCTCTCGCCGAGAAAGTACTCCGGTGCAGTGTACTGGGCTGTGCCCAGCAGCTCGTTGCGCTCGATGGGCGACGCCACTTCCATGATGCCGGCCACCCGCGTGGAGCCGAAGTCGATGATTTTCACCGTGCCGGTGGCGTCGATCATGATGTTGGCCGGGCGCAGATCCTGATGCAGCATTTCCAGTCGGTGAAAGGCGCGAACACCCTTGGCAATCTGCTCGACGATGCCGCGGACGGTTTCCAGTTCGGGGCACGGGTTGTCGATCATCCATTGCGCCAGCGTCTGGCCTTCGATGTATTCACTCACGCTGTAGAGGTAGCTGCGTTTGCGCGTCTGCAGGCATGGCTTGGCGACGTGTGCACTATCGATTCGTCGTGCCACCCAGTCCTCCGTGAGGAAACGTTCCAGGTATTGCACATCCCGCTGCAGATCCATCGAGGGCGTTTTGATGATGACCGTTGCGTGGCTGTCATCATCGGTGGCGAGGTAGACATGGCTGCGGCTGCTGGCGTGGACTTCTCGCACGATGGTGTAGCCGTCGAATTTGGCTCGCGCCTCGAGGATGGGCGGAAAGGGCAGTTCGGTCAGCTGTTGCAGGAGTTCGTCGGCAGCCTGCAGTGGCAGCGCCTCGATACGCAGGATTTGCACCGTCAGGTTGTCGTCGCTGCCCTGTTCCAGCGCCTGGGCGACGATGGCCCGTGCGGCTGCGTCCAGATCATCCGCGTTGTGGGCGATGGCGCCGTTCATCGACGGCGCGCTGACGTACTCGTACACGCCGTCGGTGGCGAGGATAAAGGTGTCGCCCACGTCGACCGGTTCGGCGCGATAGTCCAGATCCAGTTGCGGGTGAATGCCCAACGCTCGGCTCAGATAGCTCTTGTCTTCCGAGACCCACATGCGGTGGTCATTGGTCAGCTGCTCGAGCGTAGCGCCCTGAACGCGGTAGATGCGTGAATCGCCCGCATGAAAGAGATGCGCCGTGGTCGATTTGATGACCATGGCGCTGAAGGTGCATACGTAGCCGCGATCCGGATCGAATCGATGGGGGCTCTGTTGGCCCTGGGCGTGCAGCCAGGAATTGGTCGCCATCAGCACCCGTTGCGCCGAGGTTTTCACTGACCATGCGTCCGATGTGCAGTAGTAGTCAGCGAAAAAGCCACTGACCGCTGACTCGCTGGCGATATGGCTGACGGCGCTGCTGCTGATGCCATCGGCCAGGGCGATGGCGATGCCCTTGCTGCTCAGTTGAGGTTCTTTGGGAATGTAGACGCCGTGGAAGTCCTGGTTGGTTTCCTTTACGCCCTTGTCGGTGTGTTGGCCCACCGAAACCTTGAGTTGACTGCTCATGGGATGCAGTGAACCCCGGCTGCCCGGGGTCCACAACCGATCAGCGAACCAGGGCGCGCTTCGGTGCAGTCCGCACGTGGGTGGTGTAAAGCGTCAGACCGGTGAAGGCCAGACCGCCGACCAGGTTGCCCAAGGCCGTCGGGATTTCGTTCCACACCATGTAATCCATGATCGAGAAGTTGCCGCCCATGATCATCGCCGAGGGGAACAGGAACATGTTCACCACCGAATGCTCGAAGCCCATGAAGAAGAACAACATGATCGGCATCCACATGGCGATGACCTTGCCGCTGACCGAGGTGGAAATCATCGCGCCGACCACACCCATCGAGACCATCCAGTTGCACAGCATGCCGCGCAGAAAGATGGTGAACCAGCCAGCGGCACCAAACTCGGCGTAACCCAGCGTACGCGCCTCACCCACGTGAGAGATCTTTTCGCCGACCGGGCCCGGGTCGGTGGAGAAACCCATGGTGAAGACGAACGCCATCATGAAGGCGACTGTCAGCGCTCCGCCGAAGTTACCCAGAAACACCAGTCCCCAGTTGCGCAGCACGCCGTTGACCGTCACGCCCGGACGCTTGTCCAGCAACGCCAGCGGGGTGAGGACGAAGACGCCGGTGAGCAGGTCGAAGCCCATCAGGTAAAGCATGACGAAACCGACCGGGAACAGCATGGCGCCCACCAGCGGCGAGCCGGTCTGCACGGTAATGGTCACGGCGAATACCGCAGCCAGAGCCAGGATGGCGCCGGCCATGAAGGCGCGGATCAGCGTGTCGCGAGTGGACATGAAGACCTTGGACTCACCGGCGTCGACCATTTTGGTGACGAATTCCGAAGGGACGATGTAGGACATTTTTCAGTTCTCTGGTTGTGTTGGCAAAGCAGGTCATCCTGCTGTTGGCGTATCGCTACTCGTTGTGCCGGGCCGCGGTCAGACCGCGGCAATCTCCACTGCATCGCCGTTGAGGCGCGCTGGCCATACTTGCAATTGCTGTTCCGGGTACTCCAGGCAGCTGCCATCGGCCAGGCGGAAGTGCTGCTTGTACAGGGGCGAAGCAATCACCAGGTCGCCTTTCAGCTGCCCCAGAATGCCGCGGCCGATGACATTGGCGCCCGATTTCGGGTCCTTGTTCGAGATGGCGAAGACCTGTTCGCCGGTTTCGGTATCGGGGAGGTGGAACAGCGCCACCTGTTCTCCCTCGAGCCAGGCGACCACGCCTGAATTGGCAACCAGATCGCGGCGGCTGCACAGGGCTCGCCAACTGGCGGATTGAACGGAATCAATACGTACGGCGTTGGGCTGGCTCATCAGAGCACCTCCTCGGTGACGGGAATCAGGTGAAGTTCGTGTGCATGTACCGGCCGGCGCTGGCCGCGTTCCCTGACGAAATGGACGTCCGGGTCGCCGCGCTGGTCGTTGATAAAGGTGCGGAAGCGCTTGAGCTTTTCCGGATCATTGATGGCGTTGGCCCATTCGCATTCGTAGCGGTCGACCACCAGCTGCATCTGCGCTTCCAGCTCGGCGGCCAGGTTCAGGCTGTCGTCGATAACCACCTCCTTGAGGTAGTCCAGGCCGCCTTCCAGCGATTCACGCCACACCGAGGTGCGCTGCAGCTTGTCCGCGGTACGGATGTAGAACATCAGGAAGCGGTCGATGTAGCGGATCAGGGTTTCGTCATCGAGATCGGTGGCGAACAGCTCGGCGTGGCGCGGACGCATGCCGCCGTTTCCGGCGACGTACAGGTTCCAGCCGTTCTCGGTAGCGATCACGCCGATGTCCTTGCTTTGCGCCTCGGCGCATTCGCGGGTGCAACCGGAAACGCCAAACTTGATCTTGTGTGGCGAGCGCAGGCCCTTGTAACGATCCTCCAGGCGCAGCGCCATGCCGACGCTGTCCTGCACGCCGTAGCGGCACCAGGTGCTGCCGACGCACGACTTCACCGTGCGCAGCGACTTGCCGTAGGCGTGACCGGTCTCGAAGCCTGCTTCGATCAGCTCGCCCCAGATGTCCGGAAGTTCGTGTAACTGGGCGCCAAACAGGTCGATGCGCTGGCCGCCGGTTATCTTGGTATAGAGGTCGTATTTCTTGGCCACCGCACCGAGCGCGATCAGCTTGTCCGGGGTGATTTCACCGCCGGCAATGCGCGGCACCACCGAGTAGGTGCCGTTCTTCTGCATGTTCGCCATGAAGGTGTCATTGGTGTCCTGCAGTGGAATCAGCCCTGGGTCGGTGATCGGCTGGTTCCAGCAGGACGCGAGAATCGAACCCACGGCCGGTTTGCAGATGTCGCAGCCGGTGTGGCCGCGGCCGTGTTTGGCGAGCAGTTCATCGAAGCTGATGATCCCTTCGACCCGAACGATCCCGTACAGCTCCTGGCGGGTGTGGGCGAAGTGCTCGCACAGGCTCTTGTCGACTTCGACGCCGCGTGCGGTCAGCTCATGTTCGAAGATCTGCTTGAGCAGGGCACTGCAACCGCCGCAGCCGGTACCGGCCTTGGTTGCGGCCTTCAGTTCGCCGAGTTCGGTGATGCCGGCGTCGACCTGACAGCACACTGCGCCCTTGGTGACGTTGTGGCAGGAGCAGATCGTTGCCGTGTCAGGCAGCGCATCGGCCCCCAGCGTGGGTGCGCCGTCGGACAGCGGCAGGATCAGGCTGGACGGATCGGCCGGAAGCTTGATGCCGTTCTGCGCGTATTGCAGCAAGGTGTCGTAGTAGCTGTTGTCACCGATTAGCACGGCGCCGATGACGCGTTTGCCGTCCTCCGACAGCACCAGACGACGATAGCTGGCGTTGGCTTCATCAATGAAACGGTAGCTCTTGGCGCCAGGTTTGGCGGCGTGGGCATCGCCAATGGAACCGACATCGACGCCGAGCAGCTTGAGTTTGGTCGACATGTCAGCGCCGCTGAACGGCTGGTGCGGTTCGCCGCAGAGCAGGGCAGCCAGGTTACGCGCCATGGTGTAGCCGGGGGCGACCAGGCCGAAGACCATACCGTTCCAGGACGCACACTCACCGATGGCAAAGATCGAGGGATCGCTGGTGCGGTAGTCGGTGTCGATCACCATACCGCCGCGCGGCGCGATTTCCAGCTCGGCGCTGCGGCCCAGGGCATCCTGCGGGCGGATACCGGCAGAGAAAACGATCAGGTCGGTTTCCAGATACTCACTTCTACCATCAGCACCGTCCTGGAAGTTCATCCGGTAGGCGTATTCCTCGCCGATAACGATCTCCTGCGTGGCGCGTGACAGATGCACGCCAACGCCCAGCGCCTCGATGCGAGCTTTGAGTGCGGCGCCGCCTTCTTCATCCAGCTGAACGGGCATCAGGCGCGGCGCGAACTCGACCACATGGGCTTCGAGGCCGAGCGACTTAAGTGCGTTGGCGGCTTCCAGGCCGAGCAGCCCACCACCGACTACGACGCCTCGCTTGGCATTGCTGGCCGCAGCACGGATGGCATCGAGGTCATCCAGGGTGCGGTAGACCAGGCGTGAGTTGCCTTCGGCACCGGGTATCGGTGGCACGAACGGGTAGGAGCCGGTGGCCAGAATCAGCTTGTCGTAAGCCTGGCGGCCTTCGGCGGTGACCACTTCCTTGCGCTCGCGGTCGATCTCCAGCACTTGCACGCCGAGATGGATGTGCACGCCGTGAGTGGCGTAGTAGTCGGCTTCGCACATGGCCAGGGAGTCGGCATCACGCCCCCCGAAGTACTCGGACAGATGCACCCGGTCATAAGCGCGCTGGCGCTCCTCGCCATACACATGGATCTGGTACTGGCCCAGCGCGCCGCGCTCGACCAGCTGCTCCACGCAGTGGTGACCCACCATCCCGTTGCCGATGACGACCAACGTTTCACTTTTGAGCGGGGTGACGATTGCGTTCATGCCGGTTCCTCCGTCGACACCGCGTGCGGTGTCGTCGTACAAAAACAAAAAAGGCGCCTGGAGCTGTCGAGCAGCTCCAGGCGCCTTTGCCTGGAATTTGAGTGTTGTGGGGTGATGTTCGAGCGACGTTGCCCGCTGCACCCGTCCCGTGCCGTTTACGGCTGAGGGTCTACGCTGACCCCGGGATGCACTGCCGAATCAATCGGCAGGCGTTGCATAGGCCATAGCAGGTTGCGTGCCATTGCAGCCCGTGCACTGTCTGGTGGGGCAGAGCCCTTGAGTAGGTGGGGCGTTGAGACGTGTGATTAGCGTCGCTGTCACAGGGCCATAGAGCCAAATGGGGCGTCTGCATGAGCTGCAATGGTGCGGCAACGCCTGAGGGTCCCCATTTGAGGGCATTATCAAACCGGTGTTGGACCTTTGGTCCACGTCAGGCGCCGTTGATGCCTCGGTTCATCAGCGTTCGGCTCCAGACGCCGGCGACGACGATCACAGTTGCACTGTGGACCTTGCATTGCTGACGCCTCGCGCTTTAAGCGCGAGCGCGGCTTTAGTGGCACTCCCGGGTCGCTGCGTAGTGCGCAGCACCGACAGGACGGGCTGAGCGGATGTTGAGTGGCTGATGATCCGTGTTTTTTTGGGTGCCGCCGACCGTTTGGCTATTTTTCAGCTATAGCCATATTCCTGACACAGTGACTTTTTAAGGTGATTCTCCGGTGCCAGAGTGCCGCGCATATCGCACGGCGCCGGCTCCGACCGGATGGAGACACTGACCCATGCGTATCTCGAAGCCGCTGGTCGTGGCGCTTGTCGCTGCGATTTCCGCCCCCGCCATGGCCGCCAGCAATACCTTGGTGGGTTGGGCCATGATGCCTGCCGATACCTTCTCCGATGGCCCGACGTCGGGTCAGATGGCTAGCGCCAATCCCTACGGGACCTTCGCGCCGCCGTATGCAGACCGCCAGCCGGTCCAGGGTTTTTCCGCCGTGCTGCCGGGAGCAGAAGAAAACAGCTTCATCTTCATGACCGACAACGGCTTCGGTGGGCAAACGAACTCGGCCGACACCTTGCTGCGCCTGTATAGCGTGCGGCCTGATTTCCGCACGGCCAGCGGCGGCAGCGGCAAGGTCAGCGCAAGCGACTACCTGAGTGGTGCGCCACTGGCGCGTTTCTCTCATCCGTCTCGGCTGACGCTCAACGACGTCAACCAGAAGCTCGAGCTGCCGATCCAGGCCGACTATCGTTTCTATTACAACGACGGCTCCAAGCCACGCGTAGACAGTGCAATCGACTTCGGTCGCCTGCTGACGGGCGCGGACCTGGACGTCGAGTCAGTGCGCCGCGACAAGCATTGCGCCATGTGGTTTGGCGATGAGTTCGGCCCCTATCTGATCAAGACCGATGCGTCCGGTACCGTCATGCGCAGCGCCATTTCATTGCCCGGCGTTTACGCACCGCAGCACAAGGACGTGGTGGCGGGGCGTGCGGCTGCCAACCTGGCCGGGTCGGGCGGTTTCGAAGGCATGGCAATCAACCCGCGCGGTGACCGTTTGTACGCGTTGCTGGAGAAGACCGTTGACGGCGATCCGACCGGAACACTGCGTATCAATGAGTTCGATATCGACCAGGAGCGTTACACCGGCAACCGGTTCTTCTATCACCTGCAAGCGCCCGAACACGCCATCGGCGACATGACGGCCATCGACGAGACGCGCTTTTTGGTCATCGAGCGCAACGGCGCGACGGCCACCGGCGGCACGCCGTTCAAGAAGATCTACCTGATCGATACGCGCGGCGTCGCCAGTGGCGGGACAGTGCATAAAACTGAGCTGGTCGACCTGATGCAACTAGCTGACCCTGACGACCTGAACGGCGATGGCCAACGCTCGTTCAGCTTTCCCTACGTGACCATTGAAAGCGTGTTGCCGCTGGATTCGCGCACCTTGCTGGTGACTAATGACAACAACTTCCCGTACGGAGGCGGGCGTGGGCTGAATGCGGATGTCACCGAATTCCTGAAGATTCGCCTGGCCAACCCGATTCCCGGCGTCCGTCCGCCCCATGTGCAGCAGGCCAGAGACGCGCGGCGCTGTGAAATGTCGGCCGGGCTGGGGCAGGGCTGAGCCTCGCTTGTGAGCGAAGTGGCGGACACCAAGTGCGGGGCGCTACAGCTTACATATCAAGCATCGAAAGCTTCGCCAGCAAGCTCGCTCATACAGCAGGTACCCGCGAGCAAGTATTCCGTGTAGATACCGTCTTGCCCCTTAGTGCGCAATGGCGAGTCTGGGGTCGAAAGGTTGCCCTGACTTGAGCACGCCATAAGCGATGCTCAACAGCTTTCGCATGGCGGCGCAGACAATCTGCTTGCCGC
>NZ_POUL01000005.1 GCF_002890895.1 Stutzerimonas stutzeri
GGCCGCAGCGCTATCTACGTCGCAGGCTCAAAGCCTAAGGGTGGATACGGCTTCCTGGCCTTCCCCCGATGATCAGTCGGGAACTATCACCCCAACATAGCGTGGTAGTCGAGATACAAGGGTGGATGTCGCCTTTCACATCCACGCGGGCGGTTTGGCGCGCATTGGTGGATCGGTGAAGCGTGATCCACCCCACGATCGCAGGCGTATATAGCGGCTCACGTAGATAATCTGGTTGGTGGCAATGAGGCTACGTTGCCGATGCCAGCGCAGCAGTCTGGCCCTGGTGGCTCTGCTCCAACTCTGGCAGCAAATAATCCGTCCACAACGTTGGCGCGAAGACTCGGCGGAAGAAGCCGAAGTGGCCGATGCGATCTGCGCCGACTTCACTGGGCGAGATCCGGCGCATGGTCTTTGGCGCGCCGGTGTAGAAGCCATGCAACGATTCCGTGTTGCGTGCCGACATCATCTCGTCATCGGTGAATGACAACGACGTCAGCGGCGTGCGCACGGCGGAGAAGGCCTGGCGCATCGGCTCACCTTCGATACCGACCAGATAGTCGGGGTGCAAGCACCAGCGCCGCCATTGGCGAATGACGCCGGCGGGCAGGTCGCCCACGGCGCCGATACGGTCCCCCGGAAAGTAGCCGGCAATCGCCGTGAGCGCCGGCGCCAGGCCGTGCCAGAGCAACCAAGCCTTGCGCCGGATCTGCGGGCTGTTCTCACGCCAGTAGCCGCTACCCGCCGCAATGGTGACGATACGGCTCAGCCGTTCATGGCCTTCGACCAGCGGCAGGATCTGCGCGCCGACGCTATGGCCGATCCAGTAGATCGGCAACTCGCCAGCGGCTTCCACCACGGTCGCGAGCACCGCGCTACAGTCGTGGCGGGCCCAGTCGAGGATGTCGACCTTCAATTGACGCAGCGGTATCTGGCGGGAGCGGCCCATGCCCAGATAATCGAAGGTGACAACAAGATAGCCCTGGTCGACGAGCCAGCCGGCAAAAGTGGCGTAGAAACCTTGTTTGACACCCATCGCCGGGGCGATCAGCACCGCACCACGGGGCGCGCCGTCTGGCTGATACCAGTGGCTGGAAATCGGGTGACCATTGCCGTTGTCGATCGAGCGCTCTTCTGCCTGTATCGTCGCCATCTTGTTGTTCTCCCTCTTCTGGGTTTGCCGCGAGCAATGCAGTATACGAACAGCAGAATATAATTCTAGAAAAGTATTCTAGTCGGTTGTGGAGGTTGGATGGCTCGCAGTAGCCGTAAACAGGAAATTTTGCAGGCTGCGCTCGCCTGTTTCACCGAATGTGGCGTTGAGGCGACCACCATCGAGATGATTCGCGACCGTTCCGGCGCGAGCATCGGCAGCCTGTATCACCATTTCGGCAATCGTGAGCGGATCATCGCGGCGCTGTATCTGGAAGGCATCGGTGAATACGCCGCGCTGCTGGAGGCTGGACTGATAGAAACGCTGGATGCCGAGGCGTGCGTGCGGCTGTTCGTGACCAGTTATATCGACTGGGTGGTGGCGAACCCTGATTGGGCCCGCTTCGTCCTGCATAACCGTGGACGGGTCGAGGCCGGGGAGATGGGTGAACGGCTGCGCGAGGTCAATCAGGCCCATGGCGAGCGCGTCAGCGCGATCTTGCGTCGACACCGGGAGAGCGGCGCCTTCAGACGGATGCCGGGTGATTGCTTTCTGGCCGTGGTGATCGGGCCCTGCCACGACATGGCCCGCAACTGGCTGGCCGGACGTTCACGTACAGCGCTGGCGGATTGCCGCGAATTGCTCGCGGACATCGCCTGGGCCAGCGTCAGGGCTCAGTGATGGATTGCAGCGTGTCGCGAACGCTTTCGCTGATGACGCTGGATGGCTCCGGAGCCCTAGACGTGGGCCCTTGTCTGGCTGGGCAGCCGATCAGACACCCAAGCTTTCGATATCGCGTGCGAGCATTTCCAGCTGATGCGCCAGTGAGCCCCGCAGGGTTTCTTCACTGAGCTGGAAGGACGGTGCGCCGCAGGTCAGCGCCATGATGCTGCCGTCGGCCAGGTGCAACGGCACGCCGGCGGCCATCACGTTGCGGTCCCAGTCGCCGAGCGACAGGCAGAAGCCGTGCTGGCGGAACTCGGCAAAGGAGCCGTCCAGAGACTGCTTCATGTTTGCCCAGTCGTCTCCGTATTTGGTTTCCAGCGCCCCCATCAGGTGTTCGCGCTCCTTGTCCGGGGTCGCGGCGAGGAAGGCGCGGCCTGCCGCCGTGGTGGCCAGGGGCAGGCGTACACCGGCGTCCATGCGCAGCGTCGAAACTTCGGCCGGCCGGCAGTTTTCGATATAGATCATCGACAACCGGTCACGGCAGGTGAGCCCCACCGAGGTGTTGGTGCGACGCGAGAACTCGTCCATGTACGGTTTGGCTAGCTGGCGCACGCGCAAGTTGGAGACGTAGGCATAACCGAGCGCCAGTACGCCTGAGTCGAGCTGATACTTTTCCAGCTGCGGCGAGTAACTTAGGTAACCGAGCTTGGTCAGGGTATAGGTCATGCGCGACACCGTCGGCTTCGGTAGCCCGGTGATGCGTGCAATATCCTGGTTGCCCATGACCACCGAGCCGTGAGTGAAGGCACGCAACACATCCAGTCCGCGCGAAAGCGCTTCGACGAATTTGCGGTCCTTGGGAGTATCGGTGTCTTCGATGTTGCTCATGGTGGTGTCGGTCTGTCTGGTGGTAGGGCGGCGGCGCGCACGATAGCAGATCGCCCATTGCTCGGCAGGGCGGGCTTTGCCAAACGGGCAGGCCAGCGTTGGAAGCCGACTGCGGCTACGAGGTAAACGCCAATTTGGTCATGATAGCCGAAATTAACGGTCCTGCATTCCGCACAGTAAAACGCTGGTTCGCTTATGGTGAGAAAATTGCTGTTAGTTGCCTCGTCTAGCTCGTTGCCTACAGATAGGATTCGGCGCTAACCGCCTCGCTCCGCGCGTTTACGGAGTGGCGCTCGGTGGACTTTGTCGTTCTGACAGCTTCCTATATAGAAGTGGGCAATCACGCAGGCGACGAACGGTTTCTCCCGGCGAGCCTCGCCAGGCGTGGGCCGGGAAGAAATTGAGCCAGAACAGGCCGACGGCGAAAAGTCACACCGCGCTTGTTGCTCGGGGGGCTTTCTGATATAAAGCAGCGCTCTTTTCTAGGGGCCCGGTTTCTTCGCTTGCCGCGTAGCCGGTAAGACCCCAACGAAACGTGGCGCTGAGCGCCAAATGACAATTGAATTCAAGCGGCCAACCCATGCCGGGTTGGGCATGTGGTTTTAGAGGGCTGAGGCATGTCGAGAGTCTGTCAAGTTACCGGTAAGGGTCCGGTAACCGGGAACAACATTTCCCACGCGAACAACAAAACCCGTCGTCGTTTTCTGCCGAACCTGCAGCATCACCGCTTCTGGGTCGAGTCCGAGAACCGCTTCGTACGTCTGCGCCTGACTGCCAAAGGCATGCGCGTTATCGACAAGCGCGGCATCGACGCCGTTCTGGCTGAACTCCGCGCTCGCGGCGAAAAGGTTTAAGGAGAAATATCATGCGTGACCTGATCCGTTTGGTGTCCAGCGCCGGTACCGGCCATTTCTACACCACCGACAAGAACAAGCGCACCACCCCAGACAAGCTCGAAATCAAGAAATTCGATCCTGTCGTACGTAAGCACGTGATGTACAAGGAAGCCAAGATCAAGTAATTGATCGGCCCTTGAAGAAAAACCCGCCACTAGGCGGGTTTTTTCGTTTTTACAGCGCCGTGTGCGCCATCTTCAGGTTTTGGTGCTGGGGTGAGAGCCGCCCTGTACAGCCGGGAAGGGGCGACTCGTTCGGGCACGCGTTGCATCGAGCGCCCTTGTCGATCGAATGATCGCACCCGCCCCGGTCACCGCTTTGTCAGCCGGCCTTGCGGATGGCGCCAGCCAGGCGCTCGATCATCGCATCGATGTTCTCGCGCTCGACAATCAAGGCCGGCGACAAGGCAATGGTGTCGCCACTGGCGCGGGCCAGCAGGCCATCTTCGAAACACTGGCGGAACACCTCGTAGCCACGCTTGCCAACGCCGTCGGAGTGCGCTGCGAACTGAATGCCGGCGACCAGCCCGACCGTGCGAATATCGGTCACGTTCGGCAGCCCCTGCAGGCTGAACAGGGCGTCCTGCCAGTAACCTTCGATTTCGATGGCTTTCTGGAACAGGTTCTCCCGCTGGTAGATTTCCAGGGTCGCCAGAGCGGCGGCGCAGGCCACCGGATGGCCGGAGTAGGTGTAGCCGTGGAAGAACTCGATAGTGCTTTCCGGGCCCTGCATGAAGGCCTCATGAATCTTCTCGTCCACCAGCACCGCGCCCATGGGTATCGCGCCGTTGGTCAGGCCCTTGGCGCAGGTGAGGATATCCGGCGTCACGCCCCAGCGCTGTGCGGCGAAGGCCTCGCCAACCCGCCCGAAGCCGGTGATCACTTCATCGAAGATCAACAGAATGCCGTGCTTGCGGGTGATCTCGCGCAAGCGTTGCAAGTAGCCAACCGGCGGCAGAATCACACCGGCTGAACCGGACATAGGCTCGACGATCACGGCGGCTATGTTTTCGGCACCATGCAAGGTGACCAGACGTTCCAGCTCATCGGCTCTTTCCACCCCATGCTCGGGCAAGCCGCGGCTGAACGCGTTGCGCTGCAGATCGAGCGTATGCGGCAGGTGATCGACGCCCGGCAGCAGTGCGCCAAAGGCCTTGCGGTTGTTGGTCATGCCGCCTACCGAGATGCCGCCAAAACCGACGCCGTGATAGGCCAGCTCCCGGCCGATCAGACGGGTGCGGCTGCCCTGGCCGATCGCACGCTGGTAGGCCAGGGCGATCTTCAGCGCCGTATCGGCCGATTCTGATCCCGAGTTGGTGAAGAACACCCGGTTGAGTCCGGCGGGGCTGATCTGTGCGAGCCGCTCGGCCAGCTCGAAGGGAAGCGGGTGGCCCATCTGAAAGGTGGGTGCGAAATCCATATGGGCAATCTGCCGGCTTACCGCCTCGCTGATCTCGCGTCGGCCATGTCCTGCGTTGCAACACCAGAGGCCAGCGGTGCCATCGATCACCTGGCGGCCATCGGTGTCTGTGTAGTACATACCCTCGGCGCGCTCCAGCAGGCGCGGGCTGCCCTTGAACTGACGGTTGGCAGTGAAGGGCATCCAGAAATGTTCGGCGGATGTGGCGTGATCGTGGGCCATGATTGCTCCGGCAAGGCGACGGGTTCGACGGCTATGCTGTAGCGCGACATCACCCAGGCGCCCAGCGGTTTTGGCGAGTCTATGTTTAATAAAACGAACAAAACAAGGCTGGAAAAGGCTGCCGCGTAAAAAATATTGATAGGCCTGGTGCCGCTGGTTTAGGGTGCCTTTCTGATTATTCGACAGATTACTGAGGACGCCCCATGACCACCCTGACACTTGCCGATTGGCAACAGCGTGCCCGCGACCTGCGCATCGAAGGCCGGGCCTTCATCCAGGGCGAATACACTGCGCCCAGCGCCGGCGCCAGCTTCGACTGCATCAGCCCGGTCGATGGGCGAGTGCTGGCTCAGGTGGCGAGCTGTGACGAGGCCGATGCTGATCGCGCGGTGATCAGTGCGCGCATGGCCTTCGAGTCTGGCGTCTGGTCACGAATGGCGCCGGCCAAGCGCAAAGCCACGATGATTCGCTTTGCCAACCTGATCCAGGCCAACGCTGAAGAACTCGCGCTGCTGGAAACCCTGGACATGGGCAAGCCGATCGGCGATTCGCTGAATGTCGACATGCCAGGGTCGGCCAATGCGCTGCGCTGGTCGGGCGAGGCGATCGACAAGATTTACGACGAAGTGGCGGCCACGCCCCATGATCAGCTGGGCCTGGTGACACGCGAGCCGGTGGGTGTGGTGGCGGCCATTGTGCCTTGGAATTTCCCGCTGATGATGGCCTGCTGGAAGCTGGGCCCGGCGCTGGCCACCGGCAACTCGGTGGTCCTCAAGCCGTCCGAGAAGTCGCCCCTGACCGCCATTCGCGTCGCGCAGCTGGCCATTGAGGCAGGCATCCCGGCCGGTGTTCTCAATGTGTTGCCGGGCTACGGCCACGCCGTAGGCAAGGCGCTGGCGCTGCATATGGATGTCGATACTCTGGTGTTCACCGGCTCCACCCGGGTTGCCAAGCAATTGATGATCTACGCGGGCGAGTCGAACATGAAGCGCGTCTGGCTGGAGGCCGGCGGCAAGAGCCCGAACATCGTCTTTGCCGACGCGCCGAATCTGCAGGCCGCTGCTGCGTCGGCTGCCGGTGCCATTGCCTTCAATCAGGGCGAAGTCTGCACCGCTGGCTCACGGCTGCTGGTCGAGAGTTCGGTTAAGGAGCGCTTCCTGCCGATGGTGGTCGAGGCGCTTAAAGGCTGGAAGCCGGGCAATCCGCTGGATCCGGCCACCAATGTCGGCGCGCTGGTTGATACACAGCAGCTCGATACGGTGCTTGGCTACATCGAGGCCGGTCGCAACGATGGCGCCAAAGTGCTGATCGGCGGCCAGCGGACGATGCAGGACACGGGCGGTCTTTACGTCGAGCCGACCATCTTCGACGGCGTCAGCAATGCAATGAAAATTGCCCGTGAAGAGATCTTCGGGCCGGTGCTGTCGGTGATCACCTTCGACACAGCGGCTGAAGCGGTGGCCATCGCCAATGACACGCCCTACGGTCTCGCTGCCGCCGTCTGGACGGCTGACCTGTCCAAGGCGCACCTGACCGCTAAGGCGCTGCGGGCTGGCAGTGTCTGGATCAATCAGTATGACGGCGGCGACATGACTGCGCCGTTTGGCGGCTTCAAGCAGTCCGGCAACGGCCGCGACAAGTCCCTGCATGCCTTCGACAAGTACACCGAACTGAAGGCGACCTGGATCAAGCTGTAAAGACATCCGTAGGGTGGAGGTCGCTTTTTACCTCCACTTTGCTGCACAGCAAGGGTGGATCGATAACGCTTCATCCACCCTACGGTTTCTCGGCGTTTAGCTTTGCCCCCACTGCCCGCTACGACGCATGGCGCCCCATTGATGCTTGCGCCGTGAAAACCATTGCCAGAGTCCACGGCAGCGCCAGAGGGTGTTCAGTTGGCGGTAACCGAAATTCTCCAGCACGGCCATGAGAAACAGCCGCAGCATGTCGCGGCGCCGCTCGTAGACGCGGAATGACAGGGTTTCCAACAGCAGGCCGTTGACCGAGAGCAGAATGCCCATGCCAATGGCGACCAGCAGAAAAGCGGTCAGCGCCGTGTAGGACACCACGCCATAGATGAACCCGCCGATCATGAATCCGTAACCCACCAGCTCGATCAACGGGCCCAACCATTCGAACAGGGCCAGGAACGGCCAGGCCAGCCAGCCGGGCGTTCCACCGCGAAGGCTGAAGGCGAGGCGGGCGTGACGGCCCAGGCTCTCGGCAAGCCCGCGTTGCCAGCGACTGCGCTGACGGCCGAGGGTGCCAAGGTCTTCCGGGCATTCAGTCCAGCAGATCGGGTCGGGCAAGTAACGGATGCGGTAGGGAATGCGCTTTTCCCGATGATAGCGATGCAGCCGCACCACCAGCTCCATGTCCTCGCCAACCGTGTCGGTGCGATAGCCGCCTACGGCCATGACCCGTTCCTTGTCGAACAGACCAAAGGCGCCGGAGATGATCAGCACGGCGTTCATCGGCGACCAGCCAAGCCGACCGAACAGAAAGGCCCGCAGGTATTCAACGATCTGGAAGCGTGCCAGCCAGTTGCTCGGCAATCCGGTGCGGATGAGGAAGCCACCGCGTACCTCGGAGCCATTGGCGATACGCACCGTGCCGCCCGCCGCAACGGTGCGTTCGTCTTCGAGAAAGGGTTGGACGACACGCAACAAGCTGTCGCGCTGCAGAATCGAATCGGCATCCACCCCGCAGAACAAGCCGTGCCGCGCGGCGTTGATGCCGGCATTCAGTGCATCGGCCTTGCCGCCATTGGCCTTGTCGATGACCCGCAGATTGGCGTAGCGCCGTGATCGGTAGATCGCCTGCACCGGCTGATGGGCCACGGCCTGGCGCAGCGGCTCGGGGTGCGGCACCAACTCGAATTCCTCGATCAGCACCGCGAGGGTGTCGTCCTTCGAGCCGTCGTTGATCACCACCACTTCGAATTCGGGGTACTGCAACTGCAGCATCGAGCGCACCGAGGTGCGGATCGTCGCTTCTTCGTTGAACGCGGGCATCAATACCGAGACCGGCGGCTCTACGCCCAGATAGGGCGCGATTTCGCCGGTTTCGGCACGTTGGCGGATATAGCCCATCAGGCTGATCATCGATAGCACGTTGAGCAGCAGGTACATGCCGTTGAGCAGCAGGAAATAAACGATGAAGCCCAGTTGCAGCCACCACAGCCAGTCGATAGTCACCGCCTGACCTCCGCCATGGCGCGACGCAGGGCGTCTTGCCCGTAGCGATCATGCACTTGCCTGAACAGCGTCTGCAGCCGTTCCGCGGTGGCGCCCGGTAGGGTGGCCAGACTGTCTGCGGCGGCCTGGCGAACCCACCAGCTGGGGTCGCCCAGTAACGGCATGAACAGTTCGCTGTCGTCACCGCGGGCTTGTTTATGCAGGGCTTGCAGGGCAGCCAGGCGCACATTCTCGTGGCGGTGTTGCAGAGCCCGCAGCAGCCGGCCGCGATCACGTGGATCGCCCAGCTCGCAGAGGCAGCGCAGCGCAACCTGCAACTGCTCAGGCGCCGCGTCCTCTTCCAGCCGCGCGCGGGCCCAGGGCGCGGCGTGACGGGGGTCGCCATGCACCAGCAAAGGCACCAGTCGCTCGCGGCGCGGATCTTCGGAGCCGGAGAGGGTGACCAGCAATGGCAAGGTCACCGCCTGCTCACCGGCCTGCTGACAGAGGCTCGCCAGGCGCGGCAAGGCCCAGTCGGGGCGGGTCACGGCGGTTGGCAGGATCAGCTGCATGGCGCGTGCCGCGTCCATCGCAATCAACGTTTGCGCCGCGGCCAGTGAAACGGTCACGTTGCGGTTCATCAGCAATGGTTGTACGGCTTGCCAATGGGCGGGGTCGGCCAGATGACGTAGACAGGTCAGGCCGATCAGTTTGCTGCGGACCCGGCCGCGCAGCAGCGCCAGGGCCTGTTGGTCCATCCCCAACGCGACCAACGCGTGGTTCATCCGCTCACGTGCTGCGCCGCGAAGCTGCAGCTGGGTGCGGTTCCACTGCAGCAGAAACCACAGCTGGTGACCCCGCGGCAGCGCAGGAGCCGGCTCTGGCAGCTCGTCACCCAGGCTGCACAGGGCAAAGAAGGGTCGCCACTGGTCGTTGAAGGTTTGCCGCCGTGCTGAGCGGCGCCGAGCGACCTCACCGAGCAGCATGACCTGGAACATCACCAACAGCGTCAGCGCGCCCAGGCTCAGTGCACAATAAAGAGCCAATTGCAGCATGCCGTCTTCGGGCCAGATGCCCAGCCAGGCTTTGCGCGGCGCCTCGCACAGCCAGACAGGGCAGGACTCAGAAAGCATGTCGCAGGCCGAGTTGCAGCCAGCGCCGCGTGTAATAGTCGCCCTGGCGATGCTGGCCGACTTCCCAGGTCAGCGCCCAGCGGCTGTCCAGCCAATGGCGGCCCTGCAGGCTGAGGGCGCGTACGTCGCTGGTGATCAGCTGCTGTTCCTCGACCGCTTCTTCCTCACCGATGGTTAGGCGCAGGCCGGCATAGCTGAGGCCTGCATAGTAGTAGTCCAGCGCCAGATCATGGCCGACCGGCGTTCCGGCATTGGCCACATCGGTGATGTTCAATGTGTAGCCCGCCCGCCATGAGTCCCAGTAGCGTTCGGCGCTGAGGGCCAGCCGCTCGACGCGGGTGGTCTCGTATTCGGTACGGCGCAGGCTGACAGCACCGAGGAAGCCCGCCGGCAGTCGCCGTTGCAGACGTAGATCGGCATGCCATTCGGGCAAAAAATAGGGCGAAGGCTGATAGCCGACTTCGGGTTGCAGCGTCCAGTTGTCGTCCAGCGCGATCACCGCGCCCGCCTCGACGCCCTGGTCCCATTCGCCAAAGCGCTGCTCGCGCAGCAGTGCGCCGTACCAGCCGAGCCCTTCCGGTTGCGTCGAGGCGTAATCCAGCCGTTGGCTGCGCCAGTTGTCGAAGCCGCTGTCCAGCCAGTCCTGGCGGGCTGAAAGCTCCAGTTCATGTCGCCGTTGTGCCGTGGTGGCGCTGGCAGCCGGCGCTGTGGTCGTGATGGGCGAGGTCAGCGATGCCCGTGCTTGCTGCATCGCCTGCTGGACGTCCGCATAGTCCGGTGCGATCTCCGCGGCGCGCTCCAGCGAGACCAGGGCGGCCTGGGGGCGACCTGCCCACAGCAATGCCTGGCCCTGCCCGAGCAGGTAGTCGGCGTTATCCGGCTCGCGTTCCAACAGCTGCTCATACAGTGGCAACGACTGCTCGGGCTGTCCTTGCCAGGCGCGCACCCGGGCCAGCAGGTACAGCGCCTCGCTGTCGTCGGGTTGCCTTGCCAGTTGCGCTTCCAGTGTCGCTGCCGCGGCGCCGAGTTGCTGGGCATCGACCTGGCGTTGGGCGGTCGCGACGTCGGCCAGTGCCATGGAGGACAGCAGCCATGCAGGCAATACCAAGGTAAACGCCGTTCGCATCATCGTGGACGCCTCAGCAGACGACGGATACGCGCCAGCAGTTCCTCCGGCTGGAAAGGCTTGGTGACGTAATCGTCGGCACCCAGTTCCAGCGCCCGGACGATGTCTGCCTCGCGAGCCTTGGCGGTCAGCATCAACACCGGCACCTGTGCCCAACCGGCCTGTGCGCGGAGCCGCTCTATCAGCTCCAACCCGTCGTGGTAGGGCAGCATGATGTCCATCAGGGTCAGATCGGGCGGGCTCGATGTGGTGATCTTCTCAATGGCCTGGCGACCGTCTGCCGCGTGATCGACGACAAATCCGTGCCGTTCAAGCATGAAGCGAATGAGGAACGCGATGTCCTCCTCGTCCTCAACCATCAAGATGCGCTGGCTAGCGGAGTCGCTCATGCGTTGACCTCTTCGGAAATCTGGGTTTGGCTGGGCGGCCATGTCTGCAGCAGTTGCTGGATCAGCGCGGCGAGCTCGTCGCCGTCATGGCGAGACTTGACCAGCTGGCGCAGGGCCAGGCGGCTGTCGTGCACCGGTGAATCCAGTGCGGAAAATATGATCACCGGCGGGGGCGGCGCGCTTTGGGCCAGCTGGTCGAACAATTCGCTGCCGTCGCCGTCGGGCAGCATCAGGTCGATGATCGCCAGGTCGAAGTGTTGCTCGTCTATCAGGTGACGAGCCTCGGTAAGCGTAGAGGCGCCATGGAGATCAATCGCCAATGGCTCGACCAGCCGGGCGAGCAGAACGCGCAGATCCTCGTCGTCCTCAACATGAAGAATTCGCGGGCGGGCTCCGTTGGTTCTGAGGCAGGCCTGCACCACCTCCATGACCCGTGACGGGTCGACCGGCTTGTGCAACCAGTCGATCACACCGACAGCCCCGCCGCGCAGGGCGCCATCGTCATTGTCGCGACGTTGTGGCTGCAGGCTGACAATCAGCACCGGCAGATGCCGATAGGCATTCTGGCTACGCAGGTTCTGCAGAAAGGCAATGCTGTCCTCGTCGCTCAGTGCAGGGCTCAGCGTCAGTGCCTGGATGCTGAACTCGGCCAGCATTTCTCGCGCTTGGGCCGCCGTGTCGGCGATCAAGGTGCCGTACCCGTGTTGCTGCAGTGCGGTCGCCAGTTGTTCGGCGGCAGCTGCGTCGGGTTCAAGGACGAGGATACGTTCGACCGGTCCATTCTTGCCCGCCTGCGGCAGCGCTTGCGCGACGGTTGGCGGGCTGGCTGACGGAGTCGACGCGACAGGCAGACGGAGCCAGAAACGCGTGCCTTGGCCTTGCTGTGAGTCGAAGCCAATCCGACCGTGCATCTGCTGCACCAGGGAACGGGTGATCGCTAGGCCCAGCCCGGTGCCCCCACGCTTACGAGCGTCGGAGGAGTCGGCCTGGGCGAACCGCTCGAATATGCGGGCGCGGAAGTCGTCTGGAATGCCTTGACCCTGGTCCTGAACGCCGATCTCCAGGCTGTCGCCGTGGCGACGTACATCGACACTGACGACAGCGCCAGCCGGTGAGTGCTTGACCGCATTGGACAGCAGATTCGCCATCACCTGGGCGAAGCGGTCTGGATCGAGGTTCGCTTCGCCCAGTTGCGCGCCGTTTGGTGTCACGAGAACAAGACCGACGCCGTACTCATCGCCGTACGGCTTGAGATCGGTCAATGCCTGTTCAACCAGAGTCAGCACCTCGCAGCGGGCAAAGTGGAACGGCAAGCGCCCGGCTTCGAGTTTTTCGATGTCGAGGATGTCGTTGATCAGGCGGACCAGGCGCTCGCTGTTCTTGTGTGCGATGTCCAGCAGTGGTCGAGCGCCTGCGTCGATCTCGCCGGCAACGCCGCCGACCAGCATACCCAGTGCGCCGCGAATGGCAGTCAAAGGGGTCCGTAGCTCATGGCTGACGGTGGAGATGAATTCGGTCTTCATCTGCTCCATGCGTCGCCTGAGCGACATGTCGACCGCAACGGTCACGACATAGCAGGCCCCGTTGGACATGGTCATGGGGCGCTTGACCACCTGCAGCCAGCGCTCCTGGCCGTGCGTATCGGTGAGGCCGACCTCGGTGATGCGCAGTTCGCCACTGCCACACAGCAGCTCGGCCTCGCCCTGCAACAGTGGCAACAGCAGTTTCGCCCCAGTGATGTCTTCGGCCCGGCGACCTTCAATGGCCTCGGGTCGAGTATCAAGCAGGGCGGCAAAGGCACTGTTGCACAGCAGGAAGCGCCCCAGCTCGTCACGCACGAAGATCAGGTTCTCATCAGTGTCGACGACCCGTCGCAGGAAAACTTTCTGGTTCTCGAGCGTATCGCGGTTGCGTTGCAGCTCGGACACATCACGAGCAATCGCCAGGTGATCACCGAGGCCGGTCGGCACCAGACGAACCTCGAAGATCCGCTGCTGATCCAGTTCGCACCAGGTGGTCTGGCGCAGCTGGAGCGAGTTATCGCTATGGGGAAGCAGCCCGAGCAGCAGCGGCTCGATGGTCTGGGCCGCCGGAGCCTGCACCGCGTTTCCTTGCGACAGGGCGGTGATCCTGCGCTGGCCGTCGATGGCATAGAGGTAGTCGGGAACCGCCTGCAGCAGGGCGCCCAGACGCGCCTCGCCGGCTTGCGCCTTGATTGCCAGGGCCTGACGAATCTGCAGGTTGCGGCGGATGGCCCAGAACGCAGCCAGGGACAACGCTGCAACCAGCAGACTGCCGATCAGTGCAAGCCTGCGGCTGTGTGCGATGGTTTCGGTCACGGCCTGGTTGGCGGCGGCGAGCTGCTTGCGCTCCTGTCGCTCGACCGCATCGAGCAACGCCCGCAGGCGATCCATGATCAGTTTGCCGCCCGCTTGGTGCAGGCGTTCGGCCGCCGCTTGCAAGCCGGCAGTGCGGCGCGTCTGGATGTTGCCGGCGGCTATCAGCAGACGCTCGGCAATATTGCGATCCAGCTGCTCGAACCAGCGCTGGTCCGGAAATGTCCGTTGCTCCAGAAGCCGCTGCAGCTTGCGGCGGTGCGCCTCGATCTGCCGCAGTCCGAGTTCATAGGAATCGAGGTAGTTGGGATCGCCGGTCAGGACGAAGCCGCGTGACCCGGTTTCGATGTCCTGCAGTGAAGACAGCATCGACTGGGTCGCGGTGATGATTTC
Source organism: Stutzerimonas stutzeri (assembly GCF_002890895.1). GTDB lineage: Bacteria > Pseudomonadota > Gammaproteobacteria > Pseudomonadales > Pseudomonadaceae > Stutzerimonas > Stutzerimonas stutzeri_AB. The sequence goes on from NZ_POUL01000005.1 coordinate 13,798, forward strand.
CAGGCTATGGCTGACCGAGAGATTGGTCGCCAGAACCTGTTCCTGGGTTTGCTTGCCTTGCCAGCCCAATGCGACGAGCAGAATGAAGGCGATCAGGAACGCGAGCCAATGCCAGCTGATCTGGGTTCTTGCGGGCAAACCGGAACTCCTTTCGCCGGTTGAACGAATAGGGACGGCTTCGAAGGCTGGAGCCAGCGCAGGCGTGCCGTCGCCTGCCAGCGCCTGCGAACGGCCGCGACTGCTATGCAGTGTAGTTGGAGTCCTCAATCGCGTGACGGTTCGCTCGTTTTTCCCGCCAGCCCGCTCGGGTCGTTAGGCGATCTGCACCTGGTTTCGACCGTTGTGCTTGGCGGCATAGAGCGCCTGGTCGGCCAGTTCGAGCATGGCACCAGCACTGGAGTGGCCGTCGGTCTCGCTTATTCCAGCGCTGAGTGACACGCTGAAGGTGTGCGCGCCGGCGTGGAAGCTCAAGGCGGCGAAGCGCAGGCGGATCTCGTCAAAGATCCGCTTGGCCTGTTCTGCCGGGCAATCCGGCAGCACTGCGACGAACTCTTCGCCACCGTAGCGGCCGATACTGTCGATACGGCGCAGTCGCTGGCGCATCAGGTTGGCCAGCGAGCGGATGACGTTGTCCCCCGCGGCATGCCCGTACTGGTCGTTGACCTGCTTGAAGTGATCGAGGTCGAGCATCACCACGCTGGTGGGCTTGCCACTGCGTTGCGCGCGTTCCACTTCCAGCGCCACCTGTTCCTTGATGTCGGCGTGCTTGAGCAGGCCGGTCAGGCTGTCTCGCGACAGCGCCATGCTCAGCGAGCGTGCGCGCTGCACGCGCGAGAACACGGCGGCGGTCAGGGCATTGTCGCTGATGGGCTTGGTGATGAAGTCATCACCGGCCTTGAGCAGGGCGGCCATCTGCCGATTGATGTCGGTTTCAGCCGACAGGTAGATGATGGGCACCCGCAGCCACTCGTCATTCAGGCGAATCATCTGAGCCAGCTCGATCCCGGTGAAATCCGGCATGTTCATGTCGAGCAGAACCATTTCGGGATCGAAATCGCGCATCACCTCGAACAGCCGACTGGGGTCGCTCAAGGTCTGCACCAGCATCTGCGAGTTACGCAGGACCAGGCTGTAACGCGCGGCCAGGTCGTCGTCATCGTCGACGATCAATACCCGGTAAGGCTCGCTCAGCTGCAGGTTGAGGATGTTTTCCAGGCTGTTCTCCAGCTGCGTGACATCCAGCGGCCGGACGAAAAACCCCTTGGCACCGGCTCGCACGGCCGCCAGCTGACTGTCGAAATCGGCTCGATGACCGATGACCAGCAGCGGCAACGGCGCCTCCAGGGTTTGCTGCAGCGCGCTGATGGCATCCAGTTCGTCATCGTGCTGGCTGACGATCAGGGCGTCGGGCAGTTGCCCCTGGACAGCGCTCTGCAGCAGTGGGACGTCTGGAAAAATCAGCACTTCATAGCCGAAGTTGCCCAGGGTCTGGCACATGTTCTGGCCGGCATCAAAGTCCTTTTCGAGCAGATAGATCCGGCACCCGGCTGGCAGCGCGTCGGGCATGCCGCTGTGCATCTCGCCATGCTGATCACGGCCCCCGGCGCGCTCGGCCGCGGCCATTTGGTTGACCGCTCGAACAAACGCGGAAAGCGCCTGCCCGCTAGGCTTGGCCGCCTCAAGCCAGCGCTCTGCGCGTTGCTCGAGCAACCGCGACTGCTCGCCCAGGGTGGTGAAACCAAAGGTGCCCGCCGTGCCGGCCAGGCGATGCAGGCGTTCGTGCAGGTCGAGCATCAGCTGGCGCCGCTGTTCCTGTTCGCGAACCGACTGCAGCTGCTCGGCGTGTTGCTCGAGTGCTGCCAACTCCTCGCTCAAGCGTTCAGCAAACTTTTCGTTGAGTGCCTGCAGTTGGCGTTGCAGCGCTTCGTTAGCGCCCTCATTCATGCTCGGCATTCCATATTTCGTTCAGTTTTGTCGCTAGTTGAAGTGGGTCGAAGGGTTTGTGCAGCAGTTTGCGCACGCCCAGGCGCTGCAGTTCCTCAGGGTCGCCCGGCTCGTCCGACTGACCGGTCAGGAGCACCACGGGGGTCTGCTGCAGGTCGATCAGTGGCGCAAGCTGGCGCAACAGTTCGATGCCGCTGATCTGCGGCAGCATCACGTCGAGCAAGATCATGTCCGGCTTGAATCCGGGTGCCTGCTGCAGCGCTTCCTGAGCAGAGGCGCAGCTGAGCACCTTGAACCCCCCCAGCTTCTCCAGCGCGATGCGAGTCACCACTTGAATGGAGGGCACGTCCTCGACGTGCAGAATGCGCAGCAAGGGCTTCACTCGAAGGCTCCATTCAGCGCATGGCAAGGCAGCTCGAACCAGAAGCAGGCCCCGGCGCCGGGCGTCGAGTCGAAGCCGATCACGCCGTCCATGTGTTCGATCAGCTCCTTGCTGATTGCCAGGCCCAGGCCGGTACCGCCTTGCTTGCGCGTATCCGACGAATCGGCCTGGGCAAACTTGCTGAAAATGCGCTCACGAAAGGCCTCGCTGATGCCGGGACCCTTGTCGCAGACGCCCACCCGCACCCGCTGCGGGTCGATGAGCTGGGCGCTCATGGCGACGGTTTCGCCGGGCGGGGAATACTTCGCGGCGTTGGACAGCAGGTTGCTCATCACCTGTTCCAGACGCATCGCGTCGACAGTGATCGACACGGCCGGGCAATCCCCCAGCTCGATACTCACCGCATGGCTTTCTGCATAGCCCTGATTGCTGCGCAGCGCCTGCTCAAGCAAGGGTTGCAAGGGCTGCGCCCACAACTCAAAACGCATCTTGCCGGCGTACAGCTTGTCGATGTCCAAGAGGTCGTCGATCAGTGTGCTCAGCCGCTTGCTGTTCTGGTGGGCAATCTCCAACAGCTCCTGCAGGTGCTCGGGCACCTCGCCCATGACCCGCCCGCAAATCAGTCCGAGCGATGCGGTAATGGACGTCAGCGGCGTGCGCAGTTCGTGGCTGACGGTCGAGACGAAGTCTCGTTGCAGGTTCTCGATCTGCTTGCGCTCGGTGATGTCGTGCAACACCACCACCGCACCGTTTTGCTGACCGTTAGAGGCGTACATCGGATCGGCGTTGGCCAGCACATAGCGCGGCGTGCCATGCAGCACGATGGCCATCTCCAGATTACGGATGTGCTCGCCACGCAAGGCGCGTATCAGTGGGAGGTCATCCGTCACCATCGGTGTGGTGCCGTCCGCATGATAGAGATGATAGGCATCGGGCCACTGCTCCGGCGCAATGTGCTCGGCATCGAGGCCGTGCCAGCGGCGGGCGGTGTGGTTGAACAAGGTGAGGTTGCAGTCGGCGTCGCAGGCCACTACCCCTTCGGACAGGGCCTCGAGCAGGCGTCGATTCATTTCCTGTTGCTTGTCCAGCTCCAGCTGCTCGGCCTTGCGCTCGGTGACATCGGTCACCAGCCCGTGCCAAAGCACTGAACCGTCTGCTTGACGCATGGGCGTGGCGCGGGCTTCAACCCAGATTATGCCCTTGCGAGGATGGTCGATCCGGTGCTCGAAGTGCCACGGCGTCAGGGTCGAGGCGGCTTGGCGGATGCTCGCCAGTACATGCTCGCGGTCCTCGGGGTGAACTCGCTCGTAAATCGGCCCGATGCTGGGCGCCATCTCGGCGGCGCTCAGGCCGTAGATGTCTTCGACCCCCTCACTGAGGTACGGGAACGAACTGTTGCCGTCGGGGCGCCAGCAGAACTGGAACAGCATGCCGGGAACCTGCGCCGCGATCTGCTGCAGGCGCAGTTGCAGGTGTTCCTGGTGGGCCAGGTCATAGGCACTGACGATGTAGCCGCGCAACAGCTCGCGCTCATCGTGGATTGCCGAGACATTCAGCAGCACCGGCACGCCACTGCCGTTGCGGTGCAGCAGACGCCACTCGCGCATTTCGCGGCGGCCTTCGAGCAGCGGTGCGGTGAGCACGGCGAATCCCGGCTCGATGGGTTCACCCAGCGCATTGCCGAGAATGGTCGCGCGGCGCTGCAGCGCCTCCTCCGGGAACAGCACTGACGTCAGCGGCTGGCCGATCAGCATCTGCTCGGAATAGCCGAACAGGCGCTCGGCGGTGGGGTTGACGCCCGATATGTGCCCGTCGTCGGTGGTTACCAGCATCGCGCTCGCGGCGCTGTTGAGCAAAGCCTGTTGCAGCGCCGCTTGCTCGGCGTAGCGGTGGGCCTGCAGGCGTTCTTCGAACAGCCGCATGATCTGTCGACTGAGGCGTTCCAATGCACCGCGTTGCGCTTCGCTCAGCTGTCGCGGCTGACGGTCGATGACGCAAAGAGTGCCGAGGTTGTAGCCGTCCGGCGAGATTAGCGGCGCACCGGCATAGAAGCGGATGTGCGGGTCGCCGGTGACCAGCGGGTTATCAGAAAAACGCGTGTCCCGATGCGCATCCTCGACTTCGAAGACGCCCTCGCCTTCGATGGTGTAGGTGCAGAACGACAGCTCTCGCGGGGTTTCACTGACCTCAAGGCCGAGGCGGCTCTTGAACCACTGGCGATGGTCGTCGACCAACGAGATCAGCGCGATGGGGGTGTCACAGATGTAGGCAGCCAGCTCGGTGAAATCGTCGAAAGCGGATTCATCAGGCGTGTCGAGAATCTCGTAGCGCAGCAACGCGGCGAGTCTGGACAGCTCGCGGGGCGGGGAGGGGGCGGGTATCGATTTCGATGACTCCATCTGGCTGGGCTCTCTCGGATTCAGGGCCAACGGCTTACTTGCCGCCAGCCTCCCAGATGGCTTGGATCTGGCTGGCCAGGCGCATCGGATCGAAGGGTTTGACGATCACATCGCGGGCACCGAGGTTGCGCAGGTGCTCAATCTCGCTTGGCTGGACCTTGGCGGTCATGAACACCACCGGGACCTGTGCCAGATCGATCCGCTCGCTGAGCCGGGTGAGGGTCTCGGGGCCGCCCATTCCGGGCATCATCACATCCAGCAGGACGAACTGTGGGGCGAAGGCTTCCACCTCTTCGAGCGCCTGGTGGCCGGATGAGCACGACTGCACCTGATAGCCCCCGATCGCCTCCAGCGAGACTTTGACCACCGCCTGAATGGACGGATCGTCCTCGACATGCAGAATCCGTTTCAGCTCGCCCATGCGAGACCTCCAACAAAAGCGTGCCTGGCGCGCTCGAAAATGAACAGTTTGCCAGCTTGCTCATCGGCTGACGCGGCACACTAGAAAAATAGTCGCTTAACCGGCTTCCTGCATTGGCAGTTCGAACCAGAAGCGTGCGCCCTTTTCCCGCTCCGAGTCGAAACCGATGCTCCCGTTCATGTGCTCGATCAGCTCCTTGCTGATGGCCAGGCCAAGGCCTGTACCGCCCTTTTGGCGGGTATCAGACGAGTCCGCTTGGGAAAACTTCTGAAAAATCCGCTGGCGGAAGCTCAGGGGAACGCCGGGGCCGGCATCGTCAACGATGACGCGGATCTGACCACCATGGCGCTGGCTGCTTAAGGTTACGACTGCTCCCGGTGGGGAGAATTTCGCCGCGTTGGACAGCAGGTTTGCCAGCACCTGCTGCAGGCGGTGCGCGTCCACGCTAACGGTTGCCGCGGCTTGCTCGCCCAGCTCGATACGTACCCCGAGCTGTTCGGCATAGGCCTGATTCGAGTGCAGTGCATCCTCCAGAATCGGCGCGAGAGGCTGCGGCTGCAGCTGGAAACTCATCTGCCCGGCAATCAGCTTTTCCATATCCAGCAGATCGCCGATGAGTAATCCGAGGCGCTGGCTGTTCTGTTGCGCGATGCCGAGCATTTGCCTCATGGCCGGCGGAGCCTCGCCAACGGCGCCGCCAAGGATCAGGCCCAGTGCCCCGGAAATCGAAGTCAGCGGCGTGCGCAGTTCATGACTGACGATGGAGACGAACTCGCTCTTCATTCGATCGACGCGCTTGCGCTCGGTGATGTCGCGCACCAGCCCAATGAATTTACGTTCACCGCGGTGACTGATTTCCGAAACGCGCAGCTCGATGGTGAACAGTTCGCCGTTGCGGCGAACCGCCTGCAATTCGCGGTTCTGCTCCAGGCTGCGGCCTTCCCCGCGTCTTTCGTAGTCTTCTAGATACCCGTCATGGGCAGCGCGATGGGGCTCGGGCATGAGGAGCGACAGGTTGCGCCCAAGCACTTCCTCTTCGCTGTAGCCGAAGGTGCGTTCCGCGGCGTGGTTGAAAGTCTCGATCAAGCCGCGCTGGTTGATGATGATGATGGCGTCGATGACATTGGCGATCAGCAGGCGCACATAGCTCTCGCGCTCATGGGCTTCGCGCTCGGCCAATGCGCGGGCGGTGACGTCGCCGATGAAACCGTCGTACCACTGCACCCGGCCATCGGCGTCGCGCAGCGCGCGTCGGTTCTCTTGCACCCAGAGCGTTTCACCGCGGGCGTTGATCAGTCGGTAGGTGCGCTCGAACGGGTCCGCGCCATCGTCCTCTAGACTCGCGCGGTCTTCAGGATGAATCAGGCTGCTGTACTGGCGTGTGCCTGGCGCTACGAAGTCGCTGGCGGGGTAGCCGGTCAGGCGTTCGATGCCGTCGCTCAGGTAACTGAGGGTCCGTTCGGTATCGACGCCGCGGCGGTAGACCACGCCCGGCAGGTTGCTGACCATGCTGCGGAAGCGGCTTTCGCTCTCACGCAAGGCGAGCGTCGCGCTCATCAGTGGGGTGATGTCAGCGATGAATCCATGCCAGAGGACGGACCCGTCGCGCAGGCGCTCGGCGTTTGCGCGCACTTCAACCCAGATCAGTCCCTTGCTTGGATTTTTGATGCGGTAACGCGTAGCACCACTGCCCAAAGTGACTACCGAGCGTTCGATCGCGGCTCTGAGGTTGGGGCGGTCAGGGTCATACACGGCGGCAAAGGCAATGTCTGCGTTTTCGACAAGCTGTTCCGGGCTGATCCCGTACAGTTCGCGTGCACCTTCGCTGGCATAAAGGAAGCTGTAGCTGCCGTCGCCGGAGCGCTTCAGCTGGTAGACCATGCCCGGCAGCAGGCTGGTGATTTTCTGCCCGCGTTCGAGCAGGCGACGGCGGGCGCGCTCCTGCTGTGTGGAGCGGATCTGGTGAAGACGTTGCACGATGCCGCGGCGGTGCAGCATGAACCCCAGCATGAGCAGCAATGCTTCGGCGATGAGCCACGCCAGGCCCCATTTCAAGAGCAGACGGCGTTCAGCCTGTTGCTGCTCACGAAGTGCCAACGTGATGTCGCGCCAGACCAGCGCAACCGCCATGGGCAAGCGACCGGGACTGTATTCAGCCCGGACGTCATGCAGCGGAATCTGGTTGAGCAAAAAGCTGCGGCCGTTTGATTCAAGCATGCGCAGAGCTTGCCCCGCTTCGGGTGCCGGTAGCGACTGCTGCTCTGCCCATTGCAGGATCTGTGGTGCCGAGTGGGTATCGAGCAACCAACCGCTTAGGCCCTCGAGCTGGATGCCCACCGGGCGCGCCCAGAGCATTTCCTCCAGTTCGGCACGGTTGACCAGCAGACCGAGACCGGCATTCAACTGATCGCCCAGTTCGGGCAGATCCGGAAGAATCTCGAACCCCACCTCCAGAGCGCCGATCACTTCGCTTTCTGGGCTGCTGCTGGCGCGTATCGGTACGATCGCCCGGTTGCCTGCGCTGTGTTGGCCGATGTCCAGTCCAGAGACGGTCTGTCCTTGGGATAACGCCTTGTAGAGCAACGGCCTGCGATCGGCCACTGCATCACCAAAGGCGTCCAGGTCCTGCATGCGCAGCAGCGCGATCCCGGCCTCGCCCCAGTAGAGTTGCAATTGACGGGCACCGTGCGCCTGCATCGCTGTCCAGGTCGGCATCAGCGACTGGGTCAGTTGCTGGCGTATGCGCGCCATGCGTGGGCCGTGCCACTGGGCGCCCGCTTTGATGGCCCGGTCTGCCTGGCGCACCAGACGCAAGGTTTCGGGGCTGGCACTGAGCGTTCGGGCAATCAGCCGGGCCTGTTTTTCCAGGCCCTGCTGGGCGCTACGCAACGCCAGTGCCTGAAGCTCGCCCTGTTGCGCCGTTTGCAACGACCAGAGTGTGCCCCGGGCCTGAAAATCATTGAAGGCCAGGCCGCCGAAGAGCAGGGCCAACAGCAGGCTGCCGAGGCCAAGTAGCCATCGAGGGCTGGAAGAATGGGGGTGAGTGCTCATGGCTCTGTTCTGGGCAAAGACCGGCGCGCCTCGCGCGGCTTCGCGCGGGGCAGACGTCCGACCGGACGAAAAAGAGTGATGGCTATATGCTATCGCGAAAGCGCCGTCCGTTGCTTTGCTGTATCGGCCGCGCGAGCTGTTTCTGTCAGACCCTGAAACGAAAAAGAAACGCTGAACGACAGGCGGCGGCTTATCCAGGGAGGCAGCGTGGATAATGAGCAAGGTCCGTGTTTGCGGATCGGCTTTCTACACCGCGAGGCAGCGACACTATGTGGTACACCGGTTTTCTCAACCTTTCCGCCTGGCAGGTCGTTGCGACCACCCTCATTCTTACCCATGTCACCATCGTTGCGGTCACCGTTTATCTGCATCGTTACTCCGCTCACCGCTCACTTGAGTTGAATGCGGGGCTCAAGCATTTTTTCCGCTTCTGGTTGTGGCTGACCACAGCGATGAATACCCGCGAATGGACTGCCATCCATCGCAAGCATCACGCCAAATGTGAAACCCCGGATGATCCGCACAGCCCGGTGCAGAAGGGGCTGGGCACCGTATTGCGTCGCGGCGCCGAGCTGTACATGGAAGAGGCGAAGAACGAGGAGACCCTGCGGATCTACGGGAAGAACTGCCCGGACGATTGGATCGAGCGCAACCTGTATTCCCGCTTTCCCAACCTCGGCATCGTGCTGATGCTCGGCCTCGACCTGGCGCTGTTCGGCGTGATCGGCCTGACGGTCTGGGCTGTGCAGATGATCTGGATTCCGCTGTGGGCTGCGGGTGTGGTGAACGGGTTGGGGCATGCGGTGGGCTATCGCAATTTCGAATGCCGCGATGCCGCGACCAATCTGGTGCCATGGGGCATCCTCATCGGTGGCGAAGAGCTGCACAACAACCATCACACCTACCCGAACTCGGCCAAGCTCTCGGTGCGCAAGTGGGAGTTCGACATGGGCTGGGCCTGGATCAAGCTGTTCAGTCTGCTCGGCCTGGCCAAGGTCAACCGCACGGCGCCCATTGCCCACCGCGTCACGCCCAAGCATCAGCTGGACATGGACAGCGCCATGGCCATTCTGAACAACCGTTTCCAGATCATGGCGCAGTACCGCAAGCTGGTGATCAAGCCGCTGGTACAGCTCGAATTGCAGCGTGCCGATACCTCCATGCGGCATCAGTTCCGCCGTGCCAAGCGGTTGCTATCGCGTGAGCCGAGCCTGCTGCAGCACGACCAGCAAGCGCATATCGAGGTAATCCTGGAGCAGAGCCAGTCGTTGCGGGTGATCTACGAGCAGCGCCTGGCCCTGCAACAGATCTGGAGCCGCACCAGTGCCAACGGCCACGACATGCTGGCCGCGATCAAGCAGTGGGTGCAGGACGCCGAGGCCAGCGGTATCCAGTCGTTGCGTGAATTCGCCGAGCACCTCAAGACCTATTCGCTGAGACCGGCTGTCGCCCAAGCCTGACCTCTGATCGGCGCGACCTGTAGCTGGTGCGCCGGCCGGAACTTTGCCTTCTTGCCACTCTCTGAACTGCATTCTGGTGCTATTGCGACAGTTACCCAGCGGGTCTCCGCCGGTGCCTGACGCCATTTTTTGGAAGCAGGTATGAATCTGGTGAAGCAGCGAAGCGACACAGGTGTCGGGATCCTTCCGCCGACTGAGGCGCAAACCCTTTTAGCGTTGATGCACGCGCGTGCCGAAGTCGAGCGCCTGAGCGAGCGCGAGCAGTTGTTCAGCACCTTGATGGGGGCTGTTAACGCGGTGCTCTGGGCATTCGACTGGCAAGCCCAGCAGATGATCTACGTCAGCCCGGCCTACGAGCAGATCTTTGGCCGCTCGGCCGCGTTGCTGCTGTCTGACTTCGGCGAGTGGCGCAACAGCATCTACCCGGACGATCTGGAGTACGCCCAGCAGAGCATGCTCGATGTGCTGGACAAGGGCGCAGTCGAAGAGCGTGAGTACCGCATCATTCGCACCGATGGGCAGCTGCGCTGGCTCAGTGATAAGTGCTTCATTGCGCGCAATGCGAACAGCACGCACGGGCCAATCATCGTCGGGATCGCCGAGGACATCACCGAAAAGAAGCAACTTGAAGGCGAGCTGCAACGCCTGGCCACAATTGACGTCCTGACCCAGAGCAGCAACCGGCGTTACTTCTTCGAATGCGCTCAGCGCGAGTTCGATCTGGCCCGGCTGTACGCCACGTCCCTGGCGTTCCAGCTGCTGGACATCGATGACTTCAAGCGCATCAACGACACCCACGGTCATCAGATGGGCGATCAGGTGCTGCAGCGCGTGGCCCAGTGCGGCTCGTCGGTGTTGCGCCGCGGTGATCTATTCGGCCGGATCGGTGGCGAGGAGTTTGCCTTGCTGCTTCCAGGTTGCCAGCCGGACCTTGCCGAGCAGATCGCCGAACGCTTGCAGCGTGAAATTCAGCGGCTGGTGTTCACCAGCCCCGACGGGCAGCGCTTTGGCGTCACCATCAGCCTGGGCGTGACCTACCTGAGAGCCAGCGATCCTGACCTCAGCGCCCTGTTCGCTCGCGCCGATGCGGCCATGTACACCGCCAAGCGTCTGGGTAAGAACCAGGTGATCGTCGCCTGAAGCGACTGTGATGCAGAAAACCGCTGCGTAGCCCAGGGCTAGCAGCTGTTTTTTCGTTTCGTAGGGGCTCAGCCTTTGTGCGTCAAGGTCGCGATCGGCTGTTGCTGGGTGATGCAGTGGATGTTGCCACCGCCGAGCAGGATTTCACGACCAGGCACCATGACGACCTGATGCTGCGGGAACAGCCTGGCGAGGATGGCCTCTGCCTCGGCGTCCAGCGGATCATCAAAGGAGGGCGCGATGATGCCGCCGTTGACGATAAGGAAGTTCACATAGCTGCCCGCCAGGCGAATCGACGGATCGCGCGGCTGACTGCCAACCAGCGGGACCACTCCGGCGCATTCCTCTTCGGTGGCATGCAGCGGCCCCGGAATCGGCATCTTGTGCACGATCAGCCGACGGTCCCAGGCGTCGGTTGCCGTCTCCAGCACCTGCATGGCGGCCTGACAGCGTTCGTAATTGGGATTGTCGCGGTCGTCGGTCCAGGCGAGTAGCACTTCACCCGGGCGAACGAAACAGCAGAAGTTGTCCACGTGTCCGTCGGTTTCGTCGTTGAACAGGCCGTGCGGCAACCAGATGACTTTGTCGATAGCCAGGTAGTCGGCCAGCACGGCTTCGATGTCTTCGCGTGACAGGTGCGGGTTGCGGTTGCGATTGAGCAGGCATTCTCCAGTGGTAATCAGTGTGCCTTCGCCGTCGACGTGAATCGAGCCGCCTTCCAGTATGAAGCCTTCGGTGCGGTAGCGATCACAGCGTTCGAGTTCGAGGATCTTCTGCGCCACCTCGTCGTCGCGCTGCCATTCGCTGTAAAGCCCGCCGTCGAGGCCGCCCCAAGCGTTGAAGGTCCAGTCGACGCCGCGTAGGCCGCCCTTGCCATTGATCAGGAAGGTCGGCCCGGTGTCGCGCACCCAGGCGTCGTCGGTGCTCATCTCCACCACCCGGATGCGTGGGTCGATCAGTTGCGCGCGGGCGGTAAGGAACTGCTCGGCTGTCGCGCACACGGTGACCGGCTCGAAGCGCGCAATGGCTTTGGCGACCGCGGTAAAGGCCGCCTGCGCTTGCGTGGCCTGCTCGCGCCAGTTGTCCGGGCGCTGCGGCCAGACCATCCAGGTCTGACTGTGCGGCGCCCACTCGGCGGGCATGTGGAAATCGTCGGCGCGTGGTGTCGTGGTCAGAGTGGTCATCGGTCTACCTGGGGGACGGCAATCTGTCGTGGCCGGATGCAAACGGCCGTTCATTAGCGGCGATATATCTGACCATGGCGGACGGCGTTCAGCCGTAACGCGTGGTGCGACTGAACACTTTGCCGATCAAAGGCCAGACTCAGGACTCCAAGGAACCGTCCAGCGTCTTGATCGGGCTATACAGGTTCGGACGGCGATCACGGAACACGCCCCAGGCGCTGCGGATGTGCTCGAGCTTGTCCAGATCGAACTGGTGCACCAGCACGCCTTCGCTGGTTTCGTCCAGCTCCTCGACCTTGGCACCGAACTGGTCGGCAATGAAGGATGAGCCGTAGAAGGTAATGTCGTAGCCGTCCTGCTCTTCGCGGCCGATGCGGTTGCTGGCGATCAGCGGCATCAGGTTGGCACCGGCATGGCCCTGCTGCACGCGCTGCCAGTGGTCGCGCGAGGTGATGCTCGAATCGTGCGGCTCGCTGCCAATCGCCGTCGGATAGAACAGCAGCTCGGCACCCATCAACGCCATGCTGCGCGCAGTTTCAGGGAACCACTGGTCCCAGCAGATGGCCACGCCAATCTTGGCGTAACGGGTGTTCCAGACCTTGAAACCGGTATCGCCCGGGTTGAAGTAATACTTCTCGTGGTAACCGGGGCCGTCCGGGATATGGCTCTTGCGATAGACGCCCAGCACCTTGCCGTCGGCGTCGATGATGGCGATCGAGTTGAAGCGTGCTCGCCCAGAGAGTTCGAAGAAGCTTACCGGCAGTACCACTTGCAGCTCCGCCGCGACCTTTTGGAAATGCTGAACGGCCGGGTTGTCTTCCACGGAAGTGGCCAGCTGCAGGTATTCAGGATTCGGCTTCTGGCAGAAATACGGCGTCTCGAATAGCTCCTGAATCAGGATGACCTGTGCGCCCTTGGCTGCAGCCTCACGGACCAGCTTCTCGGCATTGGCGATATTTGCTTCGCGATCCCAGGAACAGGCCATCTGAGTGGCGGCAACGGTGACAGTACGGGACATGAGGAACCTCGCGGATGCTGGCGTAAGGGCTGCCCAAGTCGGGCATGGCGAAATCTAGTCGATAGTTATCTGGATTAAAAGTGCTATTTATTGACTTTGAAAAGTTATTACCTTCATTAGTCCGATAAATATCGATTAAATCGGTGCTGTTCGCTTCGGTAGAAATGGCGGCAGGTACAGCCCCAGGTAAGCGTCGAATACCCGCATGCCTTCTTCGGCCATGCGTGGCGTGATGGCGCCGTGCAGGTGCACAGAGCGCGCATAGACACGGTCGCCAAGCTCCATCGCCAAGGCGAACACGTCCACCTCGTCGGGCAGCACTGGCAGCTGGAAATGCCGTTCAAAGAGGACCTGCATCAACCCGGCGAGTTCGATGTCGTGTTGGCGGTCAGCCTGGGTGACTTCCGCCAGGCCGTGCTGCGCAAGAATCAGCTGGCGGGCCGCTGCATCGCTTTGATAGATGGCCAGCATGCGTTGTTCGATCAGTCGCGAGAGGTCGTGCCAGCTATTGAGAGCGTCGTGCTCAACCGGCTCCTGCAGGCTGGCCCGGAAGGCGGCGTGGATATCAGCGGTGAGCGCCTCGAGCAGGGCCGGCACGCTGGCAAAGAAGTGGTAGACCGAGGAGGGTGGAATCGCCGCGCGCTCCGCCACGCTGTAGATCGACAGCCCACCCACGCCGGAATCAACGAGCAGCTCTCGAGCGGCGGCAAGAATCTGCGCAATCCGCGCCTGGCTGCTGGCGCGAGGCTTGCGGTTGGTAGCGGTACGCGGGGTCGGTTCGGCTGTGCTCATGGCCGTATTGGATGCCAGGCTGTCGACAGATGCAACGGTAGGCATCGCGGCTCATACCGGCTACGCCGCTGCAGGGGCTCACACGGCCGCTGCGCGGCGGCTCATGAGAAACAAGCCAAGGAGACAATCAGGCTGCCCCGTACCCAGCGGTACGGGGCCGGGCGTCAGACGGTGTGCAGGTACCAGTTGTACTCGAGGTCGGAGATCGAGTGTTCGAACTCCTCCAGCTCGCTCTCCTTGCATGCCACGAAGATGTCGGTGTACTGCGGGCTGATGTAGCGCGCCATGATCTCGCTGTCGTCCAGCTCGCGCAGCGCATCGCGCAGGTTGGAGGGCAAGCTTGGCTCGACCTGCTCGTAGGAATTGCCCTCAATCGGTTCATCGGGCGCGATCTTATTGGTCAGGCCGTGGTGAATGCCGGCCAGTACGCTGGCCAGCAGCAGATAGGGGTTGGCGTCTGCGCCGGCAACGCGATGCTCGATGCGCACGGCGTCGGGGCTGTCAGTTGGTACGCGCAGCGCCACGGTGCGGTTGTCCAGGCCCCAGCAGGGCGCGTTCGGCACGTAGAACTGCGCGCCGAAGCGGCGATAGGAGTTAACGTTCGGGCAGAGGAAGGCCATGGACGCAGCCATGGTCTGCTGGATGCCACCAATGGCGTGGCGCAGCGTTTCGCTTTCCAGCGGATTGCCGGTGGCGAAAATATTGTTGCCGTTCTTGTCCAGCAGCGAGATATGCACGTGCAGACCGTTGCCGGCCTGGCCCGGGTAGGGCTTGGCCATAAAGGTGGTGTCCATCTCATGGTCGTAGGCGATGTTCTTGATCAGCCGCTTGAGCAACACCGCGTAATCGCAGGCCTTGATCGGATCGGCGACGTGATGGAGGTTGACCTCGAACTGCGCCGGGGCGCTTTCCTTGACGATGGCATCGGCGGGAATGCCCTGCTCCTTCGCACCTTCGAGAACGTCCTGCAGGCAGTCGACGTACTCGTCCAGGTCATCAATCAGATAGACCTGGGTGGAGTGCGGGCGCTTGCCGGAAATGGGCGAGCGCGGTGGCTGCGGACGGCCGTTTACGTTTTCCTGGTCGATCAGGTAGAACTCCAGTTCGAACGCCGCGCAGATGGTCAGGCCCAGCTCATCGAACTTGCTCACTACTTGGCGCAGCACTTCCCGTGGATCGGCGAAGAATGGCGAGCCGTCTCGCTCGTGCATGGTCATCAACAGCTGGGCCGTGGGGCGTTTCTGCCATGGCTCGTTACTGAGCGTGTTGGGAATGGGGAAACAGGTCCGGTCGGAGTCACCGATGTCCATCCCCAGTCCAGAGCTCTCCACAGTGATCCCATTGATGTCGAGGGCGAACAGCGAGGCCGGGAGGTTGATGCCTTTTTCATACACCTTGTGCAGGCTGGCGCGCTCGATGCGCTTGCCCCGGACGACACCGTTCATGTCTGCAATCAGCAGGTCGACGTACTGGACCTCCGGGTGTTCCTTTAGAAATGCGTTCGCTTCGTTGAGCTGAACGGCACGCGGCGGCGGAAGCATGATGAAGCACCTTAATTGTTAAAAATTTCAATCATCAAACAGCTTGTCTTGGAGTCAATCGAAAAGCCCTGTCGCTGTCAATAGCGCCTCGAAATGCCTCATCAACGCCCACAGTGGGCGTTTTCGGGGCAATCAGGGAGGCAATCCCGAAACGCTGACATGGCTTTGCGAAGCGGAAACCCTCGGCTATTGTCTATAAAAACGAACAAGACTACTCTCCGACGAGCCCCATCTGGAAAGACGAGTATCCCATGCCTCGCGTGCCATTGATCGGCGTTTCCGCCTGTACCAGGCAGATCGGCCACCACAGTTTCCACATAGCCGGTGATAAGTACCTGCGCGCGGCGGCTGTAGCCGGCATGCCGTTGGTCATCCCGGCGCTTGGCGATCTGATCGCCCCTGCCGCCCTGTTAGATAGCTTAGACGGCCTGCTGTTTACCGGCTCGCCATCCAACGTCGAGCCGCACCATTATGGCGGCCCGGCCAGTGCCGAGGGCACCGACCATGATCCTTCACGTGATCAACTGACGCTGCCGCTGATCCGTGCGGCGGTTGATGCGGGTGTTCCGGTGTTCGGCGTATGCCGCGGGTTTCAGGAAATGAACGTCGCGTTTGGCGGCAGCTTGCACCAGAAAGTCCACGAGGTGGGGCCCTATGCTGATCACCGCGAGCGTGCCGAGGATCCCGTTGAGGTGCAGTATGGTCTAAGCCATCCGTTGCACGTGCAACCGGGTGGTTTGCTGCAGCGTCTCGGATTGCCAGCGCAGATAGAGGTCAACTCGGTGCATGGCCAAGGTGTCGAGCGGCTCGGCGAGGGTTTGCGTATCGAGGCGTTGGCATCCGATGGGCTGATCGAAGCGTTTTCCGTCGAAGGCGCGCGCAGCTTCGCACTCGGCGTGCAGTGGCATCCGGAATGGAAGGTGCATGAGCATCCTTATTACCTGGCGTTGTTCCAGGGCTTTGCCCGGGCTTGCCAGGAACGCGCAGGACGGCGCTGAGCGCGGGCCGGCACGGCGCTCGTTTCATTAATTTCTGAGGTCGATATGTCCAGCAAGCTCGACCAGCTCACCGGCTGGCTGAAAGAACGCAAGATTACCGAGGTGGAGTGCCTGATCAGCGACCTGACCGGCATCGCCCGCGGCAAGATCTCGCCCACCAACAAGTTCCTTGATGAGAAGGGCATGCGCCTGCCGGAGAGCGTGCTGCTGCAGACCGTGACCGGTGACTACGTCGAGGACGATATCTATTACGAGCTGCTCGATCCCGCCGACATCGACATGTTCTGCCGGCCCGACCCTGACGCGGTGTTTCTAGTGCCCTGGGCCATCGAGCCGACTGCGCAGGTCATCCACGACACCTACGACAAGATGGGCAATCCCATCGAGATCTCGCCGCGTAACATTCTCAAGCGCGTGTTGAAGATGTACGCGGACAAGGGCTGGCAGCCCATCGTCGCGCCGGAGATGGAGTTCTACCTGACCAAGCGCTGCGAGGATCCGGACCTGCCGTTCCAGCCGCCGATCGGGCGCTCGGGCCGGCAGGAGACGGGCCGGCAGTCGTTCTCCATCGACGCCGCCAACGAGTTCGACCCGCTGTTCGAAGACATGTACGACTGGTGCGAGGCCCAGGGGCTGGATCTGGATACGCTGATCCACGAAGAAGGCACCGCGCAGATGGAAATCAACTTCCGTCACGGCGAGGCGCTGCACCTGGCTGACCAGATTCTGGTGTTCAAGCGCACCATGCGCGAGGCGGCGCTCAAGCACAACGTGGCGGCCACCTTCATGGCCAAGCCCATGACCGGCGAGCCGGGCAGCGCGATGCATCTGCACCAGAGCGTTGTGGATCTGGAAACCGGGCGCAACATCTTTTCCAACAGCGACGGCACCATGAGCCAGCTGTTCCTGCACCACGTCGGTGGCCTGCAGAAATACATCCCCGAGCTGTTGCCGCTGTTCGCGCCAAACGTCAACTCGTTCCGCCGCTTCCTGCCGGACACCTCGGCGCCGGTGAACGTCGAATGGGGCGAGGAAAATCGTACTGTTGGCTTGCGAGTTCCAGACTCCGATCCACAGAACCGCCGCGTCGAGAACCGCCTGCCGGGCGCCGATGCCAACCCTTATCTCGCCATCGCCGCCAGCCTGCTGTGCGGCTACATCGGCATGGTCGAGGAGTTGCCGCCGAGTCAGCCAGTCAAAGGCCGCGGCTATGAGCGTCGTAATCTGCGCCTGCCGCTCACCCTGGAAGCGGCACTGGAACGCATGGAGACCTGCCGGCCGCTGGAGAAATACCTGAGCCCCAAGTTCATCACCGGCTACATCGCAGTCAAACGCGCCGAACAGGAGAACTACCACCGGGTCATCAGTTCCTGGGAGCGGGAATTCCTGATGCTCTCGGTGTAACGAACAGCCGTGGGGTGGATGAAGCGTCTTTCATCCGAGACCAAACAAACACTACCAAGAGGTGATTGATGAGCGATTCGCAAACCCTGCAATGGCAAGCCCTGAGCCGCGACCATCACCTGCCGCCGTTCACCGACTTCAAGGCGCTCAACGCCAAGGGCACGCGCATCATCACGCGGGGCGAGGGCGTCTACCTCTGGGACAGCGAAGGCCACAAGATCCTTGATGCGATGGCCGGGCTCTGGTGCGTCAACCTCGGCTATGGCCGCGAAGAGCTGGTTGAGGCGGCGACTCGGCAGATGCGCGAGCTTCCTTATTACAACCTGTTTTTCCAGACCGCCCACCCGCCGGCGCTGGCACTGGCCAAGGCCATCGCCGAGATCGCGCCGGAAGGCATGAACCATGTGTTCTTCACCGGCTCCGGCTCGGAAGCCAACGACACCGTGCTGCGCATGGTCCGTCACTATTGGGCGATCAAAGGGCGGCCGCAGAAGAAAGTGGTGATCGGTCGCTGGAACGGCTATCACGGCTCAACCATCGCCGGTGCCAGCCTGGGCGGCATGAAGGTCATGCACGAGCAGGGCGACGGGCCGATTCCGGGCATCGAGCACATCGACCAGCCCTACTGGTTCGGTGAGGGCGGTGACCTCGATCCGGACGAATTCGGCGTTCGCGTGGCGCAGCAGCTTGAGCAAAAGATTCTGGAAGTAGGCGAAGACAAAGTCGCCGCTTTTATCGCCGAACCGATCCAGGGTGCCGGCGGCGTGATCATTCCGCCGGATAGCTATTGGCCGAAGATCCGTGAAATCCTCGCCCGCTACGACATCCTGTTCATTGCTGACGAAGTCATCTGCGGCTTCGGCCGGACCGGCGAATGGTTCGGGAGCGACTACTACGGCAATGCGCCGGACCTGATGCCCATTGCCAAGGGCCTGACGTCCGGCTATTTGCCCATGGGCGGCGTGGTGGTGCGCGACGAAGTGGTGCACACCCTCAACGAGGGTGGCGAGTTCTATCACGGCTTCACCTATTCCGGGCATCCGGTAGCGGCGGCGGTGGCGCTGGAAAACATCCGCATCCTGCGCGAGGAAAAGATCGTCGAGCGGGTGAAAAGCAAGACGGCACCCTATTTGCAAACTCGTTGGCGTGAGCTGGTCGAGCATCCGCTGGTGGGTGAGGCCCGAGGCGTCGGCATGCTTGGCGCGCTGGAGCTGGTGAAAAACAAGAAGACCCGCGAGCGTTTCGCTGACCCTGGCGTGGGCATGCTCTGTCGTGAGCACTGCTTCCGTAACGGTCTGGTGATGCGCGCCGTGGGAGACACCATGATCATTTCGCCACCGCTTGTGATCAACGAGGAGCAGATCGACGAGCTGATCAGCAAAGTCCGGTTGTGCCTGGACGCGACGTTGAAGGATGCACGGGGTTGAGTGAACTGGCGCCGGCAGGATGCTTCCGGCGCCGGATAGCGACTTGAAACGCGTCCGCGCGGAACGTATGCAAGCTGTTGAAAAACAGCCAGCGACCTTGCCAGACTGCGCGCGTGCTTTGGCCTGACTTACCGAGGGTGTGTCGATGCCGGCACACCATGAGCTGCCCACAGCCCAACAGATGACTACAACAGGAGCTGCACGGATGAAAACCTTTGCCAAGACCCTACTTGCGATGACGCTGGCTGGCGCGGTCGCCGGCGCTGCGCAGGCCGAAGACAAGGTACTACACGTCTACAACTGGTCCGACTATATCGCCGAAGACACCTTGGAGAATTTCACCAAGGAAACCGGCATCAAAGTCGTCTACGACGTATTCGACAGCAATGAGGTGCTGGAAGCCAAACTTCTCGCCGGCAGCTCCGGCTATGACGTAGTCGTACCGTCCAACCCCTTCCTGGCGAAGCAGATCAAAGCCGGGGTGTTCCAGAAGCTCGACAAGAGCAAGCTGCCAAACTGGGAAAACCTCGACAAGGATCTGCTAAAAGCGCTCCAGCCGAGCGACCCGGACAACCTGTACGCGGTGCCGTACATGTGGGGCACCATCGGCATCGGCTACAACCCTGAGAAGGTCAAGGCTGCTCTGGGCGAAGACGCTCCGGTCGATTCCTGGGACCTGGTGTTCAAGCCGGAAAACATGGAAAAGCTGAAATCCTGTGGCGTTTCCTTCCTCGATTCGCCCACCGAAATCCTTCCGGCTGCACTGCACTACCTGGGCTACAAGCCTGACACCACTAACAAGGACGAGCTGAAGAAGGCTGAAGAGCTGTTCATGCAGATCCGTCCGAGCGTGGCCTATTTCCATTCCTCGAAGTACATCTCCGATCTGGCCAACGGTAACGTCTGCGTTGCCATCGGCTACTCCGGTGACATCTACCAGGCCAAGGCGCGTGCCGAAGAAGCCGGCAACGAGGTCACGGTCAAGTACAACATTCCCAAGGAAGGCGCAGGCACCTTCTTCGACATGCTGGCGATTCCAGCTGATGCGAACAATGTCGACGAGGCTCATGTCTTCCTCAACTACCTGATGAAGCCTGAGGTAATGGCCAACATCACCAACTATGTGCAATTCCCCAATGGCAACGCTGCCGCCACGCCGCTGGTGGATGAAGCGATTCGTACCGACCCGGGCGTCTACCCGAGCCAGGCCGTTCTGCAGAAGCTCTACACCTTCCCGGACCTCGATCCGAAGACTCAGCGCACCATGACTCGCAGCTGGACCAAGATCAAATCCGGCCGTTGATCCACCCGTCTCGCCAGGCCTGTTCGCGGGCCTGCGCGAGGCTTCACCAACCCTTTCAGGCGGCGAAGTACCGACCCGCAACGCTGGCTTGCGATCCGGCTGCGGTGCCTCCTACGGGCGTGACCGTCTCGTCTGTTACGCCGTGCCAGTTGATTTTTAGAGGTTTTTCCAATAAACAGCCCGCCTTTCGCCCACTGATCGCGCGGTCTGCACCAAGAGGACACTCTCATGCGCTCGACATTGAAGTCGCTTCTTATAGCCGCTGCGGTCAGCGGTGCTGCATCCGCTCAGGCTGCCACGGTGCATATCTACAACTGGTCCGATTACATCGGCGAAACAACACTGGAAGAATTCGAAGAAAAGACCGGCATCAAGCCTGTCTATGACGTGTTCGATTCAAACGAAACCCTTGAGGGCAAACTGCTCGCTGGCCGGACCGGCTATGACGTGGTGGTGCCCTCGAACCACTTTCTCGGCAAACAGATTCGCGCTGGCGCTTTCCAGAAACTGGACAAGAGCAAGCTGCCCAATTGGGAGCACCTGGATCCCGCGCTGCTCAAGCAGCTCGAGAAGAACGATCCGGGCAATGCCTATGCGGCGCCCTATCTATGGGGCACCAATGGCATTGGCTACAACGTAGAAAAGGTCACGGCTGCGCTGGGCATCGAGAAGGTCGATTCCTGGGCGGTAATTTTCGAGCCGGAGAACGCCAAGAAGCTGGCCGGCTGCGGCATTGCCTTGCTCGACTCGCCTGATGAAATGATCCCGGCGATGCTCAACTACCTCGGCCTGGACCCCAACAGCACCGACCCGGACGATTACGCCAAGGCTGAAGCGAAACTGCTAGAAATCCGCCCCTACGTCCGCTATTTCCATTCATCCAAGTACATATCGGACCTGGCGAACGGCAACATCTGCATAGCCGCAGGCTTCTCCGGGGACATCTTCCAGGCGGCGGCGCGCGCCGACGAAGCCGGCAAGGGCATCGACATCGCTTATACGATTCCTAAAGAGGGCGGCAATCTCTGGTTCGACATGCTGGCCATTCCGGTCGACGCGCAAAATGTCGAGGAAGCCCATGCCTTCATCAACTATCTGCTCGAGCCTGAGGTGATCGCGTCGGTCAGCGATTACGTGGGCTACGCCAACCCCAATCTCAAGGCTGGCGAGCTGATGGATCAGGAGGTGCGTAACGATCCGTCGGTCTATCCCCCACAAGCGGTGCTGGATCGTCTGTACGTCTCCGCCGAGCTGCCACAGAAAATCATTCGCCTGATGACCCGTACCTGGACCAAGGTCAAGTCCGGTCAATAGCCACACCGGGCAAGGCGGGAGTCGTTGCTGGTCTTCCGTCCTGCCCTTGCAACATGTCGTTTCCCGGCGTTGTCCGGGTCCATTATTCCAATCGGGAGTTCGCGCATGGCCGTTGCCTCCAGCGCCTACAAAAAGGCTCTCACCGGTGAGAGCCAGAACAAGCAGGTGCTGCTGAAGATCGACCGCGTCACCAAGAAGTTCGACGAAACGGTGGCGGTTGATGATGTCTCATTGAGCATTCACCAAGGCGAAATCTTTGCCCTGCTCGGCGGGTCCGGCTCCGGCAAGTCCACCTTGCTGCGCATGTTGGCGGGCTTCGAGCGCCCCACCGAAGGGCGGATATTTCTCGACGGCCAGGACATCACTGACATGCCGCCTTACGAGCGGCCGATCAACATGATGTTCCAGTCCTATGCGCTGTTCCCGCACATGACCGTGGCGCAGAACATCGCCTTCGGTCTGAAGCAGGATGGACTGTCGAAGAGCGAGGTGCAGACCCGCGTCGACGAGATGCTCACCTTGGTGCAGATGAGCCAGTACGCCAAGCGCAAGCCGCATCAGCTGTCCGGCGGCCAGCGTCAGCGTGTCGCGCTGGCCCGCTCGCTGGCCAAGCGACCGAAGCTGCTTTTGCTCGATGAGCCCATGGGCGCGCTGGACAAGAAGCTGCGCTCGCAGATGCAGCTGGAGCTGGTCCAGATCATCGAGCGGGTCGGAGTGACCTGCGTGATGGTGACCCACGATCAGGAAGAGGCCATGACCATGGCCGAGCGCATCGCGATCATGCACCTCGGTTGGATCGCTCAGGTCGGCAGCCCGATGGACATTTACGAAACGCCAGCGAGCCGCCTGGTGTGCGAGTTCATCGGCAACGTCAATCTGTTCGACGGCGAGCTGATTGAGGACCTGGAAGACCATGCTGTGATCGCCTGTCCTGGCTTGGACAATCCGATTTACGTCGGCCACGGCATTAGCACCCGGGCCCAGGACAAGCAGATCACCTACGCCATACGGCCGGAAAAGCTGCTGATCGGCACCGAGCTGCCTGACCTGCAGCGGCCCGGCTACAACTGGGCCAAGGGCGTCGTCTACGACATCGCCTATCTGGGCGGCCACTCCGTCTATTACATTCAGCTGCCGTCCGGCGGCATCCTGCAGGCGTTCATGGCCAACGCCGAGCGACACGTGAAGCTGCCAACCTGGGAGGAACAGGTGTTCGTCTACTGGTGGGACGACAGCGGCGTGGTGTTGCAGGCATGAGCCGCTCACGCCTGAACCCGGGGCGTCGACTGGTCATCGGCGTTCCCTTCCTCTGGTTGGCGCTGTTTTTCCTGCTGCCGTTCGTAATCGTGCTGAAGATCAGCTTTGCCGAAGCCGATGTGGCGATTCCGCCCTACACGGAAGTTTTTGCCTACGCCGAGCAGCAGCTGCAGATCATCATCAACCTGGGTAACTACGTCTTCCTCAGCGAGGACGATCTGTACTGGGCGGCCTACGCCGGTTCGCTGCGCATTGCGTTTTTCAGCACGCTGATCTGCCTGCTGGTGGGCTATCCGATGGCCTACGCCATCGCTCGGGCGCGCAAGGACCTGCAGACGGTGCTGCTGCTGCTGATCATGATGCCGACCTGGACGGCGATCCTGATTCGCGTCTACGCCTGGATGGGCATCCTCAGCAGCAACGGTATTCTCAACGGCCTGTTGCAGGGCCTGGGCCTGATCGACGAACCGCTGCGCATCCTCAACACCGACCTCGCCGTCTACATCGGCGTGGTGTATTCCTACCTGCCGTTCATGATCCTGCCGCTCTACGCCAACCTGGTGAAACACGACCTCAGCCTGCTGGAGGCCGCGTCCGACCTCGGCGCGCGCAACCTGACCAGTTTCTGGAGGATCACGGTGCCCCTATCCAAAAACGGCATCATCGCCGGCTGCATGCTGGTGTTCATTCCGGTGGTGGGCGAGTTCGTCATCCCCGAGCTGCTCGGCGGACCGGAGACGCTGATGATCGGCAAGGTGCTGTGGCAGGAGTTCTTCAATAACCGCGACTGGCCGGTAGCGTCTGCACTGGCGGTGGTGATGCTGGCGATCCTCTTGGTGCCGATCATTCTGTTCAACAGGAACCAGACCAAGGAACTGGAGGGCAAGCTATGAAGCGTTACAGCTTTTCCAACCTGATCCTGGTGCTCGGGTTGTTGTTCATCTACCTGCCGATGGTGCTCCTGGTCATCTACTCCTTCAACGCCTCACGGCTGGTGACGGTGTGGGGCGGCTGGTCGCTGAAGTGGTATGCCGGGTTGCTGGACAATACCCAGCTGATGGGCGCAGTCATGCGTTCGCTGGAGATCGCTTTCTACACCGCTATTGCCGCAGTGGCACTGGGCACCATGGCCGCCTTCGTGCTGACGCGGATCCCCAACTTCCGCGGCCGCACCGTGTTCGGCGGTCTGGTCACGGCGCCGCTGGTGATGCCCGAGGTGATCACCGGTCTGTCCTTGCTGCTGTTGTTCGTGGCCATGGCGCAGCTGGTCGGCTGGCCTGCTCAGCGCGGCATCGTCACCATCTGGATCGCCCACACCACCTTCTGCTCGGCCTATGTGGCGGTGGTGGTGATGGCGCGTCTGCGCGAGCTGGATCAGTCCATCGAGGAGGCCGCAATGGATCTGGGGGCGCGCCCCTGGAAGGTGTTCTTCCTGATCACCATGCCGATGATTGCGCCATCCTTGGCGGCGGGCGGCATGCTGTCCTTTGCCCTGTCGCTGGACGATCTGGTTCTGGCCAGCTTCGTCTCCGGTCCAGGAGCAACGACGCTGCCAATGGAGATTTTCTCGGCGGTGCGCCTGGGTGTGAAGCCTGAAATCAACGCCGTCGCCAGTCTGATCCTGCTGGTGGTGTCGCTGGCGACCTTCATTGCCTGGTACATCGGCCGTCGCGCCGAAAAGCGCCGTGTGCGGGCGATGCGCCAGGCGATGGATGACAGCCATGCCAACCCGACCTGGCGTCAGGTGATCGACAGCCGCAAGGTGATGACGCCGCCCTCGGCGCACAGCTGATGGCGCTGGCGGTCAGCGATTATCCGCTGACCGCTGGTTGGCGGCGGCTTCAGCCGCCGGCGAAGGCCCCCAGTCACAGAAACAACCCACCGCGAGCGAGTGCGTCGCCTTGACCTGGCGGCCAGCCAGCACCGCTTCGAGGATGGGCTCGATGAAACTGTTGTCGGAGCTGCACACGGCCCCTTCGCTGTAGGGGCCGATGTAGATCAGCCGTCCACCGGCATCCCAGATCCCCACTGCAGGACTGGCAGGCAGGCTGCTGGCCCCCGGCAGATTAGCGAGCGCCTGCAGACCGCCCAACTGGTCCGGCAAACGGCCCTGGCTACCCGGCTTTTGCAATGCATAAAAGCTGACGCCCCGCTCACCGAAGCGTTGCAGCAGCTCGGCCAGGTGTTGCTGATTGCCGGCGTTGCAGGGACAGGCTGGATCCCAGAAGTGCACCACACGAACCGGCCCGGGACCGCTCAGCGACTCGGGCAATGCCAGCTGGTCGCCCGAGAACAGCTCGGCCCGCTCGGTCTCGAAGGGTCGCAGGTAGCGTGCATCGAACCACCAGAAGGCGGCCAGCATGGCGCCACCCCAGAGCAGGGCAACGAGTGCCGCGATCAGATACTTGTTGCGTACGGACATGACGGAGCTCTTGGATGGATGCGCCAGCTTGCCACGTCGCGCTGCAGAGCTGAATATTCTGTTTACCCCTAGCAAGAAAACCGCTCATGCCTTCGCGAATCAATCCCGACGCGCTCCGCGCGCAGTTAAGCCCGCTTCGCCACACCGCAGACCTGACCGCCGATGCACGCTTCTATCAGGCCTATTACGGGCTGGATCTGCCTCACCACGGCGGTATCCAGCGGCACCTGGGGCGCTTTCAGGTGCACGGCTATGAGGTGGTGGCTCAGGCCTGGTATCCCGAACAGCCGGTGGCGACGCTGCTGGTGCTGCACGGTTACTACGACCACATGGGCCTGTACCGGCACGTGGTGGATTGGGGGTTGCGCATGGGCTTTGCCGTGCTCGCCTGCGACCTGCCGGGGCATGGACTGTCCAGCGGGCCACGTGCCAGTATCAACGAATTCGAGGAATACCAGGCGGTGCTGCAGGGCCTATTACACGAAGCTGCTGCGATGGAGCTGCCGCAACCCTGGCATCTGCTGGGCCAGAGCACGGGTGCGGCCATCGTGCTGGATTACCTGCTGTGCCAGCCGGTGCACCCTGCGCTGGGACAGAGCATTCTGCTGGCGCCCTTGGTGCGGCCGCGGGCCTGGGGATGGTCACGCTTCAGCTATGAGGTGATGCGGCGCTTCGTCAAACAGATCCCGCGGCGCTTCAGTGAAAACTCGGGCGATCCGGCGTTTCTCCAGTTCATCCAGTCCAGCGATCCGCTACAGCCGGATATCTTGCCGACTGCCTGGGTGGGCGCGCTGTCACGCTGGATTCAGCGTATCGAAGGCGCGCCCGCCAGTCCGCACAGTCCGCTGATCGTTCAGGGGGAGGCCGATATGACGGTCGACTGGCAACACAACCTGCCGGTCCTGCAAGACAAGTTCGCCGCTCCGGAAATTCTTCGGCTGCCCTCGGCGCGGCATCACCTGGTCAACGAGCAGGAAGCCTTGCGCCGGGAATACTTCGGGTTTCTCAGTGAACGCTTGAAGTAGATTGGGGCGCTGGCTGGAAGAACGCCTAAGCCTGAGTCTCGTTGCCGCTCACGCCGACTGCGAGCCCGGCACGCAGGGCCTGTAGGGCTGCGCTGTAATAGCGCTGTCCGACTTCTGACTGGGCGAACTGGACGAATTCCTCCAGTTCGGCGTCGGAGAGGTCGCGATAGATGTATAGCAGCGTGTTGTCCAGATCGCTCTCGACCTGCTGCTGCAGACGCTCGCGCTGGCTTTCCAGCAGCCCCTGCGCCTGGCCACCGCCAAGCAGGCCCGGAATCATCTGGCTGAGGCTGTCGGCCGCGACGCCAGCCAATGCCAGACTGACCTCCGCCCCGGCTTCGGCGGCGGGTATCGCCTGAGCCAGATGGCGGATCAGCAGCTGCCGGTTGCTGCCGGCTTCGATGCGCGGGATGCCGTTTTCGTATCGAGCCAACTGCTCGCGGCGGCCGGCCAGGGTCTCGGCGGCGACCACCTTATGGCCTAGCGGCGACTGGAAAAAGTCCAGCGCTGGTTGCGGATTGGCGAGGTTGTCGCGCAACGCCTGCTTGGCCCGCTGATCGATGGCGTTGACCGCGAAACGGCGGTTGCTGTTCGTTACCAGCGCCTGGTAAACGGCCGGCGGCAGAGTGTTCTTGTAGCGTTGTTGAGCGGCCGTCAGGGCATCGCTGAAATTGGCGCGTTGTTCGGTCCAGCCGGCGGTTTCGTACAGCTCGTCGTAGGTGTCTGCGAGGGTGCTGCAGCTGAAGGCAAGTAATACACAAGCGATTAAAGCGCGCATGGAAGCTCCTGTTGGCGGGCAGTTTATTTTCAGCGCCCTGACGGCTGCTGTCGAGGCGCGAAAGCGCTGCTGCTAGACTCCGAAACAATCCTTTCGGAGTCTCTTCCTTGCAGTTCGATCCCATCATTGACGACCTCGCCGAGCATGGCTGGTCGCTTCGTCATTCGTTCCTGTCAGACGATCTGACCCTCGGTTTGGCAGCAGAGTGCCGCAAGCGTGAGGCACAGGGCGCCCTGGCCCCGGCGGGCATCGGCCGCGGCGACGCGCTAACCATTCGCGAAGGCATCCGTGGCGACCAGATTCAATGGATCGAGCCGGGCCAGTCACCCTTATGTGACCGCTATCTGGAGCTGATGGATGGGCTTCGACAGCGCATGAACCAGACGCTGTTTCTCGGCCTGGAAGAGTTTGAATGCCATTTTGCCTTGTATCCGCCGGGCGCCTTCTATCAGACGCATCTGGATCGCTTCCGCGATGACGACAGCCGCTGCGTTACTGCGGTGGTCTACCTCAACCCGGATTGGCATCCGGCTGATGGTGGCGAGCTGCGCATGCATTTCGCTGACGGTTCTCAGCGCGACATCCCGCCGCTTGCGGGCGATTTGCTGGTTTTCCTGTCAGGTGACTTCCCTCACGAAGTCTTAGTCACCCATACCGACCGCCTTTCGCTGACGGGCTGGTTTCGCCGGCGTCCTGCGGATGTGCTCGCGCTGTAGTGCAGCGCAAAAAAAAAGCCCGGCGCGAGCCGGGCTAAAGGGAACGGTTTGACCGATGTGCTTTACATGCCAAGCAGGTTTGGCAGCGCCAAGGAGATCGACGGCACGTAAGTGATGATCATCAGGAAGCTCAGCAGCAGCGCGAGCCACGGCATCACGGCACGGATCACCTGAGTTACCGGCATGCCGGTAACTGCCGAGGCGACGAACAGGTTCAACCCCACCGGTGGTGTGATCAGGCCGATTTCCATGTTCACTACCATGATGATGCCCAGGTGAATCGGGTCGATGCCCAGCTCTATGGCGATCGGGAACAGGATCGGTGCCAGGATCAGGATGATGGCCGACGGTTCCATGAAGGCACCGGCGACCAGTAGAACGATGTTCACTACAAGCAGGAACATCCACGGCTGCAGGCCGGCCTCGAGCACCATGGCGGTGATCTGCTGCGGGATCTGTTCAGTCGTCAGCACGTGCGCGAACAGCATGGCGTTGGCGATGATGAACATCAGCATGATCGACAGCTTGCCCGACTCCAGCAGCACCTTGGGGCAGTCGCGAAGCGTCAGGTCCTTGTAGACGAACAGCGCGACGAACGCCGAGTACACCGCCGCCACCGCAGCCGCTTCGGTCGGGGTGAACATGCCCGAGTAGATGCCGCCAAGGATGATCACCATCAGCAGCAGGCCCCAGACCGCCTTGCGTGCGGCGGACAACCACTCGCGGAAGGTCGCCCGCGGCAGCGCAGGCAGGTTCTTTTTCACGGCAATGATGTAGATCGCCACCATCAGCCCGAGACCCAGCATCAGGCCCGGCACCACACCGGCCATGAACAGCTTGCCCACGGAGGTTTCAGTCGCGGCGGCGTACACCACCATGACGATCGATGGCGGGATCAGGATGCCCAGCGTACCGGCGTTACAGACGATGCCTGCGCCGAATGCCTGGGGGTAGCCCGAGCGGACCATGCCGGCAATCGCGATGGAGCCGACCGCAGCAACCGTGGCTGGCGACGAACCGGACAGGGCGGCGAACAGCATGCAGGCCAGTACGGCTGCGATGGCCAGGCCGCCGCGGATATGGCCGACGCTGGCATTGGCGAAGTCGATGAGCCGCTTGGCGACGCCACCGGTGGTCATGAACGCGCCGGCCAGCAGGAAGAACGGGATCGCCAGCAGGGTGTAGTGCTCGGACGTCTCGAACAGCTTGATCGCCAGCGAGGTGACCGAATCCGGGCTGAACAGCAGGATGGTCAGCGAGCCGGCCAGTCCGAGGGAAACGGCCACCGGCACGCCGATGAACATCAGCGCGAAGAGCGCAACAAAGAGGAACAGGATAGTCATTTACTTCGGCTCCTCTGCACCCAGTTTCGCAGCTTCGGCGGCTTCGTCAGCCAGGCCGAGGCCGGTTTGCTCGTTGCGCAGGATGCGCACGAAGATTTCGGCGAAACGGATGAACACCATGGCGAATCCGATCGGCACGATCATGCCGATGTGCCATTGCTTGACCCCGAAATGACCGAGGTCTTCGGCGCCGATGTCAGCGGTGAACAGCGCCGAGATCCAATTGAAGCTGGCAAACACAAACAGGCCTGCATAGCCGAGGCAGAACAGGCAGGCTACAAAGCCGATGTAGCGCTGGACGTGGCGCGGAACCAGTTTGACCAGCGCATCGATGCCGATGTGGCCAGCGGTACGCACACCGTATGCCAGGCCGGAGAAGATCAGCCAGGCGAACAGCGCCTTGGTCAGTGCCGTGCTCCAGGTCATCTCTTGCGCCAGACCAATGGTGAAGTCACCCATGGCGAAGAACAGATCGCTTGCGCCTTCATAGCGATCGCCGAGGCTGTAGAACACGGTGTAAAGGTTGTTCAAGACCACATAAACGAAGGTCACCAATGTCATGGCGGCCAGAAGGAAGGCGATAAACGCTTCTTCGAAGTGGTCCCAGACGCGCCAGAGGGCGTTCATGGATGACATCTCCTGATGGATTGCATTGTTTCGGTGGGCGTACAGAACGTGCGCCATGAGCCGGTCGGGTGACCGGGTGACAGAACAATGAAAAACTCTTGTTTTACAGGCCTCTGGTACGGGATCGCCGCGCCGTTGATATTGCCTGACTGGGTTGTCTTTTCACTGGTCTGTCGATGTCGCGGGTATTGCTCTATTCGGGACGCGGAGGGCAGCTTGTGGCTGCCCTCCGGCAAGGCTTACTGAGCCTTGTTGGCTTCTTCGGCGGCCTTGATCAGGTCAGCGCCGATGTCGTTCTCGAACTTGCTCCAAACGGGCTTCATGGCCTCGCGCCACTTGGCACGCTCTTCCGGAGTCAGAACGAGAATTTCGGTGGTGCCAGCAGCCAGGATGTCCTGCTTGGCTTTCTGGTTCAGGTCATCGGCCTGCTTGTTCACCTCAACGGTGACCTCGTCGATGATCTCGTCCAGCTCGGAACGCACGTCTTCAGGCAGACCTTCCCAGAACTTGGTGTTGGTGATCAGCATGTAGTCGAGCAGACCGTGGTCGGACTCGGTGATGTGCTTCTGCACTTCATGCATCTTCTGCGAGTAGATGTTCGAGTAGGGGTTCTCGGCACCGTTGACCACGCCTGTCTGCAGGCCCTGGTAGACCTCGGCGAAGCTCATCTTGCGCGGGTTGGCGCGCAGGGCCTTGAACTGCTCGTCCAGTACGGCGGAAGCCTGTACGCGGAACTTCAGGCCGCGGGCGTCTTTCGGCTCACGCAGTTCCTTGTTGGCAGACAGCTGCTTCATGCCGTTGTGCCAGTAGGCCAGGCCGGTAATGTTCTTGTCTTCCATCGAGCTCAGCAGCTTCTGGCCGGCATCGCTCTGCTGGAAGCGGTCAACCGCCTGAATGTCGTCGAACAGGAACGGCAGGTCGAACACCTGAACGCCCTTGGAGTAATGCTCGAACTTCGCCAGCGACGGCGCGATCAGCTGTACGTCGCCCAGCAGCAGTGCTTCCATTTCCTTGCCATCGCCGAACAGGGACGAGTTCGGGTAAACCTGAACTTCCACCTTGCCGGGCAGACGCTCTTCAACGAGCTTCTTGAACATGATGGCACCCTGACCTTTCGGGGTGTTCTCGGCAACCACGTGGGAGAACTTGATCAGGATCGGGTCGGCGGCCTGGGCCAGGCTTGCCATACCGAGGGACAGAGCACAGGCGAGCGCAGTAGCAGTCAGCTTGAACATTGTTGTGTTTCCTCTTGTTGTGAATGAGCACCCGCATTGGGAAAGGGCGCTCGGCTGAAACCAGCAAGACAAGTCTAGGCGTAATTGATTACATCGTTGCGCCGCACGACGGCCCGGCTTGCCGATCCATGGATTAGCGGGAGCAAGTGCTGTGCCAGAAATGGCAGCGGCCTCCCGTGCCGCGGGAGTTTACTCGTATGATGGCAAAATACTGACGAGTATTTCTCAGCTAGGCCGCTCTAGCCTGCAGGTTCTATACGGATGCCCGCGCCATGGGCGGCTGGCCGTGTTGCAGCCAGAAAACACGCGCCGCGAGATTGTCGGCAGGCAATGATGGGAGGGCGACCCCGATCATAGCCGTGAGTTGGCGGGAAACCGCCACCTATTCGCCCTCGTCGGGCGGGGTTCCGCCAGCATCGTTGAACACCAGGCCATGCTTACGAAGTTTGTCGTGCAATGTCTTACGCGGCAGCCCCAGAGCCTCGGCAACACTGCGCAAGGAGCCATGGGGCCGCGCCAGTTCGGCCGCGATCAGGGCGCGTTCGAACGCGTCCACCTGCTCACCAAGCCCGTTGGCTGCGCCGGCGCCGCTGACGTCAGCAGCGCGAGCGTGATCATCGAGGCCCAAATCAAGCCCGAGCGCGAAACGTTCGGCGGTGTTCTGCAGCTCACGCACGTTGCCCGGCCAGGCATGCCGGAGCAGCTGCGCCCGCTGCTCAGGGCGCAGCTCACGGATTGGCAGGGCGTGGCGGTTGGCGGCGGTTTCGGCAAAATGCTGGAACAGGAACAGCAAGTCTTCGCTGCGTTCGCGCAGCGGCGGGATACGCAGAGGGGCGACGTTCAGGCGGTAATAGAGATCGGCGCGGAAGCGCCCCTGGTCGGCGGCCTGGCGCAGATCCTCCTTGGTCGCAGCGATCACC
Source organism: Stutzerimonas stutzeri (assembly GCF_002890895.1). Taxonomy (GTDB): domain Bacteria; phylum Pseudomonadota; class Gammaproteobacteria; order Pseudomonadales; family Pseudomonadaceae; genus Stutzerimonas; species Stutzerimonas stutzeri_AB. Next base: position 45,899 of record NZ_POUL01000005.1, read on the forward strand.
CGGATGTCCAGCGGGATCGACTGATTGCCGCCCAGGCGCTCGACGATGCGTTCCTGCAGCATGCGCAGCAGTTTTACCTGAACGTCCAGGCTCATGCTTTCGATCTCGTCGAGAAACAGGGTGCCGCCGTTGGCGAACTCGAACTTGCCGATCCGGCGCTTCTGCGCGCCGGTGAAAGCGCCGGCTTCGTGCCCGAACAGCTCGCTTTCAACCACCGACTCGGCCAGTGCCCCGGCATTGATTGCCACGAACGGCCCGTTGCGACGGCTGGAAAGGTCGTGCAGCGCGCGCGCTACGACCTCTTTGCCTGCGCCGGTTTCGCCAAGGATCAGCACGTCTGCCTGGGTCCCTGCGAGCGCACCGATCTGCTCACGAAGGCGTTGCATGGCCGATGACTGGCCGAGCAGCCGGGTCGACAGCTGCTGACGGTCGGCCAGTGCCAGCCGCAGACTGCGATTGTCGAGAACCAGTTGGCGCAGGGCGAGGGCGCGGCGCACGCTGTCGAGCAGCGCCTCGCTGGGGAAGGGCTTCTCGAGGAAGTCATAGGCACCGGCCCGCATGGCTTGAACCGCCAGCTGGATATCACCATGGCCGGTAATCAACAGAACCGGTAGTTCGCGGTCGATTGCGTGCAGTTGTTGTTGCAGCTCCAGGCCGTCTATACCGGGCATGCGGATGTCGCTGACCACCACGCCGCCCCAGTCCTGGGGCAACATGCCCGGCAAACCGCGCGCATCACTCAGACTGAGCACTTTGAGCCCGGCGAGATCGAGGGTTTGGCTCAGCGCCTTACGCAGATGGGGATCGTCATCGACCAGGATGACCTGAGTCTGCGGGTCGATCGGGTGGGTCATGCTAGTCCTCGCTCGGAAAGGCAACGCCGGGGTCGGCGCAATGCAGATAGAGACTGATCTGCGCACCGCCCTCGGGATGGTTGGCCAGAATCAGTTCACCGTCCAGGGCGCGGGCCAGGGTATCGCAGATGGCCAGTCCCAAGCCCAGCCCCTGAGCGCTGGTCTTGGTGGTGAAGAAGGGCTCGCGAGCACGTTTCATCGCCTCGTCGGAAAAGCCCGGTCCGTTATCGCGCAAGGTCAGCAGCACGCCCTCGCCCTGGCGCTCGGCGCGCAGCCAGATGCGCCTCACCGGCGGGCGTTCGACCAGGGCGTCCAGCGCGTTGCTCAGGAGGTTGGAGATGATCTGCCGCAGGCGCGTCTCGCCGGCCTGTACCCAGAGCGTGGCGTCCGGCAGGTCGCGAATCAGTTCGACGCCCATGGCCTGGCGCCGCTTGGCCAGCAACGCCAGCGCGTCGTCCAGCGCCGGCTGCAGCGCGACCCGCTCCGGTGCATGACGGTCGCGTCGAGCAAAGGCGCGCAGATGAGCAATGATCGAGGCCATGCGCGCGGTCAGCTCGCTGATCAGGCGCAGATTATCGCGAGCCTCGTCGTTTCGCTGCTGGTCGAGCAGGACGCCTGCGTTTTCCGCATAGCTGCGAATCGCCCCGAGCGGCTGGTTGAGTTCGTGGCTGATGCTGGCGGACATGGTGCCAAGCGCCGAGAGTTTGCCGGCCTGAAGCAGCTCGTCCTGGGCACGGACCAGCTCTTGCTGGGCCTGCTCGCGCTCCAGCACTTCTTCCTTAAGCCGGCTGTTCAGCGCTTCCAGATCGTAGGTCCGCTCCTGTACACGTCGCTCAAGCTGCTGGCGCGCCTTGGCATCCAGGGCGATGCGCTCGAGATAATGACGGCGCCGCTGCATCAGCAGGCCAAGCAACAGCAAGAGCGCGGCGAGGGTGGCCGCGCCGATAGCGACGACCGTCTGCACGGGGCGCTCGACCAGGCTGATCGGTGCAAGGATGCGCACCGTCCAACCGGTTTCCTTGAGTTCGCGGCTCTGGATCAGCCAGGTATCGATATCGAGCGTCAGATCCCGAGGTTTGAGCGTGGGGTAGGGACGTTCAGACGCGATCTGCTCGCGCTCTTCAATATCGAGCGCGCGGCTGGCGCGAAACCGCCATTCCGGTTTCGAGGTAAGGATCACCACGCCGAAACTGTCGGTCACCATCAGTTGCTCGGGCGTGCTGCCCCAGAGCGTTTCGGTATGGTCCAGATCCACCTTGACCACCAGCACGCCGAGGACTTCGTCACCGTCACGGACCGCAGCCCCGAAATAGTAACCGCGCTTGCCCGAAGTGGTGCCGAGGCCGAAGAAGCGGCCCAGCTCTCCGGCCATGGCCTCTCTGAAATAGGGTCTGAAGGCGAAGTTTCGACTGACGAAGCTGTCTTCTTCGTTCCAGTTCGATGCCGCCAGCGTGTTGCCGTCGGGGGCCATCAGATAGATGACGTCGGCGCCGGTTTCCTTGCGCAGCTGATTCAGAAGGCGGTTGGCCTGGTCCTTGGCAGCCGGGTTGTCAGGCTGGCGCAGCGCCGTGCGCAGGGTCGGCAGATCACCAAGGATGCGCGGCAGCACTTCGTAACGGCGCAACGAGCCGAGCAGGTTGGCGACGTAGAGATCGAGCGTCTGGCGGTTCTGCTCGATCAGCTCGTTGCTGTAATAACTTTTGGCCAGCTGTTGCAGGGGCCAGAGCAGCGGCGCCAGCAACAGTGCAACCACGGCCAGGTTGCGCCAGCGAGGGCGGCGGGGGGAATCGGGTGAGGTCATGCAGATGCGCCTGTGGTTCGGGCGCCATTATGCACGTCCGGCCAGCTTTGGGGCTTGCGGCTGGTTGAGCGGTGCAGTCAACTCTACCGGCGATGCCAGCCTCTCGGTGCTATCAGACGCTTTGCGCAGCAGGAACGGCGTGCTCTTCACGGGCATGGGGCTTATCGCCAAGGCATTGCTGCAGGGCGGTTTCCCAGTTCGGCAAGCTAATCTGCCAGTCGTGCTGCAGGCGTGCGCAGTTGAGGCGCGAGTTGAGCGGGCGCTGAGCTGCCGTGGGGTAGTCGGCAGACAGGATCGGCTCGATCCTTGCGCGCAGCCGGCCCTGGTTCTGCAGGTGCTGAGCGATATGACAGGCGAAGCCGTACCAGGACGTCTCGCCGCTCGCGGTCAGATGATAGAGCCCGCCGGGTCCACCGCTGCCAGAACGTCGCTTTCGTACGATCTCTGCGGTGACTTGCGCGATAGTGCCTGCCCAGGTTGGCGCACCGATTTCATCATCGACCACCGACAGCGCGTCGCGCTCCTGTAGCAGGCGCTGCATGGTCAGCAGAAAGTTGCGGCCATGCAGCGAGTAGACCCAGCTGGTGCGCAGGATAAGGTGATCCCCACCTACAGCCTGAATCGCCTGCTCACCGGCCAGCTTGCTCGCCCCGTATACGCTCAACGGAGCTGGCAAATCCTCTTCCCGGTAGGGTTCGGTCTTGCTGCCGTCGAAAACATAATCGGTGGAGTAATGGATCAGCGGTACACCCAGGGCTGCCGCTTCCTCAGCGAGCACACCCGGGCCGGTAGCGTTCACGGCGAAGGCTCGCTCGCGGTCGCCTTGTGCCGAGTCCACTGCCGTATACGCGGCTGCGTTGACGATCAGATCGGGGCGTAGCAGACGAACCTGTCGACGGATCTGTGTCGGTTCGGCCAGGTCGAGCAGCTTATGACCCAGCGCGAGGACTTTCCCTTCACCGGCCAACGCCAGTTGCAGCTCCCGAGACAGTTGCCCCGCGCTACCGGTGATCAGGATTTTCATGCAAACAGCTCCGCTTCGCTGAGTACCTTGCCGTCGATATCTTTCTGGGAAAGCTGGGGCGGCTCGGTGAACGGCCAATCGATACCGACCTGCGGGTCATTCCAGAGCAACGAGCGCTCGTGGGCTGGCGCGTAGTAGTCGGTGGTCTTGTAGAGAAACTCGGCGCTCTCGCTGAGCACCACGAAACCGTGGGCAAAGCCTTCCGGGATCCACAGCTGGCGCTGGTTCTGCGCGCTCAGATGGACACCAACCCAGCGGCCGAAGCTTGGCGAACTGCGGCGCAGGTCAACCGCGACGTCGAACACTTCGCCCGCCACGACGCGTACCAGTTTCCCCTGGGGCTGCTGGATCTGGTAGTGCAGCCCGCGCAGCACGCCGCGCTGGGACTTGGAATGATTATCCTGGACGAAGCTGCGCTTGAGGCCTGTCGCGGCCTCGAAGGCTGCGGCGTTGAAGCTTTCGTAAAAGAACCCCCGCTCGTCGCCGAACACCTTCGGTTCGATGATCAACACGTCAGGAATGGCGGTTTCGACGACCTTCATGCGTCTTCACCTGCCAGCTTGAACAGGTACTGGCCGTAGCCGGTCTTGCCCAGGGCATCGGCGCGCTGCAACAGCTGATCGCGGTCGATCCATTTGTGCTGATAGGCGATCTCTTCCAGGCAGGCAACTTTCAGGCCCTGCCGGTGCTCGATGGTCTGCACGTACTGCGACGCTTCCAGCAGGCTGTCGTGGGTGCCGGTGTCGAGCCAGGCGAAACCGCGACCGAAGCGTTCAACATTCAGGTCGCCGCGTTTGAGGTAGACATTATTGACGTCGGTGATCTCCAGCTCGCCGCGTGGCGAGGGCTTGATCGACTTGGCGATCTCGACCACGTCGTTGTCGTAGAAGTACAGCCCGGTCACCGCATAGCTGGACTTCGGCTTCGCCGGCTTTTCCTCGATGGATAGCGCTTTGCCGGTCTCGTCGAAATCGATCACGCCGAAGCGCTCCGGGTCTTTGACCCAGTAGCCAAAGACTGTGGCGCCTTTTTCCTGCGCTGAGGCGCGCTGCAGTTTCTCGGTGAAGTGCTGGCCATGGAAGATGTTGTCGCCGAGGATCAGGCACACCGAGTCATCGCCGATGAATTGTTCACCAATCAGGAAGGCTTGGGCCAGACCGTCAGGAGAGGGCTGTTCGGCATAGGAGATGCTGATGCCGAACTGGCTGCCGTCGCCCAGCAGGTTGCGGTACTGGGGCAGGTCCTGCGGGGTGGAAATCAGCAGGATGTCGCGGATCCCGGCCAGCATCAGCACCGAGATCGGGTAGTAGGCCATCGGCTTGTCGTAAATCGGCAGCAGCTGCTTGGATACGCCGAGGGTGATGGGGTGCAGACGGGTGCCGGAGCCCCCGGCGAGGATGATTCCTTTCATGCGTTCTCCAGCGCGCCGAGGCGCTCACGTTGATAGCTGCCGTCCTGGACGCGACGGCACCATTCGAGGTTGCTCAGGTACCACTGCACGGTCTTGCGCAGGCCGGTCTCGAAGGTTTCCTGCGGGACCCAGCCCAGCTCGCGCTCGATCTTGCTGGCATCGATGGCGTAGCGCAGGTCATGGCCTGGCCGATCCTTGACGAAGGTGATCAGGTCCTCGAAACGCTCAAGACCTTCTGGTTTCCCCGGTGCCAGTTCTTCGAGCAGGGCGCAGATGCCGCGCACCACGTCGATGTTCTTCTGTTCGTTGTGGCCACCAATATTGTAGGTCTCGCCGACCTGGCCTTCGCTGACCACCTTGAACAGGGCGCGGGCATGGTCTTCGACGAACAGCCAGTCGCGTACCTGGGTGCCGTTGCCGTAGACCGGCAGAGGCTTTCCATCTAGCGCGTTGAGGATCACCAGCGGGATCAGCTTCTCGGGGAAGTGATAGGGCCCGTAGTTGTTCGAGCAGTTGGTGATCAGAACCGGCAGCCCATAGGTACGCTGCCAGGCCCGGACCAAGTGATCCGAGGAGGCCTTGCTCGCGGAATAAGGCGAGCTGGGCGCGTAGGGCGTGGTTTCGGTGAACAGGTCATCGACGCCGTGCAGGTCGCCGTACACCTCATCGGTGGAGATGTGGTGGAAGCGAAAGGCTTCACGGCGCTCGGCTGGCAGGGACTGCCAATAGGCACGCGTCGCCTCGAGCAGCTGGTAAGTCCCAACGATGTTGGTCTGGATAAATTCGGCCGGGCCGTCGATCGAGCGGTCGACATGGGATTCGGCGGCCAGGTGCATGATGGCATCCGGCTGGAATTCCAGCAGCGCTTCACTGACACGTTCGCGATCGGCGATATCGGCTTGAAGGAATTGATAGCGGTCGCTGCTGTGGACTTCGGCCAGCGACTCGAGATTGCCGGCGTAGGTCAGCTTGTCCAGGTTAAGGACGCTGTGCCCGGTGTCTTGGATCAGATGGCGGATCAGAGCAGAGCCGATGAATCCGGCTCCGCCGGTTACGAGAATGCGCATGATTGAGTGGCTTCCTTGGCGCGCTACAGAGCTACAGGCTCTTGGCATGTCGGCAGGATAGACCCGCCGACAATACAAAAATTCCCGTCCATGGCGCTGAGCCTCGAACGGCTGTGAAGGTAACTGAGCGCATTATTCCGGCAAACCGCTGGCCAGAGCGCTGCCCAGCATCGCGGGTCGATTCGCCTGTTTTTGCTAATAGAGTTGCGGTGCATGACACGAACGCGTCTGCGCTCAACCCTGAGGCTGTGACGATTCAACCATAGCGGCGATGCAGGCAATCGGCAGAAATGCAGTAATATCATGGCGATATCAACCTTTGGGTGGCAATGGAATGCACACTTGTAACGAGCAACTCGCCGAGTTTCTGAACATGGCTGCACGCAGCCTGTCGCAACTGAGCGAGGCTTTGACCACCTACTCGTTCGAGATGATGGCCAGTGACGATCCCGCCGTACGTATCGCCAGCCGCCGCATGGTGTCGCGGGTGGCGCAGATCCAATCGAACTTTGATCATCAGCTGCGATTGGTCAGCGCGCTGACCGGCGTCGAGCACGCTGCGGGCGGTTCGATTCTCGAGGTCGAACTGCAGCCGTCGCCCGAGGTGGACCCGTCTACCGGCTACGACCGCTAACGCAACGACTGCCGCAGCCGCGACAGCGCACCGAGAAAAAATACCGCGCCAATTCCCAGCAGCGCCAGCAGCTGTGGCCAGATCATCGAGAGGCCGGCGCCGCGAAAGAGAATGGCCTGCGCCAGCTCAACGAAATGGGTGGTCGGCGCCGCCAGCATGATGTTCTGGATCAGCGCCGGCATGCTCTCGCGCGGGGTCACGCCACCGGAGAGGATCTGCAACGGGATCAGCGTGAGGATCACCAGCAGCCCCAGTTGCGGCATGGAGCGCGCCACCGTGCCGAAGAAAATGCCCATGGACGTGGCAGCAAACAGGTGCAGCGCGGCGCCACCGGCGAACAGCAACAGCGAGCCTTGAATCGGAATGTCGAGCCAACCCTCGACCACGAAGCGCAGGGCGAACGCCGCGGCGACCAGCACCACCAGCCCCATCGCCCAGACCTTGCCCACCATGATCTCGACGGGCGTCACCGGCATCACTAAGAGGTGCTCGATGGTGCCGTGCTCACGCTCGCGGATCAGCGCAGCGCCGGTGAGGATGATCGCCAGCATGGTGATCTGGTTGATCACCTCGTTCACGGCGCCAAACCAGGCCCGATTCAGGTTGGGGTTGAACGCCGTGCGCACCACTGCCTTGACCGGCAGTGCATCGCCGCTGCGGTAGTGTCGGACGAACTCGGCGGTCTCGCTGGCGATGATCTGCTGGATATGCCCGGCGCCCGTGAACGCCTGGCTGACCTGGGTGGCGTCGACATTGAGCTGGATTGTCGGCTGGCGACCGGCCAGTAAATCTGCCTGGAAGTTTGGCGGGATGTTCAGGGTGAAGGTGTAGAGGCCGGCATCCATGCCGCTGTCCATCTGCTGCAGGGTGATGGCCTTGGGCTCGATGAAGTAGGGCAGCTGGAAGGCGTTGATGATACGCAGCGAGGCCTGAGAGCGATCCTCGTCGACCACGGCAATGCTGGCGCGGTGCGGCGCCTCGGGCACGGCGGTGGCGCCTTCATAGATGGCCAGGGTGAACGAATAGATGATCAGCACCAGCATCGCCGGATCGCGGTAGAGGCTGCGCAGCTCCTTGAGGCCGAGCTGGATGATGTTGCTGAGCTTGCGCCGAATGCTAGCCATGCTAGTGCTCCTGCTTGCGCAGGCCGGCGACGCTGAGCAGGGTCAGCAGCGGAATCGCCAGTAGCATCGGAATGAAATAGGGGTACAGGTCGGCCAGGCCCAGTGCTTTGGAAAACACCCCGCGGCTGATGATCAGAAAATGGGTGGTGGGATAGAGTTTGCCGATAAAGGCGCCGGCGCCCTCCATGGCCGAGGTCGGATGGATCAGCCCGGAAAACTGGATGGCTGGCAACAGGGTAACGATGGTGGTGCCAAAAATCGCCGCGATCTGGCTGTTCAGGATCGAGGACATCAACAGGCCCAGCCCGGTGGCGCAGGCCACGTAGAGCAGGGCGCCAAGGCAGAGGGTGAGGATGCTGCCCTTGATTGGAATGCCGAAGACAAACACCGCCAGCAACGCCAGGGTGGCGAAGTTGAACATGCCCAGGGCGATGTAGGGCAGCTGCTTGCCGAGCAGGAATTCCAGGCGGGTGGTCGGGGTGACGTAGAAATTGGTGATCGAACCCAGCTCTTTCTCGCGCACCACGCCGAGGGCGGTGAGCATCGCCGGAATCATCATCAAGAGCAGCGGGATCATCGCCGGCGCCATGGCCGGCAGGCTTTGCACGTCGGGGTTGTAGCGATAGCGGATGGCAACGTCGGCTGGCGCCAGTTGGCCGTCCACGCCGGCTTCGCGGGCCAGTTGTTGCAGGTAGGTCAGATGAATCCCTTGCACGTAACCCTTAATGGTGTCGGCGCGCATGGGCATGGCGCCATCGATCCAGAATGCAACTTCAGGCACGGCCCCGCGTTTGAGGTCGCGGCCGAAATTGGGCGGGATTTCCACCGCCAGGCTGATCTCGCCGCTGCGCAGGCGTGCATCCAGGTCGGCATGGCCGGCCAACGTCGGCTTCTCCAGAAAGTAGCGCGAGCCGGCGATGTTCTGCAGGTAGCGCTGACTGGTGGTGGTCTGGTCCCCGTCGAGTACCGCGTAGGTCAGGTCTTCCACGTCGAAACTGACCCCGTAACCCATGATGAACATCAGCAACACGCTGCCGAGCATCGCCAGCGTTGCGCGGATCGGGTCGCGGCGCAGTTCCATGGCCTCGCGGCGGGTGTAGCTGAGCAGCCGACGCAGGCTGAAGCGGGCCTGGCGGACGCTGGTGCTGGTCGCGTCGAGCGGGCCATGCGTAGCGGCTGGCGCGGCTGCTGGCTGCCCGGCAACGTTGGCTGCGGCGGCTTCTTGCAGGTAGGCGATAAACGTTTCTTCAAGGGTCGGCAGGCCGCGCTTGGCCATCAGCGCCTGTGGTGTGTCGCTGTCGAGCACCCGGCCGGCGTGCATCAACGAAATGCGGTCGCAGCGCAGCGCTTCGTTCATGAAGTGGGTGGAGATGAAGATGGTCACGCCGTCTTCCCGTGACAGCTGCACCAGCAACGCCCAGAAGCCGTCGCGGGCCACCGGATCGACGCCAGAAGTGGGTTCGTCGAGAATCAGGATTTCCGGGTTGTGGATCACGGCCACCGCCAGCGACAGGCGCTGACGCACACCCAGCGGCAAGCGACTGGGCAGGCTGTCGGCCTCGCCGCTGAGGTCGAAGCGCGTGAGCATCTCCTGCACGCGCGGGTCACGCCGTTCGGCCGGCAGGTGGAACAGCCTTGCGTGCAGGTCGAGGTTCTGCCGCACGGTCAGCTCGCTGTACAGCGAGAACGCCTGGGACATGTAGCCGACCCGCTGGCGGGTCTGCATGTCATGCGGGTCCACCGGCTTGCCAAACAGCAGCGCCTCGCCCTCGCTGGCTGGCAGCAGACCGGTGAGCATTTTCATGGTGGTGGTCTTGCCGCAGCCGTTAGAGCCGAGAAAGCCGAAGATTTCACCACGGGCAATGCGGAAATTGACCTGATCCACCGCGACGAAATCGCCGAAGCGCATGGTCAGCCCATGGGCCTCGATGGCAATGCTTTCGCTGAGCGGCTGCGGCGGGATGACCAGTTCACGATGTTGACTGCGCTTGGCGTCCGGCAGCAAGCGGATAAAGGCTTGTTCCAGCGAGTCGCTGCCAGTGCTCGCCAGCAGCTCGGCCGGTGTGCCGGTGGCGAGTGCGCGGCCGGAATCCATCGCTACCAGCTGATCGAAGCGCTGCGCCTCATCCATGTAGGCAGTGGCCACCAGTACGCTCATCTGCGGGCGCTCGTGGCGGATGCGTTCGATCAATTCCCAGAACTGCGCGCGTGACAGCGGATCGACGCCGGTCGTGGGCTCGTCGAGGATCAACAGGTCGGGGTCGTGGATCAGTGCGCAGCAAAGGCCCAGCTTCTGCTTCATGCCGCCGGAGAGTTTGCCCGCCGGTCGTTCGAGGAAGGGCGCGAGACCTGTGCTGCGCGTCAGTTCGGCAATGCGCCAGCGGCGCTCCTCGGCCGCCTGGCCGAACAGGCGACCAAAAAACTCGAGGTTTTCGCGCACAGTCAGCGTTGGATAAAGGTTCTTGCCCAGCCCCTGAGGCATGTAGGCGATGCGCGGGCAGACCCTGCGCCGGTGGCCGGCGTCAGCGATGTCACCGCCGAGCACCTGTAGCGTGCCTTGCTGGAGCTTGCGCGCCCCGGAAATCAGCGCCAGCAGGCTGGATTTGCCCACGCCATCGGGGCCGATCAGGCCGACCATGCATCGCGCGGGCAAACTCAGCGTCAGCTCATCGAGCGCACGCGTCTTGCCGTATTGCAGGCTGACCCCGGCCACCTGCACCACCGAATCGAGCGGCTCGCTCATGGCGCGACATTGATCTGCAGGTCGGCGGGCCACTCGCTGTCAGCGTCGAGTTTCAGATAGGCCATGCCCGGCAGGCCGGTCTTGACCTGCTCCATGTGGCGCTTGAGCAGTTCGGGATCGATACGTGCCTTGACCCGGAACATCAGCTTTTCGCGCTCGCTTTCGGTTTCCACCGTCTTTGGCGTGAACTGCGCCACGCTGGCCACATAGCTGACCTTGGCCGGGATCACATACTGCGGAGCGGCGTCGATCACCAGGCGTACCTCGGCGCCGATGGCCACGCGGCCGGCCTGACGTTCGGGAAGAAAGAAGGTCATGTAGACGTCGGTCAGGTCGACCAGGTTGAGCAGCTTGCCCCCCGCGCCAAGGACTTCACCGGGTTGCGCCACCCGGTATTGCACGCGAGCCACCCGGTCGCTCTTCAATTCGCTGTCACGAATGTCCGCTTGCAGGCGCTCGACGCCAGCCTGCGCCGCCTCGACAGCTGATCGTGCCTCGACTACCTGGGATTTTGCGGCGGCAATGCCGGCGTCGGCAGAAATCACCTGTGAACGTGCGGCGGCCAGGGCCGCCTGGGCGCTTTGCATCGCGGCCAGGTCATCGTCAAGTTGCTGTCGCGCCATGGCGTTGCGTGCGACCAGGGTTTCGGTACGCTGGTGGCGCTTCTGGGCCGCGGTCAGTTCGGCGCGGCGCTGGGTCACCACGGCTTCGGCGGTGGCGCGTTCGCTTTCGCGCTGGGCGACCATGGCCTCTGCGGTAAGGATGGCGTTCTCGCCCTGGCGGACCTGCGCACGCGCCTGGTTCAGTTGCGCCTGGAGTACGTCGGTATCCATACGGGCCAGCACCTGGCCCGGTTGGACGAAATCGCCCTCGTCCGCGAGGATCTCCAGTACCCGGCCGGGGCTCTTGGTGGCGACATCGATTTCGGTCGCTTCGATACGGCCGTTACCCCTGGCGAAACCTTCGCCGAGACCGCTGGGGCGCAGTTCGCTCCACAGCAGCGCCCCGATGACGGCAATCACGGCGACGGCCGCGAGCACCTTGAGGGTGGCTCGGGTGCGTGGCTGACTCATGACTCTGCTCCGGCTGTTGAATGTGCGGAGTCATCTTAGGCGCTCTAGTACGCAGTTTGTGTGTATCTGGATCAATTCCGGCGCGATTAGCGTCAAGCGTACGGCATTTGCTCAGGGCTGCTGTTGGGCATGGCTCAGCGTCCACTCGAGAATTTCGGCGCTGAGCCTGTCACTGGCCTGACCGAAGGCCTCGACCACACTTTCCACGCTGGGGTCGGCACTCGGCTGACGTACTTCAAAGCGGTGATTGGCCAGGGTGCGCTGGTCGTTGCGATTGACCAGCCGCGCATCGAGGGTGATCACCACCACCGGCTTGCCATCGATGTACACGGCCTGGAAGGCCCGCAGATCGCTATGCAGGCTGAGATCGGCATAGAGGTTGACGTCCTCGTTGCTCACCGAGGGCATGCGCCCGTCACGCTGGAAGGCTTCGATCAGCCGGTCACGCAGCAACGCCGGCGCCGCATCGCTCCAGCGTGCGCTGCCGTAGGCGCTGATCTCGTTGCCTTGTGGCACCACGGCGATGCGTTGGCTGGCGAGAATCCGGCTGGCCTGCGGGGTATTGATACGCAGCGCCTGCTGGATGGTCGGTTCGCTGGCCTGTTGCGGTGCCGGTGAGGTCGGCAGCAAGAAGATCCGCAGGGTTTCGGATTCCGGCAGAACCGAACAGGCGCTGAGCGCCGTGATCAGTCCAAACAGGGCGAGGCGGCGCATGGAACGGTGGCGAAGGCTCATGGGTTGAACTCCTGCACTTTGTCGCGGCCGAGGAGGAACCCGCTGGGGTTGTCTTCCAGGCGCTGGGTGACACGGCGCAGCGCCCCGAGAGTGCTGCGCAGTTCGTTGATCGCCGGGCCGAGCTCGTTGAAACCCTGCATGCCGTTGTTCAGCGCGCCCTGGTTTTCTTCGAGCAGGGTATCCAGGCGTGATGTGGTGCGGTCCAGAGCGCTCATTGCCTGAGTCGCACTGTCCAGCACGCTGCGGCCTTGGTCATCGAGCAGGCCGTTGGCGTTGCGCGCCAGGCTCGACAGCTCACCCATCACGGTATTGGCCTGCTGACTCAGCTGGTTGAATTGCTGGAGCGTCTGGGCCAGATCGCCACGTTGCTCCGAAAGCACGCTGGTGGCCTGCTCCAGGTGTTCCAGCGTGCGGCTCAGGCGGGTGGTGTTTTCCTCGGAGAAGATCTGGTTGGCGCTGAGCAGCAGGTTGTTGATGTTGCTCATCAGGTCTTCGCCATTTTCCAGCAGCGCGCTGAGCGAGGACGGGTCGGCGATGATCAAGGGTGGATCGTCCCGGTCACCTTCCAGCCGCGGGGCTTCCGGTGTGCCGCCGTGCAGCTGGATGACCATGCTGCCGGTGATATTGGCCAGCGCCAGGCGCGCCTGGGTATCGGTCTTGATCGGGGTGCCGGCGTAGACGCGAATGCGCGCGCGCACCTTGCGCGGATCGTCCGGCTGCAGCCACAGCTCGGTGACATCGCCAACCTTGATGCCGCTGTATTCCACCGAGCTGCCACTGGACAGCCCGCTGACGGCCTGGCTGAAGCCGATGTCGTAATAGCTGTATTCGCGGTCCATGCTGGATTTGCCCAGCCACAGGGCGAAGAGCAGGGCGCAGCCAACCGCGACCACGGTGAACAGTCCGATCAGTACATGATGGGCACGGGTTTCCATTAGGGGTTCTCCAACCGTTGCGCGGCTTCGTGCGCGGCGCGGCCACGCGGGCCGTGAAAATATTCGCGAATCCATTCGTCGTCAGTTGTGGCGACCTTTTCCAGCGTGTCGACCACCAGGACGCGTTTCTGCGCCAGCACAGCAATGCGATCGCAGATGGTGTACAGGGTGTCGAGATCATGAGTGACCAGAAACACACTGAAACCCAGCGCATCGCGCAGGGTCAGGATCAACTGGTCGAAGGCCGCTGCGCCGATCGGGTCGAGACCGGCGGTGGGCTCGTCGAGGAACAGCACTTCCGGGTCCAGTGCCAGCGCGCGGGCCAGCGCGGCGCGCTTGACCATGCCACCGGACAGCTCGTCGGGATATTTGCAGGCGGCCTCCGGCGGCAGGCCGGCCAGCGCCAGCTTCTGCCGCGCCAGGTGTTCGGCATCGGCGCGCTTGAGGCCGATGTGCTCGATCAGCGGCAGGGCAACGTTTTCCTGCAGATTGAGCGAGGTGAACAGGGCTCCGCGCTGGAACAGCACGCCGAAGCGTCGCTCGACTTCCGAGCGGCGTTGGGCTGAAAGCTTCAGCAGGTTCTCGCCAAACACCTTGACGCTGCCTGCATTTGGCTGGCGCAGGCCAACGATGCTGCGCAGCAGCACCGATTTACCAGTGCCAGAGCCGCCAACCACGCCGAGAATCTCGCCGCGGCGGATGTTCAGGTCGAGATTGACGTGCACCGCCTGATTGCCGAAGCGGTTGACCAGCCCCTGGACCTGAATCACGGGATCGTCATTCACCAGCCCATCTCCATGAAGAACAGCGCGGCGACGGCGTCCAGCAGGATCACCATGAAGATCGACTGCACCACGCTCGAGGTGGTGTGTTCGCCTACCGACTGGGCGCTGCCGCTGGCCTTGAAGCCTTCCAGGCAGCCAATTACCGCGATCAGGAAGGCGAACACCGGCGCCTTGCCCATGCCCACCAGGAAGTGATTGAGCGGAATATCCCGCTGCAGGATGGTGAAGAACATTGCCGGCGAGATATCCAGCGCCAGGGAGCAGACCACCAGCCCGCCGACGATGCCGCTGAGGATGCCGATAAAGGTCAGGATCGGCAGCGTGATCAGCATTGCCAACACCCGCGGCAGCACCAACAGCTCGATGGGGCTCAAGCCAAGGGTACGAATGGCGTCGATTTCCTCATTGGCTTTCATCGCACCGATCTGCGCGGCAAAGGCGCTGGCCGTGCGCCCGGCCAGCAGGATAGCCGCCAGCAGCACGCCGAATTCACGCAGGAAGGAAAAGGCCACCAGGTTGACCGTATAGATGGTGGCGCCGAAATCGGCCAGCACCGTGGCGCCGAGAAAGGCCACGACCGCACCGACCAGAAACGTCAGCAGGGCAACGATGGGGATCGCGTCCAAGCCGGTCTGCTCGATGTGCACCACCAGTGCGGTGATCCGCCAGCGGCGCGGATTGGGCAGCGCCGTGAACAAGGTCTGCAGGGTCAGGCCGATGAAACCGAGCAGGGTGCGTTGCTGGTTCCAGACGCCGGACACGCTACGGCCTACATCAGCCAGCACATCGGCCAGGCCATTGGTTGCCGGCGCCTGTTCGGCTTCAGGCTGGTCCAGCGCGGCGGCCACGGTTTTCAGCAAGGCCTGGCGCTCGGCGGGCAGCTGTGACGCCCCGTCGCTAAGGCGGGCAGCCCGCTCGGGGCCGAGGAGCTCGATCAGCAGCCCGGCACCGGCGGTATCCAGCTCGCCAAGCGAGTCGAGCTTGAGCTGGTCGGAGTCGGTGATCTGGCGCCGCGTGCGCTCGATTTCGCGCCGCAGCGTTGCGTAGTGCTGCAGGGTCCAGTCGCCGCCAATGGTGAGTATGGCGTGTGCGTCCTGCTTGGGTTGCCGCTGCAGACTGCCTGGCAGCGAAGTGGGGTGCGTCAAAGTGGTATCCCGTAGTGCTGGTAGCGGAGCGCGGAGCATGCCGTTCCCCGTAGCATTGCCCAGATCCTACCAGTTCGGACCTCGAACACGAGGTTACGTTTGGGTCTCCAGGGTTTTGGATGTCGGCCGTCGGTCATGGCGGCGCAATTTGTTACAGGCCCGCACGAACTATCGATGGCTTTGGTCCTCCATAGCGTGCACGCCGACGACCATGCTCGGTACGCACCGCGTCAAGGGGCTGCTATGTTACGCCGCCTTTGTAGTCGTCTTCATCACGCCCGCGATTCGGGCCCTGCCAAATTTCGCCTTTTCCATCTCATCTCAGCGAGAGCTTCCGATTGCCTATGAATTACTTGCGCATCCTGCCTTTCTTCGCGGTGCTAGCAATCATCCTTTTCAGCGGGCTGCGGCCCGAACCGGTCCCCCAGGTCTTCGATCAGCAGGACAAGCTGCATCACATGCTTGGCTTTGCCGCGCTGATGTTCTCGCTGCGCCTGGCTGTTCCGCAGTGGCACGTATTCTGGGCGGTGGCGGTGAGCCTGGTCGCGGCCACGCTGATCGAGGTCGGCCAGAGCCTGTTGCCCAATCGACAGGCGTCGCTGGGTGACATGCTCGCCAATACTCTTGGCGTTCTGCTCGGCTGGGGTTGCTCGTACCTGGCTTATCAGTGGTATTTGCGGCGGATCGGTGTGACCACTGATCCCGAGACACCCGACGCGCCCGAGCGGCTCGGAGACGCCGCTCGACCCTGAAGCCGGTGGCCGTCGTCACTCCTGCGATTCTCTGTGCGGGCGCCGTGCTCGGGCCATGATTCCAGTGACGATCATGGCGATGAGTGCGCCGCCAGCCGCCAGCGCCATGTCCTTTTGCGGGTCCCAGCGATCATTCTGGGTGGCAAGAAAGGTGCGCCCCAGGCCGCCGTCCAACACTTCCGCGCCTGCCCATTCGATCAGCTCGTAGATCGCCGAGGTCGACAGCACTATGTCTATCGGCAGGATGAGGCTCCAGATCCCTGGGCGAATGCCCAGTCGGATCAGCACTTCACGCATCGGATAGGCCAGCAGCAGCCCATAGCTGAAGTGCGCCAGGCGGTCGAACTGATTGCGCTCCCAGCCCAGCTGTTCATTCAGCCCTTCGCCTGTCAGCGCCTGCCACCAGTCGTTGTAGGGCACGTTTGCGTAGGTGTAATGAGCGCCGAGCTGGTGAATGCAGAGGTAAAGGAATATCAGCGTCGCAGCACTGCGGGAGGGCAGGTAGTGCTTGTGGCCCAGCAACAAGGCCGCGGCCAGCCCCACAACCAACAGGTTCTCCAACAGCCAGTCGTGGCGGTTGAAGGGGTTGATCGCCAACGCGCCCCAGATCAACAGGAACATGCCGACCAAGGTCAAAAGGTAACGTCGGTGGCGTCTGTCTGTAGCCATGGAATCTCCTGAGTCGTTCTCCTTGTTCTTTAGGACAAGCGCAACGACTCAAGGGTCCACCGCTTGCGAATTCGACCGTTTATCCAACTTTTCCTGCCTGCGGAGTGTCACAAAACGTGACCCACAGCGAGGCGGACCATGCGGCTGACTCTGACAAACGACCTCACCGGTGCATGCTTTCGAGCGCGTGGCGTCTCGCTGTTGCTGCTGAGCGCCGTGTTAGCGGGTTGCGACGGTCAGCAGTCAGCGCTGAATCCGGCCGGGGTCGGTGCGCAGAGCATCGCCACGCTGTTCTGGTGGATGGCTGGCGGTGCGCTGGTCATCTGGCTGGTAGTGATGGGCATCGCCGTGTATGCCACCCAGGCCCACCCGGAAGCCCACGGCATTCGCGGTGCTCGGTGGTTGATCATCGGGGGCGGAGTCATTTTCCCCGTCGTGGTCCTGACCGGCCTGCTGATCTACGGGCTGATGCTGATGCCGCAACTGCGTTCCTCGGAAAACGTCGCCCTGCATGTCGATGTGTCGGGCGAGCAGTGGTGGTGGCGGGTGCGCTACCGGACCGAGGCGGGAGAGGCGGTCGAGCTGGCGAACGAAATACGGCTGCCAGTGGGGGAGCGAGTGGCTTTCAGCCTGACCAGCCCGGACGTGATCCACTCGTTCTGGATTCCGTCGCTGGGCGGCAAGGTCGACATGATCCCCGGGCGCACCAATGAGCTGGTGCTGGAGCCGACCGAGATCGGCACCTTTCGCGGCGCCTGCGCCGAATATTGCGGGACTTCCCATGCGCTGATGAATCTCGCCGTGGTGGTGATGACCCGCGAGGCCTTCGATCTGTGGCTTGCCAAACAGGCCGAGCCTGCCCAGCCACCCACCACCGAATTGCAGCAGACCGGCCAGCAGGCGTTTCTCGCCAATGGCTGCGGTGCCTGTCACCAGGTGCGAGGCACCGAAGCAGACGGCACGATCGGGCCTGACCTGACCCACGTCGGCAGTCGTCTGACCCTGGCAGCCGGCACGCTTCCGACCGATGTCGATACGTTCAAGCGCTGGATCGGCCACAGCGGCGCGATCAAACCAGACGTGAAGATGCCCGCCTTCGGCATGCTGCCCGAGGCGCAGCTGAACGCCATGGCGCACTACCTGAAGGGCCTCGAATGAGCGAGCCGATCGAGTACCGCGACCCGCAGGAAGAAGCCCGCGCCAAGGCGCAGGCCGAACGCCTGGCAGCGGCCTGGAAGACACCCACCGGCTGGCGTTACTGGTCCGCGGTAAACAACACCGAGGTGGGGCTCTGGTATACCGGCGTGTCGTTCCTGTTCTTCCTGTTTGCCGGCGTGCTGGCGATGCTGATCCGCGCCCAGCTGGCGGTGCCGAACAACGATCTGCTGTCTGCCGAAACCTACAACCAGGTCTTCACCCTGCACGGCTCGGTGATGATGTTCCTGTTCGGCGTGCCGATTTTCGAAGCCTTTTCCATCCTCATCCTGCCGCAGATGCTGGGTGCGCGGGATCTGCCCTTTCCCCGGCTGTCCGCCTACGGCTTCTGGTGTTTCATCATTGGTGGCGTGTTCGTCTGCGGCTCGATCTTTTTCGGCGTGGCGCCCCAGGGCGGCTGGTTCATGTATCCGCCGCTCACCACCACCTATCAGGACGGCCTCGGTGCGGATATCTGGCTGCTCGGGCTGTCGTTCATCGAGGTGTCATCGATTGCGGCGGCGGTGGAGCTGATTGTCGGCGTGCTGAAGACCCGGCCTCCAGGCATGCGCATCAACCTGATCCCTCTATATTCCTGGTACATCTTGGTGGTCGCGGGAATGATCCTGTTCGCCTTCCCGCCGCTGATCGCGGGCGACCTCCTGTTCGAACTGGAGCGCGCCTTCGACTGGCCGTTCTTCGATGCCAGCCGTGGCGGCGATCCGCTCTTGTGGCAGCACCTGTTCTGGATCTTCGGCCACCCCGAGGTGTACATCATCTTTTTGCCCGCCGTGGCGCTGGTGGCGACCATCGTGCCCACCGCAGCCGGGCGGCCCATCGTCGGCTACAGCTTTATCGTGCTGGCTGCGGTGGGCACCGGGTTCATCAGCTTCGGGTTGTGGGTGCATCACATGTTTACCACCGGGATGCCCGGCATCTCGCTGGCCTTTTTCTCGGCTGCCTCCGAGGCCGTGGCAATCCCTACCGGCGTGCAGATCTTCTGCTTCCTGGCGACAGCCCTGGCCGGGCGCTTCGTCAAATCGGTGCCGATGCTATTCGTCGCCGGTGCGCTGGCGATCTTCGTGCTTGGCGGGCTGACCGGGGTAATGGTGGCGCTGGCGCCGTTCGACTTCCAGGCGCACGACACCTATTTCATCGTCGCGCATCTGCACTACGTACTGATCGGCGGCATGCTGTTCCCGGTGATCGCCGGCCTGTACTACTTCTTCCCGCTGGCGCGCAACAAGACGCTCTCGGACCGCCTCGGGCGCATTGCCTTCTGGCTGATGTTCATTGGCTTCAACATTGCCTTCCTGCCCATGCATTTCACCGGTTTGCTGGGCATGCCGCGGCGTGTTTATACCTACGGGCCGGACATGGGCTTCGACATGCTCAACATGGTCTCCACGGTGGGCGCGTTCATCCTCGCCGCTGGCGTCGCGGTGCTGGTCTGGGACGTCTTGCGACCCAAGGGCAAGCAACCCTACAGCGCGCGCAACCCGTGGAACGCCGGAACGCTCGAATGGCTCGCGGAAATGCCCGGCAGGGCCTGGGGTGCACGCTCGATTCCGATCATCAAGAGCCGCTACCCGCTGTGGGATCAGCCAAACCTGATGCGTGACGTCGACGCCGGGCGCTTCTACTTGCCGGACGCCGAGGAGGGCAAGCGCGAGACCCTGATCAGCAGCATCATCGACGCCGAGCCGATCCAGTGCCTGCGCGTGCCGGGCCCAACCTTTCTGAGCATGTGGGCGGCTATCTTCACCGGCGGCCTGTTTATCTTCGCCACCTACAGCTGGTACGTCGCCGCACTGGTCAGCGGTGGCCTTGCGCTGATCACCATTTTGATCTGGCTATGGACCGGCACGGCGGTGATCCCGGAGAAACCGAAAAAGGACATCGGCCTGGACGTGACGGTGCCGCTTTATGCGTCGGGCGCCAAGTCGGTGGGCTGGTGGGCCATGTTCATCACCATGATCGGCGACATGAGCGCCTTCGGCAGCCTGGTGTTCGGCTACTTCTTCTTCTGGACCGTGCACGAGGATTTTCCACCCGCGGATGCGGCCGGCCCCGGCGTGTTCTGGCCGGTATTGGGGCTGGGGTTGATTGCCGTGTCCTGGGCGCTGACGCTGCTGGCGCGGCGCTGCAACTTCCGTGATCAGGCGGCGGGCTTTTACGGTTCGCTGGGGCTGGCCGCGATCTGCACCCTGGCAGGTGCCTATTCGATGTGGGCCGGGCCGCATTTCAGTGGCCTGGACCCAACCACTAACGTGTACCCGGCCACGGTCTGGGTGCTGGTGCTCTGGTGCCTGATCCACCTGTCCATCGGCCTGATCATGCAGCTCTATTGCTTGGCGCGCCGTGCTGCCGGCCGGATGACGGCGGTGCATGACATCGATATCCGCAATGTCGCGCTGTTCTGGCATTTCATGCTCATCACCATTGGTGTCACCGTGGCGGTCATCGCCGGCTTTCCGGAGGTGCTATGAGTGAACATCTGAACGAACCGCAACGGCCAATCGAGCAGCAGCCGCCCGAGGCACCGCCGCAGGAGCGCGACACGCTGTGGCTGATCACCTTCAGCCCGACCATCTGGGCGGCGCATTTTCTGCTGTCCTACCAGGCTGTGTCTGTGTGGTGCGCGAAGGTGGCGGGCCGCAGTGGCGAGCTGGGCGACATTCGACTCGCCATCGCTGTGCTGACACTGATCGCCCTGGTCGGTATTGGATTGACCGGCTGGAAAGGCTGGCGCCATCACTCCTTTGGTCATGCAACGGCACCGCACGACTTCGACACACCGGGCGACCGCCATCGCTTTCTTGGTTTCGCCACACTGCTGCTTAGCGGCCTGAGCTTCGTGGCGACGATTTTCGTCGCCTTGAGTGTGGTGTTCATCAGGAGCTGCACGTGATCTGGCGGCCGCTCTCGCTGCTGCTCGGCCTGGCCACGCTGGGTGCGGTCTGGCTCGGGCCTTTGCCGGACATGGCGGACCGGCTGTTCGTCGGCCACATGCTGATGCACGTGATGGTGGTAGCGGTGGCGGCGCCGCTGCTGGCAATCGGTTTGGCCGGTGGCCGGTTTGATTTTTCCAACCGCATCCCGTTGCTGTTCTCGCCGATCCTGGCCTCTGTGATCGAACTGTTCGTGGTCTGGGCCTGGCACATGCCGGCGCTGCACCATGCGGCGCGCACCTCGCAGTCGGCGGAACTGCTGGAGCAGGGCAGCTACCTGTTCGTTGGCCTGCTGGTGTGGCTTGCGGCATTCGGCGGCGTACGGCATCAGCGCGCCCTGGCCGGCATCGCCGGGCTGCTGCTGACTTCGATGCACATGACGCTGCTCGGCGTGCTGCTGGCGATGTCGAGCCGACCACTATTCGAGCACACCGGCTCGGTGTTGTCGGGCATGAGCCCGCTGGAAGATCAGCAGATGGGCGGTGTGATCATGCTGGCCTTTGGCGGCAGCGCCTATCTCATCGGCGGGCTGTACCTGCTGTTCGGCCTATTACAGGACAAGCGCAATGCCGTTTCAGTCAGCTAAACGCATGGTTCAGCGATGCTCGGCGCCCTTGCGGCGCTGGCTGTACTGGCTGACAGGAGGCTCCTGGAAACGAGTTGTAGCCGCTGTCGCGTTGCTGGCGGCGCTCGCGGGGACCGGCGCGTTTGTGCTGGTTTCGCTGGGGCTGGTCTCGATCAGTGCCAGCTCGGGTCACTGGAAGGCGACCGGCTGGATGCTGCACTACGCCATGCGTCGTGCGGTGAGCACGCAATCGATGGGCATAAAGGTGCCGCCGCTGGACGATCCGGCGCTGCTGCTCAAGGGCGCCGGGCATTATCACACCGGCTGTCTGGCCTGCCATGGCGCCCCAGGTAAGGAGCGCTCGCTGATCGTCCAACAGATGACACCCGAGCCGCCATACCTGCCGCCGCGGATCGAACACTGGGCGCCGCAGGAGCTGTTCTGGATTGTGAAGAATGGTGTCAAGTTCACCGCCATGCCGGCCTGGCCCGCGCAGAAAAGGGACGATGAGGTCTGGGCCGTGGTGGCCTTCCTGCAGGCGATGTCAGACATGTCGCCCGAGCGCTATAAAGAGCTCGCGCTGGGCGGGCGCCGCGACGAAACCATCAAACCCATCACGCCTGATCATCTGCGGCCACTGCAGGACTCACTCGGTTCGGTGTTGGCCAACTGCAACCGTTGTCATGCCGAGGACGGCGGCGGCCGAGGCGAAGGCGCTTTCCCGCGGTTGGCCGGGCAGAGCGAGCCTTATCTGCTCGGTGCGCTGCAGGCCTACGCCCGCGGCGAGCGGCATAGCGGCGTCATGCAGCCGATCGCCGCAGGCCTGGAGCCGGAAGTGCTCGAGGCATTGGCGCAACACTACGCCGAGCTGCCACCGGTCAGCCGAACGGAGGCTCCGGAGCCGGCGCCGGACATTCTGGCAGAAGGCCTAACGCTGGCCGAGCGCGGTGTACGAGCGCGCGGCATCCCTTCATGCGTGCACTGCCATGGGCCGAAGGACGGACCACGCAATCCCATGTACCCGAACATTGCCGGTCAGTACGCGCCCTATCTGAAGTTGCAGCTGGAGTTGTTCACCGAGGGTAAGCGTGGCGGCACGGAGTACGCGCATATCATGCACAGCGCTGCGCAGCGGCTTACGTCGGAGCAGATGCAGGCGCTGGCCGACTACTACGCATCGTTGCCGGCTGCGGCAGCGCCGCTCGTCACGGAGGCCACACCAAACCGTGCCGAGACCCCGGCGCAGAATTCTTCCACCCAACAGCAGAGGTAACCGATGTTCGACAAGATCGTGGAAATCGTCTCGGCGTTCGGCTACATCGGCGTGTTCTTGCTGATGTTGCTGGAGAATATCTTCCCGCCCATCCCGTCCGAGCTGATCATGCCGCTGGCCGGTTTCGTTGCGGCGCGGGGTGATCTCAACTTCATTGCAGTGATCCTGGTCGGCACGGCAGGTTCGGTCGTCGGCGCGTTGCCCTGGTACTACGCCGGCGCCAAGCTCGGCCAGGCGCGCATGAAGCGCTTTGCCGAACGTTGGGGGCATTGGCTCACGTTGTCGCCAGAAGATGTCGACAAGGCCAGCGAGTGGTTCGACCGGCACGGCAAGGGCGCGGTTTTCTTCGGTCGTCTGATCCCGGCGGTGCGTACCCTGATCTCGGTCCCGGCCGGTATTGCCGGGATGTCGATGACCAAGTTCCTGATCTACTCGACGCTGGGGTCGCTGATCTGGACCGCACTGCTGGCACTGGCCGGCTATCTGCTCGAGTCGCAGTACGAGAAGGTCTCCGAGTACATGAACCCGATCTCCACCGGGGTGGTCGTGTTGATGGTGCTCTACTACCTGTACCGGCTGATCCGTCAGCGCTTCGGCAGGAAAGAGCACTAGGCCGTGACGCCAGCCTGCGACGCCACGGCTATCGGTCAGGTCAGATCAGGCCGCGCCAGCCCTGTGGTGTTGCGGCTGGTGAGCACGCTCGCACTGATCGATCACGGCGAACACCTGCTGCCACATCTGCTCTGACTGTTGCTTGAGTTGTTCGGTACGGGCCTGGATCAAAGTTTGGATCCGCGCCGCATCGTCTGTGATCAGGTCGATCTTGCGCTTGATTTCCGCCTCATCGGTGGTGACCTGAACCAGCCCTTCGGGGAAGCCATAGTCTTCAAACAGCATCTGATACTTGTGGCTCCAGCCGGTGGCCAGCGCCGGAACGCCTTGTGACAGCGCGCTGACCAGGCCATGAAAGCGGCTGCCCAAGGTGCCGCTGCAGGCGCCGAGGATGCCCTTGATCTCCAGCGCGCCGCTTTCCTTGACGATTGGAATGCCGCCCACCGCTGCGGACAATTCGTCAGCCAGGCGCTGATCGTCCTTGCCTTCGTGCACCAGCACGAACGGCTTGGCGCCTTTTTCCAGCAGGTACCGCGTGCAGCTGATGAGGAAAGGCAGGTAAGCCTCGCGCGTCTTCTGGTCCGTCTTATCGAGCATCCGACAATTGGGCACGATGCAGAAACGGTTCTGCTCGGTATCGAAGCCTTGCGGCAGCACGCCGGTCATGAGGTTGGTGAAGTCCGGCGATTGCTTGATCTTGGCCTGCTCACCCACCAGTTCAGTCAGGTGTTCGTAGGACACGCGCTCGCGCGGGAAAATCAGGTCGACGTTTTCGACCACCGTCTTCATCGCCGCGCGGTTTTTCTCGGACTTGAACGGCCCCAACGCCTGCGGCAGCAGGATCACGCGGGTGCCGTTCTTCTTCCAGCGCCGGGTCGATTGCGCCAGTTCCGCGCAGGGATCCTCGCCCCATTGATCGCTGTAGGCGAAGCCCGCCGCGTCAACGACCACGTCGACTTCCCTATCCAGCACCACGCCGTACATCTCGCGCAGCGGGCGCGGGGCGAAGTTGGCGAGGGTGCCCCACTGTATGCCGTAGCGCCACAGCCAGGCCTTGGGGTAGAAGCCCAGCTGCACCAGCTTACGGAACGGTTGTTCGGCTTTTTTCGGGGTCGGCGCCATGACGAAGGTAGCGTCGGGATACCGGGTCCTCAGCTTCTGCAGCGCCGCGTGCAACATCAGCTCAGCGCCTTTATTGACGAAGCCTGCCTTTCTGATCTCGATAATCATCGCTTACCTCAGTTGTATACGATCAAGTCTTTCTCGGTCTTCTTGTCCGAATAAGGAATCCCTCCCGTTGGATCGGCATAGCCCACCGCCAAGAGCATCACGGTGCGCTCCTGATACGTTAGGCCCAGTATTTTCGCCAGTTGGCGTTCTCTTTCTTCAACGTCTGGCCAGTTGATCGAGCAGCTCGACAACCCCAGGCTTTCCAAGGCCAGCATCAGCTGCATCGCTGCCAGCGAGCCGTCGATATAAACCACGTGGCGGTCGCGTGCTTCCGGGTAGCAGCCGAGGTCGCCGACCACGGCAATCACGCAGGGCAGGTTGTCGTGAAAACCTGCGGTGCCTCCGGCGCACTTGGCGACCTCGGCGGCCTTTTCCTTGCCGTTGCTGACATAGAAACGGAACGGTTGGCGGTTGCAGGCCGATGGCGCCAGCGCGGCGGCCCGCACCGCCTGCTCGAGCAGTTCGTTGCTGACCGGCTTGTCCTGATACCAGCGCACCGAGCGACGACGGCGGAACAGCACCATCAGCTCGTCATAGCTGACCGGGCACTCAGGCAGCTGGCTGTGCGGGTAGGGCACGCAGCGGTTGGTGTCGTCAGGCGTCTGGGTGCTGGTGAAGGCGCGCTTGGCCGAGTCGATGCGTGGCGTGCTGCCAACGGCGGAAAAATAGTCGGTGAGCACGTCGTTGGCCCAGCGCTGCTGGCCGTTGATGACGCCCGCCTGGTTCGCATTGGCATAGCAGCGGACCGTCGGTCCAATGTAGTCCTCGGCAAAGGTGCTGCGCCGAGGGCGCATGATCAGCCCTTTCTCCAGGCGATGAACGTTGCGGCGCAGAAAGGCGTCGTTTTCGCCCTCTCCGCGCATCCGTTTGGCGAAATTCAGCCGGCCGAGCAGTACTGCGCGGTGCTCCCGGTCGAACTCGCGGCTGATCAGGCAGTAATAGACAGAGGCCAGGAATCCGCTGGAGGAAAACAGGTGGACAAGGGCCAGGCCAGTGTTGTCGCGGGTGGCCTTGATCGCGTTCTTGACGGGATCAGGCAAGGCTCTGGCGAGCGACATCAGGCTCATCGGGCGGCTCCTACTGCGTTGAATGCGTAACGGACGGGGCTGAACATCGATTTGGTCATCATGTAGAACACCGGGCGGGTCTTCTTGTGCACCAGCAGGGCAGCGTAGGAAGCAACCGCATAAGAAATGAGCGTGGCCATGGCGGCGCCTTCGCCGCCGTAGTGTGGAATCAGCAGCAGGTTGATGCCGATGTTGGCCAGCGCGCCCAGGCCCTGAGTGATCAGTGAAAACATCAGTGCGCCCTCGATCAGAATCCAACGGCTGAACGCGGCCCGCATGAAGATGAACACGCCTGCCCAGATATGGATGGTGAGGATCGCGGCGGAGTTCTGGTACTCGTCGCCAAACAGCAGGGCGATCACGGGTTCGGCGACGAGCGACACCAGCACTGCGACGGCAATGGCAAGGATGAACAGGACATCGAACAGCTGCTGGAAGCGCTTGTTGAAGAGCGCCGGGTCGGCGGCGTGCAGCTTGATCAGCTTCGGGAAGAACGAAGCGACAATGGCGATCGGCAGGAAGTACCAGGCTTCCGAGAGTTGCGCCGCAACGGCGTACACACCGACTTCCTCGGCGCCCACCATCCACTTGAGCATGACCTGATCAATCTTCATGTAGACCACCGCGAAGATCGAACCGAGGTACAGAATCCAGCCCTGGCTGAGCAACTCCTTGGCCTTGGCCAAGCTGGCTTTCCAGCTCATCAGCGAGACGGTGGTGGTGCCTTTATAGAGCAGCGCGAGAATCAGCGCCGCCATCGCGAATTGCGCTGTGTGGGCAAAG
Organism: Stutzerimonas stutzeri; assembly: GCF_002890895.1. GTDB lineage: Bacteria > Pseudomonadota > Gammaproteobacteria > Pseudomonadales > Pseudomonadaceae > Stutzerimonas > Stutzerimonas stutzeri_AB. The sequence continues at coordinate 72,326 of NZ_POUL01000005.1, forward strand.
GCGAAGGCGATTACGCCAGCGCCGCTGAACACCATCAGCAGTTTGAGAGCCGCTGACAGCAGGATCGCACTGGACTTAGCGATGGCCGGGTAGCGGGCCTGCACCTGGGACTGGAACCAGTACTCCACCACGTCGAAGGTCTGGAAGAAGATGGCCGAGGCGACGATCAGCAACATCCAGAACTCGGTACCGCCGACCTCTTCGAACAGCGATGCGTAAACGAGCACCAGGACGAAACCAATGGTCATGCCCGTCAGCTTAAGCATGAACGTGGTGCCCAGCGTCTCCGGGACCTTGTCCGGCTGCTTTACCACCTCGCGCACCACCAGGCCCGCCAATCCCATGTGACCGGCCGAGGCGAAGATCGCGGTCATGGAAATGGCGTAGGCAAGAATCCCGAACTGTTCCGGTCCCAGGTAGCGGGCCAGCACGATCGCCATGAGAAAGCCCACGCCGATGTTCAGCAACCGCTCCGCCATCATCCATGAAGCATTGAACAGGTACAGTTTGAGTTTGTGGAAGAGGGTGGTGATTACGCTCATCGAGTGGCTCGGCTCCTCAAGGCTGGCTCCGTGGTGGCAAGCATTGCCTTCAGTTGCGCTGGAGTGGCGACGCACAGCAGACCGTGGTTTGCCTGGCATGTTCCGGGCGTAAACAATTGGAAATGTATCGCGGGTCCGCCGGGCAAGGCGCTGGCGAAAGGCCGTTAGAGCAGGTCGGTTTGCAGGAAACTGGCGGGCTGACAGCAGGCGAAACGGTCGGCCGGAGGCTCATCTGGGCAAGCGTGCCCCACGGCGTGGCCGACTGACGGTTACATGGGCATTTTCTGGCAGTGCTTAATCTGATGGCCTTTTCATTTCAAAAGTGGAACTTTTGCCATCACACCTGTTCTTAACCCTGCTGCCGCTGCTGGCCGTTCCCTGACCCATCTCGATGTGCCATGGAGCGCCTAGCACGGCGACCAGCCCTCCGCCTTGGGGCTGGTGCAAGGCTGCCGCGAAGGATCTCGCGAAACGTCAGGACTGACGCAAGGAATCGCTGCTGGAAGCGGCCGAAGGGACAGGACTCAGCCAGACAGAAAAGCCCCGCATCGTTTGATGCGGGGCTTTTTTGCGTCTGGCTATGCGACTAGGTTCGCTGACTCATACCGTTTCCGGGTGGTCCTGGTGGACGCTCTCGTTGCTTGCGAAGTTAAAGTTCGCCCGTCCCTTGCCTGCTCCCTTGGCCTGATACAACGCTTCGTCGGCCAGCATCAGCGCTTCAGAAAACTCGCCTCCGGACCAGAGTGCGCCGCCGACGCTGCCGCCGATGGTGATCTTTTCGCCCGCCAGCAATACCGGCTCAGCCAGCCTGGCGATGATGCGCTTGGCCGCGAGTTGCACATTGCGCACGGACTCGCCCTTCCGCAGGCGCAAAAGCAGGACGAACTCATCGCCGCCATGGCGCACCGCAATATCACCGTCGCGGATCGAGGCGGAGAGCCGCAAACCAACCTCATGGAGCAACGCATCGCCGGCGGCATGGCCAAAGCGATCATTGATCGGCTTGAAGCCGTCGAGGTCCAGGCATAACACGCCAAAGCTGCATTGAAGCTCGTCTGCTGTACGCACGGTTTCGACGTATTTCTGCAGCGCTGCTCGGTTTGGCAGTCCGGTTACGGTATCGCGATAGGCAATGCCTTCGACGACCGCCAACTGACTTCTCTTGCGGGTCAGGCTGTCCACCAGATGCCGTATCGCAACGCTCAAGGCTTCAACTTCCCGCGTGCTTGTCAGTAACGGGATGCGGACATCAGCTCCCTCGGAAATACGAGCGGCTGCGTCAACGATCTCCTTTAGCGGTCGTGTGATCATGCCCGCAGCAAACCAGCCAATCGCTGCGAAGGCCAAGGACAATAGGGCGCCCCAGGCAAAGATTTCGTTGCGCAACTGGCGTGCTTCGGCAAACGCGAGCTTAACCGGCTGACGGGCAATGACTGTCCACCCCAGTCCCGGATAGTCTTCGAAGCCCAGGCTTTCGGCAAAACCGGTCAAGTACTGCGTGCCGTCTGGCCAGTGCACAACAGACCAATTCTGCACGGGCCGATCTTCGAGCCTGATGCCAATGGGCTTGCCGATCATTTCCCTGGGGCCGAGCAGTACCGTCCGGTCTTTGCTGACGACGAGAAACTCCAGCCCGGGCAAACGCTCCTGCAACGGTTCAAACAGTGACCGGCCCACCTCGTCAGCCCACTCCCAGGACAGATGGGTCGCCAGCACGCCTACCAGCGCCCCGGCGGCGTCGCGCACCGGCATGCTGATGTCGACAAACTTCATCGCCTCTCCCGACAGATTCGGGAGCAGCTGGGCCAGGAGCACCGCTTCGTGGACATCGCCGATAAAAGTGGTTTCCAGCCCGTTGGTGAATACGGGTCTGGCCGAAATATCCACGCCCTCCAGCAAGCCGTCGGTCGACGCTACGACCTTGCCGCTGGCATTGGTGAGACCAATCCAGGAGTAGCTCGGAAAGTGATCGCTCAGATCATTGAGAAGCGCGCGGGCTTCGCCAACATTCTCCGGATTGCGAAGCGCCTGTAGCTCACTGAGCACAGCCAGTTCCTGGGAGCGCCCGCTCATGTCCCGGTCAAGGCGATCAACCATGGAAAATGCAGCTTCTCCAAGCTGCAAGCCTGTCCATTCCTCCAGGCGCGAAATGGAAGACTCACCAATGGCGGCGCCGAAGATGCAGCTGAGTACAAGGACAACCGAGGCGACAACGATTGCGAAACGAGCCCGCAAGCTGCGTAGAGGAGAGTTAAGCATCAAGCGCAACCGTGAGAAATTAAGTCAAAACGCCATTGTCTGCCCGGCGTAACACGCCGCTATGTCGGCCTCGGGTCTGGATTCTTCAATAAAATCAATCGTAGCGACCGATTTACGGGCTCTCGCGCGAAGCCCCGGCACGCCGCCGATGAGGCCATTTCGTCCCGAGCGCTGCATGAAACAAAAAAGGCCCACCATGCGGTGAGCCTTTTCTGTTGTTTCGTATGGTGCCGGCACCAAGAGTCGAACTCGGGACCTACTGATTACAAGTCAGTTGCTCTACCAGCTGAGCTATACCGGCTAAAAGATGGGCGCCATTATAGCCATTGCTCGCGGCGAGTAAACTGTTTGTTGCCAGTTGTTTGCATGAGTTTTCTCAGGTGCTTGCACTTGGGTGCTCGAACTCGGCAATCAGCATCAGATTGCGAGGCGTCAGCTCGGCTGGGCAGAAGGTGCCCAGGCGTATCGCATAGCCGTTTTCGGACAGCAGCAGCGCGCGGTCGAGCAGCAGCCAGATCTCTAGCGGCCGCCGAAACAGGCCGCGTAACAATTCCAGATTGCGCACCTCAGCGAGTCGTTGCCAGCCGCGTTTTTCGAGCGCGTCCCAGTTCTGCTCAGGTGGCTCGGGTAGTTGCTTGAGGGCCGCCAGGTCGCGGCAGTAGTGGGCGAAGCTTTTTTTCAGCCAGCTGCTGGGAAGTGACGGTGTGGGCAGGTATTCGTCCTTACTACGCAGATCACGCTGGAGCAGGTCGAAACCGAGGCGCCAGGCCATCGATTGATCACGCTGACGGCGTTCGCGTGCGCCGGCGGTCACGGTTTCGCTGAGGGGTAGGCCAAGATCGTCGCGTGATAACTCAAGGGCGGATTGTCGCGCGAGGGATGACATGGGCTGGTAGCGATTGGTCTGGATGCGGTTGTAGCAGCAGGGCGCTAGCGCCAGCTGGCGACAATGTTGCGCAATGCTCAGGTCGATCAGTCGAACATGCAGATCGCCGCAAGCATGTAGCGCCACTGGCGTCATCGTCGGATCGATCCTTGATGACGCGCTGTCAGTCATCACGTCCTGCTGACAGTGGGTCGCAACGACGCCCAGCTTCTGACTGAGCTGGGTTCCGGCTGTAACCAAGGCCTTATCCCACTCGAGACAGGTCAGCCCGCCGCCGCGACTGGCCAGTTGACGGCCCAGGTGGCCCTTGCCCGCACACCAGTCGAGCCAGTGCTGGGGTGTTTCTCTGAGCCTCAGCGCTGCACCGAATGCCTGGATCTGCTGCCATTTTCGCCCCGGTACATCGACCGATTGCCGGGCGTCAGGGACGGGCGTCGACGAGGTGGGTAACTCATCCATCCAGCTCAGGGCGGCGGCCTGCGCAGCAAGCTGAGGAAATGGGGCGGGCGCTAGCAGCTGTGCAGGCTGGTTGTGCGCGACTTCAGCATCTTCCAGCGAGCGGCCCCGCAGCCAACAGGCAAGCTCGGGGAGCTCAGCTTCCCAGGCAAGGCGCCTATGAGTGAAGGGGCGCGGACGCCACAACGCCTGGTGCTGCAGCAGGAACTCGTCGAGTCGCCGAAAGCGCTCTGCCAGTTGTGCGTAGCTGAATGAGGTCGACATGAGGGTTCGGCGATGGCGGGTTCATGGCTATGATCGCGCCGAAAGCCGCTGCCGAAAAGCCAGACGCCCGTCAAAACGGGCGTCTGCTTGGGGCTATTGACCGTAGATCTGTTCGGGTAGCCAGGTAACCAGCCCCGGGAACTGGTAGGCAATCACCAACAGCAGTAGCTGAATCAGGATGAACGGCAGCACACCTTTGTAGATCGTGCTGGTGGGCACAGATTTTGGCGTAACGCCGCGCAGATAGAACAGCGCGAAGCCGAAGGGTGGCGTGAGGAACGAGGTCTGCAGGTTCAGTGCGATCATCACGCCGAGCCACACTGGATCGAGCCCCATGGCCAGCAGTACTGGGCCGACGATCGGGACGACCACAAAGGTGATCTCGATGAAGTCGAGAATGAAGCCCAGCAGGAAGATCACGACCATGACCAGGAAGAAGGCACCGAGCACGCCACCTGGCAATTGGGCAAAGACGTCTTCGATCAGCACTTCTCCGCCGAAGCCGCGGAACACGAGCGAGAACAGCGAGGCGCCAATCAGGATCAGAAACACCATGGCGCTGATTTCAGTGGTGCCATAGGCCACTTCGCGCAGCTGACCGAAGTTCAGCTTGCCCTTGTAGAGCGCCAGGATCATCGCACCTAGCGCACCCAGCGCCGCGGCCTCTGTCGGTGTGGCGTAGCCGGCAAGGATGGAGCCGAGCACGGCGCTGATCAGCAGCAGTGGCGGCACCAGAGCGTTGATCAGCTTGCCCCATTCGATCGGGCCCAGCTCTTCCTGCGGCAGTGCCGGCAGTTTCTTGGGTTGAAAGATGGCTACCGCGATGATGTAGAGGATGTACATGCCGACCAGCAACAGGCCGGGCAGTAGTGCACCGACAAACAGATCGCCGACGGAGACGGTCTTCGGCGAGAAGATGCCCATCTTCAGCTGCGCCTGCTGGTAGGCGCTGGACATCACATCGCCCAGCAGGACCAGCACGATCGACGGCGGAATGATCTGGCCGAGTGTGCCGGTGGCGGCCAGAGTGCCTGTCGAGATGGCTGGATCATAGCCGCGGCGCAGCATGGTCGGCAGCGCCAGCAGACCCATGGTTACTACCGTGGCGCCGACAATGCCGGTGCTGGCTGCGAGCAATGCACCTACCACGCAAACGGAGATCGCCAGGCCGCCACGCAGGGTGCCGAATAGCCGCGACATGGACTCGAGCAGGTCTTCGGCCACTCGACTCTTTTCCAGCATCACGCCCATGAACACGAACAGCGGGACCGCCAACATCGTCTGGTTGTTCATGATGCCGAACAGGCGGTTCGGCAGGGCGCTCAGGTAGCCGCCGTCAAAGGTGCCGGTGATGATGCCGAGGCCGGCGAACAGCAGTGAAACGCCGCCAAGCGTGAACGCCACCGGGTAGCCGGCCATCAAGGCCGCACAGATGCTGATGAACAGCAGTATTGCCATCAACTCAGCCATGCTTCACCTCCTGCTCAGGCAGGCGTCCAGCCATGGCGTAGCCAGCTTTTATGATCTCGGAAAGGCCTTGCAGGATGAGGCAAATCACCAGCACGAGGATGATGCTCTTCTGCAGGTAAACGAATTTCAGCCCGCCAGACTCGCTGGAGCCTTCCAGCGTCGCCCAGGAGTTGGCGACATAGTCCCAGCTTGCCCAGCCGAGAAACAGGCAGACAGGCAGGAGAAACAGCAGGGTGCCGAGCACTTCGACCAAGGCCTGGTAGCGCGGGGTAAAGCGCTGGTAGAAGATGTCGACGCGGACATGGCCGTTGCGTTGCAGCACCCAGGCAGCGGCGCCCATGAACACCAGGGCATGTGCGTAAAGGACGGCTTCCTGCAGCGCAGTCGCGCCGATACCGAATCCGTAGCGCAGTACGACGACCACGGCGGTGCCCAGGACGAGGAAAAGGGTCAGCCAGGCGCAGGCCTGTCCGAAGCGGGCGTTCACGGCGTCGATGACTCTGGCGAGTCCGAGCAGTGGAGGGGCATGTTTCGACATGGCAGATCCTTTATTGTTATGGCCAGGCGGCCGGCGATTCTAGGCGGCTGTGCGAACGTGTCGCAACCGGCAGTACTACGTACGTAGTGCCTGTACGTAGTCACGGTGCTTGAGTGAGAGATAGCCATATGATAGCTAGAACTACCTGATTTCGGGGTTCCGACATTCAGCATTACAACAACAAGGAGTGACTCATGAAACGTCGTCAAATTCTGGCCGCCGCTGGCGTTGGTCTGGCCGCAACCGCACTGGCCGGTTGCAATAAGGAAGCCGAAACCGCAGCCAAGCCCGAAGGCACAGCAAGCACCGAGAAATTCAACTGGAAGATGGTCACTTCCTGGCCGAAGAACTTCCCCGGCGTGGGCGTTGGCGCTGAGAATTTTGCCAAGCGGGTCAACGAAATGAGCGATGGCCGCCTCACGGTCAAGGTCTACGCTGCAGGTGAGCTGGTGCCGGCACTCGAGGTATTTGATGCGGTTTCGCGCGGCACTGCCGAGATGGGTCATGGCGCGCCCTACTACTGGAAAGGCAAGGTTCCGGCTGCTCAGTTCTTCTGCGCTCTGCCATTCGGTCCCAACGCCCAGGAAATGAACGCCTGGCTGCATCGCGGCGGTGGCATGGAACTGTGGGAAGAGGTCTACAAGCCGTTTGGCGTACTGCCCATGGCCTGTGGCGCGACCGGTGTACAGACCGCCGGCTGGTTCAACAAGGAAATCAAATCGGTAGACGATTTCAACGGCTTGAAGATGCGTACCCCCGGCCTGGGCGGTGAAGTACTGACCAAGATGGGCGGCACCGTAGTGAACATGCCGGCCGGCGAGATCTTCACCGCGCTGCAGACCGGTGCCATCGACGCCACTGAGTGGATTGGTCCATACAACGATCTGGCGCTGGGGCTGCACAAAGCGGCCAAGTACTACTACACGCCGGGCTGGCAGGAGCCGAACGTTACCTTCGAACTGGACGTCAACCTCAAGGCTTGGGAAACCCTGCCGGATGATCTGAAGGCCATCGTTCGTTCCGCGGCCCGTGCAGTCAACGGAGACATGCTCGACGACTACAACGCGAAGAACATGGAGGCCATGGAGCAGCTGCGTGAGCAGGGCGTTGAAGTTCGCCGCCTTCCCGACGAAGTGCTGGCCCGCCTGAGGGAAGTGGCTGCCGAGGTGGTCGACGCCTCTGCCGCAGCTGATCCGGTCGCAAGCAAAGTCTGGGAACAGCAGAGCGCCTACCTCAATCGCTTGTACGAATACGCCGAGCTGAACGAGAAGGACATCTACAACATCCGCGGCTGACCCAACAAACCGCACCAACAAAAACGCCGCCCCATGGGCGGCGTTTTTTTGTTTGCGCGGACTTAGCTCTCCAGCGTCGCGTCCAGGCTGATCTGTGCATTGAGCACGCGCGATACCGGGCAGCCTTCCTTCGCCTGGTTGGCGATCTGTTGGAACTGCTCGTTGTCGGCTCCAGGCACCTTGGCCTTCAGCGTCAGGGCGATGGCGGTAATGGAGAAGCCTTTGTCATCTTTGTCCAGAGTGACTTCGGCGGTGGTGTTGATGCGTTCGGCAGTCAGTCCCGCCTGACCGAGCATCATCGACAGGGCCATCGAGAAACAGCCAGCGTGTGCTGCGCCAATCAGCTCTTCCGGATTGGTGCCAGGCGCACCTTCGAAGCGGGTGTTGAAGCCGTACGGATTGTCCTTAAGCGCGCCACTTTCGGTGCTGATGGTGCCTTTGCCGCTTTTCAGATCACCTTGCCAGACGGCGGATGCGGTTTTCTTCATGGAGTTCTCCGGATGCTGCGAGTGGACGAATGGCGATGCGTTCTGCCGCTTCAGTGCATGCGGAGCGACATGCCGGCCGGCTGGCCGGCATCGCGTCACCTAGTGTTGTTCGGCTGCAAGGATGGCGCTGGCCAGCTGCATGTCGCTGGCTTCCAGTTGCGGTTGCTCGTGGCGTAGTTTGACGAGCATCGCTTCGAGATAAGGGCCACGGAGGGCACCATCGCTGGCCACAAAACTGCTGGCGTCTTCGCGTGCCGCAGCGACCAGCTTGTCGTCGCGGAACGTCATGTAGGTGGAAGCGGTGGTGGCGCCCGACGACAGAATCTGACGAACGAAGCCGTCATCCGCCATCGCCGCGCTAAAAGGGATACAGCTCAGGGTAACGGCTGCCAGAATAGTTTTGCGCATGATGGATGCCTCTGCTTGATCCTCCATTAGAGAGTGCGCAGCGATCAGCAGAGTTCCTTGGCTCTCCGCTCTTGGGGCTATCCGCTGCGCTCGATCAGTTGGCGAACCTTGGCGCCGAGCATGTCGATGCTGAAAGGCTTGGCCAGCATGTCCATGCCGGGGCCGAGGAACTCGCCACGGACCTGGGCATTGGGTGCATAGCCGGTGATGAACAGCACGTGCAGGTCGGGTCGGTGCTGGCGAGCAATCTCGGCCAGCTGACGCCCGTTGATGCCGGGCAGACCGATATCGCTGACCAGCAAGTCGATACGTCGCGCGCTCGTCAGGTGCGGCAGTGCGCTGTTGCCATCCACCGCTTCGATGACCTGATAGCCGAGCTCTTGCAGCACCTCGACCACCAACATGCGCACCGCGGCTTCATCCTCGACAACCAGCACGGTTTCGTCGGCCTCGGCACCGCTGACGGCTACCGGTTTGCTGGATAGCTCCTCGATATGGGCCGCCTGTGCCCGGTTGCGCGGCAGGAACAGGGTGATCAGGGTGCCTTGTCCCGGTGTGCTGTCGATGCGTACGTGGCCGCCAGTCTGTTTGACGAAGCCATAGACCATCGAAAGCCCAAGGCCGGTGCCCTGGCCGATAGGCTTGGTGGTGAAGAACGGGTCGAATGCCTTGGCTACCACTTCCGGCGGCATACCCGAGCCGTTGTCGGCCACGCTGAGGGTGACGTATTCGCCGGGTTCTGGACCGTCTGGCTGCGAGCTATTGATCTGTACCGAGCCGGTTTGAATGATCAGCTTGCCGCCCTCGCTCATGGCATCGCGCGCGTTGATCACAAGGTTGAGCAGGGCGTTCTCGAGCTGGTGCGCATCGGTGTAAGCCAACCAGGGGCTTTCCTGCAGGCGGGTGTCGAACTCGATGTGCTCGGCCATGGTGCGGCGCAGCATATCTTCCATCGACTCGACCAACAGGTTGACGTTTACCGGTTGCGGGTCCAGCGATTGGCGCCGCGCGAAGGCGAGCAGGCGATGGGTCAGCGCCGCGGCGCGGGTGGCCGAACTGGCCGCCGCATCCACGTAGCGACCAAGATCGTTTACCTGACCATTGGCGACTCGGCGCTGGATCAGGTCGAGGGCGCCGAGCACGCCGGTCAGCATGTTGTTGAAGTCGTGAGCGAGGCCACCAGTCAGTTGGCCGATGGCTTCCATCTTCTGGGCATGGCGCAAGGTGTCCTCGGCGCGTTCCCGTTCACCCATTTCCAGATGCAGCAGATGGTTGATCTCGGCCAGTTCACGCGTACGCTCGGCGACGCGCCGTTCCAGATTGTCGTTCAGCTCGCGCAGTGCTTCTTCTGCGGTGACCTGAGCGGTGATATCGGTGTTGGTGCCGAACCAGCGGGTCACCTGGCCGAAATCGTCGCGAATGGGCACTGCACGCGCAAGGAACCAACGATACTGCCCGCTCTTGCCGCGCAGGGGGAAAGTCTCTTCCCAGATCGAGCCGATTGCCACGGCGCGCTTCATCGAGGCGCTGACGCGCTCGTGGTGGTCGGGGTGATGCACCGAGCGCCAACCCAGGGCCCGCATGGCTTCCAGCGTGGTGCCGGTGTAGTCGTACCAGCGCTTGTTGTACCAGTAGATGCGGCCCGCGGGATCGGCCATCCAGGCAAACTGACTCATGTTGTCGGCGAGGGTGCGGAACTGCTCCTCGCTGGCGCGCAGTGCACTTTCCGCGCGCATCCGCTCATCGGCCGTCCAGGCACGGTCAGCGACTTCGCGGATAAAGGAAATGTCATCTTCGGCCCATTGCCGCGGTCGGTCCTGCAAGAGAATCAGGGCAGCGCTCAGGACGCCCTGCTCCTGCAGCGGTACGCAGACCAGGCTTTGAATGCGCCGCAGTCGCAGGCTCGCTGCTTGTGCGGCGGTCCGTGGGTCATGCAGCACGTCTTCGACCACCACCAGCTCGTCGTGCTGCAGGTCGTAGATAAAGTCACCGTAGTCGGCAAAGCACATGCGCTCGCTGTAGTCACCCAGAGCGCCGTCGCTCCAGTAGCGCTCGACGGTGGCGTACTGTCCGCCCGGGTCGATGGACAGAAAGGCGGCGCGGGTCACCTGCAGCGTAGTGCCCAGTGCGCGCACGGCAGCCGTGACGATGGTGACGCTGTCGGGTTGCCCACGCAGCAGATCGCCCAGCTCCATCAGTACCGATTGGCGCTGCTCGGTGATCCGGCGTTCCTGTATCTGCTCTTCGAGCAGCGCGTTCATGCGTAGCAGTTTCAAGGCAGCGTTGCGTTCGGCGGTAATGTCTCGGGCGGTACCGAGCAGGCTAACCCTGCCGTCGCCGTCGATCAGCCGGCGGCCACGGTTGGCCAACCAGCGGAACTGCTCGCTGCGCTCGTCATATACCCGGTAGTCCAAGTTCAACTCGCCGCCGCCGACGCCGTCGAGCGCATTACGAAAGGCCGCTATGAGGGTGTGCCGGTCATCCGGATGAACCCGCGCAAGGAACTGGTCGACCGACAGCGCTGGCTCGTTCGGCCCCAGGTTTGCGAGCATCTTGAGTTGCGCATCCCAGTGCAGGCGGTTGTGCTCGAAATCGTATTCCCAGACGCCGATTGCAGCAATTTCGTTGGCCAGGCTGACGCGCTGTTCGGCTTCCAGCAGGGCCGAGCGCGCGCGTGCCCGGTCGGCGGCGGCACGGATGCGCTCGACCACTTCTCGTACAAACGAAATATCGGTCTGGCTCCAGGCTCGCGGTTGCCGGCTGCCGAACAACAAAAAGGCGCAGTTGGCCGTTTGCTGCAGCAGTGGCGCCAGCAGCAGGCTGCGATAGCCGAAATGCTCATGCAGAACACCGAAACGGCCGTGGCAACCGGCCTCATCGAGGAGGTCGTCGAAGGGCACGATCAGGCCCTGCGACAACCGTAGGCGCAACGGTTCGGCACCGGCGCCCATCGTGTGAGCGGTGCGCGGCTTGCTGACAGCCTGCGGCCAGTACTCATCGACGATCAGGTTATCGCGCTCGTCGAGATGTCCCTGATAGATGCACTCCGCCCCCATCAGCTGGGCAAGCCGCTCGGCCATCATGTCAGCCAGCTCGATGCGGCTGCTGCTGTCCTGGAGCTGGTCGCTGAGCTCCAGCAGATAGGATTGCTGGGCTTCACCGCGGGTTCGTTCGCTGATGTCGGTAAAGGTGCAGATCGCACCTTGCAAAACATTGTCTTGGTACAGCGGGGCGACCCGGTACTCGACGGGCAGGCTGCTGCCGTCCAGACGAAAGAACAGTTCGTACTCGACGTGTACCGACTCACCGGTTTTTGCCGTGCGTTGAATCGGACACTCTTCGATTGGGTAAGGCGAGCCGTCTGTGTGACTGTGGTGGATCAACGGGTGCAGCTGCCGGCCAAGCACCTCGTCCTTGCTGGTAAAGCCGAGCAGCTTGACGAACGCCTCGTTGCAGAGCGTGACCAAGCCTCGCGTGTCGATGGAATAGAAGCCTTCGCTGGCCGCATCCAACAGGCTGCGGGTGAACGCCTCGCTTTCCAGGCGCTTGATCTCGGCCAGGCGACGCTCGTGAATGTCCTGCGCGACCAATACCCAGTGCAGCAGCCGGCAATCGCAGTCATAAACGGGCGCCCCGCTGCCCTGGAACCAGCGTGAGCTGCCGTCGGCGGCCAGCAGCGGGACTTCGAAATTGCCGGCCTGGCCGGATTTCAGGGCGCCTTGCCATTGCTGCAGTATGGCGTCGCGGTGATCCGGCGCCACGGCCGACAGCCAGCCCATGCCGGCCGAGGCTTCGGCGCTCATCCCGGTGAAATCGCACCAGTAGCGATTACAGAAGATCAGCTGCCCGTCGGCATCGCACTGCCAGATCACCTGAGGGCTTAGGTCGACCAGGGCCCGGTAGCGCTCTTCGGCTTGGCGGATCGCTGCTTGCTCATGAAGACGTTCGGTCAGGTCGCGCAGGATATGCACGAAACCCAGGTGCTGTCCGTGATCATCCTTGAGCGGCATCTGCACGCCGCTGGCCCAGAAGCGGCTGCCGTCCTTGCGCACATGCCAGCGTTCGTTCATTGCCGAGCCGTCGCGCGCCGCAGTGGCCATTTCCTTGTCAGGCACGCCGCAGGCGATGTCCTCCGCTACGTAGAATCGCGCCGCGTGGCTGTCGACGGCCTCGCACGATGGCCAGCCGAGAATGCGTTCGGCGCCCTGGTTCCAGCTGGTGATGACACCCTTGGCGTCGGTGGTGAGGATCGCGTAGTCCACCGCGCTGTCGATGATCTGTCGGTTGCGCTCGTTGGCTTCACGGCTGCGACGCAACTCCAACAGCGCCATGACCTGGCGGCCCAGGGCCTCCAGATGGGCGGATTGGCGCTCCGACAGCTGCCGCGGCTTGCTATCGAGAACACATAGCGTGCCGAGCGGCAGGCCCTCGGCGGTGCGCAGTACCGCTGCGGCATAGAAACCCGTCATGCCGTTGGCCAGCGGCTCGTGGGTCAGGTCTTCGATCACCAGCGGTTCTGTGCACCCGAGGGCCCGGGAGCAGAGTGCTTCGTCCCGAGGGCGGTCGGCGCCCGCGACGTTGACCGAGGCCTTTACCCATTGGCGGTCCTCGTCGACAAACACGATGGCCGCGCTGGGACAGGCACATAGCTCGGCAGCAAGCTGTACCAGATCGTCGAATGCCGCCTCGGCGGGGGTGTCGAGAATGCGGTAACGCGCAAGCGCTGCCAGTCGGTCAGCTTCGTTCCAAGTACTGCTTGTATTTTTTTTCTTCAAAACGTCTGCTCGGCTATCCGTGGCGGCAACGATCTTGGTGTTCCAGACTGCGTTGACCGAGCGCCTGCAGCGGCGAGGCAATGGCGTAAGTGCAGGCGGTTGTTGCTAGGCAAGATACCTGGGTTCGACCCCAAGGCAAGTAGACATCGGTCGACGATCAATCTGCCAGAGCCGCTGGTCTGGTCCTGAGCGGTAGCTCCCAGCTTATTGTGCTGGGCTGGCGTTAGTGCTCATCAATGGCCGGGATGGCGCGCAACATGGCGTTGCGATCGGCTGCTTGCAACGCTGCGAGCAGCTTTGGGTCACGGTGATAGACGTCGGGGCGATAGCGTGGCAGGCCGGTGCGGTCGGCTTCGGCTGTCCAGTAGGCCAGGAGTATCGGGGTGGTTTCTGCCGGGCGGTATTCATAGGTCAGGCCGGTTTCAAGCAATTGGTTAACGCGCTCGTGTTCGTCCTCGTTCAATAAAAGATCGACCAATTGCATCACCGATTCGACCCTTACACAGCCCGAGCTGAACGCCCGCTGCGAGCGTGCAAACAGGCCTTGGCTGGGCGTGTCGTGGAGGTAGATGGAGTAGGGGTTGGCGAAACGGATCACCACCCGGCCCAGCGGGTTGTCGGGCCCGGCGGCCTGGCGCAGCAGGATCCGCCCCGGATTGCTCCAGTCGACAGTGGCTGGGTCGAGTACCTGACCCTGATAGTCCAACACCTGCATGTTGTGTTGCGCGAGGTAGTCCAGGTTGTCGCGGATCTGCGGCAGTTTATCCTCGCGCAGGATGGTCGGCGGTACCGTCCAGGTCGGGTTGAGGGTGAGGCGCGTGACGGTCGACTTGATGGACGGGGTCTGCCGGGTATCTCGGCCGACCTGGATGCGCGCTTCCCATTGAGGGCTGCTGTCGCGAAAGTAGATCACCCGTCCGCCGGCGATATCGACCAGCAGCGAGCGCGGCTCGATGTCGGCCGATAGCCAGCGGAACCGCTCCAGATTCACCCGCAGCTGGTTCAGCCGATCGGCTGGAGTGGCATTCAGTTCAATAAGGGTGTCGGCACCGAGGATGCCGTCGTCCTGCAGGGCGTGACGGCGCTGAAAAGCCTTGAGCGCCTCCACCAGTTGATCGTTGTAGCGATCATCGCGGGTGCCCGGCGTGACTGCCGAAGGGGGCAGGTAGCCGTCGGCGCTTAAACGATGCCGCAGTTGGGGAACACGCGGGTCCAACATGCCTGGGCGCAAGGTCTGGCCCGCGGGGATTGGTTGCCACTGGGGCTGGGGTTGATCGCGCAGCTGCGCATAGGCCTTGCGCAGGTTGTTGTATTGCTCCAACGACGGACGCGCTTTATTGAAGGCGTGCTCGAGATGCTCCAGCCCTTCGCTGGCGATCGCCATCAGCTGCGCCTCGGCCTGTAGTGTCCCAGGTGCATCAGGGCTGTGCCAGACGGGCTCGATGCGGTCTTGCGGCAGGCGACCCTGCGCCAGGTGACCCAAGGCCGACAGATAGGCGTGGCTGGCCAGTACATCGCTGCATTCGCGGTGCAGCGGATCACGGGTGGCGGTGTGCATGACCCGACGAATGGTTTCGGGATGGTAAGAAGCAGGTTGGAGCCCATCGTCCGCCAGCGACTCGAGCTGGGCCAACAGCGCGTCAATCTGCGCATAAGAGGTCCACAGCAAGGCAAAGTGGTTGCGTCGGTAGAGCTCGGAGAGCCGCGCCAGAGCTGTTTCGTCCACGTTGGCCAGAGGCTGCCCGCACGCCGTCGGAAGGTTCTCCAGGACACCCTGAACTGGGCCGGCGGGCTCTACTGCGGGTTCCGCCATCGCCAGCCATGGCGCCAACAACCAAGCGAACAGCAGACTCGATGTATGTTTTTTGTACAACGCTTCACTCCTGGCGGTCCCGCCGACTGCTAGACTCCGCCGCTGAACAAGCCGCGGTGCCTGAAAAAAACATGGCCCGTTCAGGCTACTAGAACACGATGTATCAGACGACGTGGGAGCGCTTCAGGTCCCGTCTGATTTAATTTCGCTACTTTTTGATTGTTTGGGCCTGGTAGCGAGCAGGTGGCGTCGGTCGGCAGGGATGATCGGCATTGGCGCCCGCCGAGGTTGATCTACGAATGATGGTTTCGCTTCGCCGCCTCTGTCTGGCCGCCGGCTTGCTCTTGTCCATGCCGCTGTTGGCCGCTCCGCCTGCTTATCAGCCGCTGGTGGACGATCTTTCCCGCGTGGCACCAACGCTCGATCCGGTCGTGTTGACCCATGCTGTCGCGGCTATGCAGTGCGCTGTGAATCATGGCGCGACGCCGGCTCAACGGTTAGCCGTCATCGACTTTTCTCTGCCTTCCTCGGAGCGCCGACTGTGGATTTTCGACCTGCAGCGTGGGCGTTTGTTGCTCAAGGATTTCGTCGCTCATGGCAACGGATCGGGTGAAAACCAGGCCACGCGTTTCTCCAATGTGGAGGGCAGTCATCAGTCGAGCCTCGGCCTGTTCCGCACCGCCGAGAGCTACAGCGGCAAGCATGGCTACTCGCTGCGCATGGACGGGCTCGAGCCCGGGGTGAATGACCTGGCGCGCGAGCGGGCCATCGTCATCCATCCGGCTGACTATGTGAACCCGGCCTGGATCGCGACGCAGGGGCGTATCGGTCGCAGCCAGGGCTGCCCAGCGGTTCGCCCGGAAGTGGCGCGCATGGTGGTCGACAGCCTCAAGGGCGGGCAATTCATGTTTTCCTGGTACCCGGATCAGCAGTGGTTGCAGTCGTCGGCTTACCTCAACTGCGAGTCAGGCCAAGTGGCGACGCTGGTGGCGTCGAGAAGCGGCAACTAAAAGGTTCTGCTGCCTTAAGAGCGGGGAGGGCTTGGAGGCTGGCTTTGCCCTCACTCAAAGCCGTCCCGCTATTTCTGCTCGCTTTGCGGCGTGACCCTGAGAACCTCTTCCAAGGTTGTAAGGCCCGCTGCGATCTTCTGCGCGCCGGACAGCCGCAAGCTGTGCATGCCGTCCTTGAAGGCCTGGCGGCGCAGGGCGATGAGATCGGTATCGGCGGTGATCAGCGGCTTGATCGCATCGTTGAGCAGCATGATCTCGTAGACCCCGGCGCGGCCGCGGTAGCCCGTGTCCCGGCATTCGATACAACCCACCGCCTGTTGCGCGTGGCTCGGCAACGGCGCGTTCCAGGGTTTGGTCAGGGCCTGCCAGTCATCCGCATCCAGCTGCACCGGTGCCTTGCAGTGCGGACATAACGTACGCACCAAGCGCTGCGCCATGACGCCCAGGAGCGTCGCCCTAAGCAGGTAATGCGGTACGCCCAGTTCCAGCAACCGCGTGATTGCCGATGGCGCATCGTTGGTATGCAGAGTCGACAGCACCAGGTGCCCGGTCAGTGCCGCCTGGATCGCCATTTCCGCCGTTTCCAGATCGCGAATCTCGCCGACCATGATGATGTCCGGATCCTGGCGCATCAGGGCGCGCACGCCGCTGGCGAAGGTCAGGTCGATGTTGTGTTGCACCTGCATCTGGTTGAAGGCGCCCTCAATCATCTCGATCGGGTCTTCGATGGTGCAGACGTTCACTTCCGGCGTCGCCAGCTGCTTGAGGGTGGTGTAGAGCGTCGTCGTCTTGCCCGATCCGGTAGGGCCGGTGACCAGGATGATGCCGTTGGGCTGGCCGGTCATGCTCTGCCAGCGACGCAGGTCTTCGGCGGAAAAGCCCAGCTGGTCGAAGCCCTTGAGCAGCACTTCAGGGTCGAAGATTCGCATCACCATCTTCTCGCCGAAGGCGGTCGGCAGGGTCGACAGGCGCAGCTCCACCTCGCCGCCATCCGGCGTCTTGGTCTTGACCCGGCCGTCCTGCGGCTTGCGCTTTTCAGCGACGTTCATTCGCCCCAAAGACTTGAGTCGGCTGACAACGGCCATCGCAACCTGCGGCGGAAACTGATAGACGTTGTGCAGGACGCCATCGATGCGGAAGCGCACGCTGCCCTGCTCACGACGCGGTTCGATGTGGATGTCACTGGCGCGCTGGTCGAAGGCGTACTGGAACAGCCAGTCAACGATGTTCACCACATGAGCGTCGTTAGCGTCGGGCTCCTGATCACTGGCGCCGAGGTTCAGCAACTGCTCGAAATTGCCGGTCCCGCTGACCTTTTGATCGTTGGCAGTGGCGCCGCTGACCGACTTGGCCAGGCGGTAGAACTCGACGGTGAAGCGCTGCAGGTCGACGGGATTGGCCACTACCCGCTTGATCGGTCGCTGGAGCACATGGGTGAGGTTGGCTTCCCAGCTTTTCACGAAAGGCTGGCTGCTGGCGATGGTCACTGCCGAGCTGTCGACCGCCACCGCGAGGATCTTGTGCCGCTGGGCGAATGCGTAGGACATCAGCGGGGTGACCGCTGCGACGTTGATCTTCAGCGGGTCGATGCGCAGATAGAGTTGCCCGGCCTGCTCGGCGAGCCAGACGGTCAGTGTTTCGAGATCCAGCTTCTTGCCGGGGCGAGCCAGATCATCGAGTTGCTGAGCGCCGAGAAATTCCAGCGGATGCTGCTGGCTGTTTGCCGAACTGCGCCGCAGGGTCATGCATTGCTCGGCCGTTTCCTGCGACAGCCGCCTCTGCGCGACCAAGTCACGCAGCAGGTCATTGAGGTCGAGGAAGCGATCCTGGGCAGGCGAATTCAACACGGACATGGGCTCTTCGGTCGTGGCGGGTACGAGGAGCAAGCTTGCCGATAAATCAACGCGCTGTCTGCCGTGCGGTCCAACTTTACGTGATGTCGGGCTGGGCCGAATTGGACGGCACGCGGTGACCCGCCGACCGTGGCGGGGCTCGCTACTTCGCCAGTCCTTCACCTAGGGTGAAACAGGCATAGGCCGAATGCCAGCGGAGCCTCACGGCGCTATTTCGTTAGCAGCTTCCAGGATTTGAGCGTCCAGACCACGCGAGCCTGCTCTACGCGAGCCTCAAGCAGCTCGTCATCCAGTGGCGGTCCTGCCAGTTCGTTCAACTTGGCCAGTTCGCCGAAGAGACGGTCCGCTTCCGGCAGCTCCAGCGTGGTGCGGGCCAGGTGCAGCCAGACCAGCAGCCGCTCCATGCGCGGCCGCTGTTCGGCGAGGTCCTCGGGCTGTTGCTGGTAGCGCAGCAACTGCAATGCCTCGGCTTCCTCGCCCAGCAGGCGTGGCAGCCAGTTGCCCAGCTCGGCTGCGCCCTGGCGGTTGCCGCGGTTGTTGCGACTGGCGGTCCAGCTGCGCTGCAGCAGCCAGAGTGAGGCGTTCAGCGAGAACATGCCCCAGCGTTGCGCAGACAATTCAGCGGCAAATCGTTCAGGCGCTGCCTGGCGCACGCTTTCATCGTCGCGTCCGGCTTCGACCTGGGGACGCCAATCCTGGATCAGCGCATCGAGTTGTTCGCGCAGCTCGCGACTGGTGGCGCGCGGAGCGGCCTGACCGAGGCTGCCCAGCAGGGCGCGCAGTTCGACCAGTTGCTGCAGCCATTCGCCCAGCAGTTTCCAGTGGCCATTGAAACGGTACTGTTCGGCCAATCGCTGGCTATTACCCAGCAGCTGCCAGGCCAGTGCGGCAAAGGCGTCGTCCAGCGGCATGGTCGCCGCGAGCGTTGGTGCGGGCAGGCTCAGCGAGTAGCTGTCGGCGTCATACAGGCGGTAGCCGCGCTCGGCTTTGCTGATGTCGCAAGGCATCAAGGGGAGATCGGTGGCCAGCTCGGCGGCTAGTTCCAGCAGGGCCTCGGGTTCGCCTTGGCGCAGCTCCAGCTCCAGCTCGCAGATTTCCTCGCTCCGCTTGCCGACCACGACCTTGCCCAGGTCCAGCGCCGCTTCGATCACCACCTTGGCCTTGCCGCGACCCCAGGCGATTTCGGCTTTTTCGCGGACGAAGTCCGTGGTGAAAATCGGCTTCAGGGTTTTCTTGTCCAGCTCGGCCAGGCTCGCGGGCCAACACTCATCCGCGAGTTTTTTCAGGTCCAGCTTGGCCTTGTCCAGGTACCAATCCCACTCGTTACGCTCGGACAGCCCAGCCACGCTCTGGCCGCGGCTTTTCAGCGTCTGAATGAACTGCTCGCCGTCGCGGCGCAGACGCAGCGCAACCTTGGCCTGAGCCAGGTCGCGCTCGGGGGTGTCGTAGTACTGGTTGAACAATTCGTGCCGCTGCCAGCCGCTCTTGTTGCGTTTCTTCAGCAGCGGATGCTCACGCAGGGCCGCCAGGGTTTCGCGACTGACGCGCAGTTTGATTTCGGTTTCTTTCTGCATGGTGCCGAGATGATGCCTATGTTTGAGTGTGACCTACGTCACTTGGTAGCGGCCCTTTGAGGTCATCCGTATACTTGCCGCCTTCTGAAGCCGGGGTGCTCCCTATGCCAATCAATCCTTTCGTCAGCCTGTTCGGACGTTCGCCCATCGGGCCGATGCAGCAGCACATGGCTAAATCTCACGAATGTGCCGCCAACCTGGTACCGCTGTTCCAGGCGATCACAGCCGAAGATTGGGAACGGGTCGAACAGATCCAGAAAGAGATGGCCCGACTGGAAAACGAGGCCGACAAGCTCAAGAAGAGCGTCCGTCAACATCTGCCCAAGAGCCTGTTTCTGCCGGTTCCGCGCTCGGATCTGCTGGAGCTGCTGAGTGTACAGGACAAAATTGCCAACCGTGCCAAGGACATCGCCGGTCTGATGCTGGGCCGTTGCATGACCATTCCGCCGGCCCTGCAGCCGGAAATGATGGCCTTCGTGCAGCGCAGTGTAGACGCCAGCTGCCAGGCGCTGAAAGCGCTGAAGGAGCTGGACTCGTTGCTGGAAACCGGCTTTGCCGGCCGTGAGGCCACGCTGGTCGAGAAAATGGTCGAGGAGCTCGAGGAAATCGAGCGCGAAACCGACCGCATGCAGATCACGGTTCGCCGTGCCCTGTTCAAGCTGGAAAAGGAATTGCCTCCAGTCGACGTAATGTTCCTCTACAAAATCATCGAATGGATCGGTGACGTAGCTGACCGTGCCGAGCGAGTCGGTAACCGTCTGGAACAATTGCTGGCGCGCTGAGGCGCCAGCGTCTTTTCTGGTTCAACAGGTAATTCCTTATGTCCTTTATCGCGGAATACGGCTTCGTACTTCTCGTGCTCGCCTGTGCTTTCGGTTTCTTCATGGCCTGGGGCGTAGGCGCCAATGACGTGGCCAATGCCATGGGCACCTCGGTGGGTTCCCGGGCGCTGACGATCAAGCAGGCCATCATCGTCGCGATGATCTTCGAGTTCTGCGGTGCCTACCTGGCGGGTGGCGAGGTCACCGAGACCATCAAGAACGGCATCGTCGATGCGGAAGTCATATCGCCCGATCTGATGGTGCTGGGCATGATGTCGGCGCTGCTGGCAGCCGGCACCTGGCTGATGATCGCCACCATGAAAGGCTGGCCGGTTTCCACCACGCACTCGATCATCGGTGCGGTGATCGGCTTTGCCGCGGTCGGCGTGTCCACCGACGCGGTGCATTGGGATGCCATCGGTCCCATCGTGGCCAGCTGGGTGGTGACACCGATGCTGTCGGGCATCGTCGCCTTTGGCCTGTTCATGAGCGTGCAGAAGCTGATCATCAATACCGATGATCCCTTTCTCAACGCCAAGCGATTCGTGCCGCTGTACATGTTCCTGACCGGTTTCATGGTCGCGCTGATGACCGTCACCAAGGGCCTCAAGCATGTCGGCCTGACGCTGAACGGCGGCCAGGGCATCCTCCTGGCGTTCGCCATCGGCGTCCTGGTGATGCTGGTCGGGATCGCGCTGCTGTCGCGGATCAAGCTTGATGTCGAGGCCGATCGCACCTTTCACTACGCCAGCGTGGAAAAGGTCTTCGCTGTGCTGATGATTTTTACTGCCTGTTCCATGGCCTTTGCCCATGGTGCCAACGATGTGGCCAACGCCGTCGGCCCGCTGGCGGCCGTGGTCGGGGTCATCCAATCGGGCGGCGCAGCAGAGGTTGCTGCCAAGTCGGCGGTGCCGGGCTGGGTACTGCTGCTGGGCGCTGTGGGTATCGTCATCGGTCTGGCCACCTATGGCTACAAGGTGATCGCCACCATTGGTAAGGAAATCACCGAGCTGACTCCCAGCCGTGGCTTCGCCGCAGAGTTGGCAACCGCAACCACGGTCGTTGGCGCGTCCGCTATCGGGCTGCCGGTCTCGACCACTCACACGCTGGTTGGCGCCGTACTCGGTATCGGCATTGCGCGCGGTATCGGCGCGCTTAACCTCGGCGTGGTCGGCTCGATCTTCATGTCGTGGCTGATCACCCTGCCAGCCGGGGCGATCCTTTCGATCATCTTCTTCACCATTCTGAAGGCGATCTTCGTCTGATCTAGCCGTCGCCGCAGTTTTTACCTCGACGGTAAGGCTGCGGCGGCGCGTTTCATGTTTCACTGGGTGCCTTCGTCTTTTCCGTCTTTCAGGAGGCTGTCGGTGCCCATCCCCTCGCTTAAAGACCAGTTCGCCGCGCTGATCGCTGCGCCATCGGTAAGTTGCACCCAGGCGCATTGGGATCAAACCAACCGCCCTGTTATCGATTTGCTGGCAGGCTGGTTGAGCGATCTCGGCTTTACCTGCGACGTGCAGGAAATCACCCCCGGCAAGTTCAACCTTCTCGCCAGCTATGGCAGCGGCCCCGGCGGCCTGGTGTTGGCCGGACACAGCGATACCGTGCCCTTCGATGCCGAGCTGTGGACGGCCGAGCCGCTGCAGCTGCGCGAAGCGGATGACCGCTGGTACGGGTTGGGCAGCTGCGACATGAAAGGCTTCTTCGCGTTGATCATAGAGGCCGTGTTGCCGCTGCTGGATAAGCCGTTCCGTCAGCCGCTGCTGATCCTCGCCACCTGCGATGAAGAAAGCTCCATGTCCGGCGCCCGTGCCCTGGCCGACGCCGGGCGGCCGCTGGGCCGGGCGGCAGTGATCGGCGAACCGACCGGGCTGCGCCCAGTGCGCTTGCACAAGGGCATCATGATGGAAGGCATCGAGATTCAAGGGCAAAGCGGGCATTCGTCCAATCCCGCTTATGGGCATAGCGCTTTGGAAGCCATGCATGACGTGATGAGTGAGCTGATGACGCTGCGCCGGGAGTGGCAAAGCCAATACAACAATCCGTTGTTCGACGTGCCACAGCCAACGCTCAACCTCGGCTGCATCCATGGCGGCGACAACCCCAACCGTATCTGCGGCCAATGCTCACTGGAGTACGATTTGCGGCCCCTGCCGGGGATGGAGCCTGATCAGCTACGCGAAGCTATCTCCGGGCGCCTGCGTCCGGTGGCTGACAGGCATCAGGTGAAAATCGACCTGGCCCCGTTGTTCCCCAGCGTGCCGGCCTTCGATCAGCCTGCCGAGGCCGAGCTGGTCAAACTGGCCGAACGCCTCACCGGTCATGTCGCTGAGGCAGTGGCCTTCGCCACCGAGGCGCCTTATCTTCAGCAGCTTGGCTGCGAGACGCTGGTGCTCGGCCCGGGTGATATCGCCTGCGCGCACCAGCCGGACGAGTATCTGGATCTGAACCGGATCGAACCTACTGTGAGGCTGTTGCGCGGGATGATCGAACACTATTGCCTGCAACCAGGCCGAGGATAGGAGCAGGTCTGGCGACATGTTCGCAGCGTGAACCTGCTCCCTGCATCTCCATACTCGACCCGGCTTCCGGACTGAACAAAGCTGTTATCTAAGGCTTGCGCAATGCACAACTACGTCACCTGGCTTCGCGACTCATCGCCCTACATCAACTCCCACCGTGACCGCACCTTTGTGGTCATGCTGCCCGGCGATGGCCTGGAACACCCCAATTTTGCCAACATCGTTCACGATCTGGTGCTGCTGCACAGCCTCGGCGTGCGACTGGTACTGGCGTTCGGCTCACGTCCGCAGATCGAGGCGCGGCTGGCTTCACGGGGTATTGAACCGCGCTTTCACCGTGACCTGCGGATCACCGACACGGCCACCCTGGAATGCGTGATCGATGCAGTCGGGCATATGCGCATCGCCCTGGAAGCCCGGCTCTCGATGGACATGGCCGCCTCGCCGATGCAGGGCGCGCGGCTGCGGGTGGCCAGTGGCAACTTCGTCACCGCGCGGCCCATCGGTGTGCACGATGGGGTCGACTATCAGCACACCGGCGAGGTGCGTCGTGTCGACCGCAAAGGCATCGGTCGGCTGCTGGACGAGCGCACCATCGTGTTGCTCTCGCCGCTGGGGTATTCCCCGACCGGTGAAATCTTCAACATTGCCTGCGAAGACATCGCCACTCGCGCCGCGATTGATCTGGAAGCCGACAAGCTGGTGCTTTATGGCTCCGAGCGAGGCCTGCGTGATGAAAGTGGCAAGCTGGTGCGCGAGCTGCGTCCGCCGCAGATTCCGGCCTATCTCGAGCGCCTCGTTGGCACCTACCAGGCCGAGCTGCTGGATGCCGCCGCGCAAGCCTGCAAAGGCGGCGTGCGCCGCAGCCATGTGATCAGCTACGCCGAGGACGGTTCGCTGCTCAACGAGCTGTTCACCCGTGACGGCGGCGACGGCACCCTGGTGACCCAGGAGCAGTTCGAGCAACTGCGCGAGGCGACTATCGAGGACGTCGGCGGGCTGATCGACCTGATCACGCCGCTGGAAGAGCAGGGCATTCTGGTGCGCCGCTCACGCGAAGTGCTGGAGCGCGAGGTCGAGCAGTTCAGCATTGTCGAGCGCGATGGCCTGATCATCGCCTGCGCCGCGCTTTACCCCATCGCCGATTCCGACTCCGGTGAGCTGGCCTGCCTGGCGGTGAACCCGGAGTACCGTCACGGCGGACGTGGCGACGAGTTGCTTGAGCGTATCGAGGCGCGTGCCAGGGCGTTGGGCCTGAAAACCCTGTTCGTGCTCACCACTCGCACGGCGCACTGGTTTCGCGAGCGCGGCTTCGAGCCCAGCGGTGTCGAGCGCCTGCCGGCCGCACGGGCCTCGCTCTATAACTTCCAGCGCAATTCGAAAATCTTCGAAAAGGCGCTGTGATCGAGCGGCGGCCCTGCGCCGCCTCGATTCAGTCCGGCGTCGGGTAGGGGCTCGCTGAGCGCACCTCGACCGCATCGCCGGTCAGGCGAAGCGCGGGGTCTGGGATAAGTCCATCAATCTGCAGAATCAGCCCGATCAGCAAGGCAATGGTGATTGCCGTGGTCAGGCTGCCCTTGCGGGCGGACACCAACAGGTCCAGTAGCGACATGAATGCACCTCTCTTCTTCTTGTTCTTTTGAGGCTTCGGCGCGCTGCATCGGCGCGGCGAAGACACACATTGGAACCCTGAGAAGGAGGGAAAAGTTCACATCTTGCCGCAGCATATCCGGCGCCCCGCCCAAGCCACCGGACTAGAGCGATCCCGCGGGACTGCTGGTGAAGACTAGGCTCCGCCGAGGCTGGTCAGGCTGCGCTGGTAGTCTTCGACAAAACTGTCGAAGTCCTGAGTATCGGCGGCTTCCACCTGCGCCTGCTGTGTCAGCGAGTTACGCGAAGCCTCATCGAACCAGGCCATGTCGGCATCGGACAACGCACGGCCACGGAAGTCCTCGGCGTGCTGGCGGGTCTGACGCAGGGCGAACTGGCTGAAGCTTTCGCCGTTGCGCTGCAACTCTTCAAGTACGCGGGCAGATGGCGTCAGGCTGCTGTCGTCAACCTTGGCCTGTTGTTCGGCAACCGCGCGAGCATGCTCGTCACCGCCATGGCTGCGGTCGAGCAACGCGGCGACCTGGCCGATTTGGCCAATCAGTTCGCTCGCCCATTGCTGCAGGCTGACGTCTTCGTTGCAGCGACGCAGCTCCAGCCCCGGTTTGCGACCTTCCTTGACGACCTTGAGGAAGTTGTCGCTGCTGGCCCGGCATTCGCCTTCTATCAGGCAAGGGCTCTGCTGCAATGTGCAGAACACGAGGAAAGCATCGAGAAAACGCGCTTCGCTGACGTCTATGCCCAGCGGCAGGAAGGGATTTATGTCCAGACAGCGCACTTCGATGTACTGGATGCCCCGCGCGCGCAGCGCATGCAGCGGGCGTTCCCCGGTATCGGTGACGCGCTTGGGGCGGATGTTCGAGTAGTACTCGTTCTCGATCTGCAAGACGTTGGTGTTGAGCTGCTGCCAGTTGCCGTCAGCATCCTTGGTGCCCAGCGCTGCGTAATCGGGGTAGGGCGTCGACACCGCCTTGTGCAGGCTGCTGGTGTAGCTCGGTAGATCGTCGTAGCAGGGCGTAAGGCCAGCTTGCGCGTTGCTTTGATAACCCAGATCACTCATCCGCAGGCTGGTGGCATAGGGCAGATACAGGGTGTCTTCGTCGAGCTGCTGGAGCTGGTGCGACCGGCCCCGCATGAAGCTGGCATCCAGCGCGGGCGAAGCGCCGAACAGATACATCAGTAGCCAGCTGTAGCGGCGGAAGTTACGGATCAGTGCGATATAGCGCCAGGACTGATAGTCCTGCGCCGAGCGCTGGTCGCTCTCATCGGCCTGCAGCTTAGCCCACAGCGCCTCGGGCAACGAAAAGTTGTAATGGATGCCGGCAATGCACTGCATCGTCTTGCCGTAACGCAGCGCCAGGCCTTGGCGGTACACATATTTCAGTCGACCGATGTTCGAGCTGCCGTACTCGGCGATCGGAATCTGCTCCTCCTCCGGAAGGTGTCCCGGCATCGACGGGCTCCAGAGGTATTCGCCATCCAGCTGGCTATAGGTATAGCGATGGATGGCGTCGAGCTCGGTCAGGGTCTTGGTCGGGTCGGTTTCAGTGCCGGTGATGAACTCCAGCAGCGCTTCGGAATAATCCGTGGTGATCTTCGGATGAGTCAGTGCCGAGCCCAGTGCACGCGGATGCGGCGTCAGCGCCAGCTGACCATCGGCATCGACACGCAGGCATTCACGCTCGATCCCATGCAGGCATTGCGAGAGCAGCGACAGGTTGTGGTGCTCGGCCAGCAGCGCCAGGCGGTGGGAGAGAAGATCGCTCAATTGGGAATTCCTTCACGCGTCAGTCGGCACAATATGGGGGTGGATCGCACGCTCTACAAGAGGCCGTCAGCGTTGGACGGCGCACTGCTGCGGGGCGTTTCCAGCGAACCCGACGCTGCAGTGCGGTGACTCAGATAACCGAGAAGGTCGCCTGGGCCTTGGCCACCAGTTTTTCGCCCTGATGCACCTCGGCTTCGATGACCTGGGTGCGCCGACCGCCGTGCACCACCCAGGCCCGGCATGTCAGCTCGCCGTCTGTCACCGGGCGGATGTAGTTGACCTTGCACTCGAGCGTGACGCTGTTCGGTTCGCCGTCATTGAGGCTGTGGCTGGCCTGGCCCATGGTGGTGTCGATCAGCGAGAACAGGGCGCCGCCGTGCAGCTTGCCGTGCAGATTGCGCAAGCCATCGTGCATGGCCAGGCGCAGCAGTGCTTCTCCATTTGCGACCTGGACGATCTCCAGCCCCAGCAGACGCCCGAAGGCACTGCTGCTGCCCACCGCTTCGACTTCGCGCACCTTTATTTCCTCAGATTTTTAGCGTTGGCGAACAGCGCAGCCATGGCGTTGTTGGCCGGAGCCGGCTTGGTCTCCGGCTTAGCCGCTTTGCGCTCGCCGCGCGGCTGGCCGCCACGGTTGTTACCGCCGCCGCGCATGTTGTCCGCCTTTTCGCCGGGGGTATCGCTCATGCGCATGGACAGGCCGACGCGTTGGCGCGGGATGTCCACTTCCATGACCTTGACCTTGACGATGTCGCCGGCTTTGACCACTTCGTACGGATCCTTGACGAACTTTTCCGACAGCGCGGAAATGTGCACCAGCCCGTCCTGATGCACGCCAATGTCGACGAAGGCGCCGAAGTTGGTCACGTTGGTCACCACGCCTTCGAGCACCATGCCAGGCGTCAGGTCGCTGAGCTTTTCCACGCCTTCCTGGAACTCGGCAGTCTTGAACTCGGGGCGCGGATCGCGTCCGGGCTTCTCCAGCTCCTGAAGAATGTCGCTGACGGTTACCAGACCGAAGCTTTCGTCGGTGAACTGCTTCGGATCCAGGCGCTTGAGAAACGCCGAGTCACCAATCAGCGAGCGGATGTCGCGGCCAGTGTCGGTGGCGATACGTTTGACCAGCCGATAGGTTTCCGGGTGAACGGCCGAGGCGTCCAGCGGGTTGCTGCCGTTCATCACGCGCAGAAAGCCGGCGGCCTGCTCGAAAGTCTTGTCGCCCAGGCGCGGCACTTTTTTCAGCTCGCTGCGTGCGGTGAACGCGCCGTTGGCATCACGGTATGCCACGATGTTCTGCGCCAGGGTGGTGTTCAGCCCGGAAATGCGAGCCAGCAGCGCCACCGAGGCGGTGTTGACATCGACGCCAACGGCGTTCACGCAGTCTTCTACAACGGCATCCAGCGAGCGTGCCAGCTTGAGCTGGGAAACGTCGTGCTGGTACTGGCCGACGCCGATGGCCTTGGGCTCGATCTTCACCAATTCGGCCAGCGGATCCTGCAGGCGACGGGCGATAGAGACGGCGCCGCGGATGGAGACGTCAAGATCCGGGAATTCCTTGGCGGCCAGCTCCGAGGCCGAGTACACCGAGGCGCCGGCTTCGGAGACCATCACCTTGGTCAGCTTGAGGCCGGGCACCTGCTTGATCAGATCGGCCGCGAGCCGGTCGCTTTCGCGGCTGGCGGTGCCGTTGCCGATGGCGATCAGGTCGACGGCGTGCTTGGCACAGAGCTTGGCCAGCACGGCCAGGGTGCCGTCCCAGTCGTTGCGTGGCGCGTGCGGGTACACGGTGGCGGTATCCAGCAGCTTGCCGGTGGCGTCGACCACCGCCACCTTGCAGCCGGTGCGCAGACCGGGGTCGAGGCCCAGGGTGGCGCGCGGGCCAGCCGGCGCGGCCAGCAGCAGGTCATGCATGTTGCGCGCGAACACGCCGATGGCGTCGTCTTCAGCTTTGTCGCGCAGTTCGCCAAGCAAGTCGGTTTCCAGGTGGGTGTAGAGCTTGACCTTCCAGGTCCAGCGCACCACTTCGCTCAGCCACTTGTCCGCCGCGCGGCCGCGATTGGCGATACCGAAGCGCTCGCCGATCATCACCTCGCCCGGATGCATGGTGCCGGGTGCTTCGTCGCCCACTTTCAGGCTCACACTGAGCACGCCTTCGTTGCGGCCGCGGAAGATCGCCAAGGCGCGGTGGCTCGGCGCGCTCTTGAGCGGTTCGTCGTGTTCGAAATAGTCGCTGAACTTGGCGCCTTCGTTCTCTTTACCGGGCACCACGCGCGCGCTGAGCGTAGCGTTGTGGGTCAGGAAATCGCGCAGCTTGGCCAGCAGGTTGGCGTCTTCGGCGAAACGCTCCATGAGGATGTACTTGGCACCTTCGAGCACAGCCTTGACGTCGGCGAAGCCCTTTTCGGCATCGACGAAACGTGCGGCTTCGGTTTCGGGATTCAGCTCGGGGTCGGCAAAGATCGCATCGGCCAGGTCGCCCAGACCGGCTTCCAGAGCGATCTGGCCCTTAGTGCGGCGCTTCTGCTTATAGGGCAGATAAAGGTCTTCGAGGCGGGTCTTGGTCTCGGCGAGGTCGATCTCGTGCTTGAGCTCGGGCGTCAGCTTGCCCTGTTCCTCGATGCTGGCGAGGATTGAGGCGCGGCGATCATCCAGCTCGCGCAGGTAACGCAGTCGCTCTTCGAGCAAGCGCAGCTGGGTGTCATCCAGGCTGCCGGTGACTTCCTTGCGGTAACGGGCGATGAAGGGCACGGTCGAGCCCTCGTCGAGCAGCGCCACGGTGGCGGCAACCTGTTGCGGGCGCACGCCCAGTTCAGCGGCGAGGCGAGAATTGATGCTGTCCATTGATGTCCTGCTGCGGGCTTGGGGATCGGCCAGCCGGCCGGAAAGGGGCGCGATTATAACCGCCGCTGGAAGGGTGAGGGCTAGCGCGATGGCCGCTGGTCGATCAGCCCTACCGTTACGTTTGTCGCCGAGCTGCGGAGCGCTATTGTCTTTTGCCTGTGTAGCCGCCAACATCACAGCCTGTATGGCTTAAAGCCAGCACCCCTCCGGCGCCGGCCGCGTCCGCCTTCACGAGTCCATGTAAATGCCAGGTCAGCCGTGGCCCATCAGTATTCGAACCGGTGCCGCTGCTCTCGTGCTGAGCTGGCTACTGGGACAGCTGGTATGGGCCGCTGCCGTTGAAAGCTGGAATTTCGAACGGATTCTCAGCCAGGCCGAGAAGCGCTACGGCGCGCTTGGCGAAGGGCGCAATCGACTGCTCGCCTGGGAGGAATTGCTGCGCAGTGGCGCCGCGCTTGATGAGCAAGGCCAGCTTCGAGCGGTGAACAACTTCTTCAATCTTCAGCTGCGTTTCGCGGACGATCGTGATTTGTGGAAGCAAACTGACTATTGGGCGACCCCGGTCGAAGCACTGCGCATCGGCGGCGCAGACTGTGAGGATTACGCCATTGCCAAATACATCAGCCTTCGACGCCTGGGCGTGCCGAGCAGCAAACTGCGTATCACCTATGTAAAGGCTGTGCGGCTCAATCAGGCGCATATGGTGCTGACCTATTACGCGCAGCCGGACGCAGTGCCGCTGGTTTTGGACAATCTGGTCGGCGGGATTCTGCCCGCGAGCCAGCGCAGCGATCTGGTCCCGGTCTATGCCTTTAACGGCGAAGGGCTATGGCTGCCAGGTGCACGAGGTGACAAGCAGGTTGGTGACAGCAAGCGCCTCTCGCGCTGGCAGGATTTGCTGAAAAAGATGCACACGGAAGGTTTTCCAGCTGAGTCTGGATATTAGGAGTCCACCATGTCCCTGTTCAAACAGCTGCTGATTGCGATCTGCTTGTTCCTCTTGGCAGCGTTCACCGGCAGCTTCGTGGTCAGCCTCGAATCTTCGCGCGGGCAGTACGTCAATCAACTGCGCTCCCATGCCCAGGACGCAGCGACGGCACTCGGGCTGTCGCTCACGGCCAACATCGAGGATCCGACGATGGTTGAGCTCGTGGTCAGCTCACTGTTCGATAGCGGCTACTACTCGAGCATCCGGGTTATCGATCTGGAGAGCGGCGAGCCGATCGTCGAGCGCCAGGCCGAGCCGGATGCAGGAAGCACACCGGCCTGGTTCCTGGACCTCATTGATCTGCATGCAGAAGGCGGGGACGCGATTGTCAGCCGTGGTTGGCAGCAAGCGGCGCGGGTTGAGGTGGTCAGTCACCCGGTGTTCGCAGCCGCCCGGCTGTGGCAGAGCACGCTGGGCATGCTCGGCTGGTTGGTCTTGTGTGGCGTGGTCAGTGCCGTACTGGGCGCGTTGCTGTTGCGTCGTCAGTTGCGTCCCCTGGACGACATGGTCGAGCAATCCCAGGCCATCACCCGGCGGGAGTTCCTCAGCGTGCCGCAGCTTCCAGAAACACCTGAGCTGCGTCGCGTGGTCCTGGCCATGAACCTCATGGTTGAAAAGCTCAAGACACTCTTCGATGAAGAGGCTCGACGCAGCGAACGCCTGCGCGAAGAGGCCTACCACGACAGCCTGACCGGCCTCAGCAACCGTCGTCATTTCGACATGCAGCTACAGGCGCGGTTGAGCGGCGAAGATCAGGCGGTCAGCGGCTACATGCTGCTGCTGCGCATCAAAGACCTGATGGGCTTGAACCAGCGTCTCGGCGGAGCCCGCACGGACGAGTTGCTGCGTGCGGTTGCTGGGCAGATGCGCCAAGTGACCAGTGATCGCTATCTAATTGGACGGACCCGCGGGGGTGAGTTTGCCTTGCTTGCCGTTGGCCTTGACCGGCTAGAGGCCGAGCGTCTTGCCGAGAGCCTTGAGCAGGCACTTGCGACCCTGCAGCAAACCGGGCTCAGCGATCGCCTGCCGGTCGCCCATATAGGCCTGACGGCTTTCACTCATGAGCAAACCGTAGGCGGGCTTTACGCCGCGCTGGATGAGGCGCTCGCGCTTGCCAGCAGCCAGACCCGTCAGGCCTGGGCTTGCCATGACACTTCAGTGAACGCGCCAGTGGCCGAGCAACACAACGACTGGCACCGCCTGCTCGACAGCGTGATAGAAAATGGATTGCTGCAGCTGTACTTCCAGCCGGTGATGAGTGCTGTCGATCCCAAACGCCTCATACATAGCAAGGTGCTCGCGAGGCTGGTCGATGGCGATGGCGAGCTGCTTCCTGCGGCACGCTTCCTGCCTTGGCTGGAACGCTTCGGTTGGACTGCTCGCCTGGATCTGACCATGCTTCGGCAAACGCTGGCGCATCTGGAACGTCACCACTCTCCGCTGGCGATTAGCTTGTGCGGCGCAACCTTGCGAGATCCAGGCGCGCGCGAGCAGGTCTTCGAGATGCTGGCGCGGCATGCTGAAGTGGCCGGTCTGTTGACCCTCGAGTTGGACGAAGCCCAACTGCCGGATCAGGCAGACCTCGAACAACTGACGCGGCGCCTGCGTCAGATCGGCTTTGGCCTTGGTGTGCAGCACTTCGGCGGCCGCTTCAGCATGATCGGTAATCTGGCGCGGCTGGGGCTGGGCTACCTGAAGGTGGACGGGAGTTACATTCGCGGCGTGGACACCGAAGACGACAAGCACCTGTTCATTCAGGCGATGCAGCGCGCCGCCCATAGCATCGACCTGCCGCTCATTGCTGAGCAGGTCGAGACCGAAGGCGAATGGATGACGCTACGTGCGCTTGGCTTCGAAGGCGGACAGGGCCGCTTGCTGGGCAACCCCGCCCCATGGAGCGAGGTTGCCAGCCGCTCAGATCAGGCCGGTGTCGTCATCGTCGACCAGTAAACGCGTCGCGCCGAGCGCATCGCGCGCCCGGCTGCGCCCTGCCAGCTTGGCCTGCGCGGCCTCCGGCAGATCAGTGATGCGCAACACGCCCTTGTCGATCAGGGCGTGCACCAGGTCTTCGAGCACCCGCACCATGTCCAGGTCGCTCTGGCGCAGGTGCGCGAGGCTTTCGCGCGCAGCGAGCCAAGCGCGCACTTCGCTGTCGTCCTCCGGTAGCTCACCGGTCATGTCGGTGAAGGGACTCTGCTCAACCGCCAACAGTCGCCCGTCAGCGTCGCGTTTGATATACAGCATGGTCAAGGCCTGAATGAAGGCGTCCGCCTGCTGGCAGGCGGACGAGCGGCTTAGGTGTGGTCGATCTTGACCGTAGGGTCTGTTCCGGCCACCAACGAATTGACGATATCGGACATCGAGCCGGTTGCACCGGTCAATAGCGTTGTGTTCTGCAGCTGAATCGTCACGTCAGCCGTCCCTGCGCCGTTGATAAAGTGCCCGGCCGAGCTGATCTCCAACGTAGACGTGGTCGTGTCTACCCGGAGGTAGCTGAGGATGTCTCGATTTTCCTCTCCGACCAGAAGGTCGCGGAGATCGATCCGGTCACCTTCGCTCGTATTGAAGTCCTTGATGACATCGTTGCCCATATCGCCTGCTTTCCACACGAATGTATCCGCGCCGCCACCGCCGTTGAGCTGGTCATTGCCCAAGCCGCCGATGAGGATGTCGTCGCCAGCGCCGCCAACCAGGAGGTCGTTGCCGGTGCCACCATCGAGCGTGTCGTTCCCCTGCAATCCGTAAAGCAGGTCGTCGCCCGCGCCGCCGCTGAGGTAATCGTTACCCGCTGCGCCCGTGTGCGAGGAGCTGGCCGAGCCGCCGATGACGGTGATTGCCGAGCTGCCCTGGTCATTGATAACCAAGGTGACGGTGGGCATATAGTTTGACGGCAATGCACTGCTTGTGACCAATTGCAATTGGTCGGTACCCACAACCTCCGTGCCGGTCGACAGCAGCGACACGTAACTGCTGAGGTCATACTCGCCCTTCTCATCGCGTGGGAACTCGACGTAGCTGTCGCCTACCTTCAGCACCAGAGTGGCGTCCGCCGGCAGATCGCTAAATGTCAGCGTCTGGATTGTTTCCAGAACGCCCACCTTGTCTTGCACAACAGCAAACACGTCGACTGAATAGTTGTAGCTGCTCAGCGACCCCGTGCCCGGATTTACCGAGAGCGAGTCGATTTGGAAACCATCATTGTTGCCATTCTTCGAGAACGTGTTGGATGGGTCTTGTGCAATGGTGAAGTTCAGCATGTCGACATTCGTCACAACGGACACACTGTCCGTACCGCCATTGCTGAACAGTTTGCCGCTGATATGAATCTCGACCTGAGCTTTATCGAAAGCCCCGGTATAGGTTTGATTGACGCTCCAGCTACCGCCGCTAAGGACTGTCCCTTGTTGGAGGTTAACAGTATTGCCACTCGCGTCGACGAGCCTGAGATAGACCTCAACGTTTTGATCCGATACTGATGATCCCTTAGCAGTCGTGCCAACGGAGCCAGTAAGTTTTCCAACGCCATTTGCCAAGTCGGAAAGTGCTACTTCGGATTTAATAAGAACCGTGTCATCCGATGTGTTCTTTAGCGATAGCCCAACAGTTTGCATCCCTATCGGGAAGTTGAAGGTAATCGCATCAGTACCCGCTATACGTGTTTGATTATCTTGTTCTCCCGAGCTTTGTATTGACAGCCCATTGCCTTTGCTCCAATCGAACTTCTGGTTCGTTCCAGCGCTAATCCCAATACCATTCGGGAAAGTAAAGGAGGTCTGCCCGTCGATCGCGGAGAAGCCGCTGGTAGAGCTCGAGAAATCAAAAGTGTTTTCGGTCCCCGGGCCGACCTTTACAGACACGGTACCCGCCGGAATCGCATCGGCGACCGGTGCCACCGAAATCGTACGGCTGTCGATATCGGTCAGAACGTCGCTTCCACTGCTGTTGCCACTATCACGTGTCGTCATCGTAACGGTGACGTCACCGCTTGCGTCTGGACTTGGCTTGAAGACCGGCTGGGTTGAAGGAGCGGCAAGGTAGTTATTGATCGCGCTCAGCGTACCGGTTAATACCAGCTCAGACGCCGTGCCGCTGACGGTGACACCGTTCAAGCTCGACGCTGAAAGCGATCCATCGCTTACCGACAGAGTCACGCTGATCGGGCCACTGCCGGCATCGACATCGGAGACGGCAAGTCCCGCGAGCTTCAACGCGGTGTCCTCGGCGGTGACGAACGAGGCCGGCATATGGTTGATGGGTGCATCGTTTACCGCATCGATCTGGATGGAGACCGTTGCCGATGTCTTGTCCAGATTGCCTAACGCGTCCGTAGCACTGTATTGAAATAAGGTGCTACCACTCCAATCCGCTGTCGGTATGAAATCAACGGTGGCCTGGTTATCAAGGGCGGGGATGGTCTGACCCATCATAACTGGCTGGCCGTTGTACATAAGCGTTCCATTAGCTGGCAAGCTGGTTATCGTGAAGTTGGCAATACTGCTTGAAGAATCGGAGGCGTTCAGCGCAATTCGGAGAGGATTGTCCTCACTGCCGAGGGCCGTAACATCCGCAGTTTCAGGCGCCACGGTATCGCCGATTGTAATGTGGGTGCTGGTGGAGTTTAGGCTGATTCCGTCTTGGGCAAAGGCTGTCACCGTTAGGCTCTGGCTGCCGGTGGGGCTGCCATCGAACGTCATAGTCAAACCGGTTACGGTTATTGCTTTGTTGTCCGGGTTAATCGTCGCGCTATACGAACCTTGGCTTACCAGCGGAAGTGTCCAGGTGCCGTCCCCGTTGTCGATCCCTGCCGATAACGTGGCGCCAGCGGGCACCGAAACTTTGATGCTGCTGATTGATTCCGAGAAATCCACATCCGTCGGAGCGGCATTGATAGTCAGCGGATAGCTGGTTTTCGAAACGAAGGTAACGGAGTTGATCAGGAAGTCATCACCCGTGCGCGGCGCAGTGAACTCAATGCGACTGATGGCGCTGCCGTCAGCGGCTGTAAGCGAAAGCGCTTCGTCTATCCCATCGCTTCCCCCATAGATCGTGCTGCCGCCGATCTGTTTGCCAGTACTGTCATATAGCTTGTACTGAGCCTGCTCCCCCGGGTTCAGCCACGCAAGCCGGACAGTTACATTTGCCACGGGTGCATCGAACGCGATAGCCAGCCGCTCCGAATGCTGGTTGCCGTAGCCCAGCTCCGCGCTATCCCCCGACGCCTCTGCTCCCACCACTCCGAATCCGCTAGGGCTGCCATGGGTGGAGATCGTGCCGACCGTGCCGTCCAGCTTGTACGCAGTAACCGTGAACCCTTGATCAGTCGCGGAGGCGTTGGTGGTGCTAATGACGGTCGTGCTGGTGCTTACGGGTTCGACACTGACGCTTACGGTTGGCGCGTCCGCAACAGGGGTTACCGCAACGGTGGCGTTGGCTGGTGTTACGGCTTTCCCATCCGATACGCCGTAGCTGAATTGAATGTCGCCGCTCCAGTCCGCCTCAGGCGTGAAGCTCCAAGTGCCGTCTTTATTGTCAGCTAGCGAGCCTTTGCCAGAACTGATGGCCAAGTCTGTGACGGTGAGATAGGGATTATCGACGTCGTTGGCCTGGGCCAGTAGTTCTGCCTGAGTAATCAGCAGAGCACCGCTGTCTTCGGCAATGGCAGTCAGGGTTACTGTGGATGTAGTCGGGGCATCGTTAACCAGCGTAACGGTTGGATCAACGGTGGCTGCTGCGCCATCCACGGTGCCGTCGTTCGGCGTCAGGGTGAAGGCGGGCAGGTCCTGGCCGCTGTTAACCAGGTTCAGGCCGGCCTGGGTCAGGGTGACGCTGCCGTTGCCGTCGAGGGCGTAGTTCACCGTATCGCTGAGGGTCACACTTACGGTGTTGCCGTCCTGGTCAGCAGTGGTGTAGGTGGCGACCACCGAACCGACCGCATTGCTGGCGGCATCCTCGGTGAAGGCGTTGACCAGGGTGACCGTCAGGGACGGGGCATCGTTAACCAGCGTAACGGTTGGATCAACGGTGGCTGCTGCGCCATCCACGGTGCCGTCGTTCGGCGTCAGGGTGAAGGCGGGCAGGTCCTGGCCGCTGTTAACCAGGTTCAGGCCGGCCTGGGTCAGGGTGACGCTGCCGTTGCCGTCGAGGGCGTAGTTCACCGTATCGCTGAGGGTCACACTTACGGTGTTGCCGTCCTGGTCAGCAGTGGTGTAGGTGGCGACCACCGAACCGACCGCATTGCTGGCGGCATCCTCGGTGAAGGCGTTGACCAGGGTGACCGTCAGGGACGGGGCATCGTTGGTGCCGGTGATGGTCAGTGTCAGTGTGCTTTGACCGCTAGCGCCGTGTTCATCGGTCACCTGGTAGGGAACGATCAGCTGCTGGACTTCGCCATCGGCCAGCTTGTCGTATTCAGTATTGGCTGTGTCGAACGTCCAGGCGCCATTGGCCGCAAGGACGAAGCCTGCTGGCGCAGGCCCGCTCAAGCTGAACGCCAGGGTTGCGCCGTTATCGATGTCGCTGGCGTGAAGCTGACCGCTGACGGGGCCAAATTTCAGTGTATCGGTAAGCGTCTCGCCGTCTGCGCCGCTGCTCTTCAGTACCCAGCCGGAGCCGCTCTGGCTGACCGAGCCGACCTGATGGGCAACGCTGGAGTTAAGCGACAGGTTGCTGAGCAACAAGGTTGAGTCGTTGACCGTGTCTCCTATGTCTGCAACACCAATCACAACGGTGTAGGTGCCCGGTATGGCAAAGTTGTGCTTGAAGCTATGAGTGCCGGAGCTGCCATAGTCGCCTACGCTGCTGACGCTGCTTAGCGTGCCGACTGGTTCGCCATTGATTTGCACAAAGGCGAAATCGTTGAACGGCAGGTAGTCAGACGTGCTGAACGCCCAGTCGAAGCTCACGGCTTCGCCAGGTGTTGTCGTGGTGATGGTAAGGGTGATCGCAGCACCCTCGGTGGCTGACTCAACCGGTCCGGCTGAGGTCGCGGCGCCTTCCAGGGCGGTTGCGTTGGCGGCTTGCGCGACCGGTGCGTCGTTGGTTCCGGTAACGACCAATTGCAGCGTGCTGGAGCTGCTTGCGCCTTGCACATCGGTCACCGTGAACGGGATATCCAGCGTTAGCATCGTACCTTGCGCCAGGTGCTGATATGCGTCGACGCCGGCATCGAAGGTCCAGCTGCCGTTATTGTTTAGGGTAAAACCGGCCGGCAACGGCGCATCAGCTGCAAAGTTCAGCACCGCGCCTGCATCGACGTCACGGGCGGCCAATTGCCCATTGATCGTCTGGTCTTCATTGATCGCGTCGTTCGTGGCGCTCGCCATCGGAGCGTCATTTGCCCCGGTTATCGCGACGGCTAATGTGCTTGTGCTGATTGCGCCGCTGGCGTCGCTCACGGTGTACGGCAGCTGCAATGTCAGGGTTTCGCCGGCCGGCAGGCTCTGGTACTCGGTCAATGTCGTATCGAGCGTCCAACTGCCATCGGCATTCAGTGTGAAGCCAGCAGGGGCGTCGTCGTTCAGGGCGAAGCTAAGCCGGTCGGTCGAATCGATATCGGTTGCAACAAGTCGACCGGTCAGTTGGCGATCGTCCTCGCTTCCTGCCGAACTGGCAGCGGTCGCGACAGGTGCGTCGTTGCGACCTGCAACGAGAATGTCCAGCGTGCTGGTGCTGCTGGCGCCGGACGCATCGGTTACTACGTAGCTCAGGCTGAGCGCGAGGTCTTCACCTGCCGCCAGGCTTTGGTATTCGACAAGGCTGGTATCCAGCGACCAGCTGCCGTCGGCGTTCAAGGTAAAGCCGGCTGGTGCGTTGCCCACCAGAGCGTAGCGCAGCGTATCGTTGGCGTCCGCATCGCTGGCGACCAGCTGACCGGTTACACGTCCGTCGTCTTCGGTGATGCTGCCGCCAATAAGCTGAGTCGCATCGGCCTTCGGCGTGTCGTTGGCGCCCGTGAGCGAGATATTAATGACACGGCTATTGGTGGCGCCGAGGGGGTCGGTGACGGTGACTGTGAAGGATTCAGTTGGCGTTTCGCCGGCGTGCAGTGCGTTCACCGCAGCGGCGTCAGCCGTATAGCGGTAGCTGCCATCGGCATTAACAATCAACTGGCCGAAGCGGCCGTTCGCGCTTCCACTCCAGACCAGGTCGGCACTGTCCACGTCAGTGGCGGTGAGCTGGCCCTCGATGACGGTAAAGCTGTCGCTGGCTGAGGTGTCGGCCAGGCTTATGCTGTAATCGCCCGTGGCAAACGGTGCGTCGTTGGTCCCGGTAATCGTGATAGTGAAGCTGGCTGGCTGGCTGGTGATGCCGAAGCTGTCTGTTGCGGTATAGCTAAAGCTGACCTGGCGCGTTTCGCCTGCTGCCAGACTGTCGAAATCGCTGCCCGGGTCGAAGCGGTAAGTGCCGTCGGCATTGAACGTCAAAGTGCCCATGCCTGCGCCCGGCCCAGAGACAAGGGAATATCCGGTAACGGAATCAGCGTCGCGAGCGGTGGGTACGCGACCTTCGAGCGCAGTGTTCTCTTCGGTCTCACTACTGCCGTCGAGAGCGAGAGGGGCGAGGTTGTCATTCGAGCCGCTGTCTTGAGCCACCGCGGCCGCTGAAAACGTCAGCCCCTCAGTCGCGAATCCTGTCACCGCTTCGACGCGCTGACCTGTTTCGCTGAGCATCACGGCGCTATGACCGCCGCCACCTGCACCGCCTGTTCCTCCGGTGCCCGGCCCTGCGGCGGTGGGATCGAGTTGAGTGGTGGGGTCGAAGCCGTCGGCAATCGCTTGCTCAAGGTCGCTTAGCGGCTGGGCATCGGCCTGACTGGCGTCAGCATCGACGAAGCTGCCTGCCTGCCAGGTTGCCGAACTGCCGAGCGTCAGCTCTTCGCCGTTCGGCAGTTGCAGGGTGACCGAGCCAGCCGCTTCCGTTTCCAGCCGGTCGCCAGCGAAAACAGCCTCGCCTTCGAAGACCTGTCGGCGAACGCCTTCTGCTGATACGGCGAATACCTGACCTATCAGGCTCTTAATAACAGCGTAGGCGTTGCTCATGACCGTTGCTCCGGAAGTAGGTGTGGCTGTCTCTGGACGCTAATAGCAATTGCCAGATTAACCGAGTCCATTCGACAAAAAAATGGCGACGCTTATGCGCCGATAAACGGTAGGTCAAAGTCTTGACCCCCATAGTGTGATGTTAAACAATGCACGCGGTGATGTCACTGTGCTAGCACAGTAATTATTGACATTCATCTGCCGCTGTGACGTGAAGGGTGTGACGGCTCGACCGAGGCCGCTGATGTCCGTTCCGCCTGGCCCTACGTCAGCTGTTATTTTCTTCGAAGGATTCTCTCCATGAAACGCGCGCTCCTCATGCTTCCCTTGGCTGTTGCCCTGCCGTTCGCCACCCAGGCGCAGACCCTGCAAGAGGCGATGCGCAGCGCCTTGGAGGTACACCCTGAAATTCGCGCCGGTGTGAGCGCTCGGTTGGCCGCCGAAGAAGAGTTGCGCGCTGCCAAAGGTGGCTATATGCCCCGGGTCGATCTGGTTGGCGGTTACGGACGGGAAGGAACCGATAATCCGAGTGGCCGCGCTGATGGTGACCATGATTACGAGACGCTGACCCGCAGCGAGGCCCGGCTAAACGTCGAGCAAATGCTGTTCGACGGTTTCGCTACTTCCAGTGAGGTCAAGCGTAATCGTGCTGTAGTCAACTCGCGGGCGCTTGAGCTGTTGGGCAACTCCGAGCGCACTGCGCTAGAGGTAGCTCAAGTTTATCTGGACGTCTTGCGCCGTCAGGCGCTGGTTCGGTTGGCGGAGGATAATCTGCGCAGCCACGAGCGTATCTTTGACCAGATCAATCTGCGCAGTCAGCGCGGCGTTGGCCGCATGGCTGATCTTGACCAGGCTGAAGCGCGCCTGGCCCAGGCGAAGAACAACCTGCTGACTGAGCAGGCTAATCTGGCGGATGCGCGCGTCAACTTCATCAGCGTGGTGGGACAGGCTCCAGAGCAGCTGGATGCACCGGCGCCGATCGTCCCGGAGCTCCCGGATTCGTTCGAAGTGGCCCGCGATAAAATGCTGGCGGATAACCCTCAACTTCGCTCCGCCGAGGCCGATATCAATGCCGCTGAGGCGCAGATGGCAGCCGCGAAGTCCGCGTTCTATCCGCGGTTTGCGCTCGAGCTGAGCACCGGTGCTAACGAAAACATCGACGGTGTACCTGGGCACGAGAACGAATGGCAGGCAATGGTGCGCATGCGCTACAACTTGTTCGCCGGCGGCAGTAACAAAGCTGAGTTACGCGCCCGCTCACATCAGGCCAATCAGGCGTTGGACATCCGCAACAACGCGCTGCGCCTGCTGACCGAAGAGCTTGGCCTGGCCTGGAACGCGTTGTTCAACGCTCGCCAGCAGCTGCCGATCGCCCAGGACTACGCTGATCGCAGTGGCCGGGTACGCGACTCCTACCAGCAGCAGTTCACGCTGGGCGAGCGCACGTTGCTCGACCTGCTCGACAGTGAGAACGAAATGTTCACAGCGGCACGCCGTCTGGAAGAGGTGCGTTTCACCGAGGCACTGAGCCAGTACCGCATCAAAGCGGTAACCGGCTCGCTGCTGCAGAGCCAAGGCGTTGTTGCGCCTGTGGCTGCCGTGCCGATGGACGAGGTCCAGGCGCGGGTCCAATTGCCCGCAATGAATTGAAGGGTGTCCCGGAGGGCCGGCGATGAGTCAGTTACAGCAGTCGGCCGCCGCGGGCCCTGAGATCACCCGTCATGATCCGCGCGAGCGCTATGACGACCCCTTGCTCGACAGCCTGCTGTCGCTTTGTGCCTGCCACCAGAAGCCAGCCAGCCGGGCAACACTGACTGCAGGCCTGCCGCTGGCCAGCCAGCGGTTGACGCCCGAGTTGCTGCCACGCGCCGCCGCACGTGCGGGCTTGCGTGGCCGTTGGCTTCGCCGTGACCTTGACCAGATCCCGGCCCTGGTCCTGCCCGCCTTGTTGCTGCTGGGTGATGGCCGCAGCGCGTTGCTGGTCGGTTGGAGTGTCGATGGCCGCGCCCGGTTGATGCCGAGCGAGACCGAAGGCGGCGAGATCCTCGTAGATCGTGCGCTGCTCGAAGAGGATTACTCCGGTCAGGCATTCTTTGCACAGCCACAACATAAGTTCGACCTTGACCAGGGCGAGCTTGTACCACGGGCGCGCCATTGGTTCCGAGACACGCTGAAGCGCTCACGCTGGCTCTATGCTGACGCGATTGCTGCGAGCTTCATGATCAGCCTCATTGGCCTGGTCACTCCGCTGTTCGTCATGAACGTCTATGACCGCGTCGTACCGAACCAGGCCGAGGCGACCCTTTGGGTACTGGCCATCGGCGTCGGTGGCGCGTTCGTCTTCGATCTGATTCTCAAAACGCTGCGTGGGCTCTGTCTGGACCTGGCCGGCAAGAAGACCGACCTGATCATCTCGGCGACGCTTTTTGAGCGGATTGCCGGAATGCGAATGACGCATCGGCCTGCTCGCGTTGGCACCTTTGCGCAGCATATCCATGAGTTCCAGTCCCTGCGTGATTTCCTCGCCTCGCTGACGCTGGCCAGCCTGATCGACCTGCCGTTCACGCTGTTGATCGTCGCGGTTATTGCCGTGATCGGAGGTCACCTGGCGTGGATCCCGCTGCTGGCCTTTCCGATCGCTGCCGGCATCAGCCTCGCCCTGCAACGCCCGCTCGCCGACACACTCGAGCGCAGCATGGCGCTGTCAGCCGAGCGTCAATCCGGTCTGATCGAAACGCTTGCCGGGCTCGATGCAGTAAAGGTCAACAACGCCGAGAGCGAGCGCCAATACCTGTGGGAGCAGACTATCGGTACGCTCGGCCGCCTTGAGCTGCGCGCGAAAATGCTATCGAGTCTGGCGCTCAACTCGACCATGGCACTGCAGCAGTTGGCCGGCGTGGTGATCATTGTGTTCGGTGTCTACCAGATCATTGCCGGACAGCTGAGCATGGGCGGCCTGATCGCCTGTTACATGCTCAGCGGCCGTGCGCTCGGCCCGCTGGGCCAGGTTGCAGGGCTGTTGACCCGTTATCAGCAGGCGAAGGTAACCGTGCGCTCGGTCAACGAAATGATGGCGCTGCCACAGGAGCGCCAAGCCGGGGAGCGATCACTCAAGCGCGAAGCGCTACAGGGTGCGATCGAGTTTCGCCAGGTCGATTTCAACTATCCGGATCAGCAACAAACGGCGTTGAGTCAAGTCAGCCTGTCGATTTGGCCCGGCGAGAAGGTTGGCATCATCGGACGTAGCGGCTCAGGGAAAAGTACGCTGGCCAAATTGATCGTCGGGCTCAACCAGCCGAGCGATGGAAGTCTGCTTATCGACGGCGTAGACGTGCGTCAGCTCGACGTTAGCGACCTGCGGCATAACATCGGTTACGTCCCGCAGGATGTGCAGCTGTTCGCGGGTACGCTACGCGACAACCTGGTGATGGGTGCGCGCTATGTCGAGGATGACCAGGTGCTGCAGGCCGCTGAACGTGCCGGCGTGCATGAGTTCGCACGTCTGCATCCGAAAGGCTACGAACTGCAGGTCGGCGAGCGTGGGCAACAGCTGTCCGGTGGCCAGCGTCAGGCCGTGGTTCTTGCGCGCGCGCTGCTGCTCGACCCGCCAATCCTGCTGCTCGATGAGCCGACCAGTTCACTCGACAACACCAGTGAAGATCGCCTGAAGCAGCAAGTTGCCGGCGTAATCGGTGACAAGACTCTG
Organism: Stutzerimonas stutzeri; assembly: GCF_002890895.1. Classification (GTDB taxonomy): domain Bacteria; phylum Pseudomonadota; class Gammaproteobacteria; order Pseudomonadales; family Pseudomonadaceae; genus Stutzerimonas; species Stutzerimonas stutzeri_AB. Next base: position 115,249 of record NZ_POUL01000005.1, read on the forward strand.
TTGTTGGTCACCCACCGCACCTCCATGCTGACGCTGGTGGATCGGCTGATCATCGTCGACCGTGGCCAGATCGTGGCCGACGGGCCAAAGCCAGTCATTCTCGAAGCCTTGAAGAAGGGACAGATCCGTGTCAGCTAAGCGTCTGTCAGAGGTGCCTGCTCTCGTGCGTACGGGATTTGGCGGGCTTTTCGGCTCATCTGCAGAACCGTTGCCCGAGGTTCGTAAGGCACTGGTCGAGGACGCACCGCGGATCGTGCGCCTGACTATATGGGGGCTGCTGGCATTCCTGCTTTTTCTGCTGGGCTGGGCGCACTTTGCCATTGTCGACGAAGTGACCCGCGGTGACGGCAAGGCCATCCCGTCCTCGCGACTGCAGAAGATCCAGAACCTAGAAGGCGGCATCGTCGCTGAGCTTCATGCTCGCGAAGGGCAGATCGTCGAGGTGGGCGATCCGCTGTTGCGTCTGGACGATACCCGCTTCGCCTCAAACGTGGGTGAAACGACGGCTGACAGCAATTCGCTGGCCTTGCGCGTCGAGCGGCTGACAGCTGAAGTGGAAGGACGCGAGCCGATGTTTCCTGAAGCGGTCACGACCCAGGCGCCCATGCAGGCGGCGAACGAACTGGCACTGTTCAACAGTCGTCAGCAGCAGCTGCGTTCAGAGATCGGCGGTCTCGAAGAACAGCTTGTTCAACGCCGGCAAGAAGTTCGCGAAATGGCCTCCAAACAAGGCCAGTTCCGCAGCAGCCTGGCGCTGCTGCGCAAGGAAATCGAGATGTCCGAGCCGCTGGTAGCTTCCGGCGCTATTTCGCCTGTGGAGGTGCTGCGTCTAAAGCGTGCTGAGGTGGAAAGTCGGGGTCAGCTCGATGCAACCACACTCGCGATGCCGCGTGCCGAGGCGGCGATCAAGGAAATCGACAGCAAGATCGCTGAGGCTCGCGGGCGTTATCGCAGCGAGGCGCTGACGCAACTGAACGAGGCGCGTACCGATCTGACCAAGCTGAAATCGACCGGCAAAGCGCTGGAAGACCGTGTCCGCCGAACGCTGGTGACATCTCCAGTAAGGGGGGTGGTCAAGCAGCTGCTGGTGAACACCGTTGGCGGTGTGATTCAGCCGGGTAGCGACATCATGGAAATTGTTCCGCTGGATGACACGCTGCTGATCGAAGCGAAGATCCGGCCGCAGGACATCGCCTTCTTGCATCCGGGTCAGGAGGCCGTCGTCAAGTTCACCGCCTACGACTACACCATCTATGGTGGGCTGAAGGCGCGGCTGGAATATATCGGCGCTGACAGCGTCACGGATGACGAGGGCAACAGCTTCTTTCTGATCCATCTGCGGACGGACAGGAGCCACCTGGGCAGCGACGAGAAGCCGTTGTTGATTATCCCTGGCATGGTCGCCTCAGTGGATATCATCACGGGCAAGAAGAGTGTGCTGAGCTACCTGCTCAAACCGATCATTCGCGCGCGCGCTGAGGCGCTTCGCGAGCGTTGACGCGCTACAGGCTGCCGCCCCTGGAAAAATCTGCTAACAATGGCTTCAGTTGCGTTTACATCTCTGTGCGCATAATGCATTGACGATTTTTACGGGAGTTTCCATGAGCAGCACTGCGCCCGCCAGCGAAGGCGAAAAGATCCTTATTGTCGATGACGATGCCCGGTTGCGGCGCTTGCTCGAGCGGTTTCTCGATGAGCAGGGCTATCGCGTGCGGACCGTGGAGAGTGCCGAGCAGATGGATCGTCTGCTCAGCCGCGAGCTGTTCCATCTGGTCGTGCTGGACCTGATGATGCCGGGCGAGGACGGGCTTTCCGCCTGTTCACGCCTGCGCGAAGGCGGCAATCAGATTCCGATCATCATGCTGACCGCCAAGGGCGACGAGGCTAGCCGGATCCATGGGTTGGAGCAGGGCGCCGACGACTATCTGGCCAAGCCGTTCAACCCGCGCGAGTTGCTGGCGCGGATTCGGGCGGTGCTGCGGCGCCAGGCGCCGCAGGTGCCAGGCGCGCCGGGCAGCGAGGACGAGACCGTCACTTTCGGCGATTACGAGCTGTTCCTTGGCACCCGCGAGCTGAAGAAGGGCGACCAGGTGCACATGCTGACTACCGGTGAATTCGCCGTGCTCAAGGCTCTGGTCCAGCATGCCCGCGAACCGCTGACCCGCGACAAGCTGATGAACCTGGCCCGCGGCCGCGAATGGGATGCGCTCGAGCGTTCCATCGATGTGCAGATCTCCCGCCTGCGCCGACTGATCGAGCCGGACCCTTCCAAACCGCGCTACATCCAGACCGTGTGGGGCGTGGGCTATGTGTTCGTGCCGGACGGCAACAAGTAAGTCGGCACGCACCGTTTCTCGCGGCGGATGGTTCAGGGTCCGCCGTTATCGCTAATCAGCCTGTCCGCAAGGGCTGCTCGATAACCGGCGTTTGCGCCGTGGCTCTTCTATGAAAACCCCGCTCTGGTTCCCGCAAAGCTTCTTCGCCCGCACGCTGTGGATGGTGCTGATCGTGGTGCTGTTCTCCAAGGTGCTGATGCTCGTGTACCTGATGATGAACGAGGACGTGATGGTCGACCGGCAGTACAGCCATGGTGCGGCGCTGACCTTGCGCGCGTACTGGGCCGCCGATGAGGAGAACCGTGAGCGTATTGCCGATGCGGCCGGGCTGCAGCGAGTTACGACGGAAGATGTACCGCCCAGTGAGTACCACTGGCCCTATACGGAAATTTTCCAGCGGCAGATGCAGGCCGAGCTTGGTGTCGAGACAGACGTGCGGGTTCGCATCCAGCCTGACACGGCCATTTGGGTGCGCGCGCCAAGCCTCGGGCCGGATTGGTTGCAAGTGCCGCTGTACGCATATCCGCTGCGCGGACAGCGGATCTGGAGCGTGCTCGGCTGGTTTCTCGGTATAGGGCTGCTGTCCACCGCCGCGGCATGGATTTTCGTTAGCCAGCTCAATCTGCCGCTCAAGCGCCTGGTCTATGCCGCTCGGCAGATCGGTAAGGGTCGCAGCGTGCGCTTGCCCATCAGCGATACGCCGAGCGAGATGACCGAGGTGTATCGCGCGTTCAATCAGATGGCCGAAGACGTCGAGCAGGCCGGCCGCGAGCGTGAGCTGATGCTGGCCGGCGTGTCGCACGACCTGCGCACACCGTTGACGCGCTTGCGGCTGTCGCTCGAATTGATGTCCAGCGACGCTGAGCTGACCGAAGACATGGTTCGCGATATCGAGGACATGAACGCGATCCTCGACCAGTTTCTCGCGTTTGTCCGCGATGGGAGCGACGAGCCGGTGGAAAGCGTCGATCTGGGTGAATTGGTCCGTGATGTAGTAGCGCCCTATAACCAGTACGGAGAAACCGTTCGTCTCTGTGTCGAGCCGATGCCGCAGCTGGCGTTGCGGCGGGTTTCGATCAAGCGGCTGCTGGTGAATCTGATCGAAAACGCGCTGCGTTATGGCTGCCATGGGGTCGAAGTGGCTGCCCATGTTTCGGGCGACAGCAATGCGCCCTATGTCGTGCTCAGCGTGCTCGACCGGGGGACGGGTATTGATCCGCAAGAGCTGGGCGAGATCTTCAATCCGTTCATTCGCGGCGACAAGGCCCGCGGCGGACAAGGCGCCGGGCTGGGGCTGGCGATCGTCAAGCGGATCGCCTCGCAGCATGGTGGCGTGATCGAGTTACGCAACCGAGAAGGCGGCGGGCTCGAGGCGCGAGTGAGCCTGCCTTTGGGGTTGCTGCTGCCGAGGGATGCGGTCAACCGATAGGGCAGCCTCAGCGCTTGAACCTGCCTATTTCGATCCGCTTGTTGCGGCAGCGTTAGCCCATCAAACTCTGCCAGATCGATGGAGAGCAGCGGTGGCTGGCTACCAGGGCCTGTCTAGCCCTTTCCCTTGGTCCGTGTCAGATGCGGGCCGGCGTTCTTTTCCAGGTACTGGATAATCAGCCCCGCGACGTCCTTGCCGGTAGTTTCTTCGATGCCCGCCAGGCCCGGTGAGGAGTTCACCTCCATCACCAGCGGACCGTGATTGGAGCGCAGGATATCGACGCCCGCGACGCTGAGGCCCATCACCTTGGCCGCACGGATGGCGGTCATCCGTTCTTCCGGGGTGATCTTGATCAGGCTGGCGGTGCCGCCGCGGTGCAGGTTGGAGCGAAACTCACCGGGCTTGGCCTGGCGTTTCATGGCGGCGATGACCTTGTCGCCAACCACGAAGCAGCGGATATCCGCACCACCGGCTTCCTTGATGTATTCCTGCACCATGATGTCCTGCTTGAGGCCCATGAAGGCCTCGATCACCGACTCGGCGGCGGTGGCGGTTTCACACATGACCACGCCGATGCCCTGGGTGCCTTCGAGCACCTTGATCACCAGCGGCGCGCCGTTGACCATCTGGATCAGGTCGGCGATGTCGTCAGGGGAGTGGGCAAAGCCGGTCACCGGCAGGCCGATACCGCGGCGCGATAACAGTTGCAGCGAGCGCAGCTTGTCCCGCGAGCGGGCAATGGCCACCGATTCATTCAGCGGAAAAACGCCCTGCATTTCGAATTGGCGCAGCACCGCGCAGCCATAGAAGGTGACGGAGGCGCCGATCCGCGGGATCACCGCGTCAAAGCCTTCCAGCGGACGGCCGCGGTAATGGATCTGCGGCTTGTGGCTGGCGATGTTCATGTACGCGCGCAGGGTGTCGATGACGACCACCTCATGGCCACGTTGCTGGCCGGCCTCCACCAGACGGCGGGTCGAATACAGGCGTGGGTTGCGCGACAGCACGGCGATTTTCATTGGGCACCGGAAAGAGTGAGGGTCTGGGGTTTTTCCTGCACGTAGGTGCGGGCAGGGTCGACCAGCCATTTGCCGTCCATCAGGGCTTTTGACCCCAGGAGCAAGCGATAGCGCATGGTCTTGCGACAGGTAAGAGTGAATTCGACAGGCCACAGGTGGTCGCCCAGCGCCAACAGCGTACGCACCACATAACGCGTTTGTACGTGCCCGTTCGAGCTTTTGATGATCTTGCGCGCCACCAGCCGCGCTTCGCAGCGGTGGCGGCTCTGCACCAGCGTACCCAGGTGCGCCGTGAAACGGACCCAGCGTTCGCCATTGCGCTTGAATTCGCTAATGTCGGTCGCATGTAGGGCCGAGGTGCTGGCGCCGGTATCGATCTTTGCGCGCAGGCCGACCACGCCGAGTTCGGGCAGGGCGATCCATTCGCGCAAACCGATGATTGTCTGGAGGTCGGGACTGTTCAAAAGCGTATCCAGTAAATTTCCGCGCATTCTAGACAGGCTGCATGACAACCGCATCTCCCTGTTCCACCCTATGACAACGAGACGCTAGACAGAGTTGAACCATGAGTGAGAAACACGACGGCAAAGTCCGTCTGGACAAATGGCTATGGGCGGCGCGTTTCTTCAAGACGCGGGCGCTGGCAAAGGCGGCCATCGAGGGCGGCAAGGTGCACTGCCGCGGTGAACGGTGCAAGCCGAGCAAAGAGCCCAAGCTGGGGGAAGAGCTGGTGATTCGTGCAGGCTTTGATGAGCGCACGGTGGTGATTCGTGCGCTGTCGGCGGTGCGCAAGGGCGCGCCAGAGGCCCAACTGCTCTATGAGGAGACGGCCGAAAGCTTGTCTCGACGCGAAACCGCTGCCGCCCTGCGTAAAGCTGGGAGTCTGGGTGTGGAAACCGATGGCAAGCCGAGCAAGAAGCAACGCCGCGCCCTGCAGCGCTTTCGTTCTGACGCTGGTTGAATGCGCCTGGTTGGACGGTCGCCACTTTCACCCTAGAATGCGGTCCCTTCTCTTTAGGCGCCGCCAGATTGCCGAGACCTAGACGTTTCGCTATTCGCTAACGGCCCCGAACGCCCACCTGCTCTGGTCATGCCCATGCTCGATACCGATTACACCCAACGCTTTCTCTTCGATGACACCGACGTGCGCGGCGAATGGGTCGGGCTTGAGCGCAGCTATGCCGAAGTCCTGGCCAAACACTCCTATCCCGAACAGGTTGCCCAGTTGCTCGGCGAACTATTGGCCGCGGCAGCGCTGTTGGTTGGCACGCTGAAGTTCGACGGCCTGATGGTGTTGCAAGCTCGCTCTTCGGGCGCCGTACCCTTGTTGATGGTCGAATGTTCGAGCAGCCGCGAGATGCGTGGCATCGCTCGCTACGACGAAACGCAGCTGACACCTGGCGCAAGCTTGGCGGAGCTGATGCCCGATGGCGTGATGGCGATGACCATCGACCCGGCCCAAGGGCAACGTTATCAGGGCATTGTTGCGCTGGACGGCGTGACACTTGCGGACAGCCTGTCTAACTACTTTGCCTCGTCCGAACAGTTGCCGACGCGCTTCTGGCTGGCGGCGGATGGTCGCCGTGCTTGCGGCATGCTGCTGCAACAGCTGCCAGCCGACCGCATCCGTGACGGCGAAGAGCGTGAAGCCAGCTGGCAGCACCTGCGTACACTAGCCGACACCCTGTCGACCGAAGAGTTGCTGGGCCTCGATACCGAGACCATCCTGCATCGTCTCTATCATGAAGAGCAGGTTCGTTTGTTCGAACCGCGTCCGATCGTGTTCCGTTGCAGCTGCTCGCGAGAGCGCTCGGCCAATGCCGTCATCAGTCTCGGTCAGCAAGACGCTGAGCAACTACTGTCGGAGCAGGGCGGAGCCATCACCATCGACTGCCAGTTCTGCAACCACAGCTACCGCTTCGACGCGGCGGATATCGCCCAGCTTTTTGCCGGTGCGGGAACGGAAGGTCCATCCGGCACGCGACATTAAAAGGCCTTGCGGGACTAGGAACCTTTTCGCCATCACGCCCTCATACCCAGCGCAGCGTCATTTCTGTCATAATCGCGCGCACTTTTTTCGGTGTAGTCCACTACTCTGTGGGCTACAAAGCATGGAGGAATCGGCCCAGGGCCGACGGGAAACTCATGACGCAAGCCACTAACGCCGTATACATCGACATCAGCACCGCTCAACTGGTCGAAGAAGCCATCAAGCGCGGTGAAGGTGAATTGGCCGCCACTGGCGCGCTCGTCGTGAAAACCGGCCACCGGACCGGTCGTTCGCCAGCTGACCGCTATATTGTCGAGGAGCCCAGCACACAGGCTTCCATTGCCTGGGGGCCGATCAACCGCCCGTTCCCGGCCGACAAGTTCGATGCGCTGTGGGATCGCGTCGAGGCGTTCAACCGCGGCCAGGATTTCTTCGTTTCTCACGTGCATGTTGGCTCCGCCGAGGATCACTACCTGCCGGTCAAGATGACCACCGCCACCGCGTGGCAGAACCTGTTCGGTCGCCAGCTGTTCATCAACCCGGAAACCTACAACCCGGCCGGCAAGGAAGAGTGGAAGGTACTCAACGTGGCCAACTTCGAGTGCGTGCCCGAGCGTGACGGCACCAACTCCGATGGTTGCGTGATCATCAACTTCGCCGCCAAGAAAGTGCTGATCGCCGGCATGCGCTACGCCGGTGAGATGAAGAAGGCCATGTTCTCGGTGCAGAACTACCTGCTGCCGGAAAAAGACGTGCTGCCGATGCACTGCGCCGCCAACATTGGCGACGATGGCGACGTGACGCTGTTCTTCGGTCTTTCCGGCACTGGCAAAACCACCTTGTCGGCAGACGAATCGCGTCATCTGATCGGCGACGACGAGCACGGCTGGGGCACTGGCGTAGTGTTCAACATCGAAGGCGGTTGCTACGCCAAGTGCATCGACCTGTCCGAGAAGAACGAGCCGGTCATCTGGAAAGCTATTCAGTTCGGCACCGTGCTGGAAAACGTCGTACTGAACGGTGAGCGCGCCGCCGACTACACCGATGACAGCCTGACCCAGAACAGCCGCGCAGCCTACCCGCTGGAATACGTCGAGAAGCGTAGTGAGAGGAACCTGGGCGGCGAGCCGAACGCAGTGATCTTCCTGACTTGCGACCTGACCGGTGTTCTGCCTCCGGTGTCGATCCTTAACGAAGAACAGGCGGCTTACCACTTCCTTTCCGGCTACACCGCACTGGTGGGCTCTACCGAAATGGGTTCGGGCAGCGGCATCAAGTCGACCTTCTCCACCTGCTTCGGCGCGCCGTTCTTCCCACGGCCGGCCGGTGTCTATGCCGAACTGCTGATCAAGCGCATCCAGGCGTTCGGCTCCAAGGTCTACCTGGTCAACACCGGCTGGACCGGCGGTGGCTATGGCGTCGGCAAGCGCTTCAACATCCCGACCACACGTGCCGTGATCGCTGCGATCCAGAGCGGTGCATTGGTGGGTGCAGAAACCGAGCATCTGCCAATCATCAACCTCGACGTGCCGAAGGCCGTCACCGGTGTCGACACCCAGTTGCTCAACCCGCGCAATACCTGGTCCGATGGCAACGCCTACGACGAGGCCGCGAAGGAGCTGGCGAACAAGTTTGTCGAGAACTTCAAGAAGTTCGACGTTTCCGACGCCATTAAGGCCGCTGGCCCGCAGCTCTAAGCTGTAACGCCAAGCGTTGGAGAAGCCGCCCCCGGGCGGCTTTTTCATGGGCGTTTTTCTGCCGGTTCACTATGTCGATGGCCTTCCGGTCGCCCTTGGCGGGATTGGCCACGAGTGCCGCCGTCCCGAACTGCGAGACATTGAACCCGAATCCTTCATCGGTTCGGTTGATAACTTCTATCAACCAAGACGGATGGATTCGATGGCTGTTGGCCCATAGCATAACGATCACTTTCACCCCATTGGAGCCACGCCATGCAAATCGAAGAAGCCATCCAGACCCGCCGCGCTGTCAAGGCGTATGACCCCAGCTTTCAGCTCAGCCGCGAAGAGAAGGACGAGCTCTTGCAGTTGGCGTTGCTGGCACCGTCCGCGTTCAACCTGCAGCACGTGCGCTTCGTCGAGGTGAGTAACCCGGAATTGCGCGCGCAGATCCGCGAGGTGGGCTGGGATCAGGCGCAGATGACCGATGCCTCGATGCTGGTGGTGGTCTGTGCTCAGGTCGACAGCTGGGAAAAGAACGTCCGCCGCGTCTGGGACGGTGCTCCGGCTGAAGTTCAGGACTACATGGCCGGCGCCATCGACAACTATTACCGCGGCAAGCCGCAGGTACAGCGTGACGAGGCCATGCGCAGCTGCGGCCTGATGGCGCAGACGCTGATGCTTGCTGCACGTGGCAAGGGCCTGGATTCCTGCCCCATGGACGGCTTCGATTTCGATGCGGTGTCCAAGCTGATCAACCTGCCGGATAACCACGTCATCGCCATGATGGTCGCGGTCGGTAAGCGCACGGTCGACCCCAAGCCCCGCGTGGGCAAGCTGCCGTTCGACGAAGTGATCATCCGCGACCGCTTCTGAATCATCCGAGCGAGCGCGCGAAGCGTTCTCTGTCTCTGCGCCGCCGCGGCACTTTCCGCGGCGGTGTGTTTTTGCCTGTTGCTGACGACGCTAGCCCGCTGCGTTTGCAGTCTCAAAGCGCGAGCATCGCGGCTTGCCCAAACGCGATGCCTGTTTACGTTTGCAGCGCTGTCCGCGCGTGCCGGTCGCTTTGCTGTACCGTCTCCCTCCTTTTGTTACCCTTCGGCCTCCCGTCCAAGGCGTGACCCCGCATGATCGAGCAGACCCTCAAGCAGACATTCGGCTACGACGGCTTTCGTCCCGGCCAGGAACAGGCCATCCGCGCGGTGGTGGCCGGTCGTTCGGCGGCGGCGATCTTCCCCACTGGTTCGGGCAAATCGCTGTGCTACCAGCTGCCGGCATTGCTGCTGCCACATCTGACTTTGGTCGTCTCGCCGTTGCTGGCCTTGATGCAGGATCAACTGGCTTTTCTGCAGCGCCACGGCATCGCTGCCGGTAGCATCGATTCCGCGCAGAGCCGCGAGCAGGCCAGCGAGACCATGGCGAGGGCCAAGTCCGGCGAGCTGAAGATCCTGATGATTTCGGTGGAGCGGCTGAAGAACGAGCGCTTTCGCAATTTCATCAGCCAGGTGCCGATCTCCTTGCTGGTGGTCGATGAGGCGCACTGCATCTCCGAGTGGGGGCATAACTTCCGCCCGGATTACCTCAAGCTTCCCGACTACCAGCGGCAGTTCAATATCCCCCAGGTGCTGCTGTTGACCGCGACGGCGACGCCGCCGGTGATCGCCGATATGCAGGCCAAATTCTTGATTGCCGCGGACGACGTGGTCACCACCGGTTTCTACCGGCCCAATCTCAATCTGCTGGTGGAGCCGGTCAGCGGCTTCAACAAGCAGCGGCGGCTGGTGGAGTGGCTGGCGGACAAGGGCGGTCAGCCGACCATTGTCTACGTCACCCAGCAGAAGACGGCCGAGCAGGTCGCCGAGCATCTGGCGCAGCGCGGCTTTCCGGCCAGCGCCTACCACGCCGGCATGGCCCATGAAGCGCGCGAAGCGATCCAGCGCCGCTTCATGCACGGCGAGCTGAACTGCATCGTCGCCACCATCGCTTTCGGCATGGGTATCGACAAGGCCGATATCCGCAACGTGGTGCACTACGACCTGCCCAAGTCGGTGGAGAATTACAGCCAGGAGATCGGCCGTGCCGGACGCGACGGCCAGCCGTCCGATTGCCTGGTACTGGCCAACCGCGACAGCCTCAGCGTGCTGCAGAACTTCGTCTACGGCGACACGCCGGAACGCGAAGGCATCCGCTGCGTGCTCGATGAGTTGCTGCAAGCCGGCGCCGGCGGGCAGTGGGAGCTGATGCTCAACCAGCTGTCGGACCAGAGCAACATCCGCCAGTTGCCATTGAAAACTCTGCTGGTGCAACTGGAGTTGCGCGGCATCATTGCGCCACGTTTCGCCTATTTCGCTGAGTACCGCTTCAAATACCTGCTCGAGCCCGAGGCGCTGGTGGCGAAGTTCGACGGCGAGCGGCGGCAGTTCGTCGAGGCCATCGTGCACAGCTCAGCACGGGCGCGAACCTGGTGCACCCTGGATTTCGACGCGCTCTACGGGCAGCACGGCGCCGACCGCGCGCGAGTGGTCAAGGCGCTGGAGTACTTCCAGGAAAAGGGCTGGATCGAGCTGGAGAGCAAGCAGATGACCGAGGTCTATGCGCTGCTCGATCCGCGTTTCGATGCCGACGCCCTGAGTGGCGAGCTGCATGCCTATTTCAAGGGGCATGAAGCCAGCGAAATCACCCGCATCGACAACATGCTGGCGCTGTTCGAGTCCGCCGAGTGCCTGAGTCAGCGGCTGGCCGCCTATTTCGGTGATCGCCAGGCACCGCAGCGCTGCGGGCATTGCTCGGTCTGTCGCGGACAGGCCGCGCAACTGCCGGAACCGCCAGCCCTGGCGCCTCTGGCGCAGATGGATCTGAGCGCGCGTTGCGCCGATGTCATTCAGCGCTACCGGCAACTCAAGGGCGATGCGCCGGGCGCCGAGTGCCTGACGCGCTTTCTCTGCGGCATCAGCGTGCCGGTATTTACCAAGCTCAAAGCGCGCCAGATCCCCGGTTTCGCCTCGCTGGAGGCCTATCCCTACGCCGAGGTTCGCGCGCGCCTGACGCGCTAGATCAGTGGCGGAGAACTTCAGCGCGCGGTCAGACCGATCAGCCGGTCGGCGACACCTTTGGTTTGCCTCGACGTACCGGCGGTGAGGTTGCTCGAGTTTTCCAGCGCATCCAGCAAGCCGGTCAGCGAGCCGACACCGGCCGACTGGGTCTCGATGTGCTGCGCCACCGCACGAATCTCGCTGGCCAGGCGGTCGATGTCGGTGCCGATCTCCTCGGCGTTCTTGCCGGTGATCTCGGCCAGCTTGCGCACCTCGTCGGCCACCACTGCGAAACCGCGACCTTGCTCCCCGGCGCGTGCGGCCTCGATGGCAGCGTTCAGGGCCAACAGATTGGTCTGCCCGGCAATCTGCTGAATGGTCTGCACCACCGACTGAATGCGCTGGCTCGACTGCGCCAGATCGCGGGCGCTGCTGACCACCTCATCTGCTTGATGGACCATTTGCTTGACCGAGCTGCCGGCCTGTTCGATGACGGTGCCTTGCTGGTTGATGTTCAGCGTCAGGTCATCCATCGAGCCGTGCAGTTCGGTGGCGCACTGGCTCAGTTGCTCGGACATCGAGCGGCGCTCCTCATCGGCTTGCGAGAGCACCTGGCCAAGGTCGGCCAGGCCGCGGAACACCGGGCGGATGTGCTCGTCGAGGCCGTTGACGTCCACCGCGCTGCTGTAGTCCTGGCGCTTGAACTGTTCGATCTGCTTGACCACCACCTGGCTGAGGCCGGTCAGCTTCTTTATCTGCCGGCGCAGGAAGAACGCCTTGAACTCGCCGTGGTAGGCGATGAAGTTGTCGGTGTACTCGTCGTGGAACTCATCCTTGCCGTTGGTGCGGAAGAAGAACACCGCGGTCAGTGTCTGGTTGAGGTTGAGGCCGAGAATCTCACCAAAGGTCGAGTAACCGGCCACTGGAACGTCATCGAACACCGGGTCCATGCCACCCAGAGCCTGCTCGTTGTTCAGACGACGCAGGATGCAGTCGTTGAGGATGCCCACCAGCGGCTTGCCGGGCTTGTTCTGCATGAATTTCTGGTAGTCGCGGCGGGTGGTTTCGGCCAGCGGGGTGCGCTTGACCATGATCAGCTCCTCACCGGGCGCAACGTCGCAGAACAGGTGCACGCGCTCGTTGGCGAAGTCGATCTGCGAGATCGAGCGGACGAAAACCTCTTCGCCTACACGGATGGCGAAGGAGTAGTCGGAGAGCCGCTGCTCCAGCTCTTTTGGCGCGCATTTGAGCGCCTCGCACAGTGCCTGGACCATGCTGCGGATGTTGCCGCGGGAATCGATCACCTGGCTGATGTAGCGCTCTTCCAGCGAGGCACTGAGCACGCTCAGGCTGAGCGACGTGGGCTCGAAGTTCTGGCTCTTGAACACCCCGAAACGCACATCCCGCGCACACTTGAGAAAGACGATCAGCGCGTGGTTCTGGTAGCTGCGCTTGCCGTCATGCAGCTGGGTCTTCTGAAAATCCAGCTTGCCACCGGCCGAGCCGCCGACGAACAGGCAGGGAAAGCGCCCGGACTCGTACAGCGCCTCCATGAAGAAGGATTCCGAAGCGGAGAGCCCGTCGAAGAAGATGTTGGCGAGGGTGTCGCGGTAGTCGATCTTCATCGACACCTGCACTCGCTTGATCGAGGCCGTCAGTTTGGCGATCCGCTGCGCCATGCTCATGCGGTTGCCCTGGCCGCGGATGTCTTCGCTTTCCAGGGGGACCTGAACGATCTCGGCGGCGGCGATGACGCTGGCGTCGAACAGCTGCAGCACCACCCGATCCCATTGCGCGCCGGTGGCACAGTAGAGCCGCTGGCCCTCGCTGGAGAGTTCGCCCGCCGTGGTGCACAGGCTGATCGTTGCCTGCGGAAAACGCTGCGACACCTGTCTTGCCACGTCATCCAGATTCACATGCGGCGAGACGAAGCCGGCAATGTAGGTCGGGTCGAAGCGCAAGGCGGCGAGCTGCTGGGCCAGCTGCTGGGCCGAGCAGAGCAGACTTGCCGTGCCGCTGGATTGCGTGTGGCCTGGCTTGAATCGGGAAAGCGAAATCATGGGCTTTACTCGCGCTTTTAGAAAAGGAAGCGGGACACTCGGCCGCTCCCGCACTGATCAGCCATCGATCAGAAGCTAGTTGTTGTTATCGCCACCGTGGCCGTGAGGCGCATGCCGCTCGGTGGTGCCGTCCTCAGTGACGTTATCGGCCGCTGGATAAAAGATCGCCATGCCACCATGGTCTTCATCCGGAAGTACTGAGGGAGGGGCGACTCGAGTTGACGTGGCTCAACGGAAGTCGACTGCGGCTGTGCAATTGTCGACGAGCGACCTGTTGCCGCAGTGGTTGTGGCCGATAGCAAGGAAAGCCTCACTAGGAGCGACGCCATGTCTCGCTTGTTCACCGATCTCGGATTCCGCTGGAAAATTACCCTGCCCATTGCGGCACTGGCGCTGCTGCTGGTGCTGATGGGGGTCGTCGGCATGCGTGGCGTCAACCATGTGGCCGATTCGAGCCAGCAGCTGGCGACACGGCACCTGCCCGCCATCGGGCTGCTGCTCAATGCCGACCGTGACCTGTATCAGGCCTTTGTCGCCGAGCGCAGCCTGCTCGACAGCGATGCGGGCGACCACGTCCAGGCGCTCAGGGCCAGCCATGCGGAAAACCTCAAGCAGGCCTACGACCGCGTGCAGCAGTACGCCGCCATGCAGCCAAGTTCGGAAGCGCTGGCGTTGGTCGAGCAGTTCAACCGTGGCTTTCAGCAATGGTCTGGGGTCTCGCAGCGGGTGATCGAGCAGATCGACCTCGATCCGCTGGCCGCCAGTGCACTGAGCTTTGGCGAAAGCGAGTCGAGCTTCGATGCCATGCGTGATGCCATCGACAAGCTGGGCGATCTTGAAGCGGCGGCGGCTAACAGCGAAGGCGAGGCCGCCATCGCTGAAGGCGCGGCGACAGCAGAACAGCAGATCACCGTGTTGGCTGTTGGTCTGCTCGGCTGCGTGTTGCTGGTGGTGGGTCTGCCTCTGGTGGTGCTGCGGCCGATGCAGCGTTTGCTTGAGCGTGTGCAGCAGATTGCCGAGGGCGACGGCGACCTGCGCGCCCGGCTGGATGTGCGGTCGGCCGACGAGCTGGGCCAACTCGGCAATGCCTTCAACCGTTTTCTCGACAAGCTGCAACCGCTGATCGCCGAAGTCGGTCGGGTTACCGGAGAAGTCGATGCAGCGGCGCGTGATATGGCCAGGATGGCGGCGACGAACGATCAACTGATCAGCAGCGAACATGCGGCCGTGGACCAGGTCAGCACGGCGGCGACGGAAATGAGCGCTGCGGTGCATGAAGTTGCGCTGAACGCACAGAACGCTTCTGATGCGGCGCGGAATGCGCAACAGCAATCAAGCCAGGGCGCAGCGGTAGTCACCAGCACCGTCCAGTCAATCCGCCAGCTGGCGCAGGAGGTGGAGAGTACCTCGCAGACCATCGAGGTCTTGGCTGAAGAGACCGCCAGCATTGGTGCGGTACTCGAAGTGATTCGCGGCATCGCTGAACAGACCAACCTGCTTGCGCTCAACGCCGCCATCGAGGCCGCCCGCGCTGGGGAGCAGGGTCGCGGTTTCGCCGTGGTGGCGGATGAGGTGCGGGCGCTGGCAGGCCGTACTCAGGATTCGACCAAGGACATCCAGCTACGCATCGAGCGGTTGCAGAGCGGGGTTGCCAAGGCCGTGCAGGCCATGCACGCCGGCAGTGGCAAGGCGCGCGACAGTGTGGAACGTGCTGCCGGCGTCGATCAGGTGTTGGCCGACACGGCGGAGTCGGTACAGCGCATCAATGACATGGCGGCGCAGATTGCCACGGCTTGCGAGGAGCAGAGCAGCGTGACCGAGGAGATTGCGCGTAACATCAGCGATATACGCGACCTGTCCGATGATGCGGCTGCCAATTCTACGAAGAGCATGCAGGCCAGTCAGCAATTGTCCGGGCTGTCGCAGACTCTGGCGAGCCTGGTGGGGCGCTTCCAGGTCTGAACTGGCGCCCGCGCTTGCACGGCGTCCGGCTAACCGGGGACGCGTACGCCCCACAGCAGTTTGCCGAGCCCGGTGTCGTCCGGTAACAACAACAGGCTGAGCATAAACACCAGCAGCAGCCCGAGCGCATAGGCCAGGCTGATCAGGCGCTGCCGCTGGCGGCGTCGTCTCACGGGTGCTGCGCTGGTCGGTTGTGCGCTGGAACGTGAAGGGGATGGGTGCATCGTCCTCTCGATGGATAGCAAGCCATGGCTCATTTGGTCGCGCGGAGCCGACCTGTACCGTTCTGGCGGCGAAGTAAACCCGAAATGAAAGCATAATGCCACTATCGTGAAGACTGTCCCGATGGGCTGTCATTCGGGGTGGCTGCCATCCCCCAGCGTCTGCCATCGCAGCGCTGTCACAATCGGAAAAGCTCTAGCGTGGATATCAACCGGCGCTCCTGGCTGTGTCGACCATACTCAAAGGTCGCCGCCGCCCGACCTGGAGATCCGCTCATGCAGACTCGCCGCCTGCTGCTCAGTCGTTCCGTCCTGTTAGCTACTGTCGCCGCCCTCGGGCCGCTGCTGCCATTGCTGGCAAGAGGGGCCGAACCGTTACGCCAGCGCGCGATTCCCGCGACCGGCGAGATGCTTCCGGTGATCGGGCTGGGAACCTCGCGGACACATGACGTTCAGCTCGACGATGACGAGATGCGAACCCTGCTCGAGGTGCTGCGGGTGCTCGTCGAGGGTGGCGCACGGGTGATCGATACCGCGCCGAGCTACGGCAATGCTGACCGGGTGGTGGGTGAGCTGGTCCAGCGCGGCGATGTACGTAGGCAGGTGTTTCTGGCCAGTAAGGTTTCCGCCACCGGCCGCGAGCGTGGTGTGGCGCAGATCGAAAAGAGCTTCGAGGCGCTGCAGACCGGAGTGATCGACCTGATCCAGGTGCACAACCTGCAGGACACGCGCACCCAGCTCCAGTTGCTCCGCACTCTCAAGGAGCAGGGCCGTATTCGCTACATAGGCGTGACTCACTATGTCGAATCCGCCCATGACCGGCTCCTAGAGGTGCTCAAGCAGGAGCCTGTCGATTTCGTTCAGTTCAACTATTCGGTTAGCGAGCGCAATGCTGAAAGGCGGTTGCTGCCGTATTGCGCCGAGCACGGCATTGCCACGCTGATCAACCGGCCCTTTACCCGTGGCAACCTGCTCTCGCGGGTCAAGGGCAAGCCGTTGCCGGGCTGGGCGGCAGACATCGATGCCGGCTCCTGGGCGCAGTTGCTGCTCAAGTTTATTCTCGCCGAGCCCGCGGTGACCACGGTGATACCTGCCACATCCAATCCGCGCTACATGGCTGACAACCTCATGGCCGGCCAGGGCCGGTTGCCGGACGCGCGCCAGCGGGAAATGATTGTCGAAGCCTTCCGATGACCGTGGCTGAGGGACTCCGGGCTGGGGCTGGATGATCATGCCGTTTGCCGCGCGTGCCGCCGCGCTGATCAATGCCCGCCCGGGCGAGCTGCGCGCGGCGCTGTCAGGGTTCGCGCTGTTCTTCTGCCTGTTCACCGGCTATTTCATGCTGCGGCCGATCCGCGAGTCGATGGGTATTCAGGGCGGCGTCGAGAACCTGCAGTGGCTGTTCACCGCGACCTTCGTCGCCATGCTGGTAGCGGTGCCGCTGTTCGCCTGGCTCAACTCGCGCGTGGCGCGCATCCATTACATCGACTGGGTGTACGGCTTCTTCTGCCTCAACCTGCTGCTGTTTGCCGGGCTGTTCTTTCTTCTGCGCGAGAGCATCTGGCTGGCGCGGGTGTTCTACGTGTGGATCTCGGTCTACAACCTGTTCGTGGTCTCGGTTGCCTGGAGCCTGATGGCCGATGTGTTCGACGCACCCCAGGCGCGTCGGCTGTTCGCCTTCATTGCGGCCGGTGCCAGCGTCGGAGGGCTGATGGGGCCGGCCCTGAGCACGTTGCTCGTCGGCGTGCTCGGGCAGTTCGGCCTGATGCTGCTGGCGGCTCTGCTACTGGCGGTAGCGGTGGCGATCAAGCACTACCTGATGGCATGGCGCGAAGTGCTGGGTGCCGGCCGCCCCGGTGCCGAACACGCCGAAAGCCCGCGGCGACCGGTGATGGGTAATCCGTTCAGCGGGCTGACCCGGGTGCTGGGCTCGCGCAATCTGCTGGGCATCGCTGCCTTCGTGCTGCTGCTGACCACCGCCAGCACCTTTCTCTATTTCGAACAGGCGCGGTTGGTGGCCGAGCTGTTTCCGGAGCGTACAGAGCAGGTGCGAGTCTTCGGTGCCATCGACTTCGTCGTGCAGGCTGGCGCACTGCTCTCGCAGCTGTTCATCACCGGGCGTATCGCGCAGCGACTCGGGGTGCGGGTGCTGCTCAGCGCAGTGCCTGCGCTGGTCTGTCTGGGGTTCATCGGCTTGGCGCTGGCACCGAGCTTTGCCGTGCTGGCGGCGGTTATGATCGTGCGCCGCATCGGTGAATATGCGTTTGTTCGCCCAGGCCGAGAGATGCTGTTCGCGCCGCTGGATGCCGAGAGCAAATACAAGGCGAAGAACTTCATCGATACCGTGATCTATCGCGGTGGTGATGCCCTCAGCGGCTGGGGCAAGGCTCTGCTCGACAGCCTTGGCCAGGGTGTCTGGCTGGTCGCTCTGGTTGGCGCGGCAAGCGCGGCGGTCTGGGGTGGGGTGGGCTGGCGGCTCGGCGTGCGAGCCGACCAGGTCAGCAGGCAACGCGGGCGAGAATAGGTAAGGCACGCGGAACTGATTGAATACTGGCAAAATGCCCGCAATTTTCTCCAGACAGGATGTCCCGATGCGCGTCGCCTTGCCGTATCTTCTTTTCGCCTCGCTTTCCATCACCGGCTGCAGCATCAAGCAGACCGTTACGGCTGCGCATCTGTCGCCCGAGCTGGCGCCGGAGATCTGTGCCATTCCGGCCGTTGGGCTTCGCGCCGGCTTCAACACCACCTATCAGCAGTTGCTCAGTGACAAGGGATTCAAGGTCCGTCAGTTGGCGGCCGGCAGCAAACCCGACCGCTGTTCCTTGAGCACCACTTACACCGGGATCTGGCGCTGGGACCTTTTGCTCTACATGAGTTACGCCGACATCCGCGTCTACGAGCAGGGGCGTCAGGTGGGGCAGGCCGAATACGACGCGCGCTGGGGCAGTGGTCGCCCAGACAAATTCATCAGCGCCGAAAACAAGATTGCTGAACTCACCGACCAACTGTTCCCCGACGGGGCCAGCGGCCTGGGTGTCGCAAGGCCGCAGGCCGTTGTGAGTGCGCCGCTGAGCCCGCACGCGTACCGTCAGCAGCAACTGCAACGGTTGCAGGATGAGACGTTGTCTTACGAGGAATATCAACGCCGCTATCGTCAGCTGATGGAGGAGTAGCAGGCTCAGGCGGCTGGGGGCTTCGAAGCGCTGGCTTTCGGAGCTCAAGCGCTTCACTGATCTGGGTCAGCGAAGGCCTGTCCGCCGCTGGAGACAATTCAGCCAGACGAAACCGCTGAACCTCGGCGGTACAGACGCCTCGAACCTTAGTAGGTACGTCATCAATCAGGAGTAGTCGTATGCATGTTCAAGTCAACAGCCACCACATCCCCGGCAGTGTCGAGCTGCATGAGTGGGTCGGTTCGACCGTAGAGGAGCGGCTGGAGCGTTTCGACGATTTCCTCACTCGCATCGAAGTACACGTCAGCGACGAGAATGCACAGAAGGCCGGCGCTGATGACAAGCGCTGCCAGATCGAAGCCCGCCCGAAGGGCCATCAGGCCGTATCGGTGACACACAAGGCCGAATCCCTTCAGTTGGCGGTTGAAGGTGCCGCGGAGAAGATGCGCCACGCCCTTGAGCACCTGATCGGCAAGTTGGACACCAAGGTACTCTCTGGCGGCGAACTCAATGATCCATTGCGTGACGAGCAACCGCAGGCGGTAAAGGATGCGATGCTCGAAGAGGAATTCCTGGAAAAACAGGAAGAGCTCGACAAGTAAGGCGTCCGGCCCTGGTCTTTACCAGGGCCTTCCCAGCTAAACCCGCTTCACTCCTCATTATCGTTGCAGTCCGGAACCAGCCCTTGCCGTTGCGTTTCGAATGAGCAATGTCCTCCTCGGGTAGTCCCTTCATGCAGATCATCCTGGTGCGTCACGGGCGGCCTGACCACAACGCCGACCCATGGAGTACGCCAGCCGGCATGAAGCACTGGGTCGAGGTTTACAATGCCGCCAGTGTTGTGGGCAGCGAGCGGCCGGAAGCCTTGCGACGTCTTGCTGAGTCGGTTGGCATTGTCGTCTGCAGCTCGCTGATGCGCTGCGTGGAGTCGCGCGACCATCTGGACTGCCAATGCCTGCACCAGCCCGATCCCTTGTTTGCCGAGGCCCATCTGCCTTATCCGGACTGGGCTTATCCGTTGATGCCTTCTCGTGTCTGGCGTATTACGTTTCGCACGGCCTGGTTCCTTGGTTTCGCACGTCACACCGAGCCGGTGAGCGAATCGAGGCGACGTGCGAGTGTCGCGGCCGACAGGCTTATCGAGCTGGCGGAAACGCATGGCAGCGTGTTGCTGATGGGGCACAAGATCATGAACGCACTGATCGCCACGCAGCTGCGCCGACGGGGCTGGCAAGGGCCGGCACTGCCGCTGCTGTCGGGCTACTGGCATCCGAGCCGCTACCGCAAGCCATCCTGATTCGTATGTCCTCAAGGTTGGCGGCAGTGACAGCGCAGACGTGGGCGAAGGCAGGCCTGAAAATCGGACGATCCAACAACCGCGGCCATTGATGAGGCAAAGTCAGGGGTAATACTCAGAAAAAATAGGGTTGTTGAACGGGGCTCCATGATTCATCGCCTGCCCTCAAAAAGGCCGATGGCAGCTAAATCCCGACGTTTTGGATGAAAAGCCGACATAACGACGCAAAGTTTGCGTGAGGCGTGGGATTTGCAAGGGTGTCAGGGTTGGGCCTCGGCGGTGCGAATAGCCAAAGGCTTACATGAATCTGCGCGATCACGACTACAGCTCCTGCGTTCAAGTAATTAATCTATGCCCACTCTGAAGCGCAGGAAGCGCTCAGGATCAGGATGATCGACCATTGCCAGGAAGGCGCTCGAATGGAATCGGATAGGTCAGAAAAACCCGCTTCGGCGGGTTTTTGCTTTTCCGCACCCTGCACACGCGTTTCGCGTCAGGCATTGCGCAGCACAGTTTGGCGGCGCTCGGAAAATGCTTCCTGGCCAAGCCACAGACTGTTTCGGCAAGATTTGGCTTCTGCCATGCTGATGCTTTATGAAGTCACCGTCTGGTTTATCTCTGAAATTACCAGTGACTCAAATATTCCCGTGGCTGGGCAGTACTTTATAACTGAATTTAAATAATCCAGACGAAAAAAAGCCCCGCCGAAGCGGGGCTTTTTATTTCAGGCGTCTTAAGAGACTTGAACCTGATCAGCCTGCATTCCTTTCTGGCCCTTAGTGGCCAGGAAAGAAACTGCTTGGCCTTCGCTCAGGCTTTTGAAACCTGCGCTTTCGATCGAACGATAATGAACGAACAGGTCTTCGCTGCCGTCGGTCGGCGTAATAAAGCCGAAACCTTTTTCATCGTTGAACCATTTAACTGTGCCATTTTGACGAGTAGACATGAGTATCTCCCAGGTGTATTAAGGCTGCAGCGCTGAATTGTCCGGCGCCGAGACTGAGAAGCGAGAAGCAAAACGATCCGAGGAGATGAAACAGAGAAACATCATGCCGGGTGTCGAAGTGTTAATTGCGAAGCAGTGACCCGGAATATACGCACATAAAAAGATATGTACAGCATTGTTTGCCTAAGGCTGTTTCAAGAAGGTGACTACTGAGCATCTACAAAAAATGAGTTAGCCTGTTATCTCCGTTATTTACAGTCACATATCTCGCCGTTTTCATAAGATTAAATGTTGTGAAATTTCGCCGAAACTTTATGGGTCGTTTATCGCTCGGCTGGCGGCCAGTTCGCGCCTGCATTGAGAGATTACGGTCTGACATTAGCCCAATCTCCATGGCCCGTGCGGCGATAGCGCAGAAGCGACAGCGCTACGTTAACGCCTCAAGCGCATTGCTCCAGAGTTTGTTTCGAGTCAGCGCTTAGAGAGGCTCCCGACGATGCGTTTGTCCCTTCCTATAGCGAAAGGCTTACAAGGATCCCAGTCTTTTGCTCTTCAGCTTGCACGGCCGGATGATTAATCTATGCCCAGCTCTGAAGCGCAGGACGCGCTCAGGATCAAGGAAGATCGACCATCGCCAGGAAGGCACCCGGAAGGATTCGGATGGTCAGGAAAAACCCGCTTCGGCGGGTTTTTTGTTGCCCATGGAAAACCGCCGGGAATGCCATAACGTTCCGGCAACCGCGGCACGTGGTGCCACAGCGCAGCCTATCGCTTCACCGCGGCAGACTGTCGTGTTCACTTATCGCGACGATCTGTTCGATCAGCCATTGCAGGGCAGCATCCCGTTCACGTTGCGCAACGCTGACGATATCCAGCCGGAAGCTACCGAGATCGAAGGGCAGGTCAAACAGTTGGAGCGGTAGCATCTCCGCGAAATAGCGCGCCAGCTGCGTCGGCAGCACCGCGGCCAGATCGCTACGCGCGACGATATGTGCGGCCTGCAGGTAGTTCGGGGTGGTGTAGACCACATCGCGGCTGAGTCCTTGCTCCTCCAGCCATTGATCGACCATGCCGCGCGTCTGTCCGCCGTGGACCCAGAGGTGGCGCAGGCGCAAAAAGCCGTCGAGGTCCAGTGTCTTGCCAACCAACGGATGACCCTTGCGCACCGCAATCTGCAAGGTTTCGCTGGCCCAGCGTCGGGTATGAAAACGGGTCGGCACTTCGACGAAGCGGCCGAGAACCAGATCCAGCTTGCCGTCATCCAGCGCTTCGACCGGCAGGCTTGGGGTCAGATGCTCGATGGCGAGCTGAATCCCCGGTGCCACGCTCGCCAGGCGAGCCATTAGCGCAGGCATGCAGACCAGCTCGACGTAATCGGTCACGGCGATGACGAAGCGCTGGCGGCTGGTGCTCGGATCGAAGAAATCCCCGGCATTCAAGGTGTGCTCGATCTGCTGCAACGCATCGCGGATCGGCGCCTCCAGGCTCAGCGCGCGCGGCGTCGGTTGCATGGCGCGGCCAACACGGACCAGCAGCGGATCATCGAGCAGTTCGCGTAGACGATTGAGTGCATTACTGACGGCCGGTTGGCTGAGCGAAAGCCGCTCCGCAGCGCGGGAGACATTGCGTTCGCGTAGCAGGGCGTCCAGCACGCGAAGGAGGTTGAGGTCAAAGTTATAGATATTCATCGGATGAATCTGAAACATCACAAGACTAAATTTCAAAAATAGTAGCGTCTTCGTCTATGGTTGGTCTCCAGTTTTTTCCGCCTTGCGATGAGGACAGCTGCTATGAGCCAAACCGGTTTCGATATCCAGACCGCCGCCGTGATCGGCGCGGGCACCATGGGCCGCGGTATCGTCATGAGCCTGGCCAACGCCGGTGTGCAGGTGCTGTGGCTGGACAACAATCCCGAGATGCTCGACCAGGCGTTGGGCGTCGTGGCCGACACCTACGCGCATAACGTCCGCCAGGGGCGGATCGACGAGGCTCAGGCGGCTGCACGTCGCGCCTGCATCAGCAAAGCGGCCGATTATCAGGCGTTAGCCGATGTCGATCTGGTGATCGAAGCCGTTTACGAGAACCTCGAGCTAAAGCAGACCATCTTCCGCGAACTGGACGGCATCGTTAAGCCCACCGGCATTCTCGCCAGCAACACCTCGGCACTGGATATCGACGCCATCGCCGCCGTCACCCGGCGCCCGGAGCAGGTCGTGGGACTGCACTTCTTCAGCCCGGCACACATCATGAAATTGCTGGAAATCGTCCGCGGCGCGGAGACCTCCAAAGCCGTGCTCAAGGCGTCCACTGAACTCGGCAAGCGCATGGGCAAGGTCAGCGTGATCGCCGGCAACTGCCAGGGCTTCATTGGCAACCGCATGCTCGCGACCTATGTGCGGGAAGCACGAATGATGCTGCTCGAAGGGGCTTACCCGCACCAGGTAGACGCTGCGCTGCAGGGCTTCGGTTTTGCTATGGGGCCGTTCCGCATGTACGACGTAGTCGGCATCGACCTGGAATGGCGTTCGCGCGAATTGGCCGGTAAGGGCCAGGATGAGCCTGAGGTGCAGATCGACAACCGCCTCTGCGAGCTTGGCCGCTTCGGTCAGAAATCCCGCATGGGCTACTACCGCTACGCCGAGGGCAGCCGCCAGGCCGAACACGACCCGGAAGTGGACGCGCTCGTGCAGCGCGAGTCCGAGCGGCTCGGCTTTCAACGTCGCGAAATTGGCAGCGAAGAAATTCTCGAGCGCTGCCTGCTGGCGTTGGTCAACGAAGGCGCGAAGATTCTTGAAGAAGGCATGGCCGAGTCCAGTGCTGATATCGACACCGTTTACCTCTACGGCTATGGCTTCCCGGCCGAAGTCGGCGGGCCGATGACCTGGGCTGATCGCCAAGGCCTGCCAGCCATTCGTGACCGGTTGAATGCACTGGCCGAGCGCCACGGGCCGCACTGGCAGCCGGCCGAGCTGATCGACAGCCTGGCCACGCTCGGCAGTTGCTTCGTTGACTACAAAAAGGAAGCCTGAGCATGGAGTACAAGGCCCCCCTGCGTGACATGCGTTTCGTACTGCACGAGCTATTCGACGCCAGCGCTCATTGCGAGCTGCTCGGCAACGGCCTGGACCGTGAGCTGATCGACGGCGTGCTGGAAGAAGCGGCGCGCTACACCGGCGGCGAAATCGCACCGCTCAATTGCAACAGCGACGAAGAGGGCGTGACCCTTGAAAACGGCGAGGTGCGCACCCCGCAGGGCTTCGTCGAGGCCTACAGGCAGTACGTCGACAACGGCTGGGCGAGCATGACCGGGCCGACCGAGTACGGTGGCCAGGGCTTCCCGCAGCTGGTCGCCTGTAACTTCCACGAGATGCTGATGGGCGCTTCGCTGTCGTTCCGCATCTACTCGGGCCTTACTGAAGGCGCGGTACTGGCGCTGTACAAGCACGGCAGCGACGAGCTGAAGAACGGCTATCTGGAAAAACTGGTCAGCGGCAGCTGGAGCGGCACCATGTGCCTGACCGAGCCGCAGGCCGGCACCGATCTTGCGCTGTTGCGGACCAAGGCCGAGCCCCAAGCGGACGGCAGCTACAAGGTCAGCGGCAGCAAGATCTTCATCTCCGGCGGCGAGCACGACATGAGCGAGAACATCGTGCACCTGGTGTTGGCACGCCTGCCGGATGCACCGGCCGGCGTGAAGGGCATCAGCCTCTTGCTGGTACCCAAGTTCATCGCCAAGGCCGATGGTACGCCCGGCGAGCGCAACGCGCTTTCCTGCGGCGCCATCGAGCACAAGATGGGCATCAAGGGCGCGGCCACTTGCGTGATGAACTTCGACGGCGCCACCGGCTGGGTCGTCGGCGAGCCCAATCAGGGCCTGGCGTGCATGTTCACCATGATGAACGACGCGCGCTTCCAGGTCGGTCTGCAGGGCCTGGGCATCGCCGAGCAGGCCTATCAGGGCTCGCTGGCCTATGCACGTGAGCGGCTGCAGTCGCGCGGTCTGGCCGGTGTTCAGCATCCGGACAAGGTGGCTGATCCGATCATTGTTCACCCGGACGTGCGGCGCATGCTGCTGACGCAGAAGACACTGGTCGAGGGCAGTCGGATGTTGGCGGCGTATTGCGCCCGGCAGCTGGACCTTGAACATGGCCATCCCGAACCGAGCTACCGCAAGGCCGCAAGCAAGCGCGCGGCGCTGCTGATTCCCATCGTCAAAGCCTTTTTCACTGACATGGGCCAGGAGGTCGCGAGCCTCGGCGTGCAGGTCTACGGCGGCCACGGTTATATCCGCGAGTGGGGCATGGAGCAGCTGATGCGCGACAGCCGCATCACTCAGCTGTACGAGGGCACCAACGGCATCCAGGCGCTCGACTACATCCGCCGCAAGTTGCTCGGCGATGGCGGCACTGAACTGTCAGCGCTGCAGGCCGAGTTCAGCGAGATTTGCGACCAGCAGGTTGACCGGCCAGCACTGCAAGCCATGGCCAGCAAGGTACAGGCTCGGATCGGTGAATGGCGTGAGCTGAGCGCCGAGATCATCGCCGCCACCGGGCGGGACCCGCAGGAAATCGGCGCGGTGTCGGTGGATTTCCTGCAGTACTCGGCCTATGTGTTGTTGGCGGGGCTCTGGCTACAGGCTGCAGCGCGGGCGCAGGACGCGTTGGAGCAAGGGGTTGGAGATGAGGCGTTCTACCAGGCCAAGCTGGCCAGCGCGGACTTCTACCTGCGTCGCGTACTGCCGCGGGCCAGTGCGCATCGTGAGGCAATCCAGGGCGGTGCCGATTGCCTGATGGCGCTGCCAGAAAGCGACTTCGCGTTTTGAGCTAATCGATCACAGGAGGCACCGATGCATCCGTTCAGCTTTGCCACAACCGCCCAACTGATTTGTGAGCCCGGCTCGTCGCGCCGGCTGGCCAGTCTCTGCAAGGAGCGCGAGGCGCGTTCCGTATTGGTCGTGACCGATCCTGGGATTACCCGCTTCGGCCTGCTCAACGAGGTGCTTCCGGGTTTCGAGACGGAAGGGTTGAAGGTCGCCGTTTACGATCAGGTCGTCGCTGATCCGCCGGAAGCCATCGTGCTGGCCGCCGTCGAGCAGGCCCGGTCAGCTGGCGCTGATCTGGTGATCGGCTTTGGTGGCGGCAGCTCGATGGATGTCGCCAAGCTGGTGGCCCTTCTGGCACACCCGGACAACACCCAGACCCTGCAGGATATCTACGGCGTCGGTAACGCCAAGGGCAAGCGTTTGCCGTTGATTCAGGTGCCGACCACCGCAGGCACCGGCTCCGAGGTCACTCAGATCGCCATTATCACCACCGGCGAAACCACCAAGATGGGCGTGGTCTCGCCCCTGCTGCTGCCGGACCTGGCGCTGCTCGACGCTGACCTTACCCTCGGCTTGCCACCGGCGGTGACGGCCGCCACCGGGATCGACGCCATGGTGCATGCCATTGAGGCCTACACCAGCGCTTTGAAGAAAAACCCGATGTCCGACCTGCTGGCGCGCGAGGCGCTGCGTCTGCTGGCGGCCAACCTCGACGAAGCCGTACACAACGGCAGCAACCGCGAGGCGCGCCAGGCCATGCTGCTCGGTGCCTGCCTGGCCGGGCAGGCCTTCGCCAACGCCCCCGTGGCTGCGGTGCATGCGCTGGCCTATCCGCTGGGCGGCAACTTCCACATTCCGCACGGGCTGTCGAACGCGCTGGTGCTGCCGCAGGTGTTGCGTTTCAACGTCAATGCGGCGACCACCCATTACGGCGAGCTGGCGCCGATCATCCTTGGTGATCGGCTGCGCAAGGATGATCCGTCGACTTATGCCGAGCAGCTGATCGAGGAATTCGAGCAGATGAGTGCACGTGTCGGTCTGCCGACCCGTTTGCGCGACGCCGGTGTGCCGGAGGACATGCTGTCGCAACTGGCGAAGGAGGCGATGCTCCAGCAACGCCTGCTGGTCAACAATCCACGCGAAGTGACCGAGGCTGATGCCTTGGCCATCTACCGCGCCGCGTACTGACCCTGTTGGTGCACCGCGTCGCCTGCGGTGTGCCGGTTTGCTGAACAAGGACTTCTCGAATGGCCGAACAACCGCAGCACCTGCGCGCCAATTACCGTCACTTCCAGCCGATCACTACGCGCTGGCATGACAACGATATCTATGGCCACGTGAACAATGTCGTCTACTACAGCTATTTCGACAGCGCGGTTAACACCTATCTGATTGCGCGTGGCGGGTTGGATATTCACGAAGGCGAGGTGGTGGGGTTCGTGGTCAGTTCTTCGTGCGACTACTTCGCCTCCATCGCCTTTCCCGATGTGCTGGAAGTCGGGCTGCGGGTCGGCAAGCTTGGCAACAGTTCGGTGCAGTACGAGCTGGCGATTTTCAAGGCAGGCGAAGCGCAGGCCTGTGCGGCGGGGCGCTTCGTGCATGTGTTCGTGGACCGCGCCAGCAACCGGCCGACGCCGATCCCGAGCGGTTTGCGGCAGGCGCTCGAAGCGCTGGTGATGACGGCCGGATAAACCTCAGCTCTGCGGTAGACAGCTGAACGGCCGAGCTTTTTCGGCCGTTTCACTGTGGATGGTCGCGCCGCGCTACGGAGCGGCTGACTCAGCGGTGATGCTTGTGTTTGTGCTTCCAGTGTCCCTTGGCTTTGCCTGGGTGGCCGTAGTAACGGCGGTCGTCACGGTAGCGACGGTCATTGCGATAGTCGTCATCGTCGCCGTAGGCATTGCCGATCGCGCCGCCTGCGCCGCCACCCACGGCTGCACCAATCAGGCCGCCGGTGCTGCCCCCGACGTGCTGGCCGATCACGTTACCGCCCGCTGCGCCAAGGCCACCACCAATGGCCGCTTCGGTGCGGCTGCGCTTGTCGGCGCCGACCATGCCGCCCGCAGCGCCGCCTACACCGGCGCCGATCGTGGCGCCCGTCGAGCCGCCAAGATGCTCACCGACGACCGAGCCGAGTGCACCGCCCAATGCTCCGCCGACAGCGGCTTCGGTGTTGCTCGCGGCGGCGATACCGCCGTAGGTCAGGCCAAGGGAAAGAACTATCAGCTGCAGGGACTTCATGTACACCTCGATAGCAAAGCCGGCGTGCGGCGAAATTGCCGTCATAGACCGGCTTTGCCGGTACCGGGTTCCACGGGCCGCCATCGGGTTCGCAAAACCTGGACGTGGTTCACATGTAGCCAAATCGTCCGCCTCTTCTCCGCCCGGAAAAGGCTCGTGGAGCCCGACCTCAGCGCCGCGTCAGGGCGTCACTCATTGACTGGTTTCATCGTTTAGCTAACAAGTGGCAGGCCGCTACCGTGCGGCCTGCTGAATACAAATGTTGACGTCTGGGTGCGTTCGACAAAGGAGCGCCTCGTTGATGGAGGCGCTGCCGAGGCGAACTCGATCAGTGAATATGCCGAGCAGCCTGGTACCTGTTGAATGGGTTTGACGCTTGGTGATGGTCCGCGTAGTTGCCGCTCGATTAGAGTTGGATAGTCATCGCTCTCCATGCTCGAGATACGATCAGCCACCCGGTGCGTCGGCCCTGAGCAGAGCCCGACCACCACCTCGTAGGCTGAGCCTGAGCAGATCGAACCGCAGGTACAGCCCTGAGTCGGATATTCTTACAGCACGCCTGCAAGGAAAGTTCGATATGCCTCGTCCTGCACCCCTGAATGCTGCCGCGCCCATCGCCAGTTCGGCGCCGGCCGCCTATAGCTATGCGGAGCTGAATGCCTCGGAAAATACGGGCGACGCGGTGCTGGCCGAGGAGTGCGCGCTGGCCATCGCCTACAACGGCATCAGCCACGCGGTGATGATGGTCTCGCCCAGCGCGCTGGAGGACTTCGTCGTCGGCTTCAGCCTGAGCGGCGAGCTGGTTGGCAGCGTCGACGAGATCTACGACATCCAGCTCAGTCGGCGCGGCGACGCGTTCAGCGCCGAGGTAGAGATCGGCAATCGAGCGTTCTGGGCACTCAAACAACAGCGCCGCAACCTGGCCGGTACCAGCGGTTGCGGTCTGTGCGGGGTGGAGGCGATCGACCAGGCGCTACCGCAATTGACCCCGCTGGTGTCCAGCCCCTTACCGCCGGCCGCGCACCTGCAGGAGCTGCGCGCGCGGATCAACGATGCGCAGCGCCTGGCGCGGCAAAGCGGTGCGCTGCACGCAGCACTGTTTGTCGACGAACATGGCGAGATCGTGCTGTGCCGTGAGGACATCGGCCGGCACAACGCGCTGGACAAGCTGATCGGCGCGCTGCGCCGCGAAGGGCGTGACGGCTGTCGGGGCTTCGCGGTGGTCACCAGCCGCTGCAGCCTGGAGCTGATCCACAAGGCTGTGCGTGCGGGTTTGTCTACGCTGGTCAGCCTTTCAGCACCGACCGATCTCAGCGTGCGCTGGGCGCGCCAGCACCGGCTCAACCTGATCCATCTGCCGCACCACAGCGCGCCGCGGGTCTACAGCCCGGCGCTTACGGCCGAGCGCGCGCATCCCCGCTAACCTTCGGGTTTCCGCCGTTTGCATGCAAACGGCACCCCTAGACGTTTTTGACGCCGCTGTACCTGCACGGCTCTACTCGAGCTCCTGGGCCAGCATGGCGCGGATGCGCGTGGCCAGCAGGTCGATGGTGAAGGGTTTGCTGATCATGTCCATGCCCTTGTCGAGAAAGCCGCTGCTGGCCGCCTGTTCGGCGTAGCCGGTCATGAACAAGACGCGCAGGGTGGGCCGCAGCTGGCGTGCGATGTCGGCCAGCTGACGGCCGTTCATGCCGGGCAGGCCGACATCGGAAATGAGCAGGTCCAGCGGTTCACCGCTGACCAGGATAGCCACCGCCGCGTTGGCCTCGGCCGCTTCCAGAGCGCGGTAGCCGAGCATGTCCAGCACGTCCATGACCAGCATGCGCACCGCGGCATCGTCCTCCACCACCAGCACCCGTTCGCCCTGCAGCGCTTTCGGCACCTGCTCGGCAGGGGCGTCAGGTACAACCTGAGTTTGAAGATCGCAGTGTGCCGGCAAGTAGAGGGTGACCTCGGTGCCTTGGCCCGGCTCGCTGCGGATCTGCACATGGCCGCCGGCCTGGCGGGCGAAGCCGTAGATCATCGACAGGCCGAGCCCGGTGCCCTGGCCGATGGGTTTGGTGGTGAAAAATGGCTCGAACGCAGCCGCCAGGACCTTCGGCGTCATGCCGCAGCCACTGTCGATCACGCTGAGGCTGACGTAGTGCCCGGGGGCCATGTCACCGATCTCACCGGGCTGCTGCAGCATCACGTTGGCCGTGGCGATATACAGGCTGCCGCCGTCGGGCATGGCGTCGCGGGCGTTGATGACCAGGTTGAGCAGTGCGCTTTCCAGCTGGTTGTCGTCGCTGTGGGCTGGCCACAGGTCCGGCTGCAGCTGAGCGTCGACCAGGATGTGGCTGCCCAGTGTGCGCACCATCAGGTCGTGCATGGACTCGACCAGCGCATTGATGTCGACCCGCTTGAGATTCAACGGCTGGCGACGGGCAAAGGCTAGCAGCCGGTGGGTGAGCGCCGCCGCGCGGTTGGCCGAGGTGACCGCCGCGTCGATGAAACGCTGGGTTTCGGCGTGTCGGCCGGTCTGGTTGTAGCGCTGGATAAGGTCCAGCCCACCGATGATGCCGGTGAGCATGTTGTTGAAGTCGTGAGCGATGCCGCCGGTGAGCTGGCCCACCGCTTCCATCTTCTGCGCCTGGCGCAGCGCTTCCTGCGCCTGCTCACGACTGGCCATTTCCTTGAGCAGGCGCTCGTAGACTTCCGCCAGCGCCTCGGTGCGCTCCTGTACCCGACTTTCCAGCGTCTCGTTGAGCTCACGCAGCGCCTGTTCTGCTTCCCAGCGCTCGGTGACGTCCTGAGCCAGCACGAAAAAGCCCTGTACCTCACCCTGGTCGTCGCGGCGCGGCAGGTATTGGACCTGGGTTTGGCGTGGTTTGCCGTCGCGGTGCGAGCTGTAGGCTTCGAAGCTCAGTTCCTGGCCGGCCAGTGCCGCCTTGATGTGAGCCTCGCGAATGGCATAGGCCTCTTCACCGATGACCTCGCGAACGCTTTTGCTGTATAGCGACTCGGGGCTTAAGCCATACCAGCTTTCATAGTGGCTGTTGTTGAAACGAAAGCGCTCATCTCGATCAACGTAGCCGATAAGCACCGGCAAGGCGTCGTTGATCATCTTGATTTCAGCGTTCCGGCGGCGCAGTGCCTCCTCTTCGCTTGGCCGAAGACAGAGCAGCTGCCCAACGATCTGTTGCCCGTCGCGGATGGGGCTGATGGCGATATCGAAGCCAACATTGCTGCCCGGCGACAGGCTGCTGTCGACAGGGTGATAGTTGCGCAGTGTGCAGGTCCGGTTGCGCTCAGCGAGCGGGCTCGCATGATGCAGATCCGGCCAGTTGTCGCCCCAGGATGTCGCGACTGGTGCCCCGAGCGCCCCTGGATGGTGGTCTCCGATGGCAGCGGCATGCGCATCGTTGTACAGCTGCAGGCTGGCTTCGCCCCACAGGATGCACATTGGCAGCGGCGTCTCGAGCACGGTGTCGAGCAGTACGCGCAGAACGGTCGGCCAGTGCTCGACCGGGCCCAGCACCGTTGTGCTCCAGTCGTGCAGGCGGATCTGCCGGCCCATTTTGCTGCGCTCGGAAGGCCAGAATCCTGCGTCTACAACCATAGTCCTTCCATTCTGGCGCGCCAGGGTTCTACCCGCATCGCACCTATGCCGAGTTCATGTATACGCTGGACGTCAGTCACCTGGATCGCCTTTTCCATCATCCGCTGGCCGTCTCTTATAAGGCGGATACACATACGTCTGAGTTAAGCACGCCCGCATCTTTCGGTCAGGCCGAGAAGCCCTGCAGGCTGCGGATCAGCTCGAGATAATCGTCCACAGCGGTGAATTCTTCGGTGTCCTTCCTGCCTCGGCGACTGTCCGGTTCGCTGATGGCCAGCAGGTGAGCGATGCCGTAAGCCCGCGCACTGCGCAGTACGGACAGGCTGTCGTCGATGAATAACGCGGTTGCCGGATCGAAATCCAGATCCGTTTTCAGGGCATGCCAGAACTGGGCTTGCTCCTTGGGGAAGCCATAGTCGTGTGAACTGATCAGACGATTGAACCAGGGTGCCAGTTCGATACGTTCGAGCTTCAGCGACAACGAGTCGCGGTGGGCGTTGGTGATCAACACAACGCGCTTGCCCGCATCGCGCAGAGCCGCGAGAAATTCGTCGGCAGCCGGACGCAGTGCGATCAGGTCAGCGATCTCGCGCTTCATCTCACGAATCGGCAGGTTCAGCTCGCGGGTCCAGAAGTCCAGGCAGTACCAGGTAAGCTTGCCCTCATGTTCGTTGAACAGCGGGGCCAGCTCCAGTTCGGCCATGGCGCGGCTGATGCCATGCCGTTCGGCATAGCGCTGGGGCAGCAGGTCGAGCCAGAAATGGTTGTCGAAATGCAGATCCAGCAGGGTGCCGTCCATGTCCAGCAGGACGGTGTCGATCTCGGACCAGGGCAGTGAAGCGATCATGGCGGGCTCTTGTTCGGCGGTTGGCACAATGGTGCGACAGCGGTCGGCTCGATGCAAAGCGTTCGCGGCGATCACAAAAAGCCGGGTTATGATTGGCCTTCGCGTTCCAAGGATATCCCCATGCGCCAGAAGCCTACCGTACTCGCCCGTGAGATTGTCGCCAGCAGCCGCCTGTTCCGTGTCGAGGAGCTGCAGCTGCGGTTTTCCAACGGCGTGGAGCGTACTTACGAACGACTGGTCGGCAAGGGGACCGGCTATGGCGCGGTGATGATCGTCGCGCTGGAAGCTGATGGCCGGGCGCTGCTGGTGGAGGAGTACTGCGGCGGTACCGATACCTACGAACTGTCGCTGCCCAAGGGGTTGATCGAGCCGGGCGAAGACGTGCTCGACGCGGCCAACCGGGAGTTGAAAGAGGAGGCCGGTTTCGGCGCGCGCAGCCTGGAATTGCTCACCGAACTGTCGCTGTCGCCGGGCTACATGAGCCAGAAGATTCAGGTGGTGCTGGCGCGCGACCTCTATCCCGAGCAGCTGCCGGGGGACGAGCCAGAGCCGATGCGTGTCGACCGGGTGGATCTGCGTGAGTTGTCCAGCCTGATCCAGAACCCGCAGTTCAGCGAAGGGCGAGCCCTGGCGGCCCTTTATCTGGCGCGTGATCTGCTCAGCCAGCGGGGGGAGTTCGCGCTATGAGCCATCCCTATCTGGCCCCCGTCATTGAGCTGGTCCGCGCTGCGGGCGAGGCCATCCTGCCGCACTGGCGCAACGATGTGCAGGTGCATGAGAAGGCCGATGCATCGCCCGTAACCGCCGCTGATATGGCGGCTCATCATCTGCTGGCTGATGGCCTCCGGGCGCTCGATGCGGCCATCCCGGTATTGTCCGAGGAAGATTGCGCGCTGGATCTTGCCGAGCGTGCCGGCTGGTCGCGTTGGTGGTTGGTCGATCCGCTGGACGGCACCAAGGAATTCATCGCCGGTAGCGAAGAATTCACCGTGAATGTCGCGTTGATTGAGCAGGGGCGGGTGCTGTTCGGAGTGGTCGGGGTCCCGGCCAATGGCCGCTGCTATTACGGCGGTGCTGCGTTTGGTGCCTGGCGTGCTGAAGCAGACGGTGCGGCGCAGCCCTTGCGGGTGCGCCATCAGGCTGCGGGCGAGTTCACCGTCGTTGCGAGCCGTCGCCACTCGAGTCCGGCGCAGGAGCGTTTGCTCTATGGCTTGCGGCAACGTTTTGGCGAGCTGGCATTAGCCAGTGTCGGCAGCTCGCTGAAGTTCTGCCTGTTGGCCGAAGGGGCCGCCGACTGTTACCCGCGGCTGGCACCGACTTCACAGTGGGACACGGCGGCGGCCCAAGGCGTGCTGGAGGGCGCCGGCGGCGAGGTGCTGAATATTGCCGGCGCCGCCCTGACCTACGAAGCGCGTGAGGATTTCCTCAACCCCTCATTCCTGGCGCTACCGCGTGACGCCGAATGGCGGGCCGAGCTGATCGAGCTGGCTGGCCGCTGACGCTGAGGTGCTCCGGAGGCCGGTTATTCGCGCGGTGACTCGGTCGCGCATAAGGCCATGCTAGGATTCTTGCGGTGACCAAGCCGAGCGCTTGAGTTGGAACGCTGGAGCTGCCTGTGTCGAAAACCCCCACCGGGATACGCCAATGGATCTGGCGTGCCTTCGTTCAGACAACATTGATCCCACTGGTGCTGGTCGAGGTCGTGCTGATCGCGGCCTACCTGCTGACCAACAGCGCCATCCGCGATGCGCAGATCGAGCACCTGCGCGAAACGGCGCTTTCCGAATTACAGACAGCCGTGGCGCGTGAGTCGCGAGTGATCAGCCAGCAGCTGCAGGAAGTGGCGAACGCGGCCACCCTGTTTCGTAATTTCTCCCGTCGTGCGCTGGAAGACGACAGCCCCGTGGCGCCGTTGCCGCTTGAGCTCAATGCCGATGGGGTGCGCTATAGCCCCCGCGACCTGGGTGGCGCCGCCAGCTTCTACTCGGGGCTGACGCCCCCGGAACGTCACGATCTGCAGAAGGTGGCCAAGCTGCAGCGGCTCGATCCGCTGATGAAGGAGCTGCACGCCAGCAACCCGCTGATCGCCAGCCTCTATTTCAACAGCTGGGACGGCTACAACCACATCTATCCCTGGTTCGATACGGCCCAGCAGTACGCGCCGGATGTGAACATCCCCAGCTACAACTTCTATTACCTGGCCAACGCTTGGCACAACCCCGCGCGCCAGGTGGTGTGGACCGACGTCTACCTCGATCCGGCCGGGCAGGGCTGGATGATGTCGGCCGTGGCGCCGGTTTACCGAGGGGACATGCTCGAAGGCGTCAGCGGTATCGACATCACGGTCAGCGGCCTCCTGAATCAGATCAGTCATCTGCGAGTGCCCTGGGACGGCTATGCCATGCTGGTCAGCCGTGACCTGAGCATCATGGCCCTGCCGGAGTCGGGCGAACGGGAATTCGAGCTCAACGAGCTGACCGATCACTATTACAACGGCGCGGTGCGCCAGGAAACGCTCAAGCCTGAAGATTTCCGCCTTGACCGCCGCGGCCAGACCCGCGAGCTGGCAAAGGCGGTCGCTACGCAGAGCGAGGGGGTCATGAGCCTGGAGCTGAAGGGTGAACAACGGCTGGTCGCCTGGACGACGGTGCCGCAAACCGGTTGGCACCTGATGGCGGTGGTCGATGAAAACGCCGTTTTCAGCCAGACCAATGCCTTGGCCAGTCGCTTTCAGCAGATCGGCTATCTACTGATTGCCGGGTTGGTGCTGTTCTACCTGCTGTTTTTCGCCTTCATGTGGCTGCGTGCGCGCCAGCTCAGCCAGGCGCTGCTGAAGCCGATCGCGGGTATCTCGCAGATGATGGGCCAGATCGGCCTCGGTCGGTGGCGGCCGGAGCCCGTCTCGTCAAAAATCCGCGAGCTGGATGATCTGGCGCAGCACACCCGCGGCATCGGCGCTCAGCTTGAGGACAGCGAGGCGCAGCGTACCCAGGCTCAGGAGCGTCTCGAACTGGTGCTTGAAAGCGCCACTGAAAGCCTCTGGGAAAACGACATGCGTCGCGGCGTGATGCAGCTTCGGGGGCGCCTGCCAGCTCGCTTCGGGTTGTCTTCGGCACAGCTGAGCGAGGCTCAGTTTCTGCAGCGTATCCATCCGCTCGACGTCGCCCAGGTACAGGCCGAACTCGACCGCATGCACGAAGGGCAGGCGCTGCGCTATGAGAGCGAGTACCGCTTCGCTGATGCGCTGGGTGAATATCACTGGCTGCTCAGTCGCGGCCGCGTGCTGGAGCGCGACCCGCAAACAGGCGAAGCGACCCTGGTGGCTGGTACGCATGTGGATATCGATGCCATCAAGCGGGTCGAGGACGATTTGCGCCAAGCCATTCAGCAGGCGCATGCGGCCAACGAGGCCAAGACTCATCTCATCTCCAGCATCAGCCATGAGCTGCGTACGCCGCTTAACGCCATCCTTGGGTTCGCCCAGCTGATGCGCATGGACTGCTCGCCGGATGCGCAGCCGGAAGCTGCTGAGTATCTCGATGAGATCCTGTTGGCCAGCCGGCATCTGAACCAGTTGCTTGGCGATATTCTCGACTGGTCGAGCCTGCAGGCCGAGCGGCCGCAGCTGACGCTAAAAACCGTCGAAGTCACTGCTTTGATGCATGAGTGCGCCGAGCTGGTGGCGCTTGATGTTCAGCGCCACGGCCTGCAGTTGGAATTCGATTTGCCGCCCGGGCCCGTCGAAGTGCAGGGCGAGCCGCGTCGGTTACGTCAGGTACTGCTCAATCTGCTGTCCAACGCCATCAAGTACAACAAGCCAGACGGGAAGATTGTGCTGCGCATCGAGACGGTCGCCGGCCAGGCAAGGCTGGTGGTCGAAGACACGGGGCTCGGCATCGACGAGAGTTTGCAGGCGCAGCTGTTCGAGCCGTTTCGCCGGCTTGGCCGCGAGAGTTCGAACATCCAGGGTGCGGGCATCGGCCTTTCGCTGTGCCTGGAGTACGCCAAGCTGATGGGCGGCAGTATCGGGGTGAAGAGTGCGCCTGGAGCCGGCAGTCGCTTCTGGATCGCCCTGCCATTGGCGGGTGCGCAGAGCGCCCGGCCGCTTCGCCAGCGGCCGCGGATCGTCTATGTCGAAGATGACCCGGCCAGCCAGCTGCTGGTGCGCAAGGCCCTGGCTGATCTGGCTGAGGTCAGCGTAATCGGCAATGGGCGGATGGCCTTGGAACACTTGCTGGTCGATCCGCCGGAGTTGCTGCTGCTGGATTTCAACCTGCCGGAGCTCGATGGTGAGCAGTTGCTGCGTTTGCTGCGTCAGGCCCCGACCACCCAATGGCTGCCGGTGCTCGTGCTGAGTGCGGTGAGTGAAAAGAAGACCGGGCTCGACTGCCAAGGCTGGCTGAGCAAGCCGCTGGACCTCGACGAGCTGCGTCGGCAGGTCCGGGATTGCCTTCAGGAGTTCGATCTCCATCCGAGTTGAGCCCGCAGATCAGTTGACGCGCTCACCGCAGAGGTCGAGGGCGAACCAGTGCTCGACTTCGGTCTGCGACAGCCCGGCGCCGAGCAGCGCGAACAACTTGCCCAGTGCCGCCTCCCGCGTCATGCCGCCGCCTGACATCAGCCCGCTGGCGGCCAGTTTGCTGCCGGCCGCATAAATGCTGAATTCGACGTGCCCCTGCGGGCACTGGCTGATCGCGGCCAGTACAACGCCGCGCTGATGGGCGTCCTGCAGCGCCTTCAGCAGATCAGCATCATCCGCGGGCCCAGTACCGCTGCCATAGCACTCGATGAGCACGCCCTCCACGCCACTGGACAGCAAGGCGTGCACCTGCGTCGCCTGAATGCCTGGGTAGAGCGGCAGCACCGCGAGGTTCACCTGCTGACGCGATTGGCGGTAGTCGAGTGTTGCGGGAATAGCGGGTGCGCGCTGGCCCTGACGCAGCCGTGGCAGTACGCCGAAGGCATCGAGGCTGGCGGTTCCGAGCTTGCTGACGCGAGCACCGTGCATCAGTTTGCCGGCGAAGTAGAGATGCACGCCTGGCTCGACGCCCGCGTGCAGCGCCTGCATCGCACCGAACAGGTTGTCCCAGGCGTCACTACCGGGCGCGCCGGCCGGCAACATCGCGCCCGTCAGCACCACCGGCACCGGGAGGCCCAGCAGCAGGAAACTTAGCGCCGCCGCGCTGTAGGCGAGGGTGTCGGTGCCATGCAGGACCAGCACGGCGTCGCAATTGTCCTGCTCGACACCGGCTCGGATCGCCTCGACCATTGCCAGCCAGTGAGTCTGGTTCATGTTGGCGCTGTCGATGGCGGGCAGCAGTTCGCGGAACTGCCAGTCTGGCAAGGCCAGCTCGGATTGTTTGTCCTGCTGGTCGCGCAGTCGGCTGGCGAAGCCGGAAGCAGGCATCAGCCCTTCGGCGCTCTGCTGCATGCCGATGGTGCCGCCGGTGTACAGCACCAGGGTGTTTCTGGAAGCCGGCATAGGGGTCTCCTAATGAAAACAGGGGCCAGCGGCCCCTGTTCAAACGACGCGGAGCAACTTAACGCTGATGTGCCTGACGGGCAGCCGTGGCGGTGTTGACCGTCGATTCACTGGCGACTCTGGCTGGCCAGACGCTCGGGTCCAGATCCAGATCGGCGAAGTTCTTCGGATCGAATACTGGCGACTCGACACCTGCCTTGCGCTGGCTATCGTAATCGCGCATCAGGCGCAGGCCTACCTTGAACAGCAGCGCCAGGGCAATCAAGTTGCAAATTGCCAGCAGCCCCATGGTGACATCGGCAAAACCGAACACCGTGCCCAGGTCCTGAATCGAGCCCCACATCACCAGGCCGATAACCATGACGCGATACACCAATACTGGCCAGCGCTTGCCGGTGAAGAAGCCCAGTGCGTTCTCGCCGAGGTAGTAGTTGTAGATCAGCGTGGTGAACACGAACAGCAGCAACGCGACGCTGATGAACACCCGGCCCCACTCTCCGACGACGGCGGCCACAGCGGTTTGCGTCAGCACCACACCGGCCATTTCGCTGCCCGGCTCGAACACGCCGGAGAGGATGATGATCAGCGCGGTGCAGCTGCACAGGATGATGGTGTCGATGAATACGCTCAGCGACTGCACGATGCCCTGCGCCACAGGGTGCTTGACCTCAGCCACCGCCGCGACGTTGGGCGCACTGCCCAGGCCCGCTTCGTTGGAAAACAGGCCACGCTTGACGCCCATGATGATGGCCGCGCCGATGCCGCCGGCGAAAGCGGGTTCCAGGCCGAAGGCACTGCGGAAGATGGTGCCGAATGCTTCAGGAATGGCGCTGGCGTTGCTGCCGATGACAAAGATCGCCATGGCGATGTAGGAGAACGCCATGATCGGTACCAGCACGTCGGCGAACTTGGCGATGCGCTTGATGCCACCGAAGATGATCAGGCCGATCACCACCATCAGCACGATACCGCTGACAAAGGTTGGCACGCCGAAGGTGTCGTTCATCGAGCTGGCGACGGTGTAGGACTGCACGGCGTTGAAGCCGAAGCCAAAGGTCACCAGCAGCAGCAGCGACACGACGATGCCCAGCCAGCGCTGGCCGAGGCCGTGCTCGATATAGAAGGCCGGGCCGCCGCGATAGCCGCCGTCGGGCTCGCGCCGCTTGTACAGCTGGGCCAGGGAGCATTCGAAGTAACTGGTGGCCATGCCGACCAGCGCCACGATCCACATCCAGAAGATTGCGCCTGGCCCGCCGAGCATGATGGCGACCGAAACACCGGCAATGTTGCCGGCGCCGACGCGGCCGGCGACGCTGAGCATCAGCGCCTGGAACGAGCTGAGCTGGCCTGGCTGGCGTTTGAAGGCTTCAGCGAAGATGTGAAACATGCTGCCGAAATAGCGGAACTGAACGAAGCGCGAGGCAATGGTGAAGAACAGGCCGAGGCCTATCAGCATCACGATGAGCAGCTTGCTCCAGATGAGATCGTTGAGAAGATCGAGCATGGCGGAGAGGTCTCTGTTGTTGTTTTGACAAATGGTGAAACACCGACCCGGAATGGTTAGCCAGACCCCGCGGTCATTCAATTGCGCGGGTCGCGGCGATCTGGCGCGAGTTGATGCTAGAATCGCGCCGCTCGCATCACCGGACATCTCAATGCAAGACCACCTCGGCGCCAATCTCAAGCTGCTCTGCAGCCATTACCGCTCGATCGCCGAGGTCTGTCGAAAGCTGACGATCAACCGCGCCCAGTTCAACAAGTACCTGAACGGGCAGAGCCGCCCCACCGCACACAACCTCAAGCGCATCTGCGATTTCTTTGGCGTGGAAAGCTACGAACTGAGCCTGCCGAGCGACCAGTTCACTCAGCTGATTGGCATGCGCAGTCACGACCAGGAGCGCATCGCTGCCAGCGACCCGCTGCTGGAGTTGTTCCAGCCGATGCGCGACAACGCCAACAGCCTCTCCCGTTATTGCGGCTATTACTTCGAATACGCCAACTGTATGTCGGTGCCGGGGCAGATTCTGCTGTCGCTGGTGCATCTGCGCGAGGACCGTGGCAGCTTCGTCTTCGAGCGCCAGGAGCGCCAGGAGCAGTCGCGTGCCGACAACCCAAGGGCCGAGGACTGGGTGGTGCGTTGTCGTTACCTCGGCGCGGCGTTCTACCTGCAGGATCGCCTGTTTCTGATCGACTACGAATCGCTGACCGGAAACGAGATGAGCCAGACCATCCTCATTCCCAGTTTCAAGAGCCGCATCAGCCGCCTCAACGGCCTGAAGACAGGCGTCTCCAGCGGCGACCGTCGTACCCCGGCCTGTACTCGCGTGGTCTGGGAGTACCTGGGCAGCGAGATCAATCGGGTCAATGCCTATCGGCAGGTGATGCTTTACGGCCTGGATGACCCGCGCATTGACCCGGAAATCCGCGATCGACTGGCTGCGGTGTCGTTGCAGGATGGTTTGTTCGAGATCGAGTAAGGCCGGTGCTAGCTGCCGAGCGGCTGCGGCGGTCACTTAGGCGCACCACAGCTCGGCAAGATGGAAGAGCCTGTAAGCGCGGTCGTCACGCGGCGATGGCGCCGCGCGCACCATCGCCCTGGTGGCAGGTTCAGCAGAGTTCAGGATGCTTGACGCAGGTGCCGTAGCCCTCGGTTTTCATCTCGTCCAGCGCGTTCTGCAGGCGGGTAACCACTTCATCAGGCGTGTCCTTGTTCAGTGCCAGGTACAGCGGGGCGGAGTTGAACACCAGCACGGTGTTCAAGGCGCCCACGCCTTCCTGCCGGGCGTAGTAGCGCCAGACCGGGTCGGAGGTTGCCCAGAGATCGATACTGCCGCTGAGCAGCTTCTGCAGATTTTCCTGATCCCGCAGCGAGTTGACCGGCGTGAGGCCCTGGGCTTCGACACGCTGGCTCACAGCGCTGCTCTTGTAGGCGCCGATGGTGTAGCCCTTGGCCTGTTCCAGGCTGGTCAGCTTGAGGTTCGAGCCAGGGGCCGAGAGCAGTACGCTTTCGTACTGGGCGATGGGGCCGACCCACTTGAACAGCGGGCGGCGGTCATCGGTCATGGAGGTGGAAAAAAGCCCGTGGTCGGGGAAATCCAGGGTCGCCTGGTAAACGCGATCCCAGGGAAAGCGCAGCGTCATCGAGTAATCAATGCCGGCGCGCTTGAACATCTCCCGGACGGTGTCCGCACTGATGCCCTGAATGTGCTCTTCCTTAGCGAAGTTCTTGCCGCCCTCGGCCATGTTGAACGGCGGGAAGTTCTCGGTCTGCAGCACCACTTCGTAGCCTTGCGGCAGCTCTGCATGCGCGAGCGGCACGCCGGTAATGGTGCTGAACAACAGGGTGATGGCGAGTAGTCTGCGCATGGGGCCTCCGTGAAAGCGGCGGAGTCTACGCAAGCGAAAAAAACGGCGGCATGTGCCGCATCACGCTTTGATCGGTGCGCCTGCGCCGCCTCGCACGGAGAGCGGCGCTTGCACCTTCACTGACGAGCACCGTGGCTCTGCCGCCGCTGGTTTGCCTTGCCGGCGTTACGCCTTCAGCGGCACCAGTCGCGGCGCGATCATGTTTTCCGGGCGCAGGATGTCGTCTAGGGTGGCGTCGTCCAGCAGCTGTTCCTCTCGCACCAGTTCCAGCACGCCACGGCCGCTGAGCAGCGCCTGGCCGGCGATGCGAGTGGCGTTTTCGTAGCCGATGTAGGGGTTCAAAGCGGTGATCAGGCCGATGGAGTTTTCCATCAGGCGCCGGCAATGGTCCTCGTTGGCGGTGATGCCGACGATGCAATGCTCGCGCAGCATGTCCATGGCGCGTTGCAGCAGGCGGATCGAATCGAACAACTTGAAGGCAATCAGCGGCTCCATGACGTTGAGCTGCAGCTGCCCGGCCTCGGCGGCCATGGTCAGTGCCAGGTCATTACCAATCACCTCGAAGGCCACCTGGTTGACCGCTTCGGGGATCACCGGGTTGACCTTGCCTGGCATGATCGAGCTGCCCGGCTGGCGCGGCGGCAGGTTGATTTCGTTGATGCCGGTGCGCGGGCCGCTGGAGAGCAGACGCAGGTCGTTGCAGATCTTCGACAGCTTCACCGCCAGGCGCTTGAGCATGCTGGAGAAGGTGACGAAGGCGCCCATGTCCGAGGTGGCTTCGATCAGGTCGGCAGCAGGTTTGAGCGGGTGGCCGCTGATGGTCGCCAGACGCTGCACCGCCAGGGCCTGATAGCTGGGGTCGGCGTTGATCCCGGTGCCGATGGCAGTGCCGCCGAGGTTCACCTCGACCAGCAGCTGCGGCGCGATCAGGCGCAGGTGCTCAAGGTCCTCGCCGAGGGTGGTGGCAAACGCGCGGAACTCCTGGCCGAGGGTCATGGGCACTGCGTCCTGCAGCTGGGTGCGGCCCATCTTGAGGATGTGCGCAAATTCCCCCGACTTGCCGGCAAAGGCTTGTACCAGGCTGTCGAGGCTGGCCAGCAGGGTGTCATGACCCAGCAGCAGGCCCAGGCGAATGGCGGTCGGGTAGGCGTCGTTGGTCGATTGCGCCATGTTCACGTCGTTGTTCGGGTGCAGGTGGCGATACTCGCCCTTGGCGTGGCCCATGTATTCCAGGGCCAGGTTGGCAATCACTTCATTGGCATTCATGTTGGTCGAGGTGCCGGCGCCACCCTGAATCATGTCGACGACGAACTGGTCGTGGTGCTCGCCACGGACCAGGTGCGCGCAGGCCTGACTGATCGCCGTGTGCTTGGCGCCGCTGAGATGGCCGAGTTCTCGGTTGGCGTCCGCCGCCGCCTGCTTGACCATGGCCAGTGCCACCACCAGTTTTGGAAAGTGCGACAGCGGCACGCCGGAGAGGTGGAAGTTGCGCACCGCGCGCAGCGTCTGGATGCCGTAGTAGGCGTCAGCGGGTACTTCGAGGGAGCCAAGCAGGTCTTTTTCGAGGCGGAAAGATGCAGCGGAGGACATGAGGATTCTCATCCGAGAGAAAAGCGGCGTTTGCCGCGAAGGCCGCTACCATAGGGTTT
This sequence comes from Stutzerimonas stutzeri, assembly GCF_002890895.1. Lineage (GTDB taxonomy): Bacteria > Pseudomonadota > Gammaproteobacteria > Pseudomonadales > Pseudomonadaceae > Stutzerimonas > Stutzerimonas stutzeri_AB. The sequence goes on from NZ_POUL01000005.1 coordinate 158,401, forward strand.
CCGCGGGTTCTGCGGCCAATGCCGTTAAACGCTGGGTCATGCGTGATCGGCATAGCGGTGGTGTGACGTCCTTCAGCTGAGAAGCGTTATTGCTGCCCATCAGCACCCTATTGATTGCTCCGGGAGTCGGCATGAACATCGAAACCAAGTGGCTGGAGGATTTGGTCGCCCTGGCCGCGACTCGAAGTTTTTCCCAGGCAGCGGAGCGACGCTTCGTCACCCAGCCAGCCTTCAGTCGGCGCATTCGCAGCCTGGAAAACTGCCTTGGGTTGACCTTGGTGAACCGCGCCAAGACGCCGGTCGAGCTGACCGAGGCGGGCCAGCTGTTCCTCGTCACCGCACGCAACATGATCGATCAGATCGGCGAGGTGGTGCATTACCTGCACAACCTCGAGGGGCAGCGCGGCGAGGTGTTGCAGATTGCCGCTGCGCATTCGCTGGCGCTGGGCTTCTTTCCCGAGTGGCTGGCGCGTCTGCATCAGGACGGTGTGCCGGTGAACAGCCGACTGGTCGCGACCAATGTCGGTGAGGCGGTGCACTCGCTGCGCGAAGGCGCCTGCGACCTGATCCTCGCTTACTACGACCCAGACGCCGCGCTGCAAATGGATCCTGAGCTGTTCCCGTCCCTGTCGCTGGGCCGCACCGAAATCGTTCCAGTGTGCGCGGTCGATGCCGCTGGCGAGCCCCTGTTCGACCCAGACAGCGGGCAGAGCGTCCCGCTGCTGGCCTACAGCGCTGGCGCCTCGCTCGGCCGTTCGGTCAATTTGCTGTTACGCCAGCGCGGCCTGCGCTCTTCCACGGTGTACGAAACGGCCATGGCCGACAGTCTGAAAAGCATGGCCATGCAGCGCCTCGGCCTGGCCTGGGTGCCGCGACTGAGCGTGACTGCCGAGCTGGAGCGCGGCGAACTGGTGGTTTGTGGCGGCGAGCACTGGCGCGTGCCGCTGGAGATTCGCCTGTACCGCTGCGCGTTGGTACGCAAGGCACCGGTTCGCCTGCTTTGGCGCAAGCTGGAAGCAGGCGCGGGGCAGGGCGTTGAGGGCGTGCTGAAAGAGTGAAAGCAGGCCGGACTCATCGGCACAGGATGAGTCCGGGCGATCCTGCTAGATGTTCATCACGATTCGGCCTTCGATGGTGCCGGCGCGCATCTGGTCGAAAATCTGGTTGATGTCGTCGAGTTTGCCGCTGTGGATGGTCGCCTTGACCAGGCCTTCGGCGGCGAAATCCAGGGCTTCCTGCAGGTCCGCGCGGGTGCCGACGATGGAGCCGGTGATACTGATCGCCTTCAGCACCACGTCGAAGATCGGCGTCGGAAAGTCGCCTGGCGGCAGCCCGACCAACGCCACGGTGCCGTGCCGCCGTGCCATGCCGATGGCCTGGCCAAAGGCGCTGTTGGACACGGCCGTGACCAGCACGCCGTGGGCGCCACCGATGTCGCGCTGGATCACCTCGACCGGATCTTCCGTTCGCGCGTTGATGGTGAGGCTGGCGCCCAGTTTTTTCGCCAACTCCAGCTTGGCGTCGTCAACATCAACCGCAGCCACGTGCAGGCCCATCGCCTTGGCGTATTGCACTGCGACGTGACCGAGCCCGCCAACTCCGGAAATCACCACCCACTGTCCCGGTCGTGCGTTGGTCACTTTAAGGCCCTTGTAGACCGTCACGCCCGCGCAGAGAATCGGCGCAATCTCGTCAAAGGCCACCTCTTTGGGTAGAAGCCCCACGTAGTTCGGGTCGGCGAGGACGTATTCGGCGTAACCACCGTTGACCGAGTAACCGGTGTTCTGCTGTTCAGTACACAGCGTTTCCCAGCCGGTCAGGCAGTGCTCACAGCAGCCGCAGGCACTGTACAACCAGGGCACGCCGACCCGGTCACCTTCCTTGACCCGGCTGACGCCACTGCCCACTGCAGCTACGTAGCCAACGCCCTCATGCCCGGGAATGAACGGCAGCGGCGGACGTACAGGCCAATCGCCTTCGACGGCGTGCAGGTCGGTGTGGCAGACGCCACAGGCCTCGATCTTCACCAGGATCTGCCCTGGGCCGGGTAGGGGCACCTTCACTTCTTCGATGCGCAGCGGTTCACCGTAGGCGTGGGCCACGGCGGCTTTCATGGTCTGGTTCATGGCTGTCTCCTTGCGATCGGAACGCCGAGTCTGCGCCCGGTCTGATGACCGGACCATTGACCTCCGGCAAGCCAACAAACTTTTTCCGGCCGTTTCAGATGACCGGTCGCAGGTGCCGGGGGCTGGGGCGTGCGTTATACTGCGCGGCCTTTGGTCGGGCCGGTTCCGACCCTGTTCCTGCACGGCCGCGCTGTTTTCAGCGCGGCCGTTGTTCCTGATGCGCCTAGGCGCCGAAGAGAGGCACGACGATGACCGCACTGGTAGGCGTGATCATGGGCTCCAAGTCCGATTGGTCCACCTTGAGCCACACCGCAGATATGCTGGAAAAGCTCGGCATTCCGCACGAAGTCACCGTGGTGTCTGCACACCGCACGCCCGACCTGCTGTTCCAGTACGCCGAACAGGCTGAATCCCGCGGTTTGCGCGTGATCATCGCGGGCGCCGGTGGTGCCGCGCACCTGCCGGGCATGTGTGCCGCCAAGACTCATCTGCCAGTGCTTGGCGTGCCGGTGCAGTCATCGATGCTCTCGGGTGTGGATTCGCTGCTGTCGATCGTGCAGATGCCGGCAGGCGTGCCGGTCGCCACGCTGGCCATCGGCAAGGCGGGCGCGATCAATGCCGCGTTGCTGTCGGCCAGCATCCTGGGCCACGAATTCCCCGAGTATCACGCCGCGCTGAAGAAATTTCGCGACGAGCAGACCCAGACCGTGCTCGACAATCCGGACCCGAGGGACGCGTAATGAAGATCGGCGTGATCGGTGGCGGCCAGCTGGGCCGCATGCTTGCCCTGGCAGGCACCCCGCTGGGCATGAACTTCGCTTTTCTCGACCCCGCTCCGGACGCTTGCGCGGCGGCCTTGGGCGAGCATCTGCGTGCGGACTATAACGATCAGGACCACCTGCGGCAGTTGGCCGACGAGGTCGATCTGGTGACCTTCGAATTCGAGAGCGTGCCGGCCGAGACTGTCGCCTTCCTGTCGCAGTTCGTGCCGGTCTATCCGAGCGCCGAGGCGCTGCGTATCGCTCGTGACCGCTGGTTCGAAAAGTCCATGTTCAAAGACCTCGGCATCCCGACGCCGGAGTTTGCCGATATCCAGTCCCAGGCCGATCTTGACGCCGCGGCCGCCAACATCGGCCTGCCGGCCGTGCTCAAGACCCGCACCCTGGGTTATGACGGCAAAGGCCAGAAGGTCCTTCGCAAACAGTCCGACGTTACCGACGCCTTCGCCGAACTGGGCAGCGTGCCGTGCATCCTCGAAGGCTTCGTGCCATTTACCGGGGAAGTGTCGCTGATTGCGGTGCGCGGGCGTGACGGCGAGACCTGCTTTTACCCGCTGGTCCACAACACCCATGAAAACGGCATCCTGCGGCTGTCGGTGGCGAGCACCCATCATCCGCTGCAAGCGCTGGCCGAGGATTATGCCGGCCGCGTGCTGAACGAGCTGGATTACGTCGGCGTGCTGGCCTTCGAGTTCTTCGAGGTCGACGGTGGGCTCAAGGCCAACGAGATCGCGCCGCGCGTGCATAACTCCGGTCACTGGACCATCGAAGGCGCCGAGTGCAGCCAGTTCGAAAACCACCTGCGCGCTGTAAGTGGCTTGCCGCTCGGCTCGACGGCAAAGGTCGGCGAGAGCGCCATGCTCAACTTCATCGGTGAAGTGCCGGACGTGGCCAAGGTGATCGCGGTCGAGGACTGCCATCTGCATCATTACGGCAAGGCGTTCAAGGTCGGACGCAAGGTCGGTCATGCCACGCTGCGATGCCCGGACCGCTCCACGCTGGATCGGCAGATCACTGCCGTCGAGTCGCTGATCGCCCGCGACTGACCGTCCGGCCGTCTGGCTTGCTGCTTTACGCGGCGAACTGGCTGACTCGCCTCAGGTCCGAGAATACGTAACGCCTATTTTCGGACTTGAGGAGATTGCCCATGGGCATCATCGGAACCATCATCATCGGCCTGATCGTAGGCCTCATCGCACGCTTCCTGAAGCCCGGCAACGACAGCATGGGCTGGATCATGACCATCCTGCTGGGTATTGGCGGTTCGCTGCTGGCTACGTACGGCGGCCAGGCGCTCGGTCTGTATGAGGCGGGCGAAGGTGCGGGCTTTATCGGTGCGGTAGTCGGTGCGATTATCCTGCTGGTCATCTACGGCATGGTCACCAGCCGTAAACATTGATTCGTCGGGGCCGTGCCCGGCGGCCCCATTCCCACAGCTTTCGGTTGTCATGCGCCCTTTAATTCTGCTCGTCCTTCTGTGCTGCGTTTCCGTCACCCATGCCGCCCCGGCGGAACTCGACTGGCTTGAGCTGATGCCGGCTGAGGATCGTCAGGCGCTGGAAGAGATGCCGGAAATCGAGCATGACTCGCCAGAAAACGATGGATTCAGCGATCAAGGCGCTCTCAAGCAGGGTGCTGGTCTGCCCGCGGTGATGTACTCCGCCAAGACCGTGCCGGCGCTCAACGGCAAGCTGATTCGCCTGGGTGGCTATCCGGTCCCGCTGGAAACCGATAGCCAGGGCCGCAGTACCGAGTTCTTTCTGGTGCCTTATCCGGGCGCCTGCATCCATGTCCCACCGCCACCGCCCAATCAGATCGTGATGGTCCGCTATCCTGCCGGGATCATGCTGGACGATATCTATGCTCCGCTTTGGGTAGATGGCACGTTGCAGATCGAACCGGTCAGCAATGACCTGGCGGACGCGGCCTACGCGATCTCGGCCGCTGAGGTAAAGCTGGTAGACGAAAGCGATCTTTAGCCGATGAAGCGACCGTTGTCTCCTTCACAGCACAAGGCTTTCGCAGAGCTGGCGAAGCAGATCGAGGGCATCGATGAGGCGGTATACCAGGCTTTCGATAGGGATCCGCTGGAACCGATCATCGGTCTAGGGCCGGCCGACGCCCCCCTTGCGTTCTTTGGGCGTGATCCGGGGCGTGAGGAAGTGCGCTACGGTGAGCCCTTCATCGGTGGCGGTGGGCAGCTGGTGCGGCGCGGGCTTTATCGGCATCTCCACGGCGCAGACATGCCGGATTTCGAGGCCAGCCGCTGCGTGGGTGAAGGGTTTTCTGGATCAACACGGTGCCCTACAAACCGCTCGGTAACCGCGCCTGGTCGATGGCCGTAAAGCGTCGGTTTCATCCATTGATGCGCCAGTTGCTGGTCAACAACTGGCAGGGCCGCGACATCATCACGCTGGGACGTGAAGCGTTTCTCTGGTTTGGTCTGGATCAGCCACGCGAAGTGCGCCAGGAGCTTGAGGCATTCTGGCAACGAGACGACCTTTTCACCGGGCATTTCGATCTCGAACTGACGACGGGGACGGGCAGTGGGCGCGCTTTTCGCCTGCATCCGCTGCCACACCCATCACCGCGCAACCTGACCTGGTTCAAGCGGTTTCCTGAGCTGTTGCAATTACGTCTGCAGCAGTTGCTCGGCTGACACCCTCAGCCCTCGGTGCTGTGGCGTTGTACGAAGCGGCGATCGAGATGATCTTTCAGGCGGCCGAGCACTCGGCCTTCGGCCGCGACCCCACCCCAACTCAGCAGTGCCCCATGCTGGCCATCAGAGAGCAGTGCGAGACTTTGCGACTGGGGGTGATAGTGGCGCAGTGGTTGGCCAATCGAGGCTCTTGTGAGATTGGTAGCCAGCACACTCGCCTGGCGCACTGCATGGACGCCGTTGTGAACGGCGCCCGGCAGGCTGGCGCAATCGCCGCTGGCGAACACGTGGGGATGCGAGCGACTCTGCAGCGATGCGGATATCTCGATGAAGCCACGCCGGTCCACGCGCAGGCCCGATTCGCGCAGCCAGCCGAGCGGGCTGGGACCTGTGGCGACGATCAGGCGTCGTCCGCGCCAGCGCACCTGACCCTCGCCGACGAGGGTGCTGCCATGTACGGTCTGGATCGGGGTGTGCTCATGGACCTGCACCTTGGCTTCCTGCAGGTGCCGCAGGGCCAGCCGCCTGAGGCGCGGCGAGTGGCCGGCAAGCAGGTCGTCTGCGCAGAACAGATCGATCGCCGGCACCCGCCCGGCCATGGCCAAGGCCAGTTCCACACCCGCTGCACCGCCCCCGACTATGCCCACAGGCTCGGGAATCTCCTGCCACTGTTGCCAGCGGCGAATGAAGTCGGCGAACGGCTTGACCGAGAGCAACTCCATGCCGTCATCGGTCTGTTCCGGCAGCCAGGGCAGAGAGCCCAGATTCAATGACAGCCAAGTACTGCGCAGCGTCTCGCCGGTAGCCAGGAGCAGCTCTGGTGTTTCGGGAAGCAGGGCCACCAAAGTGCCCTGGATGAATTCAACCTCGGCTGCGGCGCACAGTTTGGGCAGCGCAACGCGGCAGTCGCGCGTCTGGTAATGCTCGGCGATCAGGCCGGGCATCATTCCGGAATACCAGGCGTGCGGCTCGGCCGAGACCAGCCCGATCCGGCCCGCCGGGCGGTCACGGCTGGCCCATTGGCGCAGGACCCCAAGGTGGCTGTGTCCGCCGCCGGCCAGTAGGACATCGAAGTCGGCGTTCATAGCGGTTCAGCACAAGGCGGACGCAGACGTGGCGCGAACTGGCCGGGACCCGTCTTCGGCAGCGTGGCTTCCATGGCAAAAGTCCTCCAGAGCATTGCGACTGGCCGGCAGGCTTTGCATCAGCCCCAGTCATCGACCGGCTGGGGATGGTGCTCGCTTGCAGTATAGATTCAATGCGTCCGGTTGCCCGGATCCTGGCTGACGGCAGGCGGCCGGACCGCTCAGACCGTTTCGACGCTGATCGAGACGCTCAGGGTATGGCGTGCGTTGGCCTCGAGCTGGACTGCATCGCCCATGACGTTTGCCGTTTCGATGCACAGCATGCGTTGCCAGGCGTCGTCGGCGAACTGGGATAGCCGTTGCGCCTTGGCGATCCAGGGGTTCCACAGAACGGCAGAGCGTGAGCCATGCGTCTCGAGCATGATCCGTCGCTTTAGGCCCGGGTCGAGCAGGCTCAGCCTCGAAGGAAGATCCAGATAGATGCGGTCGGTCTCACCGGCGAATGCCAGGTCGCCCTGTTGCTGTCGCTGCTGCCAGTCTTCCAGAGTTTCGATATAGGGGCATCCGTCCAGGCCCTCGACCGTCACCTGATGGATGTCACTGATGGTGAAGTAGCTGTGCAAGGCCTGTGACAGTGCAACTGCCGTATCGCTGCGGTTGTGGCTGGTCAGCGACAGGTGCAGGCCCTTGCTGTCCAGGCAGACCTGCAGGCTCAGCTCGACAGCATGCGACCAGCCGGGCAAATCAGGGTTGGCGTTGCAGGTAAACAGCAGCGTGACGCTGTCGGCGTTGCTGTCGCTGCGTGCCAGTACCCAGTCGATATTGCGCACCAGCCCATGTGCCGGTGCCGGCTGGCTGCCCTGGTAGCTGTCCTGAATCGGCCGTGGGTTGCGCGCCAGATCACCAAACCAGGGCCAGCAGACCGGTACGCCGCCCCGCACTGACTGACCGGATTGAAACGCGGCTTGCTCGCTGAGCCAGATGACTGGTGGTGCATCGCCCTGTCGATAACTGAGTAGCTGGGCACCTTGCTCGGCGACGACCGCTTCTGCGTCGCCGTATCGAATCCGCCAGCAGGCGAGTTGGTCCTTTTCGATGCGCTGAATGTCGACGGGCATGGGCAGTCTCGTTGGCAAATGGGGAGAGTTGAGACCCTGCCGGCGGCCAGGGATTCCGCAGGCTGGCAGGCGTGACGACTGGAGGGCAATGCTGCCGAACGGCCCGCGGCGCAAAGCGACCACGGGCCCATCAGCCCTGTGCCTTCAGCGCCCTTGGCAGGCGTCGACGCGCAACCAGCGCTCCAGCAGCTTGAAGCCCTGCATCAGCACAAAGGCGATGATCAGGTAGATCAGGCCGGCAGTGAGGAACATTTCCTCGTGCATGTAGGTGCGCGCGGCGATCTTGCGCGCCATGCCGGTCAGTTCCAGCAAGGTGATGGTGCTCGCCAGGGCGCTGGCCTTGAGCATCAGGATCACTTCGTTGCTATAGGCGGGCAAACCGATGCGGGTGGCACGCGGCAGGATGACATGGCGCAGGGCCTGATAGCGGGACATGCCCAGCGCGCGGGCCGCCTCGACTTCACCGGCCGGCACGTTCTGAATCGCGCCGCGCAGGATTTCCGCGATGTAGGCGGCGGTGTGCAGCGTCATCGTAATGATTGCGCACCAGTAAGGGTCGCGCAAAAACGGCCACATCCAGCTTTCGCGAACGGCCTCGAACTGGGCCATGCCGTAGTAGACAAGGAACAGCTGCACCAGCAGCGGCGTGCCACGGAAGAAGAAAATGTAGCCGTAAGGCAGGGCACGCACTGCAAGCAGGCGCGAGGACCGGGCGATGCCCAGCGGCAGCGCAAGAATCAATCCGGCCACTACCGAAACACCGACCAGCTGCAGTGTCAGCCAGGCGCCTTCGAGAAAGTCCGGCAGCCACTTGATGAACAATTCCCAGCTCATGCGGCGCTCCTGGAAAAGCCGCGACCGGCACGTCGTTCAAGAAAATACATGCCCGTCATGGCGATCACGGTTAGGCCCAGGTAAATCAGGGCAGCGACGACGAAGAAGGTGAAGGGCTCTTTGCTGGCGGTGACGGCAATCTGCGAGCTGCGCATGATTTCTTCCAGGCCGATGACCGAAACCAGCGCGGTATCCTTCATCAGGATCATGAACAGGTTGCCCAGGCCGGGAAGGGCCAAGCGCCACATCTGTGGCAGGATCAGTCGCAGGAAAATCCGCCGTTTGCCCAGACCCAGTGCCAGACCGGCTTCGCGATGGCCTTTGGGAATGGCCAGCAGCGCGCCCCGGAACACTTCGGTGGCATAGGCGCCGAAACACAGGCCGAGAGCGATGGTACCGGCCGCGAAGGGGCTCAAAGCCAGATTCTCGATGCCGAAGATCTCGCCGATGCCGCGCACCAGGCCGATGGTGCCGAAATAGATCAGCAGTACCCAGAGCAGCTCGGGTACGCCGCGAACGATGGTCGAATAGGTGCCGCCCACCCAGCGCAGGGTGGCGTATGGCGATGTCTTGGCAAGTGCACCGAGCAAGCCCAGCACCAGGCCCAGGGCCAGGGATGCAAGAGCCAGCTGAATGGTCATCCAGGTACCGGCGATCAGCGCCGGACCGAATCCATGAAGGTCGGGAATCATATGGGCTCAAACACCAAAGCCCGACCTACCCATACGGCGGCCGGGCTTTGATTCAGACGGATCAGTAGATGTTGAAAGGGAAGTACTTGGCGTTGATCTTCTCGTAAGTACCGTCGGCTCGGATTTCAGCCAGCGCCTTGTTCAGCTTCTCGCGCAGCTCATCGTTGCCCTTGCGCACGGCGATGGCGATCTTGTCATTGTCGAACACCGGCTCACCCTTGAACTCGAAGTCCTTGCCAGCATCGCTCTTGAGCCATTCCCACTGCACGAACGAGTCGGCGAGGATGCCGTCGACGCGGCCGGAGGCCAGATCGAGGTAAGCGTTTTCCTGGGTGTCGTAGAGCTTGATGTCGACCACGTCGTCCATGTTGTCTTCGAGCCAGGTGCCGGCGATGGTAGCCCGCTGGGCACCGATGGTCTTGCCGTCCAGGTAGCTCTCGTCAGTCTTGAAGTCGACCGACTTGGGCGCTACGAACTGCAGCTTGTTGGTGTAGTAGTGGTCCGTGAAGTCGACCGCTTGCTTGCGTTCCTCGGTGACCGACATCGAGGCGGCGAGGAAGTCGAACTTGCCGGCGTTCAGCGCGGGGATGATGCCGTCCCAATCTGAGGTCACCACTTCGCACTCCACTTCCATCTTCGCGCACAGGGCGTGGGCGATGTCGAGGTCGAAGCCGACCACTTGGCCGCTGGCATCGATCAGGTTGAAGGGAGGGTAGGCGCCCTCGGTACCGATGCGCAGCTTGTCAGCGGCGAAGGCGTTGGCGCCGAGCATCAGGGTGGCGGCGGCAGTCAGCAGAATCTTCTTATAGCTTTTCATGCGATGTGTTGCTCCATTAGCGATGGCTGGACATGAACTGTTTACAGCGTGCCGATTGGGGATTGTCGAACACCTGCTCCGGCGTTCCTTGCTCTTCGACCAGGCCCTGGTGGAGGAAGACGACCTCACTGGAAACCTGCTTGGCGAAGTTCATTTCATGGGTGACCAGCAGCATGGTACGACCCTCATCGGCCAGCGACCGGATCACAGTAAGCACTTCTTGTACCATTTCCGGGTCGAGTGCCGAAGTGGGCTCGTCGAACAGGATCACCTGTGGCTGCATCGCCAGGGTCCGGGCAATCGCCGCTCGTTGCTGCTGACCACCGGAGAGCTGGTTCGGGTAGACGTGACGCTTGTCGGCGATGCCCACCTTGGCCAGCAGTGCCTCGGCCGTTTCGGTGGCTTCGGCCTTGCTCTGGCCCAGCACGCGACGTGGCGCCTCGATGATGTTGTCGAGCACGCTCATGTGCGGCCAGAGATTGAAGTTCTGGAATACGAAGCCGAGCTTGCTGCGCATCTGGTTGATCTGCTTGGCATCGGCAGCGACCAGATCGCCGTCTTTGGCGCGTTTTAGGCGCAACGCTTCGCCAGCGACGATGATCTCGCCCTCATTGGGATTTTCCAGCAGATTGATGCAGCGCAGAAAGGTCGATTTTCCTGAGCCGGACGAGCCGAGGATCGAGATGACATCGCCGTCGCGGGCGGTCAGCGAGATGCCCTTGAGAACTTCCAGATCGCCGTAGCGCTTGTGCAGATTGCGGATTTCCAGTGCGGGTATGGCCTCGGCCATAGAGCTTCCTCTTCTCGAAACAGGTCATCGCCTGGTCCGTTTCTATGTAAATTGCGCTCCGGCCAACTGCTCGCCGTCCTGGCGAGGCGCAAACCTAGCATGGGAGGGGGCATGCGCCAAGCGCGGCGCGGCCCCGAGTGCTGTGACCGGCCAGTCACTTCGCTTGCCGCGGCCAATGTGCCTTTACCTGTATAGATGAAGTTGACCTCGCTTGCCCGATACAGCCTCAGACCCGGATAACAACCGCCGGCCGAACCCTGGTAACGGGGCCGGCCGGGTGTCGATGCGAGCGCGGCTAGGACGGCTCGCTCTTGGGCAGATCGGGATCGCCTGTGAGCATCTCGTCATGCTCGCCCATTTTCCACGGCAGGCTGCCGGGCGAGATGTGCAGGAAGTGCAGGTACTTCTCGAACTGGTCGAGGATGTCGCTGATGATGTCGGCCTGGTCATAGCCATAGATGTCGTAGTGCTGTCCGCCGCGGCGTAGGAAGACCTCGGCCCGGAAGTACTGCTCGTCGGTGTCCGGCCCCTCGGACAGGGCGAACGCTGGCATGGCATACCCGACAGCGCGGATCTCATAGACGAAATCCACCTGGTCCTCTTTGATTACTTCCAGATAGACCCGCGAATTGGCCTCGTCCGAGTGCACTTCGGCCGTCCACTCCTGGCCGCCAAGCTCGCGCTGCACTCGACGCATGGCCTTGAGTACGGTGCTGCCCATGAACGCATCGACCTGCTCGCGATCAGGAAAACTGACCAGGCCGGCCAGCCGCTTCTTCCACAGGCCGGGCCCGGCATTGCTGGCCAGTCGGCTGCTCTGCATATGGTTCTGCAGACTGGTTTCATGGTGCCCTTCGATCACCAGCGCGCGCCACATGCCCAGCGCGGCAATCATCATGATGATGGCGAAGGGTAGGGCACTGGCAATGGTCATGGTTTGCAGCGCGCTAAGCCCGCCCGCCAGCAACAGCGCGGAGGCGACTACGCCCTCGATGCTGGCCCAGAAGACCCGCTGCCAAACGGGCGTATGAATTGCGCCACCGGCTGCCAGGGAGTCGATTACCAGCGAGCCGGAGTCGGAGGAGGTTACAAAGAAGGTTATGATCAGCACCACCGCCAGAAAGGAGGCGATGGAGGTCATCGGCAGCAGCTCGAACAGTTTGAACAGGGCGATGGCGTTGTCCGCCTGCACGTCGGATATCAGCGAGGTGTAACCCTCGACCATGATCAAGTGCAGCGCGGTATCACCGAATACCGAGAACCAGAGAAAGGTGAAGATGGTCGGCACGAACATCACGCCGAAGACGAACTGGCGAATGGTCCGGCCGCGACTGATCTTGGCGATGAAGAGGCCGACGAAGGGCGACCAGGCGATGGTCCAGCCAAAGATGAACAGCGTCCAGTTGCCGATCCAGTCGCTGCGGCTGTAGGCCTGAAGGTTAAAGGTCCGTTCGATGATGTTGTTCAGGTAGCTGCCGGTGTTCTGCAGGAAGGTCTCGAGGATAAAGATGCTCGGCCCGACCAGGAATACAAACACCATCAGCCCGATCGCCAGGACCATGTTCAGCAGCGACAGGTTCTTAACGCCCTTGTCCAGGCCGGCAACCACCGAGCAGATCGCCAGACCGGTGATGATCGCGATAGCGATGATCTGGACGTTGATGCTGATCGGTATCGAGGGCCAGAGGTAGTTGACGCCCGCATTGATCTGAGTGACCGACAATCCGAGTGTCGTGGCGATGCCGAACAGGGTGCCGAGAATCGCAAAGACATCCACAACATGACCGATCGGGCCGTAGATGCGCTCGCCGATGATCGGGTAGAGCGCCGAACGCATGGACAGCGGCAAGCCGTGGCGGAACGAAAAATACGCCAGGACCAGTCCGGTCAGCCCATAAATCGCCCAGATATGGAAGCCCCAGTGGAAGAAGGCGATCTGCATCGCCTGCTTGGCGGAATCAACCGTTTCCGCCGCGCCCGCTGGTGGCGACGCATAGTGCAATACCGGCTCGGCGACGCCGAAAAACAGCAGTGCGATGCCGTATCCAGCTGAAAACAGCATCGCAAACCAGGCCGGAAAGCTGTACTGCGGCTCGGCGTGGTCGGGGCCCAGCTTGATGCTGCCCCAGGGCGTCATGGCGATGCCGACGATGAACACCAGAAAAAACGCCACCGACAGCATGTAGAACCAGCCGAAATTGGTGGTGATGAAGGCCAGCGTAGAGCTGAACACCTCGCCGGCCAGATCCGGGTTGCTCATCGTGCCTATGACGAGAAGGAGCGTGACGACCACGGCGGGGATGAAGACGGGGAAAAGGATGATGGCCTTGGGTAGCTTTTTGTTTGCTTCCATGTGTTTTCTGGCCTCTGGCTGGCTGGACACGGGGGGACGGAAACGCGCAGGGACGCCTCGAAGCGAAACCGATATCAGAAGGGTAGACGGTGTTTGGCCAGGGAATACTCACCAGAAATTGTTGTTGCGGAGCGTTTAAGGCTCAAGGAAGTCGCCAGCCCTCTGCCGGATGGACGAGCTTTCCCGAGCCCAGGTAGAGCTTTCGCCGCTGCACTGTCGTGTTGCGGTGCGCCAGGCCTGCTGGCGGGCGCGCAGGAGAGCGTCCACAGATCTGGTTCGCCTCGTTGGCCTCCAGCTCCCCCCGGCTGTGCTAGACGGCCATGCTCTTGATGCGCGATTGCCTGCTATAAAACGCCTGAATAGCCCACACAACGCCTATGAACAGCATCCCCGTGCCAAGCGCTTCGGCAGTAGACGGCCAGCGTTGCGAAATGAGCAGACCCAGTGCCGTCGCGTAAAGGGTTTCACTGGCGATCAACTGACCGCTGAGCGCGAGGGGTAGCCTGCGAGTTGCAACTGACCATGCCCACGCCGCAGCCAGTGTGGCGCCGAGGCCTTGCACCATTCCACTGATTATCAGCGCCTGAGTTCCGGCCACTTCGCCTGGCTGTATAGCGAAGTTGGACAGCTCCAAGTAGAGCCCAACCGGGATAAAGACCAGCATTTCAACGGCGCAACTGATAATCAGCATGGCCGACCACAGCATCGGTGACATCTTTGGGCGTTTGGCCAAAGCGCTTTCATTGAACAGGCCGAACCCCGTCCAAAAGGCAATAGCGACCAGTGATGCAAGCAGCCCAAACAGTATTGAGCCTGTTGGGCGGTCCACCATCGCCCCGCTTGCGTTGAACACGCTGTAGTTGACCACCCCTATCCCAAGGGCTGCCATCACCAGCGGGCCGGCAATTGCGCGCCAGGGGATGCTGGAGCTTCGCAAGTTAGCAGTGATGGCGAGCACTATCGGGACGGAGCCCATCATGACCGGAGGAATCACCGGACCTGCAGCCAATACCGCCGTGGTGATCAGAAAGAAGAAGCCGATATAGCCCAGGAACCCCAGCAGCGCGGCCCATGCCCAGTCGTTCAGCCGCAACTGTCGAACTTCACGACGGTAGATGAACAGCACTATCGCGCTGCCCACGCCGGCAAAGGCGTAGCTCACCACGGCCAGATCGAAAACGCTGTAATCGCCAACCAGTTGCGGAAAGATAAAGAGCAGTGACCAGGAAAAGGTCGCAGCTATTGCTGCCAGCAGGCCGAGTGTCATGCGCTCTTCTCCCGTGATTCCTGTTGCTGGATCCAGCTCTGAGCCATCCTTCGAGCTGTATCGAATACCGGCGTGTCCTGGCTCATCGAACCGCTGACAAAACTGCCCTCCAGCAAGATAAACAGGCCTTCAGCCGCTATATCAGGGTCCCGTACACCGGCGCTCGCGGCCAACGCCGAGAGATTCTCGCGAATCCCCTGTTTATGCCGACTGACTGCCAGGCGCACAGGATGGTCCGGCTGCGGGAACTCAGCCGCACTGTTGACAAACAAGCACCCGCGCCCGCTGTCTCGCAGAAGAAAGCGCTCATAGAGGTCGAAAAAAGCAAGCATGCTGCTGACCGGATCGGGCTGCTTCGCCAAGGTGCGCGCTACCTCTTCACGCCAGCGCCGGTCGCGCTCATCAAGACAGGCCACTATCAAGGAATCTTTGGATGGGAAGTGGCTGTAGAGCGTCATCTTGGTAACGCCGGCCAAAGAGGCAATGGCCGTTACCCCAGTGATATGCACACCGTGCGATAGGAACAGTCTCAGCGCCGAATCAATCAAGCGCGTTCTGGTTTTGTCCATGGTGCAGGTCTCAGCGTGGTGACAGCTGAAACTATACTGACCGGTAAGGTTGAGGTTTGCCCAAATACGACCTGGGTTCTGGCTGTTACGACAAGGACAAGAAGCGGTGACCAGGCGGCAGTGGAGAGCCTCACCCATCTGGGTCTGGTCATTGGCCATGAGACGGCGAGCAATACCGTGCTGGGCCGCTCACGCGGCGCGAAAGTCAGCCTTCTCTGTTGAGCGCTGCTGCGCCTTGGTGCGTGGGGGTGAGCCGGCGGTCAGGGGCTCGGTCCGGTCGGAGCGGTTTAGGGGGTATTTCTGGCCAAGGAAAAGCCCCTTAGCAACAGGCGCAGCCAGTCGGGCTTCCAGCTCAACGTCAATGACAGCGTGAAGGCGGAGGCGCTGAGCAGCAGCGCCCAGAGCACCGCTCCGAAACCGCTGCCCTGTATCTTCAGCAGAATCACCAGCGCAGCGGTAAGGCACGTTACCGCAACGAACAATCGAGCAAACTGACCCGCAGGCGAGGCTGCATGGGCCAGCGGATCGACAGCCTTGCGATGCGGCGCCTGGGAGAGTGCCAACAGGGCGAAGGCGAAATAGCACAGCGCGAATGCCAACATCGAGGCGAGCAGTTCAGGCATGAGGCGGCTCGATCCGTGAAGGGCGCGAGGCGGGTGGTGCGCTGATCTGGGCCCTTCGAATTCGTCGCGACGCCAGCAGGCAGAGCCCAGCGAGTACCAGCAGCATCATGTCCATGCCTGCAACGGCGGCAGATCCGGAAAACAGGCTGAGCGGCAGTAGAAAAGCGGTGGTGAGTGCATTAAGCGCCACCGCTGTAACAGCCAGTACGGCAGCACATTGCAATTGCTGGCGCCACGCCTGCGCCGGGTAACACGCAGCGTGGGCCAGTGCCAGAAGCCAGCTCAAACAGAACGCCCAAATCTCCAGCTCTGCGCGACTTTGGCCAAACCATTCACTGCCAGCGGGCAGCAGCCGGTTTGTGACGAAGAAGGTCAGCGTTGCGATCATCAGTCCTGGGCCGGCCGTCACGCTGACAGCGTCGACCACCCGAGTGCCGATGCGTCCCTGACGTTCATGCCTGGCGCGCCGCGAGCCGGACCAGAACAGCAGGCCGGTGCCGATCAGCACACAGCCACTCATGCCACCGATGAAATAGAGCCAGCGCAGCGTCCAATGCTCGAACTGGATGAAATGCAGGCCGGTCAGAAAGCGCTGCACGCCAGCAACGGGGGCCGCCGAGTGCTGGTGCAGCAGCTCACCCGTGGTGCCGTCAAACGTCAGCCGATCGACATTCATCGTCACCTCGTTGGCATGGGAGCGGCGAAACTCGACATAGGCGTTACGGTCGCCTGGATGCCAGACCCGCACGAAGTAAGCTTGGCCAGGCGTGCCGCTCCTTTCCCAAACTTCTTTTGCGCTCGTCAGCATTCTGTCCAGCGACGCGATCTCTGCGGTCAGTCCGGATGCCGGGCGTGAGTAATTACCCAGTGCCTCCAGCTGGAGCTGCGCCCGGCCTTGTGGATAGAGGGTCTGGGTGATTCCGGGGAAATAGATCGAATAGAAAATGATCAGCCCCGACAGGCTGATGCCGAAGTGAAACGGCAAGACCAGCACACCGGTCAGGTTGTGCAGATCTAGCAGTTTGCGCTGCAGTCGCTTGTGCGGTCGAAACGTGAAGAATTCGGCGATCAGCTTCCGATGCGCGACGATGCCGGACGTCAGTAGCACCAGCATGCCCATTCCGGCCGCGCCAACCAGCCAGTAGCCGATGCTGCGCCAGCCCAAGTGCAGGCTGAAGTGGAAGGGAAACAGGAACCGGGTGCCGGCCCAGCTGCCCTGGTCGGCCAACAGTTCACCGGTACGCGGATCGATATGACGGCGCACGGCATCTTGTTGTGGGCGCCGGTAGTCAAGCTGAAGCGTCGGCACGCGCGGTGTCGGCAGGCTGATGCTCCAGACAGGAGCGTCCTGCGCCAGTTGGCGCGCATGAGGGACGACGAGCTGGTCAAGCGAGAACTCCACGGGAGGCGGCGGAAGGCGCGTGTCGGGTTGCATCCAGCGGTCGATTTCCCGATCGAAGACTGAAAGCGAGCCGGTCCAGAAGATTGCCAGAAGCAAGCCGCCAAATAGCACGCCCGCCCAGGTGTGGAGCCATGACATCGACTGCCGAAAGCCGCTACCAGGCGCCATTCAGTCTGTCCCCAGCAGGGGAGCTAGCCATTGGCTTAGTGCCCCTCCGATCAGGATGCCTGTCAGCAGCAGCGCCCAGACCCGCCAGAGTCTGGGCTCGCTGAAACTCCAGATGAGCAACACGAGATAGAGAATAAAGCCCAGCATTGCAGCCAGGATTACCGCTTCGCTGCGCGCGATGCTGCCAAACAGGACCAGCAGTTGCGCGCTTGCCGAGGCTAGCGCGACCGTGCAGGCATAGCCGCCACCGATGGCCGCGACAACGCGCAGCGCCAGGCTGGCGCGGCGTGACCATCGATGGCTTGGAACTTGCCTGTCAGGCTTTGTCGCGGCTGCGGCCATGGCCTCAGAAACTGACCTGATAACCGAGGGTGAACGTGCGTCCGCGGCCGTTGAACACTCGCCCGTTGCGGGTCAGGTCCGAGCCGGTATTGGCCGCCTGCGAGTAGTAGGTCAGGTAGTCCTCGTTGAACAGGTTCTCGATCCCCAGGCGGGCTTCGCCGACCGGCAGGCGATAACCCAGCGTGGCATCGACCAGGGTGTATCCATCGAAATCCAGCCCAGGCTGATCGAAGCTTCTGCTGGCGTAGTGGTTGGCCTGCAACAGGCTGTGCAGCTTGTCGTTCCAGTTGGCCTGCCAGCCGATGCCATAGCGATCCGGCGAGATGTTCGCACCATTGAGGTCGGTATCGACCTTGCCGTCATCGTCAGTATCGGACTGGCCGTTGACCTGTGCATACATCAGCTTCAGGCGGTGCGCCTCGGTGATCTGCCAGCCACCGGTGAACTCGATGCCATCGATTTCGGTGCGCTCGCGGCGAACCTGATAGACCCCGCCCACGCTGTCCAGCCGCGATCCGAGTTCGGCATCCGACTCGTAGTAACTGATCTCCGCATCGAACGGGCCGTGGTTCAGGCGAAAGCCGATTTCACGGTTTTCGGTAACGACCGGTTGCAAGTCTAGGAAGTTGTCCACACTGGTTCCCGGAGTGCCGATGCCCCGCAGCACGCGACCGACATCCGGCATGCCGAAGCCTTCCGAGTAGTTGGCGAACAGTTGCGCCCAGTCATTCATTTGCCAGACCACACCGGCGTTGTAGAGCGTTTCCTCGAAGGTCGGGTTGCCACCTTCCACATCAACATTGCCTACCGGTTTGGTCGAAGCGATGGTGCGGAAGCCGTCGACGTCGAGGTCGGCGAATTCATGACGCACCCCCGCGTGGAAGGTCAGCTGGTCGAGGGCGCGGATCTCAGCCTGAAGGAAAGGGGCATAGTTACGGAATACCGTCTCAGGAACCCACTCCCGATCAGTGAGGATCAGCTGCTGGCTGGTAGTGTCCTGCAGCACATCAAGACCGCCGGTGAGCATCAGGCGATTGTCGAGCATGCCGTCGCGGCTGACGGTCAGCTTGCCGCCGATCTTGTCAGACTCGTTCTGCGACTGGTCGAACAGCGTTCCCGCTGGCGCGATGCTGGGGTCCTGGAAAGTGGCGTTCGTGCCGCCACCAAAACGTGCACGAAATCGCTGGGTATAAAGCTGCAGGCCCAGTTCGTTGCCATAGAAATCGGCATGCTTGTAGGACAGGCTGGTGGCCAGCGTTTCGTTCTGAGGAGCCTTGCCCTGCGGGTCGCCTTTGCGCGAAGTGGCGGGAATCTCAGCGTTGGCGTTACCCGGTACGTTGACGTACTCGTGTTCGCCTTCGACTTCGTAACGATTGATCATCAAGCCGATGTTCTGATTGTCATCCAGCCAGTAGCCGAGCTTGAGCAGCAGATCGGTGCCGGTCGAATCCATCACGTCGCCCTGGGTGTCGTCGACGCCGATCAGATCCCCATTGGCGTCGTAGAACATGCCCTGAGTCTGCCAGCTGGCGGCGGCAAGGTAGTCGAGATCGCCCTGGGTGCCTTCAACACGGTAGTCAAGTTTGTAGCCCAGTCCTTCGGACTCGTAGTCTCCGGGTGCGGTAAAGCTGACGCCCGCGTGCTGGCGCAGCGCACCGCTGGCCGGGCGGCGGGTGACATAGTTGATGATACCGCCCGTGGCACCCAGACCGTGCTCGGCACTGGCTCCGTGGATGACTTCGATGCGTTCGACCATCGACAGGTCGATGACGTAACCGTCGCGCTGGCTGTCACGCAGCGGTGTGGACTGTGGTACGCCGTCGATGAGAATCAGCGCCGAGCGGCCGCGGAAAGTCTCGCCTGCGCTGCTCATCTTCTGCCTGCTTGGCGAATAGGACGGGATCAGGTTGCTTAGCACAGCGCCATGATCCGAGGTAATCGCCAGTTGTTGTTCGATCTGCTCGCGGCTGATCACCGTAATTTTCTGTGGCGTCTTGCCGGCCTCGCTGCGGGCGCGTGTCGCGCTGATGGTTACCGCCTCAAGTTCAGCGGCCTTTTCGGCGAAGGCCGGGACCGACAAGAAGGAAATCGACGCGAGCGAAATGGACAGACACAGACAGGATTTGCGGAACACGAGAAGCTCCCGATATTGGTGTTGTTGGGAAATCGGGGCGGGAATGTAAACTAAATGAAAATAATTGGCATTAGCTTTGTCGTCATGCTGACGCCACTGGCCACCTCGCGGGTGTTATCGCCGGGAGCAAAGTGCTCTGCCTCGGGCATTCGACGGGGGAAGTCATCATTTAAGAGGCGTTGATACAAAATGTAAGCCGCACTTGGGCCGGATGCCACGCAGGTCGTCTGGACCTGAGGCGCGCCGGTTTGCGGCGGACATAGATGCCGCGCAGGGCAGGGCGATTGGCTTGATGCGCTCGGTGTTGCGGAGAGAGGCTGCTGGGCCGCAGACGAAGAGTTCGTAGCAGAAAATAAGCGGCAGAAAGCAAAAAGGCCCACCGCATGGGTGAGCCTTTTTGTTCGGATTAGTGGTGCCAGGGACGGAACCGAACCATGCGATGAAAGTGGCGCGATATAAGGCTTTCTCTAGTGTGCGGTAAATAATCTACGCACAAATCTACCCGCTTTTTCTTTTGCTGCCCCCTGTTTTGGAGTTTCGGGTCGCTGTTGTGCCTTGGTGTTTTCTTAGCGTGCTCCGGCTCGCTATCAGCGTCGAAATCTAAACCCATCTACTTTGGAAACCGTGCCGGGGCGCTTGATATCCGTTGATTGTTTTTTCAGCCTTACCCCTTGGGGCAACCTTGGGGTTCCTCCCCGTAATCGCCCCGTCACCCTTGCGCTAATCGTCCGGCTACGCGATCGGCTTACCGTGACCTTACCGTTTCGTCTTGCGGTGATCTTGGGGCTACCTCGCCCTAATCTCGCCCTCGTCTTACCGTTCCGACTGGTCACCGGGGCTGGTAACCCTTGCCCTAACCTTGCCGTCCGCCTCACCCTGATATCACCCTCTTGGACTCGCGCGCGTGCGCGTACTGGTCACTAAACCGGCTTTCATGGGGTTGATTCCCCGAAACGGGGTGCCGCGTGGAAAGTGCGCGTGAAAAATGCGTGCTTTCCGTGCGTACCAGCTTGCGCACCAGGACTGCGAACCAATAGCGCGAACATTGCGAACCGCTGTCGTGATCGGCTTATCGGGTCATGCGGGGAATGCGGATTTTGGGGAAACAAGAATGTAGCTCCCCCTATCGTTCGGGAAAGCGAAGCGATGAACTTTCAACCCACCCCCTCCCCACAAAGGGTCCTCCCGGCAGGGCGGCACGGGTGCGGGTGGTTCGTGCCGTGACCATTCGCTATATACGGCGCTGTCAGGTGGGTTGGTTGTTGTTTCGTTGTCTCGCTCCAGGCTTCGCCGGTCGGGCGCTGGTGCTGGGCAATAGGCCAACTGGTGCCGGTCGTTTCCGCATGGCTGGTAATCGTTGCGGGCTTGCTGGCGGGGCTTCCAGCGGAAAGCGGAACCGGAAGCGGTGGAAGCCCCAAAAAATCCGTATGAAGCGAAAGGGCGGGGCACGAATCACCCCCATAGGCCCACCCCGTCAGGAGGACCCAAGGCCACCCCTTAGACCACGCGCAGCACGGGTGGCAGCTTGAGCGTTCGAGCTTCGCTAGCTTTCATAGACTCGGCTCCTCTGGTGCGTCGTCTAGTTTCGCATCAGGCCAGCGCCAGCGAACGGCGGCTAAGGCTGCGGAATAGGTCATTGGCTGTCCCACCATGTAACCAATCGGCTGGCCTGCTCGGGTAATCCTCCAGGCGGCGCGCTTCGGCTCGATGGTGGATGTGTGTGTTGAGTCGTTGGCCGCGCTCAGCTCTGCCAGCAGTTCGGTCAGGTGCTCCCGTATGAACTGGCGCATGGGGTCGGTGATGCGCTCGACCGGCGAGACGCGCAGTCGGTCGGCCACGCACTCGACAGTCAGACCGGCCCGGCGCAGGTGGCCCAGGGCGGCCATTATCCGAAGTACTCCGCGTTGTCTTCGGTCTGTACCCTGTTTTTATCCGTAACATCGTCACAAGCCGCGCCATTGCTGTCTTTCAGCCTGTTTTTATCCGTAACGATTGGCGCTTGCGTTACGCCTTTAAAACCGCTGTAAGCCGCGTGGTTGCTGGCTTGTGACGGTGTTACGGCTGTTGCGGGGGTGTCGGAGGACAGATACCGTTTGAACGCTTCGGTGAACTGCTCCCGCTTGTAACCCTTGGCGACCTTGTAGCCGATGCGATGGGTGCTCGGCTTGATACCGAACTCAGAGAGCCGCTTGGAAAGCTGGTGCGGTGTCATGGGTTTGCCTCGGTTCCACGCGGCCCACGGCGCTTCCTCATCTTCGGCCAGTGCCTCCAATAGATCGGCGGTCGCCAGACGCTCGGCGCGGCGGGTGTCGAAAGCGTCGCGGATCGAAGCCAGCAACTCCGCGCCGATGCTGGGGGTGTCTTCCTCCAGGCCGTGAAGTGTCGCGGCAGCATTACGGGCTATGCGCGGCCAGTTGCCCCCGGCCACTTCCGCGACGGCTAGCAGCGGTTCCCAACAGTCGTTGGCGCGGTCATTCAGGCCGTCCACTTCGGCGGGTCTGGCTGTGCGGATGGCCTCTCGGTTGTCGATAGCGAAGCGTGCCAGCTTGCTTACCAGCTCGGCGAAGGCGGCGGGGTCGGCGTGACGAATCTTTACCGTACGCTCCCCCGGTAGCTTGCGGCGCAGGCGTAGCGGAATGCTCCGGTCGGACAGGGTGTCGGCAATCTTCCCGATACCGCATAGCGCCTTCGCGCCCCATACATTGAACCGGGTGGGCATGTGGTCATCGCCAACGCAGCGAATCACGAAAGCGGAGTCACGCGTAAACCCGGCATTGAGTATGCCCCGCGCTTCCTCGTGTTCGGCCAAGAAGGCGTCCACCTCGTCAATCAACAGGGTTGGCGTCCACAGCTCCAAGGCGCGGAACAACGCAGCCGGAGCGATGTTGGAGACGGCCAGCGAGCGGCAGGCTAGACGTGCCAGCACGCCAAGCATTACCGTTTTCCCGCAACGCTTCTCCGGAGCGGTGATGTTTGCAATCGGCGCGACGTTCACCACGTCCACAAACCATGTAAAGGCGGTCCACAGCGCAGCGGCGTGAACAGTTGCCGGGTCGGCTATCACATGGCGGCGAATGATCGCGGCCAAGGCTTCCAGCAGCTCGGCACCGTCCACCAGATCAGGCCATAGCGTGACCTCGGGGAACAGCTCATCGGTGCCCCCAGCAGCTTCGTTGGCTGGGCTGGTCAGCTTGTCCAGGTCGACCATGCTTGCTGTCTTGGCTTCCTTCACCGCGTGACGAATGCGCGCCCAGCGAGCAGGGTCGGTTCCTCTAACCTGGCGCAGCAGGGCCAGCACTTCGGGTTCGAAGATCGCTCCGGGATCTTGCTTGCTCCTGGCGAGTGCGTCCGCGATCGGGTCGGGTGCCGGTACGGGTTCGGGGATCAGTTCGGCAAGGTTGCTCATTGATTCGCCTCCCGCCATTGGCGCAGGTCGTTGAAGTCGGAAAGGCTCGGCGGCTCGGCTCCGCTCCAGGGCGGCAAGACCAGCCCACATTCCAGCGCGGCGGCGGCTTGGGTGGCTGCGGTGCGTCCGGGGTTGCCCTCGGTCTGGCGGTCATCGTCACCCGCGATAATCAAAGTGCTGTCCGGGTAGTGCCGCTGTAGGTGGCGCCCGACTTCCAGCAGATTGCCCGCATTCATTGCGCAGGCGACGGCGGCTCCTTTGGCTTCGTGAATAGTGGCGCCAGTTGCCCAACCTTCGCAGACGTACAGCGGCTGGCCTGGCTCCAATGTGCCGATGGGCGAATAGCAACCCTTCACCCGGCCACCAGACAGAAACCGCTTGTCGCCGTCCGCTGCGATGCGTTGCAGGTTGACCAGCACGCGCCATAGGTAGAGCGGAACCAACAGAACTTCGCCACGCTGGCGCAGCCCATGAGACTTGCAGCCCTTAGCGATCAGGTATGGGTGTCGCGGGTCAGCCGGGGCGCTGGTGTTCCATAGCCGTTGCGCCTCGATGGCTGCGGCTTGCTGGCGCTGGTGCTGCTCCGCTTCGCGCTGGTGGCGTGCCTTCTCGATGCGCTGGCGGATCAATTCGGTTTCCATCGGGTCGGCTGGTTTGCGGCTGCTCCAGATGCTTGAGCCTCCCGCCTTCCAGCTGCCGAACGCACCCGACGCGATGCCGTCCAGGTGCAAGACATACCAGCCGTTGAGCGTGCCGGGTTTGTCGTCTGGCACGCGGAAACGGTGAATGGTGCCGTCTGCTACAGGCAGCCAATCCAACGGGCCGAATGTGGCTTGCAGGGCGTCGCGGAAAGCCAGTTCGGCTTTCTCCAGGCAAGCCGATCCCCTCGACGCATGGGCGCCGTTTTGAATGGTCATGGTTTAGCCCTCTGCGGTGGGGTGTGGCGCGGCGGCCTTGCGGCGCTCTAGCTCGTACTCGGCGCCGTTGGCCACGTCAGTGAGCCGGCCCGATAGGTAGCCAAGTGATTGAAGCAACCAGCCAATATCGCGGGCGGTATGGTTGGTAAGTTCACCAGCGTCGGCGGTGTTGGCCAGCAGCTCGCCAATGGCGGCGATGCCGTGCCCGACCGTCATAGCCTCGCACTCGGCGGTGCGCTCGATTGCGTCCAGATCGTCGGCGGACAGTGTGTTAAGGCGCGAAGGGTCCGGCAGTAGATGGCCCCAGCACACGGCGATGGAGTGCGGCGCGCTCATTCTGTTGCCTCCGCGCTGGTGCTGCTCAGGTAGTAAAGGGCGACGCCGTTATGGGTAATGCCGTCCTCATCGGTCAACGTGACCCGTTCGGTGCGGATGGTGTGGCCAGCGGTGCGCAGCTCCTTTATGCGCCCTCCAGGGTGCATGACATGCAGCTCGCGGCGGGCGGTAAAAGTGTCCAATGCGCCCATCCGTAAACGTGCCAGCAGACGGGCGCGCTGTGCTTCGACGCTGGTACTATGGCGCTGCGTTTTCTTGGGGCTGGCCTGTTGGTCGGCCTTTTTTGTGTCGGTCATTTATGCAGCCTCCCCGCGTTGGGCGGCGAGCGAATCGCACCACTGCAAAATTTCTAATTCGACCCAGGCAACGGACTTAGGCCCAAGGGTGACTTGAGCTGGGAAGGTTCCGGCAGCAATGCGCCGGTAGATTTCGGATGTGGAAAGGCTGGTGTAGTCCTTCACCTTGGCCAGCTTGATAAAGCGGCATGGAAGTTGGGCGGGGTTCGTATGTGCGGCCATATCGTGTGCCTCTTGGGCTTTGTTGAACACGATTGGCATTGAATACAGCGAAGCGGCAGAAGTAACCGCAACTGCGGAGCGAGAAACCGCAATTGCGGTGCGGCTGCGGTGACTTATTCCGCGTCAGCCTTGGCTTTATTAGCTGCGGCGAAGATGGTTTGAAGGTTGCGGTCAGACAGGCCGCGCCAAGGAAACCGCTCCAAAATCGCTGCCTTGATGGCTTCCTGATTCATACCCTGCGGTCTCGGGCGCTCAACGGGCGCTTTCAGAAGCTCTAGAAGTGCGGCAATGGCCAGAAAGTAAGAGGGCTTTGTCTCGGCTCCGGCCTGCTCCGCGGGCTTTTCTGGCTGAGCGTCGTCAGCCAGCAGCTTTTCCTCAAGCTCCCGAAGCGATGAAGTCCGCACAATCAAAACGCTGCCATCTGGAAGCCCTCCAGCTGGGTAATACCGACTCTCCCCCTCCAAGAATTCCTTTCTATCTTCGTCGTGCTTCTGAAGCAGCTCTTTAGCCTCATCACGCTGCTTTTCGTCACCATGAAACAGCTGTGTTAACCATTTGAAGCTAGCGCGCGTGCCGGCCAAATAGGGGTTGTCTTCATAGCTATCTTGAAGCTGGTAGATGTACGTTTCATCGCGCACAAAAGCGCCATCAATGCCCTGAAGGGTTACGGCTGGTCCCTTGGTTTTCTGCTGGTAAGCATGTTCAACGTCTAGTCGCTCATTACCGATTAAGGGCAAATCCCAAACGTCGCCCCTTATGTGGAAAATGTCTTCCTCAAGGTTTATGTACTGGTCGTGGCCTGCCGCCAGGCTGGTCATAAGCGGGGTCAGCCCTAGGTCTGCGCTTTTCGGGTTCTCTTGCCAAAGCTTTTGCAATTGCCGAGGCGCCGTTATAGCAGGTGCCTCGGGTTCACTCTCTAGAAAAACCACGCCCGGCGTGTTGAATAGCTGGGGAATCAACGTCCAGTTAGTGTCTTCGAACGGAACAATCTCACCGCGTCGCGCGACGGCATGATTAACGAAATATACAGATAGCTTTAAATGGCCATCGAGCGCAAAACGCAAAACGTCAGCCTCGGTTACTTTTTCTCCGGCACTGATAGAAAGGCGCTTGGCGGCATCTTTGATTGTCAGCCATTTCTTTAGCTTCAAAAGCTTGCTCATTGCCACGCCCTCCCAGGCGCTCCCATCCTGAATAAATCGGCTAGCCAGGCGGGTGGGAAATCCGCTTTTCGCTCCGTCGAGCTAGGCCAGCCAAAACCGTTAAGCCTTGCGCTTGATGCTCACCACGTTGGCGCCACCACACTGCGCGTCTATCGAATCGGCCCAGGCTTGCATCATCTCTCGGCGCTGCTCCAGATAGGTGGCGTGGTTGTAGGTGTCGCGGATTTCGTCGTTGTCTCCGTGGGCTAGCTGGCGTTCGATCCAGTCCCGGTTATAGCCGCGCCCGTTCAGTTCGGTGCTCAGCAGATGGCGGAAGCCGTGGCCAGTCTGGCGCCCTTCGTAGCCCATCAGGCGCAGCGCCTTGTTAATCGTGTTTTCAGACATTGGCCGGTCGGGGTTCTGCTGCCCTGCAAACACTAGCGGGTAATCGCCGGTGATTTCCTTGAGCTGGCGCAGGATGGCAACGGCTTGGCGGGGCAGGGGCACCACATGCGGGCGGCGGGCTTTCATGCGCGCTTTCGGAATGGTCCAGGTGGCGCCGTCTAGATCGAACTCCGACCAAGGCGCCTGTCTCAGCTCACCAGGGCGAACGGCTGTCAGCACCAGCAAACGGATGGCGCAGCGGGTCAGGGTGTTGAGCGTGGTCGATTCGATCTTGCCCAGCAGCTCGGGCAATTCGGCAAAAGCAACGTGCGGATGGTGCCGGGTGGCTTTTGGCGGTGCGGCTACCACGTCCAGATCGGTGGCGGGGTTGGCTTCGACTACGCCACTGGCCAGACCGAAGCGGAATATCTGATGTAGCCATTGGCGAATTTTGCCAGCGGCATTCAGCGTGCCCCGCGCTTCGACCTTGCGCACCAGCTCGACCAGATCGGGGCGGGTGATGGCTTTGACCGGGCGGGCACCGATGCCGGGTATAAGGTCGTTTTCCAAATACAGCTTGGCTTTGTAGGCCGTACTTTCTGCCCAGCGCGGCGCGTTGTAGGCATACCACTCCCGCGCCAGCGTCTCGAATGTCACCCCATCGGCCCGCTGCGCTTGTCTGGCGGCTTTTCTCTGCTCGCCGGGGTCGGTGCCCTCGGTTAGCAGCTGGCGGGCCTCGTCGCGCTTCTGGCGGGCTTTCTGGAGCGTGACGGCAGGATAGGTGCCAAGCGCCAGCATCTTTGCTTTGCCGTCGAAGCGGTAGCGATAGCGCCACAGCTTCGAGCCGGTCGGCGCCACTTCCAGGCATAACCCGTTGGCGTCCGTGAGCCGGTATAGCTTTTCCTTCGGCTTGGCGGTGCGGATGGTGGTATCGGATAAGGCCATTGCAATTCCCTCGCAAGCCGCGCCATTCGGGCGCCCCATTGTGTCGCTGTGAGTAGATTTTTAGACCGAACCGGCTCTACTCACGAATCTACGCACAATTGTTTGGGCTTACAAGGGAAGGGTAGGGAAGTGCAGACAACAAAAAACCCGCACTAGGCGGGCTTCTTGTGGGCTTTCGGGTGGTTTTGACACCACCTGAAAACGAAAGGTGGTGCCCAGGGACGGAATCGAACCGCCGACACGGGGATTTTCAATCCCCTGCTCTACCGACTGAGCTACCTGGGCAACGGGGCGCTATTAGACGGATTTGCCGTTTGCCTGTCAAGCGTGGCTTTGAAAATATTTAGTTAGAACGGGCATTTAGCGATATATGCAGGCGCTTTGGTCTCTAGGCGCGACAGCAAACCTTGGCGCTGGCTCTTGCTGCGCCAAGGTTGCGAATACCTTATTCGCTCGGCGGCACGTAGCCTTCGGCCTGGGCGTATTCTTCGCCGGAGAGATATTTGTCCATCTCGGTCTGCAGGAATTTGCGGTCCTCGGCGTTCATCATGTTCAGCCTGCGCTCATTGATCAGCATGGTCTGGTGTTTCTGCCAATCGTCCCAGGCCTTCTTCGAGACGTTTTTGTAGATGTCTTCGCCCTTGGCGCCAGGATAAGGCGGGCGCTCCAGGCCGGGCAGTTCTTCTTTGTACTTGCGGCAATTCACGGTGCGGGTCATGACATCTCTCCTGCGTTCAATTCGGCGGCGGCGCGCTTGAGCAGCGTCTTTACCGGGGCGGCAAGCCCCAGTCGCGGCGGGGTGGCGAGGTTATACCAGAGCCAGTCCGGCTCGGCCACGGCGCCGACTTCTGACGTGACTCTGATCAGCCAGGGCTCGATGGCCAACTGGAAATGACTGAAGGTATGGGTCAGGGTGGGGAGCTCGCGGCGCTGCTGCAATTGCAAGGCGTGACGTGCAGCGAGCGGGTCGAGCGCAGCTAGATCATCCAGCTCCGGCAGGCTCCAGAGTCCGCCCCACAGTCCCGTAGGTGGGCGGCGATAGAGCAGTATGGCGCCCTCATGGTTGGCCAGCAGCGGCATCAGGGTGCGCTTGCGCGGTAATGTCTTGCGCGGCTTGGGCGTCGGAAACTCGGTTTCGCGGCCCAGCAGGTGGGCGCGGCAGCCAGTCTTCAGTGGGCAGAGCAGGCAGCTGGGTTTGCTGCGCGTGCAGAGTGTCGCACCCAGGTCCATCATTGCCTGGGTGTAATGGTTGACTCGTGTTTGTGGGGTCAGCCGCTCGGCCACGTCCCACAGCTGCCGGGCTACCTTTGGCTCGCCTGGATAGCCCTCCAGTGCGGCAAAGCGGGCCAGCACGCGCTTGACGTTGCCGTCCAGAATTGGTGCCCGCAGGCCCATGCTCAGGCTGGCAATGGCGCCGGCAGTGGACCGTCCAATGCCGGGCAGCTCGGCCAGCTGTCCCACGTCCTGCGGAAATTCACCGCCATGCTCGGCAACAACCAGTTTGGCGGTCTTGTGCAGGTTTCGTGCACGGCTGTAGTAACCCAGCCCGGTCCATAGATGCAGAACTTCGTCCTCTGGCGCGCTGGCCAGGGCTTCGACGGTGGGTAGCGCTGCCATGAAGCGGTCGAAGTAGCCGA
Source organism: Stutzerimonas stutzeri (assembly GCF_002890895.1). Taxonomy (GTDB): domain Bacteria; phylum Pseudomonadota; class Gammaproteobacteria; order Pseudomonadales; family Pseudomonadaceae; genus Stutzerimonas; species Stutzerimonas stutzeri_AB. The sequence continues at coordinate 187,444 of NZ_POUL01000005.1, forward strand.
GCACGGTGCTGACCTGCGTCTGCTGCAGCATGATCTCCGATACCCACACACGGTAGGGCGTGATGCCTTGCTGCCAGGGCAGATCCTTGCGCCCGTGGCGGTCGTACCAGTCGAGAACGGCGACGCTGAACTGCGCGTCGCTCAACGCTTGCTGGGTCATCGATTGAACAGGCCTTTCAGTGCGTCTTTCAATTCGGGACTGACCTTGTCGCCCAGCTTCTCTTCGATGGTCTCGTTGAGCTTGTCTCCGGCGAGCCGGGCGGCGATTTTGCCGAGGCGGTCGTTGTCGAAGCGACAGGCCTTGGCACCCAGTTCGAGCGGACCGCGGCAGCGCAACGGCCATTCGATACCGACATACCGTTCATTGACTGCACAGGCCGGGTCGGGCATGTCGCCCTTGTCACCCTCGATCACGAGGCCGATGCGGTAGTCCATGCCGAGCACGCGCAGGTCAACATCACCCTCGCCGTTCACCGTGAGGCCGGGAATGCTGACCTTCAGGTCGGGGTTGCTGGCGACGCCATTGCGCAGGGTGAGGCTGCCTTTCAGTTCGCGGAATGGCGTGTCCTTGCCGCGCGGCTCGCTGCTCAATGGCTTGCGGTTGAGGGTGGCAATGGCGCGACAAAGCTGCTGCTCGAGGTTGGCGTCGACAAGGATGCCGTTGTCGATGATGAAGCCGATCTTGCCGTTGAGGTTGTCGATCCAGGCTTGCTGGCTGTTGCCCTGGGTGCGGATGTCGCTGTCCAGGTTGAGCAGGCCTTTGATCACCACCTCTTCGCCCTGGCTTTGCAGCAGGCCTTCGATGGGGACGCGGGCCAGGCGGGTCTGGGCGGTAATCAGGGGCACCTGCGGTCGGACATCGAGACTGGCGGAAGCTTCAACTCGACCGTTGTAGAGGCCGCCACGCAACTGCTCCAGCGTCAGCAGTCCGCCCGCAGTGCGCGCTTTAACGGCAAAGTTGTCTACTGGCAGCTTCATTGCAGTGAGGTTGTCGATGCTCAGATTGATGCGCGTGTCCAGATTGCGCAGGGCGCTGACCGGCAGAGCAGTGGTGCTGCTCCATGCCTGCTGGGTTGGTTTGTCTGGCAGCGGCGTGGTGCCACTGCCGATAACTGCCGCTTGGGTAACTTTGACCTCGCTTTGACGCGCAGCACCGGCAGAGTCTTCCTTTGCTGGCGGCGGCAAATAGCGGTCGAGATTCAGCTGGTCCCCGCTCAGGTCGACTCGCAATGCTTGCTTGGCAAAATCACTGAGCGCGATTTGGCCGGTAAAGGTGCTGCCGTCCAGCTTCAGATTGATCTCTTCGAAGGTCAGGCTGGTCGGGGTGCCGGCAAGGCGGGTGACCAGCTCGGCCTTGCCCAGCGCGGTGTTGTCGGCCATGGCCGGGAGCTGTTGGCCGATGCTCTCGAGGAATTCACGCAGGTTGAATTCAGCGATCGACAATGCGCCGGTGATTTTTGGCTGGTCCTGCAGATCACGGGCCTTGAGTTCGCCAAGACCACGCAATTGATTGGCTGTGAACTTGAGGCTGGTCCACTCGGCGATATCGGCAGCCAGGTCGGCCAAAAGCTGGCCCTGGGCGCTGAACGACAGCGTCTTGCCATGCAAGGGTTCGCCAGAGGCCTCGCCGCTCAAGCGCAGATCCTCGAGCTGATAGCGCTGCAGCTTGGTATCGAAGCGCAACGCCCCCTGCAATTCGGTACGCGCGCGCATGACCGGCTTGTTGCTGCCGAAGAAGGCGTTGAGCTTGATTGGAATAGAAGTGGCTTCGCGAATGGCGCCCGTGGTCAGTTCGATGCCTTCAGCGCTGAACTGCTGTCCGGTCTGTGCATCATGGTAGGTCACTCGTGCGTCGCTGATGGTCAGGCTGTCGATGTCCAGTTGCAACGGGCGCTTGGCGTTATCGGCCGTCTGCTCGTCATCCCCAGGCTCGGCCGCTTTTGCGGGTGGCGTTGCGTCTGGCGGTGTTTCGCTAGTGGCCGGGCGGCCCACGCCTTCCCAGTTACCACGTCCCTGCTCGTCGCGGTTAAGTGTCAGGTTCAGCCCATTAAGGGTGATGTCGCTCATCTCCACTTCGCGACTTAGCAACGGCAGTACCCGGACCGACAGCCCCAGCATGCGCAGGTCGGCGAAGGGCTGTTCGGGTGTCTGTACGCTGGCCAGAGTGGTGTCGTGCAGTTCCAGGCCGAGCCAGGGAAACAGGCTCCAGCCGATGTCGCCGGCGATGTTCAGTTCGAGTCCGGCCTTGTCGCGAGCGAGTGTGCGGATCTCGTCTTTGTAGTCGTTAGGGTCGAACAGGTGGGTCAGGGCGAAGCCCAATGCGACGATGAGGAGCAGCAACCCGAGGATTACCAGGCCCAGGATCTTGCCGAGCGCTTTCATGGACAGGTCCTTTGTGTTTGGCATTTCAAAAGCAGCGAGTATAGCGTTACGAACCACGGCTTTTGCCGTGGCTGGCGTTGGAGTGGTTACCTGCGCCTGGGTTCCTGTGTGCGATGGCGGTGCTGCCAGACGCTATGACAGTCGGGGGAGAAACGTTGGCAGGGCTTATATCGCGTCCAGCGGGAGATGTGCCCGTGCGGCCAATGCTTGAGCCTCCAGCTGGTCTGCCGGTGCCGCCAGGTGCAGATCCTGCCCGGCTTCACTGGCCAGACGCCGACTTTCTTCGAGGATGCGTGCACCTACGCCCCGACGGCGAGTGAGCTTACGTACGCACAAGTGCGACAGACGCCAGTTGGGCGAGCCTCGTTGCAACAGGGCGGCACCGAGCAGCCGGTCATTGAAACGACCCGCGATCAGGCTGTGGTCGGCCAGCCCGGCCTCGATCAGGGCTGTGGCATCTGTGTATGGCGTCAGGAGCCAGGCTGGGGCGTCGGCGAAGATTTTCGCCAGATCGATACGGTCCTGCTGGCTGGGCTCGGTTACGACTTCAACGAAAACGGGCATGTTGACCTGGCTGTTGTGGTGAGTGACGGAAAGGATAACCGTGCCGGCTCTGCGACGCACGACAGCGCAGCCGATAGGCCGGCCGGTGAGTCGTTGAGCGGTCAGCCTCTGTGCTGCTTGATCAGCCAGCCGGCAGTTTGCAGCAGCCGAGCCGCTGGGCGCGTATCGACGAGGGTAGGTTTGGGCCTATAATGCGGCTCATTTTTCGCCCCACGATCAGCGGAGCTGTTGATGTCCGAACGTACGGCTTGCGTAGAGCGCAACACCCTGGAAACCCAGGTCAAGGCCACCATCAACCTGGACGGCACCGGCAAGAGCCGCTTTGCCATCGGCGTGCCGTTTCTCGAGCATATGCTCGACCAGATCGCCCGCCACGGTTTGATCGATCTGGACATCGAATGCCAGGGCGATTTGCACATTGATGACCACCACACCGTCGAAGACGTTGGCATCACCCTCGGCCAGGCATTCGCCAAAGCTGTTGGCGACAAGAAAGGCATGACCCGTTACGGGCATTCCTACGTGCCATTGGATGAAGCGCTGTCGCGCGTGGTGATCGACTTTTCCGGGCGTCCGGGTCTGCAGATGCATGTCCCCTACACCCGCGCCAGCGTGGGCGGCTTCGATGTCGATCTGTTTCAGGAATTCTTCCAGGGCTTCGTTAACCACGCCTTGGTGACCCTGCACATCGACAACCTGCGTGGGCACAACACCCACCACCAGATCGAGACCGTGTTCAAGGCGTTCGGCCGCGCGCTGCGCATGGCGGTGACGCTGGATGAGCGCATGGCCGGGCAGATGCCGTCGACCAAAGGTTGCCTGTAATGCAGACCGTCGCAGTCATCGATTACGGCATGGGCAACCTGCATTCGGTCGCCAAGGCGCTCGAGCATGTGGGTGCCGGCCGGGTGCTTATTACCAGCGATGCCCAGGTCATTCGCGAAGCCGATCGCGTGGTGTTTCCCGGCGTCGGCGCGATTCGCGATTGCATGGCTGAAATCCGCCGGCTGGGCTTTGACGAGCTGGTACGTGAAGTCAGCGTCGATCGGCCGTTCCTCGGCATCTGCGTGGGTATGCAGGCACTGATGGAGCGCAGCGAAGAGAACGGCGGCGTCGATTGCATTGGCCTGTTTCCCGGTCAGGTGCGTTTCTTCGGCAAGGATCTGGAAGAAGACGGCGAGCGCCTCAAGGTGCCGCACATGGGCTGGAACCAGGTCGAGCAGGCTGTCAGCCATCCGCTCTGGCACAACATACCCGCCGATGGCCGCTTCTATTTCGTGCACAGCTACTACATTGAGGCCGGTAATCCGCGCCAGGTGGTTGGCCGTGGCCATTACGGCCAAGATTTCGCCGCCGCGCTGGCCGACGGTTCGCGCTTTGCCGTGCAGTTTCATCCCGAGAAGAGCCATACCCACGGCTTGCAGCTGCTGCAGAACTTCGCTGCCTGGGATGGCCGCTGGTAATGAGCCGGGCGAAGCTCAAGGCGCCGGTCTTGGCACTGGATTCAGCTCAGGAACAGGCCGCACAGCAGATCATCAAGCGCTTTCTGGAAGACCGCTTCGAGTTGGAACTGGGTTCATTCGAGGCGCAGGAAGTGCTCGATCTGTTCGCTCGCGAGATCGCTCCGCTGTATTACAACAAGGCGATCTTCGACGTGCAGACGCACCTGAAAGAGCGCTTCGAAAGCATCGAAAGCGACCTGTGGGCGCTCGAGAAAAACTAGCGGCAGCGGCAGGCTTCTGCTGACGTTGCCAGAAATAGATACGCAGGCATGCTCGCCGCTATCGGCTTGCAGCTTGCCGCTCGTTTGACGAAGGAAAAAGCATGCTGATCATTCCCGCCATCGATCTCAAGGACGGCGCCTGTGTGCGTCTGCGTCAGGGCCTGATGGACGACGCCACGGTGTTCTCCGACGACCCGGTGGCCATGGCCGCCAAATGGGTCGAGGCCGGCTGCCGTCGCCTGCATCTGGTCGATCTCAACGGCGCCTTCGAAGGCCAGCCGGTCAATGGTGAAGTGGTCACCGCAATCGCCAAGCGCTATCCCGACCTGCCGATCCAGATCGGTGGCGGCATCCGCTCGCTGGAAACCATCGAGCACTACGTTCGCGCTGGCGTCAGCTACGTGATCATCGGCACCAAGGCGGTCAAGCAGCCGGAATTCGTCGGCGAAGCCTGCCGCGCCTTCCCGGGCAAGGTGATCGTCGGCCTGGATGCAAAAGACGGCTTTGTCGCCACCGACGGCTGGGCTGAGGTCAGCAGTGTTCAGGCTGTCGACCTGGCGCGACGCTTCGAGGCTGATGGCGTCTCGGCAATCGTCTACACGGACATCGCCAAGGACGGCATGATGCAGGGCTGCAACGTCGAAGCCACTGTGGCGCTGGCCAATGCCAGTCGCATCCCGGTGATCGCCTCTGGCGGCATTCACAACATCGGTGACATCCAGAAGCTGCTCGACACCAACACGCGCGGGATTGTCGGCGCAATTACCGGTCGTGCGATCTATGAGGGCACGCTCGATGTTGCCGAGGCGCAGGCGCTCTGCGATCTGAAGTACAAGGACGAATAAGCCGTAGGGCGGACAAAGCTTCGCTTGTCCGCCGTGCATCCGGTGACCCGGTGGACAACGCTGCGCGGTTGTCCACCCTACGAGAGAGATCGACCATGGCCTTGGCCAAACGCATCATTCCCTGCCTCGACGTGGACAACGGCCGCGTGGTCAAGGGCGTCCAGTTTGAAAACATCCGCGATGCCGGTGATCCGGTGGAGATCGCCCGTCGCTACGACGAACAGGGCGCTGACGAGATCACCTTCCTCGATATCACTGCCAGCGTCGACAACCGCGACACCACGCTGCATACGGTCGAGCGCATGGCTAGCCAGGTGTTCATTCCGCTGACCGTCGGCGGCGGTGTGCGCTCGGTGCAGGATATTCGCAACCTGCTCAACGCCGGCGCCGACAAGGTCTCGATCAACACCGCCGCGGTGTTCACGCCGGAGTTCGTCGGTGAAGCGGCCGATCGGTTCGGCTCGCAGTGCATTGTCGTTGCCATCGATGCCAAGCGGGTTTCCAAGCCGGGCGAAACCCCGCGTTGGGAGATCTTTACTCACGGTGGGCGCAAGCCGACCGGGCTCGACGCCGTGCTGTGGGCGCAGAAGATGGAAGCGCTGGGCGCTGGCGAAATCCTCCTGACCAGCATGGACCAGGACGGCGTCAAGAGTGGCTACGACCTGGGTGTGACTCGGGCGATCAGCGAAGCGGTGCATATTCCGGTGATCGCCTCTGGTGGCGTCGGCAATCTGCAGCATCTGGCCGATGGCGTTCTGCAAGGCAAGGCCGATGCGGTGCTGGCCGCAAGCATCTTCCATTTCGGCGAGTACACCGTGCCGGAAGCCAAGGCCTATATGGCCAGCTGCGGCATCGTGATGCGCTGATCGGCGCGTACCGGACTGCTCGAAGCTGCACTTACAACATACAAGGACACAGCCGCGACATACCGCGGCTGCCGCATCAGGGAACCCCGCCATGTTCAAAAACACATTGTTGTCGCTGGCCGCCAGCCTGTCGCTGATCACTTCTGCTGCGCACTCCGCGCCGGAACCAATCAATCTGCTCACCGAAAATTTCCCGCCCTACAACATGGCAGTCGACGGCAAGAATTTTGCGCGCGACGAAAACATTACGGGTATCGCCGCCGACATCGTCCGCGAAATGTTCAAGCGTGCCGGTGTGGAGTACACGCTGACGCTGCGTTTCCCCTGGGAGCGGATTTACAAGATGGCTCTGGAGATGCCAGGGTACGGCGTATTCGTCACTGCTCGGTTGCCGGAGCGGGAAGAGCTCTTCAAGTGGGTGGGGCCGATCGGTCCGGACGACTGGGTGCTGTTGGCGAGGGGCGACAGCACGATCGAAGTCAGCAGTCTCGAGCAGGCCAGCCAGTACCGCATTGGCGCCTACAAGGGTGATGCGATTGCCGAACACCTCGCGGCACAGGGGTTGGAGCCGTCGCTGGTCCTGCGCGACCAAACCAACGTGGACAAGCTCCAGGGCGGCACGATCGACCTCTGGGCCACCGGTGATCCGGCTGGGCGCTACCTGGCCAAGCAGCAAGGCGTAAACGGCCTAAAGCGGGTGCTCAAGTTCGACAGTGCGGAGCTCTACCTGGCGCTCAACAAAGGTGTCCCTGATGAGACCGTAGCCAGGCTGCAGGCCACGCTGGAGCAGATGCGCGCTGACGGCACGCTAGACAGTATCCAAGGTCGCTATCTGTAAGCGGTCTGTTCCGATTCGTAGCGTAGTTGTACCACAGCGCCCCGTTTCGGAACGCTATGCTGAGTCTCCTCAGCGAGCACGGGGGAGTCTCCTTCCGTTTCGCCCGTCGCGCAGCTGTAAGGGCCTGGGGTGATGGCAATATGATGCTCAAGTTTGTGCGGTTCGTCCCATTTCGGCCGTAGCCACGCTACGCCTGGATCGCAAGTTGCTAAACATTAGAGGTGCGAAACACGCAAGGGCTCTGCTAGTCAGTTGTCAGCGTTGTGTCGCCTGTGGATGTTTTGCATACGGGGGAGGGTGCGATGAGACGAATTCTAGCGGCCGGGCTATTGCTGGTAATGGCAGTCTCGGCCAGGGCAGCACTGCCTGAAGACTACAAGGTGGTGCTACTGACCGAGAATTTCCCGCCGTTCAATATGGCAGCGGACGGCAAGAACTATGCAGCAGACCACAACATCAGCGGGATCAATGCCGAGATCGTGCGCGAGATGTTCAAGCGTGCCGAGATTGATTACAGCCTGACGCTGCGTTTCCCCTGGGAGCGCATCTACAACCAGGTCCTGGAGCATCCCGATCAGGGACTGTTTCTACCACCTATACACCTGAGCGTGAGCCGCTGTTCAAATGGGTCGGCCCGCTGGCCAGTACCGGATGGGTGCTGCTGGCCCCGGCAGGCAGCCCGATGCGGCTGAGCTCGCTTGAGCAGGCCAAGCAGTACCAGGTCGGCGCCTACAAGAACGACGCGGTTAGCCAGCACTTGGAAAGCAAGGGTTTCGAGCCGATCAACTCACTGCGCGACCAGGAAAACATCGGCAAGCTGCCCAAGGGGCAGATAGATCTCTGGGCGACAACCGACCCGGTCGGGCCCTACCTGGCGAAGCAGGAGGGGGTGAGCGGTCTGACCACGGTGTTGCGTTTCAACGACGCGCAGTTGTTTCTTGCGCTGAACAAAGAGACGCCGGATGAAGTCGTCTCAAGATTGCAGAAAGCGCTGAATGAGATGAAGAGTGATGGCGCCATCGACGCCATCATGCGTCGCTATCTCTGACCTGTCCTCATCGATACAGGCCGTTTGCGCCATGGGCGGTCATGGCGCGATTGCCTCGAGTGGCGATCATCTGGCCGAGGTCCACCCAGTCGATACCCTGAGCAGCCAGCTTCGGCAGCTCCCGCTCCAACAGGGCGAGCGTTGCCGGGTGTGGGTGACCGATCACCACCACTGAACCCTGCCTGCGAGCGAGCTGTACGGCGGCGCGAAACTGCGCAGCCACGGCTTCGGGGCTGGGGTCGTCATCGAGAAAAATGTCACGAGAAAGACTCGCCAGGCCGATGCGTTGCGCAGTCGCAGCTGCAACGGTAGCGGCATTGGTACGGCTGTCGAGAAAGAACAGGTGGCGTTGTTGCAGCTCGCGCATGAGCGAGGCCATGGGCTCTTGGCGGTCGGTCATCTGGCTGCCCATGTGATTGTTAACACCGCTGGCATGCGGCACCTTTGCGAGGGCATCGTTCAGCCGCCGGTCGAGCTCCGCTGCAGGCAGCTGCGGTTGCCAAGCGTATGGCCCATCAGCAGGGGCCATGGGCAGGTGCAACATGACGGTCTTGCCTGCCGCGTTAGCTCGCTCCGCCAGCTCTGTGGCATGCCGAGTGTCAGGCAGAATCGCCAAGCCCACAGGGCCAGGCAAGGCCAGAACGCGTGCATCGCGCGCCGCGTTCTGGCCTAGGTCATCCATGACCAATGCCAGTTTGGGCATTCGCGAAACGGATGCCAGATCGACGGCATCGCCGTTGTCATGGGGCGCGATATCCGTTGCGCCAACAGCCGCAAGCGGAACCAATACTCCCAACAGCAAAACTAAAACCCTGGGCATCAACTACTGGCCGCGGGTGAGGTTCAACCCCTTGAGCAGATTCAGCGCCTGACCGAGTTGGTAGTCCTCATCCTGAGGGCGTGGAGATTCACTGACGATCGGCGCCGTTGTGGGCCGGTCCTCGCCCCCGTTGCCATTGCCAAGGTGCCCGGCCAGATCGGCCTCGCGAATGCCTTCCGCAGATTGTTCACGCGTCAGTTTGGCGCGGGTGACCCGAATATCCGGCTCGATTCCCTGGGCCTGGATGGAGCGACCATTAGGCGTGTAATAAAGCGCAGTGGTGAGCTTCAGAGCTCGGTCGTTATTCAGCGGAAGTACCGTCTGCACCGAGCCTTTACCAAAGCTGTCGGTCCCCATGACCACGCCACGTTTCTGATCCTGCAAGGCGCCGGCCACGATTTCCGACGCCGAGGCGCTGCCTCCATTGATCAGCACGACCAGCGAAACGCCTTCGCTGGCGTCGGCCGCGTCTGCGTTGAAGCGCAATTCGGAGTTGGCGATACGGCCCTTGGTATAGACGATCAGTCCGTCAGTCAGGAAATGGTCGGATACCTCCACTGCCGCTTGGAGCACCCCTCCGGGATTGTTGCGCAGATCGAGCACCAGTCCGTTGAGCTTCTTGCCATTTTCCTTGCGCAATCGTGCCAGGGCCTTACCCACTTCCTCGCCAGTATTGATCTGGAATTGCGTGACGCGCAGGTAGCCATAGCCCGACTCAAGCAGCTGACTCTTGACGCTGTTTACCTTGATCACGGCGCGGGTGAGCTTGACCGTAAAAGGCTTGCCGCCCTCGCGCACCAGCGAAAGCGATATGTCGCTGCCGGGTTTGCCGCGCATCATGCCCACCGCATCCATCATCGACATCCCCTTGGTCGGCTTGCCGTCGATCTTGATGATCAGATCGCCCGCTTCGATGCCGGCCTTGGACGCCGGGGTATCGTCGATCGGCGATACCACCTTGATGAAGCCGTCTTCGATCCCGACTTCGACGCCCAGGCCGCCGAACTCCCCGCTGGTGCTCTCCTGAAGTTCGGCGAATGCATCGGGTTCAAGGTAGGCGGAATGGGGGTCGAGGTTGCTGAGCATGCCCTTGATGGCATTCTCCAACAGTGTTTTGTCGTCGACCGGCTCCACGTATGCGGCCTTGATCCGGTCCAGTACTTCGGCAAAAGTCCGCAGTTCTTCCAGTGGCAGAGGCGCTTTTTGCGTCGCGGTGTTCAACTGGAGCGGTTCTGGGGCGATCTCCGGGGGCGATTGCTGCGCCAAGGCGCTACCGTGCATCCCTAGCATGATGGTCAGGGCCAGGGTGGTGGGTTGGGCAAAACGGCACAGGTGCAGCATGTCTGACTCCAGTTGTGAGGGGCGCGCTAAGGCCTGATTGGCCTATCCCTGAGCGCGACACCATTGTGCCGGATCGCTCGGGCGACCCTGTTGGCGAATGGCGAAATACAGTGCGGCAGCCTCTTGCCCGCCACTGGTTCCTACGGTGGCAATTGGGTCGCCTGCCTTGACGATGTCTCCTGCATCACGCAGCAGACTCTGATTGTGTCCATAAAGGCTGAGATAACCGTTGCCGTGATCGAGGATCACCAGCAGGCCGGCACCACGCAACCAATCGGCGAAGACCACGCGGCCTCCATGCACAGCTCGGACTTGAGTGCCAACGTCAGCGCCAATCAGCACGCCGTCCCACTTGGTTCGAGCATCGCCGCCGCGCGGAGTGCCGTAGCGTGCCACCAATCTTCCGTCTACCGGCCAGGGCAGCTTGCCCTTGGCCTTGGCGAAAGGACCGCCAAAATTTCCGCCCGCACTTGAGACGAGCGGGCCGGACGGTGCTGGGCTAGGGCGGCCGGCCTGCTGTTGACGCGCCTGCTCTTGTTCGCGCTCGCGGGCCATGGCCAGTTCACGTTGGCGCGCTTGTTCGGCTTCCCGCGCCTGGCGCGCAAGGGTTTCTTCAATGGTCTTGAGTACGCGCTCCAGCTGCGCCTGCTCCTGCTTGCGTGCTTTGAGCTTCTGGTCGCGGCTGGACAGGTCCTTATCGAGTTTGGCCAGCGCCAATTGGCGCTCCTCACGGACCTCGGCCAGTTGCGCTCGCCGTTGTTTGAGGCCGTCCTGCTGCTCGGCCAGCGTGGCCTGCTGCTTCTCAATACCGGCTTCGACGCCGGCCAGCTGACGCAGCGTTTCATTGAAGCTTTCGAGCTGCTCGAAGCGGGCTTTGCTGAGGTAGTCGTAGTAGGTCAGGGTGCGGCTGAATTTTTCCGGATTCTGCTGGTTGAGTAGCAGCTTCAGGTATTCCTCACGACCGCTCTGATAAGCCGCGCGTGCCTGTATGCCGATCAGACGCTGTTGTTCGATACGGGCGCCTTCAAGCGTGGCTTTCTCGTCATTGAGGCGTTCCAACTCGGCCTCGCTGCGATCGATTTCCTGTTGCAAGGAGTCGACCTGTTTCTCCAGCTGGCCCATTTCGCTTTCGGTCGTCTGCAGTTGCTTCTGGACCGCGGATTTCTCCTGTTCGATCTGTTTGAGTAGCTTCTGCAATTCCGCGACGTCCTGGCGTGCCGCTTCGATCTGCTTGCGCGCATCCGCGCGCTCGTCCGCAATGGCTGAGCCAAGCAGGCAGAACAGTGCGAACACGAGAAATATACGGGACATGAGAGGGCGTAACCGAGAGTTCAACGACCGTCGTAGTATGCCTAAAAAAGCACGGGCAGGCTGCACGCCATCTGCTACAGATGACGTGGGCGATAACCGGTACGCCTTTGCCGGCGTATCGGTGCTTGTCTCGTGGCGTTTAGTAGCTAGAGCGATTCAGCTCAGCTCGACAATTGAGCGTCCGGTCATCTCTGGGGGTACCGACATGCCCAGCAGCGTCAGCATGGTCGGTGCCACATCGGCGAGCACGCCGCCTTCGCGGATGGTCAGGTTGCGCTTGCCCACATAGATGAAGGGTACCGGCTCGCACGTATGAGCTGTGTGTGCCTGTCCGGTCATCACGTCTTCCATCTGCTCGACGTTGCCGTGATCGGCGGTGATCAGCGCTTCGCCGCCGACCTTGTCCAGCGCTTCGACGATCCGTCCAACACACTTGTCCAGGCATTCCACGGCCTTGACCGCGGCCTCGAAAACACCGGTATGGCCAACCATGTCACCGTTGGCGTAGTTGACGATGATCACATCAAATCGCTGGTTCTCGATGGCATCGACGATGCGATCGGTCACCTCTGGCGCGCTCATTTCCGGCTGCATGTCGTAGGTGGCGACCTGCGGAGAGGGAATCAAGATGCGCTCTTCGCCGGCAAAGGGTTCCTCGCGGCCGCCCGAGAAGAAGAAGGTGACGTGAGCGTACTTCTCTGTCTCGGCGATACGTAGCTGGGTCTTGCCATTGTTCGCCAGGTATTCACCGAGCACGTTCGTCAGGCCTTCCGGAGCAAAGGCGCTTGGCGCCGGGATGCTCGCGGCATATTGGGTCAGCATGACGAAGCCAGCCAGCGCCGGCACACGGGCGCGCTGGAATTCGTTGAAGCCAGGCTCGACAAAGCAGCGGGTCAATTCACGTGCGCGATCGGCTCGGAAGTTCATGAACACCACGGCATCACCGTCCTCCACGCGGACTGGCTCGCCAATGGTGGTGGCCTTGACGAACTCATCGCTCTCGCCGCGCTCGTAGGCGGCAATCAAACCGTCAACTGCATAGTCGGCGCGGTGTTCGGCCTTGCCGTCGACGATCAGGCTGTACGCCTGTTCGACCCGGTCCCAGCGGTTGTCGCGATCCATGGCGAAGTAGCGGCCGATCAGGCTTGCGACGCGACCCTTACCCAGTCGGGTAAAGGTTGCCTGCATCAGTTCGATTGAGTGCTGTGCGCTTTTCGGTGGCGTGTCGCGGCCGTCGAGGAATGCATGCAGGTAGATTTTCTCGGCGCCGCGCTTGGCGGCCAGTTCCGCCATCGCGACCAAGTGGTCCTGGTGACTGTGGACGCCACCGTCGGAAAGCAAGCCGAGGATATGTACCGCTTTGCCTGCACCCACGGCTTTGTCCACTGCGGTGCAAATGGTCGGGTTTTCGAAAAACTCGCCGTCGCGGATGGATTTAGTGACCCGCGTGAAGTCTTGGTACACAACTCGGCCTGCACCCAGATTCATGTGGCCGACTTCGGAGTTGCCCATCTGGCCGTCCGGCAAACCGACATCCATGCCGCTGCCTGAAATCAAGCCGTGCGGTTGGCTGGCCAGCAGGCGGTCATAGACTGGCTTGTTGGCGGCGTGGATGGCATTGAATTCGGGACTGTCACTGTGTCCGAAGCCGTCGAGGATCATCAATACCAAGGGTTTGGGCGCGGCGGGCATGTGTCGGGCTCCTTGCACAGGTCGCGAAAAAAGGCGGCCAGTCTAATAGTTGGCCGGTTAGGCGTCACGATCCGCAGGGTTCAGCACGGTGGGGGGGCTGTGTATACTGGCCCGCATTTTATCCCCCGGGTACCCTTTAGATGGTCGCTAACCTGATTGAATTTGTCTCTAATCACTATGTTCTGGTCAGCATCTTTCTGGTGTTGCTGATTCTTCTTGCCATCACCGAGGCACGCAAGGGTGGCAAGAGCCTGAGCAACCGCGAACTGACCGGCCTGGTCAACCGCGATGAAGGCGTGGTGTTGGACGTGCGCGCGAAGAAGGAGTTCGACGCCGGCCATATCGTCGATTCATTGAACATTCCCCACGAGAAGCTGGTCAGCCGACTGGGCGAGCTGGAAAAGCACAAGGGCAAGACGATTATCGTCGTCGATGCCATGGGCCAGCACGCCGGAACGGCTTGCCGTGAGCTGCAGAAGGCGGGCTTAACTGCCGCGAAACTGTCCGGAGGAATTTCCAGCTGGCGCGGCGAAAATCTGCCAGTGGTTAAATAACTATGTCGAAAGTCGTCATGTACACCACCGCCTGGTGCCCGTTCTGTATCAGGGCCAAGAGCCTGCTTGATCGCAAAGGCGTCAGCTACGAAGAAATTCCTGTCGACGGTAAGCCTGCGTTGCGCTCGGAAATGGCGGCGAAGGCTGGAAGAACTTCTGTCCCGCAGATATGGATTGGTGACGAGCACGTCGGTGGCTGCGACGAGCTGCACGCGTTGGAGCGGGCAGGCCGCCTGGATGCGATGCTCCAGGCGTGAATCGATAAAAACGGCCTGTCGGTAACGGATGAGAATTCCGCTACGGGCGGCGCGACTCAAATACGACATGCACAGCGAGAAGGCTTCACATGACTGAACAAGCAAACAACGGTGCCGCCGCAGGTCAGGAAGAGCAGGGCGCGCAGTTTTCCCTGCAGCGGATCTACGTCCGTGACCTCTCTTTCGAAGCCCCAAAGAGTCCGGAAATCTTCCGCCAGGAATGGAATCCGAGCGTTGCGCTGGATCTGAACACCAAGCAGAAATCGCTGGAAGGTGATTTCCATGAGGTCGTCCTGACGCTTTCCGTAACGGTCAAAACCGGAGAGGAAGTGGCCTTCATTGCTGAAGTGCAGCAGGCGGGTATCTTCTTGATCAAGGGTCTCGAAGCGCAGGCCATGAGCCACACGCTTGGCGCGTTTTGCCCGAATATCCTGTTCCCCTATGCGCGGGAAACACTCGACAGCCTGGTCACGCGCGGCTCATTCCCTGCGCTGATGTTGGCGCCAGTGAACTTCGATGCGCTCTACGCCCAGGAAATGGCCCGCATGCAGCAGGGCGGCGAGACTCCAGCTACCGCGCATTGATTCGGCGGCTGCCGCTCGTTGCACACGGCTGTGGGCAACGAGCGAATCCTCTTTAGCGGACCTTCACGACCAGCTTACCCACTGCCTTGCGCTGCCCCAGCGTATTGATTGCATCGGCTGCCTGCTCCAGAGCAAATGTCTGTGACACCAGTGGCTTCAGCTTGCCCTCGGCGTGCCATGCGAACAGCTGCTTGAAGTTCGCCGCATTGTCGTGTGGCTGCCGTTGGGCAAAAGAACCCCAGAACACACCCACAAGCGAGGCGCCTTTCAGAAGTGGCAGGTTAGCAGGAAGCGAGGGGATATCTCCTGCTGCGAAACCGACCACCAGCATTCGACCATTCCAGGCGATGCTACGAAACGCTTCCTCGAACAGTGCGCCGCCAACCGGGTCGTAGATGACGTCGACGCCCTGGCCAGCAGTAAGCTCTTTCAGCTTTTCCTTGAGACTGGTTTCGCTGTAGTTGATGAGTTCGTCGGCTCCTGCTTTTTTTGCTACTTCCAGCTTCTCGGCAGTCGAGGCGGCGGCAATGACCTTTGCCCCCATTGCCTTGCCGATCTCTACGGCAGCCAGGCCGACCCCGCCGGACGCGCCGAGGACCAGCAAGGTTTCGCCCGGCTGCAGATTGGCGCGCTGCTTCAGTGCATGCATCGAGGTGCCGTAGGTCATGCTGAAAGCCGCGGCGGTCTCGAAATCCATCTCCTGAGGAATCGGCAATACGTTGTGCCCAGGTACCGCGACCTGTTCGGCGAAACTGCCCCAGCCGGTCAGGCCCATGACGCGGTCACCAACCTTCAGGTGCGTAATCTTTTCGCCGACGGCCGCGACCACCCCGGCCGCCTCGCCGCCGGGTGAAAACGGAAATGGTGGCTTGAACTGATACTTGCCCTCGATGATCAGTGTGTCTGGGAAGTTGACGCCCGCTGCGTGCACATCGAGCAGCACGTCGCCCTTCTTGATCTGAGGGCTGTCGCACTCTTCTACGACGAGATTTTCGGCCGGGCCGAATGCTTTGCACAGGACAGCTTTCATCGAGTTTCCTTTTATTGTCGTATCTGGACTGATGGCACTCATGGCCTGGGTTGTGTCCGGTCAGTCTAGAAGGCTGCTCGGTCGACGCAACGAGCATGTTCGGCTCTGATGGCAATTCATAAGGCTGGGCTTGGGTCCGTGCGTATCACTGGGTATGCTGGCGCCAATAGCCCTAGGAGCAGTCCTGTGAAACGCATCATTCTTCTCTGTCTGGCCCTGGGCCTCGCGCTGCCCGTATTCGCCAACTCCCCCGAGCCCGAAGAGGGTGCAGCTTCAAAGACCATTTACTACGGGCTGGTACCCGCGTTGGTCGGCAACTATGGTTCCGACGGTAAGCTCAAGTACTACAAGGCAGATATCGCGCTGCGAGTGACCGGTAGCGAAGCCGAAGCCAAGGTCAAGCACCATGAGCCGCTCATTCGGAATCAGCTGGTCATACTGTTTTCCCAGCAAACGGACGCCAGCCTTGGCTCGGTCGAAGCCAAGGAAGCGTTACGTCAGGAAGCGCTAAAACAGGTGCAGGCGGTGTTGACGCAAGAAGAAGGCAAGCCCTTGGTCGACGACCTGCTGTTCAACAATCTGATCATTCAGTAGTCGTGGTTCTAGGGGCGGCTTGTTGACTCAACGGAGTGAAAGCACGGCCTGCCATTCCGTCTCGGTAACAGGCATGACCGAGAGCCGACTACCTTTCTTGACGAGCGGCATCTGCGAAAGCGCCGGCTGCGCCTTCAGTTGAGGCAGCGTCAACGTCACCGGAAAACGCTCGACGAAGCCTACGTCCACAGCATCCCAGGGGTTTTTGGACGTAGTTGCCTTTGCATCGTAATACGCGCTATCGGTATCCAGTGCAGTTGGGTCCTGATAAGCGCTGCGGGTGATTTTTCCGATGCCGGCGATACCCGGTACTGCGCAGCTGGAGTGATAGAAGAAGAACAGGTCCCCTTCGATCATGTTTCGTAGGAAGTTGCGCGCTTGATAATTGCGCACGCCGTCCCAACGACCGGTTCCGAGTTGCTGTAGGTTTGCGATTGAAAACTCATCGGGTTCGGACTTCATGAGCCAGTACGGCATGGTCTTTGCTCGCTGCTATCTGCATCTTGGGTTCTCAAGCGAAACTCCCCGACAACCGGTCGCAACGCCTGTTTGCGCAGCATCGGTGCATAGCGGAGAATGCCGCGCTTGAGGTTGGCATTGTCGAGTCTGAAAAACTAAAACGATACTGACTCGAATGAAACTATTCGCCTGGCAGGGGGAGGCGAAAACTATGAAACGCAAGCCAGATATTCTTTGGATATTGGTGCTGATCTTTGGCCTCGGTGTCGTCACTACCGGCTATACACAGGGTCTTTGGGAGCAATCAGGAGATTCGTCTTCGATGGTTCCGATCAGTCACTCTCAGCAGCTTCAACGCTGATCGAGTCCGCCGCATGGATGCGGCTAGCGATACCCTCCGCGTCACCCGCCTCATCCCCCGTACCAGCTCTGGTCCGTCACGGTAGCCTGCAAGCTCACATCCCAGGGTTCTAGCGGTAGTCGGTCCACCTTCTGACACTCATGTGCGAGCCCAAGAAGTGTCGGTTTGTGACCATTTTTGCGCCTGCCGCGGTAGGCCAGGCTTCGGTCATAAAAGCCGCCGCCCATGCCCAGGCGTCCGCCGTGCTCGTCGAACCCGACCAAAGGCATCAATATCAGATCGAGTGTCCAGATACGCCGTTGCCGGTTTGGGCGAAACGCGGGTTCTGCGATGCCAAAGCGATTCGGCCTCAGACGCTCGTTCGGCATGATCCGTTGAAACACCATGCGCGTCCGCGGCCAAGCGTTGAGCACTGGCAGATAGGTCGCCTTGCCGCGACGCTGTGCTTCAAGCATTAACGGGCGGGGGTCGATCTCGCCGTCGTTGGGCAGATAAAAGGCGATATGGCGAGCGCGACGAAACGCCGGGTGCTGGGCAAGTTGACGGTAGAGTTCTCGTGCTGCCAGCCGTTGCTGGGTCGGAGACAGTTGGCGGCGCGCCTGGCGCAGTTGACGTCGCAGCGCCGGGCGAGAAAGGTCTTTGGCTACGATCATGAGATGAGGCTCCCCAGCATGCCGCTGCCCGCGTAGGCCCTTGAACCCGAGAGTTCAAGGTGGCGACTACAGAGTACCTTAAGGCTTTCCGTCAGGCGGACATGCACACCGGCACTACGTGTAGCCTCCATGGTGTTGCTTATCGGGAGAGGGTCATCGCAGACTGGCGAACATGCCAGGGAGTGGGCGGGATTATAACGCAATCTGGCTTCCGTTCATCAGTTGCCGGTAGGGTTTGGATCGGCGGCTAAAGCGCTGTCGACTCTTTCCAGCAAAGAGCGAACATGCTCGCGGGCACTGTTGGCTTCGGCGTCCAGGCGGTCATGCTTGTGCAGCAGCTCATGTGTGATGTTCAGCGCTGCCATGACCGCAACGCGGTCGGCGCCAATGACTTTGCCGCTGCTGCGAATCTCGCGCATCTTGCGGTCCAGATAATGGGCGGCGCCTTCGAGATTGCTACGCTCTTCGGGCGGGCAAGAAATGCAATATTCCTTGTCCATGATGTGCACGGTAACGGTGTTCGGCTGGGTCATGAGTCCTGCTCCAGAGCTTTCAGGCGCGAAATCATTGATTCGACCTTCACGCGGGCCATTTCGTTCTTTTCAATCAGATGAGCGCGCTCCTCGCGCCACCCCTGCTCACTCTGGCGCAGGAGACGATTCTGCGCCTTGAGTTGCTCGGTGCGCTGAATCAGCTGCTCCAGCTTGGCGGTCAGCAATTGCAGGTCGGCGTCTTCCATGGGATTCCCGGGTCAATGGCGCGAGCGCTGGGTGGGCCGGCTTCGATGGTCTTGGCTCGTGTGCCGATGCTAGGATACAAGGCCTTCATTCTAGACATTAGCGCCTCTGCGCGCCTAGCTGCCAATGCCCATTCAGAACTCGCCTTACGCTGCTTTCGCTACATTGTTGGCCAGCAGTGCCCAACCCGTCACACCCGCCGAGCTGCACGGTCTGTTGCTCGGGCGCAGCTGCGCCGGCGCTGGCTTCGACGCCGAATCCTGGCTGATCGATGCTGTCGAGCTGCTGGGTGCCGAACCCGACGAGCCGGTGCGCCAAGCACTCATCGGACTGCAGGAGATGGTCAAAGGCGAACTCGCCGGCGATGACATTGCCATTGTCCTGCTGCTGCCCTCCGATGATGCACCGCTTGCCGAGCGCGCGCTCGCACTGGGGCAGTGGTGCCAGAGCTTTCTGGCCGGCTTCGGGCTGGTTGCCGGTGACCGTGCGCTGAGTGGCGAGGCCGTCGAAGTTTTACAGGACTTGGCGGCCATCGCCCAGATTCAGGATTCGCTGGACGAGTCCGAGGACGGCGAAAGCGACTACATGGAAGTCATGGAATACCTGCGCGTTGCGCCCTTGCTGTTATTCACCGAGTGCGCAAAACCCGTACCGCCGACACCCAAGCCCTCCCTGCATTGAGGACCGCCTGTCCATGACCCGCATTCCGAGAACCGAATACGTTCGCCGGCGCAAGGCGCTGATGGCGGAGATGGAGCCCAACAGCATTGCCATCCTGCCGGCAGCGCCGATGTATATACGCAACCGTGACGTCGAGCATATCTACCGTCAGGACAGTGATTTTCAGTATCTCTCCGGGTTCCCCGAGCCTGAGGCTGTGATTGCGCTGATCCCAGGCCGGGAGCACGGTGAGTATGTGTTGTTCTGTCGCGAGCGCGATCCGGCTCGCGAGTTGTGGGATGGCCTGCGCGCGGGGCAGGACGGCGCGATCACGGAGTATGGCGCGGATGACGCGTTTCCTATCGGGGATATCGACGACATTCTTCCCGGTCTGATCGAGGGCCGCTCTCGCGTCTACTACGCCATCGGCAGCAATCAGGAGTTCGACCACCGGTTGATGGAGTGGATCAACACCATCCGCTCCAAGGCTCGACAGGGTGCGCAGCCGCCGAACGAGTTTGTTGCGCTCGATCACCTGCTGCACGACTTGCGGCTGTACAAGTCGGCGAACGAGATGAAGGTGATGATGCAGGCGGCAGAGATTTCTGCGCGTGCCCATATTCGAGCCATGCAGGCCAGCCGTGCGGGACTCTATGAATACCACCTTGAAGCTGAGCTCGATTATGAGTTTCGCAAGGGCGGGGCGAAGATGCCCGCTTATGGGTCAATAGTCGCGGCTGGAAAGAATGCCTGCATCCTGCACTACCGCGAGAACGATGCGCTGCTGAAGGACGGCGATCTGGTGTTGATCGACGCCGGTTGTGAAATTGACTGCTACGCCAGTGACATCACCCGAACGTTTCCGGTCAACGGCCGTTTCTCGCCCGAGCAAAAAGCCATTTACGAACTGGTGCTGGCTGCCAACGAAGAGGCGTTCAAGCACATTGCGCCTGGTAAGCACTGGAACGAGGCACACGAGGCGACCGTGCGAGTCATCACCGCCGGGCTAGTGGAACTGGGACTGCTCAATGGCGATGTCGGCGAGTTGATTGCCGATGAAGCCTACAAACCTTTTTACATGCATCGCGCCGGCCACTGGCTGGGTATGGATGTGCATGATGTTGGGGATTACAAAGTCGGCGGCGAATGGCGTGTGCTTGAGCCGGGCATGGCGATGACCGTCGAGCCGGGGATTTATGTCGCCGTGGATAACATGGACGTGGCGAAGAAGTGGCGCGGCATCGGCGTACGCATCGAAGATGATGTGGTGGTGACTCGCCATGGTTGTGAGATTCTCACGAACGGCGTGCCTAAGACGGTTGCCGAGATCGAGGCACTGATGGCGGTTTCCGCCGAGGTTGCGTAGATGGCTGCGCTGGCGATCGTTGGGGGTGGGCTGGTTGGCGCCAGTTTGGCGTTGGCACTGCAGTGTGGCGCTAAAGAACGCGGCTGGACAATCGAGCTGATTGAGCCATTCGAGCCGGGCCACGACTATCAGCCGAGCTACGACGCACGTTCTACGGCGTTGTCCTACGGCACACGGCTTATCTACCAGCGTTTAGGCGTGTGGGATCAAATCGCCGAGCGCGCAGAGCCAATTACCGATATTCATGTCTCCGACCGCGGGCGGGCAGGCGTCACTCGGCTCGATGCCGCCAGCCAGCAAGTGCCAGCGCTGGGTTACGTCGTGGAGAATGCTTGGATCGGTCACTGCCTCTGGCAAGCTCTTGATGACGATGTGGTGACCCGCCGCTGCCCTGCCGAAGTCGAACACATGCGAGTGGTGCCGGGCGGCTATCGGCTGACGTTGACTGACAGTCAAACGCTCGACTGCGATCTCGCAGTGCTGGCCGACGGTGGCCGCTCGGGGTTGCGAGAGCACCTCGGTATCGAGGTCAAACAGTCTCCTTATGGGCAGACGGCGCTGATCGCCAATGTAACGCCCGGCACCCCCCACGGCGGCCGCGCGTTCGAGCGTTTCACAGATGAAGGACCGATGGCGCTGCTGCCGCTGCCTGATAACCGTTGCGCTCTCGTCTGGACTCGCCCGGAGCGGGATGCCGCGCGTCTTGCCGCAGCCCCTGAAGCCGAGTTTCTAGAGGAGCTGCAGCAGGCGTTCGGCTATCGGCTTGGGGGGTTCCAACAGGTTGGCGCGCGGCACCTTTATCCGCTTGTGCTGATAGAGGCGCAAGAACAGGTGCGCTCCGGTCTGGTCGTGTTGGGCAATGCTGCACACAGCTTGCACCCGATTGCCGGGCAGGGTTACAACCTATCCCTGCGGGACACCGAGGCGCTAGCGGTCGCGCTGTTGCGCAGTTCGGCGCCGCTGGGCGACCTGAGCGTACTGCAGGGCTACCATCAGCAGCAGCGTTCGGATCAGCGACTCACGGTAGGTTTTTCCGATCAACTGACCCAGCTGTTCGGTGAGTCGGGGCGCCTATCGGTCGCCGGGCGAAATCTCGGATTGCTAGGGTTGGATTTGCTGCCACCCGCCAAAGCCTGGTTTGCACGACAGGCTATGGGGATGGGCGTGCGCGAGCGTTAGGACTGAGTCGAGTATGCTGCGTTAGCAAGTACCGACACGTCGGACCAGCAGTATTTCGATCAGCCGCTGCGGCTGAACCCAGAGGTAGGATGCTCGAGGACGCGTTGGCGCGCGAGCGGACCGACTGTATGCAGGCTAGACGGGCAGGAGAGAGCAGTAATGCAAGCGGACCTCATCATCGTTGGCGCCGGAATGGTTGGCAGCACCCTGGCTTTGGCTCTGCAGGACTCTGGCCTTTCCATCATGCTGGTCGACGGCGGACCGCTGGACGTGCATCCGTTCAAAGCGTCGGACCCCTTTGAGCCTCGCGTCAGTGCCCTGTCGGCTGCCAGTCAGCGGATTCTCCAGCGCGTGGGTGCCTGGGAGGGGATTGTCAGTCGACGCGCCAGTCCTTATCTGGACATGCATGTGTGGGATGGCTCTGGCACCGGTCAGATTGATTTCTCCGCCGCCGCGGTACACGCCGATGTGCTTGGCCATATCGTCGAGAATCGGGTCGTGCAGGATGCTTTGCTGGACGCGCTGAAGAGCCGCGGCTCAGTAGTACTCAAGGGTAATGCACGACTTGAGCAGCTGCAGCAGAACGAGGACGGGTGGACTCTCACACTGGCTGACGGACAGCAGCTGAGCGCCAACCTTGTAGTTGCGGCCGACGGCGCCAATTCTACGGTCCGCCAGCTGGCCGGTTTTGAAACTCGCGAGTGGGATTATCTTCATCACGCCATAGTCACCAGCGTGCGCTGTGCCCAACCGAACGAGCAGGCCGCGTGGCAGCGGTTCACTGACGAAGGGCCGTTGGCGTTTCTGCCATTGCAGCGGGAGGGCGACGCACACTGGTGCTCCATCGTCTGGTCTGTCACGGAGGCTGAGGCGCAGCGGCTGATGGCGCTGGACGATGATGCGTTCTGTCAGGCGCTTGGGCGTGCCTTCGAATATCGCTTGGGTGAGATAGTCGAGGCCGATCCGCGCTTATGCATCCCGCTGCGTCAACGCCATGCCAAGCGTTACGTGCAACCTGGTTTGGCATTGATTGGCGATGCGGCACATACCATTCATCCGTTGGCTGGCCAGGGCGTTAACCTTGGGTTGCTCGACGCAGCCGTGCTTGCAGAGGTGCTGCAGGCCGCCGTCGCGCGAGGCGCGCAGCTGGGAGATCCGCGGGTATTGGGGCGTTTCGAGCGGCGCCGAATGCCACATAATCTGACCATGATGGCGGCGATGGAGGGGTTCGAGCGTTTGTTCCAGGCTGATCCGCTGCCGCTGCGCTGGTTGCGTAATGCGGGCCTGAAAGGTGTTCAGGCTCTACCGGCAGCCAAAGCGCTGTTTGTTCGTCAGGCGCTGGGCTTGAGCGGTGACATGCCGGACCTGGCTCGGATCTGATCAGTTGTGAACTTCTCCGCCGTCGGGGCGCGCGAATTGTCGCGTTGAGAAAGTAAATGACATTCAATACTATTCAGTCTCTTGAGCAATTTATAAGAGGCTGATCCATGCAGGCAAGCAAAGGTTTACTCGCCGTTCTCGCGCTCACCGCGCTGTCGAGTGCTGTACAGGCTGCCGACGAAGTAGTGGTTTACTCTTCGCGGATCGATGAGCTGATCAAGCCGGTTTTCGATGCCTACACCGCCAAGACGGGTGTCAATGTCAAGTTCATCACGGACAAGGAAGCGCCGCTGATGGCCCGCATCAAGGCTGAAGGCGAAAATACGCCGGCGGATCTGCTCCTGACGGTAGACGGCGGCAACCTCTGGCAGGCCGAGCAGATGGGTATTCTTCAGCCGATGAACTCGGCGGTTGTGAACGAAAACATCCCATCGCAGTACCGCTCTTCTACTGATGGCTGGACAGGTTTGTCGCTGCGAGCGCGGACCATCGTCTATTCGCCTGAGCGTGTCGAAGAAGGCGAGCTGACTACCTACGAAGCGCTGGCCGACAAGAACTGGGATGGCCGTCTGTGCCTGCGGACCAGCAAGAAGGTCTATAACCAATCGCTGACCGCCACGCTGATCGAAACTCATGGCGCCGAGAAGACCGAAGAAATCGTCAAGGGCTGGGTGGACAACCTGGCCACAGACGTATTCGCCGACGACACCGCGTTGATTCAGGCGATCGACGCCGGTCAGTGTGATGTAGGTATCGTCAACACCTACTACTACGGTCGCCTGCATGCACAAAACCCGGATCTGAAAGCCAAGCTTTTCTGGCCGAACCAGGACGGTCGCGGTGTGCATGTCAATCTGTCGGGTATCGGCTTGACCAAGCACGCGCCGCATCCGGAGGCTGCGCGCAAGCTGGTCGAGTGGATGACTACCGCCGAAGCGCAAAACATCTTCGCCGATATCAACATGGAATTTCCGGCAAACCCTGAGGTGAAATCCTCGGCTGAGGTTTCTGCCTGGGGCGATTTCAAGGCGGACACCATCCCGGTCGAAGTGGCCGGTAAGCGTCAGGCCGAAGCGATCATGCTGATGGACCGTGCGGGTTGGCGATAAGCCGCTCTCGGCTGGCCGCCTAGGCAGCCAGCCAGGCTCTGCGCACATCTGAGTGCTGGGTTGCAGTTTGCAGCTACGGCTATAATCGACGCCCCCGCACGCCGGGGGCGTAGTCTTTTTTGCTGTTGAGGCTTGCGTGTCCCACCCCGTCGAGCGCCGCTGGTATCCCATCACTTTCGCAATTGCCGCGTTGGTATTGCTGCCGCTGAGCGTCCTGCTGTTCAGTTGGAGCGATATCGATACGGACATCTGGTCGCATCTCTGGCAGACCCAGATGCCGCGCCTGATGGCCAATACGCTGACGCTGGTTCTGGGCGTTTCGGTGGGTGTAACCGTGCTCGGCGTGAGCCTGGCGTGGTTGACTTCGTTATGCGAGTTTCCGGGGCGGCGCTGGCTGGATTGGGCGCTGATGCTGCCTTTTGCGATTCCCGCCTATGTGCTGGCGTTCGTCTTCATTGGCCTGCTCGATTTCGCTGGGCCGGTGCAGACGCTGGCTCGGGAATGGTTTGGCAGTGGCGTGCGCTTTCCGCGGGTCCGTTCCACCGGCGGTGTCATCACCGTGCTGGTGCTGGTCTTCTACCCGTATGTCTATCTGCTTGCCCGCTCAGCCTTCATTGCTCAGGGTAAGGGGCTGATGGAAGCGGCGCGAGTCCTCGGCAAGTCCCCCTGGAAGGCTTTCTGGAGCGTCGCGCTGCCGATGGCGCGCCCGGCTATCGGTGCCGGCTTGGCGCTGGCCTTGATGGAAACATTGGCCGATTTCGGTGCCGTTGCGGTGTTCAATTTCGACACCTTCACCACGGCGATCTACAAAACCTGGTACGGGTTTTTCAGCCTCACCAGCGCGACCCAATTGGCCAGTTTGTTGTTGTTGGCGGTAATGCTGGTGCTCTACGGTGAGCGGCGCGCGCGGGGAGCGGCCAGGCCGGCGAATGATCGGGCGCGCTCGGCGGTGCTCTATCGCCTTCGCGGTTTCAAGGCTCTGGCCGCCAGCAGCTGGTGTGGCCTGGTGTTTCTTTGCGCCTTCGTCATACCCGTGCTGCAGTTGCTGGTCTGGCTCTGGCAGCGCGGACGCTTCGATCTCGATGAGCGCTATACCGGCTTGATCCTGCATACCCTCTATCTGGGCGGTCTGGCGGCGTTGATCACGGTGACCGTGGCGCTGTTGCTGGCCTTTGCTCGACGCCAGGCACCGCTGCGTCCGATAAAAATGGCAGTAGGGTTGGCGAATCTGGGTTACGCGTTGCCGGGGTCGGTGCTGGCCGTGTCGATCATGCTCGCGTTCAGCTACCTGGACCGCGAACTGGTGGTGCCGTTGTCCGGCTGGCTCGGTGGTGCGGAAAAGCCGATCTTGCTCGGCAGTCTCGGGGCTTTGCTGTTGGCCTACCTGATTCGTTTCATGGCGGTAGCCTTCGGTCCGCTGGAAAGCGCGCTGGCACGCATCCGGCCCTCCTTGCCGCAGGCGTCACGCAGCCTTGGCGTCGGCGGCCCGGCGCTGTTCTTTCGGGTCTACCTGCCGTTGTTGTTGCCCGGAACGCTAAGTGCCGCATTGCTGGTATTCGTCGATGTGCTGAAGGAAATGCCCGCCACGCTGCTGATGAGGCCATTCGGTTGGGACACGCTGTCGGTAAGGATCTTCGAGATGACCAGTGAAGGCGAGTGGGCGCGTGCTGCCCTGCCTGCGCTGACGCTGGTGCTGGTGGGGCTGTTGCCGGTCATCCTGTTGATTCGGCGCTCTGCCCGGCGAGTCGGTTGAGCGCTCCATCACCTCACCGTGACCTGTCACGGCCTTGGGGCTACAATGCGCGCCATTCAAAATACGTCGGGCCGGCTGCTCGGCTCTAATAAGCTCTACCCACGCCGCTTTGGCGACCTGCCCGGAAGGAGAAACCCATGGGTCAGCGTACTCCCCTCTACGATCAGCATCTTGCACTTGGCGCCAAAATGGTCGACTTCGGCGGCTGGGACATGCCGCTGCATTACGGCTCCCAGGTTGAAGAACATCATCAGGTGCGACGTGATTGTGGGGTCTTCGACGTCTCTCACATGACGATCGTCGATGTCGCGGGGGCGGATGCTAAGGCCTACCTTCAGCGTCTGCTGGCCAACGATGTGAGCCGGCTTGGACAGGTAGGCAAGGCGCTCTATACGGCGATGCTCAACGAGCGCGGCGGTGTGATCGACGACCTGATCGTCTATCTCACCGATTGGGGATATCGCCTGGTCGTCAACGCCAGCACCCGCGACAAGGACCTGGCCTGGATGCACGCGCAGGCCGAGGGCTTTGCCGTGGAGGTGACCGAGCGTCCAGAGCTGGCGATGCTAGCTATCCAGGGTCCCCACGCACGGGCACGGACCTCCGAGCTGGTCAACCAGGCCCGCGCTGCATTGATTCACGAGCTCAAGCCATTTCATGGTCGCGCCGTCGGCGATTGGTTCATCGGTCGCACGGGCTACACCGGCGAGGACGGCCTGGAGATCATCCTGCCGGCCGACCAGGCGCCGGACTTTCTAAGCGAGTTGGTCGGGGCCGGTATTTCACCGATCGGCCTGGGCGCGCGTGACACGCTGCGACTGGAGGCTGGGCTGAATCTATACGGCCAGGATATGACCGAAGACGTCTCGCCGCTGCAGGCCAACATGGCCTGGACGGTAGCCTGGAAGCCGATGGAGCGTGACTTTATAGGGCGCTCCGCGCTGGAGACTCAGAAGGCGCAAAGCGATCTGCCGAAACTGGTAGGGCTGGTGCTCGAAGAGCGCGGCGTTCTGCGTGCCCATCAGATCGTTCGGATCAATGGTATTGGTGAGGGCGAGATTACCAGCGGCAGTTTTTCGCCTACGCTTGGCAAGGCCATCGCGCTAGCGCGTGTTCCTGCCGGTTCAGGCGATCGTGCCGAAGTGGAAATTCGTGGTAAGTGGTATCCCGTGCGCGTGGTGCAGCCGACTTTCGTGCGTCACGGCAAAGTACTGGTGTAAATTCGGCCGACTGCAATTTTGCAACGGGCCGCAAAGCCTGCTTCGTGCCCGCAACCGACAGTTTTATTGAGGACCTACGAATGAGCGATATCCCCAGCGATCTGCGTTACGCCGCCAGCCACGAGTGGGCCCGTCTCGAAGCCGACGGTAGTGTGAGCGTCGGTATCTCCGACCATGCCCAGGAAGCGTTGGGCGACGTGGTGTATGTGGAACTGCCAGAAATCGGCCAGCAACTGACTGCAGGGCAGCAGGCCGGTGTGGTGGAGTCGGTGAAGGCTGCGTCGGACATCTATGCACCCCTCTCCGGAGAGGTGGTCGCGATCAACGAGCAACTCACCGACTCGCCGGAAGCTGTCAACGGCGAGCCCTATGGCAGCTGGTTCTTCCGGCTTCAGCCGAGCGATGCTTCGCAACTGGAGAAGCTGCTCGATGCAGAGGGCTACAAGGCCTCCTGCGACGCCGAAGCCTAAGCCGTCCAAACTCAAAGCCCCGCAGTGCAGGCGCGTGAAAACCGAGCGTAGTCGCTTTTCACAGCAGTCCGGCATATCGGGGCTTTCCTTTTTCGAGAGAAGCAGTGATGTCTCAAGTGCCGCGCCTTTCCCAGCTCCAGCAATCTGACGCCTTTCTGCGTCGTCATCTCGGCCCTGATGCCGCTGAACAGCAGGCCATGCTTGAAGCGCTCGGCTTGTCCAGCCGCGAAGAGCTGATCAAGCAGACCGTGCCGCCGGCGATTCGTCTGCAAGGCGACCTGGCACTGCCGGCTGCGCTGGACGAGCAGGAAGCACTGGCGCGGCTGCGGGGTTATGCGGAACAGAATCAGCTCTGGACCAGCCTGATCGGCATGGGTTATCACGGCACCGTCACGCCACCCGTCATCCTGCGCAACGTGCTGGAGAATCCGGGCTGGTATACCGCTTACACGCCTTATCAGCCGGAGATCGCGCAGGGTCGCCTTGAAGCGCTGCTGAATTTCCAGCAGCTGACCATCGATCTCACCGGGCTCGACCTCGCCAACGCCTCGCTGCTCGATGAAGCAACCGCTGCAGCTGAGGCCATGACCCTGGCGCGGCGCATGGCCAAGAGCAAAAGCAACTGCTTCTTCGTCGATGAGAATTGTCATCCGCAGACGCTTTCAGTGGTGCAGACGCGTGCCGAGGCCTTTGGTTTTGAACTGGTGGTCGGTGCGCTTGAGGATATCGAGGCGCAGGACGTCTTCGGCGCACTGCTGCAGTACCCCGATACTCACGGCGAAATTCGCGATCTGCGTCCGGCGATCGAAGCGCTGCATGCCAAGCAAGCGCTGGCCTGCGTCGCAGCGGACCTGCTCAGCCTGCTGCTGCTGACACCGCCTGGCGAGCTCGGCGCAGACGTGGTGCTCGGTTCGACCCAGCGCTTCGGCGTCCCGATGGGCTACGGCGGTCCGCACGCCGCCTATTTCGCCACCCGCGACGCCTTCAAGCGCGCCATGCCTGGCCGCATCATCGGCGTGTCCAAGGACGCCCGCGGCAACACGGCGCTGCGCATGGCACTGCAAACCCGCGAACAACATATCCGTCGCGAAAAGGCTAACTCGAACATCTGTACCGCCCAGGTGCTATTGGCCAACATTGCCAGTTGCTTCGCGGTCTACCATGGCCCTGAAGGGCTCAAGCGTATCGCTCAGCGCACCCATCGGCTGACGTCGATTCTGGCCGGTGCGTTGGAGCAACGCGGCATCAAGCGTATCAATCAGCACTTCTTCGACACGCTGACTCTGGAAGTCGGTGGCGCACAGACCGCGATACTCGAAAGCGCACGTGCCGCTCGGATCAACCTGCGCATCCTTGGGCGCGGCAAGCTGGGCGTCAGCCTGGACGAGACCTGCAACGAGCAGACCGTCGAGAAGCTACTAACGGTCTTCCTGGGTGCAGATCATGGGCTGAGCGTCGTAGAGTTGGATGGCGGCGAAATCGTCAGCGGTATTCCGACCGAGCTGCAACGCAGCAGCGGCTACCTGGCGCATCCGGTGTTCAATACCCACCACAGCGAAACCGAGATGCTGCGCTACCTCAAGCAGCTGGAAAACAAGGATCTGGCGTTGAACCAGGCGATGATCCCGCTCGGTTCCTGCACCATGAAGCTGAACGCCACCAGCGAGATGATTCCGATCACCTGGCCAGAGTTTGCCAACCTGCATCCGTTCGCTCCGCAGGAGCAAGCTCAGGGTTACAAGCTGATGATCGATGAGCTGGAAGCCTGGCTTTGCACCATCACCGGCTTCGACGCGATCTCTATGCAGCCCAACTCCGGCGCTCAGGGCGAGTACGCGGGGCTGGTGGCCATTCGTAAGTATCACGAGAGCCGCGGCGAAGGGCAGCGTGATATCTGCCTGATTCCGTCCTCGGCGCACGGCACCAATCCGGCGTCGGCACAGATGGTCAGCATGCGCGTGGTAATCGTCGAATGCGACAAGGCCGGCAACGTGGACCTGGAAGACCTCAAGCGCAAGGCCGCCGAGGCGGGTGACAAGCTGTCGTGCCTGATGATCACCTACCCATCGACCCACGGCGTCTATGAAGAAGGCGTCCGCGAGATCTGCGAAACCATCCACGCCCATGGCGGCCAGGTCTACATGGATGGCGCCAATCTCAACGCCCAGGTCGGCTTGGCGCGGCCGGCTGACATCGGTGCCGATGTCTCGCACATGAACCTGCACAAGACTTTCTGCATTCCGCATGGCGGTGGTGGGCCGGGCATGGGCCCGATCGGGATCAAAGCGCATCTGCAGCCATTCGTTGCCAACCATCCGGTTATCGAGCTGCAAGGTCCCAACCCCGAGAATGGCGCGGTCAGCGCAGCGCCCTGGGGGAGCGCCAGCATCCTGCCGATCAGCTGGATGTACATCGCCATGATGGGCCCGCAACTCCGGGATGCCACTGAGGTTGCAATCCTCAGCGCCAACTACCTCGCGATGCGTCTCGGTGAAGCCTTCCCAGTCCTGTATAGCGGCCGCAACGGCCGTGTAGCCCATGAATGCATCATCGATTTACGCCCCTTGAAGGCGCAGACCGGCATTACGGAGGAGGACGTCGCCAAGCGACTGATCGATTACGGTTTCCATGCGCCAACCATGTCCTTCCCGGTACCTGGCACCCTGATGATCGAGCCGACCGAGAGTGAGTCGAAAGTCGAGCTGGATCGTTTCGCCGAGGCGATGCTGAGCATTCGTGCGGAGATAGCCAAGGTGCAGGACGGCGGTTGGCCTGCAGAGGACAATCCGCTGGTACGCGCTCCCCATACATTGGCCGATGTGACCAATCTTTGGGATCGCCCTTACAGTATCGCCGAAGGCGTTACGCCCAGCTCACATACTCGGGCGCATAAGTACTGGCCAGCGGTGAATCGGGTCGACAACGTATTTGGTGACCGCAACCTGTTCTGCGCCTGCGTACCGGTTGACGATTATCGCGAGTAGTGCCGCTCCGCCCGGTTTGATTTTTGAATCAGACCGGGCGGCATCTCCCGAAAGGGTCAGCCTTCTTGAGAAGGCTCGTCGGGCGCATCATTGTCCTCTTCGCCGATCATTCCCAGTAGCTGCGCCAGCACCAGCTGTGCTTCTTCCACGCCCTGGCGTTTCGGTGCCGAGAATAGCTGGACGCTCACACCGTCTCCCCAACCTTTACGGATGTCGCGCTGGATGGCCAGCATCGCGTTCTTTGCTGCGCCAAAGGCAAGCTTGTCCGACTTGGTCAGCAGGATATGCAGCGGCATCTCGCTGGCGTTGGACCAGTCGAGCATCATGCGATCGAACTCGGTCAGCGGATGGCGGATGTCCATCATCAAGAACACTCCCGCAAGACTCTCGCGACTGCTCAGGTAGGCCTCCAAGTGACGTTGCCAATGTTGCTTCAGAGGGATCGGCACTTTTGCATAGCCGTAGCCGGGGAGATCGACCAACCGGTGGTGCTCGTCGAGGCTGAAAAAGTTAAGCAGCTGGGTGCGTCCTGGCGTCTTGGACGTGCGGGCCAGGCTGGCGTGGGTGAGCGTGTTCAGCGCACTGGACTTGCCTGCATTCGAGCGACCGGCGAAAGCGACTTCCAGGCCTTCGTCAGCTGGGCATTGATCGACCTTGGCGGCACTGGTCATAAACGTGGCTTGCTGGCAGAGGCCTAGAATCGGGTTTTTTGGGAGCATGGGCTTTCCGGTGAGCGCGCGCGGGGGGTGCGGCAATGGTTCATTTCCGTTTCAGGAACGCCAGTATATAATGCCGCAGATTTTGTGTGCGCTTTGGTCTAAAAACGAGCCGGCTAGCCGCTCTGTCGGTCGCTTATGGCGATTGATCGGAAGCGAGTGAAGCGTTGCTCTAGCGCCAGGTCAGACGTCACCCTGTTTATAACGAGCGTCGCCATGGCCCTAAGCGGTCGGACTGCCGAATAAGATTTCTTTAAACCCTTAGCCGTAGTTGGATGAGCTGATGAACAAAGTACTCGTGAGTCTGCTGTTGACCCTTGGCATCACCGGTATCGCCCACGCGGCTGGAAATGCAGAAGCAGGAAAAGAAAAGGTCGCCGTCTGTGGTGCTTGCCACGGTGCAGACGGAAACAGTGCCGCACCGAACTTCCCGAAACTCGCAGGCCAGGGCTCGAACTATCTGTTCAAGCAGCTGCAAGATATCAAGGCGGGCAGCAGCCCCACAGCCGAGCCGGGCGTTGGCCGGAAGGTGCTGGAAATGACCGGTATTCTTGACCCGTACAGCGAACAGGATCTTCAGGACATGGCTGCCTATTTCGCCAGCCAGAAGATGACCATCGGTACTGCCGACCCGGCTCTGGTCGCCCAGGGTGAGCAGCTTTTCCGCGGTGGTAAGCTGGAACAGGGCATGCCAGCATGCTCCGGTTGCCATGCGCCTGACGGTGTCGGCAATAATCTTGCGCGTTTCCCGCGCTTAGGCGGTCAGCACGCGGCCTATACCGCCAAGCAGCTCACTGACTTCCGTGAGGGAGATCGGACAAACGATGGCGATGCGGCCATCATGCGCACCATCGCGTCGAAGTTGAGCAACAAGGAAATCCAGGCCCTGTCGAGCTACATTCAGGGTCTGCACTGATCGTTAAACCGATCAGCCTGCAAAAGGCGTTCAGGGCTTGAGCCTGGACGCCTTTTTTTGTTTTTGCCCTCGCTATAATGATTGTCAAGATACTGAAAAGCGTCGGAAAGCGCTGGCGAGCACGCATGAATTGCTGCAGCCTGTGGCGCTATCGGTCAGCCGTTCATTACCAAGGGAGTCACCATGCGTAAACTCGTTCTCAGTGCCCTTCTCGTTACCGCCAGCCTATTTGGCTTTTCAGCCAGTGCGGCAGAGTTTCAGGCTGGAAAGGAATATGTTGAGCTGAAGAATCCGGTACCGGTTGCCGAGCCGGACAAGATCGAGGTTGTCGAGCTGTTCTGGTATGGCTGCCCGCACTGCTACCAGTTCGAGCCGGTGATCAATCCATGGATCAAGCAACTGCCGGACGATGTCGATTTCAAGCGTATTCCGGCGATGTTCGGTGGCGTCTGGAACACCCATGGCCAGATGTTCCTCGCGCTGGAGTCTATGGGCGTCGAGCAGAAGGTTCATGATGCCGTGTTCAACGCCTATCATCGCGACGGTAACAAGCTCGACACTCCGGAGAAAATGGCTGAGCTCCTCGAGGAGCAGGGTGTCGACAAGCAAGTTTTCCTCAAGGCTTATAACTCTTTTGGCGTGAAGAGCCGTGCCGAGCAGGCGAAGAAGCTGGCGATGGCTTATCAGATCACTGGCGTTCCGGTAATGATTGTCAACGGCAAGTACCGCTTCGATATCGGTTCCGCTGGCGGCCCGGAGCGGGCGTTGGATGTTGCTGACTTCCTGATCGAAAAAGAACGCGCGGCCCGGTAAGCACAGATGCTTCGTCGCTGGAGTTCACCGCGCTTGGCCGGCCCGGGCCAGGCGCGAGTCAATCCGCTTTGTCTGGATTCCAGCGGCCTGCCCTGCGACGGCCGATTGCGTCTGCTGAGTTTCAACATTCAGGTCGGCATCAGCACCGAGCGCTATCATCATTACCTCACCCGCAGCTGGCAGCATCTGTTGCCGCACACTGGACGCGCGCGGAACCTGCAGCGCATCGGCGATTTGCTGGGCAACTACGACCTTGTGGCATTGCAGGAAGCGGACGGAGGCAGCCTGCGATCAGGCTATGTCAACCAAGTCGAACATCTTGCGCAACTCGGCGCCTTTCCCTATTGGTACCAGCAGCTCAACCGTAACTTGGGACGCTTCGCTCAGCACAGTAATGGCGTATTGAGTCGACTGGAGCCGCAGGGACTGGAAGACCATCCATTGCCGGGCCCGTCCGGGCGCGGTGCGATCCTGCTTCGGTTTGGTCGGGGTGAGGACGCCCTGGTTGTCGTGGTGATGCACTTGGCCCTGGGCGGCGGCGCGCGCACTCGCCAGCTGGCTTACATCCGCGACTTGATCGGCGGCTACCGCCATCAGATTCTGATGGGTGACATGAACACCCACGCCAGTGATCTGCTGGAGCACTCACCGCTACGTGATCTTGGCCTGCAAGCGCCGCAAATCGAAGCGACGTTTCCCAGCTGGCGTCCGCAACGCTGCCTGGATCACATCCTGCTAAGCCCCAGTCTGACCCTTGAACGTGTCGATGTGCTGGCTCAAGCGACTTCTGACCACTTGCCGGTAGCGGTGGAAATCCGCTTGCCAGACGCACTGCATGGTGCTGACGCATTGCCTGTACCTATGGATAGGACCTGATGAGCGACGACGCGCAACGCTGGAAAGACAAATATCTGCAGCAGTTGGAACAACAGGAGCAACTTGAAGGGCGCTGGAATACGCGACTGGATCTGCTGCGTCGTAGCCTGGTTCGCAGCAGTTTTGCCGTAGACGGCGCAGATCCTGCCGTCGAACGTTGCATGCGCGAGCTGCGTGACGTGCTACGTGACGACGTCCAGGATGATCGTCTGGGTGCCCTTGTCCCGCAACTCGAGCGCGCCGTACTCGACACCGAGCGCAGTAAACAGGAGCGCCTCAAGCGGTTGACCGAGGCGCTTGATCGACTGGCTTCGCAACTGCTTGAGCTGCCGCTGCCCAGTGAAATCCGCAAGCCACTGAAGCAGTTCTCACGACAGCTTGGTGCGCGAGCCGCTCAATCGCGCGAGCTGCCCACGTTATTGAGTGAGCTGGGTGAGTTGCAGAACCAGGCGTTGACTGCACAGCGGCCTTTAGGCGGCTCCACTTCGGTGGGCTTGCTCGGTCGGCTGTTCGGACAGCGCGAGCGCGCCAATGAGATCACAGCGAAACCCAGCGATGATTCGTCGGCGTTTCCCGCTGAGCCTGCAGAGTCTCTTCAAGGACTGCCGCCCGTTGGGTCGCCGGAAACGCCCGAGCCTCAGCCTCAGCCTCAGCCAGACGGCCCGGATTCCAGTGCGCAGGCGGCGCAAGCGCTGCAAGCTGCCATCGATATCGCGGAACCGCACAGCGATGTGCTAGCCGGTGTGACATTGCGGGAGCCGACGCCGGAGACTCAGCCCGCCGACCCGTATCGGTTGCCGCCTTCGCCGGAGCAGGCCTATAGCGCTATCGCCGAGCGTGTCGAGTCGACGCTGCTCGGACTGCTCGAGAATTTGCGGCTTCCCGAACACCAGCAGGCGCAGGCGCAGGCCATGCGTGAGCGAATTCAGCAGGGCCTCAACTGGTATGAGCTGGTGCCAGTGCTCGATGATTTGGCTCAGTTGATGTTGGCGGTGGCGGATCAGGGGCAGCGTGAATTCGAAAACTATCTTGGTTTGCTCAACGAGCGGCTGGCCACCATGCAGGACAGCCTCGGCGCGGCCCGTGAAGGGCACGTGCAGAGCAAAGAAACGGCCCAGGCGCTTGACGAAGAGCTGCGCCAGCAAGTCGGTGGCCTGCAAGACAGTATGCTCGGCGCCAAGGACCTTCCGAGCCTGAAGCAGACTGTTCAATTGAGGCTTGATGGTTTGCTGGAAACCGTCGATGCGTATCAGCGTCAGCGAAGTGAACATGAACAGACCTTGAGTGACCGCCTTGGCACCCTGGTTGAGCGCGTGGCAAGCCTCGAAAAGGCAGCTACGGGAATGCGCGAGCACCTCGAAGAGCAGCGCCAGAAGGCCCTGCGGGACCCGCTCACCACGTTGCCCAATCGAGCCGCCTGGGATGAGCGCCTAGAGCTTGAGGTCGCGCGACACCAACGTTACGGCGGTGAGCTGCTGCTCGCGGTCCTGGACGTGGACCATTTCAAGCGTATCAACGACAGTTTCGGCCATCTGGCTGGCGATCGGGTGTTGAAGATCATTGCCAATGAGCTGCGCAAGCGGTTGCGCAAGACTGACTTCATCGCCCGCTTCGGCGGCGAAGAGTTCGCGCTGTTACTGCCCGAGACGCCTCCCGCGGCGGGGCTCAAGTTGCTGGACAATCTGCGCACCGGCATCGAGAACTGTCCTTTCCACTTCAAGGGAGCTCGCATCCAGGTAACGCTGTCGGGAGGGCTCGCAAGCTTCGCTGCAGCCGATCGAGCCGAGCTGGTGTTCGAGCGCGCCGACCAAGCTCTTTACCGGGCCAAGGATTCCGGTCGCAACCGTATCGAAGCGGGCTGACGGGACGCGCTGGGAGCCCAAGGGCTGCCCCGGTATAATCTCGCCCTCTGTTCCGGCGCCGATCTCTCGGCGCTCCCTGCCTGATCAAATGTTTCAGTCTGCGTCCTGTCGCTGTCGACCAGAGGTCTCCTATGAAAACCTTAATCCTCGCCCTGTTTGGCCTGTTGCTTGCCGGCTGCGCCAGCGGTCCGCGTATCGATACCCGCCATACTTCGCTGGGACACGACAGCCGCGCGCAGTTCATCGTGCTGCATTACACCTCAAGTGACCTGCAGCGGTCGCTGGAAATTCTCAAGGGCGACGGTGTCAGCAGTCACTATCTGATCGGCGAGGCGCCCGCGACCATCTACCGTCTGGTTGATGAGGATCGTCGTGCCTGGCACGCCGGGGATAGCCAATGGAACGGGCGCACCTGGCTTAATTCCAGCTCCATCGGTATCGAGCTGGTCAATCGAGGTTATATCGAAAGCGGCAACGGACGCCTTTGGTATCCCTACTCCGATGAGCAGATAGACGCTTTGATCGTGCTGCTCAAGGACATCATGCAGCGTCACGGTCTGCAGCCTGGCGCTATCATCGGGCACAGCGACATTGCCCCGCAGCGCAAGGTCGATCCCGGTCCGCTGTTTCCATGGAAACGGCTGGCGGACGCCGGCCTGGTGCCCTGGCCGGACGCCCAGGCCGTAGCCCGTCAGCGCAACCTGTTCGCGACGGCTTTGCCAGACGTGGCCTGGTTCCAATCGCAGTTGGCGGAGCAAGGCTACAAGGTGCCGGAGCACGGCTATCTGGATCTGGAAACCCGCAACGTCATTGCGGCGTTCCAGATGAAATACCGCCCGGCACGCTTCGATGGTGAGCCGGATGCAGAAACCGCAGCGCTGCTCGCGGTACTGAATGCAGCACGCTGAGGCATCAGCTCAACTGCGCGGGTTACAGCCGATCAGTCGTGAGTCGGCAAGTGCTGCGGTGCGGTGGATCGTGGCGGCGCGGTATTCCGGGTCCGCCAGCATGGCGAGGAATGCATCAGGCGAGGGATAGCGCACCAGCAGCACTTCGTCCCAATGTTCGTGCTCTGGTGCAATCAGCGCGACGCGGGCGTTGGCCATGAGCTCCACGTCGCCGCCGGCTGCACGCACCTTCTTGATGGCCGTGCGGCTGTAGACTGCATAGGCTTCTCTGCCGGAGCATGGCTGCTGGTCACTCTCGGCAGGGTAGGCGGCTTGGTCGTTGAAACGCAGCAGGTTGAGCATGAGGATTGGCTCGCCGGCGGGC
This sequence comes from Stutzerimonas stutzeri, assembly GCF_002890895.1. Classification (GTDB taxonomy): domain Bacteria; phylum Pseudomonadota; class Gammaproteobacteria; order Pseudomonadales; family Pseudomonadaceae; genus Stutzerimonas; species Stutzerimonas stutzeri_AB. The sequence continues at coordinate 224,679 of NZ_POUL01000005.1, forward strand.
ATCTGCTCGGCGAAGCGTTTCAGCTGATCCTGGCTCGGATTGAGGCTGGGCATGGTGGCTCCTTTTTATTGCCAGGCTCAGATGGGCAGGGCGATGTAGAAGATGGTGCCGTGGCCGATCCGTGAATGCACGCCGATACGACCACCATGCAGCTGAGCGATTTCCTTGCATAAGGCAAGCCCCAGTCCGGCGCCGCCACGGCGTCGGCCGATCTGCACGAACGGCTCGAATATGCGCGCCTGCTGACTGTAGGGAATGCCTTCGCCGTTATCTTCGACACTGAGGATGACCCGTTCGCCGTGATGCCGCGCCAACAGGCGGATCTCGCCGCCGTCCGGCGTATGCCGCAGGGCATTGCTGAGCAGGTTGTCCAGGGTCCGGTCCATCTGCTGTTGATCCAGCAGCAGGCTTGGCAGTGGCGTCTGCAGTTCCAGCTTGATTTCAATGCCGTTCTGCGCGGCGCTTGGCTGGAAGCGCTGCCGTGCTTGCTCAAGAAGCGCCGCCGGGTCGCACGGCACGCGCTCAAGCTTTTGCTGACCGCTCTGGTAGCGGGAGAAGTTCAGCAGATCGTTGATCAATGTGACCAGGCGCTGCATCTCCTCATGCACAGTGGTGAACAGGTCGGCTTCGCGGCTGTTGTCCGGGTAATGCGTTCGTTCGCGCAGCAAACTGAAGGCCATCTGCATGCCTGTTACAGGGGTGCGCAGTTCATGCGAGGCACGCAGGACAAACTCGTTGCGTACCCGCTCGAACGTGCGCTGATCAGTCACATCGTGCAGCACCATAACCGCACCGCTGATGCGGCCGTCGTGATGGTTCACGGGGCTCATCCGCCATGACAACAGGCGGCGCTCGCCGTCGGCCTCTATCACCAAGTCTTCCGGCGGGGCGGATAACGGCGTGTCGGCCAATACTTGCTGAGCGGCCTCATCCAGCTCCGGATAGCCGAGGGCTTGGCCAAGCGTCGAGCCGAGGTGTTCTGTCTCCCAAGCCAGTTGGCGTTGCGCGACCGGGTTGGCATGTTCCAGGCGGCCTTGACGGTCGATGATCAGCAAGCCGTCATCGATGCTGTCGAGCAGCGCTTGCAGCCGTTGCTGGCCATCGACCAGTGCTTCGACATTGGTTTGCTTGAACTGGTGCAGGGCCTGTGCCATCAGACCGAAGCGACGAATCAGCGATGACAGCTCAGCGATAGGCGAGGTGGGCAGGCTGATATTGAAGTCGCCGCGGCCGATCTGGTCGGCCACGCTGGACAGTTGCTCGATCGGGTCACCGAAACGCCGGGCAAAGCTGTGTGCGGTCACAAACCCGATCAGCAGCACCGCAATACCGGTCAACCCCAGCAGCCCGGCGAGCAGCTGCGCTCGATCGCGACTGCGTATCTCGGTGTCGCGAATCTGGTTGTAGGCGGCCTGTTGCATATCGACCATCAACTCGCGGACGCGGTTGAAGGACTGGCTGAGAGGATTGTCCTCAAGAAGCGTCGCGTTCAGATTGGACGGTGTTTCCAGCTGCGCGGCAAAGCGGGTGTAAGCGTCGCCGATGGCCTCATAAGCTTTGCGGTCCTGCTCGTCGGGGGCTTCGGCCATGCCTCGCGCCAGCGAGTCTAGAAACACCTGGCGCGAAGCGTTCAGAGCTTCGATGTCACGCTCTTCGCGGACCAGCAGCAGTAGCTGGTTTCCCAGCGCCTGGCGCAGCTGCTGATTGACCTCGATAACACCGAAGTTATCGCGAATGAGGTGCTCCTGACTCTTGGCCATTTGCACGACGCTGACCAGGGCCAGCAGCAGCCCAAGCAAGGCCACGGTCATCAATGCGGAGAACCCCAGGAACAATCGGGTCCTCAGCTTCATCTGGATTTTCATAGGCCGTATTGCTTGCGTTTTCGATAGAGCGTCGAGGCGTCGATGCCAAGGATTCGGGCGGCTTGATCGAGGGTGTCGCTGGTGCTCAAAACGCCTGAAATGTGCGCTTTTTCGAGCGCTTCCAGGCTGAGCGGCTCACCGATGCGCGGAGCATTGCTGACCGCCTGATCGGCCAGACCGAGATGGCTGACTTCGATCATGTCCTGCGGGCAAATGATGCTGGCGCGCTCAACCACGTTGCGCAATTCACGCACGTTGCCTGGCCAGCGGTAGGCTTTCAGTGCGCCAATGGCGCCGTCGCTGAAGCCGCGCGCCGGGCGTCCATAGCTCTTCACAAAGAATGCCAGGAAGCGTTCGGCGAGGGTCAGCACGTCTTCCGGCCGCTCGCGCATGGGCGGCAGGTTCAAGGTAATGACGTTCAGGCGATAGAGCAGATCTTCGCGGAATTTACCTTCGCGAACCATCTCCTCCAGATTCAGGTTGGTGGCAGCAAGGATGCGCACATCAGCCCGTCGCGTGACCGGGTCACCGACGCGCTCGTATTCTTTGTCCTGGATGAAACGCAGCAGTTTTGGCTGCAAGGCGAGAGGAAAATCGCCAATCTCGTCGAGAAATAGTGTGCCGCCGTCCGCCTGATTGACGCGCCCCAGGGTGCTCTCGGTAGCCCCGGTAAAGGCCCCGCGGTTGTGTCCGAACAGCTCGCTTTCCATCAAGTCCGCCGACAGAGACGGGCAATTGATGGTGATGAAGGCCTTCTTCGAGCGCCGGCTCCAGTTGTGAATCGCCCGCGACAGTTCGCCTTTGCCCGTGCCTGACTCGCCAAGGATGAGGATGTTCGCGTCGGTATCGGCCACCTGGCGGGCCGTTTCCAGCACATTCATCATCGCCGGGCTGTACGAGCCCAGCGCATCGCTGCGTTTTTGCACCTCGCCTTCCAAAGCCTCAAGACGCGCAGCCATCTGACGAACTTCCAGCTGCTTGGCGGCCGACAGGCGCAGCTGCTCAGGGCTACATGGCTTGACCAGGTAATCCGCAGCGCCCGCCTGCATCGCGTCCACCGCGGTGTCCACGGCCGAATGAGCGGTCACGATGACTACGCGCATCCAGGGCGCAAGCACACGCATCTGCTGCAGGACATCAAGACCGTTGTCTTCACCCAGGCGCAGGTCCAGAAAGCACAGGTCGAATACCTGTCGCTGCAGGATCGCTTCGGCCTGCGACGCGCTGGCCGCCGTGACCACCGTATAACCACGATCCTCCAGGCAGTAGCGGAACGTGCGCAGGATCGCTGCCTCGTCGTCCACCAGAAGGATGCGGCCGCCGGTGTCGGTCGTTTGGTCCATGAATGCTCCAGTCAGGCAAAAGCGGTAAATGTATGGCGAGTCGTTTGGGGAAATCCCGGTGCTGTATCGCCGCCAGGTCGCCCGGCGCCAGCGTTAGTCTACGCAAAGCCATGCAAGTTGCACGGTGCATGAACGTCTTTCCTGCAGGCTGCAATCAGCGCTGAAACGACGATGAAGCGCAAAGCATTGATTTTAAAAGGTTTCAGGCGTTTTTATGGCTGGCACGGGGCTTGCGGTCGTTTAGCGGTAACGCGCGTATCGGCAGCAGTCGAGGCGCATCGCATCTGCATCAGGAGGCCCCCATGAACCAAGACATCACCCACCTCAACGAGCTCATCGAAATCACCCGCGATGGTCAGCATTTCTACCAGCATGCGCTGGAAGAAGTGAAAGATATCGAACTGCAGCATCTATTCCGCGATATGGCTCAGGCAAAGACGCACATCATTCAGGCGCTCTCGGTGAAGGTTGCGGCCAATCAGGAACAGCCCGCACAGGGAGGTACTACAGCTGGCAAGCTTCGTGAAATGTACGCCGATACCAAGGCACGGTTGGGCGACAGTGACGCGGTGTATATCGACCAGCTTGACCAAACCGAAGAGCGCATCCTGGCCGCCTTCGAAGATGCATTGAAAACTGCGGACCCTGATGTGAAGGCATTGCTGGCCATCGAGCTGCCGAAAATCCGGGCCTGCCATGAGCGTATTCACACCCTCAATCACCGTGACAACAACAGCAGGGATTAGTCCGTCGTGCAAATCGCCCGGCGCGGCGCAAGCGCATCGTGCAATATAAATTGGCGCAGCGACATTTTGATTACATAAGTTGTTGAATATAAAGGAATAAATGTAGATCTCAGGAGTGGCACGAGCCCTGCAAAATAACTACTAAGACAGACATGCCCCGCATGCTTAGAAGGAGTTGAGGATGAATCGTCAAGCACGTTTCCTACTGGTTGGAAAAGGTTTCCTTACCGCCGCTGTGGTCACGCTGATCGTTGGAGCCGAATATCCGATGTCGGAGCCGCTCAGCCAAACGCAGCAGGAGTCAGCGGAACGAATCCATATGTACGACGCTCAACCTGTAGGGATTGTGCAAACCGGACCTGCTCCGCAGACGATTGATTATGTGCAGGTGCGGTCTGAGCAACGTTGGGTTTTCTAGTTGGAGCTCGGCGAGCCGATCGTTAGCGATAGGTCCCGCTGAGGATGTTCTGAACCGAAGAGGAGTTACACCATGCTGAGTTGGGCTATCACGTTTCTGATTATTGCCATCATCGCTGCAGTACTGGGCTTCGGTGGTATCGCGGGCACTGCAACGGGCATCGCCAAGATCCTGTTTGTGGTTTTCCTGGTGTTGTTTGTCGCTTCGCTGATTTTCGGACGGGGCCGCGGCCCACGAGCCTGATGCATAACGCCGCCCGTCAGGGCGGCTGCACCGGCATAGGGAGGTTACAGCGGCTGGATGCCTTTATTTGAGCGCTTCGCAGGAAGCGGAGTGCTAGTTACTGAGGTGAATCGTCCGAGGATCACCTATCAGCCCCTACAGCGGGGGAGCCAAGGGGTCGGGACGCTCTTCGATGGAGCGACCTAGGGGTACAGGGAGTGCCTCCGTCATGGACCGGGCTCGGCGAGTGCCAACCGAAGGTGGGACCTCCACCTTCGGTTTGCGATTTCTCCAGCGCTTCACGTCCTGCGTTATTTGTTCACTTCAAGGGCTATTCGAGCCCGGCTGAACCAGCCTCAGCGCGTTGTCGCTTCCCTCCGTATTTCTGCGCCCACCTTCGCTCGTCCTGTTTGGTTCATGGCTGTTCTCCAGCCGCACCGCTATCATCGCGCGCAGTCACTCGTTGGAGAATCACATGCTCAACGGCCTATGGCTGGGCTTCTTTCTGGTCGCGGCAGTCGCTGCGCTCGGGCGCTGGCTGCTCGGCGACGACCCGGCTGTGTTTGCCGCCCTGGTCGAAAGTCTATTCGCGATGGCCAAGCTGGCTGTGGAGATCATGATAGTGCTGTTCGGCACGCTGACGCTCTGGCTCGGTTTTTTACGCATTGCCGAGAAGGCTGGCCTGATCGAGCAGCTGGCGCGTTTGCTCGGGCCGCTGTTCCGTCGGTTGATGCCGGAAGTGCCAGCCGGGCACCCGGCGTTGGGGTTGATCACTCTCAATTTCGCTGCCAACGGCCTGGGTCTGGACAATGCCGCCACGCCCATCGGCCTGCGCGCAATGCGAGCCCTGCAGGAGCTCAATCCGAGCAAGACGGTCGCCAGTAACGCGCAGATCCTGTTTCTGGTGCTCAACACCTCCTCCCTGACGCTGTTGCCGGTGTCGATCTTCATGTACCGCGTGCAGCAGGGCGCTGAAGACCCGACTCTGGTCTTTCTGCCTATTCTGCTGGCCACCACCGCATCGTCACTGGCAGGCCTCTTGGCGGTTGCTCTGGTTCAGCGCCTGCGTCTCTGGGACCCGGTCGTTCTCGCCTACCTGGTTCCTGGGGCGCTGCTCCTAGGCGGCTTCATGGCATTGCTCGCCGGGCTGTCGGCCACCGCGCTTTCATCCTTGTCATCGCTGCTCGGCAACCTGACGTTGTTCGGTTTGATCATCGCGTTCCTCGTCATCGGTGCGCTGCGCAAAGTGCCGGTGTACGAGAGCTTTGTCGAGGGCGCGCAGGAAGGCTTCGATGTTGCGAAAAGCCTGCTGCCCTATCTGATCGCGATGCTGTGCGCGATCGGTGTGTTCAGAGCCTCCGGCGCACTCGATTTCGGACTCGATGGAATCCGTTGGCTGGTGGAAGCGTTGGGCTGGGATACCCGTTTCGTCGACGCGCTGCCCACTGCGCTGGTCAAACCGTTTTCCGGCAGCGCCGCGCGCGCAATGCTGATCGAGACAATGCAGAGTCAGGGCGTGGACAGTTTTGCTGCGCTGGTTGCCGCGACCGTGCAAGGCAGCACCGAAACCACCTTCTATGTATTGGCCGTCTACTTTGGGGCGGTGGGCATCCAGCGGGCGCGACATGCGGTGGGGTGTGCCTTGGCGGCGGACTTCGCCGGCATCGTTGCGGCGATTCTGGTCTGCTACTGGTTCTTCGGTTGACCGGTGCAAGCAAGGGTTTCGAGGAGCGCTAAAAAAGAACCCGCCAATCGGCGGGTTAAAGCGTGGCTCGTTGCCAGACCCGAAATAACGGTTCGGCGAGAAACATCACCAGGAACAACCGCAGCACCTGCAGCGCTGTGACCAGCGCGACCGACAGCTGCAACGCCTCGGCTGTCAGGCACAACTCGGTAATCCCGCCGGGCATCATCCCCAGCATCAGCGACGTCTGGTTCAGCGTAGCCGCCCAACCGAGCACTTCGGCGAGGCCTGCTGCAGCGAGCATGGCCAACAGCGTAAACAGCAAGATGCGCAGCATGAATCGCGGCGCGCTGCGAAAGAACGGCCGATCGAAGTGACAGCCCAGCGAGCAGCCAATCAACCATTGTCCAAGCTGGCCAACGCCCTCAGGCATGCCCAGATGCAGATCGAAGGTGGCACTGGCGACGGCACAGACCGTCAGCGGCCCAAGCATCCAGGGGTTGGGTTGGCCGAGCCGCTTCCAGAGCAGCGCAAGCAGCCCGCCCGCCGGCAATAGCACAGCCAACCAAGGCCAGCTGACCGGAGACGGTGGTGGGGCGTCAACGGAGGGCAGGCTCCAGGTAAACAGCGCGGGAATGATCAGCACCACCAGCAGCAGACGCATGCTGTGGGCCGCGGCCACCATTGCTGGCTGCGCCGCGTGGCGGCTGGCCAGATTGACCATCTCGCTGGCGCCGCCCGGCATGCTGGAGAAGAACGCCGTTGCGCGGTCGGTGCCGCTGCGCAGCAGAATGAAGATGCCGATCAGGCTCAAGAGCAGGGTACATAGCGCACCGGCGAGGATTACGCCGAAGTGCGCCAGCACCTGCTGCATGACCTCGCTGGTGAAATGCAGACCGATAGCGCTGGCGATCAACCATTGACCGGCCTGTCGACCATTAGGGACTTCCTTTACCAGCCAGCCACTGCAGCGAACCGCAATGACCGCTAGCAGCGAACCGACCATCCACGGCAGCGGCCAGTTCGCCAGGCTGGCCAGCCAGCCGCCAAGGGCGCCGACCAGAGGCGTCGCCCACCAAACCGGCAGCGGGCGTGCCATATCAGGCATGCGCTTCGTTAAGTTTGGCGCGGCGGCGCTGACGCCACCAGCGCAGGCCCGGCATCGCCAGCATCAGCGCGGCCATGGCCCAGAGCACCAGGGTGATCGGGCTACCCCAGAGGATGCCCAGGTCGCCTGCGGAGATCGACAGCGCACGGCGCAGATTGTCTTCCATCATCTCGCCGAGGACGAAGCCGAGGATCAGCGATGACAGCGGGAACTCAAGCTTGCGCAGCAGGTAGCCGAACACACCGAGACCCACCATCAGCACTAGGTCGAACGTGGTGCTGTGCACCGAGTACACGCCCACCACGCTGATCGCGGTAATCGCAGGCACTAGCACCCAGTTGGGCACGCTGAGCATCTTGGAGAACAGCCCGACCAGCGGGATGTTCATCACCAGCAGGATGACGTTGCCGATGAACAGCGAGGCGATCAGGCCCCAGACCACGTCAGGCTGCTGTTCGAACAGCAGCGGGCCGGGTGTGATGTTGTACAACGTCAGCGCGCCGATCATCACCGCCGTGGTGCCCGAGCCTGGTACACCGAGCGTGAGCATCGGGATCAGCGAGCCGCAGGCGGAGGCGTTGTTGGCGGCTTCCGGTGCGGCCAGACCACGCAGGTCGCCCTCACCAAACTTGCCACTGTCACCGGCCATGCGCTTTTCGCTCATGTAGGTCATGGCGCTGGCGATGGTCGCACCGGCGCCGGGCAGCGTGCCGATGACGAAACCCGCGCAAGCGCTACGCACCATCGTCCAGAAGGTCTGGCAGAACTCCTTGAAGTTGAACAACAGACGTCCGCTGGCCTTCACCGCTTTTTGCCCGCTGTGGGTCTTTTCCAGCATCAACAGCACCTCGCTGACGCTGAAGAAGCCGATCACCACGATGACGAACTGGATGCCGTCCGACAGGCTCACGCTGCCAAAGGTAAACCGGTAGACGCCGGTCGTGGAGTCCACGCCAACGGTTGCCAGACCCAGGCCGATCAATGCTGCCATCAGCGTCTTGACCGGCTTGTCACCGACCATGCCGCCCAGGCAGGCGATGGCGAAGATCATCAGCACGAAGTACTCAGCCGGGCCGAACGCCACGGCCCATTTCGCCAGCAGCGGCGCGAACAGCACCACACCGCAGGTGGCGATGATGCTGCCGATGAACGAACTGACCGCCGACAACGACAGGGCGATGCCCGCCTTGCCCTGACGTGCCAGCGGATAACCGTCGAGGGTGGTCATCACGGCTGCTGCGTCGCCAGGGACATTTAGCAGGATGGCCGAAATACGCCCGCCGTACTCGCAGCCCAGATACACAGCAGCCAGGAGGATAAGTGCGGTTTCCGGCGGCAGGCCCAGGGCAAAAGCCAGGGGCAGCAGCAGAGCCACGCCGTTGATCGGGCCAAGCCCAGGCAGCAGACCAACCACGGTGCCTACAAAGGCGCCGAACAGCGCTACGAGCAGGTTCATCGGTCGCGTGGCGACATCGAAGCCCTGCCACAAGAAATTCAAGGTTTCCATTTTCAGCTCTCCAGCAAGCGCAGCACACCGAGCGGCAGCGGCACATCAAGCAACAGGTCGAACAGGCCAAAGAGCAGCACGCCCATCAGCACGCCACTGATCAGGCACGGCAGCAGGCGTCCGTTGAACAAGAGGCCCAGGGCGAAGGTGGCCAGCGCCGTGGTGATGACAAAGCCAAGCTTCTCGAACAGCACTGCGTACGCCAGCAGTACCAGCACGCAGTAGAGGGCGCGCCGCGCCATCGTCCAGTCGAAACGAGGCGTCGGCTCGCCGTGTGGTTTGCAGAGCAGCCAGAGCGCGCCGCAAGCCATCAGGAACAGCAGCAGTAGCGGGTAGGCGCGCGGGCCGACCGGGTCGTAGGCGAAGGGTGCCTCGAACCCCCAGGCGAGCAGCGCGAGGCCGGCGCAGGCGAGCAGCCAGGCCGCGGCAAAGACACGAACGTACATGATGGAATACCTCGGGAGGAGCCGGCCGCGGCTACCGGTCCGTCGGGACCGAAAGCCGCGAGCGGCGGGGTGTTACTTGACCAGACCGAACTCGGCAGCGAGTTCCTTGTAATCGGCGACCTGCTTGTTGACGAAGGTCTTGAGCTCATCGCCGGTCATCGACAGCGGGAACAGATCACGCTGCTCGCGCAGCTTGGCGAAGTCCTCGTCAGCCAGCAGGGTGTCGAACTGAGTCTTCCACCAGTTGAAATCTTCATCACTGACTTCTGGGCCCATGTAGAAGCCACGGATCACCGGCCAGCTGATGTCGTAGCCCTGTTCCTTGGCTGTTGGCAGATCCGACAGCTTGCCGGGCAGGCGATCATCCGACAGCACGGCGAGCACGCGAATCTTGCCGGCTTCGAGCTGCGGGGCGACTTCGCCGAGACCGCTGCTGGTCACCTGAACGTGGCCGCCCAGCATGGCGGTGAGGGTTTCGCCGCCGCCTTCGAAGGCGACGTAGCGCAGCTTCTTCGGATCCACGCCAGCGGCACGGGCGATCAGCGCGGTCTGCATCCAGTCCTGACCACCAATGGTGGCGCCGGCACCAAAGACAACGCTGGCCGGATCCTTCTTCACCGCAGCGATGAGGTCGTCAAGGTCCTTGTAGGGCGCGTCGGCGCGTACCGAAATGGCGCCGTAGTCAGTGCCGATGCCGGCCAGCCAGCGCACGTCGCTTTCGTCATAACGACCGAACTTGCCCTGCGCCAGGTTCAGCAGAGAGCCGCTGGAGAACGCCGTGATGGTCGACGGGTCGTCGGCGCGCTGGGCGATCACCGCGTTGTAGGCCACAGCGCCGACACCGCCAGGCATATAGGTGACCCGCATTGGCGCCTCGAGCAGACCGGAATCTTTCAGCCCACTCTGGGCCAGCTTGCAGGTCAGGTCGAAACCGCCGCCGGGCTTGGCCGGGGCGATGCACTCGGGGCGCTTGGGCTCGGCCATCAGCTGGCCGGACAGAACCAGGCAGGACGAAAGCAGGGCGATACGGCGGATTGCAGTCTTCATGGGTGTCTCCTTTGATTCTTATTGTGGACGGCTTTACCAGATCGGCAGGCTGTAGCTGACGATCAGACGGTTTTCGTCGGCGTCACGGGCGAAATCGGAGCGGAACATGGCGTTGCGCATGCGCACGGCGACATTCTTAAGCGGACCGGTTTGCACGACGTACTTGAGCTCGATGTCGCGTTCCCACTCGCTGCCGTTGCTGCCGCCGCTGTATTCGGCGTTGTCGCCGGAAATATAGCGGGTCAGGAAGGTCAGCCCGGGCACGCCGATGGAGGCGAAGTTGTAGTCGTAACGCGCCTGCCAGGAACGCTCGTCGGCATTAGCGAAGTCGTTGATCTGGACGAAGTTGACCAGGTACGGGTTGCTGCCGTCGACGTAGGCGTAGCCGGTGTCACCGTTCATCTGCTGATAGGCGAGGCTGACCTTGTGGCCGCCCAGGCTGTAACCCACCATGCCGTTCCAGGCCTGGTTGTCGATCTTGCCGGCATTGGCCGCGCCGGTGTCGTCGCTGATCATCAGGCGCAGGTCGGCGGTCAACGCCGAGTTCTCGCCCAGCGGCTGCACGGCCTGCAGATTGAAGAAATGCTGGCGGTAGATGTCGTCGAGCTCGGCGGCGTAGTAGGTGCCGATGAGCTTTTCGTTGAAGTCATAGCGCGCGCCGGCAAAGGTCAGGTGATCGGCCTCGGCCGCGCTGTCAAACCGACGGTTCTTGTTGTTGATCTGAAGCTCTTGAGAGTTGGTCGAAGCGCGGTCGATGACCTTGTCCAGGCGCCCACCGGTCAGGGTCAGGCCGGTTACGTCCTGGGACACCAGCAGCGTGCCTTCGAAGACCTGGGGCAGGGTTCGGCTGTCGCTGGCGGTGACCACCGGTGTTTCCGGGATGTGGCTGCCGTAGCGGAGTTCGGTTTCCGAGATCTTCGCCTTGGCTGTCAGGCCGAGGCGGCTGAATTCGTCCGGAGTGCTGCCATCGTCGCGTACAGGGAGTAGATCGGTGTTGGCGCGGCCGCCACCGGAGTCGAGCTTGACGCCGAGCATGCCCATGGCGTCGAGGCCGAAGCCAACGGTGCCTTCGGTGAAGCCGGATTCGATGTTGAGCAGAAAGCCCTGTGCCCATTCTTCACGTTTGGACTGGCCGGAGCCTTCGCGGAAATCGCGATTGAGGTAGATGTTCTGGGTTTGCAGAGTCGCGCTGCTGTCTTTGATGAAATCGGCCTGAGCCATGGGCGCCAGGGAGGCAGCCGCGACGGCGAGGGCAAGACGAGCAGGGGCGGGTTTAATTCTGACGGCAGTCAGCATCCTTCAATCTCCACTATTGTTTTTGTTGTGGCGGCGTTGTGCCGCGCCAGGTGGATCGAGCCACCTGATCCCGATCCTAGGCGGCGAAACTTTCGCCAGGCTTTCAGGGGTGAAAGCAGCGTGTGGCGTGCCTTGCCGCTACACTGGCGCCCCGTTCCGTGTGTGGCAGAGGACAGGCAATGCGGATTCTTCTGGTCGAGGACCACCCCCAGTTGGCTGAAAGCGTGGCGCAGGCGTTGCGCGCGGCCGGATGGACGGTTGACCTGCTCAACGATGGCGTGGCCGCTGACCTGGCGTTGTCGACCGAGGACTACGCACTGGCGATCCTCGATGTCGGGCTGCCCAGGCTCGACGGCTTTCAAGTGCTGTCGCGCCTGCGCAAACGCGGCAAGACCCTGCCGGTGCTGATGCTCACAGCGCGCGGGGAGGTGACCGATCGGGTACATGGGCTCAATCTGGGTGCCGATGACTACCTGGCCAAACCGTTCGAACTCTCCGAGCTTGAGGCACGAGTCAAGGCGTTGTTGCGGCGTAGCGTGGCCGCTGGCGAACGTCAGCAGAGCTGCGGGCCGCTGGTCTATGACCTGGATGCGCGGCGTTTCAGTCTCGGCGGCCAGCCGCTCAGCCTGACGTCACGCGAGCAGGCGGTGCTCGAGGCGCTGATCACCCGGCCTGGGCGAGTCATGAGCAAAGATCAACTGGCGGCGCAGGTATTCGGTCTCGACGAGGACGCCAGTGCCGATGCGATCGAAATCTACATCCACCGGCTGCGCAAGAAACTCGAAGGCAGCTCAGTGCGCATCGTGACCTTCCGTGGGCTGGGCTATCTGCTTGAGGCAGCGGATGCCTGACGCGCTACCCGCGCGCGCGGGCAGTTTGCGCGGTGGCTTGCTGCGCAGACTGGCCATGCTGCTGACCCTGCTGATGCTGTTCAGTGGCTGGAGCGCCTACTGGAACGGGCGCGCCGCCGCCGACACGGCATACGACCGCACCTTGCTGGCCTCGGCCCGAGCCATCGCGGATGGCCTGGTCGCCAGCGATGGGCAGCTACGGGCCAATGTGCCCTATGTGGCGCTGGACACCTTTGCCTACGACAGCGCCGGGCGTATCTATTACCAGGTGCTGGATACCGAAGGGCGGCTGGTGAGCGGCTACGAGCATCTGCCGGCGCCGAGCGCCGAGATTCGTCGCACCGACGACTATCCCGCGCTGGCTCGCTTCTATGACGGAGAATTCCGCGGCGAGGGTGTGCGGGTGGTGAGTCTGCTGCAGCCGGTGAGCGAGCCAGAGCTCAACGGCATTGCTGAAATCCGCGTCGCCGAGACGCTGGACGCGCGTGAGCGCCTGGCTCGCAGCCTGTTGATCGACACCCTGTGGCGGGTCGGTCTGCTGGCTGTCACCGCGCTGCTGCTGGTCTGGCTAGCGGTCAGCGCGGCGCTGCGGCCGCTGGGCAAACTCAGCGAGGCCGTCGAGGCGCGACAGCCTGACGATCTGCGGCCGTTGCCATTGATTGCCGTGCAGCGCGAGCTCAAACCTCTGGTTGCTGCGCTCAATCAGTTCACCGAGCGTTTGCGCGCGCAGTTCGAACGGCAGGCGCAGTTCATTGCCGACGCCGCCCATGAGTTGCGTACGCCCTTGGCGGCGCTGAAGGCGCGTATCGAACTCGGGCAACGTGAGGCGCAACCGCAGCGCTGGCAGGAAACCCTGGAAGAGGCGGGTGCTCATACCGACCGGGTAATTCACCTGGCCAATCAACTACTGTCGCTGGCGCGCATCGAAACCGGTGCGCAATCGATTGCCGAAGGCGGCGCCCAGCGCCTCGACCTCAGCCAGCTGGCAAGGGACCTGGGGCTGGCGATGGCCGCGCTGGCGCACAAGCGCGGCGTCGCGCTGGCGCTAGAAGCCGAGCAGCCGGTCTGGATCGATGGCGAGCCGACGCTGCTGACGGAACTGCTGAGCAACTTGCTGGATAACGCCCTGGCGCACACACCCAAAGATGGCAACGTGGTGCTACGGGTAGCGAAAGGCGGCGTGCTGGAGGTCGAGGACGATGGGCCGGGAATACCGGAGCCTGAGCGCGACAAAGTCTTTGCGCGATTTTATCGGGTGCATCAGCAGGGGCAGGGGGCCGGGCTTGGCCTTGCCATTGTCGGCGAAATTATTCGTGCCCATCGGGCCACTGTCGAGCTCGGTCAGGGCGCGCTGGGCGGGCTGCTGGTCAAGGTGAGCTTCCCTCCACCGGCTCCCGCTTCAGCCGACTGACAGCTCGGTGGCCTCGTCCGGTTCGGCAATCGCCACCTGATTACGGCCGTTGTGTTTGGCCCGATAGAGCGCCGTGTCAGCGGACGCCAGCAGTTGCGCTGAGGTGCAACTCGCCGGCGGCTGCAGGCTTGCGACGCCGATGCTGATGGTCAACGCCAGGCGCTCCCCGTCGTGAACAGGCCGCAGCGCTGCCACCGCCGCGCGGATTCGCTCAGCTTGCTCGCGGGCTTCGCGGCTGTTCATGCCAGGCAGCGCCATGACGAATTCTTCGCCGCCATAGCGTGCAACCACATCGCCCGCCCGTTGACCGTACTGCTTGAGCGTATCGGCTACCAGTCGCAGACAGTCATCGCCGAACGGATGCCCGTAGCTATCGTTGACCCGCTTGAAATGGTCGATGTCCAGCAGCAGCACCGACAGCGGCGTCTCGGTGCGCTGTGCGCGGCGGATTTCCTCGTCGATCATCACGTCGAAATGGCCGCGGTTCGACAGCTGGGTCAACGCATCGGTGACGCTCAGACGAGTGAGCTGTTCGTTGACCATTTCCAGGCCGCGCTTGGCATCTTCAAGCGCACGGGTGCGCTCGTAGACCCGTGCTTCGAGCGCCTCGTTTGCGCGTACCTGCGCCTCCAGGGCCTGTTGTTGCGCCTGCAGACGCTGTTCGCGTTCATGAACAAGCGCCTCAGATGCTTGCAGTGCGCTCTGCTGAGCCAGAACCCGGCGGTCCCGCTCCTGATTGATGCGCTGCGCCAATGCCATGGAGAGCAGAACGAACTCGGCAAACATACCGATCAGCTGGCCGTGCAGGGTCAGCGGGTTCAACGGCAGCATGCCGTCCAGCGCCAGCAGATGGACAATGGTCGCCAGTAGCAGCGTCGACCAGGCAATCGTGAACAGCCTTGCCGAACTGTTGCCGCGAACCCACAGATTGATGACGGCGGCCATCGTCAGGATGCAATGCACCAGCGCGATCTGCTCGGCCATCAGATAGCGTCCGAGCGAGGGCGCGAACAAGAGGACCAGAATCACCACGCCCCAGTAGCCCATCAGCACCCAGGTGACCAGCCAGGGCCAGCCGCCGTAGCGACGAATCTTGAGAAAGCGACTGGCGAACACTAGCGGGGTAAAAAAGCACAGCGCCGCGGACAACGCGTAGAAACGGCGGGCGATCTGTGGCATTTCGGGCCACAGAAACAACTGACCGAAGCCGGTGATCGTAAGGACGTAAAAAAGCGCACTGAGCAGATAGAGGACATAGAGCAGATAGGCCACGTCCCGAGTGAACAGAAACAGGCTGCTGTTATAGAGAAGGATCACCAGCATCCCGCCAAAGAACAGGCTGATCAACGCGATGTCGGTAAACTTTCCTGCTGCGAACGCCGTCTCGTCAAAGATGACCATCGGCAAGGCCATCAGCTCGTGCGCCTGTACATGCATGTACACCACGGCTCGATCATTGGCCCGCAGCTCCAGCGGGAAGACCAAGTTGTGGTCTGCCAGCGGTTGATGGCTCTTGGGTATGTGATCGCCAGCCTGCATCAGCGGGCCCCACTCGCCCTCGGCCGGGTAGAACAGGCGTACACGCACATTGTCCAGGATTGGCCATTGCAGGCTCAGGTACCAGCGGTCGGCGCTGGCTGCCTGGCTGTCAAGGTCGAAGCGCACCCAAACGCCTTCAGGCTGTTTCTTGAGGTTGGGCTTGGCCAACGGCTGCCATTGCCAGGAGGCCGCGTGAGCGGTCGCGAAATCGGCATCAGAATGCCCGGATACCCACTCCAAGCCGCCCACCTGAAGTGCCGTACCGCTTTTGCTGACGACGCCAGGAACCACAGCAGCGGTTACCTGGCCCGACATGAGGCTGGCAAAGGCTATTAAAAGGCAGAGTAAAAGCCGGCGGAAGCGCATCGGGTGGAAGGTCTCGTCAAACGGCCCTCGCGACGCGTAGGCAATCGATAGGGCCAGGCAGTGGTTTGGCCATTCAAACGATACGGCTAATGGCTATTTGATACCACTGTCAGACTACTAACGGCTTGCCCATCCATCGGAACGGGCCTCGGAGCCTCCTCGGCCGTCTAACCGCGTCGCCGAGTCCAGAATTGCTGTACCAGCATTTCCATGCTGTCAGCCAACTGAGCGACACCCGAAGCGGTCTCTCGGCTGCGCAGTCCGCTTTCAACATGGTGGTCGGAGCCGCTGCGAATGCTCACGATGTTCTGATTGATGTTCTCGCTTACAGCACTTTGCTGCTCGACCGCCGAGGCAATCTGCAGGCTCATTTCGCTGATCTCGTTCACACGATGGTTGATGCCCTGCAGCGAGCGTGCTGCCTGCTCGGCCTGCTCGACACTTTCCATGGCCTGATCTCGGCTGCGTTGCATCACCTGCACCGCCTGACGCGCGCCGCCCTGCAGCGCCGCGATCATGGCGTTGATTTCCTGGGTGGACTGCTGTGTCCGTGACGCCAGGCTGCGAACCTCGTCCGCGACCACAGCGAAGCCACGCCCCTGCTCCCCCGCCCGGGCGGCTTCGATGGCAGCGTTGAGTGCTAGCAGGTTGGTCTGCTCGGCGATGCCGCGGATGACATCCAGCACCTTGGTAATATCGTTGCTGTGCGCCTCCAGCTCGTGAATGACATCGCCGGCGTGCTGAATGTCCTGGGCCAGTCGGCCGATAGCTGCGCCCGTCTGATTGACGACATCCGTGCCGGTTGCAGCTTCGCTGTTCGCTCGGCTAGCCGCTTCGGCGGTGCGCTGGGCGTTGTTGGCGACTTCCTGCACGCTCATTGCCATCTGGTTGATGGCGGTGGCAACCTGGTCGGTTTCGCTCTGTTGGCGCGATGCACTCTGTGCACTGCTATCCATGGCCCCAACCAGCTCCCGAGCGTGCGTGCTCAGCTGGCGTGACGCATCGCCAATTCGGCCAACCATCGCGCCAGCTTCCGTCTCTAGGAGCTTCATCGCATAGCTGAGCTGACCGAACTCGTCGCGGCGGCCCGCATAGACCAGTTGACCGACTGCATCGTCTCCAACCTGACGAGCCTGAGCAGCGAGACGTTGCAGCGGTGCCAGCGCAACGTAGGCCAGCACGCTCCCACCCATCGCTGCCGCTGCTGCTGCTCCCAGCGCGGCCACAAGGCCTGCGCCACCTAACAATGCGGCCCCGATGGCGCAGGGTGCAGCACCGAGCGCGACGAGAAGCGCCACGCGGCTGCGGGCACTGAGGGGAGCGCGACGCAGAGCCGCTGGTGGCCGCTTTTCCCGAAGCTGCGCATAGAGCGTTTCGGCTGCTGCCACTTGAGCGGCCTGCGGCTTGGTCCGCACCGATTGATACTCGACCACCTTCCCGTTGCGGCTGATCGGGGTGACAAAGGCGCTGACCCAGTAGTGATCACCATTCTTGCAACGGTTCTTCACCATGCCCATCCATGATCTGCCAGCACGAACGCTGGACCAGAGATCACCGAATGCTTCGGGAGGCATGTCGGGATGGCGGACGATATTGTGATGCTGACCCAGCAATTCACATTCTTCAAAACCGCTGATCTTGATGAAATCGGGGTTCACATAGGTGATATCACCGTTGAGATCGGTGGTGGACAGTATGTTGGCTGTCTCACTGAAGGATACGTCGCGTCCGGTTACCGGTAAGTTCAAGCGCATGGTGAAGTTCTCTGGAGCTAGCTAATTGTTCCGCCACGGACGTCTTGACCGGTACCCGGACTGGCGCACCTCGCAACCTTGCTAACCACCTTGCGATGAAATCCTCGAACTTCCAAACGGATCCTGTTCGGTCTCGCTGAACCCTGCATCAGTCGGCGCTCGGAGCGCTGCGGCTCGCAAATAGCTCCGGTCGTAGGGCAGCAACAATGATGTGGGTGATGTCGTTGTGATATCACGGTATCCAGTCATCTATTCGACCAAAAGACCGAGCTCATTAGTCGGGTAATGGCGCGGTGCCATGAACAATCTTATACGCATTAAGATTCCTGTACATATATTTGTATAGGTTTTTCAGGTTTTATCCACTTTGACGAGCAACCCTCTATCTCGAAAGCGGTCATAGCCAGGGTCATAGGGCGGCCATGAAGCGCTGAGGTTGCCGTCCGGGCTGTTAGCGGGGCATCGGCCTGCTAGACTCCAAACGTCCCGCGTGGCTCACGAGGCCTGCAGGGCAATTCCAAAACAACCAATAAGGAGTGGATCCATGAAAGGCAAATCCTTGGCATGGATATTTTCCGCCGCGTTGGCGGGAACTGGTCTGAGCGGTATGGCTCAGGCGCAAGAGCAATTCGTCACCATCGGTACCGGTGGTCAGACGGGCGTCTACTACGTCGCGGGTCAGTCGATCTGCCGCTTCGTCAACCGTAACGCCGAGGACCTCAAGTGCAACGCGCCAGCCAGCGGCGGCGGCGTGGCGAACGTCAATGGGCTGCGCAGCGGCGAGTTCAACTTCGGCATCATGCAGTCCGATCACCAGTACAAGGCGATGGAAGGGCTTGAGCCGTTCAAGAGCGAAGGCGCGATGGAAGACATCCGTGCCGTGTTCTCGCTGCAGAGCGAAGTCTTCACCGTGCTGGCTCGCCGTGATGCAAACATCAAGAGCCTGGATGATCTGAAAGGCAAACGCGTCAATATCGGTAATCCCGGCTCCGGTCAGCGCGACACCCTTGAAGAAATCATGAAGGAGAAGGGCTGGGACAAGTCGGCCTTCTCGCTGGCTGCCGAACTGAAGCCGGCTGAGCAAGCCAGCGCTCTGGGCGACAACAACATCGATGCCATGACCTATTTCGTCGGTCACCCCAATGGCGCGATTCAGGAAGCGACCACCACCGTCGATGCCGTTCTGGTTCCGATCACCGGCCCGGAGATCGAAAAGCTGCTGTCCGAGAAGAGCTACTACACCAAGGCTGAAATCCCGGGCGGCATGTACAAGGGCAATGACAGCGCCACGCAGTCGATTGGCGGCAAGGCAGTGCTCTCCACCACGTCCAAGGTCGATGACGAAGTGGTCTACAAGCTGGTCAAGTCGGTGTTCGAAAATATCGAGCGCTTCCAGCGTCTGCACCCTGCTTTCAAAGACCTCAAGCCGGAAGACATGATCAAGGTAGGTCTGTCTGCACCTCTGCATGATGGTGCAGTGCGCTACTACAAGGAACGAGGCTGGATGTAACGGCCTTACGGCTCGCTGCATCATGGTGGGCGGTCCTCCGTCCGCTTTCGCCTGAGAACCCGCGTGCCTTGTGCCGCGGGTTTCGCGGTTTCCGTTCCCTGAAAAAACAGGCCAGATTTCATGCAAGACAACCAACTTTCCACTGAAGAGCTGATTGCCAAGGACGTCGGCGCGCGGCTGCCCGAAGGCGTCATGGCCAAGCTGATCGCCGGCCTCGCGCTGCTCTGGTCGCTGTTCCAGCTGTGGATCGCCTCGCCGTTGCCCTTCATGCTGCGCACCGGTGTGTTCAACAACACCGAGGCGCGTTCGATTCACCTGGCGTTCGCCTTGCTACTGGCGTTCCTCGCCTATCCGGCATTCAAGCGCTCACCGCGCGACCGAGTGCCACTGATCGATATCGCGCTCGGGCTGATCGCTGCCGCCAGCGCCGGCTATCTGTTCATCGCCTATGAGCAGCTGGCACAGCGCCCCGGCAACCTCACCACCATGGACCTGGTCACTGCTTGCATCGGCATTCCGCTGCTGCTGGAGGCCACGCGTCGCGCCCTTGGCCCGGCCCTGGCGGTGATAGCGCTGATCTTCCTCGGCTACAGCCTCGCCGGCCCGTACATGCCCGGCCTGCTGGCGCACCGCGGGGTGAGTTTCACTGCACTGGCCAACCACCAGTGGATCACCACCGAGGGTGTATTCGGTATCGCCCTGGGCGTCTCAACCAGTTTCGTGTTCCTGTTCGTGCTGTTCGGCGCGCTGCTCGAACGCGCGGGTGCAGGCCATTATTTCATTCAGCTGGCCTTCAGCTTGCTTGGTCATTTTCGTGGTGGTCCGGCCAAGGCTGCGGTCGTGGCTTCGGGCATGACCGGTTTGATCTCCGGCTCCTCCATTGCCAACGTGGTGACCACCGGCACATTTACCATCCCGATGATGAAGCGCACGGGTTTCTCTGCGGAGAAGGCCGGCGCGGTGGAAGTGGCCTCATCGGTCAATGGCCAGATCATGCCGCCGGTGATGGGCGCTGCGGCCTTCCTGATGGTCGAATACGTTGGCATCCCCTACGTTGAGGTGATCAAGCACGCCTTTTTGCCGGCGTTGATCTCCTACATCGCACTGGTCTACATCGTTCATCTCGAGTCGCTCAAGCTCGGCCTTACGGCGTTACCTCGCGCAAACGTGGCCAAGCCCTGGATGCAGCGGCTGATTGGCTTTGCCTTTGGCGCCGCACTGATTTCCGGTGTGTCGTTGGCGGTCTACTACGGGCTGGGCTGGCTAAAGCCGGCACTTGGCGATGCGGCAATCTGGGTGATCGGTGTCTTGTTGGCGGTGATCTATGTGGCCTTGCTGAAGGTCGCAGCGAGCAACCCACCGCTGCCCGCCGAAGATCCCGACGCCCCGCTGGAAAAACTGCCGCAGACGCGTCCGGTATTGCTCTCCGGCCTGCATTTTCTGCTGCCGGTGGTGGTGCTGGTCTGGTGCCTGATGGTCGAGCGTCTGTCGCCCGGCCTGTCTGCCTTCTGGGGTTCAGTGATGCTGGTCATCATCCTGCTGACCCAGCGCCCACTGCTCTCGATGCTGCGCAAGGATGGCAGCCACCAGCACGGCACCTTCATGGATGGCGTGGTTGACCTGCGCGAAGGCCTGATTGCCGGTGCGCGCAACATGATCGGTATCGGCATCGCCACAGCGGCGGCCGGGATCATCGTCGGCGCGGTGTCACAGACCGGTGTGGGCCTGGTGCTGGCTGACCTGGTCGAGCTGCTGTCCATGGGCAACCTGATGCTGATGCTGCTGCTCACGGCATTCCTTAGCCTGATTCTCGGCATGGGGCTGCCGACCACCGCCAACTACATTGTGGTGTCCAGCCTGCTGGCGCCGGTTGTGGTGGCGCTGGGTCAGCAGAGCGGGCTGATCGTGCCGCTGATTGCGGTGCACCTGTTCGTCTTCTATTTCGGCATCATGGCGGACGTCACGCCGCCGGTCGGGCTGGCCTCGTTCGCGGCTGCTGCTGTGTCCAAGGGCGATCCGATCAAGACCGGTGTGGTGGCGTTCTACTACAGCCTGCGCACCGCCGCGCTGCCATTCCTGTTCATCTTCAACACCGACCTGCTGTTGATCGATGTGGACTTCTGGCACGGCGTGGTGATTTTCGTCATCGCGACGCTGGCGATGCTGATCTTTGCGGCGGGCACGCAGGGCTACTTCCTGGTTCGTAGCCGCTGGTATGAAAGCATCCTGCTGCTGTTGATCGCCTTCACGCTGTTCCGCCCAGGCTTCTGGATGGACATCGCCCACGACCCGTACCGGGATATACCGCCGAGCCAGCTGGTACAGGCGCTAGAAGCGGTCGATGAGGACAGCCAGCTGCGCCTGCGCATCCGCGGCGAAGACGCTGTGGGTGATATGCGCGAGTTCAGCCTGCTGGTGGCGATCCCTGACGGCGAAACCGGAGAACAGAAGCTGGAGAAGCTCGGCGTGATGACCTACGAGGAAGACGGAAAGGTGCTGATCGACAGTGTGACCTTCGGCAGTCCAGCCGCCGATCTGGGACTGCAGTTCGACCAGGAAATCCTCGCGGTGCGAGCGCCCACTGACCGCCTGCCGAAGGAGTGGATGTGGCTACCGGCCTTGCTGCTCTTTGGTCTGGTGGTCTGGATGCAGCGCCGGCGCAAGCTGGACTGACCATCTCGCAGCGCTGACTAGCCCCCGGCCATGCCATGCATCGCCGGGGTTTTTTTGCCTGTGGAACCCTGTAATTGCGTGGGCCGGGCAGGCCTAGTCACTGCGCCGATTAGGCTGGCTTGCCGGGGAGGTGCTCGGTTGTAGGTGTTTCCCGAGCAGTCGAAGTCTCGCCAGTAGCGCGTTGTTTGCCGTTGCCGGAGCCTTCCAGCGCCGCGTAGGCCGCGCTGCAGAACAATGAGTTGAGCCGCTTCATGTCGGCGATCAGCTCCAGATGCGCAGCGCTGGTTTCGATGCTTTCCACCACCTGCTGATGCAGACGATGGACATGGGCGTGGGCCAACTCGCGCTCAAGCTTGCGGAACTGGCGCTTCTGCTGCAGCAGTTGGCGGGCGCTGTGTGAATCACCGGACAGAAAGACCGACAGGCCCAGTCCGAGATTGGCAGTGAGCAGAGTGTGCAGCTGGCTGAGCTCATCCAGTCCGCTGTCGGAGAACGAGCGGCGTTTGGAAATCTTCAGGTTCTGCACCTTGCCCAGCATATGCTCGATGATGTCGCCGGCCTGCTCCAGATTGATCGCCAGTTCGATGATCTCCGCCCAGCGCCGGCTCTCCTGTTCGGCCAGATCGTCACGCGGCATGCGTGCCAGGTAGAGCTTGACCCCGCTGTACAGGGCGTCCACGTCATCGTCCAGACGACGTATGTCCTCGCCGGGCTCCGGCCGGTCTTCGCGCAGCGCCTCGAGCAGGCGCGCCAGCATCGTTTCCACCAGGTCGCCAATACGCAGTGTTTCGCGCGTGGCATTGGCCAGGGCGAGCGTCGGCGTATCCAGCGCAGTGGGGTCGAGATGGCGCGGCTGAGCAATGCCGTTGTCCTGAATACGCTCCGGTAGCAGTCGCTCGCAGAGCCTGGCCATCAGGCCCACCGTGGGCAGCAACAGCAGGCAGCGCAGCGAGTTGTAAGCCAGGTGAAACGCGATCACCTGGGTTTGTGCGCTGAAGCCAAGCGTCGCCATCCACTCGACCAGCATTGGAAGAAACGGCAGCACCAGCAGGCCAGCGAGCTTATACAACAGGTTGCCGAGCGCTACTCGACGAGCCGGAGCAGGTTGCGGCGTGGCGTTGAGCCAGGCCAGAACACCGCTGCCAACATTGGCGCCAATAACCACGCCAAGGGCGACCGGCAGGCTGATCAATCCGGCACTGGCCAGGGTTGCGGTCAGCAGCACGGCGGCAAGGCTGGAGTAGGACAGCACCGCGAACAGCGCGCCGACGACCACGGCGAGCAAGGTGTCGCCGGCCAGGGACGAGAACAACACCCGCATGCCGCGCGCTTCGGTGATGGGCGCGGCCGCGGCCACAATCAGTTGCAACGCGAGAATGATCAGGCCGAGGCCGATCAGCACCCGACCGAGTTGTCCGGCGCGGGTCTGTTTGCGCGAAAGAAACAGGCAGACCCCAAGCAGGGTGAACAGTGGTGACAGCCAAGCCAGGTCCAGCGTCAGCGCCCGCGCCATCAGCGCCGTCCCGACATCGGCGCCGAGCATGATTGCCAGCGCGGTGGGCAGCGCCATCAGGCCCTGGGCAACGAAGGAAATAGCCAGCAGGGCGGTGGCGTTGCTGCTCTGTACCAGCGCAGTGACGCCAACCCCGGCGGTAAAGGCCATGGGCGCGTTGGCCATGCTGTGGCCGAGCAGCCGACGCAGATGCGAGCCATACACCCGCATGATCCCGGTGCGCACGATGTGCGTCCCCCAGACCAGAAGCGCGATGGAGGACAGCAGATGCAACAGCGTCAGCATCGGGCAAGGCCTCCGGCTCTGGATGGTCAACGGCCACAGCTCCCTGCACCTGGGAGGACAAAAGCTGTGAGTTATAGAACGTTGACCATCGCCGGTAGCCGGCCGTTCACCAAAATGACATCAGTGCTGACGCCACAGGTGCCTATTGCCGAGCCGTCAGGCTCATTTGGGCGTGTAGTAGCCCACGCCCAGCAGGACATCATCGACTCGCCGGATCAAGGTGTGTTTTTTCTCCACCGCATTGGTGGCCGGGTTGCGCCACACGTAGTCGACGGTGCCGATGCCCTTGTCCTTGGCCATTTCGATCATCTGCTTGAACAGCGGCGTACCGGCGGCGTCGGTGATTTCTCGAACGTCCACGCCCACCAGGTTGGGCGAAGCGCCAGTCGCGCGGTATTTGCCGTCCTCCAGGCCGATGACGAAAACGTACTCGTCGTTCATCACGAAGCGGCCCTGAGGGTCGTTGAAGGCCTGATAGGCAGCCTCTTCGCCCGAACGCTTCACCAGCGCGACGGCTTCGTCGAGCATCTTCTGAGCGTGCTCGGCGGAGGAGCGCGGGATGTAGTAGCCGACCACCAGAATCTGATCGCCGACCTTGCGGTACAGGCTGGTCTTGTTCTCCACCTTGTTGTCGGCCGGGTTCAGCCAGTGGTACTTGACCTGGCCGCTGTCGCTGGTCTTGGCCCCTTCGACTATCTCGCGGATGAAGGGCTGGCCGGCGGCGTCCTTCAGATCCATCACGTTGAGCCCGACCAATGCACGGGAAGCGCCGTTGCTGGCGAGCATGGTCCCGGCCGTGTCCAGTACAAACACATAATGCTGGCCGTCAACAAAGCCGCCCTTACGGTCATTGAAGGCTGCAAGGGCTTGCTCTGGCCCCGCTTGCTGCAGGTGTGTGGCGGCGCGATCAAGCAGTGCGTTGGCCTGTCGTGCATGGCTGCGTTCTACCGAGCCTTTGGCCTGGGCTCCATCAGTGGCGGAATACGCCAGCGGTGAGGCACATAGCGCTGCGCCCAGTGAAAGAATCAGCAGGTTCCGGTGGTTCAGTTTCATCGGTTGCTCCTAGCCTGAGGCAGGCGATGGCTGCAAAGGTGCATGGGGACTGCCTGCTATGAAATATCCTACGGCCCGTGGGGGCATTGATATTGATCACAAGGACCGTTGGCTTCCTGCAAAAGGAGTAGGAACAATCGCCGCATGGCAGATGGACGACACGCTCCGCGCGCCGACCCGAACTTGCTACCCTTGCCCGCTGACCCAACCGAAGCCGCCCCGATGCTCAGCCTCTATCACGCTCCTGACCTTGAAACCCTCGGTGAACTGGCCACGCGCCTGCTCGCCCAGCCGCTCGCCGACCCCTTTGCCCCGGCGCTGGTGGTGGTGCCGAGCCAGGGCATGGGTCGCTGGCTGACGCTGGAGCTGGCGCGCAAGCAGGGCATCGCCATGCAGCTGGAGATTCAGCTGCCGGCCAAGTTCGTCTGGGACCTGAGCCGCACCGTGCTGGGCAGCCTGCCGGAGCAATCGGCGTTCTCCCCGACGACCCTGACCTGGCGCCTCTATGGCTGGCTCTGCGAACCAGCCAATCTTGAGCTGGCGCCACGTCTGGCGCAGTACCTCGACGGCGGCGACGAGCGCCGACGATTGTCGCTGGCGGCGAAGATCGCCGACGTGTTCGACCAGTACCTGCTCTATCGCGACGACTGGCTGGCGGCCTGGGAGCGTGGCGAAACCTTCGATCTCGGCCCTGATGAAGCCTGGCAGGCGCTGCTCTGGCGCGAGCTGACCAAGGACGGCCACCCGCACCGGGCACGGCTGCTGGGCGACCTGCTACAGCGGCTCTACAGCGACGAGCCCTTGCCGGGGCTGCCGGAGCGTCTGCTGGTGTTCGGTATCAGCAGCCTGCCACCGCACCACCTGCGCGTGCTCGACGGCCTGGCGCAGCATGTCGACGTGGTGGTCTGCGCACTCAACCCCAGCCGCGAGGCCTGGGGCGAGATTCGTGATATCCGCGAGCTGGCGCGCCAGCCCGAGAGCGGTGCTGACGATTGGTACCTGGACGTAGGTCATCCGCTGCTGGCCAGTCTCGGCAAGCAGGGGCGGGACTTCTTCGACTCGCTGTTCAGCCTGACTGCCAGCGAAGGCAGTAAGGAGTTCGGCCTCTACACCGAAGACGAGGACCTGCGCGACGACAGCCTGCTGCACGCGCTGCAGAACGACATCTTGCGGCTGCGCACCCGGCAGCCCGAGGAGCGCATCAGCCTGGCCGAGGATGACCGTTCGCTGGAAGTGCATATCGCCCATTCGCCGCTGCGCGAGGTAGAGATTCTGCATGACCAGCTGCTGGCTCGTTTCGCCACCAACCCGGCGCTGACGCCTGATCAGGTGGTGGTGCTGACCCCCGACATCGAGCGCTACGCACCCTTTATCGACGCTGTGTTCGCCCCGCGCGAGGGCAGCCCGCGAATCCCCTACAGCCTGGCCGACCGCAGCCTGCGCGCTGAAATGCCGCTGATCGAGGCCTTCCTCGAATTGCTGATGCTGGCGCAGAGCCGTTTTACCGCCGAGGAAGTCCTCGCCTGGCTGGAGCAGCCGGCCGTTGCCCGCCGCGCCGGCATCGAAAGCGAAGACCTGCCGCTGCTGCGCGACTGGCTACGCGAAGCCGGCGTGCGTTGGGGCCGCGACGGTAGCCAGCGGGCCCGTCTCGGCCTGCCGGACGAATCGGCTTTTACCTGGCGTCGGGGGCTGGACCGTCTGCTGCTAGGCTTTGCCGCGCCGCCGCAGCTGGCTGGCGACCACGCGCCACTGCTCGGCGAACACTGGCCACTGGACGCCCTGGAAGGAGCGCGCGGGCAGTTGCTGGGGCGGCTGGTGGAATTTGTCGAACGTCTCGGCACACTGGCCGATCAACTGGCTCGGCCGCGTCCGTTGTCCGAGTGGGCCGATGACCTGCAAATCCTGATCGACACCCTGTTCGACGAGCGCGAAGCCGGCGACACGCTGCTCTTGTTGTCCCAGGCCTGCGCGGCGTTGCGCGATCAGGCCCAGGCTGCAGACCTGACGCGACCCATCGAACTGGAACTGGTGCACCAGCAGCTCAGCACCGCCCTGCAGCAGGGCGGCGGCGCCTCGGGCTTTCTTACCGGTGCGGTGACCTTCTGCACCATGGTGCCGATGCGCAGCCTGCCGTTCCGTGTGGTCTGCCTGCTGGGCCTGGACGACGGCGCGTTTCCGCGACGTACACCGCCGTCGGGTTTCGACCTGATCGGTCGCCATCCGCGGCGCGGGGATCGTGCACGACGTCTCGACGACCGCTATCTGCTGCTGGAAACCCTGCTCTCGGCGCGTGAAGCGCTGTACCTGTCCTATGTCGGCCGCGACCCGCGTGACAACGCGGTGTTGCCGCCTTCAGTGTTGCTCAGCGAAGTGCTCGAAGCGGTCGATATGACCGCCGCGTTGCCGCCTGCTGATCTGGCATCCAAGAGCGCCAACGAGCTTGCGCCCAAGACGGTTAGCCAGAAGATCCTTGTCGCCCATCCATTACAGCCGTTTTCTCCACGCAATTTCGGCGACGCGCCCTGTGCGGGTTTTTCGCTGCCCTGGTTCCGCGCCGCGCAGCGTCTGGCCGAGCCGCCGCAGACTCAGCCGCAACCCTTCGCCAGCCTGCTCGCCGAGCCTGACGAGGCCTGGCTGACCATCGAGCCATCGCAGCTGTTGCAGTGTTTCCGCCATCCGGCGCGCTTCCTGCTCGAACAACGCCTCGGTTTGCGCCTGGCTGACGATCAGGAATCGCTCGCCAGCGACGAGCCCTTCGATCTGGAGATGCCGGCCTGGAACGGCCTGCGACGCCTGTCACTGCAGGCAATGGAGCACGGCTGGAGCGATGAAGACGAACGCCGCATGGCCTGTGCTGCCGGTTGGCTGCCGACCGGCGAGCTGGGGCAGGCGCTGTGGGGCAAGCTTCGCGGGCCGGTGCTTGCCTTCGCGCCGCGCCTGTTCGAACTGCGCCCGGACGCCGTGCCCGAGCCGCTGCCGGTCGATATCACCCTGGCCGGCGTGCGCGTGCACGGTTGGCTCGACGGCGTGACGCCGGCCGGATTGTTCGGCTGGAAGCTCGGCAAGCTGGGCGAGTGGGATCTGCCGCCGTTCTGGCTGCGCCATCTGCTGCTCAACCTGTCCGCCACGCCGGGTATCGAACGCAGCAGTTTGATGCTTTCGCCTGCAGGCGATTGGCAGCTGGGCCCGCTGGGGAACGCCACCGAGCTGCTCGAACCCTGGCTCGCTGCCTATCGCAGTGCCATCTGCGAGCCGCTGCCGCTACTGCCGCGTAGCAGCCATGCCTTCGCCAAGGGTTATCGTAAGCCAGCCCGCGGCAGCGAACCGCTCGACTGTGGCCGCAAGCGCGCCCGTGAAGCCTGGCTGGGGGCGGAGTTCAGTCCTATCGCTGCCGAGGCTGAAGACCCTTGGAACGCCTTGGCCTTCCGCGACGGTGATCCGCTGAATGAGCGCTTCGAAACCCTGGCCCAACAGCTGATAGGTCCCGCGCTGGATGCCTTGGCCGATGAGGAGGAAGACCAATGAAACTCGACCTGCTCGATTCGCCTTTCGACGGCCGCTCGCTGATCGAGGCCAGCGCCGGCACCGGAAAAACCTGGACGCTGACGGCGCTTTACGCCCGTTTGCTGCTGGAGCGGCAGTTGCCGGTGGGGCAGATCCTCGTGGTCACCTACACGACTGCAGCCACGGCCGAACTGCGCGAGCGTATCCGGGCGCGGCTGGCCGATCTGCTGGCGGTCTATGAAGGCACGCCGAGCAGCGACGATTTCCTCAACCGCTTGCACGCGCGCTACCCGGACGAAGCCTCGCGCCGGCGGTTGCTACTGGCGGTGCATGGCTTCGACGAGGCGGCCATCTTCACCATTCACGGCTTCTGCCAGCGCGCCCTTCAGGACGCCGCGTTCGAGGCCGGTGGAGATTTCGACAGCGAGCTGACCGCCGATGACCGTGAGATCATCGACGCGCTGCTCGCCGACGCCTGGCGCAGCGAATTGGCCGACGCCGATCCAGCCTGGGCGCGCTTCCTGGCGAAGAGCCGAATCACACCCGTCTGGCTGCGCCAGCGGCTGCGCAGTCACCTGGGCAAGCCCTATCTGCGCATCGAGCCGCAGGGGGCGCCCGTTGCCGCCGACCTGCGCCCGGTAGAATCTGCCTGGCAGCGCGCTGCCGAGTTGTGGAAGCGAGCTGGCAGCGCTTGGGTCTCTGAGCTGCTGGCCCATGGCGGGCTCAGCCAGAGCACCCACAAGAACATCAAGTTCGCCCCCTGGCAGGTGGAACTGGACGCCTATTTTTCCGACCCGGCAGTGATGTTCGACCTGCCCGACGGCGCGGCCAAATTCGGCGTTCGAGCTTTGAACAAGGCCTGTAAGAAGGGCTATGACGCGCCGGTCTGTGAGCTGGCCCATGCACTGGATGAACTGGCCGATCAGGTCGCCGAAGCGCTGCCGGCCGGCAAGCAACGGCTGATCGCCCTGCAGGTCGCACTGCTCGAACGGCTCAACCGCGAATTGCCGGAGCGCAAGGCGGCGCAGCGGCTGTTGGCCTTCGACGATCTGCTCAACCGGCTGGATCAGGCGCTGCAAGGGCCTGTCGGCAAAGACTTGGCGGCTTCGTTGCGTGCCACCTATCCGCTGGCGTTGATCGACGAGTTTCAGGACACCGACCCGATCCAGTACGCCATCTTCAACCGCATCTACGCACAGGCCAGCGAGGCGTCGCTGTGTTTTGTCGGCGATCCCAAGCAGGCGATCTACGCCTTCCGCGGCGCGGATCTGGCGACCTATATGACCGCCAAGCAGCAGGCCGATCGCGAGCCCTTCAACCTGCCGACCAATTACCGCTCGACGCCGGAGCTGATCGCCGCGTTGAACCAGCTGTTCGATCACCCGCAGCCGTTTGCCCAATCTGATCTGCGCTATCCAGCAGTAGGTGCGGCCGACAAGCCGCGTGCGAGCTTGCGGCTGGTGGGGGCGGACGAAGCGGCGCCGCTGTCGCTTGTCTGGCTCGGCGACGATCCGCTGGGCAAAGGTGAGGCCGGGCAATTGGCGGCGAGCGACACCGCACGGCGTATTGCCTTGCAGCTGGCCGGCGCCGCCGAGGGACGCGCCGGTTTCGATAAGGACGGCCAGTTCACGCCGCTCAAGGGTGGCGATATCGCCGTGCTGGTGGCCAATCATCGCCAGGCCGGAATGATCGCCGACGAGCTGGCCGCCCGTGGTGTGCCCAGCGTGCGGCGTGGGCGCGACAGTGTCTGGCGCAGCGAAGAGGCGGGCGAGCTGGCCGCGGTGCTGGCCGCCTACGCTGAACCCGGTCGCGAAGGCTTGCTGCGCTATGCCCTGGCCACGCGCTTGCTGGGCCGCAGTGCTGCCGATCTCGCCCGCTGCCAGGACGATCAGCAGCAATGGGACGCCGAACGCGAAGCCGCCGAGCGTTATCACCAGCTGTGGCAGCAGCAGGGCTTTATGCGCGTGTTCCGTGCCTGGCTCGATGAGCAGGCGGTGGCCGAACGGCTGCTGGCGCGGGTCGACGGCGAACGTCGGCTGACCAATCTGCTGCACCTCGGCGAACTGCTGCAAGCTGAAAGCCTGCTGCGGCCTGGGCTGGAACCGCTGCTCGCCTGGTTCAACGCCCAACGCGGTAGCGAAGGCGCCGGCGAAGAAGCTCTACTGCGCCTGGAAAGCGATGCCGAACGGGTGCAGATCGTCACCATCCACACGAGCAAGGGCCTGGAATACCCGTTGGTGTTCTGCCCATTCCTGTGGGACGGCAAACTGCTCGGCAAGAACCGCGATAGCGCCCGTTGCCACGACGCCGATGGCCAGCCGCTGCTGGACCTGGGCAGTGATGAACTGGAGGACAACCTCGAACGTGCACGGGAAGAAGTATTCGCCGAACAGCTGCGCCTGGCCTACGTCGCACTGACCCGCGCACGTGATCGGCTCTGGCTGCACTGGGGACCGGTCAACCTGTGCAAGCCTAAGAAGGACGGCAGCCTGGCCGACGAAGGTCTGCACAGCAGCGCCCTGGCCTGGCTGCTGCACGGTCGCGAACTCCCAGGTGAACAACCGCTGAGCGAGCTGGGCAACTACTTGGCGGACTTCAACGGCGGCAGCCTGCGCCTGGCCATCGAGCGACTGGAGCAGGGGAGCGACGGCCATATGGCCTGCCTGCCGCTGGAGTCGCGCGAAGCCAGTGCTCAAGGCCCTGGCCGAGCGGCACCGCCTCAGCAGCTGTCGCAGCTCAATCGCAGCCTGCACAGCGCCTGGCGCATCGGCAGCTTCTCCGGCTTGGCCGCCGGCATGCATATGGAAGCGCCGGACCGCGATGCCCTGGCCATTCCTGATGCCGGCGAGCCGGGCAGCGGCTTCTTTGCTTTCCCTCGCGGTGCGCGGGCCGGTACTTGCCTGCATGCGATCCTCGAAGACTGGGCGCGGGGCAAAGGCGAGCTGGCAGAACTCGTCGAGCCTGCATTGCAGGCCTACGGTCTGCCGCTGGAGTGGAAGGAAGTCGCCATCAGCCATCTGCAGAAGGTGCTCGAAACCGATATGGATGGCGCCGGCCTGACGCTTGCGGCGTTGCAGTCTGCCAGACGGCTGCCGGAGCTGGGCTTTACCTTTCCGGTGCAGAACCTGGATGTGGCGCGGCTGCGCAGCCTGCTGGTCGATCCGGCCAACGGTCTCGCCGAACCGCTGCGCGAAGCGGCGG
This sequence comes from Stutzerimonas stutzeri, assembly GCF_002890895.1. GTDB lineage: Bacteria > Pseudomonadota > Gammaproteobacteria > Pseudomonadales > Pseudomonadaceae > Stutzerimonas > Stutzerimonas stutzeri_AB. Next base: position 256,021 of record NZ_POUL01000005.1, read on the forward strand.
CACGGTTGGAGTTCGACAGCCTCAAGGGTTTCCTGAAGGGCTTTATCGACCTGACCTTCGAGCACGACGGCCGCTGGTACATCGCCGACTACAAGTCCAACTGGCTCGGCCCGGATGCGGGCTACTACGGCGGCGAACGGCTGCTGCATGCGTTGGCAGGCGAGCATTACTACCTGCAATACCTGATTTACCTGGTGGCGCTGCGCCGCTTTCTGCGCCAGCGGCTGGCGGATTTTCAAGACGATCAGCTCGGCGGCGCCTTCTACCTGTTCCTGCGTGGCATGCCGGAGGCCGGGGTGTATTTCGCGAGGCCGGATGATGCCTTGCTCGATGCGCTGGATCGGTTGTTTGAGGAGGGGCGGTGATGGTGCGCTTTGACGGCATTGACCGCGAATGTGGGCGTGGCAGCGCCTTCCTGCCTATCAGGAGCGACATATGACCCTTGCCGATCTACCCCTCGGCCCGCTGGAACGCGCACTCGTCGCCAGCCTGCAGCGGCTCGAACCGGCGGCCCCCGAGCCGGTGCTACTCGCCGCCGCGCTCTGCTGCGAGGCGCTGGCATCGGGTGACGTTTGCCTGCCGCTCCAACGATTCGCCGGTAAGCGCCCCTGGCCTGAGGTCGATCTTAGCCTGCCGTCGCTGGCTCAATGGCGTACGCAGCTTGAGGCTTCCCCGTTGATTGGCGCGCCAGACGATTACGCGCCGCTGACCCTGATCGGTGACAGGCTCTACCTGGCCCGTTACCAGGCTTATGAACAGCAACTGGCCGAACAATTACTGGCCCGTGCGGCGGACGCACCGGATGTCGATGACGATCAACTGAGTGACAGCCTGGCGCGTTTGTTTGCGTTCAATCAGCAAAGTCCCGACTGGCAGCGCCTCGCCGCCGCTCAAGCGGTACGCCGGCGCCTCGCGGTGATCTCCGGCGGCCCGGGTACCGGAAAGACCACCACTGTTGTGCGACTGCTGGCGGCATTACTGGAGCAGCCCGGTGGCGAACGCCTGGCCATCGGCCTCGCGGCACCTACCGGCAAGGCTGCTGCGCGCATGGCCGAAGCGATCCGCAACGCCAAGGCCGATCTGCCGGTCAGTGATGCCGTCAAGGACGCTCTGCCGGACGAGGCGCGCACATTGCACCGCCTGCTCGGCAGCCGCGGCGACAGCCCGAAGGTGCGCCACGATGCGGCCAACCCGCTGGCGCTGGATGTGCTGGTGGTGGACGAAGCCTCGATGGTCGATCTGGCGTTGATGGCCAAGCTGGTCGCCGCGCTGCCGCCGAAGGCAAGGCTGATCCTGCTCGGCGACAAGGACCAGTTGGCCGCTGTCGAAGCCGGCGCGGTGTTCGCCGAGCTGTGTGAAGGACGTGGTTTCGATAGCCAGGCCGCGGCCGATCTGCAACGCATTACCGGGCAGAACGTAGCGGTCGAGACGCCGCACTCGCGACTTGGCGATGCGGTGGTGCTGCTCACCCACAGCCACCGTTTCGCCGGCGACAGCGGCATCGGCGAGCTGGCGCGGCGAATCAATAGCGGCGATGCCAAGGGCACGGTCGCGCTGCTGCAGGAAGGGCGCGCGGACCTCGCCTGGAGCGCAACGCCCAGTCCCGCCGCACTGATCGAACGACTGGAGCAGGGCTATTCGCCCTATCTGCAGGCCGCACGCCAGGCCTATCCGTCCGCCGCGTTCGAGGCCTTCAACGGCTTCCGCGCGCTCACCGCCCAGCGCGAAGGCGCCTTTGGCGTCACCGGCATCAACGAGGCGCTGGAAGCGCGCTTCAAGCGACGCCTCGGTATGCCCACCCGTGAACGCTGGTATCCCGGCCGCGCTGTGATGGTCCGGCAGAACGATTACGCGCTGGGCCTGTTCAACGGCGATATCGGTCTGTGTCTGAAAACCGAGCAGGGTCTGCGGGTGTTTTTCGAAGGTGACGAGGGCTATCGCGGCTTTGCCCCAGCGCGCCTGCCGAGCCATGACAGCGCCTTTGCCATGACGGTGCACAAGAGCCAGGGTTCGGAGTTTGCCGAAGTGCTTCTGGCGCTGCCGGAACAACCCAGCCCGCTGCTGACGCGCTCGCTGTTCTACACCGGCATTACCCGCGCCAAGCGCAAGGTGGAGATCTGGGCGCTGCCGGCGCGGCTGGCCGAAGCGGTGATCACTCGTGCGGAGCGTGCCGCCGGGCTCGCCGAGCGATTGGCGTCTAGCGACGCAACGGGCAAATCCGAAGTGGCTTCCGTGGCCAAGCCGTCGTCGATCAGCGAACCGGTGGCCGATCAGCTCAGCCTGTTCTGATACGTGCGCGGCTGCTCGAAGCTGGCCCGTTCGCGACGCTTCTCAGCCGGTTTCGTGAAACGGTTGCGCGCATGCCTTGAGGGATTCTGTTCCGATGGGCATTCGCTGATAACTGACAACCGACAACTGGGGCCTACGATGAAAAGTTTCTTTCTTATTGTATGGGCCTTGCTCAGTCTGACGGCCACCGGTTTCGTGGCGCGCGAGCTCTGGTTCGCCCCATCTTGGATCAACGCGTTAGCTTTGCTGTTGCCCGCCTACTACAGCCTCTGCTTTTTCCAGCTGATTCGTGCAGCCTTTCGTCCCTGGGGGCTGCTAGGGCCACGGCGGCGTAGTGGGTTCTGGGTGTGCCTGTTGTTGCTGCCGTTGTGTCTCTGGCCACTTCGGTCTGCTTACGAGATCTGGCAGGAGGGGGCCTATGGGCTCAGGGATGATGGCGATGAAGCCCGCCTGATGATCGTTCGCCCGCTGCTCGCATGGCTGCAGGAGCTGGTCGGCTACCTGGGCCCGATGCTTGTGTTGGTTGCAGCCGGGGTGGGCATGGCACTGCTGCTGTTGCGCCTGTCGCGCGGCCAGGTTGTTCGCTAGCGGCATACGCTTCGCTGATCGCGATGCTTCTTTCAATAGTGGCGCAGGCTGCGCTCCATTCGTTTGCAAGGGCGGCAAGGGTGTTGATGAAGGGATTTTGGAACCGGACTCTGCTGTTAAGCCTGGCCGTTTGTTTCGGCGCGCATGGCACGGAACTGCAGCTAGTGACTGGCGATGACTACGCCCCGCTCACGGGACGAGCGCTGTCCGGGGGAGGGATGCTGACGGCGGTGGTGCAGGCGGCACTCGACCGCAGCGGGACCGCGTCGTCGCTTGCCTGGCAGCCCTGGAAGCGGGGCTACATGATGACCCTGCGCGGCGAGTACGACGCGACATATCCCTATATCCGGGCCAGACAGCGCGAGCAGGCGTTTCTTTATTCGGCACCGCTGTACGTGTCCGAGCAGCACCTGTTCAGTCGCGCCACGGATGCGGTCGAGGTCGATGAACTTGCCGGCAGCAGCGGCAGACGGCTTTGCCTCCCCCTGGGCTGGCAGCTGCCAGTCGCGGTTCAGTCGCTGGTTGATCAGGGGGTGCTGGTCCGCCATTCGCCGCGGGGTTTGAACGAATGCGCACTGTTGCTGTTGCTCGGTCGAGATGACTTCTTTCTGGCCGATCTTCAGCTGGGCCTCCATGCTCTGCAGTCAACCGGAGCGGCTCGGTCGCGGTTTCATGTTTCCGGCTCGGTGCTGAGCCGTCAGACGATGCATCTCATCGTCCCGCGCAGCCGGCCAGACGCCGCACAACTGATCGAAAGCTTTGACCGGGGGCTTCAAGCCCTGCGGGAGAGCGGCGACTATCAGCGGCTGATCGAGTCGTTCACATCCGATGAAGTGTCCCGGCGCCAACTCACCACGACCGCGCAATGACAGCTGCAATGACGGGTGTTTGGTAAAGACGTCAGCGTTCGAGCAGCGTGAGCACCAGCGGCAAGCTGGCCGCGGCGAGCAGCGTCTGCAGGGTGATGATGCCCGCCATCAGATGACTGTCACCGCCGAGCTGGCGGGTCAGCACGTAGGCGGTGGGCGCTGTGGGCAGGGCAAAGAACAGCACAATGATGGTTGTTTCCATTGCGGGCAAATGGAGCAGCCTGGCGACCGCATAAGCCAAGAGTGGAACCGCCAGCAGTCGCAGGGCGCTGTTCCAGCCGAGCGCGGGGATTTCACCACCGAGCTCCCGCGGCTTCAGCGCTGCACCAACGCACAACAGGCCCAGGGGCAGGCTGGCAGCGGCGAGCAGGCTCAACAAGCGATCGGTGCCGCCGGGCAACCCCAAGCCTGAGAGATTCACCATCGCGCCGGTCAGGCAGGCGAGTATCAGCGGGTTTTTCAGGATCGGCAGCAGCAACGAGCGCACGCTGACGCCGCGCTCGGCGGTCAGCGCCCACACCGACATCACGTTTACCGTGGGCACCATCAGCGCCAGCATCAGTGCTGCCAGCGCCAGTCCTTCCTTACCAAACAGGCTGCCCACCGCCGCCAGCCCGAGATAGGTGTTGAAACGCAGGCCGCCCTGAGCAAAGGCACCGAAGCGGGCCGCCGGCCAGTTGCGTACGCGTTTGAGCAGTAATAAAGCCACCCACACGAGCCCCAATGCGAGCATGACTGCCCCGGCCAGGCGAGGCAGCGCGGGGTTGTCCAGCGGAGCGGTGGCCAGGCTGCTGAATAGCAGTGCCGGGAACAGCACGAAGTAGTTGATCCGCTCGGCGCCTGGCCAGAATGCCTCACTGGGAAAGTCCCGCAGTCGCAGGAAGTAGCCGGCAATGATCAGGGCGAATAAAGGCCAGAGGGCGAGCAGAAGGGCGGTCACGCGATACATCCAACAATGTAGGTGACTCGATAGTGGCGCCTCGCGCCGGTGTCGGCAAGAGACGCGCGGCGTATCTGGCGCTGCGTCAAAGCGGCTGTTGCACGTTCATCGGGAAATCAGTAGCGATGATGTCCAAGTGATATCATTGCCGGCGCCTTACCATGAGCCACCCTGATGCAACCCCTAGAACAGCAGTCCGCTGAAGATTTCCGCGATACCCCGCATGGCAGACAGCTGCTCGGGGGCTTTCGTGGTTTGCTGTTTGCGCCAGACCTGGAGCGCGAGTTTCGTCGTTACCTGGGACGTCAGGCACGCTTCGCACAGGTACTGGGCGCCTGCCTCCTGCTGGTCGTGGTTGCCGGCTACCACTATGTCGAATGGCAGCTGTATGCCCAGTCGGACCGGCAGTGGCTTCGTGAACTGGCGCTATTGCGCTTGGTGGAGGCGGCACCGGGCGTCGCGATTCTCGTGATGACGCTTTTCAACTGGCGAATCCGTCTAGTTGCCAACCGCCTGTTCCCGTTGCTGCTGGTGCTGGTCGGAATCGTCGCTGCGCGCATCGATATCCACTACGAGGTCTCCCAGCCAGAACTGGCGTTCCGCTACGGTGCGGGTCTGTTAATCGTCTGTTCGTTCTTCTTTCTCGGCATTACCTTCTGGCGCGCGCTGATCAGCGCGGCATCGATCATCGTGATCGATATCCTGATGGCGGCGCTCATCTTGTCGTCCAGCGAAATGCAGGTGCACTGGATCGCGGTCAGCTATTACGTCCTGCTGCTCTTGATCGGAGCAATCAGCCGCTATATCCACGAGTACTCGCAGCGTGAGCAATTCCTGGTACGCCAGCTCCTCGGCTGGGTCGCTCAGCACGACTCGCTGACTGGCCTGGCCAACCGCCGTAGCTTTGATACAGCCTTGCGGCAGACGCTGTTGCAGGCCCGTCGGGACCGCCAACCGTTGGCGCTGATACTGCTGGATCTGGACAATTTCAAAGCCTACAACGACAGTCTGGGCCACCCGGCTGGCGATGCGCTGATCCGTGATTTCGGCGAGCTATTGGGCCGCTTCTCTCGGCGGCCGATGGACCTGGCGGCACGGGTTGGTGGCGAAGAATTCGCCTTGCTGCTGCTCAACTGCGATGCGAGTTCGGCGCAGGCCATAGCGGCGCAGCTGCTGTCGGCATTCACCGAACGTGCCATACCGCACCCCGCATCGGCCCAGGGCGCTTGCGCCACGACGAGCATTGGCATCGCAATGTGGCAGCCGGGGCAGACTGCCGAGCAGCTCTATCAGGCTGCCGATGCCGCGTTGTACCAAGCCAAGCAGGATGGAAAAAACCGCTACGTGCTGCGGTGACCGTCGCTCAGCGGCGCGGTGTGACCGGGCGGGTGCGTCCGCTGCCGTCAATGGCCACAAAGACGAACACCGCCTCGGTGACCTTGCGCCATTCGCTGGACAGCGGGTCGTCGCTCCATACCTCGACCAGCATGCGGATCGAGCTGCGGCCGACATCCAGCGTCTGGGTGTAGAACGACAGCTGCGCGCCGACTGCCACCGGCACCATGAAGGCCATGCGGTCGATGGACACCGTGGCCACACGGCCCGCGGCGACGCGGCTGGCCATGGCCGTGCCGGCCAGATCCATCTGGGACACCAGCCAGCCACCGTAGATATCGCCGAAACCGTTGGTCTCACGCGGCAGGGCGGTCAGCTGCAAGGCCAGGTCGCCCTGCGGGATTGGGTCTTCCTGTTCGTATTCGTTCATCGCTTGGACTCGCGGCGCGTTTGTTTTTCTTGCGCGAAAAAGCCCGCAGCAGTGCGGGCGGGGCGAGTATAGCGGCTGTAGATAGGGACAGCGACCGGACAGGCCTAAAGTTCAGTATCGTCACCAGATTGTCATATTCAGTTCATAGAGTGTTCACACGGCCTGCAGACAATGGCCCCCGTTCCAAACACTGACACACCCCTGCTAGGAGCATGGAATGAAACTGAATCGTTTGATGGCGGCCCTGACCTTTGTTGCCGCTGGTGTAGGCGCTGCTAACGCAGTGGCCGCGGTTGACCCAGCACTGCCGACCTATGAGAAGACCTCCGGCGTTTCCGGCAACCTGTCCAGCGTCGGTTCCGACTCCCTGGCCAACCTGATGACCCTGTGGGCTGAAGACTTCAAGCGCGCCTACCCGAACGTCAACATCCAGATTCAGGCTGCTGGCTCCTCCACCGCACCGCCGGCGCTGACCGAAGGCACGGCCAACCTTGGCCCGATGAGCCGTCCGATGAAGGACAACGAAATTCAGGCCTTCGAAGAAAAATACGGCTACAAGCCGACGGCCGTGCCGGTCGCCATCGACGCCCTGGCCGTGTTCGTCCACAAGGACAACCCGATCAAGAGCCTGGACATCGAGCAGGTCGACGCCATTTTCTCCAGCACCCGGCTGTGCGGCGGCGAAAAGGACATCACCACCTGGGGTGACGTCGGCCTTACTGGCGAGTGGGCGAGCAAGCCGATCCAGCTGTTCGGTCGTAACTCGGTCTCCGGAACCTACGGCTACTTCAAGGAAGAAGCGCTGTGCAAGGGTGACTTCAAGCCTAACGTCAACGAGCAACCTGGGTCCGCTTCGGTGGTGCAGTCGATCTCCAGCACCCTGAACGCCATCGGTTACTCAGGCATTGGCTACAAGACTTCCAGCGTCCGCGCTGTGCCCCTGTCGAAGGGCGGCGAAGCCTTTGAAGCCAACGAAGAAAACGCTCTGGCTGGCAAGTTCCCGCTGGCTCGCTTCTTCTACGTCTACGTCAACAAGGCGCCGAACAAACCGCTGAGCCCGATCGACGCCGAGTTCCTCAAGCTTGTGCTGTCGAAGCAGGGCCAGGAAGTCGTGGTCAAGGACGGCTACATCCCGCTGCCGAAGAAAGTCGTCGACAAGACCCTCAGCGACCTGGGTCTGCAAAACGACTAAACCCAGCAGCGTTCAGGTCTGCAGCGACCGCTGCAAGGCTTGAGTACGACGCCCGCCACGCACCTTGCGCCGGCGGGCGTCGTCACGTCACCTCGCTGTAATTTTTCTGTCACACAGCTGCATTAAATTAGGCGCCCGACCGGCCATCAAGCCAGGAAACGACTCGCGCCAACGCGGCGCAGCAGTTTTAAGCGGCCTGAGTGGCCAGGAACCTTCGCATGAACGATATCGAGACCATGAGCGCGAATTCCGATGTGCAACGGCTGGATTTCAATACCCCTGCCTTGCAACGCAAGCGCCGTATCCGCGCACTGAAAGACAAGCTGGCGCGCTGGTATGTCTCCATTGGCGGCCTCGCGGTGCTCGGCGCCATCACCCTGATTTTCTTTTATCTCGCCCAGGTCGTGGCGCCCATGTTTCAGGGCGCCGAACTGGAAGCGCGTGAAGCGCAGCAGCCAGCCTGGCTGGCCGATGCCGGCGAGCCGCTGCTGCTTGCAGTGGAAGAGCAGAACAAGGTGGCGATGCGCCTGGGTAGCGATGGCGCCGTGCGTTTCTTCAGCGTACCCACTGGCGAGTTGCTGCGCACCGTAGAACTGCCACTGCCGGCCGGCAGCCAGATCGTCTCGGTCGGCCAGGACACGCCAGGCAACCGCCGCATGGTGCTGGGGCTGAGCAACGGCCAGGTGCTGGTTGCCGAGCACAATTACAAAGTCAGCTACCCGGAAGGCATAAAGACCATCACGCCGCAGCTGGACTACCCCTTCGGTGAGGAGCCGCTGGACCTCGACCCGCAAGGGCGGCCCATCGAGCATGCCGGCATCAGTCTCAACGGCTCGACCCTGATGGTCGCAGGCGCGACGAATGGCGCTTTGCATGCCTTGAAGATCGCATCCACCGAAAACCTGATGACCGGTGAAACAACGCTTGAAGAGGAGCGCATGGATCTGCCGCAACTCTCCGAACCGATCAAGGCGCTGCGTATCGACCCGCGGCACATGTGGTTGTTCGCGGTGAGCGGTCGCGCCAGCGTCGATGTCTTCGATGTGCGCCGCAAGCAGCTCAACGGACGCTACAAGTTGCTGAGCGGCAAAGGTGAGATCACCACGGTGGCCTCGCTGCTGGGCGGCATCTCGCTGATGGTTGGCGACTCGACGGGCGGCATCGGTCAGTGGTTCATGGTGCGCAGCAGTGATGGCCAGGCCGAGCTGAAGAACGTGCGCAACTTCCAGCTGGCTGATCAACCGATCACGCAGATTCTTCCTGAAGAACGCCGCAAGGGTTTCCTTGCCCTCGACAGCGCCGGCACCCTGGGAATTTTCCACAGCACGGCGCATCGCGAGCTGCTGACCGAGCAGGTCGCCGAGGGCGCCGCCGTCGCCGCCATGTCGCCTCGGGCCACGCGCCTGTTGGTCGAGTCAGGTGACCAGCTGCAGCGTTTCGTGATCGACAATCCGCACCCGGAGATTTCCTGGAGCGCGCTGTGGGGCAAGGTCTGGTACGAAAGCTACCCGGAGCCTGACTACGTCTGGCAGTCGACCTCCGCGACCGGTGACTTCGAGCCGAAGCTGAGCCTTTCACCCCTGGCGTTCGGCACGCTCAAGGCCGCGTTCTACGCGATGCTGCTGGCCGCTCCGCTGGCGATCTGCGCCGCGCTGTACACGGCCTACTTCATGGCGCCGACGCTGCGCCGCAAGGTCAAGCCGGTGATCGAACTGATGGAGGCGCTGCCGACGGTCATCCTCGGCTTCTTTGCCGGCCTGTTCCTCGCGCCCTACCTGGAAAATCACCTGCCCGGTATTTTCAGCCTGCTGTTGCTGATGCCCGTGGGCATCCTTCTGGCCGGCTGGTTCTGGAGCCGGTTGCCAGAAAATATCCGCCTGAGCGTGCCGGATGGCTGGGAAGCCCTGCTGCTGATCCCCGTCATCCTGGCGGTGGGCTGGGGCTCTCTGGCGGTCAGTGGACACCTGGAGAACTGGTTCTTTGGCGGTGACATGCGCCTGTGGCTGTCCAACGACATGGGCATTCCGTTCGATCAGCGTAACGCTCTGGTCATTGGCATCGCGATGGGCTTCGCGGTGATCCCGACCATTTACTCGATCGCCGAAGACGCTGTGTTCAGCGTGCCGCGCAGTCTCACCCTGGGTTCCCTGGCGCTGGGTGCGACGCCCTGGCAGACGTTGACGCGCGTGGTGCTGCTGACGGCCAGCCCAGGCATCTTCTCTGCGTTGATGATCGGTATGGGCCGCGCCGTCGGCGAAACCATGATCGTGCTGATGGCCACCGGCAACACGCCGATCATGGAAGCCAACATCTTCGAAGGCATGCGCACCCTGGCGGCCAACGTGGCGGTGGAAATGCCCGAATCGGAAGTGGGCAGTACCCACTACCGGGTGCTGTTCCTCGCCGCGATGGTGCTGCTGATGTTCACCTTTGTGATGAACACCCTGGCGGAGCTGATCCGTCAGCGCCTGCGCCGCAAGTACGCCAGCCTCTAATACAGAACGCAGCCGGCGACGGCTGCGACAAGTTTTCGACAAAGGTATCGATCCGTGAAAAAGGATTCGCTGAAAACCTGGATCAAGAGCGGCAGCCCCTGGGTCTGGATGAACGCCGGCGCCGTTTCCATCGCCGTGATCATGACCCTCGGCCTGCTGGCGGTGATCGCCGTGCGCGGCCTGGAGCATTTCTGGCCGGACGACGTTATCGTCGCCGACTACCAGATTCCGGGTGCCGAGCCGCGGGTAATGGCCGGTGAAGTGGTACAGGCCGAAGAGGTACCGCGTGCACGCTTGGCGGCCAGCGGCTTGCCGGTGGACGTCGAAGGCGGCGAGTTCATGACCCGTGAACTGCTCAAGGTCGGTAACCGCGAAGTTTACGGCGCGGATTTCTCCTGGGTCGTTGGCGAGTGGCTGAGCAACTCGCGCAAGCCGGCCGATCTGGTGGCACTGGAGCGCCGCGAGTGGGGCAACTTCTATGGCGAGCTGTTGAACGTCAAGGAGAGCGGCCAGCTGGTTGCCGAGGGCGAGGCGGCATGGCCAGAGCTGCAAAAGCGGATTGACCGCATCGACGAGCTGCATGCTGACATTGCCAAGTTGGAGAAGGTCGACATCGGCCGCATCAACCATGGTCTGGAACGCCTGCGCCTGAAAACCCGCAAGCTTGAACTGGATGATCAGCTCGATGCGGCTGCCCAGGCCGAGCTGGATGCCGAGCGTGCGCAATGGGACGCCGAGTACAAGGCGCTTGAGGGCGAGCTGACCTCGCTCTACACCGGCTTCAATCGCGACAGCATCACCATGCGCACCATGGACGGTCAGGAAAAGGAGATCAGCCTCGGCAAGATCGTCCGCGCCTATCGCCCGAACGCCATGTCGACGCTCGACAAGCTGGGCTTCTACTTTGCCAAGGTCTGGGAGTTCGTCAGCGACGAACCGCGTGAGGCAAACACTGAAGGCGGCATCTTCCCGGCGATTTTCGGCACTGTGCTGATGACCATCATCATGGCGGTGATCGTCACCCCGTTCGGCGTGATCGCCGCGGTTTACCTGCGTGAATATGCCAAGCAGGGCGTACTGACCCGCATCATCCGCATCGCGGTCAACAACCTCGCCGGCGTGCCGTCGATCGTCTACGGGGTGTTCGGCCTGGGCTTCTTCGTCTACGTCCTGGGTGGTTCGCTTGATCGGATCTTCTACCCCGAAGCGGCACCGGCGCCGGTATTCGGCACGCCGGGCCTGATGTGGGCCTCGCTGACGCTGGCGATCCTGACGTTGCCGGTGGTCATCGTGGCCACCGAGGAAGGCTTGGCGCGGATTCCGCGAATCCTTCGCGAGGGGTCGCTGGCGCTGGGTGCGACCAAGTCCGAAACACTGTGGAAGGTGGTCCTGCCGATGGCCAGCCCGGCGATGATGACCGGCCTGATTCTCGCCGTGGCCCGTGCCGCCGGCGAAGTGGCTCCGCTGATGCTGGTGGGTGTGGTCAAACTGGCGCCGAGCCTGCCGCTCAACGGCAACTACCCCTACCTGCACCTCGACCAGAAGATCATGCACCTGGGCTTTCACATCTATGACGTCGGCTTCCAGAGCCCCAACGTCGAGGCGGCTCGGCCATTGGTTTATGCGACGGCCTTGCTGCTGGTGCTGGTGATCGCGACGCTGAACCTCAGTGCGGTCGTGATCCGTAACCACCTGCGCGAAAAATACAAAGCGCTCGACCACTAACAGCCGACAGACCCGCTGGAGGCCCGGCGCTGCCACGATTGCAGCCCGCGCTTCTAGCCTCCAGCGATACGGAGACATCCATGTCACAAGCAAAGACGCATTCCATCGACATTTCGGCGCTGGGTCGCGACAAGCGCGCGCTGAGCCTGGCCAACGAAGCCGTGGCCATCGAAGTGCCTGACCTGAGCCTCTACTACGGCGAAAAGCAGGCGCTCTACAACGTCAGCATGAACATTCCTCGCCAGCGCGTAACGGCGTTCATCGGTCCGTCCGGTTGTGGCAAGTCGACGCTGCTGCGCTGCTTCAACCGCATGAACGATCTGGTCGACGGTTGCCGCATCGAAGGTGCTATCAACCTCGACGGCCACAACATCTACCGCAAGGGCGAAGACGTCGCCGACCTGCGTCGTCGGGTCGGCATGGTGTTCCAGAAGCCCAACCCGTTCCCCAAGAGCATCTACGAGAACGTCGTCTACGGACTGCGCATCCAGGGCATCAAGCAGAAGCGCGTACTCGACGAAACCGTCGAATGGGCGCTCAAAGGCGCGGCGTTGTGGGAAGAGGTGAAGGACCGCTTGCACGAGTCGGCTCTTGGTCTTTCCGGTGGTCAGCAGCAGCGTCTGGTGATCGCGCGGACCATCGCCGTGCAGCCCGAAGTGCTGCTGCTGGACGAACCCAGCTCAGCGCTCGACCCGATTTCCTCGTTGAAAGTCGAAGAGCTGATCTACGAGCTCAAGGCCAAGTACACCATCGTCATCGTCACGCACAACATGCAGCAGGCCGCGCGGGTATCCGATTACACCGCGTTCATGTACATGGGCAAGCTGATCGAATATGGCGACACCGATACGCTGTTCACCAATCCCGAAAAGAAGCAGACGGAAGACTACATCACCGGTCGCTACGGTTGATGCCATGGGAAATCTCCTCTGGCTTTGTCGGGCGCGCTTGCCGTACTACTCGTACTGTCAGCGCGCGCCCTCCGCACCAGTGAAGATTTCCCAAGGGCCTCAACGTTAACTCGACAATTTTTCAGGTGCGCTGCGCACCAGAGCCGCCTAGCGGCAGCCTCCTCGGAGCGAAAAGATGATCAGCAAAGACAGTCACACGCAACACATCTCCCAGCAGTTCAACGCCGAGCTGGAAGAGGTGCGCAGCCATCTCCTGGCCATGGGTGGCCTGGTGGAAAAGCAGGTCAACGATGCGGTCACCGCGCTGATCGATGCCGATTCCGGGCTCGCGCAGCAGGTGCGCGACGTAGATGACCAGATCAACCACATGGAGCGCGACATCGATGAGGAGTGCATCCGCATCCTCGCGCGCCGCCAGCCGGCAGCCTCCGACCTGCGCCTGATCATCAGCATTTCAAAGTCGGTCATCGACCTGGAACGCATCGGTGACGAGGCCACCAAGATCGCCCGTCGCGCCATCGAACTGTGCGAAGACGGCGAGTCGCCGCGTGGTTACGTCGAAGTGCGCCACATCGGCGATCAAGTGCGCCGGATGGTCCAGGAGTCGCTGGATGCTTTTGCCCGCTTCGACGCCGAGCTGGCGCTGTCGGTGGCGCAGTACGACAAGACCGTCGACCGCGAGTACAAGACTGCGCTGCGTGAACTGGTCACCTACATGATGGAAGACCCGCGCTCGATCTCCCGCGTGCTCAGCGTGATCTGGGTGCTGCGCTCGCTGGAACGGATCGGGGACCACGCACGCAACATCGCCGAAATGGTGATTTACCTGGTGCGTGGCACCGACGTGCGCCACCTGGGCCTGACCCGCATGGCTGAGGAAGTCGCCAACAAGCGCAGCTGATCTGATTGCTCGACGGTCCTGGCTGGTGGGCTGAAGCCCGCCCTACATGGAGTAGAGCCAGTGGCTGGTTGCGTATCGACGGCAGAAAGAAAGATGGGGCGGGGCGCTCGACTTCATTCTGTCCGTTAGTCCGAGCGCCACGCCGATAGGGTGGGCTTCAGCCTGCCGAGGGCATGCCTGCTGTCGTGTGCTCAGCGCGATGCCAATGTCTCGCTCAGGTAATCGATCAGCACCCGCTGCTTGGGCGGCAGGTGCTGGTTCTGCCGCCACAGCAGCCAGGCTGCGCCTTGGTACGAGCCGGTGTAGCGCCACTGCGGTAGCACCTCACGCAAGCGTCCCTCCGCCAGTGCCTGCGCTGCGGTGAACTGCGGCAGCACGGTGAGACCGATATCGCTCAACGCCGCCTCCAACCGCGCTTCGCTGTGATTGCAGATGTAGCGCCCCCGCACCGTCACCACTTCCTGACGCTCGCCATCACTGAAGTGCCAGCGGTTGTCACCCGCATGTTCACCCAAGTACACGCAACTGTGCCGGAGCAACTCCTGTGGATGCTGCGGCGTGCCCTGCTCTTCGAGGTAAACCGGACTGGCGCACAGCACCTGCCGCACCGGTCCGAGCGGTTTGCCGGCAAGACCTTCGGGCGGTTGATCGGTGACCTTTACCAGCAGGTCAAAGCCGTCTTCGATCAGGTCCGGGCTCTGGTCGTCGATGTGCAGCTGTACGTCGACATCGGCGTATCGGCCCAAGAAGCCGGGCATCAAAGGGCTGATCACGAATTTTCCGTAGGCCTTGGGCACGCTCAGGCGCACCAGCCCACGCGGGCTGCTCATCAGGCGCTCCCCGATGGCCAGCGCCTGGTCGGCGGCGTCCAGCATCGTGCGGCAGTGCGCATAGAACTCACTGCCGGCTTCGTTCAGCCGCAGCTGGCGAGTGGTGCGCTCCAGCAGTCGTAGCGACAAGGCCTGCTCCAGGCGCGCCACCTGGCGGCTCACCGCTGAGGCGGTGGTGCCTAGTTCCCGGGCCGCCGCGGAGAAACTGCCGGCCTCGACCACGCGCACAAAAACCGCCATGCCCGGCAGCAGAGAGGCGCTGTCATTCGTTCTCATAGCGCACAAGTCCTTTTCTGAATCGCTGGATTATCGATCTCAGCGTAGCAATGGACAATCGACTCGTTGGTTCAAACGAGCAATCGAAATGCATAACTTGAGTGGTATGGCGCGACGCAACCTTTGGCTGGCCGATGCCATGCTGCTGGTGGTGGCGGTCATCTGGGGCAGCAGCTATGCGGTGGCCAAGCAGGCGCTGTGGTTCTATCCGGTGCTGGGGTTTCTGGCCATTCGCTTCGGGCTGACCTTCATCCTGCTGCTGCCGCAGTTGCGCGGAGAAGGGTTACGCGCGATTCGTCCGGGCTTGCCGTTGGGCTTGATGATGCTGTGCATCTTTCTTTGCGAGACCTGGGGCGTGATGCTGACAACGGCCAGCAATGCCGCGTTTCTTATCAGTTTGTGCGTGGTGTTCACGCCCTTTGTGGAATGGGCAATGCTGCGCCAGCGCCCGAGTAATCTGTTGTTTGGCGCCTGTGGGCTGTCGCTGGTCGGCGTCTGGTTGCTGACCGGAGGCATGGCGATATCGCTCAATCTGGGAGATGGGCTGATGCTTGCAGCCGCGCTGTTTCGCGCCTTGCTGGTCTGTCTGACGCGACGCCTGACTGCCAATCTCGACGTGCCGCCCCTGGCATTGACGGGGGTGCAGAGTGGAGTGGTCGCATCGGGTTGCCTGGTGCTGGGTCTGTCGTTGCCGGGAGGCCTGCCGGCCTTGCCGCAGAGCCCAGCGTTCTGGGCTGCCGCCTTGTATCTGGTCGGCTTCGCAACGTTGTTTGCGCTCTATGTACAGAACCTGGCGCTGGGCCGTACCAGCGCGACGCGGGTGTCATTACTGATGGGCTCGGAACCGCTGTTTGGCGCCCTCATCGCGGGGCTCTGGCTTGGCGAACGACTGGGCATGCTGGGATGGATTGGCGGGCTGCTGATTATGATTGCGACACTGGGCACCTTGTGGCTCAGCCGTTCGGATTCGCCTGCGCCGCGTTCGTCTACCGTTGATGGTGCGTTACCGGCAGGGACTGATTGCCAAACGGTGGGCTGAAGCCCACCCTACGACCATTCACCATTCACCATTCACCATTCACCATTCACCATTCACCATTCACCATTCACCATTCACTATTGGTGCGGTTGGCCTGCATGCGCGGGTTGGTCTTCTCTCACTCTGCAGGCTCCGCTTTGTAGGGTGGGCTTCAGCCCACCAAAAACCACCCGGAAGCATATCGCCCCCAAACCGCTCTTCGGCGGGCTAAAGCGGAGCGCTGCCTGGCCCCGCCATGCCGGCGAGCGCTCCGTACCAAACTTCACGGCGCCAACCGGGCTCAGTCTTTGCGTAGGTTAGCTAGTAATCCCTCAATTGCTACCTGTCGCTCGCTGTCTTGCAACCGTGCGCCGGGATTCAGTGATGACCATTGCGGATGCGCGCGACAGCGGTGCAACGCCTCGGGCAGCTTGCCTTCGCGCCAGGTCTTGTCGTCCGGTGCATCAAGACGGATCGCCTCCATCGCGGCGTGCCCACGGGCGGCAAGGGCGATCAGCAGTTGGCGCTGACGCAGGGCAAGCAGGCGCAAGACCGCATCATCAACCGTCAGCTCGCGCTGGCCCTTGAATTTGCCCAACAGACGGTTGCCATAGTGCCTGGCGGTCTGCGCACCGCCGCCGGCAAGTGCGCCCAGCAGCGCCGCGGCACCCATGGTGATGCCGCCGACCATCAGGTCGACCCCGGCACCGGCGGCGGCGCCGGCCGCCATCCCGCCACCGATTTTTACGCCCAGCTCCTTCAGCGTTTCGGGATTGAACAGGTCGTCGCCCCAGCGTCCGTCGAGCAGGGGCAGATCGGCCGCCGCGGCATCCTGCGGGCGAAAGCCATAGAGCCGCAGCAGGGCTTCGACGCAGCCCTGCTCGCGGGCGCGTACGGCGTCATGCAGCTCACGGATGGCGCCGCGCTCGAGGTCTGGCTGCGCCGCCACGCTACGGCGGCAGGCGGCAACGTCGATCAACAGTTCGGCGATCAGGCGGTTGCCTTCGCTCAGCCGTGTCAGGGCCTGGGCTTCATGGTCGTCGATCAGGCGCTGCAGCTTGGGCCGCGACTGTTCCAGCAGCAGCGCCAGGCTTTCATAGAGCCGGCGCTCACCATCGATCGGCGGAGCCACGCTGTCGAAACGCACCAGCGCATGCAGGCCCAGCCGCGCCAGGGCTTCACGCCACTGTTCCTCTCGATGGCCAGGCTGCGCGACGAAATTGAGCACCGGCAGCAGCGGTTTGCCGCAGCCGGCCAGCACCGCCAGCTCATCCTTGTATTTAGCCAGCACCGGCTCGCGCGCATCGATGACGTAAAGCCCGGCGTCGCTGGCCAGCAACTGGCGCAGCACCTTGGCTTCCTGCTCGAAACGTTGACGTGCTTCGCTGCCGTCGAGAAACCGCGCGGTGCGGGCTGGACCGTCGAGTCGCTCGCCGGGGCGTTCGATCCGCTCCAGATGGTCGAGCAGGGCAATGGCGTCTTCCAGGCCGGGGGTGTCGTAGAGCTCCAGCAGCGGTTCGCCATCGACCGACAGGCGCGCGCCTTCGACGTGACGGGTGGTGCTCGGCCGATGCGAGACCTCGCCAAAGCTGACGTCCCGGGTCAGGGTCCGCAGCAGCGAGGTCTTGCCGACATTGGTGTGGCCGACCAGGGCGAGTTTTAGCGGTGCGCTCATGGTCGAGACTCCAGTCTGGCTGTGGTGCGGTAAGGGACGAATAGAGTGGCTCCAGCAGACATCCGCTGCTGTTGTAATAGCCCGCGTGAAGCCGAAGCCGAAGCCGTCGACGTTGCCACCGCTTTGATCGGCAGCACGCTGGGCCTTACCAGAATCGAGCCAAGCTCAATCATGGCCAGTCTCCAGCCAGCTCACCGGGGCGCTTCCCGAATAGGGTAGCCCGAGGCCATCCAGCGCCTGGTGCCAATCCTGCAGGCGATGGCTGTCCAGCGCTTCGCCAGTGGGCGGCTGCAGCAACCAGATGCGACTCTCAGCGGCGCAACGGCTCAGCTCGCCGATAAGGGCCAGCGTGCCACGGTCTGGTGAGCGACGCGGGTCGCAAGCAATGGCCAAACGCTGCGGTGGGAAGCGGGTCAGCTGTTCCAGCAGCCGTCGGCGTTGCTCGCGATCATCCAGCACGCCCGCATCGGCGACCGTTTTCGGCAGCTTGGGCGGCCATGGATGGCTCTGGTCCAGCTCGATGCCCACCAGCACTGCGCCCTCGCTGCCGTCCAGTTGCGCTCCGGCGCTCGGCGTATGCAGCTGTGGCGGCGCAGCATCGTTGATGCCGAGACGTTCAGTGGGTGGCTGAAGCCGCTCACGCAGCAGGCGGTAGGCCGGAAGCTGCAGGTCGAGCTGCAGCTGTGCCCGTCCACGCCGCCAGCGCCAGAGGCAGAACAGCGCCAGCAGCAGGCGCGGAAGCAGACCGTAGATCAGCATTACCCCGACCAGCCAGCCCGCCCAACTCTGGCGTGCGCTTTCCGCGCCACTGGCAAGGTCGCCGCTGGCGCGGATCTGAGCGATGTCCGGCACGCTGAAACCCAGCAGCGACGGCAGCGCGCCGAGCGCTTGGGTCAGGCTGATAAATGTGTTTTCGCCGAGGATGGTGGTTTCCCAGACGAAGCCGTAACGACGTGTCGCCAGCAGCGCGAGCAGGGTCAGCAGCGCGCTGGCCATCGCTATCAGCCATAAACCGTGTACCCCTAGTCCCAGCAGCCATCGTCCGAGACGCCGTTGCTCCAGCACCGCCAACAGCGCCGGGGCCAACTGCACGGCGCGGGCATCGCGGGCCAGCTTTTCGCTGAGCCAGAGCCACAATCGGCCCAGCGCACCGCCGGCATCGCCAGCAAAGACGAAGCTCAGCAGCCAACCCAGCAGGGTCAGCAGGTTCAGCCCGAGCAGGCTGCCCAGCGCCCAGAACACGTTGACTGGCCGAATACCGTCACCCAGCGCTGCAAATGCCAGACCGGCACCGGTCAACAGCGCCAGCAGAACCAGCGCGAAACCCGCCAGCCGCGCGCCCTGACGCCAATGGCGGAGTGCGTCGATCAGGCCGTCACGGCGTGCCAGCCACAGCGCGCGGTGCTCGATCAGTTCAGGCAGTTCACCGCCCTGTGCTCGGGCCTGGCGATTGGCTTCGGCGTCGTCCAGCGGGCCGGCGTGTTCTTCGCGCAGCCGCACGGCTTCCGTCAGCCAGAGACGGTCAAGGGGATTCGGTGATGGCGGAGGAGGTGCGGGCACGCGGTTTCTCGGAGAAGGGCTCGGTCCTGAGGATAACCGGTGCCGGCCACAAGGGCGAACAGCTCAGCGCGCCCGGATACGCTCCTGCCAATAGCGCCTTACCGCGAAGAAAAGCGACAGCGCGGTGAGCACGATGAAGATCCAGGTGATGGGGCCGCGGAAGAAAATCATGGGGTCGCCGCGGCCGATCAGTAGCGTGCGCCGCAGGTTGTCCTCGAACATCGGCCCGAGAATGAAGCCCAGGAGGAAGGGCGCTGTAGCGAAGCCGGTACGGTTGAACAGATAGCCGATCACGCCGAAGAGCAGCATCAGGCCAATGTCGAACAGGCTGTTATTCACGGCGAAGGCACCGTAAACGCAGAACATCAGCACGATGGGGAGGAGGATAGCCTTGGGAATCTCGGCGATCAGCGAGAAATACTTGATCACGCCGTGACCGACGAACAGCAGCACCGCCGAGCTCAGCATGATTCCGCAGAACAACGCGTAGACCAGCGTCAGGTTCTCCTGGAACAGCACCGGGCCAGGCGTGAGACCATGGATCATGAAGGCGCCGAGGATGATCGCGGTGATCACGTCGCCCGGGATGCCCAGCGACAGCAGCGGAATGAGGGTTGCGCCAGCGACGCCGTTGTTGCCTGACTCGGCCGCGGCGACGCCTTCAAGCTCGCCCTTGCCGAAAT
Source organism: Stutzerimonas stutzeri (assembly GCF_002890895.1). Lineage (GTDB taxonomy): Bacteria > Pseudomonadota > Gammaproteobacteria > Pseudomonadales > Pseudomonadaceae > Stutzerimonas > Stutzerimonas stutzeri_AB. The sequence goes on from NZ_POUL01000005.1 coordinate 275,738, forward strand.
TTGCCCGGTTGGCCGAGCGGCGTTTGGCTTCGCTGTAGGAAATGAACGACGCGGCGGTGGCGCCAGCGCCCGGAATGGCACCGATGATCACGCCGATGAACGAGCCGCGCACGATGGTTACCAGGCTGGACTTGAGTTCGCCAAGCGTCAGGCCTGCTCCGCTGGAAGCGGCGCGAATATGGGGGCCGGCCTTCTTCAGGTAGAAGTCGATGACCTCGGGTATGGCGAACAGGCCGATCAGCAACGGCACGAAGGACACCCGGTCCATCAGGTTGTAATTATCGAACGTCAGGCGCTGGCTGCCGTACACCGCATCCATGCCGATCATGGAGACGATGACGCCGAAGCTGGCGGCGATCAGGCCCTTGACCGGCGAGTCGCCCGCGATGGAGACGATGATGGTCAGCGAAAAGCAGATCAGCCAGAAGAACTCTGGCGGCCCGAAATTGAGCGCAACCTTGGCCAGGTAGGAGGCAAACAGGATCAGCGCCAGGTTCGATAGCACATCGGCAATACAGGACGAGTAAAGCGCCATCTGCAGCGCCTTCTTTGCCTTGCCCTGTTGCGTCAGTGGATAGCCGTCGAGCAGGGTGCAGGCAGCGGCCGGAGAACCCGGCGTGTGAATCAGGATGGCGGTAATCGAGCCGCCGTACATGCCGCCCTTGTAGATGCCGACCAACAGCAGAATTGCCGTCACCGGCTCCAGGGAAAAGGTGAAGGGCAAGGCCAGTGCCACGGCCATTGTCGCGGTAAGGCCGGGAATCGCACCGATGACCACCCCAATCAACACGCCGATAAAGATGGCGATGAAATTGTCGACGCTGAGGAACAAGTCCAGGACTTCGGAAAAACCTTCCATTCGGTTACTCGCGTGAGGGCGCTGTCAGTTCCAGGGCGTGCCGGAGGGCAGCGGGACATTCAGTACGTGGATGAACAGCAGGCTTACCAGCCACGGCAACGCGATCGCCAGCAGGTAAAGCCAGAGCTTGCGCACGGGGTGAGCGGCAAACAACAAGAGCGTGCCAAGGATGCCAGCAGCGATGGCGCCGAGCAGGTCGAACAGCAGCCAGTAAGCGCCCAGCCCGGCCAACATCAGCAGCCAGCGCCGGGCCGGCGCACGTTCGGATTCGTCCTCTGCCGTTTGGGCCGGCGGCCGCAAGCAACCCTCGACGATCAATGCCAGCGACAATGCCGCGATCAGCCAGCCCGCCACGCTGGGCAGCCAGCGTGGCGACTGCATGGGGTTGTCGACCATGGGGGCTTCGTCTATATGGTTCGGCACCAGATAGAACAGGAACACCAGCGCCGCGATCAGCCAGAACGCGCCCAGCCATGTGTTGAGATTGGCCCAGCGCGGGCGGCGCAGCGCAGCGTCGGTGGTCATGGCCGGCCTCCGATCAATTCAGCTCGGCCTGGCCTGCGACGCGCTGCCAGCGTTGAACGTCTTCAGCAACGTAGTCGCGGAAGCTATCGCCTTCCTCGGTCGCCGGCTCTCCGCCGATCTGTGCGGCGAAATCCTTGAAGCCCTGATCGTCCATGACCTTGTCCAGCGCGGTCTGCAGCGTGTCGACGGCCTGGTCGGACATCTGGTCGTCGGCGATCAGCCCGAACCAGGCGGTGGTGACGAATTCGCCAAGACCCAGGTCCGCGCCGATCTTCGACAGCGGCTCGACATCGGGCAGGTAGGGCGAGGCCTCTTTCGAGGTCACGGCCAGTGCCTTGAGCTTGCCGGACTGGATGTGCGACAGCACCGTCGGCATGTTTTCGAAGGAAACGTCGACGTCACCGCTGAGCAGTGCCGGCAGCGCTTCGCCGCTTCCGCGGAAGGGCACGTGGGTCATTTTGGTGCCGGTCATGGTCTTGAACAGCTCGCCGGACATGTGGATCGAGCTGCCGATGCCGGCAGAGCTGAACGTCATCTCCTTGGTCTTGGCCGCCTCGACGAATTCCTCTACCGAGTTGTACGGGCTGTCGGCCGGTACCACCATGACGTTGGGGATTTCGATGATGTTGCGGATGAATTTGAAGTCTTTTACCGGCTCGTAGGGCAGCTTCTTGTAGATCACCGGGCCGATGGTGTGTCCCGGAGACGCCATCAGAATGGTGTGATCCGCGCCACGCCCGCCGCGGGCCAGTTGTCCGGTGGCCATGGTCGAGCCGGCGCCCGGCCGATTCTCGACGACCACCGTGCCGATCTGTTGCTGCAAGAGATCGGCGACTTTGCGCGACAGCACGTCCGTCGTACCGCCTGGGGCATAGGGCACCACCAGGCGAACGGTGTCGGTCGGCCATTCGGCGGCCTGGGTCAGCGAGGCGAGGGGGAGCGTGGCAGCCAGGAGGAACAGGCTCAGGGTGCGCTTCATAGTCAGGGGCATGGTGGTGTTCTCTTCTTGTAGTTGTTGTAAGTCTGCACGTGTAGCGATTAGCCGACGCTGCCACCTTAAAAGGATCGAACCCTGACGGGAGTCCGATGAGCGAAAAACGGTTCGGTAATCGCACAGATGTTTGCAGGCCATCTGTTGTGGTTTCGACCCGCTTGCGCCAATTTCGTCGTCATCGCCCGATCAAATATGTAGGAGAGTCGATGAGCGTTCTGCAAGGCATCAAGGTACTGGATCTGACTCGCATCCTCGCAGGGCCCTGGTCGACCATGGCCCTGGCCGACCTTGGCGCCGAGGTGTGGAAGATCGAAAGTCTGGAGGGTGATGACACCCGCAGCTGGATGCCGCCGGCCAAGGCCGGCATCTCCACCTACTACCTCAGCGCCAATCGCAACAAGCAGAGCCTGGCGGTGGATATGCGCAAGCCCGAAGGCCGCCAGTTGATCCTCGACCTGGCTGCGCAGGCCGATGTGGTAGTCGAGAACTTTCTGCCGGCGAGTCTCAAGCGCCTCGGGCTGGATTACGAAACACTGGCCGCGATCAATCCACGGCTGATCCATTGCTCGATCACCGGTTACGGCCGCGGTAACCCGATGGAGAACCGTCCCGGCTACGACTTCATCATTCAGGCCGAGAGCGGCTTCATGTCGATCACGGGTGACAAAGAGGGCGAGCCGATGCGCCTGGGCGTTGCCTTCATCGATCTGGTCACCGGTATGAACGCGGTTCAGGGCATTCTTGCGGCGCTGTACGAGCGCGAAAAATCCGGGCTCGGCCAGTCGGTGGACATTGCCCTGTCCGACAGCGCGCTGCATTTCCTGGCCAATGTCGCCTCCGGCTATCTCAATACCGGCAAGGTGCCGCAGCGCTACGGCAATGCCCACGCGAGCATCGTGCCCTACCAGCTGTTCAACACCGCGAACGGCAGCATCGCCCTGGCGGTGGGCAACGACGAGCAGTACCGGCGCTTGTGCCTGGAAGTGCTCAAGCGACCTGAACTCCACAGTGATCCGCGCTTCACGCAGAACAAGGGCCGCACCGAGCATCGCGAGCTGCTGATTCCGCTGTTGCAGCACGCGTTCGCGCAGTGGCCTAGCGAGGCTTTGATCGAAGCCCTGCGCGCGCAGGCGATCCCTGTCGGCGAAGTGAAGGATGTCGCGCACGCGCTTGAATCGGAAACGGCACGCTACCGGGATCTGGTGATCACGGCCGATCATCCGGTGGCAGGCGAGGTGCGTATGGTTCGCAGCCCGCTGCGGCTGTCGCGCACGCCGACGGTCGCGGCAAAGGCCCCGCCGTTGCACGGCGAGCACACCGATTCGGTGCTCGGACGGGTGCTGGGTAAGGATCAAATCAGCCTTAACGCATTGCGCGAAGCCGGCGTCATCCGCTGACACCGGCTGCTTGTCACCCTACCCACAGCCAGGGGCGATCAACCCGTGGCTGTATCGGTCAGTTCTGCTGTTGGCGCAGGCGTACGGCAATGTCCGGCTGATCAATGAACAGCCCGTCGATACCGGCATCGAGGAAGGCCAGGATGTCAGCCTCGATATTGCCGCGCTCGGCTGGAGAGTCGCCGTAGCGCAGGGTGGTCGGCAGGAACACGTTCTCGGCGCGGAAGGTGTACGGGTGCACCTTCAGGCCCGCCGCATGGGCGTTCGGCACGAAGTCGGTGGGCTGGCCGAGGTTGCCGTTGGCATCGCGCGGGATGATGTAGCTCTTTTCCGGGCCGACGCCGGCTGCATAGCGGGAGATCGCCTTGAGCCCTTCGGCCGTGGCCATCTGTGCGTAGGTCAGGTCGCTGCCGCGAACCTTTTGATCGTAAGGCTGACCGCCGCCAAACAGCTGGACCAGGCGCAGCTGCGTCATCCGGCTGAGGATTTTCAGGTTTTCCACTTCGAACGACTGGATATAGACCGGCGCGCTGCGGCCCGCGTAGCCGTTGCGATGAAGAACGCTGACCAGCGGCTTCTCCATCGCCAGGCCAAGTTTCTGGAAGTGCGTCGGGTGCTTGGTTTCCGGGTACAGGCCGATGCGGCGGCGCTCGCTTAGCTGCAGGGTCTTCACCAGATCGATGATTTCCTGCAGCGTCGGGATTTCCAGGCTGCCGTCCATTCGCGCGTTACCCGGACGGATCGTCGGGATGCGCTCGATGGCGCGCAGTGTCTTCAACTCGGCCAGGGTGAAGTCTTCGCTGAACCAGCCGGTGAGATTCACGCCATCCACCCTCTGCGTGCGCTTGCGGTCGGCGAACTCGGGGCGTTTCGACACGTCGGTGGTCAGCCCCAGCTCGTTGTCATGACGGGCTACCAGCTGGCCGTCGCGGGTCATCACCAGATCGGGCTCGACGTAATCTGCACCCTGCAGGATCGCCAGCGCGTAAGAGGCAAGCGTGTGCTCGGGCACGTAGCCGCTGGCGCCACGGTGGGCGATGATCAGCGGATGGGGTTCATCGCGCCCGTGCTTTGCGGCAACCGAAGCATCGGGTGTGGCGGCAAACGCGGCGACCGGCAGCAGCAGGCTGCAGGCGGCAAGCAGGTGGCGCAGGGTAAGGCGGCTGTGGCGGGCCATTGCGGGCGTCTCCATGGAAGGGGAGCGGTTAGCCTGAAGCGTGAGAATGACGACAGCTTGACGCTTCGGTAAACCGGATATGACCGTTCGATGATGCTGACGTGTATCTGGCGGCGCTGACTGCCCGGCGGGCGCTCTGCTATCCTCGCGGCTATGAATCAGACCTCTCTTCCCCTCGCAATGATCGCAGCCCTGGCGGATAACCGCGTCATCGGGCTGGACAACAAGATGCCCTGGCATCTGCCGGCCGACCTCAAACACTTCAAGGCCATGACCCTCGGCAAGCCGATCATCATGGGTCGCAAGACCTGGGATTCGCTTGGCCGCCCACTGCCGGGGCGGCTCAATCTGGTGGTCAGCCGTCAGCCCGATCTGCAAGTCGAAGGTGCTGAAACCTTCACCACGCTGGATGCTGCGCTGGTTCGCGCCGAGCAGTGGGCGCGTGAGCAAGGCGTCGACGAGCTGATGCTGATCGGCGGCGCGCAGCTCTACACCCAGGCCCTGGGTCAGGCGCAGCGGCTCTATCTCACCCGCATCGAAGCCAATCCCGCGGGCGACGCCTTTTTCCCCGTCTATGACGAAGCTGACTGGGAACGTGTCGACAGCGAGGCACACCCGGCCGAGGGTGAAACGACGGCATACCGCTTCGAGACCTGGCAGCGGCGCTAAGCCCGTCACCCTACGCTTCCTTGACTGACGCCAAGTCCTGACCTGGCGTCAGTGCTTATGCTTTCCGTCCGCTCCACACGAGACACTTTCCATGCACAACGACAAGCCGAGCCCAGTGCAATGCGACGCTGAGCAGGCGGAAACCATTGCGCCGATATTCGTCCGCCATCCGCTCTGGGAGGACGCCCTCGCGCTGCTCTTGGGCACCGCGATGGTGGCGCTGGGGATCGCCTTCTACAGCCACGCCGGGCTCTTGACCGGCGGCACGGTCGGTCTGGCCTTTCTGCTCAAGTATTTCGCCGGCTGGCCTTTCGGGCTGGTGTTCTTCACCCTGAACATTCCGTTCTATCTGTTGGCCATCTGGCGCATGGGCTGGAGCTTCACGTTGCGCACCGTGATCGCGGTGGGACTGGTGTCGCTGCTGGCCGAGCTGACGCCGAACTGGATCCGCTTTGCCGAGCTGAACATCTACTACGCGGCGCTGTTTGGCGGTTTCGCCATGGGCGTCGGGCTGCTGATGCTGTTCCGTCATCGGGCCAGCCTCGGCGGGGTAAACATCCTTGCGCTGTTCCTGCAGGAGCGCATCGGCCTGCGCGCCGGCACCTTTCAAATGGGCATCGATGCGTTGATCGTGCTGGCGGCGGTCTTCATCGTGCCGCTGGATAAGGTTGCGCTCTCGGTGCTGGGCGCGGTGGCACTGAATCTGGTGCTGGCGATCAATCACCGCAGCGACCGTTACACGGGCGTGAGCTGAGCGCTTAACCCAGCGTCACCAGCTGCGCGCGCGGCTGGCCGTCCTCGATGTCCAGCAGCGCCAGGCTGATGGGTAAGGTGAAGCGGCGGCGGCCTGCGCTTCCCGGGTTGAGGTAAAGCACGCCGTTGACCTGCTCGATCTTCGGTTGGTGCGAATGGCCGGCAATCACCACGTCGACCTGCTCTGCAATCGGGTCGATGCCCATCGTCTTGACGTCGTGGGTGACGTAGACGCGCAAGCCGCCGATTTCCAGGTCCAGATGCTCCGGGACCTCCGCCGCCCAGTCACCGCTGTCGACATTGCCGCGGATCACATCGAGCGGCGCCAGTGCGCGCAGCCCCTCTAAGACCTCGGGTTTGCCGATGTCGCCGGCGTGGATGATGCGCTCGCAGCCTTGTAGCGCCGCGAGGGCCTCAGGGCGCAGCAGGCCGTGAGTGTCGGAGATGATGCCGATGCGCATGGTGGCTCCCGTTTTCGAAATTGCCTGAGGGTTGGGCAAGCGAGACTTGGCCCTGGTTCGATCTTGCGGCAGTCTGGCGCTCGCCTAAACGAAGGGGAAACAAATGGAGCAGGTCGATTGCGTGGTCATCGGGGCCGGCGTGGTGGGGCTCGCAGTCGCGCGGGCGCTGGCCCTGGCCGGGCGCGAGGTGTTGATACTGGAAGCCGAAGCGGCCATCGGCACCGGCACCAGCTCGCGTAACAGCGAAGTCATTCATGCCGGCATCTACTATCCGCAGGGTTCGCTGAAGGCAAGGCTGTGCGTGGCCGGTCGCGACGCGCTTTATGCCTTCTGCGAGAGCCACGGCGTTCCCTGCTGGCGCTGCGGCAAGCTGATCGTTGCCACCGATGATTCGCAGCTCGCGGGACTCGATGCGTTACAGGCGCACGCCTTGGCCAATGGCGTAGACGATCTGCAGCGGCTCAATGGCGCTGAGTTGAAAGCATTGGAGCCGCAGCTCAATGCCGTGGCTGGCCTGCTGTCGCCCAGCACCGGGATCGTCGACAGCCACGCCTTGATGCTGGCGCTGCAGGGTGATGCCGAAGCCGCGGGCGCGCTGCTGGCCTTGCTGGCACCAGTGGAGGCTGTCGAGGTGATGGATGACGGCTTGAAGCTGGACGTCGGCGGGGCTGAGCCGATGACCTTGCTCGCCAAGACGCTAATCAATTGCGCGGGCCATGCTGCCCCTGCGATTGCAGCGCGCACCAGAGGGTTGCCTGTCGACAAGGTGCCGCCGCGCTATTTCGCCAAGGGCAGCTATTTCAGTCTGGCGACTGCCACGCCGTTCCGCCATCTGGTCTATCCGATGCCCGAGCCCGGCGGCCTGGGCGTGCATCTCACGCTGGACCTCGGCGGGCAGGCGCGTTTCGGCCCTGATGTCGAGTGGGTCGACAGCCTCGATTACAGGATGGATGAAAGCCGCGCTGAGGGCTTCTACGCGGCGATCCGACGTTACTGGCCGGCATTGCCCGATGGTGCGCTGCAGCCGGCGTACACCGGCATTCGGCCGAAGATCAGCGGGCCCGGCGAGCCGGCAGCGGACTTCTGTATCGACGGGCCTGCCGAGCATGGCATTGCGGGGCTGGTGAACCTGTTCGGCATCGAATCACCAGGACTGACGGCTGCCCTGGCGATTGCCGATGAGGTCTGCCGGCGCCTCGCTAAGGAAGCGCGGACCGGTTGATCAGACCGGATCCTGCTCCGCACTTGCTGGCGACTCGGGCAGGAACCAGTTCATCACCAGGGCGCAGATGCCGCCGGTGGCCACGCCGGATTCCAGCACGTTGCGCAGCGCTACCGGCAGGTTCGCGAGGAACTCCGGCACCTGAGAAAAGCCCAGGCCCAGCGCCAGCGATACGGAAATGATGAGCAACGCGCGACGGTCCAGCTTGATGCCCGCGAGGATATTGATGCCAGCGGCCGCCACCGCCCCGAACATCACCAGGGCGGCACCGCCCAGCACCGGCTCGGGCACCGCCTGCAGCACGCCGGCGACTGGCGGGAACAGTCCCAAAATCACCAGCATCACCGCGATCCACATGCCGACGTAACGGCTGGCGATGCCGGTGAGCTGGATGATGCCGTTGTTCTGCGCGAACACCGAGCTCGGGAAGGTGTTGAAAAAGCCCGCCAGCAACGAGTTGGCGCCGTTGACCAGCACGCCGCCCTTGATGCGCTGCATCCATAGCGGGCCTTCCACCGGCTGACGCGAAAGCTTGCTGGTGGCGGTGATGTCGCCGATGGCTTCAAGAGATGTGACCAGGTAGATCACCACCATCGGGATGAACAGGCTCCAGGAAAAGCCGAGGCCGAAGTGCAACGGCATTGGCACCTCGAACAGTTCGGCTTCGCGCATGCCGGTGAAGTCCAGTCGACCCAGGTAGGCTGCCAACGCATAGCCGATGGCCAGCGCGATGATGATCGCGCAGCTGCGCATCCACTGCATGGGCAGGCGGTTAAGCACGACGATGGCGGCCAGCACCACGCCGGAGAGCAGCAGGTTTTCGCGGCTGGCAAAGGTGCCGTCGCCCATGGCCGAGTAGCCGCCACCCATGCTGATCAGCCCGACCTTGATCAGCGTTAGCCCGATCATCAGCACCACGATGCCGGTCACCAGCGGCGTGATCAGCCGCTTGATGAAAGGCAGCACGCGCGAGACGCCCATCTCAATGAACGAGCCGGCGATCACTACGCCGAAGATCGCTGCCATTACGCCTTCGACCGGCGTGCCCTGATTGACCATCAGCACGCCGCCTGCGATCAGCGGGCCGACAAAGTTGAAACTGGTGCCCTGAACAATCAACAACCCGGCGCCCAGCGGGCCGAAGCGCTTGCACTGCAGAAAGGTGGCAATGCCGGAGATCACCAGCGACATGGAGACAATGATGTTGGTGTCGCGCGGCGATACGCCGATGGCCTGGCAGATCAGCAGGCCGGGCGTGACGATCGGCACGATGATCGCGAGCAGATGCTGCAGCGCGGCGAGAAAGGCAATCCATGGGCGTGGCCGGTCATCGAGGCCATAGAGTAGCGCTTCGTTCGTGTCGCTCGCGTTGAGCTGTTCGGGGGCGTTCATGGGCATCCTTGCGGATTGAAAAGGAGCGCGATTCTACTGAGCGCTGCCGGTCTCGCACAGGGCAAGCAGCCGGCAACCCGCACTGATCCACGTCGTGAGGTGGCCGCAGTCCACTGCGACAGCACGGTAGAGGCACCCGTCGGGACGTTGGGTCACCGTGCATGCCGACTGGAGGCTGTAGGCGTGTGCCCGGCGGACCAGATGATGGCTCGAGCGTTGGAGCCTCGCTCGCTGTACAGCAGGCATAAAAAAGCCCGACACGATGGTCGGGCTTTCATTGTTGCTGCAACGCAGACGATCAGCCGTCCAGCATCGCCTTGTTGCGCACCGCGCCCTTGTCGGCGCTGGTGGCGAGCAGGGCGTAGGCCTTGAGCGCCGTGGTCACCTTGCGCGCGCGTGGCTGGGCCGGTTTCCAGCCTTGCTTGTCCTGCTCGATGCGGCGGTGGGACAGTTCTTCATCGCTGACCTGCAGCTGGATGCTGCGGTTGGGGATGTCGATCAGTACCTTGTCGCCGTCGCGCACCAGGCCAATGGCTCCGCCCGCAGCGGCTTCAGGCGAAGCGTGGCCGATGGACAGGCCCGAGGTGCCGCCAGAGAAGCGGCCATCGGTGAGCAGCGCGCAGTCCTTACCCAGCCCCTTGGATTTCAGGTACGAGGTCGGGTAGAGCATTTCCTGCATACCGGGGCCGCCTTTCGGACCTTCGTAGCGAATGATGACGATGTCACCGGCCTTCACTTCGTCATTGAGGATGCCTTTAACAGCGCTGTCCTGGCTTTCGAAGATCTTCGCCGTGCCTTCGAACACATGGATGGATTCGTCCACGCCGGCGGTCTTCACCACGCAACCGTCCAGAGCGATGTTGCCGTAAAGCACGGCGAGGCCGCCTTCCTGGGAATAGGCATGCTCGACGCTGCGGATGCAGCCGTTTTCGCGGTCATCATCCAGGCTGTCCCAACGGGTCGACTGGCTGAACGCCGTCTGCGTCGGGATACCAGCCGGGCCTGCCTTGAAAAAGGTGTGTACGGCTTCGTCCTGGGTCTGGGTGATGTCCCACTGGGCGATACCTTCAGCCATGGTGCGACTGTGTACGGTGGGCACGTCGGTGTGCAGCAGGCCGCCACGGGCCAGTTCGCCAAGGATGGAGAAAATGCCGCCGGCGCGATGCACGTCTTCCATGTGGTACTTCTGGATGTTCGGCGCGACCTTGCACAGCTGCGGCACCTTGCGCGACAGGGCATCGATGGCGCGCAGGTCGAAATCGACCTCGGCTTCCTGAGCCGCTGCCAGCAGATGCAGGATGGTGTTGGTCGAACCGCCCATGGCGATGTCCAGGGTCATGGCGTTCTCGAAGGCGCGACGGCTGGCAATATTGCGCGGCAGAACCGACTCATCACCTTCACCGTAGTAGCGCTGGCACAGCTCGACGACGGTACGGCCGGCGCGCAGGAACAGCTGCTCGCGGTCGCTGTGGGTCGCCAGGGTCGAGCCGTTGCCGGGCAGGGCAAGGCCCAGGGCTTCGGCCAGGCAGTTCATCGAATTCGCGGTGAACATGCCGGAGCAGCTGCCGCAGGTAGGGCAGGCGCTGCGCTCGTATTCCGCGACCTTCTCGTCCGAGGCGGTTTCGTCGGCGGCGATGACCATGGCGTCGACCAGGTCCAGGCCGTGGCTGGCCAGCTTGGTCTTGCCGGCTTCCATCGGGCCGCCGGAGACGAACACCACCGGAACGTTCAGGCGCAGCGCGGCCATCAGCATGCCGGGGGTGATCTTGTCGCAGTTGGAGATGCAGACGATGGCGTCGGCGCAATGCGCGTTGACCATGTACTCCACCGAGTCGGCGATGATTTCGCGCGACGGCAGCGAATAGAGCATGCCGTCGTGGCCCATGGCGATGCCGTCGTCGACCGCGATGGTGTTGAATTCCTTGGCGACGCCGCCGTGCTTCTCGATCTCGCGGGCGACCAGCTGGCCCAGGTCCTTCAGATGCACGTGGCCTGGCACGAACTGGGTGAAGGAGTTGGCGATGGCGATGATCGGCTTCTTGAAGTCTTCGTCCTTCATGCCGGTGGCGCGCCACAGCGCGCGGGCACCAGCCATGTTGCGGCCGTGCGTGGAGGTTTTCGAGCGGTAATCGGGCATGACGGTTCCTGCGGCTAATCAGCTGGTCGAGTGGTGCTAATGGTGAGCGTCGCCTGTGCCGCATGCAACGGCAGGTAGCCGTGCGTGCGCAGGGGCCGGATCGAGGCGGGGTATCGCTCGGGCGGCCTGGGCTCATGGCCCGCCGGGGGATAGCGGCGAGGAATGCGGGCGATTCTACGCGCGTTACTGTCAGCGAGCCAAACGGCGCGATTACCGGCGCCCAACCAGGCTGAGCTGACCGCATCAACACTGGAGCTGATGACGCGTTATTCAGCCAGCGCCAAGCGAAGCCGTTCATCCGCTTAACCGGTGCCTGAGGTGGCGCAGTGAGTTTTGCTGGCTAGGGTTGGTTCGGGCTGACTGGCCACCCGTAGTTCAGGATTCGGGCGGGTGGCCTGGGCGGTGCCTTGCGTCGGCTCGGATTTCGAGCAGGCGCCAACGTAGCTTCAGATAAATAGAACAAGAAGAGGTATACACATGCTCGACATCAAACTCGGCGGTATTGCCGCTGCGCTAGCCCTGGCGTTTTGCGGGTCTGCCATTGCTGCTTCGCTGCCGGACACACCCGGAGCGCCGTTTCCGGGCGTGACCAGTTTCGACCGTTCCGGCCCCTACGCTACCACCAGTCGCAGCGAAGGCCCGAACTGCCGAGTCTATCGGCCCGCCACGCTGGGGCAGGGCGGCGTGCGGCATCCCGTGCTGCTGTGGGGCAACGGGACCGGAACGGGGCCATCCGCGTATTCGGGCCTGTTGTCGCATTGGGCCAGCCATGGCTTCGTCGTCGCCGCGGCAGAGACCTCCAACGCCGGAACCGGGCAGGACATGCTGGCCTGCCTCGATTATCTGGTGCAGGAGAGCAACCGCAGCTTCGGTACCTACGCAGGCGTGCTCAATACTGGCCGCGTCGGGACTTCCGGTCACTCCCAGGGCGGCGGTGGTTCGATCATGGCCGGGCAGGATGATCGCGTGAGCGTGACCGCGCCCATCCAGCCCTACACCATTGGCTTGGGGCACGACCCGGCGTCACAGCAGAACCAGAAAGGCCCGATGTTCCTGATGTCCGGCGGTGGCGACACCATTGCCTTTCCCTATCTGAACGCGCAGCCGGTCTATACCCGGGCCAACGTGCCAGTGTTCTGGGGAGAGCGGCGTTATGTCACTCACTTCGAGCCGGTCGGTGATGGCGGGGCGTACCGCGGACCGTCGACAGCCTGGTTTCGCTATCACCTGATGGATGACGAAACGGCCCGCAGCACCTTCTATGGTCGCTTCTGCGGGTTGTGCACCAGTTACTTGTGGAGTGACCAGCGCAAGGGCATCGAGTAAGCGTCCGTCGAAGCCCTCGTACGCGTCTCGGTGCGAGGGCTTCGTCTGTCGTCAGACGCTGATCAGCTGTTGGGCAGGATGCGGCAGGTGATGCTCTTGATGTAACGGGTTTCCGGGATCGCTGGATGAACCGGATGGTCCGGCCCCTGACTGCCGCGTTCGAGCAGTTGGATATTGCGGTCCAGATGCCGCGCGCTGCCGAGCAGGATGTTCTGCAGGTTGTCTTCTTCCAAATGCATGGAGCAGCTGGCGCTGACCAGGATGCCGTCCTTGTTCAGCAGACGCATGGCGGCTTCGTTCAGGCGGCGGTACGCGGCTTCGCCATTCTTGATGTCCTTCTTGCGCTTGATGAACGCGGGCGGATCAGTGATGACCACATCGAAGCGCTCTTCGGCGTTCTTCAACTCCCGCATCGCTTCGAAGGCATCGCCCTCGACGCAGGTCATCTTCTCGGCCACGCCATTGAGCGCAGCATTGCGCTCGACACCATCGAGCGCGAACGCCGAGGCATCCACGCAAAATACTTCGCTGGCGCCGAAGGCCGCGGCCTGCACGCCCCAGCCGCCGATGTAGCTGAACAGATCGAGCACGCGCTTGCCTTTGACGTAAGGCGCCAGGCGCGCACGGTTCATGCGGTGGTCGTAGAACCAGCCGGTCTTCTGGCCTTGCAGCACCGGCGCTTCGAATTTCACGCCGTTTTCTTCCAGCGCCACCCATTCCGGGACCACGCCAAAGGCGGTGTCAACGTAGCGCTCAAGGCCTTCGGCGTCGCGGGCGCTGGAGTCGTTCTTCCACAGCACGCCGCGCGGCTTGAGCACCTGCACCAGCGCTTCGAGCACGGCGTCCTTGTTGCGCTCCATGGTGGCAGAAGCCAGTTGCACCACCAGATGATCGTGGAAGCGGTCCACCACCAGGCCGGGCAGCAGGTCAGAGTCGCCGTAGATCAGGCGGTAACAGGGCTGGTCGAACAGGCGATCTCGCAGCGAGAGGGCGACCTGGATGCGATGCACCAGCAGCGACTTGTCCAGGCTGTGCTTGAGGTCGCGGGACAGCAGGCGGGCGCAGATCAGGTTGTTCGGCGAGACGCCGACAATGCCCAGCGGCTTGCCCCCAGCCGCTTCGAGAATGGCCTGATCACCGGCAGCAAAACCGCTCAGCGGGGTGGCTGCGGTATCCACCTCGTTGCTGTAGACCCACAGATGGCCGGCGCGCAGGCGGCGGTCGGCATTGGCTTTGAGGCGCAGGCTGGGCAGGCTCATCGGGAGGCTCCGGGAAAAGGGCGCGATTATAGGCGAGCGGGCTGACAAAAGCGCTGGCAGGATGCAGAACGGGCAGCCGGTTGGCCCAACGCTGCTGCACGCGGTTGCTTCCAGCAGGTGGCTCTGATGAGGCATCGGTCAGGTCGCGTCGACCGGATTCGCGATGCCTCTGCGCGACGAGGCTGGCGTCAGTCGGCGAGGGCTTTGACCAGCGCTTCGCTGAACGCCGGGATATCGTCCGGCTTGCGGCTGCTGATCAGATGACCATCGACCACGACCTGCTCGTCGACCCACTGAGCACCGGCGTTTTTGAGGTCGTCGGTCAGCGATGGCCAGCTGGTCATCTTCATGCCCTTGACCAGACCGGCCGAGGCCAATAGCCAGGCGCCATGGCAGATCACGGCGATGGTCTTGTTTGCTCGCGCCGCGTCGCGGACCAGCGCCTGAGCCATCTCGTCGGTGCGAATGGTGTCGGAATTTACCACGCCGCCAGGCAACAGCACGGCGTCATAGTCTTCCATGCGAATGCTGTCGAAGGTCTTGTCGACGTGAAACTTGGTGGCCGGTGTGGTGTGGTTCCAGCCGGTGACCTCGCCGTTCGATGACGAAACGATCTCAGCGGTCGCGCCGGCTTTTTCCAGCGCTTCCTTAGGGCCAGTCAGCTCGACCTGCTCGAAACCATCGGTTACCAGGATCGCTACGCGTTTGCCTTTCAGCGAATCGGCCATCTCGTTTCCTCCTCGTCGGATTGCAAAGTGATCTACTTGAATCCGACCATGAACTCGGCCAAAGTTCGCACTCTTTTCTTAGTGGCCTTGTGCTATTCGCAAGGCCTGGCCGCCTCCATGTCCATCGAACTCACCGACGAACAGATCCGCAGCGTGCTGCAGGGGATCAGTGTTCCACCGCAGCCGCAGATCATGGTTGATCTGCAGATGGAACAGGTCATGCCTGATCCCGACCTGCGCGCGATTGCGCGGCTGATCAGCCAGGATCCGGGGTTGTCGGGCGCCTTGCTGAAAACCGTGAACTCGCCGTTTTTCGGCCTTGCCAACCGCATCGCTTCGATTCAGCAAGCCGTCAATTTGCTGGGTTGCCGTTCGGTGATCAATCTGATCAACGCGCAATCGATCCGCGGCGAGCTGACCGATGCCGCCATCGTCACGCTCAATCGTTTCTGGGATTCGGCGCAGGACGTGGCCAGCACCTGTCTGGCGCTGGCGAAGCGGATCGGTCTTCCGGCACCTGATGAGGCCTATACCCTCGGTCTGTTTCACAACTGCGGCATCCCGCTGATGCTGACCCGTTTCCCCGGCTATATGGCCGTGCTGGAAGAGGCTTACGCCAGCGTTGGTCCCGAGACGCGCATCACCGACATCGAGAATCGGGTGCTCAATACCAACCATGCCGTGGTGGGTTATTTCGTCGCGCGCTCCTGGAAGCTGCCGCAGCACCTGTGTGAAGCCATCGCCAATCACCACAACGCCATGGCCCTATTCCGCGACGAGTGGAGCGATCCGCAGATCAAGACGCTATTGGCGATCCTGAAGATGGCCGAGCACATCTGCGCCTGTCATCGCGTATTAGGTGAGCAGCCGCAAGACCATGAGTGGGATGCCGTGGCGCAGCTGGTGCTCGAATACGTCGGCCTGTCGGAATACGATTTTGAATGCCAGCGCGACATCATTCGCGAACTGGGCGTCGGCTGACCCGGCTGCGCGTTAGCTGCTAAGGTCGCCATCCGGTCCACACTGCATATTTTTCTCTGATGCCCGAACTCCCAGAAGTTGAAACCACCCGCCGCGGTATCGCGCCGCACCTGGTCGGCCAGCGTGTCAGCCAGGTCGTCGTGCGCGAGCGGCGGCTACGCTGGCCGATTCCAGACGATCTCGATGTGCGGCTGTCGGGCCAGCGCATTGAAGGCGTCGAGCGGCGCGCCAAATACCTGCTGATAAAAGCGGAAGTCGGCACCCTGATCGCACACCTGGGCATGTCCGGCAGCCTGCGTCTGGTTCCGGCGGATCAGCCGGTCGGCAAGCACGAGCATGTCGACATCGTGCTGGAGTCCGGCATGGCGCTGCGCTACACGGATCCACGGCGCTTCGGTGCGCTGCTCTGGAGCGATGATCCGCTGAGTCACGTGCTGCTCGCCAGCCTGGGGCCGGAACCGCTGAGTGATGCGTTCGATGGCGAGCGTCTGTACCAGATGTCGCGTGGACGCAGCATGGCGATCAAACCCTTCATCATGGATAACGCAGTGGTCGTTGGCGTCGGCAATATCTATGCGAGCGAGGCGTTGTTCGCTGCCGGAATCGATCCGCGGCGTGCCGCCGGCGCAGTGTCACGGGCGCGCTATATGAAGCTGGCCGTAGAGATCAAGCGCATCCTTGCCTACGCCATTGAACGTGGCGGCACCACGCTGCGTGATTTCGTCGGCGGCGACGGCAAACCGGGCTATTTTCAGCAGGAGCTCTTCGTTTACGGCCGGGGCGGGGAGTTTTGTAAGACCTGTGGCTCGACCTTGCGCGAAATTCGCCTCGGCCAGCGGGCCAGTGTTTATTGCGTACGCTGCCAGCGATGATCTCGCCTGAGTGCGCAGGCGTTGACGTTGTTCACGATCAATAACCGACGGCCGCTGCTATAGTGGCCAACACCACAATTACCTGCCTCGTATCGCCCAGCTGAAGGACCACACCATGAATCTGTTTCGCTCCACTGCTGTTGTCTTGGCCCTGACCACAGGTCTGCTGACGATGCCCGTGCAGGCGCAATCGGTACAGCAGAACGCCAGCGGCGATCCGATGTACACCGTCGAAGCTCCCAAAGCCTTTTCCATCGTTGGCGATCTGTTGATTGCGCGCCCGTTGCTGATCGCAGCCACCGCCATTGGCGCAGGGCTGTTTGTGGTCAGCTTGCCGTTCAGCGCCATGGGCGGCGGCATCAAAGAGGCGGGTCATGCGCTGGTCGTCGAGCCAGGCGCTGCAGCCTTTGCTCGCTGCCTGGGCTGCACCCGCGTCGGCTACAACCGCCAGGACTGAATCCCCGGCCAGCATCGGTCAGTCTGAACTGCGATGACCTGCCATTCACGGCTCCGCCGCTTCACTGCGTGCGGAGCCGTGCTGTTTCCGGGGTTCGATTTGTTTCGCTGGATTGCCTGCAGACGCAGCCAGGCGTGTGAGTGCCAGTCTGTAGCGAGATCGTTTGGAGTTTTAGGCGAGAGGGAGTGCTGACCTCACCGTTCGGGTGAGGCCGCAAAAGATAAATCAGGCCTTTCCGGTGATGATCATGTACTTCTGCATCAGCTCGTCCTTGCTCTCGACATTGCTCTCGTCGAGGGGGATGCAGTCCACCGGGCAGACCTGCTGGCACTGCGGTTCGTCGTAGTGGCCGACGCACTCGGTGCAGAGGTTCGGGTCGATGACGTAGATTTCCTCGCCTTGGGAAATTGCGCTGTTCGGGCACTCGGGCTCGCACACGTCGCAGTTGATACAGTCATCGGTGATTATCAGGGACATCCAGCTGGCTCCAGCTGCGGCATCTGCCGCAGCGCAAGTAATAACGACGCGCCAATTTTGCCGCATCGACTCGCCCGGTGCACGCGGCAGTGATCACCCTTTTGTCGCTGAGTGTCTGCCGCGCAAAGCTGGAGTGCTTCAGCGCGAGCCGTAGCGCTCGGTCAACGCCTTCATCACCGAGGGGTGAACGAATTTGCTGACATCGCCCCCAAGCCGGGCGATCTCGCGGACTAGGGTCGAGGAAATATAGGAGAATTTTTCCGATGGCGTCAGAAACAAACTCTCCACGTCCGGAACGAGCTGACGGTTCATATTGGCCAGCTGGAACTCGTATTCGAAGTCCGAAACCGCCCGAAGACCGCGCAGCAGTACGTTGGCTTTCTGTTCGGTAACGAAGTGCGCCAGCAGGGTGGAAAACCCCATCACCTTGACGTTCGGCAGATGCGAGGTCACTTCCTTGGCCAGTGCAACGCGTTGTTCCAGCGGGAACAGCGGATTCTTGTTGGGGCTGGCAGCGACGGCAATGATGACTTCATCGAACAGGCGCGAGGCGCGCTCGACCAGGTCGGTATGGCCCATGGTGATCGGGTCGAAGGTTCCCGGATACAGCACTCGATTCATCGCGGCGTCCTGACGCTTGCGTGGGGGGTGGATGGTAGCGGCTCGGTGTCGGCAGCGTAAAGCATCAAAGCGGATGGCTGCCGAATGTCAGCACAACGAAGCCGTTCATGGGTTTTTTAACCTTTCGGCCAATTGACTCGAGAGGTTCGCGGCAAGGCCATAAATGGACAATTGCGGGTTGGCACCGATGCTGGTGGGAAACAGCGAACCGTCGTGGATCGACAGGTTGTCCATCTGATGATGCCGGCCAAGGCTGTCAGTGACCGCCTGAAGCGGGTCTTCGCCCATGGCGCAACCGCCCATCACATGGGCGCTGCCGAGGCGGGTGCGGTACAGCTCCAGACTCAGTCCATCGATCATCTGGCGCGCGTGTTCGAGGCTGGTGGCATGACTGGCGTCGCTGTGCAGCGGCAGGACGGTTCTGGCGCCCGCAGCGAACTGGACCTCCGCCATGCTGTGGTAGGCGCGGCGAATCCCGTCCCAGGTGTAGGGGGTCATCCTGTAGTCGAGGGTGGGGGTGCCGTCGCTACGTAGCTGAACCCTGCCCTCGGCGCTGTCAGGGTGAAAGCCGTCGCGCATCAGCGCAATCATGGCATTGGTATGCGGCAACTGCTCCATGCGCAGGGCATTGTCGATCCCTCCGCGGCCGAGCAATGTTGCGGCCAGGGCCGGGTGGATGGGCGGCACTTCCAGCTTGTAGGACATACGCCCGGCGGTGCCGTCATCCCATTGGAACTGATCGGAATAGATCGACTGAGGCGCGCCGTAGAACGGGTTGATCACCTGCTCGAACTGGGCGGCAGAGAAATTCACCAGATGCAGAAAGGTGCGTTTACCGACGCGCTGATGTGGGTCGGGCGCGTCTGAGCGCAACAGGATTGCCGGTGTGTTGATCCCGCCGCCAGCGAGGATGTAGTGGCGCGCACGCACCCGAATCTTGTGGCCGGTCGGCGCAACGCTGCGCGCATCCATGGCGAAGCACTCCAGTGCGGTGACGCGTGACTTGTCCAGAACAAGGCGTTCGGCGCGAGCGAGGTAAAGCAGCTCGCCGCCGGAATCCAGAGTGGCCGGGATGGTTGTCACCAGCATCGACTGTTTGGCATTGGTCGGGCAGCCCATGCCGCAGTAACCCAGGTTCCAGCAGCCTCGCACGTTGCGCGGGATCACCGCCCAGCTGTAACCGAGCGCTGAACAGCCGTCGCGGATCACCTGATTGTTGGCGTTGGGCGGCAGTGGCCATGGCTCGATGCCCAGACGCTGTTCCATGCGTTCGAACCAGGGCGCCATGGAGTGTTCGGAAAGCCCTTTGACGGAATGTTCACGCGCCCAGTGCTCCAGGGTGGCAGCTGGGGTGCGGAAACTCGATGTCCAGTTCACCAGTGTCGAACCGCCGACGGCGCGGCCCTGCAGGATGGTGATGGCGCCGTCCTTGCTGGTACGGCCGATCGCCTCCTGATAGAGCGAGGCGTAGGCGGACGGCTCCTGCATGTCGAAGTCGCGGCTGCTGCGCAGCGGGCCCTCCTCGATCAGCAGTACCTTGTAGCCGGCTGCGCTGAGGAGCTCGGCACTGGTGGCACCGCCAGCCCCGCTGCCAACGATGGCAATGTCGGCGTCGAGTGTAAGGTCCCGTTCGAGCTGCGAACCGTCATGGGTCTTCCAGCCTCGGGCTATACCTTCGGCAAAGGGGTCGGTAACAGGCATTGCGGATTCCTCAAGTCGGTCGAGCGGTCACTGCATTCATCGCTAGATAACCGGCGGGCCGGGGTAGCCGCAGTGACGCCAGGATTCCGGTCGGCCATACCAGGCCATCAGGATCATCTGCTGAAGCGAGGCATGACCCTGGCGCAACAGTGCGACCGAGCTGTTCTCCCATCGCTGTAGAAACGCCTGTACCTCGCCATCCTGCGCCTGTTCCCAGGTGCCCCATATGCCAGTCAGCGGGCCGCGGGTGAGGGTAAGAGAGAGCAAATCAAACAACTGCTGCACCTGTTTCAACACGGCGGGCGACAGATGGGCGAGCCCTTGATCGAGGCTCGTCAGGGTGCCCTGCACGGCGCTGGGCATGTTCGATTCCGGCACGGCGCCTTCCAGCAGGACTGGCGTCAAGCGCTGTAGCATCGGCAGGTCGCTGTCGCGCAACTGCGTGAAGCCCGCAGCAGACCGCTCACCACGACAGCCGGACAAACTGCCGAGCAGGCCTGCGCCGGCCAAGGCGGCGCTGCCAAACAGCCCAACCCTGAGAAGGCTGCGGCGGGAAAATGATCGCTCGGTACTGGTCATTGTTGTTGTCACCGATTGCGCTTTTTCAACGCACGAAGAGCTTGTAGACCAGCTTCTGCAGCGCCTTGCCGTAAGGGGGGTAGATCATCCGGGCGGCATTGAATCGCTGCTTGATGAATACGCCTTTGGCCTTGCTGAACGTAAGGAATCCGTCGTGCCCGTGGTAGTGGCCCATCCCTGACGGGCCTACGCCACCAAAGGGCAGATCATCCTGTGCGACATGCAGCAGCGTGTCGTTGAGGCAGACACCGCCAGAATGGGTATGACGCAGCACATGGCGCTGCTCGCTCCGGTCGTAGCCGAAGTAATACAGCGCCAGTGGGCGTGGACGTGCGTTGACATAGGCGAGCGCCTGGTCGATCCCGTCATATGGCACCACCGGCAGCAGCGGGCCGAAGATCTCGTCCTGCATGACCTGCATCTCGTCGGTGACGTCGAGCAGCAGGCAGTGCGGCATGCGCCGGTCCTGCCCCTGTTCGAACAGCGGGAGCAGGCGCGCACCCTTGACCTGGGCATCGTCCAGATAGCCTTGCAAGCGGGCCTGCTGCCGCCGGTTGACGATGGAGGTGTAGTCCGGGTTGTCCGCCAGCTGTGGATAAAAACGCTGAACGACCTTTCGATAGGCCTCGACAAAGTCATCGATGCGCTGCCGTGGAACCAGCACGTAGTCCGGCGCGACACAGGTCTGCCCGGCGTTGAGCGTCTTGCCAAAGGCGATGCGCTCGGCAGCGTCGGCGAGCGGCACGTCGTTTGAAACGATAGCGGGCGATTTGCCGCCCAGTTCGAGTGTCACCGGGGTCAGGTTTTCTGCGGCGGCTCGCATGACGTGACGGCCTACGCTGGTACTGCCGGTGAACAACAGGTGATCGAAAGGCAGCTTGGAAAACGCGATGCCCACATCCGCCTCGCCAAGGACAACCGCGACCTGGTCCTCGGGAAAGATCTGTGCGAGCAAGTCCTTGAGTAGCTGGCCGGTAACCGGTGTCGACTCGCTCATCTTCAGCATCACCCGGTTGCCGGCAGCCAGCGCGCCGATCAGCGGGCCGATGGCCAGATACAACGGGTAGTTCCACGGCACGATAATGCCGACCACCCCGAGTGGCTGGTAAACGACGCGGGCGCTGGCGGGCTGAAAGGCCAGCCCAACACTGCGCCGAGAAGGCTTCATCCAACGCGGCAGGAGGCGTTTGGTGTGGCGAATGCCATGCAGGCTGGGCATGATCTCGGCGAGTCGAGTCTCGTCAGCCGAGCGATTACCGAAATCCTCGCTGATGGCATCGATCACCGGCTGCTGATGACTGGCGAGCAAGTCATGCAGTGCCTCTAGCCACTGCAGACGATCCGCTGCAGTAGGGCTGGGATAGGCCTGAAAAGCACTGCGCTGACGCTCGAATAACGCCTGCAAACGCTCGGTTTCGAGATGGGTGGGATGCGAATACACAGCGTCGGCAAGCATGGACGATGCTCCGGAAAGGCGACAGATCGGAGATTTCTAGAGTAAAAACTCTAAACTGTCAAACCTGTGCGCACTCACGGCGGTCGGGTTACCTTTGCGTTCCGGCTCTAGCACGACGAAAGTAGCTTTCCGCAATGTCCCCGAAACCAAGAACCCGCGAGCGCATCCTGCAGGCCAGCCTCGAGCTGTTCAACGCCCAGGGCGAGCGCAGCGTGACCACGAATCACATCGCTGCGCACCTGGAGATTTCGCCCGGCAACCTCTATTACCACTTCCGCAACAAGCAGGCGATCATCGCCGAGTTGTTCGATCGTTATGAGCGGAAAGTCGATGGATTTTTGCAACTGCCGGAAGGCCGGGCGCTAACCATCGAGGACAAGACCGGGTACCTCGAAGCGCTGCTCTCGGCAATGTGGGACTACCGTTTCGTGCACCGTGATCTTGAGCATCTGTTGAGTGGCGACGACATGCTTGCCGGGCGCTACCGGCTGTTTGCCAGACGCCATTTGCTGAGTGCGCAGAGGATCTATCAAGGCTTCGTCGATGCCGGAATCCTCCGGATGACGCCTCCCCAGGTAGAAGCACTGGCCGTCAATGCGTGGATCATCATGACGTCATGGGTGCCCTTTCTCTGTACCGTGGACGGTTCCGAGGACATACGCATGGATAGAAACATGCTCCGTCGCGGGATCTTTCAGCTGTTGGCGCTAGAGGATGGGTTCGTGACAGACGCTGCACGCCCCGGCGTTTCAAGTTTGTTGGCGCAACTGCACGCCCCGATCATGAACGGTTGATCGGCCAGCCAGCGATACCTGTCTTGCCTGTCATGTCTGCTCAAGCCACTCCGGTATCCGCCGCTCCAGGTAATAGCTTGGCTTTAACGGCGAGCTCTCGACGAAGCCGACGTGCCCGCCGGACTTATGCAGTTCCAGCGTGGTGGTGGCTGAAAGCTCATCGGATTCTGGCAGGCTGTGGCGAAATACAAACGGATCGTCCTCGGCCTGGATTAGCAGGGTAGGGATGCGGATGTCCGGCAGGAAGTAGCGGCTCGAGGCGCGGCGATAGTAGTCTCGTGCATCGGTATAGCCGTGCAGCGGGGCGGTGAAGCGGCCATCGAAGTCCCAGAAGGTGCGCATGCCCTCCAGCGATCCCAGGCGCTTCAATGCCGAGAGATGGGCGTCATTACCCGTGCTTGCGAAGAGTCGCTGCTTGTCCCTGACATAGGCGACCATCTCGCGCATGAAATGCGCCTGATACACCCGCGAAAAGCCCAATCCGATACGGTCAGCGCACTGGTCCAGGCGAAAGGGTACGGAAACCGCCACGGCCCTTTGCAGCGGCGCGGCCCGGCCGGTCTCGCCGAGGTATTTGAGCAGCACGTTGCCCCCTAGCGAATAACCCACGGCATAGAGCGGCGCCAATGGCCGTGCGGCCTGTAGGTGAGCGATCACTTCGGTCAGGTCATCGCTGGCGCCGGAATGATAGGCGCGCGGGAGCAGGTTCGGCTCGCCAGAGCACCCTCGCCAGTTGATGGCGACGCTTGCCCAGTTTCGGCTCGCCAGTTGCCGTTGCAGGCCGAGCACATAGAGCGAATTCGATGAGCCGGTCAGGCCATGCAATACCAGCACGAGCGGTGCCGCGGGATCATGTGGGCCGTGCCAATCGAGATCGATGAAGTCTTCGTCTGCCAGCCATAACCGCTCTCGCCGGCGCTGAAGCACAGGCGTTCGGCGGCAGAACGGGTTCCATAGCGTTTGCAGGTGGCCGCCGGGCAACCACCAGGCCGGGGCGAAGGGGGGATCCATTTCAGGTGCAAAGTCTGTATCGGGAATGGTGGCGGACATGATCACCCTGGGTCGATTGCAATGCGATCCGTGTGGCCTGGTTGCCTTGGTCCAACCAGGCCACGGCGCGGCCTGAGCCTTACGCTTCGCCGGTGCGCTCCCACAGCGCGTAGTTCACCTTGCCCGCCTGTTTTTCGCGGTGCAGACGCCAGTTGCCAGGCAGGCCGAGGGTGGAAGGGGCGGCTTCGCTCTCGGTGTAAACCCAGGCGTGCTTCGCCAGCCAGCCCCGGTTCTCCAGCAGTTCGCAGGTGGGCTGCAGCAGGTTCTTGTTGAACGGCGGATCGAGAAACACCAGGTCGAAGGGGGTCGGGCTCTGGGTTTCGAGATAGCGCAGGGCATCGCTCTGTAGCAGCTGACCCTGGCCACACTTGAGCGTGTCGAGATGCTTACGCAAATTGGCGATGGCATTGGCGTTCACATCCAGCGCGAGAGCCATGCTGGCACCGCGCGAGAGGGCTTCTAGGTAGAGCGCGCCACTGCCGGTAAAGGGATCGAGCACGCGTGCACCGGAGAGGTAGGGGGCGAGCCAGTTGAACAGCGTCTCGCGCACGCGATCAGGTGTCGGTCGCAGGCCCTCGGCGTCGGGGAAGCCGAAGCGACGGCTGCGCCATTCGCCGCCGATGATACGCAACTGGCCTTGGCCCCCATGGGCGGAGGGGCGGACGGGTGGATTGGCCATCAATGCTCCGGAACGCTGCTGGGTTGTTCGAGGGGCTTCGTGCTCGGCGGGGGCAGCGGCTTCTGCTCAACCTGCGGACCTGCGGTGACAATCACGAAGTCGTCCGGGCTCAGATGCTTGTTCATCGCGGCCTTGACGTCTTCGACCGACAGCGCCTGGACCTGTTGCATGAAGTCTTCAAGGTGGGTCAGCGGCAGGTCATAGAAACCGATGCTTCCCAGCTGGCCGACAATGTCGCTGTTGCTTGCCGTCGACAGCGGAAAGCTGCCAGCGACTTCGCGCTTGCTGCGCGCCAGCTCAGCGTCGGTTGGACCCTTCTCCAGATATTCGGCCACCAGACGCTGAACCAGCACCAGCGTACCTTCAGCCAGTTCGGCACGGGTCTGCAGATTGATCATGAACGGGCCGGCGACCTGCATTGGACTGAAGCCGGAATAGACGCCGTAGGTCAGCCCACGTTTTTCGCGCACCTCCTCCATCAGACGCGTGCCGAAACCGCCGCCGCCGAGAATCTGATTGCCTAGATACAGCGCGGCGTAATCAGGATGGCCACGAGGTATGCCCAGTTGCGCCAACATCAGGTGGGTCTGGTTGGAGGGGAATTCGATGTTTTGAGTGCCAGCGGTTGGCTCGCTGGGTGACGGCGGGGGCGGTAGCGCAGGGCCTTGGGGCAGCGCTGCGGAGACCTGCGCGGCGATGGTTTCGGCTTCCTCGCGGCTGAGGTCGCCAACCAGCGCAATTACCGCGTTACCGGCGGTGTACCCCTTCTGATGAAACGCGCGCAGCTCTGCGACGATGATGCCCGGGATCGACTCTGGCGTACCTTCGCTGGGATGAGCATAGGGGTGATCGCCGTAGAGCTGCTCGAAGAGTTCAAGGCTGGCGAGCTTGCCCGGGTTCTGCTTCTGGAATTCAAAGCCGGCCAAGACCTGATTCTTGATTCGCTGCAGCGAGTCGTCCGGAAAGCTCGGTTGGCCCACGACATGGCTGAACAGCTGCAGCGCCGGCTCGCGCTTGTCCGGCTCGCTGAGACTGCGCAGGCTGGCGACCGCCATGTCGCGGTAGGAGCCGTTGCCGAAATCTGCACCTAGGCCTTCGAAGCCTTTGGCAATCGCGGTGACGTCCTTGCCTTCTATGCCCTCGTTGAGCATGGCGTTGGTCAGCATGGCCAGGCCCGGCACGCCATCATCCTGGCTGCTGCCCGCAGCAAAGGTCAGGCGCAGGTCGAACATCGGCAACTGATGCGCCTCGACGAACAGCACCTTGGCCCCGCCAGTGGTCTGCCAGCTCTGAATGTCGAGTTCACGGCGGGCCAGCGGCTTGTCGCCGAGCTCGGCCAACGACTCGATCTGTGTGCTGGCGGCTTCGGCCTCCTTGGCCTCAATGGCGATGGCCTGTCCGGACTCTGCCGGTGTGGCGACGGTTTCTTCGGTCGGTACCGGAATGGATGCGACGGCATCGCCGGCTTCTTCGTTGCAGGCGGCCAGGCCGAGGCAGGACGCCAGCGCCAGGCCGAGCAGGCCGCGACGCAACAGGTGGCGATCACTCATCGCTGGACTCCTCGGGTAGAACATGGGCAACGCTCAGGCGCGAGCGAGTGAAGTAGGTGCGAGCAGCCTGCTGGATGTCCTCAGGCGTAACGGCTTCCAGGGCGCTGAGCTCTTCGTCCATCAGCCGCCAGGAGAGCCCGACAGTTTCAAGCTGACCGATGGTGGTCGCTTGCTGTGTGATGGAGTCGCGCTCGTACACCAGCCCGGCGATGACCTGAGCGCGGACCCGGCCCAGTTCCTCGGCCGATGGTGCGGTTTGCTTGAGCTGTTCCAGCTGCTTCCAGAGACCGGCCTCGACTTCTTCCAGCGTTCGGCCTTTCTGCATGTTTGGCGCGGCGCTCAAGGCGAACAGCGTATCGCCGCGAGCGTAGGCGTTGTACCAGGCCGAGGCGCTGGTCACTAATTCCTCGCCTCGTTCGAGTTGCTGGGGTAGGCGCGCGCTGTAGCCGCCATCGAGCAGCGCGCTGATCAGCCGCAGCGCATGGATCTGCCTCGGGTTTTTGCTGGTGGCCAGGCTCGGCGTGTTGAAGGCCATGATCAGACTGGGGACCCGGGTTTGCACATGCAGGCGCAGCCGGCGCTCACCGGGCTCGTCCAGTTCCAATGGGCGATTGGCATTGGGTACGTCCTGTTTCTTGATCGGCCCGAAGTAGCGTTCCGCCAAGGTGCGGACTTCATCGACCGTAACGTCGCCGACCACTACCAGGGTTGCGTTGTTGGGCGCGTACCAGCGCTCGTACCAGGTGCGCAGGTCCTCGACGGTCATCCGCTTGAGATCGGCCATCCAACCAATGGTCGGGATGTGGTAGCCGCTGGCTGGATAAGCCATGGCCTCGAAGCGCTCGAAAGCCAGCGCGCTGGGCTTGTCGTCGGTGCGCAGGCGGCGCTCCTCCATGATCACTTCTATTTCGCGCTCAAATTCCTCTGCCGGCAGCTTGAGGCTCGCCAGACGATCAGCTTCCAGTTCGAAGGCCACGGCCAGGCGGTCGCGCGCCAGTACCTGGTAGTAGGCGGTGTAATCGTCGCTGGTGAACGCGTTTTCCTCGGCGCCAAGTTCGCGCAGGATGCGCGAGGCCTCGCCAGGGCCAAGCTTGCGGCTGCCCTTGAACATCATGTGTTCGAGGGCGTGGGACAGGCCGGTCTGTCCGGGCGACTCATAGCTGGAGCCGACCTTGTACCAGAGCTGGGAGACGACTATCGGCGCCCGGTGATCTTCTCGCAAGATCACCTTGAGGCCGTTATCCAGAAAGAACTCGTGGGTGGGCTGGGCTTCGGCAGCCATGACCAGCGGTAGGTACAGGGTGCCGAGTAGCAGGGCTGCGGCGCGGCGTAGCATCAGAGGCATAAGAAGAAAGGCTCGTTCAGTGATCGATCCCGCCCGCGAGGACGCTGGCTGGTGAGGGCACGCGAGCCATGGTACTGGGGCACTTGTGTCAGGGCAAAGGCATATGGAGGTGCTTGCCGGTGCGGCAGGCTGGGCGGATGGCCACGCTTAGCGAAGGCCGATGCTCAATGCTAGGATAGCGCCCGTCTGGCTGGTGGCATGTCCACCGGCGTATCGCCCTCTTGAGAAAATCTTCTCCATGTTTGGTTCAAACGACGATAAGAAGGCGCCGGCCGAGGCTGGCGAGAAGAAAGGCTTGTTTGGCTGGTTTCGCAAGAAGCCGCAGTCACCAGCGGCCGAACCGCCGCCTGCCGAGCCGCTGGAAGACAGCCAGCCGTTCGCCGACGAGCCCGATACCGCATTGCCCGACGAGGCAGAAACGGTCGAAGAGTCCCCGCCTGCGGAGCCGGAGCCTGCCCAGGCGGAGCCCGAAGAAGAGCCGCAGATCAAACCGGCCGCTGAATTGCAGCTTGAGCCCGAGGCAGAGCCCGAGCCTACGCCGGAGCTGGTTCAGCCTGAAGAAGTGCCCGAATCGCCAGTGTTGGCCGAGATTGCCGTCGAGCCTGCCCCGGCTCCGGTTGTCCAAGAACCCCCAGCCAAGCTCGGCTTCTTCGCGCGTCTCAAGCAAGGTTTGTCGAAAACCAGCGCCAGCATTGGCGAAGGTATGGCCAGTCTGTTTCTCGGCAAGAAAGCCATCGACGATGACCTTCTTGATGAGCTGGAAACCCGCCTGCTGACAGCCGATGTTGGCGTAGAGGCCACCACGGCGATCATGCAGAACCTGGCGCGCCGAGTCTCGCGCAAGGAGCTGGCTGACAGCGGTGCGCTGTATAAGGCGTTGCAGGAAGAACTCGCCAGCCTGCTCAAACCTGTGGAACAACCGCTGCTGATTGACGGCAGCAAGCAGCCGTTCGTGATCCTTGTGGTAGGTGTCAACGGCGTTGGCAAGACCACGACCATCGGCAAGCTGGCGAAGAAGCTGCAACTCGAAGGCAAGAAAGTCATGTTGGCCGCAGGCGACACCTTCCGTGCGGCTGCAGTCGAGCAGCTGCAGATCTGGGGTGAGCGCAACAACATCGCGGTGATCGCCCAGCACACGGGGGCGGACTCCGCTTCGGTGATCTTCGATGCGGTGCAAGCGGCCAAGGCCCGGGGCATCGATGTGCTCATCGCCGACACTGCCGGACGCCTGCATACCAAGGACAACCTGATGGAGGAGCTGAAAAAGGTCCGTCGGGTGATGGGCAAGCTCGATGAAACTGCGCCGCACGAAGTGCTGCTGGTGCTCGACGCCGGAACCGGTCAGAACGCGATCAACCAGACCAAGCAGTTCAATCAGTCGGTCGAGCTGACCGGCCTGGCACTGACCAAACTCGACGGTACCGCGAAGGGCGGCGTGATCTTTGCTCTGGCCAAACAGTTCGGCACGCCGATCCGCTACATCGGCGTTGGTGAGGGCATCGATGACTTGCGAACCTTCGAGGCGAACGCCTTCGTCGACGCCCTGTTTGCCGAGAAGGGGACGGGCGGAGCCTCGTCATGATCCGTTTCGAACAGGTGGGCAAGCGCTATCCCAACGGCCACGTCGGATTGCACGAGCTTTCCTTCCATGTGCAACGCGGCGAGTTCCTCTTCGTTACCGGGCACTCCGGCGCCGGTAAGAGCACCTTGTTGCGTTTGCTGCTGGCGATGGAAAGGCCCAGCAGTGGCAAGCTTCTATTGGCTGGCCAGGATCTGTCGCGAATCAGCAATGCGCAGATTCCGTTTCTCCGTCGGCAAATCGGCGTGGTGTTCCAGAACCACCAACTGCTGTTTGATCGCACCGTGTTCGACAATGCCGCCTTGCCGTTGCAGATCCTCGGGTTGAACAAGCGCGAAATCGGCCAGCGTGTAATGACAGCGCTCGAGCGCGTCAGTCTGAAGGACAAGGCGCTGCAGTACCCCTCCGATCTCTCCACCGGTCAGCAACAGCGGGTCGGCATTGCCCGCGCCGTGGTGCACCGCCCGGCATTGCTGCTCGCCGACGAACCGACCGGCAACCTCGACCCGCGTCTCGCGGCTGAAATCATGGGCGTATTCGAAGACATCAACCGCCTCGGCACCACGGTGCTGATCGCCAGCCACGACCTGGCGCTGATTGCCCGCATGCGTCACCGCATGCTCACGTTGCAACGTGGCCGATTGATCGGCGACGGGGAGGCCACCCGATGAGCGCACCCGAGCAGAACCCGAATCCAGCCGAACGCGCGGGCGGTGTACGCAACAAGCCCGAGCAGCCGAAGAGCGATGAGCCGGACTTCAACACCCTGTTTCATGCCTGGGTTGAAAGCCACCGAGCCAGCGTGGTGGATAGCGTCGGCAGGCTGATCAAGCAACCGATCGGTAGCTTCTTTACCTGCCTGGTCATGGCGGTCGCATTGAGCTTGCCGATGGGGCTGGCGCTGTTACTGGACAATGTCGAGCGGCTCGGCGGCTCCTGGCAGCGGGCGGCGCAGATTTCGCTGTTCATGCAGCTGGATGTAGACGGGGCGCAAGGACAGGTACTGCGCGAGCAAGTTCTGGCGATGCCCGACGTGTCCGAAGCCAGCTGGATCAGTCGCGAGCAGGCGCTGGAAGAGTTTCAACAACTGTCGGGACTCGGCGAGGCCTTGCGGGAGCTGCCGGAGAACCCGTTGCCCGGCGTCATCCTGGTGACACCCAACGAAGTTGATCGCGATAACCTCGAGGCGCTGCGCCAACGCTTGGCGGAGTTGCCCGGCGTCGAGCAGGCGCAGCTGGACCTGCTCTGGGTCGAGCGGTTGACCGCAATTCTCAAATTGGGTGATCGGTTCGTGTTCGGGCTTAGCCTGTTGCTGATCGCGACGCTGCTGCTGGTCATCGGTAATACCATCCGCCTGCATATCGAAAACCGGCGCACCGAGATTGAAGTGGTGAAGCTGGTCGGCGGTACCGACGGCTACGTTCGGCGTCCGTTTCTCTACATGGGCGCGTTGTACGGGCTGGGAGCAGGCCTGATGGCCTGGGTCTTGTTGGCTTATGGGCTCGGCTGGTTGAACGAGGCGGTCATAGGCTTGGCTGGCTTGTATAACAGTGACTTTGGTCTGGCAGGTGTGCCAGCCGATGACGGGCTCTCGCTCGTGCTGGGTGCCGTGCTGCTGGGTTATATAGGCGCCTGGCTAGCCGTGGCGAGGCATTTGAGCGAGCTTTCTCCTCGCTAAGTTGTTGATTTAGATGGATTTATTAGGCTGTAAGGAAACTTTTCCACAGGCTTGCAGTCTCATGCGGCAGTGCTAAACTGCTGCAGCTTCATTTTTGGAGGACCTGCATGACATCTAATCTCCAACCTGTTCAAGCCCTGGTCCCGGGAGGCAATCTCGAGGCCTATGTGCAGACGGTCAACAGCATTCCGCTGCTCACGGTCGAGCAGGAACGCGACTTGGCTGGACGTCTGTTCTACCAACAGGACCTCGAGGCCGCCCGTCAGATGGTGCTGGCCCACCTGCGCTTCGTCGTACACATCGCCCGCAGCTATTCCGGCTACGGTCTGGCACAGGCCGATCTGATCCAGGAAGGCAACGTCGGCCTGATGAAGGCGGTCAAGCGCTTCAACCCGGAAATGGGTGTGCGTCTGGTTTCTTTTGCCGTGCATTGGATCAAGGCCGAAATCCACGAGTTCATCCTGCGCAACTGGCGCATCGTCAAGGTCGCCACGACCAAGGCGCAACGCAAGCTGTTCTTCAACCTGCGTAGTCAGAAGAAGCGTCTGGCCTGGTTGAACAATGACGAGGTCGAGCGGGTTGCCGACAGCCTCGGCGTTGAGGCTCGCGAAGTCCGCGAGATGGAAAGCCGTCTCACCGGGCACGATATGGCATTCGATCCCTCTGCCGATGCGGATGATGACAGCGCTTATCAGTCGCCAGCGCATTATCTCGAGGATCATCGCTACGACCCGGCTCGGCAACTCGAGGATGCCGATTGGAGCGATAACTCCAATTCGAACCTGCACGAAGCGCTGGACACGCTCGATGAGCGCAGCCGCGACATCCTTCAGCAGCGTTGGCTGAGCGATACCAAAGCGACTCTGCATGATCTCGCTGCCAAGTATGGGGTTTCTGCTGAGCGGATTCGTCAGCTTGAGAAAAATGCGATGAACAAGCTCAAGGGTTCCATTCAGGCTTGATAGTCCTGGCCTGAATCGTCATCCCGAGCCTAGAGGCGCTGCAACTGCAGCGCCTTTTTTATAGTCGGACCGAAAGGAAGGGGTCGCATTCGGATTGTCGCTGGCATCAGCGGCAGTGCCTGGAGCTCTCCAGACTGTCGGTAAGGGCAATCAACAATTGGGCCGCGCTGATGGGTTTGTGTAGCCAGGTGATCCCCGAGTCTTCGGCGTTCTGCTCGAAGTGGCTGGCCGCCGATATCACGATAATCGGCAGATCACGCGTGTCAGCGTTGCGACGCACTTCGTCAATCAGCTCGCGTCCGCTGCCGTCAGGAAGATGTAAATCTAGCGTCATGGCCTCGTAACGGGTGCTCGCCAGCTTGTCTCTTGCAGCGTGCAGGCTCTGCACGCGATCAACCGCGTAACCAGCATCGCGCAGCATCAGCAGCAGCAACCGGCCAGTGTCCGGCTCGTCTTCGATCACCAGCAGGCGAGGCTGGCCTTGGTCCGGTGCCATGGTGGCCGACTCGAGGATTGGCAGCTCGCACCAGAACGTTGTGCCTTGGCCTTCGGCTGTATCAAAGCCGACACGGCCGCCCATCCGCTCGATGAATTCCTTGGTAATGGCGAGCCCCAGGCCTGTGCCGCCCTTCTGGCGACTGTCTGAGGCATCAGCTTGCGCAAATTTTTCAAATACCCGCGTCTGGAAGCTTGCCGGGATGCCCGGCCCCTGATCGGTCACGCTGATGCGAACATGGGTGGGGTCAGGCTGGCTGCAATGCAGAGTGACCTGACCTCCTTCCGGGGTGTATTTGATCGCGTTCGAAAGGAAGTTGGTCAGAACCTGCTGCAGGCGCAAACCGTCGACCCATACCTGCACGTTGGCTGGGTCACACAGTATGCAGTCCACCCCAAAATGTGCGGCGAAGGCCTGGTTGCTGGTCATCGCCTCATCCAGCAATTGGCGCAGCGATTGCTCGCGCATATCGAAGGTCATCTTGCCTGCGGTGATCTTCTCCATATCCAGCAGATCGTTGATCAGGTAACCCAACCGCAGGCTGTTGCGGTGCGCGATCTCCAGCATCTGCTGGATGGCAGGCGGAGTGTCGCCCAGGGCGCCGCCGGTTATCAGGCCCAGGGCACCGCTGATGGATGTCAGCGGGGTGCGCAGCTCGTGGCTTACCGTCGAGACGAACTCGTCTTTCATTTGTTCGATGCGCTTGTGCTCGGTCAGATCCATGCTGGTGCCGCTGATCCGCAGCGGCTGGCCGTCGCGGTCGCGCTGGATGTAGCCGCGGATGAGCACAGGCGTGATCTTGCCGCTTTTGTGCTGCAGACGTAGCTCGGTGGTGAAGTGATCAACCGCCGAGAGCATGGTCTGGGCCAGTTGGGTCCGCTCCTGAGGCAGATCCTCAGCTACGATGAGTCGCTCCCAGAGCTTGAGATCCGAACTCAACTCGCCGGGACGGTAGCCGAGCATGTGCCAGGCGCGCGGCGATGCATAGAAGGTTCCCGCTTCCAAGTTCATGTCCCACAGCCCGTCATTGCTGCCTTTGAGGGCAAGGCTGAGGCGTTCTTCACTGAGCTGAAGGGCGCGTTTGTTTTCGCGGATGTCTTCGGTCATCTGCTGGGCCAGCGCTTCGGCACGGCGGCGTCTGAGCAGCAGCGAAAACGTCAGCAGGAACAGCAGCGCGCTCAGGCCGGTGCCGAGGCCCGTTATCAGTCCTTTGTTGGTATGGAAAAACTGCTCGAAGGCCGGACGGCTTTCCAGGCGCAGCGTCCATGTCTGGCCATAGAGATTCAGCTCTACCACCTTGCTGTATTGGGCTTGCCCGATATCAGGGGCACCTTGACTGGCAAAGATCAGCTGCTCGGCTTGCTCGGTATCGCCTGCGTAGATGTGCAAGCTCAGGTTGGGGTTGGCTGCGCCTAGGATTCCTCGCATCAGGTCGTCCAGGCGGTAGGGGCTGTAGACGAAGCCCTTCAACGCTTGCAAACGCTGGGTCACAGACGTTAGCGGCTCCTCAGGATGGTAGAACGGTACATACATAAGGATGCCCGCCTGAACCTTGCCGTGAGTTTCCTGGCGTAACGTGACTTTCCCTGTGATCTGGGTTGTTCCGGTTTCGGCAGCGCTGAGCATGGCCTGCCGGCGAACCGGCTCGGAGAACATGTCAAAGCCGAAAGCGGCCAGGTTGCGATCGCGGAAAGGTTCGAGGAAGACGATGGGGGTGTATAGCGAGCGGTCCGCCCCTTGCGGGTAGACATCGTAGTCGGTATAGCCTTCAGCCCGGACGCTCTGCACATGGCTCTCGATATCAGACGGCAGCAGCGCCTTGGCAAAGCCGACCCCCTGAATGCCCGGGTAGCGCTCGGCCAGATGCAGTCGCTCGTTGTATTCACGCCACTCCGCGCGCGATACCTCTCCAGAGGCATCAAACAGTCCAGCCGCCCCGAGCAGGATTTGCTCGTGGTCCGTCATGCGTTTATGAATGGCTTCTATGGTGGTGTTTACCAACAGGTCGAACTGCTTGAGCGCGGCCCGCTCCTCTTTCATCTGCAGATGATTGAGAAGGGCCAGCTGTACCAACAGCGCCAACCCGAGTACGAGCCACGCGATGCTGTTACGCCAGTGAAAGAATTGCCGCACCTTGCTGAAAGGTGCACTTGTTCCGCTCATGCTATCTGCCGTGCGTGAGTGACGAATGGCGAGAAGGTATCGTCGCCCGGTTCGGCGACCTTCCTCACATGCGGGGCGTAGCCCGGCATTCACCCCATATATTAATCGCAGCTTACTCGCTGGGATGGCGTACTGCCATAACGCCCCGACAGAGCGCATCGGCTGTTACCTTGGTCTTTGGACGGGCGCTAAAGCCGGCCCGTCACGGTATGTTTCGGGTTACCTTCAGCGTGACTGGCTCGCTGATAGCTTGTTCAGGTATCCGCTGCCGCCCAGTTGCCTCACCTGCTTCCGTATCCAGGCGGCGCGACTGCGCACATGCGGACCGGGTCGACCGGCATTCCACTCGCGAGGATTAGGCAGTACAGCGGCCAGCTGGCTGGCCTGGCTGGCAGACAGGTAGGGTGCGCCAATGTCGAAATGATGCTGCGCGGCGGCTTCGGCGCCGAATATCCCATTGCCCCATTCGACGCTGTTCAGATAGACCTCCAGAATCCGCTGTTTCGGCCACAGCAGTTCTATCCAGCCGGTGAACCAGACTTCCAGTCCCTTGCGCAGCCAGCTGCGTCCGGACCAAAGAAACAGGTTCTTCGCCACTTGCTGGCTCAGGGTGCTGGCGCCACGGAGCGAGCCGCCACGTTCGTTGTGCTCGAATGCGGCGCGAATCGCAGCGATATCGAAGCCCCAGTGGTCGGCGAATTTCTGGTCTTCGGCTGCGATGACCGACATCTTTAAGTCGTCCGGCAGTGCTTTCCAAGGCCGCCAGTTGCGCTGCAGGTCAATGCTTTCACCGCTGGTCCAGGATTCGATCTTGCGTTCAACCATCAGCGCTGTGAAGGGCGGCGGCACCCACCGCAGCACCAGCACCAGCAATACGGACAGAGCCGTCAGCCATAGCAGCAGTTTGGTGAGTCGGCGTAGCAGTGCTCGAAGCATGGGGCGTGGTCGCAACCGGGGAGAACGGGCATTATAACGGTGCATACAGTCCCTGACCGGAAGGCCCCCGAATGATTCGCCCGTTTCTTATGCTCGCTGGATTCTTCGGCTTGACCGGCGTCGCGCTTGGCGCTTTCGCAGCCCATGGATTGAAAAGTCGTCTGGCTGCTGACTACCTCGCCGTGTTTCAGACCGGCGTGCACTACCAACTGATCCACGCGTTGGCGTTATTCGGCATCGCCTTGCTGGCGCTGCATGCGCCGAGCCGTCTGCTGGTCGCTGCAGGTGGCTTGTTTACGCTGGGTATCCTGCTGTTTTCCGGCAGCCTCTATCTGTTGACCCTGACGGGCGTCGGCAAGCTTGGAATCATCACACCCATCGGTGGCACGGCGTTTCTGGCCGGCTGGATCTGTTTGATGGTGGCCGCCTGGAACCTGCGCGTCTGATCGGACCGCATGCATGCGGCGGAGATGAATGGTGGCTGCGGCTGCCTTGGTTGACCGAGTCGATCGGGCTAGAATGCTGGCCCTTTTGCAATGGTGGCGATCACTATGCACATCCAGTTGAACGGCGAGCGCTACGAGCTCCCTGACGGTCAGTCGGTGGCCGATCTGCTGCAGCGCCTGGAGCTGACTGGGCGCAGACTGGCGGTCGAGCTCAATCGCGAGATCGTGCCGCGTAGCCAACATGCCGCGACGACGCTGGTCGAGGGCGACCAGATTGAAGTCGTACATGCGATTGGCGGCGGCTGACGAGCCCGCCGCGCCGATAATTCCCGGACGTCGCCCGTGCAGCGGCGTATTTCACGCTTCATTTGATCTGTACAGGATGGTCGCATGAGCCCAGTTCCGCACGACAAACCCTTCACGCTTGCGGGCCGCACCTATCAGTCGCGCCTGCTGGTAGGCACCGGTAAATACAAAGATCTCGACGAGACCCGAGCCGCCATCGAAGCTTCCGGTGCGCAGATCGTCACCGTTGCGGTGCGCCGTACCAACATCGGCCAGAACCCAGGCGAGCCCAATCTGCTGGATGTGATCTCGCCGGACCGCTACACGATCCTGCCGAACACTGCTGGCTGCTATGACGCCGAAGAGGCTGTGCGCACCTGCCGCCTGGCCCGTGAACTGCTCGATGGGCACAAGCTGGTCAAGCTGGAAGTACTGGCGGATCAGAAGACCCTGTTCCCCAACGTGATTGAAACCCTCAAGGCCGCGGAAGTACTGGTCAAGGATGGTTTCGACGTCATGGTCTACACCAGCGACGACCCGATCATCGCCCGCCAGCTGGCCGAGATGGGTTGCATCGCGGTCATGCCCCTGGCTGGTCTGATTGGTACGGGGTTGGGTATCTGCAACCCATACAACCTGCGCATCATTCTTGAAGAGGCCAAGGTTCCGGTTCTGGTTGACGCCGGGGTAGGCACTGCCTCCGACGCGACCATCGCCATGGAGCTCGGCTGCGAAGCCGTACTCATGAACAGCGCCATTGCCCATGCGCAGAATCCGGTGCTGATGGCAGAAGCCATGAAGTACGCGATTGATGCCGGCCGCCTGGCCTACTTGGCCGGCCGCATGCCGAAGAAGCTCTATGCCAGCGCCTCCTCGCCGCTGGAAGGCCTGATTCGCTAGTTCTCCCTTTCCTGTTTCTGGCCGCGTGATCGCTCGATCACGCGGCCAGCCTTTTTTAACTGTAGGTTCGTTCATGAGTGACATTCCAACCCCGGCCGAGGGCCAACGGCGCATGCGCACCATCAAGAGCTTCGTGATGCGTGCAGGTCGTATGACCGAAGGGCAGCAGCGTGGCCTGGATCAGGGCTGGCCCCGGTTCGGCCTGGAGCTGGCGGACGGCCTGCGAGATTTCGATGAGGTCTTCGGGCGACAGGCACCGCGTACGTTCGAGATCGGCTTTGGCATGGGCCACTCCACCCTGGAAATGGCCGCAGCGGCTCCTGAGCAGGACTTCATTGCGGTTGAAGTGCACTCGCCAGGCGTAGGGGCGCTGCTAAGCGGACTTCTGTCACAAAATCTGAACAACGTACGCATCTACAGTTGCGATGCGCTCGAAGTGCTGCGTGAATGCGTCCCCGATGCCAGCCTGGACCGGGTCCTGCTGTTTTTCCCCGATCCCTGGCACAAAAGTCGCCACCACAAGCGGCGCATCGTCCAGCCGGCATTCGCCGAACTGGTACGGCAGAAACTCAAGGTCGGTGGTGTGTTGCACATGGCGACCGACTGGGAAGCCTATGCGGAGCACATGCTTGAGGTCATGAGCGTTGCGCCTGGTTATCGTAACCAGGCCACGAGTGGCAGCTACATCGAGCGTCCCTCGGAGCGTCCAACGACCAAGTTCGAGCGGCGCGGTGAGCGACTAGGCCACGGCGTCTGGGACCTCAAGTTCGAGCGCATCGACTGATCCATTGAAATACGCGTCACCGTTACATCCGGCAGAGCCGCGACCCAGCGGCCCAGGGACGATCCAATAACGAGAAATGCCAGGAAGGACTATTCCCAACGCCTCAACGAGCGCTCTGCCTGCGGGTCAGAGCCGTCATCTGCCGCGCCAGCCGCGCTGCAAGGAGCAAACAGATGTACAGAAAATTCGGAATTCTGCTGCTGGCGGCCTGCGCCAGCCAGGCTCAAGCCAAGGTCGACGACATGCAGGCCGTGCGCCTGGGCCAGGATCTGACCCCGCTGGGTGCCGAGCGCGCTGGCAACGCCGCTGGCACCA
Source organism: Stutzerimonas stutzeri (assembly GCF_002890895.1). Taxonomy (GTDB): domain Bacteria; phylum Pseudomonadota; class Gammaproteobacteria; order Pseudomonadales; family Pseudomonadaceae; genus Stutzerimonas; species Stutzerimonas stutzeri_AB. The sequence continues at coordinate 313,743 of NZ_POUL01000005.1, forward strand.
TTCCGGCCTGGACGGGGGGCGTGCAGCCACCGGCAGGCTACGAAGTGGGCATGCACCACCCGGACCCTTATGCGGCAGACCCGGTGCTCTACCAGGTGGATCAGAGCAACGTCGGGCAGTACGCTGCCTTGCTGCCAGAGGGGCTGCGAGCGCTGGTCGAACAGTATCCTGACTTCCACCTGCGGGTATTTCCAACACGTCGCAGTGCCAGCAACCCGCAGCGCATTTATGACGCTACACGGCTGAACGCGGTCAATGCCGAGTTGATTGCCAACGGCAACGGGATCAAGGGTGCCTTCGCTGGCATTCCATTTCCCATCCCGCAGGACGGGATGGAAGTGATCTGGAACCATGTCTTGCACTACAAGGGCGACCAGACTCACTTCGTCAACAATCAGGCCGTCGTCATCAACGGCAGCCCGACCTATATCAAACGTGATCGCGAGATCTACTACGTCTACAACCGTGAAGGCATGACCCAGGCCGACCTGGACAATACTTCGCTGTACTACAAATACCGTGTGACCGCGCCGGCCAAGCTCTCGGGAACTGCCCTGGTGGTTCAGGACCCGCTTGATCAGGTCCTGGCGGTGCGCAAGGCCTGGCGCTACAGCCCGGCTGACCGCCGCGTTCGGCGGCTGCCGTCGCTCGCTTACGATTCGCTGCAGCCCGACACCAGCGGTCTGGCCACAGCGGATGTGGTGGATTCCTTCAACGGCGCACCGGACCGCTATGAGTGGAAGCTGGTCGCCAAGCGCGAAATGCTGGTGCCGTACAACAGCTACGCGGTCCACCAGCAGGGCATGCCCTACGACAACATCGTCGGTCCGCGTACCTTGAATCCGGAATTGCTGCGCTATGAGTTGCATCGGGTCTGGGTCGTCGATGCCACACTACGCAAGGGCTACAGCCATCCCTATAGCAAGCGCCGGTTCTATGTCGATGAGGACAGCTGGTCGATCCTGGCGGTCGACCTGTACGACGAACAGGGGGAGCTGATCGGCCTGCAGGAGAGCCATCCGATCAGTTACTACGAGCTTCCGATGTTCAACAGCACGGTCGAAACGCTATACCACCTCAAAGAGGGCAACTACTTCGTCGATGGGTTGGACAACAACGAGCCGATGTATGACTTCGGCGCCAGGCTTGGTCCGCGTGACTTCTCGCCGGCAGCGCTGCGTCGTGGTGGCAACTGACCGATTGCCAGTAAACAAGAAGCCGCCTAATGGCGGCTTTTTTGCGTCTGGATCCGGCGGCTGTGCTTGATCAGTTGCGGTCGGCAACGACGCCGATAATGAACAACACCAGCAGTAGCACCGGCGCTAGGGTGTAGTTGTTGAACTGCGCCAAACCCTTCGCCAGCCAAGGGCTGAGATAGATGATGCCCAGACCGTAGACCAGTGCGCAGAAGATCACAAAGGCCAGTGTTCGGAGGACGAAGTTGAGTCCGCCGATGTTTTTCTGCACCCACGCATTCAAGGCGGGGCCGAACAGGACAAACAGCGTGGCCATGATCGTCAGGGAGATATCAAACAGGTGGTGGCGACTCCAGCGCGACAAGGTGGCGATGAGGTCCAGTACGAGATCCATGCAGGGTCCTTAGGGCAGGAAAAGTTGCAACAGGTCGTTGAGAAAAAGCTGGCCTTTGGCGGTAGCCACCAGCCGCTGCGGGTCAGGCTCCAGCAGGCCGCGCGCTTCAGCGTCGCGTCGTCCGGCGGCCAGCAGGTCCAACGAGAGGCCGGTGCGCTGAGTGAACATCAATGAAGGCACGCCGTCGGTGAGGCGCAGCACGTTCATCAGGAATTCGAAGGGTAATTCGTCCTGCGCGAGCTGCTTGTGGCCCGCACGGAAGCGTTTGTCCGGGTCGAGATAGTCTTTGGGCAGGCGGGTTTTCCAGTGCCGGTAGATCTCGCCGTCTGCTGCGGTCCACTTACCATGGGCACCCGCACCGAGGCCGAGGAAGTCGCCGAAGGTCCAGTAATTGAGGTTGTGCCGCGCCTGCCGACCCGGTTGCGCATAAGCCGAGGTTTCATACTGGCGATAGCCGTGTTCGGCGAGCAGTGCCTGTCCGGCTTCCTGGATGTCCCAGAGGGTTTCGTCTTCCGGCAATCGGGGCGGTTTGTTCCAGAACTCAGTGTTCGGCTCGACCGTGAGCTGATACCAGGACAGGTGCGTAGGCTGTTGGGCGATGGCGATGCGCAGGTCGCTCAGGGCGTCCTCCAGGCTCTGTTCAGGCAGGCCGTGCATCAGGTCCAGATTGAAATTATCGAAGCCCGCTGCGCGCGCCATGTCGGCGGCCCGGATCGCTTCGTCGCCATCATGGATACGACCGAGGGCCTCCAGCTTGGCGGGCTGGAAGCTCTGGACGCCGATCGACAAGCGGTTGATGCCGAGACTGCGATAGTCACGGAATTTTGCCTGTTCGAAAGTGCCGGGGTTGGCCTCCAAGGTGATTTCGATGTCCTCGGCGAACCCGACCCGCTGCCGCATGCCGTCAAGGATTCGCGCCAGTGCGCTGGCGGAGAACAGGCTCGGCGTGCCGCCGCCGAAAAAGATCGATGTCAGCCGGCGGCTCTGGATCTGCTCCAGATCGGCATCCAGGTCAGCCAGCAGCGCCTCGACATAAGCGTCCTCGGGCAGCGAGGCGCCGGCAGCATGGGAGTTGAAGTCGCAATACGGGCATTTGCGCACGCACCAGGGAATGTGAACGTAGGCCGCCAGCGGCGGCAATCCCAGGCGCGATGCCGCAGGCGGCTCCGGAGCGCCGCCGCTGGGAACTGCGGTCATGCGATCCCCAGCCGCTGCTTGAGCAGGGCCATGGCGCGGGCCCGATGGCTGAGCTGGTTCTTGTCCTTCGGTGCCAGCTCGGCGCTGGAGCAGTCTCGTTCCGGCACCCAGAACAGAGGGTCGTAACCGAAGCCATGCTCCCCCTGAGAACTGTGCAGAATGCGGCCCTGCCAGAGTCCTTCGCAGATAATCGGCAACGGATCATCAGCATGCCTCAGCAGCGCCAGCGCGCAGACGAACTGTGCGCTACGTCCGGCGTCCGGCACATCCTTCAGGGCATCGAGCAGTTTGGCATTGTTTGCCGCATCGCCCTGGCCATTGGCGTAGCGTGCCGAGTAGATGCCGGGTGCGCCGCCCAGATGATCCACTGCCAGCCCGGAATCATCGGCCAGCGCCGGCAAGCCGGATATGCGCGCCGCGTTGCGTGCTTTGAGAATGGCGTTCTCGACAAAGGAAAGCCCGGTTTCCTCTGGTTCGATGTCGCTGAACTCACCAATCGAGCGCACACGCACGGCGTCGCCGAGCATGGCCTGCAGCTCCTTGAGCTTGCCGGTGTTGTGGCTGGCCAGCACCAGTTCGTTGAAAAGCATCATTCGTCCGGGAAGACTTCTTGGCTGAAGTCGAAGTTGATCGCCGGGGCGCCGGCAGGCTGCACGTTCAGGTTGAAGCGCAGGGTTTCTTGCGAGTCGAAGGGGAACTGAGCCAGGTAGTAGATGGCCTGCTCGCCTTCTTTCAACTGCTTGAAGTTCAGGGTGTAATCCTGTCCGAGGAGGTTCTTCACCGTGCCATTGACCTGCGCTGCGGTCGGTTTGCCGGACTTGAGCACCGATATGTTGAGCACGCCTTGAGTCTTGCTGCGCACCAGGCCAGCTGCGGCGGCGATGTCAGGCTGCAGGAAGCCGGAATTGAAAGCGATGTAGTGCACATCGTATTCGCCGACGCTGTGTTTGCGCTCGGCCACGGCGGGCAGGGCGAATAACAGGGCGAGCAGGCATACCAGGCTAGATTTCATGAGTTACCTCCAGCAATGAGCGGTCAGCGGACGGCTCCGGTGACACGATAAATACCGATTTCACCAATCAGATTAGGCCACAAGCGACTCGCCACGCCGTGCTTGTGATGGCGATCCACAGCCAGACGTTCAAGCACCCGTGCGCCGAGTTCATGGGACAGTCGCTCGAAGTCCTCGAAGGTGCAGAAGTGAATGTTCGGCGTGTTGTACCAGGTGTAGGGGAGAAAATCGGACACCGGCATGCGGCCTTTGCTGGCCAGGTACCAGCGGCAGCGCCAGTGACCGAAGTTGGGGAAGGTGATGATGCATTCGCGGCCGACCCGTAGCATTTCCTTGAGCAGCTTGTCCGGGTAGTGGACCGCTTGCAGCGCCTGGGTCATGACAACCATGTCGAAGCTATCACTGGCGAAGTTGCCGAGGCCCTTGTCGAGGTCTTGCTCGATGACGTTGACCCCTTTCTCGACGCAGGCGGCAATGTTGTCCGGGTCGATTTCCAGGCCATAGCCGCTGACCTGCTTGTTGTCCCGAAGCCAGGCCAGCAGGTCACCGTTACCGCAGCCCAGGTCGAGCACGCGGCTCCCCGCCGGGATCCAGTCTTGGATGATGTCCAGGTCGGCGCGCATATGGGTTCCTTATACGGCTATACGGTTCATGTAACCGCGAAAGGCCTGTAGATAACGAGGGATCGGAATCAGGAAGGCGTCATGGCCCTGCGGAGCGTCGATCTCCAGGTAACAGACGTTTTTTCGCGCCGCCATCAGCGCGTCGACGATTTCGTGCGAGCGCTCAGGCGAGAAGCGCCAGTCGGTGGTAAACGAAATCACGCAGAAGTCTGCCTTAGCCGTCGACAGGGCCTTGGCCAGGTCATCTTCGTAGGCTGCGGCCGGGTCGAAATAATCCAGCGCCTTGGTCATCAGCAGGTAAGTGTTGGCATCGAAGCGGCCGGAGAACTCTTCGCCCTGATAACGAAGATAGCTTTCGACCTGAAATTCTACGCTGTTGAAATCGTAGTTCAGCTTCTCGCTCTTGAGCCCACGACCAAACTTGGTGCCCATGGCGTCGTCGGACAGGTAAGTGATGTGGCCGACCATGCGTGCCAGCATCAGGCCCCGCTTGGGAATCACGCCCTTCTCTTGAAAGTGGCCGCCATGAAACTCTGGATCGGAGAGGATGGCCTGGCGCGCGACCTCATTGAACGCAATGTTCTGCGCTGACAGCTTGGGTGCAGAAGCAATCGCCACGCAATTACGCACGCGCTCGGGGTAACTCATGGTCCATTGCATGGCCTGCATGCCGCCTAGGCTGCCACCGACTACAGCAGCCCACTGCTCAATGCCGAGCATGTCGGCCAGGCGGGCCTGGCTGTTGACCCAGTCCTCGACAGTAACAACCGGGAAATCCGCGCCATAAGGTTTGCCCGTGGCTGCATTGATGCTGCTGGGGCCCGTTGAGCCATTGCAGCCGCCGAGGTTGTTCAGGCTGACCACAAAGAAACGGTTGGTGTCGATGGCTTTGCCCGGACCGATACAGCTGTCCCACCACCCCGGTTTGCGGTCTTCCGCGTCATGGTAACCGGCCGCGTGGTGATGGCCTGACAGCGCGTGGCAGATGAGCACGGCATTGCTGCACGAGGCGTTGAGCTCGCCGTAGGTTTCGTAGATCAGCTGGTAATCGTTCAGCGTGCGGCCACAGGCGAGTGCCAGCGGCTCGGCGAAATGCGCGACCTTCGGACTCACCAGACCAACGGAATCGGTTGGGATAGCTGTGGGCATCGACCCTGGCTCGTACTGGAAGAAGGCGGCAAAGTCTAAAGGTTAGCGCGCCTCAATTCATCCTCAATCGCAACGCCGGTGTCAGCCCAAGTTGGCGCTGGTGAGGCTGACGACCTTGCCTTGGCGGCGAATCGGTGCCGGTTTTCGCAGCACTCGCAGCATTTCACCCGCCTGGGCCAGCTGTTGCTCCAGCTCCAGGCTGTACCGCGCGAGCGCGCGCCCGCGCTGGCTGCTTTGCTGGCTATCCTGCGCCAGGCTCTTGAGGCGCAGCATGTGTGCTTCCAATTGCTGCTTGTGTTCCAGCGAATGCTGCATCAGCGGCAGCAGCGCTTCATTGGCCCAATGCTCGGCTTCCTGGCGTAAGCGCTGATGCATGGCGACCACCTCCTGAACAAGGGTGGCGAAGAAGCGACGGGTCAAGGTGCGCTGCTCGGTGAGCAGCGTCTTGAGCTGCAGGCGGAACTGGTCGGCCTTGCTTTGCAGGTCCTTGAGTTCTTTCTGGTACTGCGCCAGACGGAACAGCGGGGCGTCCACGCCGTGTAGCGGATTTTCGTCGTTATGGCGCCTGTAGATGGCTGAGACCATCTTGTTGGCCAATGCCGCCTCGTGCTCAAGCGCAGCGATATCCTGCTCTACGGAGCGGAAAAAATGCACGATGCTGAGGTTGATTCCCAGAGTGGTCAGGCTGCCGGTCAGGCTGCGACGCAGGCGAGAGAGGTGTTCCTCGAGCCGTTCCGGGCGCACCGTCGAACGCAGAAGCTCGCCCTGGCGTTGCAGTAGACGCTGGTTGGTTTTCAGCTGCAGCAGGCGCTTGTGGTGCTGGTTATGGTCATGGCGGGTACGGGCCGTCAGCTCGAGGAGCATCTGGCCGCTGTCCTGGCGATGGCTATCGAGCAGTTGGCATTGCTCGCGAACCTTGGTCAGCCGCTGGGTCAGGATATGCTGGCTGTTCTGCAGCAAGGCGAGCACCTGGCGCACCACCTGTTGTTCCAGCAGATGCTCCTTCTGAGCAAGGATGCGCTCGCTGAGCAGATGTTCCAGTGCAACCAGTTGACTGCGCTCGAGCAGACTTTGATCGCCGCGAATCTTGGCCAGCAGGGCCTGCTTGGCTGAGAGAGGAAGCACATCCTCCACGGCGATGCCCAACTGTTGCGCCGTAGCGGCCTGCATCCGGTGAATCGCCTCACTGACAAAGGTCTCACCGGAGACGTCGTCCCACAGAACATCGATCTTGTTCAACACGGCAAACAGACGGTTTCGCCCACCGTCGTTGAGCTGGCGAATGTGCTGTTGCCAGATACCCATGTCGCTGGCCGTCACGCCGGCATCGGCCGACAGCAGGAAAATTACCGCGTGGGCGTTAGGCAGCATCGACAGCGTCAGCTCCGGCTCGCTGCCGAGCGCGTTGAGGCCGGGTGTATCGAGGATGCGCAGGCCTTGGCGCAGTAGCGGATGGTCGAAGCTGACCATGGCGTGTCGCCAAGCCGGCACCAAGACTTCACCGTTAACTTCGGACGCTTCCAGCACATCGGGGTGGAAGCCCAGCTGGATAGCCTGCTCGGCGGGCATGGATTTCGCGGAAGCTACCTGGCCGAACGCTTCGACCATGGCGTCAGGATTCGCGGGATCCAGCGCAATGTTCGTCCACAAGCGTGGGGCGCGCTTGAGCTGGGCGATGCTGGTGTCTTCAAGGCGGGATTCGATCGGCAACAGGCGAATGTAAGAACGTTCCGCGCGGGGATCGAAGAACAGCTCGGTCGGGCACATGGTGGTGCGGCCGGCACGCGACGGCAGGATGCGCTGGCCATACTCCGAGAAGAACAGGCTGTTGATCAGCTCCGTCTTGCCGCGCGAATACTCGCCGACAAACGCGAGGGTTATATGGTCGGTGCGCAGCAGTTTCAGCGAACGGTCCAGGCGGGCTTCAACCACCTCCGAGTTCAGCCGGTTGTGCGCCAGCCAGCTGCGGTAGCGCGTTATTTCGCGGATAAGGTCGCGTTTCCAGGAGACATAGGCATCCACCTGCCGGTCGAGTCGTTCCATGGTCGTGGTGCTTCCTGAAAGGCGTAGGAGGCGATTATCCCTGCCACCCGATGCGGGTCAATCAAGCCTTTTGTGAACCACCGCCCAAAGCCTGCACAAGGCTTAAGGCGGCTTCAGGCTCAGATAAGCGAGCGCAGGATGTTGGGCATGTGGGTCATCATTGCCAGGTTATTGATGACCAGCATGTCGATCAGCTTGATCGCCAGAAACGCGAAAATCGGCGAGATATCCAGCCCACCCATGCTTGGCAGCAGACGGCGGAAGGGTGCCAATGCCGGTTCGCAGATCTGGCTGACCAGTTGAGCGCCCGGGTTGTGACTGCCAGGTGCGACCCAGGACAGGATTACGCTGATGATAAGCGCGTAGAAGAAGATGTTGATGAACAGCCCGGTCACGCCAATGACGGCCCAGACCAAAAGCTGCAGCGGGTTTCCGATGGTGCCGAACGCGATCATCAGGATCGCCGCCATCAGTAGGATCTGGACGATGATCGCCAGTACCAGTGAGGACAGGTCTAGCCCGCCGATACTGGGGATGATGCGGCGCAGCGGCTTGAGCAGCGGGTGCGTGGCGCGGACAATGAACTGGCTAAGCGGGTTGTAGAAGTCTGCCCGGACCAGCTGCAGGATGAAACGCAGCAAGACGATCAGCAGGTACAGGCTGCCCAGCGTCTGGACGATCAGGATCAGGGCTTGCGAGAGTTGCGACATGAAGGCTCCTTAGTTGCCCAGTTGTTCGGCGAGTTCGGCCGAGCGTTGTGCGGCTGCAATCATCGCTCGCTCAACCAGGCTTTCGAAACCGCCCGCTTGGAAGGCTTTGATCGCCGCTTCGGTGGTTCCGTTCGGCGAGGTGACACGACGTCGCAATTCGGCCGCTCCAACATCGCTTTCGCAGGCCATTCGTGCAGCCCCCAGCGCGGTATGCATGGTCAGCTGCGCGGCCGTATCGCGCGGCAAGCCCATACGCTCACCCGCAGCGGTCATCGCCTCGATCATCAGGAAGAAATACGCAGGGCCGCTGCCCGACACGGCGGTCACGGCGTCGATCAGCGACTCCTTGTCCAGCCAGAGTGCCAGTCCAACCGCCGACAACAGCTGTTCGGCTTGCTGCTTTTGCGAATCGGTCACCTGATCGTTGGCGAACAGCCCGCTCACACCCTGACGCAGCAGGGATGGGGTGTTCGGCATGCAGCGAACGATCGCCCGTGGTGTTGTGTCACCCAGCCAGGCCTGCAGGCTGGCGCAATCGATGCCCGCGGCAATCGAGACGACCAGCTGATTCGCTTGCAGGTGTGCAGCCAGGTCGCGGCAGACCGCCTGCATCACCTGCGGTTTGACCGCGAGGACCACTACGTCCGCGCCTGCAACAGCCTGGGCGTTGTCGGTAAAAGCCTCGATGCCATGAGCGGCTTCGAGTTCGCTGCGTTTGTCGGCGCCGGGATCACTGGCGCAAATCGCGGAGGACGGGATGCCTTGGGCGCGTAGGCCGCCAATCAGGCTCGCGGCCATGTTGCCGCCACCGATGAAGGCGATACGGGGAGTGCTCATGTGGGATTCCTTGTTAGTCATGCGGTGGGGCGTCTGCAGCCACCTGCGAGGGGTAGGCACGGGCGCCGAACAGGGCAGTGCCTATGCGAACCCAGGTAGCACCCTCGGCAATGGCCGCCTCCAGGTCCTGACTCATGCCCATGGAAAGCGTGTCCAGATCCAGCGGCAGTTCGGACTGCAGTTGGCGTAGGCGAGCGAACGCTGCGCGCTGCTCGGCTGGATCGTCAGTTGGTTCGGGTATCGCCATCAGGCCGCGCAGGCGCAGGCGAGGTAGGGCGGCGATGGCCTGGGCCAGCTCGTGAACCTCTTGCGGCTCGCAGCCGGACTTGCTGGCTTCACCGCTGACGTTGACCTGCAGGCAGAGGTTCAAAGGCGCCAGATGGTCCGGACGCTGATCTGAAAGACGCTGGGCGATTTTCAAACGGTCCACCGAGTGCACCCAGTCGAAATGCTCGGCGATCAGCTTGGTCTTGTTCGATTGGATGGGCCCGATGAAATGCCAAACCAGCGGCAGGTCGGCGAGTTCGGCCTGTTTTTCCAGCGCTTCCTGCAGGTAGTTTTCACCAAAATCGTGCAGGCCCGCTTCGCTGGCCTCACGGATGGCCTCGGCCGGTTGGGTCTTGCTCACCGCGAGCAGCAGCACCTCGTCGGGATCGCGCTCTGCAGCTTGCGCCGCCTCACGGATGCGCGTTCCGACCTTTGCAATATTCGTCGCTATCGTGGACATTACCTGCGCCTGCCACCTTAGGGTCTGCGCGGCATTCTACCTGCTTGCTTGTAATTGGGGAGTCCCATGGATATCACAGAGCTGCTGGCCTTCAGTGCCAAGCAGGGTGCGTCGGATTTGCACCTGTCTTCCGGCTTGCCGCCGATGATCCGCGTCGACGGCGATGTGCGCCGGATCAATCTCCCTGCGATGGACCACAAGCAGGTGCACGCGCTGATCTACGACATCATGAACGACAAGCAGCGCAAGGATTTCGAAGAGTTTCTCGAGACCGACTTCTCGTTCGAGGTGCCTGGTGTGGCGCGCTTCCGGGTCAACGCCTTCAACCAGAATCGCGGTGCTGGTGCAGTATTCCGGACCATTCCGTCCAAGGTGCTGACCATGGAAGACCTCGGCATGGGCGAAGTCTTCCGCAAGATCACCGACGTACCGCGCGGGCTGGTGCTGGTCACCGGGCCGACCGGTTCGGGCAAGTCGACCACCCTGGCGGCGATGCTTGATTACCTGAACAACACCAAGTATCACCATATCCTCACCATCGAGGACCCGATCGAATTCGTTCACGAGTCGAAGAAGTGCCTGGTCAACCAGCGTGAAGTGCATCGTGACACGCTCGGCTTCTCCGAAGCGCTGCGCTCGGCGCTGCGTGAAGACCCGGACATCATTCTGGTCGGCGAGATGCGCGACCTGGAAACCATCCGCCTCGCGTTGACTGCAGCGGAAACCGGCCACCTGGTATTCGGCACCCTGCACACCACCTCGGCGGCCAAGACCATCGACCGGGTAGTCGACGTGTTTCCGGCTGAAGAGAAGTCCATGGTCCGCTCGATGTTGTCGGAATCCCTGCAGGCCGTGATTTCCCAGACCCTGCTGAAAAAGGTTGGCGGTGGTCGGGTGGCGGCGCACGAAATCATGATTGGCACTCCTGCGATCCGAAATCTGATCCGTGAAGACAAGGTGGCGCAGATGTATTCGTCCATCCAGACCGGCGGCTCGCTGGGAATGCAAACACTGGATGCCTGCCTTAAAGGCTTGTTGGCCAAGGGGCTGGTCTCCCGCGACAGCGCCAAGGAAAAAGCCAAGCAGCCGGAAAACTTCTAAAACCTATCGGGGCTTGGCGCTATGCCGGGTCCCTTCGCTTTGCATTGCGCGGCTACGCCCGGACTACGAGAACGACGATGGAATTCGAGAAACTGTTGCGCCTGATGGTCGAAAAGGGCGGCTCCGATCTGTTCATTACCGCTGGTGTGCCGCCTTCAATGAAGGTCAACGGCAAGATCCTTCCGGTGAACAAAACGCCGATGTCGCCGGAGATGACCCGCGAGACGGTCCATGCGGTGATGAACGAGCAGCAGCGTCGCGAGTTCACCGAAAACCACGAATGCAACTTCGCCATCAGTGCGCGCGGCATCGGCCGTTTTCGCGTCAGCGCCTTCTATCAGCGCAACCTTGCCGGCATGGTGCTGCGCCGAATCGAAACCAACATTCCAACGCTGGAAGACCTGAAACTTCCTGAGGTGCTGAAAAAGCTGGCGATGACCAAGCGCGGCCTGGTGCTGTTCGTTGGCGCCACCGGTACCGGCAAATCGACCTCGCTGGCCGCGATGATCGGCTACCGCAACAAGAACTCCAGCGGCCATATCATCTCCATCGAAGATCCGATCGAATTCATTCACCAGCACCAGAGCTGCATCGTCACCCAGCGTGAAGTGGGGATCGATACGGATTCTTTCGACGTGGCGCTGAAAAACACCCTGCGCCAGGCGCCGGATGTGATCCTGATCGGTGAAGTGCGGACCCGCGAGACCATGGACTATGCCGTGGCCTTCGCTGAAACCGGGCACCTGTGTTTGGCGACCCTGCACGCCAACAACGCTAACCAGGCGCTGGACCGAATCATCAACTTCTTCCCGGCCGATCGGCAGCAGCAGGTCTGGATGGACCTGTCACTGAACCTCAAAGCCATCGTTGCCCAGCAGCTGATCCCGACGCCCGATGGCAAAGGCCGCCGCGCGGTGATCGAGGTGCTGATCAACACGCCGCTGGCGGCTGATCTGATCCGCAAGGGCGAGGTTCACGAGCTCAAGTCGCTGATGAAACGCTCCACCGACCTTGGTATGCAGACCTTCGATCAGGCGCTGTACAACCTCTATGTCCAGGGCGAGATCACGTACGAAGACGCCTTGGCGCATGCCGACTCCTCCAACGATCTGCGACTGATGATCAAGCTGGGGTCGGAAACCGACGGTGAACACCTCACCAGCGTTTCACAAGGGCTGACGTTGGAGGTCAGCGACGACGATCCGGGACGCAGCTTCCGTTGATATGGCTAGCCAGGCCGGCTGATTCGCTTGCCTGGCTGGTTGGCCACGCGCTCGGCCTGACCGTCACGTTGTGCTCCGGCGCGCGCTTGGCTCATCAATTGAGGAATCAGGGCGCCCTCCGGCAGGTTCTTCCAGAATCGGACCGGTAGGTTGCTTTCCATGACGTTGCGGTTCAACCGCGCTGGGTTGAAGGTGCTTTCGTAATAGGTCTTCCACAGCTCCGCCCCTGGATCCTGCGCATTTTGCGCAAGCCGTCGCCAGGCGGGCGGGCACGCGGCGGCATGGTGCATGACCACTCCATCCCAAAGCACCGCATCGATTGGCGTTGCGATCAGCCAGGAATTTAGCCCCATCCGTTCTGCAAAGTGTGGTGCTGCACTTACGAGAACATCATGGGCAGGCTCGAACCAGGCGGCATAGTTCGGCGACTCGCCGCAGCCTGTCGGGCTGAACCGCAGAAAGGCATGCATGTGGTGCGCTTCACGGCGCACGGCCTTGATCCGTGCGTGCAGCTCGGTTCCGTCGATGTCGCCGACCAGCCTGGCTGTTTGATCGCCTTTTGCGACCCGCCAGAGCACGCGATACAGCAAGCTCCACCGATCTGCCGTACGAAAGCGGGCAGCACTTTCGAGCTCTTCGATCAGCTGTCGCGGAATGCGAACTGGCGGTCCGGCATCGACAGGTCCGGACGTATCTGGCTCATCGAACAAGCCACCTAGTTCGTCCTTGCCAAGCCACTCGACTTGATGCGGCGCGACGCCGCTTTGGAGCAGTTCACGGGCACTGTCGCGCCAGCCATCAAAGCTCCCATCAAACCGCACCTGCATCACCACAGGCCCATTTGTACCGGGCCGTCACTGAGGCTCCGGCGCAAGGTCGCAGACTCCCGATTGGCAAGGCTTGGTCGGTAGTCTTGTGTGATGACAAAGGGTTTAGCCTTTTCAAGCGAGCAGCGAAGCCGTGTCAGGTCTTCGAAGCGGATGCGCTTCTGCCGACGCAGGGCGACCAGCCTTTTGGCGTTCAGGATCCCGATACCGGGGATGCGCGCGATCAGTGTCGGCTCGGCGCTATTCAGGTCAACTGGAAAATGCTCACGATTGGACAGCGCCCAGGCCAGCTTCGGATCGATGTCCAGCGGCAGGTTGCCTGGGCCCGCCAGCAATTCGCTGACCTTGAAGCCATAGCCGCGCATCAGGAAGTCCGCTTGGTACAGGCGATGCTCGCGCAGCAGTGGCGGTGCCTCAAACGGCACGGTTTTGGGGCTGTGTGGGATGGGGCTGAAGGCGGAGTAATAGACGCGCCGCAGTCTGAAGTCGCCATACAGTGATTGGGCGGTGTGCAGAATGGTGCTGTCATCGGTGGCGTCAGCCCCGACGATCATTTGCGTACTCTGACCGGCCGGTGCGAAGCGTGGTGCGCGCTGTTCTGCTTTGGCTTCAGTCTCGCCTTCATGAATGGCGTGCATCGCCTGCTTGATGGTCACCACCTGTTTCTCTGGCGCCAGGCGGATCAGGCTGGCCTCGGTCGGCAGTTCGATATTGACGCTGAGGCGGTCAGCGTAACGGCCCGCCTCCGCGATAAGTTGCGGGTCGGCATCGGGAATCGTTTTCAGATGAATGTAGCCGCGAAACTCGTGCTCTTCGCGTAACAGCCTGGCCACACGGTTGAGCTGCTCCATGGTGTAGTCCGCCGAGCGGATGATCCCGGAGCTGAGAAACAGGCCGCTGATGCAATTGCGGCGGTAGAAGTCCAGTGTCAGCGTTACCACTTCTTCTGGAGTGAAGCGTGCCCGCGGAACATCGCTGGAGCGCCGATTGACGCAGTACTGACAGTCGTACAGGCAAAAGTTGGTCAGCAGGATCTTCAGCAGCGCGACGCAGCGACCGTCCGGCGTGAAGCTGTGGCAGATGCCCATGCCATCCGTGGCGCCAAGTCCGCTGCGGCCTTTTGAGCTGCGTTTGGGCGCGCCGCTGCTGGCACAGGACACATCGTATTTAGCGGCGTCGGCCAGGACGCTGAGCTTCTCGATCAATTGCATAGATCACCATGATGCTGGTTGGATATACAGTATCATGGCGGCTCAGGTGCGTGGTGTCCGCTCGGCAGGCGCTGCAATTGAGTGGGAATCGGATAAGCTCACGAAATACCCAAACCGGACTGCGAGGCTCAGATGCGTCAAAACACCCATAGCACCCTGATTGGCTATCTTTTGTGGATCTTCGGCTTTCTTGGCTCGCACCGCTTCTACTATGGCAGGCCGATCACCGGCACCATTTGGTTTTTCACGCTCGGATTGTTTTTTGTCGGTTGGATCATCGACCTGTTCCTGATTCCGTCAATGGATCGTGAAGCGGACATGCGGTTCCAGCCTGGTCCGATCGACTACACCGTCGCCTGGATTCTGCTGACCTTTCTGGGGATATTCGGCGTGCACCGGATGTACCAGGGCAAATGGATCACCGGGCTGATTTATCTTTGCACCGGTGGGCTGTTTTTCGTCGGCATCCTTTATGACTTCTGGACGCTGAATAGCCAGGTGTCGATGCAGAATATGGAAAAACGCATTAATTAGACGTTTTCCGTTCGCAGCCCTGCTCGGCTGCGAACGGCTGTGTGAGCGGCCTAGCCTTGGAAAGCGACACGGCCGTCAACCAGGGTGTAGCGCACGGCCCCGGGCAGGCAATGCCCGATGAACGGGCAATTGCGGCCTTTCGAGTGCCAACGCTCGCCGGCCAAGGTCGAACTGCTAGGGTCGAAAAGGACCAAATCCGCGGCTCCACCAATCGACAGTTGGCCGGCCGGCAGCTTCAGCGCCGCGGCCGGGCCGCTGCTCAGGCGAGCCAGCAAGGTCGGCAGGTCCAGCAGGCCGTCTTCAACCAGCGTCAGGGCGAGAGGCAGGAGAATCTCAGCGCTACTGATGCCCGCCTCGGTCTCGCCGAACGGGGCCTGCTTGGCGTCCGCTTCATGCGGTTGATGATGGCTTGAGATCACCGAGATGACACCGCTCTTCACCGCCTGACGAAGGCCCTCACGGTCGCCGGCACTGCGCAGAGGCGGCTGCACATGGTAGAGACTTGAGAAACCGTGCAGCGCTTCGTCGGTGAGGATCAGCTGATACATCGCCACGTCGGCGGTGATCGGCAGGCCACGAGCTTGCGCCTCGGCAATCATCTGGGCGCCGCGGGCCGTGGTGAGTTGGCTGAAGTGCGCGCGCACACCGGCTTGTTCCACCAGCAGCAGGTTACGCGCCAGGGCAATGGTTTCCGCCGTTTCGGGAATCCCGGCCAGGCCGAGAAAGGCCGCGGCCGGGCCTTCATGGGCCAGGCCACCCTCGGACAGGTCGCTGTCCTGAGAATGGATGACAACGGTGAGGTCGAATGTTGCAGCGTATTCCAGCGCTCGGCCCAGGTTGCGGTTGCTGGTGAAATTGGCCAGGCCATTGCCAAAGGCGACGCAGCCTGCGTCTCGTAGGGCAACCAATTCCGATAGTTGTTCGCCTGCCAGGTTGCGCGTCAGTGCGCCGATCGGGAAAACCTTGGCATGGCCGGACTCGCGAGCACGGTCGAGGATCAGTTCGGCAACTGCTGCGGTGTCCAGTACCGGCTTGGTCTGAGGTGGGCAGCACAGACTGGTGATACCGCCAGCGGTTGCCGCAAGCGTTTCGCTGGCAATGTTGCCTTTGCGGCTATAGCCCGGTTCGCGAAGTGCCACCGATAGGTCGACCAGGCCGGGCGCAGCAATCAAGCCGCGTGCATCAATGGTATTTGCCGCGCTGAATCCCGAAGGCGCCTGGCCGAGAGCGATGATCTTGCCGTCCTGACAGTAAATATCAGTGATTTCGTCGCGTCCATTGGCCGGGTCGATCAGGCGAGCACCGAGGATATGGGTAGGCATCAGTTCTGCTCCTCGGCCGCGTATTCCTGTTCGAGTTGCCGTTGTGCGGTCTGCCCGCTCATCGCCATGGACAGCACCGCCATACGAATCGCGATGCCATAGGTGACCTGGTTGAGGATGACCGACTGGGCACCATCGGCCACTGCCGATTCGATCTCGACGCCGCGGTTGATCGGGCCGGGGTGCATGACGATAGCGTCCGTTTTGGCCAGCGCCATGCGCTGGGTGGTCAGGCCATAGAGGCGATAGAACTCGCCCTCGCTGGGCAGCAGGCCGCCCTGCATGCGTTCGCGTTGTAGGCGCAGCATGATCACGACATCGACATCGCGCAGGCCTTCGTTCATGTCGTGGTAGACGTTCACGCCGTACTGCTCCAGGCCAACGGGTAGCAGCGTCTTCGGGCCGATGACACGAATGTCGGGACAGCCCAGTGTTTTGAGCGCGAGCATATTGGAGCGGGCTACGCGCGAATGCAGGATGTCGCCGACAATGGCCACCGAGAGTTTTTCGAAGTCGCCCTTGTGGCGGCGAATGGTGAGCATGTCGAGCATGCCTTGGGTCGGGTGCGCATGGCGTCCATCGCCACCGTTGATGATTGCTACATCCGGGCAGACATGTTCAGCGATGAAGTGGGCGGCGCCCGAATCAGCGTGGCGCACTACGAACATGTCGGCGGCCATCGCTTCGAGGTTGCGCAGGGTGTCGGTAAGTGTTTCGCCCTTACTGGTCGAGGAGGTCGAGACGCTCAGGGTGATGACGTCCGCCGAGAGCCGCTTGGCCGCCAGCTCGAAGGTGGTGCGCGTTCGCGTCGAATTTTCGAAGAACACGTTGCAAACGGTTTTGCCTCGCAACAGCGGAACCTTTTTTACCGCTCTGGCGCCGACCTCGAGGAACGAATCGGCAGTGTCCAGGATTTCCGTTAGCAGGGCACGGGGCAGGCCATCCAGCGAGAGGAAATGGCGCAACTGACCATTATCGTTCAGCTGTAGCGGGCGCTTGGCGTCGGTAGGCGTCATCGCGAGGGTCTCAATTGGCGGAGGCGAGGGTCTGGAGTTCGAGCGTTAGCGGGCTTGGGCCAAGGAGCTTTATCCGTTGGTCGGGCGCCAGTGAGAGTGTGGCACCCACCACGTCCGGCCTGATCGGCAGCTCGCGGGCATTGAGGTCCAGCAGGCATACCAGGCTGACGCTGGCCGGCCGGCCGTAGTCGAACAGCTCGTTCAGCGCTGCACGAATGGTGCGGCCGCTCATGAGCACATCATCGACCAGGATCAGATGCTGGCCTTCGATTTCGAATGGTAGCTCCGAGGGGCGGACCTGGGGATGCAGGCCGTTCTGGGTGAAGTCGTCGCGGTAGAACGAGACGTCCAGTATCCCCAGTGCTTCGTTCTTCGCCCGTTGTTCAAGAAGTGCCTGAGCGACCCAGACGCCACCCGTGCGGATGCCGATGAAACGAGGCTCGCTTATCTTCCGGCTCTTGAGGTGCTGATCCAGGGTTGCAGCCATTTCCGGGAGCAACTGGTCGGGGTTGGGCAGGGTCATGATTTCTCCTGGGGCCGCTTCAGGCGGATTGCTGGGCACTCAGCCAGCCTTCGAGTAAAAGAGCCGCAGCGAGGGCATCGACGGGGCGTTCACGGTAACCGCCGCTCTGACCGCCACGCAGGCGCTCGCCTTTGGCTTCGTATGTGGTGAGGCGCTCGTCATGAGTATGCACTGGCAGGTTGAAGCGACCGTTGAGGCGGCGTGCGAACTTTTCTGCACGAGCGCTCATCTCGCTGCTACTGCCGTCCATGTTTAGAGGCAGGCCGACCACCAGCGCATCCGGTTGCCACTCGCGTAGCAGCGCTTCGATCTGTGACCAATTAGGTACGCCGTTTTGCGCCTTAAGCACACAGAGCTCACGCGCCTGGCCGGTCACCGCCTGGCCGACGGCGACGCCGATCTGCTTGGTGCCGTAGTCGAAGCCGAGCAGTAGCCGCAGCGTACTCATGCGTGGCCGACCTGGCTGCTGAGCAGCCTGAGATCGACACCCAGCGATGCGGCAGCGGCCGTCAAACGCTGATCGTAGGGCAGGTCGAAAAGGATTTCAGGCTGCGCCGGGCAGCTCAGCCAGGCATTTTCCGCCAGCTCCGCTTCCAGCTGACCAGCCTCCCAGCCCGCATAACCGAGAGCAATGAACTGCTGCTTTGGGCCGTAGCCGTCGGCGATGGCGAAGAGCACATCTTGGGAAGTCGTCACACCGAGCGGGCCCAGATCAAGTGTTGCCTGGAATTGCGCATCGGCAGGATGCAGCACGAAGCCTCTATCGGTCTGTACCGGTCCGCCCGAAAAGATCGTCAGGTGCTGGCTGCTGGCATTTCCTGGTTGCTCCGGGCGGAGCTGCTCAAGTATGTCCGCCAGGTTCAATCCGCTCGGGCGGTTGACAATGAGCCCCATCGCCCCATCCCGGTTGTGTTCAACCAGATAGATCAAGGTTTGGGCGAAATTGGGGTCCGCCATATGTGGCATGGCGATTAGAAAGTGATGCTTGAGGTAGCTGGGCGAGGTCGCGTTCATGGGTGCTAGCTTAAGCGTTGCGGCCTGGGCCGTGAAGCGGCTGCACCAAACGCGATAGCCGACGCGGCGCCCGCGTCCCTTGTCAGCGGCTTGACAGGCGATCGCCGCGCTCGAAGCGCCAGGTTCGAATGATTTCGACCTGATCGTAGTTCTGCGCCAGCTCGCCGGCAAAAGGCGCAAAGGGCGCCGCAAGTCTGACGATGCGCATGGCGGCCTCGTCGAGCATCGCCTGGCCTGAGGATTCGAGTACTCGGAGCTCCTGTACCGCGCCGTTTCGGTCAACCACGACCAACATTCGCAGACTCCCGTAGATGCGTTGACGGCGCGCCTCATCTGGATAGTTCAGGTTGCCGATACGCTCGACTTTCTTGCGCCATTCGTCGCGGTACCAGGCACTGATGTCGCGCATGGTGGCAGCGCTGTTCTGGCGGCTGACACGAGGCCGCTTGGCATATTGCTCGACCTGCTGGGCAAGTTCGGCTTCGAGGCTGGCGATTTCTGCGCTGAGCTGCGAACTGTCATAGACGGGAGCCGGTTGCGCCTGTGGCTGCGGCTTGTTCTTTTGTGGCTTGGCCGGTGTCTTTTCAGGTTGCGGGGAGCGCGTCGCTACGGCTGTCTTGGGCGCCTCGCTAGGGTTGCTTGGCGGGGGCGACGAAGCGGGCGAGACCTTGCGTACCTGGGTGTCCTGGAATGGCGCTTGCTCAGTTGTTTTTGGCGAGGCCTTGTGCTCCAGCGTGCCGCTGCCTTGCTGATTGTCCTGAGCCAGGAAATCCGCTTCCTTCGGCTTGTTTTCGCTCTTAAACGTGGACAAAGTGATCTCCAGCGATTTGCTGGTCTGCTTTGGTTCTGAGAGCGTGAAGCCGAGCCCTAGAATCAGGGCACCGTGAAGCGCGGCTGCGAGAAATATCGTAAAGCCGAGACGGTCTGCCGGACGGACTCCGGTAGGGGCAAGAGAGGGTTGGCGTGTAGCGGCGTTCATCGCATTTCAGTCGGCTTGAAGTGCGCGCAGTCTGCCCAGCGTAACTGTAAAAGTCTATGAACCAGGCGGCAGCTTTGATGGGTGGCTACGACGATGCGTCGACCGAAGCGCAGCAGGCAATTTGAAAGAGAGGCGGTTGGCGCTGCGCCAACCGCATTTGAGCTAAACGTTGGATTCGCTCAGTTTTGCTGCGATGGCGTCCATCAGGCGCTCGCCGATGCGGGTATCGAAGGCGCTGTCAATCTCGCGGATGCAGGTCGGGCTGGTGATGTTGATCTCGGTGAGGAACTCACCAATCACGTCCAGGCCGACGAAAAGCAGCCCGCGTTTGCGCAGCTCCGGCCCCACAATCGCGGCGATCTCCTTGTCGCGCTCAGAAAGTGGCTGCGCGACGCCGCGTCCCCCGGCGGCGAGATTGCCGCGGGTTTCGCCCACTGCGGGTATGCGCGCCAGGCAGTAGGGCACCGGCTCGCCGTCTATCATCAGGATGCGTTTGTCGCCTTCCGTGATGGCCGGAATGTAGCGCTGCGCCATAATCTGACGGCCGCCATGCTCGGTCAGTACCTCGAGGATCACTGAAAGATTCGGGTCGCCTTCGCGGTGGCGGAAAATCGATGCGCCACCCATTTCATCCAGCGGTTTGAGAATGATGTCACGCTGCTCGCGAGCAAACTCCCGCAAAATGTCGGACCGCCTGCTGACAAGGGTCGGTGGGGTGCATTGCGGAAACTGGGTGGCAAAGAACTTCTCGTTGCAGTCGCGCAGACTCTGCGGGCGATTTACCACCAGCGTGCCGGCCTGCTCAGCAAGCTCCAGCAGATAGGTGGCGTAGACATACTCGCTGTTAAAGGGCGGATCCTTGCGCATCAGGATGACATTAAGGTCGGCAAGAGCGCTGTCTACTTCTTCCCCTGTTTCGTACCAGCGTTGGGGGTCGTTAAAGACCTGGATCGGGCGCATGCGGGCCCGCGCCTCGCCGGCAAGCTGGTAGAGATCGCGTTGTTCCATGTAGTAGATCGTCCAGCCGCGGTCCTGGGCTGCCAGCAGCATGGCCAGGGAGCTGTCTTTCTTGAATGCGATCTGCGCGATTGGGTCCATGATGATCCCGACGCGAACAGTCATGTGGTGGTCTCCAACGAGGGGCAGGCAAGCGCTGCCAGAGGCTTGAAATACCGACGCAGATTGGCGGCGGTTGTGCGCTGGGTCAAGGAAAATCCCGCTGCTCCGGCGGCAGATAGCTTGCACTTGAGGAGTGTGCTAAAAAGGTCCGGCGATTGGGTGCAGCCCATCGATGACAGGGCCTCCAGCGCACTGACATAACGATAAACTACGACTCACCGAGGCGATGGTAGGGCGAAATGGAACAGCACTCCGAGGGCTTGAAGGTCATGGTGATCGACGATTCGAAAACGATTCGTCGCACCGCCGAAACGCTGCTGAAAAAAGTAGGTTGTGATGTGATCACGGCGGTGGATGGCTTCGATGCGCTTGCCAAAATTGCGGATAGTCATCCGCGCATCATCTTCGTCGATATCATGATGCCCAGGCTTGATGGTTATCAGACCTGCGCGCTGATCAAGAACAACAGTTCGTTCAAGTCCACGCCGGTGATCATGCTGTCCTCGAAGGATGGTTTGTTTGACAAGGCCAAGGGGCGGATCGTGGGGTCTGACCAGTACCTCACCAAGCCGTTCAGCAAAGAAGAATTGCTCGGTGCTATCAAAGCACATGTGCCTGACTTTGCACCGGTAGAGCAAGTATCCTGAAGTCCGGCCCATTGTGCCGCTGAAGCCTTTCCTACGGAGAAACCATGGCTCGCGTTCTGATTGTTGATGACTCGCCGACCGAAATGTACAAGCTGACGGCCATGCTGGAGAAGCACGGGCACGTCGTTCTCAAGGCCGAAAACGGCGCCGATGGCGTAGCGCTTGCGCGCCAGGAGAAACCAGACGCGGTGCTGATGGATATCGTCATGCCCGGCCTGAACGGTTTTCAGGCGACTCGTCAACTGACCAAAGATGCTGAAACCAGTCACATTCCAGTGATCATTGTGACGACCAAGGACCAGGAAACCGATAAGGTCTGGGGCAAGCGTCAGGGAGCCAAAGATTACCTGACCAAGCCGGTGGACGAAGCGACATTGCTGAAGACCCTGAGCGCCGTACTTACCGGTTGATTAGCGGTTTCGGGATTCGGACGAAGGAAGTTACCAGCATGTCGGATACGCCTACGCCTTTTCAGCGACTTCTGGATATCGACAGCCGTTGCAGGGCTTCGGCTGCCGGATTGCCGTTGCAGCAAGAAGCTATCCAGTCATGGGCTGGTATCGGTTTCCGAATGGGAGGCCGACTGTTCGTTGCTCCGATGGGAGAGGTTGGCGAAATACTCCATGAGCCGCGGTATACCCTGCTTCCCGGTGTGAAGGCGTGGGTAAAGGGAGTGGCCAACGTCCGTGGCAGGCTTTTGCCGGTCATGGACCTGTGCGGCTACCTAGGGCTCGAGTTGTCGCCTTTACGCAAGCAGCGGCGTGTGTTGGTGGTGGACCACCAGGAAGTGTTCGCGGGACTGACGGTCGATGAAGTGTTCGGCATGCAGCATTTTCCGGTAGATGCATTCTCCGAACAGTTGCCTCCTGTCGAGGCCTCGATTCAACCATTCATTCACGGTGTCTTTCAGCGCGAGCAGCCCTGGCTGGTTTTCAGTCCGCACGCGCTTGCCGCGCACCAGAAATTTCTGGACGTGGCGTATTGATTTAGGTGGGGTCGGCTGATGCCGGCCTTTTGGTTCTTGGAAGGAAACGTACAGGTGGTCCAGGCGGGGGCCGGAAAAATGAAAAAAATGAACGCGAATGCATTGCTGGCAGGGGTACGTAGCAATACGTTGATCGCCGGCCTGTTTATCCTTCTGATCGTCTCGATGGTGTTGCTGTTCGTGAACTTCGCGTACATCAATACACAGGCCGACTACGATAACGAGTACGTTGGACACGCAGGTGAGCTGCGAGTTCTCTCCCAGCGCATCGCGAAGAACGCGGTTGAGGCGGCCACCGGTACCCCCGAGGCATTCGACTCGCTGAAAGATGCTCGCAATGACTTTAGCGAGCGTTGGAGCTACCTCTCGGTTGGCGATGAGCGCATCGGATTGCCTGCGGTACCGGAAGCGCTTCAATCCGAAGTGGCGGCAGTGCAGCAGGATTGGGATACGCTGCGGCAGAACACCGACGCGATCCTTGCCAGCGAACAAACAGTACTGTCCTTGCATCAGGTGGCAGCCACCCTCGCCGAAACGATCCCTCAGCTGCAGGTTGAGTATGAGGAGGTCGTGGACATCCTTTTGGAAAGTGGCGCTCCAGCCGCTCAGGTTTCCGTGGCCCAGCGTCAATCGCTGCTCGCGGAACGTATCCTGGGGTCGGTCAACAAGGTGCTTTCCGGTGATCAGGACTCTGTGCAGGCCGCAGACATGTTTGGTCGCGACGCCAGCCTGTTCGGTCGAGTGCTCAGCGCCATGCTGGAAGGCAACGAGGCCATGGGCATTACCCGGGTCAGCGACGTCGAAGCATTGGATCGGTTGGCCGCTATTTCAGAGCTGTTCCAGTTCGTTTCCGGATCGGTAGACGAGATTCTGGAAACCTCACCGGAACTGTTCCAGGTACGTGAGTCATCGAACAGCATCTTCGAGGTTTCGCAGACGCTGCTCGACAAAACGTCCGAGCTGACCCAGGGGCTTCAAAATCGTGCTGAAGCCCGTTACGTCAATACCCTCGCTGGCTATGTCCTTGGTGCATTGGCACTGGCTTCGATTCTGCTGATCGGCCTGGTCATGGTTCAGGTTACGCGTCGTCGGTTGAGCGAAACCGCGGAAAAGAATGAGCGTAACCAGACAGCGATTTTGCGTCTGCTTGACGAAATCGGCGACCTAGCTGACGGTGACCTGACGGTAGCCGCCACTGTTACCGAAGACTTCACTGGTGCTATCGCTGACTCGATCAACTACTCCATTGACCAGTTGCGCGACCTGGTTGAAACGATCAACCAGACCGCCGTACAGGTGTCCGGTGCGGCCCAGGAAACCCAGGCAACCGCAATGCATCTGGCCGAAGCATCCGAGCATCAGGCTCAGGAGATTGCTGGTGCCTCCGCGGCGATCAATGAAATGGCCGTGTCGATTGACCAGGTATCGGCTAACGCCGCCGAATCCTCGGCGGTAGCCGAGCGGTCGGTAGCGATCGCGAACAAGGGCAACGAGGTGGTGCACAACACCATTACCGGTATGGATAACATCCGGGAGCAGATTCAAGACACTTCCAAGCGAATCAAACGTCTCGGCGAGTCCTCGCAGGAGATCGGCGATATCGTCAGCCTGATCAACGACATCGCCGACCAGACAAACATCCTCGCGCTGAATGCCGCAATTCAGGCCTCCATGGCCGGCGACGCCGGTCGAGGCTTTGCGGTCGTTGCGGACGAAGTACAGCGTCTTGCGGAGCGTTCCTCTGCTGCAACAAAGCAGATCGAAGCGCTGGTTAAGACCATTCAGACAGACACGAACGAAGCGGTTATCTCGATGGAGCAGACCACGTCCGAAGTGGTTCGAGGTGCCCGCCTGGCCCAGGACGCAGGGGTCGCTCTGGAGGAAATCGAAAAGGTATCCAAGAGCCTTGCGGCGCTCATCCAGAACATTTCCAACGCGGCTCGCCAACAGGCGTCGTCGGCTGGTCATATTTCCAACACCATGAACGTCATTCAGGAAATTACCTCGCAAACATCTTCCGGTACCACAGCTACCGCGAAGAGCATCGGTAACCTGGCCAAGATGGCCAATGAGATGCGGCATTCGGTATCCGGCTTTACTCTGCCGGAAACGCAGGATCAGGCCTGATTTGAGAGCGCGGCGGCCTGAAACGGGCCGCTGTAGAATTTCATGGATAAGGGGCAGGGTATGCAGCCAGGTGTTGATTGGTCACTGAGACCCTTGGCTGATATGTCGGCAGCGGAATTCAATGACTGGCAGACCCTGCTCGAGGAGCGTTCTGGCCTGGTTGTGACCGAGCAACGACGGATCTTTCTCCAGACCAATCTGAGCCGCCGCATGCGCGAAGTCGGGGCGCAGGATTATGCGAGCTACTACCGCCAGGTCACCGACGGTCCTCGAGGGGCTGTTGAATGGTCCACTCTGATGGACAGTCTGACTGTACAAGAGACCCGTTTTTTTCGTCATCCGCCGTCGTTTGCAATGCTTTCCGATTACATACAGCAGCGTGTGGAGTCGCGGAATGCTGCTCGGCCCTGGTCGCTGTGGAGCGTTGGTTGTGCAAGCGGCGAGGAGACCTACTCGTTGGCGATTTGTGCAGCTGAGGCGCTTAAGTGCACCGACGGCGAAACACAGTTTGGTGTGATAGGAAGCGATATCAGTCTCAGTGCGTTGAGCCGTTCACGTGAGGGCCTCTATGGTCTACGTCGACTCGAACATCTGGAGCCCGACCTACGCGAGCGGTATTTCCAGCCACTGGCGGGTGATCGTTTTCAGGTGGTACCCAGTCTGGCAGCGAGGGTGTGCTTTGCCCGACTTAACGTGCTGGAGCTGGCCGGTGCACCAATGTCCGATGTGGACGTCATTTTTTGTCAGAACCTGTTGATCTACTTTCGTCGCTGGCGCCGCCGCGAAATCCTCAATCGTCTTGCCGAGCGCCTGGCGCCGGGAGGGTTGCTGGTCACTGGCGCGGGTGAGGTGGTCGGTTGGCAGCACCCGGAGCTGGTTCCGGTGGCTGATAGTCAGGTTCTGGCCTTTACCCGGAAATGTTTATGAGCGGAGTCGCTATGGGTGATCGGCACGATTATGTCGCCCTGGAGTGGGTGAAAGGCGAGATTGCCGAAACGCTGAAGCAGGCACGGCAGGCTTTGGAAGCGTTCGTCGAAAACCCGCAAGACTCGACGCGGATGCGCTTCTGTCTGACCTATGTACATCAGGTGCATGGCACCTTGCAGATGGTTGAGTTCTATGGCGCTGCACTGCTTGCCGAAGAAATGGAGCAGTTAGCTCGTGCGCTATTGGATGAAAGCGTCGCCAGCCAGACCGAAGCGCTTGAAGTGCTCATGCAGGCGATTCTTCAGATGCCGGTTTATCTGGATCGTATCCAGAGCGCTCGGCGCGATCTACCCATGGTGGTCCTGCCGCTGCTCAACGATCTTCGAGCGGCACGTGGCGAGAAGCTGTTGTCGGAAACCAGCCTGTTTTCGCCAGACATGTCCGTGCGAGCGCCGGCCCTTTCGGGCGAATTTTTGGCGCAGCGACAGACCGAGGATTTGCCAACGCTGCTTCGAAAACTAAGGCAGATGTTGCAGGTCGCGTTGGTCGGGGTCATTCGTAACCAGGATCTATCCACCAATTTAAGCTACATGGCACGTGTCTTTGCGCGCCTGGAAATGCTCTGTAAGGATGCGCCCTTGGGCGCGCTATGGCAGATCGCATCCGGTGTAGTGGAGGGGCTCGCCAGCGGCGCTGTCGCTAACGGCACCACGGTTCGAAACCTATTACGTCAGGTAGACAAAGAGCTCAAGCGTCTGGTCGCGGAGGGCGCTGAGGGCATCAATCAGGCAGCTCCTGACGAGCTGACCAAAAATCTTCTGTTCTATATAGCCAAGGCGCCGGCCCAGAGCCCGCGAATCCAGGCGTTGAAGGCTGAGTACAGCCTGGATGATGCGCTACCCGATAGCACGCTGGTCGACGAAGAGCGGGCCCAGCTTGCTGGACCGGACCGCGGCGCCATGCGCTCGGTGGTGGCTGCATTGTGCGAGGAGCTGGTCCGGGTAAAGGACAGCCTGGATCTGTTCGTGCGCAGCGATCGTACGGGCCTCACGGATCTCGGAGCGCTACAGTCGCCGCTCAAGCAGATAGCCGATACGCTCGCTGTGCTCGGTTTCGGTCAACCACGGCGGATCATTCTGGACCAGATCAGCCTGGTCGAAGGTTTGGCGAATGGGCGCCAGCAGCCTGACGACGCAGCTCTGATGGATGTCGCAGGCGCGCTGCTGTACGTCGAAGCGACGCTCGCCGGCATGGTTGGCGGCACCTCAGCTGAGCATGGTGGCGAGGACAGTCACCTCCCAACCACCGATGTCGGGCAGATCCATCGCCTGGTTATCCGCGAGGCGCGTACGGGGCTGGAGCAGGCGAAAGACGCCATCATAGAGTTCATTGCCTCCCAATGGAATCATCAACATCTGGCGCGTGTTCCGGAGTTGCTGACCCAATCCCGCGGCGGACTTGCAATGGTTCCCCTTGCCCGCGCCGCGGCCTTGCTGGATGCCTGTAACCAGTACATCCAAGAACAGCTGCTCGCTAAACAGGCAATCCCTGATTGGCAAAGCCTGGATACGCTTGCGGATGCAATAACCAGCGTCGAATACTACCTGGAGCGCCTCAGTGAAGACTGCGGCTCACAGGGTGACCTGATTCTCGATGTGGCAGAAGAAAGTTTGCAGGCGTTGGGCTATCCGCTCAGCGTGCAGGCTCCAAGTCAGTTTGAACAAACGGACTCGGAGACGAGTTTCGAGCTGTCAGATCCGCTCGATGAAATCGAAGTGCTCTCTCTGGAACCGGCATCAGAGTCTATAAGTACCCCTGAGACTCAGGACGCGAGCTCGCTTTGGTCAGACCCTTCGCAGACCGGGTTCGACTCGCAGACCAACGTCGATCTGATCCACGACGAAGAGTTGAACGTCGCCGATGTCGTTGAGGTTGAAGCGTTCGACTGGTCGGGAGAGGATGCCGAGCTGACCGAGGCAGAGCCGTCGCAGGCGATTAGCACTGCGACTGTCGAGACGTTGAGCGATTCCCAGGGTCAGCCTGCCGATGACGAGATCGGCTACGAAGTCGATTGGTGCGAAGCGGAGATGACGGCACTCGATATGCCCGAAGTCTCGTTGCCCGACCCGGTGATTCAGTCGGCTAACGACGAGCCGGTCATGACCGTGGCGGACGTATTGGCAACACCTGTTGCTTCCGTCAATCCCCCGGCACGGGATGTTCCGCCAAGCCTTCTGCCGCCTCCTGAGGGTGAAGAGGCAGTCGATGATGACTTGCTGGAGGTGTTCATCGAGGAGGCTGCCGAGGTTCTTGAAACCATCAGTGAGTACCTGCCGCGCTGGTGTGAAGATCCCATGGACAAGGAGGCGCTCGGCGAGGTGCGGCGTGCCTTCCATACCCTCAAGGGCAGCGGGCGAATGGTCCGTGCTTTGGTCATTGGAGAACTTGCCTGGTCTGTCGAAAACCTGCTCAACCGGGTTCTGGATCGCAGCATTGAAGCTGGCGAGCCAGTCAAAAAGCTGGTGAGAGATGTGGTGGCGTTGATGCCGGCGCTAGTCGAAGAGTTTGCAGCCAAGGCCCAACGCCAACGCGACGACGTCGACCTGCTGGCCGCAAACGCTCACGCCTTGGCCCGAGGGCAGTTGCCAGAACCTGCCCCGCAAGGCGGCGTCGCACAAGACCAGCCGGCCCAAGAAGAAGCAGATGAAGATGTGCTAGATCCGCAGTTGCTGGAGATATTCCGTAATGAGGCTGAAGCGCATCTGGCCACACTCGTCGACTTTCTCGCCGATTGCGCGCAACGCTTGCCGCAACCAGTAACCGACCCTTTACAGCGTGCGCTGCACACCCTCAAGGGTAGCGCCCATATGGCGGGCATTCTGCCCATGGCTGAAGTTGCCACACCATTGGAAAGAATGGTCAAGGAGTTCAAGGCCAACCTGATACAGATGGATCTGGCCGAGGCCGAGCTTCTACACACCGCTGAGCAGTTGCTCAGGCGTGGACTGGAAAATCTCGAGCGTGAGCCGCTGGCGGCCATCGAGGGAGCGGAGGCGTTCATTGCTCGCGTGCATGAGTTGCATCAGGCCCGACTGGCGGATGCCGGTGAGCGAGGCGACAGAGAGCACGGCGAGCCACGCGACCCTGGCATGATTGCGCTGTTTCTGTCGGAAGGCATGAACATCCTGCTTGACGCCGAAGCGCTACTGCAGAGTTGGCGCGAGCATCCAGCCGAGCGGCAAGAATTGACCGCGCTGTTGGAAGAACTGACGACGCTGGGTCTTGGCGCCCAGATGGCCGAGTTGCCACAGATCGACACACTGTGTCAGGTGTTGCTTGATCTCTATGCCGTTGTGCAGGAAGGGCGTCTAGCGGTCAGCGCCCGGTTCTTCGATGACGTCGAACAGGCACATGAAGCCTTGGTCGGCATGATGGATCAGGTCGCGGCAGGTCTGCAGGTGACCGGGCAGCCCGAGCTAGTGGCCAGACTTGAGAGTTTGCTCGCCGAGGCGATTGATCCGCTTACGTTGGAACAGCCGGTCAACGAAGTTTCCGGAGAGGCCTCTGCCACGTTTGCTTCGGCAGATAGTGCCCCCGAGCCTCTGGCCGAAGCCGAAGCCGAAGCCGAAGCCGAAGCCGAAGCCGAAGCCGAAGCCGAAGCCGAAGCCGAAGCCTGGCCTGTCGAGCCTAGCTTGGGCGAGGACGAGTTGGACGGAGAAATGGTCGAGATCTTTCTCGACGAAGCCGTCGATTTGCTAGAGAGTGCCGGCGGCGCACTGGAGCGCTGGCTCGGAGATCCGTCTAATCAGTTGGCGCTATCGGCATTGTTACGCGATCTGCACACGCTCAAGGGCGGCGCACGCATGGCTGAAATTCGGCCGATCGGCGATTTGGCACATGAGCTTGAAACGCTCTATGAAGGCCTTTCCGATGGTCGCTACGTGCATACCGATGACCTCGCCACACTGTTATTACGCAGTCACGATCAGCTAGCGGTGCAACTTGAGCAGCTTCAGGCACACCAGCCGATGGATGCCGCTACAGGGCTCATCGAGCATATTCGCGCGTATCGGCAAGGTGTCTCGCCGAACTTTGGTCCGGTTGCTTCGACCGACGATGAAGTACCAATGGCCGAAGAGGGCGCGCAGAGCACGGATGCTGCTTTTGAAGAGGCTGAGCCGCTGGAAGCTGTAGAGCGGCTTGATGATTCCGTGTTCGCGCTTGAAATGGACAGCGATGACCTTGAGCTGGAAAGTCCTTCAGCTAACGACCTCCCGTTTGCAGCGTCAGGCCAGCCTGAGGAACAGTTTGTCGCAGCGTTGCCCGAAGAGTCGGAGGCGGTCGCGCGGCCGGAGTCGATGTCGGCGGACGAGCATGGCAAGGCCGGAGAAGGCAGCTGGGAAAGTCGTGATCCGGAGCTGGTGGAAATATTCCTGGAGGAAGGCTTTGACATCATCGAGCGCGCCGGAGCATCGCTTCAGCGTTGGATGGAAGATGTAGGCAACAGTTTTGAAATCGAGGCGTTGCAGCGAGACCTGCATACCTTGAAAGGCGGTGCGCGGATGGCGGATATCCGCGAGATCGGCGATCTTGCTCATGAGCTTGAGTATTTGTACGAAGGACTGTGTGCCGGTAATTACCGCGCAAGTGAGACCTTGTTCACGCTGCTTCAGACCTGCCATGACCGGCTCGCCGAGATGCTTGACGCCGTACGCGCTTTCCGAGATCTGCCTAACGGGAAAGACCTGATTGGGACCATCCAGCAGTTTCGCGCGAACCCTGAAGAGCAATTGAGCATGCCGAGCAGCGTTGCTTTGAAGGCAGCGGAGGATGCTGCTCAAGACGCCGCCGAAGCCGAGATTCTGGATATTTTCGTCGAGGAAGCCGACGAACTGCTGGAGGAAATGGAAAGCGCTCTTGGACGCTGGGAAGCCACGCAAGATAGTACGGCCCCTCTGGGCGACATGATGCGCGTGCTGCATACGCTGAAGGGTGGCGCGCGGCTGGCGGCCCAAGGTCGCCTGGGCGACATGGCGCACGATCTGGAACAACGTCTTAGTGAGGCGCAACTCCAGGGTGATCCGTGGACTGACAGCTTGTTTATGGACGTGCAGGGCGGCTACGACGCGTTGCTCAAAGAGGTTGAGTCGATGCGCGCGCGGCTTAAACCTGAGCCCGACGTCCCTACAGACCATCAGGTTGAGGAAAGTCTTCACGGCGACCACCCCGACTCATCGGTAATCGTGCTCGAAACGCCTATCGTAGCTGCCAGTGCCCAGGCTTCGGTCAACAGTGCGCCGGCCAAGGTTCTGCCGTTCATCCGACGCGCCGAACAGGCCGCTCTGGATGCTGCATCACGTCGCGCGCCGCAGGAACTGGTCAAGGTACCTGCTGAACTCCTGGAAGGTTTGGTCAATCTGGCGGGGGAGACATCGATCTTCCGCGGCCGGGTTGAGCAGCAGGTCAGCGATGTCAGCTTCACCCTGGGTGAGATGGAAGCCACCATCGAGCGGGTGCGCGATCAGTTGCGGCGGCTGGATACCGAAACTCAGGCGCAAATTCTAAGCCGCTATCAGGCCGAGGCGGAGCGTGCGGGGTATGACGATTTCGATCCGCTGGAAATGGACCGGCATTCCCAGCTGCAGCAACTGTCACGCGCGTTGTTCGAATCTGCATCTGACCTGCTGGATCTGAAAGAAACCCTGGCCGCACGTAATCGTGACGCCGAAACACTGTTACTGCAGCAGGCGCGCGTCAACACGGAACTGCAAGAAGGCCTCATGCGCACCCGCATGGTTCCCTTCGATCGTCTGGTGCCGCGTTTGCGCCGGATCGTTCGCCAGGTAGCGGGCGAGCTAGGTAAACAGGTCGAGTTTCTGGTCGGTAATGCGACGGGAGAAATGGACCGTAGTGTGCTGGAGCGCATCGTCGCACCGTTGGAGCACATGCTGCGCAATGCCGTTGATCATGGGATCGAAGTGGGCACCAAGCGTGTCGCGGCGGGCAAGCCTGAGCAAGGCAATATCCGTCTCGATCTGAGCCGTGAAGGCGGTGACATCGTGCTGGCGTTGAGCGATGACGGTGCCGGTATCAACCTCGAAGCAGTCCGTCGGAAAGCGATTGAGCGCGGCTTGATGCAACCGGGTAGCGAACTATCCGACCATGAGGTGCTGCAGTTCATTCTGGAGGCGGGGTTCTCCACTGCCGAGCAAGTGACGCAGATATCCGGACGCGGCGTAGGTATGGATGTGGTGCACTCGGAAGTCAAGCAGCTCGGCGGCTCCATGAGCATCGAGTCGACCCTCGGCAAGGGAACACGTTTCCTGATCCGCCTGCCCTTTACCGTGTCGGTCAACCGGGCGCTGATGGTGTACTCAGGTGAGGACCTTTATGCGATCCCGCTCAACACGATCGAAGGTATCGTACGTGTGTCGCCGTACGAACTCGAAGCCTATTACCAGCCTGGAGCATCGCGCTTCGAATACGCTGGTCAAACCTATGAGTTGCGTTATCTAGGCGAGCTGCTAAACAACGGACAGCGTCCCAAGCTGGTCGGACAGAGCCTGCCTTTGCCTGTCATCCTGGTGCGCTCGAACGAGCACAGTGTCGCGGTGCAGGTCGATAGCCTCGCCGGTTCCCGGGAAATTGTGGTGAAGGGTCTGGGGCCGCAATTTGCCACTGTCCCAGGGATCTCCGGTGCGACCATCCTCGGCGATGGCCGGGTGGTGGTGATCCTCGATCTGCTCGCGACCATTCGTGTCCTGCATGCTCACCTACTTACCCAGCAGCAGCCATTGCGCCTGTTGGGCGAAGACGAGCCGGTCGATGTCGAAGTCGATCGGCCTACGTTGGTGATGGTCGTGGATGACTCGGTGACCGTGCGTAAGGTCACCAGTCGTCTGCTCGAGCGTAACGGTATGAATGTGCTGACAGCTAAGGACGGCGTCGATGCGATCACGCAGCTGCAGGAACGCAAGCCGGACATCATTCTGCTGGACATCGAGATGCCGAGAAT
Organism: Stutzerimonas stutzeri; assembly: GCF_002890895.1. Taxonomy (GTDB): domain Bacteria; phylum Pseudomonadota; class Gammaproteobacteria; order Pseudomonadales; family Pseudomonadaceae; genus Stutzerimonas; species Stutzerimonas stutzeri_AB. Next base: position 346,201 of record NZ_POUL01000005.1, read on the forward strand.
GGATGGCTTCGAAGTGGCAACGCTGGTGCGCCACGATGAGCATTTGAAGGATCTGCCCATCATCATGATTACCTCGCGTACCGGCGAGAAACACAGAGACAGAGCCATGGCCATTGGCGTTAACGAGTACCTAGGGAAGCCCTATCAGGAGTCGCTGCTACTCGAGACGATCCAGCAGTTGGTCACACGTCATGAATGAAGTCAGCCCCGCCCGCATTGGCGTGATCGCAGACACCTCTCTGCAGCGTCATGTGCTGCAGCAAGCGTTGAGCGCGAACGGTTACAACGTCGTGCTTAACTGTGATCCGGCACGAATCGAGGAAGCAGACCTGACGGCGGCGCAAGCCGACCTGTGGCTTGTAGATCTGGCGCAGACGGAAGACTCCCCTCTGGTCAACGCCTTGCTCGAGCGGGACAGCTGTCCGGTACTGTTCGGCGAGGGCCATGCGCCGGAGCGGCACTCCGAACATTATCCGCGCTGGGAAAGGCGCATGTTTGGCAAGCTGAAGCGCTTGGTCGGTGACCCTTCCCGGGTCGTCGGGCCGCGTCTTGAAGTGATGCATGGAGATGCAGAGCGTGCTACCCGTCTGTCGTTACCCGGCTCGCTACTGGCGGCGGCTGAGTCGATCTCCGGCGAGCCCGCTCGAGAGGTCTGGCTACTGGCGGCGTCGCTGGGCGGCCCCGAGGCCGTAAAAGCGTTTCTCGATGCGCTGCCGGTAGGGCTGCCGGTTGGTTTCGTCTACGCCCAGCATATCGAGGCAAGTTTCGAGTCCGCCCTGTCGCAAGCGGTTGGGCGACACAGTGAGTGGAGCGTCAATCAGAGCAGGGCTAACGACTTGATTCGCTGTGGCGAAGTCGTCGTGGCACCTATCAGCGAAGAAATGGGCTTTGACAAGGATGGCGCCATGTCGCTCTCCGGGCGCTGCTGGCCGGAGCCATACAGCCCGTCCGTCGACCAAATGATGCTCAATCTGGCTCAACGGTTCGGTAACCGTTGTGGTGTCATCGCGTTCAGCGGCATGGGCAGTGATGGCAGTGCTGCTGCCGCTTATGTTCTGCGCCAGGGCGGCAGGGTCTGGACCCAGCGTGCCGATTCCTGCGTCTGCTCGAGCATGCCGGACAGCCTGCGCGAGGGCGGCTACAGCTCGCTCAGCGGTGATCCGCGCGAACTGGCCCAGGCTTTGGTCAATCACTTTGCGCAGCAGGCCAGCCGGCCCGTTGCGGCAATGCAACTGGATAACCCATGAGTCAATCCGCTATCACACAAGACGCTTCTGCCAGCCTGACCGGGCTTCTGGTCCCTTTGGCCGACCGCACGCTGCTTTTGCCCAACGTTGCAGTAGCCGAGCTGATTCCATATCGCGCTCCGAACTCGGCGCAGGGCAGTCCGGCCTGGTTTCTCGGACAGGTGGCCTGGCGAGACCTGACATTACCTCTTCTGTCGTTCGAGGCGGCTTCTGGTGGCCAGCCGGAGACAGGTTCGAGGGCACGCGTGGCCGTGCTCAACGCCCTGGGTGGCCGCGATCATGTCAAATTCATCGCCTTGCTCGTTCAGGGCATCCCGCGCTCGGTCAAGGTTGACTCAAGCTTGGCACGTTCGGATGTCGCCTTGGCGCCCCTGGAATTGGATGCGGTCAATCTCGGCGACGTCCAGGCGCGCATACCGGACCTCATCGCGCTGGAACAGAAACTGGCGGATGCTGGCCTGATCTGATCCCGCCCAGACCGGCCGACGACTGTTGATCAAGCACTCAGGCATCAGGCTGGAAATCGCCCCAGAGCTGCTGCGCGAGACTAAGCGCAACCACCGGTGCGGTCTCCGTGCGTAGCACGCGCGGGCCCAGCCGGGCCGGTTGGAATCCCGTGCTGTGCGCCAGGTCGATCTCGGCGTCGTTCAAGCCGCCTTCAGGGCCGATCAGAAACGCTAATGTTGCCGGCGGGGTATGTGCTGATAAAGGTTCAGCCACAGGATGCAGGACCAGCTTCAATTCCGCTTCCAGCGTCACCCAGTCCGGGAGCGACATCGGGGGATGGATGATTGGAATGACCGAGCGACCGCACTGCTCGCACGCGCTTATGGCGATCTGGCGCCAATGAGCCAGTCGCTTGTCGGCCCGCTCATCTTTCAAGCGGACTTCGCAGCGCTCGCTGACGATCGGTGTGATCTCCGCGACCCCTAGCTCGGTGGCTTTCTGAATCGCCCAGTCCATCCGTTCGCCTCGCGAAAGGCCTTGACCCAGATGAATGTGCAGCTTTGATTCAGGCAGCCCGGCCAACTGATCGCGCAACATTACCGCAACCTGTTTCTTGCCTACCTCGGCCAATTCGCCGCGATACTCCGTTCCACTACCGTCGAAGAGCTGCACCGCTGCGCCAACATTGAGCCGCAACACTCGGCTGATGTAATGAGCGGAGGCCTCCGGTAGCTGCTGGAGGCCAAGCGAGAGTGGCATGTCGATGAAAAAACGGGAAAGGCGCATGGCTGGGTACGGGTTAGAAAGGGAGACGCAGTTTAATGGTTTACCGGGTACGCCTGTAGCCTGCTAGCGGCTAACCGGGATCGTGGAACTCATCCGGCGCGCCAGCTGAAACCGCAACGCTGATGTCTGCTCGCGTGGCAATGTCGATGCCTTCGGTCGCCACTTCGGCAAGAAAATCGATCTGTTCCTCGGTGATGGTGTACGGCGGTAAAAAGTACACAACGCTACCCAGCGGTCGTAGCAGCGCCCCTCGCTGCAGTGCGTGCTGATAGACCTTCAGGCCGCGACGTTCTTGCCATGGATAGGGCGTTTTGCTGGCTCGGTCCTGAACCATTTCGATGGCCAGAGCCATTCCGGTCTGACGCACCTCGGCGACCTTCGGGTGGTCGCTCAGGTGGGCCGTAGCGGTTTTCATGCGTACGGCCAGTCGCTTGTTGGCTTCGATGACATTGTCTTGCTCGAAGATATCCAGCGTGGCTAGGGCTGCTGCACAGGCCAGCGGGTTGCCGGTGTAGGTGTGCGAGTGAAGGAAGGCACGCAATGTGGAGTAGTCGTCGTAGAACGCCTGATACAGCTTGTCTGTGGTGAGCACCGCAGCCATAGGCAGGTAGCCCCCGGTCAGGGCTTTGGACAGGCAAAGGAAGTCCGGCGTTATGCCCGCTTGCTCGCAAGCGAACATGGTGCCGGTACGGCCAAAGCCGACAGCGATCTCATCATGGATGAGGTGCACGTCGTACCGGTCGCAGGCCTCGCGCAGCAGCTTGAGGTAGATCGGATGGTACATGCGCATACCGCCAGCGCCTTGAATCAGCGGTTCGACAATCACCGCTGCGATCTCAACATGATGCTCGGCCAGCGTCTGTTCCATATGGGCGAACATGGTGCGTGAATGTTCTTCCCAGCTGACGCCGTCCGGGCGCAGGTAGCAATCCGGGCTCGGGACCTTGAAGGTATCCAGAAGGAGCGGCTTATAGGTGTCGGTGAACAGTGCGACATCGCCCACTGACATGGCAGCAACCGTTTCGCCGTGGTAGCTGTTGGTCAGAGTGACGAATCGCTGCTTGTCCGAGCGTCCGATATTGCGCCAGTAGTGGAAGCTCATCTTCAGCGCAACTTCGATGCCGGTCGATCCATTATCGGTGTAGAACACTCGATCAAGGCCCGCAGGTGTGATGCTTACCAGTCGTTCCGACAGTTCGACGACTGGCTGATGACTGAAGCCGGCGAGCATGACGTGTTCGAGCTGATCGAGTTGGTCTTTGATGCGTTGATTGATGCGTGGGTTGGAATGCCCAAACACATTGACCCACCAGGAGCTCACGGCGTCCAGATAACGCTTCCCGTCGAAGTCCTCAAGCCACACGCCCTCACCGCGCCGGATCGGAATCAGAGGAAGTTGCTCGTGATCTTTCATCTGGGTGCAGGGGTGCCAGAGTACGGATAGGTCACGCTGCATCCAGCTGTCGTTCAGGCTCATCATTGCTCCTTGGCATAGGCGTCGGCGCAGCCTAGCAGAAACAGCACGGCGGTCCGTTCAACGGAAACGGATCTATCTACCAGGCCGATATTTTGAAACGAAAAAATGCGATTCATTTCGATCTGTTAGCCGTTAGGCTAAGCGCGTTCATCATTTGGGACTTTAGCAATGCAATGGCGGAATTCTTCCAGTAACTACGGTCTGGTCAGTATCACGATGCACTGGCTGGTGGCGGTCGCTGTTGTAGTGCTGTTTGCGCTGGGTTATTGGATGGTCGGGCTGACCTATTACAGCAGCTGGTATCGGACCGCCCCGGACATACATAAGAGCATCGGTCTGCTGCTGCTGGCCCTTATGGTTTTGCGCGTCATCTGGCGCTTTCTCAATCGCGGTCCGGCGCCACTCGCAAACCACGGGCAAATGACTCGGCTGGCGACCAAGGTGGGTCATGGCGTTCTATACCTTGGGCTGTTCGCGGTCATGATTTCTGGATACCTCATATCCACCGCGGATGGCCGCAGCATCAGCGTGTTCGGCTGGTTCGAAGTGCCTGCGCTGATCACCTCGATTCCCGATCAGGAAGACATAGCCGGCCTGATCCACGAATACCTCGCCTGGGGGCTGGTGATTTTCTCCGGTCTGCATGCCCTGGCGGCTTTCAAGCACCATTTCATCGATCGCGATCCGACGCTCAAGCGGATGATCGGGCGCGCCGATGCCTGACAAACCTCAATAAGGAGTACTCCATGTTAAAGAAAAGCTTCGCTGCATTGGCCCTGGGCTCAATGCTGTTTGCAGGCCAAGCGCTTGCTGCTGACTACGCGATTGATACCAAAGGCCAGCATGCCTTCGTCAACTTCAAGATCAGCCACCTTGGTTACAGCTGGCTGTGGGGGTCGTTCAAAGAGTTCGACGGTAACTTCAGCTTCGATGCCGCGAAGCCTGAAGCAAGCAGCGTAAACGTCACCTTGCAGACGGACAGTGTGTTTTCCAACCACGCCGAGCGCGACAAGCATCTGCGCAGCGAAGATTTCCTGAATGTCTCCGAGCATCCAACCGCGACCTTCGAGTCCACCTCGGTCAAGCCGACTGGTGACGGTACTGCTGATATAACTGGCAATCTGACCTTGAACGGCGTGACCAAGCCGGTCGTGATCGCCGCCAAGTTCCTTGGTGAGGGCAAAGACCCATGGGGCGGCTACCGCGCTGGCTTCGAAGGCACAACGACACTCACGCTGAAAGACTTCGACATCAAGATGGACCTGGGTCCGGCTTCGCAAACCGTTGACCTGATCATCTCCGTGGAAGGCGTACGCCAGTAACTGAACGTGGTTCACCGAACGCCGGCGCAAGCCGGCGTTCTGGTTTCTAGCCACCCGACGCCGCTCTTCTCGAAACGCAGCGGCCTACGCGCGTGGTTTGCTCAATCAGCGCAATAGAGCGCCTGAGGCGCTATTGGCTGTTTACAGACACTGATGAATGTAAGTATATTCCCCGCATTCTGCCATTCGAGTCTGCCCTGGCTGTTCTCCCCCTAGGGCTAGCTGTTTAACGAGGTCACTTCCGATGCCAATCAAGCCAGCCAGTGCTGTTCTGATTCCACTCTTCGTCGCCGTAGCATTGCTGAGCGGCTGTCAGGAAGAACCAGCGGCGGTGCCAGCGAAGCAGCCGGCTCCACAGGTGGGCATCGTGACGCTCGGGGCCGAGCCGTTCGAATTGACTACGGAACTGCCAGGCCGAACCACAGCCTTCCGTGTCGCCGAAGTCCGTCCGCAGGTCAGCGGGATCATTCAGAAGCGCCTGTTTACCGAAGGCAGCGAAGTGAAAAAGGGGCAGCAGCTCTATCAGATTGACCCGGCCGTCTACGAGGCCACTTTGAAAAGTGCTCAGGCGAAGGAGGTCTCGGCCAAGTCGCTGTCGGATCGCTATGCGTTGCTGGTCGAGGAGCAGGCGGTGAGCCAGCAGGCCCATGACGAGGCCCGAGCTGCGTCGTTGCAGGCCCAGGCCGAGCTTGAGCGAGCGAAGATCGATCTGCGTTATACCAAGGTGCTGGCGCCCATCTCCGGCCGCATTGGCCGCTCTGCGGTGACCGAGGGCGCACTGGTCAGTAATGGCCAGACGCAGGAACTGGCGACTATTCAGCAGCTCGATCCGATCTATGTCGATGTGACCCAGCCGGTGCAGGACCTGATCGCCCTGCGGCGTGACCTGGAAAGCGGTCGGCTGCAGCAGGCCGGTGAGAGCGCGGCGAAGGCTCGGTTGATCCTGCCCGACGGATCTGAGTATCCGCATGACGGCACGCTGGAAGTAGCCGAGGTGGCCGTGGACGAAGGCACTGGCTCGGTCACCATCCGCGCCAAGTTCCCAAACCCTGAAAAAGACCTGCTGCCCGGAATGTTCGTCCACGCGCGACTGCTGGCGGGTGTGCGTGAGCAGGCCTTGCTGGTGCCTCAGCAAGGCGTTACCCGTAATGCTCGTGGCGAGCCGACGGCGATGGTGGTGGGCGCCGACAACAAGGTCGAGCTGCGCCAGATCAAGACCGAACGTGCAGTGGGTAATCGCTGGCTGGTCAGCGAAGGTTTGCAGCCCGGTGATCGCGTGATCACCGAAGGCCTGCAGTTCATTCGCCCGGGTGTCGAGGTCAATCCGCAGCCTGCCGGCAACGTCAAGCAGGCCGGGCAGAGCGATGCTCAGGCTGGCACTGCTGCCGCTGGCCAAGAGGAATAACCAGACATGTCCAAGTTCTTCATCGATCGGCCCATCTTCGCCTGGGTAATTGCCCTGGTGCTGATGCTTGCCGGAACGCTGGCGGTGCTCAATCTGCCGGTCAACCAATATCCGAGCATCGCACCGCCGAACGTATCGATATCGGTCAACTATCCGGGCGCGTCGGCTCGAACCGTTCAGGACACCGTCGTGCAGGTCATCGAGCAGCAGCTCAATGGCCTCGATGGGCTGCGCTATATCTCCTCGGAAAGCAACTCCGATGGCAGCATGACCATCAACGTGACGTTCGAGCAGGGCACCGACCCTGACATTGCTCAGGTCCAGGTCCAGAACAAGCTGCAGCTCGCGACGCCCCTGCTGCCTCAGGCCGTTCAGCAACAGGGCATACGGGTGTCGAAATCGGCGCGAAACTTCCTGATGGTGGTGGCATTGGTGTCGAAGGATGGGCAGCAGACCAACTTCGACCTGGCCAACTACATCGTGGCCAACGTACAGGATCCAATCTCCCGTACGCCGGGTGTGGGTGACTTCCAGGTGTTCGGCGCCCAGTACGCCATGCGCATCTGGCTCGACCCGTCCAAGTTGCAGCAGTTCCAGCTGACGGCGGTGGACGTTAGATCCGCTATTCAGGAGCAGAACGTCCAGGTTTCATCCGGCCAGCTCGGCGGCCTGCCAGCGGTGGAGACTCAGCAGCTAAACGCTACGATCATTGGCAAGACCCGGCTGGAGACGCCGGAGCAGTTCGAGAAGATCTTGTTGAAGGTCAACGCCGACGGATCACAGGTGCGCCTGCGTGACGTCGCCAGGGTCGAACTTGGCGCCGAGAGCTATGCGATCCGCGCCGAGTATAACGGCCAGCCGGCAGCCGGCCTGGGGATACGCCTTGCCGCAGGCGGCAATGCACTCGATACCGCCAAAGCGGTGCGCGCAACGATTTCCGAGTTGGAGCCCTTCTTCCCGCCGGGCGTCGAGGTGGTTTACCCCTACGACACCACGCCGGTGATCTCGGCGTCGATTGAAGGCGTTGTGCATACGCTGCTGGAAGCCTTCGTACTGGTCTTCCTGGTGATGTTCCTGTTCCTGCAGAACCTGCGGGCCACGCTGATCCCGACGCTGGCGGTGCCAGTGGTGATTCTCGGCACCTTCGCGGTCCTGCTGACATTCGGATACAGCATCAATACGCTCACGATGTTCGCGATGATTTTGGCCATTGGCTTGCTCGTGGACGATGCGATCGTGGTGGTGGAGAACGTCGAACGGGTGATGCGCGAGGAGGGGCTTTCCGCACGGGAGGCCACTCGCAAGTCGATGGGCCAGATTCAGAGCGCGCTGGTGGGTATTGGCGTGGTGCTTTCGGCCGTGCTGTTGCCTATGGCCTTCTTTGGCGGCTCCACCGGGGTCATCTACCGGCAGTTCTCGATCACCATCGTCTCGGCCATGGTGCTTTCGGTGCTGGTCGCACTGATCTTCACCCCGGCGTTGTGCGCGACCATCCTCAAACCGCATAGCGGCGATCACGAGGGCAAGCGCGGGTTCTTCGGCTGGTTCAACCGCACCTTTGAGCGCGGCACGCTGCGCTACGAGCGGGGTGTGGCTGCTGTGCTGCGGCGCAAAGCGCCCTACCTGCTGATGTACCTGCTCATCGTCGGCATCATGATTTGGATGTTCACCCGCATTCCAACGGCCTTCCTTCCGGAAGAAGACCAGGGCGTGCTGTTCGCCCAGGTGCAGACCCCGGCAGGTTCAACTGCAAGCCGGACTCAGGAGGTCGTCGAGCAGATGCGTGAATACCTGCTGACCGAGGAAAGCGAGACGGTCAATTCGGTGTTCACCATTACCGGTTTCAACTTCGCCGGTCGCGGTCAGAGTTCAGGCATGGCTTTCATCATGCTCAAACCGTGGGAGGAACGCACCGAGCCCGGGCAAGGCGTATTCGAGCTGGCACAGCGTGCGCAGGGCTACTTCTTCAGCCTTCGGGACGCCATGGTGTTCGCCTTCGCGCCACCCGCGGTAATGGAGTTGGGCAATGCCACCGGTTTCGATGTGTATCTGCAGGATCAGGCTGGGCTTGGCCACGAGGCCCTGACCAAGGCTCGCGAACAGTTCATGCAGCTCGCTTCCGAGGACCCGACGCTCACCGGTGTCCGCTTCAACGGGATGCGTGACGAGCCGCAGTATCGGTTGATCATCGACGATGAAAAAGCGCGTGCCCATCAGGTTTCCCTGGCGGCGATCAACGATTCGCTGTCCATTGCCTGGGGCTCAAGTTACGTCAATGACTTCATTGATCGGGGTCGGGTCAAGCGCGTCTACATGCAGGGCGAACCTACCTCGCGGATGAATCCGGAGGACCTGGGCAAGTGGTACGTGCGCAACACTGAGGGCGAGATGGTGCCCTTCACCGCCTTCGCCACGGGTGAGTGGACTTATGGCGCACCGAAGCTGACGCGTTTCAATGGCGTGCCGGCAATGGAGATACTGGGCGCGGCCGCTCCGGGTTACAGCTCCGGCGAGGCCATGGCAGCGGTTGAGCGGATCGCCGCGCAGTTGCCAGCGGGCATCGGTTACTCATGGACTGGTCAGTCCTATGAGGAACGTCTGTCCGGATCGCAGGCACCCGCGCTCTATGCATTGTCGCTACTGGTGGTATTCCTGGCGCTTGCCGCGCTGTATGAGAGCTGGTCGGTTCCGCTCTCGGTCATGCTGGTCGTGCCGTTGGGCATTGTCGGTGCACTGGCATTCACCATGGGTCGCGGGTTGTCGAACGACGTGTTCTTCCAGGTCGGACTGCTGACCACTGTAGGCTTGTCGGCACGGAATGCGATCCTGATCGTCGAGTTCGCCAAAACCCTGCATGAGCAAGGCATGACGCTGACCGCCGCCGCGATTGAAGCCAGCCGTATTCGTTTGCGCCCTATCGTCATGACCTCTCTGGCCTTCATGCTCGGCGTGCTTCCTCTGGCGATTTCCAGCGGGGCGGGTGCAGGCAGCAAGCATGCGATCGGAACCGGGGTGATCGGCGGCATGCTCAGCGCCATGGTCTTGGCGATTTTCTGGGTCCCGCTGTTCTATGTCCTGGTGTCTTCGCTGGGTAAGCGCAGAAAAACCGGCAGCGACGAGCAAAACGGAGAGGCGCAATGAACAAGTCACTATTGAGCCTGGCGCTGATGGCAGCGCTGAGCGGTTGCTCGTTAATACCGGATTACCAGCGACCTGACGCACCTACGGCTGCCAGCTGGCCCGAGGGTGAAGCGTATGACGGCTCAGCCAGTGCAGCGAAAGGGCAGCAGATGGAGATGGACTGGCAGTCCTTCTTCAAGGACCCTGCGCTGCGTGAACTGATAAAGGTGGCCCTGGAAAACAACCGCGACCTGCGTATCGCTGCGCTGAACGTCGATGCTTATCGCGCCCTTTATCGCGTGCAGCGGGCCGATGTGTTGCCGCTGGTAAGTGGCGATGCAGCCGGTAGCCGTACTCGGACCCCGGGCGATCTCAACCAGACCGGCCAGGGCGCCATCAGCAGTCAGTACAGTGCGACGCTTGGGGTGTCCTGGGAGCTCGATCTGTTCGGGCGTCTGGGTAGCCTGCGCGAGCAGGCATTGCAGGAATTCCTCGCCACCGAGGCGGCCCAGCGGAGCACGCGGATCAGCCTGATCGCCAGCGTTGCCAACGCCTGGCTGACCTTGCAGGCCGATCAGGCCCTGTTGCTGGTGAGCCGCGACACACTCAAGGCCTTCGAAGAAAGCCTCTCGCTCACCCAGCGCAGTTTCGACGTTGGCGTAGCCTCGGCGCTTGAGTTGAGCCAGGCACGCAGCGCGGTCGATACGGCACGGGTAGGGATCGAGCGTTACACCCGCCAGGTTGCCCAGGACCGCAACGCCCTTGCCTTGCTGCTTGGTCGGAATATTCCGGTGGAGCTGCCGGCCGATGGTCGGCTGGAGCGCGACCTGCTGGCCACGGTTCCGGTGGGGCTGCCGTCGGACCTGCTCTATAAACGACCGGACATCATTCAAGCCGAATACCAGCTACGCGCCGCCAATGCGAATATCGGGGCGGCGAGGGCAGCGTTCTTTCCGCGCATCAGCCTCACCGGGGCGGTGGGTACCGCGAGCAGTGAACTGTCCGGGCTGTTCGATGGCGGCTCCAGCTACTGGAACTTCGCCCCGAGCATCAGTGTGCCGATCTTTAATGCCGGGCAGCTGCGGGCCAACCTCGACTATGCCGAGATCAGCCGCAATATCCAGGTGGCGCAGTATGAGCAGGCCATCCAGACAGCTTTCCGGGAAGTGGCGGATGGGCTGGCTGCTCAATCGACGTACGTTCGCCAAGTGCAGGCTCAGCGCGATCTGTTGGAAACCAGTCAGGATTATTATCGTCTGGCCGAGCGCCGTTACCGCACCGGTATAGACAGCTATCTGACGCTCCTCGATGCACAGCGACAGCTGTTCGAAGTACAGCAGCAATTCATCAGCGACCGTCTGGCGCAGATGGTCAGCGAGGTCGAGCTGTTCAAAGCGTTGGGCGGCGGTTGGGATGCCCAGGACGAGGCTATCCCGGGTCCGGGTTGACCTCGTGTTGCGGCGCTTGCCGTCGCTCGCTGATCTTATTGCTCGGCGAAGAGTAAAAGGCTCCAACAAAAACGCCGCCCTGAAGGGCGGCGTTTTTGTTTGTGCTACCTGTCAGCGATTGCGGGTCAGCAATGCTGGCTTCTCGCCACGAGGCTTGGTTGGCAGTTGTTCCAGCTGCTCGATGCTGGGCAGGCGGTCCAGCTTCGACTCCTTGTGGATGATGACCGGCTGCTTTTCCTTCGGTTTCTCCGCAACGTCCCGACGGGCGCCACCGCTGTCACCCTCGATGCGGCGTCCTTCATTCTTGCGGCGTGGCTGGCTGCCACGGGCTGATTGGCCTTGACGCTTGCCTTTGCCCTGAGCGCCTGCACCGGCAGTAGCCGCGCGAGGGCCCGATGCGGCACGTGGTTGGCCGCCGGGTTGAGCCGGGGCGCCGGGGCGACGGCCACGTCCCTGCTTGTTCTGGTAGGGACTGACATAGTCGACGCTGTTGCCGAAGTTATCGACTTCGTCATCAAGAAATACGTCCGGAGCGCGATCATTCGGTATGCGAGGCGGACGGCTTGCCGGCGCGGCAGCTGTCTGCTCAGCTGAGCCCTGCGCTGGACGCGCATTGCGCGGCTTGTTGCGTCCGCGACGGTTGCGGTCGCCCGCTTTCGGCTCGCCAGCGGCCGCTTCGGTGGTTTTGGCGGCGCGCTCGCCGCGCGGTTTGCGTTCGGTATTGTGGGTAGGACGAGGCTGGCGCGGTTCGCGAACTTCCGGCTTCTCCGCTTCTATGGATGCGGCGTCGAAACCCATCAGGTCACCGTCGGGAATCTTCTGCTTGGTCATCCGCTCGATGCCTTTGAGGAGCTTTTCCTCATCGGGTGCAACCAGCGAAATCGCTTCGCCGCTGCGACCGGCGCGGCCGGTACGACCGATGCGGTGAACGTAATCTTCCTCGACATTGGGCAGCTCGAAGTTGACCACGTGTGGCAGCTGGTCGATGTCCAGGCCGCGAGCCGCGATGTCAGTCGCAACCAGAATGCGCACGGCATTTGCCTTGAAGTCAGCCAGTGCTTTGGTACGAGCGTTCTGGCTCTTGTTGCCGTGAATCGCGACAGCCGGCAGGCCGTGCTTGTCAAGGTACTCGGCGAGGCGGTTGGCGCCATGCTTGGTGCGGGTGAACACCAGCACCTGTTCCCAGGCACCCTGAGTGATCAGGTGAGCCAGCAGGGCGCGCTTGTGTGTGGCCGGCAGACGGAAGACCCGTTGCTCGATACGCTCGACCGTCGTGTTCGGAGGCGTGACCTGAATTTTCTCCGGCTCGTGCAGCAGCTTGCTGGCGAGGTCGGTGATGTCCTTGGAGAAGGTCGCCGAAAACAGCAGGTTCTGGCGCTTGGTCGGTAGCTTGGCGAGAACCTTTTTGACGTCATGGATGAAGCCCATGTCGAGCATACGGTCGGCTTCGTCGAGGATCAGAATCTCCACGTGGGAGAGGTCGACGGCCTTCTGGTTGGCCAGGTCCAGCAAGCGGCCAGGGCAGGCGACGAGCACGTCGAGGCCCTTGGCAATCGCCTGCACCTGCGGGTTCATGCCGACGCCGCCGAAGATGACCGCGCTTTTCAGCGGCAGGTCGCGGGCGTACAGCTTGAAGCTGTCGTGAACCTGGGCGGCGAGTTCGCGCGTCGGTGTCAGCACCAATACGCGTGGCTGACGCGGACCGTGGCGGTGCTCGCGATCGGGATGGCCACCCGGGAAAAGAATTTCCAGCACGGGGAGGGCAAAGCCACCGGTCTTGCCGGTTCCCGTCTGTGCAGCGACCATCAGGTCGCGTCCTTGCAACACGGCGGGAATGGCCCGCTGTTGCACTGGTGTAGGCTGGGTATAACCGGCAGCCTCGACGGCACCGGCCAAAGCCTCGGAGAGACCGAGGGAAGCAAAGGACATGAGTAATCCTGTCTCGTATAGGGCGAAGCCCTGGATGGTCATGCCTGGCTCGAATCGCGACTGGCGTGCGATCCCGTCCGGTCCTGCCGCATCTCAACGATGACGACATCCGGGCGTAAGCCTGGCGGAAGCGCGGAGTATAACAGAGCCTGTTATCACCGCATTGGTAGGACAGTGTGGCAGTTCGCAGGTTCATTGACCAGCTCCCTGTTTTTCAGGGAGCTGGTCGTTGCGTCAGCGGCCCAGCTTGAGATTGTCCCAGATTGCCAGGCTCGGCTCGGCTTGGTTCAGGGTGTAGAAGTGCAACCCCGGCGCACCGCCGGCGAGCAGCTTCTCGCACATCTCGGTAATGACCTGCGCGCCGAACGTCTGGATGCTCTCCATGTCGTCACCGTAGGCTTCCAGCTGCTTGCGCACCCAGCGTGGAATCTCCGCACCGCAGGCATCTGAGAAGCGCGCCAGCTTGCTGTAGTTGGTGATCGGCATGATGCCCGGCACGATCGGCGTTTCGACGCCCAGCTTGCGCACGCGCTCGACGAAGTAGAAGTAGCAATCGGCGTTGAAGAAATACTGGGTGATGGCGCTGTCGGCGCCGGCCTTGGCCTTGCGCACGAAATTGGCCAGGTCATCCTCGAAATTGCGTGCTTGCGGATGCATTTCCGGATAGGCAGCGATTTCGATGTGGAAGTGGTCGCCGGTTTCGGCGCGAATGAATTCCACCAGCTCATTGGCATAGCGCAGCTCACCGCTGGCCATGCCCATGCCCGACGGCAGATCACCGCGCAGGGCGACAATGCGTTTGATGCCGGCGTCCTTGTACAGGTTGAGCAGCTCGCGCAGCTCCTGCTTGCTGCCGCCGACGCAGGATAGGTGCGGCGCCGTGGACACTTTAACCTCGCCGTCCAGCTGCAGCACGGTGTTCAAGGTGCGATCGCGTGTCGAGCCGCCAGCACCGTAAGTGCAGGAGAAGAAGTCCGGTTTGTATTCGGCCAGGCACCTGGCAGTGGCCAGGAGTTTTTCGTGCCCGGCGTCGGTCTTGGTCGGAAAGAACTCGAAGCTGAAGCTATGGCTACGTGTGTGTGACATGACAATTCCTTTCGGCAATCAGCCGCACCGCACTCGGACGAACTGGTCGCCAGAGTGCCGATGCGGCATGGCCTCGATTAGTAGCGGTAGCTATCCGGCTTGAACGGGCCTTCGACTTCAACGCCGATGTACTCGGCCTGGCTCGGCGTCAGGCGAGTAATGACACCGCCGAAGCCCTTGACCATTTCCGCTGCGACTTCCTCGTCGAGCTTCTTCGGCAGCACCATGACGGTGACGTTCGCGGTCTTTTCAGTGACCGGCAGGTCGGCAAACTTCTCGTTGAACAGGTGGATCTGCGCGAGCACCTGATTGGCGAACGAGCCGTCCATGATCCGGCTCGGGTGACCGGTCGCGTTACCCAGGTTCACCAGGCGGCCTTCGGCCAACAGGATCAGGTAATCGTCGTTCTGCGCATCGAAGCTGCCCGGACCGGTGCGGTGAATTTTGTGCACCTGCGGCTTGACCTCTTCCCACGCCCAGTTCTTGCGGGTGAAGGCTGTGTCGATTTCGTTATCGAAATGGCCGATGTTGCAGACTACGGCGCGCTTCTTCAGCGCTTTGAGCATGCCGGCGTCACACACGTTGGCGTTGCCGGTGGTGGTGACGATCAGGTCGACCTTGCCCAACAATGCAGTGTCGATGCACGCGTCGGTACCGTCGTTCAGACCGTCCTTGTACGGGGAGACCAGTTCGAAGCCGTCCATGCAGGCCTGCATGGCGCAGATCGGGTCGACTTCCGAAACCTTGACGATCATGCCTTCCTGACGCAGCGACTGAGCCGAGCCCTTGCCCACGTCGCCGTAGCCAATGACCAGCGCCTGCTTGCCGGACAGCAGATGGTCGGTGGCGCGCTTGATGGCATCGTTCAGGCTGTGGCGGCAGCCGTACTTGTTGTCGTTCTTGCTCTTGGTGACCGAGTCGTTGACGTTGATCGCCGGGATCTTCAGGGTGCCTTTCTTCAGCATGTCCTGCAGGCGATGCACGCCGGTGGTGGTTTCTTCGGTGACGCCATGGACGCGCTCCAGCACCTGCGGGTACTTGTCGTGCAGGATCTGGGTCAGGTCGCCGCCGTCGTCGAGAATCATGTTGGCGTCCCACGGCTGGCCGTCCTTGAGGATGGTCTGCTCGATGCACCACTCGTACTCTTCTTCAGTTTCGCCTTTCCAGGCGAACACCGGGATGCCCGCCGCGGCGATGGCTGCAGCGGCCTGATCCTGAGTGGAGAAGATGTTACAGCTGGACCAGCGTACTTCGGCGCCAAGGGCGGTCAGCGTCTCGATCAGCACGGCGGTCTGGATGGTCATGTGGATGCAGCCGAGGATCTTTGCGCCTTTCAGCGGCTGCTCGCCGGCGTACTTGTGGCGCAGTCCCATCAGGGCAGGCATTTCTGATTCGGCGATGATGATTTCGCGACGACCCCAATCGGCCAGGGAAATGTCGGCGACCTTGAAATCGTTGAAACCTGCAGGCGTCATGACAGCGCTCATTGAAGAGTTCTCCATTCGTTTTGTGCGAATGGGCGCCGTTGATGCGTATGGTTAACGCCCTGTCCGAGCCTGACAGACCCCTGAATGGTAAGCCTGCTGCAGCGCCCCTCGGACAGGTGGCGGGCACGGCCGAACGGTGCCGGCGGTGTGAAGCCCGGCGATTATAGCCGCGCCCGCAGAAGATCCCAAGCCCGGCGCGCAATGCTGATCAGCGAGCGTGATTGGTATCTCGGGCGCAGCTCCACCGATCAATACGCCGGCCTACATGCCGGCCAGCTGGCCGGCGGTCGGACTGCTTTTCAACTGGCCTTCGAAAGGTCTCAGATGAAACCCAGTATACGAGGCAGGAAAAGCGAGAGCTCCGGTACGAAGGTCGTGACTATCATCACGGGCAACGCCACGAAGGCCATCAGCGCCAGCGCTGGCGCTACGGTTTTGTGGATAGAGACTTTGCCGATTCGACACGCCATATAGAGGATCGGGGCGACCGGTGGGCTGTTGGCGCCGATCACGACGGAGCAGGCGACGATCGAGGCGAAATGAACCGGATGCACGCCGCTTTCGACCATCAAAGGCAGGAACAAAGGCGCAATCACCACCGTGACCGATACATCGTCCATGATCATGCCGGCGATGATCAGGAAGATGTTCACTGCGATCAGGATCAACAATGGATTCTGAATCAGGTGGGTCACCAGCTCGGTCAGGTCCTGCGGAATCCGCTCGGATGCCAGGATTCGCCCGATCATAAAACTGAACAGGAGGATGAGAATCACCGTGCCGGTAGTCTCGGCCGCGGAGACCACGCTGCGGGCAAAGCTGCCCAGGTTGAGATCGCGGTAGACGAAAAAGCCGATGAACATGGCCGCGAACGCAGCCACCGCTGCGGCCTCGGTGGGGGTGAATATGCCCCCGTAGATCCCGCCGAGAATGATCACGGGCAGTGACAGCGCCGGAATGGCGCGCAGGGTTGCTTTGCCTTTACCCGGAAGCTGCCCGATACCGTCGCCTGCGGCACTCGTGACTTCATCAAAGAAGCGACCGACACTGAAACGGTTGGCCGCGATCAAGCCAATGATCAGTAGTACCGCCGGTCCAACCGAGGCGGCAAAACAGGCTGCCACTGACTGACGGGTTACCACTGCAAACAAGATCATCGTGATCGAGGGTGGAATCAGAATGCCCAGCAGCGATGAAATACCCAGCAGCGCGGCCGAGTAACTGCGTGGGTAACCGCGTTGCTCCAGTGGGCCGATCATGATCGTGCCGATCGAGGCGACAGCAGCGGTAGCCGTACCGGCGATGGCGCCAAAGATGCCGGATGCCATCACCATCGAGGCGCCCATGCCGCCACGGCGCCTGCCGATCATGACTTCGATGAAATCGACCAGCCGACGGGCGATTCCTCCGCTCTGCATCAGGTAGCCGGTTAATACGAACAGCGGCAGCGCAATCAGAATTACCGAGTCGAGAGAGCGGTAGCCCTGCAGCATCATGGTGTTCAGATTGGCATCGTAGGCGTACACCAAATACGCCAAGACGCCGGCGAACGACCAGGCGACAGGTACACCGATGATCATCAGCAGTATCAACAGGCCAATTGCAATAAAACCTTCCATATCAAAGCTCCTTTTGGCTCAGCTGTTTAATGCCGGCCAGTGAGCCGATGACGTCCCTCAGCGAGTAGCAGCTGCAACCAATGGCCGCGAGCATGATGGATGCCTGGGGCAACCACAGCGGGATGCCCATTCCCGGGGTCGATTGCGGACGGCGAAGCCCCCAGCTCAGCATGCGGTAGGCGAGTACCACGAAGAACAGGCAGATCAGGAACGAAATCAGCGAGATCAGAGCCTTGTGGATCAGCTGAAATCGCTGGTCGGTGATCTTCAACTCGATGAAGTCGACCTTGAGATGCTCGTTGCGCCGGCAGGCGATGGTGCCCCCGAGCATATAAAGCCACATGCCGAACAGCATGATCAGCTCCAGCAATCCCACTATGGACCAGCCGAACACATAGCGGGCCAACACCAGAAACAACATCAGACCAACCACCAGCAGACTGGCAACGAACGCTGCGGCCTCTAACAACCAGCCCACGCCTTTATCCAGTCCGGAAAAGAATTCTCGGATCATTTTTCTTCCAGCGTATGAACAAGCCGGCCCGCAAAGCGGGCCGGTTGTGGATTAAAGCCTGAAATTCGCTGATTACAGCGCAGAGGCGTTCTTGCGGATGGTGTCCATGATCTCTGGGCCCACTTCCTTGTCCATCTGTGGCCAGACCTTCTCGCGCGCGGCTTTGGCGAATTCGCGGATCTGCGCCTCGTTAGGCTCGAAGTACTTCATGCCCGCTTCCTGAGCTTTGGCGATGTAGTAATCGTCCTGCTGTTTGGCAGCCTTGAACTGCTCGTTCATGATCTCGATAGCCGCGTCGCTGACGATCTTCTGCTCCTCTTCGCTCATGTTTTCCCAGGTGTCCTGGTTGGCGGACAGAATGCCGGTCATGAAGAAGTGCTTGGTCTGCACGTAGTAATCCAGGGAATCGCGGAAGTACTCGTAGTCCCAGTAGATGACGTTGCCGGCTTCACCATCGACCACGCCGGTCTGCAGCGCGGTGTAGACCTCGCCCCAATCGATTGCGGCGGTCTGGTAACCCAGCGCCTGCATGGTCTGTGGCGCCGGGAACACGGTCATGGTGCGTACTTTAAGGCCATTCGCATCGGCAATATTCAGTGCATATTTGCCTTTGGAGGCGACACCGTTGAACCCTTCCGGCCAGGGGCCGAAGAACTTCAGGCCGATATCGCTGTAAATCCCGCCCAGCATGTTATTGACCCAGCCGCCAGGGCTGTAGGCCTTGAGCGCTTCATCCCAGGACAGCGTCATGTAGGGTGTGTAGATAACGCCGATGCGCTTGTCGTAAGACGTCATCGGCCAGTTCAGCATCAGATCGACGTCACCGGCGACATGCAGGTCAAACACTTCCTGCTGGCCGCCAAGCTCGTTCTGGTAGAAAACCTTGGCTTTGATCTCGCCGTCCGACTTTTGCTCGATCAGCTCGCCCCACTTTTTCAAGGCGTCGCCCGCCGGTGAACCCTTGGTGCCAGAGTCTGTAGCGAGTTTCAACGTCAGTGCCTGGGCATGCGTGCTCATTATCAAGACAGATGCTGCCGCACCAGCGAGCAACGTCTTCAGCGTGGCTTGGATTGTTCTCATTTTTTTCACCCTAGCTCCCTAACGGTTATCGAAAAGTGCGCAGATAGGCGACAGGCCTGTGCGATGTCTAATAGGTTCTGCGCAACCAGCAGGGCCCACTCGACATGCCTTCCGCCCCGACCATCAAGCTTCGGGGCCTGTCAGCGCTTTGAAACAGGACCGCATTGCGCGGTGCATCAAGGCCTATTCCTGATGCACGGGGTCTGTCAGGCTCCACGGTTCAGCCGTAGCGACAGGGCGCAAGGTTTGCGGTCAAGTACGGACCCGATGGTACGAATGCCATCCTGGGCGAGTGTTCTGGAAGCGACGCGTTGGCACCGGAAAACGATGCGGCAGTGACGGATATTGATTTACGTCAACGCTTCGGAGGGTTGGAGCCCGCGGGCAGCTAGTGGAGGCAAGAGTCGTGTGGCTCTGGATCCTCTCAGGATTTCGAGCAATTCGAGCAGACACTACGCGGTTGGCTTTCTCCAGATGAGCAGGCGCTTGCGCAAAGACGCCCCCCCGCGCTGGCTACAGCCGTGATCGTGGTAGGGCCTACCCCTGGCGCTTACCCAGGGATCAGTGAGAGCGGTCCGTATCGCGCGTGCAGATCCGCCGAACCAGCCTGCCAATGCTCAGTCCCTGTACCAGGATCGAGAACAGCACCACCAGATAGGTGATGTTCAGCAGCAGATTGCGCTCGTCGCTGGCTGGCAGCGCCAGCACTAGCGCTACAGAAATGCCGCCTCGCAGCCCGCCCCAGGTGAGGATGCGCACGGTGCCGTTGGGCAGTGCGCGGCCCATTACGCGCAACAGAAAGGCTGCCGGACCGACTGCCACCAGGCGGGTGCCAAGGATGAGGAGGGTGACGCACAGCGCAATCAGCAGGTACTGCGCGCTGAATGGCAGTAGCACCAACTCCATGCCGATCAGCACGAAGAGCACTGCGTTGAGAATCTCGTCGAGTAGCTCCCAGAAGTTATCGAGGTTGTCCCGGGTGTGATCCGACATGGCATGCCGGCGCCCCTGGTTACCGATGATCAGTCCGGCCACCACCATGGCGATGGGGCCGGAGACGTGCAGGTGCGTGGCCAGGGTATAGCCGCCCAGCACCAGCGCGAGGGTCAGCAAGACCTCCACCTGGTATTGGTCGATGCTCTTTAGCAGGGCAAAGGTCAATGCGCCAAGCAGAGCGCCGAGCAAGATGCCCCCTCCGGCTTCCTCGACGAACAACCATATGGCTTCCCCCGCGCCGGGCGCTTCGCCGCGGGCGAGCACGCCCAACAGCACGGTGAACACCACGACTGCGACCCCGTCGTTGAACAGCGACTCGCCGACGATAGTGGTCTCCAGTGCCTTCGGCGCGCCGGCCGAACGCATGATGCCGAGCACGGCGATGGGGTCGGTTGGCGAAATAAGCGCGCCGAACAGCAGGCAGTAGAGCAGCGGCGGCTGGAGTCCGAAAAGGTCAAGGATCCACCAGCTGCCCAAGCCGATCACGGCCGTGGAAAACAGCACCCCGACTGTAGCCAGTAGACCGATCGCCCAGCGGCGGGCGCGCAAATCGGTCAGATTGATATGTAGGGCGCCCGCGAAAAGCAGAAACGACAACATCCCGTCCATCAACAGGTGATTGAAGTCGATTCGCCCGACCAACGCCTCGATCTGCGCTTCCAGCTCCGGCAGACCCAACACCGCCAACCCATGCAACAGCAGCGAAAACACCAGCGCCGTGGCCATCACGCCGATGGTGGGTGGCAAGCCAATGAAACGGTAGTTGAGGTAGGCGAGCAGCGCCGTAAGGCTGATGAAAATGGCCGAGATTTCTAGCATGGAGTCCTCAAGTCAGCGTCCGTAGGCTGCAAAGAGTGGACTGGATGAGGGCGCAAATGGTGCCGAGCGAATCATGCGCTTGGCGAATCGCGAACTCGGTCAACGACTGGGCGGTCGAACGCTAAGGTTCGGTGAACCTCGCCGGGCGAGTGACCCTCAGGAGCTGCCAACATGAACCTCTTGTTTCGTTCTGTTCTGCTAGTCATTACGGCCGGGTTGAGCCTGCCGGCTGCCGCCAATTCCTGCTATGTCAGCGCCGAAACCTCCGGCGCAGTGCCGCCGCCGGTGGTGACCGAGAAGTGCTTTCGCTACGAGGGCATGGGCGACAACAACATCGATTGGGTCTGTCAAAACAACGAGGCGGTGAAGAATTCTCGCCGGGAGATCCTCGGCAGTTGCCCATCCGGTCATTTCGGCGTCTGTACGGCTGCGTTGACGCCCGCAACCCTGGCCAACGAACGCGCCACCGGTAGCCAGGCGACCAGCACGCCCGCGCCCACCACGGTGCCCGAGCAGGCGCGCATCATCACCTACTACTACAAGGCAACCGACCACGCTCAGGCCAAGATCGACTGTGAAAGTGCGGGTGGTGAATGGTCGCAGTAGGCGGATGAGGTTTGGTGATACGGCTGGCAGGGGCGATAATCGCCGGCCGTTGTATTTGCGAGTAGTCGAACCATGAAGTTGTTGCCGTTGAGTGTGTCGCTGGTCACCGTGTTGGCGCTGTTGGCTGGCTGTGATCGCATCGATCCCGATTCTCCTCTCGGCAAGCGCAAGGCCATCTACCAGCAGATGCTCGACGTCAAGGAGGACCTGGGCGGCATGCTGCGCGGTCGCCTGCCTTTCGATCCGGAAGGCTTCACCAGCGGAGCGGCGAAGCTTGATCAGTTGTCCCGCCAGCCTTGGCAGTACTACCCAGAAGTCAAGGAAGCGCAGAGCGATGCCCGTGACGACGTCTGGCAACAGCAGGCGCGGTTCAAGCAGATGGCACGTGAACTCGAGGCCCGCACTGCCGCGCTCGTGGCAGCGACCACACAGACGGCGGTGACTGCGGAAAGTGTCGCGCCGGCATTTCAGCAGGTCGAAGATGCCTGCGAAGCCTGCCACAAGGAATTTCGCGCCTATTGATCATGTGGGCGTCGAACGCTGTCAGTGCTTGGCCGCTTCCAGTTGCTTGCGCGCCTGATCTAGGCGCCGCTTGCTCACCTCGATCACCCGCTGATCACCCGTTCCCAACGCCTCGCGCAGCTGCGCTTCGCGCGTCGTCGCCAGGCGCATCGCGCGTTCGATTTCAGCGTGGTTGGGCTGCAGTGGGACTACACCACTGCAGCGCTCGGTCAGGTTTTGCAGCTGAGCTTCCAGTAAAACGCGTTGACCGCTGTCGCCCTTCAGGCGGGCGTCCTTTATCTGCTGGCTGATGTGCTCGCGCTGAGCGCTGCACGTGGCATCCGTCTCTGCGGCGGCCATCGCTGGCTGATTCACGCAAAGGCAGAACAGCATAGAAACGAGGAGATTGTGCCGGCCGGTCATGCACAGGTCCTTTTTTTGTTGTGATGTCATATGACTGGAGGCGAGCGGTGAAGTGCCGCTAGAAACCGACGATTCCGGCCTCACGCAGCTGCTGTCGCAGCCGTAGAACGTCCGGCGACGTGAAAAAGGCGCGCAGGTGCTGAGCGCGTGTTGCGCCAATGCCGGGCTCCGCTTGCCATTGCGTCAGGCTGACATTGGCCACGGCTTCCCAGTTCTCGGCGGGGATTGCATCGGCGCCAGGGGGCGCGCCGAGCGCGCGTAGCCAGGTGGCAAGGGGCCGCTCGCGGGCCAGCTGGAAACTGCTAAACAGACTGCTGGCACTGGCGTCACCGATGCCCGGAATCTGTTGCAGACGACGCTGATCGAGCTGCAGCCAGTCAAGCAGGTTTTCGACCAGCCCGGATTCCACCAGTGTTTGCCAGGTACCAGGCCCCAACCCTGGCAGGTCGAGACCGTGCTTGCCGCTGAGCCAGACGAGGCGTGCGACGAACTGCTGCTCGCAGCCAGGGCTGGCTTGCCAGCAACTCAGAAAATGGTAGTCACCGGGTCTGGGCGCCTCGACTCGTTGCCGCTGCTGCATGCGCCAGACGACACGCTCGAAGCGCGGAACAGTCAGGCCGGCCAGGGCGATCGCGACCTGATCGTCGGGCTGCACGTCCTCTTGCTGCCAACGCTTCACGGAGCCGAGGCTGACGCGGCTGACAAGGCGGTCATCGAGCTGTACCGGCTCCAGCTGCAGCACCGGCGTGATTCGGCCGCTGCGGCCAATGCTGAACGTTACGTCGCGCACACGGGTGACGGCTGTCCGCAATGGGTATTTCCAGGCGACTGCCCAGTGCGGTGGCTGGGCCTGCCAGCGGGCAGCCTCTGGACGTTGGCCTTGGCGCAGCACGATGCCGTCGGTGGCGAACGGCAGGCGGTGGTGGAACCAGTACTCACGCCAATCTCCGGCTTGCTCGGCGGTATCCAGCGGCAGGGTCATCGCGGCACTATTGCCGAAGTTCATCGCAATCAGTCCTGCAAGGCGTGCCTGCATGTCCCTAGGGCCGTTGGGCCAGTCCCAGACAAACAGGCCGATCTGCGCGGCGGTTTCCTGATCCAGCGCCTGCCTCGCCATCGCCCCGGCGACACGGCTGCGTGCCCCGACACTGCCGGCTTCGGCCTGGACATGGTCCTGCAAGCGCCAGTACAGCTCACCCTGCAGGATCAGCTCTCCGCTGACGGGCAGCGCTAGCGGTATGGCCTGTAGCAGTTGGGCCCGGTCGGTCCAATCCTGCCCGTGACTGCCGTTGCCGCGGCTTACCAGCCGGACCAGAGAACCGTTCCGGTAGTGCAGCGTCACCGCGACACCATCCACTTTGGGTTGCACCCAGACATCCGAGCGAGTCGCGAGCCATTCCTTGACCGCCTCGGCATCTGCGAGCTTGGTCAGCCCGGTTTGGGCGACCGGATGGGCTACGGGCCCTTCGGCGCCGTCAAGCGGGTCCGCCGCAGGTGTTGCGTTGATTGCAGCAAAGCATTCTTGCCATTGATCCAGGCGCTGCCGGGCCTGGTCGTAGATTTCATCATTGACCAGCGACAGGCCGCGCCGATGATAGGCATCGTCCCACTCTGCCACCTGGGCGGCCAAGGCTGTGAGTTCTGTTTCGGCTCGGCGGTTCGGCCAGTCAGGGCACTCGGCCATTGCCAGGCAGGAGAAGGTACAGAGCGCTGCTGCAATCAAACGCTGCATAAAGAGCATCCTTGCTCATTGAGGTCGGCACATTCTGCCCCCCATGCTCAGCTGCGGCCGTGCGCTAGCGCATGTTGAACAGTTCCTGATGGAAATCGCTGGCCGGCAGGCCGTGCTCGGTCAGGTCATGGCGCAGTTCGCTGCCGAAGCGGGCCGGCCCGCAGAACCAAACGTCGCGGTTTTGCCAGTCGGGGACCAGCTGGCGAACCCGTGCTGGCGTAAGCCGGCCCTGTTCGGCTGTCGTCAGGACGTGCAGGCGTATGCGGGCTGCTTCCGCCAGCGCTTCCAGGCCCGCGATGAAGCCCTGGTCCGGTGCACCGGTGCAGTAGAAAAGATCGACTTGGTGGCGTTGCTCTTTATCCGCCGCCAGCGCCTGCAGTTGGCCGATGAAAGGCGCAATGCCAATGCCGCCGGCAATCCAGATCTGTGCTGGTGCGCGTCCGCGAAAATCAAAACAGCCGTAAGGGCCTTCTATCGTGACGGCATCGCCGCTGTGCAATGTTTGCGGCAGGGTGCGGGTGTAGTCACCGATGCCTTTTATCGAGAACGACAGCTGGCCGTCGTTCTGCCAGGCACTGGAGACGCTGAACGGGTGCGGGCCTTCAGTCTCGTCAAACGTGACAAAGGCGAACTGCCCCGGCGTGTGCCCCGGCCAGGCGCCGTCCAACATTATGTGCACCTGCAAAACGCGGTTGTCGGCGTGGTAGGTGAGTTCTTCAATGTGGCCGACCACCTGATGTCTGCGACCTACCCGACGCAACAACGAGACGCCCGCCGCGAACGAGCCGGCGGCAAGTAGCAAAGCCATGGTGGCGCCCAACACTGAAGACCAGTAGGCCGGTGGCATCAGCATCACGCTGTGCGCTACCAGCACCAGATAGACCAGGCCCAGCCAGCGATGCGTCTTGAAGAACCAGCGATAGGGGAACTGCTTGAGCAGCGCGAGGATGATTAGCAGCGCGGCCAGGTAGAACGCCCACTCACCGATGTCCTCGGCGAAACCGCGCTGCTGGTGGAGCCAATCGATCAGCCCTTCCTGGATCTGACCCGCGCCGCGTCGCGCTGGAGGTTGGAGCCAGCCCAAATCCACCAGCCATTTAGGAATTTGCGCCCACCCCCAATGCACTGCCGATACCACCAAGGCGGCGATGCCCAGCCATTTATGCAACCGGTAGTTCTTGTCCAGTCCGCCCAGCAGGCGCTCCAGCCACTGTGGGCGGATGGCGAGGTAGATCGCCGCGCTCATGGCGGTGATGGCAAGAGCGCCACTGTAATGAACCATGTCTGCGCGCAGCGGCCAGAAACGGGAGTAGTCGACTGGGACGACGCCAGCTGTGGTGAGCCAAAGAACGGTTACGGTTGTGAACAGCGTGACGAAGGCCAGTCTGATCCGCTGCATACAAGGCCCCTCCTGTTGTGCCGACGGCATGAGCAGCATGCGCTTGCGATACGGCTGTGGGCATGATCGTTATCAACGGCATTGATTAGTGAGCTAATCAACAGCGCCGTACAATCGTCAGCCAAATGTTTTGCGGAGTGATTCATCTGTGCAACCCGTGATCACCATCGAGCACCTCACCAAGACCTACGCCTCAGGACATCCGGCGCTCAAGCAGATCGATCTAGAGATCCACAAAGGCGAGATCTTTGCCCTGCTTGGGCCCAACGGCGCGGGCAAGACCACACTGATCAGCATCATCTGCGGCATCGTCAATCCCGGTAGCGGACGCGTGTTGGTGGATGGCTTCGACATCATCAATGACTACCGCGCCGCGCGTTCGAAGATCGGGCTGGTGCCGCAAGAGCTGTTCAACGAAGGATTCGAGAGCGTCTGGGCGACGGTGCGGTTTTCTCGCGGTCTTTTCGGCAAGGCGCCGGACGACGCTTACCTTGAGCAGCTGCTGCGCGACCTGTCGCTGTGGGACAAGAAGAGCGCGCGCATTATCGAATTGTCCGGCGGCATGAAGCGCCGGGTGATGATCGCCAAGGCGCTGTCCCACGAGCCGAGCATTCTGTTTCTCGACGAACCCACGGCGGGCGTCGACGTCGAGCTGCGCCGCGACATGTGGGAAATGGTCCGCCGCCTGCGCGAGCGCGGCGTGACCATCATTCTTACCACGCACTACATCGAAGAGGCCGAGGAGATGGCCGACCGCATCGGTGTGATCAGCAAGGGCGAGATCATCCTGGTCGAGGACAAGAAAGCGCTGATGCAGAAGCTTGGCACCAAGCAGCTGACCCTGCATCTGCAACGGCCGCTGGCAGAGATTCCGGCGGAGCTGGCCAGCTATCCGCTCGAACTGGTCGACTCGGGCAACCAGCTGGTGTTCACCTTTGATGCCCAGCACGAGGACACCGGCATTGCTGACCTGCTCAGGCGCCTCGCCGCCCACGGCATCGACTTCAAGGACCTGCAGTCGAGTCAAAGTTCTCTGGAAGAAATCTTCGTCAGTTTGGTGAAAGGCAGCCGCACATGAATTTCCATGCAATCCGCGCCATCTATCTGTTCGAGTTGGCGCGCACCTGGCGCACGCTGTTGCAAAGCATCGCCACCCCGGTCATTTCCACATCGCTGTATTTCGTGGTCTTCGGTTCGGCCATCGGTTCGCGCATGGAGGCGATGCACGGCATTCCCTACGGCGCCTTTATCATTCCCGGCCTGATCATGATGGCGCTGCTCACCGAGAGCATTTCCAACGCATCGTTCGGCATCTACATGCCGCGCTATTCCGGCACGATCTACGAAGTGCTGTCGGCGCCAGTGTCGTATCTGGAGATCGTGATCGGCTACGTGGGCGCTGCAGCAACCAAGTCGATCATTCTCGGCCTGGTGATCCTTCTCACGGCGCGCTTGTTCGTCGATTACGAGATCGCTCATCCCTTTGTGATGGCGCTGTTCCTGGTGCTGACGGCGGTGACCTTCTGCCTGTTCGGTTTCATCATCGGCATCTGGGCGGATGGCTGGGAAAAGCTGCAAATCGTTCCATCGCTGATCGTCATGCCGCTGGCTTTTCTGGGCGGCAGTTTCTACTCCATCGAGATGCTTCCGCCGCTCTGGCAGAAGGTCACGCTGTTCAACCCGGTGGTGTACCTGATCAGCGGCTTTCGCTGGAGCTTCTACGGCGTTTCCGACGTTAACGTCGGCATCAGCCTGGCCATGACGCTGGGCTTCCTGGCGCTGTGCCTCGGGTTGATCTGGTGGATCTTCAAGACGGGCTATCGGTTGAAGAACTAGCCTGAATGAAAAAGCCCCGCTCAGCTTTTGCTGGCGGGGCTTTTTTTGTGCCGGCGGACTGTGTTTTACAGGCCAGCAGCGGCGCGCAGGGCGTCGGCTTTGTCGGTCTTTTCCCAGGTGAAGGCGGTGAAGGTGTCGCCACCGACCGTCATTTCAACTGGAGTACGCCCGAAGTGGCCATAGGCTGCGGTGGCTTTGTACATCGGGTGCAACAGGTCGAGCATGGTGGTGATTGCGTACGGACGCAGATCGAAATGCTCGCGGACCAGGGCGACGATCTTCTCGTCGCTGAGCTTGCCAGTGCCGAAGGTGTTGATCGAAATCGACGTCGGCTGGGCCACGCCGATGGCGTAGGAGACCTGAATTTCGCAACGCTCGGCCAGGCCGGCGGCGACGATATTCTTCGCCACGTAACGACCGGCGTAGGCGGCCGAACGGTC
Organism: Stutzerimonas stutzeri; assembly: GCF_002890895.1. GTDB lineage: Bacteria > Pseudomonadota > Gammaproteobacteria > Pseudomonadales > Pseudomonadaceae > Stutzerimonas > Stutzerimonas stutzeri_AB. The sequence goes on from NZ_POUL01000005.1 coordinate 373,920, forward strand.
GACCTTGGATGGGTCCTTGCCGGAGAACGCGCCGCCGCCATGACGGGCCATGCCGCCATAGGTGTCGACAATGATCTTGCGTCCGGTCAGGCCGCAGTCGCCCACCGGGCCGCCGATGATGAACTGGCCGGTCGGGTTGATGTGGAACTGGGTGTCCCTGTGCAGCAGCTCAGCCGGGATCACGTGTCTGACGATCAGCTCCATCACCGCTTCCTTGAGGTCGGAATGCTTGACCTCAGGATTGTGCTGAGTGGAGAGCACGATGGCGTCGATGCCGACCACCTTGCCGCCTTCGTAACGGCAGGTGACCTGGCTCTTGGCATCCGGACGCAACCACGGCAGCAGGCCGTTCTTGCGCGCTTCGGCCTGGCGTTCGACCAGTGCGTGGGAGAAGCGGATCGGGGCGGGCATCAGCACGTCGGTTTCGTTGCTGGCGTAGCCGAACATCAGGCCCTGGTCGCCAGCGCCCTGATCCTCCGGCTTGGTGCGGTCAACGCCCTGGGCAATGTCCACTGACTGCTTGCCGATGATGTTGATGATGCCGCAGGTGGCGCCGTCGAAGCCGACTTCCGAGCTGTTGTAGCCGATGTCGACGATAACGTCGCGCACCAGCTGCTCGAGGTCGACCCACGCGCTGGTGGTCACCTCACCGGCGACAATGGCGACACCGGTTTTGACCAGCGTTTCACAGGCCACGCGGGCGTGCTTGTCCTCGGCGATGATGGCGTCCAGCACCGCATCGGAAATCTGGTCGGCAATCTTGTCCGGGTGCCCTTCGGACACGGACTCGGAGGTGAAAATCGAGTATTCGCTCATCTATCGGTTCCTAATTACCGGTGGGTGAGTCGGCTGTCAGGGGCGAGCCGGGAAAAGTACCGGGTCTGGATCTGAAAACCGTTCTTCAAGCCAATGTAGAGGCTCTCGCCGGGCGTGAGCCCCGCGGCATCGGCCCAACGGGCCAGATCGTCCTGTTCGAAGCCTAGCCAGAGATCGCCGCAGGCCTCCTTGGCCCAACTCTGGTTGTGGCTGCACAGCTCGGTGATCAGCAGGCTACCGCCCACGTTCACCAACCGCGCCAGTTGCTTGAGTGCTTCACCTGGCGCGGCCAGATGATGCAAAACCATGTTCAGCACAACGCAGTCGGCTGACGGACATTCGTCCTGCAAGGCGTCTGCAAGTTTCAACTCGACATTTTCCAGCGCATCCTGCTCGCAACGTGAGCGAGCCAGCTCGAGCATCGCCCGGCTGTTGTCCACCGCGACCACTCGGGCGAACCGATGAGCCAGTTCCGGCAGAAAGCCGCCGTCGCCGGGGCCTACCTCCAGTGCTGTAGCCTGGGCTGGAAGATTCAGCGCATCGAGCAGCGCGACCACGCTGTCGCGGTACTGCGGGAAGCCGGCAATCATGTCCTGCCGCGCCTGAAAGCTGCCGGCCATTCTTGCGAAGAAGTCTTCGCTGGCGGCGCTGCGCTGGGCATGCACCGTGGCAATGCGCGCCTGCACATCCAGCGGCAGGCTCAGCTGATCGACCTCTTCGAGCAGTGCGGCATGCAGCTTGCCGCCAAGGTTGTCGCTCTGGGGCAGGGCGCGTCGATAGAAGATCGCGTTGCCTTCACGGCGCGTCGCCAGCAGGCCGGCCTGGTTCAGCACCTTGAGGTGATGGCTGATGCCGGATTGTCCGGTGGCAAAAATCTGCGCCAACTCGAGCACGCCGAACGAGTCGCTGGCCAGCGCACGCAGCACGTTCAGCCGCAGCGAATCGCCGCCGGCCTTGCACAGGGCGGCGAGCTGATCGCTGTCGTCGAAAGACATCTGGGGAATGCGCAGGCTCATAGGCAGCGCAGTCTAGTCGGTCGATTTTCGTCCAGCAATGGCAATATCAAAAAGTTTTGATATTGGACAAGCGGCGCCTTAGCCGATCAGGCTGTTGACGCCCATGCCGCAGGAGACCAGGCCCAGGGCCAACAGAAAAAAGTTGGGCAGCAGATCGAGCAGCCCCTGCAGGCGGTCATTGCTCGACAGTTGGCGTGACACCAGGCTGTAGGTAATCAGAATCGAAACATCGACCAGCGCCCAGATGGCGATCAGCGCCAGCGCCTGCGGCGCGAAGGGTTGCGCCGGCAGAATGAAGCCTGGCAGAAATGCGAGAAAGAACAGGATGTCCTTGGGGTTGGACAGCCCGACCGCCATGGCCCGCCAGAAGTAGTGTGACTGCGGGCGGGGTACCTCCCTGGCTTCTTCGCCACCGCCGCCACACAGGCCGTCGGCGCCAAGCCAGATCAGATAGAGCCCGCCGAGCACCTGGCCCCATTCGAGAATGACCGGTTTCAGGTCAAGGGCCAGGTAGATCAGCATCAGCGCGGCGATCAACAGCAGTTGCGCGGAAATCACGCCGCCGAGAATGGTCCAGGCCGGCCAGCTGCGCCGCGCATCGGCGACAACCAGTGCGACGACCGGGCCGGGGGAGGCGATCAGCAGGGCGACCGCGGCAGCAAAGGCGAGATAGGTGGCATTCATAGCTCGGTTACCAGTTCGAAGATGCGCGATTGCTTGCCCAGCTTTTCGGTGTAGAAGCGCAGGTTGCAGCTGGCGAAGGTGCGCTGCATCCAGCGGTCGCTGCCATCGAAACGGGCCGTGAAGGGGCTGCGTGCGTGTGCTGTGCGGCGGTTGTCGATGATCAGCAGATCGCCATGGGTGAGCCGCACCGGCTCGACCACCTCCCAGGCAATGGCGCGCAGTCGGTCCAATGCACGCTGAGCCCGATCGCTGTAGGCGACCATGAATTGCGGGTCGAAGCGCAGAAAGGGCGCGTCGGGGTCGCCGTAGAGCACGGTTTGATGCTTGTTGATATCGATGCGCTGGTTCTTTTCGCTGGGGCCGTAGTCGGAGAGAAAGTTGTACGGCTCGTTGAGAAAGAACACCTGATCTTCGTAGGAAAGCCGGTCGAGAATGCGTTCGGCCGAAGCAATGTAGGTAACCGCTTCAGCCGCCGGGTCCTGGCGCAGGCAGAGCAGCAGCAAGTAGTCGGGCTGGATCGCGTGAAAAGCGTTCTCGGTGTGCAGGTCGAGTTCGGTGTCGAAGCTGTCCGACGTCGCGGCGCGTGACTGCGTCTGCTGCGGGAAAAAATTGTTGACGATGCAGCCGCCCGATTCCTGCACGTAGCCGATGGGTTCGCCCAGCAGGGCGGTAGCTTGCAGCAGCAGGCGCTCGCTGCGGTCGTCTTGCTTGTTCCGCTCGGTGCGTGAGGCGGGCGTCGGCGGGATCTCGCCGATGTCCGTGTCCTCCACGAGGACAAAGCCCTTGGCGTTACCCATCAGCTTGAAATCGAGGATATCCGCTATCTGCGCCTGACTGAGTCCCCCGTGACGAATGCTGGCAGATAAAAGTTGATCGAACTCACGAGTGGGCATGTCATCCTTCCCTAGCGTTATACAGGCAGAGGCCTCTTTTTTGAGTCGGTGTCAGCACGTGGCTGGCCGATTGCTGGCGAGTATTGGTGGGGCCTGGAGGGTTGCAAAATGGAAAAAACGACCATCTGGCATGAGTTTTACTCATGCTGGAGCCTGGTGGCATGACGTTGCGCATGCCGCCGCTCTATGCGCTGCGCGCCTTTGAGGTCGCGGCACGCTTCGGCTCGTTCACACAGGCCGCGGAAAGTCTGTGCATTACCCAGAGTGCGGTCAGTCGACACGTGAAGACGCTGGAAGAAAGCCTCGGCTGCCCGCTCTTCGAGCGGCGCGGTTCACGGCTGGCACTGACCGACACCGGACGGCTGCTGGCGCAGGAACTCAAGGTCGGCTTCCGAACCATCGAGAACGCCTGCATCGCCATCAACCGTCAGCAGGATGCACTCCGGCTGAAAGCGCCGTCGACGCTGACGATGCGCTGGCTCCTTGGCGCGCTGGAGAGTTTCCAGATCGACCAACCGCAGGACCGCGTGCAACTGACCAGTGCCTGGATGGACCTCGATTCGGTGGACTTCCACAACGAGCCTTTTGATTGCGCCATCCTGCTCGGCCATGGCGGATTTCCGGCCGACTGGAACCGGATCAAGTTGTTCGATGAGTGGCTGGTGCCGGTCTGCTCACCGGCGTTTCAGGGCGGATCACCCTGGACAGCCGCGCGCCTCGCCGATGCAGCGCTGATTCACCCCTCGCGTGACTGCCGGGATTGGCGACGCTGGTTGCAGCGCGTCGGCTGGGTCGAGTCAGTCAACTGGCAGCAAGGCAAGCTGTTCGACACGCTGGAGCTGGGAATTTCCGCGGCGGCGCAAGGGCATGGCATCTCGATCGGCGACCTGGCGTTGGTCAGCGCCGAATTACGCAAAGGCTCGCTGATGCTGCCGTTCGACCAGGCGGTGCGCTCCGGCGATAGCTATTACCTGGTATGGCCGGCAGCCGGTGAGACGCCCCCGACGCTGAGCCGAATGAAGGACTACCTTCTGCAGCATTTGCCGGACATCGGCAGCTGTGGCGTCAGGCTGCTCGACTAAAGGCTGGCGTTGGCAGCGACTCGGCCCTTATTCAGTCATTGCCCCGCCACCCGCGGTAGGGGAAAATGGCCGCCTTTTTCTTCGTACACCCCCGCAGGAGATTCAGCGATGCCCAGCCGTCGTGAGCGAGCCAATGCCATCCGCGCCCTCAGCATGGATGCTGTGCAGAAAGCCAACAGCGGCCACCCGGGTGCCCCCATGGGCATGGCGGACATCGCCGAGGTGCTCTGGCGTGATCATCTGAAGCACAGCCCGACCAACCCGCTCTGGGCCGACCGCGACCGCTTCGTGCTGTCCAACGGCCACGGCTCGATGCTGATCTACTCGTTGCTGCATCTGACCGGCTATGACCTGTCCATCGACGACCTCAAGAACTTCCGCCAGCTGCACAGCAAGACCCCGGGTCACCCGGAGTTCGGCTACACCGCAGGCGTCGAGACCACCACCGGGCCGCTGGGTCAGGGACTGGCGAATGCCGTGGGCTTCGCCCTGGCCGAGAAAGTCATGGCGGCGCAATTCAACCGCGACGGGCACAAGATCGTCGACCACCACACCTATGTATTCATGGGTGATGGCTGCCTGATGGAAGGCATCAGCCATGAAGTGTGCTCGCTCGCGGGCACCCTGGCGCTGAACAAGCTGGTCGCTTTCTACGATGACAACGGCATCTCCATCGACGGCGAAGTCCATGGCTGGTTTACCGATGACACCCCGCGCCGCTTCGAGGCCTACGGCTGGCAGGTGATTCGCAACGTAGACGGCCATGACGCCGACGAAATCCAGATAGCACTCGAGACGGCGCGCAAGAGCGACCGGCCGACGCTGATCTGCTGCAAAACCATTATCGGTTTCGGTTCGCCGAACAAGCAGGGCAAGGAAGAGTGCCACGGTGCCGCGCTCGGTGATGCCGAGATTGCCCTGACCCGTGAGGCGCTGGGCTGGACGCATGGCCCGTTCGAGATTCCGGCCGATATCTACGCCGAGTGGGACGCCAAGCAGAAGGGCGCCGACGCGGAGAACGAGTGGAACAAGCGCTTCGCCGCGTACGAAGCCGAATTCCCGGGTCTGGCATCCGAGTTCAAGCGGCGCATGGCCGGTGAGCTGCCGGCCGACTTTGCGGAAAAGGCGAGCGAGTTCATTCGTGAAGTCGCCACCAAGGGCGAAACCATCGCCAGCCGCAAAGCAAGCCAGAATTGCCTGAATGCCTTCGGCCCGCTGCTGCCTGAGCTGCTCGGCGGCTCGGCGGATCTGGCCGGCTCCAACCTGACCCTGTGGAAGGGCTGCAAGCCGGTGGTTGCCGAAGATGCATCAGGCAACTACATGTACTACGGCGTGCGCGAGTTCGGCATGGCTGCAATCATGAACGGCGTTGCGCTGCACGGCGGCCTGATTCCTTACGGCGCCACCTTCCTGATGTTCATGGAATACGCACGCAACGCTGTGCGCATGTCGGCGCTGATGAAGCAGCGTGTGCTCTATGTTTTCACCCACGATTCCATCGGTCTCGGGGAAGACGGCCCGACTCACCAACCGATCGAGCAGCTGACCAGCCTGCGTACCACGCCGAACCTGGACACCTGGCGCCCGGCCGACACGGTCGAATCAGCCGTGGCGTGGAAGCACGCCGTCGAGCGCAAGGACGGCCCGAGCGCGTTGATCTTCTCGCGTCAGAACCTGCCGTATCACATTCGCGACAACGAAACCGAGTCGTCCATTGCCAAGGGTGGCTACATCCTCAAAAACTGCGAAGGCGAGCCGGAGCTGATCCTCATCTCCACGGGTTCGGAAGTCGGTCTGGCCGTCCAGGCCTACGACAGGCTGACTGAGCAGGGCCGTAAGGTGCGTGTGGTCTCGATGCCGTGCACCAGCGTCTTCGACGCGCAGGACGCCGCCTGGAAGCAGCACGTGCTGCCGGTCGAAGTCGGCGCGCGCATCGCCATCGAAGCGGCCCATGCGGACTACTGGTACAAGTACGTCGGGCTCGACGGCCGCATCATCGGGATGACTACCTACGGCGAATCGGCCCCGGCTGGCCAGTTGTTCGAGGAGTTCGGCTTCACCGTCGAGAACATCCTCGCGGTTGCCGAAGAGCTGCTGGAAGACTGATAGGTAAGCTGAAAGCTGGAGGCTTGCTTTAAGCCTTCCAGCTCAGGTTTTGCGACATCACAGCAGCTGAGAAGGGGCGGCTCAGGATTGTCGGTGGCGGCGGTACGAACCACTTCCGGTCTTGGCTTCCCGCTTCCAGCTCGCACAAGACGAGCCGCGAATGCCCCAAACTTCCCCTTACCGCATCGCCCTCAACGGTTACGGCCGCATCGGTCGCTGCGTGCTGCGTGCCTTTTACGAGCGCGATGCCGCGTTTGATTTCGAGATAGTTGCCCTCAACGACCTTGCCGATATGGCCAGTCTGGAATACCTCACCCGTTTCGACTCTACCCACGGCCGTTTTCCCGGCGAGGTGGGCGTGGAAGGCGATTGCCTGCACTTGAACGGTCACTGCGTGAAAGTGTTGCGTGAGTCGACGCCTGAAGCGGTCGATTGGCGCGCTTTGGGGGTGGATCTGGTGCTGGAGTGTTCCGGTGCCTACAACACCCGGGCCGGTGGGGAGCGCTTTCTCGCTGCAGGCGTTCCGCGGGTGCTGTTTTCGCAGCCCATGAGCGGCGCCGCGGATGTCGATGCAACAGTGGTCATGGGTATCAATCACCAGCGCCTGACGGGCGTCGAGCGACTGGTGTCCAATGCGTCCTGCACGACCAATTGCGGCGTGCCGCTGCTCAAACTGCTTAACGACGCGATTGGTCTGGATTACGTATCGATCACCACGATTCACTCGGCGATGAACGATCAGCCAGTGATCGACGCCTATCACCACGACGACCTGCGGCGCACGCGCTCGGCCTTCCAGTCGGTGATTCCGGTCTCCACCGGCCTGGCAAAAGGAATCGAGCGCCTGCTGCCGGAACTCTCGGGGCGGATTCAGGCCAAAGCCGTGCGGGTGCCAACGGTGAACGTGTCCTGTCTGGATATCACGCTGCAGATGACGCGTGATACCGATGCGTCGACGATCAACCGAATCTTACGGGAAGCCGCTGAATCCGGGCCGTTAAAAGGCCTGCTCGCGTATACCGAGTTGCCCCATGCCAGTTGCGATTTCAATCACGACCCGCATTCGGCGATCGTCGATGGCAGCCTGACGCGCGCTTCTGGGCCGCGGCTGGTGAACCTGTTGGCGTGGTTCGACAACGAGTGGGGTTTCGCCAACCGCATGCTCGACGTGGCCGATCATTATCTGCGCGCCGCCCACCGCACTTAGCCGCCGCACCGGGCGTCCGCGGCTTGAAAACATCGCCGTTCTTGAACTTAAGGAAGATCACATGACCGTTTTGAAGATGACCGACCTCGACCTCCAGGGTAAGCGCGTGCTGATCCGCGAGGACCTCAACGTGCCGGTCAAGGATGGCGCAGTGAAAAGCGACGCGCGCATCCTGGCTTCGTTGCCGACCATCAAGCTGGCGCTGGAGAAGGGCGCGGCGGTGCTGGTCTGCTCGCACCTCGGCCGTCCGGAAGAAGGTGTGTACAGCGAAGAAGACAGCCTCAAGCCGGTCGCCGATTACCTGAGCAAGGCGCTCGGTCGCGAAGTGGCGCTGGTCAAGGACTACCTCGACGGCGTCGAGGTGCAGGCCGGCGAGTTGGTGCTGCTGGAAAACGTGCGCTTCAACAAGGGTGAAAAGAAGAACACCGACGAGCTGGCGCAGAAATACGCGGCGCTGTGCGATGTGTTCGTCATGGACGCCTTCGGCACTGCCCACCGTGCCCAGGGTTCGACCCACGGCGTCGCCAAGTTTGCCAAGGTCGCCTGCGCCGGTCCGCTGCTCGCGGCTGAGCTGGATGCACTGGGCAAGGCATTGAAGAGCCCGGCACAGCCGATGGCGGCCATCGTCGCTGGCTCCAAGGTCTCGACCAAGCTGGACGTGCTCAACAGCCTCAGCCAGGTCTGCAATCAGCTGATCGTCGGCGGCGGCATCGCCAATACCTTCCTGGCAGCGGCCGGCTACCCGGTGGGCAAGTCGCTGTATGAGGCGGATCTGGTCGACACTGCTAAGGCCATTGCTGCAAAGGTCAGCGTACCGCTGCCGGTTGACGTAGTCGTCGCCAAGGCCTTCGCCGAAGACGCCGAAGCCACCGTCAAGGCAGTCGCCGACGTGGCCGAAGACGACATGATTCTGGACATCGGTCCGCAAACGGCGGCCAATTTTGCCGAGCTGCTGAAGTCTTCCAAGACCATCCTGTGGAACGGCCCGGTTGGCGTGTTCGAGTTTGATCAGTTTGGTAACGGCACCAAGGTTCTGGCCCAGGCGATTGCCCAAAGCCCGGCGTTTTCCATCGCCGGTGGCGGTGACACCCTGGCAGCGATCGACAAGTATGGCGTGAGCGAAAAGATCTCCTATATCTCCACTGGCGGTGGCGCCTTCCTCGAGTTCGTCGAAGGCAAGGTTCTGCCAGCTGTTGAAGTGCTGGAGCAACGCGCAAACTGAAGCGGCTGATGGCCTTTTGTCGTTACAAACGTAACGGCGAAAGGCAACCCCTGCGACGGGTTGCTGTCTCTGTTCTGTCCAGATGAGGAATGGAGACTCACCATGCGTTTTGCCGCAATAGCTGTTTGCTGTATTGGCCTAGCCGGTTGTGCCGGAGGTTCGCCGGGCTCGCTCTGCGAAGTAATCGACCCGCCACCGGCACAGAGCCCGACTGCGCAGAATGATCAACGCATTGAGATGCAAAGCACGGGCGACCCGACTGCAGGAACCGCCGCGGATATGCAGGATTGTCCCTGAGCCAGCAAGGAGGACCAATGAAAGGTCTGCTCATTCCGATTGCTGCATTACTGCTCGGAGGGTGCGGGCACTGGCAATCCGGTCCGGATGCGCCCTTTGTAGTTTGGAAGTGTCAGAGCGAGCAAAACATAGCCTGGCGCTATGCTGATGACAGCCACCAGATGGTGGAGCTGAAAATTGGCGACAGCCAGCAGGTTCACAGATTGCGCAAGGAACCGGTGACCCGTGGTGCTTTCTATAGCGATGGTGTTGTGGCCTTTCATGACAAGGGGACTGGTGCGCTGGTCTATCGTCTGGCTGATGACAAACTGCTCGCCCATGGTTGCAGTGCGTCGTTGATCAATATCTGATCTAACAAGCGGCTGGCTCCCCTGTTTTAAGGCGTTTTTACCGGGTCTGATGGCTTTTGAGCCGTCCACCACTACAATGCCGCGCCATACCGCGCGGTGCTTGAACACCGTCAGCCCTTGCGGCAGGCTTTACACGATTAATCGACCCTAACCGGGAGAAAGGAAAACATGGCACTCATCAGCATGCGCCAGATGCTCGACCACGCCGCCGAATTCGGCTACGGCGTGCCGGCCTTCAACGTAAACAACCTCGAGCAGATGCGAGCCATCATGGAAGCGGCCGACAAGACCGACTCCCCGGTGATCGTCCAGGCTTCGGCCGGTGCTCGCAAATACGCCGGCGCGCCGTTTCTGCGCCATCTGATTCTCGCCGCGGTGGAAGAATTCCCGCATATCCCGGTGGTCATGCACCAGGATCACGGCACCAGCCCTGACATCTGCCAGCGCTCGATCCAGCTCGGCTTCAGCTCGGTCATGATGGACGGCTCGCTGCGCGAAGACGGCAAGACGCCGTCCGACTACGAATACAACGTCCGCGTCACTCAGCAGACCGTTGCTTTCGCCCACGCCTGTGGTGTGTCGGTGGAAGGCGAGCTGGGTTGCCTGGGCTCTCTCGAAACCGGTATGGCCGGTGAAGAAGACGGCGTCGGCGCCGAGGGCACACTGGATCACAGCCAGCTGCTGACCGATCCGGAAGAGGCTGCTGACTTCGTCGCCAAGACCAAGGTCGACGCCCTGGCCATCGCCATCGGCACCAGCCACGGCGCGTACAAGTTCACCAAGCCGCCAACCGGTGACACCCTGTCGATCCAGCGCATCAAGGAAATTCACCAGCGCATCCCGGATACTCATCTGGTGATGCACGGCTCCTCTTCGGTCCCGCAGGAGTGGTTGAAAATCATCAACGAGTACGGTGGTGACATCAAGGAAACCTACGGTGTGCCGGTCGAGGAAATCGTCGAAGGCATCAAGTACGGCGTGCGCAAAGTGAATATCGATACGGACCTGCGTCTCGCCTCTACCGGTGCAATCCGCGAGTTCATGGCGAAGAACCCCAGCGAATTCGACCCGCGCAAGTACCTGGCCAAGACCGTGACCGCCATGCGCGACATCTGCATTGCGCGTTACGAGGCGTTCGGCACCGCCGGCAATGGCTCGAAGATCAAGCCGATTTCCTTGGAAGGCATGTTTGAGCGTTATGCGCGCGGCGAGCTCGACCCCAAGGTCAACTGAGTCGATGCGTTGAAAAACGAGCCCGCCTAGTGCGGGCTCGTTGCGTTTGGGGCGTAGTTCTTTGCGTCAGGCTAGCAGCTGCTGAATCTGGCTGCGCAAAGAATCCAGTGAGAACGGTTTGGCCAGGATCGGCGCGGAGCGCGCAATCTCGCTGCCTGATTCCTGGATCTCGATGGGGTAACCGCTGATGAATATGATCTTAAGGTCGGGTCGCAGCTTCAATGCGGGCTCCGCAATCATCACTCCGGACACGCCGCCAGGAAGACGAAAATCAGTCACCAGCAGATCGAGTTGCGGCTTTGTCGCCAGGATCTCGAAGGCCCGCGGCGCATCGGCGGCCTCCAACACCTTATAGCCTTCGCCGGCTAGGTAATCAGACAGCAGGGAAAGGATGTGAGGTTCGTCTTCGACGAGTAAAACGACTTTCTTGTGTGCTTGGCTCATCGGAGCGATTCTCGATGTGTTTCATGAACATAGTGCGGTAGGGGCATTAATCCACGCGGATCAGCGTTGGAGCGAGTGCCGCTGCGCAAGTTCATTGATGTGCAGCTGCTCGTCAATCGTTTGCTGCGATTTGGCGATCTTTTCGCGATGCCACATGCATTGGCAACCGACAGTCGAGTAGTTAGGCTCACCTTTTCATCGCTGGAGTTCCCTCATGCCTGACGAAAATCATCGCGCTATTTCGGAACTGACGCTGGACGACTATCGCACCAACGCCGAGGCCTTTCGCGATGGGACCCGAGATCACGACGTCAGCCAGAACATCGATGCGTTGCTCCGGCACATCGAGGGCAAGGCGCCGCTGCGTATTCTCGATCTTGGCTGTGGTCCAGGGCGGGATCTCAAAGCGTTCACAGCGCGCGGGCATATTGCGGTCGGCCTCGATGGCGCAGAGCCCTTCGTGACAATGGCACGTGCCGAAACGGGGTGTGAAGTGCTGCATCAAAACTTGCTCGAGCTGGATCTCCCGGCCGAGTCGTTCGATGGCATTTTTGCCAATGCTGTGCTGTTTCATCTGCCCAGTCGCGAAATCGCCAGCGTCTTGTCGAGACTCCACGCGGCGCTTCGGCCTGCCGGGGTATTGTTCTGTTCCAACCCACGCGGCGACAACCAGGAAGGCTGGAGTGGCGCCCGCTACGGCACCTGGTACGACTGGCCTACGTGGCAGCACTTGCTGCATTCCGTCGGATTCATTGAATTGGAGCACTACTATCGCCCGCCAGGGCTGCCGCGCGAGCAACAACCCTGGCTTGCAAGCGTCTGGCGCAAGGCCTGAGCGCTCGACAGCGAACTTCAATATTTGTTCTTCCGCACAGCAGAATGCATGCCGTAAGCGTAACCGTCATGCGTTTTGCATGCGTACAAAGCGCCATTATGTGACTCAAGTCGCTGAAATGAAGCGAGTTTTTATGTTTGCCCGGTTGGCATGATCGATGCTCTAGCTACGTACGCTGGAACATAACCGGAGTACACAATAATGATTGCCGCTGAAAAAGTTCTCTCTGCCGCGTTTCCCGAGTTTGAAGTCGTCACCGCACCTCGTCCTGATGGCGGGCTCCTGCTAACGCTTCGTAACGATGATCGGGACGTCATCAAGCGGGCCCTGTCCAAAGGACAGACCCAGACGAATATCCAGCTTGAGTGGGTCATCAGTTCGGTCCGCCGTGACCTGGCGCTGGAAGCGGGAATGTCGCCCGCCATCGCCCGCCTGCAAAGCCAGAGCCGTACCGGGCTGCCCACCTACGAGTACGCCTGAGTCGGACGGCAGGCCTGTATTGCCACAGGCCTGCCGTACTCGGACGTGCCTGCCTAGCGCTGACGATCAGACCGAAGAGCCTGAATGCAGTGCAAACCTGATGAGAGGAAAACCCAATGAACGCCATTGACCTGTTGATCGACGACCACGAGAAAGTCAAAGACATTCTGACGCGCCTCACCGATACCTCCGAGCGTGCCGTCAAGACCCGCACCGAACTGTTACAGAAGCTGGAAATGGAAGTGTCGATCCATACCCAGCTGGAAGAACAGATTCTCTATCCAGCCTTCAAGGAAGCGGGTGGGAAAGAGGAGAAGACCATGTACCACGAGGCCAAGGAAGAGCATCGTGCAATCGATTCGCTGGTGCTGCCAGACCTCAAGGCTACTGACCCCTCGACGCTTGAGTTCTCCGGGCGCGTGAAAGTCTGCAAGGAACTGCTCGAGCACCATATCGAGGAAGAAGAGTCCGAAATGTTTCCCACTGCGCGTGAGTTGTTCAGCGATGACCAGCTGAGCGAGATGGGACAGCAAATGGAAGAGCTAAAGAGCCGCCTGAAGAAAGAATTCGCTGCGAAACAGGCCGCCTGACTGATCGCCACCGGGGCGCAACGCCCCGGTCTAGCCTGGTCGATCAAAGCAGCAAGCCCCGCCTATTGCCCCGCTGATCTGCATCAATATTCCCCCACGACGCTACTGTCAGGCTTGATGGCTTACTGCTACTAGCCGGCGAGCTTGCCTGCATGTAGTTGCTCAAGCGAAAGGAGCTGCGCTTTGCGGCTCCAGAGTAGGTGGTGGATGGAAGACGAGCTGAAGGAATTGCTGCAGCGGATCGGTCTTGGACCTGAGGCGATCCGGACGCGCATGCGCTTTCTGGAATGGCAGCCCAGCGATGGCGCGAGGCTGAACAGTGCAGCTGCCGACCTGGACGATGCGCAAGCCCGGTTCATCGAGCGCCTCTACACACACATGGCTGCGTTCGATACACCGACCGCCATGTTGGCCGATCCCCAGCGGCTGGTGCGGCTCAAGCACAGTCAGCGAAGCTATTACGAAAGGTTATGGAACGGCCCGTACGACCGCGACTATGTGAAGGACCGTCTGTTGGTCGGGCTGGTGCATCAGCGGGTGGGCGTCGATCTGGAGTGGTACCTGGGTGCCTACCGGCTGTATCTCGGTGACATGCTGGCCGAGCTACTGGGAGATGCTCCGGGTTACGCGGTGTTCAACAGCCTGCTCAAGGCAGTGTTCTTTGACATGATCCTCGCCATCGACACCTATACGGTGGCGCAGCGGCAGGCGCTGGAGGACAGCGAAGCACGCCTTGCCCGTGCCTTGAGAGGCACCGAGGATGGCATCTGGGACTGGCACATCGATGCCGATCAGCTCTATCTCTCCGAACGCTGGATGGCCATGCTGGGCCTTTCCGCCGAGCCAGGGTACACCAGCGACAGCTGGTTCAAACGGGTCCATCCGGATGACCTGGCGGGCCTGCGCGAAGCCATTTCCGCGCACCTGGGTGGCCGGACCGCAGCGCTGAACCACGAGTACCGCATTCAAACTCACTACGGCGAGTACATCTGGGTACAGGTGCGCGGCGTCGTTGAGCATTGCGAACGCAGCGGGCGGCGCATGGCCGGTTCGCAGACCAATATCAGTGCGCGCAAGATCGCTGAAAGCTGCCTTCACCACGCGGCCCGTCACGACCCGCTGACCGGGCTGGCTAATCGTCTGCACATGGATGAGCTTCTCAGCGCCGCGCAGCAGCGCAGTGGGGTGCGTGAATCAGCGCTGCTGTTCGTCGACGTTGATCGTTTCAAACTGATCAACGACAGCCTGGGTCACCGTGTCGGCGATCAGGTCCTGGTGGAAGTTGCCCGGCGTCTCTCCGGCTGCCTGCGTCCTGGTGATCATCTTGCCCGTTTCGGCGGCGACGAGTTCGTGGCCTTGCTCGGCGACCTTGCCTGCGCCAGCGACGCCGAGCGGGTGGCGCAGCGCATGCTCAATGCACTGCGTGCGCCGTTGCAACTGGCTGAGCGGACGCTGACACTCTCGGCCAGCATTGGTATCGCTCCGCTGCAGCGTGATGGCAAACCGCTGGATGCCTTGCAAGCCGCCGATCTGGCGCTGTACCGCGCCAAGGACGCCGGCAAGAACCAGTTCGCCTTGTACTGCGAGGGGCTGCAAAGCACGGCGCAGCGTCAGCTGGAGCTGCAGAGCAATCTGGCGCAGGCGCTCGAGCGCAACGAGTTCACGCTCTGTTACCAACCGATATGTCGCCTGGTTGATGGTCAGGCCCATCTGGCCGGGGTCGAGGCACTGCTGCGCTGGCAGCATGACGGTCGCTCGGTCGGCCCCCAAGAGTTCATCCCGATCCTCGAGGAGTCCCGTGAGATTGTCCGGGTCGGCGAGTGGGTTCTACGCGAGGCCTGCGCGCAGGTACGTCGCTGGCAGCAGGCCGGTCAGGCGCAACTCTACTGCTCGGTGAATCTGTCGATCAGGCAGCTGCAGCAGTCCGACTTCATCCACCGTCTGACCGCGATACTGGGCGAGACGCAGCTGCCCGCCTCGAGCCTGGTGCTGGAGATCACCGAAACCCTGTTGATGCAGCACAGCGATGCGGTGCGGGCGACCCTGCAGGAAATCGCCAATCTGGGTGTACGGCTGGCGCTGGATGATTTCGGCACCGGTTACTGCTCGCTCGGCTATCTGAAACAGTTTCCTCTGCACATTCTCAAGGTCGACCGCAGTTTCATTGCAGGGGTGGGTGAAGATGCGGATTCCGTCGTGATCAGCCGCGCCATCATCGGGCTGGGCCAGAGCCTGGATCTGACGGTGGTTGCCGAGGGCGTCGAAGAGCCGAAGCAGTTGGCATTTCTCGAGGCCGAACGCTGCGAGTACGCTCAGGGCTATCTGTTCAGTCGACCCTTGTCAGCCATCGACCTGCGCCGGAGCTTCCGTAATGACCACTGTGTCGACGGCCTTTGGCAGCTGGCCGTTTCGGCCTAGCTCGCTTGCCTGTCGAGGACTGAGGGCAGTCATTCGCAACCGTCGGGCGGCCTGGGCGCTCGAACGGGGCACTCCAGGCTGTCTGCAGGGTCAGTTTTGTTAAGGATTGACTCATGCCCGCCGGCTATTCGCGGGCTCGACGCTTGGAGGTATTGATGCGATTGGCCTATCTGTTTGCGCCTGTGCTTGGCCTGGTCTTGGTCGGTTGCGGGCAGGATGATGCTGAACGGGAAGTGGCGACGCCCGAGCCTGCGATCGAAAAGCCTGAACCGCCGTTCACCGGTGCGCCACCGTCCAATGACGGAGCGGGCGCCGGTCCTGAAGCCGGCGCACCGTTGGCGACCGGTGCAGAGGGCAACATGGATACAGCACCAGCGGACAACGGCAGCGGTCTGGGCACTGCGTCCGGGGCGGGAGCCGCGCCTAACACCACACGCGGCGCATCAGGCGCTGCTCAGTAAACTTCCGAAACATCTGAATGCATGTGCCGAAGCCGCCCATGAGGCTGGCGCACTGTACGGCAGGAGAATTGACATGAAATCCAGACTGATTGCCATCACCGCAGCACTTCCGCTCGCCTTGACACTGGTCGGCTGCTCGCCAGACGATGAGCCGTCTGCGCTGCGCAATGTCGAACGGAACCAGCAGGAGTACCAGAACACGGCGACTGACCCGGCCGGCCCGCGTGAAATCTCGCCGCCTTCCAACATGACCAATCAGTAGTAGGTCAGGCGTACTGCGCCGCGGCGTAACCCGAGGCCCAGGCCCACTGGAAGTTGAAGCCGCCGAGATGGCCGGTGACGTCCAGTACCTCTCCGACGAAATACAGCCCCGGCGACTTCTGCGATTCCATCGTCTTGGATGAGACTTCCCTGGTATCGACGCCGCCGAGGGTCACCTCGGCGGTGCGATAGCCCTCGGTGCCGGCCGGCACCAGTCGCCAGCAGGCCAGTCGCTCGGCGATCTCGGTCAGTTCGTTGGCTGAATACTGCTTCAAGGGTTTAGAGGTGAACCAGTTCTCCGCCAAGAGCCCCGCCATCTTGCGCGTGAAAAGCTCGCCGAGCAGGGTCTTCAGTTCGGTATTGGGGCGTTCTAGGCGCTGTTCCTCAAGCCACTCGCTCAGATTCAGGTGCGGCAACAGGTTGATTTCGATCGCGTCGCCCGGCTCCCAATAAGAGGAAACCTGCAGGATCGCCGGGCCGGACAGACCGCGATGGGTAAACAGAATGTTCTCGCGGAAGCTCTGGCCGTTGCAGCTGACCAGGCAATCCTCGACTGAAGTCCCGGACAGCGCCTCACACATCGCCTTCAATTGCGGCTCGGTGATGGTGAAGGGCACCAGCCCTGCACGGGTTGGCAGCACGGTGTGGCCGAACTGCCGCGCCACCTGATAACCGAATCCGCTCGCGCCGAGAGTTGGTATCGACAAGCCGCCTGTGGCTATCACCAGTGACTGACAGGCGACCGGTCCGGCATCGGTCTGCAGTTGGTAGCCATCCTCTGCTTTGTCGATCTGTTGTACCGCCGTATCGAGCCGCTGGTCGACGCCGGCTTGCTCGCACTCATCGAGCAGCATGCCCAGGATGTCGCTTGCCTTGTTATCGCAGAACAACTGGCCCAGTTTTTTCTCGTGGTACGGCACGCCGTGACGGCTGACCATCTCAATGAAATCCCACTGGGTATAGCGGGCAAGTGCGGATTTGCAGAAGTGCAGGTTGCCGGAGAGGAAGTTGGCCGGCTCGGTGTAGAGGTTGGTGAAGTTGCAGCGGCCACCGCCAGACATGAGGATCTTCTTGCCGGCCTTGTTGGCGTGGTCGATGAGCAGGACCCGTCTGCCCCGCGCGGCTGCTGTGAAAGCGCACATCAGCCCGGCAGCCCCTGCGCCGATTACCACCACGTCCGTCTGCACTGCCAACTACCTCGCCAGAAAATGCGCGATGGTACTCCTGCCGCTGGCTGACTGCAGCTCGGTCTCCGAGCATCCGACGAGCCGGGCGTCCCAAGCGGTGCTGACTGTGATTAGCTTGTGCTGGTGGCGCTTCGCTATGAGCGGGCCGGAGAGTGCTTTTGACAAGAATAAAAAACTTAGTGGTCGGAATGCTGCTATTGGCCAGTGCGTCGGTTTCCGCCGAGGTGCTGAGGATCGCGGGCGATGCCTGGCCGCCGTACACGGACCAAACCTTGCCGGCCGACGGGTTATCGGTCGAGCTTATCCGCACGGCGCTTGGCCGAGCGGGCTATGACGTCACCTACACCGAGGTGCCTTGGGAACGGGCGGTGCTGGGGTTACAGCAAGGCAAGTACGACATCATCAACGACTGGTTCACCACCCGGCATGCCGACTACGCAACGTACAGCCGTCCGTTTCTGAGCAACCGGGTGCGTTGGGTACAGCGGCAGGGTGACGGCATCCGATACGAGGGGCGTGACAGTCTGCGCGCTTATGACATCGTGCTGACCAATGGTTATGCCTATAGCGATGAGCTGGCTGACGATTTAACGCTGAACAAAGGCTACGCCAATAACTTCGTGCAGGCAGCGCGCATGCTGCTGGCCGATCGCGCCGATCTGGCCCTTGAAGACGAGCGTACCGTGTTGTTTCACTTCAACGGCGCGCTCAAGGCTGTGAGTGATGGGCTGAGTTTCGTCCCGGGTGAATTCAGCATTCGCAACCTGTCATTGGTGGTGCGTAATGATCATCCGCAGCAGGCGGCAATCCTTGCAGCCTTCAACCGCGAGATAGAGGCTATGGTCGAGGACGGTACCTACGCAGCCATGTTCGCGCGTCATGGTCTGCCTTCGCCGAACTCGCTGCCTCAGCCTTGAGGCTGCGGATGCTGCCGCAGCAAATGCGCAGCCATGCTACGCAGGGGCGCCAGTTGCCGGCAGATCAGGCCCAGTTGCGTTTGCAGTAGGCGATGGCTGTCGTCGATGTCTTCCGAAGCCTGTTCCAGCTGTTGCGCCAGCGCTTCTTCCGCTTCGCTGTAAACGGCCACCGGTTGGTTGTGTTGCAGCCCGTTGGCCAATTCGTCGAGGCTGCTTGCCAGTTGCTGCGCTGCGCTTTCCAGCAATTCGTCACGTGCATCGTCCGGCAGGCTTTCGCGGTGCGCACCCAGGCCCGACAGGTAATTGAGCAGCGTGTGCGAAAGGATCAGGAAGCGAAAGCCGGTTTCGGCGTCCTTGCGGAAATGCCCAGGTTCCAGAAGCATGTTCGACAAGGTGGTCGACAGTGCTGCGTCCGCGTTGTGTGCGTTGCGCCGTGCCAGTCGATAGGCCAGATCATCGCGCTTGCCGCTTTCATACTGGGTCATGATCTGCCGTAGATAGTCGGCGCTACGGGCCAGTGTATTGGCGACGACCTGATCGAGGCGTCGACCCTGCCAGTCCGGCAGGACGAGGAACACGGCAGCCGCCGCAATCAGGCTGCCCAGGATGGTGTCGACCAGCCGTGGCCAAAACAGCCCGTAACCGTCACCCACTTGGTTGAAGCAGAACAGCACCAGCAGCGTGATCGCCGCGGTCGCCAGGGTGTAGCGGCTGCTTCGGGTAGCGAAGAACACGACGCCGGCGATCACGGCGAACAGCGCTTGTATCGGCTGGCTGGGGAACAGGTCGAACAGCGCCCAGCCGACGGCCAGGCCGAGCGCCGTGCCCGTTACGCGCTGGACCAGCTTGATCCGCGTGGCGCCGTAGTTGGGCTGGCAGACGAACACCGTCGTCAGCAGCACCCAATAGCCCTGTTCGGGATGGATCGTGTGAAGCACGGCATAGCCGCAAAGCAGCGCCAGGCTCATGCGCAAGGCGTGGCGGAACAGGAGCGAGGTGGGCGTCAGTTGCAAGCGGACGCGGTTGAACGCATCCCGCAACGACTGCGGCTGCCGATCCAGCAGGCTGCTGTCCTGTTCCCCTTCCAGCGCGTCAGGGTTGGTCGCCGTGGACAGCTGACGCTGCATGGTCGACAGATTGCCGGAAAGCGCGCGCAATGAGCGCAACAGTCCGCGCCACGCCGGGTTGCTCTGCAGCCGCAGGTGTTCGAGCGACGACTCCAGATCCGCCAGTGCCTGTGCATTGGCTTCGCTGTAGCGAAACGGCTGGCGCAGTTGGACGGCATTCGCCAGGTCCGCGCAGGCCACGCCCTGCAAGCGCAGCAGCCGGCCGCAGCGAAACAGCACATCGCTATGAAAGAACGCCTCTGCCAGCTCTTGGTAAGGGTAGTGCGAGGAGCTGACGCGCTCGTGCAGGTCCTGAGCCAGGAAATAGAGCTTGAGGTAGTGGCTGATCTTCACCCCGGGCCGACCGTTGCCCAGGCGATGCAGAAGGGTTTCCTTGGTGACGTTCAGCGCGCTCACCACTCGGCCATTCTGCTGCGCCAGTTGCAGTCGACGTTCTTCTACATCCAGTTGGCGCACCGGCTCGAAGAGGGCGGCCTTGAGCTTGTAGTACCGCCCCAGCTCACGGTACAGGCGGGCCAGACTTTGCTGAACGGGTTGGTGCGCGAACAGCGCATTCCAGAGAACCGAGAGCAAGCCGTACCAGGTGGCGCCAGCCAACAGTAGCAGCGGGTCGCGCCAGGGGTGCAGCGCCTCGCCACCTCGCTGGTCGGCTGCAATCATGCTGTAGATCGAAAGAATCAGCGTCGCCTGGGCGATGGTCGCGTAGCGCTCGCCCAGCGCACCGAGCATGACCAGGCCGAACGCCGCGGCCGCCATGCCGAGTGCGAACAACAGGGGGAAGGGAAACAACAGCTGAACCGATGCCGCGGCGATGCTGAAGCACAGCAGCGTGACCAACAGCGCAGACAACCGCCCCAGCCAGCTGTCGTCGGTCTCTGCCAGGGCGCTGGCAATGACGCCGAGAAACAGTGGAATCGCCATCGCGGGCTGTGCCAGGTACCAGCTCAAACCCATGCTGCCGGCCAGCGCGATCAGCACGCGAAGGCTGTAGCCGAACTTGTCCAGCGCCCAGAGCTGGCGCAAGGAATGGTTGAGCGAAGGTGAGCGCATATGAACGAGTCGGACCTGTCGGCGATAAGAAGAAGGTTGGACGCCGGCCGTACGCGGACGTCACGGCAAGCGAAGCAAAGCTTATACCGTCCATCCGTCTCGCATCACCGGAACGAAACCGCACGGTCATCGTTTAGCCGTATTCGTCTGGCTTCATTCATGCCGCTCCCTCCCATTCCTATAAAGAGGACACCGCATGAACCGTGAACACGATGCCAGCCGCCGCAGCCTGCTCAAAGGTGGCGCTATCACCGCCGCCGTTGTGGCCAGCACGCCGTTTCTCGGCACGCTGGAAGCCTTCGCAGCGCGAAATGCACAGGGGCGCGGCGCCGGCCTGGTTCGCAGCAGCTACGGTCCGTTGCGTCCGACCAAGGACCTGAGCACAGGCTTGGAATTGCTACAGCTACCCGACGGCTTCCAGTACAAGAGCTTTTCCTGGACCGGCGACCTGATGGAAAACGGCCAGCCTGTACCCACGTCGCATGACGGTATGGGCGTCATCGAGGTGCGTCGCGGCCAACATGGTCCGGAAATCGTGCTGGTGCGTAACCATGAAGCCAGCACCGGTCCGCTGATCGACGCTACCGGCATCTATGATGACGTGACGCTTTCCAACGGCCAGCGTCCGGCCGGCGGAACGACCAATCTCTACGTTTCCCTCGACATCATGCAGCCGGTACGAACCCTGCCGAGCCTCGGCGGAACCCGTACCAACTGTGCCGGCGGTATCACCCCATGGGGGACCTGGTTGTCCTGTGAGGAAACCACGGCGGATTACAGCTCGGTGGGTGGTCGCGCCCACGGCTACGTATTCGAAGTGACTGCCGATCCAGCCCTGACGACCGGCGAGCCGATTATCCAAATGGGACGCTTTGCCCATGAAGCGGTCGCCGTAGATCCGAGCAACAGCTACGTCTACCTGACTGAAGACGCCCGCAACCAAGCCGGTTACTACCGTTATATTCCTACCGACGCGAGCCAGCAGCCAGGTTCGCTGGCCGTGGGCGGCATCCTACAGGCGGCGCGGGTTCGCAACCTTGCGTTTGCCGATTTGCTGGCGCCAAAACAAGGCGACAGCTATCAGTTGGAGTGGGTCGAGGTGTCGAATCCGAACCTGGAGCCGCAGCCCGAGGGCAGTGGGCCGTTCGCGCAGGCGCGTCGTGCCGGCGGCTTGAGCATGAGCCGTGGCGAGGGCGTCTGGTACAGCGAAGGCAAACTCTACATTGTCGATACCAGCGCCGGAACCGACAGCCAGGGGCGTGCCGGTTATGGCAACGGGGCAGTGTGGATGCACGACCTGGCCAACGACCGCTTGACCTGCATCTTCGCCTCTACCGACGCCGAAATCGCCAACAACCCAGACAACATCACCGTCAGCCCACGAGGCGGTTTGCTGCTCTGCGAAGACGGTGGCGGTGTGCAGGATACCTACGGCTTCGGTGAGCGCCTGTTGGGCCTAACCACGGCCGGTGAGGCGTATATCTTCGCCAAGAACAACGTGGTGTTCGATGACGTCCAGGCCGCTGCGGCCGGGAAGAATGTTTCGGGCGGCGACTACCGCAACCGTGAGTTCTGCGGCGCCTGCTTCGATCCGACCGGGCACTTCCTGTTCGTCAACATCCAGACCCCCGGCATCACCTTTGCCATTTGGGGCCCCTGGGCTCGCGGTTCGCTGTAACCCGCGCCATCGGCGAGTCGAGCGAAAGGACTTCTCGGCTCGCCAGCAGCGCCGTTCATTTGATCGGTCGCGTGAGCTGACGCTGCTTCTTCGAGACGGGCAATCCGTTTCGTCACGAGCCCGTACGCGGGGATGCGACAGGCTCGGTTCTTCCCGTTCGACTAGAGCGTGCGGACTTTCAGCGACCGGCCTTTGATCTTGCCGGAATTGAGGCGATTCAAGGCCTGCTTGGCCACGTCGCGCTCGACGGCAACGAACGCCTGGAAGTCGAAGATCGCAATCTTGCCCACCTGCTTGCCGGGAATACCCGCATCGCCCGTCAGCGCGCCAAGGATATCGCCCGGTCGCAGCTTGTCCTTGCGCCCAGCGCCGATGCACAACGTTATCATCGGCGGCTGCAGCGGGCCGCCCGGCTGCGCTTTTAGCTCGCTCAGCGGCTGCCAGTTGAGCGGCGCCTTCTGCCGGTCCTCGATGGCCTGGGCGCGGTGGCCTTCGGCGGGTGCGACAAGGCTGACGGCAATGCCCTTCTTGCCGGCACGACCGGTACGTCCAACCCGATGAATGTGGATTTCGGAATCGCGCGCCAGCTCAACGTTGATCACCATGTCCAGAGCGTCGATATCCAGCCCGCGGGCCGCGACATCGGTCGCGACCAGCACGGACAGGCTGCGGTTGCTGAACATGGCCAGTACCTGATCACGGTCGCGCTGTTCCAGGTCGCCGTTCAGCGCCATGGCAGAGATGCCTTTCGCGGTGAGAGCGTCGACCAGTTCCTGGCACTGCTGTTTGGTAAAGCAGAAGGCCACGCAGGTCTCCGGACGGAAGCTGGCCAGGACCTGAATCACGGCCTGCATGCGCTCTTCGGGGTCGATTTCGTAGAAGCGCTGCTCGATCTGGGTGTCGTCATGCAGGGCTTCGACCTTTACCTGCTGCGGGTCGCGCATGAAGGTCGACGCGAGTTGCTTGATGCCGCTGGGGTAGGTCGCGGAGAACAGCAGGGTCTGCCGCTTGTTCGGGGTCTGCCCGATGATTTCGGCAATCGCGTCGTAGAAGCCCATGTCGAGCATGCGGTCGGCTTCGTCGAGGATCAGCTTGTTCAGGCCATCGAGTTTCAGTGAGCCCTTTTTCAAATGCTCCTGAACGCGCCCAGGCGTGCCAACGATCACATGCGCGCCATGTTCCAGCGAGCCGATCTGCGGGCCTATGGATACGCCGCCGCAAAGCGTGAGGATCTTGATGTTGTCAGCAGCGCGCGCCAGCCGGCGCAATTCTTTGGCCACCTGATCGGCCAGTTCACGGGTCGGGCAAAGCACCAGCGCCTGACAGCCGAAATAGCGCGGGTTGATCGGCTCCAGCAGTGCAATACCGAAGGCGGCTGTCTTGCCGCTGCCGGTCTTGGCCTGCGCGATGAGGTCCATACCCTTGAGCATGACTGGCAGGCTTTGCGCCTGGATCGGCGTCATTTCGGCATAGCCGAGCGCGTCGAGGTTGGCCAGCGTTGCAGGGCTGAGGGGCAGGGTGGCGAAGGCTGAACTGGGCACGGTAGTGATCTGCTGAAAAAAGTGAGGCGCAGTCTAGCAGGCGGCTGACTTTCACGCGTGACGCCCGTGGCCCGCTACATAGGGCGGAACGGATCGCGGCGACGGTCGGTCCCACTCAGGTCAATACTGATTCAGGAGGCCGCTTTGTCCCGTTTGTTGTTGCTGTTGAGCGCGTTAACCCTTCCCGCCGTGGCCGCCGAGCCAACCTTGTTCGGCCGCTATGAGCAGATCAAGATCGAAGACCTCGGCAAGACCCTCAAAGCCAAGATGGACACCGGCGCGATGACTGCCTCGCTATCGGCGCGCGATATCGAGCGTTTCGAGCGCGACGGGGAAGACTGGGTGAGATTCCGCCTGGCTGTCGAAGGCGCTGACGACACGCTCTATGAGCACCGCCTGGCGCGCATCGCCGAGATCAAGACCCGCAAAGAAGAAGCCGTCGACCCGGACGACGATACGGATGCGGAGCGTGGGCCGGATGTCGCCGAGCGGCCAGTGGTGGAAATGCAGTTGTGCATCGGCGACCAGATGCGAGAAACCGAGGTCAACCTGACCGACCGTAGCCACTTCCGCTATCCGCTGTTGATTGGGGCTACGGCAATCCGGGATCTTGAGGCTGCTATCGATCCTGCTCAGAAGTACACGGCAGGCCGTCCCACCTGCTAGTTCGCCTAGTGCGATCCGAACGGGCGCGAACGCTAACCGCTGTCCGCGCCCAGCGCACGCACACACATCGGTTCCCTCTGTGGTTTGCGGGAGCGCATTCGCTCTGTCGGTGCGTATTGAAACTCCGAGGCAAACTGGATCTCGCGTTGTGTAACGCAAATATAATCTTGCGGTGCTAATTAATTAAGGTATTTAGGTTAGCTGCCATAGTCTTAATTATTAGCCGGAAGAAAGGTTAATTACGGTTGTTCGATTATATTTGGGTGCTACTTACATCAAGCTAATAAGTGGCGGTTGGCGATTGATAAAACCCATGTAAGTCAATTCTGTTCAGCTTCGTGACTGATGAGTCAGCTTGAAGGCTCGCCCTCAAAGCAGCAAGTGCCTTGAATGTTTGATCGTCATTTCGTTTGAGGGTGCAGTCAGAAGCGCGCCTCCTGCGCTTAAGGGCAGCGTGCCTCCTACGCGCTGCCGGTGCGCTGGCTTGCGGCCAGCAATCTCGATAATCGCAAGCCTGGCAACGGTCGAGGTCTCGTTTAATCGCTCGTTCTAGAGCGCGTCAGACTAAAGTCGGGGCTATCATTCCACGACACATCCTTGCTAAATTCACGATGTGGTTCCCTTCACCCGTAATAAAAATAAGACGGAGAACGTCATGGCCGACAGCGACAAAACAAATGCTGCTGCGTACTGGAAGGCGAATGTTCGCCTGATAACTTGGAGCCTGGTGGTCTGGGCTCTTGTCTCATATGGTTTCGCCATCCTATTGCGCCCTTTACTCGCCGGTATCCCGGTTGGGGGTACTGATCTGGGGTTCTGGTTCGCTCAACAGGGTTCCATCATCACGTTCATTTTGATCATCTTCCACTACGCGTGGCGGCTGAACAAACTGGACAAGGAATTCGGGGTTGAGGAGTAACCACAATGAGCCAATATTGGATCAACATGATGTTCGTGGGCGCCTCGTTCCTGCTCTATATAGGAATCGCGGTCTGGGCTCGCGCAGGGTCAACTAAAGAGTTCTATGTCGCCGGTGGTGGTGTTCACCCCGTAACCAACGGCATGGCAACGGCGGCAGACTGGATGTCTGCAGCTTCCTTCATTTCCATGGCCGGTCTGATCGCCTCTGGCGGTTATGCCACTTCTGCTTACCTGATGGGCTGGACCGGTGGCTATGTGCTGCTGGCGATGCTGCTGGCGCCGTACCTGCGCAAGTTCGGCAAGTTCACGGTTCCGGATTTCATCGGCGACCGTTTCTACAGCCGTGGCGCGCGCCTGGTAGCGGTGGTCTGCCTGATCCTGATCTCCGTGACCTACGTAATCGGCCAGATGGCAGGTGCGGGCGTGGCGTTCTCTCGCTTCCTTGAAGTGAGCAATTCCACCGGTATCTGGATCGCAGCCGTGATCGTGTTCGCCTATGCGGTATTTGGCGGCATGAAGGGCATTACCTACACCCAGGTGGCGCAGTACGTGGTTCTGATCATTGCCTACACCATTCCGGCCGTGTTCATTGCGATGCAGCTGACTGGCAACCCGATCCCGATGTTCGGCATGTTCAGCACTCACACCGAATCCGGTATGCCGCTGCTCGACAAACTGAACCAGGTTGTCACCGACCTTGGCTTCGCCGCTTACACCGCGGACGTCGACAACAAGCTGAACATGTTCCTGTTCACCATGTCGCTGATGATCGGTACCGCCGGTCTGCCGCACGTCATCATTCGCTTCTTCACCGTACCGAAGGTGGCTGACGCTCGTTGGTCCGCTGGCTGGACACTGATCTTCATCGCTCTGTTGTACCTCACAGCACCGGCTGTTGCCTCCATGGCACGCCTGAACCTGGTCCAGACCATCTATCCGGAAGGCCCACAGGCTGAAGCGATCCGTTACGAAGATCGTCCAGAGTGGATCCAGACCTGGGAAACGACTGGTCTGATCAAGTGGGAAGACAAGAACGCCGACGGTCGTGTGCAGATGTACAACGACACCAACGCTACCTTCACTCCGACCGCTACTGAGCGTGGCTGGAATGGCAACGAGCTGACCGTGAACAACGACATCATTGTTCTGGCCAACCCGGAAATCGCCAACCTGCCGAGCTGGGTCATCGGTCTGATCGCTGCGGGTGCTATCGCTGCTGCGCTCTCGACTGCTGCGGGTCTGCTGCTGGCGATCTCCTCTGCCATCAGTCATGACCTGATCAAGACATTGATCAATCCGAAAATCAGCGAGAAGAACGAAATGCTGGCCGCGCGGCTAGCCATGACGGCAGCGATTCTGCTTGCGACCTGGTTGGGCCTCAATCCTCCGGGCTTTGCGGCTCAGGTGGTGGCTCTGGCGTTCGGTCTTGCAGCCTCGAGCCTGTTCCCGGCTCTGATGATGGGTATCTTCTCCAAGCGTGTGAACAGCAAAGGCGCTGTCGCAGGGATGCTGGTTGGTGTGGTTTCCACCGCCGTGTACATCTTCCTGTACCTGGGCTGGTTCTTCATTCCTGGCACTGCAAGCATCCCCAACACGCCTGATCAGTGGTGGATGGGCATCTCCCCGCAGGCCTTCGGTGCCGTAGGTGCGATGCTGAACTTCGCTGTAGCCTACGCCGTGTCGATGGCTACCGAGGCTCCGCCGCAGGAGATTCAGGATCTGGTCGAGAGCGTTCGTACCCCGAAGGGTGCTGGCGTTGCGCTTGATCACTAACTGATAATGCAGCCGAACGTCAGACATGCTCTGACACAAGGTTGAGGTAGAAGTCGGGCTTCCATATGGAAGCCCGATTTTTTTAGGGGAGTTGTATATGTTCTGGCATCTAATCGCGGCAATCGTCGCGGGTGTGGCGGGGGCAGGTATTGGACTGCTGCTGCGCTCACTGACGCGTAAGCGGTTGCCGATGTGGATCATTCCTGTATGTGCGGGTCTGGGAATGCTGAGTTACACCATCCACTACGAATACACCTGGTTCGAAGCCAAACAGGCACGCCTGCCGGAGGGCAGCGTGGTCGTTTCGAGCGAAGAGGGGGAAATGTTGTGGCGCCCTTGGACCATGATGTATCCCATGCCGTTGAGCTACACGGTACTCGATCAAGCCAACGCACAGGTTCAGGATACAAATCAGGGCCGTATCGCCCGCTTTGTTCTGTATCGCTTCGACAAGCAGCATCTGACTTCCACTGTGGTCAGTCAGCGCTATCAGATGATTTGCGCGGAGAAAGCCATGTTCAGGTTGAACGAGGCAGGTCAGGCCAAGATTGAAACCTTGACCGAACTGGAGGCCGATTCGCCGTTATATCAGCGCATTTGCGTATCCGACATGCGTTAAGCCTGTCGCGATCGAAGCGTTGTTTCGATCTGATGGAGCGCAACGCAGTTCGCAGCGACGCCTGGTCAGGAAGGCCGGGCGGCAGGCTGAAGCCTTGGGGAATGTCAGTCCTGGTTTCGAGGCTGCCCTGCTTGGGCGGGTGCTGTCATTCTCCTGCGCAGCAGCGGCCATACTCCAAGTGCTGCCGGCAGGCCTAGACCGAGCCAGGCAAGCACATTCCACCAGTCATCCCCCAGCAGCGCAGCGAAAAGCCCGACGAGGCCGAGCCCCGCAATGAGGCCCGGCAGCAGAAAGGTTGATTCGCGCCAGCTCATGCTGCTACCTCGCGAGCTGAGGCCTGTATGCCGCGGCGGCGTACCCACCAAAGATAAAGCCCGCTGCCGAGTACGATGATTGTAAGAACATCGAGCACGGCCCACAGAATCTGCATCGGTCGACCCCCGTAATCACCGAAGTGCAGGGGTTGAGACAGACCCAGTGCATCCATGTACCAGGGGCGATCGCCGACGGCAGTGACCTGCAGCGTTTGCGCATCGATCAGCACCGGGGTAAGCAGGTGCGAAGTCAGATGGCTGCTGCCATTCATGAATACCGTGTAGTGATGCTCGCTGGAAAAGCGCGTTCCCGGAAAGGCGATGAAGTCTGGCTGCATACCCGGCGCTGCCTGGGCTGCGATCTGCAGCAGATCGTTGGTCGGGGCGCGGGTCGTCAGGGGCGGCGCGTCACGGTAGGGCGCGAGCATCGTCGCCAGTGACTCAGCGCGCCATGCCTCGATCAGCAGATCGGCGCAGGCGCTGACCACGCCAGTAATGCCCACCACCAGTGCCCAGCTGAGCGTGACGATACCGATCAGGTTGTGCAAATCGAGCCAGCGCGTCCGGCTGGAGCGCTCATGACGCACCTGAGCGAACTTCAGCCGCCGCATGAAGGGCGCGTACAGCACCACGCCGGAAATGATCGCCACGATAAACAGAATGCCCATGGAGGCCAGGAACAGTTTGCCAGGTAGCCCGGCAAACATGTCCACATGCATGCGCAGGAAAAACATCATCAGCCCGCCATTGGCCGCCGGCATTTCAACCGCTTCGCCGGTACGTGCATCGAGCATGAAGGTGTAGGACGAGTTGGGCTCGGTGCCGGCCGTCGCCGCGGTAATCGCCACGACGCCGTTGGGCTCGTCCGCTTCCCAGCCGAAATACTGCACGACCTCATCCTGGCGGTGCCGCTCGGCGGCGGTCACGAGCTGTTGCAGATCGAGATGCGGCGTACCGGGCGCCATCTCACGCAGCTCCGGAGCATCGCCAAGCAAGTGCTCCAGTTCGTGATGGAAGATCAACGGCAGTCCGGTGACCGCCAGTAAGAGTAGAAACAGCGTGCAGATCAGGCTGGTCCATGTATGGACGAAGGACCAGCGGCGGATGGTAGCGGCCCGCATCAGAACTCCAACTGCGCCGATAGCTTGAGCGTGCGTGGTGCCCCAAGGTAATGACTGCTCAGCCAGTATTCCTCGTCGGTGAGGTTGCTCAGGTTGGCGCGCAGGGTCAGGGCACGCTCATCCCCCAAGGCCATGCGATAGCGACCGCCCAGGTCGAACGTGGTGAACGACGGGATGGTGTTGTCGTTGGCCTCGTCGGTGTACTGCTTGCCCGTGTAGAAGGCGCCACCAGTGAGTGTCAACCCGGGTACGCCGAATATCGCGTATTCGCCGTAGAGCTTGGCCAAGTGCCGCGCCACGTCGACCGGCCGGTTACCGTCGTTGGCAGCATTCGCCGCGCCTTCCACGACTGGATCGAGCAGGGTGACGCCGCCCACCAGTGTCAGCGCTGGGGAAACGTGGCCGGTGATGCCGAACTCCAGACCCTTGTTGTGCTGCATGCCATCCTGAACAAAGAAATTGGCGGCGTTGGTGTAGGTGTTAGGCTTCTCGATGTCGAACAGCGCAACGGTGAACAGCGCACCGCCAAGCTCGGCTTTCGCACCGATTTCGTACTGTTCGCTGACGATCGGCGCCAGCGCCTGCCCGGAGTTGTTCGTGCCGCTCGGCGCTACGCCACCCGTCTGCAGGCCTTCGATGTAGGTTACATACGTGGTAAGCCACTCGATCGGCTTGTAGACGAGCGAGACGTTGGGCGAGGTTTCGGTTTCGCTGTAGTCCTCGATCACCGGCGCGCTGCCGAACGCGTCGACCCAGACGAAGTTGTCGCTGAAGGTCTTGATACGCGAGTGCGTCACGCCAAGGATCGTCGACCACTGCTCGTTGAAGGTGATGACGTCACCGATCAGCACACTGTCGCCCTGGCTGCGGCTGGCCAGATGGTAGTCGCCATCGCCGAGGTCGTAGGCCGGCTTGGCCACCTGCGGCCGCTCGCTGAAGGGCGCTTCTGGTGTTACCGATACATATTGAGGGCCCGGGAAGGGGATGTAATCGGTGTTGTAGCGAACCCGGGCGATGTTTCCCTGGTAACCGAAGGTCATCGCATGGCCGACACCTGCGGTGTCGAAAATCGCATCGAGGAACAGGTTGCCCGAGGTCTCTTCGGTTTCTACCGGGGCGAATGCATAGAGCGGCTGGACGTACACGCCGGCCGAATTCACGGTCGGCCCCGTGTAGGCGTATTCGGTGGTGTATTGGCTGTAACCGAACGCGCCGCGCAGGCTGAACACGTCGCCCAGGCTCCACTGGAAGCGGCTTCCGACGCGGTCATGGCGACTGTCGTTGTAAGCCCAGCGCTGGCTATAGAGCTCGTCGTTCTCCAGGTCGTCGGCATCGGGCCGGAATGCTTGATCGGCGAAGTACCAGTAGCTGGTGAGGCCCCGCGTCTCGCTCTGCTTGTGCGAGGCGTCGAACTGGATGAGCAGGTCGTCGCTGACATTCCAGTCCAGCGCGACGCTGGCCATGTGACGACGTTCGACCTGTCCGTCGATGGCGGTTTCACCGTCCTGGGCGAGCAGGTTGACGCGGTAGGCAAAGCGACCTTCGCTGTCGATCGGCCCGCCGAAGTCGCCATGCAGGTACTGGTTATCGCCACCAGGGGTGCCGTAGGTCACGCTGTTGTAGCGCTCGGCAGTGGGGCGCTTGAGCACGTAGTTGACCAGTCCGCCGGGGCTGGCCGGGCCATAGAGGAAGCCGGATAGACCACTGAGGATTTCCAGCCGTTCCATTTCCTCGATGAAGTTGCCGCCATCGTAGCTGTTGCTGAAGCGCAGGCCGTCATTGGCGATGCTCAGGTTGCCGACGCCGCTGAAGCCGCGAATGGCCACTGCGCTGGCGTAGCCGGCGCTGGTCGGGGAGGTGAACTGAGTGGTGGGGCTGAGCTTGAAGATGTCGTCGCTGGAGGTGGCCTGGATGTTGTCCATCAGCTCCGAGGAAATCACGGTTACCGAATAGGG
The DNA here is from genome assembly GCF_002890895.1 of Stutzerimonas stutzeri. GTDB lineage: Bacteria > Pseudomonadota > Gammaproteobacteria > Pseudomonadales > Pseudomonadaceae > Stutzerimonas > Stutzerimonas stutzeri_AB. The sequence goes on from NZ_POUL01000005.1 coordinate 405,184, forward strand.
CGCATCTTGAAGAGCCATTCCACCCAGCGCGCCGACGTTCTGCACGGCACTGGCGCGGTAGCCGCTTTCTTCGCCGCCGTTTGCCGCCGCCTCGGTTGCCATCACGGTCACATCCGGTAGCGCCATCGCATTGGTTGCCGCCTGCTGCAAACTGAAGCTGCCCGAAGGCTCCTGGCGAAGTTCGAGCCCCGTACCTCGCAGCGCTTCCTGCAGTGCGCCCTGGCCATCGAAGCGGCCTTGTACCGGCTCGGCCATGCGGTCGCGGCTCAATGCCGGATCGATGCTGAGCACCAGTCCCGCTTCGGCGGCGATACGGTTGAGTGTGCTAGCCAGTGGCGCGGCGGGCAGGGAATAGTCACGCATGGAATCGCTTGTAGCATCGGTTTGAGCTAACAGCGGCAGCGGTGCAAGCGCGATGGCAACGGCCAGGAGGCTGGGGCGGAACAGTGAAAGCGATGGCATTTGTGAATAACTCCCGAATAGGAATATGTCTCAGTTATTCGTCAGGCCGGGCGAGAAATGAAAAGTGATAGGGGGGGCTGAAAATATTTTTATAGGCCTGCGCAAGCGCTGCTGTTACATGTCCGGATGGCTGGCCGCTTGCGCCGGAACCACCTTGACCCACCAATCGGTGTGCCGCTCGATCTGCACCGGCAGGCTGGGTGGCAGCGCAGCCAGCGCGCGGTCAGTGTCGTACAGCGGAAAGCTGCCACTGATACGCAGGGATTCGAGGCTTGGATCGAGGCCGAGGTAGCCAGGGCGATACTCGCGAAGTTTTGCCAGCAGCTCACCCAACGGCAGATCTTCCACAACAAGCATGCCCCGGCTCCAGGCATCTGCCGCGGCCGGCGCCTGTTCATTCTGGTCGAGATGATCGCGGTGCATCAGTACCTGCTCGCCTGCCTGCACAGTGCGACCAGCTTGCAGGTCGCTTGGAAGCGCGGCCACAGCGGATCGGAGCACGATCAGGCGGGTCGCATCAGCCTCTCGGCGAACGATGAATCGCGTGCCGAGCGCACGCAGATCGCCCTGTTCGGTTTCGACGATAAAGGGTCTCGAGTCGTTAGCCGGTGCTGTTTCAACAAGCACCTCACCGCGGTGCAGAAACACTCGGCGCTCTTGCTGATCGAAGCGAACATCCAGAGCGCTGCGGCTGTTCAGTTGTATGTGGCTGTTGTCGGCCAGCGTAACGCTCAGCTGTTCACCCGCGCCGGTGCGCTCGTCGGCCAACCACACGGGTAACGGCTGCGACTGCAGGGCCATTCCGACACCCAAGGTGCCCAGCAGGGCCAGACTGAGAAGCGCACGCCCAGATGTTCGCCGTCCGGAGTTCGCACTGAGCTGCAGCGCTCTTCGCGCGGTTGGAGAGTCAATGGTCCCGAGTTGCTGATCGATACCGCCTAGCTGCGCCCAGGCCTTGCCGTGCTCAGCACTTTCATTCAGCCAACGCTGCAGTTCTTTTCTGGCCTGAGCGCTTACCGCACCGTCCCCAAGGCGTAGCTGCCAGGCGATGGCCTGATCGAGAACTCGGGCTGATACCGGCTGCCGATCCAGACTCATCTTGGCTCACCGTAAACGGCGATGTAGCACTGGCGCAGAGCCTGGGCGAGATACTGGCGCACGCGCGGGACGGATACGCCGAGCCGCGACGCGATCTCCGCATGGGGCAGACCGTCCAGACGGTTATAGAAGAAGGCTGCACGTGCATTGGCTGAGAGCTCGCCCAGCATCAGGTTCACTTCGCGCAATGCCTGAAGTACCTGCAATTGCTCTTCGGCACTGGGCTGCGTTTCTTCCGGCTGCTGGGCGAGTTCATCAAGGTAAGTACGCTCCAGTGCACTGCGACGAAAATGGTCGATCAACAGGCCGCGGGCAATCGTCGCCAGCAAGGTGCGTGGCTCACGCAAATCACCTATGTCGTCACGCTTGAGCAGTCGGACGAAAGTGTCCTGGCTCAGGTCTTCGGCGCGATGAGGGCACGCCTGGTGGCGGCGCAGCCAGTTCAACAGCCAGCTGCGATGATCGCGATACAGCGAGCCGACGAACTGTTGATGGGTTGACCCAGCCGACAAGCGAATGCTCCAAGGCCGATGGATGGCCAGTAACGAGAACTATTCGCACATGATCGCAAGTTGTCGCCAGCGGCGCAACGCGGATGTCGCGCTCATTCATCCGTGACTGTTTAGCCGAGCGCTACATGAATTGAGCCTGTTGCCGTTTGCGCCAGTTAGCCAAGCGCAGGTTGATGGCATGCAAGCTGTCCAGCCCTTGTCGGTGCGCCTTGCTGAACAGAATCAACGCCAGCTCGGCGGTGGCCAGTGCATCGGCGCTGGCGTGATGGCGCTGCAGCACATGCAGGCCGAAATGCGTGCACCAGTCGTCCAGACCATTCTGTCGCGGGCGGTTGTCTGGGCAGAGCATCGGCGCCAGTTCGGCGACATCGATGAAAGGATGACGCAGCTTGTAACCGAGCGTTTGCTTCAGTGCACGGGTCAGCATGCGCTGGTCGAAACCTGCGTGAAACGCCAGGATCGGGCTGTCGCCGACAAACTCCATTAGATCCAGTAGCGCTTCAGCAGGGTCCTCGCCCGCTTCGAGTTCGCTGGGCGCGATCCCGTGGATCAGCACACTCTCGCTAACCTTTTGTGCCGGGCGCAACAAGGTCGATTCGAACTGATCGCCCAGTTGGATGCCGCCTTGATCGATCACCACGGCGCCAATGGACAGGACGATATCGCGGCGCATGTCCAGGCCGCTGGTCTCAAGATCGAGCACTACCATGCGCTGCGTGGGCAGCGGACAAAGGCCCAGCGCGGCGGGCTCGGCAAGTTGATCGCGCCGTTGCAGTTGTTGCAGTTCGAGGGTCGGGCCGCGATGTCTGAACCAAGGCATATTCATAGCTGATAGCGAACCGCCAGGCTGCTCTGCAGGCGCTGCGCCTGGCGAAAGGATTCGCGCAGGATACGCCGGTCCAGATGATTGAGGGTGTCGGGGTCGAGTCGGTTTGAATACGGCCGTCCTTCGCGCGCCTGCTGCTGATGCTGCTGCATGCGGGTCTGCTGGATGAAATGGTAGGCCTCTTCGTAGGCCGCGCCATCCTTGTCGTCAATGACATCCTTTTCGACCAGCTGGCGCAGTCGGTCCAACGTGTTACATGCGGTGATGCCGTGGCCCAGCGCGAGCAGGCGCGCGCCGTCGACGAAGGGCGTCAGGCCCTGCACCTTGAGATCCAGGGTCGCCTTGCCGTCGCCTTTGCGGGTCACCACAAAATCGCGAAAACGCCCCACAGGCGGGCGATGGCGCAACGCATTTTCCGCCATCATGCGCTGGAACAATCGGCTCTCGCCCACTTCTTCAAGCATGTTGGCGCGCAGCTGCTCGCAGCCTTCGCTGGGCCCCCAGATTGCGCGCAGGTCGAAATAGATGGTGCTGCTCAGCAGATTTTCCGGTGTCGATTCGCGAACGAAGGCACTGAAGCGTCGCTGCCATTCCAGCCGTGACAGGCACAGCTGTGGATTGCTGGCCATGATGTTGCCTTTGCACAGGGTGAAACCGCAGGTGTCCAGATCGCGGTTGATGCGCTCTGCGAGCGGCAGCAGGGACCCTCGGATCTGTGCAGCTTCGGCTGCATCGGCGGCTTCGAAGAGTATGCCGTTGTCCTGATCGGTATGCAGGGTCTGCTCGCGACGCCCTTCGCTGCCGAAACACAGCCAGGTGAAGGGAATGCCGGGGTCGCCAAGCACTTCGATGGCCAGCTCAATCACGCGGCAGACGGTATGGTCGTTGAGCAGGGTGATGATGTGGGTGATCTGTGTCGACGACGCGCCGTGTGCCAGCATGTTGTCGACCAATTGCAGAATGCGGCTGCGGATGATCACCAGCGTCTCGACGCTGTCGGCGTGGGAAATCGCCTGCGCCAGGTGAACCAGGTCGACGCGCTGCAGCGAGAACAGGTCGCGTTCGGAAATCACCCCACTGAGCAGACCTTTATCGACGACACAGACGTGAGCGATGTGACGTTCGGTCATCGCAATCGCGGCATCGAATGCGGTTGCATCCGGTGGCAGATGGAAGGGGTCCTGCGTCATGAACTCGGCAATCGGGACGGACAGGTCGGTCGTGCCGGTGCCGATCACCCGGCGCAGATCGCGCAAGGTGAAGATGCCTTGCGGGTGAAGTTCGAGGTCGGTGATCACGATGCTGCCGGTGTTGTTCTCGTGCATCAGTGCTACCGCATCGGCCAGTGGCATCGATGGCAGGCAGGAGACCGGATGGTGCAAAGCGAGCTCGCCGATGCTTGTCTCCAGCGAGTATTGTTCGCCCAGGCTTTCCACGGCCCGCATCTGCGCCTGCTGATTGACCAAGTCGAGCAGGCTGCTGACGCCACGCATGGCGAAGTCACGAAATGCGGCCGATTTGGACACCAGCTTGATGAAGGCGGGCTTGCTCAACAGATAACAAAAGGTATCTTCGGCGGCGAAGTGCCCGGTGCGAGTGGCCCGTTCGCCCATTAACGCGGCCATCGGGAAGCATTCGCCAACGATCACTTCAAAAGTGGTGTCTGTGCCGCGCTTGCTGGTGTGTGGGCGCTGGCCATGCACGCGGCCCTGCTTGATGATGTAAAAGTGTTCGACGACACCGTCATCGGGCGAAATGATGCAATCGCCTTCACTGTAGAAGCGCAGCTGGCAGTTCTCTACCAGATAGGCGAGATGTCCCGGTTCCATCTGGTTGAAAGGCGGGTACTTGCGCAGAAACTCCATGGTCCCATGAATGTTCTGCAGCACGGCGGTCTTGCCTGCCTCGGCGAAAGCATCGGCTTTGCTCATGGTTCGGTTCCATTTTTTGGGCCCAATGGTGGGCTGTGGGTCCGGCGTGGCACATTGGACGTAAGTCTAGTCGCGCGGGCGCCGCATCGGGCTGACACGGGTCAGCTCATGGAGCCGGGGTGTTGCAGGGTTTTTCGCTCATAAAAAAACCGCCCGATGCAGACGCAAGGGACGGTTCTTTCAGTTGCAGGTCAAGATCACGGCAGGGTGAACAATACCTTTACCGAATCGTTGACTGCCGCGCTTTCGACGTAGCCGATGGCGTCGGCTTCCGCCGCAACTTTCGCGACCATTGCGGCCTCGTCGGCCACACTGGTCATCGGCTGGCCTTTACCAGTGAACACCAGACCGGACCAATACGACTTGAGCTGCGACTCGTTCTTGTTGGTCACCGCGGAGTAGAAGCTCTCTTTGGCCGGCGTCCAGTCCTTGAGGTCGACGCCTTTCATGGACTTGTCCTTGCCCAGAAAGATGTTGGCGACCTCAGACTGCGACGGCGCTTTGGCCGCGCCTGGATTGACGATAACGGCGACCTCAGCCTGAGCCAGGGATGCCATGCCAAGCAGTGCAACACTGCCGAGGATGCGAAGGGATGCTTTCATCTGGACGCTCCTCAGAATACGAAATCGACGCCGACGGAAACGATGTCACCGTCGTAGTTGCGGGCTGGAGCAATGCCTACCGCATTTTCGAATACTTCCTGAGCATTGCGGGTAAACACGCCGTCATAGCCGTTCTTGGTGTCGACGCGCTTGTACTCGCCCTTGACCACGACGGTCGGGGCGGCCTGGTAGTTAAGGCCCAGAGTCCAGGAGCTCTGACGACCACCGTTGTCGTCCAGCTGTGCATAGGTCACGTGTGGCAGGAAATCACCGAAGCGACGACCCCCCATGAGGTAGAAGGAATCGATCGACTCCATGTCATCGTTCTCGACCATGCGCGAGGTCCACTCGTTGCTGCTGATCCAGACACCGTTGTCGTACTGGTAGCCGATCGAGGTGAATTTGCCTTTTTCCTTGTCGAGATCAAGGAGCGAAAGCGAACGGTTCGCGCCCAGGCCGATGGCGCTGGCGTCTACCGTGCCGCTGATGTCGGTGGTGATGTCGGCTTCCACGTAACCGATGCGCAGGGTGCCGAAATCGTTGGTCGCCATGCTCACGCTGGCGCCGAACAGCTTGCCGTAGTCGATATCGAACTGCTCGTCGTAGGCATAGTAGTCACGGTTCTTCGACTGGCCACCGGCAACCTGGAAGGTCACCGAGCCGTAGGACAGCGGCACGGTGTAGACCGCGTCAACGCCTTCGTAGTTGGTCACCTGAACCTGGCTGTAAACCTCATCGGGCAGGCGCAGCCAAGGGTAGCTGTAGCCGACGTCAAGGCTCTCGGAGTACATGTACACCGGGCTACGCAGGCGACCGGCACGGAGCATCAGCTGATCATTGGTCTGCCACGACAGGTAAGCCCACTCGAGGTTGGCTTTCCATTCATCCTGCTGCGCCTTGACCGTGGCCTGAACGGTCACACCGACGGTGTCGGTCACGCCGTAGCTCAACTGCGCACCTAACTTGGACAGCTGGTCGCCGCGCCAGGAATCGTTGGTCTGGCCTTGAACACCATAGCTGCGGCCGTCATCTTCGCCACCCAGGTGGGTGACGCCGACAGTGCCAAAACCGTTTAGGCGGTGCTCACCTTGCTCGAGAGCGAAGGCTTGAGTGGTTGCCAGGCAGACGGCTGCCAGGCCGATAACACGTACTGCGGTCATCAGGATGCTCCTAAAGCAATTTAAACGCGGAATTGGGCCGTGGCTGCACGCAGGTGATCGCCCGTGCTGACCAGTTGCTCGCCCATTCGGGCAGTGGCTTCGGCGCCGTTTGCGGTTGCTTGTGCGTCCTGCTGCAACACTTGGGTTTCTTGTTGGATGGAACTCGACAGGCCGATCTGCTCCTGAGTGAACTGAGCGATACCGGCATTGAGTTCGTCGATCTGGTTGACGGTGCGGGCAATGGTTTCGAGCAACTGGGTCGCTTCGACCGAGCGTTCGATGCTGGCGCGCGATTTCTCGCCATTGCTGTTCATCACATTGAGCACGGTGTTGGCGCTGCTTTGCAGTCGCTGGATGATCTGCTGAATCTCGGCAGTGGAGGCGGAGGTTTTCTGCGCCAGGTTGCGTACTTCGTCAGCCACTACGGCGAAACCGCGGCCCTGTTCGCCGGCCCGGGCGGCTTCGATGGCGGCGTTCAATGCGAGCAGGTTGGTCTGTTCGGCAATACTACGGATCACGGTGAGCACCGAGCCAACTTCCTGGGTTTCCTCTTCCAGCTGCTCCATGGCCTTGACTGCGCCCATCACACTGTCGCCCAGGTCGCTGATACCGGTCGACAGGCTGCCAACGTGCTCACGCGCGGTGGCGGCCTGGCGCGCGGCCGAGTTGGCTTCGTCCGAGGCCTGCTGCGAGCGCTGCGCGACCTCCTGGATGCTGCCGGTCATGGTGAGGATGTCGCGGGTGATGGAGTCGGTGTGGTGCTGCTGCGACTTGGCGTTCTCTTCCGAACCCTGAGTCAGGTTGTAGAGTTCCTTGGAGACCTGGCCCAGGGGGCTGGCAGCTTCGATGATCTGGCGGATGGTGCGCTGTAGCTTGTCGAGAAAGCCGTTGAACAGCTCGATCATGGCGCCGATCTCATCGTTCGACTCGACATTGACGCGCTGGGTCAGGTCGCCGTCTCCACGTGCGATGGATTGCAGAGAGGCGATCACGCCGCGTACGTTTGACATCACGCTGCGAATCACCAGCCAGGCGCCAAGGCCCACAACCACGATCAGCACCAGACTCAGGATGATTCCCAGTCGAGTGGTGTTCTTGTTGGCTTCGCGGGTTTCGGCCAGGGTCTGTTGGAAATCCTGGTAGGCGCCGGTGCGGAAGTCAGTGGCCAGTTTCTGCGCTTGGGCAAGGTCACTGGCCATACGATCCAGGCTCGGGCGCAGATCATCGAATGAGGCACTGCCGTCGATCAGCTTGGCGGAAGCGTCGAGCGCGTTGTCGGCGTAGGCCTTGACTGCCTTGCGCCAGTCGTTGAGCGCCTGAAGCCGTTGCGGCTGGGTGTTCAGAAGCGTGGCGAGCGCCTGCTGCTGCGCATCGATTTCACTGAGCCCTTCGCGCGCTTCGCCGAGAATGCCCGACTCTCCGGCGGCCACGGCATTGTTCAACAGGCCGGGAATACGGGAGAACTGAAAGATCACCGCGTCAGCCTTTTCCAGCGTGGGATAGCTTTGTGTTTCGATGCTGACCAGGCGGGAATCCGTCGCAGACAGCTGCAGCGAGGTATAGCCGACATACAGAATCAGCCCGAGCAGGGCGACGGCGGGGACCAGCGACAGCTTCGCAGTGAGCGAGAAATTCTTGAACATGCATCGACTCCACAGTGGGTGGCGGATACTACGTAATGGCCACTAGAGGCGCATTGCCATCTGTCGGATAAATTGTGACTTATTTTGGAAATCCGGTCACGTTATCGGATGTCGCAGGCGGAACTTGAGCGCCATTGGGCGGCAAACACCCATAAAAAAACCGCCCCGAAGGGCGGTTCTTTGTGCAGCAGCGCTGCGGGTTACAGGCCGTTCTTGGCCTTGAACTCGCGACGACGACGGTGCAGGACCGGCTCGGTGTAGCCGTTGGGCTGCTTGGTGCCTTCGAGGACCAGCTCCAGGGCAGCCTGGAAGGCCACGCTGTTGTCGAAGTCCGGCGCCATCGGGCGGTATACCGGGTCGCCCTGGTTCTGACGATCGACCACAGGCGCCATGCGCTTGAGGCTTTCGACCACCTGATCCTTGGTTACCACACCGTGACGCATCCAGTTGGCTACGTGCTGGCTGGAGATGCGCAGGGTGGCGCGGTCTTCCATCAGCGCGATGTCGTTGATATCCGGCACCTTGGAGCAGCCGACGCCCTGTTCGACCCAGCGAACCATGTAGCCGAGGATGCCCTGCGAGTTGTTGTCCAGCTCGTTGCGCTTCTCTTCCTCGGTCCAGTTGGTGTCTTGCGCCAGCGGGATGGTGAGGATGTCGTCGATGGACGCTTTCTCACGCTTGGCCAGTTCGACCTGACGCGCCTGCACGTCAACCTTGTGGTAGTGCATGGCGTGCAGGGTGGCGGCGGTCGGCGACGGTACCCAGGCGGTGTTGGCACCGGCCATGGGGTGGCCGAGCTTCTGCTCAAGCATCGCGGCCATCAGGTCAGGCATGGCCCACATGCCCTTGCCGATCTGCGCTTTGCCTTGCAGACCGCAAGCCAGGCCCACGTCGACGTTGTTGTTTTCGTAGGCACTGATCCACTTCTCGGACTTCATCGCAGCCTTGCGTACTACCGGGCCGGCTTCCATGGAGGTGTGGATTTCGTCGCCGGTGCGGTCGAGGAAGCCGGTGTTGATGAACACCACACGCTCGCGCGCTTCCTTGATGCAGGCCTTGAGGTTGATCGTGGTGCGACGCTCCTCGTCCATGATGCCGACTTTCAGAGTGTTGCGCGGCAAGCCGAGGACGTCTTCGACGCGACCGAACAGTTCGGTGGCGAAAGCCACTTCTTCCGGGCCGTGCATCTTCGGCTTGACGATGTACATCGAGCCGGTGCGGGTGTTCTTGCGGCTGGTGTTGCCCTTGAGGTTGTGGATCGCGGCGAGGCTGGTGAACAGGCCGTCCATGATGCCTTCCGGGACTTCGTTGCCGTCCTTGTCGAGGATGGCATCGTTGGTCATCAGGTGACCGACGTTACGAATGAACAGCAGGGAACGGCCGTGCAGGGTGAGTTCACCGTTGCCGTCGGCCTGGGTGTAGACGCGGTCAGGGTTCATGGCGCGGGTGATGCGCTTGCCGCCCTTGTCCAACTCCTCGGCCAGGTCGCCCTTCATAAGGCCGAGCCAGTTGCGGTAGACGATGGTCTTGTCATCGGCATCGACGGCGGCGATGGAGTCTTCGCAGTCCATGATGGTGGTCAGTGCCGATTCCATCAGCACGTCTTTGACGCCGGCTGCGTCGGTCTGGCCGATGGGGCTGGCCGGATCGATCTGAATCTCGAAGTGGATGCCGTTGTGCTTGAGCAGCACGGCAATCGGTGCGCTGGCATCGCCCTGGAAGCCGCGCAGTTGCGCTGGGTTCTGCAGGCCGGTGGTGTTGCCATCCTTCAGCGAGACGACCAGCTTGCCGGCCTCGATGCGGTAACCAGTGGAATCGGCATGCGAGCCGGTTTCCAACGGGGCGGCTTCGTCGAGGAAGGCGCGTGCATAGGCGATGACCTTGTTGCCGCGGATCTCGTTGTAGCCCGGGCCCTTGGTGGCACCGTCTTCTTCGGAGATGGCATCGGTGCCGTAAAGCGCGTCGTACAACGAGCCCCAGCGCGCATTGGCGGCGTTCAGCGCGAAACGCGCGTTCATGATTGGCACCACCAGCTGCGGGCCGGCCATGCTGGCGATTTCTTCGTCGACGTTCTGAGTAGTGGCCTGGAAGTCTTCGGCTTCCGGCAGCAGGTAACCGATTTCCTGCAGGAAGCTCTTGTACGCCGCTGCGTCGTGGGCCTGACCGGCACGCGCCTGATGCCAGGCATCGATCTGCGCCTGCAGCTCGTCACGCTTGGCCAGCAGCGCGCGGTTCTTCGGCGCCAGGTCGTGGATGACGCTGGAAGCGCCGGCCCAGAAGGCATCGGCATCAACGCCGGTACCAGGAATCGCTTCGTTGTTCACGAAGTCGTACAGGACTTTGGCGACCTGCAGGCCACCGACTTGAACGCGCTCAGTCATTACTCGCCTCACTTGGTTCTTCTTCAAATCTGTCGGACTGTTTCTTCTTGTAGTCCGGGTCGACGGATACTACATGAAGCCGTTCGGAAAATCAGTCCGCCACTCGGCGTAGGCCCAGGGCCCGCAATTGTCTGTTCATCGGGCAGCCAGAGGGCCTTGGAATCGACACTTTGCCGCGGCGTCGACGGTGTTTGTTCTATACCTATGGAGTCGCATGCCACGGGAGCGGTCCATTACTCTCTACAGCCGCACGGCCAGCGCCGGTTGCCGTATTTCCCTATTGAAGGAGCCACAGATGGATCATCTCGTACTTACCGTGATTGCCGAAGACCAGCCGGGGCTGGTCGAATGCCTGGCCAAATGCATCGCCGAGCATGGCGGCAATTGGCTGGAGAGCCGCATGTCGCGGATGGCTGGTCAGTTTGCGGGCATCCTGCGGGTGGCTGTGCCCGCTCAGGCCCACGCCGATCTCAGCGAGGCCTTGCAGCAGCTTGAGCAGCAGGGCATTCGTGTGCTCTTTGCTCAAAGCGGCGCCGAGCCGGAGCGGAGTTGGCGGATGATCCAGCTGCAGCTGGTAGGCAACGACCGCGCCGGTATTGTCCGTGACATCACGCAATTGCTGGCCCGGCACGGCGTGAACCTGGAAAGCCTGGACACCGATGTGCTGCCTGCACCGATGACCAACGAGTTGCTGTTCCGGGCCGATGCACGGTTGGCCGTGCCGACCGAATTGTCCCTGGACGACCTGCAGGAACACCTGGAAACGCTTGCCGATGACCTGATGGTGGAGCTCAAGCTGCAGCCTGCCGACTGAGCTGCCGTCAGCGCACGCTGGCTTTACGCATCAGTCGCCAGGCGTCGTAACTGTAGACGGCAAGGCCGGCCCATATGCAGACAAAGGCGAGCTGGCGATCAGCCGGGAAGGGCTCGTCGAACACCCACACCGCGAGCAGCAGCAGCAACGTCGGCGTGATGTACTGCAGGAAGCCCAGGGTCGAATAGGGCAAATGCCGGGCCGCTGCGTTGAAGCACAGCAGCGGCAACAGCGTGACGGGCCCGGCGGCCACCAGCCAAAGCGCTTGCGGTTGGGTCCAGAACGACCATTCGGTGCTCGGGCCGCTGCCAAAGAAGAACAGCCAGCCCAGCGCGATCGGCAGCAACAGCCAAGTTTCCACTACCAGCCCCGGCAGTGCGGCGACAGGTGCTTGCTTGCGCAGCAGTCCGTAGCTGCCGAAGCTCAATGCCAGAGCGATCGACACCCAGGGGAAGTCGCCCAAGGTAACCAGCTGCAGCAGCACACCGATGGCTGCCATCGCCACAGCCAGCCATTGCAGCGGGCGCAGCCGCTCGCGCAGGACAATCAGCCCCAGCAGCACGTTGACCAGCGGGTTGATGTAATAGCCCAGGCTCGCTTCGAGCATGTGGTTGTGGTTCACCGCCCAGACGTAGATCAGCCAGTTGCTGGCGATCAATACGCTGGAAATCATCAGTACGCCGATCCGCCGCGGATGGGCCAGCAATTCCTGCCACCAGCCGGGGTGGCGCCAGAGGCTCAGCACCAGCGTACCGAACAGCGCCGACCAGATGGCTCGCTGAGTGACGATCTCGAGCGCCGCGTACTGCTCGATGGACTTGAAGTAGAGCGGGAACAGGCCCCAGATGGAAAAGGTCATCAGACCCAGTAAGTAACCCTTGCGCAGATCAGCGGTGGCCATGGATGTCCTGATAAACGGGGCGGCGGAGAGCCGGTCATTTTGCGCTTAGGTAAAGGTATTTGTCTGCCTCGGGCGCTCTCGGAAGCATTCGCAAACACCCGCCATTGAACGTGCCCGGCTGCAGCCCGTCAGACATTGCACGACTCAGGGGTCGCCGCTGCGACTCGACAGCCACACGAGGTGTTCGATGAAACTGCAGAACAAGGTCGCCCTGGTTACCGGCAGCTCCCAGGGCATCGGCCGCGGCATCGCCATACGCCTGGCCAAAGAAGGCGCCGATCTGGTGATCAACGGGCGGCACGATGACGAGCAGGCGCGTGAAACACTCGAGCTGGTGCAAGCTCAGGGCCATCGGGCCTGCTTCATCGCCGCTGACGTTGCAGAGCCCGCCAACTGCTACCAGCTGATCGAACAGGCGGTCGAGCAGATGGGCCGGCTGGATATTCTGGTCAATAACGCCGGGGTGCAGAAGCACGCAGCCTTTCTCGACGTGAGCGAGGCGGATTACGACCAGGTGCTGAACGTCAATCTGCGTGGCCCGTTCTTCCTGTCACAGGCCTTTGCTCTTCACCTGCGCGACACTGGACGCGGCGGGCGGATCATCAACAACAGTTCGGTTCACGAAGAACTGCCGTTCCCCAACTTCAGTGCTTACTGCTCCAGCAAGGGCGGACTCAAGATGCTGACGCGCAATCTCGCGATCGAGTTGGCCCCGCTGGGGATCACGGTCAACAACGTTGCCCCTGGCGCGATTGAAACGCCCATCAATCAGACCCTGATGAACGAGCCGGAGAAGCTTGCCGGGCTGCTCGAGAACATTCCGGCCAAGCGTCTCGGGCAACCTCACGACGTGGCGGGAGCGGTGGCCTTTCTCGCCTCGGACGATGCCGACTACGTCACCGGCACTACACTGGTGATAGATGGTGGACTGCTATGGAATTACAGCGAGCAATGACCGATACCTCTTCGAACGCCTTCGATTACGACACCCGCGCGGTGTCGGCCGCAGATACGCTGAGCCCGGCGGACCGTTACCAGGAGCTCTTCGTGGCGGTGCAGATGCAGCGCGTGTTTCCTGACAGCAAGACCTTTGTCGACTGCGCCCCTCGGCAGCATCCAGAGCGCATCCTGGAAGCCTACCGGGCACAGAACAGCCAGCCAGGTTTCGATCTGCGCAACTTTGTCCTTGAGCATTTCGAGGTCTACCAGCGAAAGCCAATCGAGTTTGTCGCCGACCCCGACAATACCCTGGCGGAGCACATTGATCGGCTCTGGCCGGTGCTGACCCGAAAGCCGCGGCAGCACCCGGAGTTTTCCTCGCTGTTGCCGCTGCCCCACGACTACGTGGTGCCGGGCGGTCGCTTTACCGAGCTGTACTACTGGGACTCCTACTTCACCATGCTCGGTCTGGACGAAAGTGGCCATTGCGAGCTGCTGCGGTCAATGGCAGACAATTTCGCCTACCTGATCGACACCTACGGTCATGTGCCTAACGGCAACCGTTCCTACTACCTGAGCCGCTCGCAGCCGCCGGTTTTCGCGTTGATGACCGATCTGTTCGAGGAGTCCGGCGTGCACCGCGCCAGCGATTACCTGCCGCAACTGCGCAAGGAACATGCGTTCTGGACCGACGGCGACGATCAACTGCGCCCGGGCGAGTCTCATCGGCGCTGCGTCTGTCTGGCCGATGGCAGCGTGCTCAACCGCTATTGGGATGAGCGGGACACGCCGCGCGAGGAGTCTTACATTGAAGACGTCGAAACGGCGCGCTCCTCCAGCCGGCCCGCCCATGAGGTTTATCGCGACCTGCGCGCCGGGGCCGAGTCCGGGTGGGATTTCAGTTCGCGCTGGCTGGGCGATCCTCAGCGGCTATCGAGCATTCGCACCACACAGATCATTCCGGTGGACCTGAACAGCTTTCTCTACAACCTTGAGCGCCAGATCTCCCGTCTCAGTCACGCCAAGGGCCAGCATGACTGTGCCGAGGCGTTCCGTCAGCGTGCCGAAAAGCGTCTGGCTGCGATCGACCATTACTTGTGGAACGAGCAGCAAGGCGCCTATTTCGACTACGACTGGTGCCTGGCGCAGCCGCGGGACAACCTTACCGCCGCGACTCTGACGCCGCTGTTCGTCAAGCACGCCAGCGCCGAGCAGGCGGAACGGGTAGCTGAGGTTGTTCGTGAGCGGCTGCTGGCCCCCGGCGGACTTTCCACCACCGAAGTCAGTGGCAGCGGTGAGCAGTGGGACCGCCCGAACGGCTGGGCGCCGCTGCAATGGATGGGCATCCGTGGACTGCAACACTACGGTCACGATGCGCTGGCACTGCAGATCGAAGAGCGCTGGCTGAAGATCGTTTCACTGCTGTTCGAAAGCGAGAGCAAGCTGGTGGAGAAGTACGTGCTGCGACCCTGCACCGAGCACGCCGGTGGTGGTGAATACCCGTTGCAGGACGGCTTCGGCTGGACCAACGGCGTGACTCGCAAGCTGATGCAGGCCGACCCTTCTCATGAAGCTCACCGTTGTCGAGCCGGCCGCTGCCAGGTGGAGTAAGCAGGGCGGACAGCTGCCGCGACTGTGGCGGCTCGGCAGCCCTGCCATTTGCGAGCGAGCGTTCCTACTCAACGAGACCGGATGCCTTTTGTAGGAGCGAGCTTGCTCGCAGAGCGTTGGGAGATGCCGGCAGCTAAGTTACCCGCTTGCCAGAACGCGCTTGCCGGCTGCGAGCCCTAGAGGGCTACCGCCGATACGGGCTAGGCAGCGCGCCGTTCAGATCAAGCGTGCCCTTCTCCACGAACCGCTGCGTGCCGAACGTCCTGCCGCCCGCCAGCTTGCCTCGCAGCACATAGGGCACTTCATCCATGCCGATATGCTCGGCCAGGCCCAGCGCTTGCCGCGCGGCAGAGAATGCCGAGATGGTCATCGGCACGCTCAATACGGTCTCGCCGAAACGTGGGATGGTGCCGCTTGCGTCGCTGACGCCGCTGGCCAGGTTGCGCCCGTTGATTTCCAGCTCCAGCGCGATGCCGTCGTAATCCAGTGGCCGATCGTTGGGGTTCTGCACCCGCAGTTTCACCGCCATGCGCAGCTCCAGTCCTTCCCCGGGCAGCGGTTGGATGCCGGCCACCTGTACGTTGAGCGGGTCGTGCTTGAAGAAAGCCGCGCAGCCAGCGAGGGTCAGCATCAACAGGCAGACCGACAGCAGGCGAACAACGGGTACGGCGGATCGCAAGGGCATAGAAGTCTTTACTCGGTTTTCTTGGTGAGGTTGCCCATGCCCTGCAGCAGCTCCATGGGCAGCGGGAAGACGATGGTCGAGTTTTTGTCGCCAGCGATATTGCTCAGCGTCTGCATGTAGCGCAGTTGCATGGCGCCGGGTTGGCGCCCGAGCATCTCGGCGGCCTGCATGAGTTTTTCCGAGGCCTGCAGCTCGCCTTCTGCATGAATGACCTTGGCGCGACGCTCGCGTTCCGCTTCTGCCTGCCGGGCGATGGCACGAATCATCGATTCATCCAGGTCGACATGCTTGATCTCGACATTGGCGACCTTGATGCCCCAGGCGTCGGTCTGTGCGTCAAGCACCTGCTGGATGTCATTGTTGAGCTGTTCACGCTCGGCCAGCATGTCGTCCAGATCATGTTTGCCAAGCACCGCGCGCAGCGTCGTCTGCGCCAGCTGGCTGGTCGCCGAGTGATAGTCCTCGACCTGGATGATCGCCTTCTCGGCATCCAGCACCCGGTAGTACACCACCGCGTTGACCTTGACCGAGACGTTGTCACGCGAGATCACGTCCTGAGTAGGCACATCGAGCACCAGGGTGCGCAGGTCGACTCGTACCATCTGCTGGATGCCGGGAATGATCAGGATCAGCCCCGGCCCCTTGACCTTCCAGAAACGGCCCAGCTGAAACACCACGCCGCGCTCGTATTCGCGCAGGATGCGGAAGGTGGATGCCAGCAGCGCAATCAACAGCACTGCGACGGCGACAAAACTCATTTCAAAACCCATGTTTCACCTCTTCTCGATTGAGGGCCCGTCGGCCGCGGTCACATCCAGTTGCAAGCCATGCCGTGCTACCACGCGAACCTGTTGGCCCACCTGCAGCGGCGCCGTTCCCCGCACTTGCCAATGCTCGCCGTGCAGCTGCACCCAGCCGTTGCCGGGACTATCGGCCTCGACACCGGTGATTCGGGTAAGCGTCCCGATCAGCTCGCCATCACCGGTGACCACAGGCTGCCGCCGGGCTTTGAGCGCCATGCTGACGATGGCAAAGACCAGCAGCGCGCTGATGACGCCAAGGGTGCCGATCAGGGCCAATGGAATGCCGAAGCCTGGCACCTCAGTGTCGATCAGGATCACTGAGCCGGTTACAAAGGCGGCAACGCCGCCAAGGCCCAGCACGCCGAAGCTGGGCACGAAGGCTTCGGCGACCATGAACGCAAGGCCCAGGAGAATCAGGGCGACCCCGGCATAGTTGATTGGCAGCAATTGCAACGAAAACAACGCCAGCAGCAGACAGATCCCGCCAATGACGCCGCCGGCGCCGGTGCCTGGGTTGGAGAACTCGAAGACCAGTCCGTAGATGCCGATCATCATCAGGATCAGCGCAACGCTGGGGTTGGTGATCACGGCCAGCAGGCGGACTCGCCAGTCCGGGTCATGGCGCTCGACAGTGGCGCCAGCTGTCCTCAATGTCTGCGGGCCGGTGTTGGTCTGGATGGTTTGCCCGTCGAGCTGGGTCAGCAGGTCATCGAGGTCGTCAGCCAGGTAGTCGACTACGTTCAGCTCCAATGCCTCGGTTGCCGACAGACTGACGGCCTCGCGCACAGCCCGTTCGGCCCATTCGGCATTGCGCTCGCGCAATTGCGCCAGGCCGCGGATATAAGCGGCTGCGTCGTTCACCTGTTTGCGGCTCATGGCGTCGCCGCTCTTTTCGTTTTCTTTATCGGCCTCCGGTGAAGGCACCGGTGGGCCGCCGCCGCTGCCACCGATCTGCACCGGGGTTGCGGCGCCGAGGTTGGTGCCGGGGGTCATTGCGGCGACGTGGCTGGCGTAGAGCAGGTAAGTGCCGGCGCTGGCCGCCCGCGAACCGCTGGGCGTGACGTACGTGGCGATCGGCAATGGGCTGGCGAGGATCTCCTTGATCATCGCGCGCATCGAGATATCCAGCCCGCCAGGCGTGTCCAGCTCCAGCACCAGCAGCTGCGCATCGGCCTCCTGCGCCCGCTGGATGCCGCGGATGACGTAATCGGCGCTGGCCGGGCCGATAACACCGTCGACCCGCAGCACCATCACCGGCCCGGCCGCCTGTGCGGCACTGGCGAAGGCCAGCATCAGGCCAAGCAGCCAGGCGAACCGGTGAACCAGACGACGATGCATCAGCTGTAACCTCCCGGTCGGCGGCAGGCCGATGATTGATGACGCGGTTCTCTGAGGATAGTCCAGTCGGCCGCAGGTTCCTCTTCGCTGTGCGGTACCTTGACCCAGGTCAGGCCAGGAGGCAGCGCCCTCTGGACGCCGCGTGGTCTGCGAGCCTCACATCTCGTGCAGGACCGAACCAAAGGGGCGGTCTACGGCGCAAGGTGCGTGCCGTTGCGTGATGCTCCGCTACTCCGGTTTTTTTTTGCATTAATCGCCTCAAACGTGGCGGATGTGGCTCGCTGGCGGCACGCTGTTTGACTGCCATGAGCATTGCTCCTTACCGCCCCATGTGGCAGCGTGAAACGGACACAGCGAGTGCTGAAATAAAGTGGCGCGCTGCGCTGCAGTAGCCACGTTAGCCAAGGCGCTGGAACGCCTGCGGGGAGGTGGAATGGGACAGCAAGACGATGACCGCGTTGGCGGCGCGGTGCGAACAGCGATGGGTTACGTCAGGTGGATCGGTTTCGTAGCCTGTTCGCTCGCGGCGTTGGGCTACGCGGCGATCGGAAACTACAACATGACCGGGCTGATGCTGGCGTTGGCCGTGTTGTCATGGATCAACATCCGACGTAAGCGCAACAGGCCCGAACCGCCTGCTCGTCTTTAAGCAATAAAAAACCGGAATGTTGGGTGTCATGTTCGACTATTCGCTTATGGCGACGGGCTTGGATTATCGGCGATAGTCGGCTGGCCTAGCGCTGTTGCTTGGCGTTGCACGTGGCTCACAAGGCATACGGCATCGACGCATTCAGCTGACTGCATTCCAAGGCCAGCCGCGTTCTCTCCTTCTTGCGCCCTTCGGGTGCCCCAGGCGACTCAAACGGTCGCTACCGGATTTTGAAATCGCTGCCTTTTCGGCTGCGGTTGCTCCATCGAAACGTCCCGACGCGCTATCTGTAGGCGCGCCGATTGCTGCAGTCAAAGGAACCCCTTTCCGGCTAACCGGTCGACTCACAGTAGACCGATTGGCTAAACCAGACTTAAGGGGAACCACAATGGACCTGATCCGCATCATCATCGCGATATTGCTGCCGCCGCTGGGGGTGTTCCTGCAGGTAGGCCTGGGGGGCGCCTTCTGGCTTAACATTCTGCTGACCTTGTTGGGCTATATCCCGGGGATCATTCATGCGGTCTGGATCATTGCCCGTCGCTAAGGGTTGACCCGCGAGCAATCGGGCCCGGCCATTCGGCCGGGCTTTTTTGTGCTTGCAAGCGAGGCGGTGTAAAGTCCCCGATCGACTGCGTGGCTTGTGGCATCTCACGCGAATCACCAAGAACTTGTCGGGATCGGAGACGTTCGCTTCGCGCGGATGCATCTGCCGGCGTGGCCGTGGGCCACTGTCATGGGCACAGTGGCTTGGAAGGAACCAGATGGGCGACTCTTTCATCGATCAGAATCACTTCAAGCGAATCCTCAACCGCAACGTGGCGGTGCCTCTGGGTTTCGGTTTCCTCAGCGCGTTTTTCTTCAGTGCCATTGTTTACTTCCTGCTCAACGTCGGCCACTGGGTCGAGCGCTCGGTGGTGGGCGTCGGCTATGCCCACGACATGCTCAAGGTGATGGGTGATCTGGAGGCCTCGATGCGTGGCTACCTTATCGCCGGAGAAGAGGTGTTTCTCGAACCCTACCGTAATGAGCTGCCGGTGTACGAAAGCCTGTTCGAACAGATGACCACGTTCGCCGCCGACGATCCGGTACAGCTGAATAGAGTCGAGCGCATCGGCCGGCTGCATGAGCAATGGATCGCTTTCGCCGGGGAAGCGATCGAGCGCAGGGATCAGAACCAGCCTGTCATCGACTATGTCCGCAGCCACAGAGGGCTTGAGCTGAAGGAAGAACAGCGTCGTCTGCTCAATGAGTTCATCGCCCACGAACGGCAGGTCCGAGCCGAGCGTACCGACACGACCGAAGCGATCACCACCGCGCTGATTGGCGGTTTTCTGCTGTTCAGCCTGATCTTCAGCGGCCTGCTGGTCTATTTCGGGCGGCGTGATTTGATCAGTTTGTCGGACAGCTACTCGGAGTCGCTCGAACAGCAACAGGCGCACGCCGCCGCTCTGGAAAAGCAGGCCTGGTATCGAACAGGCCAGACCCAGCTCAGTGAATCAATGATTGGCGAACAGGCCTTGCCGACCTTGGGCCAGAACGTGCTTGGCTTCCTCGCGCGCTACCTGGGCATGAGTGTTGGCGCGCTCTACGTCACGCAGGATGGCAAGCTGCAGCGCGTCGCGGAGTTCGGCTGGGACCGGGAACGTCTGCAATCCGGTCGCGCGTTGGAGCTTGGCGAGGGGCTGGTGGGCCAGGTGGCCCTGGAGCGCCGCGTGATGCGCCTCGACAATGTGCCGCAGGGTTACCTGAACGTCAGCTCGGCGCTGGGCAGCGCTGACGCAGCGTCGGTGCTGATCTTTCCTGTCGAGGACAGCGGCATGGTCAACGCCGTGCTTGAGATCGGTTTCTTGCGGCCCTTGCTTGATGAAGACCGTGAGTTGCTACAGCGGGTCAGCGAGAACATCGGCTCGGCCATCGAAGCCGCGCGCTACCGTCAGCGTCTGCAGCGCATGCTGGCTGAAACCCAGCAGCTCAACGAGGAGCTGCAGGTGCAACAGGAAGAGCTGCGCGCAGCCAACGAGGAGCTCGAAGAGCAGTCCAACGCCCTGCGTGAGTCGCAGGCGCACATGGAAGAGCAGCAGGCCGAGCTGGAGCAGACCAACGAGCAGCTCGCCGAACAGACCCAGGCGCTGGCGCTGCAGCGCGACGAGATGGACCTGAAAAACCATCGCCTGCATGAGGTGCAGCTGATGCTCGAAGAGCGCGCTGATGAATTGCAGCGCGCCAGTCGCTATAAATCGGAATTCCTCGCCAACATGTCCCACGAGCTGCGCACGCCGCTGAACAGCTCGCTGATCCTGTCGAAATTGCTGGCCGACAATCCGCACGGCAATCTGCAGGAAGACCAGGTGCAGTTCGCGCGCTCGATCTATTCGGCGGGCAACGACCTGCTCAATCTGATCAATGACATTCTGGATATTTCCAAGGTCGAAGCCGGCAAGCTGGATGTACACCCCGAGCTGTTGATCCTCACGCGGTTGGTTGATGGCCTGAAGAGCCTGTTTCTCGCCCAGGCGCTGGAAAAGACCTTGCAGTTCGACGTTCAACTCGACGAAAGCGTGCCGTCCAGCCTCTTCACCGACCGCCAACGGCTGGAGCAGATTCTCAAGAACCTGCTGTCCAATGCCTTCAAGTTCACAGAAAAGGGCTCGGTAGAACTTCGGGTCACGCGCCGTGACGACCAGCAGATCGCCTTTGCCGTGCGTGATTCGGGAATCGGTATTCCCGCCGATCAGCAGGATGTGATCTTCGAAGCCTTCCGTCAGGCCGATGGCACCACCAACCGCCGTTATGGCGGCACCGGGCTGGGCTTGTCCATCTCCCGCGAGCTGGCCCAGCTGCTCGGTGGCACCATCGAGGTCAGTAGCGAGCCGGGGGCCGGCAGCGTGTTCACCTTGATCATCCCTGAGAACTACAGTGCCCCGGTGGCCGAGCAGGAGCCCGAGCCTTTACCTGCGCCGATCAATATCCAGGCAGCGCTTGCACCCGTGACGACGCCTATTGCTGCAACGCCGCGACCGGTGCTGGAGCAAGCCCAAGGCGTGGCGTCCCTGACGGACGATCGCGAGCGCTTCCCGTTCGAGCGTTCGGTGCTGGTAATCGAGGACGAGCCGCAGTTTGCCGGCATTCTTCGCGACCTGGCCCACGAACTGAAATACAGCTGCCTGATCGCGCAGAACGCCGACCACGGCTTCGACACCGCAGTGCAGTACCGGCCCGATGCGATCCTGCTGGACATGCGGTTGCCAGACCATTCCGGGCTGACCGTGCTTGAACGGCTCAAGGAAAACCCCATCACGCGGCACATCCCGGTGCACATCGTGTCGGTGGAGGATCGCAAGGAAGCCGCGATGCAGATGGGCGCCATCGGCTACGCGACCAAACCGACGACCCGCGAAGACCTCAAGGCCGTTTTCGGCCGCTTCGAGGAGAAGTTGGCGCAGAAGGTCAAACGTATCCTGCTGGTCGAAGACGACGCCCGTCAGCGCGAAAGCGTCTCGCGGTTGATCGAGGACACCGATATCGAGATCACCGCGGTGGAGTTTGGTCAGCAAGCCCTCGAGCTGCTGCGTACCACGGTGTTCGACTGCATGATCATCGACCTCAAACTGCCGGATATGGATGGCCATGAACTGCTCGAACGCATGGCGCGCGAGGACATCTGCTCGTTCCCGCCAGTGATCGTCTATACCGGACGTAACCTCACTCGTGATGAAGAAGCGGCGCTGATGAAATATTCGCGCTCGATCATCATCAAGGGCGCGCGTTCGCCGGAGCGATTGCTCGATGAGGTCACGCTGTTCCTGCACAAGGTGGAGTCGGACATGCCGCCGGAGCGGCAGAAGATGCTGAAAAGCGTGCGCAGCCGGGAAAAGGCCTTCGAGGGCCGCAAGATTCTGGTGGTCGACGACGACGTGCGTAACGTCTTCGCCCTGACCAGCGCCTTGGAGCAGAAAGGCGCGCTGATCGAGATCGCGCGCAACGGCCATGAGGCCATTGCCCAGTTGCAGAACGTTGGCGATATCGATTTGGTGCTGATGGACATCATGATGCCGGAGATGGACGGCTTCACCGCCATGCAGGAGATCCGCAAGGACCCACGCTTCGCCAAGCTTCCAATCATTGCGGTGACGGCCAAAGCGATGAAGGACGATCAGGATCGCTGTTTGCGGTCGGGCGCCAACGATTACCTGGCCAAGCCCATCGACCTGGACCGTCTGTTCTCGCTGATCCGCGTTTGGCTGCCAAAGGTGGAGCTGCTCTGACATGCCGGACCGCAACCAGGCCATCGAGCTGAAGCTGCTGATCGAAGCGATCTACCTGCGCTACAGCTACGATTTCCGTGACTATTCCAGTGCTTCGCTCAAGCGCCGCGTGCTGCTGGCGCTGAAGCAGATGCGCTGCGAGAGCATTTCGGAGCTGCAGCGCCGGATTCTCTACGACTCGCAGGCGTTCATGGAGCTGCTGCAGTTTCTCACCATCCCAGTGAGCGAGATGTTCCGTGACCCCAGCTACTACCTGGCGCTGCGTGAGCAGGTCATCCCGGTACTGCGCACTTACCCGTCACTGAAGATCTGGATTGCCGGTTGCAGTACGGGCGAAGAGGTCTACTCGATGGCGATCCTGCTCAAGGAAGAAGGGCTGCTCGAACGCACAATCCTGTACGCGACCGACATCAACCCAAGGTCGCTCGAGCGTGCGCGTCAGGGCATTTTCAACATCGATAACATGCGCCAGTACACCGACAACTACCAATGTGCCGGTGGCAAGCACAGCTTGAGCGATTACTATACGGCCGCCTACGATTCGGCAATCATGGATAAGTCCTTGAAAGAGAACGTAACGTTCGCCGATCACAGCTTGGCGACCGACAGCGTATTTGCCGAAACGCAGTTGATTTCCTGCCGCAACGTGCTGATCTATTTCAACAAGCCGCTGCAAGATCGGGCCTTTGGTCTGTTTCTCGATTCGCTCTGTCATCGCGGCTTTCTAGGCCTCGGCAGCAAGGAAACCCTTGAGTTTTCCGGCTATGCCGAGCGTTTCGAAGCCTTCAACAAGCAGGAAAGGATTTTCCGCAAGCTATGAACGCGCCTGCCGAAGCCTCAACCGAGCTGCCCGCCCGGCCTGTGGATGCCGTGGTGATCGGCGCGTCGGCTGGCGGGTTGTCCGCGCTCAGTGCGCTGGTGTCGGGGTTGCCGCGTACGTTTCGCTTGCCGCTGCTGATGGTTCAGCACGTGCCCCCGAAAGGGCCGACCCAGCTGGTGGAGATCTTCCAGCGCAAGACCGATCTGGCCGTGAAGGAAGCGCGCGACAAGGAGCCGGTGCACGGCGGCACGCTCTACTTCGCAGCGCCGGGCTACCACCTGCTGGTCGAGGCGGACATGACGCTGTCGCTCAGCCAGGATGAGGCGATGCATTTTTCAAGACCTTCGATCGACGTGCTCTTCGAGTCTGCGGCAGATGTCTGGGGCGACCGCGTCGCCGGCATCCTCCTGACCGGTGCCAACGAGGACGGCGCCGCCGGGCTTGAGGCGATCAAGCAGGCCGGCGGCCTCACAATCGTTCAGGAGCCCGGCGAAGCCGAGGTGCCGACGATGCCACTTGCTGCACTCCAGCGCTTCGCGCCGGATTACATTTTGCCTTTACGCGATATTCATCGATTGTTGCGTGATCTGGAGTGACTGATGCCCAACCAAACCGATGAAGCGAACCTGCTGATCGTCGATGATCTGCCGGAAAATCTGCTGGCGCTGGAGGCCCTGCTACAGGGCCCGGGCATCCGGGTCCATCAGGCCGAGTCGGCAGAACAGGCGCTTGAACTGCTGCTCCGCCACGAGTTCGCACTGGCCATTCTCGATGTCCAGATGCCCGGTATGGATGGTTTCCAGCTGGCCGAGCTGATGCGCGGTACCGAGCGCACCAAGCAGATCCCCATCGTCTTTGTCAGCGCCGCTGGGCGCGAGCTTGACTATGCGTTCAAGGGCTACGAAAGCGGTGCCGTCGACTTCATGCAGAAGCCGCTGGACACCCATGCGGTGCGCAGCAAGGTCAGCGTGTTCGTCGACCTGTATCGCAACCGCAAGCGCCTGGCGCGTCAGCTCGAAGAGCTGGAGCGCAGCCGTCGCGAACAGGAAGTGCTGCTCGACGAGCTGCGCAGCACCAAGGCCGAACTGGAGAATGCGGTGCGCATGCGCGACGACTTCATGTCGATCGTCTCCCACGAGCTGAAGACGCCGCTCAATACGCTCATTCTGGAAGTGCAGCTGCGTAAGTTACAGCTCGGTCGCGAGAGCGCCGCGGTGTTCAGCGAGGACAAGCTGCGGCAGATGGTCGACAAGGATGAGCGCCAGGTCCAGAGCCTGATCCGCCTGATCGACGACATGCTCGATGTGTCGCGTATCCGCACCGGCAAGCTGTCGATTCGGCCGACGCAGGTGGATTTGGGAAAGCTCGTAGCCAGCGTGGTGGAAAATTTCGCCCCGCAAATGGAAGTGAGCGGCTGCACACTGCTGTTCCAGCGCCCCGAACCGATCATCGGTTGCTGGGACGAGTTTCGTATCGAGCAGGTGCTGGCCAACTTGCTCACCAATGCCATGCGTTACGGTGCGGGTAACCCGGTGCAGGTGAGCGTCGGCGCGAGCGAGTCTGGTGCCTGTATCGAAGTGCGCGACCAGGGCATCGGTATCAGCCCGAAAAGCCTGGAGCGCATCTTCTGCCAGTTCGAGCGCGCCGAAGGCAGCGAATGCAGTGCTGGCCTCGGTCTTGGGTTGTTCATCGCAGAACAGATCGTCAAAGCGCACAAAGGCCAGATTCAAGTCGAGAGCGAAGAGGGCAAGGGTGCGTTGTTCAGAGTTCTGCTGCCATTGAATGCCAACGCCTGAGGCGCATGGGTGCGCATCAGGCCCAGGTCAGCTGAGGCCATCCCCGGGTTTCGGCTTGTTCGCGCAATAGCGGGTCGGGGTTCACCACATGCGGATGCGCCACTTGCTCGAGCAGCGGCAGGTCATTGATCGAGTCGGAGTAGAAGTGCGCGCCCTCCAGCGATTCGCCCGCCGCCTCTGCCCACTCACGTAACCGCGTCACCTTGCCTTCACGGTAGGTCAGCACACCACGGGTGTTGCCGCTGTAGAAGCCGTGTTGTTCCTCCAGCTGAATGGCCAGCACTTCTCTGATCCCGAGGCGTTCGGCAACGGCCCCGACGAGGAACTCCGCCGAAGCGGAAATCACCAGAATGCGGTCGCCGGCCTTGCGATGCTCGGCGATGCAGCGCATGGCGTCGTTATAGATCAGCGGCTCGATCACACCCTCGACGAAGGGCTCGACGACATGGTCCACCTCTTCAGCCGTGCGGCCTACCAGGGGTGTCAGGCTGAAGGCCATGTAGTCTTCCATCGCCAGCGTGCCGAAAGCGTATTCAGCCATCAGCTCGGCATCCTTGCGCAGGAAGGATTCTCCATCCACCCAGCCGATCTTGGCCATTTCATGGGCCCAAAGGCTGGCGCAGTCGCCGTCTATCAGTGTTTCGTCCAGGTCGAAAATTGCCAGGGCCATCAAGCCACCTCGTGAATTGCCGAAGCGTCGATGGTAAGGCCAACCTGGCAGCCGCGGGGAAAGAGATCGGCGGCGGAGCGATTCAGTACATCGACCAGCAGTTCAACTCCGCGTGCTTCGACGCGGTAGCGAATCACGTTGCCAAGCAGGCTGTGGCTTTTGATCACGGCGGCAATGTTGCTGCCGCCGTCGGCCGAGTTGCTCAGCGCGATGGCTTCCGGGCGGATCGCCACCTGCGCATCAACCGGGCGTTGCAGCAATCGCGAGGCGATGTCCGGGGCGAGCAGGTTGTAGTTGCCGATAAAGCCGGCGGCGAAGGCATCCACTGGTGCGGTGTAGAGGGTTTCGGCATCGGCGCTCTGGACGATGCGGCCGGCGTTCATCAGCAGGATGCGGTCCGACAAGGTCAGGGCTTCCTCCTGATCATGGGTGACGAAAATAGTCGTCAGTCCCAACTCCTGCTGGATCGCGCGGATCTGCTCACGCAGATGCTTGCGGATGCGCGCATCCAGCGCTGACAAGGGCTCGTCGAGTAGCAGCAGGCGAGGGCGGGTCACCAGTGAGCGCGCCAGGGCCACGCGCTGGCATTGGCCGCCGGAAAGCTGGCTCGGATAACGACGGGCGAAATCATTCAGCTCGACCATCGCCAGCACCTCGGCCACCCGCCGTGCGCTCTCGTCTCGGGCGATCTTCTGCATGCGAAGGCCGAAGGCGACGTTCTGTTCGACGGTCATGTTCGGGAACAGCGCATAACTCTGGAACACCATGCCGATCTGCCGTTTCTGTGGTGCAAGCGGCACCAGATCCTCGCCGTCGAGCAAAATCTGTCCGCCATCCACCTCGGTCAGTCCGGCGATGCAGCGCAGAAGCGTGGATTTACCGCAGCCGGACGGGCCGAGCAGGGTGATCAGCTCACCCTTGGCGACTTCGCAATTGATGTCGCTGAAGACCTGGGTATCGCCAAATGATTTATGCAGGCCGCGAATGGAAAGGTAGCTCATGAGGGTTCCTGTCTCGAATTGCCGCTGCGGTGGCATGGATCAATTTGAAAGAGCTGGGCCATATGGGGCACGCTCGACGGACTCAGCACATAGCCGTGGAGGCTGGCCTAACGCCCACCGTTCAGACCTAAGCCCACCCACGAACTGCTCCAGTCATGCTGTGCGCTCACGATTCAGCCGAGTCGCCGCCCAGGTAAACACCAGCACAAAGAAGAAATAGGAGATCACCAGCGCGCTGTTGAAGTGGCCGCTGCTGTTTTTCATGTTGTTCAGGTACACCTGCAGGGTTTCATAGCGCGTGCCCACCAGCAGGTTGGCAAAGACGAATTCGCCGAACAGAAAGGAGAAGGACAGAAACAGCGACACCATCAACCCTTTGCGCAAGTTGGGCAGCACCACCAGAAAAGCCGCCTTCCAGGTGCTGGCGCCGACCAGGTGGGCAGCGTCCATCAGGTCGCGCAGGTTGATCGCCTGCAGATTGTTGCTGATCGCGCGATACATGAACGGCAGGGCGATGGTGAAGTACGCCCCGATCAGGATCCACGGCGTACCGGCCATCGCCAGCGGCCCGGAGCCATAGAGCTGCAGCAGTCCGACCGAGGACACCACCGGCGGCACCGCGAAGGGCAGCAGGATAAGGATGTTCATCAGGCCGTCGAGCTTCGGGAAGTGGTAATGCACCACGAACAGCAGCGGCAGGATCAGCACCACCGCCAGCGCCAGGGCGCCGAAGCAGACCAGCAAGGACTGGCCGAAGGCACGCAGGAAGCGCTCTTCACTCCACAGTTGCAGATACCAGTCGAAGGTCAGCCCATCCGGCAGGATAGTCGCCGACCAACTGCTGGAGATCGAGTAGAGAAAGGTTGCCGCCAGAGGCAGCAGCAAGATCAGAAACAGCAGCCATACCACGATACGGTGGTAAAGCAGGCCGCGCCTGGCTTCAGTGGCCCGCATGGTAGCTCCTCCGTAGCAGTAGTTGATGCGCCACGGTGATTACTGCCATCAGCCCCACCAGCACCATCGCCAAGGCACTGGCCATGTTGGGATCCAGGGAAATGTCACCGGAGATCATCGCCGCGATGCGGATCGGCAACACGTTGAAGTTGCCGGTGGTGAGGTAGTAGACGGTTGCGTAGGCGCCCAGCGCGTTAGCCAGCAGGATGACGAAGGTGCCCAGCAATGCGGGGGTCAGCACCGGCAGGCCGATGTAGCGCCAGTAGCTCCAGGTGCCCGCACCGAGCAGTGAGGCCGATTCGCGCCAGTCCTCGCGCAACGCGTCGAAGGCGGGGTAGAGCAGCAACACACCCAGCGGGATCTGGAAATAGGTGTAGAGCACGATCAGGCCGGTCTTGGAGTAGAGGTTGAAGTCTTCGATGATCCCGGCCTGCTTGAGCAGGATGGTCAGTGCCCCGTTGAAGCCGAGCAGGATGACAAAGGCGAAGGCCAACGGTACGCCCGCGAAGTTGCTGGTCATGTTCGAGAACGCCATGACGAAGTCACGCAGTCTGGAATCAACCTGACGCAGCGAGTAACTGCCGAGGATCGCAATGACGATGCCGAATAGGCTCGACCAGAAAGAGATTTGCAGGCTGTGCTTGATGGCTTGCAGGTAGAACTTCGAGCCGAAGATCTTTTGAAAGTTGGCCAAGCCCCAGCCTTCGGGCGTGTTCAGGCTGTTGACCGTCACCCACAGCAGCGGGGCGATCTGAAAGGCAAAAAAGAACAGCGCGAAAGGCAGCAGGCAGAGCAGCGCCAGGTGTTTGCCACGTGTTGGCCTGCGACTGACGGTGGTCGGAGCTGCATGGTCGCGTATGGCCGCGGTCTTGACGTTGTTCTGGAGCGGCGCGGTCATATCAGCAGCTCCCGACACAGCGGTTTGTCGTGGGCTACGCCGAGCAGCTCACACAGCGTGCCGCACAGCTCGGTCTGTTTCGGGCGGGCGGCCGGGTCGAGGCTGAACGCTGAGCCGAAAACGAACAACGGCACTTCACGCTCTTCCGGCAACAAGCCGTTATGGGAGCGATCGTTGTTCATGCCGTGGTCGGCGGTGACCAGCACCTGATAGCCGTCATCCAGCCAAGGCTGCAGATACTCCGCCAGCAGGATGTCGGCGCGCCGCGCCGCGTTGCGGTATTGAGACGAATCCAGGCCGTGCTTGTGGCCGGCATCGTCGATATTCATTGGGTGCACTAGCAGGAAGTCAGGCTTATGCCGCAGTCGCAGGCTTTCAGCATCGGCAAACAGGTGTGAATCCGGGTAGTGGTCTTCGTAGTAGAAATACCCGTGCTGGATCGGCAGCTCGGGGGTGTCGCTGTGACGGTCGCGTACCGCGTGAAACGGCGCGCGGTTGTAGAGTTCGCTGACCCAGTGATAGGCCGCGGCCGCCGTGCTTTTCCCGGCGTCTTGGGCGTAGTGGAAGATGCTGCGTTCGGTGGACAGCCGTACCACATCGTTGTGCACGATGCCACTTTCAATGGGCGGCACGCCGGTGAGGATGCACTCATACAGCGGTCGAGACAGCGCGGGCAGCTCGCACTGCAGCCGATACAAGGCGCCGCGCCCGGCCATGCAATACGCTTGGAGGTGCCCCAGCGCGTGCTCGGCTACCGAATAGCTCAGGCCGTCGAGGATCACGAGGATGGCTTTGCGCATGAGGCGTTCCTGTTGAAGGCAGTCAGTAGATGGGGAGGGTGTGCGTCAGCCCACCCTCCCCGTCGATGCCTCACTCCATCTCGATGATCACGTTTTCCTGCCACTGCTGCGGCAGCGCCTTAGAGGTCGCTTCCCAGGCTTCGGCATTCTCGATGGGCTTGACCTTGGCGTACTGCTCGTTCGACAGCAGCTTGGCCTGCACCTCGGCTGGCAGGGTCAAGTGCTCGGCACGAATCGGCCGCGCATTGCCCTTCGCGAGGTTGATCTGACCGGCGTCGGACAGGATGTACTCACGTGCCAGCTTGGCGGCATTGGGGTGCTTGGCCCACTTGTTGATGATGGTCGAATAGCCGGAGATCACTGATCCATCGGAGGGAATCAGCACTTCGAAGCGGCTTGGATCGATCTGGTCGCGGTAGGACAGGCCGTTGAAATCCCAGACCACACCGACTTCCACTTCGCCACGCTCCAGCGTCTGGATCGTTGGGTTCGACAACGACAGGCGGCCCTGCTTAGCGATTTCGGCGAAGTAATCCAGGCCCGGCTGGATGTTCGTCTCGTCGCCACCGTTAGCGATCGCGGCCGCCAGCACACCGTTTACGGCCTGAGCAGCCGCGCTGACGTCACCGATAGCGACTTTGTAGTTTCCATCCTTGAGCTCGGCCCAGGAGGTCGGCGCCTTGTCGACCAGTTGCTTGTTGACGATAAAGGCAATCGAGCCGGTGTAGGCCAGCATCCAGTGACCGTCCTTGTCCTTGGCCCACTCAGGGATCTGCTCCCAGGTGCTTGGCTTGTAGGCCTGGGTGACACCCTGCTGTACGGCAATCGGCCCGAACGCGGCGCCAACGTCGCCAATGTCGGCCGTGGCGTTGTCTTTCTCGGCGGCGAACTTGGCGATCTCCTGCGCCGAGCTCATGTCGGTGTCCATGTGCTTGAGGCCGTACTTCTTCTCCAGGTCCTGCCAGGTGTCCTTCCAGTTGGCCCAGCTGTCCGGCATGCCGACGCTGTTGACCTCACCTTCCGCACGCGCCGCCTCTTCGAGGCCTTTCAGGTCCGTTTGTGCAGCGTTTGCCGATGTCGCCAAGGCAATCGCCGATCCCAGCAGTGATGCCAGCAGCAGTCGTTTCATCAGAAGCTCCTTTCGCAGGTCAGTTTGGTCTAGATCAGCAAGACTGGAGCCAATCTAGGGGGTGCAAATGACATTTTGATGTCGTTGCCTCCGCCGCCGCCCGTTAGAGCGACACCGCGACAGGAGTGCCGTAGCAAGCCTAGCTCAGGCTGAGCGCCTTGCTTGGCGCGGTTTCATCTGTTTTCACCGATACGCTTGATCGGGCCAGAGCAGACGCAAATGGGCTGCTTTACACACTGATGTCATGCGCCGGTCATTTAGCTTGCCTAGCCTGAAAGTCGGCATCGGCCAAAAAATGACGGGAGCAATCGCTCCGCTTTGGCACTGGTCTGGACCAGCTATGGGGGTAAGTGATGCGTGACGAAGCACCGCGAGCGGTTACGGCAATCTGCCGGTCCTTGCAGGAGCAGATCGCCCACGGGTTGCTCCAGCCCAGTGGCCAGCTACCGTCTGAGCGCAAGCTCAGCGAGCTGTTCGATACCACGCGTATCACGCTGCGCGAGGCGCTGGGCCAGCTGGAATCGCAGGGGCTGATCTACCGCGAGGATCGTCGAGGCTGGTTCGTCTCACCGCCTCGGATTGCATACAACCCGCTCGTGCGTAGCCACTTTCACGCCATGGTTCAAGAGCAGGGCCGGACCCCAGCGACGGAGGTCCTGTCGGCCCGGTTGGTGCCCGCTGCGGCAGACATGTGTGCGCGACTGGGATTGCCGGCGTTATCCGGCGTCTTCCAGATCCGCCGTGCCCGGCGCATCGATGGCCGCCTAGTGCTCTACGTCGAACACTACCTGAACCCCAGCTATTTCCCAGGCATTCTCCACCACGACCTGACCCGCTCGCTGACTGAGCTCTACGCCAGCGAATACGACATCCACTACGGCCGCGTCCGTTTCGACATGGTCCCTACAGCCTTACACCCCGAAGCGGCCTCAACACTACGCACCGCCCCCGGCAGCCCAGCCCTGCGCATCACCCGCCTCAACCGCGACCAGCATGATCGGTTGATCGATTGCGACGTGGAGTATTGGCGGCATGATGCGATTCATGTGTGTGTGGAGGTGCCGGAGAGGGGGATGCCAATTCACTGATTGCCACGAAAGTAAACTCCTACGCGGGGCTGACGTCGCCGAGCTGGACGTGGTGGGGAGACGCTTGGCTACTCTCTTAGAAGAGGAGTAACGCTCTAAGTGATTGCAGATCGGTCGAATGGAATTCCGGTGTCATGAGCGCGGCGTCGTGCTGGTACGGCGTTACGGTACGACGCTGGCCGCGTTCCTCTCGGAAGCAGCCGCCTTCGTACTGAGCAGCGCTATTACCAAGAATGCTCTATCGACTAGCTGGGCTCGGTACCGACACGATGCTGGTGGATGTTACCGATGTCGTTGCCCTTCGGAGTGGCGTGAATGCGCTTAGCTTCTTGGCTACGGTAGTAGTCTTCGACGCTCAGGTCTGGGTCGATCTTGATGCGCAACGCGCAGGGTTTCTGTTGCCAAGTATGGCTGGCCAGTTGCTCCTTCAGCTTCCTCGACGCAGAGCTGCGTTTCCAGTCTTCGGCGGTACGGTCACGCCAAAGGCGCTCGGGGCGGCCGATGGCGGCATCGTGGGCGACGGTAACGGGGTCTAGGTGGCGGCTTTGCTCCAGCACGGGCAGATCGGGCAGCGGCTGCTCGACGTCCATATAGCGTTGCAGGGTATCCCAGAAGGCGTGGATATTAGCTTTGTCGAGCCCCAAGCTGTGCATCTTCATGCCCAGGCAGACCTTGGTATCGGTGTAGCGGTGATGCAGCCATAGCACATAGTCATGGCCGCCATGGGGAGTGATCTGCAGTTGCATCACTGGGTCGAATTCGTAGAACGGGGCGACGAAGGGTGAGCGGAAACGCCGGCCGATTTGCAGCATTCCGTCGCGCCGGTTGAAGCCGCTGCCGTCGTGGGTATAGATCAGGGAATAAAGGCCTATCAGCAGGTCGGTGCCGATTACAGCCATAAAGAGTACTACGGCACCGAACCAGAATGCGGTTTGTTCTCCCCAATAGCCCGAGAGAGCGCCTTGGTCCCAGGCAATAACTACGGTAGTAATTACGGCAAGTACCCCACCCAATATATAAGACAGCCAAGGCCTCGATGTGCTGTAGAGCATTAGGCTGGCGAACATTGTTATAACGCCCATTATCAAAACTGCATAATCACTATCAAGAACCATACTCACCTTGACAGTCCACGGAACTGAAAAGAGCGTTACGCAAAGAATTTTTAATATAAAAAGAAAATGCAAGAGCTTGCTGCTGTTTTCGAAATTCCAGCGCTCAGCATCGCAATAAATATGCTGTTTGCGTTTTGCCTTCGCTTGCCGCTCATAGGCCAGATGGGCCTCGCCCATCAATTGGCCTTCGATCTCGGATATCGAATCCAGGTTGGCGTAATGCCCCCATTTCAAGGCGGTGCCGAATAGGCCTTGCTTGTCGCGAATCGGTGGCGGCAGTAGGGGCAAGGCTTGGCCACGATAGGCGGCAGGTCCGTAGGTTTCAGTCATACCTTGAATTCCAGAGTATCGATTTGCCAGTAGGAAACTTCGTCGGTCCTAGCGCTTAGCGCCGGCGGCTTGGCGAAGGCGGCTTGATAAGGTTGCCAAATTTTCGGGTTGGGCTGTGGCAGCACCAGCTCGTCGGAGTGGTCGGCCTCCTTGGCGAGGCGGAATTGACCGAAGACCTTGAGGCGCTGGGTGACCCTCTGCCCATGACGTTGCAGTGGGGTAAGCGTCATCACGGGAAACTGCTTCGGCAAAATGTAGAGCACCGAGGCATCGTCAAGGGGGTGCGCGGTCAGTTTGGGCTCGTCGATCAGGCGCCGCTCGGTGCGCTCCGCATTGAAGGCGCCATTGAGGGGAAGCACCCCAACTTCTTCCCGGGCAAAGAACTGAAAGTGCTGGGCGTCGAATAGGCCCAACAGGGGCGAGTGGATACGCACCGCCCAGTCGTCGCGCTCAAAGGGCTGGGCCGAGATACGACGGCATTCTAAGGCCGCGTTCAGCGGGGCGCGCTGTCGGTTGAAGCCGCCGAGGCCTGCCCGCACGCCCGGCGGCGCCTGGTCCAGCCAGTCGCCCAGGCGGCTGACCTGGATCATGGGCCGGCCAAGAATGCCGAGCAGTTGCTGGTAGGCGATATGCGGGTCGCTAAGGTGAGCGAAGCGCTGGTCATCACCAAATACTGTGTCGAGCATGCCGACCTGGCCATTCTCCTTGCCGTAAGGCCCATTCTTCATCAGCGCCTCGACGTCGCTGTCGACCAGCCAGCCGGCCAGGATGCTGCCACCGATAAACAGCACCGCCCCGGCCAGCAGCACCACCGGATTGATGCACATACCCAAGGCATAGGCCGTCCAGGCCGCCCCACCCGCCGCAGCTGCGCCATAGGCCAGGGCGGCATCGCGGTCGCCCTGGTGCCAGGCACGCTTGGCGTCCCAGACGGTAATAAGGGTTGTTACGAACATAGCTGCCCCCGAAAGAGCGCGAAGTACTGGTAGACGCGGATTGCCCGTCTGCTCTGCCAGCTTTGCTGTCCAACGAGTGGAGATTTTGGAAACATCGAGGCGTGGTTTATTCAGCAGGGTTACGAGTTGCTGCTCACCGCCAAGAATAAATTTGGAAAGATTGCCTGAAGCAACGCCGAGATCAGCCAGAGCGGAAAATTTACCGAGGTTATAGCGTGCGTCACCATCTCCTGCTTCCCTTTGCAAACTCTTCATCCCCTCAACCTGCGCACTCAGGTTGTACAGGGCGCAGGCCACCGCCACTCCTGGCAGGGAAGGCGACTGCGCGACAGTGTCGAGTTTGCTGGCGACCGCATGTTTCCAGGCACTGTACTTGACTACTTCCGGGTGGTCGGCAGGGGCCGCGATGACGACCCCGGCGCCTTGGTTGGGCAGCCCTCGTCCCGCCTGGCGCGGGCTGGTGGAGCCGATGACCTGGCCCACCGGATTGACGACGTTCATATAAAGGTAGTTCTTGCGGGTGATGGCCGCCCGCTCCGTGGCGGTCAGGCCATATCTCAGCCCTTCCCCTTGAACCCCCAGAATTCGCAGGTTCGAGGCCTGCGTCTGCGCCTCGCTGACCAGCTGTATGCCGCGCCAGCTGGGTGAAAGCTTCTCGAGCACGCCGTGAGTCGGTGCGAACAGGCGGCGGAACTCAATAGCTACGTTCACGTTAGCATCGTTCAAGCGCTGCACCTGGGTCAGCACGGCAACGGAGAAAGTGTCCATAAAGTCGCCGATCAGGGCGTGCAGATTCTTGTATACCAACACCTTGTCGGTCTCCTGCGGGTCGATGTCGGCCATGTGCAGCAGGCTATTCATGCCCATGCGCTGTGGCTCGGGCTCGCGTTTTTTTGCGGCCAGGACGACAAGCCGCTCTACGGCCTCGGGTAAGGTGCCGTCCGCCTGCGCCAGGAAAGGCTTGGTGAGTGGGTGATGGCCGGTCAGGAGGCGTTCGCTCAACTGGGCGATTCGGGTTCGCAACGAGTTATTGGCGTCGGCCGGAGACAAGGCATCGATATGGTCGGGCAGTTTGCCCAGCGTGGTGAATATCTCACTGAGCAACTGGTAGGGTTCCAGCAGGCGTTCGTCGTGGGTGTATTGCCAGTCCCACAGCGCTGCCGCCAGCGAAACATCCGATAGAAGACTGACCAGGCGTTGCAGTTGGGATGACAGGGCGGTCCTTACCAGCTTGCGTTCGCCGTCGAACACAGCGTCGTGAAGTTGCTCGATGTGCAGGTGCTTCTTGAACTTGCCCAGAGGGCTGCTCGGGCTCTGCATGACCGAGCTGTACAGCGCATGGGCGTAGCGACCATTGGGGCGATGCGGCACCAGCGCATTAAGGGTAAGTAGGTAGGACTCCGCCAGACGCGCTTGCGCACAAGCATGCCTGAGCGCGAACAAGGGGTCGTCGAGCATCAGCCCAACCAGCTTCGGATAGGCTCGCATATTGCGCTCCTCCAGCACATCCGCACTGGCCGCCAAGGTGGGCAGGGGCTGCGGCGTCGCACTGCGGGTGGCGGAAGCCAGTTCCTCCAGGCGCAGCTGCATGCAGCTGCTCATTTCATTCGAGGGGATGCTGCTCAGGCTGGGGGTGAACAGGGACGGATCGCTCAGCAGGCTCTCGATGCTGAAGTCGCGCGCTCGAAAGCCGTCCGTCTGAGCGCTGATCACCACCGCCGGCATGGCCTGCGTCGGCCGCCATTGATCCATCCCAACGACCGCCGCCGACCAGGCGAACGCGACGATCTGGGCACGGTTTTTAACTCGACTCCGATCTGCCTCCAGCCAGCGGATATATTCCCAGGTCCAGGGCTTCTCGCTGTAGGCCATCAGGTAGTTATGGGCAACGGACTGGCCCTGCACCAGGATGGGGATCAGCAGCACTTGCTGCTGCTTGCCGACGGATGGTCGATCATCGGCAGCGGCCCCGCTCTCGGCCTGCCTGCGCCAATGTGCGAGATCGACATCCTTCATGTTGCCTTTGCCGTCGCACCAGACCTCACGCCAAAGCTTGCCATTCTGGAATACGTAGACTCGCCCTGGACGGGGCAGCGCTGCCCGGGGTGCCTCGTTGTAGGCGTCATGTCCTGGCAGCTTGGCCAGCGGCATGATGGCTAGGAAGGTATTCTGTTGAATGTTTTCTTCTTCCTCATGGCTGCGCATGTCTACAGCGATGGGCAGAGACAGCTTGCCACCATCCTCCCGGTCGACATTCAGCACGAGCCTCTTGCGCTGCGCATTTTTGTACTCGGCACGCTTGCGAACACCCTGCTCGATGGGTTGATCCTTCAATTCGCTCATGCGTCTTCCTCCGGGTCGAGCAATACAACTTGCCCGCCTTGCTCCGGGTCGCCCCAGACATCCACGATCAATTGTTGCGGCCCCTGGGCCCCTTTTTCTGTTGGGGCTGGTAACTGGTTCGGATTGGCGGTGCTGGTTTTCTCCCCCACCGGCGCGGTATCTGCCGGTTTGGGCGATACCGGTGAGATAGGCGCCGCTTCTGACCTATTGGCCGGTGCCCCGCCGGAGTTGATCCTGATCAAAGGCCCGACCATCGTAATGCCGCTCGCATCGAGCTTGATAAAGCTTCCGCCCGCTTTGAAGGTCAGTTCGCTACCGGCTTCAAGCACGACCTTCAGGCCGCTGGAGAGATGAATTTCATTGCCCGCCTCGATGAACTGTCCGCTGCCGATCTTCACGTGTTGGTTGCCGCCAACAGTCAGGTGGTCGTTGGCGCGGACTTCGGTTTTGCGATCTGCGTGGGTGGTGCGGTGTTCTTCGGCCCGGAACTCGCTGTAGCTGTTGGCCACGACGCTGTCATGGCGCTCGTGGCCGACGCGGATTTTCTGGTCGTGTTCGATGTTCTCGTCCCAATCGCGCTGGGCGTGGAGGTAGATCTGTTCGGCGCCCTTGCGGTCCTCGATGCGCAGTTCGTTGTAGCCGTCACCGCCGGGCGAGCTCAGCGTCTTGAACACGCTGCGAGTCTTGTTGGCCGGCAGGTCGTAGGGGACCTGGTGTTCCTTGTGATACAGGCAGCCAGTGATCAATGGCTGGTCCGGATCGCCTTCGAGGAAGGTGACGAGTACTTCCATACCGACGCGAGGGATGGCAATGCCGCCGTAGCGGTCGCCGGCCCAGCTGGACGAGACGCGCAGCCAGGAGCTGGTGTGTTCATTGGCTTGGCCTTCACGATCCCAGAAGAATTGCACCTTCACTCGGCCGTATTTATCGCAATGGATCTCTTCGCCAGCCGGGCCGGTCACTACCGCGCTCTGGCTGCCGAGAATGCGGGGTTTGGGATGGTCGAGTGGGGGGCGGAAAGGGACAGCCCAGGGCGTGGCGGTGAAGTGGTTGCGGTAGCCCTGGGTGAAACTACTGGCTCCGAATCCTTGGGCGATACCCTCTAGCCCCTCATCCCTAAGCCCGGCGCCCCAGCGCTCTTCCCTATGGGGAGAGAGGGTTGGTGCGTGCGGGAGCGCTGCCTCGGTGGCTGACTCTTCGAGGACTTGCGGTTGTTTGCCTTCATGGTGGATAGCGGTAAGCAGCCACAGCTGGTTCCAGTCGGCGCGGGGATGATCGGCTAGGGGCAGAAACTGTCCGGAGGCCAGCAGTGGTTGGTCGCTCACGCCCTCGGCCAACTCGAAATCGTGGCGGTGCCGCTCCAGAGTACGCCGGGACAGGTGCTTGCCTCGCTCGCGATCGACGAAGCGGCCTGAATAGTCGTAGTCCTCGAGGTCCGGCTGGGTGCTGCTGCTGACTGCCGCTTCCATCGTCAGACGAGGTTTTTCGAAGTCGTAATCGCGGCGGGTAACGCGGCTGGTGCGGGTCTCGACGCGCACGCCGAAGCGTTTGATGACCGGCTTATCGGCGACCATACCGCTGTCCTGCTGATAGGCAACGGAGGCAAGCGTCGGGAACACCGTCTGGTCATCACCAAATACCAGCAGGTGGCCGGTTTCGCTGTGCTGAAAGTGGTAGTGAATGCCTTCTTCTTCGCAGAGGCGCTGGATGAAGCGCAGATCCGTTTCATCGTACTGAACGCAGTAGTCCCGCTTGGGGTAGAGCTCCGGACCAAGATCGAAACGGTGACGATCGCCAGCAAGGATGCCGTGCTCATCAAGCACCTTGGCGATGATCTGCGGTACCGAGAGTTGCTGAAAGATGCGTTGGTTGGTGCGGTGAGACAGGTAGGCGAGCTGTGGACGCAATGTGACGCGATAGCGTGTCAGGCGTTTCCCAGAATTGCCTTGTGCTGCGCTGTAAATCAGGCCATGGATACCCTTGCCGGCTGGAGACAGGGTTAGAAATGCGCGCTGATGCAGCAGGCTTTCCAGATCGAGATCGGGGCATTCGCTGACCAGTTCGAGATCGAACGCGAAGGGCTGCGAGATGGCCTCTCGCCCTTTGAATTCGAGTACCTGCAGGTCATGTTGGACGCCTTCAACAACTAGGCTGTAATGCGTTTCGTTGGCCGGATTGAACATTCCCTGTTCCTTTGTAACCAGTCCATGGCAGCGATCCGATAACGGTTCGCAAGGCGGCAATGCATGTATTACATGCAAGCTGTGCAGCGGATTGGAAAGCATCCAGCTCCGCAGAAATCTTGGAGCTATTTTCGCTCCTTTGGTGAAACCGTCGTGTGAAGCACTACGTTGTTTACCGCATCCGTCGGCTGAAAACGCATCGGCCAGGTAACCCTGGCCGATGTGAATTAACCGTGGCCGCGAGGCCTGATCAGGGCTTATGCCGAGATCGGGGTGCGCCAGTCATCGGAGCCGGAAGTGCCGGAGACTTCGTGGGTCCAGACGATTTTGCGGTAGGTGAAGTACACGTCTTCCAGATGAGTGAAGTGGGACATGTTCGGATCCTGGCAGTTGGGCATGCGTGACTGCACGTCAACGATTACCGCGTCTTCCAGTTCGATGGTGAAATAGTGCTCCTGAGTACCGGTCGAAGACGTGCGGTACCATTCCAGCCGGCACTTGTTCAGTCGCTCGCCGGAAGTCAGGGAGTTAAAGACCAGAGGCGACGACTTGTCGAATACTTTGGTGATCATCAGCGGCTTGTGAACGCGCTGGCCGGTTGGTTGGCCGGACTGTGGGTCACGCGGGATGATGACCTGGTGCTGGAAGGCCTGCACCAGAATCTGGTCTTCGTGTCCTTCCTGGAAAATATTGCCGACCGAGTCCTCGGTGAAAGTGCCTGCGGTGATCAGGCCTTGCTTGGTGCCTTCGAGGGACAGATACGCTGGTGTTGGCATGAACGCTCTCCTTGCCTTGTTGAATGCCGGAATGGCCCAAACACTAGTACAAGGTGCATGCCAAATAATAAAAGTATATTTAGATCAGTGGCTTATGGGCGATGCCGCCCTCTATTTCAGCGCGAGTGGGGGACGGCTCACATTTAGCTGGGCAACTTTCTGCCGAGCGCTGCGCAAGGTTTGGCGCAAGTGCGCTCAAACCCTGCGACTGTGCGCCCCGCAGCTGGGGTAGCCAGGTTCAGCGGTTAAACAATGCGCAGCATATTGCGCAGTCCCGGACTCAGGATGAGCAGCTGATTTCCAGATGCTTGCCCCACTCCGGCGGACGCTCAGCGTAGCGCTCCATGCCTGGCTGCTCCTCGAAGGGGCGGCTGAGCACCTGATGCAGCTCACGCACGGGGCCGTAATCACCGGCCTCGGCGGCCTCGATTGCCTGTTGCGCGAGGTAGTTGCGCAGGATGTATTTCGGGTTGGCTGCGTGCATCCGTGCCCGGCGCGCTTCGTGATCGTTGCCTTCGCGGTCGCTACGTTGGCTGTAAGTGGCGGCCCAATCGTCGAATGCTTTGATATCGATGAAGTCCTCTCGCAGACGAGCCAGGGCCAGCTCTGCCGGGCTGTCGCCGAGTTCGCGGAAGAAGCGCGTGTAGTCGATGGCGCTGCTCTGCATCAATTGCAGCAAGCGCTGAATCAACTCTTTGTCGCTGTCCTCGGCGGTCTGCAAGCCCAGCCGCTTGCGCATCAAATCGAGCCACGCTGCTTCGTAGATCGGCAGGAACAGGTCCATGGTTGCGCGCAATTGCTCGATGCCGATGAAGGGCGTCAGTGCCTGCGCCAGTGCGGCGAGGTTCCAGTGCGCGATCGGTACTTGGTTCTCGTAGGAATAACGGCCGGCGTGGTCGGAATGATTGCAGATGAAGCGCGCATCGAAGTCATCGAGAAAGGCGTAGGGCCCGAAGTCGAACGTGATGCCGAGGATGGACATGTTGTCCGTGTTCATCACGCCGTGGCAGAAGCCGTACGCCTGCCATCTGGCGACCATCTCGGCGGTGCGCTCCAGCACTTCACGGAAGAAGGCGTGGTAAGGCTCCGGGTGCTCCAGGCATTCGGAGAAGTGGCTCTCGACGACATGATCGAGCAGCTTCTTCAGCTCGTCGTGCTGCTTGGTGTAGTAGAAGAATTCGAAATGGCCGAAGCGCACATGGCTGGGCGCGAGGCGCATCAGCATCGCGCCGCGCTCTTGGCGCTCACGGTAGACCGGCGTATCCGAACTGGTCACACAGAGCGCGCGGGAGCTGGGGATGCCCAGCGCATGCAGGTGCTCACTGGCCAGGAACTCGCGGATCGATGAACGCAGCACAGCACGGCCATCACCCATGCGGGAATAGGGCGTCATGCCGGCACCTTTAAGGTGCAGATCCCAGTGTTCGCCGGCCTCGTTGACCACTTCACCGAGCAGCAGGCCACGTCCATCACCCAGCTGCGGGTTGTAGCTGCCAAACTGGTGGCCGGAATAGACCATCGCCCGCGGCTGCGCCGTGGCCCAGAGCTTGTGGCCTGAGAACAGCTCGGTGAACAGCGGATCGTCTCGGCTGGGTGGGTCGAGATCGAGCAAGCCCATCGCGGCTTCGCTGGCGACCACAAGTCGCGGCTCAACCAGCGGCTGGGGTGTGACCTCGGTGGAGAACACGTCGCCAAGGCGGGCGAAGCGATTGTCGAACTGCAGCTCGGTAAGCGTTTTCACAGCGGCTCCGGCAATGTGCGGGTCGGCGCCCGGTTACGGGCGCGCTCAGGTTTTGGAGTGCCAGGCCGCCGTTGATGTTCCTCAGGTCTGGCTGTCGGCTGGCGGCGCGCTTGGCTTGTCGTCAGGTTGATTAAACCGCGGCGCTGTACCCAGCTGCAGCACTTTGCCGTCAAGGTTTTTCAGGAACACATCGACCTGACGGAACGCGATATTGATCCCCGCCTTGGAAAACTCGCGGTCGATATAGCGGTTGATCTCGTCGGTTGCCGGGTTGCGGTCGCCAAGGTCGCGCACGTGGATACGCAACTCGTGATCCAGCGTGCTTTCGCCGAAGTTGAGGAACAGGACCAGTGGCTCCGGGTCCTTGAGCACTCGCGGGTTTTCCTGGGCGGCTTTGTAGAGCAGTTTTCTGGCCAGATCCAGATCCGAACCATAGGCCACGCCGACCTTGATCGTCACGCGGGTGACGGTGTCGCTCAGCGACCAGTTCACCAGCTGGCCGGTGATAAACGTCTTGTTCGGAACAATGATGTCTTTGCGGTCGAAGTCAGTGATGGTGGTGGCGCGGATACGTATGCGGCTGACCGTACCCGACAGGTTGCCAATGGTCACCACGTCGCCGATCCGTACCGGGCGTTCGAAGAGGATGATCAGGCCGGAAATGAAGTTGGCGAAGATCTCCTGCATGCCGAAGCCGAGACCCACAGAAAGCGCAGCCACCAGCCACTGCAATTTGTCCCAGCTGACGCCAAGGGTCGACAGCGTGGATACGATGCCGATACCGGCCAGCAGGTACGACAGCAGGGTCGTAGTGGCATAGGCGCTGCCCTGCGCCAGATGCATTTTCGACAGCACCAGCACTTCCAGAAGCCCCGGCAGATTGCGTGCCACCGCTATCGTAATGGCGACGATCAGCAGGGCGCCGAGCAAGTTGTTCAGCGTGATCGCGTTGGTGGTGGCCGCATCGCCCGTGCCACTGACGAATTCGTAGAGCACCACGTTATCCAGGTACGAGACGACACTGATCAGGTCGGCCCAAACCCAGTAGAGCACCACAAAGAACAGGCCGAACATCGCCAGTCGTGTGAGGCGCAGCGACTGCTGGTTGACCTGCTCGATATCCAGCGCGGTGTCGCCGGTTGACTCGCTGTTGTCCATCGCCTCGTCGGTCTGGGTTTCGCGCTTGGACAGCGCCCGCTGATAGGCGAGGCGTCGTGCGGCCACAGTCAGGCCGCGGATCAGCGTCGCTTCGATGACGATCCAGGCCAGCAGCAGATACAAGGTGTCGATCAGGCGACCTGTCAGTTTCAAGGCCGTGTAGTAATAGCCGAAACCCACCACCAGGATCAGCGCCAGGGGCAACACGCTGAACAGCAGGCCGATGAAACGCCGCACCGGCGGCGCGTTCTGGCTCGACGGGCCCTTGCGCAGCAGGCGCATCAGGCGCCAGCTCATCAGCGCAAAACAGACCAGCACCACGACGATGCCGACCACGTCGTCGACCAGGCCGGCCGGCTGATGCTCGGCAATTGCCACCACGGCCACCAGCGCCATGACCACCAGGCCCAGCCGCCGGATTTCGTTGCGCAGGAAGGCCACCTGCGGCCGGAACCAGCCGAAGTGCGCCTCGGCGACGCGATTGGGCGAGAGCATGCGGTAGGCGCTGTAGAACACCAGCCAGGCCTGGGCCATTTGATAGAACGCGGCACCCAGGCTGATGTTCTGCCCGCGGCCGTCCATCTGCAGCAGATAGCCGCACAGCGCGAGGAAGAGGGCTCCCGGCAGTGCCAGCAGCAGGTTCAAGAGCAGTGCCAAGGGGGTGTGTAGCTGGCTGTCATGGCGGAAATGACCGATGTCAGCGCTTAACGAGTCGAGCTTGGCGTTGATCGCGTTGCGGCGCCAGAGCAGCACGCCGATCAGCAGCAGTAGCGGCACGAAGAACAACGGCCGCTCGATCAGACCGGCGCCCAGCGCACCGAATGCCGAGCCCCACGGCATTGCGCGTAACTGGCGATCGAGCAGCGTCGGCACGCTTTTGAACCAGTCCAGGTCCAGCGGGCGGTTGCTGGGAATCCAGAACATCTGCTCGTCCAGCGTGTTGCGCAAGGCTTCTGCCTTGCTCTGTAGCTGGCGCTGATTCAGCTGCAGCGTGATCGATTCGCTGAGCAGGGCGTTCAGTGAGTGGTTGAGCCGATCAAGCAGCTCGCTGCGGGTGCGAACCAGCTCCAGCAGCGCACTGCGCAGCTCAGGCGTCACCTCGCCGGGGGGTTGGTTGGCGAGTTGCTGCTCGACATAGTCCTCGACGTTGCCCGCGGTTTCACGGCGCTGGTTCAGTTCGAACTGGTAGAGGCGAATGTCAGCGATTTCATCGGCGAGGTCCTTGTCCAGCGTCAGCTGCGGCAGGGCCTGCTTCTGTTGATAAAGAATCTTCGACAGCAGCAGGCTGCCTTCAAGCACGGCGATCTGCTCTTCCAGCGCCTGATCGGCCTGGTTGAGTGTGTCGAGCTGTTGTCGGGTCTGCAGGTTTAGCTGGGTCAGGTCGTTGAGCCGCTCGGTGGCGCGTAGCAGGTAGCCAGACAGGCGCTTGTTCTCGGCGCTTTCCGCCGGCAGCAGCTTGTCGGAGCCGGCCTTCTCGGCTTTCAGTGAAAACTCGGCAACCGTTTGTTCGGATTCCTCGCGACGCTTGTCGTTGATGGCCGCCTGCAGCGCCATGGTTTCGCGCTCGGCGCGGGTGATGCGTTCTGACAGCAGATCGCGGCGGGCGATGCCCAAGTCCTGCAGCAGGCTGTTGCCGGCCAGCTCGTTGCGGCGCAAGTCGATCTGGGCATTGAGTGCGGATTTCTCCGCGGCAAGCAGTTCGCGGCGTTCATCACTCAGTGGCTTACCGCCTTCACGGCCGGTCTTGAGCAGATTGTTGATCTCGTCGATCCGAGTCTGCGACTTGCTGATGTCGGCCTGGGCGCGCTCGGGGCGGGTTTGCGCGCTGATGATCATGCTGTTGGCGGCGGTCAGAGCCGTTTGCCAGGTCGATAGCTCCTCGACGCGTTCGGCCAGGCGCTGCTCCAGTGCCGGGACCTTCAGCTTGGCCAGCCTGTCGGCCAGGTCGCTGGTGTCGATGCCTTTGAGTTTGCTCAGCGCCCGCTGGGACTCGACAATTTCCTTCGGCGCACTGGCCAGTTCGGCCTTCAGTTCGGTCAACCGTTGTTGTGCGGTAGCGGCCTGCTCGGCAAGGCGTTGGGCGCGGTCGTCCGCGCTCGGCTGTGCGGGTTTCGCCTCCTCGGCAGCCGGCTTGCTGCCGGTCAGCCCGGGGATGGATTGGGCGAAGGTCGAAGCGGGAGCGAAGGCGAGCAAGGTCGCGAGCAACAGGGTACGCAAGGGTGCCATGAACGTTATCGAGTGAAGAAAAGAGTGCGGAGTCTAAGGGCTGCAGGAGGCCGAGGCGAGCCCATAGATCGGAACGCTCTGGCGCGGGGCGTTGCGCTCGTTCAGCGATCAGAAATGCAGCGAAGGACCTGGT
Source organism: Stutzerimonas stutzeri (assembly GCF_002890895.1). GTDB lineage: Bacteria > Pseudomonadota > Gammaproteobacteria > Pseudomonadales > Pseudomonadaceae > Stutzerimonas > Stutzerimonas stutzeri_AB. Next base: position 449,924 of record NZ_POUL01000005.1, read on the forward strand.
TTGTTGCCCTCGGGAAACTTCAAGCCGACCTTGCGCACCCGGCCGTGCTCCATGGTCGCGATGGTCCAGGTCAGGCCATTCCACTCGATCTGATCGCCGGTGACCGGCTTGCCGCCGACGCGTTCGGCCATGAATTCACCGATCGTCTGGCTGCCGGCGACCTCGCCGAGTTTCAACCCGTACAGCGCCGCAAGGGCGCTCATTTCAGCTTCGCTTTCGAGGATGAAGTCACCAAAGAAGCGCATGTCGCGGCCGCGTTGCGGTGCCTCGCTGAACAGCTTGCCGAGCGCCGGCAGGTCTTCTTCGTGGCCGATGACACAGAGAATGTCGTCCACCTGCAAACGGGTACTGCCGGAGGGGTGCAGCAGGGCCTTGCCGCGGAACAGCGCGGCGATGCGTGTACCGGTGGGCATCTTCAACTCACGCAGCGCGGCGCCAATGCACCACTTCTTGGCGGTCAGGCGATAGATGAACATTTCCCACTGGCTGGTGGTGTGAATTTGCAAGCCGGCGCGGGAGATCGGCAGGGGTGAGGGCGGCACCTCGACCTTGGCCTTCTTCGCCGCCCAGGTCAGCGTGGTGCCTTGAAGCAGCAGCGAAACCAGCACGATGAAGAACGCCACGTTGAAGAACAGCTGGGCGTTTTCCAGCCCGGCCATCAGCGGAAAGACCGCGAGGATCACCGGCACTGCGCCGCGCAGGCCAATCCAGGAAATGAACAGGCGCTCGCGCAAGTGGAAGCTGCGAAACGGTGCCAGGCCGATGAACACCGCCAGCGGGCGGGCAAAAAGAATCATCCACAGCGACAAGCCCAGTGCCGGCAGGGCGATGGGTAGCAGCTCGCTGGGTGTGAGCAGCAGGCCGAGCACAAGGAACATGCCGATCTGGCTGAGCCAGGCGAGGCCGTCGAACATGTGCAGGATGCCGTGGCGGTTGCGGATGGGGCGGTTGCCCAACAGCAAGCCGCAAACGTAGACGGCTAGGATGCCGCTGCCCCCGATGGCGCCGGACAGTGCGTAGATCATGATGCCGCCAGCCACTGCCAGCAGCGGGTAGAGGCCATCGGCAACCGATAGCCGATTGATCAGATACAGCAGTAGCCAGCCGCCGGACAAGCCAAGCAGGGTGCCGATGCCGAACTGTTGCAGCAGGCTGATGAAGAAGCCCCAGCCGAAGCCGGTCTGGCCGGACGCGAGCATGTCGATCAGTGCGACGGTCAAAAACATCGCCATGGGGTCGTTGCTGCCCGACTCGATTTCCAGGGTGGAGCCGACGCGTTCGTTGAGCCCGCGGCCGTTGAGCAGATTGAACACCACGGCGGCATCCGTCGACCCGACGATGGCGCCGACCAGCAGGCCTTGCATCATGGGCAGGTCGAACAACCAGGCCGCAGCCAGACCGGTCAGGCCGGAAGTCACCACGACACCTGCAGTCGCCAACGAGAAGGCTGGCCAGAGTGCAACGCGGAAGGTGGCGGCGCGGGTGCGCATACCACCGTCGAGCAGGATGATGGCGAGCGCCAGGTTACTGATCAGAAAAGCCAGCGAGTAGTCGTCGAAGACGATGCCGCCGATACCATCGACGCCTGCGAGCATGCCGACCGCGAGAAAGATGACCAGGATCGGCACGCCAAGGCGCGTCGACAGAGAGCTCATCAGGATGCTCGCCGCAACCAACAGGGCACCGATAAAGAACAGTTGGTTGATATGGCCGATATCCAAACGCGCTCTCCGAAGGTTAGTGCTGGCAAGCATGCAGGCTGCATGCCAGCGATTCTAACCCGCGGTTTTGACGTGCTGTCAAAAAAGCCGGGTAGAGCGACGGGCGTTTCGAAGAGGGCGCAGTGCCGCTGCTAGGCGGCAGGCGAGTGGTGAGACGTCGACACGCGCCAATGCAGCGCGTGCCGGGGCCGGGTCAGAACCAGTCTTCTTGCATGGTCAGGCAGGTGTCATCGCGACCGGCCAGCAGATCCAGTTCGTGGTGGCAGCTCGGCACCTCCCAGGTCAGGAAGTAGCGTGCAGCCTGGAGCTTGCCGCGGTAGAAATCGACATCCGCCTCGTTGCCCTTGGCCAGCCCTTGTTCTGCGCGTATCGCCTGTTCCAGCCAGCGCCAGCCGATCACGGCATGACCGAAGACTTTCAGATAAAGCGCCGAGTTGGCCAGTGCCTGATTGATCTTGCCAGCCATCAGATCGCCGAGCAGGGCCTGGGTGACCTCGGTCAGGCGCGCCAGAAGCTGCTCCAACGGCTGACGCAGCGCATCCAGCGAGCTGAACTCGCCAGCGCGCTTGCACGTGCCCTGGATCAGGCCTAGCAACTGACGCAGCCCCGCGCCGCCGTTCTGCGTCAGCTTGCGTGCCAGAAGATCGAGCGACTGGATGCCGTGGGTGCCTTCGTGAATCGGGTTGAGCCGGTTGTCGCGGTAGTACTGTTCGACCGGGTATTCACGGGTGTAACCGTGGCCGCCGAGAATCTGGATCGCCATCTCGTTGGCCTTGAGGCAAAACTCCGACGGCCAGGATTTGACGATGGGTGTCAGCAGGTCCAGCAGTTCGTGGGCATTCTTGCGCTCTTCCTCGGTTGCCGCAGTCTGCTCTTCGTCGACTATGCGCGCGGCATAGAGGCCAAGATCAAAGGAGCCTTCGACGTAGGCTTTCTGCATCAGCAGCATGCGCTTGATGTCAGTGTGCTGAATGATCGGCACCTGCGCCGACGCTGGATTCTTGCCATCGGGCAGACGGCCTTGCGGACGCTCGCGGGCGTAGTTGAGCGAGTACAGGTAGCCGGCGTAGCCGAGCATGATCGCGCCCATGCCGACGCCGATGCGCGCGTCGTTCATCATCTGGAACATGTACGACAGGCCCTTGTGCGGCTCGCCCACCAGATAGCCGACGCACTCGCCGTTGTCGCCAAAGTTCAGCGCGGTAGAAGTGGTGCCGCGCCAGCCCATCTTGTGGAACAGCCCGGCGAGGATCACGTCGTTACGCTTGCCGAGGCTGCCGTCGTCATTGACCAGGAACTTGGGCACGATGAACAGGCTGATGCCTTTTACGCCGGGCGGAGCGTCCGGCAGCTTGGCCAGCACCATGTGCACGATGTTTTCCGACAGCGGATGGTCGCCGCCGGAAATGAAAATCTTGTTGCCCTTCAAGCGATAGCTGCCGTCACCGGCCGGCTCGGCGCGGGTGCGCAGGTCGGACAGGGAAGAGCCGGCGTGCGGCTCGGTCAGCGCCATGGTGCCGAAGAAACGGCCTTCGAGCATCGGCTGGAGGAAGCGCTGCTTCTGCTCGTCATTGCCGAACACTTCGATCAGGTGCGAGGCGCCCATGGTCAGCATCGGGTAGGAAGAGGTGCCGATGTTGGCCGACTGGAAGTGGGCAAAGCAGGCACGTGACAGGAGGTTCGGCAACTGCATGCCGCCGTCGTCGAAGCTGCGAGAAGCATTGTGAAAGCCGGCCTCGATGAACGCATCGACGGCAGGCTTCACTTCCGGGATCAGTACGGCTTCGCCGTCCTTGTAGATCGGTTCGTTCTCGTCGGCCTTGCGGTTGTGCGGGGCGAAGAGGTTCTCGGCGATGCTGCGGGCGGTGTCGATGGCCGCGTCGAAGGTTTCGCGGCTGTGGTCGGCAAAGCGTTCGCGCTGGGTCAGGCCTTCCGCGTCCAGTACTTCGTAGAGTTCGAACGCCAGGTTACGCGGGCAGAGCAGAGTCTCGGGCATGGAAAATCCTCCGTTTACATGCAATCGAGTCTAAGGAGGCGACGAGACGGCTGCCTAGCACCATACATTCGAGTGATGGGTCGACACAGCAGCCTCTTCTAGGGCTTGCCCCTGCGGGCTCAGTGTGGCCTTGCGCAGAAATATTCGAGCAACTGGGCGAGGTGACCATCACCGATGTCTGCGTCGATCAGGTGCTGCTCGGCCCGTGCCAGGTGCTCTTCCACATGCTGGCGAGCCGCCTCGGGGCCGAGAAGGGCTACCACAGTGCTTTTGCCGGCGTCTTTGCCGGAATCCTTGCCGATCTGTTGCGGGCTGAGCCCGTCGGACAGGTCATCAAGCAGCTGGAAGGCCAACCCAAGCTCGGTGGCAAAACCGGTTAGATGGCGCATCTGGGTGGCGCTGGCGCCGGCCAGTAACGCAGCTGACTCCACTGCTGCCGTGAATAGCGGGCAGGTCTTCAGGCGATTGGTGTGAGCGATGGCTTCCAGCGGGCGGGCGCGCTGCCCCTCACGCAGGTCGTGAAACTGGCCGCGAACCAGACCCTGCGCACCGGTGGCTTGCGACAGCAGGCGCACCAGTTGATTGCGTGTCGACGCGTCGATGCCGGCTGTCGAGGCCGCTATGCTGAAGGCTTGGCTGAGCAGTGCGACCGACCCAAGGACCGCCACATCCTCGCCGAACTGGCGGTGGATGGTCGGCCGGCCGCGGCGCAGCTCGGCGTTGTCCATGCACGGCATGTCATCAAGAAACAGTGACGCGGCATGCACCATTTCCAGGGCGCAAGCCAGGTCTAGCCCGGCATCGGACGCCGTCGTTTCCTGCTGCAGATCCTTGAGGGTCAACAGCAGCAGCAATGGGCGGACTCGTTTGCCCGGCGCGAGGGTGCCTTCGCGCATGGCCGTGGCGATTGCGTCCTGCGGGGGGGCTAGCGGTAGCCATTGGCCTAGCCGCTCGTCCACCTGTGCACGCAGCGTACTGACTGTCGCTTCGAAGTCGTGTTGCGTGTCCGGCAAAGCGATGGCCATGACGACCTCCTGTATCGTTTTTCGTTAGATATCGTGACAATACCTGTACAGAGTGTATAAGTCTTGGCACTTTTAATGACCACTACCGTCCACATAAGGTCATCAAACGAGGCGCTGCATGACTAAAGAAACTATTGCGGAACGTAAGAACGATCATCTGGACATCGTTCTCGACCCGCATCGCGCCTGTTCCGCGGTAGATCCGGGCTACGCCGCATTAACTTTCGAGCACTGCGCGGTGCCGGAGTTGCGTCTGGACGACATCGATATTCGCGCCTCGTTGTTTGGCCGGACCCTTTCGGCCCCATTGCTGATCAGCTCGATGACGGGCGGCGCGGCACGGGCCACGCAGATCAATCGAAACCTGGCAGAGGCGGCGCAGGTGCTTGGCATTGCGCTGGCGGTTGGCTCACAACGAATCGCGCTGGAAACTGATGCGGATCAGGGGTTGACCCGGCAGTTGCGGGAGCTGGCGCCCTCGATCCCATTGCTGGCCAACTTCGGCGCCGCCCAGCTGGTCGCTGGTTACGGGTTGGACGAGGCGCAGCGAGCCGTCGACATGATCGAGGCCGATGCGCTTATCATTCACCTTAACCCGTTGCAGGAAGCGGTGCAGGTCGGCGGCGATCGCGACTGGCACGGTGTGTACGCAGCGCTCGAAGCGCTAGCCTCGCGCTTGCCAGTGCCGTTGGTGGCCAAGGAGGTCGGTGCGGGTATCTCGCCGAGCGTGGCGCAGCGACTGCTCGATGCGGGTGTGTCGGTGATCGACGTTGCTGGTGCCGGGGGCACCAGCTGGGCAGCGGTGGAGGCTGAGCGCACCCTGGACCCGCAACAGCGCGCCATCGCCAAGGCATTTACCGGCTGGGGCATACCCAGCGCGCAGGCTATCTCGAACGTTCGCCGCGCCTGCCCGGACGCGCAGCTCATTGCATCAGGGGGCATTCGGGACGGCATTGATGTGGCCAAGGCGATTCGCCTCGGCGCCAACCTGGTGGGCCAGGCCGCCGGTGTGCTGGACGCGGCGCTGATCGGTCCGGACGCCGTGGTCGCGCATTTCCAGGTGTTGATCGAGCAGCTGCGCATCTCCTGCTTCTGCACCGGTTCGGCCAGTCTGACGGCGCTGGCCAAGGCGCCGCTGCTGGCACCCTTCGATCCCTCGAAGCTGTGATGCAGCGGCACGACTGCCAACCGGCCGACCGACGAGGTTCGCTTCAATGACTCATTTCGCCGTGATCGGGCCGGCGTTTCACAGCCATGTGCGGGCCATGGAGGCGGTCGCCGGTGAGCTGCTGGCACGCGAGCACCGTGTGACGGTTGTGCAGCAGGCCGATGTTGCCGCGATGCTGCGCGACCCTCGCCTGGGATTTGCCCAGGTCGGTGCGGGCTCGCATCCGCCCGGCTCTCTTCAGTCGGTGATCGATCGGGCGGCGCGGCCTGGCGGCCCCTGGGGTATACGCCGGGTGATTGCCGATATGGCCTCGGCGACCGACATGTACTGCCGAGAGGCACCAGGCGTGCTCCGCACCATCGGTGCAGACTGCATCATCGCTGATCAGATGGAGCCGGCCGGTGGGCTTGTGGCCGAGCATCTCGGGCTGCCGTTCGTGTCGGTGGCCTGCGCATTGCCGGTCAATCGCGAAGCGCTGGTGCCGCTGCCGGTCATGCCCTGGCGCTATCGTGCGACGCCCTGGGGCGAGCAGCTGAACTTGCACAGCAGTGGTGTCTATGACCGCGCCATGCAAGCGCACGCCGCGGTTATCGCACGCCATGCGGCCGCGTTTGGCCTGCCGCCTCGCCAACGCCTTGATGAATGCTTGTCGCCGCTGCTACAGCTGAGCCAGACGACCCCCGGTTTCGATTTTCCGCGTACCGCGCTGCCCGAACATTTCCACGGCATCGGCCCGCTGCGTTCTGCGCTTGCCGACGAGCCACCGATGGATATTCCGGTCGCGCCCGGCAGGCCATTCGTATTCGCCTCGCTGGGCACCCTGCAGGGCGATCGCTTCAGCCTGTTCCAGCGCATCGCCTCGGCCTGTCGCGAGCTGGATGTGCAGCTCTTGATCGCCCACTGTGGTCGTCTGGATGCGTCGCAAGAGCGACGACTGCTAAAGGCGGGCGCCAGCTGGGTCACTGATTTCGCGCTTCAGCGAGCGGTGCTGGCGCGAGCGGATGCCGTGATTACCCATGCCGGGCTCAACACCGTGCTCGACGCGCTTGAAGCCGGGGTGCCAAGCTTGGCGTTGCCGATTGCTTTCGATCAGCCCGGTGTGGCTGCTCGGGTGGTGCATGCGGGTGTGGGCTTGAAGCTCGACCCGCGCTTGGCCAGTCGTCGACGCATTGTGCAGGGGCTGCGGCGACTGTTACGCGAGCCCGGCTTTGCCGAGCGTGCGAGGGAGCTGGGCGACGAGGTACGCTCGGCCGGCGGGGCGCCGCGCGCCGCACAATTGATCGAGGCGGCGCTCGACGCTGAAGCACCGGCCTTGCAGAGGGAAGAACATGGCTGATGCGGACCTGATCCTGGTCGGTGGCGGTTTGGCCAACGGGCTGCTGGCCCTGCGCTTGCGCCAGGCGCGTCCGGATTTGCGGTTGTTGATTATCGAGCAGGGCGAAACCCTCGGCGGCAACCATACCTGGTCCTTTCACGAGCACGACCTGACGCCAGCCCAGCAGGCCTGGCTGGAGCCGCTGGTGGGCAATCGCTGGCCTGGCTATGAAGTGATTTTCCCGGATATGCAGCGCCGGCTGGGCAGTGGCTACGCCAGCATTTTTTCTGATCGATTTAATCGGCTGCTGATGTCGGAACTGGCAGACGGGGTGCGGCTGAACACCACCGTCACCCGGGCAGAGCCGCGCCAGGTGCGACTGGGTTGCGGCGATGTTCTGCGCGCCGGGGCGGTGATTGATGGGCGCGGCGTGCGCCGGACCGATCAGCTGGCGCTGGGCTTCCAGAAGTTTCTCGGGCAGGAGCTGCGCCTGCATGAGCCGCATGGCTTGCAGGAGCCGATCATCATGGACGCCAGCGTCGCTCAGCAGGATGGCTACCGGTTCGTCTATGTGTTGCCGTTCAGCGCCGACACCCTCCTGATCGAGGACACCTATTACGCCGATGGCGATGCCGTTGCGCCGGGCACCTTGCGAGACAATATCCGGCGCTACGCCGAGGCACGCGACTGGCGCATCGCCGAGATGCTGCGCGAAGAGCAGGGCGTGTTGCCCATCGTGCTGTCCGGTGACCTGCCGGCGTTCTGGGATGAGGCGCATGGCGTGCCGCAGGCGGGCCTGTCCGCCGCCCTGTTCCATCCCACCACTGGCTATTCCCTGCCTGATGCGGTGCGTCTGGCCGATCATCTGGTCGCGCTGGGCCGCTGGGATGCCGACAGCCTGTTCGCGGCGATTCGCGACTATTCGATGCTGCAGTGGCGGCAGCGCAGGTTCTTCCGCCTGCTCAATCGCATGCTGTTCATGGCGGGCCCAGCCGATCGACGCTGGGCGGTCATGCAGCGCTTCTACGGTTTGCGGGAATCGCTGATCCAGCGCTTCTACGCAGCAGACCTGACCACCTGGGACCGCTTGCGCATTGTCTCGGGCAAACCTCCCGTGCCGGTGGGCGAAGCGCTGCGAGCGCTGGCCGCCGGCAATCTGCACCACAAGGAAAAGCAATGAACGAGGCAACTGGCGTTGTGAAGCGGGCGGTGGTGATTGGGGCCGGTTTCGGCGGACTGGCGCTGGCGATTCGGCTACAGCGTGCCGGCATCCAGACCACTGTGCTGGAAAAGCGCGACAAGCCGGGCGGCCGCGCCTACGTCTATCACGACCAGGGCTTCACCTTCGATGCGGGGCCGACGGTCATCACCGATCCGCCTGCGCTGGAAGAGCTCTTCACCGGCGCCGGCAAGCGCATGGCCGACTATGTCGAACTGCTGCCGGTCAGTCCCTTCTATCGGCTGTGCTGGGAAGATGGCTACAGTTTCGATTACGTCAACGACCAGGCCGAGCTGGACAAGCAGATCCATGCGCTGAACCCGAGGGATGTTGCCGGCTACCAGCGCTTTCTCGCCTATTCACGTGCGGTGTACGAGGAGGGCTACGTCAAGCTCGGCACCGTGCCCTTCCTGTCTTTCCGCAGCATGATTGGCGTCGCGCCGCGGCTGGCCAAGCTGCAGGCCTGGCGCAACGTGTACAGCATGGTGTCGAGCTTCGTGGAGAACGAACGCCTGCGCCAGGCGTTGTCATTCCACTCGCTGTTGGTGGGCGGCAACCCGTTCGAGACCTCCTCCATCTATGCGTTGATCCACGCGCTGGAGCGGCAGGGGGGCGTCTGGTTTCCGCGCGGTGGCACTGGCGCGCTGGTGCAGGGCATGGTCAGGCTGTTCGAAGACCTGGGCGGCAAGCTGGAACTGAATGCCGAGGTCGCGAGCATCGAGCTTTCCGGTGGGCTGGCAAGGACCGTGGTCACCTGGGACGGGCGCCGCTTCGTCACAGATGCGGTGGCCTCCAATGCCGATGTGGTGAACACCTACAAGCAGCTGCTCGGCCATGAACAGCGTGGTCGCGACGAAGCCAAGCGGCTCTCCGGCAAGCGCTTTTCCATGTCGTTGTTCGTGATTCATTTCGGCCTCAAGCGCCGTCACGAACATCTGCAGCACCACACGGTGTGCTTTGGACCGCGCTACCGCGAACTGATCGATGAGATTTTCAAGCGCGAGACCCTGGCTGACGACTTCTCGCTCTACCTGCATGCGCCTTGCGTCACTGACCCCTCGCTGGCGCCGGAAGGTTGTGCCAGTCATTACGTGCTGGCGCCGGTGCCGCACCTGGGCACGGCCGACATCGACTGGGCCGTGGAGGGGCCAAAGTACCGCGACCGCATCTTCGAATATCTCGAACGTCACTACATCCCCGGGCTGCGCGAGGATTTGGTCACTCACAGGATTTTCACCCCGTTCGATTTTCGCGACGAGCTCAACGCCCATCTCGGCTCGGCGTTTTCGCTGGAGCCGATCCTCACCCAGAGCGCCTGGTTCCGCACGCACAACCGTGATGACGTGATTCCCAACCTCTACATCGTCGGTGCCGGCACGCATCCCGGTGCGGGTGTGCCGGGCGTGGTGGGTTCGGCCAAGGCCACGGCCGGCCTGATGCTGGAGGATTTGTCCGGATGAATGATCAGGTGATTGATCACTCGACTCAGTCGATCAACGTCGGCTCCAAGAGTTTTGCAGCGGCGGCCAAGTTGTTCGACGAGCGCACCCGTCAGAGCGCGGTGATGCTTTATGCCTGGTGCCGGCATTGCGACGACGTGATCGATGGCCAGACTCTCGGGCACGGCCAGGTCGAAGGTGACCGTTCCACCGGAGAAGCGCGCCTGGCCGAGCTGGTGGACCTGACCGAACGCGCTTATGCCGGCGAGCCCATGCAGGATCCGGCTTTTGCTGCGTTTCAGCAGGTCATCCAACGTCATCGGATTCCTCTGGAATATCCGTTGGAGCATCTGGCGGGCTTCCGCATGGATGTGCAGGACTACCGCTATCAGACTCTCGACGACACGCTGCTGTACTGCTACCGCGTCGCCGGGGTGGTGGGCTTGATGATGGCGAAGGTGATGGGCGCCGAAGCGGAGGCGACGCTAGACCGGGCCTGCGACCTGGGGCTGGCGTTCCAGCTGACCAATATTGCGCGCGATATCGTCGAGGACGCAGAGATCGGTCGCGTCTATCTACCGGCCGACTGGCTAGCGGAAGTGGGGATCCCGGCTGATCAAATAGGCATGCCGTACAACCGGCCAGCGCTGGCGCTGCTGGCGGCGAGCCTGGTCGACCTGGCCGAGCCTTACTACCTGTCGGCCTCGCAGGGGTTACGCGAACTGCCATTGCGTTCGGCCTGGTCCATTGCTACGGCGCACGGCGTTTATCGGCAGATTGGTGTGGAAGTGAAAGCGCGAGGCGCTGCGGCCTGGGACACGCGTGTATCGACGACCAGCGCGCAGAAACTGCAGTTTCTCCTCGGCGGTGGTGTGCTGGCGTTGGCTTCGCGTCGGATGCAACTCACGCCGCGTCCCGATTCCCTCTGGACACGTCCGCGTCGGGCTTAGCGTTTGTCTTGCGCAGCGGCCCGTCATGCAGCTCGCGCAGCTGCTGCTTGAGCACCGGCAGCGGCGGCGCATAAAGGAATCCAAAGGACACGCAGCGCTCTTTCCCTTCAACGGCATGGTGCATGCGGTGCGCCTGATAGAGACGCTTTAGGTAGCCATTGCGGGGTACGAAGCGCAGCGGCCAGCGGTGATGCACCAGCCCGTCATGGGCGACGAAGTAGAGAAAGCCATAGGCCGTCATCCCGGCGCCGATCCATTCCAGCGGGCCGTAGCCCGCCGTGCCTAGCGCGATCAGCAGGATCGCAACCCCGGCGAAGACCACCGCATACAGATCGTTCTTCTCGAACCAGCCGGTGCGCGGCTCATGGTGTGACTTGTGCCAGCCCCAGCCCCAGCCATGCATCACGTACTTGTGCGCCCACCAGGCAAACAGCTCCATGCCGGCCAGGGTGGCTAGAAATACCAGTGTGTTAGTCAGCACGGTCATATCCGATCGGTTCATCTGCAGGTCGCGCTAGTTTACGCGCTACGTCGCCGTAATGGACCCAGCTCCGACGCCTGGCGCCGCCCTGATTGTCGCCTAACTTTTCCATCCGGATGCAAGCGCTTCGGTCAGCTGTGCCGCCGGGATCGGCTGACAACCGCTGACGTTCTGCCCGGCCCACAGCGGTGAGAAGTGATCAAGGCCTTGAGGCTCAGCAGCGGCGCGCAAACTGCCGATAGCATTGCCTGCCAGCGGAAACGCCGGCACGGCGTCTGGCCGTGCGCCCAGTTCGCGGATGAGGCGATTGACGATGCCCCGCGCGGGCCGTCCGGAGAACAAGGTGGTCAGCACAGTGTGCTCGGCAGAAGGGCTCTGCAAAGCCTGGCGGTGCAGCGGACTGGCGCGGCTTTCGTCGCACAGCAGATAAGCGGTGCCGACCTGCACCCCCGCTGCGCCAAGCGCCTGCGCAGCGGATACGCAGCGAGCATCCGCAATCCCACCCGCGGCGATCACCGGCACGTCCAGCGCGGCGACGAGCTGCGGCAGCAAGGCGAAGGTGCCGAGCTGACCGTTGATGTCTTCGCTAAGAAACATGCCGCGATGCCCGCCCGCTTCAACGCCTTGGGCAATCACCGCATCGACGCCTTGACTCTGCAGCCAGCGGCCTTCTTCCAAAGTCGTGGCGCTGGACAGAATCTTCGCGCCGGTCGATTTGACACGCTGAAGCAGGTCTGGCGCTGGCAGGCCGAAGTGGAAGCTGACCACCGGCGGACGATGCCGCTCCACCACTTCCGCCATTGCAGCATCGAACGGCTTGCGGGTTGCGCCGCTGGGGATGCTCGTCGGGTCGATGGCGAGTTCTTTCAGGTAGGGCGCCAGCAAAGCCAGCCAGGCCTCGGTTCGCGCCGGATCTTCAACGGGCGTCTGGTGGCAGAAGAAATTGACGTTGTATGGCTTGCGCTTGAGCGTTGCGATGGCAGTCAGCTCGGCGTCTAGCGTCTCGGCGTTAAGCATGCCGGCTGGAACCGAACCCAGCCCGCCGGCGTTGGATACTGCTGCTGCGAGCTGATGGTTCTGCGAACCGGCCATCGGTGCCTGAATCACGGGTAGGCTGATCTCGAAGAGGGTGCGGATATCCATCGGAATTCCTTTGAGCGGCTGGGCGAGACTGCTGACTGTATCAGCCGTTTGTCGTGGATTCGTCTCTCAGGTTGCGTCTCAGCTTAGCGAGGCCCTGCGAATCGCCGCGCTGCGCAGTTAGACTGTGCGCACTTCAGGAGTGCCCGATGAACTACCGCCACGCTTTCCACGCCGGCAATCACGCCGACGTCTTCAAACACCTCGTATTGTCCCGTCTGTTCGCCATGCTGGCTCGCAAGGAGGCGCCGTTCGCGTATCTCGACAGCCATGCTGGCGTCGGCCTGTATGACCTCGCAGGCGACCAGGCCAGCCGCACCGGCGAATGGCTGCAGGGCATCGCCCGCCTGTGGCAGGCAGAGGATGTCCCGGCGATGGCGCAGGGCTATCTGGACGTGATCCGGGCACTCAATCCTGACGGCGCGCTGCGTTACTACCCCGGATCGCCGGAGCTGGCGCGGCAGCTGACGCGACCGCAGGATCGGCTGCAACTCAACGAGAAACATCCGGAAGACGGTCGCTTGCTGAAAGACAACATGGCTGGTGATCGCCGCGTGGCGGTGCACCTGGGGGAGGGATGGCACGTGCCACGCGCCTTGATGCCGACCGCCGAAAAGCGCGTTGTCCTGCTAATCGACCCGCCTTTCGAGCAGGCCGACGAGCTGAGCCGCTGCGTGACGGCGCTGAAAGAAGCGCTGGGACGCATGCGCCAGACCATCGGTGTGATCTGGTACCCGATCAAGGATGAGCGGCAGCTCAAGCGCTTCTATCAGGACTTGTCACGCAGCGGCGCACCCAAATTGCTGCGCGCTGAGCTGTACGTCCACCCCACCGACGAGGCGCTGCGGCTGAACGGCTCGGGCCTAGCCATCAGCAACCCGCCATGGGGGCTGGAAGAGGAACTGCGTGAGCTGCTGCCTTGGCTGGCTAAACTGTTGGGTCAAAGCGAAGGCGGATGGCGATTGGACTGGTTGATCGAAGAGGCCTGATGCGGCGGCGGGAGCCCAACCTAGGAGAAGCGTCCACAGCTTGTAGATACCGTCTTCCCCATTACCGAGCAAGGGCCAGTTGAGGGTCGAAACGCTGGCCCGATTTAAGTACCCCATAGGCGATGTGCAGCAGCTTGCGCATCGCTGCACAGACGATTTGTTTTCCGGA
>NZ_POUL01000006.1 GCF_002890895.1 Stutzerimonas stutzeri
CATTCTACAGCAGCCTTGTTTCTCGTCAAGCTGTTTTTGAAGAAGTTTTTCTTTCTTCTCAACCGCTTGCGCTTCCGATCAACCTAGCGTCTCTCGTCAGCGGGAGGCGAATCATACAGCGTTCAAAACCGCTGTCAACCACCTCTTTCAACCGCTCCCGATCAACCCGACCGAAGCCACTAACAGAGCCAAACCACCTCCCTGCCAGCCCGGCGCATTCTACTCGAATTCGCCATCCGTGCAAGCCTTGATTTTCGCTAACTTCTTGATTTACAAGAGGTTTCGCCAAAGGCCTGCGCCGGAGAAGGTGCGCATTATAGGCACTCAGATTCCCACGTCAACGGTTGTTTTTGTTTTTATTCGCTAACGGATCGCCATGCCATTTGGCATTGATTCCGACCAAGGCGCGCTCAACTGCCGGAACTCGCGCTGCAAGCAAAATCGCTGCGAGGGTGGCGTACAAGCTCCACTGGCCCGCGTCGGATCTCACAACCCAAAGCATGTGAAGCAATGCGACGACTAACGCCGGATAGACAATGCGGTGCAACTTCTTCCAGCGCTCACCGAGCTTGCGCATGCTCCAGCGCGTTGACGTCAGCGCGAGTGCTGACAGGCCTACCAGGGCGATAACCCCTAACGCTATATATGGGCGCTCAACCAACTCGGCAGCAAAATCGCCAAATTGCAAACCCAAGAGAAAGTATAGATAAGCAGCTAAATGAAGTACGGCGTAACCGAACGCCCAAAGTCCGACCTGCCTTCGAAACACAATCCAGCCGGACCAGCCAGTCAAAGACCTCAACGGCGTCATCGCCAGAGAACACAGCAGAAGAACCAAAGCGCCTTGGCCGAGATTATCAACTAGCACTTTGCCGGGATCCGGGCCCAGCGCGGCTACCGCGGCGAGATACAGCCAGTAGCACGGCACGCTAGCTATGGAACAGAAAAGCAACAACCTCCACCAGGGATAGCGCATCAATAGTGCTTTCTCAGATCCATCCCAGCGTATAAGTGTGCGACGTCCTCTTCGTAGCCGTTGAACATCTGGGTCTCGCGGACATTTGGGCTGAACAGGCTCCCCGGAAGCCGTCGCTCGCGTGCCTGTGACCAACGCGGGTGGGAGACCTTGGGATTAACGTTGGCGTAAAACCCGTATTCCTGCGGAGCCATAGATTCCCAGGTGGTCGCTGGCTGTTCACGAACGAAACTGATTCGAACGATCGATTTGATGCTTTTGAACCCGTACTTCCATGGCACTACGAGACGTAATGGCGCACCGTTCTGGTTTGGCAACACTCTCCCATACATCCCAACGGCTACCAAGCTCAGCGGGTGCATGGCCTCGTCCATTCTCAAGCCTTCAACATACGGCCAGTCGATCAGTGAAAAACCAGTACGCATACCAGGCATCTGTTCTGGACGAGCCAAGGTCTCAAAGCGAACATATTTAGCATCGGATGTCGGCTCCAGACGACTGATCAGATCAGCAAGCGGAACCCCTAGCCACGGTATGACCATCGACCAGGCTTCGACGCAACGTAAACGATAGATACGTTCCTCAAGCGCGGCGTTCTTAACAAGATCTTCAATCGAATATTTGCCCGGCTTCGCCAATTCTCCGTCGACCGTCACGAACCAAGGTTCCGTAACAAGCTGCGGCGCGTGACGCGCTGGATCACCCTTATCCGGGCCGAACTCATAGAAATTGTTGTAATGCGTAGCATCTTGATAGGGGGTAATGGCTTCGTTTTTTACCGTTACCGCTTTCCAATGTGCCTGTCGTAGCTTTTCGTCAAACCAAGCGGGCGAGTCCGCTGGTTCCACGCCCGCATAGCGCGCCGGGCTGGCTTCAGCTTCGGCTATAGCGGGCAGCCCTGCGGCTGCTATTGAGAAAGCCGCTCCCTGAACGAACTGACGACGGTTCAGATAGAGCGCTTCGGGGGTTATCTCTGATTCGAGACAATCACTGCGACGCGGCGTCTTGATAAGCATGATGTACTCCGCTGTCCGAGGCTGTATGAACAAGCACTAGACAGCGGATCATCTCAAAAATCAACTTTCTGCGCGCTTGCGGCGACGCATCAGGAACTGTACCGGTCCAGAAACGGAGTAGGCGAGGAAGATCAGAAGCAAGATACGCGGCGGATCACTGAACACCACGGCGAACACCAATACAACGACCAGTATCGCCACAAAGGGCACCCGCCCTTTCAGATCGAGATCCTTAAAACTGTAGTACTTGATGTTGCTGACCATCAGCAGGCCCGCGGCAGCTACCAGCAGCGCAAACAACATGATTACCGCCAAGGGCAGATCGAGACCGCGGATTCCCGGTTCGTCGAGCGCCCAAACCGCCCAGACCGATCCAGCCACAACCCCTGCAGCGGCAGGACTCGCCAGACCAATGAACCACTTCTTATCCACTTTGCCAATTTGGGTGTTGAAGCGCGCAAGCCTCAAGGCTGCGCAGGCAACGTAGATGAAGGCCACGGTCAACCCGACATTTCCGAGACTCGACAGCGCCCACTGGTAGGCGAGAACGGCCGGAGCTAGACCGAAAGCGACCATGTCCGACAGCGAATCATATTCCGCACCGAATGCGCTCTGGGTGTTGGTCAAGCGCGCGACTCGGCCATCCAGACTATCGAGCACCATCGCGACAAAGACCGTAGCAGCAGCGACGTAGAAGTTGCCATTGATAGCCGTGACAATGCAGAAAAAACCGGCAAACAGATTGGCCGTGGTGAAAAGGTTGGGGAGCAGATAGATGCCCCGATGGCGAACCTTGCGACCTTCGGCGTCCTGGCTCTCTTCGATATGCTCGTCGATCGGCAGAAGACTTTCCGTTTCGATGGATTTGTTCGGCTCTTCGGGATGCTCACTCATGCAAATTCACCTTACAGCAGGTTTGAATAATTTCGACAGGCCCTAGCACAACGGGTTCACCCTAGGCCAAACACCGGTTTATACCAGAGACACACAGCCAAAACGAAAAAACGCGGCCGAGGCCGCGTCCTTTCGAGCAATACCGATGATCAGTTCTTGCTCTTATCAACGATCTTGTTAGCAGCGATCCACGGCATCATGGAGCGAAGCTTCTCACCAACCACTTCGATGCCATGGGCCGCGTTGTTACGGCGATAAGCCGTCATCGATGGGTAGTTCGCAGCGCCTTCAGTGATGAACATCTTGGCGTACTCGCCGTCTTGAATGCGCTTCAGGGCATTACGCATCGCGGCGCGCGACTCGGCGTTGATGACCTCGGGGCCTGTTACGTACTCGCCATACTCGGCGTTATTGGAGATCGAGTAGTTCATGTTGGCGATTCCGCCTTCAAACATGAGGTCGACGATCAGCTTCAGCTCGTGCAAGCACTCGAAATAAGCCATTTCCGGCGCATATCCGGCTTCTACCAGTGTCTCGAAGCCAGCTTTGACCAACTCGACGCAACCGCCACACAGAACTGCCTGCTCGCCGAACAGATCGGTTTCGGTCTCGTCCTTGAAGGTGGTTTCGATAATGCCGGTACGACCGCCGCCGACACCCGATGCGTATGAAAGAGCGACGTTCTTGGCGTTACCGGAGGCGTCCTGGTAAATCGCGATCAGGTCAGGAATACCACCACCTTTAACGAACTCGGAGCGAACGGTATGACCCGGCGCTTTTGGTGCAATCATGATCACGTCAAGATCGGAACGCGGTACGACCTGGTTGTAATGAATGGAGAAGCCGTGGGCAAACGCCAGCGTGGCGCCCTTCTTCAGGTTCGGCTCGATCTCGTCACGGTACAGGCGGCCCTGGAACTCGTCGGGAGTCAGGATCATAACGACATCGGCAGCGGCAACGGCGGCAGCAACGTTATCGACTTTCAAACCATGGGCTTCGGCCTTAGCGACCGACGAGGAACCGGCACGCAGGCCAACGGTTACGTCTACGCCGGAATCTTTAAGATTGCATGCGTGGGCATGGCCCTGGGAGCCGTAGCCAATGACAGCGACTTTCTTGCCCTGAATGATGGAGAGGTCGCAATCTTTATCGTAAAAAACTTTCATGGAATTACCCCTGTTGCTGGCCGGTCGGGCCATTCGATAAGTCGTATTAGATGCTCAGCACTTTGTCGCCACGGGAAATACCCGTAACGCCACTGCGCACCACTTCCAGAATCGATGCCGTACCGATGGCCTGGATGAAACTGTCCAGCTTGTCGGTCGTGCCGGCCAGCTGGATGGTATAAACATTGGAGGTCACATCGACGATCTGCCCACGGAAGATGTCGGTGGTCCGCTTGACTTCGGCGCGCTGTGCGCCGGTTGCCTTCACCTTGATCAACATAAGCTCGCGCTCGATGTGAGCACTTTCGGACAGATCGACCAGCTTAACGACCTCTACCAACTTGTTGAGGTTCTTGGTGATCTGCTCGATTACCTCCTCGTGCCCCACCGTCGTCAGCGTCAGTCGAGAAAGCGTCGGGTCTTCGGTCGGGGCGACGGTCAGGCTTTCAATGTTGTAGTTACGCTGCGAGAACAGCCCGACCACACGCGACAAGGCACCTGGTTCGTTTTCCATCAGCAGAGAAATGATGTGTCTCATGATCAGGTCCGCTCCGTCTTGCTGAGCCACATGTCGCGCATGGCGCCGTCTTTGATCTGCATCGGGTAGACGTGCTCACTGGTATCGACAGCGATATCCAGGAACACCAGGCGATCCTTCAACGCGAAGGCTTCTTCCATCTTGGACTTCAGATCTTTCAGATCGGTGATGCGCATCCCCACATGCCCGTACGCCTCGACCAGCTTGACGAAATCGGGCAACGACTCCATGTAGGAGTGGGAGTAGCGACTGTTGTACTGCATGTCCTGCCACTGGCGAACCATGCCCAACGCACCGTTGTTGAGGTTGATGATCTTGACCGGCAGGTCGTACTGCAGGCAGGTCGACAGCTCCTGAATGTTCATCTGAATGCTGCCTTCACCCGTAACACAGGCGACGTCGGCTTCAGGGAAGTTCAGCTTTGCACCCATCGCGGCCGGAAAGCCGAAGCCCATGGTGCCGAGGCCACCAGAGTTCAACCAGCGATTCGGCTTATCGAACTTGTAGTACTGGCACGCAAACATCTGGTGCTGCCCGACGTCCGATGCCACATACGCATCACCCTTGGTCACTTCACACAGGGTTTCGATAACGGCCTGTGGCTTGATGATGGTGCCGTCACCCTTGTCGTATGGGAACAAGCCTCGGTTGCCGCGCCATTCCTCGATCTGCTTCCACCAGCTGGCAACAGTCTCGGCATTGGGTGCCTGGCCGATCTCCTTGACGATGGCAACCATTTCGGTGAGCACACTGTCGACCGGGCCAACGATCGGAATGTCGGCCTTGATGGTTTTGGAAATGGATGCCGGATCGATATCGATGTGGATGATTTTGGCGTTCGGGCAGAACTTCGTCGCACCGTTGATTACGCGGTCATCAAAGCGCGCGCCTACAGCCAGGATGACATCGGAATGATGCATTGCCAGGTTGGCCGTATAGCTACCGTGCATACCCAGCATGCCGACGAACTGCCGGTCGCTGCCCGGATAGCAGCCCAAGCCCATGAGGGTATTGGTAACCGGCAGATTGAGCATCTTGGCAAGCTCAGTGAGTTGCGAAGATGCATCACCCATGATCACGCCGCCACCGGCGTAAATGATCGGACGCTTGGCAGCCAGCAGAAGCTCTGCCGCTTTGCGAATCTGACCAGAATGCCCACGAACGGCCGGGCTGTATGAACGCAGCTTGGCTTTCTTCGGATAGACGTATTCGAACTTCTCGGCGGGATTGGTCATGTCTTTCGGAATGTCGACAACGACAGGACCGGGACGACCGGATTGCGCCAGGTAGAACGCTTTTTTCATCACTTCGGGAATTTCCGAAGGATGTTTGATCATGAAGCTGTGCTTAACGATGGGGCGGGAAATACCGATCATGTCGGTTTCCTGGAAAGCATCAGTGCCCACCATATTGCTGGCAACCTGCCCCGAGATGACCACCATCGGGATCGAGTCCATATAAGCGGTGGCAATACCGGTGATGGCATTGGTCGCGCCAGGGCCGGAGGTGACTAGCACTACACCCGCCTTGCCGGTGGCACGCGCATAGCCGTCGGCCATGTGAGTAGCAGCCTGCTCATGACGAACAAGGATATGCGTAACTTCCTTTTCCTTGAACAGCGCATCATAGATGTGCAGCAAGGCGCCGCCCGGATAGCCGTAGATGTACTTAACGCCTTCGTCGCGCAAGAAGCGGACGACCATTTCAGCGCCGGATAAAAGTTCCACGTTATTCACCTCTAGAACGCCAGATAGCCGCTCCGCGTCGGACCGGCCAGAATTAGGTTTACTACTAAGCAGTGCATGAGCGACGGTGGTCGCCGACTACGTCAGCTACTGTCAAAGCGAGTACTAGGGAAGCCCCAAAGTGTTGCGGGGCGCCCCTCCCAGCGCGAGGTAACGCGTTGCGGATGTTGCAGGTCGGCGCGGGTATGCACCTCATGATTGAGCGAAAGGCTCGCTTGCGGCGGCCTCTCAGAACAGCAAGCATGGAATTGTTCGGATTAGGCTTGGTCAAGTCAAGTCCGCTGTTGCCCTTCGGCTGCATTCAGCTGTGATCCAGCGCAGAATGAAGCCCCCTGCCTTTTGCGTATAGTACCGGCTTGGTTTTGCATCCACTGAAGGGAAAAGCATGCGTTTGACCATTCTCGCAGGCGGCCTGCTGCTTGCACTGAGCAGCAGCATCATGGCCGGCCAGGTTTACAAGTGGGTCGACGCCAAAGGCGTTACGCATTTTGGAGCACAGCCGCCCCAAGGCATGCCGGCCGAAACGCTTAATACGGCCATCGCCCCGCCAAAGCCAGCCGTGGCCGAAGGCAACGCACCGGAATACTCAGGCGAGTCCGAACAGCGCGACATTGACCGCAAGGTGAAGCAACAGGTTGCAGAGCAGGAAGCCGAGCGGCAACGTTATTGCACTACCCTGCGCACCAATCTGGCACAACTGCAAAACAACCCGCGCGTGCGCGTAGAAGAAGACGGCGGCACTCGGCGCCTGAATGAAGAAGAACGCCAGGCGCGTATTGGCGAAACCCAGCAGAAGATCGCCGACAGCTGTAACTGAACGCAGCGGACAACGCCTGCCTATAAAGGCCGGCGTTGCTTAGCCTTCGCCCCCACTGATTAGGAGATCGAAGGTTTCAAGCGCTTCAAACAGCCCACCCACGCGCTGCGGCTGATCTTGATAAACCATTTCAGCCATCGCCAAAATTCCCGACACGGCTGGCAATGGCTGACCGTGCTCCAGAATGTGCTTCATTCGCGGCAGAAAAATCCACTGCAACCACTGATCGAACGCCAGTGTATCGACGCAGAACGGCTCCTGACTGGCAAGCGCTTCAGGCGCAGGCGGCGACGACGCCCAAACCCCAAGTAACCGAAGCTCGCGCTCAATCAGTAGCAACTGGTCTGCCAACGCCGGCACTCGACTATCCATCACATCGAAACCTTGGCCCGCTCGCGCGCCTGCGCAGCGCCTGCAGCATTTCCCTGACGCTCACGCGCCTGCGCGATCAGCTCCCAGAGGCTTGCCTGCAGGGCTGGCCGGTCGCTCGCATAGCTCAGCCCACGCCGAGACAGTTGTTCTGCCTGAATGGCATCCCCTTGCGCCAGACGGACCTGAGCCAACCGATAGAGCACCTGTGGTTCGCGCGGGGCGATTCGCTGAGCCCGCTCGAGACTGGACGCAGCTCCGTTCAGGTCACCTCCTCCCTGTTGTTGCTGCGCAGTGGTAAGCAACGCCAGCACCGGCCCATCGAGCTGTTCATCAGCTGACAAGGTTCCACTGCTTGACGGGATTCCGCTAGGCATTGGCGGTCGCTGGACCGGGGCGGGCATTGGCGCGGACTGAGCGGGCGGGGTCCACTGTCCAGTCCCACCGGCAGGCGCTTGCGCAGATCCCCCAGAGAAAGCGACATCAGGCGCGCCATAGGTTTGCAATGGCTCGGAGCTTTGCTGGGGCACCATGACCATAACGCCCGAGTCTGCAGGCGCAGATTGCCCACTGGTAACCGGTGCGTTAGCACGGCGGCTGGGCTGACGCGCGGAAACCTCCTCCGATACCGGCGCCCCCGAATCGACGACGGGTATCGCGCCGCGCTTGACCGATGCGCAGCCCGGCAGCAGTGCCGCCGCCAACAATACGATCATCCATTGCTTGTTCACAGTTCAGACCTCTTGATAAACCAACCGGCCAGCCGCCACCTATGGCAACCAGCCACGAACCCAATCCATAACCGATTCAGCCGGGGCCTGGATTCCGCAGCCAGGACCCGGAGCAGGCTCGCTTCCGCGGATATAAGGCATCTGTACGGCGCCCGGGCAATTTTCCAGCGTCCCCTCTCCGGTCCGTGCATCGACCCAGGCCATGGACACATTATCCGGCACGGGCATCTGCAGCGGTAATGGGTCGGCACGACGCATGAAGTCCGCCCATACCTGCAACGCGCCTGTGGCACCGGTTAACGAAGTTTTGCCGTTGTCATCGCGCCCCAACCAGACCACTGCGAGCAGATCCTGACTGAAGCCTGCAAACCAGCTGTCACGTGAATCGTTGGTGGTACCGGTCTTGCCTGCCAGTGCCAGCGATTTAGGAACCTGATTGTAGACAGAACGCCCAGTCCCCTCGACCATCGTTCGCTGCATGGCATATTGGGTCAGGTAAATAGCGCCAGGATCGAATCGCTGTTCGATCTTGAACGGATAGCGGCTAAGGGGTTCGCCATCGGCCGCAACGACACTGCGGATGGCCCGCAACGGAGTATTGAAGCCGCCACTGGCGATCGTCTGGTAGACGCCGGCGACTTCGATAGGGCGCAATCCGCCCGCCCCCAGCAACATCGACGGATAAGCCGGCCAATCGGGCGAAGCGCCCAAGCGCGCCAGCGTCTTTAGCACATGCGGCACGCCTAGATCCAAACCAAGCCGCGCGGTCGACAGGTTGTAGGAATTCGCCAGGGCCTGATAGAGGTAGACCGTGCCATGAGCGGAACGCCCGTAATTCTGCGGCTTCCAAACCTTGCCGTCGGTACCTTTAACCGAAAACGGCTCATCCTCAAGCAGGCTGGTCAAGGTGTATTGGCTGGGCTTTTCAAGGGCAGCAAGATAGATCGCCGGCTTGATCAGCGACCCAATTGGCCGCGATGCATCCAGCGCCCGGTTGAAGCCGGCAAAGCCTGGATGACGACTGCCCAGCATGGCCTGCAGCTCGCCGGTTTCCGGGTTGGTGACCAGCATCGCGCCTTCTACGCCTTCGGCTGCCTTGCCCAGACGCTTCAGCGTATCGGTCATGGCCTTTTCAGCCTTGGATTGAATGATCGGATCAAAGCTGGTGAAAACCCTCAGCCCTTCCTCAGTGAGGTCTTCGTCGCGATAGTCCTCTCGCAACTGCCGCTTTACCAAATCGAGAAACGCCGGGTATGAGCTGTCGGCCAGACTGCCACGCTGCGTCACGCCGAGCGGCGCCTGCCTCGCCTGAGCAGCTTCCTCGGGACTGACCACCTGCTGCTCAGCCAGCAGATCGATGATCAGATTGCGTCGTTCCATGGCGCGCTCAGGATGACGGCGAGGGTTGTAGTAGGTCGGCCCCTTGACCATGCCGACCAACAGGGCCACGTGCTGCAGTTTTAGCTCTGCGAGTGGCCGTCCAAAGAAGTACTGGCTTGCCAAACCGAAGCCATGAATGGCGCGACGACCGTCCTGACCAAGAAAGACCTCGTTCAGATAGGCCTCGAGAATCTCCGGCTTGTCGTAGTGGAGTTCAAGCAGCACCGCCATCATGGCTTCGGTAGCCTTGCGGCTGAGACTGCGCTCGTTGGTGAGATAGAAATTCTTCACCAATTGCTGCGTCAGTGTGCTGCCTCCCTGACGCACCTCCCCGGCGGTAAGGTTGACCCATACGGCACGCGCAATGGACTTAGGCGACACGCCAAAATGATCAAAGAACTCCCGATCTTCGACCGCGACCAGTGTTTCCACCAGATACGGCGGCACTTGATCGAGCTTGATCAGAATCCGGTCTTCGTTGTGCGCAGGGTAAAGCCCACCCACGACCAATGGCTCCAGCCGCGCCACCGGCAGCTCGCCGCCGTCCATGCGTGCCAGTCCCGCAACGAAGTCCCCGGAAAAACGCACCCGGATACGCTGAGACTCTTCTGCGCCCTCATAAAAGCGGAAGCCTCGTGTATGCATTTCAACCGCGTTACTGGCGACCGAAACAGTTCCTGGCCCACTCACCGATTTTTCTCGGCGGTAGCCCAACGCATCGACCTCGGTGAGAAAGTCATCCTTATCGAGTTTTTGCCCGACAAACAATTCCAGCGGCCGGGCATAGACCGTCGCAGGAATCGTCCAGCGCTTGCCAGAGAATTTCTCCTGCACCACGGCATCGAGATACACCGCAACACCGGCCAGCAGCACCAGCGCAACGATGGAAAGTTTGATAATCCAGCCTAGCCATGGGCGAGAGGCACCGGAACGGCGTCTGGAGCGGGAACGAGACGAGCGTGATTTAGTCATGGCGGCGCATTATACGCACTTTGATTTGCGCCGAAGACGGCCTCTTGGCGGTTTGCACGCTTACCGTGGATGGACATAATGGAGCGTTTCCGACTGTGTGAACTGTCTCCCAAGTGCTCACACACCCGTCCAACAAACCTACAAGGAGTGACCGTGAGCCAAGCACTGATTGCTGCACTGCAGAATCCAGCCCTGTACCCTCACCCGGTCGACGGCTTCAAAGTCATCGAGACCCATATTTCCTGGGTCATCCTTACCGGAACGTACGCCTACAAGATGAAGAAACCGGTTGATTTCGGCTTCCTCAATTTCACCGACCTCTCGGCTCGCAAACATTACTGCGAGGAAGAGTTGCGCCTGAACCAGCGCATGGCGCCAGAACTGTATCTTCAGGTCCTGCCTGTCACCGGCAGCGTCGAGCAACCGGAGATCGGCGGGAATGGCGAGCCAATCGAATACCTGTTGCAGATGCGCGAGTTTCCACAAACGCAACTGATGGCAGAGGTACAGGCCCGGGGTGAGCTGACGGACAATCACATCGACGCCCTCGCCAAGCAAATCGCCGAGTTCCACCTGAGCATCCCTCAGGTGGCTGCGGATCATGCGCTGAACAGCGCCGATGGGATCGTCGCGCCGATGCGGCAGAACTTCGAACAGATTCGTCCGTTGCTCACCGAACAAGCAGACCTGCAGCAACTCGACGCCCTGCTGGACTGGACCGAAACCAGCATCGCCCGCCTGCAGCCCTTGCTCGAGCAGCGCAGCCAGCAAGGTTTCATCCGCGAATGCCACGGCGACCTGCATTTGGGCAACGCTACGATCATCGAAGACAAGGTAGTGCTGTTCGACTGCATCGAATTCAACGAGCCATTTCGCCTGATCGACATCGCTTCCGACGCAGCTTTTCTGGCGATGGACCTGGAAGATCGTGGTTTGAAGTGTCAGGCACGGCGCTTTATCAACGGCTGGCTGGAACGCACCGGAGACTATGCCGCGCTGCAGTTGCTCAACCTCTATAAGGCGTATCGCGCGCTTGTTCGGGCCAAGGTAAGCCTGTTCCGATTGCATCAGGAAGAAGACGCCGTTCAGCGCCGGATCGTCCTGCGCCAGCATCGCAGCTACGCCAATCTGGCCGAAAGTTATAGCGCCATTCCATCCCGCTTCCTTGCCATCACCCACGGCGTATCGGCGGTCGGCAAGAGCCAGGTTGCGCTGCGCCTGGTCGAGGCTCTGGGAGCGATCAGGATTCGTTCGGATGTTGAACGCAAACGACTCTATGGCCAGCAGCCAGAGTCACAGGCTTCTGAGCTAAACGCCGGCATTTACGATGCCGAGGCCGGCGATGCGACCTATCAGCGACTGCACTCGCTGGCTGAGAACGCGCTTAGCGCAGGCTTCTCGGTGGTGATCGACGCCACCTATCTCAGACATCAGTATCGCCAAGCCGCCTGGCAGGTCGCAGAGTCGACCGGTGTGCCCTTTATAATTCTCAGCTGCGAGGCGCCTGACGCAGTCATCGAACAGTGGCTCACCCAGCGCCAGGCTGAGGGTGGCGATCCGTCCGATGCCACACTGGCCGTAATCAAAGCACAACAGTCTTCTCGCGAGTCGCTGAGCGAGAGCGAGCAATTGCTCAACCGGCAGATCAGCACACCCGAGGCGGGAAGCCTCGACGCCTTGGTCAGTGACATTCGTCAACGCCTGCCGGGCCTCTGACAACCGGGCTGACTGACATCTGTACAGAAAAGTGTCATCCAGGCACCGCTGAGGGCAGAACCCGGCGGTGCTTCTATACTTGTACAGGTCTGTCAGCGGAAGTCGGCCATGCCTCACAGTGTTCTGCCTTTGACGCCGCTGGACCGTTGCCATGGGTGACAGCGTCCAGCTCTTTTCAATTCGTTCTGACGATTACGCGCAGTTCCGCCCAGCGTATCCCAACAGTCTATTCAATTGGCTCGCCGAACAGTGCTCGACGCCCCGCTGCGCGATTGACGTTGCGTCGGGCACGGGTCAGGCCGCGCGCGCACTAGCAAGCCATTTCGACCGAGTGGTGGCATGCGACGCCAGCATTGAGCAACTGACCGGCACTGCCGACTGGCGATCTGCGGAGCGATTTGCTGCGCAAGCCGAGCGCCTACCGCTGCGCGATGGTGTGGCCGACGTGATGGTGGTCGCACAAGCTTTGCACTGGTTCGCTACGCCGGCCTTCTTTGCCGAAGCAAAGCGGGTTTTGTCAACAGACGGTCTGTTCTGCGCCTGGTGCTACAGCTTGCTTCATATCGAACCGTCGCTGGATGCGCTGATCGGGCAGCTGCATAGCGATACGCTTAGCGGTTACTGGCCCCAGGGACGCGCCAGCGTCGATGCCGGCTACCGAGACATTCAGGTGCCATTCGAAACTTTTCAACCTCCGGCATTCGCTATCGAAATCCACTGGAGCCTGCGACAGCTACTGGGCTATCTGCGTACTTGGTCGGCAGTGAAGCGGTGGCAGCAGACCCACGACCAAGACCCAGTCACTGAACTGGAATCTGAGTTCAAGCGCCTGTGGGGGAACCCAGAACGCGTACGCCGGGTTCGCTGGCCGCTTCATTTCCTCGCCGGCTACCCAGGCCGATAGGAGCAATCATGCACGACGAGCTGTTGACCTTGAGGAATCTCGGCAAAACATCCGCGCAGTGGCTGCACGCCTCAGGCATCCACACGGCCGATGATCTGCGTCGGCTCGGCGCGGTCAGCGCTTACAGTGCGGTTAAATCCAGAGGCTTCAGCGCATCAAGAGTGCTGCTATACGCCATCGAAGGCGCATTGCGTGACGTCAACTGGAAGGAACTGCCGGACACCCTGAAGACCGAGCTGAACCAGCACCTGGCCCGGCACGATTACCGAGACAAGAGCTAGCTCACAATGCGCGCCGGACGAGATTTACTCTCGTCCGGCGCGGCCTTATGGTGAGCGCGCGCATCGCTCCAACTCAGTGAGCCCGCTTGTCCAAGGATTGCCGACATGTATCTACTCGGGGAACAACCGGCCTATGCCGATCAACTGATCAACCGCTTGCAGGGGATCCCCGCGCAACTGCTCGAAGGCCTCGCCCCCTCAGCACCTACTATCGAGATCAAGGGTTCCAACGACCTGGCGCAGGATCTACCCGAGCAGCACCTGTTCATCATCGACAGCGGGCTGCTGCATGCACTGGTCGATGAAAGACCGCTGTTTTACATGCAGGAAGGCGACCTGCTTGGGCTGCGTCAAGGAATGGAACTGCCGCTTTGTCGTTACCGCAGCGAGGAAGCGATTCGCCTGATTCCCTATTCGCGCAGCGAGGTGTTTCGCCACATTCATACCGACCAGCGTCGTCAGGAACTTTATACCCAGTACCTGATTGGGCAGACGGCGCTGTTGTCAGACGCATTGGCGCGCCTTAAGCAACCCGAGATCCACCCCACAACCGGTTTCCAGCATTTTGCCGCGGGCGACGAGTTGATTCGCCAGGGGGACGATGCGGACAACGTGTTCATCATCATCGATGGCCACGCCGAGGCTTTTGTAGATGGCCAGAAGGTTGGCGACGTGCAGCGTGACGAGATTTTCGGGGCGATGGCCGTCTTCACTCAAGAGAAGCGCAGCGCGACCGTCGTCGCCACCGCCGCCTGTACCGTCATGCTTATTCCCAAGGATCAGTTTCTCGGCTTGATGCAGAGCAACCCCAAGATTGCCCACAGCCTGATAGAAAGCATGGCCAGGCGCATCGACTTGCTGAATAAAGAGGTCACCCAGCTGCGCATGCCCCTTTCTGCCTAGCGCCAAGAGACCCCGACGAAAGCCGAGAAGATTTTATTTGAATTCCCCTATTGACCAATGAATGAGAATTGTTATTATTAGCACCACTGGTCGCAAGATCAGCCGGTAAGCTGAAAGAACGGGCAGTCGGACTTTCAGGTTATCTCCTCATCAGGCTAATCACGGTTTTGACCCGGCTCTTGCCGGGTCTTTTTTTGTCCGCGCAAAAACATTGGCTCCGCGTAAGCGTTATGCCAACTACTCGGTCGCTTTCTGAAGTCCGGCACAATGGTCCTGCTGCGGCTGAGCGGGGGTATACCAGACGAAATCTGCATGACCGGCGCGAACCACATCCTCCACCTCCGCAAGTATCAGTACACGGGTGGTCACTCGACCGTCATGGCTCTCAAGATGCAGCGGCACGCCGAGATCTCGCCGGACGTGAAAAGCACCGGCCAACAACATCGCCGGCTTCGGCGCAGCATCCAGCTGGTCAGCCATTCGCTGGTCGCGCTGCTGCTGCACCGCCAGCATGGCAGGCAGCTGCGTCTCGGGCAGCATGCCGCAATGTGAAATCCGAATCTGCTCAAGCAAGGTCCGCTGCACCTCATTGTCAGCGGACGCACCGGTCAGCGTGGGTATACGGCGATAGACCCGCATGATCTCCGCTCTGTCGAGATTGGCCGACATCAACGGATACGGCTGCGCCAGCGCATGCCTGACCACCGGTGCGTACTGCTTCCAGTCCCAGCCGTTTTGCCAGTCCAGCGCAGCCGCCAGATCCGCCGGCCATTTCCCGCGGTCAATCAATGCCTTCACCTGCACAACATCATCCTGCTGATCCGGATTCAGCATTTCCAGCAACAGGCTGCCCTGACCCCGATGCTGCGCCAACGCCTGAAGAAGCCAGAGCTGCAGAGCATGATGGTCCGGGTTGTCATGTCGCTCTCCAACCAATACCTGATCGACCTTGGCCAGCTCGTCAATCAACCGTTTCGGCGAGATATGCTCGCCGCTTCGCAAATCGACAATCCGCCCCAGATCGGGATGTTCACGCCCCTCCGGGCTTTGCCAGGTCGGCAAGAGCGGCTGCGATTGGCAGGCAGTGAGCAGAAGCATGACGAGGAGCAATAGCAATCGCATGGGGTAATCCTCAGCGGGCAATAACTAGCGGATGGCCTCGTTCCGGGTGTCGCTGGATCAGCACATCGAGACCGAACACCGACTTCAGCGGGGCGGCCTGCAACACCTGCTCGGGCGTACCGCTCAGTTGCACATGTCCGTCAGCCATCAACAACAGGCGATCGCAGTAGCGCGCCGCAAGATTGAGATCATGCAGGATAACCAGTACCGCGCCGCCCAGCTCGGCAAACTGGCGAATCGCGTGCAAGGTGCTGTGCTGATGCTGCGGATCGAGCATGGCTGTAGGCTCGTCGAGCAACAGTACCTGCCCGGTACGACCAGGCCAGAGCTGGGCGAACACCCGAGCGAGGTGCACGCGCTGCTGCTCGCCTCCGGACAGTGACAAGTAGCTCCGCTGCGCCAGATGCTGCGCATCTGCCGCACGAAGCGCAGCCGCCACGATCGTCCGGTCGGCTTCAAAACCCGTGTCATGGGGTAAACGCCCCAGGCCAACCACTTCATCGACACGAAAACCAAAACTCAAGGTTGAGCTCTGCGGCAGTACTGCCAGGCAACGGGCGCGCTCGGGGCCATGCCAGTCGTGCAAAGGCTTCTGATGCAGCAGCACCTCGCCAGCGTTGAGAGGCAGCTCTCCACTCATCGCGCCAACCAAAGTGCTTTTACCTGCACCGTTTGGCCCCAGCACCCCTAGGACCTCGCCCTGTTCAAGCCTGACGTCAACGTCAACAAGAACGTTGGATGCTCCTCGCCGAACGCAGCCCCCCTGCAAACTGAGCATCAGTGAGGCTGCCGCAATAGCAGATAGAGAAAGAAAGGCGCACCCAGCAGCGCAGTGACAATCCCGATCGGCAGCTCCGCAGGCGCCAGCATAAGCCGAGCAAGAAGATCGGCAAGGAGCAGCAGACTGCCCCCTGCCAACGCCGAAGCCGGTAACAGCAATCGGTGGTCGGGGCCAATCAGCAGCCTGACAAGATGGGGAACCACCAAACCAACAAACCCGATCATTCCTGCCGCCGCTACCGCTGCGCCGACGCTGAGTGCCGTGCAGAACACCAGCTCGCGCTTGAGGCGCTCGACATCAAAGCCCAGATGACGCGCCTCCGACTCACCCAACAAAAGAGCGTTTAGCGCCCGCGCCCGGCGAGGTAGCCAGAATGCCACGGCCGCTGTCACCAGCAAGAGTGGCCAGAGCCGTGCGTAGCTTGCGCCGTTAAGGCTGCCCAGATTCCAGAAGGTCAAGGTACGTAACGCATTGTCGTCAGCTACATAGGTGAAAAGCCCAATCACTGCGCCCGCCAGAGCAGTCAGCGCAATACCGGCGAGCAGCATCGTCGCGACATGGGTACGCCCATCCCGCCGACCGAGGCGATAAACCATCCAAGTGACACCTAGGCCACCGAGAAATGCGCTGACCGACAACAGATAGGGCTCCAGCAAGGGAGAGATCCCGCCGACCAGCTCACCCCCGACGATGGTGGCCGCGGCGCCTAGCGCGGCACCGCTTGAAACACCGACCAACCCGGGGTCGGCCAGTGGATTACGAAATAAACCCTGCATGGCGACGCCGGACAACGCCAGCACCGCGCCCACGCTCAAGCCAAGCAAGGCGCGTGGCAATCTGATCTGCCCTAGGATCAGCACAGCCTGGTCGGCGCCCTCATCTCCCGTCGATAAGCCAAACAGCTGCAATAGAGCTTGCAGGATGTCCACCAGCGGCAGATGGACCGGTCCAAGCGCCAGCGACAACCAGAAAGCGATCAGCCACACGAGGCCCAGCGAAAAAAACAAAGGGCGTGCAGATAGCACTGGGCTCATCAAAAGTTTCGCCAGTTGAGGTTCGAGCCGAAGGATAAAAGCCAGCCACTCACTCCGCCAGCGCTATCAGCTGTTCGCCACCCCTGTCGCAACCGATTGGGTGATAATCCTTCGCAAATCAGGAGGGCCCGATGATTCGATTGTGTGAGACCACAGACGTGATGGAGGGGCAAAGCAAGGGTTTCGAACGAGAAGGACAGCGCCTGCTGGCGATTCGCAAGGATGGGACGCTATATGTCTACAAGAACCGTTGCCCACATCGCGGAATCCCGCTGGAGTGGCTGCCAGACCAGTTTCTTGACAGCAGCGGCAGCCTCATCCAATGCGCGACCCACGGCGCGCTGTTTCTTATCGATAGCGGCGAGTGCGTCGCTGGCCCCTGCGCTGGACAAGCACTGCAGGCACTGCCGTACGTCGAGCAAAACGGCACCATCTGGTTACAGAACGTGCGCTAGTGCGACGTTGCGTACGAGCGACGATTGGCCGCGTTGGGTATCATGCGGCCACTGCTTCTCGTGAGATGACCATGCGCCGTTTGCTGAGTCTGCTGATCCTGTTGTTCGCCCTCCCCGCTGTTGCCGGCCTGTTCGACAGCCGCCCCAGCTCGACGCTTGGGGGGCTGAACAACAGTGCTGACTTCCTGCCGGTACGCGAAGCGTTTCGCCTGAACCTGGTCGATTCATCGCCGGAACAGGTCAAGCTGCGCTTCGTCGCAGCGGAGGGCTATTACCTCTACCGCCACCAGTTCAAATTCAGGACCAATACGCCCGGCGTTGTTATCGGCGAAGCGAACCTGCCCGCGGGAGAGCAAAAGACCGACGACTACTTCGGCGAAGTCGAAGTCTATTACGGCGTACTCGACGTCGAACTACCAATTCGCAACCCGCAGAACCAGCCCTTTTCCTTACTGGTGACCTATCAAGGCTGTGCAGACAAGGGTTTGTGCTATCCGCCGGAGACCGAGTCCATCGATATTGGCGGCACGCCGAAGGCCGCATCTGCGGCGACGGATACAAGCATTGCAACTGAGACCACTGCCGGGCTGTCCTGGCGCTCGCTGGCGTTGTTCTTTCTCGCAGGACTGGGGCTGACGTTCACGCCCTGCGTGTTGCCCATGTTGCCGATCCTTTCCGGTGTCGTTTTGCGCGGGCAGATCGGAGGAATGCGCAGCTTTGGTCTGTCGCTCGCGTACGTCCTGCCAATGGCGGCCGGCTTCGCCGTGCTTGGCGCGCTGATGGGCATGTTCGGAGCTGAACTGAATCTGCAGGCCCGCTTGCAGTCGCCCTGGATTCTGGTGCCGTTCGCGCTGTTTTTCGTCGCCTTTGCCTTGGCCATGTTCGGACTGTTCGAGTTACGTTTGCCGCAAGCGATGGGCCACCGCCTCGAGCGCATTGCTGGCAATGCCAGAGGCGGTTCATTCCTCGGTGCCGCGGTGCTCGGTACGGTTTCCAGTCTGCTGGTTTCGCCATGCGTGTCGGCACCGCTTGCGGGCGCCTTGCTGTATATCAGCGCCAGTGGCGATGCGCTGGGTGGCGGCCTCAAGCTGTTCGCCCTTGGCTTAGGAATGGGCACGCCACTGATTCTGTTCGCCATTGGCGGCGGCGCCCTGCTTCCCAAGAGCGGCCCATGGATGGTCACGGTACGCAACGTCTTTGGTGTGATGCTCTTGGCGGTTGCCGTGTGGATGCTCGAGCGAGTATTGCCAGGCCCGCTAGCGCTGGCGCTGTGGGGCTTGCTGGCTGCCGGCTCGGCACTGTTCCTAGGCACACTGGAATTTGGTCTCAAGACACCCCGACAGAAACTCGCACAGCTGCTGGGCCTGGTGCTGCTGGTCTATGCCCTGGCGGCCTGGGTCGGTGCGCTGCAGGGAAACTCCGATCCGCTGCGACCGCTGCCTCGCTCCACCTCAGTTGCCGCCGGTGGCTCCGCCAGCGAAACAGAAGCCTGGCGCACAGTGACTACCCCGGCTCAACTCGACGCCCAACTCAGCGCGGCGCAGGCAGCAGGCCAACTGCTGATGCTCGATTGGTACGCTGACTGGTGTATCAGCTGCAAAGTCATCGAGCGCGAAGTGTTCGCCGCTCCAGAGATTGCGCCACGTCTTGCAGACTACCGCCTGGTTCGCTTCGACATTACCGACAGCAACCCGGAGCAGCGGGCATTGCTCGACCGCTATAAGCTCTTCGGCCCGCCAGCGGTTCTGTTCTTTGATCGCACCGGCAAGGAGCTGACCGACGCAAGGGTCGTCGGCGAAATCGATGCCGGTCAGTTCATGGAGCGACTGGACCGCGCCGAAGCCTCTCTGTAGACAGTCCCTGCAGCAATCTCCAGCCATAATGTCGGCATTTACGCCGATCAAGACATGACTGGACAGTCAGCCCTCGCTTCGTGCATAGTTTTTCCCCTCACCGATGGCCGCTCGCTCAAGCGCCCGTCTGGACAGAACAACAAGGAATACTCATGGCGACGTTTCTGGTCCTCCACGGCCCGAATCTGAATATGCTTGGCACCCGTGAACCCGGCGTCTATGGCGCCACGACGCTGGCGCAGATCAACCAGGATCTGGAGCAGCGAGCCCGTGATGCCGGCCACCATCTGCTGCATCTACAGTCCAATGCCGAGTACGAGCTGATCGAGCGCATCCATGCCGCACGCAGCGAAGGCGTGGACTTCATCCTGATCAATCCCGCCGCCTTTACGCACACCAGCGTTGCGCTACGTGACGCGCTGCTGGCGGTGAGCATCCCATTCATCGAAGTGCACCTGTCAAACGTGCACAAGCGTGAACCTTTCCGCCATCACTCTTATTTCTCGGATGTCGCGGTAGGGGTGATCTGCGGTCTTGGCGCCAGCGGCTACCGCCTGGCATTGGAGGCCGCCCTGGAACAACTCGCTGCTTCCTGACAGGACCGCGCGCAACCCGCGACGGCCTCGAAGAAGCGAGCAGCAATGCCCTTTGAACTTACCTGGGAGTCACTGCTTCATGGATATTCGCAAAGTCAAGAAACTGATCGAGCTGCTGGAAGAGTCTGGTATCGACGAACTGGAAATTCACGAAGGCGAAGAGTCCGTTCGCATCAGCCGTCATAGCAAGCAGGTTGCAATGCAGCAGCCTTATTATGCGCAAGCACCAATGCCGGCCCCCGCAGCCGCTCCGGCCGCCGCACCAGCCGCCGATGCCGCGCCGGCACAACCGAAACTCAATGGCACTGTAGTCCGCTCACCGATGGTCGGCACCTTCTACCGCGCCTCCTCGCCGGAGTCGGCCAACTTCGTTGAAGTCGGCCAGAGCGTTAAGAAAGGCGACATTCTCTGCATCGTCGAAGCGATGAAGATGATGAACCACATCGAGGCCGAAACCAGCGGCACCATCGAATCCATCCTGGTGGAGAATGGTCAGCCGGTCGAATACGACCAGCCGCTGTTCACCATCGTTTGAACCGCGGAGAGCCAGCGATGTTGGAAAAAGTACTAATCGCCAACCGCGGTGAAATCGCCCTGCGGATTTTGCGAGCCTGCAAAGAGCTGGGGATCAAGACCGTCGCGGTTCATTCCACCGCCGATAGGGAGCTGATGCACCTGGCCCTGGCCGACGAGTCCGTCTGCATCGGCCCGGCCCTCGCGACCAACTCCTACCTGCACATCCCCTCGATCATTGCCGCAGCGGAAGTGACCGGCGCTACCGCCATTCATCCCGGCTATGGCTTTCTGGCCGAAAACGCCGATTTCGCCGAACAAGTGGAAAAATCCGGTTTTGCCTTTGTCGGCCCGAAAGCCGAAACCATTCGCCTGATGGGCGACAAGGTCTCGGCCAAGGACGCAATGATCAAAGCCGGAGTACCTGTGGTACCGGGCTCTGACGGACCGCTTCCGGAAGACGAGGCCGAAGCGCTGCGTATCGCTCGTGAAGTGGGCTACCCAGTTATCATCAAGGCCGCTGGTGGCGGTGGCGGCCGCGGCATGCGTGTCGTTCATCACGAAGAAGACCTCATCAAGTCGGCCAAACTGACACGCACCGAAGCGGGCGCGGCGTTCGGAAACCCGATGGTCTATCTCGAGAAGTTCCTCGGCAACCCACGCCACGTGGAAGTTCAGGTGCTGTCCGATGGCCAAGGCAACGCCGTACACCTGGGCGATCGCGACTGCTCGCTCCAACGTCGTCACCAGAAGGTCCTGGAAGAAGCGCCTGCACCGTACATTGATGAAAAGGCACGTGCCGAAGTACTCAAGCGCTGCACTGACGCCTGCGTAGAGATCGGCTATCGGGGCGCCGGTACCTTTGAGTTCCTGTACGAAGATGGGCACTTCTACTTCATCGAGATGAACACCCGCGTTCAGGTAGAGCATCCGGTCACCGAGATGGTGACGGGCGTCGACATCGTCAAGGAAATGCTCAGCATTGCAGCCGGCAACAAGCTGTCGATCAAACAGGACGATGTGGTCATTCGCGGCCATTCCCTGGAATGCCGGATCAATGCCGAAGATCCTTCGAACTTCCTGCCGAGCCCGGGCAAGGTCAAGCACTTCCACGCGCCTGGCGGCTTTGGCGTACGGGTCGATTCGCACCTTTACAGCGGCTATTCGGTACCGCCGAATTACGATTCGCTGATAGGCAAGCTGATCACCTACGGCGCCACTCGTGAAGAAGCCATGGCACGCATGCGCAATGCCCTGGACGAAATCGTCGTCGACGGCATCAAGACCAACATCCCTCTGCACAGGGATCTGGTGCGCGATGAAGGCTTCTGCAAAGGCGGCGTGAACATCCATTATCTGGAAAAGAAGCTGGGAATGGACAAGCACTGATCCAGTGCTGACATCAGCAAGGGCTGCCAAACGGCAGCCCTTGTCGTTTCTGGCATCGCCAAGATGGAAGCCTCCAACACGCTCCAGTAAGATCCCGACTTTTGCGACCGGCTATTCCGATTGCTCGCTCCGAGAGGCCACAATGCCCTGGTTACAACTTCGTCTTGCCATTTCCCCAGAACAGGCAGAAGCCCTCGAAGACGCGCTCCTGGGCGTTGGCGCAGTGTCAGTGACGTTCATGGACGCCGAAGACCAGCCCATATTCGAACCCGACCTCAATACGACGCCACTGTGGTCACATACCCATCTGCTGGCATTGTTTGAAGGCGATGCCGATGAAACTAACCTACTGGCCCACCTGCGGTTGCTAACCGGCGGGGAGTTGCCTGAATACCAGCTTGAGCGCATCGAAGACCAGGACTGGGAACGCAGCTGGATGGACAATTTTCACCCGATGCGTTTCGGCAGCCGTCTCTGGATAGTACCGAGCTGGCACGCTGCTCCGGAGCCGGATGCAGTGAATCTTTTGCTCGACCCCGGGCTGGCCTTTGGCACCGGCACTCACCCAACCACGGCGCTTTGCCTGGAGTGGCTTGATGCTCAGCCATTGGAGGGTCTGGATGTACTCGATTTCGGCTGCGGCTCGGGCATTCTAGCCATTGCTGCCCTGCTCCTGGGTGCGAAGCAAGCGGTCGGAACTGACATCGACGTGCAGGCCCTTGAAGCATCACGCGACAATGCCGGGCGCAACGGCATCGACCCGGCACGCTTCCCGCTGTATCTGCCCGAGCAGCTACCCGAGGGTCAGGCTGACGTGGTGGTCGCCAACATTCTGGCCGGCCCGCTGGTGGCATTGGCGCCGCGCATTATCGAAAGGGTCAAGCACGGCGGCCGTCTCGCCCTGTCGGGAATATTGGCCGAGCAGGCTGAAGAGGTGCGTGCCGCCTATGCCAACCAGTTCGAGCTCGACCCGACGGCGGAAAAAGACGGCTGGGTCCGCATCACCGGTATCCGTCGATTCTGAGCATTGCCTTAGACGCAGCAATCAACTCGGCCGTCCGCCACTGCTGCTTCCAGGCGAGCATGCGCTAGACTACGGCCATTTAAGCCGGACCAACGCATGACCAGCTTCGTCACCCAATGCCCCCATTGCCAGACCAGCTTCCGCGTCAGCCGCACCCAGCTCGGCGCAGCCCAGGGTGTGGTGCGGTGCGGCGCCTGCATGGAGCTTTTCAATGCCGCCCGCCACCTGCAGGACGCAGACACAGCTGGCAGCAGGGAAGCGACCACGGACGCCACCGCCCTAGCTCCTGTCAGCGGAGCATCGAGCGGGCGTGCAGCGCAGGGCAAACCTGCGGGTCAAGACGACACTTTCTGGATCCACGACGATCTGGACCTGGATAGCCTGGACCTCGATGAGGAGCTGGCGAAGCTTGAGCGACAGGAGCTGGAGCTTTCCCGCGAGTTTCTGGAACTGGAGCCGCAACCCGGCGAGCAACAACTCCACCCGCACGCCGATCATTCGACTGATGATGACGAAGCGTGGGCCGAGCAACTGCTGAGTGAGGACTCAGAGCCTCAGGAGCGCAACGAGCCGCCACAAGCGCAACCAGAACCTATTGCCGAACACCCTCGTGACACCGCAGAGATTCGCTTTACTCCGGTGAGTGCCAAACATCCCGCCCCGCCCAGCCCGCTCGGGGCGCCTGGTGATCCAGTGATCGGGCAGCTCAACGCTACTGAACGCGCCGAACCGGTAGTCAATCTGACTACTGACGCTGACGGCGACGATGGGCAAACAACGCTGGCAGCGCGAGACAGGATCGGTACCGAGCGAGAATCGCCGCGCCCGACACGCCAAGACCGCGAGGAGCGTTTGTTCGACCTGGACGATGAACCCTTGCAGCTTGCTTGGCAGGCGCGCCGGCGCCCCTGGGGCCGCTGGCTGGGCTGGGGCTTGTTGAATCTGATAGCGCTGCTGGGATTGGCGACCCAGTATGTGATCTATAACTTTGACGAGCTGGCACGACAGGACGAGTACCGCCCTTGGCTGGAGAAAATCTGCCCTGCGCTGGACTGCAAACTACCGCCCCGAGTCGATATCAGCCAGATCAAGAGTAGCAATCTCGTAGTGCGCAGCCACCCGGATTTCGCTGGAGCACTGGTGGTCGATGCAATCATCTACAACCGTGCGTCATTTGCCCAACCTTTCCCGCTGCTGGAAGTGCGCTTCGATGACATTCGGGGCAACACGCTGGCGCGACGAACCTTCAAGCCGGGCGAATACCTCTCCGGAGAGCTCGCGGGACAACGGGAAATGCCCTCGCAGGTTCCTATCCACATTGCGCTGGACATCTTGGATCCTGGCACAGAGGCGGTGAATTACAGCCTCGCCTTTCGCTCTCCTGACTGACGCCCACTGTGCCCGAGACGACGGGCGGCGCTTACCGCGCGCCGTTTCAGTGCGCCATGCTACCGCTCGCTATAAGTCCGGAGCTGTTCAGATTTTGTTCAGAACAGCCTTTAACCCGTCATCCGTAGCGGGTATTATGCACACCCTTTTTTGCTGTCCCGATCTACCTAACAAGCAGGCTCCAGGCAGGGAATCTTCATGTCAGCGGTACGCATCGGCCCCTACATCCTTCCGAATCGATTGATCCTCGCGCCCATGGCCGGCGTGACCGATCAGCCGTTCCGCCAGTTATGCCGACGTCTGGGCGCCGGCATGGTGGTGTCGGAAATGGTGACCAGCGATGTGCGCCTGTGGAACAGCCGCAAGTCGCGCCTGCGCTTGCTGCATGAGGGGGACCCGGAGCCACGCTCGGTGCAGATCGCTGGGGGCGATCCACAGATGCTGGCCGAAGCGGCCGCTCGAAATGTCGAACTGGGCGCGCAGATTATTGATATCAACATGGGCTGCCCAGCCAAGAAGGTGTGCAACAAGGCTGCCGGCTCCGCACTGATGAAGGATGAAAAACTGGTATCGGAGATACTTGAGGCGGTGGTCGGAGCAGTTGATGTGCCGGTCACGCTGAAGATCCGAACCGGCTGGGACAGGCAGAACAAGAACGGGCTCTCCATAGCGAGAATTGCTGAAGAGTCCGGAATCGCTGCACTGGCCGTACATGGTCGCACGCGTGCCGACCTCTACACCGGTAATGCGGAATACGAGACCGTTGCAGCGATCAAGCAGGCCGTCGCAATACCCGTGTTTGCCAATGGGGACATCGACACGCCAGAAAAGGCCCGCCTGGTACTCGACAAGACCGGTGCGGACGGATTGCTCATTGGCCGTGCGGCCCAGGGTAAGCCGTGGATATTTCGCGAGATCAACCACTACCTCGCGACAGGCGAGTTAATGGCGCCGCCGACGCTGGTTGAGGTCGAAGACATTCTGCTGCAGCACCTTGAGGCGCTGCATGTGTTCTACGGCGATGTGATGGGCGTACGTATCGCCCGCAAGCACGTCAGCTGGTATCTGGCAACACTGCCCGGCGCGCAGGAGTACCGCGGTCGGTTCAATGGTTTGGAAGACAGGGATGCGCAATGCGCCAGCGTTCGGAGGTTTTTCGCCGAGCGCCGTACAAGCCCTGATTCGGGGGAAGGAAAAGGGGTGGCTGCATGACGCTGTTGAACGAAACCTTGTTAACTGGAACAACATCCGTGAGCGACAATGTGAACCTCAAGCAACACCTCAACACGCCCAGCGAAGCAGGCCAGACCTTGCGAGGCAGTGTAGAAAAGGCGTTGCATAATTATTTCGCCCACCTGGAAGGCGCGGACGTTACCGACGTTTACAACCTGGTGCTCTCTGAAGTGGAGGCACCGCTGTTGGAAACCGTGATGAATTACGTCAAAGGCAACCAGACCAAGGCCTCGGAGCTGTTGGGCCTGAACCGCGGCACCCTCCGCAAGAAACTCAAGCAGTACGACCTTCTCTGATCAGCGGCGCGCTCCGATGGAACGGTGCATGCCGGTTCCCAAGGAGTTGCCGCTCGCAGCCTGTAGCTCCTAGGAAATGTCTATGACCGACCAAAGCACCCGCCTTCCCGTCCGCCGCGCGCTGATCAGCGTGTCCGACAAAACCGGCGTCATTGAATTCGCACGCGAACTCGTTGCCCTGGGCGTCGAAATTCTCTCGACCGGCGGCACCTTCAAGCTGCTGCGCGAAAACAAAATCGCCGCGGTCGAAGTGGCCGACTACACCGGTTTCCCAGAAATGATGGACGGCCGGGTCAAGACGCTTCACCCAAAGATCCATGGCGGCATTCTCGGTCGGCGTGATCTGGACGGCGAAGTCATGACCGAGCATGGCATCAATCCGATCGACCTGGTTGCGGTCAACCTGTATCCGTTCGCTGCCACCGTCGCCAAGCCTGGCTGCACGTTGCCGGATGCTATCGAAAATATCGACATCGGCGGCCCGACCATGGTCCGCAGCGCGGCGAAGAACCACAAGGACGTCGCCATCGTTGTCAACGCCGATGACTACACCAGCGTTATCGAAAACTTGAAGGCCGGCGGCCTGACGTATGCGCAACGCTTCGATCTGGCGCTTAAAGCCTTCGAGCACACGGCCTCCTATGACGGCATGATCGCTAACTACCTGGGCACGGTTGATCAGAGCGCCGAGACACTTTCCACCGAAGGCCGCAGCCTGTTGCCGCGCACCTTCACCACCCAGTTCGTCAAGGCGCAGGACATGCGCTACGGCGAGAACCCGCACCAGATTGCGGCGTTCTACGTGGAAACCGCCGACGAAGCCTGCGTTGCTACCGCGCGCCAACTGCAGGGCAAGGAATTGTCCTTCAACAATGTCGCCGATACCGACGCTGCTCTCGAATGCGTAAAAAGCTTCGTCAAGCCAGCCTGTGTCATCGTCAAGCACGCCAATCCGTGCGGCGTCGCCGTGGTCCCGGATGCCGAGGGCGGCATCCGCCAGGCTTACGAGCTGGCCTACGCCACAGACAGCGAGTCCGCGTTCGGCGGCATCATTGCCTTCAACCGCGAACTGGACGGGGAGACGGCGAAAGCCATCGTTGATCGCCAGTTCGTCGAGGTCATCATTGCGCCAAGCATTTCGGCACAAGCGCGTGAGGTAGTCGCAAGCAAAGCCAACGTACGCTTGCTCGAATGCGGCCAGTGGCCAGCCGAGCGTGCGCCGGGCTGGGACTTCAAGCGCGTCAACGGCGGGCTTCTGGTTCAGAGCCGCGATATTGGCATGATCAGCGAAGCCGACCTCAAGGTCGTCACCCAGCGCGCCCCGTCTGAACAGGAAATCCACGACCTGATCTTCGCGTGGAAGGTGGCCAAGTTCGTCAAGTCCAACGCCATCGTCTACGCCAAGAACCGGCAGACCGTCGGGGTCGGCGCCGGCCAGATGAGCCGGGTCAACTCCGCGCGTATTGCGGCGATCAAAGCCGAGCATGCCGGCTTGCCAGTGCCCGGCGCAGTGATGGCCAGCGATGCGTTCTTCCCGTTCCGAGACGGCATCGATAATGCCGCCAAAGCCGGCATCACTGCAGTCATTCAACCTGGCGGGTCCATGCGCGACGCCGAAGTGATTGCCGCAGCAGATGAAGCCGGCATCGCCATGGTGTTCACAGGCATGCGCCATTTCAGGCATTAAAAGCTCGAAGGTGAAGCTGGAAGACTGAAGCCCTGCTGCTTCCGACTTTCAGCTTTCGGCTTCCAGCTCTCAGACGAGAGAATCGAGTATGAAGGTTTTAATTATCGGCAGCGGCGGCCGCGAGCATGCCCTGGCCTGGAAGGTCGCGCAGGATCCCCGCGTAGAGAAAGTGTTCGTCGCGCCCGGCAATGCAGGCACGGCAACTGAAGCAAAGTGTGAAAACGTCGCCATCGATGTGCTGGCCATCGAGCAACTGGCGGACTTCGCCGAACAGAACGTGCAGCTGACAATCGTCGGCCCCGAAGCGCCGCTGGTCAAAGGTGTGGTCGACCTGTTCCGTTTGCGCGGGCTCGACTGCTTCGGCCCGACGGCCGCGGCAGCCCAACTGGAAGGATCCAAGGCATTCACTAAAGACTTTCTCGCTCGTCACAAGATCCCGACCGCCGATTATCAGAACTTCACCGAAGTTGAACCGGCACTCGCTTATTTGCGAGAAAAAGGCGCGCCGATCGTAATCAAGGCCGACGGCCTGGCCGCCGGCAAGGGGGTCATCGTTGCCATGACTCTGACCGAAGCGGAAGAAGCCGTGCGCGACATGCTCTCCGGTAACGCTTTCGGCGATGCGGGCGCGCGGGTGGTGATAGAAGAGTTTCTCGAGGGTGAGGAAGCCAGTTTTATCGTCATGGTCGATGGCGCCAATGTATTACCAATGGCCACCAGCCAGGACCACAAGCGCGTCGGCGACGGCGACACCGGCCCGAACACGGGAGGGATGGGCGCTTATTCCCCAGCGCCAGTGGTAACTGCCGACGTTCACCAGCGCGTGATGGAAGAAGTTATCTGGCCGACCGTGAATGGCATGGCCGCCGAGGGTAACGTTTACACCGGTTTTCTCTACGCCGGCCTCATGATCGACCGCAACGGTGCGCCGAAAGTCATCGAGTTCAATTGCCGCTTCGGCGACCCGGAAACCCAGCCGATCATGTTGCGCCTGCAGTCCAGTCTGGTACTGCTG
Source organism: Stutzerimonas stutzeri (assembly GCF_002890895.1). Classification (GTDB taxonomy): domain Bacteria; phylum Pseudomonadota; class Gammaproteobacteria; order Pseudomonadales; family Pseudomonadaceae; genus Stutzerimonas; species Stutzerimonas stutzeri_AB. The sequence goes on from NZ_POUL01000006.1 coordinate 28,796, forward strand.
GTCGAAGCAGCCTTGGCCAAAGCGCTGAACAAGGTCGAAGCGCAGTGGGATTCGCGTCCGAGCCTCGGGGTGGTAATCGCTGCGGGAGGCTATCCGGGTGATTACAGCAAAGGCGCCGTAATCCACGGCCTGGATGCAGCCGCCCAGTTGAACGGCAAGGTCTTCCACGCCGGTACCGCATTGGCGGACGACGACGCGGTGACCACCGCAGGCGGTCGTGTTCTCTGCGCCACGGCGCTTGGCGAGACGGTCTCCGCGGCCCAGCAAAATGCTTATGCACTGGCTGCCCGTATTGAATGGGACGGGCATTTCTATCGCCATGACATAGGCTATCGTGCGATAGCGCGCGAGCAGGGCGAAAGCTAAGCGCCAAAATCGGAGCGATGCGCGCAACGGCAGCTCTTATTGATCGTTGCGCGCATTACTGAGCGCCTGTGCGGTGGTTATAATCCACCGTCACACACATGAAGGGACTTCAATCGTGCGTCGACTCAGGGTCGCCATTGCTTTTACCTTCAGTCTATTGCTGGCTGCGCTGGTCGCATGGCCTGCATTAGGCGCCGCTCCGGAAGCTGCGGCCCTTCCTGTATCGCCAGAAGCCATACCGGCGACAGAGTCCAACTGGCGATTGCTCGTCGATCAATCCGGTCTGCTCACGCTTGATGAGGTTGTCGCCCAGCGCAGCCTGTTCCAGCGGATCGACAAACGCGCCTACGCCGCTCCAGCCAGTGAAAACGCCGTCTGGCTACAGGTAAACCTTCCCGCGCTCGCCGACCCGAACTGGTTGTGGATCTTTGCCCCACGCGTGCAGTACCTCGATTTCTATCTGCTGCGCGACGGGCAGCTGGAACGCCATATCGAGACTGGGGAGCTCCGACCACTCGAGTCGCGCCCGCTGCCTACCCGCGCATATCTGTTTTCGCTGCCCAATGACGATATGCCTCGCGAAGCCTATATCCGCCTGCAGTCGTCACACCCGATCATGGCCTGGTTCAGTACCGTGGATGAGGCTGGGCTGGTCGCGCTGGCGCGCCCGGCTTACCTGTTTGGTGCCTTGTTTGGTGCCTTGGCGCTACTGACGATCTACAACCTGCTGCGTTTCGCTTACACCTTGAGCTACAGCCATGTATGGCTTGCGCTGCTCCACTGCGCCCTGCTCACCAGTGCAGTCGCGAATCTGGGTTTGCTTGCGGTCTGGTCGCCCAAGCTGATCTATAGCCAGCCACTGATCGCCGATTTGGCGGCATTGCTGACCTGTATTTCCTTGCTGGCCTTCACCTACGGTTTTTTCCATCACCGCAAGATAGCTTGGGCGACAGGAGTACTTGCGCTGGAAACAGGCCTGGTCAGCGCGCTTGCAGCCACCATACTGTTCACCGGTCAGCTCTGGTTCAGCTGGTTGATATATGCGCTGGTGCTAGTCACCGCCGTCAGCGTCACCGTCGTGGCTGTTCATCACTGGCGGCAGCGCTACGAGCCCGCCCGGCTGCTGGTCGCGGGGATGCTGTTGTTCGATGGCGGTTTCGTTCTGGTCCTGCCCGTTCTGCTGGGTTTCAATCAGTTCGACCCGGATTGGCTGACTGGCATCATGTTCAGCGTAGCCACCTGTTCCGGGCTGATCCTCAGCTTTGCGCTGCTCGAGCGGCAGCGCCAGATTCAGTCCGACAGCCGCAACCAACATACTGCTGAAGCCGTTAATAGCGCCGAGCTGCGGACCAAAGCGGACTTCCTGGCAAAGATCAGCCATGAGATCCGTACGCCGATGAACGGAGTGCTCGGCATGAGCGAGCTGCTGCTCAGCACCTCGCTATCAGCCAAACAACGTGACTATGTTCAGACGATTCACAGCTCCGGTAATGAGTTGCTCAACCTGATCAACGAAATTCTCGATATTTCCAAGCTGGAGTCAGGACAAATCGAGCTGGACGATGTGCAGTTCGATCTCAACGCCCTCATCGAAGACTGTCTCAGTATCTTCCGCGCCAAGGCCGAACAGCAACGAGTCGAGCTGATCAGCTTTGTCCAACCGCAGATGCCGCACGTGGTGGCTGGCGACCCGACTCGCCTGCGCCAGGCGCTGCTCAACCTGCTCGAGAATGCCTTCAAGCAAACCGAAGAAGGCGAGGTGCTACTGACCGCAGCGGTGGATGAGCGCGAAGGACAGCCCCGTCTGCGCATAACCGTGCAGGACAGTGGCCGTCCGCTGGAGACACAGGAGCGCGACGCCCTGCTCAACGCTGCGCTTGATAGCCGAGACTTTCTCGCCGCGACCCGCCTTGGCGGCCGCCTTGGCCTGATTATCGCCCGGCAGCTGATTCACCTGATGGATGGAGAATTCGGCATTCAGACCGGGGGCATTGCCGGCAACACGCTATGGATGAGTCTGCCACTGGCGGCTGAAATTGCCGAACCCGCCAGCGATCTCGATAACCAGCTCAAAGGCGCCCGGCTGCTGGTAGTGGATGACAACGATACTTGCCGCAAGGTCCTCGGCCAGCAGTGCAGCAGCTGGGGCATGGAGGTCAGTGCGGTGGCCTCAGGCAAAGAGGCGCTGGCGCTGCTGCGGACCAAGGCGCACTTACGCGACTATTTCGACGTGGTTTTGCTGGATCAGGACATGCCCGGCATGACGGGCATGCAGCTGGCGAGCAGAATCAAGGAAGACTTCAGCCTCAATCACGACATCCTGCTGATCATGCTGACGGGCATGAGCAGTGCGCCAAGCAAGATCATTGCGCGCAACGCTGGCATCAAACGCATCCTGGCCAAACCCGTTGCCGGTTACACGCTGAAAACCACCTTGGCAGACGAGCTTGCCCGACGCACCAGCGCGCTCGCACAGTCCTCAGCGACTCAAGCCAACGAGCCTCTATCCGTGCCAGAAGATTTCCGAATCCTGGTCGCCGAAGACAACAGCATATCCACCAAAGTGATCCGCGGCATGCTCAGCAAGCTCAACCTCAAACCGGATACCGCCAGCAATGGCGCGGAGGCGCTCGCACTGATCAAGATGCATCCATACGACCTGGTGTTGATGGACTGTGAGATGCCGGTGATGGACGGCTTTGAAGCCACTACTCAGCTACGGGCGTGGGAAACATTCGAGGCCCGCCCGCGAACGCCGGTGGTTGCGCTGACCGCGCATATTCTCAGTGAGCACCGGGAGCGAGCCCGCGATGCCGGGATGGATGGGCACATGTCCAAACCTGTCGAAATGTCCCAGCTACGCGAGCTGATAGAGCACTGGGCCAGGAGCCGAGCAGCCGCTGCGGATCGCTAGACCCTGGTCATACCCGCCCTACTGATGATCAGCAGGCTTTCAGATCAGGCCGGCATCCGGAACGTTTGGCCCCCAAGGACTTGCTGCCAAAGCCTGATTTCCGCGAGAAATAACTGGCATGAGCGCATCTCTGTTGAGCTTCCCCGCGCATGGCCCCAAGGCGGGGTACGGGTGCCGTGGCCAACGGCATTTAGTCGGACAATGAACAAAACGTCCGGCCCGCTGCCGATAAAAGACCGCCCGAATTATTCCGCGACGCAGCATGACCCATTGTCCGAATCTTCGCTTCGAGGCATAAGCCGTCGCCAAGGAGCCCACGTAATGATGAAGAGGAGCGATGTCGCCTGGACGCTTGTAGGTATCACCGCGGTAGTCCTGTCCGGCTATCTGCTCTATCAGGAAATCCGTAATCTATCGCTGGCGGAATTGACCGACAGTCTCGACGCGATCAGCCAGCGCAGCTGGGTGCTGGCCGGGCTGGCAACGCTGGGCGCTTACGTGGCGCTGGCGTGGTACGACCGGATCGCCATAGCGCACCTCGGTAAACGCATTTCATGGTGGTTCATCACACTCTGTTCATTCACGACCTATGCCCTTGCGCATAATGTCGGTGCCTCGGTGTTCTCCGGCGCGGTGGTGCGGTACCGCGCATATCGCAGCAAAGGACTGACACCCCATGAGATCGGCGTACTGATCGTATTCTGCTCACTGACCTTTTTCCTTGGGACGTTACTGGCGAGTGGTTTCGTGTTGATTGTCAGACCCGAACTGCTCAACAGGCTCGTGGATGTCGATCCGTGGCTATCGATTGCGATAGGCACTTCGCTGCTATGTGTTATCGGACTCTATGTGATCGGTGCCTGGCGACACTTCCCGCCGATGCATGTAGGCAAATGGCACATCACCTACCCGCGCCTGCCTATCGTCGGGCGGCAGCTCATTGCCGCGCCTCTCGAGCTCGCGTGCGCTGCGGCGATCATCTACTTTGCTCTGCCGGACGAAGGCAATCCCGGCTACCTGGTCGTACTTGGCGTATTTCTGGCCTCTTTCTCCCTGGCGTTGCTGTCACATGCGCCCGGCGGACTTGGGGTGCTCGAAGTAACGTTCCTTGCCGCAATGCCAGAGCTGCCCACGGCTGATGTGCTGGCCGCGCTGATCGTATTCAGAGGCTTCTACCTGTTACTGCCGCTTGCCCTGGCTATCTTGGTCGTCGCATTGTTCGAAGCGGGACAGTGGTCGCAGCGACGACGCATTGGCTCGAGGCGCCTCTGAACGAGTCACGAAACGACACTATTGCCCTATGGCTATGCGCGCTTCGCCGCGCGATCATTCGCCCTCTTACGAGACGAAATCGAATCACATGAACAATACCCAACCCAATCGACCGAGCTCTGATCTGCCGGCTGCGCATAAACCGCGCCCGTTGATGGACTTGGCCATCAGCATCGTCATCCCATCACTGATCCTGATGAAGCTCAGCGGGGAAGAACGACTGGGCGCGGATGGCGCACTTCTGCTGGCGCTGGCCTTTCCGCTCAGCTGGGGGCTGTTCGAGCTGGCGAAATACCGCAAGTTCAACTGGATTGCGCTGCTGGGCCTGATAAGCGTGCTGCTCACCGGGGGGATCGGCCTGCTACAGCTCGATCCGCAATGGCTGGCAATCAAGGAAGCTGCGATTCCCGGCATTATTGGGGTCGCCGTGCTGGCGTCTACTCGCACCCGTTTTCCATTGATCCGTACCTTGCTGTACAACCCGAAGGTACTAAACGTCGACAAGGTTCACGAGCAACTTGAGCGCAACGGGCAAACCGCTCACTTCGAGACGCGACTACTGCGAGCGACCTACTTTCTCAGCGTCACCTTCTTTTTTTCGTCATTCATGAATTACGTACTGGCCAAATGGATTGTCCACAGTCCGGCCGGTAGCGAAGCATTCAATGCCGAACTGGGGCGCATGACCTTACTCAGCTACCCCATGATCGCCATCCCGAGCATGGTGATGATGATGGCGATTTTCTACTACCTCTGGAAAACCATTCACGGCCTGACCGGGCTGCGGCTGGAAGACATCATCGCCAATCATGCGCAGACGGATAAGCGGACGTGATCTACGCAGTCAGCTCGACAGCAGCAGCATCCACAGCGGCAAGCTGATCACGGCCAGCAGCGTCGAGAGGAAGACTGTCGAGCTGACCACGCGGGTGTCTTCCGGATTGAACACGAAGGCCAGTACGTTGACACCGCTTGGGCAGGCAGCCAGCAGTACCAGCACGCTCAGGGCTTCATGACTGAGACCTGGTAACCATCCGCCGACATACCAGACCAGCGACGGAAACAGACCCAACTTCACCAGTGCCAGGCCCAGCGCCGGTGCGCTGGGTCGCAGTCGGTAACGCGACAGACTGATGCCCAACACCATCAACGCACATGGCAATGCGGCCTGGGCGAGCCAATCGGCCACACGCCAGATTGGCACTGGCAGGTCCCAACCGGATGCATTCAACAGGGCGCCGAGCAACAGACCGACAATCAAAGGGTTGGCCAGATTCTTCAGCAATGCCGAGGCACTGACCTGTTGCCCTGAACCGAAGGCGTTATAGAAGCTCTGTAGGGAAAACAGGATCAGGCTGTGAAACACAAGAATGGCAAATACGTATACCAGACTCTCCGGCCCCAACAACGTAGTTACCAGAGGGATGCCGACCAGCACGTTGTTTGAGTAGGCTGCCGTCAAGCCGAGGGGGGAGGCTCGTCCGAGCAATCGGTGAGCAAACAGCGAAACCAGTACGAAAACGGTAACCACCGGCCCAAAGTAGGCCAGCAACAGCGTTGGTGACATCCCATCACTCAGCTGGGCCCGAGCAATACCGGTGAAGAGGACCGCCGGCATGAACAGCTTGAAGGTGATGTTGGCGAGTCCGGCTGCCGCTTCCCCTGCCAACCATTTCCGCCAGCCCAGCAGGTAGCCAAGCATGATCAAGCCGAAGATTGGCAATATCGCCTGAAACACCACCACGCGGCTTCTCCAGCAAACGTTGCGGCTTCATGCCGCCTCGTAAAAGGCCCGACAGAATACCTGAGAGACGCGTCAGATCACCACATCAGGCCTAGCTGCATGCGCTAGAGCCGGTATTGCGGATTGGATGCTCAAGCCTGGGTGTGCTGCGCGGCGCCAGCTGCGACTAAGGCTGCAGCCCTGGCCAGCGAGTCGAGCACAATGGAAAGCTCGTCATGCCAGTCCCGGGTGTCTATACCGAACGTAGTCTCGAACTTCGAGCAATCGAGCACCGACCAAGCCGGACGGCGTGCGGGAGTGGGGTACTGAGCGGTGGTAATGGGCGATACCTTTGGGCGAGTAGCAAGCATGCCCTTGGCTTCTGCCTGACGGAAGACTTCATCGGCGAAATCGAACCAGGTGCATGGAGATCGTCCACTGTAGTGATAGAGCCCCCATTTCAATTCGCCGTTCTGGGCATAGCGCTGCGCCAGCTCCAGCAACACATCGGCAATGCTGCCGGCCTGAGTGGGGCAACCGAACTGATCGGCAACCACCGACAGCGCGTCACGCTGACATCCAAGGCGTAGCATGGTCTTAACGAAGTTGTGACCATGCGCCCCATAGACCCAGCTGGTGCGCAAAATGAGGTGCTTATCCAGCACAGCCTGGATGGCCGTTTCGCCCGCCAGCTTACTAGCACCATAGGCCCCCGTAGGCTCGACCCCATCGTCCTCGTTATAAGGCGCTCGGGCATCACCGGAGAACACGTAATCGGTGGAAATATGCAACAGCGGGATAGAGGCTTGACGGGCTGCTTGCGCCAGCCGCTCCGCACCGTCACGGTTGACACTGTAAGCCTGTTCGCGGTGCGTCTCGGCGTTGTCAACGTGCGTGTAAGCGGCCGCGTTGATGATAAGCCCCGGCTTGAGCCGGCGGACCAGATCAGTGACCTGCTCCGCATCGGTGATGTCGAGATGGTCGCGAGTCATGCCGAGCGCTTCGAGACCGTACCCACCGGCACGGTTTATCAACTCGTGACCGACCTGGCCACCGGCTCCGCATACTAGGATTCGCATCTGGTTAGCGCCTCGTTCAAGGCCCGCCGTAAACGGCTGGCATGGATTTGTAACAGACTCGATACACGCGTCACTCTGCAGCTACCGAGATAGCGCAGCCCGCGCTTGGTTCAGGCCAACTTAAATGTGTTTTGTTCCGCCCGTTTGAGGCGTAGCAGAAATTATTGTCCTCGTGCAGGCCTAACATGCCAGCTCGGGTGCGAAAAGGATGTTCCTTCTTGAGCTCCTCGGACCGCTTGCAGCAGCCGGCAATGCTAACACGAGTGAAACTCGAGGCCTGCCATGCGGACCAAACAGGATAGAAGTCGCAGCTAATTCGCCACGATGCCATGTCCAACAGGGGCCACATCGTTGCATCACCAAGAGGACGCCGTCATGCCCAGAGGTGAGAAATCCAAATACACCGATAAACAACAACGCAAAGCGGAACATATCGAAGACAGTTACGATGAGCGGGGAGTACCCGCTGAAGAGGCGGAAGCCCGAGCATGGGCCACCGTAAACAAGCAGTCCGGCGGGGGCGAACGCAAAGGTGGCTCAGGGCAGGACAAAAGCGAGACCGCCAAGCGAGCGGACCGCAAGGACTCAGAACATCGAGCAGCCGAGTCGCGCTCCGGCAGTTCACCAAACAAGGGCTCGGCACGTAGCAATCGCTCAGGCAGCACGTCCCTTAGCGACCTGACCCGCGACGAACTGATGGACAAAGCTCGAGAGCGTGACGTGCAGGGCCGCTCCAAGATGCGTAAGGACGATTTGATAAAGGCACTCAGTTGATGGAGCTTAAAATGCAAGAACCTGATCCTCGGGATGACGGCACGCCGAGTCCAGTACCGGAGCCTGAACGGCAGGACCCCGGCGAACCAATCCCTATCGAGGAGCCGGCCAAGCCCGAACGCCCCAACGACGGGCGCGGTTAAACTTTCCGTGCCCTCGCCTATCACAGCTTATGGCCCTGCGAGACGCCGACAGGCGCGACGGCCATACGGCGGCGCAATACCGCACGCCCCATACCCAGGAGACCGTGATGAGTTATGTGCAATTGAGCGACAAACATACTTTGCGTGAGCGCGCGCGCCAGCATGTCGAAAACGGCGCGGTGACGGAAAGCTATTCGGCGGATCGCGAGACGGTGATCAATCTGCTCAATGAGGCGCTGGCGACCGAACTGGTCTGCTACCTACGCTACAAGCGCCACTACTACATGGCCACTGGCCTCAAATCGAGCGTTGCCGCCGACGAGTTTCTTGAGCACGCCAACGAAGAACAGGAACATGCTGACCGCTTGGCCGAACGTATCGTGCAACTTGGTGGCGCTCCGGATTTCAATCCCGACAGCCTCACCGAGCGCGCTCACGCGCAATATGCAGAGGGTAACGGACTGCGCGACATGGTATTCGAGAACCTAGTGGCCGAACGGATAGCTATCGACAGCTATCGAGAAATCGTCCAATACATTGGCGATAAAGACCCGACAACACGGCGCATCTTCGAGGACATCCTTGCACAGGAAGAAGAGCACGCCGACGACCTGGCTGGCTTGCTGGACGGCATGAACTGACAAGCTCACTCAGCCAGCAGCATTGTCGTTAAAAAAAAGGCCACCCAAAGGTGGCCTCAAAAAAAGGAAAGAGAGTACAGCTCAGCCGGCTGCTGCCGGGCGCATGTAGGAGATCGGTGCGGTCTGGGACTCTTCGAATGTGACCATTTCCCACGCATCCTTCTGATCCATTAGGGTGCGTAGCAGACGGTTGTTCAAAGCATGTCCGGATTTGAAGCCGCGGAATTCGCCGATCAGGCTGGTGCCCAGCAAGTAAAGATCACCGATTGCATCGAGAATCTTGTGCTTCACGAACTCGTCCTCATAGCGCAGGCCGTCTTCGTTGAGCACATGGTCTTCATCGACCACGATGGCGTTTTCGACGCTCCCACCCAGGGCCAGGTTGTGCGAGCGGAGGAATTCAATGTCACGCATAAAACCAAAGGTTCGAGCACGACTGACTTCCTTGACGAAGGAAGTACTTGAGAAATCCACGCTGGCGGTCTGGGTACGACCGCGGAACACCGGATGGTCGAAATCGATCTCGAAACTCACCTTGAAGCCCTCGAATGGCAGGAACGTGGCGCGCTTGTCGCCGTCCTCCACCGAAACCTCGCGGATGATTCGGATGAACTTCTTGGGGGCGTCCTGCTCCTGCAGTCCGGCCGATTGAATCAGAAATACGAAGGGACCAGCACTACCGTCCATGATCGGCACTTCCGAAGCGGAAAGCTCGACGTAGGCGTTATCGATGCCTAGCCCAGCCATCGCCGAGAGCAAGTGCTCAACCGTATCGACTTTGACGTCACCGCTGACCAGCGTAGTCGACATGGTCGTCTCGCCAACGTTCTCGGCCCGTGCGGCAATCTGCACAGGCGGGTTGAGATCGGTGCGACAGAACACGATTCCCGTGTCCACGGGAGCCGGCTTCAGGGTCAGGTAAACCTTTTCCCCCGAATGCAGGCCGACGCCTGTGGCGCGAATGATGTTCTTCAAGGTGCGTTGTCTGATCATGGCTCGTTTTCGCTAGTGCGCTGTTGCGAATGGTTTCCAACAAAGGTGGCGATCATAGCAGAACCCCACTTTGCTGAATACCAATCACCCCGATAGTCCTGATACATCCAATCAATCAGCCTGACGGCGCAGAAACGCAGGAATATCCAAATAATCCAGATCTTCCTGTGGATTCATCTTCGCTGCAGTAGCCGCCGCGTGAGCCTGATTACGCATCACGGTTGGGCGGTCGAGGTCGCGATAGTTCACGGCCCCCTGGTCCTGACGCGCTGCTGGAGCGGGCTGCGGCGCCACGGCTGCGGCCTGCAGAGTGTTGTCTACAACCTTGACCGGTTTCTCGTTGCGCGGTCCGAGACCAGTCGCCACAACCGTGACGTGCAGCTCATCGAGCATGTCTGGGTCGATTACGGCACCCACCTTCACCGTCGCCTCGTCGGACGCGAACGCCTCGATGATCTCGCCCACCGCAGCGTACTCGCCCAGGGAAAGATCCAGACCAGCGGTAATATTGACCAGAATGCCACGCGCACCCTGTAGGTTGACGTCTTCCAGCAATGGGTTGCGGATCGCCGCCTCGGTAGCCTCGCGAGCGCGGTTCGGGCCAGTAGCACAACCAGTCCCCATCATGGCCATGCCCATCTCGCCCATGACGGTTTTGACGTCTGCAAAGTCGACGTTCATCAGGCCCGGACGCTGCATGATGTCAGAGATACCGCGCACGGCGCCGGTCAGCACGTCGTCAGCCTTGGCGAACGCGGAAAGCAGGCTCGCATCCTTGCCGAGGATGGTCAGCAGCTTTTCGTTGGGGATAGTGATCAGCGAGTCGACGCACTCGGACAGCTGACGGATACCTTCGTCGGCGACCTGCATGCGGCGGCGCCCTTCGAATGGGAACGGACGGGTCACCACTGCAACGGTGAGAATGCCCATTTCCTTGGCCACCGAAGCAATGACTGGCGCTGCGCCAGTGCCGGTACCACCGCCCATACCGGTAGTGATGAATACCATGTCGGCGCCCTGCAGCACCTCGGCGATACGCTCACGGTCATCCATCGCAGCCTGGCGACCGATATCGGGATTGGTGCCTGCACCCAAGCCCTTGGTAATGGCGGACCCCAACTGCAGTACGGTCCGCGCTTCGATTTTCTTCAGCGCTTGGGCATCGGTGTTAGCGCAGATGAATTCCACGCCTTCAACGCTGTTGCGCACCATGTGATTGACAGCGTTTCCGCCGCCTCCGCCCACGCCAATGACCTTAATCACTGCATTTTGCGGGGTATGATCTACGAGTTCGAACATTTCCCTCTCTCCTTCCAGCTTTCTAGTTTTAGGTACAGCCGCACTGCTCAGAAATTGCCCTGGATCCAGCTCTTGAGCCGGTCCACGACAGACGTCTTGGGTTCTTCGACAAAGTTGCCGAGACCGGACATGGAGGTGCCTTCGGTCTGCTTACGCATCCCGTAGAGCAGCAGGCCCACGCCCGTTGAATAGATGGGATTGCGGACCACGTCCGCGAGTCCGTTGACGCTATGCGGTACGCCAAGGCGCACCGGCATGTGGAAGATCTCCTCGGCGAGCTCGACGGCACCTTCCATCTTCGCTGTACCGCCTGTGAGGACGATCCCTGCCGGAACCAGATCCTCGTAGCCGCTGCGACGCAGTTCGGCCTGAATCAAGGTGAAGAGCTCGTCATAACGCGGCTCCACGACTTCGGCCAATGCCTGACGCGAGAGTTCCCGCGGCGGCCGATCTCCGACGCTCGGTACCTTGATGGTCTCGCCGGGGCCGGCCAACTTGGCCAGCGCGCAGGCGTAACGAATCTTGATCTCCTCCGCGTACTGAGTCGGAGTACGCAGCGCCATGGCAATGTCGTTTGTGACCTGATCGCCCGCAATCGGGATAACGGCGGTATGCCGGATAGCGCCTTCGGTGAAGATGCAGATGTCGGTCGTCCCGCCACCGATATCCACCAGGCAGACGCCCAACTCTTTCTCGTCATCAGTCAGCACGGCATGTGCCGAGGCCAGCTGTTCGAGGATGATGTCGTCAACCTCAAGACCACAACGGCGTACGCACTTTTCAATGTTCTGCGCGGCATTGACCGCACACGTTACGACGTGAACCTTGGCTTCCAGGCGCACCCCGGACATGCCCAGCGGCTCGCGAACGCCTTCCTGGTTGTCGATCACATAGTCCTGCGGCAAGGTGTGCAGCACACGCTGATCTGCCGGAATAGCCACGGCCTGGGCAGCATCAAGCACACGTTCGAGGTCAGCAGTGCTGACTTCACGGTCGCGGATGGCGACGATCCCGTGCGAGTTCAGGCTGCGGATATGGTTGCCGGCCAGGCCGACGAATGCCGAGTGAATGCGGCAGCCTGCCATCAGCTGTGCCTCTTCAACGGCACGCTGGATCGACTGAACGGTGGACTCAATATTGACCACTACGCCCTTTTTCAAGCCACGCGACGGATGCGTGCCGATCCCGACAATCTCCAACTCGCCATCCGGCGTCACTTCGCCGACCAGCGCCACCACCTTCGAGGTGCCGATATCGAGACCGACGATCATCTTGCCGCTTTGCACGTTAGACATGTGTTTCATTCCTCAATTCTTCGCAACGACGGCTTCATCCGTCGTGGTCGGGCTCGGCTCCCGCCACGCAACGGCGAGGCCATTGGCGTAGCGAAGGTCGATCCGCGCAATTTTGTCGCTCTCCTGCGCCAGCTCTTGCTGGTAAATGGCAGTGAAGCGCCGCATTTTTTCGATTATCTGGTCCCGTCCCAACAGCAGCTCGACGCCCTGGCCGGTCGTCACAAACCAGCTGCCCCGCGCCCGCAGTTCCAGGCGAGCGATGGAAAAACCGAGTGGCCGCAGCATCTGGCTGAGAACCTGGTACTGCTGCATCACCCGTTGCTGGGCCCGCTTCGGACCATACAACTGCGGCAAGTGTTCATACCGAGTCAGATTGTCTGGCGCGAAGGCCTGACCGTTATTGTTCAGCAGCGATTCGTCACCCCAGCGAGCGATCGGCAGCTGCTCGTCAAGACGCACCATGACTTCATCCGGCCAGATTCGGCGCGCTTCGACATGGGCTATCCAAGGCATCTGTTCAAGGTCGTGACGCAAAGCGTCGAGATCAACCTTGAAGAAGCTGGCTTCGACGAATGGCGCCATGCGTGCTTGTACCGCCTGCTGATCGACATAGGTCAGTTCACCCCGCACGCTCACCTTGGCAATCGGCCGATCGGCATAGGGGGCGAGCTGGTCACCCAGCTGATAAAGCCCCACGGCAAGCCCCGCGAGCAGTACCGGCCATAGGGCACGCTTGAGCGAACCCAGGCTCGGCCGTGGCAAGCGCGCCGAAAGCGGCTCGCGCTGCACCAGGCGGCTCGCGCCCCGCTGTGCCGGCTTGCGTGAAGCACGGCCGGTAGCGGGTTGAGAGTGACGCAGCGTGGTGATCATCGATCAGTTCCCCGTCGCCATGCTGGCATCCAGAATCGCGAGGACCAACTGCTGGAAGTCCAGCCCAGCTGCCCGCGCGGCCATCGGCACTAGGCTGTGGTCAGTCATGCCTGGAACGGTGTTCACCTCCAACAGCCAGAAAGCGCCGCTGTTGTCCTGCATGACGTCGACACGCGCCCAGCCCTGAATGCCCACGGCTTCACAGGCACGGGCGGACAGGTCCTTCAATTCCTGTTCTTTTGCAGCGTCGAGCCCGCAGGGAATCCGGTACTGGGTGTCGTTGGCGACATACTTGGCGTCGTAGTCGTAGAAAGTGTGCGGCGTGCCCAGACCAATCGGTGGAAGCACCTTGCCGCGCAATGTGGCAATCGTGAACTCCGGACCCTGGATCCACTGTTCGACCAGCACCTGCGAGTCGTAGAGACTCGCGGCGCGCCAGGCCGCAATCAGCTCATCGATACCTGCGACTTTGGCCATCCCGATGCTGGAGCCCTCATGCGCTGGCTTGACGATCAGCGGGAAACCCAAACCATCAGCTGCGGCGCGACAATCGGCCTCGCTCGCCAGAACGGCGTGCCGCGGAGTCGGTAGGCCAAGGCTCTGCCAAACCTGCTTGGTACGCAGCTTGTCCATGGCCAGAGCCGATGCAAGGATGCCGCTACCGGTATAAGGGATACCGGCACACTCGAGCAGACCTTGCATGCTGCCGTCTTCACCGCCACGCCCATGGAGCACGATAAAGGCGCGATCAATCCGTTCGCTGCTCAACCGAGTCAACAGCTGATCATCAACATCGATACCGAACGCATCAACGCCAGCCGATTGCAGGGCCGCGAGCACCGCCGCTCCAGACTTCAGCGAGACCTCGCGCTCAGCGCTCTTGCCGCCGTAGAGCACGGCGACCCGGCCGAATGCCTGGGGGTCGCGGGTCGATTGGAGGGCCGTCATTCGCTCTTCCTCGCGGCGCTCACAGCGCCAGCAAACAGGGGACTATTGATGAGTTGCGGGGCTAGCCCGCCGATGTCGCCGGCGCCCTGGCAAAGCAGGATGTCGCCCGGTCGTAGCAGCGGTTTGACCAGCGGAGCCAAATCGACGCCGCGGTCGATATAGATCGGGTCGAGCTGGCCGCGTTGACGGATGCTGTGGCAAAGATGGCGGCTGTCAGCACCTGGAATGGGCTCCTCGCCGGCTGGATACACTTCCATCAAGAGCAAAACATTCGCATCGTTCAGCACCTGTACGAAGTCGTCGTACAGATCACGGGTTCGGCTGAACCGATGGGGTTGATAAACCATGACCAAGCGGCGATCGGGCCACCCCCCTCGGACAGCCTGGATCACAGCGGCCACTTCACGCGGGTGATGACCGTAGTCGTCAACGAGCATCACGCTGCCGTCTTCAACCGGTAGTTCTCCGTAAACCTGAAAGCGCCGGCCGACCCCACCGAACTGAGACAAGCCCAGAACGATCGCCTCGTCGTCGATCCCTTCGTCGGTGGCGATGGCGATCGTTGCCAGGGCGTTGAGGACGTTATGGTTGCCCGGCATGTTGACCGACACATCGAGCGCGTCGAAGCCATCGCGCAGCACCGTGAAATAGGTGCGCATACCTTCCTGGCGAACATTGATGGCCCTGACATCGGCATCTTCATGCATACCGTAGGTGGTGATCGGACGCCCCACCTGTGGAATGATTTCACGCACGACCGGATCGTCGACGCAGAGTACCGCCAGCCCGTAGAACGGCAGGTTGTGCAAGAACTCGACAAAGGTCTTCTTCAGCTTGCCGAAATCGCCGCCGTAGGTGCTCATGTGATCGGCGTCAATGTTGGTGACGACCGCGACCATCGGCTGCAGGTGCAGGAAGCTGGCGTCGCTTTCATCGGCCTCGGCAATCAGATACCGACTGGAACCCAGCTGAGCATTGGTGCCGGCTGCAGTCAGGCGGCCGCCGATAACAAAGGTTGGATCGAGCCCACCCGCAGCGAACACCGAAGCCAGCAAGCTGGTAGTGGTGGTCTTGCCATGGGTGCCTGCCACGGCTATGCCATGACGGTAGCGCATCAGTTCGGCAAGCATCTCGGCGCGAGGCACCACCGGTATCCGCTGCTCGAGGGCAAACGCGACCTCCGGGTTGGACGCGTTTACCGCGCTGGATACCACCAGCACGTCCGCCCCGGCGACGTTTCCAGCCTGATGGCCGATGTAAATCTGTGCGCCGAAATTTTCCAGGCGCTCGGTGCTGGCCGAGGTTTTGAGATCCGAGCCGGACACGTCATAGCCGAGGTTCAACAGGACTTCGGCGATGCCACACATGCCAACACCACCCACCCCGACGAAGTGAATCCGGCGGATGCGACGCATACGCCTTACTTCTGCCTTGACCGCCGCTGGGGATTTAGCCATGGGCCACCTCCAGACAGATATCGACGACGGTTCGGGTAGCGTCCGGCCGAGCCAGACGACGTGCCGTGGCTCCCATGGCCTTGAGTTTTTCCGGCTGCATCATTACCTCGGTCAGCTGCGCGGCCAGCGCTGCAGCATCGGTCGTTGCTTGAGGGAGAAGAACGGCCGCGCCTTCCTTCGCCAGATATTCGGCATTACGGGTCTGGTGGTCATCGATTGCGTGGGGTAGCGGCACCAGAAACGAAGGCAAGCCGGCAGCCGCCAGCTCGCACACCGTCAAGGCGCCGGAGCGACAGATGACCAGGTCGGCCCAGGCATAGGCCCGCGCCATGTCCTTTATGAAAGGTGCAACCTCAGCGTCGACACCCGCCGCCACATAACGCTCTCGCGTAATCTCGGCGTGCTGCTTGCCGGCCTGATGGAACACCTCGGGGCGCAGATCGCCAGGCAGTTGACCAAGCGCCTCCGGCAACAGCTTGTTCAGCGGCTCAGCACCCAGACTGCCGCCTAATACCAGCAGCCGAGGGCGGCGGCCAAGCAAGGTCTGTCTTGGCGTCTCGAGAAACAGCTCATGGCGCACCGGATTGCCAGTGGTTCGCCGCTTGTCGCTTGCGGCGAAGGTATTCGGAAACGCCTCGCAGACGCGCTGCGCGAACGGCACCAGGCTGCGATTGGCAGTTCCAGCGACAGCGTTTTGCTCGTGAATGATCAAAGGCGTTCCGGCCAGCTTCGCGGCGAGACCGCCAGGCCCCGTCACATAGCCACCAAGCCCAAGCACGCAGACCGGCTGGAGGGTACGAATCACCCGGCGGGCCTGACCCAGCGAGCGCAGCAACTGGAACGGAGCCTTCAGCAAGGAAGCGAAACCTTTACCGCGCAGCCCGCTCACCTGAATCAGGTGCAGCGGCAATCCAGCCGCAGGAACCACCTCATTTTCGATGCCTCGCGGCGTACCCAGCCAGTGCACGCTATAACCGCGACTCTGGAACTCGTGCGCGCAGGCCAGCGCCGGGAAGACATGCCCCCCGGTTCCGCCGGCCATGATCAAGACGTTACCGGCCATGCACGACCCCCTTGCTTTGGGGCACAGGCGTTTCGGCAAAATCGTCCTCGCTGAACTCGGCATCTTCGCTGCCAAGCACCGTGCGGCTTTCCCACTCGATGCGCAGCAGCAAGGCCATACTGGCGCAGGTGACCACCAGCGAGCTGCCGCCATAACTCAAGAACGGCAAGGTCAGGCCTTTGGTTGGTAACAGTCCGATGTTCACACCAACATTGATCAGGAACTGACCGAGCCAGAGGAACGCAACGCCCCAGGCTATATATGCAGCAAAGAACTGGCGTGCTCGCTCGGCTGCAAGTCCGATGTACAGGGCGCGAACACCCACGAATGCGAACAGAAGGATGGTCAGCAGCGCACCCACCATGCCCAGCTCTTCGGCGAGCACGGAAAAGACGAAATCGGTGTGCGCTTCAGGCAGGTAGAACTGCTTCTGGACGCTGTTGCCAAGCCCGACACCCAGCCATTCACCACGCCCAAAAGCGATCAGGGCCTGAGTCAACTGATAGCCGGCGCCGTACTGATCAGCCCAGGGATCGGTAAAGGTAATCAACCGCTGCAGCCGGTACTCCTGCGTCTGTACCAGCACGAAGACCGCGCCGACAGCGAGCAGAACCAGCAAGCTAAATCGAACCAGGCCGACGCCGCCTAGGAACAGCATGGCAACTGCCGCGCCCATCATCACCACAGTCGCACCGAAGTCCGGCTCGAGCAGGAGCAACATGGCCATTGGAAGCAATACAAGAAACGGCTTGAGGAAGCCCCATAGGCTTTCCCGCACCTCTTGCTGGCGGCGCACCAGATAACCGGCGAGATAGACCACAACGAAAAGCTTGGCCAGTTCCGACGGCTGTACGTTGAAGGCACCGAAGCCGATCCAGCGCATCGAGCCGTTCACCTCCCGCCCAATGCCGGGAATCAGAACCAGAATCAACAGCACGAACGCAGCAATCAGCAGCATCCAGTCCAGCCGCTGCCAGACGGACAGCGGCACCAGAAGAACCAATGCCGCCGCGCCAATACCGAGCAGGACGTAAATCAGATGGCGGATCATGTAGTACATCGGATTATCGGCATTCACGGCCGCGACTTCGGAAGAAGCCGAGGTGATCATTACCAATCCGAGGCCTAGCAGCGCCAGACAGCCGGCGAGCATAGGGAAATCGAGGTCGAGGCCGCGCCGACTGAACAGAGGTGACGGTGCGCTGCGCAGGAAAGCGATCATCAGCTCAGCGCCCCCACCGCAGCGGCGAACTGACGTCCGCGATCTTCGAAATTCTCGAACATGTCCAGGCTGGCACAGGCCGGCGACAGCAATACCGCATCGCCGGGTTGGGCCAGTTTGGCTGCCAACTGGACAGCGTCCTGAAGCGTCGGAACACGGTGGATCGGCGCTGCGCCTTCAAGCGCCGCCGCCAGTTGCTCGGCATCGCGGCCAAGCAAGACGACCGCGCGGCACTGATGCGAGACCGGGCTGTGCAAGGCGGAGAAATCCGCACCCTTGCCATCGCCGCCGGCGATGAGCACCAATTCACCGGTGATATCGCTACCCAGCCCATCGATTGCTGCAAGGGCAGCTCCGACGTTGGTTGCCTTCGAATCGTCGTAGTAGGTCACGCCTTTGCGCTCCCCCACCCACTGGCAGCGATGGGCGAGCCCGGCAAAATTGCGCAAGGTGGCGAGCATCGGCTCGAACGGAAGACCCACGGCATGGCCGAGCGCCAGGGCGGCCAGCGCATTGGACTGGTTGTGAGCCCCGCGCATCTTCAGTTGGTTAGCCGGCATCAGAGCGTCGAACTGGAAAGCGAGGTACTTCTCCCCGCTTTCTTCGAACAGTCCGAAGCCCTTGAAATCGGGCTTGCCGAGGCCGAAGGACCAAGTTGGAAGGTCGTCGGCAACCAGCGGGCGGCTAAGGCGGTCGTCACGATTGACTACAACCTGCCGAGCACCCCGAAAAATGCGGTGTTTGGCCTGATGGTAGGCAGGCAGCCCATCATAACGATCCATGTGATCTTCACTGATGTTCAGGCAGGTGGCGACCTCCGCATTCAGCTGATCGGTTGTTTCCAGCTGGAAGCTCGACAGCTCGAGGACATAGAGCTCGACATCGTCGCTGAGCAGATCCAGGGCCGGCGTTCCCAGGTTTCCGCCAACCGCCACTTTGCGTCCGGCCGCAGCAGCCATCTCGCCGACCAGGCTGGTCACAGTGCTTTTTGCGTTCGACCCGGTGATAGCCACGATTGGCGCTTTGGCTTCGCGCGCGAACAGCTCGATATCCCCGGACAACTTCACTCCGTTAGCAGCGGCTGCCTGCAATGCTGGCATGCTGATCGGTAGGCCCGGGCTTACCAACAGCTCGCTTGCGCGGCTGAGGAACTGGGGATCGAGCTCTCCACAGTGAACCTCGATATTTGGGTACTGCGCTTTCAGAGTGGCCAACTCCGGTGGGTTCGCACGCGTGTCGGCGACGGCAAACGGCACTCCGCGGCTCGCCAGATGGCGAACCAGAGACATGCCGCTCTTGCCGAGACCTACGACGATGCGGAACTGATCGGAAGCGATGAGCACTCTTTGTTACCTCAACTTCAATGTGGCAAGACCAACCAACACAAGGATCACCGTGATGATCCAGAAGCGCACGATCACGCGGGGCTCTGGCCAGCCCTTGAGTTCGAAGTGGTGATGAATCGGAGCCATGCGGAACACCCGCTTGCCGGTCAGTTTGAATGAGGCGACCTGGATCATCACCGACAGGGTTTCCATCACGAATATGCCACCCATGATGAACAGCACGACTTCCTGGCGGACGATCACAGCAATAGTGCCAAGGGCCGCGCCAAGGGCCAGCGCGCCCACATCACCCATGAAGACCTGGGCGGGGTAGGTGTTGAACCAGAGAAAGCCAAGCCCGGCACCGATCAGCGCACCGCAGAACACGATCAACTCACCGGCTCCGGGGATGTATGGAATCAGCAGGTAATCGGCGAAATTCACGTTGCCCGACAGGTAGCAGAAGATGCCCAGACCACCGCCCACCATCACCGTCGGCATGATTGCCAGGCCATCCAGCCCGTCGGTGAGGTTCACAGCATTGCTGGAGCCGACGATGACGAAATAGGTCAGCACGATGAAGCCGACCCCCAGCGGAATCTCGATGTTCTTCAGCAGCGGGAGGATCAACGTGGTTTCGACCGGTGTCTGCGCGGTCAAGTAAAGAAAGATCGCAGCACCGAGGCCGAAGACGGATTGCCAGAAATATTTCCAACGGCTTGGCAGACCGCGGGAGTTTTTTTCGATCACCTTGCGGTAGTCATCAACCCAACCGATTGCACCGAACAGCAGGGTCACGGCCAGCACCACCCACACATAGCGATTGGACAGATCCGCCCAGAGCAAGGTGCTGATGGCGATCGCGCTGAGGATCAGGGCGCCACCCATGGTCGGCGTGCCGGATTTCGACAGATGCGTTTGCGGCCCATCTGTCCGTACCGCCTGACCGATCTGACGCAGCTGCAGCGTACGGATCAACCAGGGCCCCAGCCACAGCGATAACACCAGCGCGGTCAGTACGCCGAGAATCCCACGAAGCGACAGGTACTGAAAGACTGCGAAGCCCGTGTGGAACTGTTGCAGGTACTCGGCGAGTAGCAGCAGCATCAATGTTTCTCCATGCCGGACGCGGAAAGTGCTGCAACGACGTTATCCATCGCTGCGCTCCGTGATCCCTTGATCAAAATGGTGGTCGCATTGCCCTGCTCCAGACGCAGCGACTCGATCAGGCTCTGCTGATCGGCGAAATGGCGCGCGCCATGACCGAAGGCCTCCACGGCATGCTTCATGAGCGGTCCGACCGCGAACAAAGTGTCTACTTTGCCTCGGGCGTAACTGCCGACTTCGCGGTGGCCCTGCTCGGCCCAGGAGCCCAGCTCCCCCATGTCGCCCAGCACCAGCACCGTGCGGCCGGCAAAGCCGGCCAGCACATCGATGGCGGCACAGATCGACGCAGGGTTGGCGTTGTAGGTGTCGTCTATCAGGCGAACGCCGTTGCTCAGCATCTGCGCAACGCCTCGGCCCTTTACGGGCTGCAGACTTTCAAGCCCAGCGACGATGTGCTCTGCGGCAACACCCAGCGCCCTGGCGGCCGCAGCGGCGGCCAGCGCATTGGCCACGCTGTGGCGACCGAGAAGATTCAGTTGGACACGCACGGACCCGGTCGGGCCGGTCAGGACGAAATTGGGACAGCCACGAAGATCGTAAGCAATCGAAGCGGGGTGAAAGTCGGCCAGCGGGCTCGTGACGGCAAAGCTCACTACTCGCTTGCCTGCCACTCGGCGCTCCCACACCGAATAGGCGCGGTCGTCACGATTGAGCACGGCGACGCCTTTGGCGCCGAGACCATCGAGAATCTCGCCCTTGGCCTCGACGATTTTTTCCGGCCCACCGAATTCGCCAACATGAGCCGTGCCCGCGTTGGTAATCAAGCTGACATCTGGCCGAGTCAGGCTGACGGTATAGGCGATTTCGCCAACGCGTGAAGCACCTAGCTCAATCACCGCAGCCTTATGCTGAGGACCTAACTCCAGCAGCGTGAGCGGTGCGCCCAAATCGTTGTTGAGATTGCCGCGTGTGGCGAGAACCGCATCATCGCCATAGGCGGCGCGCAGGATACTGGCCAGCAGTTCCTTGACGCTGGTCTTGCCGCTGGAGCCGGTGATCGCCGCGACCGGACCGGTGAACGCGTCGCGATTGAGCGCTCCCAGCTGACCGAGGGCGACACGGCTATCGGCAACAACAAGTTGAGGTAACGAGACCTCTGGCATATGGCGCTCGACCAAAGCGGCGACAGCGCCCTTGGCGGCAACTTCCGCAAGGTAGGTATGGCCGTCGAAGCGAGGCCCGGTGAGCGCAATGAAAAGCTGCCCCGGCTCGATTGCGCGGCTGTCGGTGCTGACAGAGCTAAAGGTTGCATCGGCATTGATCAGCTTGGCTGACAATGGCTCGACCAGATCGCTAAGACGCTTGGCTTCAAGCATGGGAACCCCTCCAGCCAGCCAGGGCCGTCGAGGCCTGATCGAGATCGGAGAATGGCAGACGCTCGCCCTTTATTTCCTGGTAGTCCTCATGCCCCTTGCCGGCCAGCAACACCACATCATCAATGCTGGCGTTCTCGATACAGCGGGCAATGGCCGCGGCGCGCCCTGGCACAAACAGCGCTTGTTCGGGCGCGCTGAAACCTGCATGGATCTCATCGAGGATCTGCTGCGGATCTTCATGGCGCGGGTTGTCATCGGTGACTATGACGCGGTCCGCCAAACGCTCGGCAACCTGAGCCATCAGCGAGCGCTTGCCGCGGTCTCGATCACCACCGCAGCCGAACAGGCACAGCAACTGACCGCGGGCATGCGGGCGAAGAGCGACAAGAACCTTTTCAAGCGCATCCGGCGTATGGGCGTAATCGACCACCACCAACGGGCGATCGCCACCACCTAACCGCTGCATGCGGCCGACCGGGCCATCAATCCCCTGCAGCACTGCTAAAACTTCGTCGAGCGCGTAATTCATGCCCAGCAAGGCGCCCACCGCCGCAAGCACATTGCTGACATTGAACCGGCCGAGTAGCGGGCTACGCAGCGAGCGCTCCCCTTGCGGGGTCACCAGCCGTGCGTGGATTCCGCTGTCGTCCAGCCGCGCCTCTGGGCAGTAGAGGTAAGCCGAGGCATCCTCCAGGCTATAAGTGATCAAGCGCGATTCCGGGTGCTCTTGCGCGAGCGATCGGCCCAGCGCGTCGTCCAGATTGATCACCCGACACCCAAGCCCCGGCATATTGAATAGCCTCGCCTTGACCTCACCGTAGGCTTCCATGGAACCGTGGTAGTCGAGGTGGTCTCGGGACAGATTTGTGAACACCGCCACATCGAACGCGAGCGCGGCAACCCGGCCCTGCGCCAGGCCATGCGAGGACACCTCCATCGCAACAGCGCGCGCGCCCTGCTTCCGCAGGCTCGCCAGATTGGCCTGTACGCCGATGGCATCAGGTGTGGTGTGCTGACCAAGGACCAACTCGCCGTGAAAGCCGGTCCCGAGGGTGCCGATGATCCCGCAACGCTCACCCAAACGATCCAGAGCCTGGGCAATCAAGTAGGTCACGCTGGTCTTGCCGTTGGTTCCGGTCACGCCGACCAGATGCAGACCGCGGCTCGGTTCACCGTAGAACCGTCCGGCAATAGCTGAAAGCTGTCCCGCCAGGTTGCGAACCGGGACCAGCTCAGCGCTAGCCGCGGTCATTTTCGCAGCCCCTTCGGCTTCGTAGGCGATTGCGGCTGCGCCGTGAGCAATCGCATCTGCAATGTGCACGCGGCCGTCTTGCTGGTAACCGGGCACAGCCAGAAACAAATCGCCTGGACGAACCTTGCGGCTGTCCAGCGTCAGCTCTCGAATGAGGGTATCGCTGGCAGCTTGAGGCAGTAACTGATTCAGCGGCATCGGCATCAGATACGCCCTCCCTTGGTCTTGTCAGCGTCGGCGGTCTTGACGTCCTCCGGAGGAAGATTGTCAGGAGCCACATTCATCAGACGCAGCGCGCCGGACATCACGCGACTGAACACGGGGGCCGATACCAGGCCGCCGTAATAGCCGCTCTTGCTGGGCTCGTCGATGACCACCGCGATGGCGATGCGTGGATCTCGCATCGGCCCGAAACCGGCGAACATCGACCGATAGGCATTTTCCTGATATCCGCGACTGTTAGCCGAGGCCTTGCGCGCGGTACCGCTCTTGCCCGCCACGTGATAACCCGGCACCTGGGCGCGAAATACGCCACGCGGGGCTTCGATTACTTCCTGAAGCATGCCCTGAAGGGTTTTGGCAACTTCCGGCGACACCACTTCTACGCCTTCTGGCTTGTGGTCCACCCGGACCAATGACATCGGCACCAGGCGCCCGTCATTGGCCAGTGCGCCATAGGCGTGAGCCAATTGCACAGCGGTCACCGACAGGCCATAGCCATACGAAAGCGTGGCAGTTTCGGCCTGGCGCCACTCGCGGTGGGTAGGAAGATTGCCGACTCGCTCACCTGGGAAGCCCAAGCCGGTGTCCTGGCCGAAACCGATCTTGCGCATGACCTCATGAATCGCAGCGCCGCCAATATCGAAGGCGACCTTGCTCATTCCGACGTTGGAAGAGTTGATGAGAATGCCCGTCAGGCTAAGCTCACGCCCTTCGGTTCTGGAGACGTCTCGGATCGTGTAGCGACCGATGCGCAGCGATCCTGGCCACACCTCGACCAGGTCGCTGGGCTTCCAACGTCCTGTTTCGAGAGCCGCGCTCATAGAGATTGGTTTCATCGTCGAACCCGGCTCGAACAGGTCCGTCATGGCCCGGTTACGCATCGCTGCTGGCTGCAGATTTCGGCGATTGTTCGGGTTATAGGTTGGCTGATTGACCATGGCCAGCACTTCGCCCGTTTTCACGTCGAGCACGACCAAGCTGCCAGCCTTGGCGCCAAACTCCAACAGCGCGTTACGCAGCTCGCGATGCGCCAGATACTGCAGACGCAGGTCAAGGGACAGTGCAAGCGCCTTGCCGGCCTTGGCGTTCTTGACCACCTGAACATCCTTGATCAAACGGCCGCGACGGTCCTTAAGCACCTGCCGCTTACCCGGGACACCGGCCAACCATTCGTTGTAGGCGAGTTCCATACCTTCACGACCGTGGTCGTCGATATCGGTAAAGCCGACCACGTGAGCGGCCACCTCACCGGCGGGGTAGAAACGGCGAAATTCCTCTTGCGCGTAAACGCCCGGTATATCCAGATCCAGAACCCGCTGCCCCTGCTCAGGGGTCAGGCCGCGCACCAGGTACATGAACTCTCGCTCGGCCTGCGCCTTGAGGCGCTGCTGCAATCCGGCGGGGTCCTGCCCCAGCGCCTCAGCCAGTTCGGGCCAGCGAGCCTGTGCGCTTTGCATTTCGCGCGGGTTCGCCCAAAGCGTAGTGACTGGGGTACTCACAGCCAGGGGCTCGCCGTGACGATCGGTCATGAGTCCACGATGCGCGGGGATTGGAATGTGGCGCACGCTGCGCGCATCTCCCTGGCCCTTCAGAAACCCCTGATCCAGTACCTGCAGATCAACGATGCGCCATGCAATGGCGCCAACCATCAATGCCAGCAGAGCCAGCACGATGCGAAAACGCCACGGATAGAGCGCGCCCTGAAGCTTCATGGCGCCACCAGCCTGACAGCTGCCGCTTCAGGGATGTGCATCTTCAACTGCTCGGAAGCCAAGGTCTCGATCCGGCTGTGAGCAGTCCAGGTGCTCTGTTCAAGAATAAGACGACCCCATTCAGCCTGCGCCTTGTCGCGCACACTTAGCTCACCGTAAAGCTCATTGAGTAACTGCCGGTTCCAGTGCGCGCTATAGGCGACGCCAATTGCCGACAACAGCACGGCAATAAACAGCACCAGCATCAGCAGGCTGCCGTTGGGCATGGCGCGACGCAGCTGAGTCACCGCAACTTCTCCGCCACACGCATCACGGCGCTGCGCGAACGCGGGTTCGCCTTAACCTCTTCGGCGGAAGCGTATTGCGGTTTGCCCAGCAGCTTCAGCCGAGGCACGAATTTTTCAGGGATGATCGGCAGGTCACGCGGGAGCGTGTCGGCCTCGCCTTTCGCATGCCGACGCATGAACTGTTTGACGATGCGGTCTTCCAGCGAGTGAAAACTGATCACCACCAGCCGGCCACCCACATCAAGCCCCTCGAGAGCGGCCTCGAGCCCTGTTTCCAAGTCGCCAAGTTCGTTGTTGATAAAAATGCGCAACCCCTGGAAGGCCCGTGTGGCGGGGTTCTTGCCTTTCTCCCAAGCGGGATTGGCCACGGTAATGACTTGTGCAAGATCAGCCGTACGCTCAAAAGGCTGCACCGCACGACGTTGCACTACGGCACGAGCCATGCGCTTGGCAAAGCGCTCTTCACCATATTCCCGGAAGACTCGGGCGATATCGTCTTCGTCGGCGGTTGCGATCCACTCAGCAGCACTGACCCCTCGACTGGGGTCCATGCGCATATCCAGAGGGCCATCGTTCAGAAAGCTGAAGCCGCGCTCGGGGTCGTCCAGCTGCGGCGAAGATACGCCAAGATCCAGCAGGACACCGCTCAACGTACCGGTCCAGCTGCGCTGCTCAAGCTCCGCGCCAAGCTCTGCGAAACTTCTCTGTACAACGACAAAGCGGCCATCCTCGGCCGCCAGTGCTTGCCCCGTAGCGATTGCTAGCGGGTCTTTGTCGAATCCTAGCAAACAGCCATCAGGCCCAAGCTGCCGTAGCAGCAGGCGGCTATGTCCGCCGCGACCGAAGGTCCCATCCAGATAGCGACCGTCGGGACGCACGCCAAGGGCCGCGACGGCCTCGTCGAGCAAAACGGTGACATGGTTATAGTTGCTGGTCGGGCTCACAGGATTAGATCACGCAATTCTTCCGGCAAAGCACCGGGTTGTTTGATGGCCGCCAGGTCCGCATCTGCTTGTGCGTTCCAGTCGTCCTCGTTCCACAAGCTGAACTTGTTCAGCTGACCGACCAGCATGGCCCGCTTGTCCAGCCCGGCGTATTCACGCAAACGCGGCGGCACCAGAACGCGGCCATTGCCGTCCATTTCCAGATCGACCGCATTCCCGATCAGCAAACGCTGCAGTCGGCGACTTTCTTCTCTTAAAGATGGCAACTCACGAAGCTTGGCTTCGATCAGCTCCCACTCAGGCAATGGGTAAATTCCCAGGCAACGGTCCACAGCATCGATGGTGATGATCAGCTGCCCCTCGCAACGCGAAACGAGCTCGTCACGATACCGGCTTGGCATCGCTAGCCGGCCTTTGGCATCGAGACTGATGGCGTTTGCTCCGCGAAACACGGCTGCGCTTCCCCTGATTTAGCTATCCATGCCCATAAATACCCACTTCATTCCACTTTTTACCACTTGTGCGCACTATAGAAATGCAGCAGCCCCACCGTCAAGGTACGCCGGACGGGAAAAACCCTTATGTGACGGGAATTTAGCAAGCGAAGCGGAGATAAACGGTAAACCGGAAGGGGTAGCGAATAGAGATATTCAGCAAACGCAAAAGCCTGCACTTCGAAGTTAAAGTACTTTATGAAGAGCAAGAATTTTTTGGTCTAAACAGGAGGGGTGTTTCAAGAGAATTCGGAGAGTCGATCTGTAAGCCGGGTTCTGTCGAGGACAGTCATTCCTCTACGACAGCCATCACTGACTGCCTCTAGCAACCTACCCGGATCCAGCGCGGGCCACGCCAATGGATCCCTATTTGGTCTTGCTCCAAGTGGGGTTTACCTAGCCACGGACTGTTGCCAGCCGTGCGGTGCGCTCTTACCGCACCTTTTCACCCTTACCGGCACCGAAGCGCTTAGGCGGTTATTTTCTGTGGCACTTTCCGTAGGCTCACGCCTCCCAGGCATTACCTGGCACTTCGCCCTATGGAGCCCGGACTTTCCTCCCTCCCTTCTTGCGGAACAAAAAGAGACAGCGACTGTCCGATCGACTCTCCGGCAGCCAGAGTACTTGTATACAGCGAGAGCTGCAAGCTGCGGCTAGCCGGCCACCGAAGCGGCAGAACCACCCCACCGATCATCCGACAGCTTTATTGGCTCGCATCCTTTTCTTGTAATGCGAGTTGATACAACAGGTTCTTCCTGACCCCCGTGATCTCCGAGGCAAGCGCCGCGGCACGCTTAACCGGCAGCTCGGCCAATAGCAGACTCAAAACCCGACGGGCATTCACATCGACTGTGTCATCCTCGTTCGGCGCTTGCCAACCGCCCACTACAAGCACGCATTCGCCCCGCTGCTGATTGGGATCTGCCTCAACCCAAGCGCGCAGCTCGCCCAACGGAAGGCCCTTCAGCGTCTCGAAGGTTTTGGTCAACTCGCGCCCCAGCACCGCAGGCCGATCGGGACCGAACACAGACTCAAGGTCCACCAGCGCAGCAAGGATTCGATGCGGCGCCTCATAGAAAATCAGCGTACGCGGCTCATCCCGCAGATGATTCAGACGAGCAAGTCGCGCGACCTGCTTAGCAGGCAAAAATCCCTCGAAGATAAATCGATCAGACGGCAGGCCTGCGGCGCACAGCGTCGCGATAAGCGCACAGGCGCCAGGCAGCGGAACGACCCGCACCCCTGCAGCTCGCGACTGACGAACAAGATGGTAGCCAGGGTCGGATATCAGCGGTGTACCTGCATCGGAGATCAGCGCCACATCGTCACCGGCCAGTAGTCGCCTGATAAAGCGTCCACCCTCCTCTCGCTCGTTATGCTCATGGCACGCCGCCAAGGGTGTAGTGATGCCGAAGTGCTGTAGCAGGCGAGACGAATGCCGGGTGTCTTCCGCCGCAATCAGCGCTACCTCGGATAGAACGCGCAAAGCCCGCGCACTGATATCTTCGAGGTTACCGATTGGCGTGGCGACGACATAGAGCGTGCCCACCGCGGAATTCACATCACCTGTCGCAGTCACAGAGCTTACCTCAGCTACTAAAACGCGCATTGTAGCCCGTTTACGGGCGGCGACATCGCGACCCCGCCAATGCTTGGGTACAATCCGCCGACACCCGCCATCGCCTTTCAGGAACGAACACATGACGGCCCGCTTTCGCCCGCTTATCTTTTTATGCATTGCCGCTCTGCTCTCGGCTTGCGCCAGCTCGCCGTCGTCCACTCTCGGTGAATTACCTAAAACACCCCAGGCATCGACGCAGCAGTTATTGAAAGAAGCCGAAGCCAGCGAACCCGCCAAGGCAGCATCGCTGCGACTGTCTGCGGCCGACCAAAGCATGCAGCAGGGCAATCAGGCTCAAGCTCGAGAGATCCTCGGTCAAATCGACCTCACTCAGTTGATGCCTGCTCAGCAAATGTTCGCGAAGACACTGGAAGCAGAGTTGGCCTTAGCTGCAGGCGACGCCAAGAGCGCCCTGCAGGCGCTTCAGCACCCAGCGTTCGATCGCCTCGCAGAACTGCCCGTAGACCAGCAGCTACGAACCCAGCTCGCCCGCGCCCAAGCATTTCAAGCGAACAACCAACCCCTCGACGCGGCCCGCGAACGCACCTTCATCGCACCGCTGCTAAGCGGCGAGCCGGCCGAAGCCAATCACGAAGCTATCTGGTCGCTCGTATCGAACCTGCCGACCGGCCAACTGCAACCGAATGCAGACACCGATCTAACCGGCTGGATAAGCCTGGCAGCAGCCGTCAAACAGGCCGGCACCCTCAACCAGCAGCAACGTGCTATCGACGCCTGGCTACAGCAGAACCCCAACCATCCAGCCGCCAGACGACTGCCGACATCACTGAAGAATCTCAGGGAATTGGCTGACAAACCTTTGTCACATGTGGCGTTACTCCTCCCGATGGACGGCCCGCTGGCCAGCGTAGCGCGCGCGCTGCGCGACGGATTTCTCGCCGCCCACCTCGCCGAGCAGCAAGACCTCAAGATCGAACTGTACGACAGCACCCGGATGTCTTCGCTCGATGAGTTTTATCGGCAAGCAGCTACCGCAGGCGTCGAACTGGTCATCGGCCCACTGGAAAAGGACATGGTCCGCCAGCTGGCGGACCGCGAGCAGCTCCCCATTACCACCCTCGCCCTTAATTACAGCGATGCGAACCAAAAGGTGCCACCGCAACTGTTTCAATTTGGCCTTGCTGCAGAGGACGAAGCGCGCGAAGTAGCTCGCCGCGCCTGGGCTGACGGACACCGCCGGGCCGTAGCGCTGACGCCTCGTGGCGACTGGGGTAATCGTGTATTCGAGGCCTTCCGCCAAGAATGGCAGGCGCTAGGCGGCACCGTGGTCGCTGCAGAACCTTTGGCCGAACCCATTGAGTTGGCGAATCAAATAGCGGACCTGCTGCAGATACGCAGCAACGGAGCTGGTAATGAAACGCAGCCTTCGCGTCGCCAGGATATCGATTTCCTGTTTCTTGCCGCGACTCCGCAGCAGGCGCAACAAGTCAAGCCCACTCTGATCTTCCAGTACGCCGGAGACCTACCCGTCTACGCCACTTCACACCTTCACGCTGCCACCGATAACCGCACGCAGTATCTGGACCTCGAGGGCATCCGCTTTACCGAAACCCCCTGGCTGCTTGATTCACAGCTGCCACTGAGACAGGAAATCGAGCGGAAATGGCCGCAAGCCCGAGGCAGCCTCGGCAGACTGTATGCAATGGGCGCTGACGCCTACCAGCTGGCACCGCGCCTGAACCAGCTTCTAGCGCTACCGGACACTCGACTCGAAGGCCTTTCGGGCACACTCAGCCTGACTCCGCAGCAGCGGATCGAGCGGCAACTGCCCTGGGCCGAATTTCGTGACGGGGAAGTTCGTCCGCTTCCGGACACGTCCTATTGATAACGAACAGCAAGCAGACCAGCGGAAAGCTCGCCGAAGACTTCACCCTGCGGCACCTTGAGACGTGCGGGCTACGCCTGATCTGCCGAAACTGGAGCTGTCGTAGCGGCGAGCTTGATCTGGTCATGCTCGATGGCGATACAGTAGTATTCGTCGAGGTTCGGTACAGGCGTCACGCCGCATGGGGCGGCGCACTCGAGAGCGTGGACCTGCGCAAACAGCAGAAGCTGATCAAGGCAGCCCAGCTGTTCCTGCTAAAGGAGAGTCGTTGGGCAAAACATCCCTGCCGCTTCGACGTCGTCGCCATCAGCTCGACCGAAGGCGGAGCGCAGCCCAGCTGGATTCGAAATGCCTTCGATAGCTAAAGATGCCCTATGTGGGCTCGCACCATCTCGCGAATATCACCCCTATACCGAGGTTTCCTTGCGGCACGGCTAAAGCGGCCCGGCCCGTCACCTGAAGGTTTATTTCCGATGGACATGCAATCCCGTATACGACAGCTCTTCCTAGCCAGCATTGAAACCAAACAAAGCGCTATGGAAGTGCTCGCACCCTGCATCGAGCAGGCCGGGCAAGTGATGGTCAACACCCTGCTCAGCGAAGGCAAGATCCTGACATGCGGCAATGGTGGCTCAGCCGGCGATGCTCAGCACTTCTCCTCGGAATTGCTTAACCGATTCGAGCGGGAGCGCCCTAGCCTGCCAGCAATCGCGCTGACAACGGACAGCTCGACAATAACGTCCATCGCCAACGACTACAGTTACAACGAAGTGTTCTCCAAGCAGATCCGCGCACTGGGTCAGCCGGGCGATGTACTGCTGGCGATTTCTACCAGCGGCAATTCGGCCAATGTCATCCAGGCGATACAGGCCGCTCACGACCGGGAGATGGTGGTCGTTGCGCTTACCGGTCGCGACGGTGGCGGCATGGCCTCGCTGCTGCTGCCTGAAGACGT
Source organism: Stutzerimonas stutzeri (assembly GCF_002890895.1). GTDB lineage: Bacteria > Pseudomonadota > Gammaproteobacteria > Pseudomonadales > Pseudomonadaceae > Stutzerimonas > Stutzerimonas stutzeri_AB. The sequence continues at coordinate 59,996 of NZ_POUL01000006.1, forward strand.
TGAAATACGAGTACCGGCGAAGGTGACCGCACGCATTCAAGAAGTACACCTGCTAACCATTCACTGCCTGTGCGACCTAATCGACAACCAACTGTTTGGGAGCGAAGAATGACTTCGGTTCATCTGCATGCGCTTACGCTCGCACTGTGCCTCGCCGTCACAGGATGCGGCTCAGTGCTCAACGCCACACGCGACGAGCCAATTAACGACAATCGGGGCACTCGCACGATCGGCAGTACGATTGACGACTCGCTAATCGAAACGAAAGCAGCTGTAAATATTGCCAAAGCCCATCCCGACCTTGACCAGGCGTCCCATATCGTCGTTGCCAGTTACAACGGCGTGGTGCTGTTGGCGGGGCAAACGCCGCGCGCAGAGCTTAAGCAGCTAGCCGAACAAGCCGCCAGCTCAGTGCAGCGGGTCAAGCGCGTACACAACGAAGTACAGGTATTGAAGCCCTCGTCGGGCCTGGCACGAAGCAACGACTCATGGCTAACAACCAAGATTAAGGCACAGATGCTGGCAGACGCGAGCGTTCCTGGCTCCCGCGTAAAAGTCATCACTGAGAACGGAATCGTTTATCTTCTTGGCCTCGTCACGCGCCAGGAAGGCAATCGCGCAACGAGCGTGGTGCAAGGCGTCTCAGGCGTGCAGCGAATCGTCAAGCTGTTCGAATATATCGATTAGAGAGCTTTGGCCGGGAAAGCGTAACAGGGGGTGTAAACTTGCGCCCCACCGACGCTCCCAGCCAGCCAGGGCCGACCTAGCCGGCAGCCTTGTCGGCTTAAGGGCCTTTCGCCCCTTTTACTTGACCACCTTCAAACTAGGGCGCCCACCCTGGGCCGGGCGTGACGCAGTACCGGCCCCAGCTGAAGTGTCATCGGAAGGCGTCGCGTCATCCGGCGGAGCAGGCTCAACCTCGAAGACCATCCCCTGCCCGTTCTCCCTTGCGTAGATTGCCATGATTGCCGCAGACGGGACGTGCAAGCTGTGCGGAACGCCACCAAAGCGCCCCTCGAAACTGATCGCCTGGTTATCCATCTGCAACTGACGCACCGCGCTGGGCGCCACATTCAAGACGATCTGGCCATCACTGGCAAAACCGTCAGGCACCTGAACGCCGGCATGATCAGCGTTGACCAAAAGATGCGGCGTGCAGTCGTTGTCGACGATCCATTCGTACAACGCCCGTACCAGATAAGGTCGACTCGATGTCATATACAACCCCCTTAGCGCATGCGGCGCTCAACGGCGGATAGACTGACCTGGAAGGCCTCGCGGGCAAAATTGATTTCCATGTAGTCGAGCAGCGGTTTCGCCGCCCGCGGCAAATCAATTCCAAGTGTGGGTAAACGCCACAGGATAGGCAACAGGCAACAGTCCACCAAACTGATCTCATCACTCATGAAGAAAGGCTTTTCAGCGAACACGGGCGACACGCCCGTTAGACTCTCACGCAACTCTTTCCGCGCCTGGGCACGCGCCGCCTCAGCGGTGCGGCGATCACCAATTCGATCAACCAGGCTGCACCAGTCCCGCTGCACCCGATGCACCAGCAGCCGGGTATTCGCTCTAGCTACAGGATAGACGGGAAGCAGCGGCGGGTGCGGATAACGCTCTTCGAGATACTCGGTGATCACGCTCGGCTCGTAAAGCGCCAAATCACGATCCACGAGCGTCGGCACACTGGCGTACGGATTCACCTCGCTCAGCCTGACCGGGCAGTGCGCCGAATCGACGTCGATTATTTCGACGCTTACGCCCTTTTCAGCAAGCACATAACGCACTCGATGCGAATAGTGGTCGGCGGGATCGGAATAGCAGGCCAACCGATTGGTAGCGGCCATAGGGTCCCTCCTTAAAAATATGCCATGGCAGAAAAAAACGCGCGCCCATAAGGGCGCGCGCGGGGTACAGCTAACAAGCAAGGAATCAGTGGATGTCTTTCCAGTATTCCCGCTTGAGTAGATAAGCAAACACGAAGAAGAACGCCAGGAACAGCAGTACATAGGTACCGATGCGCTGGCTCTCCAACTTGACCGGGTTAGCCGAGTAGGCCAGAAAGGCCACCAGATTCTTGATCTTCTCGTCGTATTCGGCCTCAGTCAGCTCACCAGTACCAGGCACAACCGTCATCGCATGGCAGTCTTCGTGTGTGATCGGAGTACCGGTCAGCGGGTCGAACTGCTTACGGCCATCTTCGACAATCTGAACCTGCTTGCATGCTACTGACTCGCCTTCAGGCAGTTTGCTTGGCAGAACCTGGCGCCCCTGCAACGGAGCCAACACGTGAGGCATGCCCACGTTCGGGAATACCGTGTTGTTGACGCCATAGGGGCGCGTAGGATCTTCGTAGAAACTGCGCAGGTAGGTGTACAGCCAGTCGTTACCCCGCACCCGCGCCACCAGCGTCAGATCCGGCGGAGCAGCGCCGAACCAGGTCTTGGCTTCATCAGGAGTCATGCCGATCTTCATGTGGTCGCCGATTTTGGCACCAGTGAAAACTATGTTGTCGAGCATGATCTCTTCGGGGATACCTAGATCTGTCGCAACACGCTCATAGCGCTGGTACTTCGCGCTGTGGCAGCCCATGCAGTAATTGGTAAAGGTCTGTAGACCGTCCTGCAGGGCCACCTTGTCGGTTAGGTCAATATCGACCGGATCAAGATGAACATCAGTACCAGCGGCGAAACCAAATGCCGGCACGAGAGCAAGAATCAATGCAGCAAATTGCTTTTTCATCAGCCAGCCACCCTTTGCGGAACCACTTTGGTCTTCTCGAGCTTGGTATAGAACGGCATCAGGATGAAGTAGCCGAAGTAGATAGCAGTACAGATCCGCGCGAGAAGCGTGCGCTCAGGAGTCGGAGCCAGTACGCCAAGCACACCGAGAATGATGAAGGAGATGCAGAACGCCAGCAGCGCGATCTTGCTCATCCAGCCCTTGTACTTCATGGACTTAACTGGACTGCGATCAAGCCATGGCAACACAAAAAGCACGGCAATCGAGGCGCCCATGGCAATCACGCCAAGTAGCTTGTCCGGTACGGCACGTAGAATTGCGTAGAACGGAGTGAAGTACCAAACCGGAGCGATGTGAGCAGGCGTCTTAAAGGCGTTCGCCACTTCGAAGTTTGGCTTCTCGAGGAAATAGCCGCCCATTTCCGGGAAGAAGAACACGATGGCGCAGAACACGAAGAGGAACACCACCACACCCACGATATCTTTAACCGTGTAGTACGGATGGAACGGAATGCCATCGAGCGGCACGCCAGCTTCGTTCTTGCTCTTCTTGATGTCGACACCCATCGGGTTGTTCGACCCCACCTCATGCAGCGCGAGGATGTGCAGCACGACCAGCCCGAGGATCACGATCGGCAGTGCGATGACATGCAGCGCAAAGAAGCGATTCAGGGTGATGCCGGAGATCAGGTAATCACCGCGAATCCACTGAGTCAGATCATCGCCGATGACAGGTATGGCACCGAACAGCGAGATGATCACCTGGGCGCCCCAGTAGGACATCTGTCCCCAGGGCAGCAGATAGCCCATGAAGGCCTCAGCCATCAACGCCAGATAGATCATCATGCCGAAGATCCAGACCAGCTCGCGCGGCTTCTGGTAGGAGCCGTACAGGATCCCTCGGAACATGTGCAGGTAGACCACGACGAAGAATGCCGATGCCCCCGTGGAATGCAGGTAGCGAATGATCCAGCCGTATTCGACGTCTCGCATGATGTATTCGACTGAGGCGAATGCACCCTCTGCAGACGGCTCGAAGCTCATCGTCAACCAAACGCCGGTCAGGATCTGATTCACCAGAACCAACAAGGCGAGGGAGCCGAAGAAATACAGAACATTGAAGTTCTTAGGCGCATAGTACTTGCTTAGATGGTCTTCCCACATCTTGGTCGCGGGGAAGCGCGCATCGACCCATTCCATGAATTTGCTCATCACGCGCTCTCCTGATCCACGCCGATAATGACCACAGAGTCAGTTTCGTAGGTGTGTGGGGGAACCGGCAGATTCAATGGCGCAGGTTGACCCTTGTAGACACGGCCAGCCATATCGTATTTCGAACCATGGCACGGACAGAAATAGCCACCAAGCCAATCAGCTCCGAGGTCAGCCGCCGCCACTTCCGGACGGAACGATGGAGCACAACCAAGGTGCGTACAGAGCCCGACGACAATCAGAACTTCCGGCTTGATCGAGCGAACCTGCGGATCCACATAGGCAGGCTGCACCGAGGCCTCAGACTTGGGATCGGCTACCGTATCGGTGAGCTTGTCCAGGTTCGCCAGCGCCTCATCGGTACGACGAACGATAAACACCGGCTGACCGCGCCACTCCGCCACCATTTGCTGGCCTGGCTCGATCTTGCTGATATTTACCCTAACCGGTGCACCGGCTGCTTTGGCCTTGGCACTTGGGAACCACGATCCCACGAACGGGACCGCGGCACCCACCGCTCCTGCAGCACCTACTACCGAAGTAGCGGCTACGAGGAAGCGACGCCGGCCAGCATTCACGCCGTCATTGCTCATTCAGTCGTCTCCCATCAGTTTCTTATGGCCTACCGAAAGCAGGCGTCTACTACGTGCGTCAACCGTAAAACGAGGCCGCGAAAAAATTCGCCAAATGGTAAAGAAAACCCCCTCTGATGACAAGGTAATAACAGGATACAACCCTGCGCGAACCCCCGAAAATCGGGGCCTGACGCGTGACAAGCTGTCGCAGCCGCGAAACGGCAGCCATAAAAAAACGCCCAGCTCCGTGAGAAGCTGGGCGTTCTTTTGAGAAGCCTGAATTAGCGCTTCGAGTACTGCGGACGCTTACGAGCCTTACGCAGACCGACCTTCTTACGTTCAACTTCGCGAGCATCGCGAGTCACGAAGCCAGCCTTACGCAGAGCAGGACGCAGAGTCTCGTCGTATTCCATCAGGGCACGAGTGATACCGTGACGGATCGCACCGGCCTGACCACTCACACCACCACCCAGAACGGTTACGTAGATGTCGAACTTTTCGACAGTCTCGGTCAGTTCCAGAGGCTGACGAACGACCATGCGAGCGGTTTCACGCCCGAAGAAGTTGTCCAGCTCACGGTTGTTGATGGAGATTTTGCCAGTACCCGGACGCAGGAATACGCGTGCGGTTGCAGTCTTACGACGGCCAGTGCCGTAGTTTTGAGTCGCCGACATAATGAACTATTCCGTTAAATCTTCAGTTCTTGGGGCTGCTGAGCGGTATGCGGATGATTAGCACCCTTATACACCTTCAGCTTACGGTACATGTCGCGACCCAGCGGGTTCTTAGGCAGCATGCCCTTGACCGCGGTCTCGATCACACGCTCTGGCGCCTTGGCGATCAGCTTCTCGAAGTTGATCGACTTGATGCCACCCGGGAAACCGGAGTGAGAGTAGTACATCTTGTCGGTGGTTTTCGCACCGGTAACACGCACTTGCTCGGCATTGATAACGACGATGTAATCACCGGTATCGACGTGAGGGGTATATTCCGCCTTGTGCTTGCCACGCAGGCGGCTAGCGATTTCGGTTGCCAGACGACCCAGGGTCTGGCCGGCAGCGTCGACGACGAACCAGTCGCGCTTGACGGTTTCCGGTTTAGCAGTAAAAGTCTTCATTCGTTATAGCCTCAGGGGCCGCCCTGAAAATAAGACGGCGAATCTTACTGAATGGTGCTCGCCCTGGCAAGACCAGGACAGCCGGAAACAGACGCTATCGGGGGCTCGGGTCAGCGCGTCCGCTACGGCAGTGTTCGGTAGGCTTGGCATCCCCTACCTTGTTTTTGCGTCAACGGGCTAGGCATCCCCGGCGACAGGCTGCGGAATTATCCGGATTACCAGGCAAATAGCAAGCAGCTTCTCGCCGTTCTGAGCAAACGGCGTGTCGGGGCGAAATCATTGAGCCGCTGCCAGTAGCCGCCTACGGCGACGGGTAGCCCCGCACCACTGCGAAACAGGAAACTTATCGCCAGCGTTACCATCCCAAACCGATATCTATTCAAACGCAAGGACACTGCATGGAAAAGCGCCAACTAGGCCGTACTGATCTTGATGTCACGGCGCTCTGCCTGGGCACCATGACCTGGGGCGAGCAGAATGATGAAAGTGAAGCTTTCGCCCAAATGGACTGCGCGAAAGCTGCAGGCATCAATTTCGTCGACACCGCCGAAATGTATCCGGTGCCACCTAAGCCTGAGACCTATGCCACCACGGAGCGCTACATAGGCAATTACTTCAAGGCACGCGGTAATCGCGCCGACTGGATCCTGGCCAGCAAGATCGCCGGCCCCGGCAACGGCATCAGCCACATCCGCGATGGCAAGTTGAAAATGAACCGGCAGCACATCGTTGCGGCACTTGACGCCAGCTTGCAGCGCCTGCAGACGGACTGGATCGACCTCTATCAGCTGCATTGGCCAGAGCGCAGCACCAATTTCTTTGGTCAGCTGGGCTACCACCATCAGGACCAAGACTTCACCCCAATCGAAGAAACCCTAGAAGTGCTCGACCAGCAAGTGAAAGCCGGCAAGATCCGCAATATCGGCCTGTCGAACGAAACGCCATGGGGCACCATGAAGTTTCTGCAACTCGCCGAATCCCGAGGTTGGCCCCGCGCCGTTTCGATCCAGAACCCATACAACTTACTTAACCGGACCTTTGAAGTCGGCCTCGCCGAAATAGCCATGCGCGAGCAATGCGGTCTCCTCGCTTACTCGCCACTGGCCTTCGGCATGCTCAGCGGCAAATACGAGCAGGGTGCACGACCAGCCGGAGCACGACTGACCCTATTCAGTCGCTTCGCACGCTACGCCAAGCCGGAGTCGCAGGCGGCATGCTCGCGGTATGTGGCGCTTGCCAGGGAGCACGGACTGAACCCTGCACAAATGGCCCTGGCCTATGTAACTCAACAGCCTTTCGTAACCAGCAACATCATCGGTGCAACTTCAATTGAGCAACTCGAAAGCAATCTCGCCAGTTCTGAATTGCGCTTGTCAGCCGAAGTACTCGAATCCATAGAAGCCATTCACACCGCGCAACCCAATCCCGCCCCCTGAGGAATCATGGACCAATCACGCGGCAATGGTGACACTGTGCAAGCCTTGCCGTCGCCACCAGTCATAACTCTTGGCGCAAGGAGCGCATAGATGATCGCTGCCGAATTGCTTGCCCCGACCAGCCTTGTGCTGGGGTGGCTGCTCTATGCCGCCGGACTGATATGGGCCTGCATGCGTGCACCCTGGGTCGAGCTGTTCAGCGATACGCGGCGCCAGCACCTGCTGTTCGGTGCGGTCCTGGCGATCTTTCTGCTTTGGTTGGTCCGCCGAGACTTCGATTCGGGTTTGTCTTTCCACTTCATTGGACTGACTGCGGTCACGCTACTGCTCGACTGGCCCCTGGCGATTCTCGCTGCCTTTGTCGCCCAGCTTGGATTGACGGTCACAGGCCACCAGCAATTGGTTGCTCTCGGCCTGAATGGCGTGCTGCTGGTATTGATACCGGTGACGGTCACCGAAGCTTGCGCCATCGCCGTGGAGCGCACCCAGCCTCGCAACCTATTCGTCTATATATTCTTTTCAGGTTTTTTTGCGGCCGGCCTCGCGACCCTGCTCTGCATCCTGGCAGGGCTCGGAATCTTGCTGATCGACGGCCTCTATCCAATGCCGCCCTGGCTGGACGACTTCGCTGGGTACATCTGGCTGGTGATGTTTCCCGAGGCTTTTATCAACGGCGCGGTCGTCAGTGCGCTAGTGGTGTTCTATCCGGACTGGATGGAAACATTCAACCGCAGTCGCTACCTGCAAGCTCCATGGAAAGACGACAGCAACGATTATATGTGAGTAAGCCGTAGCGCTAGCCAGCCGCACAACCAAGCCGGGACGCGAACGCGCCCTCAGTGCTGGCGCGGCGGCATATCGTCAGAGAACAGATCATCCTCAAGCTCATTACCCGGGATCGCATGCTCTTCCGACGCCCAGGCACCTAAGTCGATCAGTTTGCACCGCTCCGAACAGAAAGGACGATTCGGACTTTTCACACTCCATTCGACCGGCGCGCCGCACGTGGGGCATTCAACAACCGTAGTACTCATTCCTGACCTCCTCGTAGCGTCAGATAAAAATCATGTAGCCGTTTGACCTCGCTTTCCAGCCAAGCCCGATCCCGATCATTGACCAGCACATCATCAGCATGACGCAAACGTTCTTCGCGGCTGATTTGTGCGTTGAGAATGGCGCGGATCTGCGCTTCGCTGGATTGGTCACGCTGGATGGCGCGCTCCAGCTGCAGCGCCTCCGGCACATCGACCACCAACACGCGCGCAACTTGCTGGTGTTGACCGGACTCCACCAATAGGGGCGATACCATGATCGCGTACGGCGAGGTCGCCCGAGAGAGGTGCTCAGCGACTTCCCGGCGTATCAGCGGGTGCAACAGTTGCTCAAGCCATTTGCGCTGTTCAGGCTCTCGAAACACCAACTCGCGCAGTGCCGCCCTATCCAGCCCCCCGTCGGACGCAAGAACACCGTCGCCGAAACGATCAACAATCAGCCCCAGAGCCGGCCGGCCCGGCTCGACAACCCAGCGCGCAGCATGATCGGCATCGACCCAGTGCACACCGAGGCGGCCGAATGCTTCCACCACTGCGCTCTTGCCGCTGCCGATACCACCCGTCAAACCAAGCACCCAAGGCTTCATCAAAAAACGTCCCGAGGATTAAACGACGCGCAGTAGTAACGTTTGAAATGCAAGGATGCAAGCGCAAGGGCGATCCCAACAGAATCGCTCGACCTTTCTAGAACTGAGGAAGCCAGCTTTCACAGAGGGTGGTATGCCCATCAACACAGCACATCGCAGCCTGTAGAACCTTGAAGGGATGATGGACACCCGAGCGCAGGGACTCAAAATTCCCGGTCACCAGAAGCTGTGCGACAACTGCAAGCAGCAACGAGCTGCTGCTCAGTCAATGGAGCCCGCGATCGCCCCACCACTGCCACGGAGTGGCCAAATAGTGGGACGGGGAAACGATGATCAACCCCTAATGCCCAGGCCGTTAGAACCTGGCGAATTGAAGATAGGCCGACGTGATCTCATCACCCCAGAGCAGCGCGACCCATCCCGCAATCGCGAGGTACGGGCCGAATGGAATGGTCGTGCCGCTGTCCGCCTTTTGCATGCGCAGCATGATAGTTCCCAGGACCGCACCCACGACCGACGAGAGAAGAATGGTCAGCGGCAAAATTTGCCACCCCCCCCAAGCCCCCAGCATCGCCAGCAGCTTGAAGTCGCCATAGCCCATGCCCTCCTTGCCGGTCACGAGCTTAAACAGCCAGTACACCGACCAGAGACTTAGATACCCAGCAACTGTACCCCACATAGCATCGGGCAGCGGCGCAAACAACCCGAAATAGTTGACGATCAAGCCCAGCCAAAGCAACGGCAGCACAAGGGAGTCAGGCAGCAACTGATGATCGACATCGATCATGCTCATCGCCAGCAGGCCCCAGGTCAGCACCAGCATTGCGCCAGCTTGCCACGAGAAGCCGAAATGCCAGGCCACATAGGCGGACAGGAGCCCACAGAGCAGCTCGACCAACGGGTAGCGACGGCTGATCGGCGCACGGCACGACGAGCATTTGCCACGCAGCGCTAGCCAGCTGACCAAGGGAATGTTCTCCCACGGGCGTATTTCATGATCGCACTGCGGACAGTGAGAGTTGGGAAGAACGAGGTTGAAGGTAGACGCGGGCTCGGCTGGCAACTCGAGAAACTCACGCGCCTGAGCACGCCAGTCCCTCTGCATCATGATCGGCAGGCGATGGATCACCACGTTGAGAAAACTGCCCACCAGCAGGCCGAGCACCAGTACGCATAAAACAAAGGCCAGCGTATTGCTGGCCAAAATGTCAAAAATCATGGATTTATCCGACCACGCTACCCAACTGGAAGATCGGCAGATACATGGCAACGATCAGGCCACCCACGAGCGTACCCAGAACCACCATAATCATCGGCTCCATCAAGGTCGTTAGGTTATCGACCATATTGTCGACTTCGTCTTCGTAAAAGCCAGCAACCTTGTCCAGCATCTCATCCAGCGAGCCGGACTCCTCCCCAATGGCCGTCATCTGGATTGCCATCGACGGGAACACTCCGGTCGTACGCATGGAAAAGTTGAGCTGCACACCGGACGAAACATCGTTGCGAATTTTGTTTACAGCGTTACGGAAGACCACGTTGCCTGTCGCGCCGGCAACCGAGTCCAACGCGTCCACCAGCGGCACCCCTGCAGCGAAGGTAGTCGCGAGCGTACGGGCATAGCGGGCCACCACAGCCTTGTACATGATGTCGCCGACAATCGGCATTTTCAAAAGGCCACGGTCGAGCGAATCGCGGAACTTCTCCGATCGTTTGTAGGCGTGCTTGAACAGAAAAGCTGCGGCAAAGAAACCGCCCCCAACCAAATACCACCACTCCTGCAGCCATCGGGATAGCCCGACCACCATCATCGTGAACGCCGGCAGTTCGGCGCCGAACCCTTGGAACACACTCTCGAACTGCGGAACCACTTTTATCAAAAGTACGGCCGATACGATGATCGCCACCACGATGACCGCAATCGGGTAAGTCATCGCCTTTTTGATTTTAGCCTTGAGCTGCTCAGTCTTTTCCTTATAGGTCGCCACGCGGTCCAGCAGGGTTTCAAGCGCACCCGATTGCTCACCGGACTCGACCAGATTGCAGTAGAGATCATCGAAATACTGCGGCTTCTTGCGCAGCGAACCGGCAAAGCTGTTGCCCGCTGCTACCTCCTGCTTCACCTCGTCGACCAACTTGCGCATGTTGGGGTTGTCGAAGCCCTCGCCGATGATGTCGAAGGACTGCAACAGCGGCACACCCGCCTTCATCATCGTGGCCATCTGTCGCGTGAAGAGCGCGATGTCCATCGGCTTGATCTTCTTGCCTGCGCCAAACAGCGAGACGGCTTTCTTGCGCACCTTGAGCGGATTAATGCCTTGCTTGCGGAGTTGCGCCTTGATCAGCGCCTGGCTTTGACCCGAGAGCTCACCCTTGATCCTGCTGCCCTTGCGGTCGGTTCCTTCCCAGCTAAACACACTGGTTTTCAACGCTTTCTGCTGCGCCATGGTTAATCCTTGGTCACGCGGTTGACTTCTTCCAGGCTGGTAATGCCATTCATGGCTTTGACCAGACCGGAAATGCGCAAATCATTGAATCCATCCTTGCGCGCCTGGAGGGCGATATCGATGGAATTACCTTCCTCCATGATAAGCCGCTGCAGGGCAGGCGTGATTTTAACCACTTCATAAATACCGACACGGCCTTTGTAGCCGCCGTTGCAATTATCGCAACCTACCGGACCATAGAGCTGAAAGGTGCCGATCCTGTCTTCTGGTATCCCTTCCTTTAAAAGCGCCTCGCGTGGCACCTCGACTTCTTTCTTACAACTAGAACAAAGCTTACGAGCGAGCCGCTGGGCGATGATCAGGTTGACGGATGTCGCGATGTTAAAGGCCGGTACGCCCATGTTACGCAGACGGGTGAGCGTCTCCGCAGCACTGTTGGTGTGAAGGGTAGACATGACCATATGGCCGGTTTGGGCGGCTTTTACCGCAATCTCCGCCGTTTCAAGGTCCCGAATTTCCCCCACCATGATGATGTCCGGGTCCTGACGCAAAAAAGCGCGCAGCGCCTGGGCGAAATCCATGCCTTGGCGCGGATTGACGTTGACCTGGTTAATGCCCTCAAGGTTTATCTCCACCGGGTCTTCCGCGGTGGAGATGTTCACGTCCACCGTATTAAGAATGTTCAGCCCGGTGTACAGGGAAACGGTCTTACCCGAGCCGGTAGGCCCAGTGACCAAGATCATTCCTTGCGGCTGCTTTAGCGCGGCCATGTACAGCGCTTTCTGTTCTTCCTCATAACCCAGCGCATCGATCCCCATCTTGGCACTGGAGGAGTCGAGGATACGCATCACGATCTTTTCGCCCCACAGCGTGGGCAGGCTGTTGACGCGGAAATCGATGGACTTGGTCTTGGAGACCTTCATCTTGATTCGGCCGTCCTGCGGCTTGCGTCGTTCGGCAATATCCAGCGCCGCCATCACTTTGAGCCGTGCAGAAATCCGACTGACCAACTGCACTGGTGGCCTCGCGACTTCATGCAGGACACCATCGGTACGGAAGCGGACGCGATAAGACTTTTCGTAGGGCTCGAAGTGCAGGTCCGATGAGCCACGCTTGATTGCGTCCAGCAGCATCTTGTTGACGAAGCGCACGACCGGCGCATCGTCCGCCTCGTTGTGCTCGACGTCTTCCTTTGGGGCTGCACCGCCACCCATCTCAATATCCAGATCGTCGAGATCGGAATCGGTCAGCCCGTCCAATGCGCTATTTACCGACTCAAACAGCTTCTCGATGGCCTCGCCGAGCTTGTCGTCCTCCACCAACACTGACTCGACGGAGAGCCCGGTATTGAACTGGATGTCGCTAATGGCCTGGTGATTGGTCGGGTCGGATACGGCCACATACAGCTTGTTGCCGCGCCGCCGCAACGGAAGCACACGGTGCTGCCGGACCAGCTTTTCGCTGACAAGGTCCTGAGGTTGCGTTTCTTTATCCAGTGCACTCAGGTCAAAGTACGGCACCCCGAACTGCTCACCCGCGAATTCTGCCAACGCTCGGCTTTTTACCAGCTTGTTCTGAACCAGCCAGGAAACCAGCGGCACCTGGCTGCGCTGGGCTTGCTGCTGCGCCTGCAGCGCAATCTTTTCATCAAGCTGGCCGACCAGAACCAACTGGCGAGCCAAACCACCGAGGGGAGTGTTTTCGTTCATTGAACTGCCTATAAAGGCCGGGGAAATGTCGCGCCCTTATAACGCAGTTCCAAAGGCCTGCCAAACGCGCGAAACAGAGGTGGCAAATTTTGTCACTTGTTGACCGTGGAGGTTGCTGTCTAACCAAGCTACCCCGCCAACAACCACTAGATCAACTGACTTCTCCGCGGCACCAACTGCTGGAGGCGCGCCCCGCCCCGATACAATGCCGAGCATCTCTTATACAAGCGAAGGCATTCGACCGACGCTATTGCGCCCAAGTGGCAAAGACCCAAGCGCAGCGGGGCCTCAGACAAAGCTAGCCTCCCCCTGTAGAAGGTGCGCCCCGCAGCGAAAGCTAGCTGCAAGCTGGTTAGAAACCGCCCCCACACATTACGCCAACTCAGCCGCGGAAAGTGATACACCGCACAGCTGCAGCGCTTCACGTAACCACCCCGCCCCGATTGGCACAGAAGCTGCTCCTATCTCACTAGGTCCAACGACCTCACTAACAAGGAGCTTTTCAATGAAGTCCACTAAGAAACAAAAAGGTTTTACGCTGATCGAGCTGATGATCGTGATCGCGATCATCGGCATTTTGGCTGCCATTGCGATTCCACAGTTCAACGAGTATCGCCAACGCGCAAACGACACGTCCGCAGTAGCAGATGTCAAGAACGGAACTACTTCTATTATTGCATCTCTGAAGTGAAGACTAAGGACCGCATATTATGAAAAAAATCTCTCTCGCTTTGGCAGCTCTAACGTTCTCCGGCTTGGCTTCTGCAGTGCCGCTCTCGTCCTCCGGGACGGTAACAGTGCTGCAATGCACCAACTTGAATGAAGATGTAAAAATAAACTTGACCGCCGGCGTCGTTGCAGGAGTGGACTGTACAGCCACCAGGGTCGCCCTTGCTGCTTGCCATACCGCCGGCATGTTGAAGTCGCGCTCAGTGGGCCAAAAGACCATTACCGAGCAAGACGCTACTGGCGCGGATGTTGAAAAGACCGTTTCGTGCACAGTCGGAGAGGCGGATAAAGACTGCAAGTCGGTTCCGGTACAAGGCGCCGCCGTCCCCTCGTCCACTACCAATTATGGCACCGTTAATACCCAATATCCTGGGACTGGCGCTTGCAGTACAACCGTGGCCGAGAATGTTGCTAAGGCTCTTCAATAAAACCGTTAGCATTACATGAGAGGAGAGCGCAGCTCTCCTTTTTTTTCACCGATTTATTAGTAAAGGAGAGCCAATTAGCTAACTGTGTTTTAACGCTACGCCTCTCTCCTATCTGGTTACTTCGGATTGTCAGTGGTATGACTAACACAACCGCGAGCGGACTAGATCAAACCGGCCTTCAGCGCATGCAACTGCTCGCAGTAGCTCAGACCTATCGCGATGAATTCCACCTCTGTGCTATTTTCGATCTGTAAGCAACGGTCAATTTTTAACACCACCGGCACTCTACCTAAACAATGCAAATTCTTCCTGATTTTTTTACTGCATTGCGCCTGATCTCTAAGGCGAGAATCTCCTGGATAATCGCCGGCATAGTGCTGGTTGTAGCATTGACCACGCTGCTGTCTGCTTATTTCGGCGGCCGCCAACCGGCTACAGTTGCGCTGGATGTGGGCTTGTCGACCATTCGCCTGCTGCTGCCTCTGCTGATTGTACTGCTGGTGCAGGATTTGATGTCCCGCGAGTTTGACAAGCGCTATTACCTCAACTCACTGACCTATCCGCGCGCACGACACCGCCTGCTACTAGGTCGTTTTGTCGCGCTGTTTGCGCTGGTGCTGGGTGTATTGCTGACGCTGGGCCTGTTGCAGATCGGCCTGATACATCTTATTGGCGGTACCTACCCCCAGGCCACGCCAGTCGCCATGGGCCAGCCCTATCTGATCGTGATCGCTTTTATAGCGCTAGACCTGCTGGTGCTGAGCGCACTGGCGACCCTGCTGGCGGTGGTCGCTTCAACCCCGAGCTTCGTCCTGATCGGCACCTTCGGCTTTATGCTGGTGGCGCGCTCCTATGGCGCCATTATCGAATTGCTGAGCAATCAGGCAGGACTGGTGAGCAAAACAGAAGGCTACCGCGCTAGCCTCGGCGTGCTCGGTTATCTATTGCCAGATCTCGGCGCGCTGGATCTGCGCATGCTGGCGCTCTACGGTCAGCCGGCGTTTCTACCCCCCGACTGGCCCTGGCTGCTGCTAAGTAATCTCGCCTACGCCGCCGCCTTGTTTGCACTGGCGATCTGGGCGCTGCAACGTAAGCGGTTCGCCTGAGCATGCCACTCCAACGTTACTGGCCTCTGCTGCTGGCGCTGCTAGGTTTCACCCTATTCTCAGCCGCATCGCAGTGGCGCGCTCGCACGCCTGCGCCTGTGGCGCCCGCCGTAGAAGGTCGGGTGGTAGTCGCCGCGCCGGTATTGCTGGTGCTGTTCGGCGGTGACCGCTTTCTGGCGGCCAACCTGGAAACCATGCGCCTGGCAGCCACCGGTGTGGACTGGGGGCAGGCGGATACCGGCTATCTTGTGCGTGCCCAGCAAGTGGTGGCCGAGCTCAACCCCTGTCATGAAGACAACTATTACCTGGCTAACGGCCTCCTCACCTGGGGTGGCGCGGATCATGAAGGCACCGAGGTGCTGCGTCGCGCCATGCAGTGCCGCTTCTGGGACGAACTGCCGGCGTTTTTCTATGGCTTCAACCAGTGGTTCTTCAAAAAGGATATTGCCGAGGCCAGCCGTGCGCTGGAGTTGGCGGCCCAGCGTGCAACCGGGAATGCGGCAGGCTTTCGCAAAATGGCGGTGATGTTGCGCGCCGAGCAGTTTGCCGATGAGCGGTTGGCCCACAATTACCTGATTCAGCAGCGCGACAGCGCAGCCGACCCCAAACTACAAGACATGCTCGACAAGCGCGTCGTCCGCCTGCGGGGCCTGATTGAGCTGCGCGAGGCGCAACGCCGCTATGAAGAAGAACATGGTCCGCTTATAGCACTTGAGCAGCTGGTCGAGCGGCGCCTGATCGACAGCCTGCCAGCCGACCCCTTGCGCCTCGGCTATGAGCTGCGTGACGGGCGCATCGAACTAAAGAAAGTGAAAATCGCCGGATTGGAGGAACAACCTTGAGCGCAGCCGTTGAGTTTAAGGGTGTCAGCCATACCTACCGAGCCAAGGGTAAGCAGGTTCAGGCTGTACGGAACGTCAGCTTCAGCCTGTCGGAAGGAGAGGTGTTCGGTTTTGTTGGCCCAAACGGCGCCGGCAAGTCCACCACGATCAAGATCATGCTGGACATCATCAACGACTATCAGGGTCAGGTAACGCTTTACGGCATTGATGCCCGCCGGGCCGAAGCCCGACAGGGCATGGCCTATGTGCCCGAGGCGCCGGCGCTGTACGACCAGTTCACCCCGCTGGAAATCCTGCGCATGGGCCTGTCGATGTATGGCATCAAGCGCAGCGACGCGGATGCCTGGTGTTTGCAATGGCTGGAGCGATTCTCCGTGGACGGCACCGGTAAGCGGCGGATGCGCGAGCTCTCCAAAGGCAACGCACAGCGGGTCGCGCTGGCCCATGCCATGGCTGTCGAGCCACGCCTGCTCATCCTCGACGAGCCGCTGTCCGGCCTTGACCCGGTGGGCCGCAAGGATGTGGTCGAGATCCTCAATGAGTACAAGAAACAAGGTGGCGCGATCTTCTTCACTTCTCACGTGCTGCATGACGTGGAACGAATCGCCGACCGCTTCGGCTTTATCAACAAAGGCCAGCTGGTCACCGTACGCTCGCCGCGCGAACTGGCGGCCGAACGTGCTGACTGTTTTATCCTGCGTTACCAGGCGGATCAGTCGCTAACGCCCGAGTGCATCGCGCTTCGCCCCGGCGAGTTCGAGTGCGAGCTTGCGCAAAGCGAGCTTCCGGCCGCCATCGCGCAGCTGGGCAACACCGGCGGCCACCTGCTGACCGTCAAGCCTGCCGTATCGCTAGAGACTGTGTTCTTCCGCATTCTCGCCGAGGCCTCCTAGACGTATTCGTACAGACTGCCTTTTGACGGGATGCACCTTGTTGCGCCGAGCATAGGCCGCATTCGCCGCGAGGCGCGCCTCCTACAGAAGCTTGATCATCCGCTGAGCATTTGCCAGTGGCTGGCCTTGAGGCGCCTACCGGGCTAGCATCGAGCCCTCTTTGCCTAAGCGCAGCGCAGCCCAAATCTCAGGAGGATTCATGAGCTTTACCGTTTACCTGTCCGGCGAAATTCACACCGACTGGCGCGACGAGATCAAGCGTGGCGCCGCCGCAGCCGGACTGGATGTGCGATTCACCTCAGCCGTAACCGATCACGAAGCCAGCGATGCTGCCGGCGATTGCCTGGGCGACGAGCCGAATGCCTTCTGGCGCGACCACAAGTCGTCCAAGGTCAATGCAATCCGCACCAAAACGCTGATCCAGGGAGCGGACCTCGTGGTGGTGCGTTTCGGCGATAAGTACAAGCAGTGGAACGCAGCGTTTGATGCCGGTTACTGCGCGGCGCTGGGCAAGCCTTATGTCACGCTGCATGACGAGGTCATCGTGCACCCACTGAAGGAAGTCGATGCGGCAGCCATGGCTTGGGCCACCACCACCGAACAGGTCGTGGAGATTTTGAAACACGTGGTGCAGTAAAGCCGCGGATGGGTCGCAACTCCCGCAGATCGAACCCGCGACTCACTGTCCAGCAATGCGGTTGCCTCACAAAAAAGAAACCCCGCCACATGGACGGGGTTGATCATCAGCCTGAACGCCCTGGCTGCCCAGGGCTCAACATCTCATTTCATTGATCAGATAGCGCCGCGCTTGCGCAGCAGATCGATCACCTGCTTGGCGCTCTGCTCGACCGTAAGCGACTCCGTATCGATCACCAGATCAGCATTTACCGGCACATCGTAGGGGAAGGATTCGCCTGGGATGTTGTCACCACCTGCCGCATACAACCCCTGCGGATCGCGCTGCTGGCAGGTCTGCGGAGAAGCCTGAACATACACGGTGATAGCCCGGTCGCTGCCGATCAGCGCCTTGGCCTGCTCGCGGCCTTCGGCATCGGGTGCGACGAAAGCGGCCAGTGTTAGCAATCCTGCCTCATTGAACTGACGCGCCACATGCGCGGCGCGGCGCCAGTTTTCGGTTCGGCCGGCGCGGTCCTGCGGGAGACCTTTGTTCAGGTCGTGGCGCAGGTTCTGGCCATCCAGCACATACACGGCGCGGCCCATATCGAACAGCTTGCGCTCGACCGCATAGGCCAGGGTGCTCTTGCCGGCACCGGACAAGCCGGTGAACAGCACGGTTGCCGGCTGCTGACCGAAACGGCTTGCACGCTCTTCGGTGGAGACATGAGCCAGCGCACCGTGGTTCCCGAATGAGCCGTGGGCGACCGGGTCGGCAATGATCATGCCGGCGCCGACAGTACCGTTGGTGAGGCGGTCGATGATGATAAACGAGCCGGTAGCGGGGTTCCTCGCATACCCGTCCAGCGCGATCGGCGCGTCGAGGCTGACCTTGACCCGCCCGATCTCATTCAGCTGCAGGCTACTGGCCGGGCCATGCTCCAGCGTGTTCACGTCAACCCGATGAGTGATGCTGGCAATCGAGCCCGGTACATAACTGGTGGCACGTTTAATGTCGTATTTCTTGCCCGGCAGCATGGGCTCTTCGGCCATCCACACCAGCATGGCGTCGAAGCTGTCCGTGATGCGCGGTTGGTTGTCGGCGTGCACGAGCATGTCGCCGCGCGACACATCGATCTCGTCTTCAAGCGTCAGCGTGATGGCTTCGCCCGGGGTCGCCTGCTCCAGCTCGCCGTCAAAGGTGACGATGGATTTGACGGTGCTGCGCTTACCGGACGGCAATACCACCACCTCGTCGCCCTTGCGCACGATGCCGCTGGCCAGCGTGCCAGCGAAACCACGGAAGTTGAGGTTGGGACGATTGACGTACTGAACAGGGAAGCGCAAGTCTTCGAAATTGCGGTCGCCCGCGATCTCGACGCTTTCGAGAATTTCCATCAGCGGCTGCCCTTCATACCATGGCGCGCGCTCGGAACGGTTGACCACGTTGTCGCCCTTGAGCGCGGACATCGGCACGAAGTGCAGCGACGACGGCTTGAGCTCGATACGCTCGGCAAAGGCCAGGTAATCGGCCTTGATGCGCTCGAATACGGATTGGTCGAAGTCCATCAGGTCCATCTTGTTGATGGCCACAACGATATGCTTGATGCCCAGCAGCGAGGTGATGAAGCTGTGCCGCTTGGTCTGGGTCTGCACGCCGTAGCGGGCGTCGACCAGGATGATCGCCAGGTCGCAGGTGGAGGCGCCGGTCGCCATGTTGCGCGTGTACTGCTCATGACCGGGGGTGTCGGCGATGATGAACTTGCGCTTGGCGGTGGAGAAATAACGGTAGGCGACATCGATGGTGATGCCCTGCTCGCGCTCGGCCTGCAAGCCGTCGACCAGCAACGCCAGGTCGACATCGTCGCCGGTGGTGCCAGACTTCTTCGAGTCACGGGTGATGGCTTCGAGGTGATCTTCATAGATCATCTTCGAGTCGTGCAGCAGGCGCCCGATAAGAGTGCTTTTGCCGTCGTCGACGTTGCCGCAAGTCAGGAAGCGCAGCAGCTCTTTGCGCTCGTGCTGGGCCAAGTACGCGAGGATGTCCTCGCTGATCAAATCAGACTGATGAGACATAGTGCGGAATCCTTAGAAGTAGCCCTGACGTTTCTTTTCTTCCATCGAACCTGCGCCATCGTGGTCGATGACGCGGCCCTGACGTTCGGAAGTTCGCGTCAGGAGCATTTCCTGGATGATTTCCGGCAGGCTCGATGCAGTCGACTCCACCGCACCGGTCAGCGGGTAGCAGCCGAGGGTACGGAAGCGAACCATGCGTTTCTCGATGCGTGCCTTTTCCTCATCGGTGAGGTGCTCGAGGATGCGCTCGTCGTCGATCATGATCAGGGTGCCGTTCTTCTCGATGACTTCGCGTTCTGCAGCGAAGTACAGCGGCACGATTGGGATCTGTTCCAGATAGATGTACTGCCAGATATCCAGCTCCGTCCAGTTCGACAGGGGGAAGACGCGGATGGACTCGCCCTTCTTCACGTTGCCGTTGTAGACGTTCCAGAGCTCCGGACGCTGATTCTTTGGGTCCCAACGGTGCTTGTTGTCACGGAAGGAGTAGACACGCTCCTTGGCACGGGACTTCTCTTCGTCGCGGCGGGCGCCGCCGAAAGCGGCATCGAAACCATGCTTGTCGAGCGCCTGCTTGAGACCCTCGGTCTTCATGATGTCGGTGTGCTTGGCGCTGCCGTGAGTGAACGGATTGATGTCTTGCGCCACGCCATCCGGGTTGATGTGCGTGATCAGGTCCAGATCCATTTCATTGACCATCTGCTCGCGGAAGCGGTACATCTCCTGGAATTTCCAGCGGGTATCGACGTGCATCACCGGGAACGGCAGGCGCCCGGGGAAGAAGGCCTTGCGCGCGAGATGCAGCATCACGGCCGAATCCTTGCCGATGGAATAGAGCATCACCGGGTTGTCGAACTCGGCGGCCACCTCACGGATGATTTGGATGCTTTCCGCCTCCAGCTGTTTCAGATGCGTCAGT
The DNA here is from genome assembly GCF_002890895.1 of Stutzerimonas stutzeri. Taxonomy (GTDB): domain Bacteria; phylum Pseudomonadota; class Gammaproteobacteria; order Pseudomonadales; family Pseudomonadaceae; genus Stutzerimonas; species Stutzerimonas stutzeri_AB. The sequence continues at coordinate 80,480 of NZ_POUL01000006.1, forward strand.
TTGTCGACCATGGCTACTCACGAATTTTGCAGGTGGGACGGCCGGCACGGCCGGAACGAGGGCGCAACTTTAACACGGCATTAGATTCTAATCAGGACGCCACTTAGATCTAAATGCTCTAGCTTTATGCCGGGCAAAACCTGCCTCAGTTGCACTTCAACCAGCGCCACAACCTTCCAGAGCGCCGATCACGCAGGGTTTGGGCAATCGATGAACAGATGCTCAATGGCAAACCGCTTCGCCAGATATTCACCCAACGCCTGCACGCCGTAACGCTCAGTGGCGTGATGGCCGGCGGCAAAAAAGCTCAGCTCATTTTCGCGCGCGACGTGCGCCGTCGGCTCTGAAATTTCCCCCGTCAGGTACGCATCGACGCCAGCAGTTACCGCTTGATCGATGTAACCCTGTGCGCCACCGGTGCACCAGGCGACCCGCCTGATCAAGCCAGCGCCTTCGACCATCACCGGCTCACGTCCGAGCGCGCTCTGAATCCGCCGCATGAACTCGGCAGGCGCGAGGGGCATATCAAGGGAACCGACAAGCCCGACCGAACGAGGATTATCCGGCTCCAGCGAACCCTCGACAGTCAACCCAAGCAGGCGAGCCAGCAGCACGTTGTTGCCCACCTCCGGATGGACGTCGAGCGGCAGATGGTAAGCCAGCAGGCTGATGTCATTGCTGAGCAGCGTTTTCAGACGGCGTTGCTTCATACCCACTACACGTGGGTCTTCGTTCTTCCAGAAATAGCCATGGTGCACCAGCACCACATCGGCATGCGCCTCGACCGCGGCATCGAGCAGCGTCTGGCTGGCGGTCACGCCACTGACGATGCGCCGCACCTGGGGACGACCCTCTACCTGCAGGCCGTTGGGACAATAGTCGGGAATCTTTGCCGCGTTCAGGAATCGGTCGGTTTCATCGACCAGGGTGGTCAGCGCGACGGCCATGCAGTCGTTCTCCTACGGAATCAGTGAATCGAAGTGGGTTCATCGGCGAATAGCAGACGGGACAAACAGCAGATATGTTGCGGATTAAGCAATCCACAGGTCGCGTTGCAGTTTTGCCGCCAGCAAGGCTGCATTTCACGGCCAGCTTCGTATAATGCCGCCACCTTAAGAGGCGCTCTCGCCTTCCGCAACCTGTCCGGACTTCCCATCGCGATGATCAATGCCCTGCGTTTTTTTGGCTGGCCGTTGCTGGTAGGCCTGCTAGTGGCCCTGCTGATCATTCAGCGTTACCCACATCTGGTCGGGCTTGGCGCCGAGCCGGAATACAGCCTGCAGCAAGCACCGCTGATCGGCACTCCCCAGCAAGGCCCCTACTCCTACGCCAATGCGGTTAGCAGCGCTGCGCCCGCAGTGGCCAATCTCTACACCACCAAGGTGATCGATAGCGCCAGCCAGCCGCCGATGCTCAAGGACGATCCGCTGTTTCGGCGCTTCTACGGGGACAATCTGCCGCGTCAACGCCGCATGGAATCGAGCCTGGGCTCGGCGGTGATCATGAGTCCAGAGGGCTACCTGCTCACCAACAATCACGTGACGGCAAATGCCGAACAGATCGTCGTGGCCCTGCGCGATGGCCGGGAGACGCTTGCCCGAGTGATCGGCAGCGACCCCGAAACTGATCTTGCTGTGCTCAAGATCGACCTGGCAAAGCTGCCTGCGATCACCATTGGTCACTCAGACGGCATCCGGATTGGGGACGTGACGCTGGCAATCGGTAACCCGTTCGGCGTTGGGCAAACCGTAACGATGGGCATCATCAGCGCGACCGGACGCAACCAGCTTGGGCTCAATACCTACGAGGATTTCATCCAGACGGACGCGGCGATCAACCGCGGTAACTCGGGTGGTGCTCTGGTGGACACCGCAGGCCAACTGATTGGTATCAACACTGCGATCATTTCCGAGTCCGGCGGCTCGCAAGGCATAGGCTTTGCCATCCCGGTGAAGCTCGCCATGGACGTGATGAAGTCCATCATCGAGCACGGCCAGGTCATTCGCGGCTGGCTCGGCGTGGAGGTGCAATCGCTCACACCGGAGCTGGCTGAATCATTTGGTCAGGCCGGCCGGCCCGGGATCGTGGTGGCCGGCGTGTATCGGGATGGGCCTGCTGAACGCGCCGGCCTGTTGCCCGGCGACCTTATCCTCAGCATCGATGGGCACCAAGCCAGCGACGGTCGCAGCTCGATGAACCAGGTTGCCCGCGTGCGGCCTGGAGACAAGATCGATATCGACATTCTGCGCAACGGCAAGCCGCTGACGCTGACGGCCGAAGTGGGCATGCGGCCACTGGTGGAGAAAACTACGCAGTAACCGCCTGTTCGGCCAAAGCGGTCACTGTCGCTGATCGCACTCGACGCTCATCAAGTAGGTTTCTTCGAGCTGCCACAAAGCGAAACCCTTAGCGCCGCCTCAACAAGGTAGAGAGGCCGCCGCAGATGCTCGATACGCTCTTGCAATTACCTTATTGCCCGGTTCTGCACCGAGCACAAGGCTCGGAGACAGCGAGCCGCGCTGCAATCGCCACCGACCAGAGGCAGGCGCTGCAAGCAACACGAGGCTCGCAGCGCGCACGGGTTAGCCGATGCGCTTTAGCGCATCGAGCAATGCCTGATTTTGCTCCGGCGCCCCGACACTGATCCGCAGAAACTGGTCGATTCGCCCCATCTTGAAATGCCGCACGATGACGCCGTGCTCGCGCAGCCCGGCCGCCAGCGCAGCAGCATCGTGCTGCGGATGGCGCGCGAAGATGAAGTTCGCAGCCGAGGGCAGTACCTTAAAGCCCAACGCCTGCATCGCTACCGTGACGGCCTCACGACTCGCAATCACCTGCTGACAGGTTTGCTCGAAATAGGCGCGATCTTCGAATGCTGCCGCTGCGCCGGCAATGGCAATACGGTCTAACGGATAAGAGTTGAAACTGTTCTTGATGCGCTCCAGCGCCTCGATCAGATCCGGATGCCCTACCGCCAGACCGACTCGCAGCCCTGCCAGGGAGCGCGATTTGGAAAGCGTCTGGGTGACCAGCAGGTTCGGGTAGCGGTCCACTAGCGTGATTGCTGACTCACCGCCAAAGTCGATGTAGGCCTCGTCGACCACAACCACCGAATCGGGGTTTGCCTGCAGCAGCTGCTCAATCGCCTCAAGCGCCAGCAAGCAACCCGTCGGCGCGTTGGGATTGGGGAAAATGATGCCCCCGTTGGGCCGGGCGTAATCGGCCACCTCGATCTGAAAACGGTCGTCCAGCGCGATGGTCTCGTAGTCGATGCCATACAGGCCGCAATAGACCGGGTAGAAGCTGTAGGTCACATCGGGGAACAGCAGCGGCTTGCCATGCTGGAACAGCCCGTGGAAAACGTGGGCGAGCACCTCGTCGGAGCCATTGCCGACGAAAACCTGCTCAGGGCGAACGTGGTAGTAATCAGCAACAGCGCGCTTGAGGCGCTCGCCGTTCGGATCGGGATACAACCGCAGGTTGTCATTCAGCTCGGCCTGCATCGCTGCAAGCGCCTTGGGCGAAGGGCCGTAGGGGTTCTCATTGGTGTTGAGCTTGACCAGATTGGTCAGCTTTGGCTGCTCACCCGGCACATAGGGAACCAGCGCCTTGACGAAGGGGCTCCAGAATTTGCTCATCCGCCCTTCTCTCCTCAGAAAATGATCGATTTGCCGCCAGTGGAAGCGAAGAACAGCTCCCTACCGGTGGGGCTGGCAAAACAGAACAAGCGAAGCCTCGACCGCTCCGCTTGGTTGCGACGCTCAGTTAGCCCTTGATTCGGTACTCGGCGCTGCGGGCGTGAGCGGTAAGCGACTCGCCGCGCGCCAGCACCGAGGCGACCTTGCCCAATTCTGACGCACCTTCAGCCGAACAATTGATGATCGACGAGCGCTTCTGGAAATCGTACACCCCCAAGGGTGACGAGAAGCGCGCAGTCCCCGACGTGGGCAGGACGTGATTCGGACCCGCGCAATAGTCGCCCAAAGCCTCGGCCGTGTAGCGGCCCATGAAGATCGCCCCTGCGTGTCGAATCTGCGGCAGCCACGCATCGGGATCAGCCACCGACAGCTCGAGGTGCTCTGGCGCAATGCGATTAGCGACATCGATCGCTTGCTGCATGTCGGCAACCTGAATCAATGCCCCACGCCCTTGCAGCGACGCGCGAGCGATCTCGCTACGCTCAAGGCTGGGCAGCAAACGGGAAATACTTTCAGCGACACGATCAAGAAAGGCTGCATCCGGGCTGACCAGTATCGACTGCGCATCCTCGTCGTGCTCGGCCTGGGAAAACAGATCCATGGCGATCCAGTCGGGATCGGTCTGACCGTCGCACACCACCAGAATCTCGGAAGGGCCAGCGATCATATCGATGCCGACTTTGCCGAATACGTGACGCTTGGCCGTCGCGACGTAGATGTTGCCTGGCCCGACGATCTTGTCGACTGGCGGCACGCTTTCGGTCCCGTAGGCCAGCGCCGCGACGGCTTGAGCGCCACCGATGGTGAATACCCGGTCGACGCCAGCAATGCACGCCGCTGCCAAGACCAGTTCGTTGATTTCACCGCGAGGCGTAGGGACCACCATCACGACTTCCGGCACCCCGGCAACCTTAGCCGGAATGGCGTTCATCAAAACTGATGAAGGATACGATGCTTTGCCACCCGGCACGTAAAGCCCCGCGCGATCGAGCGGTGTCACCTTCTGACCGAGCACGGTGCCGTCAGCTTCGGTGTAGGTCCAGGAGTCCTGTTTTTGCTTTTCATGGTAAATGCGGACACGCTCAGCGGCGGCTTCCAACGCCTGACGCTGAGCCGGGCTGATCCGCGTCAGCGCCAGTTCAAGCCGTTCGCGCGGCAGAATCAGGTCAGCCATGGAGGCGACTTCAAGGCCGTCGAAGCGCTGGGTCAGCTCCACCAACGCGTCATCACCACGCTCGCGTACTGCCCTGATGATGTCCAACACACGCTGATTGACGCCATCATCAGACACGCTTTCCCAGCTCAGCAGATGATCCAGATGTCGCGCGAAATCGGGATCAGCAGCATTGAGTCGGCGGATGTCGATGGGAGCAGTCATAACGGGCCTCATGAAGGGATGAGTACAGCGATGGTCAGGCGCCCTAGACTAACAAGCCGACCGCGCGGGCACCTGAAAATTTAGGCTATGACGCGGATCGGCTGGCCGGCTGTGAACCGTCCGGCCTTTAATCAATCGTGGTGTGCAATGGCGCTCTGGAGCGCATCGATCAGGGCCTGGATGCGCGCATGCTGCATTTTCATCGAGGCCTTGTTGACCACCAGGCGCGAGCTGATCATTGCGATCAGCTCCTGAGGCTCCAATCCATTGGCGCGCAGCGTATTACCGGTGTCGACAACGTCAATGATCTTGTCTGCCAATCCCACCAGCGGCGCGAGTTCCATCGAGCCGTAAAGCTTGATGATGTCGACCTGCCGCCCTTGCTCGGCGTAATAGCGCTTGGCAACGTTGACGAATTTAGTCGCGACTCGCAGCCGTCCCTTGGGCTCTGCGGCGCCGACCTTTCCAGCCGTCATCAGCTTGCAGTTGGCGATCCGCAGGTCGAGGGGCTCGTATAGCCCCTGCCCGCCATATTCCATCAGCACGTCCTTGCCCGCGACGCCGAGATCCGCTGCGCCGTGCTCGACATAGGTCGGCACATCGGTGGCCCGCACGATCAGCAGACGCACATCGTCCTGCGTCGTCGGGATGATCAGCTTGCGGCTTTTTTCCGGGTTCTCGGTGGGTACGATACCGGCGGCCGCAAGCAACGGCAGGGTATCGTCGAGGATGCGGCCTTTGGACAGGGCGATGGTGAGCATTAACGGTTTATTCCTTGAAGCCTATTGATGGCGACCTTGGCAGCGGCCCGAACAGGCGCAGCAGGTCTCGGCCCTGGCCGCCAGCAGTGAGCCGGCGGCCTATTCCGGCAGCTAGCCCGGGACGCGGCGAATCTTGGCGCCCAACAATTGCAGCTTTTCCTCGATGCACTCGTAACCGCGGTCGATGTGGTAGATGCGGTCGATCAAGGTATCGCCCTCAGCCACCAGGCCCGCGATGACCAGGCTCGCTGACGCGCGCAGGTCGGTCGCCATGACCGGAGCACCTTTAAGCTTGGGTACACCGGTCACAATAGCGGTATTGCCTTCGACGAGAATCTGCGAGCCCATGCGATTCATTTCGTAGACGTGCATGAAGCGGTTTTCGAACACGGTCTCGATAACTGTCCCAGTGCCTTCAGCAACCGCATTCATGGCAATGAACTGCGCCTGCATGTCGGTCGGAAAAGCCGGGTACGGCGCTGTGCGGAGATTTACCGCTTTGGGCCGATTGCCCTTCATGTCGAGCTCGATCCAGTTGCTGCCAGTATCGATGTGGGCACCGGCCTCCTCGAGCTTGTGCAACACCGCCTCAAGCAAGGTTGCATCGGTGTCCTTGAGCTTTACCCGCCCGCCGGTAGCGGCAGCAGCCACTAGATAGGTGCCGGTCTCGATGCGGTCGGGCATCACGCTGTACCGGCCGCCCCCCAGACGCTTCACGCCGTCGATGGTGATGGTATCGGTGCCGGCGCCGGAGATCTGCGCACCCATGGCGTTGAGGAAGTTGGCCAGGTCGACCACCTCCGGCTCACGCGCGGCGTTCTCCAGCACGGAACGGCCGTTGGCCAGTGCCGCGGCCATCATGATGTTCTCGGTACCGGTGACGCTGACGATGTCGAAGAAGAAGTGGGCACCACGCAAGCCACCGGCTGGCGCCTTGGCTTTGATGTAGCCGCCCTCGACGTCGATCTGAGCGCCCATCGCCTCCAGACCGCGAATGTGCAGATCCACAGGACGCGAGCCAATGGCGCAACCGCCAGGCAGGGCCACTTCGGCTTCGCCGAACCGAGCCACCATTGGCCCCAGAACGAGGATCGAAGCCCGCATGGTCTTGACCAGCTCGTACGGCGCGACCAGTGTCTGGATGCTGCTGGCGTCGACTTCGACGCTGAGTTTTTCGTCGATAACCGGTTGCACGCCCATGCGACCGAACAGCTCGATCATGGTGGTGATGTCGTGCAGGTGCGGCAAGTTGCAGACGGTCACCGGGGTGTCGGCCAGCAAGGTAGCGGCCAAAATCGGGAGAGCCGAGTTCTTCGCGCCGGAGATGCGAATCTCGCCATTGAGGCGGGCACCGCCGGTAATGATCAATTTATCCATGAATGTTCCCGTAACCCGCAGGCTCGAAGCACTGGCGAAGAAGAGCCGTGCGCGATATCAGCAATCGCGCGCGGACGGAGAGATGCCTGTAGTGACCGACAATCAGCTGCGCGCAAGCCAGTCGGCACGACTGAAGAATTTCATCGTAACGGCGTGGATGCTGCCATCCGCAATCCACGGATTGAGATGTGCATAAATCTGCTGCTGACGCTTGACCGGGCTCAGGCCTGCCAATTCGTCGCTGATCACATTCAACTGGAAGTTGCAGCCCTCGCCTTCGACTTCCACCTGAGCGCCTGAAAGTTTTTCTTCCAGGAAATTCTTAACTTCTACGGCCTGCATGTTCAACCTCGATCGGCGCCGGACGCGCACGGCCGGCCATCATACAAAAAAGCCCGGAGACTGCGAACCCCGCAGCCACGCTGGCTGACGAAGCCGCATATCAGTCGAGCGTTTCGGCATCGGCGTCACGCCGCTGCGGATGCCGGCTGGCTGGCGTTACAGCGGGAAAACGGGATGACGCGAAGCGCACCACCAGGATAGCCACCGCCAGTAGCAGGATTGCTCCGGAAATATAGACGACACCCATGTCCGGACGGTGATGGTGCGAGACATCAGAGATCAGCAGCCGGGTCAATGCTGTGATTGCCACATAGATCAAGAACCGCACCGGCATGTGGTTGGTCTTGAAATAAATACCCACCATCGCACCGAGTTCGAGATAGATGAACAGCAGCAGAATGTCATCAACGCTGATGCTGCCCTTTTCCACCATCCCCAGAAACGCGACTAGACCAGCCCAGGCGGTCACAGCTCCAATCGCGAACAGCGACAGGTAGTGGAAGGTCTCGACCAGAAGATTACCCAATGACTCGGCGGCCGAATGCACCTTGGCCCGCGTCGATTCCGCCCAGCGCAGCAACATCAGACAGCTCCCTCTGTTTCGCTCGCAAACGAAAAGACATCAAGCAAACCGGACACCCGGGCGAGCTCCCGCATATCTCCAGGCAGCCCGGTAACGACGAGCTCATCGCCCTGTTTCTGCGCGTCGCGCGTGAAAGCCAGCAGCAACGACAAGCCGACACTGCTGGATCGCTCAACCGCACTGCAATCAACCGAGATACGTGTGCCCTTGGCCTGACGAATCAGTGCCTGGCCTTGCCGTCGCAGAGCCGGGCCGGACTGGTAGTCAAGCACGCCGGCCAGGCGAAGCTCACCGCCAGCGCCTCGCTCAACCCGTCCGTCACTCATCGCCCGCCGCCCGCTGGCCCGCCTCGGTGTCCTTGGCGCGCGCCACCACCTCGGACCAGCCATCGATGGTCTTGTCCAGGTCGCCGTTGTTTTTCTGCATGGCGTCGGCAAATTGGTCACGGAACAGTTTGCCGATGTTGATGCCGTTGATGATCACGTTGCGAACCATCCAATTCCCGCCATGATTGACCATGGTGTAGGAGACCGGATAGATCTCGCCCTGGCGACCGGTCACCTCCATGCCGACACTGGTGCGCTCGGGATCCTGCCTGCCACTGGCGGGCAGGACCTTGATCTGCTGATTGTTGTATTCCAGCAACGCGTTTCCATAGAACTGCATCAGGCTGCGCTTGAAGTTTTCCTGGAAGCGCGTCATCTGCGCCGGAGTGGCATTGCGCGAGTACTTCACAGTCATGATGCTCCGTGAAATCCCTTCGGCATCCACCACCGGCCCGAGAATGTCGTTGAGCGAATCGTAGAACGCACTAGGATCCTGTCGATACTGCTCCTTGTTTGCCTTGAGATCGGCAAGCAGTTCGTCGGTGGTCCGTTGGATCACCTCATGGGCGCTAGGCGCCGCCTGGACCAGCAGTGGAAAGGCCGCCAGCAGTACCAGCAAACCGCGACGCAGGGCAGTCATCATGGGGTTGCACCTCACTCTTTATTGACCGAATTGAGTAGAAACTTGCCGATCAGCTCTTCCAGCACCAAAGAGGACTGGGTATCGCGGATCGTATCGCCATCACCAAGCGTTTCTTCTTCACCACCGACGCTGATGCCGACGTATTTCTCGCCGAGCAACCCGGCCGTCAGGATCGAAGCGGTTGAGTCAGTCGGCAGGATATCGACGTCTTTCTGAACCTCCAGCGTGACACGTCCCGTATAGCTTTCGCGGTCCAGATCGATGGCGGTCACCTTACCGATGGTCACGCCAGCCATGGTGACCTTGGATCGGACACTCAGACCGGCAATATTGTCGAAATAGGCATAAAGCTTGTAGGTGTCGGTACTGTCGGCGTTCAGGCCACTGACCCGCAGCGACAGCAACAGCAAGGCCAGAACGCCCGCCAGCAGGAACAGACCAACACCTATTTCCAGGGTGCGGATACGCATCAAAAATCTCCAAACATCAAGGCGGTCAGAATAAAGTCGAGGCCGAGCACGGCCAGCGAGGCATAGACGACGGTTCGTGTGGTGGCGCGACTGATGCCTTCGGAAGTGGGCTCGCAGTCATAGCCCTGAAACACCGCGATCCAGGTCACCACAACGGCGAATACCAGGCTCTTGAGGACGCCGTTGAGCACGTCAGTGGCAAAGACAACACTGTTCTGCATGTTGGCCCAGAACGAGCCTTCGTAAACTCCGAGCCAGTCCACCGCAACCATAGCCCCGCCCCAGATGCCGACCACGTTGAAAATCAGGGTGAGCAATGGCAGGGATATGAAGCCGGCCCATAGTCGCGGTGCGACGATGTACTTCAACGGATCGACACCGATCATTTCCAGACTGGACAACTGCTCGGTGGACTTCATGTTGCCGATTTCGGCTGCCAACGCGGATCCCGCGCGGCCGGCGAACAACAGCGCGGTGACCACAGGTCCCAATTCGCGCAACAGCGTAAGCGCCACCATCTGCCCAACGGCCTGCTCAGAGCCATAGCTGCTGAGAATGCTATAGCCCTGAAGGGCCAGCACCATGCCGATGAACACACCGGAGACCACAACAATCGCAAGCGAGAGCACACCTATGGAATAGAGCTGCCGCACCAACAGCGAAAATCGATTATCCAGGCCACTAGGACCGAACAAGGCGTGAAAAAGAAACAGCGTCGCTCGCCCCAGCGCTGCGACCACATTCATTCCACCCTCACCAACCAGACGGATCCGTTCGATCAAGGAACGCTTACGCATCGGTGCCTCGCAACAGATCATCGGCATACGCCGGCGCCGGAAAGTGGAAAGGCACCGGACCGTCCGCGGCACCTTTCATGAACTGCCGAATCCGCGGATTGGTCGACTCGTGAAGTTCTGCTGGCGTGCCCTGCCCCAGTACCTGGGCGTCTCCCACCACATAGATGTAGTCAGCGATGCTCGCCGTTTCGGCCAGGTCGTGGGAGACAACGATGCTGGTGATCCCCAGCGCGTCGGTGAGCAATCGAATCAGCTGCACCAGAACGCCCATGGCGATTGGGTCCTGCCCCGCGAACGGCTCGTCATACATCAGAATCTGTGGATCCAGCGCAATCGCGCGCGCCAACGCTACCCGCCGCTTCATCCCTCCCGACAGCTCTTCGGGCATCAGCTCGACCGCGCCGCGCAAGCCAACCGCCTGAAGCTTCATCAGAACGATGTCCCGGATCATCTCTTCAGGCAGCTTGGTGTGAACGCGCAGCGGAAAGGCGACGTTTTCGAACACATCCAGGTCCGTGAACAAGGCGCCGCTCTGGAACAGCACACCCATCTGCTTGCGCATGTCGAACAGCTCGCGGCGCGACAGCGTCGGCAAATTGGTGCCCGCCACCCAGACCTCGCCGCAAGTTGGTTTTAGCTGGGCGGCAATCAGGCGCAGCAACGTAGTCTTGCCGCAGCCGGAAGGGCCCATGATGGCCGTCACCTTGCCGCGGGGAATGACTATGTCGACGTTATTGAAAATGCTCCGCTCACCGCGCTTGAAGGTGACACCCTTCAGCTCGACGGCGTTAGCGTTGGCGGCGCTCATTGGATCTCCTCGAATACAGCCTGCGAATCAGACGCCCTCCGCTCTTTCGGAGGTACTTCGCAGAGCCGTTTTTTGCGGCGCGAACTATAGCACCGCGCTATGGGCCTCCCAAGCCGGTCTCTGTATCGATGCATGAGTGAGCGCACATTTGTTCAGCCTGGGTTCAGTTACAGGCGCGACGATCAGCACGACGCTTTTCAGTGGGCAGTGCCAGGTTTGCCGCTATAATCCCGCGTTTTGATTCAGGCGATCACACAGACATGAGCCAGAGCAGCCAGCTGATCGAAACTGCCCAACGCACCATTCGCATGGAAATTGAGGCGGTGGAGCAACTCAGCACACGCATCGATGAACATTTCGTCAAAGCCTGCGAGCTCATCCTGCAGTGCAAGGGCCGCGTCGTCGTCGTCGGCATGGGTAAGTCTGGGCACGTCGGCAACAAGATCGCCGCCACGCTCGCCAGCACCGGCACCACGGCATTCTTCGTCCACCCGGCCGAGGCCAGCCATGGTGACATGGGCATGATCACGCATGACGACGTGGTGCTGGCCCTGTCCAATTCAGGGACCACCAGCGAAATCGTGACATTACTGCCGCTGATCAAGCGCCTCGGTATCACCCTGATCAGCATGACGGGCAATCCCGAGTCGGTGCTGGCCAAGGCGGCGGCGGTCAACATCGATGCGAGCGTCGCCATTGAAGCCTGCCCGCTGAACCTGGCACCGACTTCATCGACCACTGTCAGCCTGGTACTGGGTGACGCGCTTGCGATCGCGCTATTGGAAGCACGCGGTTTCACCGCCGAGGACTTCGCTTTTTCACACCCCGGCGGCGCATTGGGCAGACGCCTTCTGCTGAAAGTTGAGCACGTTATGCACGCTGGTGATCGCCTACCACTGATCAGCCGCGGCACATCGCTGCGTGAGGCCTTGCTGGAAATGACTCAAAAAGGCCTCGGCATGACGGCGGTTGTGGAGGCAGACGGCCGCCTGGCCGGGATCTTCACTGATGGCGACCTACGCCGCACGCTGGACAAGGGCATCGACGTTCGCCAGGCAAGCATCGATCAGGTCATGACGCTTCACGGCAAGACAGCGCATGCCGACATGCTTGCCGCCGAAGCATTGAAAATCATGGAAGACAACAAGATCAACGCGCTGGTGGTGGTTGACGAAAACGACCGGCCAATCGGTGCGCTGAACATGCACGATCTATTGCGCGCAGGGGTGATGTAAGTGAACGATCTGCTACGACGTGCCCGCGACATTCGCCTGGCCATATTTGATGTGGACGGCGTGCTAACCGACGGCAAGCTGTACTTTCTTGTCGACGGCAGCGAATTCAAGACATTCAATACCCTGGACGGCCACGGCATCAAGATGCTTATCAACTCCGGCGTACGCACCGCGATCATCAGCGGCCGCAAGACGCCTGTGGTTGAGCGCCGGGCGCAAAACCTGGGCATTCAGCACCTGTATCAGGGACGTGAAGACAAGCTGGTGGTGCTCGACGAATTGCTCGGCGAACTCGGTCTCGACTACGCTGAAGTCGCCTACCTGGGCGATGACCTGCCTGACCTGCCGGTAATGCGCCGGGTAGGCCTGGGCATGGCGGTCGCCAGTGCCGATGCGTTCGTTCGCCAGCATGCCCACGGCGTGACAGCCGCCCGTGGTGGCGAGGGCGCGGCACGAGAGTTCTGCGAACTGATCATGCGCGCCCAGGGCAATCTCGACGCGGCTCAGGCCGCTTACCTCTAGAGGCAACCATGCTAAGCAGGCTCCGCTTCCCCGCCATTCTGCTGCTGATCGCACTGCTTCTGGTCGCGATCGGCTACTGGAACGTTCGCCCTGAGAGCTTTATGCAGGAGGCGCCGATAACCCAGGGCATAGCGTCGCCCATTGACTTCTACGTCACCAATTCACGCACAGTCCAATACCAGCCGGACGGCAAGCGTAACTATGAGCTGACTGCGGAAAAGGTGGAGCATATCAAGGCCAGCGATGTCAGTTTACTGACCCGCCCGAACCTGCGCTCATTTCGCGGTTCCGAGCTGCCGTGGCATGTCACCAGTGAACGCGGCGAGGTCGGCCCGCAAGGCAAGGAAGTTGAGTTGATCGATAACGTCAAGGTCGAACGCAACGATGCCAAGGGGCGCCCGACCATCATCACTACCAGCCGGATGACCGTCCTTCCCGAGAAGGATTATGCCGAGACCAGGCAACCCGTTAGAATCGTCGCCGCAAACGGTGTGACGACCGCTACGGGCATGAAAGCGTATCTAGACGAAGGCAGGATGCTCCTGCTATCCAACGTAAGAGGCCAGCATGAGCTGCGTTAAGACCCTCCCCCTCCTGATCGGTTTAGGCATTTTTCTACTTGGCGCGAACGCCCACGCACTTCCCGAGGATCGCAACCAGCCTATCCGTGTTCAGGCCGATACCGCTGAGCTGGACGACAGGCAAGGCGTAGCCGTGTACCGCGGCGACGTGGTCATTACCCAGGGAACAATGAAGATCACAGGCGACACCGTGACCATCACTCAGAACCAGAATGGCGATGTCGAGGTGTTCACCTCCATCGGCAAACCTGCCTACTACGAACAGAAGCCGGCTGCAGACAAGGAGATCGTCAAGGCTTACGGCCTGACGATTCAGTATTTTGCCGCGAACGAACGCATCGTCCTGATCGACCAAGCCAAGGTCGTTCAGGAAGGCAATACGTTCGAAGGCGAGAAGATCGTCTATGACACCCAGCGACAGATCGTCAATGCTGGTCGCGCCACCAATACTGATGTCACCACACCCCGCCCACGCGTGGACATGGTCATCCAGCCTCGCAAGAAAGAGCAGGCAACGGAGCAGCCCGAGTAATGGCGATTCTCAAGGCCCAGCATTTGGCGAAGAGCTACAAGAGCCGTCAGGTCGTACGTGATGTCAGCCTGTCCATCGAAAGCGGACAGATCGTCGGACTGCTGGGGCCTAACGGCGCCGGCAAAACCACTTGCTTCTACATGATCGTGGGATTGGTCAAAGCCGATCAGGGCCGTGTACTGATCGACGACCAGGATGTGACGCACCTCCCCATGCATGGCCGTGCACGCGCGGGCATTGGTTACCTACCGCAGGAAGCATCGATCTTTCGCAAGCTTTCGGTCTCCGACAACATCATGGCCATCCTGGAGACGCGCAAGGACCTTGACCGCAACGGCCGCCAACAGGCGCTGGAAGGTCTGCTGCAGGAATTTCACATCCATCACATCCGCGACAGTCTCGGCATGAGCCTATCGGGTGGCGAACGGCGCCGCGTTGAAATTGCCCGCGCGCTGGCCACGGCGCCCAAGTTCATCCTGCTCGATGAACCCTTTGCCGGCGTTGACCCTATTTCGGTCGGCGACATCAAGCAGATCATCCATCATCTCAAGGCCAAGGGCATCGGCGTCCTAATCACCGATCACAACGTCCGCGAAACTCTGGATATCTGTGAAACCGCCTATATCGTGAATGACGGCCAGTTGATCGCCGAGGGCGATGCAGAGACCATCCTCGCCAACCAACTGGTGAAGGAAGTCTATCTGGGACACGAATTCCGACTTTGATAGCGGTATTTTCTGCTCTACGCACCTACAGGGCTAGGCAAAGGCTTCGTTGCCAGGCATATAATTTGCTTACATCGGCGCGCGGCGCCAGCGAAATCGGAACAGGCGCGGTTGCGCCGGCAAACAAGGTTCGAAGTCCTCTGCCATGAAACCATCGCTAGTCCTGAAGATGGGCCAGCAGCTGACGATGACACCGCAGCTGCAACAAGCCATACGATTGCTCCAGCTATCCACACTCGATCTTCAGCAGGAGATTCAGGAGGCGCTGGATTCCAACCCCATGCTCGAGCGCGAAGAAGACGGAGAAGATTTCGATAACTCCGACCCGATGGCCGAGTCGATCGAAAAGAAAAGCGAAAGCCCGACGACCGACTCGCCCGAGCACAGCGAGCCCGACAATCATTACGAGGAGCCCATCAACACGGTGGAGAACCTCGAGGACGGCGATTGGGCCGACCGTATCCCCAACGAGCTTCCAGTCGACACCGCCTGGGAAGACATCTACCAGACCAGCGCCAGCAGCCTGCCGAGCAACGACGATGATGAATGGGATTTCACTACCCGCACATCATCAGGGGAAAGCCTGCAAAGCCACTTGCTCTGGCAGCTCAACCTCGCACCGATGAGCGACACCGACCGTCTCATAGCAGCCACCCTGATCGACTGCATCAACCCCCAGGGTTATCTCGACGAAACGCTCGAGGAAGTCCTCGAGTCGTTTGACCCGGAACTTGGAATCGAACTCGATGAGGTCGAAGTGGTGCTACGCCGCATCCAGCAGTTCGAGCCCGCCGGCATCGGCGCGCGCGACTTGCGCGAATGCCTGCTGCTGCAGCTTCGCCAGCTCCCCGAGCGTACCGAGTGGCTAAGCGAAGCGGTGCGCTTGGTCAGCGATCACCTGGATATTCTTGGCGCGCGTGACTACAGCCTGCTGATGCGTCGCATGAAGCTCAAAGAAGACGAGCTGCGCCAGATCATCGACTTGATCCAGAGCCTCAACCCGCGCCCGGGCTCGCAGATCGAAGCCGGAGAGCCTGAGTATGTCGTGCCTGACGTAATCGTGCGCAAGCACAATGGCCGCTGGTTGGTCGAACTGAATCAGGAGGCGATGCCGCGCCTGCGGGTGAACGCTCAGTATGCCGGGTTCGTCAAACGTGCCGACTCGAGCGCCGACAACACCTTCATGCGCAACCAGCTTCAAGAAGCCCGCTGGTTCATCAAAAGCCTGCTCAGCCGCAACGAAACGCTGATGAAAGTGGCCACCCAAATCGTCGAACACCAGCGTGGCTTTTTCGAACATGGCGACGAAGCCATGAAACCACTGGTGTTGCACGATATCGCCGAAGCGGTGGGCATGCATGAGTCGACGATCTCACGGGTCACCACGCAGAAGTTCATGCACACGCCCCGCGGCATCTACGAACTCAAATACTTCTTCTCGAGCCATGTGAGCACTGCTGAAGGCGGCGAGTGCTCATCCACCGCCATTCGCGCAATCATCAAGAAACTGGTAGCCGCGGAAAACCAGAAAAAGCCATTGAGCGACAGCAAGATCGCTGGTCTACTGGAAGCACAAGGGATTCAAGTTGCGCGCCGCACCGTAGCCAAGTACCGCGAGTCACTCGGGATCGCACCCTCAAGCGAGCGCAAGCGGTTGATGTAACACTAGGCGACCTGGTGGATTTGTTCCGGCGACGGGTGTTCAGCCCGTCAATTCGCACGTGGCAATAGGAGATGCAGTATGCAAGTCAACATCACTGGCCTTCACCTTGAAATCACTGAAGCCCTGCGTGACTACGTCGAGGAGAAATTCGAGCGGATAGAACGCCATTTCGACCGCATCATTGCCGTACAAGTCATCCTTCAAGTCGAAAAGCTCAGGCAAAAGGCCGAGGCCACGCTGCACGTAGCGGGGCGAGAGGTCGTTGCCAATGCCGAGCATGAGGATATGTACGCAGCCATCGACTTGCTTGCCGACAAACTCGATCGGCAATTGATCAAACATAAAGAAAAGCAGCTCGACCACCATCAGGGCGCCCTGGCTCGCTGACCCATCATGATCCGTATTGAAAACATACTGACCCCCGGACGCGCCCTGGTTAGCGTTCCGGGCGGCAGCAAAAAGCGTGTCCTGGAACAGATTGCCAAGGTTCTCGGCGCGGACCTGCCCGATATCGACAGCCAAGCGATTTTCGAAAGCTTCATCGCCCGGGAAAAACTTGGCTCCACCGGCTTCGGCAACGGCATCGCGATACCGCACTGCCGTATGCCTGGCTGCACATCACCGCTCAGTGCAGTGCTGAAGCTCGATACACCGGTGGACTTCGACGCCATCGACGGCGCGCCTGTCGACCTCTTGTTTGTATTGTTGGTGCCGGAGGCAGCCACCGACGAACATCTCGAGCTACTCCGTCAGATTGCAAGCATGCTGGACCGCGAGGAAGTTCGTGACCGGCTACGCCGCGCCACGACGGGTCATGAGCTGTACCAGGCCGTGGTCGACATCCAGAACGGTTACTAGGGCGCAGCAACCCACCATCGCCCAACGCTGAGTGAGGAAAGAGACGTGCCCCCTATCTGCCTGCACACCACCTGCTGCGGCTACGCGCAGCAAATCACTCGTGGCCGAGCCCGGCCCTTCGGCGCTGCTCGATGCGCCTGATCATCGTCAGTGGGCGCTCTGGATCCGGCAAGAGCACTGCCCTGAACGTACTTGAGGACAATGGTTTCTACTGCATCGACAACCTGCCCGCTGGCCTTCTTCCAGAGCTGGCGGAAAGGGCCCTGTTGCACACAGAGTTGCTGCAGCCCCAAGTCGCAGTGTCGATCGACGCGCGCAACCTGCCGAGTCAGCTGAAACGTTTCCCCGAGCTGCTCGAGGACGTCCGTGCCCGCTACATCCAATGCGATGTGCTTTATCTAGATGCGGCGGACGAGACGCTGCTGAAACGCTTTTCGGAGACGCGTCGGCGGCATCCGCTGACCAATCAGAACCGCTCCCTGGCCGAAGCTATCCGTGACGAAGAATTGCTTCTAGCGCCCATCATCGATCATGCCGACCTGAAGATCGACACCACACACCTGAATCTCTATCAGCTACGAGACACGCTAAAGCTGCGCCTGCTAAACAAGCCTGAACCGGGTACCGCTTTTCTCTTCGAGTCCTTCGGTTTCAAGCGAGGCATGCCTGTCGATGCCGATTTGGTGTTTGATGTGCGCTGTTTGCCTAACCCTTACTGGAAAGCCGATCTGCGCGATTTTTCCGGACTGGACCAGCCCGTGATCGACTATCTCTCCGGGCAGGCGGACGTAGAGGAAATGTTTCAGGACATCCTTGCCTACCTGAGCAAATGGCTTCCGCGCTTCGCTGCCAGCAACCGCGCCTATGTCACTGTCGCCATTGGCTGTACCGGTGGGCACCACCGTTCGGTGTATCTGGCCGAGCGGCTGGGCCAAGCGCTGCGCGAACCTCTGAAGAACGTCCAGGTCCGGCATCGCGACCTGGCTTAGGAACCCACATGCCTTCGTGCGAAGTTACCATCATCAACAAGCTTGGCCTGCATGCCCGAGCGGCAGCGAAGTTCGTCGGAGTTGCCAATCAGTTTCCCTGTGACATTCGGGTCGGTCGCAGCCCTGCAAGCAGGGTGGACGGCAAAAGCATCATGGCAGTCATGATGCTTGCCGCCAGCAAAGGCACCACGCTGCACCTGCACACCCAGGGCGACCAGGAGCACGAAGCGCTTGCAGCGCTGATCGCCTTGATCGAGGACTATTTCGAGGAAGGCGAATAGCGCTGCTAGCGCGGCCGCTACTTCGGGCCAGATACCTGCCGGCATCTCCTAGTAACTGCCTTGTTGCTCTGCATGCCGCTTGCAGCTAATTGCTACTGCCCCGCCACTTTCATTCGCTCGATCAATACCGACCCGGTGTGAATGCTACTGCGCCGCTCAACATCACACCCCACCGCAACGATCTGGCGGAACATATCTCGCAGGTTGCCCGCAATGGTGACTTCCTGCACAGGGAACTGGATTTCGCCGTTCTCAACCCAGAAACCGCCAGCACCACGCGAATAGTCCCCGGTCACCAGATTCAAGCCCTGCCCCATCAGCTCGGTAACCAACAGCCCGCGGCCCATACGGCGGATAAGCTCAGCCTGGTCCTCGTTACCCTGGGTAACGAACAGGTTATGCACCCCGCCCGCATTGGCGGTGCTGGGCATGCCCAGCTTGCGGCCTGAATAGGTACCCAGCACATAAGAGACCAGCTGGCCATTTTCGACAAACGGCTTGGCATAGGTCGCCAAGCCATCGCCGTCATATGCCGAGCTGGCCAGACCACGAGGCACAAGCGGTCGCTCGTCCAAATTGAGCCATTCAGGAAACAACACCTCCCCCAGCGCGCCTTCCAGATAGGACGACTGACGATAGAGATTGCCTCCAGAAATCGCCGCAAGAAAGTGCCCGAACAGCCCCGTAGCAAGCTCCGCAGAAAACAGCACCGGCACATCGCAGGTCGGTACGGGACGCGCGCCCAAGCGGCGAACGGCGCGCTCGGCAGCACGCCGGCCAATCGACTCCGCGGAGGCCAAGTCACCTGCTACCCGGGAGACATCGTAGTGATAATCCCGCTGCATCTGCCCATCGGACTCGGCGATCATCACGCAGCTGAGGCTGTGACGCGAGCTGCAGTATGCCCCGATGAAGCCATTGCTATTGCCATAACCGCGACAGCCCTGATGCGTGCTCAGGCTGGTGCCATCGGCATTGAGAATGCGTTTGTCCGTGGCGAAGGCCGACGCCTCACAGCTGAGCGCGAGTTCGATAGCTTGGTCGGGGGCGATTTGCCAGGGATGATAAAGGTCCAGATCCGGCACATCTTGAGCCATCAGTGCCGGGTCGGCGAGCCCGGCAAATTCGTCGGCCGACGCATGTTTTGCAATCGCCAGCGCCGCCGCAACGGTTTCGCGAACCGCTTCGTCGCCGCTACCGGTGGTGCTCGCCGACCCTTTGCGCTGGCCGACGTAAAGCGTGATACCGAAGCCCTGATCGCGATTGAACTCGACTGTTTCCACTTCCCGCTGACGAACCGTCGTCGACAGGCCCTGCTCCATCGAGACCGAGACTTCACAGGCACTGGCCCCTTGTCGGCTGGCCTCTTCTAGGATTTTCGCGACCTGTTCACGCAAGCCTGGCAACGCGTGCGGACCGATACCCTCGACTTCATTCATACATACTCCAACGCTGATTCGATCAAGTTGCAGCCAGCTGTGCTCGGCTGAGCCCCGTCGCCAGGCTGCTGTTATCATGGCGGCATTACCTACTGGACCAGCCCCATGTCTGATATTTCCGATCTCGACGGTTTCGAGGAAAAAAGCAAAACCCAGGTCAAGCGCGAACTGCATGCTCTCCAGGATCTGGGTGAACGCCTTACTACCCTCAAACCCGATGTGCTAGACCGTCTGCCGCTTACCGATGCACTGCGCAAAGCACTCGCTGACGCGCCAAAACACACCGCGCATATCGCGCGCAAACGCCATCTGCAATACATCGGCAAGCTGATGCGTGATCAGGATGTCGACGCCATTCTCGCCCTGGTTGACCAACTCGACGCCTCAACCCGCCAGTACAACGAGCGCTTCCACGCTTTGGAGCGCTGGCGAGACCGCTTGATCGCGGGCAACGACGAGACTCTCGAAGCCTTCGTCACCGAATATCCTGAAACTGACCGTCAGCACCTGCGCAGCCTCATCCGTCATGCCCAGCACGAAGCGGCGCGAAACAAACCGCCGGCGGCCAGCCGCAAGATTTTCAAATACATCCGCGAGCTGGACGAAACCCAACGAGGCTTGCGCTAACCAATAGCGCAGGCCTACTCGCGTCCAGTACGGCGCTTCAGGCCCCGGTTCCTCCGACTGTGATCCCATCGATTTTCACAGTCGGCTGGCCTACACCGACCGGTACCGACTGGCCGTCTTTTCCGCAGGTACCGACGCCGCTGTCCAGCGCCAGATCGTTACCCACCATTGAAACCCTGTTCATTACCTCCGGTCCGTTGCCGATCAGGGTCGCGCCCTTCACCGGCGCGGTAATCTTGCCGTCCTCGATCAGGTACGCCTCGCTGGTCGAAAACACGAACTTGCCGCTGGTGATGTCCACCTGCCCGCCGCCAAGACTCGCGCAGTAGATGCCCTTCTTGACCGACCGAATGATCTCCTCGGGGTCGCTTTCGCCCGCCAGCATGTAGGTGTTGGTCATCCGCGGCATAGGCAGATGCGCGTAGGACTCGCGACGCCCGTTTCCGGTAGGGGCAACCCCCATCAAGCGCGCGTTGAGTTTGTCCTGGATATACCCCTTGAGTATCCCGTTCTCGATCAGCGTGGTGCACTGCGTCGGCGTGCCTTCATCGTCCACGCTCAGCGAGCCACGACGATTGGCCAGCGTGCCGTCATCGACGATAGTGCACAGCTTGGACGCAACCTGTTGGCCCGTCCGGCCGCTATAGGCCGAACTGCCCTTGCGATTGAAGTCGCCTTCCAACCCATGTCCGACTGCCTCGTGCAGCAAGACCCCGGACCAGCCGGGTGCCAACACCACCGGCAGTGTGCCGGCGGGAGCAGCAATGGCTTCCAGATTCACCAGTGCCTGACGCAGGGCCTCACGGGCATAGCCCATCGCCCGATCCTCACTGAGAAAATACTCATAACCGGTACGCCCGCCACCGCCCTGGCCGCCGCGCTCGCGACGCCCGTTCTGCTCGACGATGACACTGACATTGAAGCGCACCAGGGGTCTTATGTCGGCTGCCATACCGCCGTCCAGACCGGCCACCAGAATATGCTCCCAGACGCCCGCCAGGCTCACCGTGACTTGCTTGATACGCGGATCCAGGGCCCGTGTGGCAACGTCGATCCGCTTGAGCAGCTCGACCTTTTCCGCCCGACCAAGTCCGTCCAGCGGATTATCCTGACCGTACAGCGGCGAAAAAGCGGCTTTGGACAGGACCTTGACGCGCCCCTGCTCACCGCTTCTGGCGATTGATCGCGCCGCCTCGGCGGCTTGCCGTAGCGCTTCAGCGGTGATTGCATTGCTGTAGGCGAAACCGGTCTTCTCGCCGGAGAGCGCGCGAACCCCAACGCCCTGCTCGAGATGGAAGCCACCCTCCTT
Source organism: Stutzerimonas stutzeri (assembly GCF_002890895.1). Lineage (GTDB taxonomy): Bacteria > Pseudomonadota > Gammaproteobacteria > Pseudomonadales > Pseudomonadaceae > Stutzerimonas > Stutzerimonas stutzeri_AB. The sequence continues at coordinate 102,424 of NZ_POUL01000006.1, forward strand.
AACGATTCCATCTTCCAGCACCCAGGATTCGGTGACCTGATCCTGGAAATACAGATCGGCGGCGTCGATCCCTGGGCCCGCCAATTCGCCAAGCAAGTCGGGCAGATCATCAAGACCCAGCCCGCCGGGGGTCAGCAAACGCTCGGTGACAGGTAACAACAGTTCACTCATATCTACTCCAAAGTCCCCGAAACGATACAGGGCGCGGTAAAACGACGATGATCCACCACCGGCATACGTTGACGCGTCGCCGCCTGCTCAGCTGTGTCTCGTCCGACAACCAACGTCGCCTCGCCGACAGCTTGCTCGCTTATCACACGCCCCCAATAATCCACGATAGACGAATGGCCATGGGTCAACCGTCCGCCCGGGTGTTCGCCACCCTGCGCTGCCGCCAGCATATAGCATTGCGTCTCGATAGCCCGCGCACGCAACAACATCTCCCAATGCGCCTGGCCAGTCACGGTAGTGAACGCCGATGGCACACTGATCAGCTCGGCCCCGGCCAGACGCAGGGCCGTATACAGCTCGGCAAAACGCAAGTCGTAGCAGACGCTCATGCCCAGCCGACCGACCGGCGTATCGACCACCACCAGGCGATCGCCGGCCGCGTAATCATCCGACTCCCTATAGCGACCGCGTGAATCGCTGACCTGCGCATCGAATAGATGCAGCTTGTCGTAGCGCGCCACCTGCTGCCCCTGATCATCAACGAGCAGAGAGCAGGCCCTGATTTTTGAACGCGGCTGCCCATCGGCGGGCAGCGGCAAGGTGCCAGCCACTATCCATAACCTGAGGTCTATCGCTGCCTGTTTCAACCACGGGAGAATCGGGCCGGCGCCCTCGGCTTCGGCGCGTCCGACCGCCGGCAAATCGGCTCGCCCCATGGCTGCGAAGTTTTCCGGTAGCACCGCGAGCTGCGCACCCGCTTCAGCGGCGCTTTCCAAAAGCCTTCTGGCGTTAGCGAGATTCGCCTGGATGTCGGCCTGACTGGCCATCTGAATAACCGCGAGGGTCATGTTAGGTGCTCACTTGAACGCAGCGCCCGACTGCCGGAACGAGGCTCAGTTGGGCTTTTCAAAGGGCTTGTCGAAGGTGATTTTCGGCGACTTCCAGGGTCCCTCGACGTTGTATTGAACAGTCGCGAAGCGTGCGACCTTATCGCCAAGCAATTTGTCGACCACAAACAGCGCGCCGCCGATGGCTGGCGCGCCGACAATCAGCGCGGCCAACGGTAGGTTGTTGCTGACCGGAAGTGTCACCAACAGCTTGGCATCGATCCGATCTTCGACAAGATTCAACCGACCGTCTAGCTCCAGGTTGCTGGACGGCCCGTCGACCGTTAGCGGCTCAGCCGTCACATAAACGCCCTCTGTCGCACGCAACTCGGCCTTGATTCGGTCATAGCTCAACCCCTTGCTGAACAGATCGGAAAAATCCAGCCGCAGCCGTCGACCAATCGAGTCGAAATTCAGCAGACCGAAGACCCGCAGCGCCTGCGCGCCACCGTCTACTTCCCTGAGCTGACCTTTACGCAACCGGGCGTCGAGCCGGCCGGAGAATCGATTCAAGGCGAAGAAGGCCGGTGAGCCGGACCAGCCCCCGTCCACGTCCAGCCTGAAGTCCTCGCTTGTGGTCGAAGGAGCAAAACCCCAGGCCTGCAACACGTCGGCCAGATTGCCGCCCTGAAGCCGCCCCTTGTAAGTGGTTCTTTCACCGTCCCATCCGCCGCTCCCCGTGAGCTTGATCCCCTTGAGATCCAGGTCGAGGTCCTGAAATGAGACCCCCTCGGCGCTGGGGCGCATTTTCATTGCACCCGACCCAAGTAGTTCGTCGCCCAAAAACAACCCATCTACCGAGATATCCACTGCTGGCAGGTCCTTTGGCGCGACGCCGGCTAGGCGATCCTGCGGCGGCGCGGCACCTTCCTTTGGCTCGGCTGCAGGAAAGCGCAAGTGCGACAGGCCCAACACAATCGGGCGGTCTTCGGCATCTGGCAAGCGGACGTTCCCGGCCACGGTCTCGCTCTGCAAGCCAAGCAGCCACCCCGCAGAACGACGCCGCAAGTCGACACGAAGATCATCAACTTCGGTGCCGAATCCGGAGAAAACGCCTATCTGGAGCTGTGCTCGTCGTAACATTGAGCTATCTGGATTTGTCGCCGCGCCAGCATATTGATCGCTCAACGCCTGCCATTCGCTCAGATCAAACCGCGGCACACTGCCACGCACGTAGAATCCCTGGTCGGTGCGCAGGTTCGCCGCGGCGCCACCGAGCACCAGCTCGCCGCCCCCGTCGCGCCAGTTTTCGCTTGGCGCAACAAAGGTGAGAGCTGCGAGGGCGTCATATCGGAGCGTATAGCGCTGCCGCTCACCGCCAAAGGTCATTCGCAATGTGGTGTCGCGCCGATCCCCAGCTAATTTACCGAAGGGTTCAGGCAACGCCAGAGAGGTTCCCAATAGCGAAGAATCAACCTGCAGATGATTGTCAGCGCTGCTCAGAAAGAGGCTCAACCGAACGGGTAGTTGCCCAGAAACGGGGACGGGCTGTTCAATCTTTCGCCATGCCAACAAGGGTGACACACCAACTGTTCCTGCCGCCTCGATTCGCGTGCCCGGCGCGCCGGTCGCCGTCGCCCTGCCCTTGATCGCACTGCCCAAGGTTTGGCCACTGAACGTCTTCGCGCTGAACCCGCGCTCGCTTTCATAGCGAAAGTCACCCTCTAACGCGTCAACCTGCAGATTCGCCTGTGCAATGAACAGTGAGGCATTGGCGGTGGAAAACTCGGCATCAACCTGAGGCTGTCCGCCTTTTGCCAACGGAATCCCCAGCCTGAGCTTACCGTTCAGGGGCCCATCGCCTCGCCAGTCGGCGAATATCCCGTTTGTGCCGATGGGCGCGACCTGCATCAGGGTCAACGCATCCCGAACATGGCCGTCCACCTGTCCATCGATATCCAGCCGAGGCGGCTGGCCGTCGTGGTTGCGGAGAATCTCAGCCGTGGCGTCGTGCACGCGGCTGTCGAGCATCCGGGCCTCGGCGAGGCGCACGCGCACACCGCTGTTCTCGATGAGCACCTCTCCGCGACCTTCGCGCAACACTGGCCAACCGGGCTGAAACGCCAGCTCGGCGTCTTTCACCTTGAAATACAGACTCAGGCTGCGCGCTGTGGCAGCCGCTTCGCCGGCCAGCGCCCCCTGATACTCGAAATAACCCTGCTCAATGGTGCCGCCTCGAATCGCCGTATTGAGCCATTCGGTCAAAGCAGGGCTGAGCGCCGGCGAACGTGTCGGCAAATATTTTTCGGTGAAGCGCGCATCGCCATCCGAGAGCCCGACACGCAGGTCCATGTAGTCTTCTGCCGCGGGATCGCGCATCAGACGTATCAGGAAATCACCAGCGATATCGCCTTCGTCGCCCTCCACCTGCAAATAAGGAGCAGCAAGGGTGACCGCCTCATTACCAATGGCCCAACGAAAGGTCCCACGGGCACGCCGATAGTCCCAGGGACGTGGAAACAGCTTGGCCAGATGCAGCTCGAAATCACGGTTGTCGAAACGCAGCTCTCCACCGCCCAGATTGCCTCGTACCGAGCCGCTCACATTGCGAATCGCCGGCACCCATTCATGCGCCGCGATACTGATCGCATAAAGATTGGCAGTGAAAGCCAGACGCTCGTCGCCACCCAGCGCAGGCCGGTAGTCGACTTGCAGATTGCGCAGCGTTCCGCTGGGCGCAAGGCCTTGCAGATATTCACTGGCCCGCTCCGGCAGCGGCATCATTGCCTGGACCAGCTCAGCCACAGGGGCAACAGCGATGCGGTCTGCCAGCAGATGCCAGCTGTCTTTGGCCATGTCTTGCCTGGCAACCAGCGTCGTATCCCGCCAGCGACCTTCCTCGAAGGTAAAAGCCAACCCGTCAAGTTGAAGTCGATAGCCATCGCTCGCGTGATCCAGGTAGGCGTTGACCACCAGATCATTCATCTGCACCGGATCGCGGGACAGCCGACCCAGCCGCAAAGCCGGTGCATTCAGCCGAGCCACCGCCCGGGACAAGCGGCGGTCGTGCCACTCGAACCACATCTCGCCACCGGCCTGGAGTTTGGCGAGCTTCCAGCTGCCCGTCAGACTGGCCGGCAGCCAGTTGGCCCAATCACTTTGCGGCAGGCTGAGGTACAGTTCTGCTCTACTCCCCAGCCAGTCGTTCGACTGACCCCACGCCTCGGCATGCAAGCTCAGGGGCTGACCGTCGGGCAGCAGAAGACGACCGTCCAGCCACAGACGCTCCCCTTGGGTTCGCAACTGAAGGTTGGCATAGGTCAAGGTCATCGGCGCTTGATCGTGAGCCTCGACGGTAACTTGGCTGTCCAGCAGCCGCAGACGCCCGACGCTCTGCAACTGGGTGACCAGCTTCTGCGGGTCCGGCGGCGGCTGATCGCCACGCTCGGGTAGCCCATCGACCCGCCATTGACCGTCAGCGCTTTGCACCATGCTGAGGTGAAGGCCGGCAAACTCCACGGTGTCCAGCTTCAGCTGCCGCGCCACGAGACTGCCTGAAACGTCAGGGACCAGTGCCAAGCGATCCAGCCGTACCGCCCCGTCGCCTACACCAAGCATCACGTTGTGCGCCACCAGCTCTGGAGATAAACCCTGCCAACGGCCTTCCAGCTCGCCGAGCGTAACCGGCATATGGAGCAGGTCGCGAGCGGCGTTCTGTACCTCGAGGCGATATTCAGCCGCCAGCGGCACGAGCTGCCGGCCAAGGCTCACATAGAGCGCAAGCATTATCAGGCCCATTGCACCCAGCCAGAGACTGCGGCGCAATGCGGCGAGTACGAAAGCCAAGAGCCGACTCATACGGAAATGCCCCGCACACCTAGGCCCGAACGGTCAGGCTTGCCTCTCTTCAGAGCAGCACCACGTCGTACTGTTCCTGGGAATACATGGTCTCGACCTGGAATTTGATCGAGCGACCGATGAAGCTCTCAAGGTCGGCAACGTTGCCCGATTCCTCATCGAGCAGCCTGTCGATAACCTTCTGGTTCGCCAGCACCCGATAACCCTCGGGCTGGTAAGCGCGCGCCTCGCGTAAAATTTCGCGGAAGATCTCGTAGCAGACAGTCTCCGGGGTTTTCAACTTGCCCCGCCCCTGGCAACACATGCACGGCTCGCACAGCACCTGCTCAAGGCTTTCGCGGGTGCGTTTGCGGGTCATCTGCACCAGCCCAAGCTCGGTGATGCCAATGATGTTGGTTTTGGCGTGATCGCGCTCCAGCTGCTTTTCCAGCGTTCGCAGCACCTGGCGTCGATGCTCCTCGTCCTCCATATCGATGAAATCGATGATGATGATTCCGCCGATGTTACGCAGGCGCAGCTGGCGTGCAATTGCTGTCGCGGACTCGAGATTCGTCTTGAAAATGGTTTCTTCGAGGGTGCGATGACCGACGAAGGCGCCGGTGTTGACGTCGATGGTGGTCATCGCTTCGGCCGGGTCGATGATCAGATAACCGCCGGACTTGAGCATGACTTTACGCTCGAGCGCCTTCTGTATTTCGTCCTCCACGCTGTACAGGTCGAAAATCGGCCGCTCGCCGGGGTAATGCTCAAGGTGCTCACCAAGCTCGGGCATGAGCTCGCCGACGAACTGGCTGACCTTCTGAAAGTTCTCCCGCGAGTCGATGCGAATTTTCTCGATACGCGGATTGACCAGATCCCGCAGGGTGCGCATGGCCAGCGACAGGTCTTCATAGATGACCGAAGGCGCGCCAGCGGTTTTCATTTGCCCGTCGATCTGCTCCCACAGGCGGCGCAGGTAGCGGATGTCCATCAGGATTTCATCGCTGCCGGCGCCTTCCGCTGCGGTGCGCAGAATGAAACCGCCGGTTTCCTTGATGCCTTCGGCAGCAACGCACTCAGCAACTACCTGCTTGAGGCGCTCACGCTCAGCTTCGTCCTCGATCCGCAGTGAGATGCCTACATGGCTGGTCTTGGGCATGTACACGAGGTAGCGCGAAGGTATCGACAACTGGGTCGTCAGCCGCGCGCCCTTGGTGCCGATCGGATCCTTGGTAACCTGCACGACCAGCGCCTGCCCGTCATGGACCAGGGCGCTGATAGGTTCGACAGCGTTACCCTCGCGACTGGAAATCTCCGACGCATGGATGAAGGCTGCGCGCTCTAGTCCGATATCGACGAAAGCCGCCTGCATGCCAGGCAGTACCCGCACTATCTTGCCTTTGTAGATGTTGCCGACAATGCCCCGGCGCTGGGTGCGCTCGACATGCACCTCCTGCAGGACACCGTTTTCCACCACCGCCACCCGTGACTCCATGGGGGTGATGTTCATCAGGATTTCTTCGCTCATTATTGTTCTCGGCCGATGGCGGTGGGTATAGCAGCCGAAGCTGACGAGTTGCCTCGATTCTAACGGCATAAGCCGCCAAGCCACAGGCTCTATACCGAGCTTTTACACCAGTACGGAAGTTCGTATGCCTTGAGCAGCTGGGCTGTTTCACACAACGGCAGCCCGACCACGGCCGAATAGCTGCCTTCCATCGCACTGACGAAAACCGCGCCCCAGCCCTGAATTGCGTAACTACCGGCCTTGTCCTGGGGTTCGCCACTGGCCCAGTACGCCTCGGCTTCATCGACACTGATCGGACGGAAGCGCACCCGACTGGTAACCAGACGCACCTCGCAACCCGAGTTGTTAGCTATCGCAACGGCGGTCATGACCCGGTGCTCACGTCCGGATAATGCCTTCAACATTGCCAGCGCATCGGCCTTGTCGACTGGTTTGCCCAGGATTCGCTGATCCAGTACGACCGTAGTGTCTGCACCCAGTACACAGGCCGAGCCGTCGCTGACGAGTGAAAGGCCGGCCAAGGCCTTCTCCCGCGCCAAGCGCTGAACATAGTCGTCGGGCGTTTCCGCCGCACTGGGCGTTTCGTCGATGGAAACAGCAAGAAGGGAGAATGGAACGCCGATCTGGGTCAGCAATTCACGGCGTCGTGGCGACGCGGAGGCGAGAAACAAAGTGGACATGCCGGCTCCTTGGTGGGCGAGCGCAGCAGATTCACACATCCGGACAACGACCGAAAGCCGTCCAGCGTGGACGGAAGGCTCAGTAAACGTTGAAGCGCCGACGCGCCCATTCCAGCCCGACGAAAACCCAAGGCCAGAAGAGTGCACTCACCGGCACGGGGACGAGGAACAACAGTGTCGGTGGACGGTTTCCGGTCAGGGTGTTGAGCCACAACTGCACCAGTTGCCCGATGCCGAGGATCACCAGCAGCACCAAACTCTGCTGCAGCAATGGGAACATGCGTAGGCGCTGCTGCAGGCTCAGCACCAGAAAGATAATCAGCAGCAGCGGCAGGCCGTTCTGCCCAAGCAGGGTCCCGGACAGCACATCCAGCATCAGCCCAAAGAAAAACGCCGCCGCCATGCCGCCGCGATGAGGCAGGGCAATTGCCCAGTAGGCGATGAACATGCCGAGCCACAGCGGACGCGCCAGTCCGAAACTCTGGGGCATGGGGGCTACGCTGAGCAGCAGCGCCAACAACAGCGACAGCCAGATAACCCATCCGTTGTTTGAACGACCGTGGATCATGGTCGCTCCTCCGATCCCGGCGCTGGCGTCGGCGCATCGGTCGATGTTGATGCGGCGGACTCGACGGAGGCAGGCGACTCTGATGCAGGACTTTCAGCGGCTGCTCCCTCTTCTGCCTGGCGGTCGGCGGACTCCTGGGCCTGGGCAGCAGCAGTGGCCCGCTCTTCAGGTGTTCTCGAGTCACTGAACACCAGCAGCAGGTAGCGGCTGCGGTTGAGCATGGCGGTGGGAATGGCACGAACGATCAGGAAAGGTTGACCGGAGCCCCGCACCACCTCAGTAACCTGGGCAACCGGATAGCCACTGGGAAAGCGCTGCCCCAAACCGGAACTGACCAGAAGATCGCCTTCCTTGATGTCTGCCGTTTCGGCGACATGGCGCAGTTCCAGATAGTCGGGGCTGCCCGTACCGACCGCGATGGCGCGCAATCCATTGCGATTGACCTGCACCGGGATGCTATGGGTCACATCCGTCAGCAGCAGCACGCGTGCGGCGTAGGGCATGACCTCAACGACCTGCCCCATCAGCCCGCTGGCATCAAGCACTGGCTGGCCAAGAAACACGCCGTCGCGCTCGCCCTTGTCGATCAGGATGCGGTGCGTGAACGGGTTCGGGTCCAGGCCGATAAGCTCACTGACGATTACCTTGTCATCCACCAGCGCAGCAGAATTGAGCAGCTCGCGCAGGCGCACGTTCTGCTCCGTCAGCATCGCGAGCTTTTGCAAACGCCGCTGCATGAGCAATGCTTCGGCCTTCAGCTTTTCGTTTTCGGCCACCAGACTGGTGCTGCTGCTGATCTGCTCGGTGGCGCGCTGCCAGGTGCGCACCGGCAGATCGGCAAGCCAATAGAAGGGTGTGAGAACCAACCCCATCTGACTGCGCAGTGGCTTCAAGGTATCGAAGCGCGCATCCACCACCATCAGCGCGACACAAAGCACAGCGAGCACCAGCAGGCGCACACCGAGCAGCGGTCCTTTTGCGAATAGTGGTTTGATGGAGGGATCCTCGCAGCTGCACGCTTCAAACTAAACGCGACAAGCCGAGAGCAGAGCCTGCTGTCGGCTTGTCGCTTGGAGCTTACCGCTTCTGGGTCACTCGGTGGACAGCAGGTCCATGGCGTGACGGTCCATCATTTCCAGTGCGCGGCCGCCGCCACGCGCTACGCAGGTCAGCGGCTCTTCAGCGACGATGACCGGCAAACCGGTTTCCTGCGCCAGCAGCTTGTCCAGATCACGCAGCAGCGCGCCGCCGCCAGTCAGGACCAGACCACGCTCGGCGATATCGGAAGCGAGCTCTGGTGGTGATTGCTCCAGCGCACTCTTGACTGCCTGGACGATGGTGGCCAGGGACTCCTGCAGCGCTTCGAGAACCTCATTGGAATTGAGGGTGAAGCTACGCGGCACGCCTTCAGCCAAGTTGCGGCCACGGACGTCGACTTCACGGATGTCGCTGCTGGGAAAGGCGGTACCGATTTCCTGCTTGATGCGCTCGGCGGTGGACTCGCCGATCAGGCTGCCGTAATTACGGCGCACGTAGGTCACGATGGATTCGTCGAAACGGTCACCACCGACGCGAACGGATTCGGCGTAGACCACGCCATTCAGCGAAATCAGGGCAATTTCAGTGGTGCCCCCACCGATATCCACAACCATGGAGCCACGTGCTTCGTCTACTGGCAGACCGGCACCGATGGCGGCGGCCATGGGCTCTTCAATCAGGAACACTTCACGCGCGCCGGCGCCCAAAGCGGATTCGCGAATCGCACGACGCTCAACTTGAGTGGACTTGCAGGGAACGCAGATCAACACTCGGGGGCTGGGCTGCAGGAAGCTGTTTTCGTGAACCTTGTTGATGAAGTACTGAAGCATCTTTTCGCAGACGCTGAAATCGGCGATGACGCCATCTTTCATCGGGCGGATGGCGTTGATGTTACCCGGGGTACGACCAAGCATGCGTTTGGCGTCGGTGCCCACGGCGACAACACTCTTCTGGTTGCCATGGGTACGGATGGCAACGACTGAAGGCTCGTTCAGGACGATGCCGCGATCGCGCACATAAATAAGGGTATTGGCAGTGCCCAGGTCGATCGACAAATCGCTGGAAAACATGCCACGCAGTTTCTTGAACATGGGAAAAGGGCCCTGGGGCAAACGCGTGGGGAAAAAAGTGCCGCAAACTCTAACAATGGTGCGAAGTTAGGGCAAGGCGAGAGTCCGCGGTTATCGGGGCATACGTGAGCCACTGCGCGAAATACAGCCATCCCTGAAAAACCCCGCAAGCCGCAGCTGCGCTACCGAGAAGCCCCTCAGGCATGTAAGATTGACGGCTTTTCCGGGCTCGAATGCCCACCGCTGCGACTCGAACCCGCCGCCACTCGCCGCGCTTTGCCGACGAAAGGCACCCGACTCGCTTCCCGCTGGAGAATTCCGATGGCGCTTGAACGCTCCGAGGTGGAAAAGATCGCTCATCTGGCCCGCCTGGGTCTGAATGAAGACGACCTGCCCCGCACCACCGAGACCTTGAACAACATCCTCGGCCTGATCGATCGCATGCAGGCCGTGGACACCACTGGCATCGAGCCTCTGGCCCACCCGCTGGAGACCAGCCAACGCCTGCGCGCCGACACGGTCACCGAAACCAACCAGCGCGATGCCTACCAGGCCATTGCCCCGACCGTGGAAGATGGCCTGTACCTGGTTCCAAAGGTGATCGAGTAATGAAGGACGCCGACATGCATCAATTGACCCTTGCAGAGATTACTCGCGCACTGGCTGCTAAACAGTTCTCGGCCGAAGAGCTGACCCGCTCGCTGCTGACCCGCATCCAGCAGCTCGACCCACAGCTCAACAGCTTTATCACCGTCACCGAAGAGCAGGCCATCGCCCAGGCCAAGGCCGCCGACGCACGCCGCGCCAAGGGTGAAAATGGTGCGCTGCTAGGTGCGCCGATCGGTCACAAGGACTTGTTCTGCACGCAGGGCATTCGCACCAGCTGCGGCTCGAAGATTCTCGACAATTTCCAAGCACCCTACGACGCCACCGTCGTTGAACGGCTTTCTGCCGCTGGCGCGGTCTCGTTGGGCAAGCTGAACATGGACGAATTCGCCATGGGCTCGGCTAACGAGTCGAGCTACTACGGCGCAGTGAAGAACCCCTGGGACATGAGCCGCGTACCGGGCGGCTCGTCCGGCGGTTCCGCAGCAGCCGTCGCGGCGCGCCTCTTGCCTGCCGCCACCGGCAGCGATACTGGCGGATCGATCCGCCAACCAGCGGCGCTGACCAACCTGACGGGGCTCAAGCCCACCTACGGCCGCGTTTCGCGCTGGGGCATGATTGCCTACGCCTCCAGCCTCGACCAGGGCGGCCCGATTGCCCGCACGGCTGAAGACTGCGCCCTGATGCTGGGCGCCATGGCCGGTTTCGACCCGAAGGATTCGACCAGCGTCGATCAGCCACTGGATGACTATCTAGCCTCGCTGGACAAGCCACTCTCTGGGCTGCGTATCGGCCTGCCGAAGGAGTATTTCGGAAACGGCCTGGACCCCAAAATCGCGGATGCAGTGATGGCGGCCGTTGAGGAGCTAAAGAAGCTCGGTGCAACCGTGAAGGAAATCAGCCTGCCAAACATGCAGCACGCGATCCCTTCCTATTATGTGATCGCGCCAGCTGAGGCCTCTTCGAACCTGTCACGCTTCGACGGTGTGCGCTTCGGCTACCGCTGCGAGAACCCCGTAGACCTGACCGACCTCTACAAGCGTTCCCGTGCCGAAGGCTTCGGCGACGAAGTCCGCCGCCGCATCATGGTCGGCACCTATGCGCTGTCCGCGGGTTATTACGACGCCTACTACCTCAAAGCGCAGAAAATTCGCCGACTGATCAAGAACGACTTCGTCAGCGCCTTCGACGAGGTCGACGTGATTCTCGGTCCAACCACGCCGAACCTGGCCTGGAAGCTTGGCGAGAAAAACAACGACCCGGTGTCGGCCTATCTCGAAGACATCTATACGATCACCGCCAACTTGGCCGGCATCCCGGGCCTCTCCATGCCAGCCGGTTTCATCGACGGCTTACCGGTAGGTGTGCAGCTGCTGGCCCCGTACTTCCAGGAAGGTCGCCTGCTCAACGTCGCTCATCAGTACCAGCAGGTCACCGAGTGGCACAAACAAGCACCGAGCGGATTCTGAGGACGAAAAACATGCAATGGGAAACCGTCATCGGGCTGGAGATCCACGCTCAGCTCGCCACTCAGTCGAAGATCTTTTCGGGCAGCGCCACCACCTTTGGTGCTGAGCCCAACACCCAGGCCAGTCTGGTCGACCTCGGCATGCCCGGCACTCTGCCGGTGCTCAACGCCGAAGCCGTGCGCATGGCTTGCAAGTTCGGTTTGGCGATTGATGCCGAGATCTCTGACAAGAACGTCTTCGCCCGCAAGAACTACTTCTATCCAGACCTTCCGAAGGGTTACCAGACCAGCCAGATGGACCACCCCATCGTAGGCAAGGGCTATCTGGATATCACCCTGGAAGACGGCACAACCCGCCGCATCGGCATCACTCGCGCACACCTGGAAGAGGACGCGGGCAAGAGCCTGCATGAAGACTTCCAGGGAATGAGCGGTATCGACCTCAACCGTGCCGGCACGCCGCTGCTGGAAATCGTTTCCGAGCCGGACATCCGCTCAGCCAAGGAAGCGGTGGCCTACGTCAAGGCGATCCACGCCCTGGTGCGCTACCTCGGCATCTGTGACGGCAACATGGCCGAAGGTTCGCTGCGCTGCGACTGCAACGTATCGGTACGCCCCAAAGGCCAGACCGAGTTCGGTACCCGCGCCGAGATCAAGAACGTCAACTCCTTCCGCTTTATCGAGAAGGCGATCAACCACGAGGTCCAGCGCCAGATCGAACTGATCGAGGACGGCGGCAAGGTGGTGCAGGAAACCCGCCTGTACGACCCGAACAAGGACGAGACGCGCTCCATGCGCAGCAAGGAAGAAGCCAACGACTACCGTTACTTCCCCTGTCCCGACCTGCTGCCAGTGGTAATCGAACAGAGCTTTCTCGACGAAGTGCGCGCCAGCCTGCCGGAATTGCCGGTCGAGAAGCGCGAGCGCTTCGAGCGCGAGTTCGGCCTGTCCGCCTACGACGCTGACGTACTGGCTGCCAGCCGTGAGATGGCCGATTACTTCGAAGCTGTGCAAAGGGTTTGCGGCGACGCCAAGCTGGCTGCCAACTGGGTAATGGGCGAGCTGTCGAGCCTGCTCAACAAGGACAACCTGGCTATTGAGCAGTCGCCGGTTTCCGCCGAGCAACTGGGTGGCATGATTCAGCGCATCAAGGACAACACCATCAGCGGCAAGATCGCCAAGATGGTCTTCGAAGCGATGGCGGCTGGCGAAGGCTCGGCCGACGAGATCATCGAAAAGAAGGGCCTCAAGCAGGTCACCGACACTGGTGCGATCGAAAAGATGCTGGATGAAGTCCTGGCTGCCAATGCTGGGCAGGTCGAGCAGTACCGCGCCAGCGACGAAGCCAAACGCGGCAAGATGTTTGGTTTCTTTGTCGGTCAGGCCATGAAGGCCTCGAAAGGCAAAGCCAACCCCGCTCAGGTCAACCAGTTGCTCAAGAGCAAGCTGGAAGGCTGACCGATACGGGCCCGACAGGGCCCGTTCCTTTGCTGATGCCAACCTCGCCCGCCGCAACTTCATGAGCGAGTGAACGGCCGCGCCCATTGACGATCCAATACTGACGAGATTGACCCGTAACCGCAGCCTGATCCGTTCAGGAAGGATTGCTTATGCAAACCCGAATGCTGACCGCCCCGATCCTGCTCGCCCTCGCCGCTGGTTGTTCCGAGTCGCCGGAGGCGGATGCCACCGAAAGCACCGTTGTCCAGAAAGGCAAGGCTTCGTACTACGCTCGCAGTTTTCAAGGCAAGGAAACCGCAAGCGGCGAAACCTTCAACCAGAACGAGCTGGTGGCCGCACACAAGACGCTTCCCTTCGACACGCGCGTGGAAGTCACCAACCTGGAGAACGGCAAGCAAGTCACCGTACGCATCAATGATCGCGGGCCTTTCAAACCGGGCCGGATCATCGATCTCTCACGAGTGGCGGCGAATCGAATCGATCTGCTCGAAGACGGTATCGCGCCAGTAAGGATCGAAACACTGGACTGATTGCCGAACTGCTTTCTAAGGAACACTGATGAGTTTGATGACCCTGGCCTACCTGATCGGCGGCCTGGTGCTGCTGGTTGCTGGCGCCGAAGCGTTGGTACGAGGCGCCTCCAAACTGGCTGCACGCTTCGGCATTTCGCCACTGATCATTGGCTTGACCGTTGTCGCGTTCGGTACCAGCGCACCGGAAACGGCGGTGAGCATCCAAGCCTCGCTGAACGGCAGCGGGGATATCGCCGTTGGCAATGTGATCGGCAGCAACATTGCCAACATCCTGCTCATCCTCGGTCTATCGGCGCTGGTCGCGCCGTTGGTGGTGTCTCGACAATTGGTGCGCCTCGACGTACCCGTGATGATCGGCGCAGGCCTGCTGACCTTCGCGCTGGCGTGGAATGGTCGCATCAGCCAGCTTGACGGGTTGATCCTGCTCGCGTTGCTGCTGCTCTATACGGGCTTTCTGGTGATCGCCAGCAAGCGGGAAGCACGTGTTCAGGCTGACGAATTTCGGGACGAATACGGCCCAGACCGTAACGCCAAGCCGCTCGGCTGGGTGCTTCAACTGACTCTGGTGCTGGTCGGTCTGGGTTTGCTGATACTGGGTTCAAACCTGCTCATCGAGGGTGCGGTGGCTTTGGCTCGGACGCTGGGATTGTCGGAACTGGTCATCGGCCTGACCGTAATCGCCGTTGGGACATCCATGCCCGAACTCGCGACCTCGCTGCTGGCGGTCTATCGCGGCGAACGCGACATCGCCGTGGGCAATATCGTAGGCAGTTGCATCTTCAACCTGTTGCTGGTGCTAGGTGCCGGTGCTGCGATTTCGCCTGAAGGCCTGTCCATTTCTCCCAATGCGCTGGCGTTCGATCTGCCCGTGATGCTTGCCGTGTTCGCCGCCTGCCTGCCGATCTTTTTCTCCGGTTACCGGATCAACCGCTGGGAAGGCACGATGTTCTTTGGCTACTACGTCGCCTATACGCTTTACCTCATCATGTTTTCCACTGGCCTACCGGCGATCAACCTGCTGCGCCATGCAATGACTTGGTACGTGTTGCCCTTGACCGCCATCACGCTTTTGGTGATCTTTCTGCGCGCCTGGAAACACCAGCGCTAAGTCCCTTCGTTTCCTGTCCCATTTGGAGTTACCCATCGTGTCCGCGATGACGTTTGTTTACTTGATAGCCGGTCTGGTACTGCTCGTGGCTGGAGCTGAGGTACTGGTCCGTGGCGCCGCAAAACTGGCCGCTCAGTTCGGTATCCCGCCGTTGATCATCGGCCTCACCGTGGTCGCTTTCGGCACCAGCGCACCGGAAACCGCAGTCAGCGTGCAGGCCGCCCTTAACGGCAGCGGTGACATCGCCATCGGCAACGTGCTCGGCAGCAACATCGCCAACGTTCTGCTGATTCTCGGCGTGACGTCGCTGGTCGCGCCGCTGATCGTCTCCCGCCAGCTGATTCGACTCGATGTGCCGATCATGATCGGGGCCAGTCTGGTCACCTACGCCTTGGCCTGGGATGGCTCGCTTAGCCGCCTTGACGGCGCACTGCTGTTTTCGGCGGTGATCGCCTACACGGCGTTTCTGATCATCAGCAGCCGCCGCGCCACTGCAGCGGGCACAGCCGACGACGAGTTCGCCAAGGAGTTCGGCCTCGACGAAACACCCAAGCCTTACGCTTCTTTGATCAACGCCGGCCTGGTCGTTGCCGGCCTGGTTCTGCTGGTGACCGGCTCGAATTTCCTGGTGGAGGGCGCCGTGTCGCTGGCTCGCGCACTGGGGCTGTCGGAACTGGTCATCGGGCTGACCGTAATCGCCATCGGCACCTCGCTGCCGGAACTGGCCACCTCGATCCTCGCGGCCATACGCGGCGAGCGTGATATCGCAGTCGGCAACATCGTCGGCAGCAATATCTTCAACCTGCTCTGCGTGCTGGGGCTGGCCTCGCTGGTATCACCCAATGCGATTGGCGTGGCTGCCAATGCATTGGCTTTCGACTTCCCGGTCATGATCGCCGTCGCCCTGGCCTGCCTGCCGATCTTCTTTACCGGTTACGCCATTAATCGCTGGGAAGGTCTGCTTTTCGTCGCGTACTACGTCGCCTATACCGTCTACCTGGTGCTGATCAGCACCGGCCGGCCTTTGGCTGAGGTTTTCGGAGACGCGATGATCGGCTACGTAGTGCCTCTGACCATGGTCACCTTGCTGGTGATCTCCGGTCGGGCCTGGAAGACCCAGCGCAACTGATGCACAGGGCCGGCTGGTCAGATCCAGCCGGCCCAGCCCAGCAGAAACAACCCGGCATTGATGGTCAGCGCCGCGCCGAGCGTGGTGATGACGATAATGGTCGCGGCCAGCTGGTGATTGGAGTTGACCGCACGCGCCATGACGAAGCTGGACGATGCTGTCGGGCAGCCGAAGTAAAGGAACAGAATGCCCAGCTCGGCGCCTCGAAAGCCGCATAGCCAGGCACCCAGCGTTGCCAACGCAGGGAACCAGACCATCTTCATCAGGCTCGAGCTCATCGCCACGCTGCTGCTCTCGCGCAGCACGGAAATCGACAGCGTGCCGCCGATGCAGATCAGAGCCAGCGGCAGGGTCAGCTGAGCGAAATACTGCCCAGACGTCATCAGCCAGTCGGGCAATGCGATTTGCCAGTAGGCGAAAGGTAGCGCCGCAGTCACGCCGATGATCAAAGGGTTGCGCAAGATGCTGCGAATGATCGCCCCCGCATCGGCCTCCCCGTCCGGGCTATAGATGGCCAGTACCACGGCGGACAGGCTGTTGTACAAGAGGATCACCAGACCAGCCAGCACACCGCCGAGGGACAGCCCATAGTCCCCGTAGAGGCTGGTCGCCAAGGCCAGCCCCACTACACCGTTATTGCCGCGAAACGCGCCCTGAACATAGACGCCGCGATCGGCAACCGGACAGCGCCAGATTGCCCAGACCCACGCCAGTAGAAACCCACCCACCGTAGCGCCAACGTAGTAGATCAGCAGTCCTGGCTGTAGCGCAGCGTTCAGGTCCGCCTTGATGACCGAGAGGAACAGCAGGGTTGGCATCGTAGCCTTGAACACCAGTGTCGATGCGGTATGGATGAACGTGGCGTCGATCAAGCGCAGGCGCATCAAGGCGACGCCGATAAACAGCATCACGAATACCGGAGCTGTGACGCTCAGGGTCTGCAGAACCACGGGCAACATGGCGAGGCTCGAGAACAAAAGTCAGAGGACGATACGATAACGACGATGCCGGATCGAGCCTTGGCAGGCTATCGATCCGGCATTGAAAGAACACTGCGCCAACAGCCTGAGCCATTGGCGCTGGGTGCGGTCAGCGCCGCACGGGGCGCTTCTGCAGTTTGCGCTGCAGCGTCCGCCGGTGCATGCCCAGCGCACGGGCAGTCGCGGAAATGTTGCCGTCGTGCTCGGCGAGCACGCGCTGAATGTGTTCCCACTGCAAACGGTCCACCGACATCGGGTTTTCCGGCACCAGCGTATCCAGATCGGCATGTTTGGAAAGCAACGCAGCGAGCACATCGTCAGCGTCGGCGGGCTTGCACAGATAGTTGCAGGCCCCACGCTTGATCGCTTCCACAGCCGTGGCGATGCTCGAATATCCGGTCAGGATCAGCACCTTCATCTCAGGGTCCAGCTCGAGCAGCTTGGGCAGCAGCACCAGTCCGGAGTCGCCTTCCATCTTCAGGTCCAGCACGGCGTAGTCAGGCAGGTCCTGCTTAGCCATCTCCAGGCCCTCTTCCGCCGACCCGGCGATACTGACGTGCAGACCGCGGCGGCTCATGGCGCGTGCCATGACGCGAGTAAAGGTCGGATCGTCGTCTACCAGCAGCAGATGAGGCTGTTCTTCGCCTTCGTGCTGCAACTCTTCGGTCATGTTTGCATTCCTCGCGTAATGATCGCGTCTGGTCAGGCCCGTACCGAGCCGTGCGGCAGACGCAGCTCGGTCAGGGTGCCACCCTCTTCGTGATTGTAAAGCTTCACGGTGCCACCCGCGCGCGTAACGCTTGCCTGACTCAGGAAAAGGCCAAGACCAAACCCCTTGCCCTTGGTCGTGATAAACGGTCTGCCGATTTGCTCGGCAATGGCCAGCGGTACGCCAGCGCCGTGGTCACGGATGGTCAATCTGATCCACTGCGCGTCCCAGTCCAGCCGAATGTCCAGATTGTCCGGACTGGCATCGGTGGCGTTGTTCAGCAGATTGAGCAGCGATTGCCCCAGATCCGCCGGCGGCATCAGCCGCGGGGGCGTGCCCTTGCCGAGGCACTGGAAGCGGTAGGTGGCTTCCGGATGCATCAGGTGCCAGCGCTGTAACACCAACTCGACCCATTCGCGGACGGTCTGCTCGACGATGGCCTGACGCCGATCGGCTTCGGCCGCACGGACCAATTGGCGCAGACTGTCCTTGCACAACTGGACCTGCGATTGCAGCAATGCCAGGTCCTCGCTGAGCTCGGCTGGCTCCTTGTAATCCTGACGCAACTCCTTGAGCAGCACACTCATGGTCGCCAGCGGCGTGCCCAGCTCATGAGCAGCACCGGCGGCCTGGGTCGCCACGGCCAACAGCTGTTGGTCGCGCATGCTTTCTTCACGACGCTGAGCCTGAAGCTGCTCCTGACGCCGCAGTTGTTCGGCCATGCGCGCTACGAAAAAAGTGATCAACGCCGCCGCCAGCGCGAAACTCAACCACATGCCATAGACCAGCAGCGTGGTGCGATCAACCGGCGGCACAATGACAGGGTCATACCAGACCAGCATCAAGGTGTACCCAGCAAGCGCGAGTCCGGACAAGGCCACCGAGTACAGCCATGGCAGCGTTGCTGCGGCAATGGTAAGCGGCACCAGATAGTAGGAAACAAATGGATTGGTCGAGCCGCCCGAGTAATACAACAGGGCGCTGTGGATCAACAGATCGGTTGCCAGATGCCCGGCATATTCAAGCTCGGTGACCGGCCAAGGCCCACGAAGCCGCAACGCCGTACCCAGACAGATCAGCGCCGAAACACCAAGCGTGACCCCCAGATGAAACCACGGCAGACCGAACAGCTGGGTGGCGTAGGCAAGCCCTACCGCGCCTGCCTGGGCAGCCAGCACGAGGACGCGGATCAGGGTGAGCAGACGGAGGTTCTGGCGGCTGGCAGACAGCAGGTGAACGGATGCGTGCATGGGGTCTCCAAAGAAGTCGCGAGTATAACCAAGCCGCCCGAAACACAGCCTGTCTGCGGCAACGCGCCGCACGGAAAAACTGCGCACTCGCGAGCAAAGGGCTAAAGTCTTTGCGCCGCACCGCTGGTGCCTCGAATTCAGGAGCTCTCATGTTCGTTTCCGTTCCGCGCAGCATTGCGCTGCTGGCCTGCATTGCCTGCCTCCCCGCCGTAGCCGATGAGCAACACTACAATCAGATTTCGCTGCGCGCCGAGGCCAGCAGCGAGGTCGCCCAGGACCGCATGCACGTAACGCTGTTCACCGAGTCGCAGCACGAGGACCCTGCGCAGCTGGCAGCGCAGACCACCCGTGCAATCAACAAGGCACTGCAACGCGCCCGGAAGGTAAAAGAGGTCGAGGTCAGCCAGGGCAGCCGTAGCAGTTACCCGGTCTATGAGGAAAAGGGTCAAAAGATCACCGCCTGGCGTGAACGTGCCGAACTGCGCCTGGAAAGCGGAGACTTTGCCGCGCTCTCGAAGCTCACCGGAGAGCTGATGCAAGACCTGCAGATGGGCGGCATGTATTTCAGCGTGTCCGACTCGATCCGCCAACAGAACGAAGACGCCCTGCTCAAGGATGCTGTAACCGCCTTCCGCGCCCGCGCGCAGCTGGCCACCGAGGCGCTGGGCGGAAATGACTACAAGATCGTCAGCCTGAACCTGAACAGCGGCGGCAACTTTCAGCCGGAGATGATGCGCAGCGTATCGATGAAGAGCATGGATGCCATGCCGACGCCTGATGTCGAGGCCGGGACCCGGCAAATCAGCATCAACGCCGACGGCGTGATCGAAGTTCAGATGCCTTGAAGCCATGCCACGCGGCCCGCAGCGGGCCGCGTTTCTAGCGAGCAATGACCCACTATGGGCATCGATCAGCCGACGCTGACAGAGCTGCCGTTGAAGCGGCCGAAAGGCGGAAACAAAAACGCCGCGAACTTCGCGGCGTTTTGTATTAGCGCAGAGGCTTAGATGTAGAAGGCCTTCAACGGCGGGAAGCCGTTGAATTCCACCGCGCTGTAGCTGGTGGTGTAGGCACCGGTGGAGATCCAGTACATGCGATCGCCAATGGCGAGGTTCAATGGCAAACCGTACTTGTAGTTCTCATACATGATGTCGGCGCTGTCACAGGTTGGACCGGCGATCACCACTTCTTCCATTTCGCCCTTCTTCTCGGTCCAGATAGGGAACTTGATGGCTTCGCCCATGGTTTCGATCAGGCCGGAGAACATGCCGACGTCGGTGTATACCCAGCGCTCGACTGCGGTGCGCGACTTTCGCGCCACCAGTACCACTTCACTGACCAGAATGCCCGCATTGGCAATCAATGAACGGCCCGGTTCGAGGATGATTTCTGGCAGTTCGTCGCCGAAGTCTTCCTTGAGGAAGCGGATGATTTCCTCAGCGTAGGTTTCCAGGCTGTTGGTGCGGGTGATGTAGTTGGCCGGGAAGCCGCCACCCATGTTGATCATTTTCAGCTCAATGCCATCTTCTTCCTTCAAGCGCTCGAAGATCACCTTGACCTTGGCAATCGCGGCGTCCCACACCGAGATATCACGCTGCTGCGAACCGACGTGGAAGGAGATGCCATAGGGCTCCAGCTTCAGCTGACGGGCGAGGATCAGCAGATCCATCGCCATGTCGGTCTGGCAGCCGAACTTGCGCGACAAGGGCCAATCGGCCGTGGTCGAGCCCTCGGTGAGGATGCGGACATAAACTTTCGAACCCGGGGCGGCCTTGGCGATGTTGCGCAGATCCGCTTCCGAGTCGGTGGCGAACATGCGCACGCCCTTGTCGTAGAAGTAGCGGATGTCCTTGGCTTTCTTGATGGTGTTGCCGTAGCTGATGCGCTCCGGGCCGACACCACGGGACATGACCTTGTCCAGCTCGTAGATCGAGGCGATGTCGAAGCTCGAGCCCTTGTCACGCAGCAAGTCGATGATTTCGACCGCCGGGTTGGCCTTCACGGCGTAGTAGACCTTGGCAAACTCGAAACCGGCGCGCAGATCGTCGTACGCCTTGTCGATGGTTTCGGTATCGATGACCACAAACGGCGTCTCGTGCTGGTCAGCGAAGGACTTCATCTTCTGGAAAGTGGATCGGGAATAGTAGTCTTCGATCTTGATCGACATGCAAGGCTCCAAATCGGGAAACGTAAAGTCGGATTAGGGGTGAGCAAGAACGCCTGATCAGTTTCCCCACTTTGGTTCGCCTACTTCCCAAGGCATGTCGCCGAGTATCATGGCCAAATCGTCGCAACCGCGCGGCGACCTGGTGAATCCTGATCTCTCGTCGTCAGTACTTGAGCCGGATGGATCGTTGCCAGCATGGACGTTCGGGCGCGAACTTTAGAACCACAGCTGTTTCAGATCAATGAAAAATCCGCACTCACTCCCTTTTTTATCGCTCCAGGCAAACCTACCGTATTCAAACCGACAGATACGCTGCGGGGATGTTCCATCCGTCTCGCCCCGCGGCGGCTGAGCGGGCTTCAGCCACGGCAGTCCTCCGGCGCCCTTTGCGCTATAATCGCCGGCTTTTTCCGACACGTTTTCATACCGGGACCGCCATGACCTCTCAGGCCGCCGAAGTCGCGAAGCGCCGCACCTTCGCCATCATTTCCCACCCCGACGCGGGCAAGACCACCATCACCGAGAAGCTGCTGCTGATGGGCAAGGCCATTGCCGTGGCCGGTACCGTGAAGTCGCGCAAATCCGACCGTCACGCGACCTCCGACTGGATGGAAATGGAAAAGCAGCGCGGCATCTCCATCACCACCTCGGTGATGCAGTTCCCCTACCGCGAGCACATGATCAACCTGCTCGACACCCCCGGCCACGAAGACTTCTCGGAAGACACCTACCGCACCCTGACCGCGGTGGACTCGGCACTGATGGTCCTCGACGGTGGTAAAGGCGTCGAGCCGCGCACCATCGCGCTGATGGACGTCTGCCGCCTGCGCGACACGCCCATCGTCAGTTTCATCAACAAGCTCGACCGCGACATCCGTGACCCCATCGAACTGCTCGACGAGATCGAAGCGGTCCTGAAGATCAAGGCAGCCCCGATCACCTGGCCGATCGGCTGCTACCGCGACTTCAAGGGCGTGTATCACCTGGCTGATGACTACATCATCGTCTACACGCCGGGCCACGGGCACGAGCGCACCGACGTCAAGATCATCCAGAACCTGGACTCCGACGAAGCGCGCCAGCACATCGGCGATGAGTACGACCGCTTCGTCGAACAGCTCGAGCTGGTCCAGGGTGCCTGCCACGAGTTCGACCAGGACGAGTTCATCAAGGGCCAGCTGACCCCGGTGTTCTTCGGCACCGCGCTGGGCAACTTCGGCGTCGACCACGTGCTCGATGCGGTCGTCGACTGGGCCCCGCGCCCTCTTCCGCGCGCCGCCAACGAGCGCGTGGTCGAGCCGGTTGAAGAAAAATTCACCGGCTTCGTCTTCAAGATCCAGGCGAACATGGACCCCAAGCACCGCGACCGCATCGCCTTCATGCGCATCTGCTCGGGCAAGTACGAAAAAGGCATGAAGCTGCGTCACGCCCGCATCGGCAAGGACATCCGCATCGCCGACGCCCTCACCTTCTTCTCCAGCGAGCGTGAGCAGCTGGAAGAGGCCTGGGCTGGCGACATCATCGGCCTGCATAACCACGGCACCATCCAGATCGGTGACACCTTCACCGAAGGCGAAAACCTCGGCTTCACCGGCATTCCGCACTTTGCTCCCGAACTGTTCCGCCGTGTGCGCCTGAAGGACCCGCTCAAATCCAAGCAGCTGCGCCAGGGCCTGCAGGAACTGGCTGAGGAAGGCGCCACTCAGGTGTTCTTCCCCGAGCGCAACAACGACATCATCCTCGGCGCGGTCGGCGTGCTGCAGTTCGACGTCGTCGCCAGTCGGCTGAAGGAGGAGTACAAGGTCGAGTGCGCCTACGAGGCAATTAACGTCTGGTCCGCGCGCTGGATCGAGTGTGATAACGAGAAGAAGCTGAAGGAATTCAGCGACAAGGCCTACGAGAACCTGGCGGTCGATGGTGGCGGTCACCTGACCTATCTCGCGCCGACTCGGGTGAATCTGAGCCTGATGGAAGAGCGCTGGCCGGATGTGAAATTCAGGGCGACGCGCGAGCATCATTGAGTCAGCAACACGCCAGCATGCATGCATCAAAGGCTTCGCGAGCAAGCTCGCTCCTACGGCCAACATAGCGACCTTGTAGCAGCGAGCTTGCTCGCGAATGAGGTGACGATCGCTCTCCCAGCTATCAACAGAAGGACGCAACGGAATGCGCTTTCATGGACGGGACTTACGCAAAGGGCGAGTCAGCCTCCCAAACCAGGCCTACGTACTGACCTGTGTAACGCTGGACCGATCGTCCATCTTTATAGAGGCAGG
This sequence comes from Stutzerimonas stutzeri, assembly GCF_002890895.1. Lineage (GTDB taxonomy): Bacteria > Pseudomonadota > Gammaproteobacteria > Pseudomonadales > Pseudomonadaceae > Stutzerimonas > Stutzerimonas stutzeri_AB. Next base: position 125,830 of record NZ_POUL01000006.1, read on the forward strand.
CGCAGCGGCGACACTGGCGCGTGAGATTCACATGATCGGCAATTCCGGACCCGTTCAGTCTTTAGCCTGGGTCGTCATGCCCGACCATCTGCATTGGCTCGTGCAGCTGAAAACTGGTTCGCTCAGCCAGGTGATGCAGAGCCTAAAATCGCGGAGCGCAATCACCACCAACAGGCTTCGTGGCGACCATGGCCCGATCTGGCAAAAGGGTTACCACGACAGAGCCGTCCGTAGTGAGGAAGACCTGCGCAACGTTGCCCGGTACATCGTCGCGAACCCGCTGCGCGCCGGGTTGGTCAAGCGCCTTGGTGATTACCCGTTCTGGGATGCGGCCTGGTTGTGACGAGGCTGCTGGTCGACGTTAAACAGCTTCGCGAGCAAGCTCGCTCCTACATCCGCAGTCCAAGCCCCACGCTGTATCTGTAGGAGCGAGCTTGCTCGCGAATAGCCGTTGAACCAGCTCGCCTTGCTACTGCTCCTCCTCCAAGGTAAAAGCCACCACCGAATCCCCAATCTTCGTCCCGAACGACCCGTGTCCGCCGGCCACTTGCACCACGTACTGCTTACCGGTCTGCTCGGACACATAGGTCATCGGCGTGGCCTGGCCGCCGGCTGGCAGGCGCGCTTTCCAGAGCTCTCTGCCGTTCTGCAGGTCATAGGCGCGAAGGTAGTAGTCCAGCGTACCGCTCATAAAAGCCACGCCACCTGCCGTCACGATGGGCCCTCCGAGCGCGGGCGTGCCCACAGGAAACGGAAGGCCAAGCGGCGCGCTGTCGCGGCTGGTGCCGTTCTTGTGCATCCAGACCTTTTTCATGGTGCGCAGATCCACGGCGGTGACATAGCCCCACGGCGGGCTCTGGCAAGGCAGGCCCAACACTGATAGCAGAGGCTTCAGGCTGACCATATAGGGCGCACCAAGATTGGGTTGCAGGCCGGTCTCACCACCGCCGGTGCGCGCTTCGGGATCGACCTCGCTGCGCTTGTACATCTTCGAGACGAATGCCAGGTAATTAGGCGCACCGAACAGCAATTGCCGACTCGGATCGACTGCCACCGATGGCCAGTTGAAGGTACCAACGTTGCCTGGATAGATCAGCGAGCCCTTCTGAGAGGGCGGCGTGAAGTCGCCCTCATAGCGCAGCTGACGGAACTGGATACGGCACATCATCTGATCCAGCGGCGTCCCGCCCCACATGTCCTTCTCGTACAGCGGCTCCTGCGGCGCATAGGTCAGCGCCGAGACCGGCTGAGTGGGCGCGGTGAAATCGCCATAATCGGTGCCTTGCGGTACAGGCACCTCTGTGACCGGCACGATGGGCTCACCTGTACGGCGGTCTAGCACATACAGGTCGCCGCGCTTGGTCGGCTGGATGATGGCAGGCACTTTGCCTTCCGGCCGGTCGATGTCGACCAGCGTTGGCTGGGAGGGCAGATCGCGGTCCCAGAGATCATGGTGAACAGTCTGGAACTCCCAGCGTACCTGGCCGGTTGCCAAGTCCAGCGCAACCAGGCTGTCGGTAAAGCGCTCAGCCTGCGCGGAACGCTCGATGGCCCACTGGTCCGGTGTCTGGTTGCCGGTAGGGATATAAACCAGGCCGAGGGATTCGTCGGCCGTCGCAGTCGTCCACCAGTTCGGCGTGCTGCGCGTGTAGGTTTCACCTGGCGGCAACGGCTCGGTGGCGTCCGGATTGCCCGGATCGAAATTCCAGACCAAACGACCTGTGTTCACGTCGTAGGCGCGAACCACGCCGCCGGGCGAATCCACAGCGCCGTTATCGGTGACGGCACCGCCAATGATGACCAGCTTTTCCGTGACCACCGGCGGCGATGTCGGTAGATAAACGCCCAGCGCGCCTTCGCCCAGCCGCAGCTTCAGATCGACCACACCGCCGTTGCCGAAATCCTCACAGGGTTTGCCATCCTCGACGTCGAGGGCGACCAGCGTGGCGTCGTTGGTGGGCAAGAACAGCCGACGCGCACAGCGAGCCGCGGGTTGATTTGACTGACCGCCATTCGTTGCTGCGGCGAGATAGCGGGCCCCATCGTGGTAGGCCAGACCACGGCAGGTCATGTGTTGGTAGTATCCGGCCTCACGGTTGATATTCGGGTCATAACGCCAGCGCTCTTCGCCGGTATCGGCATCAATGGCGATAGCGATGCTGTGCGGCGTGCAGATAAACAGGCTATTGCCCACCTTGAGCGGTGTGACCTCATAGGTGAATTCGCCCGGATCGTTCGGCCCCGGCAGGTCGCCGGTGTGGTATTCCCAGGCTTTAACCAAGTTGCCGACGTTATCCGGCGTGATCAGGTCAGCAGTGGAATAGCGGTCGCCTTGTTCCGATCCGCCGTACGAGGGCCATTCGCTATTCGAGCGACCGGCCTGGCCCTGTGGATCCCGACCCTGCATCTGCGCATCGCTGAATTCGCCCGAGATCGAGTGGTAATCCTGCGTCAGCGAGTAGCCCGCCATCAGCGCACCGGCCAGCAAGCCGATCCCGAGCAACCCGCTCGCGCCATCTCGCCAGACCAACCGGTCGCTGACGTAGCGATTGACAAAGGGCAGGATCAGCCAGAGGCCGAGGATGCACCAGAGATCAATCCGCGGCGCCAGCTGCCACCAGTCGAAACGCACCTCGTATAACGTCCACGCCAGAGTCGCCAGCAGCAACACCGCGTACAACCAGATCGCCGCACGGCGGCGTGCCAACAGCAAACCGGCCACCACTAGCAAGCCAATGCCAGTCAGCAGGTAGTACCAGGAGCCACCGAGCACGGCCAGGTAACCACCCCCGCCTGTCATCAGCACACCCAGCACCAGAACGACGACGGCCGTCAGGGTGATCCGCAAGGGCCGCGGCCCATAATCGATGCTCATGTAAAACGCTCCAGCCGGTTGGGTCTAAATCAAAAAGGCCGGTGAAACTTCCTGACACAAGTTTCGCCGGCCTTAAGTGGATGCGGCAGCAGGGCCTTTAGTTCAGCGGTTTCGGTCTGCCGATCAACTCGCCGCACTTACGGCAAGCGGCTGAGCTTCCGGCCGCTTGATCACCGCATAGATCAGCCCGGTCACCAGGCTGCCCGCGAGGATCGCGACCAGGTACAACAGCGCATGATTGATGGCGTTAGGGATCAGCAGCACGAACAGCCCACCGTGAGGCGCCAGCAGCTTCGCGCCGAAGGCCATGGACAGCGCGCCGGTCAGGGCGCCGCCAGCGATGCTGGCCGGAATCACCCGCAGCGGGTCTTTCGCCGCAAAGGGAATCGCGCCTTCGGAGATAAAGCAGCAGCCCAGCACCAGCGCCGCCTTTCCGGCCTCGCGTTCGGTCTGTGCGAACTTGCGTCGCGCAATCAGCGTGGCGATGCCCATGCCGATTGGCGGCACCATGCCTGCGGCCATGGTGGCGGCCATCGGCGCGTAGCTTTGCGACGCAAGCAGCCCGACCGAGAAGGCGTAGGCCGCCTTGTTCACCGGCCCACCGAGGTCGACGCACATCATGGTGCCGAGCAACAGCCCGAGCAGGATGGCGTTGGAAGTGCCCATGGTGTCGAGGAACTCGGTCAGCCCGGCGAGCAGCTTGGCCACCGGCGTGCCGACGATGTAGATCATGACCAGGCCAGTCACCAGGCTCGCCAGCAGCGGGATGATCAGGATCGGCTTGAGCGATTCGATACTGGCTGGCAAGGGAATCCAACGACTGACGGCCTTGGCTGCATAGCCCGCGACGAAACCGGCAATGATGCCGCCGATGAATCCGGCGCCGAGCGTGCCCGCCAGCAAACCGCCGATCATGCCGGGCGCAAGGCCGGGTCGGTCAGCGATGGAGTAGGCGATATAACCCGCCAAGAGCGGCACCATCAACTGGAAGGCCGTTTCGCCGCCGATCTTCATCAGCGCGGCGGCCAGCGTTCCCTCTTCCTTGAACGCCTCGATGCCGAAGACAAACGACAGCGCGATCAGCAGGCCGCCGGCGACGACCATCGGCAACATATAAGACACGCCGGTCAGCAGGTGCTTGTAGACGCCTGTCTTCTCACCTTTCTGTTCACCACCAGCATCACTTGCCGCAGCGCCACCGCTGAGTACAGCGCCCTCCTTCAGCGCACGGTCCAGCGTTGCCTCGGGTTGTTTCAGAGCGACGCCGGTGCCGCAGCGATACACGCGCTTGCCGGCGAAGCGCGCCACGTCCACCTCGATATCCGCAGCGAGCAACACCACATCGGCGTCCTCGATGGCCTGGGGTTCGAGCACGTTACGTGCGCCCACCGAGCCGCGCGTCTCGACCTGCAGGTCATAGCCTTTGCGGATGGCAGCCTGTTGCAGCGCTTCGGCTGCCATGAAGGTGTGCGCGACTCCGGTGGGGCAGGCGGTGATGGCGACCAGTTTGGGCTTGCCGGTGGCGGGCGTGGGCTCGGCATCATCTGCCGCCTGCAACTCGGTCGCCGCCTCGGCAGCGCCGCGCAGGAAGGCTTCCGGATCGAGCAATGCTTCGGATGGCGTGGACTGGGCGACGCGCTTGCCGACGAAGCGTTGCAGCGATAACGGTCCGGTCTTTACCACGACGACCAGGTCGGCGTTGGCGATCTGTGCGGGAGTCAGTGGCGAGCCGATGGCCTTGGGGTCGTGGACTTCCACGGCGGTCGACCAGCCCAGACGCTGGGCCGCCGCTTCAAGCAGGCGTGACGTCAGCACGCTGGTGACCATTCCGTTGGGGCAGGCCGTGACGATGAGAAGATTCATTCCTTCACCTCTTGTTCGATTTATTGGCTCAGCGGCTGGAGGCGCACAGCGGCCTCGAGGTCGGCCAGTTGTGCCGTGTCGGTGATACCAAAGCCGACCTGCCCGACTGCCTGCGCAGCAATCGCGGTGGCCTGCGCAAGGGTGCGCTCGGCGGGCCAGCCTTCCAGCAGGCCGTGGAGAATGCCGGCCAGCAGCGAGTCACCGGCGCCGACGGTGCTGACGACCCGAACCTTGGGCGGATGGGCGTGCCATGCCGCGTTCGGCGAGAACCAGCTCACCCCATCGGCACCCTGGGAAACCACCACATGTTCGATGCCTTCGGCTTGCAGACGTCGCGCTTCGGCGGTCAGCTCCGACGACTTGCTCAGCGCGATGCCACGGGCCTCGCCCAGCTCCTCTTCGTTGGGTTTGATCAGCCAGGGCGAGGCCGACAGGCCTTCACGCAGGGCGTCGCCACTGGTGTCCAGCGCCACCCGCACGCCGAGCGCTTTGAGCGTGTTGAGCAGCTGGACGAACCACTGGCTGGCGATGCCGCGAGGCAAGCTGCCAGCGACCACCACCAGGTCATGGACAGGCGCCAGGCGCTCCAGGCGGGCCAGCAGCTCGGCGCAGTGCGCCTCGCTCACCATCAGCCCCGGTCCGTTGATGTCGGTGACCTGCCCACCCGCTTCGGCCAGTTTGATGTTGCTACGGGTATCACCCGGCACGCGGACAAATTCGTCGGCAAAGCCCCGTGCGGCGAACAGCTGCTCGAAGGCTTGCGGGTTGCCTTCGCCGAGAAAGCCGGTGACGGTCAGTTGATGACCGAGATCAGCCAGCACCTGCGCCACGTTGAGGCCCTTGCCTGCAGCATGCACCTGCAGGCTGTCGCTGCGATTGACCTCGCCCAGGCGCAGCGACGGCAGCTGCACCGTCAGGTCGAGGGCCGGATTAAGCGTGACAGTGAGGACGCGGGCCATCAGCAGTGCTCCCCAACGAAGGCGCGAACTTCATGTGCACCGGGCAACATCAGCGCTTGCTTGGCCAGTTGCTGGCAGGCGGCAAAATCCAGCTCGCGCACCCGCGCCTTCACAAGCGCAATACTGCGCGCCGACACGCTGAGTTCATCCACACCCAAGCCCACCAGCATTGGCACCGCCAGCGCATCAGCAGCCAGCTCGCCGCAGACGCCGACCCACTTGCCATGGGCGTGAGCGGCCTCGACGGTCATGCCGATCAGGCGCAACACGGCCGGGTGCAAGCCGTCGGCCTGCCCCGAAAGCGTCGGGTGCCCACGGTCGATGGCCAGGGTGTACTGAGTGAGGTCATTGGTGCCGATGCTGAAGAAATCGACCTCCTGCGCCAGCACCGGCGCGATCAGCGCAGCGGAGGGGATCTCGATCATGATGCCGACCTGCAGGTCGGCCACTGGCAGCTCCTGACGCAGGCGATCGACCATGGCCTTGGCGCTGCGCCATTCGTCAATGTTGCCGACCATGGGGAACATGATCCGCAGCGGACGGCCCTCGGCCGAGGCGAGCAAGGCGCGTAGCTGGGTTTCGAGAATGTCCGGACGCTGCAGGCTCAGGCGAATGCCGCGCACGCCGAGGAAGGGGTTTTCTTCGGCCGGCATCGGCCAGTACGGCAGCGGTTTGTCGCCGCCGACATCCAGGGTTCGCACCACCAGCGGACGGCCTTCGAGGGCTTCCAGCACGCGGCGGTACTCGGCCTCCTGGGTGGCCTGATCCGGCGCCTGGGCATGGTTCATGAACACCAGTTCAGTACGCAGCAGGCCGATGCCCTCGGCCCCCATCGCCACCGCTTCAGGCGTCTCGCCCGCTGCGCCGATGTTGGCGGCGATTTCCACCGGATGGCCGTCTCGGGTGATGGCCGGCTCCAGGCGTCGCTCATTTGCCAGGCGCTTGCGCTCCTCGCGGGTAGCGCGCTCGCTACGGGCCTGTTCCAGCTGCGCGTCGGTCGGCGCGACCAGCAGCTCGCCGCGCTCGCCATCGAGCAACAACAAGGTGTTGGGTGCCAGCCCGAGCACACCCGGCCCGGCGCCGACAATGGCGGGAATACCCAGCGCGCGGGCGATGATCGCGCTGTGGGAGGTGGCGCCGCCGCCAGCGGTGAGGATGCCAGCGACGCGCTGGGCATTGAGCGTGGCGACGTCCGAGGGCGCTACCTCGTCCATCACCAAAATGTAGGGTTCGTCCGGCGCCTGCTCGGCTTCGACACCGGTCAGACAGGCCAGCACGCGGCGACCCACATCACGCAGGTCCGCAGCACGCTCGGCCAGCAGCTTGTCGTGCAGGGCTTCCTGCTGCTGCGCTGCGCTGTCGATTTCCTCCATCCAGGCTGCTTCGGCGCTCAAGCCCTTCTGCAAGCGCACCTGGACTTCTTCGCGTAGCGCCGGGTCTTTTAGCATGGCCTGGTGAGTGGTGAAGATGTCGCGGATGCTGGCGACCTGGCTTTCCTCGATCAGCGCGCCGATTTCCGCATGAACCTTGTCCAGCGCGGCATCCAGCCGCTGTAGTTCAGCTGCCGGCGACTCGCCGCGTTTGGGGTAATCAATCACCTGCGGTTTGCGCACCAGCACCGGACCGATGGCAATGCCCGGCGACGCGGCGATGCCGTTCACCTGCTCACCGGCGCGCAGCGCGGCCTGCTCGATGGCTGACGCTGCAGGCCCCTCGGTGATCTCGAGGGGCTCGCTCGCGTTCCCCGCCACCGGTAGCGGTTCGATCTCTTCGCCCAAGCCTTCCTCCACGGCGCGCACCAGCGCCGGCAGCGCATCGCCGGCAATGCCGGGCTCGGCCATGAATTCCAGAACCTGACCGCGCTGCGCGCCCATCGCCAACAGTTTGCTCAGGCTCTTGACCGACACGCCGGCGTTTTCGCTGCCAGCCTGACGGACGCGAATCTCTCCCTCGAAGGACTGGGCAATTTCGGTGAGCACCTTGGCCGGGCGCGCGTGCAGACCATGGGCGTTGGCCAGCGGCACCTGCGCGCTTGGCCAGTCGGCGGGCACCTCGCCGCCCAGAGCTTCGAGCACCGTGCGGCTGGAAGTCGCCTGACTCAGCTCCTGCCCGCGGCCTTCGATCAGCAGGTTGCACAGCCGCTCGAGCATGGCCTGATGCGCCTCACCCATGCTGGCCAACACGAACAGCCCATTGAGCGGCTGGCCCTGATGCTCGAGATTCGAGACTGGCGTGACGAAAGCGAGGCCAGGACGCTGCACCGACTGCTCGCTGCTGAGCCACCACAGGCCATCCCCCAGCGGCAGCGACTGGCCGAGCGGCAGACTGGCATTGAAGCCAGGCTCCACGCATTGCGCCCGCTTGAGCAGCTTGACGCCCTGCCAGGCCAGCTCATCGAAGTCATCGGCGACGACGCCCAGCCCGACCAGCTCGCCATCGAGCGCCAGTGCCTGCGGCGCACCCTGCAGCAGATCAATGATCGCCTCGGGGCTCTGCGCCTTTTGCAGCGCCTCGCTCAGATCGCCTTCGCCCAGCGCTCGGGTCAACAGCTGCAGCAACCGCAGATGCTCATCCGACCGCGCGGCAATGCCGATGGCGAGGTACACCTGCTGACCGTTTCCCCAATCCACACCGGCGGGAAAGTGCAGCAGCCGCACACCGGTGGTGAACACCTGATCGCGGGTCTCCGGCGTGCCGTGGGGAATCGCGATGCCCTGACCGAGAAAGGTCGAGCCCTGCGCTTCGCGCGCGCGCAAACCGTCGAGGTAACCGGGCGCCACCAGCCCGTCGGCGACCAGCACCTCGCCCAGCAGAGCCAGCGCCGCGGGCTTATCTGCTGCGGCTTGATGCATGTGGATGTGCTGTGCATTCAACTCAAGCATGGGAGAACTCCTGCGGGGCTCGCGATTGTTGTGGCCGACGGCTGCGCCGGCATTGCCCGAATCCTGGGCTGGCGCTTCAGACCGAAAGACTGCTGAAACGTTTCACCTAAGGCTGGCACATTACGCAATATTGGGTAATTCTAGAAGCCCGATTTCATACCACCCGTCTCAGGACCCTCTGTTTGAAACTGACCGACATCGCCCGCCTTGCTAACGTTTCGGTAACCACGGCCAGCTACGTGCTCAACGGCAAGGCCGCTCAGCGGCGGATCAGCGCGGCCACGGTCGAACGGGTGATGGCCGTGGCTGAACAGCAGGGTTTTCAGCTCGACCAGCAGGCTGCCGGCTTGCGCCGAGGACAGTCGCGCACGCTGGGCTTCGTTGTTCCGGATCTGGAGAACCCCAGTTATGCACGCCTGGCCAAGCTGCTGGAGCAGCGGGCGCGGCAGCGCGGCTACCAGCTGCTGATCGCCGGAACCGATGACGAGCCAGACACCGAGCGTCAGGTCATTCAGCTGCTGCGCTCGCGCCGCTGCGATGCCTTGATCGTCGCCAGCTGCCTGCCAGAGGACGACGCCAGCTATCAAAAACTGCTCGCTGCAGGCCTACCGGTAATCGCCCTCGACCGGGCGCTGGATGCGGAGCATTTCTGTTCGGTGGTCAGCGCCGACTGCGAGGCGGCGGTGCAATTGACCCGCTCGCTGCACCTCCCGTCCACCGCCCACATCGCATTGATCAGTGCACGGCCAGCCCTGCGGATCAGCCAGCAGCGCGAGGAAGGTTTCCATCGCGCCTTGGCTAATCATTCTGGTCAGGTCAGCGTGCTGCGGGCCGAGCAGTTCAGCCGTGCCTGCGGGCGGCAACAGATGCTGACCCTGCTCGATAAAGGGCCGCTACCTGACGCCCTGATCACCACCGCATACGTGTTGCTCGAAGGCGTCTTCGATGCGCTGCGCGAGCGTGATCTGCTGTGGCCGGACAATCTGCAACTGGCCACTTTTGGCGATGCGCAATTGCTGGATTTCCTGCCAATCAAGGTCAACGCGATCTCCCAGCAGCATGAGCAGATCGCCGAACAAGCGTTGAGCCACGCGATTCGCGCCATCGAGCAGAACGACTATCGCCCCGGCGTTATCGCCATCGAACGGGTCCTGAAACAGCGCCGTCATTGACGCCCCTTGCGGGCGCCGACGCGCTGGCGGAAGCTTGTCGCCTTTCAACGAGCCGCCCTAGCCCAGATGAACATCGAACAGATCACCCAACGCCTGCACGCGATCCGCGATCAGAACGAGTGGCAGCGTTATCACAGCCCGAAAAACCTTGCGATGGCCGCCAGTGTGGAAATGGCCGAGCTGGTGGAAATCTTCCAGTGGCAAACTGAAGACGAGTCGCGCCAGCTGCCAAGCGACAAACTCGCGCATGCCGGCCAGGAGGTTGGCGACATCCTCATGTACCTGCTGCTGATGTGCAGCGAGCTGGGCATCGACATGGAGCAGGCCTTGCTGGCCAAGCTCGCCGACAACGAGCGGCGGTTCGCCCGATGAGCGACCGGCATTTCGATGAGCTGGCGACGCGCTTCGCCGAGAAAATCTACGGCGGCGCCAAGGGCGCAATCCGCCTCGCCGTGCTGCAGGCGGATCTCACCGAGGTACTGCCAGAGCGGCCTTTGCGCGTTCTGGACATTGGCGCCGGGCTTGGTCACATGAGCCTGTGGCTGGCGCAGCAGGGCCATCAGGTGACGCTGGCCGAACCCGCCGAACCCATGCTCGAAGGCGCTCGCAAGCAGTTCGCCGAAGCAGGCCAGACCGGTACGTTTATTCAGGCGCCCTGGCAGGATGTGGAAAGCCACGTCGAAGGTCGTTTCGATCTGGTCATCTGCCATGCGGTGCTGGAATGGCTGGCCGAACCGCAAGCGATCCTGCCGGTGCTGCACCGCCTGATCGCCGAAGACGGCTGGCTGTCGCTGGCCTTCTACAACCGCGATGCGCTGATCTATCGCAATTTGCTCAAGGGCCATTTCAAGAAGTTGCGCACCCAGACCTATGCCGGCGAGCGTCAGAGCCTGACCCCGCAACAGCCGCTCGACCCGCGCGAACTGGCGGCGCAACTCGCACCGCACTGGCAGGTCGAATCAACCAGTGGCGTGCGCGTATTCCATGACTACATGCCCGCCGATTTCCAGGCTCGCACCGAGGCTGCCGACCTGATCGAGATGGAGCTGGCCTACCGCCGCCATCCGACCTTCGCCGGCCTTGGGCGTTACCTGCACTGGTTGTGTCGGCCGCTCTGAGCCGACCGGGAGGTCCCGATGTCGATCCGCCCTGCGCTGCCCCTGTTTTACTCGCTGCTTGGATTGAGCCTCGCGGCGTGCCAGGGCAGCAACCCGTACACCAACGACTCTGCGCCGATTCCACCGGCTCCGCCCATCGAACGCATCCAGTCGCCCACCTACCCAGCGGCGCCGCAGGACTTTTCCAGCTACCAGAACTGGAGTTGGCGCAACCCTCCGGCGGGTACGGCTTCGCTGGGTGCCGAGGAGCTGCAGGAAATGATCTCCGGCGCGCTCGATCAACGCGGCTTGCGCCCGGCACCAGCCGGCGCCAAGGGCGATGTGCAGATCAGCGCCAGCGCACAGATGGAGACGCGCGTGCGGCAGGTCTACGATGACTATGGCCCCCGAGTAGGCGTCGGTGCAGGGCGATATGGTGGTTACGGCCCGGGGTATAACACCGGCTACGGCATTGGCGGCAGCACCCCGGTGGTGCGCAACTATGAAGAAGAAGTGGTCACGGTGCGCATCGAGATGATCGACAGCGGCTCTGGCCAGACCGTCTGGAGCAATCGTGCCGAGGCCCGCAGTGGCGGAGATCAGGCCGAACGCAAGGACGCCGCGCGAGAAGCCGTGAACCGGGCGCTCGCCGATTATCCGCCGCGCTGAGATTGCGTAATTTGCCTAAGGAGAACCGAGATGCTCCGTTCACTGCTGATGCTGCCCCTGCTGCTGGTGCTGGCCGCCTGCCAGAGCACCCAGGTGCAACGCGACTTCGACCCGCAGCGCGACTTTTCCGCCTACCGTACCTGGAGCTGGAAAGAGCCGGCCCTGCAGTACCGGCCCGATGATCCGCGCATCAATAGCGACCTGACCGAACAGCGCATTCGCAGCGCCGTCAGCGAACAGCTGGATCAGCGCGGCCTACGCCAGCCAGCGTCAGGCGCGCAACCGGATCTGTTGGTGCAGGCCTGGTTTCTCGTCGATGAGCGCAGCCAGCAATACACCACCTCGTCGATCGGCGCCTGGGGCGGCCCCTGGCACGGTTACTGGGGTGGCCCAATGATCGCCGACACCCGCACCATCCACTATCAGGTCGGCACCTTGCAGCTGGATTTGTATGACGCTGACGACGGCAAGCTGGTTTGGCGCGGCAGCGCAGAACAGGTCCTGCGCGACAACCCCGGCAGCCCTCAGGAGCGGGCGGGGATGTTCCGCGAAACCGTCAACAAGGTTCTCTCACAATACCCGCCGCGCTAGCATTGTCGGCTGGCTTCCATTCAACCCGCCGTCATGGCGGGTTTTTATTTCGTTTTCGGAGACATTCGCATGCCTGTCGCAGCCTGGTGGCTTCTCGTAATGCCATTGATTGCCGGGGCTTTCCTGCCCCTACAAGCCGGCATCAACGGACAGGTCGCCAAGCACTTCGGCAGCGTCATGGGCGCGGCAATGCTCTCCTTTGCGGTGGGCACCGCGGCGCTGCTCTGTGTCGTGTTGTTCCAGCGAGACATGCCGGGCATCCAGGCGTTACGCGGGCTTAATTGGTATCACTGGTGCGCCGGCCTGCTGGGCATGTTCTTTATTGCCACCGCCGCCTTTGCCGGGCCGCGCATCGGTGCGCTGCTGTTCATGGCACTGGTGCTGGCCGGGCAGCTGGGCATGGCGCTGATGCTGGATCATTTCGGCTGGGCCGGCTTTCGCCAGTCGTCAATCAGCCTGGGCAAGCTAGGCGGGTTGGTGCTGATTTTCGCAGGCGTCTGGATGATCCGCCGCGGCTGAGCGCGGCGGTCGAGCTATTTGCGCTCGAAGGCGTAGAACAGGTTGGGCTCGCTGACCAGATACAGGTCGCCACGGTCGTCAAAGGTCATGCCTTCAGCCTGAGGAACGCTGTTATCGAGACCGGCGAAGCCGCTCCACAGTGAGCGGAAGCTGACCAGCTCGCCCTCACTGTCGAGTTCGAGCATCATCTTGGCTTCGTCGCTGAGCAGCACCAGGTGGCCGGTGCGCTCGTCGTAGTGAACCGAGGCGAGATCGCTGGCCATGTCTTTGTCTTCGATCCAGGCTTCGCGGTCGATGACGTTTAGATTCAGCTGCCCGTTGAAGCTGGCCTTGATGCCCTGGATCTCGTATAGCTTGCGCGGCGAATGTTCCTTCACTACAAACAGTCGATCACCGGCACGGTCGTAGCCCAGTCCCTCGAAGCCCGCGTTATCCGACGCGCCCATCGACAGCGACACAGCCGCGTAATCCTCCCGCACCAGCTCACCAGGACGCGTCGGCACCGGCAGGATCACAATCGACTGGCTGCGTTCCTCGGCAACCGCCAGCAGGTTGTCACCCAGGTAGGTGACCGCTTCGACATCGATGAAGCCCTTGAGCGGATAACGGGCAATGAATTCGCCATTGAGGTCGAGCGCGATCAGCTCTTCCGGGTTGTTCACCACGGCCCAGAGTTGGTTGCGCTGCTCATCGAAGGTCAGCCCGGAAAGGTTGTTGCCGACGGTCGCAACCGGCTTTGCCTCGACGCGCACCTGATACTCGGGCAACCAGAGGCTGCGCGCCTGATGAGTCTCTGCATGCCAGGCTGACTGCAGCGCATAGAACACACGCTCATCGAGATGAAAGGTGGCAGCCGTGTGCAGCAGCCCGGCGGCCAACATTCCCAATGCCCAGACCTGCGGGCGAACCTCGGACAACCAACGCGGGCGGGTACTGGTAGCAGCTGGCATCGTCTTTCTCTCGTGGGGCGCTAGCGAGATAGCCTGATCAGGAAGGGTTGCAATTGCATGACGGCGCGCATTACAGCGACGATCAGCCTGCTACTGACCCACCACCGCGGCTGCGGTTCAATCTCAACACCGGGAACTGCCAGCCGGATTGGCAGCCCAAGGGACCAGGGAACGGCTGCGCTTGCGGCCGCGGATCGTCACGCAGGAGTGCAGCATGCAGGTGGAAAGCTTTTTCGAATGGTTGGGCCAGGCGCTCGGCACCGTGATTCGTTACATCGTCGATGCGCTCAGTGGATTTTTCGGACTGTTCGCCGATGCTGGCGCCAACTTTCTCGAGGGCCTGTCGCGCACCCTTGGCATGGACCGCTCACTGATCAGCCTTATTGCACTGGCTATCGGCCTGATGCTGCTGGTCGGAGCCTTTCGCGCGTTTTTCCGCCGCTCGATTATCGCTGGGGTGATCTATCTGTTTCTCGGGCTCTGGCTGTTGAGCTGGTTGATTCACTGAGCCACTCGTAGCGCCCAGCATCATCGGCAACGGGGCCGAACAGGTTCCAGCCCCATCACTCGGCTGCGCTCCGGACCCTCGCGACGTATCATGCTCGGCTGTTCTGGAGCCCTTCATGTTATTGACCGCCTGGCGGCACGCCCCCACCCATAAACGGGTCTGGGCGCTGGCTGCGCCGATGATTCTGTCCAACCTCTCGGTGCCGCTGGTGGCACTGGTCGACAGCGCCGTCATCGGCCACCTGCCGCATGCGCATCAGCTGGCGTCGGTCGCCGTCGGCGGCAGCCTCTATACGCTGCTGGTATGGGTCATGGGCTTTCTGCGCATGGGCACCACCGGCTTCGCCGCCCAGGCCGCCGGGCGCGAGGATGGCGGCGCGCTGCGCCAGGTGTTGCTGCAAGGGTTACTGCTGGCGCTGGGCTTCGCCCTGCTGTTGAGTTTGGTCGCCCTGCCACTCAAAGGCTACGCACTGCAGCTGATGCAGCCCTCGGCAGAGCTGGACAGCCTGACCCAGGCCTATTTCCACACCCGCCTGTTCGGCCTGCCGGCAGCCCTGGCGAGCCTGGCACTGATCGGCTGGTTTCTCGGCACCCAGAATGCCCGCGCACCGCTTGCCATCCTGCTGACGACGAACCTGATCAACGTCGCGCTGGACCTGTGGTTCGTCATCGGGCTGGAGTGGGGCGTGGCCGGTGCGGCACGCGCCTCGGTCATTGCCGAATGGGGCGGTGTGCTGGTCGGTCTCGCGCTGACCCGAGGTGCACTGTTGCGGTACGCCGGACATCTCGACCGTCGCGCGCTGCGCCTGTGGGCCAGCTGGCGCCCACTGATGTCAGTCAATCGGGACATCTTCCTGCGTTCGCTGGCGCTGCAGCTGGTGTTCTTCCTCGTCACCGTACAGGGGACGCGGCTGGGCGATGCGACGGTGGCGGCCAATGCCTTGCTGCTGAACGGTTTGATGCTCACGGCGCACGCACTGGACGGCTTGGCCCATGCAATCGAAGCGCTCAGTGGCCATGCCATCGGCGCCCAGAGCCGCACCGAGCTGCGTCGGATCCTGACCGTTGCCGGCGGCTGGTCGCTGCTGGCGAGCCTGGCCTTCGGCCTGTTCTTCCTGCTGGGCGGCGAGCTGTTCATCAGCCTGCAGACCGACATCCCCTCGGTACGCGAGACCGCCACGACCTATCTGCCCTATCTCGCCGCGCTGCCCCTGGTTGCGGTCTGGAGCTATCTGCTCGATGGCTTGTTCATCGGCGCCACCCGCGCGCGGGAAATGCGAAACGCCATGCTGCTAGCCGTCCTGATTTCGTTACCATTGGGCTGGCTGCTGCGTGGCATGGGCAATCACGGATTGTGGTTGGCCTTCCTCGCCTTCATGCTCCTGCGGGGTCTGTGCCTGGGGAGCATCGCCAGACGCCTGCAACGCCAAGGGCAATGGTTCGCTTCGACCCATGCGGCGCCAGCTGTGAACGCCGCAGCGCAACAACCCTAACCAAAGGACCTTCAGAAAATGGCCTATGCCGTCGCCGCCTACCTGCACTTTGTGGCGATCTTCCTGCTGTTCTCCCTGCTGGTGCTCGAGCACCAGCTGTTCCGCCTGCCGCTGAACTTCAAGCGCGCCCGCAGCCTGTTTCGCGTGGATCTGGCCTTCGGTATCGCGGCAGGCCTGGTGCTGCTGACCGGCGCCGCAAGGGCGATGCGCTATGGCAAGGGGCTGGACTACTACCTCAATAACAGCTTCTTTCACGCCAAGATCGGCTTGTTTGTCGCTGTCGCGCTGCTGTCGATCTACCCCACCGTAACCTTTCTCAAGTGGCGTCCGGCACTGAAGGCCGGCCAGGTCCCGTCGATCACGCCTTCGGCTGCGCGCTGGGTGAAAACGGTAATCCGCATCGAGCTGCTTGCCCTGCTGCTGATCCCTCTGCTGGCGACGTTTATGGCGCGCGGGCTTGGCGTGATTCCGCAGTAGGCCCGCCATCTTCTGGCCGCTCGGTCAATTCCTGCCTGCGAGGCTGATCTGAGCGTCCGCGTTGGAACAGCGGCGAAATTCTTCGAAAACGATTCCAGACATCGACTGTCGACTCAAGACCGCGGCGCAGCAGTTCATAAGCCCGCATCACCCGACGGAGCCGAGCCGATGACCGAACGCCTGAGCATAACGCCCCTCCCTTTCAATCCCGATTTCGAGCAGGTGCCGGACGATGAGTCCGAGACCATTTCCGGTCTGATCCAGGCGATGCGCGAGATCGCCGAGACGACCTTTGCTGACGGTGGCCATGCCATTCGCAGCGTGCATGCCAAGAGCCACGGTCTGTTACAGGGCGAAATCGAGGTGCTGCCCGACCTGCCGCCGGAACTGGCCCAGGGTGCTTTCGCCAAACCAGGAAAGATGCCGGTGGTGATGCGCTACTCGACCAACCCAGGCGACATTCTTGATGACAAGGTTTCGACCCCGCGCGGGCTGGCGATCAAGCTCATCGGCGTCGAGGGCGAACGCCTGCCCAACAGCGACGCCGAGGTCACCCAGGATTTCGTCATGGTCAACGCGCCGGCCTTCATGGTGCCGACGCCCAAGGACTTCCTCAAGTCAGTGAAGCTGATCGCCAAGACCACCGACCGCGCGCCCCGCGCCAAGCAAGCGCTGTCTGCTGCCCTGCGCGGTGCCGAGAGCCTGGTGAAAAAAGCCGGCGGGGAAAGCGCAACGCTCAAAGGCATGGGCGGTCACCCCACCACCAACCTGCTTGGCGAGACCTACTACACCGTGGTCCCGGTGCTCTATGGTCGCTATTTCGCCAAGCTTTCGCTGGTCCCGGTGTCCCCGGAGCTGAAAGCCTTGACCGACCAGAACGTCGACCTGAAGGACAAGCCGAACGGCTTGCGCGAAGCGATCAACGACCATTTCGCGAAACACGGTGGCACCTGGGAGCTGCGCGTTCAGCTGGCCACTGACATTGAGAAGATGCCCCTCGAGGACGCCAGCGTGGTCTGGCCAGAAGACGCCAGCCCTTACGTCACCGTTGCGCGAGTCGAGGTGAAGCCGCAATCAGCCTGGAGCGATGCCCGCGCGGCAGTAGTAGATGATCAGATGTCCTTCAGCCCTTGGCACGGCCTCGCGGCACATCGCCCACTCGGCGGCATCATGCGTTCGCGCAAGCCAGCCTACGAGATGTCATCGGAGTTTCGCGCACGTCACAACGGCTGCCCGATGCATGAGCCCAAATCGCTGGATCAGCTGCCGAGCTGATTGACCCAGCGTTGAAACGACCACGCCCCGCCAGCGTTGCCGGGGCGTGTTCACATCAGGGCCAAAGTTTCTGGCGTTCGCCTGAGTGATGAATCTCACTGCCGTGAACTTGGCCGCTCAACCGCGAGGTAGCGCCGGCCTGCTGCCACCGACTCGCCAGTCAACCCTGCCCTGGCTCCCGGCTGCATCTGGCGCTATGGTCGGCACACCTCCATCCAGGGACGAATCATGGCCGCCAAACCCAGCAACACCCGTCAGCAGATTCATCTTGCCGTACTCATCGACGCCGACAATGCCCCCGCCGCCATCGTCGAGGGGTTGTTCGAGGAGATTGCGAAATATGGCGTCGCCAGCGTCAAGCGCATCTATGGCGACTGGACCAAGCCCAACCTGGGAAGCTGGAAAAAGGTCCTGCTCGACTACTCGATCCAGCCCATTCAGCAATTTGCCTACACCTCAGGCAAGAACGCCACTGACAGCTCGCTGATCATCGATGCGATGGACTTGCTGTACACACGTCGCTTCGACGGATTCTGCCTGGTGTCCAGCGACAGCGATTTCACCCGCCTGGCCGCTCGCCTGCGCGAGGAAGGTCTGACGGTGTATGGCTTTGGCGAACAGAAGACGCCCTCGCCCTTCGTTTCCGCCTGCGACAAGTTCGTCTACACCGAAATCCTTCGCGCCGACGCACCCAAGTCCTCTCAGGAGCCGCCGGGCAACGGCGACAAGACACCTGCTCCGGTGTCTGCAGAGAAGAGCGACGACGACGCCAAGAGCAGCGAAAAGAGCAGCCAGGTCAAAGCGCAGAAGGCTCCGGTGGAGTTCATCGCCAAAGTGCTGAGCGACATTGCCGATGATGAAGATGACTGGGTGCAGCTCGGCGAACTCGGTTCCAACATCAGCAAGCTCCGCCCCGCCTTTGACCCACGCCTGTACGGCTTCAAGAAACTCAGTGACCTGATCAAATCGCATCCCAAGCGCTTCGAACTGGAGGCAAGAGGGACCACCTCGACCGGCGGAAAGGCGCTGTATGCCCGAAATCTCAAGTCGAACAAGTAGCCTCGACTGAGAGAGGCCTGGCATCGCGCAACCAAATCGGCGTGCGGCACCGAACCCTCACCCATCGAACCCTTCTAAGCAAGCATCGACTTCAAGGAGGTTTCCATGACCAAGGCACTGCTCACTACCCTAGGTTTAGCCCTTTGCGCCCCTGTTGCGTTTGCCCAGACACCCAAGCCCGAGGTGATAACTCACCTCAACGGGATGGATATCGAGGTCAGCGCCATGGGCGTGCCGACCTCGACCACCGAGGCGGGCGGTGAGCTGGTGGGGATTCGGGCGGTCAAGGTGATGAACAACACGGGCGACACCGTGACCTGCGAATTTCATGTGCCGGACGATGCGCGGGCGGATACCTCCGCCCCGCCCGTTTTCACCGTGAGCCCGAACACCCAGCGCGTTGAGCGGGTGCCGGGCGAATACTCCCCCGACCAGCCCTTTGCCGAACTGACCTGCCGCGGCGCCGCGCAAAGCATCGGCACGCCAACGGTCGAACAGACCAGCGAGCCGGAAGCCCAGCCGGCTGCCGGCACCCCGCTCGAAACCGAGGCTTCACCAACGCCCGCCAGCGAAACGCCAGCCGACTCGACGCGGTCTCGCGAAGGGGCGAGCCGCGATCGTTGATCCGGATCGGTCGGATGATGCGCCCGAAAACTACGGGCGCATCGGCTGCCACACAGTGCCCGTGAGTCTCCGCTTCAGGCGGACGGCAACCAGAGACTATGGCGTTGCTAGCGCCGCTCTTCGCGGATGAAGGGAATACCCAGCGCGCCCGGCTGATTGCCGCTGACCTGCTTGCCGCTGGCCACCCAGATCATCACCGCCAGGGTTACGGCGTAGGGCGTCATCAGCACGAAGTACTGCGGCAGGCGCACGCCAGCGGCAGCCAGCTGCGGGATTAGCGCCTCGATGCAGCCGAACAGCAACGCACCGGCCAGCGCCTTCCACGGCGACCAACGCGCGAAGATCACCAGCGCCACGGCGATCCAGCCACGGCCACCGGTCATGTCGGCAATCCACAGTTTGGTACTGAGCACCGAGATATAGCCCCCCGCGAGGCCGATCAGCGCGGAGCCGGCGAGAATCGCCGCCAGCCGGTAGCCCATTACGGAAATGCCCGCCGCATCCGCCGCCTGTGGGTTCTCCCCGACCGCGCGCATCCGCAGCCCTGTCGTGCTGCGTGCGAGAAAGGCGACCACCGCGAGCACGATCAGGGGCGTCATGAACACCAGCGGGTTCTGCACGAAGACTTTGCCCATGAGCGGCAACTCCGACAGCGGCCACAGCTCGACCGCGTCCAACCCCTTCACCGGCTTGTTGGTCCAGTCCAGCAGCGTGCCGAGCAGCCCGGTCAGCCCCTGGCAGAAGAACACCAGTGCCAATCCGGCGATCACCTGGTTGATCCGCAGCACCAGCACCATCAGTGCGAACAGCAACGACACCACCGCGGCTGCAACCATGGCCAGGAAAAGGGAGATGCCCGGCGTGCCGTAGGTCAGCTGCGCGCCGATACCGGCCAACGCGCCGACCAGCATCAGCCCTTCGGCCCCCAGCGACAGCACCCCGGCACGCTCGGTGAGAATCAGCCCCAGCGCCGCGAGGGCGAAAGGCACGGCGAAGTCCGGTGTGTTCCCAAGCCAGTTGGCGATCATGTCCATCAGCTTTCGCCTCCCTGAACGCGGCGGATACGGTGGCGGATAAAGAAATCCGAGGAGGCGACGCAGATCACCAGGATTGCCTGGATCAGCTGCACCATGGAAAAGGGGATCTGGTAGAACACCTGCAAGCTGCGCCCGGCAACGAAGAGCATCGCCATCAGCAATGCCACCACCAGCGCGGCCAGCGGATTGTTGCGCGCGAGAAAGGCAATCAGGATGCCGGAGAAGCCGTAGCCCTGGTAGAACGACTGGGTCAGCCGTCCTTCCTGCCCCGCCGTGACCATAAACCCGGCGATACCCGCCATGGCGCCAGAGATCAGCACCGTGCCGATGATCATCTTCTGCACCGGCACCCCGACTGCCCCCGCCACCCGCGGATTGGCATCGACGAAGCGCAGGTACAACCCAGCGCGGGAAATGCCGAGAAACCACAGCGCCAGCAACGCGACGACCACCGCCAGCGGCACCGCGGCACTGATGCCCTCGAACAGTTCGGGCAAGCGCTCGAACGGCTGAAACTGCGGCGAATAAGGAAACGAACTCTTCGGGTCCTTCCAGCTGCCGTAGAGCAGGTGCAGCAGGAAGTTGATCGCCAGGTAGTTGAGCATCAGCGTCGAGATAATCTCGTTGACCTTCAGCCGCAGCTTGAGCAGCACCGGCGCCAGCGCCCAGAGCAGCCCACAAAAGATCGCCGCTGCCAGCATCAGCGGCAGACGCAGCGTTTGCGGGCCGACCTCGAACAGCGAGATCGCGGTGGCACCAATGGCGCCCCATATCATCTGGCCTTCCAGGCCCAGGTTCCAGAATTTGGCGCGAAACGCCATGCACCCGGCCAGGCCGACGAGAATCATCGGCGAGGCCTGGAACAACACGGCCTTCAGGCTCTGCGCGTCGAACACCGTGAGGATGACGAATTCGTTGAGCAGCTCGCCGGCCGGCACCCCGGCGGCGACCAGAATCGCGGCGGAAATGCCCAAGCCGAGCAACAGCGCGGCCGCGATGATCAGCGCCTGCCAACGCCAGGCCAGCTGCTGACGGATCTCCAAGGCGTAGCGACGCGCCAGCAACGGCTGTTTTGCACGCTTCGCCACTGAGGCGGCCTGCTCCAGCATCATCGGGCGTACCTGTTCATTCATGGTTTGCCCCTTCAGTTGTCAACTCTGCTTGGCCCTGTTCGTCGTGACTCACCATGGCCCGGCCGATTGCCTGCCGGTCAGCCGGGCGGTCGAATTCGGCCACCATGCGCCCGCCACTCATCACGCCGATGCGGTCGGCCAGGGCCAGCACTTCGTCGAGGTCTTCACTGATCACCAGCACAGCCGCGCCGGCGTCGCGAGCGGCACGCAGCCGGCCGTGCACCGCAGCAGTGGCGCGCACGTCCAACCCGCGGCTGGGGCTGTGCACCAGCACCAGTTGCGGGTCGCGGGAAAATTCGCGGGCAATCACCAGCTTCTGCGCGTTGCCCCCGGAGAGCAGCGCAGCTTTCTGTTTCAGCGAACGCACGCCCTGCACATCGAACCCGGCCACCGCCTCGGCGGCCTCTGCTTCCAGGCGCTTGCGCCGCAGATTGAAGAAAGAACCGTAGCGCCCGTTGTGAACCTGCCCGACGCCGAAGTTCTCGGCCACCGACAGCTCGCCAGCCAGCGCCGTGCCGTAGCGGTCAGCCGGGATTGCGGCGATGCGCAGCTGGCGCCGCTGTTCCGGGCTGGCCCGGCGCAAGTCGCCGAAGCCCGCCAAGTCCAGCGTGCCCTGGCAGGCCTCCGGCAACCCCATCAGCACGTTGGCCAGTTCGCTCTGGCCGTTACCACCGACACCGGCAACGCCATAGATCTCGCCGGCACGCAGGCTCAGCGTCACGCCATTTAGCGCGCCGTGTTCGCCTGTCCCGGTCGAACGCAGATCGCGTACCTGCAGCCGCACTTCACCCGGCGTCGCCGGCTGATACTCGCTGGCCGGCGCGGAATCACCCACGGTCAGGCGCACCAGTTCGGGCACCGAGACCGTCTGTGGGTCGAGGGTTTGAATCGTCCGTCCGCCGCGCATCACGGTGACGCGGTCGGCAAAGCGTTTCACATCGCTCATCTTGTGGGTGACCAGGATCACCGCCGCGCCCTGGCGGGCAAAAGCACGCACCGTTTCCAGCAGGCGCTCGGCTTCCCCATCGGTCAGCACCGCTGTTGGCTCGTCGAGAATCAGGATCCGCGCCCCCGCCAGCAGTACCTTGAGAATTTCCACCCGCTGTTGCTCGGCCACGGACAGTGACTCGGTGACCTGCTGCGGGTCGATGGTGAAACCCAGCTCTGCTGCCTTGTCGCTGATCCGCTGCTCCAATGCGGCCAAGCGCTGCCGATGGCTGCCCGCGAAAGCGTGGTTACCCGGCCCTTCGGGCAGGGCCAGCTGAATGTTCTCGGCCACGGTAAAAGGCTTCACCAGCTTGAAATGCTGATGAACCATGCCGATGTGGTAGCGGCTCGCATCGCGCGGGCCGCTGAGCCGCACCGCGTTGTCATTGATCAACAGCGATCCGCTTTCCGGTGCGTACAAGCCAGCGGCGATGTTCATCAGCGAGGATTTACCTGCGCCGTTCTCGCCAAGCAGCGCGTGCACTTCGCCCCACTTGGCGGTGAAGTCTGCCTGGGACAGGGCCATGAAGCCGTCGAACGACTTGCTCACCCCGGTCAGCTGGATCGCGTTGAGGTTGCTCATTGCTGGGTGATCACTCCCTTGACGAACCAGTCCATCTGCCACAGCGCAGGGTCGGCCATGACCTCGCCGGCGGCGATGCGCTCGGTGCCGTCACGGTCGACCATGGGCACGGCATAGATCTTCTTCTCGCCTTTGAGCAGCTCTTCGCGGGCGGCCATGATCTTCGCCTTATCCGCTTCGGAAACCGCCGGGCCGCAGCAGGCCGCGTCGGTGCCGCCCTCGGCCATGGACAACAGCGCGCCGTTCTCCGGTGGCGTCCAGTTGCCCGCACTGATCTTTTTCAGCTCCGGTGCAAGGAACTTGTCCCACACCCAGACTGATGAGCAGACGGTGGCGTCCGGGGCGAACTCGCGCATGTCTCGGTGGTGGCCGGTGCCGTGCACGCCGCGCTCCTGGGCGACGATCTGCGGCGTCGGGCTATCGACGTGTTGGCCGAGCACATCAGCGCCGGCGTCGATCAACGCCATGGCGGCGGCGCGTTCCTTGACCGGATCGTTCCACGCGCCGGTATAGACCACGGTGACAGTGGCCTCCGGGTTGATCTGCTGGGCGCCGAGGGCAAACGCATTGACCGTCCAGTTCACCTGGCCGAAGGGATTGGCCGCAACAAAGCCGAGCTTGCCGGTCTTCGACGCCGCGCCCGCCGCCATGCCGCACAGGTACTGGCTTTCGTAGGTACGGCCGTAGAAGGATTCGAGATTGCCGCTGTTGGTGGTGCCCGAGCCGTTGAGGAACGCCACGTCAGGGTATTTTTCGGCCAGCTCTTTGAAGGTGTCCGAGTAGCCGAAGGCGGTGCCGATGATGACGTTGGCGCCGCGCTGGATGAGGCGGTCCACGGCCGGGCGGATCGAAGAGGCGTTCTCCGGCACGCTTTCGACGTACTGGATCTTGGTATCCAGCTCGGTTTCGAGCTTCTGCCGCGCCTCATCAAAGGCCTGGGTCCAGCCGCCGTCATTGCGCGGGCTGATGTAGAGCATGGCGATCTTCGCCGGTTTATCGAGGGTCAGCCCCTCACTTTCCTGCGCCGAGGCGACGCCAACAGTCGTCGCCAGCCCGAGAGCCACCGCCGCACACAAGGTCCGTTTCATCTGATTGAGCATTCTTGGTCTTCCTGAGGTTGGCACGTCAAAGCATGTGGTTGATGCGAAACACGTTGTTTTCCGGGTCCAGCAGCACCGCCTGATACCAGTGGTAATAGGTCTCGTAGGGTGCCTTGATCAGCGTCGCGCCCATGGCGACGGCAACGGGCACCAGGCGATCGACCTCGTCTTTCGAGTCGACGTCGATGTTCAGCAGGAATTTGCAGCCGCGCGTGTCGGCGTACTCATCCAGATGCAGCAGTTCGTAGGCGTCCGGCGCGTTGAAGCCTATGCAGCTCTTGCCGGTATCCAGCCCGCGAAAGATCGGTGAGGCGATCTCGGGAATGTTCCGGAAGCCGAACAGCTCGAGGTAGAAGCCGCTCAGGGCTTCGATGTCGCGGGCGAAAACGTTGACGTAGGACAGCGTGCTCATGCGACCTCCAGGCCTTTGCCGAAGGTGGTCTGCTTGACGAACTTGGAGAGCAGGTTGTCGCCGGAGGTGACCGGCGCGTGGCGCGGCGAATTGGCCGCGCTGCAGCAGCCCGGCAGGCACTCGATCAGCGCGTCGTAGTTGGGCTGATGGAAGAACACCAGCGACTGGCGACCGTTGTCGACGGGGCTGTCGGCTGGCGGGTTGACGACCCGGTGCAGCGTGGAAATCCACTGGTCGTTGGTCCACTGCATCATCAGGTCGCCGATGTTCACGGCAAAGCCGCCTTCCACGTAGGGCACATCGACCCATTCGCCCTGGCGATTGCGCGCCTGCAGACCGCCGAGGGCATTGTCCGGCTTGACGATGGTCAGGCTGCCGTAATCGGTGTGGGCGCTGGCGCGCAATTGCCCGGGCTCCACCGCGCCCTTGACGTCCGGGTAGCTGAGGCTGCGGAACATGCTGATGTGCTTGTCGATCTTGTCGTCGAAGAAGGTTTCCGGCAGCTCCAGCGCCAGGGCGAAGATGCGCATCAGCGACTGCGACAGCTCACTCATGGCAGCGAAGTATTCTCGATAGGTCTGCTCGAAGCCTTCGATGCCGGTGGGCCAGACGTTCGGCGCGAAATGCGGGCCGGCTGCGGCGCAACGGTAGTAGTCCTCATCCGGCACATCGCTAGGCCCGATGGAAAAGGATTCCTTGAGATCGCCGGGCGCCGCCTCCTCCATCGAATACGACAGACTCTCTTCGGCGATGGCGCTATAGCCGCGCACCATTTCCGGGCTGGGCCGGTCGACCTTACGCTTTTCCGGCAACGGCAAGGCGAAGAACTGCCGCGTCAGCCGCGACACGCGCTCAATCAGTTCTGTGGGGATCTGATGGTTGGTGATGACCAGAAATCCAATGTCGCGGCAGGCCTGGTCGACGGCCCTGGCTACCTGGGCCTTGCCCTCCGGGGTACCGGAAAAGTACGGCGCCAGGTCGATGATGGGAACGTATTGCAGAGTCATGGATGACGCACTCCTCTGTCGCAAGGCTGAACCTGAGCGCGTCGCCAGTGGCGCAGGCGCTTCTCTGTTTGCACGCCGCCGTCCGCTTGCACGCTAGGACGACAGGAGAGGACAGAGCAGAAAGCGTGCCACCGATTCAATTGGATTAGAGATCAATGACTTAACTGCCCAGCGATGCAAAAGCGGATCAAATGGTCCGCTTCGGAGCACTTGGTTTGTGCGTCAAGCACGAAAAGCGGGCGCTCACCACAAGCAGGTTGCGGCCGTCACAACGCATCCGGCTGTCGACCTAGTAGTCACGACTTATTGATAATAGTTATCAACAGCTATAGCATCTGCACCCCTCCGCTCGAAGCCCCCAAAGGAAATGCCTCAATGCGTCGACTTCTCGTGCCTGTACTGTCGCTACAGGCGCTCGCCGCCACCGCTTACGCTGCCGAAAAACCGGAATCAAACAACGAGCCCATCGCGCTTGAGCAGATGGAAGTCACCGCCACTGGTGCCGAGCGCGGCGACGGGCCGGTAGATGGCTATCGAGCAACCCGCTCGGTCAGCGCGACGCGCACCGACACGCCGATACACGAAATCCCACAGTCGATCAGCGTGGTCCCGGGACAGGTCGTGGAAGACATTGCCGCCACGCGCCTTGAAGACGCGCTGGACTATGCCGGCGGCGTCGAGCGCGGCAACAACTTCGGCGGCCAGGGCCTGACTGAGTTCCTGGTGCGCGGCTTCAGCTCCCAGGAGTTCTACCGCAATGGCTTCGCCATCAACCGCGGCTACCCCAACATGCCGGACGCCGCCACGATCGAACGCATCGAAGTGCTGCGCGGCCCGGCCTCCATGCTGTATGGCCGTGGCGACCCGGGCGGCACCTTCAACATCGTCAGCAAGCAACCGCAAGCCGAACGTCGTACCGTACTGGGCAGCCAGTTCAACACCGAAGGGCTGCGTCGCGGTACGCTGGATACCACGGGTGCGCTGGATGAGCAGGCCGCATTCACCTACCGCCTGAACCTGGTGGCAGAAGGTGGCGACAGTTTCCGCGATGACGTCGAGAGCGAGCGATACAACGTCGCCCCGGTGCTGCGTTGGCAGCTCAACGAGGACACATCAGTAACCCTCGAAGGCGACTACCTGCACAACCGCCATCCGCTCGACCGCGGCGTCACCCGCTACGCCAACCAGCAGAGCAAGCTGCCGCGTGATCGATTCCTGGGCGAGGAAGCCGCTGGCAAGCTGACCAACGAGAACGCCACCACCCAACTGCGCATCGAGCACCTGCTCAATAACAGCTGGACGCTGCGCGGCGGCGTTCAGTATCTCGACGGCGAGATTTACGGCGGCGCCGTGGAGAACAACAGCAACAGCTACGCCCTGGGGCTCGCTCCAGGCGCAACCACGGTCGGCCGCAACTATAACGAGCGCTGGCTGAACTGGAACGACGTCAACGTTCAGGCCAATGCCGAAGGCAACTTCGACCTCGCTGGCTTTGCTCACACCCTGCTGGTGGGAGTCGAGTACGACAAGTTCAACTACAACTCGTTGATCATCCGCTCGCCGGGCGGTGGCGCGTACCCGATCGACCTGTACAACCCGGTGCATGGCCGGCCACTGCCAGCGCTGACCCGCACCACTACCCATGACAGCGAGACGCTTAACTCCTATGCCTTCTACCTGCAGAATCAAGTCGCGCTGACCGAACGCCTTACAGCACAGGTGGGCGCCCGTATCGAGCGCTTCGAGCAGACTTACGAGGACAAGCTTCCAGGCGCTGAGGACTGGGACCAGGCGCATAACGCTGTCACGCCGCGCATTGGCCTGATCTACGACCTCACCGAGGAATTGGCGGTATACGCCAACACCTCACGCTCGTTCAAACCGAACCGTGGGGCCGATCGCCTCGGCAACTCGTTCGACCCGGAAAAAGGTGTCGCCCACGAAGTTGGCATCAAATACGACATTGCCGATCGCGACCTCAGTCTGACCGCGGCCGTCTTCCATATCGTCAAGGAAAACGTGCTGACCAATGACCCGCTGGACAGCACTCGTAGCATCGCCGCTGGCGAAGTGCGCAGCCGCGGCTTCGATATCAGCCTGGCCGGCAATATAACCCCCCAGTGGAGCGTGGTCGGCGGCTATGCCTATGTCGACGCCGAAGTCACCGAAAGCACCAGCGCCACCATGCCGGCCGGGACTCGTTTGGGTAACGTACCGAGACACAGCTTCAATCTGCTGGACACCTACGAGTTCGACGGTGGCCCGCTGGCTGGCCTAGGCGTAGGTGTTGGGCTGAAATATGTCAGCGAGCGCCAGGGCCAGACCAGCAACAACACGTTCGACATGGACGCCTACACCGTAGTCGACCTGCTGGCCTACTACCCGCTGACCGACCGCGTTCGCCTCAACCTTAACCTCGATAACGTATTCGACGAAGAGTATTACGAGCGTGCCTGGAACGTCTGGGCCTACCCAGGAGCCCCGCGCACCCTGCAAGCCGGCATTTCCATCGAACTGTAACCGCCCGCCGTTTCTCGGAAAGCGGACTGTCGCTTTCCGAGACGGCGTTGTTAGCTACGTTCTCTCCCCAGCATGAAGCGCCCAGTTTCACAGCGTGAGGTTAACGACGCGCTATATCGGTTCTCTGCGGCGACCATGGAGCCCTCGCCGAAAAGCCAGCACCGCATCCAGCCTTTTCTATAGTCGATCCAGCGGGCTCAACACAGCTAGACCACCTCGATTCAGCACGTGTGTGTAGATCATGGTTGTCTTGACGTCAGCGTGACCGAGCAGCTCTTGTACGGTGCGTATGTCCTGGCCGCTTTCCAATAGATGCGTCGCGAAGCTGTGGCGGAGCGTACGCGGCGTTGCCAACTTCGCAATCCCCGATGCCGTTACCGCGCGCTTGAAGGCGCGCTGCACCCGCTTCTCATCCATATGGTGACGGCGTACGGCCCCGCTGCGCGGGTCCACTGACAGTCCCGTCGCTGGAAATACATACTGCCAAGCCCACTCCCAAGGAGCCTTGGGGTATTTACGAGACAAAGCGTCCGGGAGATAGACATCCCCGTTGCCTTCAGCCAACGCCTGTTGATGCATCACCCGCACCCTCGCGAGGTGGAGCCTAAGAGGCTCGATCACACTAACAGGCAGCACCGTGACGCGATCTTTTTGCCCCTTACCTCTGGGCAGAATACTATTCAGCAGTACGGTGAATAGCGGACACAGGCGCCTTCCTATTCTCCCCTAAGGAAACTCAAGTCTTAGATAAAATTCATGACAACTGAAAAAATCGTTATGGAAGATACTTGAAGATATAAACAGTAGCCTGGCGGAAGCAAAGCAGCGCTTAAGATTAATGGCGGATCTCAAATAAGACGTAAAAATCAAGCTGCCCTAATTACAATAATCCGCCCAGATCGTTCGCCTCGCTCTCTGGGAAGGGTTAAAGCCCGCCCTTAACTTTGATGACTGAAAACTGTTATTTCTTCATCGCTCTCGGATTAAAAACATGACCGAACACTCGTTTCACTCATCATATCGTGAAAAAATAATTGAACATTTGCTAATTGGCGAATTATTAAGAGTCTCGTGGAAAAACAAAGATTTTAGCTTAGAAGTTTCAAAGCCTGAAGTTGACAACGCCGGATACGATATCATTGCCGAAGCAAATGGGATTATCAGACACATACAACTCAAAGCTACATTTATCGGCTCATCAACCGCAACGCATAAAGTTCATATTTCTCTCGCAAAAAAACCATCCGGCTGCGTAGTCCTGGTGCATTTCAACCGCGAAACGCTCGAGCTGGGGCCTTACTTCTATTTCGGCGCAGCGCCAGGCCAGCCACTTCCGAGCGTTGAATATCTTAAAATCGCCAAACACACCAAAGGGGATGCCACCGGCATAAAATCAGAACGACCGAACATTCGCGTTCTGAACAAAGGTAGCTTCAGAAAATTACTAACCATAGACGAGCTGTATAACGTGCTATTTTTTGCGAACGCGTAACGATATTATCGAGCTGCCCCGCCTCACATGGAATGGGCTAATGCTAGCCACTAATCATCGCCGGAATCTTTCAAAGCATCATGATCAATGAAAAACAATTACTACGAGCTATAGAGACTGGATTCAAAAACGCAAAGCATAAATCAAAAAGAAGGGTTGATATACCCAGCCAGCTCATATCAACAATATTTGTTCACGAAGTTTCAAAATCTATACACCAGAATATTTTCGACACAACGCACGAACTAAAAACCATAGGCGTGAGCGACGAACTTGTAAGAATCTCTGGTGAATGGCTACTAGACTGCTGCATTGTCAGAACAGACCACTCATTCATACACAAGATAGCATTTGCTCTTGAATCAGAAAGCAATACGAGTAAAAAGTCATTCGACGAAGATTTTGCGAAGCTAATGCACGTCAACTCAGATACTAAACTCTACCTTAACGGCCTAAACCAGATCACTACCAGCGGCATTAACAAGTATATAGAAAACCGCTTACGTTACGCAGAATCAATTTTAGGCTCAGGAAACTACGCGACCGAAAACTTTTATTTCGGTTTCTGGCCTTCACCAAAACAGCAGAAGCAGGGACTTCCTTCATTTTGGAATCTATTCGAAATACACCAACACCTTGACGCAATCCACCTTTATAAGTATGCAAACGGCAAATTCATAAAGGTCACACCAACCTGCAGTGAATTCTTATGACGGGTAGTCCTCTACCGTAAAGTTCAAGCATTGGTTCAATCACTTGCCCCGCACACTAGGATTGGCTAAGG
Source organism: Stutzerimonas stutzeri (assembly GCF_002890895.1). Lineage (GTDB taxonomy): Bacteria > Pseudomonadota > Gammaproteobacteria > Pseudomonadales > Pseudomonadaceae > Stutzerimonas > Stutzerimonas stutzeri_AB. Next base: position 155,897 of record NZ_POUL01000006.1, read on the forward strand.
ATGCTCTGAAGCCCTGTAATTCCGGCCGACTTCAGCCCGCCAATTTTTAAAGCGACATATTGATCAAGAAACGATCAGATCGTCCGCTATTTCTTATTTTTTTGCAGCCGCGAGCTTCTCCTGGCAACCAGTGCCTGCACTACAGGCGCACCGCTCCTGTATTCGCCAGTAGATGTCGGTGCGCCATTCACACAGAGCGAACAGCGTCACCAAGGCTGTGCTGATGCCGCCCGATTCACTCCGCTTTAAACAAGCGCCTCGTCGATACAAGTGAACTTACCCCCCAACGGCACGATCCCCATTAATGCACAGTCAGAGCGAGCCAGGCAGCAGGCGCATCCGCGCGATGCATCAGGCCCGGATCGCCCAGCGATGAGGATGCCTCCGTGACCGTTATCACCCACAGCACGCACCACACGACACACAGTACTTCCCGTCATGTACCGAACCCGGTTCACGCGACGTTGCTCGCCGGGACCGTTCCGCTGTTTCTAGGCGGCCTGCTAAGTGATATCGCCTACTTTCAGACCTATGAGATTCAATGGACCAATTTCGCGTCGTGGCTGGTTGCCGGCGGCCTGGTTTTCTGCGGATTGGCGATCGTGTTCGCGCTGGTCAATCTGGTCAAAGCCACGCATAAGAATGGGCGGCCGCTGATCTATCTACTGTTGCTGGTCGCCACTTGGGTGCTGGGCTTTTTCAACGCGCTGGTACACGCCAAGGACGCTTGGGCGAGCATGCCATCCGCCCTGATCCTGTCAGTGATCGTGACCCTTCTTGCCTGCGCGGCGACTTGGGTCGGCTTTACCAATCTACGTTCGGGAGGTGAAGCATGAATTACGCAGGCCCACTGAGCGCCCTGACCGTGGCGCTGTTCTTGAGCGCCTGCGGCGGCGCGGACCAGGACATCGCCTCGGTAAAAGGCGAAAACCCCAGACTAGACGAGCCTCAGCGCGGACTGTTGCCCAGCATGACGATTGCCGACCCTGTCGGCTGGGGCGATAAGAAGCCAACCGTTCCCGAGGGTTTCACGGTGAGTGCGATCGCGACCGATCTGCAAATCCCGCGGCAGACCCTCGTATTGCCGAACGGGGACATCCTCGTGGCAGAAGGCCGCGGAGGCAATGCGCCCAAGCTCAGGCCTAAGGATGTGATCGCCGGTTACATCAAGGCAAAGGGCACGACTTCGGTCAAAAGCGGCAATCGCCTGACCCTGCTACGTGATGCGGATGGCGATGGCGTCTATGAACTGCAGAAAGTGTTTGCAGACGACCTCAACGCGCCGTACGGCCTGGCGCTGGCCAACGGCAACCTCTACATCGCCAATCAGGATGCGCTGGTGCGCTTCGAGTATCAGGAAGGTCAGACCGAGGCCAGTGGCGAGCCGGTGAAGGTCACCGACCTGCCCTACCGGATCAACCATCACTGGACCAAAGCACTGACGGCGAGCCCGGACGGACGCTTCCTGTATGTGGGCATTGGTTCGAACAGCAACATCACCGAACGCGGGATGGAGGCTGAAGTCGACCGGGCGATGATCTGGCAAATCGACGCAGAAACCGGCGCTCACAAGCCTTACGCAACGGGCCTGCGCAACCCAACAGCACTGACGATTCGCCCCGACACGGACCAGCTGTGGGCGGTGGTGAACGAGCGGGACGAGCTTGGTCCGAATCTGGTCCCTGACTACCTCACCTCGGTACAGGAAGGCGGCTTCTACGGCTGGCCCTATAGCTACTGGGGGCAGAATGTCGACGAGCGCGTGCGCCCACAAGACCCGGATCTGGTCGCCAGGGCGATCAAACCTGACTACGCGCTAGGCCCGCACGTGGCGGCGCTGGGCGTGGACTTCTCGTCGCCGGTCATGGGTGAAAAATTCGCCGAAGGCGTGTTCGTCGGCGAGCACGGCAGCTGGAATCGCGAAGATCCGTCCGGTTATCAAGTGGTGTTCGTGCCCTTCAGGAACGGAAAACCCTCGGGCGAACCGGTGGATTTCGTGACCGGGTTTCGCACCGCCGAAGGAACGCACGGCAGGCCGGTGGGCGTGACGGTCGATCCGAAGGGGGCGCTCATCGTCGCGGACGACTTGGCTAACATCGTATGGCGGGTGACCCGGACACAGTAATGCCCACGACCGGCTGCGCTGGGCGAGATGGCCAACACAGGTTCCAGCACAGCTCGAATGGCCCCAGTGCGGTTTTACTGGGGCCTGATTTTTGGAGACAGATGGCGATGAAAAAGCTTTCGTTGAAGATCCTTAGCGCTGTGGCTGCCGGCGCGGCTTCCCTCGCCATTGCCGCACCCGCTACGGTTGAGAAGAGCCAGTGGCCATTTAGCGTGACGCCACGAGCCAGCTTCTCCGAACCCTGGGCCATGACCTTTCTGCCGGACGGTACGGCATTGGTCACGGAAAAGCGCGGTGCGCTCAAGCACGTCGACGTAAAGACCGGAACGGTTCATGAGATCACCGGCGTGCCAGAGGTGGCCTATGGCGGTCAGGGCGGGCTGGGTGACGTCATCCTTCATCCGGATTTCGCACAAAACAACGTCATCTACCTCAGCTATGCCGAGCATGGTGAGGACGGCAACCGGGGCGCAGCGGTCACCCGCGCAACCCTGAAGCGGAGCGCCGACGGCGGCGAGCTGTTAGACCCGAAAGTGATCTGGCGACAGTCGCCCAAGGTTTCCGGCAAAGGCCATTACGGGCATCGTCTCGCGTTCGGCCCGGACGGCAAGTTGTGGATCACCTCCGGGGAGCGGCAGAAATTCACGCCCGCGCAGGACATGAACGCCAATCTCGGCAAAGTGATCCGCCTGAACGAAGACGGCAGCGTGCCGGCTGACAATCCGTTCGCGGACAAAGGCGGCGTGACCGCGCAGATCTGGTCGCTGGGGCATCGCAATCCTTTGGGGATCGCCTTCGATGGGCAGGGACGCCTGTGGGAACACGAAATGGGCCCGGAAGGCGGCGATGAGTTCAACCTGATCCAGAAAGGCGGCAACTACGGTTATCCGGAAGTCTCTAACGGCGACCACTACGGCGGCCGCCCGATTCCCGATCACGACACGCGCCCCGAGTTCATCGCACCGAAGGTTTCCTGGACGCCGGTGATCTCCCCTGCAGGTCTGATCATCTATGACGGCGACCGGTTTGCTGACTGGAAAGGTGATGCGTTTATCGGTGGCCTGTCGGCCGAGGCTTTGGTCCGTGTCACCTTGAACGGTGAAGAAGCTAGCGAGGCCGCACGGTACAACATGAGAACGCGCATCCGCGAAGTCGAACAAGGCCCGGACGGAAGCGTCTGGTTGCTGGAGGATGGCGACGGGGGTCGCTTGCTGGAATTGCAGCCGAAGTAGGACGGATAAAGGCGCCGCCATGTTGGACGGCGGCGCTGGTTGAGGTCATCAGCGGAACGCTTAGTGATGTCCACGTTTCCGCTCGCAGATCAGTTTTGGCGTGCTCTCTTGATCCGGTGATCCCAGCGGCGCTTGGCGAAGCGGCGCATGTTGGGGATGTCATCGGTTTCGTCCATGATCGGCTTGCCGATGATGGTTTCCATGATGTCTTCCAGCGTAACCAGCCCACGCCAGCTACCGAACTCGTCGTAAACCAGGCACATGTGCTGACGCTCGTGCAGCAGCTGCGTCATGAGGTTTTCGACGCTCGTCATTTCCGGCGCTACCCGCAGCGGCTTCATGATCGTCGAAACCGGAGCCTGGTCGTCCGGCGCCGCCAGGGCGTCATAGCGGAACACAAGGCCCAGCGGGCTCTCGTCATCGCCAATCACCGGGTAGCGCGAAAACTGGCTGTCAGCGACCTTTTCCTTGAACGCTTCGATGCTGGTGTCCGGCGAGGTGTAATCGCAGACCGTGCGCGGCGTCATCACGTCGCGAACCTTGATGTCGTGCAGGTCGAGGATATTGCGGATGACGCGCTGCTCGTCCTCGTCAAGGCTCTTGTTCTCGCGACCAAGCACTGTCAGGGCTTTGATCTCCTGACGGATATCGTGCTCAGGCTCTTTGCCGCCGACGAGCCGCATGATCATGTCCGACATGAAGATGAAGGGTTTGAGGACCCAGATCATGCCATTGAGAATCGGCGGCAGGAACGGCGCAAGGGTGCGCCAGTAGCGGGCGCCGATGGTCTTGGGAAGTATCTCGGACAGCACCAGGATCAGCACCGTCATCAAAGCGGATGCGATACCGACATAGCCATTGCCGAACACCACGGTGACCTGCGCCCCGACGCCAGTCGCGCCGACGGTGTGGGCGACGGTGTTGAGCGTCAGGATCGCAGCCAGCGGCTGGTCGACCTTGTCTTTCAATTCTTTCAAACGTTCATAAAGCTTCGGACGGGAAGCCTTTTGATGAGCGATGAAGCTGGGCGTTAGTGACAGCAGCGCAGCCTCGAGGATCGAGCAGATGAATGAAACGAGGATGGATAAGACAGCGAACGCTATCAGGAGGGTCATGTAAGAAAGGTTTCGTTGCTCATGGCAGGCCAATTTACAGCAAAGCGGGCAAACGTTAGCCGGCTTCGACGATGGGCTTGCAACATTTGATTTCTCCAACCTCAACGCTCACGCGGGGACACTGAGTTCGACGACACGGGCCTATGACGGGTTCGCCCCCATGTTGTTGAGGCTGGCAAGCGCGGCGGGCCGTTCCGTTCAAGCCTCCAGCTTGTTTGCAGACAGCATCCTCGGCTAGGGTGCGTCCCTCGAAGAGACAGCCATTCAGGAGCAGGCGAATTGATCAGGACAGGGATGTTGGCGTTGAGTCTGCTAGGGGCGCTCACGACGCAGGCGGCCGAACAACGGGTCTATCTCGTAGCAACCATGCAACTGGATGGTTCGAGCCTGGCGCAGAGCATTTTCCTGCATGAACCAGACATCACCGAGCTGGACGGCTGCATCGAAGCAGTGCGCGAAGGCCAGCGCGCCCGTGACTGGCAGAAATACCACCATGTGTTCCGGAGCGACCGCCTCAAGGGGTTTTCCGGCCATATGCAATACCGCTGCGCCTTGAGCGATCTTCGCTTCAACGTCTGGCGAGACGGGCCCCGCTACAACCGGCCTTACCTGATCAGCGTCGATGGGCAGGCCATGCTCAGCGCAGCGCGAACGTCGAGCCAGGCCCAATGCATGACTCAACTGCGGGCGCTTCCTTCGTCCAGGCAGGCGCAGAGCTTCTGCGCCATGAGCAACCAGGACCTCAAACCTTGAGCCGCCCGCCTTTCCAGCCAGGCGGCAGGGGGTTGTACCATTCCGGCTGATAGCTGCCCGGCACCGGCGCGAAGGACACACCAAAGCGGTTCCAGGCATTGATGGTCGCTATCGCCAGCGTGAGGTTGGCCAGCTGGGCCTCGGAAAATTGCTGGCGCACCTCATCGAACAGGGCTTGCTCTATACCGTTTGGCAGCAGCGTATTGGCCTCGGCCCAGGCCAACGCGGCGCGTTCTCGCTCAGTGAAAAAAGGCGTTTCGCGCCAGGCACTCAAGACATAGATGCGCTGCTCGGTTTCACCGATGGCGCGGGCGTCCCTGGTATGCATGTCGATGCAGAATGCACAGTGATTGATCTGCGATACGCGAATCTTCACCAGCTCCATCAGCGGTTTGTCGATACCGTCTTCGCGGCGGCTTTGCCGTGCCAGGTAAGTTTCCAGCCCAATCATGGCGGTCATTACGTCGGGGGCGGCGGTCTGGTAGTTCATGCGCATTGGTGTCACTCCTCGGTTTGAATATGCAACCAAGGCTACGCAGACCACAGGCTGCGCTATTGTAGATTTTCGACATCCTCCAACGGGCCCGTCATGTCCGATTCCGTCCAAGGCCGCCTGCCCTCCCTTCAGGGTTTCATCACACGTCCGCCAAGCCCGCCGCTGGCTGCGTACGTGCAGCGTTTCTGGTGGGTGGAAGGCGACGGCTCGCAGACCTTCGTCGAGCAGATGCTGCACCCGGACGGCGGCAGTGGCGTCATCTTCAACTTTGCCGACCCGCTGAATTTCGATGGCACTCAATGCAGCCTGCGGACGCTGATCGCTGGCCCGCAGCTGGCCAGCGCACGCCTCCAGCTGGTCGGTGAAGTCAGGATGATGGGCGTACGCTTTCACCCCGGCATGGGCGACGCGGTATTCGGCATCGGTCTCGACGAGCTGGCTGGATTCCACGACGCCAGCTGGCCCAGGCTTGGCCTCGCGCACCTGATCGATCAGCTGGCTGAACTGGAACGGGACGCGCAGCAGGCTGTGGTCGAGCGCGAACTGCTCTGGCGCCTCAGAGCAAGCCAAGCGCGTCGCACGCCGGTGCAACAGCTGCTGGCGCAGATCGCGGCCGAGGGCGGCCGTGCCCGCCTGACCGACCTGCTCCAGAGCGTACCGCTCGGCCAGCGGCAACTGGAACGCCTGTTCCGCCACCAGGTGGGGATGACGCCTAAGCAGTTCAGCCGCATTCAGCGTGTGGCCCTGGTACGCAATCAGCTACGCACCGGCCAGCCGCTCCTCGATACCGCCCTCGCCTGCGGCTACAGCGACCAGGCGCACTTCATTCACGACTTCAAGCGCGTGGTAGGCATGACACCGGGGCAGTATCGGTTGCGGGCCAAGAACAGCTGAGCCCAGGCCGCAATCGAAACAGAGCCGTCCGCTTGCCGATCCCACGTAACCCGCAGCGCCCGTATGCAGACGTCACGCGCCACTCGTAGGGGCGATGGTGGTGAATGGCCGCCCGCAGCAGTTCTGGCAAGATCCGTGGGAACCTTGTCATTGCGACAGATGCGTGTCGGCAGCAGACTGCAGGCATCTTCCCTGAGAGGTGTTCCATGGACACCACGCGCACCGTCGCCTGCCTGATCTACCCGGATGTCATGAGCCTGGACGTCACCGGCCCAATGCAGGTGTTCGCCTCCGCGAACGTGGAGCGGCAGCGTCAAGGCCTGCCGCGCCATTACGAGCTGATGCTGCTCGGCGCCAGCGCCGGCCCGGTCGCGACCTCGGCGGGGCTGAAGCTGGTGGCGGATGCGAGCTGGGCCGAGTGCGATCCCGCCACGCTGGATACGCTGCTGGTGCCGGGCGGCGTCGGCGTGGATGTGCAGAAGCATGACCAACCGCAGCTTGACTGGCTGCGAAGGGCAGAACCCAGGGTACGCCGCCTGGGATCGGTCTGCTCCGGCGCGCTGATCCTGGCCGAAGCGGGTCTGTTCGACGGGCGCAAGGCAACCACGCACTGGGCTGATCTTGCCGCCCTGGGCTCGTACCCGGCCATCGAGGTGCAGGGCGATCGGCTGCACACCTACGACCCGACCGACTCGCAGGCGGCGCACCTGTTCAGCTCGGCGGGCGTTACCGCGGGCATTGATCTGGCGCTGGCCCTGGTGGAGGCGGATCTGGGCCGCGCCCTGGCTTTGGCAGTCGCCCAGCGTTTGGTGATGTTCCTGCGTCGGCCAGGCGGACAGACCCAGTTCAGCCCGCTGCTGATGGCACCGACCAGCAGTGTGGCGCGTCTGTCCGCGCTGCTGGAATGGATTCCCGGGCATCTGGGCGACGATCTTTCTATCGAAGCACTGGCCGCCCAGGCGCACATGACGCCGCGCACTCTCTGTCGCCTGTTCAGCCAGGAAACCGGCATAGGGCCGGGGCAGTACATCGAAAGGGTGCGTCTGGAGGCCGCGCGCAACCTGCTGCTCGACGCGCAGGCCTCGATTGCGACGGTGGCGCGGCTAACCGGTTTCGGTCATCCGGAAAATCTCAGGCGCAGCTTTCAGAAACACCTGTCAGTCAGCCCGCGAGAGTTTTACCAGCGCTTCGGCTGACGCCTCGTCCGACCTCACTCACTGTTCACCAGCGCGCTCGGCATCTGGCCAGGCAGCGCTGTGCCCGCTCGTCCCCCTCAAGGAGCCGCACCTATGTACCTACTGCTCAACAATCCGCAGGTCCTGCGCCTGTTCATTGCCCAAGCGTTGTTCTGGTCATGCTCGATGACCGGGATCATATTCACCGCCATCGTCGGTCTGCGCCTGGCACCCGCGGCGGGGCTCGCTACCTTGCCGCTTGCCCTGCTGATGCTTGGTGGCTTGCTCGCCCTGCAGCCGCTAGCGGGGCTGATGCAGCGCCGCGGCCGGCGGGCCGGTTTTCTGATCGGTGCCTTGGCTGGCGTGTTGGGCGGGCTGATCAGCGCGCTGTCGCTCTGGCTCGACAGCTTCACCCTGCTGTGTCTCGGCGCGTTGCCGATCGGTGCCTACCAGGCTTCAGCCATGTTCTACCGCTTCGCCGCGCTGGAAGCGGTGAGTGACGCCTTCAAGGGTCGCGCCACTGCCTGCGTGATCGGCGGTGGCGTATTGGCCGCGCTGATAGCGCCCACGCTCGGCCATATGGCGCGCGATATCACTGCCGTCCCCTTTGCCGGCACCTATCTGCTGATCGCCAGCCTCGCAGCGCTGGGCGTACTGATACTTGCAGGCTTGCCGGCGAGCAGCGGTGCACCAGCTGCTCACGATGCCCTGCCCGCTGTCAGTTGGCGGGCACTGCTGTCGCGGCCGACCATTCGCGCCGCGGTGCTGACCACTGCCGCCGGCCACGGTCTGATGATCTTGGTGATGAACGCCACGCCCTTGGCGATGCATGGCGAAGGCCTGAATCTGCAGGCCAGCGGGCAAGTCATCCAGTGGCACATGCTCGGCATGTTCCTCCCGGCTTTCGTCGCCGGGCCGTTGGTGGACCGCTGGGGCTGCCGACTGGTCGCCTGCGGCGGCGCGGCCCTGCTGATCGTCAGTGCGATAGTCGCGCTGCTCGGCATCACCCACTGGCACTTCATGATCAGCAGCTGCCTGCTCGGCGTCGGTTGGAACCTGATGCTGGTCGCCGGCACCACGCAACTCGGCCACGGGCATGCGCCGAATGAGCGGGCCCGGGCACAAGGACTCATGGAGCTGAGCAACGGTGGCGTCGCCGCAGTGATGTCGTTCGCTTCCGGTGCGCTGATCGCCCAGGCTGGATGGGCCGCGGTGAATATCGGGCTGCTGCCGATCGTGACGCTTGTGGTTCTGGTGCAGATCGCGCAATGGGATCGGCGGAGGCAGCCAGCCGAGAGGAGCCTGTAGCTGCTGACACCTTCGCAGAGGTCAGCTTCGCTGCAAGGGACGACTTACCCGCCCTTGAAAAAGGAAGGCTCCGCTGGCCTCCAGCGCAAGCTCCAGCGAACGGGCCTGCTTTCGGCTCGAAGTAACCCGGAAGCGGATGTAGCAGCGTTCCTCGAGAAACGCCTGTCGCCCCGCCTCCGTGCGGAGATCATATCCATCGGCACAACCAGCGAAGTACAGGTGCTTCGCCAATATCGACTGTGTGCTTCTGACATCGGAGGGGTTTTCCCAACTGCCACCGGGCTTGAGCACCAACCGACTCTGGCGCGACCTGCGATGCTGAATCAGCCGCTTGCGCAGGTTGACGCCGATCCCGACCTTTAGCGCTTCGCCATCGTTCGTGTGGATCTCGTAGATCCCTGGCAAGGCAGGGACGTTTTGTTCGATCTCCGAGAATCGGATATCCATCGCTGGGAATGAAGCGCTGTCTGCGTGGGTCATTGAGCCGTAGATATCCGGGTGCGATACAAAAAACAGGAATGAGGTTGGTCGAATTGGAAACCCACTGAGCCCAACCCATCAGGCATCGCCAATGTCTTCGCCGAACATCATCCGATGTCCTTCGGGCGTCGCAACGCCAAACTCGCGCATGCCCCATGGCTTGTCGGATATCGGCTGGAAAATAACGGCGCCCCGCTGCTGGTATCTGGCGTAAAGCTCATCAATGCCGTCGCAGTTAACGTATGCGAAATAGGCGTGCTCATGGGTATCACGGGCCGACACTTCGTCCGGGCAGTGCCCGAGCATCACGTGAAAATCCCCGAGGCTGATGAATGACCAGCCCTCGACGCGGAATCGCACAGAGAAACCAAGCACGTCGAGAAAGTAGTGCTCGGTTTTCTCCAGGTCATCTACGGCGAGCACGTGCTGGGTGGCTTTAACGGTGAACACTGAAAAGCTCCTTGAAGGATGGATACAGGAGAACTGCGGTACGGCTACGCTTCAGCGGCCAGTTGATCAAGGGCTTGCTCATGTTCGGGCTCCTCCGGCTGGAGCCCGATGCGCTGTCAGCGCGGTCTGACGCCATCCAGTATCAACGCCTGCAAGCTCTTGAGCGTTTGCTCGAAGAATGCCGGATCATCCAGCGTCTTGCCGGCGACGGCTTCGATCTGCACGCGGAAGTCGGCGTAGTGCTGGGTGGTTGCCCAGAGCGAAAAGATCAGATGATGAGGACTGACTGCCGCCAGCTTGCCGGCATCTATCCAGGCCTGGATCACGGCGACCTTGTTCTCGACAAGCTCACGCAAGGGCTGCTCCAACTCGCCCAACAGCAACGGCGCGCCTTGCATGATCTCCATGCAGAACAGCCGGGATTCTTCGGGATGGTCGCGGGAGAGTTCGAGCTTGACGCGCAAGTAGTCGCTGATCGCCTCGATCGGGTCCTGCTCGGCTGAAAACGCCTGCAGCGGCCGCAGCCAGACCTCGAGCAGTTGCCGCAGCACGTTTATATAGAGGTCTTCCTTGCTGCCGAAGTAGTACAGCAGGTTGGTCTTTGACACGTCGGCCTGGGTCGCGACCTGATCCAGGCTGGTGCCGTGCAGGCCGAAGCGCGAAAAAAGCCCAAGGGCAGCGCTGAGGATGGTGGCCCGCTTGCTCTCGATCATGCGGGCACGGCGGTCCACTGCGCTGGCACTGGGAACACGTGTCGCGCCCTTTTTCTTGGCGGTTTTGCCGGCGGTCAGGCGTCGGCGTGGAGCTGTTGGGGTCTGGTCTGTCACTGCATTACCGGATGGGGGCAAACGGGACGTTACTGTAGCGCGCCAGAGGTCAGTGCGGCACAAGCAGACGCTCTGCAAGCTGTTTGCGCGCTTTTTGCGCAACGGAGGGGCCGCCCGCACAAACCAGGTGCTCTGTTTCGGACCAAATGGTCTACCCAGCCACCAAGTACAGATCCATCTTATTGATATATATGTCAATTCAACTTCTGGCCTGCTTTCTGCTAAAGCCTCTGTGACCCTGCCCGCCACGTTCGGGCAGCGCTTTCTAGCCATTGCGTACAGAGGTGCTTCCCATGGATGTTGGTGTTTTCATTCCGATCGGCAACAACGGCTGGCTCATTTCCGAAAACGCGCCGCAGTACATGCCGACCTTCGAACTCAACAAGGCCATCGTGCAGAAGGCCGAGGGCTACGGTTTCGATTTCGCGTTGTCGATGATCAAGCTGCGCGGCTTTGGCGGTAAGACCGAATTCTGGGAGCACAACCTGGAGTCCTTCACGCTGATGGCGGGGCTGGCGGCTGTCACCAGCAAGATCCAGCTGTTCGCCACCGCTGCTACCCTCACCCTGCCGCCGGCCATTGTGGCGCGCATGGCCTCGACCATCGACTCGATTTCCAATGGCCGCTTCGGGGTGAATCTGGTGACCGGCTGGCAGAAGCCCGAGTACAGCCAGATGGGCATGTGGCCGGGCGACGAATTCTTCGGCAACCGTTACCAGTACCTCGGCGAGTACGCTCAGGTATTGCGCGATCTGTGGGCTACCGGTCATAGCGACTTCAAGGGCGAGCACTTCCAGATGGAAGATTGCCGCGTCAGCCCCATGCCGCAGGCGGACATGAAGATCATCTGCGCGGGCTCTTCGGATGCCGGCATGGCGTTCTCGGCGCAATACGCCGATTACAACTTCTGCTTCGGCAAGGGCGTGAACACGCCGACCGCCTTCGCGCCAGCCACGGAGCGGTTGCTCAAGGCCACCGAGAAAACCGGTCGCAACGTGACTTCCTGTGTGCTGTTCATGGTCATTGCCGACGAGACCGACGAAGCCGCCCGCGCCAAGTGGGAGCACTACAAGGCTGGCGTCGATCAGGAAGCCATCGCCTGGCTGGGCGAACAGGGCGCGGCGGACAAGACCTCCGGCAGCGACACCAACATCCGGCAGATGGTGGACCCGACCTCAGCGGTGAACATCAACATGGGCACCCTCGTCGGCTCTTACGCCAACGTCGCCAGGATGCTCGACGAGATCGCCACGGTGCCTGGCATGCAGGGCGTAATGCTGACCTTCGATGACTTTCTAGAGGGCATAGAAGCCTTCGGTCAGAAGATCCAACCGCTCATGCAGAGCCGTCGCCATATCGAGCACCTGAAGGAGTCCGCCTGATGAGCGCCGCCGAGCATTTTTCAGGCTACGGCCTGGATCCAGCTGGCGCCACGCTGAAGCTACCGGCTCGCCCCGAGCCGCTGGCGATCAAGGCGAGTGAGACCGCGCTGGTCGTGGTGGATATGCAGAACGCTTACTCCACAAAGGGCGGGTATCTGGATCTGGCCGGCTTCGATGTGTCGAGCACCGGGCCGGTGATCGAGAAAATCCTGCAGGCGTTGGCCGCTGCGCGAGCGGCGGGCATCCAGGTGATTTTCCTGCAGAACGGCTGGGACGCTCAGTACGTTGAGGCCGGCGGTCCGGGTTCGCCCAATTGGCACAAGTCCAACGCCCTGAAAACCATGCGCAAGCGCCCCGAGCTGGGCGGCACACTGCTGGCCAAAGGCGGCTGGGATTATCAGTTGGTGGATGAACTGACGCCGCAGCCCGGCGACATCGTGGTGCCCAAGCCGCGCTACAGCGGGTTCTTCAACTCGCACTTGGACAGCACCCTGCGCGCCCGTGGCATCCGCAATCTGGTGTTCACCGGCATTGCCACCAATGTGTGCGTGGAATCGACGCTGCGCGATGGCTTCCACCTCGAATATTTCGGCGTGGTGCTGGCCGATGCTACCCATCAGGCCGGGCCGGAGTTCGCCCAGCAGGCAGCGCTATACAACATCGAGACGTTCTTTGGCTGGATCTCCAGCGTGGACGATTTCTGCAGCACCTTCGCCCAGGTCGAATCCACTGCCACTGCTTCTTGATTCATAACGACAGTGCCGCAACGCAGCGGCCCCAGACATCGCCTTGCAAGGAATCACCGACATGCCCAAGCAATCCATCATCCCAGCCGGCTCCGGCAAACCGCTCGCGCCCTACGTCCCCGGCTCCATGGCCGATGGCGTGGTCTACGTCTCCGGCACCCTGCCCTTCGACAAGGACAACAACGTCGTTCACGTCGGCGACGCCGCCGCCCAGACCCGCCACGTCCTGGAAACCATCAAGGGCGTCGTCGAGGCCGCCGGCGGCAGCATGGACGACGTCACCTTCAACATGATCATGCTCACCGACTGGGCCAACTACGCGAAGGTCAACGAGGTGTATGCCGAGTACTTCCCCGGCGAGAAGCCCGCACGTTATTGCATCCAGTGCGGTCTGGTGAAACCCGAGGCGCTCATCGAGATCGCCAGCATCGCGCACGTCGGCCAATAGCAACGCGCGAAACGCCACGCTGAAGCGCAGGGCGGCTGGGTTGGCCATCAGTTAAATCGGCTCGGCCAGCAGCCTCGTGCTTCCTCTGCCAGACATCCATAGGTGCTGTTGGCGAGCATCCGGCGTGGCCTCTCGCGGCAGATGCGCCCCCCAGGCGTGCTCTGATCTGTAAGGAGGTTCGTTATGCATTATGAAATCTACGGCCGCCAGGAGGCGGACGCCCCGACGCTGGTCTGCAGCTCAGGCCTTGGCGGCGCGGGCGCGTTCTGGACGCCGCAATTGCCGGCGCTGACCCAAGACTACCGCGTGGTCGTCTACGACCAGCTCGGCACTAACAAGAGCCAGGCCTCGTTACCTGAGGGCTACTCGATCAACACCATGGCGCTCGAACTGCTGGACCTGCTCGACAGCCTGAATATTCACCGGTGTCATTTCATCGGTCACGCGCTGGGCGGGCTTGTAGGTCTGCAAATGGCCCTGCTGAGCCCGCAACGGTTACAGAGCCAGGTGCTGGTCAATGCCTGGAGCAGCCCCAACCCTCACAGCGCACGGTGCTTTGCCGTACGCCAGAACCTTTTGCGCGACAGCGGTCCGGCCGCGTACGTGCAGGCGCAATCGCTGTTTCTCTACCCGGCGGACTGGATCGTCGCCAACAGCGAGAAACTGGCGAAGGACGATGAACACGCACTGGCAAACTTCCCGACCACGGCCAGCCTGCTGCGGCGGATCGGCGCGTTGCTGAGCTTCGATATCGAGGCCGAGCTGCCAACGATCCAGACGCCCACGCTGCTGATCGCCAACCGCGACGACATGTTGGTGCCCTGGAATCGCTCGCAGCACATGGCAGAGGTCCTGCCCAACGCCCGACTGGCATTGCTGGAATATGGCGGACATGCCTCCAGCGTCAGCGACAGCGAACCCTTCAACCGAGTCCTGCTGGACTTCCTGGCCGAGCAATGCGGCCAGGCCGCGGCAGCCTGAGGACACTGAACATGCACACCCCATTCGATTCACAAGCCCTTGCGACCCTGTTCAGCGAAGGCCGCACCCACAGCGCCTGGCTGGACAAACCGGTGCCGGACGCGCTGCTCGAACAGCTCTACGACCAGGTTCGCCTGGGCCCGACCGCCGTCAACAGCTGCCCAGGGCGCTTCGTTTTCGTGCGCACAGCCGAGGCCAAGGAAAAGCTCGCGCCGTGCCTGTCCAAAGGCAATCTGGACAAGACCATGAGCGCTCCGGTGACGGTGATCGTCGCCTATGACGAGGATTTTCCCGAGACGCTGCACGAGTTGTTTCCCTTCGCCGACGCCCGTAGCTGGTATGCCGGCCAGCCGGCACTGATCGCTGAAAATGCCCTGCGCAACAGCTCCATGCAGGCTGGCTACCTGATCCTCGCCGCGCGTGCTCTGGGCCTCGATTGCGGCCCGATGTCCGGCTTTGACGCCAAGGCTCTGGACGAAGCCTTCTTCCACGACACGACCTGGAAATCCAACCTGCTGATCAACCTCGGCTATGGCGATACCAGCAAGCTGCGCGACCGGCTGCCGCGCCTGCCTTTCGACCGCGCCTGCGCGTTCGCCTGATGGAGACCCGATATGAACCTGGCTGAACTCGACCCCACCAACGTCACCACCCCGCCCGTGATCAAGCAGGACTACCGCGACGCCATGGCGCGCCTCGCCGCTGCGGTCAACGTGATCACTACCGATGGCCCCGCTGGGCGCGCCGGCTTTACCGCGACAGCCGTGTGTAGCGTGACAGATGATCCGCCAACTTTGCTGGTCTGCCTGAATCGAGCGGCATCAGCGCACGCGGCTGTAACGGCCAACGCGCAGCTCTGCGTCAATACGTTGGCCAGCGGTCAGCGCGACCTGTCCAACCTGTTTGGCGGCAAAACGCCGATGGCCGAACGTTTCGCTGCCGCAAGCTGGACCACCTGGCTGACGGGCTCGCCCGTACTGGAAGGTGCCGCTGTCTCCTTCGATTGCCGCGTCAGCCACAGCACCACTGTCGGCACTCACGACATCCTTTTTTGCGAAGTACTGGCACTCAAGCACCAGAACGACGCGGACGGCCTGGTGTATTTCGACCGCGCCTACCACGGCCTGCAAGGCAGTCACTAACCCGCAA
The DNA here is from genome assembly GCF_002890895.1 of Stutzerimonas stutzeri. Classification (GTDB taxonomy): domain Bacteria; phylum Pseudomonadota; class Gammaproteobacteria; order Pseudomonadales; family Pseudomonadaceae; genus Stutzerimonas; species Stutzerimonas stutzeri_AB. The sequence goes on from NZ_POUL01000006.1 coordinate 171,458, forward strand.
ACCTGACCTGCGCCAGACCCAGCGCAGGTTGTCTTTCCGATACCCGCCACGGCTGGCCGTCCGGCCAACGTTCCCGTTTGCGCAGCTTTCTTTATGTTATGTTATAGCTATTGCATCCAACTGGCTGTGCATACCTCCATGACCGAAACCGAACTCCTCGAGCTACCCGCCGACGCCTATATGAATGAAGCCCAACAAGGGTTTTTCCGAGACTTGCTATTGCACCAGCGCGCCGATTTGCAGGCTCGCATTGAGGACGAATTTCAGCAGTTGCGCGAACAAGAGCCCAGCAGCGATCCATCCGATATCGGCACAGCTGAAGAGCAACGTCAGTGGCAGCTCCGGCTGCTGGAGCGGGAAAAGAAGCTGCTCGACAAGATTGACGACTCGCTGGACGCCCTCGCCCGCGGCGAATACGGCTGGTGCGCCGAAACCGGCGAGCCCATCGGGCTGAAGCGCCTGTTGCTGCGGCCCACCACGACGCTCTGCATTGAAGCCAAAGAGCGCCAGGAACTGCGCGAAAAACACCAACGAACCGCCTGAGAGACCGCCATGAATCGCCTTCCCGTCACCGTGCTGTCCGGCTTTCTGGGCGCCGGCAAAAGTACGCTGCTGAACCACATCCTGAAGAATCGCGAGGGTCGCCGCGTCGCGGTGATCGTCAACGACATGAGCGAAATCAACATCGACGGTGGCGAGGTCCAGCGCGACGTCAGTCTCAACCGTGCCGAAGAGAAACTGGTCGAGATGAGTAATGGCTGCATCTGCTGCACGCTGCGCGAGGACCTGCTCGAGGAAGTGGCCAAGCTGGCGCGTGAAGGCCGCTTCGATTACCTGCTGATCGAGTCAACCGGCATTTCCGAGCCCTTGCCGGTGGCCGAGACCTTCACCTTTCGCGACGAACAGGGCCAGAGCCTCGCCGACCTGGCACGGCTGGACACCATGGTCACGGTAGTCGACGGGGTCAACTTCCTGCGCGACTTCCACGAGGCCGAGAGTCTGGCCAGTCGTGGCGAAACCCTGGGCGAAGAGGATGAGCGCTCGATCACCGACCTGCTGATTGAGCAAGTGGAATTCGCTGACGTGATCCTCATCAGCAAGATCGATCTCATCTCAAGTGCCGATCGTGAAGAGCTGGGCGCCATCCTGGCCCGTTTGAACACCCACGCCGAAATCCTGCCCATCAGCATGGGCAACGTAGCGCTGTCGAAAATACTCGACACCGGACGCTTTGATTTCGAGCGCGCAGCGCAGGCGCCGGGCTGGCTCAAGGAACTGCGCGGCGAGCACATTCCTGAGAGCGAAGCCTACGGTATCGCGTCAACCGCCTACCTGGCGCGTCGCCCGTTCCATCCAGAACGCTTCCATGCCTTCCTCAACCGGGAGTGGAGCAACGGCCGGCTGCTTCGCTCGAAGGGCTATTTCTGGCTGGCCAGCCGCCCGCAGGAAGCCGGTAGCTGGTCCCAAGCCGGCGGGCTGATGCGCTACGAATGCGCCGGCCGCTGGTGGCGTTTCACTCCGGACGCCCAGTGGCCCGTAGACGAGGAATCGCGTGCGGCAATCCGCTCGAAATGGCGCGATGACAGCGGGGATTGCCGTCAGGAACTGGTCTTTATCGGCCAGCACATCGACTTCCATCGCCTGCGCGCCGAACTCGACGCCTGCCTGCTCAGCGACTACGAATGGAACCTAGGTCCTGAGCAATGGCTGCGCCTACCGGACCCTTTCGTGCCCTGGCATCAGGAGGTTGCGTGATGCTGGCGCGGCAGCCGGTCAGCGCAATCCCTCAGCAAGTATTCGGACACGCCCCGGCAGTCCTGGGCGATGCGCTGCTTGAGAACGTCAACCTCTCTGTATGGCAGCGCGAACTGCCGCCTCATATCGCCGGCTTCGCACAGAGTTTGATGGCACTGGGCGAGCCCCTGGCCGAATCGCTGACCATCGAGCCTGATGCAAACGGCGAGGTCGAGTCGTTTGCTCTGGCGACGGCCTACCGCGACATTGCCGGGCACGCTGGTTTCGTGGCTGACGTTGCTTGGTTGGTCCGCGCATTCAGCTCTCTTGTTGAAGCACGCCGCGTCGGACTGCGACTGAGGATTCTGGACAAGGCGATGTGCCCACGCTTCCACGTCGACCATGTGCCCTTGCGCCTGATTACCACCTATGCCGGCGCGGGCAGCGAATGGCTGCCTGAACACGCCATACCGCGCCAGCGCCTCGGCGATCCCACGGTCGCACCGCAGGGCATTGAGCGACTGCTGGCGGGTGAAGTCGCGCTGTTCAAGGGAGAGAGATGCGAGGGTAACGAAGGCGCCGGCATCATCCACCGCTCACCGCAGGTGGCACCCGGCGAGCGCAGGCTGATCCTGACCCTGGACTGGCTGGCCTGAAAAAGGGCCGGCAGCTGTGGCTGCTCGACCCTCGGGATCCAACGGCATATCGATCACGCCGCCATCTTTTCGCACTCTTCAGCGCATTGGCGACAGGCTTCGGCGCAGGCCTGGCAGTGGTCCATCTGGTGCTGGCCACATTCTTCAGCACAGTCGCGGCAGGCTTGCGCGCAGATGCGGCAAATCTCTTGGGCGAGCTTGCTGTCACGGGCCATCAGCGTGGCGGCAAGTGCACACAGGTCGGCGCAGTCTCGGTCAAGCTCGATGCAGCGGGCCATCATTTTCACGTCGTCTTCGCGCAGACAGGATGCAGCGCAGGTTTCACAAGCGATGGCGCAGTTGGAACAAGCCTGGATGCATGCGTCGAATTTGGCATTGAGCATTGGATACCTCCATGGTCGATGTTGAGGGCAGCGATGGTTCGCCCTTTCAGATATTTCGTGCTGATCGCGCCGTTCTAAGTTCAGTCTGATCGACCCAGTGGTCCTTCCATCCCCCTGCGGCCGGAGCATCGGGTCCCCGCTCGGCTACGGTCGCCGCTACAATCCTCGATCCCTTTTCACAGCCCGCGATGCACATGACCTCCACCCTTGCCTCGCCTTGCGAATATCAGGAAACCATCCGCAAGAGCCGCTTCCTCGCCAAGGCTACGCCGGTGTCCAGCCCCGAAGACGCCCAAGCGTTCATCCAGGCAGTCAGCGATGCCAGCGCCACGCATAACTCTTGGGCGTGGAAGGTCGGCAATCAGTACCGATTCAGTGATGACGGCGAGCCCGGCGGAACGGCAGGCCGACCCATGCTGACCGCCATCGAGGGGCAGGACTGCGACCAGGTGGTCGTGGTGGTGATTCGCTGGTTCGGCGGTATCCAACTCGGGACTGGCGGCCTGGCCCGAGCCTATGGCGGCGCTGCGGCGAAATGTCTGCAGGCTGGCGAGCGCGTCGAGCTGGTTGCCAGGGTTCGCTGCAGCTGTCACTGCCGCTTCGCCGAGCTGGCGCTGCTCAAGTCTCGCCTGAGTGACTATGACGCACTGATTGACAGCGAAACCTTCGACGCAGAAGGCGCCGAATTGCAACTGGCCTTCCCAGCGGCGCTGCAGCCGCAGGTGCAGAAACTACTCTCCGACATCAGCCGTGGCCGCTCCGAACTGCACTTGCTGGAGCCTTGAGCATCGCGTCCCGTTGAACTGCTCGATATCAGAGAAGTCCCTATAACAGCGGCACTTGCCGTTGGGTCGGCGCAGTCATGCGCATGTCCCCCAACATAAACGAGTGGAAGTGCCGAGACACGCATTCCGCTGCGAAACAGGAGTCTGACGAATGAAAAGCAAATATAAGTGGCTGATCCCCGGCGCCGTGCTGCTGACCACCTTGGGCATGGCCGGTTGCGATGTCGAGAAAACCGAAGAAGGCTCGCTCCCAGACGTAGAAGTCGAAGGCGGCAACATGCCTGAGTACGACGTCGATGCGCCAGAAGTGGATGTTGGCACCAAGGAAAAGGTCATCACTGTTCCTGATGTCGATGTGACCATGCCTGACGATGACGAGCCCGACGTTGTGCGTGAACCTGTCGAGCCCATCAAGCAAAACTGACAAGTAGCGACGCGTGTCATAACGGCGCGCCAGGCTCGAAAGCCGTGCTTGCACCAGCAAGTGCGGCTTTTTTATGTCGTCAGGTTTTCCACCATTTATGTGCATCAAGTTGTGGATAACAATGTGAGCAACCCTGCAACCCCAGTCTTGACGCGGCCCCGGCAATATCGATCATTTTTTGATCTGCGCCACCGGAAGCTTGCACATATCACCAAAACACGTTGATTTTCATCGTTTTTTTATTGCCTGAAGCATGTCCAGCGTGCGGTTGCAGATCGCTATCATCGTTTCGTCTGGTTATTCGCAATTGCAGTGGACAAGATTGTGGATAACCTTTGGGCTGTCAGCGGCCGGCCCCGTCCGGCCTCGCTTGGAACAACTTGCTCGTTTTTTGCACAGTCAGATAGCTGACTGGCGAACAATTTCGGGCAATGCTCGGCAACGTGCAGCCGGATCGTTAGTTGACCTTTGGGTCAACTCCTCCAACATGCTTAAATGCAATTTTTCAGGACGGGGGTTTCTCATGTACGACTGGCTCAACGCCTTGCCCAAAGCCGAGCTTCATCTACACCTCGAGGGCTCGCTCGAACCCGAGCTGCTGTTTCGCCTGGCCGAACGTAACAAGATTGCCCTGCCCTGGGACAATGTCGATGCGCTGCGCAGCGCCTACAACTTCGGCAATTTGCAGGAGTTTCTTGATCTGTACTACGCCGGGGCCGACGTACTTCGCACCGAGCAGGACTTCTATGACCTGACCTGGGCCTACCTGCAAAAATGCGAAGAGCAGAACGTCGTGCACACCGAGCCCTTCTACGACCCGCAAACCCACACGGACCGAGGCATCCCGTTTGAAGTCGCGATGCGCGGTATCAGCGGCGCGCTGGCGGACGGCCGCGAGTTGCTCGGCATCAGCAGCGGCCTGATCCTGAGCTTCCTGCGTCATCTGCCGGAAGAAGCAGCCTTCAAAACGCTGGAACAGGCGATGCCGTTCCGTGACGCTTTCTTCGCGGTCGGCCTGGACAGTTCAGAGATGGGTCATCCGCCGAGCAAGTTCGAGCGCGTCTTTGCCAAGGCCCGCGCTGAAGGTTTCCTCGCCGTGGCCCATGCCGGCGAAGAAGGCCCACCCGATTACATCTGGGAAGCGCTGGACCTGCTCAAGGTCAGCCGCATCGACCACGGCGTGCGCGCATCCGAAGATCCGAAGTTGATCCAACGGCTGATCGCCGAGCAGATTCCGCTCACGGTTTGCCCGCTGTCGAATACCAAGCTCTGCGTGTTCGACGACATGGGCCAACACAACATCCTGCAGATGCTGGAACAGGGCGTGAAGGTGACGGTGAACTCGGACGACCCGGCCTACTTCGGCGGCTACGTCACCGAGAATTTCATGGCGCTGCATGAGAGCCTCGGCATGACCGAGGATCAGGCTCGCCGGCTGGCTCAGAACAGCCTCGACGCCCGCCTGGCCAAGTGATCGGCAAGGGCCGCCGCCGCGCGGCCCGTTAACTCGAGAACGGAGCCAGCTGTATCAGCACCTGGCATCGCTCGACCAAGTGTTCGCGCAACAGCCGCACCCGTTCGCCCAGATGTGCACGGTGGGCACAGATCAGGTTCAGCGGCGCTGGCTCGCCCTGCAGCTCCGGCAACAACACCACCAGTCGCCCCGACTGCACATCCTGAGCGATGTCCAGCCAGGATTTATACACCACGCCCCGCCCTGCCAGTGCCCAGCGGCGCACCACATCGGCATCGTCGCTGACGCGATCCCCGCCCACCAGCTGCTCCAGCTCGCGGCGGCGGTCGTCGAGAAAGCACCAGCGCTCATGCACCCGCCCGGCCAGCATGAATCGCAGACAGTTATGGTCGACGAGATCGGCCAGCGTGCGCGGCGATCCATTTGCCGCCAGGTAGCCCGGCGAAGCACAGAGCACGCGCCGATTGGCCGCCGCCACCGGTAGCGCCACGAGGCTGGAATCTTCCGGCTGGCCATAACGCAGCGCGACATCGACCGGCTGCCGAAACAGGTCGGCATTGCGATCCGCCAATAACAGTCGAAGGCTCAAGAGCGGGTGCTGCAGCTGGAACTCGTCCAACCAGGGCAGAAGCACATTGCGGCCGAAATCTGACGGCGCTGACAGCTGCAGCGAGCCACTGATAGTCGCTTTGCCGCCCGCAAGCAGTTGTTGACCCTCGACCAGGCTCTGCAAGGCCGAACGCGCATGGGGCAAATAGAGCTCGCCTTCGCCCGTCAGCCTCAGGCTCCGGGTCGAACGCACCAGCAAGCGGCAACCCAATTGCGCTTCCAGTCGCTTGAGCGCCGCACTGGCAACGGCCGGCGACAGTTCCAGCTGCCGAGCAGCGGCCGACAGGCTCCCCAGTTCGGCGGTCAGTACGAATACCTGTAGGTCATCGCTGCGCAGCATTTTCAATATTCCATTGAAAGAGTCTCTGCGAAATATGCGGTTTTTCATCGCAGCGCGAAAGCCGAACATGGCGGTATTCAATGTTCAGCTCTAGAAGGAGACTCACGATGAAAGCCATCGGCTACCAACAATCCCTGCCAGTCGACGACGTGAATTCACTGATCGACATCGAACTGCCTGATCCCACACCCGGCCCGCGCGACCTGCTGGTCGAGGTCCGCGCCATCTCGGTGAACCCTGTGGATACCAAGATCCGCATGCGCGTGCAGCCGGAAGCCGGTCAATATCAGGTACTTGGTTGGGATGTGGCCGGCGTGGTGCGCGCGGTGGGCAGCGAAGTCACCCTCTTCCAACCCGGCGATGAGGTGTTCTACGCCGGCGCGCTGGATCGGCCGGGCGCCAACAGCGAACTGCATCGGGTCGATGAGCGCATCGTCGGACGCAAGCCCGCAACACTGGACTTCGCGGCTGCAGCGGCGCTGCCGTTGACTTCGATCACCGCCTGGGAGCTGCTGTTCGAGCGCTTGCAGATTAGCGAAGGCAAGGAAGATCGCGATCAGCGTTTGCTTATCGTCGGTGCAGCGGGGGGTGTGGGCTCCATCCTCACTCAGCTGGCGCGCCAGTTGACCGGGCTGAAGGTAATCGGCACAGCCTCGCGGAGCGAAACCCAGGACTGGGTGCGTGAGCTGGGCGCTCATGAGGTGATCAATCACAGCCAGCCGTTGGCCGCCGAGCTGCAACGAGTGAGCATCGCCGACGTCACCCACGTTGCCAGCCTGACCCACACCGACGTTCACTTGCCGCAGATCGTCGAGGCGCTGCAGCCTCAAGGTCGGCTGGCCTTGATCGATGACCCGGCCAGCCTCGACATCAGCCTGCTCAAGCGCAAGAGCCTGTCGCTGCACTGGGAGTTCATGTACACCCGTTCGCTGTACCAGACGCCGGACATGATTGCGCAGCACCAGCTGCTCAACCGGGTCGCGGAGCTGATCGACACCGGCGTGCTGAAGACCACCCTGGGTGAGCACTACGGCGCCATCAACGCCGAAAATCTGCGCCGCGCCCATGCCTTCATCGAGAGCGGCAAGGCCAAAGGCAAGATCGTCCTTGAAGGGTTCTGACGGATGCGGGACCGCCTCAGGACGAGGCGGTCTCGCTGCGTTGGGATAGGCTGCTCTGGCCGGTATACCAGGCCAGGCACGCCGCCAGGCCGGCACACACCGTGATAGCCAAGGCCATCGGCACGGCTGTGCCGTTGTGCATCCAACCCACGGCCGCCGAGGCGAAGGCGGCAACACAGAACTGCATGCTGCCCATCAACGCCGACGCCAAGCCCGCCTGCTTGCCCTGCTTCGCCATGGCGCAGGCGGTTGCGTTGGGCAGGATGCTGCCAAGGCTCGCCAGGCCGGCGAACAACGGAATAAGCAACGGCCAGAGTGCCTCCGGCTTGCTCAGCGCAATCATCAGTAACGCCGCGCCGCAACCGAAGTAGAGCCAGACCAGGCGCCGCAGCCAGAAACCCGGGCCGCGCAGACGCAACAGCCGTGCATTGATCTGCGAGACGAGAATGAACCCCGCCGCATTGCTGCCGAACAGCCAGCCGTAGTGCTCGGCCGGAACGCCATACAGTTCGATGAAGACGAAGGGCGAGCCGGCGATATAGGCAAACATACCGGCCATCGCCACGCCGCCCGAGAGTGCAAAGGCGATGAATTCGCGGTCACGGAACAGCGCGACGTAGCGCCCAAGGGTTCCTCGCAAGGCGTGTTTGGGTGCATCGGCCGGTAAGGTTTCCGGCAGCCGTAGCGCAACCGCAACGCCACACAGTGCGCTGAAGATCGTCAGCGAGACGAAGATCGCCTGCCAGCCGAAGGCGTTCATCAGCAGCCCACCCGCCAGCGGCGCGAGGATCGGCGCCAACCCCATCACCAGCATCAACTGGGAAAAGACTTTGGCGCCCTGCACTGGATCGCACCAGTCGCGTACCACCGCGCGGGTCACCACGATGCCTGCGCAGCCACCCAGCGCCTGAACGAAACGCGCAGCGATCAGCCAGTCCAGCGACGGCGCAAAGGCACACGCCAGCGACGCCAGGGTAAACAGCGTCACGCCCACCAGCAGCGGCCAGCGCCGTCCATACCGATCCGCCAGCGGCCCATAGATCAGCTGCCCAAGGGCCAGGCCGATGAAGTAAGCCGCCAGCGACAGCTGCACGTGTTCCACATCCGTGGCAAAAGCGCGCGCCATCGAGGGAAACGCCGGCAGGTAGAAATCGATGGCCAACGGACCAAAGGCGCTGAGCGCGCCCAGAATGAGCAGAATAGGAAGGGGCATGGATAAACTCGCGGAGCGGAAAAAGCCGAAGCATCGACCCGCAGCGAAGCCGCGACCGAGATCGAACGTTTACAGAGAAGCTGAGATGCTGTTACATACACAGACGATTGTAAACATCCAAAGTTGCAGAGGTTAAAGGACGAACTCCGCATTATCCGCCGCGAAGGCATTATTCAATGCAGTATCAGGCTGCCGTAGCTCACCCATGCGAAGAACCAAAGAAGACGCCGAAAAGACCCGTGTTGCCCTGCTCGCCTCTGCCGAGCGGCTGTTTCTCGACAAGGGTGTGGCGCACACCAGTCTCGACCAGATTGCCCGCGACGCCGGCGTGACCCGCGGCGCCGTGTACTGGCATTTCCAGAACAAAGCGCATCTGTTTCACGAAATGCTCAATCAGGTTCGCCTGCCCCCGGAACAGATGGCCGAGCGGCTTTGCAGCTGCACCCAGCAGCAGCCGTTGAGGGCGCTGTATGAGCTCTGTATCGAAGGCATCAGTGCCTTGGGCCGGGATGAGCAGAAGCGCAGGGTCATGACCATCCTTCTGCACCGTTGCGAATTCACCGACGAATTACGCGAAGCGGAAGAGCGCCACCAGGCGTTCATCAATCAGTTCATTGAGTTGTGCGAAAAACTTCTGGAGAGCGCCGCTGACAGCCTGTATCCAGGCACTACTCCGCGTCTGGCCGCGCGCACCTTGCACGCGCTGATCGTCGGCGTGTTCAGCGACTGGACCCGCGACCCGACCCTGTTCGATCCGGAAAAAGATTGCGCCGCGCTGATCGACCCGGTGTTCCGTGGTCTGGTCAAGGATTGGGACAGTTCCGCCGTGCGCTGACGCATCCCTAACAAACGCGGCAGCAGCTGCTGCCGCGTGCTGCATCACTGGACCTGATAGCCCTCTTCTTCGATTGCCTCGCGGATGGTCGCATCGTCCAGCCCACCCTCCACGTGCACCACGCCCGCCTCAAGGTCGACATCGACCTTGGCATCGCCATCGCGCGACTGGATTGCCTGAGTCACGGCGCGCCGGCAATGCTCGCAGGTCATGCCTTTCACGTTGAACGTCTGCATCGGTTGCTCCTTTCGTTCGTTGAATACACCAGCATGCTCAACGTTGCCACACTGACAAGGTCAATAGGCTTGGCTGCGACATCCTGTTACTGGACTTGACCTTCCCACAAGGTGAAGGTTGATCCTCAGCGGCAACTGGCCTATTCGGAGCAAACCATGACGAGCGCAACCTACACGCTGCCTATCTCCGGCATGACCTGCGCGAGCTGCGCCGGGCGGGTCGAGCGCGCCCTGCTGAAGGTGCCCGGCGTCGACAGCGCGGCGGTGAATCTTGCTGCCGAGCAAGTCCGCGTGCAGACCCATGAAGGCGAGCTCTCCGAACTGGTACAGGCCGTGGAAAAAGCCGGCTACGGCGTGCCGGTACAAACCCTTGAACTGGCCATCGAAGGCATGACCTGCGCCAGCTGTGCGGGCCGCATCGAGCGAGCACTGCTCAAGGTGCCCGGCGTGCGCAGCGCCTCGGTGAACCTGGCCAACGAACGTGCCCGTATCGAAGTGCTCGGCGCGGTCGACTCGTCAGTATTGATCGCGGCGGTCGAGGCCGCTGGCTACAAGGCTCAAGCCAGCAGCGATAGCGAGCCTGCCACTGACCGGAGCGAAAGCCGCCTACGCCGTGAACGCTGGGCCGTTATTGCCGCGCTGCTGCTTGCCGCACCGCTGGTCATTCCAATGTTTGGCGACCTGCTGGGCCTGCATTGGATGTTGCCGCCCTGGATGCAGTTCGTGCTCGCCACGCCGGTGCAATTCATCCTTGGTGCGCGTTTCTACGTGGCGGGTTGGAAGGCCGTGCGGGCCGGGGCCGGCAACATGGACCTGCTGGTCGCGATCGGCACCAGCGCCGGCTATGGCCTGAGCCTCTACCAGTGGTGGGTCGCAGAGGCTGGGCAGATGCCGCATCTGTATTTCGAAGCGTCCGCCGTGGTGATCGCCCTCGTCCTGCTGGGCAAATACTTGGAAAGCCGTGCCAAGCGCCAGACCAGCGCAGCCATTCGTGCACTGGAGGCGCTCCGGCCCGATCGCGCGGTACGCGTGGTTGATGGCCGCGAAGAAGAGGTGGCGATTGCGGTCCTGCGTCTGAACGACCTGGTGTTGGTCAAGCCCGGCGAGCGCTTCCCGGTGGACGGCGAAGTGGTCGAAGGCGAAAGCCAGGCCGACGAGGCCCTGATCAGCGGTGAAAGCCTGCCGGTGGCGAAGGCGCCGGGCGACAGCATCACCGGCGGCGCGATCAACGGTGAAGGCCGGTTGCTGGTTCGCACCACCGCGCTGGGCGGCGAAACGGTGCTGGCGCGCATCATTCGGCTGGTCGAGGACGCCCAGGCCGCCAAGGCCCCCATCCAGAAACTGGTGGATAAGGTCAGCCAGGTATTCGTCCCGGCGGTGCTGGTGATTGCTTTGTTGACCCTGGCGGGCTGGCTGTTCGTTGGCGCGCCCGCCGAAGTGGCGTTGATCAACGCGGTTGCCGTGCTGGTCATCGCGTGTCCCTGTGCGCTTGGCCTTGCGACGCCAGCTGCGATCATGGCCGGCACCGGTGTCGCCGCACGACACGGCATTCTGATCAAGGACGCTGAAGCGCTGGAGGTCGCCCATGCCGTGACGGCGGTCGCCTTTGACAAGACCGGTACCCTAACCTCCGGCAAGCCGCGCATTGTTCATCTGCATGCCGTTGATGGCGATGAGTCCGCGCTTTTGCAACAGGCCGGTGCGCTGCAACGCGGCAGCGAACATCCGCTGGCGCAGGCTGTGCTGGACCGCTGCGCCGAGCAAGGGCTGACAGTGGCCGACGTCGATCGCAGCCAGTCGCTCACAGGGCGCGGCATCGCCGGCGATCTCGATGGCCGCTCGCTGGCGCTGGGCAACCGCCGGCTGCTGGACGACAGCGGCCTGCAGCCGGGCGAGCTGGCGGGCAAAGCCGAAGCTTGGGAAAGCGAAGGCCGCACGCTGTCCTGGCTGATCGAGACTGCGCCGACATCTCGCGTGCTCGGCCTGTTCGCCTTTGGCGACAGCCTCAAAGAAGGCGCCGCTGAAGCGATCGCAGCTCTCAACGCCCGACATATTCGCAGCCATTTGATCACCGGTGACAACCGCGGCAGTGCCCGTGTGGTGGCCGAGGCGCTGCAGATCGACAGCGTGCACGCCGAAGTGCTACCGGCCGACAAGGCGGCCACGATCGCCGAGTTGAAAAAAGGCGGCGCGGTGCTGGCGATGGTCGGCGACGGCATCAACGATGCGCCAGCACTGGCCGCCGCCGATGTCGGCATCGCCATGGGCGGCGGGACCGATGTGGCCATGCATGCGGCGGGGATCACCCTGATGCGCGGCGATCCACGCCTGGTGCCCGCTGCACTGGAGATCAGCCGCCGCACCTACCGCAAGATCCAGCAGAACCTGTTCTGGGCGTTCATCTACAACCTGGTCGGGATTCCCCTGGCAGCCTTCGGTTTTTTGAGTCCGGTAGTGGCAGGCGCGGCGATGGCGTTGTCGAGCGTCAGCGTGGTCAGCAACGCGCTGCTGCTCAAGCGTTGGGAGCCGAAGGACTAGCGTGCAGCCGCGCACGGGCTGTGATCGGCGGCACGCATGGACACCGCGCCGACGCAGCACACAACAGCCTCACACCGATTCGTCTGGATGCGCACATGAACATTGGCCAAGCAGCAAAGAAAAGCGGGTTGTCGGCAAAGATGATTCGCTACTACGAGTCCATCGACCTGATCTCCCCCGCCGGGCGCAGCGCCAACGGTTACCGCCACTATGGCGAGGAAGACCTGCACCGCCTCGCGTTTATCAAGCGCTCGCGCGATATGGGCTTCTCATTGGAGGAAGTGAGCAGGCTGCTCACGCTCTGGCAGGACCGCCATCGCGCCAGCGCTGACGTGAAGTCCCTGGCCGGCGCGCATATCGAGGCGCTCAATCAGAAGATCGCTGAACTGGTGGGGTTACGCGACACCCTGCAAGAGCTGGTCGACACCTGTCAGGGCGATGACCGGCCGGATTGCCCCATCCTCAAGGACCTGGAATCCGGCGGGTGCTGCTCGTCCAGCGCACCCCGTGAGCGCAGCTAGACAGAGCAACACCGCTTTTCCATCAGGGATACAACAAGGCCAGGCATTGCGCCTGGCCTCGCGATAGATCAGCTAGCCTGCGATTGCAGGTAGTTCTGCAGCCCGATGCGGTCGATCATGCCGAGCTGCTGCTCCAGCCAGTAGGCGTGATCTTCTTCAGTGTCCATCAGCTGCAGCTCGAGAATTTCACGGGTCTGGTAATCACCGTGCTGCTCGGCCAGGGTGATGCCCTTGGCCAGGGCTTCGCGCACCTTGTATTCGAGTGCCAGATCGGCGCGCAACATCTCAGGAACGGTGTGGCCGGGATGCATTGCCTCCGGCGTCATGTCCGGTGTGCCTTCGAGGAACAGGATGCGCTTGAGCAGCGCATCGGCGTGCTCGGTTTCCTCCTGCATTTCGTGATTGATCCGCTCGTAGAGCTTGGTGAACCCCCAGTCGGCATACATCCGCGAGTGCAGGAAATACTGATCACGCGCCGCCAGCTCCCCACGCAGCAGTTCTTTGAGATATTCGATGACTTGTGGCTGACCTTGCATTGCGACTCTCTCCTGCACTGACTTTTGAACGCCGGACAATGATACGCCCAATCGGCGGCGGATTGACCGTGGCCCCGTTGCCGCAGGCAAAACCAGCTGACCAGTGGGTCAGTTCAGCATAGGCCGAACTCCCGAGCCAGAGCGGGGTTCTACTGAATCTGTCGCGGCGTTTCGCATTGTCGCGACGTCTTGCTCGTCGCCATTGTCCAGGAGAACGGATGCCGCTCTTAACGTCCCGAGGCCGCTCACGACATCGCTTTACTATCGCCTCAATCTGCATTGGGCTGACCCTGTCCGGCTGCGCCGAGGACAAGGAACCTGTTCAGGTGCCGCCACGCGTTGCCTTTGTCGAGCCGCTGCAACGTATTGATAACGGCCCCGAGTCGTTGCGCTTTCCCGGTGTGGTCGAAAGCGTGACCAGCACGCAGCTGGCGTTCCAGGTGCCGGGGCGCGTCGAGCGCATCCTTGTCGACGAAGGCGAGCACGTCGAAAAAGGCCAGCCGGTCGCCGAACTCGACGACACCGATTACCAGCTGCAACTGCGCGAGGCCCAAGCACGGCTTCGTCAGCTGGAGGCGGATCTGAGCCGCAAGCGTGCGTTGCTGGACGAAGGGATTCTCGCCCCCGCCGCGGTAGAGCCGCTGCAGGCCAGTGTGGTGGCGGCACGCGTCGCTCGCGACAGCGCACAGCGCAATATCAAGCACAGCACACTGGAGGCACCGTTCGACGGCGTCGTCGCGCGGCGGCTGGTCGAGCCGGACATGGTGGTCGCCACGGGTACACCGGTGCTCGAGTTGCAGAACAACCAGCACATTGAAGTCACCGTTGACCTGCCCGAAACAGCCGCGCTGAGCATCCCCCTGAATGAAACGCTGCAGGCCGTCGGCGAGCTGGTGATTGCCGACCTGACGCTGCCGCTTGAATACAAGGAACACAGCACCCAGCCGCGCGAAGGCTCGCGCACTTACAGCCTGACGCTACAGGGCCAACCGCCGGAGGACTTCAACCTGCTGCCAGGTATGGCCATGCGGGTTCGCCTCGAGCGGCCTGCCGAGCCACAGAGCGAGAAAACACCGCGTTTTCGCGTGCCGCTCAATGCGGTGCAGACAGCACCCAATGGCAGCCATTACCTGTGGCTGGCGGTGGACGGACACGCCCAGCGCCATGACCTGCAGCTCGAACGGATCGAAGACGACCATGCGGTGGTCAGCGGCGAGCTGAACAACGACATGCTGGTGATCGTAGCGGGTGGCAGCAAGCTCTCGGAAGACCAACCGATCAAAGCCGAGCGGCGGAAGTAAGCGGATGGACTTAGCCCGTTACGCCATCTGCAAGCCGGTCAATATCTGGGTTCTGGTGCTGATCTGCCTGATCGGTGGCATCGTCGCGTTCTTCGAGATGGGCCGCCTGGAAGATCCCGAATTCACCATCAAGGAAGCCATCGTCACGGTGCAGTACCCGGGCGCAACCGCGCTGGAGGTCGAGCAGGAAGTGACCGAGCCGTTGGAAAGCGCCATTCAGGAGCTTTCCGAGGTCAAGGAAATCCGTTCGCGCTCGATGATCGGCCTGGCCGAAATCCGAGTCGAGATCCAGGACCGCTATTCGGGCGATCAGCTCGATCAGATCTGGGACCAACTACGCAGCAAGGTCGAGGACGCCCGACAGCAATTGCCGCCGGGCCTGGACCCGCCGCTGGTCAATGATGACTTTGGCGATGTCTATGGCATCTTCTTCGCCCTCACCGGCGATGGCCTGACGCTGGAAGAGCTGCATGAAGTGGGCAAGGATCTGCGTCGCGGGCTGATCACGGCAGACGGCGTCGGTCAGGTCGAACTCGCTGGCGTGCGTGAGGAGCGGATTCTGGTGGAGGTCGACCAGGCGCGCCTGGCTGCGCTGCGCCTGTCCCCTCAGGAGCTGCTCGCGGCATTAGCCGATGCCGATGCCGCCGTTGAAGCGGGAGGCGTGCGTGCTGGTGAATTCTTTGTACACATCCGCCCTACGGGCGCTTTCGACTCGCTGGATGCCTTGCGTGCCCTGCCGGTCGGCCAGGGCCAGCAGAGTGTGGATCTGGGCTCGATTGCCACGCTGAAACGCGACTATGCCGAGCGGCCACGGCAGATCATCCGCCACAACGGCGAGCCAGCACTGACAATAGGCATCAGCGGTATTTCCGGCAGCAACATCGTCGAGGTGGGCCGCAGTGTCGAGGCGAAGCTGCAATCCATGCAGCGGTTGATGCCGCTTGGCGCCGAACTGCATCCGCTGTACCAGCAGCACAGCATCGTCAACGAGTCGGTCAACAGCTTCGCGCTCAACGTGTTCCTCTCGGTGGCCATTGTCGTCGGCGTGCTTTGTCTGGCCATGGGCGTGCGTGCGGGCGCGATCATCGGCGCGGTGCTGTTTCTCACGGTACTCGGCACCTTGCTGGTCATGTGGATGGCCGGGATCGAGCTGGAACGCATCTCCCTCGGCGCGCTGATCATCGCCATGGGCATGCTGGTGGACAACGCGGTGGTGGTTTGCGACGGGATGCTGATTCAGAAGCAGCGCGGCATGAGCATTCTGGAAGCCTCACGCAAGACCCTGCAGCAGACGCAGTGGTCGCTGTTGGGCGCGACCATCATCGGCATCCTCGCGTTCGCCGGGATCGGCCTGTCCCAGGACACCACCGGCGAGTTTCTCTTTTCGCTGTTCTTCGTCATCGCCACATCGCTGTTGCTGAGCTGGTTGCTGGCGCTGCTGGTGGTGCCGCTGTTCGGGCACTACCTGCTTGAGCGCAAGGGTGACAAAACGGACAAGGATGCCAATCCGGACGATGCCTACAGCGGGCCGATCTACAACCGCTACCGACGCATGGCAGGCGCCGTGCTCGCGCGTCCCTGGCTGACGCTGGGCGTTCTGGTTGTGCTCACCGTCCTCAGCGTAGTGGGCTTCAGTCGGGTGCCGCAGAGCTTTTTCCCACCTTCGAGTACGCCGATCTTCTACCTGAACCTGTTCCTGCCGCAGGGTACGCATATTCGCGAGACCAGCCGCACCGCCGAGGATGTCGAGGGCTATCTGAAGCAGCTCGACGGCGTCACCGATGTGTCGACCTTTGTCGGTGCGGGCGCGTCGCGCTTCATGCTCACCTACGCGCCGGAACAGCCCAACCCGGCGCTGATGCACTTTCTGGTTCGCACCAAGGAGGCAGGGGTGATCGCCGATCTGGTTCGTGAGATCAACCAGACGCTACCAGGCCGTTACCCCTCCGCCGATGTCGCCGCAGCGCAGTTCATGTTCGGCCCCAATGCCGAGGCCAAGCTCGAAGCGCGAATCAGTGGCCCTGAACTCGACGAGTTGCGACGATTGTCGGCCGAAGGTCAGCGCATCCTTCAGGAACAAGGGAATGTCTTCAACATCCGTGACGACTGGCGATCCCCCGTACCCGTACTGCGCCCACAGCTGGCGCTGGACCGTCTGGCCGATGCCGGCCTTACTCGCCAGCAGGTCGCGCAGGCCTTGTCTGTCGCCAGTGAAGGCCAGCAGGTCAGCGTGTTCCGCGATCAGGATGAGCTGATTCCGATCCTCCTGCGCGCCACTCGAGAGGATCGCGTCGAACCGGGCGAACTCCTGCAACGGCTGATCTGGAGCCCGGCAACGCGCAGTTACGTGCCGCTGGCACAGGTCGCGGACGGCATCGAGGCGACCACCGAGGAGTCGATGATCCGCCGCTACGGCCGCGAACGAACCATCGCCGTGCGTGCTGAGCCGCGCGACGGGGAGAATACCAATGTCGCATTCGAGCGGATTCGACCGCTGCTCGAGGACATCGAACTGCCGACCGGCTACTCACTGGAATGGGGCGGTGACCATGAGCAATCTTCCGACGCGCAGCAGGCTCTGGCCAGCACGCTTGCAGTGCCGTACCTGGCGATGGTGCTGGTCACGGTGCTGCTGTTTGCCAAGGTCCGCCAGCCACTGATGATCTGGCTAGTGGTGCCGATGGCGCTGTGCGGCGTCACCCTGGGGCTGCTGATCACCGGCCAGCCATTCGGCTTCATGGCGCTGCTCGGGCTGCTGAGTCTGACCGGTATGTTGATCAAGAACGCCGTGGTGCTGGTGGACGAGATCGACCGGCAGATAGCCGATGAGGTACCGCGGCTAACGGCCATCGTCGAGGCCTCGGCGTCGCGTCTTCGCCCGGTGATGATGGCTGCAGGCACCACGGTGCTGGGTATGGTGCCGCTGCTGTTCGACCCCTTCTTCGCCAACATGGCTGTCACCATCATGGGCGGGCTGGGCTTCGCCACGCTGCTTACCCTGCTGGCCGTGCCCTGTCTGTACCTGTTGTTCATGCGCGTCAAACCGGAGGAAACCTGATGCCCTGCCGATTGGCTCGTACCCCCCTGATCTGGGCGCTGGCGTTGGCGCTCGGCGCTTGCTCCAGCGTGCCGGAACGGCCTGCCCCGGACGTTCCGGACAGCTGGTTCCACGCGGTGCGCCAGCAGCCAGCCGATGCCGAGACGCTCGCCGACTGGTGGCAGCAGTTCGATGACCCGGTGCTGACTCAACTTGTCCGCAAGGCTCTGAATAACAACCGTGACATTCGCTTGGCCATGCTGCGGGTCGATACCGCGCGCGCGCAATTGCGCCAGGCTCGCGCCGGCCTGTTCCCCACATTCGCGCTGCCAGGCTCGACCAGCCGTCAGTGGATCGAGAACAACAATGAACCGAACCCCAATAGCCCCATAGGCCAGTTCATCCCCGACGAAGACGTGATCACCTTCGATACCTGGGAACTCGCCCTGCAAACCAGTTGGGAGCTGGACATCTTCGGCGCTACCCGGGCGCGAACCGACAGTGCGCGCCAGCAGATTCGCTCGGCGCAAGCCCAAGCCATCGCCGCGCGGCTGGCGGTGGCCTCCAATGCTGCACAGGGTTACATGCAGGTGCGCGCGTTCGAGGGGCAGCGGGCGCTGCTGCTGGAGGGGATCGAACTTGCAGCAGAGCTCGAGCACATCGCCAGTCGAATGTTCGAAGCTGGCGAGGTGACCCGGCTGGATGTCGAGGCCAGTGCCGCTGAGCGCGCCTCCCTGCAGGCGGATCTGGATGAACTGGAAATCAACCTGGCCGAAGCCAGGCTGGCGCTCGATACGCTGCTCGCCGAACCGCCGGGTAGCGTGGCGCGCGAGTTCGAAGCGTCGGCCAAGGTGCCGCTCGCTGACAGACCCATCCCGCCCGGACAACCGCTGGATCTCTTGCGCCGTCGTCCGGATTTGATTGCCGAAGCGGCGCAGCTGCAGGCCGCACAGCTGCAATCTCTGGCCGCCCGCCGCGACCTGTTCCCGACCCTGGCGCTACAGGCGGCAGTCGGGCGTTCTGGCCTGGCACTGGGCAATGCCTTCTCCACCGCTTCGAACT
This sequence comes from Stutzerimonas stutzeri, assembly GCF_002890895.1. Taxonomy (GTDB): domain Bacteria; phylum Pseudomonadota; class Gammaproteobacteria; order Pseudomonadales; family Pseudomonadaceae; genus Stutzerimonas; species Stutzerimonas stutzeri_AB. The sequence goes on from NZ_POUL01000006.1 coordinate 190,263, forward strand.
TCGCGCGTCTCGGTGCGACCTTTGGCTTGCCCTTCCTCGATTATCGCCGACGGGGCGCGGCAATCGACCTGGCTGATGTGGAAGGTGAAAGCGCCTACCTCGGCTTCCAGCAGGCGCTGGCCGAAGCGCTGGAAGAGGTCGAGCGATCACTGGTCCGCATCGACGGACAGAAACGCCGCCTGGACTCGCTACGGACCACCCTTCGTCATCGTGAATACGCCTATGAGCTGGCGCAGACCAGCTATCGACTGGGTGAGGCGAATCTCAACGAAGTATTGGACGCCCAGCGCGGCTCCCTGCGTGCTCGGCAACAAGCGCTGCAGGGCCGTACCGCACTTGCGACGGCACAAGTCGCACTGTTTGTAGCACTTGGCGGCGGCTGGGAAATGAACCCAAGTGCGGTGCAGACTAACGAGCCCGCGTCAGCAACGTCGGGCTCGAATGCTGTGGAATAACGGCGTTAGGCTGGAGTCTCCTTGGCAAGCCACCCGAAGAGACGGCCCGCACACCATCGCTCACCGTTCAGTTACGCATCCATGGCGGTGTCGGCGGCTCATCGCTGGGCTCATCCGTTGCGTTACGCAAGGCTTCCTTACGCGCCTGGTCGGCCAGGGTCGCCTTGATCTCCCGCATCACAGCGTCTAGGTCCGCGGCATCTTCCGGCTCGGCAAACTCACCGGTCAGCTCGGACTCCGGCGTCAGCTTGCCGTCCTCGTACAGCGCCCACATTTCCTTGGCGTAGCGGGTGAATTTGAGCTCGGGCGCAAACTGGCCGAAATAGGCCGACATGTTGCCAACGTCCCGTTCGAGCATTTCAAAGGCGTGGTTGTTGCCCGCCGCATCTACCGCCTGTGGCAGGTCAATGATGACCGGGCCATGTTCGTCGAGCAGCACGTTGAATTCGGACAAGTCGCCATGCACCAGGCCGGCGCAGAGCATCTTCACCACTTCGCCAATCATGAAGGCATGAAATTCCCGTGCATCGTCGGGGTGAAGATCAACGTCGTTCAGACGCGGCGCGGCATCGCCGTCTTCGCCTGAGATCATCTCCATCAGAAGCACGCCATCGAGGAAGTCGTACGGTTTAGGCACGCGCACGCCAGCGTCTGCCAACCTGAACAAGGCGGCCACTTCAGCGTTCTGCCAGTTTTCCTCTTTTTCCTTGCGCCCGTGCTTGGAACCCTTGGCCATGGCCCTCGCATCGCGGCTGCTACGGACCTTGCGACCCTCCTGATACTTGACGGCTTGGCGAAAGCTGCGGTTGTTGGCCTCCTTGTAGACCTTGGCGCAACGCAGCTCGTCACCACAGCGCACTACATAAACCGCTGCTTCCTTGCCGCTCATCAGCGGGCGCAACACTTCGTCGATCAGCCCATCCTCGACCAACGGCTCGAGTCGTTTTGGCGTTTTCATCAGCGGCTTACAGACCCTTTTTGGCTATGCAGATCTGCAGGTTACGGCAATCGCGAACGGGCTTCCATGTTCGCCCGCAAGTTTGAAAGCGCACTGTGGATTGGCATAGGGATCGGCCAGGGCGGACAATCGTAATCCTTCACCCACGGAGCCTCCCAATGCTCGATTTCGACCACTGCTGGCAAGCGCTCTGCAATCGCGATCCAAGCTTCGATGGGCGCTTCGTGTTTGCCGTGCACTCGACCCATATTTTCTGCCGCCCCAGCTGCCCGGCGCGTCGCCCCAAGCGGGAAGGTGTCAGTTTCTTCAGACACAACCACGAGGCCGAGGCCGCGGGTTTCCGGGCTTGCCGACGCTGCTCCCCCAAGGGCAAGAGTCTTGCTGAGCAGCTCGACGAGCTGGTGGTGGCGGCCTGCCGGCTGCTGGATGAAAGTCCTGAGCCGATGACTCTGGATCAGCTGGCCGGCCGCATCGGTCTGTCCTCCTCGCACCTGGCTCGTGCCTTCAAAGCACGAACTGGCCTGACGCCGCGCGCCTGGGCCACAGCGCGCCGACGCGAGCGGCTTGAGATGCAGCTGCCGGACGCCGAATCAGTGCTCGGTGCCGCACTGGACGCTGGCTACGGCAGCACGCGTGGTGTCTATCAGCACACGGCAGCACTCAGCCCGGCTAAGCGCCGACGTAAAGGCGCCGGAGAGACCCTGCGCTACGCCACGAGCGCCTGTCCGTTGGGCCTGCTGCTGGTGGCTGCCAGCGACAAGGGCATCTGTGCCCTGCTGTTCGGCGATGAACAAGAAGCGCTACTCGACGATCTGCAGTCACGTTTCGCGGCGGCGGAGCTGGTGCCTGATCAGGCCGGGCTCGGCGAATGGCTGAAGGCAATTGTCGCTCAGCTGAAGGAGCCGAGCCGAGCTGCCCAACTACCGCTGGACCTGCGTGGCAGCGCCTTCCAGCAACGGGTCTGGCAGGCATTGCAAGGCATTCCGCCTGGTGAGACTCGCCTTTACGGTGAGTTGGCCGCGAACCTTGGCAGCCATGCGCGCGCCGTGGCCCGTGCTTGCGCCAGCAATCCGGTCGGGCTCTTGGTGCCCTGTCATCGCGTGGTCGGTGCCAACCAGGCACTGACCGGCTACCGCTGGGGTGTCGAGCGCAAGGCCGCCCTGCTTGAATCAGAGCGTGATGAATCGGGAGCCTGACGAGGTTTCAGCGGTCGCATGCAGTACATGCCACCGCAAGAGAGACCAGCCATGACCGAACTGAAGCGCTACCGCATCCATTACCTGATCAATGGCGAGCCGGCGTCCCTGACGTTGAGCGCCTTCGAAGCGCCTGCACTAGAGCAGGCTGAACTGGAAATCTTGTTGCACCACGTCAAAGAGCCGCGCGCCAGCGTCGACGCGCCTTGGGAAATCCCGGAACGCGCCAGCGAGCACAGCCGGATGGCCGAGCTGGGCGTCAGCGACATCCAGATCGAAGAAGAAGCGCACCGCTGAATCACGCCGCTGCAAACTGCTAAAACAAGGAGATGACTGCCGTGCCCCTGATCGACACCCACACCCACCTCGACTTCGACCCCTTCGATGCCGACCGCGGAGAGGTACTGGCCCGCTGCGCCAGCGCAGGTGTCGAGCGGGTCCTGGTGCTCGGTGTGCATCAAGCGAACTGGGACAGGGTCTGGCAGATGGCGCTGGATGAGCCGGCCGTATATGCCGCGCTGGGGCTGCATCCCGTGTTCTTACGGGACCACCGGCCAGAACACATCGGCGCGCTGCGCGGTTGGCTTCAACGCCTGCGCGGCGAGGACAAGCTCTGCGCAATCGGGGAAATCGGCCTCGACTATTACATCGAAGACCCGGACAAGGACCGGCAGCAACAGCTACTTGAAGCGCAGCTCGAGCTAGCCAACGCGTTCGAGCTGCCGGTGCTGCTGCATGTCCGCCGCGCTCATGCGCAGATGATCGCCACCCTTAAGCGTTACAAGCTCAAGCGCACCGGCATCGCGCACGCATTCAGCGGCAGCTGGGAAGAAGCCCGCGAATACATCAAGCTGGGTTACAAACTTGGACTGGGCGGCGCGGGAACCTGGCCCCAGGCGCATCGAATGCATCGGGTGCTGCAACAGTTGCCGCTCGAAAGCATCGTGCTGGAAACCGACGCCCCGGACATCACCCCCCACAGCCACGCCGGCCAGCGCAACAGTCCCGAATTCCTTCCGGACATCTGTCGCGAGCTGGCGGAGCTGCGCGGCATCAGCCCTGAGGAATTGGCAGACGCCAGTTACCGCAACAGCTGCGACTTGTTTGGCTGGAACCGCTAATCGGCTGACCGAAGCCGAGGGCAGAAAGCTGGCAAGCGCTGGGCTCCGATCCAGACAGCTAATCAGTCTTCTAGCGGGTCGTGTCCCCAGTTCATCAGCGAATGACGCCAGCGGCTGTCGCGAATGTCCGCCTTGGGACGCTGAGCAAGGTGCCGGTGGACATAACCGATAACCTTGCGCATGGCCTGGTAATCGTCCTCGCCCAGTTCAGCCTGCCGCTTTGCCTTGAGCGCGAGGATACGCTCACCCATGGCGTGCCCTACCGCCTCGCCATCATCCGGGGCGGCGACTTTTTCTCCACCAGAAGTCATGCCAACGCTGCGGCTGGTCTCGCTCTCAAGCCAATCGCGGAGCTGGGCTGGCGACATATTGACCATCCGATGGAATTCATCGCGAACGTCTCGCTTGGCCGCGTCACTCAGCTCGTTCATTGCTCGCCCTCGCGCTTGAGCGCCGCAACCAACTCGTCTTTCTTCATCGTTGATCGTCCACGAATGCCGCGCTGAGCAGCGCGGCGCACCAGCTCGGTCTTGTTCAGCCCGCTAAGTGCGGGCTCCTGCCCGCGGCTGGTCTTGCGCGCCACATCGGCTGGCTGGCTGGAGTGTTGCTGCCCGCGACGGCTATCGGCTCGTTTCTTTTGCGTCGTTCGGGCGTATTCGTCGTCGCTGATTGACTCGCGAGCCTTCTTGGGCAAATAGCGCTCGCCGGTTTCCCCGGACGGCTTTCCGGATTTGGTATCCCAGTCTTCGCGGGTCCACTCGCGCAAGTGGTTGTCGGCGGTTTTCTTGCCCTCATAGCCGCCGCCGCGCTTCTTGTATTCCTGCACGGCGTACTGGGCCTTGCGCGCCGACCACTGGCCAGGCTCGCCGCCCTTGTCGCCGTCGGTGACTTCCCGCTTCACCTGCTCCCATAGCTTCGGATCGGTTTTCTTTGCGGTGCTGGACATGACGCACTCCCGGGTTTGCCTGTTCGGCAGACCCGGGCGCAGGAGGCGCTGTTCAACAACGCCGATGAGCGGCTAAGCGCCGAACGGAGAGAGGATCAGACGCGGAACGCGCCGATCAATTGCTGCAGGCGGCCAACCAATTCGGTGAGTTCGCGACTCGCCTGCTCGGTATGGCCTGCGCCTTCGGCGGTGCGCTGCCCAGCCTCATTGATCGCGACAATGTTGCGGTCGATGTCATGGGCGACAGCGGTCTGTTGCTCCGCGGCCGCGGCGATCTGCTGGTTCTGGTCGACGATGACACCGACGGCGCCAAGGATATTCTCGAGCGCCTGCTGAACCTGTGCCGACTGGCTTACGGTCTCTTCTGCCATCGAATGGCTGGAGTGCATGGTTTTGACCGCCGCGCCGACCCCGCCCTGCAGGCGGCCAATCATCTGCTCGATTTCTTCGGTGGACTGCTGAGTGCGCTTGGCCAGGCTGCGCACTTCATCGGCCACAACAGCGAAGCCGCGGCCCTGCTCACCTGCGCGCGCAGCCTCGATTGCGGCATTGAGCGCCAGCAGGTTGGTCTGTTCTGCCACGCCCTTGATGACATCCAGTACCTGACTGATGGCTTTGCTATCGCTTGCCAGCTGGTTGATCACAGTGACCGATTGTTCGATCTCGGCGGCCAGTAGACCAATGCCGCTCACCTGCGCCTCGACAAGGGTGCGACCGCTGACGGTTTCGTCGTTGACGCTTTGCGCGCTGCCCACTGCGGCTTCGGCGCTGGTGGCTACTTCCTGCGCAGTCGCTGACATCTCGTTCATTGCCGTGGCAACCTGCTCGATCTGCCCGCGCTGCTCGGACACCGTCTGGTTGCTCTCGCCGGAAACAGTCTCGACGCGCGAAGCCTGACGCTCCACCTCGCCCACCGTGTGCCCGACGCGCTCGATGAGTTCACGGATCTTCGAAACGGTCTCGTTGAAAACCTGGCCCAGCTCACCGAGTTCGTCGCGGCTCTGCACCTTGAAGCGTGCCGTCATGTCGCCGGCAGCCACTTTATCCATGGTCGCGCCGAGGCTGCGCAACGACGCACGAGTTGATATGTAGAACGCGCTGTAGAGGTAAACGACGAGCACAAAGACCAACGCCAGTGCGGTCAGCAGCAGCACCATCAGCAGTTGCTTCTGCTCGAGGCGCTGCTCGAGCTCATCATCGAGAAAGCTGAGGATGGCGTCATTGAGCGCATAGGTCTTCGCCATCTCGGCGCTGATCAGGTCGTAGAATTTATCCCAGGGCTGATCCAGGGCTTCAGCCATGATTACCTGGTCCTGGAAGATGTCGCTGCTCGACTGCAGCGAGTTTCGGCTGGCCGTCGCCTGAGCATCCAGTTGGCGCTGCGCGGCAGGGCTGCTGCCCAGCACATCCTGTAGCTGGGCAGCGTATTGAGCCTGCTGCTTCTCCAGCTCGAGCAAGAGGTCGTCCAGTTTGTTGCTGGCATCGGAGTTCAGGTAACCCTGGCCAAAGGTATAGGAGCCCACCGCCCGACCTTCACCGAGGGCAGCGGTGATGGATGGCGTCGCCGAGGTCAGCAGCTCGGAGAGCAGCCGTACATCGCGCTGACTGTCCTGGCTCAAGCCCGACTGGCTGGCGATCAGCTTGATCATTACCTGGGCCTTGCCCAGCAACGCACGGGCCATCGCCGCCTTGGCCTGCAGCGACTGCTGCGACTGCGCTTCACGCAGCGCGGCGTCCAGTTCATCTCGACGCTGGGTGAATTCGGCGACCTGCTCGGGGTTGTCGCTGACCGGCGTCAGGTTCTGCATCCGGGCGGAAAGTTCTCGTTCGGCATTGGCCAGGCGCGTTACCAACGCCTGCACTTCACCGGTCTGGCCGATGATGCCTTCGATCTCGACCAGATCTTTCCAGTCTTCCATTTCCCGGCGCAGCTGCAACGCCGTGCCCAGTAGCTCCAGGCTGCGCAGTTCAGTGCGAGTGCCTACAAACTCTTGGTACGAGTCGCGCACCAGATAGAAGTTGGTCAACAGCATGGGGACGAAAAAGAGAACGCTGATCAGGCTGAACTTCATGCCGAAGCTCAGACGGTTCATCAGGGCGATAGCCGGATACAACAGACTTTTCAAAAGACGTCTCCCAATTTTTGTTGTATTGCCGTCAGCGTCGAGGCTGCGGCAGGGCTCGTCAGAGAATGGTGCGAGAAAACTTATACGGGATATCGGACGGGGCTTGTGTAACTTAAGGTAATGGCAGAGTGACACCCCGGCAACTGGCAGAAGACACGCCGATTCCGGCATATCCACCACACTTATGCAGGGCGTCCGCAGCTCACGCTGGGCGTTATCGACGCGTCAGAGAAAGAGAATCCACAGCGCGATTGCCGCATACCAGAGGATGCGAGCACGCACCAGCAAGGCGGCAAGGCTGTCGAGCCTCAGGATGCCCGCCTGCCCCGCGTAAGACTCTTCAAGGTCGGCCGCCACGGGACCGACCTTGGCCAGTAACTGTGGCGCTGGCACGCCCCAGTGCAACAAGTCCTCAAGCATGGCGCGATTGGCAGCGACGAAATTGCCGACCAAGCCGAAGCTGGCAAGCAGAACCCGCACCGGCAGCCAGTCGAAGGCATGCCTGAACTGGCTGGCCCGCTCGCGTACGGCCTCGGCCTTCGCGTGATCCATGGTCAACGCCAACAGCCGATAGGCGAGCGCCGCGACGGGACCGAGCAGCACGTACCAGAAGATCACCGCAAAAAAGCCTTGATGGCTGCGCCAAAGCAGTTGTGCTTCCACAGCACGCAGCAGGCCCGGAGCATCCGTCGCGCTGAGCCCCAAATCACGTTCGGCGACCAGCGCAGCGGCTTCGTCATCGCCACGACGCCAGGCATCGCGGAACGGCCCGAGCTCACGTTTGCCCTGACCGCGACCCAGGCTGTAGAGCAACACCAGCAAGTGCAGAGGCAGGCTTAGCCAGCCATAGGCGAGCGGTTCAAGCGCCAGCAACAGCATGCCGAGCAACAGAGCAGGCAGCAGCACCAGAAAGAACAGGCTCAGCCATGGCCCATAAGCCGTCCCCGCACCGCCCTCGACCCGCCCCAGCAAGCGCAGCCAAGGCCCGTCTTCCTGTACTACACGCCGCCAATCGGTGAGCTTATCGATGACCAGCGCCAAGAACACTACGAGAAAAATCATCTGTCGAATCCTGTCAGGGCAGTTTCACGCCACGATCGAAGCGGTGCGCAAACGCTGCCAGTCAAATGCGGGGCCGGGGTCGGTCTTGCGACCCGGCGCGATATCGCTATGGCCACAAACCCGCTCCGGCGTGATTGCCGGATAGGCTTGCTGAAGCAGACGACACAGAGAAGTCAGGCTGTCGTACTGGGCTTCGCTGAACGGCATTTCGTCGGTGCCCTCCAGCTCGATACCAAGGGAGAAATCGTTGCAGCTTTGCCGATCACCGAAGCACGACACACCGGCGTGCCATGCGCGATCAAGGCAGGAGACGAATTGGGTAATCGCGCCGTCACGTTCGATCAGGAAGTGCGCTGATACCTGCAGGTTCGCTATTTCTTCAAAGAAGGGGTGCTCGTCACAGGGCAGGCAGTTCTGGAAGAATTGCTGGACTTTTCCGGTTCCGAACTGGCCCGGTGGCAGACTGATGTTGTGAATGACCAGCAGCGAAATCTCGCCGTCCGGACGCAGGTTGAAGTTGGGCGAAGGGCAATGGCGAATGCCTCGGCACCATCCTGTCGCATGATCCAACTGCATCGCGGCGAAACCTGGCTGAACGAAGGCCTGCAGGCTAGCGCCTGCAGCTGCCCCGCTGCAAGCGGCCAGGCTATTCCGGATCCATCACTTACTGACGGCCACGCGCTTCTCATCACGGCGCGAGGCCAGACGATCGGCCAGGCGCGTCGGCTCAGGCAGTCGATAGCGGGTGACGTAACGCATGACCAATTGCGGGGCGCTTTCCAGGCTGACCCTGTTGCCCGGCGAAATGATCAGAGGGCGAACCTTATCCTTGCTGCGTAAAACCGTGCCGATCACCTTTCCTGCTTTGTCCAGCAGGTCGACCTTATCGCCGCGCTGCTCGCCGAGCGGCTGATGAAGCCCGGTGAGGATTTTTTTCGCCACGCCGATGGTCGGCAGGCCGGTAACCACCCCTAGATGAGCAGCAATGCCAAGACCCCGCGGATGCGCGATGCCATGCCCATCGGAAAAGATCAGATCGGGCGTCTGATCAAGGGAGTCGAGCGCCTGCAGCACGGCAGGCAGCTCGCGAAACGACAGCAGCCCCGGTATGTAGGGCATGCACGTCGGAACTCTTGCCAGTGCGTGGCCCAATGGCTCGAGGGTTTCGGCATCGAGGAGAACGACCGCGGCACGGGTGATCTTGCCGCCATCCTCGAAGCCGACATCGACGCCGGCGATCAGCTTTAGAGGACCGAAGTCATCGGTCAAAACAACCTTCTTCGCCAGCTGATTCTGGATCTCGCGCGCTGCACTGGTGCTTCCATCCCAGCCGCAGAATTCGGCACGTGTTTGCGGTGTGTGTGCAGTCATGGTGGCCCTCTTCTGCCTGTTCAGACGGTCAACCGAAGGTACGGTTCCACGATCCATCCATGATTGGGACTGGACAGTCAGGCAAAAAAATAAGACGCTCCCGCCGGACTGCGGCAGTTTTACCCTGCTTTGTCCCAAACAATAACAATGGAACAGCCTGATCTCGCATGCTCACCGACCACCCCCTTAAACGCATCAGCATTCTGGCTACAGACGGAGTGTTCGCATCCACCCTGCTGCATGCCAAAGACTTCTTTCACATGGCCAGCCTGCGTTATGGCAAGCAGCTGGGGCTCGACCTCAACCCCGCCTTCGAGACCTCACTGGTCAGCCCGGACGGTCTTGCGGTCAATACATTCAGCGGCCCACGCATTGAAGTGGACGGCGCCCTGGATGACGCAGACGCCGTGATTCTGCCAGCGTTCTGGGGCGACTTCGACGCCATCAGCCAACGCTATCCACAGGTGTCCCAATGGTTACAGGAGCGGCATGCGGCGGGCAGCGCGATCTGCGGTGAGGCCAGCGGGGCCTTCTGGATGGCTGCGGCGGGGCTACTCGACGGCCGCGAGAGCACCACTCACTGGCGCTTCGCTCAGGAATTTGTGGAGCGCTTTCCGCGCGTGCTGTTTACCCAGGAAAAGCATCTGACCGACAGCGACAATCTCTACTGTGCGGGGGGCACCACCTCGGCCTGCGATCTGTACATCCATCTGGTCGAGCGCTATTGCGGCGCACATATCGCTCAAGGTATGGCGCGAGACATCCTGTTCGAGGTTCGGCGCAACTACAGCCCGGGCAGAATTGGTTTTGGCGGGCAGAAGCTGCATCTGGACACCCGCGTTCTGCAGATCCAGGAATGGCTTGAGGAGCATTTTGCGGAGAAATTTCGCTTCGAAGACGTGGCGCGGGATCACGGCATGAGCATTCGCAACTTCATGCGACGGTTCCAGACAGCGACCGGCGACAAGCCACTTCACTACCTTCAGCGCTTGCGCATCGAAACGGCAAAAACCCTGCTCTCCACCACCCGCAAGAGCATCAAGACGATCAGCTACGAAGTGGGTTACGACGATGCAAGCTTCTTTGCCCGACTGTTCCGCCAGCACACCGAACTGTCACCAAATCAGTACCGGCAGCAGTACCGCCACAAAATCGCTTGAGCCATAAACACAAACGGCAAGTCACGCCAGGGCGCAGACTTGCCGTTCGTGTCGCCTGACGAGATCAGGGCTTATGTGGGCGCGCCAGGTATTCGTGCGACTGCATTTCCAGCAGGCGGCTCAGCGTGCGCTGGAACTCGAACTCCAGGCGCCCACCGGCATACAAATCCTTGAGCTCGACCTCGGCGGAGAGGATCAACTTGACGTTGCGGTCGTAGAACTCATCGACCATGTTGATGAAGCGGCGGGCCATGTCGTCCTTGGAGACGTCCATCCGCTCGATGTTGGAAACCAGCACTGCATCGAAGATCTTGCCCAGCTCGATGTAGTCGTTCTGGCTTCGCGGACCGTCGCACAGTTCGCGGAACTCGAACCAGGCCACGCCGCTGGCAACCTTACGCGCGACAATCTCGCGGTTCTCTATCATCAGCGCTTCGTTTTCCTGAATGCGGCACTGCTCGGGCAACAGGCTGCGGAAGCTCTTCTCCAGGCTCTGCTCGGCTTCGGCGTCGAGCGGGAAGTGATAGAGCTCAGCCTGCTCCAGCGCGCGCAGACGATAGTCGATGCCGCTGTCGACGTTGACGATCTCGGTGTGCTTTTTCAGCAGCTCGATCGCTGGCAGGAAGCGCGCACGCTGCAGACCATCCTTGTAGAGACCGTCTGGCACAATGTTGGACGTCGCGACCAGGCTGACACCGTTCTTGAAGAGTTCTTCGAGCAGTGTCGCGAGAATCATCGCGTCAGTGATGTCCGAGACAAAGAATTCGTCAAAGCAGATCACCCGCGACTCGTCAGCGAAGCGCTTGCCGATGATGGTCAGCGGGTTCTTCTCACCTTTGAGTGTGCGCATCTCTTCGTGCACGCGCTTCATGAAGCGGTGAAAGTGCGTACGGGTCTTCTCTTCGAATGGCAGCGCATCGAAGAAGGTGTCGACCAGATAGGTCTTGCCGCGGCCAACGCCGCCCCAGAAATACAGGCCTTTCACAGGCTCCTGGTGCTTCTTGCCGAACAGCTTGCCCATCAGCCCGGTCTTCGTGCGGTCGTCTGCGACCAGATCGTCGTATAGACGCTGCAGATGACGGACCGCAGTTTCCTGGGCTGCATCATGGAAGAAGTCGGGACGTTTCAGGTCTGCCTGATAGCGCTCAAGAGGGGTCATGGCGGGGTCTGGGTAGTGAAACGGGGCCGACACTTTAGCCGCGCCCTCGGTGGTTGGCAATTTACGCAGATCGTTCAAGCGCTCAGCCTCGAGTGAAAACGGGGTACCGGCTGCATCCAGCCGACCGGCGACCGGTCGGCGTGACTGCCGGCAATTAGGCCATCAATGTTGCCAAAGCCTGGCGCAGGCGCAGCATGGCTGCTTCCAGCGACTGCTCATCGGCGTAGCTCGGGCTGTCGGCAAGGCATTCGCCGTCGAGCCACAAACTGAATTGATCGTCTTCATCGGCACGGAGTTCCAGCGCGTCAACACCTTGCGCGACCAGGCGCTGCGCGACGACGCCAATGGCCTTGGGATCGCTGAATCCGCGGGACAGCAACAGTTCCTCGCCATCCGCAGCGAAGAAGCGGAAACGGAAGCTGCCGTCAGTCTCACGGAAACTGGCGAAGCGGGCAGTCTTGCCACTTTTCTTCTTTGCCGGCGCGGCACTTGTCACATCGCTGCGGAAGTTGCGCAGCCCGACCGCCTCGCGCAACTCCCCGAGGAACGGCGTCGCTACCTTGCGTGCCTTGGCAGCGCCAGCCTGAAGGATGTCTTCCAGGTCGCCAGGACGCGCGATCAGCGTGTGGTAACGCTCACGGGCCTCGCTCAGCTCGTTATCCAGCAGTTCGAACAGCCGCTGCTTGGCTTCGCCCCAGGCAAGCCCGCCCAGCAACTCGGCACGGAACTCGGCCAGCTGAGCCGGCGTGGCAAACGCCTGGTACAGAGTAAACAGGTGGGAGTCGTCCGGATCCTTTGGCTCGCCAGGCAGCCGGGAGTCGGTAACGATCCGAGCGATGGTGCTTTTCAGCTGCTTGGCGCTGCCAAACAACGGGATGGTGTTGTCATAGCTCTTCGACATCTTGCGGCCATCGAGGCCTGGCAAAGTTGCGACGCTTTCTTCAATCAGCGCCTCGGGCGCGGTAAATAGCTCCTTGCCGTTGCCGAACAGGTGGTTGAATCGCTGGCCAATATCCCGGGCCATTTCCACATGCTGAATCTGATCGCGGCCGACCGGGACCTTGTGTGCGTTGAACATGAGGATGTCTGCGGCCATCAGCACCGGATAGCTGAACAAACCCATGGTGATCCCTGCGTCCGGGTCTTCACCCTTCTCGACATTCTTGTCCACCGATGCCTTATAGGCGTGCGCCCGGTTCAACAGGCCCTTGCCGGCGACGCAGGTCAGCAGCCAGGTCAGCTCGGGAATCTCGGGGATGTCCGACTGGCGATAGAAGGTTACGCGCTCCGCATCCAGCCCACTCGCCAGCCAGGTGGCTGCGATCTCAAGACGCGACTGCTGGATCCGTTGCGGATCGTCACACTTGATCAGCGCATGGTAGTCCGCCAGGAAATAGAACGAGTCGGCATCGGCTTCGCGGCTGGCCACGATGGCCGGCCGGATGGCGCCAGCATAGTTGCCCAGGTGTGGTGTGCCCGTGGTAGTGATACCGGTGAGGATTCGGGTTTTCATTCGGTCTTCTCGATCAGTCAGCGCGGCCTGGCCGGAATCAGCCCAGCCGCGGCGCAACCAGGTCCTTGAGTTCCACCAGCTTGCCGTGGAAAAAGTGCCCGCATTCTGCCACTTTCAACAACTCGTGGGGGCGCTGAAGCTCGGCTGAGAACGCATGCACCGTGGCTGGATCGATCACTTCATCGTCGTCGGGCTGGATGATGGTCAGTGCACACCGCTCGGCCAGTGGCAGGTTTGACAGCCGCGATACAGCGGGCGCCACCATGAACAGTCGCTCGAGCGACTCGCCGCGCGCCTCGATGCGGCCGCCCAACGCAGCCGCAACGAAGCCTCCAAAAGAGAAGCCCAGCAGGGTAAGCGGCAGCTCGGGATACTGAGACCGCAGCCAGACCAAGGCGGCTTCGGCGTCTTCAACCTCGCCCATGTTCATGTCGTGGCTGCCGGCGCTGCCACCGACACCGCGAAAGTTGAAACGCAGCGTTGCATAGCCGGCATCGCGGGCGGTGCGCTGCAAGGTCGAGACCACTTTGTTCAGCATGGTCCCTCCCTTGACCGGATTGGGGTGACAGATCAACGCCAGTCCGCATGCTTCGGGCTGATCGAAATACAATCCTTCCAGCGCGCCGGCCGGTCCCTCTATGGAAATGGGGTTTTCGCGTTTCAACAGGGTAACTCCGTGACCTTGGGGCTAGTTGGCTCGTCTTGCTTGCACCTGCGTAGTGATCGCATATCGCGTTGCGGTATACAGGGCAGGAACGAGACGTTAACGTATCAAGCCGTGGAAAAACCACCGCATCAGGCGGTGCAGCCCGCGCAAAAGCAGTTGCGTCCCGGCCCGACAGTCGCCCTGCCCGACCGCCAGCGCAAGGTTTCGCCGCTGAACAGCACAGCCGTTTATATAGAGGAAGTATTCGTGGAACAGACCTTCGCGACCTGGTTGCTCCCGATCGTCGGCGTGATCGTCGGCATCGTCATTGGTTACCTGATTGCGCGAAACAGCGCACCGAATAGCACGCAACGTCAGGTGGACGAACTGCAGGAGCGGTTGGATACCTATCAAAGCGAAGTGGTCACCCATTTCAATACCACGGCCAGCTTGTTGCGCAAGCTGACCAACAGCTATCAGGACATGCAGGATCACTTATCCGAAGGTGCGGACAAGTTGGCTCTCGACGAGCAGACTCGCCAGCGCTTGCTCGCGGCGCTGCACAGCGAGGAAAACCACAGCCATCGCGAGCGCCTCAGTTCACCGACATTCACCGAGCCGCCGAAGGACTACGCGCCCAAAGACGCGGATGTACCGGGCACGCTGCATGAAAACTTCGGTTTGAAAAGCAAACACTAAGGCTGACCGGCGGCACTCGGTGCCGCCTCGTTATTGCGCTACTGCGTCAGACGCATGGACAGGTCAATCGCCCGCACATGCTTGGTCAACGCGCCGATGGAAATATAGTCAACACCGGTCTCGGCAATTGCACGCAGTGTGCCGTCATCTATCCCTCCTGATGCCTCCAGCTTTGCCCGCCCCGCTGTTATGCCTACTGCGGTGCGCATATCAGCCAGACTCAGCTCATCAAGCATCACGACGTCGGCTCCTGCACGGAGCGCCTGCTCCAGCTCGTCCAGGCTCTCTACTTCGACTTCTACGGGTTTTCCCGGAGCAATGCGATGCGCAGCCGCAACGGCTTCTGCTATCCCGCCGCAGGCAGCGATGTGGTTTTCCTTGATCAGAAAAGCATCGTACAGACCGACCCGATGGTTGTGGCAACCGCCACAAGTAACGGCGTACTTCTGCGCCATACGCAGCCCGGGAATAGTCTTGCGTGTGTCGAGCAGCCGTACGCCGGTGCCTTCGACCAGGTCGGCATACTGTCGGCAACGGGTCGCAACCCCCGACAGCGTCTGCAAAAAATTCAGCGCTGCACGCTCGCCGCTGAGAAGTGCGCGCGCAGGCCCCTCCAGATGGAACAGCACGCGATCTGCGTCTACTCGCTCACCATCGACCACGCGCCAATGCACCGCCACCCGCGGATCCAGCTGTCGGAACACGGCATCGACCCATGCAATGCCACTGATAACAGCCGCCTCTCGCGTGATGATCTTTGCCTGGGCGAGGCGCTCGGCAGGAATCAATTGCGCGGTGATGTCACCGGTGCCTACGTCTTCGGCCAGTGCGCGGCGGACGTTGGATTCGATTTCGGCGGAAAGATCCGCAAGAGTGAGATTGGTCACGAAGAGCTCCCATGAAATTGGGCGAAAGTATACGGCGAGCTTTGACCTGTCGCAGCGGAAGGGGAACGTCTCAGCAAAATATGGATTTATCCCTATAATCTGCAAGGCTTCTTGCAGTTCAGAGGTTTTCCGTGAGCATCTGTGAGCTGCATCATGTCCAAGACAAAACTCGGAATTCATTGCCGAACGAGAAGCCTATAATCAGACGATAGATTGGCGCCATGGAAATGGCTATATGCCACTACTTTACTAGCCGTTGCCCGCTATTCACTATCAGCGGCCTGACAAGTGTTGTTGAGCGCCTTGAAAGCAGGCGACCGGAGCGTTCCAATGCGAACTGATGCGAAAGTGGTGCACCTCAAGGCTGCCCCTGAGCAAAAGCAGACTTCAGCGGCAGGCAGATTGCCTGTCGCACTCATCAGTGTGCGCGACAAAGCCGCTCAGCAACTGCGCCTGGCGCTGCAGACGCTATTCGACAATGCCGACGACTCGCTTTTCGAGATAGCGGACCGCGCTACGAGCAACGCCGAACAGAACGCCTTTTTTGAAGCGATGCGGGACCTGCGCATGAAGCGCCGCGGCATCGAGCGCAGCTTCCTGCAGCAGGTTTTCGAGTCTTTTTCCAAACTTAACCAATACGAGATCGGCAAGCCGGCGGAGCCTGAAGCCTCCTTTGAAAACCTGGCACTGGTGCAGAACGACGAACTGGAAGAGTCCGTTGCGATCGACACCATGGTTGCCAAGGTGATGAGTCGCACCAGCCAGTCACTCAGCCACCTCACCACCCGCATCAATGTGCTGGTGAGCAAGAAGCTCGACGACAAGAACAACCCAATGGGTCCTCAGCAACTCTGCGAGTACTTTCTCGAAGCCTGCCGAAGCCTGGGCGTCGAGATCAAGGTCAAGCTGATCATTCTCAAGCTGTTCGAGCGCTACGTGCTGACGGATCTTGAGCAGCTTTATGCCGAATCCAATCAGGTGCTGGTCGCCGCTAACGTCCTGCCGGAGCTGCAATCAGCTCAGCCGCGCCGTTCGCCAAATCGCCCAAACACATCAGGAAGCAGCGCCTCGAGGCCCGGAACAGGCCTTGGCGATGCACCCACTTACGCCGACAGCGGCGTGCAGGAAGCATTCGGAAACCTGCAAGCCTTGCTGTCAGAACTGCGCGGAAGTGCGCTACCTGCCCGCAACCTGCCCAGCGACGCCATCCCGATCTCCAGCAACGACCTGATGCGGCTACTCTCTCATCTGCAGTCGCGCGCCCCGCAGCAGGTCGATGAATTCGACCTCCAAGGTCAGCTTGAGCAACTGCTACACCGCGTCAGCGCCAAGAGCGGCAAGTCACGTGTAGTTGGTGAAGTCGATGAGGATGTGATCAACCTCGTATCGATGCTGTTCGAATTCATCCTCGACGACCGCACCCTCCCCGACTCGCTCAAGGCACTGATCGCAAGGCTGCAGATCCCCGTCCTGAAAGTAGCGGTTCTGGACAAGACCTTCTTCAGCCGCGGCAGCCACCCAGCCCGACGCCTGCTCAACGAGATCGCCTCAGCCGCCATGGGCTGGGCCGATCAGGACGAAGTCCAGCGTGAGGGCCTATATCAGAAGATCGAGCAGATTGTGGCTCGGCTACTGAACGATTTCGTCGATGACCCTGCCATCTTCTCCGAACTACTCGCCGATTTCCTCGCTTTCACAGGCGACGAGCGACGCCGGAGCGAACTGCTGGAGCAGCGCACGAGGGACGCCGAGGAAGGTCGCGCCAGGGCTGAAATGGCCCGCCAGGAGGTTGAGCACGCACTCAATCAGCGCCTGCTTGGCAAAACGCTACCCGAGGTGGTTGTTCGCCTGCTGCAAGAGGCCTGGAGCAAGGTTCTGCTACTGACCTGCCTGAAGCATGGCACCCAGTCGGAACAGTGGCAGGCCGCGCTGGCGACCATGGATGACCTGATCTGGAGCGTCGCCCCTCACGAAGACGTCGAGTCGCGCGCACAGCTGCTGGAGCTGGTTCCGAGCCTGCTCAAGAACCTTCGAGAAGGCCTGGTAAGCGCGGCGTTCGACCCTTTCTCCACCAGCGACTTTTTCACTCGTCTCGAAGCGCTGCATGTGCAGACATTGCAGCAACTGAACCAGTCGACCAATCCCGCACCAGCCACCGAATCGCTCGATCAGGGCGATGCCGCAAGCGAACAGAAGCTTGTGCTGCCACCGCGCGAAGAATCCGCCAATCAGGCGGCAAACCAGGCGATGATCGAGGTCAACGAGGAGATTGTTCTCCTCGCCCCAGGCGAAACCCGCGAACATGAGCCGGAAATAGATCTGGACGATAACGACGAAGCACTGACGCAGGTCGACAACCTGAGAGTCGGCAGCTGGGTCGAGTTCCAGGAAGACGAAGAGCACAAGCTCCGCTGCAAGCTTGCTGCGGTGATCAAACCCACGGGCAAGTACATCTTCGTCAACCGCACCGGTATGAAAGTCTTGGAAAAGACCCGCACGGGCCTGGCGATAGAGTTCCGCCGCGGCGCCATACGCCTGCTAAACGACGCGTTGCTGTTTGATCGCGCCCTTGAGTCGGTGATTGGCAATCTTCGGAGCCTGAAGAACAACAACGGCCGCTAGGGTCCAGGGGCTGCTCCCCACCCTAGTGTTGTAGTCAGTAGCTCTCCCCTCCCCGTCAATTTGCCAACCGAGAGCCAATGCCCAGGCATCGTCCTGCTTGGCTTTTGCCCCTGCGCCGCTAGAATGCCTGCATCCCCCATTCGAGGTGCGTATGCCCAGCCGCCTAAAACCCGAAGACCAGGAGCGCGTTGACCACTATCTCAGCGCACCTCAGCACCAAGTCGAGCGCCGGCCCTTCCGCCCCTGGCTGCTCCTTGTGCTGGTCCTGGTAACGGTGCTCGGCTTGGGCCTGCTGAGCCGCCTCCTGAGTCGCCTGGTCCTGTGACTAACATGGTCACCACCAAGGCGCCAAACCGAATCCCGCAAAGCCTTATGAGTTCATTCCATGACACATCGCATCGTAATCGTCGGCGGCGGCGCCGGCGGCCTGGAGCTTGCCACCCGCCTGGGTAGAACCTTGGGCAAGCGTGGCAAGGCCCGCATTACATTGATTGACGCCAACCTGACCCACATCTGGAAACCTTTGCTGCATGAAGTGGCCGCAGGCTCGCTGAATTCGTCGGCTGACGAGCTCAACTATGTGGCGCAGGCAAAGTGGAACCATTTCGAATTCCAGATGGGCCGCATGAGCGGCCTGGAGCGTGAGCGCAAATGCGTTCACCTTGCCGCCTCATTCGACGACCACGGCGTTGAACTGGTGCCGGCTCGCACACTGAGCTACGACACGCTTGTAATCGCAGTTGGCAGCACGACCAACGACTTCGGCACCAAGGGCGCCGCCGAGCATTGCATCTTTCTCGACACTCGAGAACAAGCGGAGCGCTTTCACCGCCTACTGCTGAGCCACTACATGCGCGCCCACGCCAGCGAAGGCCACCAGGGCACCATCAACATGGCTATCGTCGGCGCTGGCGCAACTGGCGTCGAGCTTGCCGCCGAGCTTCACCACGCCGCGCGTGAGCTCGCCGCCTACGGACTGAATGGCATCAAACCTGAAAACGTCCACATCACGCTTATTGAGGCAGGGCCGCGGGTGCTGCCCGCGTTGCCGGAACGGATCAGCCAGCCAGTGCACCAGACGCTGAGAGACCTGGGCGTCATCGTACTGACTGACGCCGCAGTGAGTGAAGTGACCGATGAAGGGCTGCACACCAAAGATGGCCACTTCGTCCCAGCCATATTAAAAGTCTGGGCAGCAGGCATCAGGGCGCCAAGCTTTCTGAAAGAGATAGACGGGCTGGAAAGTAACAGGATCAACCAGCTGCAAGTACTTCCTACCCTGCAGACCACTCGCGACGAGAACATCTTCGCCTTCGGCGATTGCGCTGCATGTCCGCAACCGGACAGTGACCGCAACGTACCCCCACGAGCGCAGGCGGCGCACCAGCAAGCGTCACTGCTCGCCAAATCGATCGCCCGGCGGCTTGAGGGCAAGGACCTGCCCACCTACCGCTATCGCGATTACGGCTCGCTGATCTCGCTCTCGAGCTTCTCTGCCGTAGGCAACCTGATGGGCAATCTCACCGGCAACGTGATGCTGGAAGGCTGGCTGGCACGGATGTTCTATGTGTCCCTGTATCGGATGCACCAGATCGCACTGTACGGCGTCGCTCGTACCGGCCTGATGATGATCGGAGACAAACTCAGCACCAGCACAGTGCCGCGCCTCAAGTTGCATTAACTTCCACAGACAGTGCCAGCGCCAACTGATCATGAGAGGCACTGGCACTGAGAACAGATTTTTAGCGAGACGAGCGGAACAAACGCACATAAACTTCAATGCAAAAAAAACCGGGAGACCCTTTCGGATCTCCCGGTTTCTTACGCCCCTCGCGAGGCGGTTTTGGTGGGTCGTGTGGGATTCGAACCTACGACCAATTGGTTAAAAGCCAACTGCTCTACCAACTGAGCTAACGACCCAAAAATGGTCGGGGTAGGGGGATTCGAACTCCCGACATCCTGCTCCCAAAGCAGGCGCGCTACCGGACTGCGCTATACCCCGATTGGATTTTGGCTCCGCGACCAGGACTCGAACCTGGGACCCAATGATTAACAGTCATTTGCTCTACCGACTGAGCTATCGCGGAACTTCATTTCCAGCTCTTCAGGTGGTCCGCGTTACCGCTTGCTTTCCCCCCTCAGAGGCGCGCCATTTTACGGTTCTCGGCGCGGCTGTCAACAGAAAAAATGCGATTTACTACAATGATTTGCACGATGCGGTGGCACTACCCCGCTCCGCTGGTATTGGAACTGCCGGCACCGCTCGAAAGAACGGCGCCAGCGCCCCTCAAATCAGCCGAAGACGATCTCGTCACCCTCCACCTTCGCTGAGATGCTTGTACCGGGCTCGAAGGCGCCAGACAGTATCTGCTGCGCCAGCGGATTCTCGATCCAGCGCTGAATGGCTCGCTTCAATGGCCGCGCGCCGTAGACCGGGTCGTAACCCACTGCGACCAGCTTATCCATCGCCTCGTCACTCAGCTCCAGACTCAGCTCCCGCTCGGCCAGTCGTTGCCGCAGGCGGCTCAGCTGGATGCGAGCGATGCCAGCAATCTGATCGCGAGCCAGCGGATCGAAAACCACCACCTCGTCGATCCGGTTGATGAACTCCGGCCGGAAGTGATGACTTACAGCGTCCATGACAGCAGCACGCTGCGCATCAGGATCGCCGACCAACTCCTGGATCTGAGTGGATCCAAGATTTGAGGTCATGACGATCACAGTATTGCGGAAATCCACGGTTCGCCCATGGCTGTCGGTCAGACGACCATCTTCCAGAACCTGCAGCAGAATATTGAAGACATCAGGATGCGCCTTCTCGACCTCATCAAGCAGAACCACCGAATAGGGTTTACGGCGCACGGCCTCGGTCAGATAGCCACCTTCTTCATAACCTACATAGCCCGGTGGGGCTCCGATCAGGCGCGCAACCGAGTGCTTCTCCATGAACTCCGACATATCGATGCGGATCATCGCCTCTTCGGTGTCGAAGAGGAACTCGGCCAAGGCCTTGCACAGCTCAGTCTTGCCTACCCCGGTAGGGCCAAGGAACAGGAAGGAACCGCTGGGGCGATTCGGGTCGGCCAACCCGGCCCGCGAGCGGCGAACCGCATTGGCCACCGATACAACCGCCTCGTGCTGCCCAATCACGCGCTGATGCAGCAGGTCTTCCATCTTCAGCAGCTTCTCGCGCTCGCCTTCGAGCATTTTCGACACAGGGATGCCCGTCCACTTCGAGACGACTTCGGCGATCTCCTCATCAGTTACCTTGTTACGCAGCAGCTGGTTCTCGGTCTTGCCATGCTGGTCGACCATCTGCAGGCTGCGCTCGAGGTCGGGGATGATGCCGTATTGCAGCTCGGCCATACGCGCCAGGTCGCCCTTACGCCGCGCAGCCTCCAGATCGGCCTTGGCCTGCTCGATCTTCTGCTGCATCTGGGCGGAGCCTTGCACTTCAGCCTTTTCCGCCTTCCAGATCTCTTCGAGGTCGGCATATTCACGTTCCAGCTTGACGATTTCCTCGTCGAGCTTGGCCAGACGCTTCTTGGTGGCCTCGTCGTCCTCGTTCTTCAATGCTTCGCGCTCGATCTTCAGCTGGATCAGGCGCCGGTCAAGACGATCGAGCTCCTCCGGCTTGGAATCGATTTCCATGCGGATGCGACTGCCCGCCTCATCGATCAGGTCGATGGCCTTGTCTGGCAGCTGCCGATCCGTGATGTAGCGGTGCGATAGTTTTGCCGCCGCAATGATCGCGCCATCGGTGATAGACACGCCATGGTGCACCTCGTAGCGCTCTTTCAAGCCACGCAGGATAGCGATGGTGTCCTCCTCGCTCGGCTCATCGACCTGCACACGCTGAAAGCGACGCTCCAACGCAGCATCCTTCTCAATGTACTGGCGGTACTCATCAAGAGTGGTTGCCCCAACGCAATGCAACTCTCCGCGCGCGAGCGCAGGCTTGAGCATGTTGCCGGCATCCATCGCGCCTTCCGCCTTGCCGGCACCAACCATGGTGTGCAGCTCGTCGATAAATAGAATGACGCGGCCTTCCTGTTTGCCGAGTTCATTCAGGACTGCCTTCAGCCGCTCTTCGAACTCGCCGCGGAATTTGGCCCCTGCAATAAGTGAGCCCATGTCCAGCGCGAGCAAACGCTTGTCCTTGAGGCCATCCGGCACCTCGCCATTGACGATGCGCTGCGCCAAGCCCTCAACGATGGCGGTCTTACCCACGCCTGGCTCGCCGATCAGCACCGGGTTGTTCTTGGTGCGCCGCTGCAGCACCTGAATTGTCCGGCGAATTTCATCATCGCGGCCGATCACCGGGTCGAGCTTGCCGTCCTCGGCGCGCTTGGTCATGTCCACGGTGTACTTGTCCAATGCTTGCCGTGACTCTTCAGCATTCGGGTCGTTGACAGCGTCGCCGCCCCGCAGGTTGCTGATCGCGTTTTCCAGAGCCTTTTTGCTGACGCCCTGCTCGAGCAATAGCTTGCCCAGCCGGGTGCTGCCTTCCAGAGCAGCAAGCAACACCAGCTCGCTGGAGATGTATTGGTCACCCTTCTGCTGCGCAAGGCGGTCGGCCTGGTTTAACAGGCGCGCCAAGTCCTGAGACATATTCATGTCACCGGTCGGATTTTGCAGTTTCGGCAGCTGATCGAGCTCTTTGGTCAATGCCTGGCGCAAACCATTGATGTCAAAACCCACCTGCATCAGCAGTGGCTTGATCGAACCGCCCTGCTGCTCGAGCAGCGCCTGCATCAGATGCAAGGGCTCAATGGACGAGTGGTCGAAGCCAACAGCAATGGATTGGGCATCAGAAAGCGCAAGTTGAAGCTTGCTGGTCAAACGATCGATACGCATGGAATCACCTTTCTAGGTAAAGCAGGCCGTGCAATGAAACGCACTCCGAACGAAAGCCTGCGAGATGAACCTTAGATAAGGCTGATTGTTGGAGATTCAAGCCGCACGACCTTGACGCAGGTCAGCCCCATGGCGTAAAGCGAGTCAAGGGTGAAATGCCAGGAACAGGTGAACGGCCGCTCAGTCCAGCCAGATCAGGCTGGCGAAGCGCCCTGTACGGGCGGCTCGGCGATAGGAGTAGAAACGAGCATCGCTGACAGTACAGAAACCACCGCCATATACCGCTGTAACGCCGCAAGCCGCCAGGCGGATTCGGGCGAGCTGGTAGATATCCGCCATGAAGCGATCCGCGCGATGGCTGGGCACAAAGGCTTCGGAACATTCAGGATAGCCAGCGATGAACGCATCGCGTACCTCGCCGCCAACCTCGAACGCCGTGGGCCCTATCGCCGGACCGAGCCAGGCAATCAAATGTGACCCTGGAACCGCCATAGCCGCCACGGTGGCTTCCAGCACGCCTGAAGCCAGACCGCGCCACCCCGCGTGCGCAGCCGCAACACGTGCGCCGTCGACGTCGCAGAGCAATACCGGTAGGCAATCCGCGGTCAGCACCGCACAGGCGACCCCCGCCTCGCCCGTCCAGCTGGCATCGGCAGTCGGACAACTGCGCGGGTCCGCCTCAACGGCGATACTTGAATGGATCTGGCTCATCCAGGCCGGCTCGCAGCCGAGCAGCTGCTGCAAGTGCTGTCGATTCGCCGACACCCGGTCGGGCGCATCGCCAACATGATCCCCCAGGTTGAAGCCATCAAACGGAGCCTGGCTCAAGCCGCCGCGGCGCGTGGTGACGCAAGCCCTTACACGCGGAGGCACCGGCCAGTCGGGACGGATCCAGCCCTCTGGCCAATCCGTCATCCGCTAAACGCCTCGCGATCCTGCTGCAAGAGTGTCAGTAGCCAGACAAAGTCGTCCGGCAATGGCGATTCCCATTTCAGCCGCTCGCCGCTGACTGGATGGTTCAATTCGAGAAAGCGCGCATGCAATGCCTGCCGCGGAAAATCTTTCAGCGTTTGCACCATGGTCGGGTTAGCGGCTGGTGGGATACGAAAACGCCCGCTATAAAGCGGATCACCCACCAGTGGATAGCCAATGTGTGTCATATGCACACGGATCTGGTGGGTTCGCCCGGTTTCGAGCTTGACCCGGACATGCGTGTGCGACCGGAAGCGCTCGAGCACCCGATAGTGACTCACGGCAGGCTTGCCGCCCTCCACCACCGCCATGCGCTGACGCTGCTGGCCATGACGCCCAATGGCGGCATTGACGGTGCCGCCAGTAATGATCACGCCGATAACGATGGCCTCGTAGATGCGGCTGACGCTGCGCGCCTGCAGCTGCTCGACAAGTCGCGTCTGGGCCTGCAGGGTCTTCGCCACCACCATCAATCCGGTGGTGTCCTTGTCCAAGCGATGCACGATGCCGGCACGCGGCACGTTGATCAAATCCGGGACATGATGCAGCAAGGCGTTGAGCAAGGTGCCATCGGCATGCCCTGCGGCAGGATGCACCACTAACCCGGACGGCTTGTTCAGTACCAGAATGTGCTCGTCTTCGAAAACGATATCCAGCGGAATGTCCTGAGCCACCCACTCGCCCTGGGCCTGCTGCTCGGCAGAAAGCTCCAGGATGGCACCCGCATGCACAGTGTCGCGGGGGCGCAAGACAGCGCCGTCGACCGTGAGCTGTCCCTCCTTGATCCAGGCCGCAAGACGCGAACGGGAATGCTCGGAGAACAGCTGTGCCGCGACTTGATCAAGGCGCTGCCCGCCGAGGTCGAATGGCACCTCGGCGCGAAGATGAATGGCCTGGGTGGTGATCGTGGACATAATTAAGGGCGCTTCAATAGTTGGAGAGGCAACCGTGCGGTTTGGCCGGTTGCGACAGGCGATGAGCCGGGACATGAGAAAGGGGGATGTGACCTTGTCGGCAGGCAGGACGCCTACGGGCAGATCCTAAGCCTGAGCAGCCCCTCGACAGCGACACGGGTGCAGCCTTTGGTTTCAACAACACGCTTGTGTTTAAATACCGCGTCTTTGTCCCGGCCAGCCGGGGCGCCCATCATAACAGGACGGCTCAGCGCAAGACAGCCAGCCGTCACAGGGACGCAAGCCGCCATGCAAGTGAAACACCTGCTGCTGATCGCCATTTTCGCCCTTACCGCTGCCTGTTCGTCCAACGAAACCATCAGTGAGAACCTCGGCGAAGCGGAACTGTACCGGCAGGCACAAGCCGACCTGGACAATAAGAGCTTCACCAGCGCGATCAACAAGCTGAAGGCACTGGAATCCCGCTATCCGTTCGGCCGCTTCGCCGAACAGGCGCAGCTTGAGCTGATCTACGCTTATTACCGCAACACCGAGCCGGAAGCCGCTCGCTCCTCGGCCGAACGGTTCATCCGCCTGCATCCGCAGCATCCGAGCGTGGACTATGCCTACTACCTGAAGGGTCTGGCTTCCTTCGACCAGGACCGCGGACTGCTGGCGCGTTTCCTGCCGCTGGACATGACCAAACGTGACCCCGGCGCTGCACGTGATTCCTTCAACGAATTCGCCCAGCTGACCACACGCTTTCCAAACAGCCGTTACTCCCCGGATGCCAAGGCACGGATGGTTTACCTGCGTAACCTGCTGGCCGCGAACGAAATCCATGTTGCTGACTATTACCTGCGTCGCCAGGCCTACGTAGCGGCCGCCAACCGTGGTCGCTATGTTGTAGAAAACTTCCAGGGTACGCCCGCGGTCGGCGATGGTTTGGCCGTCATGACTGAAGCCTATCAGCGCCTTGGTCTCGAGGAGCTCGCTGGCACTAGCCTCGAAACGCTCAAACTCAACTACCCGCAACACCTCAGCCTGGGAGACGGTGAATTCGTGCCAAGCCAGGATGAGGCCGACAACCGCAGCTGGTTGTCCCGCGCCACACTCGGCTTGATCGACACTGAAAACAAAGCCCCTGACCGCTCGCAATCCAACCGCGACGTGGTGCGTCAGTATGAGAATGCCGCCCAGGATCTGCCGGATGAACTGCGCCCGGTGTTGAGGGAAGCGGAAACCGAAGCCGCAAAAGAAGAGCAAGGCGAAGACCGCTCCTGGTGGAGCTATATGACCTTCGGCCTGTTCGACTGAGTTCCCAACCGCAGCCTGCCAGAACGGCAGGCCCGCACGGCTTAGCCAGGAAGTAGAGATATGGGCCTGTTTCGACTGTTGTTCTGGATCATCCTGATCGCGGCGGCGTTATGGCTCTGGCGCCGTCTGACCAGCAAGCCCACAGCCTCCGATAAACCGCAAGAGACCACGGTCATGACCGTCCGCTGTGTTCAGTGCGGCGTACACCTGCCACGTGAGCAAGCACTGCAGAGTCATGACCGGTGGTATTGCAGCCAGGCGCATCTGGAACAGGACAACAAGTCGGGTGGGAACTGAACGCCTGACGTTTTTCGGTTACACGGGCCGACGAATCCTTCGGCTCTACCATCTCTATCGCGTCGTAATCGGCTTGGTGCTGGTTCTGCTCATCAGCAGCGACCTGCACAACGACCTGATGCGCATGACCAACCTGACGGCGTTCTACTACGGCGCCTGGCTCTATCTGATTCTCAACATTTTTGCCGCCGTGCTGCTGCAGAACCCGAAGCGGGAACTGCCGGTACTGGCGCTCGCGCTGGTGGACGTCACCCTGCTGGCCGCGCTGTTCTACTTCGCCGGCGGTACGCCAAGTGGTATCGGTAACCTGCTGATCGTAGCGGTAGCTATTGCCAATATCTTGCTGCACGGCCGCGTCGGCTTTTTCATCGCGGCAGTCGCCGCCACCGGACTCATCTACCTGACGTTCTACCTCAGCCTAAGCGACAGCGCGGCGAGCAGTCAGTATGTACAGGCCGCCGCACTTGGCACGCTGTGCTTCGCTGCCGCGTTGCTGGTGCAGGGCCTGACTAGACGACTTCAGGATAGCGAAACCCTTGCCCGCCAGCGCGCCGAAGAGGTCGCCAACCTTGAAGCCTTGAATGCCCAGATTCTGCAGCGCATGCGCACTGGCATCCTCGTCCTCGATGCACAGGAGCGCGTGCTGCTTGCCAATCAGGGAGCCCTCGAGCTGCTCGGACAAGAGGCCCTGACGGGCGAACGGCTAGGGCCTCGTTGCCCGGAGGTCATTCGAGGCCTGCAACGCTGGCGAGACAACCCCACTCTGCGGCCGAGTAACTTCAAGGCCACGCCCGACGGCGCGACCCTGCAGCCGAGCTTCGCCACGCTCCAGCATGGCGTGAAGCAGGACACGCTGGTTTTTCTCGAAGACATTTCTCAGATCGCACAAAAGGCCCAGCAGCTCAAACTCGCGTCGCTTGGCAGACTGACCGCCAGCATTGCTCACGAAATTCGCAACCCGCTTGGTGCTATCAGTCATGCGGCGCAGTTGCTGCAGGAGTCGGAGGTGCTAGACGCTGCAGATCTGCGCCTTACGCAGATCATTCAGGATCATTCGCGGCGCATGAATCTGGTCATTGAAAATGTGCTGCAGCTGTCGCGCCGGCGCCAGGCCGAACCCCAGCTGCTGGATCTGAAATACTGGGTGCATAGATTTGCCAGCGAGTTTCGCCAGACGCTGCCGCCTCAGCAAATTGTCCACGTGGAGACTCAGGGCAGCTCGCTGCAGACCCGAATGGACCCGAACCAGTTGATTCAAGTACTGACCAACCTGGTGCAGAACGGCCTGCGCTACAGTGGACAGAAGCACGACCAAGCACAGGTGTGGCTGAAAGTCTTCCGGGACGAGGCCAGTGATCTGCCCGTGCTGGAAGTGCTCGACGATGGTGCAGGTGTGCCGACCGAGCAGGTACAGAACATCTTCGAGCCGTTCTTCACCACAGAAAACAAGGGCACGGGCCTTGGGCTGTATATCTCCCGAGAGCTCTGCGAAAGCAATCAGGCACGGTTGGATTACCGTGAGCGAGACGAGGGCGGCAGCTGCTTTCGCATTGTCTTTGCGCACCCACGCAAGCTGAGCTGAGGCCTGCTTAAGACGCAACGGATCACACATCGGCCATGCGGCGGTACAAGGCAGGCCCTGTGGCGTTAACATTGGGCATCCCGCTTCTTCTTTTCAAAGACCGAGACCATGACCGCCCGCCAGAAAGCGCTGATCATCGATGACGAACCCGATATCCGTGAACTCCTGGAGATCACCCTCGGACGTATGAAGCTGGACACCCGCAGCGCCCGCAACCTCAAGGAGGCCCGCGAGTGCCTGGCACGCGAGCACTACGACCTCTGCCTTACCGATATGCGCCTGCCGGACGGATGCGGTTTGGAGCTGGTGCAATTCATTCAGCAGCAGTATCCACAACTGCCGGTGGCCATGATTACCGCCTATGGCAGTCTTGACACTGCCATTGGCGCGCTCAAGGCCGGCGCTTTTGATTTCCTGACCAAACCGGTGGACCTCGGCCGTCTCCGCGAACTGGTCAATACGGCACTTCGGCTGCGCACACCGAACCCCAATGAGCTGACAGTCGACAGTCGCCTGCTTGGCGCTTCGCCGCCAATGAACCGGTTGCGCAAGCAGATCGGCAAACTGGCGCGCAGCCAGGCACCTGTCTATATCAGCGGCGAGTCGGGCAGCGGCAAGGAGCTGGTTGCGCGGCTGATTCACGAACAAGGGCCGCGACATGAACAACCCTTCGTTCCAGTCAACTGCGGGGCGATCCCGTCAGAGCTGATGGAGAGCGAGTTCTTCGGGCACAAGAAGGGCAGTTTCACCGGCGCGATGGAAGACAAACCGGGCCTGTTCCAGGCAGCCAATGGCGGCACATTGTTTCTCGACGAAGTCGCCGATCTGCCGCTTCCGATGCAGGTGAAACTGCTGCGCGCCATCCAGGAAAAGGCCGTGCGCGCGGTTGGCGGAGCTAAGGAAGTCGTGGTCGATGTGCGGATTCTGTGCGCCACCCACAAGGACCTAGCCAGCGAAGTCGCCGCGGGCCGCTTTCGTCAGGACCTTTATTATCGGCTGAATGTCATCGAGTTGCGCGTGCCGCCCCTGCGCGAACGCCGCGAGGATATCGCCCAGCTGGCTGAAGTGATGCTTCGCCGGCTCGCTCAGGAATACGGAGAGACGCCGGCCAGACTGCAACCCGACGCACTGGCAAAGCTGCAGAGTTATCGATTTCCCGGCAACGTACGTGAGCTGGAAAACATGCTCGAACGCGCTTACACGCTCTGTGAAGGCGAGGAGATCAAACCCAGCGACCTGCGCCTGTCCGACGCTCCGGGCATGCCCGAAAATGGCGAAGCAAGTCTGGCCCAGATCGACAATCTCGAAGACCATCTCGAAGAGGTCGAACGCAAGCTGATCATGCAGGCGCTGGAAGAAACCCGTTGGAACCGCACAGCGGCAGCCCAACGGCTGGGGCTGTCCTTCCGCTCCATGCGCTATCGGCTGAAGAAATTGGGACTGGATTGAGCACCCAGACCGCGACCCCGCAGGGTCGCGGAGCGCCCGTTATCCTTGTGACAGCAGGTTACGCAGGTCGATGACCGCCGCGTTCGCGCGCGAAATATAATTCGCCATCACCAGAGAGTGGTTGGCCAAGACCCCGTAGCCGCTACCGTTGAGCACCATTGGGCTCCACAGCGGTTCCTGCGCAGCTTCCAGCTCGCGGATGATCTGCCTTACGCTAATCGCCGCGTTCTTTTTCGCCAATACGTCGGCAAAGTCCACTTCAATAGCGCGCAGCAGGTGCGACAAGGCCCATGCCTGCCCTCGCGCCTCATAAAACACGTTATCGATCTGCATCCAGGACGTCTCGACGCGCTCTTCTTCAACCACCTGACTTACGCCTTCGCGCTCAAGCTCCGTCGCCAGCTGTCCGTCCAGGCGCACGCGACCGACGCTGGCCGACAGGCGCTGGGACAAAGACCCCAGTCGAGTACCGACATCTCCAAGCCAGTTATTCAGGTTGTCAGCGCGCGAATAGAACTGAGCTTTGGATGCCGGATCGCTCAAGCGTGCCAGGTAGCGATTCAGGTAACGGATCCCGTTACGGTATTCCGATTCACTCGCCGGCAGTGCCCAGCTGCGATTGTCGAAATTGAACAGCGGTTCGGCTTTGGACAGATCAGGGTCTTCCGTCGACTGGGATTGCGAGCGCGCAAAGTCCTTGCGCAGAGCGCGACTGAGGTCGCGGACCTGAACCAGCACGCCATATTCCCAGCTTGGCATGTTGTCCAGCCACAGGCCGGGCGGGGCAATGTCATTAGTCAGATAGCCGCCGGGCTTGTCGAGCAAGGTGCCAGCTACCTGCTTAAGGGTTTCGACCGTGGTGTAGCCGTTAACGATCTGCTGCTGCGAGGCCTCAGCGGCTTGCCGCACATTCTGCTGTACCGGGAATCGGTCAGGTTCGGAGCTCCAGTACCAGCCGACCAAAAGCGCCACGAGCAAGTACAGCCCGATCAGAACGGCAAGCCCCAGCAGTAGCGGATTGCGAGTCGCCCCATCCGCTCTGGCTGAACTTCCCGAAAAGCCGAGGCGGCCGAAGCGATTCTTCCAATCCAACATGGGCGTCTGTCCTTCTCTTCATAAATTCAAAGATTCGATCGCCGGTCACGCGGAGCGTGCGGCATGTGAACCACTATAACGCAGCCGGTCGAAAGCAAGCCTCATAATGAGAACCAGACCGCCTATGCGGCATCTTTGCAAACGACGGATAGGTGGTAGCATTGAGCCACCACAGTGGCCTCTGAGAGCACTGCCGCAGCGGGCCAGGGAACCGGACATGTCGGACCAGGAAGAACTTAAACAGCACTTCGCACAACGGGTCATTCATCAGGCTCGGGAGGTGCTCGAAGTCTGGCAACAACTGCAACGCAGCGAATGGAATGACGGTTGCCGGTCGGCGCTGGCAGATGCCAACAAGCGGTTGAGGAAATTCGCCGAGCGCTTCGAACAAACCGAACATCGGCTGCTCGCGCTTGGCATCGAAGATTGCCTGAGCGACATCAGCGACAATCGCGGGCGGTTGTCGAGCGACACCATCGCCACACTCAGCCAACTGGTCTACCGTCTCGCACGTACCGGTTTGCGCCACGGCGATCCGCGCGGGCAGTCCGCCTACGTACCGCCATTGAGCAAACCGGTCTACATTGCGCTGGAAGACCATCAACGCGCCCAGCACGTGGTTCGCCAGCTCGAATTCTTCAGCATGAATGCGCAGGCCTTCGGCAGTGATAGCGAATTCCGCGCAGCGATGCATGAACGGCACCCGGCTGCGATCGTCATGGATGTCGATTTCAATGGTCCCGGCGAGGGTCTTCGGCTTGCCGAGCGCATCCAGCAAGGGCTGGAAGAAAAGCTGCCACTGATTTTCTTCAGCCACCGGGAAACCGACACACCTATGCGACTGGCGGCCGTGCGCGCCGGTGGGCTGGAATTCTTTACCGGCACCATTGATGCCTCATGCCTGCTGGAAAAGATCGAGATTTTCACCCGCACCGCCCACTCCGAACCTTTCCGCGTTCTGATCATTGACGATTCGCGGGCCCAGGCGACCCACACCGAAAGAGTCTTGAACAATGCCGGGATCATCACCCAGACGCTCAACGAGCCGATCCAGGCGATCAACTACCTGGCTGAATTCCAACCGGATCTGATCATCCTCGACATGTACATGCCCGAATGCATGGGTACTGAGTTGGCCAAAGTGATCCGGCAGCATGAACGCTACGTCAGCGTGCCGATCATTTACCTCTCGGCCGAGGACGACCTCGACAAGCAGCTCGACGCCATGAACGAAGGCGGCGATGACTTTCTGACCAAACCGATCAAACCTAGCCACCTGATCGCGACCGTGCGAACCCGCGCCGAGCGAGCCCGCAGCTTGAAAGCCAGAATCGTCCGGGACAGCTTGACCGGTTTGTATAACCATACGCACAGCCTGCAATTACTCGAAGACGCCAGCTCACGTGCCCGCCGCGACGGGCAACCGCTGTGCTTCGCGATGATCGAT
The DNA here is from genome assembly GCF_002890895.1 of Stutzerimonas stutzeri. Lineage (GTDB taxonomy): Bacteria > Pseudomonadota > Gammaproteobacteria > Pseudomonadales > Pseudomonadaceae > Stutzerimonas > Stutzerimonas stutzeri_AB. The sequence continues at coordinate 222,093 of NZ_POUL01000006.1, forward strand.
ATCGACCATTTCAAGAAGGTCAACGACACCTTTGGCCACCCAATGGGGGACCGGGTGATCAAAAGCCTCGCGCTGTTTCTCAAGCAACGCCTGCGCAAGACCGACCATATCGGTCGCTACGGCGGTGAAGAATTCGCGGTGGTGATGCCCGACACCACTGTGCACAACGCAGCCAAGGTCCTGGACGAGATCCGCGAACGCTTTTCCGAGATTCGCTACCCAGCACAGCCCGCAGACTTGTCGTGCACCTTCAGCTGCGGCATTGCCGAGCTCACACCAGACGCAGATACCAAATTGCTCACACAGCAAGCCGACGAAGCGCTTTACACTGCCAAGCACGCTGGCCGAAACCGGGTGGAGTGGTTCCAGCCGTCATAGAACCGACATCAAATAGCCATATCTTCTAGCCTCCAGAACCTCCGGAGGCCAGGATGCGCCTGAAGTCGCTTACCACGCTGAACACCCTGCTGCTCATCGCCATTTGCTTTGCGTTAGGCGCAACGCTCTGGTGGTCAGAGCATGCGCTGGAACGTCCGTACCAGCTGATGGGGCAGTACCTGAGCCTTTCCCAGCGCTTTCAGCACCAGGTCGCCAACAACATTCAGGATTACCTGAGCAGCGGCGACGCATTGCGACACAACACCGCGCTGACTGAGCTGAAGGGGCTAGCAGAAGACGTCAGCGCCCTACCCGGCCCGTTCGCCAATCGGCTGCAGCCAAGCCTCGAACAGCTGCGCCAGTTCACTGCTACCGAGCTCCTCGCTGCAGGCAAGCTGGCCGGCGATCCCCAAGGCCTGCTACTGCAGGCCGAGCGTGAGATAGCGGGCACGCTGGAGCAACTGCATCGCTATGCCGCGCAAGATCAGCATGAAGCCGCAGCCCAGTATCAACCCCCGTTGTTCGAAGCCAGCCGGCAGCTGCTTCGCCTCAGCCACGCGCGCGCCAGGCTGACCGCCAGCGGCAACGACGAATTGGTCGTCGAGGTGGAGCAAGCACTACAAGCGCTAGCGCAGGAAGCTCAAGCGCTCGATGCACTGCCACTACTCGGGGTGGCGAGCGAACAAAAATCCGGTGCGAGCGCATTCGCAGCGCTACTTGATCTTGACGAGCAAGCCCAGGCGCAACTCGCAGAAGACATGGGCATCGCTCTCAAGCGCGACCTGTCCAGTCTCCTCGCCCGATATCCGGGTGAGCTGAAACGCACCCGCGAGCTGATCGTGCAACGCCTGAAACTTCGGGACAGCACCGAGCAGAAAATAGCCTCCCTACAGACGGCATTGGACGATCTTGAGCCGGAGATCCGCAGTGAACATGGACGAATCCAGACAGAAGTTCGGCTCATTCAGGGCACCATCATCGGCATAATCCTGCTGGTCGCGCTCGCCATCGACCGTCTACAGCGGCAGCTGACTCGCTCGCTGGGCCAGCTCGCGCCAGCGCTCTCGGCCTGGGCAGCTGGGGATTTTGAAAAACCAGTCGCCCTGCACTCCAAGACCCCGGAACTGGTGGAAATTGGCGCATCGCTGAATCAGTTACGCACCTATCTGCTCACGCTTGTCGGCACGCTGCGCCAGCAGGCGCAGGCGGTGACCGGCAACAGTCGTAGCCTGGCAGAAATGAGCAACGACCTGCACCGCGGCGCCAGCCGCCAGAGCAGCGACACCGCGCAGATCCGGGACGCGCTGGGAGAGCTGGAAGCCACCATCCAGGATGTTGCTAGCAGCGCAGACCAGACGGCCGAAGCCGGGCGCGCCGCCGGCCAGGCCGTCACCCAGGGCCAGAAGGTGATCGGCAGAAGCCTGAGCGGACTGCACGGGCTGGTCAGTGAGGTCCAGAACAATGCCTTGGCGATTGAACGCCTGGCGGACGAAACCGGGACCATCGGCAAGGTACTGACCGTCATCCGCTCAATCGCGGAGCAGACTAACCTGCTTGCGCTCAATGCAGCGATCGAGGCCGCGAGAGCTGGGGAACAGGGCCGAGGGTTTGCCGTCGTGGCAGACGAAGTGCGTACCCTGGCGCAGCGCACCAGCGGCGCTACCGAGGAAATTCAACTGCTGATCGGTAGCTTGCAGACGGCTGCGCATCAATCGCTCCAGGCCATGCGCATGCAGGTCAGTCACGCCGAAGAAACGGCTGAACTGGCCGAGACAGCGGATTCGGCGCTAAACCAGATCGTGACCACCATCGGCTCAATTGAACAGATGGCCGCACAGATCGCGCTGGCCACCGCACAGCAGAGCGAAGCGGTCAGTGAAATCCGCGGCCACAGCGAGCGCATCCACCAGCTGGGCGACAGCAACCTGACACATATCAGCCGGGGCCGAGAGCAGAGCGAACAAATGCTGCAGCTGGCCAGCGAGCTAGACCAGGCGACACTAGCGTTCAAAGGCTGAAAGCAGGTGCCTCAGGCAGGCGCCTGCTTCGATCAGCGAGGGACAGCCGGACGCTGGGATGGCTTCCGGCTCTTTCCGCCAGGCTTACCGCCACCGGCCGCTGCCTTACGCCGCGCTTCAGCTGCCGCCTTGGCCTCCTCACGCTTGTCCCACGCGTTGCCGTCGTGGCTACGCGGAGGCAAGCCGTTGTGCTGGGTGAGAATTTTTCCACCCTGCCCGGCCTTCTTACTGCCCACCGGCGTTGAATTCTTGCGACGGGCGCTCTGATAGCCTTCGGTCGCGGGCTGGTGCGTCGGAATCAGCTGATTTTTGCCATTGCCTATCAGGTCGGCTCGACCCATTCGCTGCAGGGCTTCGCGCAGCATCGGCCAGCCCTTCGGGTCGTGATAACGCAGAAAGGCCTTGTGAAGACGACGCTGCTCCTCGCTTTTGACAATGGGCACGCCTTCACTCTTGTAGGTAACCTTGCGCAGCGGGTTTTTGCCGCTGTGGTACATCGCCGTGGCGCTCGCCATGGGTGACGGGTAGAACGCCTGAACCTGATCAGCGCGAAAACCATTGGTTTTCAGCCACAGCGCGAGGTTCATCATGTCCTCGTCGGTGGTGCCAGGGTGCGCCGCGATGAAGTACGGAATCAGGTATTGCTCCTTGCCCGCCTCCTTCGAATACTTGTCGAACATCCGCTTGAATTTGTCGTAGCTGCCGATACCCGGCTTCATCATCTTGTCCAGCGGACCGCGCTCGGTGTGCTCAGGCGCAATTTTCAGATAACCGCCAACGTGATGAGTAACCAGCTCCTTCACATACTCCGGCGACTCGACAGCCAGGTCGTAACGCAGCCCGGAGGCGATCAGAATCTTCTTAACGCCTGGCAAAGCCCGGGCCTTTCGATAGAGCTCGATCAGCGAACTGTGGTCGGTGTTGAGGTTCTCGCAGATGCCCGGATAGACGCAGGACGGTTTGCGGCAATGCTGCTCGATTTCCGGACTTTTGCAGGCGATGCGGTACATGTTGGCCGTCGGCCCACCAAGGTCCGATACCACGCCGGTAAAGCCCGGCAGCTTTTTCATCTCTTCGATCTCGTGCAGGATCGACTCGTGCGAGCGGTTCTGAATGATCCGGCCTTCGTGCTCGGTGATGGAGCAGAAGGTACAGCCACCGAAGCACCCGCGCATGATGTTGACCGAGAAGCGAATCATGTCATAGGCGGGAATCTTCTCGCCGCCATAGGACGGATGCGGCACACGTGCGTACGGAGAGGCGAATACGTAGTCCATCTCCTCGGTTGTCAGCGGGATCGGAGGCGCGTTCAGCCAGATATCGTGATCGCCGTGTCGCTGCACCAGCGCGCGAGCGTTGCCTGGGTTGGTTTCCAAGTGCAGCACGCGGTTGGCATGAGCATATAGCGCCGGGTCGTTACGAACCTTCTCGAACGAGGGCAGACGGATCACGGTCCGATCGCGCTCGATCTTCGGGTTGGGAAGAAGCTGAACGACCTTGGCCTCGTTCGGGTCCTCAGTCGCACCTTTTTCCTGCTCGATGGCGCAGGCCTGCAAATCTTGAGTATTTACATAGGGGTTGATGATCTTGTCGACCTTGCCCGGACGATCGATACGGGTGGAGTCGATTTCGAACCAGCCCTCCGGGGCGTCACGGCGGATAAATGCTGTGCCGCGCACATCGGTGATCTGCTCGACCGCCTCACCGCGCGCGAGGCGTTGCGCCACTTCGACGATGGCACGCTCGGCGTTGCCATACAGCAGGATGTCAGCCGTGGCGTCCATCAGGATCGAGCGACGCACCTTGTCCTGCCAATAATCGTAGTGGGCAATGCGCCGCAACGATGCTTCGATGCCGCCAAGAACAACCGGGGTGTCGGTGTAGGCTTCCTTGCAGCGCTGGCTGTAGACCAGGCTCGCTCGATCCGGGCGCTTTCCGGCTTGCCCGCCCGGCGTGTAGGCGTCGTCCGATCGGACCTTGCGGTCAGCCGTGTAGCGATTGATCATCGAGTCCATGTTGCCGGCAGCGATGCCAAAAAACAGATTTGGCTGACCGAGCTTCATGAAGTCGTCTTTGCTCTGCCAATCCGGCTGGCTGATGATGCCAACGCGAAAGCCCTGGGCTTCCAGCAGCCGCCCAATGATCGCCATACCAAACGACGGATGGTCGACATAGGCATCACCGGTCACGATGATTACATCACACGAATCCCAGCCGAGCTGATCCATCTCCTGCCTGCTCATCGGCAGGAATGGCGCCGGACCGAAACACTCGGCCCAGTACTTGGGATAGTCGAACAGGGGCTTGGCTGCGTGCATGGCTAGAAACCGGGGCAACGAAAACGGGCGCGGAATATAGCACAAAAAATGATCAGGAAGGCCGACCACGATGGTCGGCTTTTACCGTCGCTGCACAGGCGAAACGGCGTTCAACCGTTGATATAACGCCGCGGTACGCGCTGGGTAACTTTGGTCAGCAATTCGTAGCCAATGGTGCCGCAGGCCTGTGCCAATTCGTCAATTGGAATCTCGTTGCCCCACAGCTCCACTGCATCCCCGAGCACCGCTTGCGGCAGATCGGTGATATCGACAGCGAGCATGTCCATTGAGACCCGACCAGCCAACGGAACTCGCCGGTCACAGATCACCACGCAAGTGCCGGCCGGCACCGTACGTGGATACCCATCGGCATAACCGCAGCTCACCGTGGCGATGCGCGAAGGACGCTGGGCGACCCAACTGGCGCCGTAGCCGACACTGTCGCCCACAGGAACCTCGCGGATTGCGATGATCGAGGCTGTCAGCGTCATCACCGGCTTCAGTCCCAGGGTTTCAGCGCTCAGCTCGGCGAAAGGCGTAGCACCGTAGAGCATGATTCCGGGACGTAGCCAATCCATGTGCGCAGCTGACATCGTCAGCACAGCGGCGGAATTGGCAAATGAGCGATTGTCGAATGCGAGATCCAGAAGACTGGTGAACTGCTCCAGCTGCGCTTCGTTCAGCGGATGCCCCCGCTCATCGGCGCAAGCAAAATGGCTCATAAGGTTCAGTTCGGCAACCTGCGGCGCGCCTTGCAGACGAGCATGGGCGCGGCGCAACGCATCGGCACTGAAGCCTAAGCGGTGCATGCCGGAGTCGAGCTTCAACCACAGATTCAAGGGCCGCTCGATAACTGCAGCTAGCAGCGCATCAAGTTGAGCTTCGCCTTGAACTGCAACGTCCAACCCAAGCTCGGCCGCGGCGACATACTCGCTCGGCTCGAAGCAGCCTTCGAGCAGTAACAGCCGTGCGTTCGCGTCGACCAACCGAACCTGCTCCGCCTCTTCCAGAGACGCCACCGCAAAGCCGTCAGCCAAGCCGAGCAAGCACGCGACCGCCGCTGCTGCACCGTGCCCATAGGCATTCGCCTTGACCACGGCAAAGGCTTTGCGCCCTGGAGCGCACTGCTTGGCTAGCTGATAGTTGTGACGAAGCGCGGCAAGATCGACCGTAGCAACCAGGGGACGCATGGAAAGCCCTTCAGGACAGGAGTGAGCCGTTATTGTCCGGCGCTTTCCGTCAGGCCCGCAAGCCGCTGGGCGTCGACGGGTTACTCATCGTCAAACTGATAACTGCCCGGCGCTAGGTTCTCGAAGCGAGAATACTTCCCGAGGAACGCCAGACGGGTAGTACCGATTGGACCATTACGTTGTTTGCCGATGATGATTTCTGCGACGCCCTTGTATTCCGTTTCGGGGTGATACACCTCGTCCCGGTAGACGAACATGATGATGTCGGCGTCCTGCTCGATGGCTCCGGACTCACGAAGGTCCGAGTTGATCGGACGCTTGTTGGGTCGCTGCTCAAGCGAGCGATTGAGCTGGGAGAGCGCGATCACCGGGCAATTGAATTCCTTGGCCAGACCTTTCAGCGAGCGCGAAATCTCGGAAATCTCATTGGTCCGGTTGTCGCCACTGGAACCGGGAATCTGCATCAACTGCAGGTAGTCGACCATGATCATGCCGATCTCGCCATGCTCGCGGGCCAGACGGCGTGTGCGGGCGCGCATTTCCGAAGGCGAGATACCAGCAGTATCGTCGATAAACAGTTTACGGTCGTTGAGCAGGTTGACCGCTGAGGTCAACCGCGGCCAGTCGTCGTCGCTGAGCTTACCGGTCCGCACCTTGGTCTGATCGATTCGGCCCAGGGAAGCCAGCATACGAATCACGATAGAGTCGGCGGGCATTTCCAGCGAGAATACCAGGATGGCCTTATCGGAGCGCAAGGCCGCGTTTTCCACCAGATTCATCGCGAAGGTGGTCTTGCCCATGGAAGGACGGCCGGCGACGATGATCAGGTCAGCGGGCTGCAGGCCGCTGGTCGCCTCATCCAGATCGGCAAAGCCAGTCGACAGCCCGGTAATGTCCTCACCCGCATTGAACAGCGAGTCGATCCGGTCGATGGCCTTGACCAGAATGTCATTGATCCCGATCGGCCCACCGGTATTGGGGCGCGCCTCGGCGATCTGGAAGATCATCCGCTCGGCTTCGTCGAGGATCTCGTCGCCTGTGCGCCCCTGCGGCGCATAAGCGCTGTCGGCAATGTCGTTGCTGATGCCGATCAGTTGGCGCAACGTTGCACGCTCACGAATGATCTGCGCGTAGGCTTTGATGTTTGCCACGGACGGTGTGTTCTTGGCGAGCTCACCCAGATAGGCCAGCCCACCGACCTGCGGCAGATGGCCTTCTTTATCCAGCTGCTCTGAGAGCGTCACTACGTCGAAGGGAGAGTTTCGCTCGGCAAGCGTGAAAATAGCGCGGAAGATCAGTCGGTGGTCATGGCGGTAAAAGTCACCGTCCGATACCTGATCCAACACGCGCTCCCACGCATTGTTGTCCAGCATCAAGCCGCCCAGCACGGCCTGCTCGGCCTCGATGGAATGTGGCGGCACCTTGAGCGCTGCGGTTTCCAGGTCGTACTGCTGGGGCACACTGATGTCGTTCATGGCACTCGGAATTCTTTGGCATTCAGAAAAACAAAGGGCACGTTCCACTCGCGTGGAAACGTGCCCGATGGTAACCGTCAGGCACCCGAGGTGCCAGACGATAGCCGCTGTTAGCCAGCGATGACGATCAGTTTGACGGTCGCTTCGACGTCGGTGTGCAGGTGCACAGCTACGTCGTACTCACCAACCTGGCGGATGGTGCCGTTCGGCAGACGGACTTCGCTCTTCGCCACTTCAACGCCGGAGGCGGTCAGTGCGTCGGCGATGTCGTGAGTGCCGATGGAGCCGAACAGCTTGCCCTCATCGCCCGCGGTAGCGGTGATGGTGACTTCCAGCTCGGCCAGCTGAGCGGCGCGAGTTTCGGCAGAAGCCTTACGCTCGGCAGCAGCTTTTTCCAGATCAGCACGGCGAGCTTCGAACTCGGCGATGTTGGCCGGAGTTGCAGCAGTAGCCTTGCGCTGCGGCAGCAGATAGTTGCGGCCGTAACCAGACTTGACGTTTACCTTGTCGCCCAGGTTGCCCAGGTTTGCGACTTTTTCTAGCAGGATGACTTCCATTTGAGTCTTACCTCTTTAACTTAACCTTCACCGTTCGCAGGTCCCGCATCGTCATCACGAGATGCCCGACCGCGAAAATCAAACAAGCTGTCGACAATGGCCATAACGGCCAGTAACGGATAAATCAACTGCATGAACAGCACCAGCGTGACGTAAAGCCCCACCAGCCAGAACCGTGACATCCGGTTCTTTGCCACCAACCCGTGTATCAGTGCGATACCGGCAAAGACCAGCGGAACACTGCACAACGGCGCCAGCATCGCCACCTGCACACCGAGACTTGGTCCCAGCAGCATGCCCATCAACAACACCATCGCAGGCAACGCTGAAAATCGCAGCGACCGAAACTCGAGGCCAAACCCACCCGGGTTGAACAACAAGGCCTGCCAGTACCGCCCGAGCATCAGACTGAGCAGCGTGGTGATCTGCAGTAGCCCCGCCAACAAACCGGTCAGAACCGGAGCCAGCAATGCTCCCAATCGGGCTTGCTCTTCCACCGAAAGCTGCTGATAGGCATCCGACAGCATGTCGGGTAGCACTTTCTGCAACTCGGTAGCGAGTGCCGCGATTGGCTCGCCGAAAACCATTCCCAGCGCCCAGGCGTACAACATCCCGAGCCCTACGCTGCACAACATCACACGAGACCAGGAGCTCTGGTTGCGCAACAGCAGCGCTAACCCGAACGATCCCAGCAGTACCAGCAAGGTCCGCGGATCACCGAAGTACCACCAGACCAGAGCGGGCAACAGAGCCCATGCCACTACGCCCAGTGCGTCGTTCAACCCGCGACGCAGCAACACCAGACTTCCCGCCGCAGCGGACAGCCAGAACAACATTGGCAGCGCTGCAGAGCCAGCCACCACAACAATTGCCTGCATACGGCCGCGCATGATGAACTCAGCCAGGGCGCGCATGCGATCTATCCTTTACGTCTGTCCAACAGTTCGATTAACGGCCGTGGCTGTCGGTGTAGGGCAGCAGGGCCAGGAAGCGGGCGCGCTTGATAGCGGTAGCCAGCTGGCGCTGATAACGTGCTTTGGTTCCGGTGATACGGCTAGGAACAATCTTGCCGGTTTCGGAAATGTAGGCCTTCAGCGTGTTGAGATCCTTGTAGTCGATCTCTTTCACGTTTTCTGCAGTGAAACGGCAGAACTTACGACGACGGAAAAAACGTGCCATGAAATAGGCTCCTCAATAGGTCCGTGGATTACTCGTCAGCGTTGTTGTCGCGGCTGTCGCTGTCACTGTCATTTTCATTGGCAGAGTCAGATTCAGGGCGATCACGACGCTCACGGCGCTCGCTACGGTTTTCCTCAGCCTTCAGCATCTCGGACTGCTCAGTCACGGCTTCGTCGCGACGGATGACCAGGTTACGGATGACGGCGTCGTTGTAGCGGAAGTTGTCTTCCAGTTCAGCCAGTGCCTTGCCGCTGCACTCAACGTTCAGCATCACGTAGTGAGCCTTGTGAACATTGTTGATGGCATAAGCCAGCTGACGACGGCCCCAGTCTTCCAGACGATGGATCTTGCCACCGTCTTCTTCGATCAGCTTGGTGTAACGCTCCACCATGCCGCCAACCTGCTCGCTCTGGTCGGGGTGGACCAGAAAGATGATTTCGTAATGACGCATTGTTGCTCCTTACGGGTTGCAGCCTGCCGCACCACGCGGATCAGGCAAGGAGTGAATCAGTTATGTTGACTTGCCAGCCAGAGAGGCGCGCAAACGCCTGCCATCCGGGCAAGGGGCGCAATTCTAGAGAAGCCCGGACAACCACGCAAGGCGATTTGGTGAATATTTAACCAACCCGCGATCAATCGCGCCCGGCGATGGTCCGCTCGGCGTGGATGCTCTCAAGCAACGATCGGACCTGGTGGATATCGTAGGGCTTGAGCATGGTACGCAGGTCATCCAGCCCCACTTCCCGCGCATCGACTGCGTAGCCCGAAGCGATAACGACACTCAGGCTGGCATCGCGCATCCTGGCCTCTCGAACCAGCTCTATGCCGCTCATGCCGGCCAGCCCGACATCAGTAAGCAAGACGTCGAATGAATGCTGTTCGAGTTGCTTAAGCGCAGCCTCGGCCGACTCGCAAAGGCTGACCTGGTGTCCCAGCTCGTCCATGACTTCACCTGTGAGCATGCGCAGCGTCGGATCGTCTTCAACGAAGAGAATCCTCAGACCTGAAGCGGACTCCGCCTCGATCTGTTCGGACGATGCTGGTACCGACCCGCGCTGCTCGGACATCCCAACAGAATCGATACCTTGTTCGCCCAAAGCAACCTTGCACGGCAAGTAGACCCGGACCGACGTACCCTCGCCTTCGTCGCTTTCCAGCACAACGAATCCACCACTTTGCTTGACGAAGCCATAAACCATGCTCAGACCTAGACCGGACGCGTTGCTGTCTTTACGCGTGGTAAAGAAGGGCTCGAACGCGCGCTCGAGGATTTCCGGACGCATGCCCTCGCCCACATCGGTAACTGCGAGCTCCACGAATGGACCGGGCTCGACCCCAGGCTGCCCGGCAAGCTCGCTTGAGCCCAGATCACAATTGCGCAGACGCAGGCAGAGGGTGCCGCCACCGCTCATCGCGTCGCGCGCATTGACCGCGAGATTGAGTATTGCCGCCTGCAGATTGCCGACATCGGCCAACACCGGCCACAGACCGGGCGCCACATCGACTTCAACCTGCACCGCGCGCCCCAAGGCGCCATTGAGCAGCTCACTCATCTGATCCAGCAAATTACCGATGTCCACGGACTGCGGCTGCAAAGGCTGGCGGCTGGCGAAGGCCAAAAGCTGCGAAGCCAGACGAGCACCTTTCTCTACACCACCAACGGCTGATTCCAGCCGCCGCTGAGCCGTCTCGTCATTGCCAATGTTGCGGCGCAACAGCTGCAGATTTCCCCCGATGATTTGCAGCATGTTGTTGAAATCATGCGCAATGCCCCCGGTAAGCTTGCCAACAGCCTCAAGCTTTTGCGCCTGCATCAGGGCTGCCTGTGCGGCGCGGCGCGCGGACTCGCTGTCCAGTAATTCGCGGGTGCGCTCACGCACCAATTCCTCGAGATGCTCGCGGTACTCACGCAGCTCCTGCTGACTGCGATGCTGCTCGGTAACGTCGCTGCCGAGCACGAAAATACCGGACGTCCGGCCATCGCGCTCGATGATTGGCTGAAACACCAGATCGACAAACACTTCCTCGGGCTCGGCGCCTGGACGACGACGCAGCAGCGCACGCATTCCTCTGCCGGTATAGGGCTCGCCCGTACGGTAGACCTCGTCGAGCAGCGACATGAAGACCTGCCCTTCTAGCTCGGGCAACCCGTCGCGCACCGGTTTACCGAGCAGCTGGCGGTGTCCGGTAAGCTGCTGATACGCCTCGTTGACCAGCTCGAATACGTGCTCGGGGCCGCGCAGAAAACAGACGAAACCAGGCGCCTGTGCAAACAATCGGCGCAGCTGATTGCCTTCATCCTGGATGAACCGCGCGCGGGAAATGATCGCCGCCTCGATCTGTTGCGCCGGTTGTCCAGACGATTCAGCCGAGCGCATGGAATCCTTCAGCTGCTGCAGCTCGGTGATATCCACAGTGTGCTGGAGGATGGCGACGACTTCGCCCTGGTCATCCAGCAGTGGCGTATGTGTCGCGCTCCAATAGCGGTCCTCATACGCCGCACCGCTGCTGGAGTTGACCGCGATTGAATAGCGGATCACGGGAAGAGTATCCAACGCCTTGGTACTCAGGACTCGAGCAAACGAGTCGAGCAGTTCGTCGACATGAGTCGACTCAGGAAACTGCGGGTCGGCGGCAAACGCATCCTGAATTCGCCGTCCCGCAATCTCTTCGAGGCTGCGCGCGGTCAGCTTCAGGTACGCCGCGTTCGCATCCAGGATCACCAGATCGGGATCGAGCAGCAGGTAGGCGTTTGGCGAAACCCTGAACAGGGCCTCGAAAGAAGGGCGTTGCGACATACCACCTCCGTGATGCAAGCCTGGCGCTGGCTGCAACCATAAGCTGGCGCCCGGACAACCCGACGCCCAGCCAAGCAAAAAGTGACGATCTTGCGTCAGATTCAGAACGGACAATTGACCGCAGCGAAAACGATCCGTTTCCGCTGAAGCCAACGTTCCTAACGGGAAAATCCCGGCTATGCGGGCACTAGCTGGCGCGCCGTGCAGAGCGTCGCTGACGCAGGGCTTCGAACAGGCATACCCCGGTGGCAACCGAGACATTGAGACTGCTGACGCTGCCGCCCATGGGCAAGCGAACCAGGAAGTCGCAGTGCTCACGGGTCAGGCGCCGCATGCCCTTGCCCTCGGCCCCCATTACCATGACGATCGGCCCACTGAGATCCTGATCGTAGATCTCCTGCTCGGCTTCTCCAGCCGTGCCGACGATCCACAGGCCCCGCTGTTGCAGTTTTTCCAGCGTTCGAGCCAAGTTGGTGACGGCGACCAGCGGAATGACTTCAGCAGCTCCACAGGCCACCTTGCGCACCGTAGCGTTCAGTGTGGCGGATTTGTCCTTCGGGATGATCACTGCCAGTGCGCCGGCCGCATCGGCAGTACGCAGGCAGGCTCCCAAATTATGCGGGTCCGTTACACCGTCGAGCACAAGCAATAAGGGTGCACCCTCGGTCCGATCTAGCAACTCCTCTAGCATCGCATCGCCCCAAACCTGACTGGGGCTGACCTCGGCAATCACGCCCTGATGCACGCCCTCGACCCAGGCGTCCATTTCGCGACGCTCGCACTGACCGACGCGCACTTTGGAGTAGGCAGCTAACTGCAGCAGGCTCTGCACGCGCGGATCGTCTCGCCCCTCTGCCAACCAGATCTGCTTGACCCGCTTCGGGTGATGGCGGAGCAACGCTTCGACGGCATGAAGGCCATAGATCTTTTCAAGATCACTCATGGCTTGGCCTTACGCTTGCGCGGCGAGGCACCGTCGGACTTTGGCGCCGCCTTGCCGGTTGCTTTCGGTTTCGTGCTACTGCGCTTGGGCTTGCTCTTCGAGGGCTTGCCTGCCTTGGCGTCGCTCAGCAGCGCCTTTTTCATTTCACGACTCTTGCGCACGTCATCGCTGACTGATTCCCGGCCCCTCGATGAAGGTGCATCGGCGCTCTTCTTGCTGCGGCCGTCCTTGCGCGCGCCGCGGGCGTCAGAGGCACCTCGCTCGCCGATCCCGGTATTGCTGCCACCGCCAATCAACTCGAAATCAATCTTGCGCTCGTCCAGGTCGACACGCATGACGCGCACCTCGACGCTGTCACCAAGACGGAAACTGCGCCCACTACGCTCCCCGGAGAGACGATGATGCAGGGGATCGAAGTGGTAGTAGTCGCCGGGCATCGCCGTTACGTGCACCAGTCCTTCGACGTAGATATCAGTCAGTTCGACGAACAGACCGAAGCCGGTCACGGCCGTGATGACGCCGGGGAAATTCTCACCGACGCGGTCTTTCATGAACTCGCATTTCAGCCAGTTCACAACATCACGGGTCGCTTCGTCAGCGCGGCGCTCGGTCATCGAGCACTGCTCGCCCAACTGCTCCAGCGCAGCCTCGTCATACGGGTAGATGCGCGCTTTAGGCATGCTGGTCGCGCCCGCCCGGCGGACATGGGACGTATCGCGCTTGGAGCGAATCACGCTGCGGATCGCCCGATGAATCAACAGGTCGGGGTAGCGGCGAATCGGCGATGTGAAATGTGCGTAGGCCTCGTAATTCAGGCCGAAATGCCCGTTGTTATCGGGGCTATAGACCGCCTGACTAAGCGAACGCAGCATGACCGTTTGAATCACGTGGAAGTCGGGACGACCCTGGATATGCTCAAGCAGCGCCTGGTAATCCTTGGGCGTCGGCCCCTCCTTGCCCTTGTGTAATGTAAGGCCCAGCTCACCGAGAAATGCCCGGAGCTTTTCTTGGCGCTCCAACGGCGGGCCATCATGCACACGGTACAAGCCAGGAATCTCATGGTCTTGCAGGAAACGTGCTGTGGCCACGTTAGCGCAGAGCATGCATTCCTCAATCAACTTGTGCGCATCGTTGCGCTCGGTTGGCTTGATTTCCGAAATCTTGCGCCCTGCACCGAAAACAATGCGGGTTTCTTGCGTCTCGAAATCGATTGCCCCGCGGGTATGGCGCGCCTTGAGCAGTATCTTGTACAGCGCGTAGAGCTGCTTGAGATGAGGCAGCACCTCACCGTACTCACCTACGAGGCGCTTACCTTCGGCTGAAGACGGCTGCTCCAGCATGCTGCTGACCTTGTTGTAGGTCAGCCGTGCGTGGGAATGGATGACCGCTTCGTAGAACTGATAATCCGTCATTTTCCCCGATTTGCTCAGGGTGATTTCGCAGACCATTGCCAGGCGGTCGACGTGCGGATTCAGTGAACAGAGCCCATTCGACAACTCTTCCGGCAGCATCGGGACAACCCGCTCGGGGAAGTACACCGAAGTCCCACGCACTTCGGCTTCCTGATCCAGCGCCGAGTCAACCTTCACATAGTGCGAAACGTCGGCAATCGCCACGTACAGACGGAAACCACCGGAAAACAGCTTCCAGCCACTGAGCTTCTCGCAATAGACGGCGTCATCGAAGTCACGCGCATCCTCGCCATCGATGGTAACGAACGGCAGATGGCGAAGGTCGACGCGCTTCTGTTTGTCCTTTTCCTCGACTTCCGGCTTGAGCTTGGAGGCTTCACGCTTGACCGCATCCGGCCAGACATGCGGAATATCGAAACTGCGAAGCGCGACATCGATCTCCATACCGGGCGCCATGTAGTTGCCGATCACCTCGACCACATCGCCCTGAGGCTGAAACCGCTGAGTGGGCCAGTGGGTGATCTTGATCTCGACGAACTGACCCGGTTTGGCATCCATGGAACGGCCGGGCGTGACCAGGACTTCCTGTTGGATTTTGGGGTTATCGGCCATCACAAAGCCGATGCCACTCTCTTCCTGATAGCGACCTACGATTGTTTCGTGGGCACGACCGATGATCTCCACGATGGCGCCTTCGCGGCGGCCGCGACGATCAAGGCCGGCTACGCGAGCCAGGCAGCGGTCGCCATCGAATACCAGACGCATCTGCGCCGGGCTCAGGAACAGGTCGTCGCTGCGGTCATCGGGAATCAGAAAGCCAAAGCCGTCGCGATGGCCGCTAACGCGACCGCAAACCAGGTCCAGCTTGTCTACCGGGGCATAGGTGCCACGCCGGGTATAGATAAGCTGGCCGTCACGCTCCATTGCACGCAAACGGCGGCGCAGAGCTTCAATGTCATCTTCGGAGGACAATCCGAACTCTTCCACCAGCTGCTCACGCGCCGCTGGCGAGCCGCGCTCGCTCAGGTGCTGGAGGATCAATTCGCGACTAGGGATGGGGTTTTCGTACTTTTCCGCTTCACGTGCGGCCTCGGGATCGAGGGATTGCCAATCGGCCATTAAGAGATGTCACCTTTCATTCATTTATAGAGGCAGAACGCCCTATATCTATTGAAGCGCGAAACGCCGTCCGACGGCAGCTTTCGCACAAATTATTTTTCCTGGACGGGGCTTTACAAGGCATAACCTCGCCCGTATAGTTCGCGCCCACAATGTCTGGTAGACGTTGTAACACGGAAACGATGAAGTATCATCGTTTGCAGTGCCCAGGTGGCGGAATTGGTAGACGCACTAGGTTCAGGTCCTAGCGGTGGCAACACCGTGGAAGTTCGAGTCTTCTCCTGGGCACCATTTATCCGATGAGACATTTGCAACAGCAAGCGCCTCATAGACACGAGGTTTGTCGGCCTCGACCAGCAATCGACAGAAGTCGGTGAGCAATCATCGCAATGTGCCCAGGTGGCGGAATTGGTAGACGCACTAGGTTCAGGTCCTAGCGATGGCAACATCGTGGAAGTTCGAGTCTTCTCCTGGGCACCACTCTTCAGAAAAAACCGAGCCACTGGCTCGGTTTTTTCGTTTCTGCTGCCTGGAGTCCACTCGAAGGGCCGCCAAGCCATAAGCGGTAGCTCCACGCTCTACTGACGCTCCTTCTTGGCAGCTACAAGCCATTAGCCTTGGCCCAAAAAAAACCGCCCGAGGGCGGTTTTTCAATATCACACCAGCGATCAGGCGTAGGGATGACGCAGCACGATGGTCTCGTTGCGGTCCGGGCCAGTTGAAATAATGTCGACTGGCGCCTCGACGAGCTCTTCAATGCGCTTGATGTAAGCACGCGCATTAGCCGGCAGCGCCTCAAGCGACTTTACCCCGACAGTGGACTCAGTCCATCCGGGAAGCTCCTCGTAAACCGGCTGCAAGCCCTGATAACTGTCCGCATCGGTCGGCGCATCGACCAGCACTTCCCCGTTGCGATCCTTGTAAGCGACGCAAATGCGGATGGTCTCGAGGCCGTCCAGTACGTCCAGCTTGGTCAGGCAGATACCCGAGACACTGTTGATCTCGATTGCGCGACGCAGGATTACCGCATCGAACCAACCGCAGCGCCGGGCGCGGCCGGTAGTCGAGCCGAACTCATGGCCACGCTCAGCCAGACGAGCACCCACGTCATCAAACAATTCCGTCGGGAACGGGCCGGAGCCGACGCGCGTGGTGTAGGCCTTGGTAATGCCGAGGATGTAGTCCAAATAGAGCGGACCAAAACCGGAACCCGTAGCTGTACCCCCCGCTGTGGTGCTGGAGCTGGTTACATAGGGGTAGGTACCATGATCGATGTCGAGCAGCGAGCCCTGGGCACCCTCGAACATGATGCGCGCACCCTGCTTGCGCAACTCGTGCAGCCGCGCCGAGACATCGGTCATCATCGGCCGAAGAATCTCGGCGTAGCCCAGTGCCTCATCCAGAGTCTTCTGGAAGTCGACAGGCTCGACCTTGTAGAAATTCTGCAGGATGAAGTTGTGGTACTCGAGCAACTCACGCAACTTGACCGTGAAGCGCTCGGGATTGAACAGATCACCAATCCGCAGGCCACGGCGAGCGACCTTGTCCTCGTAAGCCGGCCCTATACCACGCCCTGTGGTACCGATCTTACCTTCGGACCGCGATGCTTCACGCGCCTGATCCAGAGCGACGTGATACGGCAGGATCAGGGTGCAGGCCGGGCTGATGCGCAGACGCTCGCGAACCGGGACACCCTTTTCTTCGAGCTTGGTGATCTCACGCATCAGGGCATCCGGCGCCACGACCACGCCATTACCGATCAGACACTGGACGTTTTCCCGCAAGATTCCGGACGGAATCAGGTGCAGTACGGTTTTCTCGCCATCGATGACCAGTGTGTGCCCGGCGTTATGACCGCCCTGGAAACGCACCACGGCCGCAGCCTGGTCGGTCAGCAGATCAACGATCTTGCCCTTGCCCTCATCACCCCATTGGGTGCCCAGGACCACGACATTCTTACCCATAAACCTTGTCCTCTTGGCGAAGCATACCGGTCATGACCGGCGAAAAATCTGGAAAACCTGCCAGCACAGCCACATCAGCGGTCCAGCGGCGAAACAACCCAGGAACCTTCTTGCAACAGTAGCTGCCGGTCACAGCCAACGCCC
Source organism: Stutzerimonas stutzeri (assembly GCF_002890895.1). Lineage (GTDB taxonomy): Bacteria > Pseudomonadota > Gammaproteobacteria > Pseudomonadales > Pseudomonadaceae > Stutzerimonas > Stutzerimonas stutzeri_AB. Next base: position 239,588 of record NZ_POUL01000006.1, read on the forward strand.
GGCGCCGCATCAACCTGCTGCCCGCTCAACGCTTGAACCACCCGCTCGCCACGCGCACGCAGCTTACGGATTGCGTGCCACAACGCCGGATCCGTACCGTGCGGCGCCCACACACCGGCCGACGAGTCAACGAGCTCGGCATTGCCCAGCCTGACCAACGTTTTCAAATCGGTTGAAAAGCCGGTCGCCGGACGAGCTCGACCAAAATCCGCACCAATATCGTCATAACGCCCGCCTTGAGCGATCGACTGACCGACGCCTGGGACGAATACCGCGAAAACGACACCTGTGTGATAGTGATAGCCGCGCAACTCGCCCAGATCGAAATACAACGGCAGCTCGGGATACCGCATCGCCAGCTGGTCGGCGACCTGCGCCAAACCTTCCAGCGCCTCAAGAACTGGAGCAGGTGCACCGGCAAGCAGCTCGCGCGCAGCATCGAGCGTCTCGCGCCCACCACAGAGCCGCGCCAACGCGCGCAACATGGCTGCCAGCGAAGGCTCGACATCAGCGGTCAGCGCCGCGATCTCGTCCATGGCCTTACGCTGCAAGGCATCGAAAAGGCGCTGCTCTGCATCTCCAGAGAGGCCGGCGGCGCGCGCCAACCCGCGATAGATCCCCACATGCCCGAGATCCATGTGCAAGTCCGGCACATCAGCGAGCAGAAGGGTCTCCAGCATCAGGCTGATCACCTCAAGGTCGCTGGAAGTACTGCTGTCGCCATAAAGCTCAGCGCCCAACTGAATCGGGCTTCGCGACGTGGCGAGAGCCTGTGGCTTGGCGTGCAGAACGCTGCCGGCATAGCACAGGCGGCTAGGGCCTTCACGGCGCAACGTATGTGCGTCAACACGCGCCACCTGGGGCGTGATGTCCGCTCGTAACCCCATCTGACGGCCTGACAACGGATCGACGACCTTGAACGTCTTGAGATCGAGGTCCTGCCCAGCGCCAATCAGGAGCGATTCGAGAAACTCTACATGAGGGGTGATAACCAGCTCATAGCCCCAGCACTGGAACAGATCCAGCACACGACGCCGTGCAGTTTCGATACGCGCCGCTTCGGGGGGCAGCACTTCTTCAATGCCATCTGGCAGGAGCCAGCGGTCTATCGTTGCCATTTCGCCAATCACCTCTCGATACGGCAAGCCTAGTCAAGCAGACGAACGCCGGGGCAACAGCCTTAGCCGCCCATCGGTCGCGTGCGATTGTGTTCGAACCATTGCAACAGCGCCACGCCCCTCCCAGGGGATCAGCATGGCTGGCCATGCCCGGATCAGCCTGCTACCGCCGGGGCGCAGACGCAAAAAAGCCGGGCTTTTCCCGGCTCGCGGATCATAACAATGTTTCGCTAACGGGTCACCCGGCGGACAGTGCTCACCCCGCCGGACGACCCATTTGCTATCACTGCGCGGTTGCGGACTCCAGATAACGGAAGAAATCGCTTTTAGGGTCGAGCACCAGGACATCTTCTTTGTTGGCGAAGCTCTCACGGTAGGCTTGAAGGCTGCGATGGAAGGAATAGAATTCCCGATCTTGCCCGTAAGCAGCGGCATAGATGGCTGCCGCCTGCGCATCGCCATCACCGCGCAGCTCTTCAGCCTCACGGAACGCTTCAGCCAATAGCACCCGACGCTGACGATCGGCGTCGGCACGAATGCCTTCGGCCAACTCCTTGCCTTTCGCGCGATGCTCACGGGCTTCACGCTCACGCTCGGAGCTCATCCGCTCGAACACGCTGCGGTTCACTTCGCGCGGAAGATCGATGCCCTTGACCCGAACATCCACCACTTCAATCCCGAGTTCCTGTTGCGCAGCTCGGTTCAGACTGTTGGTTACCAGACTCATCAGCTCGTCGCGCTGACCGGACACCGACTCGTGCAAGGTCCGCTTACCAAACTGGTCGCGTAGTGCAGCTTCGAGACGCCGCGCGAGACGCTCGTCGGCGATCTGCTTCACACCCGAAGTCGCCGTGTAGAACCGCTCGGCATCGTCCACACGCCACTTGGCATAGGAATCAACCATCAACGCCTTCTTCTCCAGCGTCAGGAAGCGCGACGTCGTGGTATCCAGCGTCATCAGCCGCGCATCGAACTTGCGCACGCTATTGACGTAAGGAATCTTCAGGTGCAGGCCTGGCTTCACGTCGGGCTCGACGATACGACCGAATCGCAGCATTACCGCTCGCTCCGTCTGCGAGACGATGTAAAAGCTATTCCACGCCACGATCGCCAGCACCACACCCACAATAAGGGCGGTCAGGGATTTATTGCTCATTAGCGGACCTCCCTTGTACGCACTTCACGCGGATCCAACTCCGGCGGCAGCCTCGTGGTTTGGGTCGAAGCGCCTGACGCCGATGCCGCAGGGGATCGCTCGGACGCAGCACCGCGACTGTTGACCATCTTGTCCAGCGGCAGATACAGCAGATTATTTTGGCCCTGCTCGCCGGTGACGAGAACCTTGCTGGTATTGCTCATCAGCTCCTGCATGGTTTCCAGATAGAGGCGCTCACGCGTTACGTCTGGCGCTTTTCGATACTCGGTCACCAGCTTTGAGAAGCGATCCGCCTCACCCTGTGCCCGCGAAATCACCGCATCACGATAACCACTGGCTTCCTCCAGCATGCGCTGGGCCTGACCGCGCGCTTCAGGGATCACTCCGTTAGCGTAGGACTCGGCCTGATTCTTCTCGCGCTGCTCATCTTCTCGGGCACGAATAACGTCATCGAACGCTTCCTGCACCTCGCGCGGCGCAGCGGCACTCTGCAGGTTCACCTGAGTCACGATTATGCCGGTCCCATAATTGTCGAGAAACCGTTGCAGACGTTCTTTGACCTCGCCAGCCATGGCCTCACGACCCTCGGTCAGCACCTGATCCATCGCAGTCGAACCCACAACGTGGCGCACAGCACTATCAGTAGCGTGCTGCAGCGATGCTTCCGGATCTTCGACATTGAGAACGAACGCTTGAAGGTCGCTGATTTTGTACTGCACGGTCAAAGGCACTTCGATGATGTTCTCATCCTCGGTAAGCATCTGCCCTTGCTTGCTGTAGGAGCGCTCTCGAGTCACGTTCGCCTGGAACTTCCGATCAAACGGCGGGAAGTAGATATTCAGACCTGGGCCCACGGTTTCGTGATATTTCCCGAAGCGCAACACCACAGCCTGCTCTTGCTCATCGACAATGTAGATGGCATTGAACAGCCAGACAGCGAGCAACACCACCAGACCAACCCAGACCAGCGCAAACCCACCGCGGCGCCCGGAACCACCACCCGAGGAGCCACCACTGCGTTTCTTGCCGCCGAACATGCCGTTTAGGCTGTCCTGCAGCTTGCGAAAAGCTTCATCCAGGTCAGGCGGACCTTTCTGATCGTCACCACCGCGACGACCACCGCCACCACCACTACCCCAGGGATCCTGGTTGTTCGAGTTGCCACCCGGCTCATTCCAAGCCATAGCGCTCTCCATTCAAATAAAGCTAAAGACGCGCCAGCGGCGCGTCCGCCAATGCTACCGAAAGCCCGGAACGAACGGCTTAAAAGCCCCCCAAGCTTTATTGCAAAGTGTGTTGCTCGAAGAACTGTTCTGCCTCAAAGCCCGCGCGACTAATCAGTCGATGCAGCTCGACACGCTGCAAACGTACATCAAGCAGGCTGACACCCTCTTCATCGTGAACTTCGGACTGCACGGCCCCAAGGTCGAACAGCTGCGCACGCATGCGCCCAAGCTGCTGAGGCAACCGAAGCGTACCTATGTAAAGGTCGTTACCAAGCAGTTCGGCAATGGCCTGCTTCAGCAGATCCAGCCCCAATCCTTGCTGCGCCGAGACCCATACCCGCTGCGGTACGCCATCAGCATCGCGCTGGATCTGCGGCTCGATGCCTTCAAGCAGATCCACTTTGTTGTAAACCTCAAGAATCGGTAGCTCATTCGCACCGATCTCGGTCAACACCGCCAGCACCTGCTCGATCTGCTGATCCCGCTCAGGCTCGTGAGTATCGATGACATGCAGCAGCAGATCAGCATTACTCGACTCTTCGAGCGTGGCCCGGAAAGATTCGACCAGTTTGTGCGGCAAGTGACGAATGAATCCAACCGTATCAGCAATCACCACAGGCCCCAGGTCATCCAGATCCAGACGACGCAAGGTGGGATCCAGCGTAGCGAAAAGCTGGTTGGCGGCATAAACCTCGGATTCGGTCAAAGCATTGAAAAGAGTGGACTTACCCGCGTTGGTATAGCCCACCAGGGATATAAGCGGAATGTCAGCACGTCTGCGGCCACGGCGAGCCTGCTCACGCTGACTACGAACCTTTTCCAGCCGCTGCTTGATCTGGCGGATACGCACACGCAGCAAGCGCCTGTCAGTTTCAAGCTGTGTCTCGCCAGGGCCGCGTAGACCAATCCCCCCCTTCTGCCGCTCAAGGTGAGTCCAGCCCCGCACCAGTCGAGTGCTCATATGATCCAACTGAGCCAGCTCAACCTGCAACTTGCCTTCGTGCGTGCGCGCCCGCTGAGCAAAGATATCGAGGATCAGCCCGGTCCGATCAAGCACACGGCATTCGAGCGCTCGCTCGAGGTTGCGCTCCTGGCTGGGCGTCAGGGTGTGATTGAAAATGACCAGCTCGACCTCGCCATCCCTGACAAGGTCATGCAACTCTTCGACTTTGCCGCTGCCGATTAGAAATTTGGCGGAAGGTTGATGCTTGGCAACATTGACGAAACCAACTGTCTCAGCGCCAGCTGACCGCGCCAGCTCCCGAAACTCTTGGGGGTCTTCACGCGCCGCTGGATCCTGAGCATCCAGATGAACCAGGATAGCCCGCTCACCACCACCGGGACGTTCGAAGAACAAAGAAGGCTCCCTTTATTCGTTACCCGACTCGGACTGCTCAGCATCGCCAGCAGCAGGCAGGCGCACCGGACGGCCAGGAACGACAGTCGAGATGGCATGCTTGTAAACCATCTGACTAACCGTGTTCTTCAACAGAATGACAAACTGGTCGAATGACTCGATCTGACCCTGAAGCTTGATACCGTTGACCAAGTAGATGGAAACCGGAACGCGCTCCTTACGCAGGGTGTTCAGGTAAGGGTCTTGTAGCGAATGCCCTTTTGACATGTGCCGCACTCCTTAAAGGATCTTTTCATTAATTATTCGAAATCGAACACGGCCGATCAGTGATTGAGAATAGCCGGTCAAATAGCAGTGTCAGCTCAATATGGCGAGCCTATCCAAGTATTTCAATGCTCGCGGCAGATTGTCGCGGGCCGAACTTTCCAGCCAGTGAACCCCCTCCCATCCCCTCAACCAGGTCATTTGACGCTTGGCCAGTTGCCGGGTTGCGATCACCCCACGCTCAACCATTTCCGGCGCCGAATACTCACCGTCCAGATAGCGCCAAACCTGACGATAACCGACCGCTCGCATGGACGGCAGTTCGGCATGCAAATCAGGGCGCCCGCGAAGACCTTCGACCTCTGCAACAAAGCCCTGTTCAACCATCTGAACGAAACGCTGCTCGATACGCTGGTGCAAGACCTGCCGTTGAGCAGGCGCTATGTACAACTGCGCGACAGTATAAGGCAAGACGCAGCCGTCTGGCGTGCCGGCTCCGGCTTTTTGAGCGGATTGCCGAGCACGATGCTCGGTCATGCTGATACCGCTGACTCGATAGACTTCAAGCGCCCTGATCAGACGCTGCGGATCATTCGGATGGATACGCGCGGCCGATACCGGATCGATTTCGCTGAGTTGGCGATGCAGCACCCCAGCGCCCTCGGCCCGCATCTGTGCTTCGAGCGCCGCGCGCACCTCTGCATCGGCGGCCGGCATATCCGCCAGCCCTTCGAGCAACGCCTTGAAGTACAACATGGTGCCGCCGACCAGCAGCGGAATGCGCCCTGCTTCGGTGCTCTGAGCCATTGCGGCGAGGGCATCGCTGACAAACTCGGCGGCCGAGTAGCTCTGGACCGGGTCCCTGATATCGATCAGCCGATGCGGGAAGGCTCTCAACAGCTCCGCAGAAGGTTTGGCGGTTCCGATGTCCATGTCGCGGTAGACCAGGGCGGAATCGACGCTGATCAGGTCACATGGCAATGCACGAGCAAGCTCGATCGCCAGGTCCGTTTTACCGGCGGCGGTCGGACCCATGAGAAAAATCGCGGGAGGTAGTCGGGACATCGGATGCTCAAAGAAATGTATCGAGGGTGATGCAGGCGCCAGCGTAAAGGCCGGACCGCCTGCCTATCGCCCCCGGAGAAAGAGCTTGTCCAGGTCGCCCATGCCCAGCTGAGTCCAGGTCGGACGCCCGTGATTGCACTGACCACTGCGCTCGGTCTGCTCCATATCACGCAACAGGCCGTTCATCTCCGGCACGGTAAGGCGTCGGTTTGCACGGACCGCGCCGTGACATGCCATGGTGCCAAGCAGTTCGTTAAGGTGCGCCTGAATGCGGTCGCTGGTGCCGTATTCAAGCAGGTCGGCCAGCACATCCTGTACCAGCCGGGTCGCCTCGGCCTGTTTGAGCAAGGACGGAATCTGGCGGATCGCCAAGCTTTCCGGGCCCAATCGCTGCAACTCGAAGCCAAGCCTCTGAAACCACTGGGCATGCTCTTCAGAACAATCGGCTTCGCGCTGGCTGACGGCGATCGATTCGGGAACCAGCAGCGGCTGGCCACGCAGCCCTTCGCTGGCCATCGCGGTTTTCAGGCGCTCATACATGATTCGCTCATGGGCGGCGTGCATATCCACCAGCACAAGCCCTTGAGCATTTTCCGAGAGGATATAGATGCCCTTGAGTTGAGCCAGCGCATAGCCAAGCGGCGGCACATCGTCCTGGCTTTCCGGCAGGGCCGCTGCATTCGCCTCAGCCAGCGGCGAGAAGAACTCCCGGTAAGCGCCCTGCGCTTCTGCAAGGTTGCCGACTGGCATCGGCCGAGGCGCCTGATAACCCGCGCCGGCTCCGCGCCAGGCAGACTGCTCTGCTTGCGGCTGTTCCAGCACGTTGGCAGCAAGGCTCATTTCGTTCTGCCCGGCGAACTCTCCGGCATCACGACCGGAGACCTTGGTTACCGGCGCCACACTCGCTGGCGCGGCAAGCTGATCCTCCGGACGCACATCACCGAGCGCGCGGTGCAAGGTGCCGTACAGGAAATCATGCACCATGCGATTGTCGCGAAATCGCACCTCGTGCTTGGTCGGATGAACATTGACGTCCACTACCGCCGGGTCGACATCGAGGAACAACACGAAGGTCGGGTGCCGACCATTGAACAGGACGTCGCGGTAAGCCTGCCGCACCGCATGCGCGACCAGCTTGTCGCGCACCATGCGTCCATTCACATAGAAATACTGCAGATCCGCCTGGCTGCGGGAGAACGTAGGCAAGCCTACCCACCCCCAGAGATGCAAGCCGGTACGCTCAATCTCGACCGGCAACGCCTGCTCGAGAAAGGCCGGACCGCAGACCGATGCGACGCGGCGAGCCCTGGATGTCGGGTCATTCGCCGGGTGCAGCGCAAGAACCACCTTGCCGTTGTGCCGAAGGTGAAAGGCCACATCGAACCGCGCCAGAGCCAGCCGCTTGATCACTTCCTGCAGGTGATCGAACTCGGTCTTTTCGGTACGCAGAAACTTGCGCCGCGCCGGCGTATTGAAGAACAGGTCGCGCACTTCCACTGAAGTACCGACCGGATGCGCCGCTGGCTGAACGCGAGCCTCCATGTCCCGGCCCTCGGTTTCGACCTGCCACGCCTCGGCTGCCTCGGCCGTACGGGAGGTCAAGGTCAACCGAGAAACCGAACTGATCGACGCCAGCGCCTCACCGCGAAAACCCAGGCTCATCACCCGCTCGAGGTCTTCCAGGTCCCGGATCTTGCTGGTCGCATGCCGAGCCAGGGCCAGCGGCAAATCTTCGGCGGGGATACCGCAGCCATCATCACGCACCCGCAGCAGTTTGATGCCGCCTTGTTCGACGTCCACTTCGATCCGGGTCGCCCCGGAATCGAGGCTATTCTCCAGCAGCTCTTTGATCACCGAAGCGGGTCGTTCAACCACCTCACCGGCGGCAATCTGGTTCGCCAGCCGCGGACTGAGCAGCTGGATGCGCGCAGCCTCGATCATGGCTGTGAGGCCAGAGTCGTCGCTGGAATATTCAGCGTTTGGCCAACCTTGATCACGTCGCTTTTCAAGCTGTTGGCACTGCGCAACGCAGGCAAGCTGATCTGATAGCGCTGAGCAAGCAGCGCCAGGCTTTCGCCTGAACGAACGACATGCTCGCGCGCCGCGCTGGCAATCTTGCCGGAGTCGCGCATCCAGGCAACGTAGGTGCCGGGCGGCGGGTTTTCATGGAAGAACTGTCGCACGCCACTGTGGATTGAGCGCGCCAAGGCCTGCTGATGCGCTGCGGTTTGCAGCTTCCGCGCCTCGGATGGATTGGAAATGAACCCGGTCTCTACCAGGATCGACGGGATATCCGGTGATTTCAGCACCATGAATCCGGCCTGTTCCACACGGCGTTTATGCAACGGCGTGATCCGACCCATGTTACTCAGCACCTTCTGCCCGACGTTAAGACTGGAAGACAACGAAGCGGTCATCGACAAATCCAACAGCACGCCGGCAAGCATCTGGTCCTTGTCGCCCAGGCTGACATTTCCGGCACCGCCGATCAGGTCCGAACGGTTTTCACTGTCAGCCAGCCAACGTGCAGTTTCCGATGTCGCACCGCGATCCGATAAAGCAAACACCGACGCGCCGTAGGCCGACGACCGCGGCGCCGCATCGGCATGAATGGAGACGAACAGATCAGCGCCCTTCTTCCGGGCAATTTCGGTGCGTTTACGCAAGGGGATAAAGTAATCACCGGTGCGCACCAGCTCGGCGCGGAAGCCTTTGTCGGTATTGATCTGGCGCTGCAGCTCCTTGGCAAGAGCCAGCACCACGGTTTTCTCATAGATCTTGCCAGGACCGATGGCGCCGGGGTCTTCTCCGCCGTGCCCGGCGTCGATCGCAATGACGATATCGCGCTTGCTGCTTGGCAGCGGAGGCAGCTTGATCGCCGGCAAGGTCGGCGATACAGGAGCAGTTGGCGTACTCGGCGCGGCAGTCGCCGGGACGTTGGCGGTGGACGCCGCGGCCGCATCAGCAGCATTGTCGAACAGATCGACCACCAGCCGATGGCCGTACTGCTGGTTCGGCGTGAGCGTAAAGCTCTTTGGCGAAACCTCGGCGCTCAGGTCAATGACCACCCGCAAGGTGTCCGCATCGTATTTCGCTGCGCGCAGCCCCGAGATGGGCGTGTTCTGCAGCGGCAGCTGATCGAATGGCTTGGCCAGATTGGCGCCGTCAACGTCAATGACGATGCGATCCGGAGCCGTCAAGGTGAATACCTTGTGCTGGACAGGGCCGGACAGGTCAAAGACCAACCGTGTGTTGTCAGGCGCTCGCCATAGACGCACGCTCTGGACGTCGGAAGCCGCCAGAACCTGCATGGCCGCGAACATCAATGCCAAACCACTCACCAGCGCGCGCATGCGCATACCCAACCCCATGATGTTCATTGATTGCCGACGGTCAGGATGGAACACCAGCCTTCACCGCGCTCGCCCTGTGGCGTCAGGCGCAGCATACGACCGGCCCCGTGCGGCGTAATGGTAATGTCCAGGTCGGCCTTTGGCAAAATGCCGGCGCCACGCTCTGGCCACTCTACCAGGCACAGGGCGTCACCTTCGAAATAGTCGCGAATGCCGAGAAATTCCAGTTCTTCCGGGTCGACCAGACGGTACAGGTCGAAATGGAACACTCGTGCAGCCGGAGTCTCATAAGGTTCGACCAGGGTAAAGGTCGGGCTCTTGACCTTGCCCTCGTGCCCAAGCCCACGGATCAGCCCACGCGACAGCGTGGTCTTGCCGGCGCCAAGGTCACCGTGGAGGTAGATCACACCTAGGCCGCCGGTCGCCTGGGCGATGCGCGCCCCCAGCAACAGCATGGCGTCTTCGTCGGCAGCCAACAGTGTTAGGTCAGACATGGTGAATGCTCCTCGAGCAACTGGCGGACCATAGGAATCAGATCGGCGGCAACCAGCCCGCGCCCCCCGGCACCAAGACGCTCGCCTGCCACCGCATGCAACCAGACCGCAAAACAGGCCGCTTCGAAAGGCGCCAGTCCCTGCGCCAGCAATGCTCCCGCAACCCCCGCCAAGACATCGCCGAGGCCCGCGCTGGCCATGGCCGGATGCCCGCGATCACACAGCGCCAACCGACCGTCGTGATCGGCAATCAGGGTTCCGGCGCCCTTCAGCAATACGGCACAACCGAAGCGAGCAGCCAGAGCACGAGCAGCGGCGGGTCGGTCGGCCTGCACATCAGCCACGGAAATACCCAGCAGCCGCGCCGCCTCTCCGGGATGCGGTGTGAGCAGACAATCACTTGGCAACTCGACCGCACCTGCCGCCAGCAGATTCAGCGCGTCGGCATCCCACACCTGCGGGACACGGCACTGAGGTGCCAGCGACAGCAAACTGCGCCCCCAGGGCGCCTGGCCCAGGCCAGGCCCGATGACCAGCACATCGGCGCGTTGGGTCAGCGCCGTCAATGCATAAGTGGATTCGACGCCACTGCACATGATTTCCGGACGCCGCACCAGCGAGGCAGTGGCATGCTCGGGACGCGTCGCCAGGGTCACCATGCCGGCGCCGCAGCGCAGCGCGGCTTCGGCACTGAGCAATGCGGCGCCGCCGGTGCCGAGGTCGCCACCGATGACCAGCACCTGACCAAAGCTTCCTTTATGAGCAGTTGGCGAGCGGGGCGCGAGCGTCGGCAAGTTGGCCTCGCACAAGCGCAGAGCGGATGGCTTGATCTGTGCGACGACCTCCGCATCGGCCTGCAGGTCATCGAATACCAGCGCTCCGAAACAATCCGGACCCTGGCCTGTAAACAGGCCGAGCTTGAGGCCGATAAAGGTTACAGTCAGCTCGGCCCGCACTGCGTCGCCGAGCTGATGCCCCGTGTCGGCACACAACCCGGACGGCAGGTCGACCGAGAGGATCGGCTGCGCGCTTTCATTCATCGCGCGTATGGCGCTGGCATAGGGTTCACGCACCTCGCCGGCAATACCCGTACCGAGCAGCGCATCGACCAGCACGCCGCGCAGGTCCGTACCGGCTGCCCAGGGCGTGACCTTGACGCCGGCTGCCTGGGCTTCAGCAAAAGCCTGGGCGGCATCGCCCTGCAGTTGCTGCGGATCGCCCACGGCCAACACCCTGACCTGACGACCGGCACGCTGCGCCAACGCCGCAATCAAATAGCCATCCCCGGCATTGTTGCCCCGACCAGCAAGCACGCTGATCTCGTCTGCATCAGGCCAGCGGCGCTTTAAGGCACGCCACGCCGCATGCGCGGCACGCTGCATCAGTTCGTAACCGGGGGTCCCGGCCGCGATCAACCGAGCATCGAGCTCACGCACTTGAGCGGCAGAGTAAAGCGGGACGGGAAGTGTATCGGTGGTCTGGGACATGAATCACCCGAGCGAATATCTGGCAGAATTATACGCATGCGCAGCCCGACCCGCTCCCGCGCATCTGTGGCGGATCAAAGCGTCACAGTCGTCTCGTGGTGCGCAGCGCGGCAGATCGGCGATCGCCTCCGCAGGCTGCCTCGTTAACCCGCTCCCCCACCGCAATGCCCGACGATTCGAAGCCATGTCCAGCACCATCCTCGACCCAGCCGTTCTTGCCGACTCCATCAAGGAGTGGGGCCGCGAGCTCGGCTTCCAGCAGGTCGGCATCACCGGTGTCGATCTGGGCGAGCACGAGGCCCACCTCGAACGCTGGCTGGCAGCCGGCTACCACGGCGAGATGGACTATATGGCTGCTCATGGCAGCAAACGTTCCCACCCGGAGCAACTGGTGCCGGGCACGCTGCGAGTCGTGTCGTTGCGCATGGACTACCTGCCGGGCGACACGCGCATGGCCGAGCAACTGGCGCATCCGGAAAAAGCCTACGTGTCCCGCTACGCGTTGGGCCGCGACTATCACAAACTGATCCGCAAGCGCCTGCAACAGCTGGCCGAGCGCATTCAGCAGGTGATCGGCCCCTTCGGCTTCCGAGCCTTCGTCGACAGCGCACCGGTGCTGGAAAAGGCCGTGGCCCAGCAGGCCGGCCTTGGCTGGATCGGCAAGAACACCTTGGTGCTCAATCGCAAAGCCGGCAGCTGGTTCTTCCTTGGCGAACTGTTCGCCGACATCGCCCTGCCGGTCGACGAACCCACCGCACGCGACCACTGCGGTAGCTGCCATGCCTGCCTGGACATCTGCCCGACCGAGGCTTTCGTCGGCGAACGGGTGCTGGATGCTCGGCGCTGCATTTCCTACCTCACCATCGAGCTGAAAGGTTCGATTCCCGTCGAGTTACGGTCGAAGATCGGCAACCGCGTGTTCGGCTGCGATGACTGCCAGATCGTCTGCCCCTGGAACCGCTTCGCCAAACCCACCCAGCAGACCGACTTCCAGCCCCGCCACAGCCTGGACAATGCCGAGCTGGCCACGCTGTTTCGCTGGACAGAAGACGAATTTCTCAGCCGCACCGAGGGCTCGCCGCTGCGGCGGACGGGCTATCAAAACTGGTTACGCAACCTGGCCGTTGGGCTCGGTAATGCACCGTCCAGTATTCCTGTGCTTGAAGCGCTGCAGGCGCGCCGCGATGATCCCTCGGAGCTGGTGCGCGAACATGTCCAATGGGCGTTGGGACAGCATGAAAAACAACGCTCTTCGTCTGCCTCAAATAGCGGGAACTAAGGGCGCATCGGCTCTGCCGAGGCGCTGATTGAAGCAGCACTCAAGCTGAGTAACTCTTCACCTTCCAGCGTTTCCTGCTGCAGTAGCCTGCTCGCGCTGCGCTCGAGCAGCTCCCGTCGTGCCTCAAGCAGCGCCAGGCTGCGCTGAAAAGCGGACTGAACAAGCTCCTGCACCTCCTCATCGATCGCTGTGGCGGTACTTTCCGAGTAATCATGCTGCGGCTTGAGGCCGAGCATCGCTTCGTTGCCCAAAAAGGAGTTCGGCTCGCGCTCCAATGCCATATGGCCGAGGCGCCGGGACATGCCGTAGCGGGTGACCATGGCCCGGGCAATGTCGGTGACCTTGGCCAGGTCGTCCGCCGCACCGGTGGACAGGTGGGCAAACACCAACCACTCCGCAGCCCGGCCGCCGAGCAGTACCGCCATCTTGTTTTCCAGCTCTTCGCGCGTCATCAGGAAGCGATCTTCGATGGGTCGCTGAATGGTATAGCCCAGCGCGCCCATGCCACGGGGAATGATCGATACCTTGTGCACCGGGTCGACGCCCGGCAGCGCCATGGCGACCAGCGCGTGGCCCATTTCGTGATAGGCGACAATCTCGCGCTCACGTGGGTTGAGCAGCCGATTGCGCTTCTCCAGACCGGCGACGATGCGCTCGATGGCGGCGGTGAAGTCTTCCATGCTCACCGCCTCGCCGTGACGCCGGGTGGCCAGCAGCGTCGCCTCGTTGACCAGGTTGGCCAGGTCGGCACCGGTGAATCCAGGCGTCAACGCAGCGATGGCCTGGGGATCGACATCAGCGTCGAGCCTGGCTTTTTTCAGGTGCACGTTGAGAATCTGTACCCGCCCGACTTTGTCCGGGCGATCGACCAACACCTGACGGTCGAACCGGCCAGCGCGGAGCAGGGCCGGATCGAGAATCTCCGGCCGGTTGGTGGCGGCCAGCAAGACCAGTCCGCTGGAGGTATCGAAGCCGTCCATCTCGACCAGCAATTGGTTGAGCGTCTGCTCCTTCTCATCGTGCCCGCCGGACAGCGGCCCGGCGCCACGGGCGCGACCGAGGGCGTCCAGTTCGTCAATGAAGATGATCGCCGGTGCCTGGGCACGGGCCTGCTCGAACAGGTCACGCACCCGCGCCGCACCCACCCCGACAAACATCTCGACAAACTCGGAGCCGGAAATGGAGAAGAACGGCACCTTTGCCTCGCCAGCCACGGCCCGCGCCAACAACGTCTTGCCGGTGCCGGGCGGGCCAACCAGCAGCACGCCCTTGGGCATGCGTCCGCCGAGGCGGCCGTAGGCCTGCGGATCACGCAGGAACTCGATAATTTCCTTGAGTTCGTCCTTGGCCTCGTCGACGCCGGCCACATCAGCGAAGCTAACCTTCATGTCAGTCTCGACGTAGACCCGCGCTTTGCTCTTGCCGATCTGCATCATGCCGCCGCCAAGGCCACCGCTCATGCGGCGCAGCAGAAACAGCCAGATGCCAAAGAACAGCGCCGCCGGAACGACCCACGACAGCAGGTCGCGCACCAGTGTGCTTTCTACCCTGCCGGTGTAGCGCACCGGATATTGCTGCAGGTGCTCGGCCAACTGCGGCTCGACGCGGTTACTGACGAAGCGTCGCTGCCCGCTGGGCAACGGCTCCTTGAAGGTGCCTTCGATACGTCGCTCGGTGATCGCCAGCTCGTCGATGCGCCCATCCTTGAGGTGCTGCTCGAACTCGCTGTAGGGGATCGTCGCTACTTCCTGCTGCGCCGTCAGCAGGTATTGAATGCCGAGAAACGCCAGGACGGCGATAAACCAGTAACTCACGTGAAACTGAGCTTGTTCTTTCACCCTTCCCTCCTGGTCCTGACCACCATGTGCAACATATTGCAGATACGGCGACTATGGCCCTTTCCGTGGCTCCACGCTGGACCCAGATCAGTAACAGGCCAGGCAGCGTCACCTCAGAACGTTTCAGAGACCGCCGCTGACGCCAAGCCCAACACCCAATACGGCGGCGAGGGCAAAGGGCAACAACAGCGTGTCCAGCAAAGCGCTGGCTGGTAGGTCGAGCGCTGCATGCCTGGGCGCCTCGGCACCAAAGCGGTCCAGCGGGCAGCAACCGCCGTTGAGGCTGTACCAGTCCAGGCGAGTGCCGGAGTAGACAATGGGTGCGCCGGGTTTGGCGGCATTCAGGGTGCGCACTGTGCCGCAGCCGGAGAACAGCAGGACAGTCAGGAGTAACGAGCAACGCCGCATGACAGATCGTTTCATAACCGCTCCTGGTCAGCAGTCACGGCAGCGAGACGGTGACTCTGCCCGGTTACGCAGCCACACTCAATCGTCACTGACGATATGGTGCTCGCCCCAACGCGGCAGCATGTCCTGCGGGATGTTGAGCAGGTTGAGAATGCGCGCCACGATGAAGTCGACGAGGTCATCGATAGTCTGCGGCTGGTGATAGAAGCCCGGTGATGCCGGCAGGATGGTCACCCCGAGATTGGACAGCTTGAGCATGTGTTCCAGATGGATGCTCGAGTACGGCGCTTCACGCGGCACCAGGATCAGCTGTCGGCGTTCCTTAAGGGCAACATCCGCCGCACGCTCGATCAGGTTATTGCAGGCGCCGGTGGCGATGGCCGACAAGGTGCCGGTCGAGCACGGCACCACCACCATCGCGGTCGGTGCGCCGGAGCCGGAAGCCGGCGGCGCCATCCAGTCTTCCTTGGCAAACACACGGATCTGGCCCGCCGCGGCGCCGGTGTATTCGGAGAGAAACGCCTGCATGGCCTGCGGTTTGGCCGGCAGCACGACATCGGTCTCGGTGGCCATCACCAATTGCGCCGCCTTGGAAATCAGGAAGTGCACCTCGCGGTCTTCTTGAATCAGGCAATCGAGCAGGCGCAGACCGTATTGCGCGCCGGAGGCGCCGGTCATGGCCAAGGTGATGCGTTCCGGTCCGCTCATGAATGTGCTCCCAAAGCTGCTGCGCTTGCTTATGCTGCGTTGAAACCTTACTCGAAATGCTCACTTGCACCAGTAAGCTCCGCTTTCTCGCAAGGTTTCGCCTTGCCTAAGCTTCGCTCGCGACGCTTTGAGAACAAATTCGCCCTATTCGGAATCTCGTAGGGTGGAAAACCGCGAAGCGTTTTTCCACCGTTACGCCCGACACCAATTTCCCTACCAACTCTACGCGTGGAAATGCCTTCGGCGATTTCCACCCTACGCCAGAGCAGTGGCCAGTTTGACGTGCAACCCACCAAAGCCGCCGTTGCTCATCACCACTACCTGCGTCCCCGGCGTGGCGTCGGCCTTGACCTTGGCGATGATCGCCTCCAGCGAATCGCAGACGGTGGTTTCGACCGGCGAGCCGGCGACCGTAGCGGCCAGATCCCAGCCCAGGTTCGGCGGCGCGTACCAGATGGCCTGATCGGCCAGCGCCACCGACTCGGCCAATCCCTCACGATGCGCGCCGAGCTTCATCGAGTTCGAGCGCGGCTCGACCACCGCAATGATTGGCGTATCACCAACACGCTTGCGCAGCCCATCGAGCGTGGTGGCGATCGCGGTCGGGTGATGAGCAAAGTCGTCATAAATGGTCACGCCGTTAACCTCGGCGACCTTTTCCATGCGCCGCTTGACGCTGCGAAATTCGCTCAGCGCTTCGGCGCCCTGCTTCGGCAATACGCCCACATGCCGTGCTGCGGCCAGGGTCGCCAGTGCATTGTTGACGTTGTGCTGGCCGGTCAGCTCCCAGTCGACTACGCCCTGTACGTCACCGTCGAAAATCACCTCGAAGCGCGAGCCGTCGGCGCTCAACAGATTCGCCTGCCACTGCCCGCCTTCGCCAGTGGTCTGCACCGGCGTCCAGCAACCCATGCCGATAACGCGCTTGAGCGCCTGCTCGGATTCCGGATGGATGACCAGTCCTTCGCTCGGCACCGTGCGTACCAGATGGTGGAACTGGCGTTCAATTGAAGCGAGGTCCGGGAAAATATCCGCGTGGTCGAACTCGAGATTATTGAGGATCGCCGTGCGCGGGCGGTAGTGGACGAACTTGCTGCGCTTGTCGAAGAACGCGCTGTCGTACTCGTCCGCCTCAACCACGAAGAATGGCGTACCACCCAGTCGGGCGGAGATACCGAAGTTCTGCGGCACCCCGCCGATGAGAAAGCCCGGGCTCATGCCGGCGTGTTCCAGTACCCACGCAAGCATGCTGCTGGTGGTGGTCTTGCCATGGGTGCCTGCCGCAGCCAACACCCAGCGGCCCTGCAGCACATGGTCAGCCAGCCACTGTGGGCCAGACACATAAGGTAGCCCTTTGTTCAGCACGTATTCCACGGCCGGGTTGCCACGTGACAACGCATTGCCGATCACTACTAGGTCTGGCGCCGGTTCAAGCTGACTGGGCTCGTAGCCTTGGGTCAGCTCGATGCCCTGAGCCTCAAGCTGAGTGCTCATCGGGGGATAGACATTGGCGTCCGAACCGGTGACGCGATGGCCAAGTTCCTTGGCCAGCACTGCCAGCGAACCCATGAAGGTGCCGCAGATGCCGAGAATATGGATATGCATGAATGACCTCTGAAAAGCGCCGCGCCGAGCAATCGGAGCAAGTGGCACAGCCACGCCTGTGAGCGCCGAAAACTGCGGCGCAGATTAGCACAGCACTGGCGCTGCCAATGCCCGACCAGCGGTACACCGCACGTCGCCTCGCCAGCCGACGAACGGACTTTGTTCTACGCTGGATGACAGCAGTCCCAACACAATTACAAGCCCCGGAGACTCACCATGCGTTACGCCCATCCCGGCAGCGAAGGCGCTGTCGTTTCCTTCAAGTCCCGTTACGGCAACTTCATCAACGGCGAGTTCGTCGAGCCAGCCAACGGCCAATACTTCACCAACCTGTCACCGGTTAACGGTCAGCCCATTGCCGAGTTTCCACGCTCCGACGCTGCCGACATCGAAAAGGCGCTGGACGCCGCCCACGCCGCCGCTGATGCCTGGGGCAAGACCAGCGTACAGGCGCGCTCATTGATCCTGCTCAAGATCGCCGACCGCATCGAGCAGAACCTCGAGATGCTCGCCATCACCGAAACCTGGGACAACGGCAAGGCCGTGCGCGAAACCCTTAACGCCGACATTCCACTCGCCGCCGACCACTTCCGTTACTTCGCCGGCTGCATCCGCGCCCAGGAAGGCACCGCTGCGGAGATTGATGAGCACACTGCTGCCTACCATTTCCACGAACCGCTGGGCGTGGTCGGGCAAATCATTCCGTGGAACTTCCCGATCCTGATGGCCGCCTGGAAGCTCGCCCCAGCGCTGGCCGCCGGCAACTGCGTGGTGCTCAAGCCTGCCGAGCAAACGCCGCTGGGCATCGCCGTGCTGATGGAAGTGATCGGTGACCTGCTGCCACCCGGTGTGCTCAACGTGGTTCAGGGCTATGGCCGTGAAGCCGGCGAGGCCCTGGCAAGCAGCAAGCGCATCGCGAAGATTGCCTTCACCGGCTCGACACCGGTGGGCTCGCACATCATGAAGCGCGCCGCTGAGGCCATCATCCCGAGCACCGTTGAGCTGGGCGGCAAGAGCCCGAATATTTATTTCGAAGACATCATGCAGGCCGAGCCGACCTTTATCGAAAAGGCAGCCGAAGGGCTGGTGCTGGGCTTCTTCAACCAGGGCGAGGTGTGCACCTGTCCGTCTCGGGCGCTGGTGCAGGAGTCGATCTATGGCCCCTTCATGGAAGCGGTGATGAAGAAGGTCTCGCAGATCAAGCGTGGCGACCCACTGGACACCGACACCATGGTCGGCGCCCAGGCCAGCCAACAGCAGTTCGACAAGATCATGTCCTATCTGGAAATCGCCAAGCAGGAAGGTGCCGAAGTGCTCACCGGCGGCGCGGCCGAGAAGCTCGAAGGCTCACTCGCCACCGGCTATTACATCCAGCCGACCCTGCTCAAGGGCACCAACGAGATGCGCGTGTTCCAGGAGGAAATCTTCGGCCCGGTGATCGGCGTTACCACCTTCAAGGACGAAGCCGAGGCCCTGGCCATCGCCAACGACACCGAGTACGGGCTCGGCGCGGGCGTCTGGACCCGCGACATCAACCGCGCCTATCGCATGGGCCGCGCGATCAAGGCCGGGCGCGTCTGGACCAACTGCTACCACCTCTACCCGGCCCATGCGGCGTTCGGTGGCTACAAGAAGTCCGGCGTCGGTCGCGAGACCCACAAGATGATTCTCGACAGCTACCAGCAGACCAAGAACCTGCTGATCAGCTACGACATCAATCCACTGGGGTTTTTCTAGCCCATAACTTCTAGCCCATAAAGAGTGCCCGCCCGCGCCGAGAGGCGTCGGGCTGGTGCACCCGTGGCTGCACTTCCACTCAAGAGGCTCCCAAACGCCGTAGATCGCGCAAAGGCACAGCGCTTGCTTTAACGATCCTGCCGTACCCGACCCCATCAAAGGATGATCCTCCATGGCTCTCGAACGCAGCAGTGCGACACCCGCGACCCACGCCACCGATTTCGAAGCAGTTGGCAGTACCTATTTTCAGGAACGCGAGCTCAAGAAAGGCGCCGCCGGTTGGGTGCTGCTGGTTGGCCTCGGCGTCGCCTACGTGATTTCCGGTGATTACGCCGGCTGGAACTTCGGCCTCGCCCAAGGCGGCTGGGGCGGCCTCTTCATCGCCACGCTGCTGATGGCGACGATGTACCTGTGCATGTGCTTCTCGCTCGCTGAACTGTCCTCGATGATTCCCACTGCAGGCGGCGGTTATGGCTTTGCGCGTAGCGCGTTCGGCCCGCTGGGCGGTTTTCTCACCGGCACTGCGATCCTTATCGAGTACGCCATCGCGCCAGCTGCCATCGCCGTATTCATCGGTGCCTATTGCGAATCACTGTTCGGCATCGGCGGCTGGGCGATCTACCTGGCCTTCTACATCATCTTTATCGGCATCCACATCTTCGGCGTCGGCGAAGCCTTGAAGCTGATGTTCATCATCACGGCAGTCGCCGCGCTGGCGCTTGCGGTGTTCATCGTCGCGATGGTGCCGCACTTCTCCGTCGACAAGCTGCTGGACATCGCACCGACCACGGCCGCTGGCGCCAGCAATTTCCTGCCTTACGGCTATGTGGGAATCTGGGCAGCGATCCCCTATGCGATCTGGTTCTTCCTTGCCGTCGAAGGCGTGCCGCTGGCCGCTGAGGAAACCAAGAATCCACAGCGCGACATGCCGCGCGGGCTGATCGGCGCCATGCTGATTCTGGCCGCGTTCGCCGGGCTGATCTTGCTCGTTGGCCCTGGCGGCGCGGGTTCCAGCACGCTGGTCGAATCCGGCAACCCGCTGGTGGAAGCGCTGACCACCGCCTACGGCTCTTCGACCTGGATGAGCGGCTTCGTCAATCTGGTCGGCCTGGCCGGGCTGATTGCCAGCTTCTTCTCGATCATCTACGCCTATTCCCGGCAGATCTTTGCGCTGTCGCGGGCTGGCTACCTGCCGCGCAAGCTGTCGCTGACCAACAAGAACAAAGCGCCGGTCATGGCGCTGGTGATTCCGGGCATCATCGGCTTCCTGCTTTCGCTGACCGGCCAGGGCGACCTGCTGATCTTGGTGGCAGTGTTCGGCGCGACCATCTCCTATGTACTGATGATGGCCTCGCACATCGTCCTGCGCATGCGCCGGCCGGATTTGCCCCGCCCCTACAAGACGCCCGGCGGCGTGCTGACCTCAGGCGTGGCGCTGGTGCTGGCCTGCATCGCGGTGGTCGCCGGATTTCTGGTCGACCCACGGGTGGTCATCGCCGCCGTGGTGATCTACGGAATATTCATCGCCTACTTCGCCCTCTACAGCCGGCACCACCTGGTGGCCGGTACGCCGGAAGAGGAATTTGCGGCGATTGAGAACGCCGAGGCGGCATTGCATTAGCGAGCTGTTGAAACGTAAGCGAGGCAGGCAGTACAAGGCGAAAGCGGCCGAAACGGCGGACCGGGCTCGCGTGCGAGTTTACGTTTTGTAAATGAGTACGTTGAGGCCGCTTTTAACGCAGGAATGCCAACGCAGGTAGTTTTCATCAGCTTGCTAAGGGAGGCGGTATGGCGGCATACACCCACAGCGTAGGCGGCACCCAGTGGCGCTTCGACAGCCTGCGCGAGGTCATGGCCAAGGCCAGCCCGGCGCGCTCCGGCGACTTTCTCGCTGAAGTCGCGGCGGGCAGCGATGCCGAGCGGGTCGCCGCGCAGATGTGTCTGGCGCAGATCCCGCTCAAGCGCTTTCTCGAGGAAGCGCTGATCCCCTATGAAACCGACGAAGTCACGCGGCTGATCATCGACAGCCACGACGCCGAAGCCTTCGCCCCGGTCAGCCACCTGACCATCGGTGACTTCCGCAACTGGCTGCTCGGGGACGACGCAGACGAGGCAGCGCTGAACGCCCTGGCACCGGGGCTGACGCCGGAGATGGTCGCCGCGGTATCGAAGATCATGCGCGTGCAGGACCTGATTCTGGTGGCGCAAAAGGTCCGCGTGGTGACGCGCTTTCGCAACACCATCGGCCTGCGCGGGCGCATGTCCACCCGCCTGCAGCCCAATCATCCCACCGACGAAGCCGCCGGCATCGCGGCGAGCATCGTCGACGGTCTGCTCTACGGTAATGGCGATGCGGTCATTGGCATCAACCCGGCCACCGACAGCACCAGCGGCATCTGCGAGCTGCTGAAGATGCTTGATGCTGTCATCAGTCGCTACGAGATCCCGACTCAAGGCTGCATCCTCACCCATGTCACCACCTCTATCGAGGCGATCAACCGCGGTGCGCCGCTGGACCTGGTGTTCCAGTCCATCGCCGGCACCGAAGCGGCTAACAGCAGTTTCGGCATCAACCTCGCGCTGCTGCAGGAAGGCTACGAGGCAGGCCTGTCGCAGAAGCGCGGCACGCTGGGTGACAACCTGATGTATTTCGAGACCGGCCAGGGCAGCGCCTTGTCGGCCAATGCCCATCACGGCGTCGATCAGCAAACCTGCGAAGCGCGCGCCTATGCCGTAGCCCGTAAATTCAAACCGCTGCTGGTGAACACCGTGGTCGGTTTCATCGGCCCGGAATACCTCTACAACGGCAAGCAGATCATTCGCGCCGGGCTCGAAGACCATTTCTGCGCCAAACTGCTCGGCGTGCCCATGGGTTGCGACATCTGCTACACCAACCACGCCGAAGCCGATCAGGACGACATGGACGTGCTGCTGACCCTGCTCGGCACCGCCGGCATCAACTTCATCATGGGCATCCCCGGTTCGGACGACGTGATGCTCAACTACCAGACCACCTCCTTCCACGATGCACTCTACCTGCGTCAGAGCCTCGGCCTCCGTCCGGCGCCAGAGTTCGAGGAATGGCTGGCGAAGATGGAGATCCTGCGCCAGGACGGGGGCCGCTTGCAGATGGGCAGCCAGCTCCCACCGGCCTTCCGCCAGGCGCTGGAGCGCATGACATGAAGCCCCGCATCGCACGCACTGGTCGACCCGCCCCAAGGAGTGCTCTATGAGCCGCCCACCTCCAGCACCCACCGCGATCACCAATCCCTGGGCGCACCTGCGTCAACACACCCCGGCACGGATCGCACTGGGCCGAGCCGGCGCCAGCTTGCCCACTGAGGCTCAACTGGACTTCCAGTTCGCCCACGCCCAGGCCCGCGACGCTGTACACCTCACTCTGGACACCGGAGCTCTGGCCATGCAGCTGGAACAACGCGGCCATCGCGTCCTGCAGCTGCACAGCGCCGCACCGGACCGCGACACCTATCTGCAACGGCCAGACCTGGGACGGCGACTGAGCGACGAGTCGGCCGAGCGGGTAGACACCCACGCGCAGCAACAGGAGGCGGGCTATGACTTGGCCATCGTCATTGCCGACGGGCTTTCGGCGCTCGCCGTACAGCGCCACGCCCTGCCGCTGCTACAGCGAATCGAGGAGCAGATCGAGAAAGATGGCTGGAGCCTTGCGCCGATCAGCCTGGTTCAGCAGAGCCGCGTCGCGCTTGGTGACGAGGTGGGCGAGCGGCTGAAGGCGAAGATGGTGGTCATGCTGCTCGGCGAACGCCCCGGCCTGAGCTCGCCGGACAGTCTGGGTTTGTACTTCACCTATGCGCCCAAGGTCGGGCGCACCGATGCCGACCGCAACTGCATCTCAAACATCCGCCTCGAAGGCCTGAGCTACAACCTCGCCGCCCACCGCCTGATTCATTTGATGCGCGAAGCCTGCCGCAGGCAGCTTTCCGGCGTGAATCTCAAAGACGAAGCGGAAATGCTCAGCCTGGATGACGGCACGCCGAAGGTCGGCAATTTCCTGCTCGGTTAATGAATCGCCTGTCGCGACAGAGGATGCGCAGCCGATTTGCTGCCCGCGGCACGCGACTCAACCGCAGCCGCTTTGACGACTGAACGCATCGATAGGCCAGCGTCCGCACCATTTCGCCCATATAGGCGCGCCACTGGCGCACTTACCACAGAGCCACCCGCTTGCTGCCCATCGCCACCGCGCTTAAGGTGATCGCCCCCAGGTTGGAAGCTCGTTCATGTGGTCTTTTCGCGACTGGCGCCGCAAGCGCATCCTCGCCCGTCTCGCCATCGAACCGGCGCTCTGGCAAAACGTGCTCGACAGCCTGCCGATTCTCGATGGCCTCAGCACCGAGGAGACCGAGCGTCTGCGCGAACGCAGCTTGTTGTTCCTGCATGCCAAACGATTGACCGCCCTGCCCGGCGTCGAACTGGAGCCGGCTGACCGGCTGCGCCTGGCCGCCCAGGCCGAGCTGCCCTTGCTGCACCTGGCGGATCTGGACTGGTATCAGGGCTTCCATGAAATCGTCATCTACCCCGACGATTTCCACAGCCCGCAAAAGCACCGCGACTCCACTGGCGTGATGCACGAGTGGGACGGCGAGCACAGCGGCGAAGCCTGGTTGCAGGGGCCGGTGATTCTCGCCCTGCCAGGTGTCCGGCAAAGCGGCGCCTGGGAAGGCTACAACCTGGTGATCCACGAGCTCGCCCACAAGCTCGACATGCTCAACGGCGACGCCAACGGCCTGCCCCCGCTGCACCGCACCATGCGTATCGAGGATTGGGCTCACGCCATGCAAAAGGCGTACGACGCCCTCAACGCCCGGCTGGACGCCCATCCCCATGCCCACACCGCCATCGACCCCTACGCCGCGGAGAACCCGGCCGAGTTCTTCGCCGTCACCAGTGAGTATTTCTTCAGCGCCCCCGATCTCTTGCACGAGGCCTATCCAGAGGTCTACCGGCAGCTCGCGGCCTTCTATCGACAGGACCCGCTGGCACGCCTGCAGCAACTACAAGCCAGCCATCCGCAGTACGCGGAACCTCACTGATTTGCGACCGTCGAATGCGCGCATTGCCGGACCAGGGAGCATCGCCACCGCCGGCATGGCAAAACGCCCGACACTGCGCCTATAATCGCGCCCACTTTTTTCGCCCCAGGCCGCCTTGGCCGACCACGGAGCAATGTTCATGAGCTACAGCAAAGTCCCGGCCGGCAAAGACCTGCCAAACGACATCTACGTCGCCATCGAAATCCCGGCCAACCACGCACCGATCAAATACGAAATCGATCACGACACTGACTGCCTGTTCGTAGACCGCTTCATGGCCACCCCGATGTTCTACCCGGCCAACTACGGCTTCATCCCGCACACCCTGGCTGACGACGGCGACCCGCTCGACGTACTGGTCGTGACCCCCTACCCGGTCGCCCCAGGCTCCGTCATCCGCTGCCGTCCGGTCGGCGTGCTGAACATGACCGACGAAGCCGGCGGCGACGCCAAGCTGATCGCCGTCCCGCACGACAAGCTGACCCAGCTCTACACAGACATCAAGGAATACACCGACCTGCCGCCGCTGCTGATCGAGCAGATCAAGCACTTCTTCGAGAATTACAAGGATCTCGAGAAGGGCAAGTGGGTCAAAGTCGAAGGCTGGGAAGGCGCCGACGCCGCCCGCGCAGCCATCATGAAAGCTGCCGAGGCTTACCAGAAGTAAGCCGAAGCACTGAAGAAAAGCCGGCCACAAGCCGGCTTTTTTATTGCCTGCATGTTTCTCGTCAACAGACGCAGCCGCTCTTCGAACCGGCGGATGGCGTAAGCCGTAGACGTGCCCGCCTCCTGCTAAGCTTCAGCCGCGAGGCCGATCACAATTCTCAGGAAACTCCACCGCGACCGGGAACCCTGACACCAGTTGTGACTCGTCTACTCAACAGGGCGACTGCCATCAACGTCTAGCGGATTCAACGATGCCTGCCACCTACAACACCGCAATGGTGTGCCTCTCCATCCTGATCTCCATCGCCGGCTCCTTTACGGCCCTGGACCTCGCCAGCCGGGCACGCGCTGCAGAGAACTGGATGAAGCACGCCTGGCTGTGTGCGGCGGCCGTATGCATGTGACGATGCACGCCGAACTGACCTACGACCCGCTTTGGGTTGGCATTTCGTTCGCCATTGCCATTGGCGCAGCAACCACATCTCTCTGGCTTTCGGCACAAAGTCGGCGCTTTCTGTTGCAGGCTGGGTCAGCCGTTGCCATGGGTTTTGCCGTGGCGGGCATGCATTACTCGGCGATGATTGGCGCAAACTTCACGCCCATGGACGACGCGATGCCGGCCCCGTCCAGCAATCTGGATCTACTGACACTGGCGCTAGCGGTGGCCGGCTCAACATTCGTCGTGCTGTTTCTGGGTCTTACCGCCTCCATGTACGACAGACGCATGGCGATTATCAGCGATCACGAAGCGGCTGCATTGCGCCAGAGCGAAGAGCGCTTCCGGGAGCTGTACAGCAAGACTCCGTTGCCGCTGCATTCGCTGGATGACCAGGGCCGATTGGAATCGGTCAGCGATGCATGGCTCATATTGATGGGCTATCGCCGTGAGGACGTGATCGGCCGTCCACTGATCAATTTCATGACCGAGCGCTCGGCGCGGCAAATGCTGGATCAGGACTGGCCCGTGCTGCTGGGTACTGGCGAATGCCTGAACGCCGAGTATCGCTTGGTCGCAAGGGGCGGTGTCTTCATCGATGTACTGGCTTCCACTCGCCTGGAGAAGACCATCCAAGGCGCACTCATCATTGGTGGGCTGGTAAACATCACCGAGCGCCGTAACGCCGAGGCCGCCCTTCGCCAGGCTCAGAAGATGGAAGCCATCGGCAAGCTGACTGGCGGTATCGCACATGATTTCAACAACCTGCTCGCGGTGGTGAGCGGAAATCTCGAACTGCTGCGCAAGCGGTTGCCGCACGACCCGGCCCGGGCGAGTACCTTGATCGATAACGCGTTGCTGGCTACCCAACGTGGCGCAAGTCTGGTTCAACGCATGCTGGCCTTTGCACGCAAGCAGGAGTTGAACCCCAGTTCAGTCGAACTGCCGGACCTGGTACTGAACATGCGTGAGCTGCTGCAACGTTCAGTCGGAACCGGCATCACCATCGACACGCGGTTTCCTCTCAGTCTGCCTCCGGCCTACGTTGACGCAAATCAGCTCGAAATGGTGTTGATCAACCTAGTCGTCAATGCCCGAGACGCGATGCCGGAAGGCGGCCTGATCTGCATCGAAGGGCAGCTGCGAGCGCTGGAGTCCGCCGGACAACGGGCCCAGGAGTTTGTCGCACTGATTGTGAATGACAACGGCACCGGCATGAATCCGGAAACATTAGCCCGCGCAACCGAACCTTTCTTTACCACCAAAGGCCCCGGTAAAGGCACCGGTCTGGGTCTGTCGATGGCGCATGGGCTGGCCGAGCAGTCCGGCGGCCTAATGGGAATAACCAGCAGTGCGGGCGTGGGCACCACCATCGAGCTTTGGCTGCCCCTGGGCGTGTCTGCCAGAACAGCCGCTCCCGCAGCAGTCGATGGCAGTGAGCTGACTACTCGACCTCTATCAAACTTGACGATTCTCGTAGTCGACGACGATCCACTCGTGCTGGACAACACGGTCGCACTGCTTGAGGATCTGGGGCATCGAGTGACTGCTGTCAGCAGTGGCGACGCGGCCCTCGACGCGCTACGCCAAGCCCAGCCCTTTGATATTCTGATTACCGACCAGATGATGCCTGGAATGACCGGGACCCAACTGGCAAAAACCGTTAAAGCCGAGCACCCCGCCCTGCCAATCTTGTTGGTCAGCGGCTATGCAGATCTGTCTGATGAAGGTCGCCTGCTGCACACGCTGGCCAAGCCTTTTACACAGCAAGCGCTGAGCGGTGCGATCAGCGAAGCGCTGGGCCGTCCCAGTTCGAATGTCGTGGTCCCCCTGCTCAGCCGGCGCTGACCCGTCAAAGACGGCAAACAACCTTACCGCCGACGATCCTAGGCCCGACGGGGCTGCCGTAGGGCCGGCCAAGCCGCACACGGTTTCAAAATCGACGAACGGCGGCACCCTTTCTGATCGTCAAAACCGAAGGCTCGGCCGCCTCGACGCCGGCTTCTGGTCTGAATAGCAACGTCTGCCCTCATCTGCTCCTGCTCAGCTGACTGCTTCCAGAATCCTGATCGCACATCGATTTGCTGAAACGCTTGCCGCCCTCCGGCAGTCCAACCGTATCTCACTCCTGGTCCGCGCCTCGTCGCAGGAATCAGGACGGCGTGCGAAGAACGCTAGTCAGCAACCCGCTGCCGCAAGGCAGCCCAGCGATGGGGCAGACCATGGCCGATGACAACCGCAACCCTCCGGGCCAGGACGCCCGCGACAGCAACCCGCGCAACGGTGTCGAGATCCATGACCCCGACGCAGCATCCAGATCGCGCCGCGCCTTTCTCAAGGCGGTCGGGGCGACCGGCCTGGCGGCGGCGGCCGTGCCCGCATGGGGTCGGGTCGGGTACGTCAATGACGACAAGGAAGAGCCGGCTGCGCAGCGCGCGGATGGCGAAGCGGGCCCGGCGGCCGGCCAACAGCGAATCACGCTCAAGGTCAACGGCAAACCCCATACCCTGGATGTCGCAGCCAACATGGTCTTGCTCGACGTGCTGCGACATCAGCTCGATCTGACCGGCACCAAGAAAGGCTGCGATCACGGCCAGTGCGGCGCGTGCACCATTCACGTCAACGGTCAGGCGATCAATTCCTGCCTGAGCCTGGCAATTGCCCACGACGGTGACGAGATCACCACGGTCGAAGGCCTGGAGCGCGACGGCCAGATGCATCCCATCCAGCAGGCGTTTCTCGAACACGACGCTTATCAGTGCGGCTACTGCACCTCGGGCCAGATGATGACGGCCGTGGCCATCCTCAACGATCCCAGTGTGGGCAAGGACGATCTCTCCGTGCGTGAGGCCATGAGCGGCAACATCTGCCGCTGCGGTGCCTACAAGAACATCCTCAGCGCCATCCAGTCGGCGCGTAAGCAGATGAAGCCCGCCTAGGAGATCGCCATGCGCCATTTTGAATACAGCCGCGCCGACAGCGTTGAGCAGGCGGTCGCAACTTATTCCGGGGGCAAAGATGCCTCGTTCCTCGCCGGCGGCACCAACCTGTTGGATATGGTCAAGCTCGACATCATGCGTCCCGAGCTGATGGTCGACGTCAATCGGCTGCAACTCAGTCAGGTCGAAGAACTGGATGACGGACGACTCAAGGTCGGCGCCATGGTCTCCAACGCCGCACTGGCCCGCCATCCGCGTGTGGAACAGGACTACCGGGTGCTGTCCGAAGCGCTGCTGTCCGGCGCCTCGACGCAATTGCGCAACAAGGCGACCACCGGTGGCAACGTCATGCAACGGGTGCGCTGCCCCTACTTCCGCGATGGCACCTCGGCCTGCAACAAGCGTGACCCCGGCTCTGGCTGCTCGGCCATTGGCGGCTACAACCGCTCGGTGCATGCGGTGCTCGGGACCAGCGATCAGTGCATCGCCAGCCATCCCTCCGACATGTGCGTGGCCATGGCAGCCATTGGCGCCAAGGTCAACGTAGTCGGCCCCGATGGGGCACGTGATATCGACTTTCTCGACTTTCACCTGTTACCGGGCGACAAGCCCTGGGAAGAGTTCGCGCTCAAGGATGATGAGCTGATCACCCACGTCACCCTGGATGCGCCGCTGCAGGGCGGGAAGTCCGGCTATCTGAAGCTGCGCGATCGTTCCTCGTACCAGTTTGCCCTGGCCTCGAGCGCAGTCATCGTTGCACTCGATGGCAACACCATCCGGGACGCGCGCCTGGCACTCGGTGGCGTCGCGACCAAACCCTGGCGCGCCCTGGAAGCCGAGCAGGCCCTCAAAGGGCAACCGGCTAACACCGCCACGTTCGAGAAGGCTGCGCGCATCGCCATGCAAGGGGCCAAGGGCTACGAGCACAACGCATTCAAGATTCCGCTGGGGCAGCAAGCCATCGTGCGCACGCTGACCAACCTCACCGCCGGATGAAGCCAGCCAATACAGGACTGCAACCATGAGCGAGAAAATCATCGGTGCTGCCAAGCCACGCATCGACGGCCCGCAGAAGCTGACCGGCCGCGCCAAGTATTCCTCGGACAACAACCTGCCCGGCATGGTGAATGCCTACGGCGTGTTCAGCACCATCGCCCGCGGCGAAATCACCAACATCGATACCAGCGTGGCGAAACAGTCTCCGGGCGTGATCGACATCTTTCATCACAACCACTTCCCGAAGCTGTACCACACGCCCAGCAGCATGGCGCAGGAAAACAAGGTCGACGAGGTGCGCCTGCCGTTCGAGGACAACAAGGTCTATTACGCTGGCCAGTTCGTCGCGCTGGTGGTGGCTGACACCTTCGAGAACGCCCGTGCAGCCGCCTACAAGGTCAAGGTCGATTATCAGAAGAGCGCCGCCATCGCCAATCTTGACCAGGCTGTCGAACGCAACGGCAGCAAGATGCAGAAAAAATCCAACCATACACGGGGCAATCCTGAGGAGGCTTACGGGAGCGCGGCCAAGACCATCGATGCCACGTACTACACGCCGGTCGAGACGCACAACCCGATGGAGATGCACGCCACCGTAGCGGCCTGGAATGACGGCAAGCTGACCATGTACGACACGACGCAGGGCGTGGTGAATGCACGCAACGTCTACGCCAAGGTGTTTGGCCTATCGCCTGATCGGGTCGAGGTGCTGACGCCGTTCCTCGGCTCGGGTTTCGGCAGCAAACTCTGGCCCTGGCCGAACGCCATTGCCGCGGCGGCGGCCGCCCGTGAAATTGGTCGCCCCGTGCAGCTGGTGGTACCGCGCCAGGAAATGTTCACCACCACCGGCCACCGCCCCGAAACGCGCCAGCGTATGCGACTGGGCACCGACAATGACGGTCGACTGGTATCGCTGCGCCACGAGACGATCTACACCACGTCCACGGTCGACCAGGTCGATACCTACGTCGAGTCGTGCGGAAAGATGACCCAGGGCCTGTACAGCTGCGACAACCTGAGCGTGACCCACGCAGCGGCCCGTACCAACCGCGGCACGCCCACCTCAATGCGCGCGCCAGGCGCGGCGCCGGGCATGTTCGCGCTGGAATCGGCCATGGACGAGATGGCCGAGCAACTCGGCATGGACCCTCTCGAATTCCGCCGTCGCAATGTCTCCGACACGGACGAGAGCAAGGGACTGCCCTGGTCGAGCAATCAGATTCGTGAAGCCTACGACCAAGCCGCCGAGCGTTTTGGCTGGGCCAAACGCAATCCAGCAATCGGCTCGATGCGCGAGGGCAATGAAATCATTGGCTGGGGCATGGCGAGCTGCAACTGGGAGGCGATCCGCCGGCCCTGCGATGCGCGGGTTTCGCTGCGTGCCGACGGTTCCGCTTTTGCTTCCTGTGCAACCCAAGACATCGGTACCGGCACCTACACCATCGTGGCCCAGGCGGTCAGTGATGTAACCGGCGTACCGCTGGAGAAGATCGAGGTCGAGCTCGGTGACTCTTCCTATCCGTCCGGGCCGATCTCCGGCGGTTCCTGGGCGACGGCGACCACCCTGCCCGCCATCGCCGCAGCCGGGCGCAAGGCCATCGAGGTGCTCAAGGAGTATGCGACGTCGGAAAACGGGGCCTTTCCAGATGCCAAGCCAGAGGACCTTACTTTCGAAGACGGTCAGCTGAAGAACACCGATGGGAAGTCGATCGGTTTCACCGAGGTCCTCAAAGCCCGCCAGCTGGCCAGTGCCGACGGTGAGGCGCATACCGAAGGCGCCCCCACCGAGACCTATGCCTTCCGCTCGTTCGGTGCACATTTTGTCGAGGTACGCTGGGACCCGGGCATCTCCAACCTGCGCGTCACCCGCGTGGTCAGCGCCATTGATGTCGGCCGCGCCATCAACGCATTGACGTCGCGCAACCAGGTCGAGGGCGCCATTGTCATGGGCATCGGCATGGCGCGTTTCGAGCAGACTGACTATGACCACCGCGATGCACGCCCGGTGAACAACAACTACGCCGAATACCTGGTGCCGGTTCATGCTGACCAGCCGGACGTCGACGTCATCCTGCTCGACTATCCGGACTTCAAGTTTAACGAGTTCGGCGCGCGCGGCATTGGCGAAATCGGCATCACCGGGATACCCGCCGCGATTGCCAACGCGGTCTACCACGCCACCGGCAAGCGCATCCGCGACCTGCCGATCACCATGGACAAGCTGATGGACGGCTCGGCTTCGATGAAACAGGCGTAACGACGAAGGCAGCTGGAAGGCAGCCGGCTCGCTCAGGCGCGGCCGACCAGACAGCTGCAGGCTCTGGCCGCTTGGCCAGGGTTTTGCTGCCAGAGCTCTGCAGGTGGCGCTTCGATTCCGTCCCAGCGTTGGGACTGATGCGAGCCACAAATCCGCACACGCACACGCAGTTAGACGAAACGCTTCGACACCACTGCTCACCTGGCGGCAACGGGTCGTCCGACACGAAAAAGCCGGCCTGAAAGGCCGGCTCACGAGGCCGCAAACAGAACGCTACCGATGCGTCTGATTACAGACGAATCGGCAGCGTTCGCCCGTCAGCTCTTGCCTTTCTTGATTGCCTCTCCCGAACCGAGATCGGCACCAGTCATCGGATCGGCGGAGACGTCGGACTGGGTCCGCACCGCCATCTGCTGCACCACTTTCTGCTGTGCCTTGCTCAGATCGACGGAGGGTTTTCCATCTCCGCCATCTACAGCCGGCTCTGGGTTCTCGACGAACTCCCACTCCGGCCCCTGGTTCCAAGGGCCGCGCAAGTCGCCTTCGCCCTGCGAAAGGTTGTAGTAGACGTTGGCAAATTGCGGATCACCCGGCAGTTTGCCCTGAGGGAAGTTGGGCTGAATCGCGTGCAAGGCCTTCTCGAAGGATTTCTGGTGCGCAATTTCGCGGGTCATCAGAAATTTGAGTGCATCCTTGATGCCTGGGTCATCGGTCACGTTGATCAGACGCTCATAGACGATCTTGGCGCGCGCCTCGGCGGCAATGTTGGAGCGCAGATCTGCGGTCGGTTCGCCGATGGAGTCGACGTACGCCGCCGTCCAGGGCACACCCGCCGAATTGGTCAGCGCCGGACCGCCACCGTAGAGCAGCGAGGTGATGTGCGAATCGTTGCCGCCACCGGTCAGGGAGCGATACAAATCCGCTTCCTTTTCGACACCTTCGGACAATTCGCCCTTGGCACCCTTGTTGAGCATGCCGACGATGGAGCCAATGACTTCCAGGTGGCTGAGCTCTTCGGTCGCAATGTCCATGAGCATGTCTTTGCGGCCTGGGTCATCCTCAGCTACGCCCTGGACGAAGTAGCGCATCGCAGCGGCCAACTCGCCTTGCGGTCCGCCGAACTGCTCGAGCATCAGGTTGGCCAGTCCCGGATTCGGAGCGGCTACTCGCACGGTGTATTGCAGTCGTTTGTTATGGACGAACATGGTTCACCTCTCAGGTTGGGCTTCCCTAATTCACTGCCTCCTATGTGGTCAAAAATGGTCGCTGCGAACTGCACTGATTGCAGGCGACCCTAAAGATGGAGTGCAAGGCGCGGCAGCCGTCCGATTATTTTTTTCAATGAAGGCCATGAGAAATAGCAATGGCTTGTCGTCGCTGTTTGACGGTCTCCCGCCCGCCACTTTGCTGTTCCCCTCATGAAAAAACGTGAACGGTTCCAAACGAGACGACTCTATCGAAACCACAGCTTTTGCTGATCGAGGTCTCAGATGCGTCATCCCCTAGGTTCCATCCGTAACTACTCCGCCACCTTGATGCTTGCAGCCGCAGCACTCTCGCTCGGCAGCACGCCAGGCTTTGCTGACTCGCCACAGGTGCTCGGTTGGGTCGAGGAAGGGTTGATCCTTCCTGAAAGGGTCGCGGTGAAATTCAAGCTCGACACCGGCGCACTGACTTCTTCCATGCATGCGGAAAACATCGATCATTTCGAGAAGGATGGCGAAGACTGGGTACGATTTACCGTCGAGCTGGAAGACATCAACACCGACAAGCAGGTGCGGACTCGCCTGGAACGCCCGCTGATCCGCGACATCAAGGTGCGCGGTGCAGGCGGCGCTGAAGAGCGGCCGGTGGTGCTGATGAAGGTCTGCCTCGGCAGCCAAATGTATGAAGAGCAGTTCTCGCTAAACGACCGGGACAAGATGAATTACCCGGTGCTGATTGGCCGCCGCACGCTGGAAAAGGTCGGCCTGGTGGATTCATCCAAGACCTTTACCGTCGAGCCAAGTTGCTCCGCGCCTGAGCAGTAACAGCCATCAAACCCGACCGGGCACTGCGCGCTAGCCAGCATGCTGAGTGCTGCGGTCGGCGTCGATCCGCAAGCCCGGCGCTTTTTCTGCAACTCACCCAAGCCCCTCCGGTCAACTGAACAGCAGCCTGTCGCCGCCAGCGAAGCGACAGCCCTGGCTGCCTGGGCAGATCTCAGCAAAACGACCGGTCATGCGGGGGATTCGTGGAGCATCAAGGTGAATACCTGAGACAGGGCGCCATGCCGTCCGACATGAGCATGGACGCACACATGCAGATGATGGAGCGACGCCGGCTCGCCACGCTCTGGTGCCATTTCGTCAATGCACTGCTGGGGCTATGGGTGCTTAGCGCCCCCTTCATCTTTGGCTACCTGAACATCGCACCAACCGATCTCGACTTGCCGAGGCTGGCGACCGAGCGCGAGCTGCCAGACGTCGCCACCCGCGCCCTGCTGATGACCTGGAACGACGTCGTCAGTGGTGCGTTGATCGTGCTGTTTTCGATCCTTTCGCTGAAGCGTATCGCCTGGGCGCAATGGGCTAACACGGTCATGGGTCTCTGGCTGATGCTGGCACCGCTGCTGTTCTGGACGCCCTCGCCCGCCGGCTACGGCAATGCGCTTCTGGTCGGCGGGCTGGTGATCGCCTTCTCGACCCTGGTGCCGATGATGCCCGGCATGAGCATGAGCGGCATGATGCAGAAGGCAGCCGTGCCGCCGGGCTGGGACTACAATCCATCGACCTGGCTGCAGCGGTTGCCCATCGCCTTTCTGGCGGTGATCGGCATCCTGCTGGCTCGGTATCTGGCCGGCTATCAGTTGGGGCATACCGCCGGCGCCTGGGACCCGTTCTTTGGGACCGAGCCCAACGGCACCGAGACCATCATCACCTCCGACATGTCCCGCGCCTGGCCGGTCTCCGACGCCGGAGTCGGCGTCTTGGCCTACATGATCGAACTGTTGATGGCGGTGATGGGCGATGCGCGGCGCTGGCGGACCATGCCCTGGATGGTCGCCGGGTTTGGTGTGGTAGTGGTGCCATTGGGCGCGGTGAGTATCTTTTTCATCATCGCCCAGCCGATCTTCATCGACACCTGGTGCACGCTCTGCCTGGTCCAGGCGCTGGCGATGCTCGTGATGATGCCCTACGCCTTGAATGAGCTGGTGGCCATGGGCCAATTCCTCAAAGACGCCAAGCGGCGTGGTAAGCCGTTCTGGAAAACCTTCTGGCAAGGCGACGCGATGGAAGGCGCGCGCGAGGACAACACACCCGAATTCGATAACAGCCTTTCGTCCATGGCACTGAAAGGGCTTCGCGGCGTGAATCCCCCGTGGGGCCTTGCGCTGCTCTGCATCCTCGGCGTCTGGCTGATGTGCACACGGCTGATATTCGGCACCGAGGGTTCCATGGCCAACAGCGACCACCTGATGGGCTCATTGTTGATCACCGTCTCGGTGCTGGCCTTTGCCGAAGTGGCGCGCCCGCTACGTTTTTTCAACTTGCCGATCGGTGCCTGGCTGATCGCCGCTCCGTCCTTTCTGGAGGGTGCCGGCTTCGCCGCCACCGTTGGCAGCCTGATCGCCGGCGTACTGGTCATTGGCCTGAGCCTGCCGCGCGGACCGATTCGCCACCGCTATGCGGGCTGGAACGCGCTGCTGCGCTAACCCATCAAAGACAAGGAGCTTTTAGATGAGCGACCGCGAACAGACTGCCGTGATCTGTGGAGGCACTGCTGGCGTAGGCCGCGCAACGGCCCATTCGTTCGCGCAGGCGGGCTTTCGCGTGGCGGTAATCGCGCGCGGTGAGCAGGGCCTGGCCGACACACGCAAAGAGCTGGAAGCGGCCGGGGCGAAGGTGTTGGCGATTTCAGCCGATGTCGCTGATGCCGAAGCGGTCGACCACGCTGCCGAGCGAATCGAAGCAGAGCTGGGCCCGATCGAGGTCTGGGTCAATGCCGCCATGGCCACAGTGTTCGGGCCGGTCAACAAGACCAGCGCCGCGGAATTCAAGCGGGTCACCGAGGTGACTTATCTGGGCTTCGTTCACGGCACGCTGGCGGCGCTGCGCTATATGGAGGCCCGCAACCGGGGCACCATTGTTCAGGTCGGCTCGGCGTTGTCCTACCGTTCGATTCCGCTGCAATCCGCCTACTGCGCGGCGAAATTCGCGATCCGAGGTTTCACCGATTCGCTGCGCTGCGAACTGATCCATACCAACAGCAAGGTCCGGTTGACCATGGTCCAGCTTCCTGCGCACAACACGCCGCAGTTCGATTGGTCGCGTAACAAGATGGGCAAACGCCCGCAGCCGGTTCCGCCCATCCATACGCCGGAGGTGGCCGCACGCGCCATTCTGCGTGCCGCCACCGATGCACCGCGTGAACTCTGGTTGGGGCGCGCCTCGTTCCAGGCGATCATCGGCAACATGTTCATGCCCGGCCTGCTCGACCGGATGATGGCCAAGCAGGCCTGGAGCGGACAGATGACCGATGAGCCGGTCAGTGATGACCAGCCTGACAACCTGTTCCAGCCGGTCGACGGACTGCACCGAATCGACGGCCGGTTCGGCAGTCAGGTGAAAGACAAGGCACTCGGTTTGAGTGCCGAAACGGTCGGTAAACTGGCCGCCGGTGGCCTGGCAGTGATCGCCGTACTCGTCATCGCGCTGGTCGCCGCCATCGCCAGCTAGGGCCATGCACGGGCGGCCTGCCACGGCCGGCGGCCAGCTTTCGATCAGTGGCTCCGTCAACCCGCCTTGGTGTCTGTCGAAACAGCTTCGCCAAGAGTCGCTGAGTGGGACTTCAACTCCTGCCGCGCCTGCCGAACGACCGAGAAGCCGGCTGACAACGCAAGCCCGGCCATGACCAGCGCCACGACCAGATCAGGCCAGCCGGCGCCAGTGCCGAACACCCCGGCAGCGGCGATCATTACAGCGACGTTACCAATCGCGTCGTTGCGGCTGCACAGCCAGACCGAGCGCATATTCGAATCGCCCTCGCGAAAGGCATAGAGCATCAGCGCCACAACGACATTGGCAATCAACGCCAGCGCACCGATGATGCCCATGGTCAGCGGTTCGGGCACCACGTCGGCATAAATCGACCAGCCTGCGCGAGCCAGCACGAATACGCCGAACGCGAGCATCGTCAGACCTTTGACCATAGCCGCCCTCGATCGCCAGACCAGCCCCATCGACAACACCACCAGGGTGATCCCGTAGTTGGCCGCATCGCCTGCAAAGTCGATGGCATCGGCCAGCAAGGAAACCGAGCCGGAACGAATCCCGCTGATGATTTCCACGACAAACATGAGCAGATTGATCGCCAGCGCGACCCACAACGCCTTACGGAAGCCCGGATTGACCGCCGGGGTAGAGCAACCGGAATCACAGCATCTCGACGACATGGGATGTCCTCCTGAACTATATTCGGAGCCATTGCACACCCTGGAGCAACTCCAGGGTCAAGCCCCATTTACCGAATCAAGCCGACACACAGGAGGCCATGATGCGCATAGGCGAGCTGAGCACAGCGACCGAGGTCGACGTCGAGACCATTCGCTATTACGAAAAGATCGGCTTGATGCCCGCCCCGCAGCGCGGCGCCAACGGCTATCGGTCCTATTCATCCAAGCAGCTGGCGCAGCTGACGTTCATTCGCCATTGCCGCGCACTGGACATTGGCCTGGCTGATATACGCCGGCTTCTGGAGTCCTCCAACCACCCGGATGCCAGCTGCGGAGACATCAACCTGCTGATCGACGAGCAGCTCGTACGCGTCCGCACGCGACTGGAAAACCTCCATGCCCTTGAACGTCAGTTGCAGGAATTGCGCAGCTGCTGCACTGGCAACAGCGCGATGCACGGCTGCGGCATCCTCAACGAGCTGAGCAGTGCGCCGCTGGCTGGCGACGATACGCAGCCGTAGGCAGTAGTTCCTCGCTTGCGGCCAGTCCGGTGTCAACGAGACCTGGCATGCGCACCGTTTCATCCGAGAACAAAACACGGCCTGCAGGCGCCTCGCTGACACGGGTCGCGGCTAAGAGCTGCAAACGGGATGCTTGGCGCAACAAAGCGGCAGCGATACTCTTCGGCTCTTTTGCCGCGAGGCTTTCCAATGCCCCTGTTCGATATGCTGCTGTTGATCGCCGCCGGCTTTGCTGCGGGAGGCATGAACGCACTCGCAGGCGGCGGCACCTTCTTTTCGTTTCCCGCACTGCTGGCAACCGGCTTGCCACCCGTGACCGCCAACGCGACGAATGCCGTAGCGCTCTGGCCCGCCAGCCTCGCCGCCGCCTGGGCCGCACGCTCGGCCTTGCGCCCCCTTGGTCGCTACCTGATCCCCCTACTGCTGGCGGGCCTGGTCGGGGGTCTGCTGGGCGGCCTGTTGCTGCTGGCCAGCGGCGATGACGTCTTCAGTCTGCTCATTCCCTGGCTGCTATTGCTCGCCACCGCACTGTTCGCCGCCAGCCCCTGGCTGAGCCGCTGGCTCGCGGCGCGCCGCAAGGACACCAATGCGGTGCCGCCTCACGCACCAACATCGCTGGCCGCTCACGGACTGGTCTCGATCTACGGCGGCTACTTCGGCGCCGGCATGGGCATCCTGCAACTGGCGGCCTTTTCCATCGAAGGCCATCAGCTGGTCCGCGCCAACGCGCTGAAAAACCTGATCTCTGCAGTGATCTACAGCGTGGCAACGGCGACCTTCGTGATTGCCGGACGAGTCAGCGGCTACGAGCTGGCGATCCTGCTGGTGGGCACCACGCTCGGCGGCTACGCGGGCGGCGCGTTGAGCAAGAAACTACCCGCCACCTGGCTGCGTTTGTTCGTCATCCTGGTCGGCAGCGTCATGACCGTTTACTACTTCAAGGCCATGTACCTGCCTTGACCGACAGGCATCTAGCCCGCTCGGCTTATGGCTTCTGCCGCAGAGCTCTGCTAGTGTCGCGCCCGATTCAGAGCAGCCGCAGAGAACAGGTTCCCGCATGGCCCGCAAGAAAGTCGCCCTCGATTTCGAACAATCCCTCGCCGAGTTACAGCAGCTGGTCGAGCGTCTGGAAAGTGGCGAGCTGTCGCTGGAGGATTCGCTGACCTGCTTCGAGCAGGGCATCGGCCTGACTCGCGATTGCCAGGCTGCTTTGAGCCAGGCTGAGCAGAAGGTGCAGATCCTCCTCGAGCGCGACGGCAAACTGCAGGAAGCGCCATTCGAGGTGGACCCGGAAGCATGATCGGCGCCTACCAGAAACGCTGCCAGCAACGCGTAGACAGCTGCCTAGACACGCTCTTCTCCTCGCCTCGGCCGCAACTCGACCGTCTCTATCAGGCCATGCGCTACAGCGTGATGAATGGGGGCAAGCGCGTCCGCCCGCTGCTGGTCTACGCCGCATGCGAAGCGCTCGAGGGCGAGGTTGCGCTGGCAGATGGTGCAGCCTGTGCTGTCGAACTGATTCATGCCTATTCGCTGGTCCATGACGATCTGCCAGCGATGGATGACGATGACCTGCGTCGTGGCCAGCCCACCACGCACAAAGCGTTCGATGAAGCCTGCGCCATTCTCGCCGGAGACGGCCTGCAGAGCCTGGCGTTCGAGGCCCTGGCGCTCGATGCTCATAATCCTCCGGATCCGTCACTGCGCCTGGAGATGGTCGCCAGCCTCGCGCGCGCAGCCGGACCGGCCGGCATGGTCGGTGGCCAGGCCATCGATCTCGGCTCGGTGGGCCTGAAGCTTGATCGAACCGCGCTGGAGCTGATGCACCGGCACAAGACCGGTGCACTGATCGAGGTCAGCGTGCGCCTCGGCGCCCTTGCCAGCGGCCGTGCTGACGCGTCGACGCTGTCAGCGCTGCAGCAATACGCGCAAGCCGTGGGCCTGGCCTTCCAGGTACAGGACGACATCCTCGACGTTGAAAGCGACACCGCAACGCTGGGCAAGCACCAGGGTGCCGACATCGCGCGCGACAAACCCACCTACCCGGCGCTGCTGGGCATGGGCAGTGCCAAGGCTTATGCGCTGGAGCTGCGCGACCTGGCGCTCGCCGCACTCGCCCCGTTCGGACCTAGCGCCGAGCCGCTGCGCCAGCTGGCCTGCTTTATCGTCGAACGCCGCAGCTGAAGGTGATGCTCGCCGCATAACCGGTCCGCAACGACCAGGGCGCGCGGCCGGCATGCTTGCCTTCCGATCAACAGCCAACCTATCTAGCAGGATAAGTGGCGGGCCATGCGGTATTTCGCCACCCGCGCAGTAGTAGCAGCCGGTTTTCATCGTTCAGGGGCAGGGTGTAGTCATGCGCGGCCAGAACGATACCCCGCTGCGGCTGGATGACTTTCAAGTTGATATACACCTGGTCTCGGCTGACCGCATAGGTTCCCACAACCACAGCCTGTGCGTTGTGGCTCGTCACCAGTTCACCAACCTCGCGACTCAGCATCAGCTCGGCCTGGTCCTTGAGCATGTAGGCCCGGTTACGCAGCTTCATTTCAACCATCGGATAGCCGGCCATCGTGAAGCGTGCGGAGATCTGATCGGTCGTTATTCGGCCAAAGGTTGAAGAGCGGTCCAAAGCATCAGTATTAACCAGCGTCCCAATCAGTATCGCCCCCCGCTTGAGCGGAAGACGGTAGCGCAACTGCGCCAACAACGATTCGGCAGCCCGGTAGTTCTCTCGCACCAGCGGGTTGCTTGGCGGCGACCCTACCTCCATGGATTGTGTCGGAGAGACGCCGCAGCCCTGCAGTACCAGGCAGCACAGCAGTGAAGCGGCGACCCTCAATGCTCGATAGGTCATCTGCTCTCACCCCCGATGACCGGAATATTGACTCCGGCCCAACCCGGTGCATAAAGCTGCCATTCCGGATCCACCGTGTAGTAAGCATTGGAAACCTGAGCGTAGTAACGGTCCCGATCCGATACGCTCGTGTTGATTACCAGCTCGATTTCAGGTGTCGGCCCTTTGGCAAACTCCGTGTGATACCACTGTGCGGCGTCCAGCCCTACGGCAGCCGTGACCATGGCAGCGCCGGGCGATACGTTGCGGTAAATGTTGCGCAGCACCCAAAGCCCGCTGGTCAGGGTAGTTGCCGTGCCGACATAACGATACTGCAGCCGGTTGGGCGAAAAGCGCACCGGCTCTGCGTTTACATCCACAACCAGAACGTTGGCACTGTCGCGCTTGTGAACTGGGTAGCCGGCGCTCAGCAGCGAACTGATGAGTTGCTGGCTAAACACCCGCGCAAAGGGACTTTGCGTATCAGCCTGATTCACATACAGCGGACGATCATCGGGCAGCGAACGAATCAGTTGCCTAGCCGTGTCCTCGGCGATCAATTGCCAGTGAGATGCAGCTTGAAGCTTTTCCTGCTTTGCATACGGAAAGTTGACCGCAACCGGAACCGGTGTAAAAGGCGCCCGGCAGCTTGCGCAAAGGAGCGCGGCGCCGAGCAGCCCCACATTTACGGCGAACCGTCGCGACCGAAAGACAAGCGACCTATCACCGGCGCCTGTTGACACAAGTCTCTTACCCATCAAAACATTCCATATTCAGCGACGACTGACGATTCCTGGCGAAAAGCCTTAGATGTGATGGCGCAATAGTGGCGTGCCCATGTAGCCGCTTA
Source organism: Stutzerimonas stutzeri (assembly GCF_002890895.1). Lineage (GTDB taxonomy): Bacteria > Pseudomonadota > Gammaproteobacteria > Pseudomonadales > Pseudomonadaceae > Stutzerimonas > Stutzerimonas stutzeri_AB. The sequence continues at coordinate 280,693 of NZ_POUL01000006.1, forward strand.
TCGGCCAAGCTTGGAAGAACTTAAGACATCAGATGGCAGGGCCACCGTTGACGCCTGGTTCGCTGCAGACTGTCAGGTATCGTCTGCTCGCTTAAAGCGGAAAGGCTTTTTCGGTTAAACTGCCGCTCTTTTTTCAACTAAAACGACTCGCCCGATGCCCAAGACGTTTCATGAGATTCCTCGGGTCCGCCCTGCGACGCCCGTCCTAGATCGCGCGGCGACGCCCGAGCAGCTGCGCCGGCTGGGCGAAGCGGAACTCGAAGAGCTCGCCAACGAACTGCGGCAGGATCTTCTCTACAGCGTGGGCCGGACCGGCGGGCACTTCGGTGCTGGCCTTGGCGTGATCGAGCTGACCATTGCCCTGCATTACGTCTACGACACGCCGAAAGACCGCCTGGTCTGGGATGTCGGTCATCAGGCCTATCCGCACAAAATCCTCACAGGGCGCCGCGAGCGCATGGAAAGTCTGCGTCAGAAGGATGGCCTCGCTGCCTTTCCGCGCCGCAGCGAGAGCGAGTACGACACCTTTGGCGTCGGCCACTCCAGCACCTCCATCAGTGCCGCCCTGGGTATGGCCATCGCCGCTCGCATGCAGGGCAAGAAGCGCAAGTCGATTGCGGTCATCGGCGACGGTGCGCTTACCGCCGGGATGGCCTTCGAAGCGCTGAACCATGCACCGGAAGTCGGTGCGGACATGCTCGTAGTACTCAATGACAACGACATGTCGATCTCGCGCAACGTTGGCGGCCTATCCAACTATTTGGCGAAGATTCTCTCCAGTCGTACCTATTCGAGCATGCGCGAAGGCAGCAAAAAGGTCCTCTCGCGCCTGCCCGGCGCCTGGGAAATTGCGCGGCGCACCGAGGAATACGCCAAGGGCATGCTGGTCCCCGGCACGCTGTTCGAAGAGCTCGGCTGGAATTACATCGGCCCCATCGACGGCCATGACCTGCCGACCCTGATCGGCACCCTGCGTAACATGCGCGACCTCTCCGGCCCGCAGTTTCTGCACGTGGTGACAAAAAAGGGTAAAGGCTTCGCCCCGGCCGAAGTCGACCCGATCACCTGGCATGCGATCAGCAAGCTCGAACCCATCGGCGCGCCGGTCAAGCCGAAGAAACCCAGCGGTCCCAAATATTCCAATGTGTTCGGCCAGTGGCTGTGCGATATGGCTGCGGCAGACCCGCGCCTGATGGGTATCACCCCTGCCATGAAGGAAGGCTCGGATCTGGTCGATTTCAGCGAGCGCTACCCTGACCGCTACTTCGATGTCGCCATTGCCGAACAGCATGCGGTTACCCTCGCTGCCGGCATGGCCTGTGAAGGCGCCAAGCCAGTGGTGGCGATCTATTCGACCTTCCTGCAGCGTGCCTACGACCAGCTGATCCATGACGTCGCGGTGCAAAACCTCGACGTACTCTTCGCCATCGACCGCGCCGGTTTGGTTGGCGAGGACGGTCCGACCCACGCTGGCAGCTTCGACCTGACCTATCTGCGTTGCATCCCCGGCATGCTGGTGATGACCCCAAGCGATGAAAACGAGATGCGCCGGATGCTCACCACCGGCTATCACTACGAAGGCCCCGCCGCCGTGCGATATCCACGCGGTACCGGCCCAAACGCAAGGCTGGAACCGGGCCTCGAACCGCTGGAAATCGGCAAGGCAGTGGTGCGGCGCGAAGGTAAGCAGGTCGCTTTGCTGGTGTTCGGTGTGCAACTGCCGGAAGCCATGCAGGTTGCCGAAGCCCTGGACGCAACCGTCGTCGACATGCGTTTCGTCAAACCCCTGGACGAGGCGATGGCTCGCCAGATGGCCGACAGCCACGACCTACTGGTGACCATCGAGGAGAACAGCATCATGGGCGGTGCTGGCAGCGCGGTCGGCGAGTTCCTCGCTTCGCAGAACCTGAGCACACCGATCCTTCATCTGGGCCTGCCCGACTATTATGTCGAACATGCCAAACCCACCGAGATGATCAAGGAGTGCGGACTGGACGCCGCCGGTATCGAAACCGCAGTTCGGGCGCGCCTAGCAGACTTGCACAGCCGATCATAAGGTCCAGCGCCACCGCAGGTAGCAGCGAGACGGCTCGCCACACCACGAAAGTAGCGTCACCTCGATCCGCCCCATGCTCAGCGGATCGAGGACAGCATGATCCGCCCTGGGCTTCTACAGCCGGCTTGGCAGGTCGACCTAGCGCACCATGCGCCACATCAAGATCCAATTGACCAATTCTGACCGTCGAAACGTTTGCGTTGAGGCGCACCATTCATTCGCTTGTCTTTCCCCAGCCCAGGCCGTAAGGTTCGCGCGATTTCCAATCCGCCCAGGTGTGCGCGACCTCCAGGTCCGCATTAAACGGGAAGCCGGTGCGCTCGAAGAGCAAGGCCGGCGCTGCCCCCGCAACGGTAATCGACCGTGATCAGAGGATCACCGCCCGCTCAACCGCCACTGTGCACGTCACGGGAAGGCGAGCAAGGTGCGTGTCGAAAGCCCGGAGACCGGCCTGACGGATTCGACTGGTGTTGCGGAGGGCAGCACCGTCAAGCGCGGCTGCCCGTCATTCCGCCCTTGTTCCTGCCCTTCTCAAAAGCGTTGAACTTTTGAGGATCGAACCTGATGAAACTGTCTCCTATTGCCTTGGCCGTGGCGCTGCTGCCGAGCATTGCTGCCGCCCTGGAGCCTTACCAAGCTCCTCCAATGGTCATCACCCGAGCGACTGCCCTGGAAAAGCCTGCTCCGGCCAGCACTCGAGTGATCGACAGGAACGAAATCGAGCGGAGTGCAGCCAGTAGCCTGATAGAGGTGCTGAACGGGAAAGCTGGTATCCAGATCCGTGACACGCTCGGTGACGGCAACCATGCCTCCATCAGCCTGCGTGGTTTCGGGGACAACGCGGTGAACAACGTGCTGGTTCTGGTCGACGGCCGGAGGCTGAACAATCCAAGTCTCAGCGGCCCGGACCTGAATAGCGTACCGCTTGCAAACATCGAGCGGATCGAGATCTTGCGCGGCGCCGGAACAGTCCTATACGGCGACCAGGCTGTCGGTGGGGTGGTCAACATCGTTACGCGACGCCCGTCCGGCAACGAAGCCTATATCGAAACCACCCAAGGCAGTCATGATCTGGAGGCATACCGAGGCCATGTTTCTCAGTCATTCGGAGGTGGTATTTCGGCGTATATCAGCGGCGAGACCCGGAATACGGACAACTATCGCGACCACAACGACGCCAGCTACCGCGACCTGTTCGGACGCCTCCGCTATGACCATGACAGCGGCTGGCTTCTGTACGAATACCAGAACATCGACGATGAGCTGCTCTACCCGCGCAGCCTCACCATCGCGCAACGCCGCGCCGACCGCAGAGCAAGCACCTCGAACGAATGGAACAACAGCAAGACGGACGTGCATCGCTTTGCGGGCGAACAGGCATTAGGTCGCCATTGGACCGCGAACCTGGACTACAGCATCAGAGACAGCGATGGGGCGGGCCTGATTTCAGGTAGTCCGTTCACAGAAGGGACCCGCGTCGAAACCATCAGCCCTCGCCTCACCGCCAATTGGGACAGTACGTCAGGCCGCGGCGAGTGGCTGTTGGGCTTCGATTACCTGAAGGCTGATTACCAGGCAGCGTATGCGTTCTACCCGACGCTAAGCAGCGACGCCGAGCAAACGCAGCGAGACTGGTACACGCAAGTCAACCAACCGCTAACTGATCGCCTGACTCTAAGCCTCGGCTATCGCATCAGTGAAGTGAATGACAGACACAACGGCCGTACGCGCAGCGACAGCGAAGACAGCTCGAGCGTAGCGCTGAGCTGGCAGGTGACTGACCAGACTCACGCATTCATTAAACGCGAGGAAGTTCTGCGCTGGGCCAACGTCAACGAAAACGCGCTCGTCGAGCCTGGCATCGAATTTCTCAAACCACAGACGGGCGAGTCATGGGAAGCGGGAATCGCCTGGCAAGACGCCACCCAACTCTACCAGGCCAGCCTCTACCGGCTCGATCTCGACGATGAGTTGCTCTACGCGCCTTATGCCTTTGGTGGCTGGGGCGCTAATGTAAACTTGGACCAGACTCGGCGCGAAGGCCTGCTGCTCGAGGCTGAGCGTAAACTGACCGATCGACTTCGCGTCGGAGGCCAATACAGTTTTACCGATACGGAGCTGCGTGCTGGTGCCAACAAGGGCAATGAAATCCCCTGGGTATCACGCCACAGTGCCGCCATGCATCTGGACTACCAGATCATTGCTAATCTTCACGGATATCTTGAGGCCATCTATACAGGCCCGCGTTACTTAGCCAGCGATGATGGCCTGGCGCTACCAAAGGAGGGTGGTTATACGTTGTTCAATGCCGCTATCCGGTACGAATACCGAAACCTCAACGCCAAACTTCGCATCAATAACCTGACTGGAAAGCGCTACGACAGCTACGCCGTTTACAACAGCTGGCAAGCAGGCAACAAGGCTTTGTACCCAGCGCCAGAAGAAGATATTCAGCTAAGTGTGGGCTATCGCTTTTGAACCCAGGGGGATAAGGCCGGCTGTCCAGTTCGCAGTGGAGTGCGAGCGTCTTGCGCCCGGTCAGTAAACCGCCTGCCCCATCACCTCGCAGAGCTTCTCGATCGCCCCAAGCATCTGGAAGCTCGGTCGTTCCAACCCCTTGTCGGGCACTTCCCAGAGTTGCCCTTTACGCACTGCTTTCAGCTGGGGCCAGGCGCTCCATTCGGACAGCTGAGCACCGCTGCCAGCCAGGATTACGTCAGGGTTACGGGACAGCACGGACTCCACGCTGACCTGCGGCGCGGGCAGTTGCAGATCGGCGAAGACGTTGCGACCACCGCAGATTTCGATGGCTTCACCAATGATCTGAGGACCGCCGAGCGTGTAAAGCGGACGATTCCAGATCTGGTAGAACACGTCCAGCGGGGGCTCACGGCGATAGCGCTGACGCAGCTGATCCAAACCCTGATTGAACTGGCGCTGGAGTGCTTGCCCCTGTTCGCTTCGCCCCACGCGTTGACCGATCACGGCAAACTGGTTGGCGAGTTGCGCTAGGGAGGTCGGCTGAGCGACAAGTACCGGAATGCCAAACTGAGTGAGCTGGTCGCGCTGCGCACGGCTGATACTGTCTGGCCAGAGCAGCACCAGGGTTGGCTGCAGCTCGAGCAGGCTCTCCATTTCGAGCTGTCCCACACGCCCGACCGGGGGCACCCCCGCCAGCGCCACCGGCCGTTCGCCACCGTCGAGAACGCCGACCAGAAGATCGCTGGCGTCCAGCTCCAGCATGATCTCGCTGAGCGAGGGCGCCAGGCTGATTACGCGCTCGACGGCCGGCAATTGCGGCGACACCACCAGCGCAAGGCACAGCAGCAACGTACGCATCACTGGAGCTGACGTGGGACGCGATAGAGAACAAGCAGCATCAGGCTGCCGCACACCAGCAGCAGCTGTGCCACCGGCTCGACCCCGAGCGGTGCGCCAACCGCAGCGACCCAGGCCGGCAGCCCGGCAATCCGCAGTGCGCGTAGACGAACATTTCGCAACGCGGACCACGCTGAGGGCTCGGCATCGCTGTCGAACGCTCGCTCGGTTTTAATCAGGGCATGCTTGTACGCGGTGAAGCGCGGCAAGCTGAGAAACAACAGGCCCAGGCCGATAAAGAACAACGGGAACGCAAGGAAATCTTGGTGGCTACCAGTCAGCTCGGGAAGCTGGTTGGCAGCAAGCACCGGCACTACTACCAGCAGCAGTTGCAGCCAGCCGTCACGTGACAGCTGGCGACGGGCAGCAGCACGATTCACGACTGCTCGGCTTCGCCCTGATGGATTTCGCCGAGCATGTGACCGAGCTTGCCGGCCTTGGTAGCGAGGTACTTTTCGTTATGCGGGTTGTGTGCGATTTCCAGCGGCATGCGCTGGGCTACACGAATGCCGAACCCTTGCAGCGCCTTTACCTTGCGTGGGTTGTTGGTCATCAGCTTGATTTCGGCGATACCCAGATGCTCGAGCATTGGCAGGCAGATGGCGTAGTCACGCATGTCCGGGGCAAAGCCCAGGCGTTCGTTGGCCTCGACAGTATCGGCGCCGGCATCCTGCAGCTCGTAGGCGCGGATCTTGTTCAGCAAGCCGATGCCGCGGCCTTCCTGACGCAGATACAACAACGCCCCACGACCCTCGTCGGAGATCGCACGCAGCGCAGCTTCTAGTTGAAACCCGCAATCGCAACGCAGGCTGAACAGGGCATCACCGGTGAGGCACTCGGAATGCAGGCGACCCAAAACGGGCTTGCCGTCGGCCACATTGCCCAGGGTCAGTACGACATGTTCCTTGCCAGTGTCCTGATCGAGAAAACCATGCATGGTGAACACACCGAACGGCGTCGGCAGTTGGGAAGCGGCGACGAACACGACTGACACCGGAGAAACTCCAGAAGGCGGAAAAGCGGATATTGTAACAGCAGTGCTGCGGCAAGCTGTATCGGAAGATACCGCAGACCTCGGTGGATATAGGCAAGGCTCTATCACGAGGGGCCTCGCCTATATCTTGGATTCGAGCTTCAGGACGCCTTGATCCTCGCGCCAGCTGACGCGACTGAGAAAGCTCATGCCAAGCAGGGCGTCGGTAGGTGAGCTGCCTTCCACCACCACGGCTTCGACCCCGAGCACGTCGATCGCCCCGACTTTCACGCTGTTGAGGTTGACCCGCCAGGCCTTCGCCGTGCCGCTTGCCGTGCCTACGACGATCTGCCGGCCGTCAACTCGATAGTCGATACCGAGGCGCCGCGCCTGGATTTCGTTGATCGCCACCGAGGTGGCGCCGGTATCGACGAGAAACTGCACGGGCTGTCCATTGACCGAACCGGCTATCCAGTAGTGACCGCCCTGCCCCTGAGCGATGCTCAGTTGGCGACGATCAGGCTCGGCGAACCCGGAACTCAGCTCACGGGAAAGCCCGTAATTGCGCTCATTGCCATCTACCCGCAGAACGGCGCCTTTCGAATCTGCGCTGACCACCTCTACACCGCCCGGCCCCACCTGGCCAACCCGTACGAGCTTGCGCTGGCCATCGACATTCAATACCGCAGCGCCAGGAAACAGGCCGACAACCTGCACCCGGGGCGCGGCCGTGACAGCGAGCGAGACGAGCGAAAGGCCAACGGCGAACAGCAGGGCAACAGGGCGCATCAGCGGCGGCTCCTAGAATCTGGGCAGGTCGCATTCTTTCATAGAGCATCCAGGCCTTACAGCGATCCGATGCACAGCCAGAGCCCAAGCCGGGTCAGGCCAGCAACCGCACTGCAATATGCATCACACCGCAAGCGGCGAAGCCGGCGAGGATGTCGTCAAGCATGATGCCCAGCCCACCATGCACCTGACGATCCACCCAACTGATCGGCCAGGGCTTGAGGATATCCAGCAGGCGGAACACGACAAAACCGAGCAGCAGCCAGTACCAGCCCGCCGGCACTAGCCAGAAGGTAATCCAGATACCGGCAAACTCGTCCCAGACAATGCCCTCGTGGTCATGCACGCCCAGATCCTGGGCGACCTTGCCACATAACCAGATGCCGAACAGCATGCTGGCGAGGATTAGCGCGCCGTAGCCCCACGCCGGCAGCATCTGCCACAGGGGCACGAACGCCAGCGCCACAAGGGATCCCCAGGTGCCGGGTGCCTTGGGCAGCGTGCCGGAGCCGAAACCAAAGGCCAGGTTATGCCACGGATTGCTCCACACCGAATGAGGGATTGGTTCGGCGACAGGCTGCAGGGAATCGGTCAAACGGTGGTCCTCTTGTTCTAATCGAGCAGCAACGGCTCAGCTCGTGAAGTGGTTGTAGCCCTGATGGCTGACGTCCACGAAATGCCCTTCTGCATCGACCAACCGAACACCCTCACCTGCGGCCACGTGGCCGATCGCATGAATGGGCCAGCCTTCAGCCTGCATGATGGGAAACGCATCAGCTGGCAAGGTAAACGCAAGAACGTAGTCATCGCCTCCTGCCAAGCCGCACTGCAGCGCCCGCTGGGCACCGGCAAAACGCAGCAGCGAATCCGACAGCGGCACCCTCGCTTGCTCGACGACCAGCGAAACAGAGGACGCGTTGGCAATATGCGAGCAGTCGGCCAAGAGGCCATCGGATATGTCCAACGCCGCGGTTGCCTTGCCCCGCAGCGCCTGACCGAGCGCGAGCTGCGGTTGCGGCGACCAGTAGCGCCTTAGCAGCGCTGCAGCCTCGACTGAGCTCGCTTCTCGCTCGCCGAGCACCACCGGCAAAGCCCCGGCCGCATCGCCAAGCGCTCCACCAACACACAGCAGATCGCCTGGTTGCGCGCCGCTGCGCAACAACGCCTGACCTACCGGTACGCGCCCAAAGACCGTCAGCGTCATGCTCAGCGGGCCGCGCGTAGTGTCGCCGCCGATCAGGCGCATGTCACAGCCAGCAGCCATGGTGTCGAGACCACGGGCGAACTCACTCAGCCAGTCGGGATCAACGGAAGGAATCGTCAGCGCCAGCGTGAAACCAATGGGCGTCGCGCCCATCCCGGCGAGATCGCTGGTCGATACAGCCAACGCACGCTGACCAAGCAGATAGGGATCGCACGGATCGGAGAAATGCACGCCAGCGACCAGCGTGTCTGTGGAAACTGTCAGCTGCTCGCCGACCGGGACCGTCAGCAACGCGCAGTCATCGCCGATGCCCAACGCGACATCGCCGCCAGCCCTGGCACAAGCGGCGGCGGCGAAGTAGTGGCGGATCAGCTCGAACTCACCCATCAGCCGGATGGCTCAGCGCTTGTGTGCGCTGACCTCGGCACTGCGCAGGCTGGGCGCCAGCTTGTCCAGCACACCATTGACGAACTTGTGCCCGTCAGTGGCGCCGAACACCTTGGCAAGCTCGATGCCCTCGTTGATCACCACGCGGTACGGGACGTCGACGCGATGCATCAGCTCAAAGGTGGACAGGCGCAGAACGGCCAGTTCTACCGGATCGAGCTCTTCGAGCGGACGATCGAGATGCGGCACGATGGCGCCGTCGACTTCAGTCTTCGCGCGCGCAACGCCAGTCAGCAGCTCATGGAAGTAGTTGCCATCGACGCCGGAGAAATCGTTGTCGACGCGAAACTGCGCCTCGATTTCGTTGAGACTTTGGCCTGCCATGTGCCACTGGTACAGCGCCTGCATTGCCAGGCTACGCGCGACGCGGCGCGTCGCGATCTTGCCCTTGGCCTTTGGCTGCGGAGCATCCTGACTGTCGTCGTGATTAAGGCTCACTTGGCCTCCAGCTGCGCCAGCAGACTCACCATTTCAAGCGCGGACAGGGCAGCTTCGGCGCCTTTGTTGCCAGCTTTGGTGCCGGAGCGCTCGATAGCCTGTTCGATGGAATCGACAGTCAACACGCCGAAGGCGACCGGCACACCGAATTCCATGGAAACCTGCGACAGGCCCTTGGTGCATTCGCCAGCCACGTATTCGAAGTGCGGGGTGCCACCACGGATGACCGCGCCGAGGGCGATGATCGCGTCGTACTCGCCCTGCTGGGCAACTTTCTGTGCGACCAGCGGAATCTCGAAGGCACCCGGCGCGCGGATGATGGTGATGGCGTCTTCAGCGATGCCGTGGCGCACCAGCGCATCGACTGCGCCACTCACCAGGCTCTCGACAACGAAGCTGTTGAAGCGGCCGACGACCAGGGCGAACTTGCCCTGCGGGGCGATGAAGGTACCTTCGATGGTCTTCAGTGTCATAGGTGGTTTCTCATCTCTTTAAAGAACGAAGGCGCCGCGTTGCATCGCGGCGCCCTGACATCGTTTATTCGGCGGGCAGGTATTCTACAACTTCCAGATCAAAGCCGGATATCGCATTGAACTTCATCGGCGAGCTCAGCAAGCGCATCTTTCGAACACCGAGGTCGCGGAGGATCTGAGATCCGGCACCCACGGTGCTGTAAGTTGCCGGGCTCGGAGATTGCTGACGGTTGAGCTGGGCCAACAAATGCGGTCCGGTCAGCGGATTGCCCAGCAGCAGCACCACGCCGCTGCCGGCTTTTGCCACTTCGCTCATCGCCGCGCGCAGACTCCAGCGCCCCGGCACGGTCACCAGCAACAGGTCGCGCAGGGGCTCCATGTTGTGCACGCGCACAAGGGTCGGCTCTTCCGGGGAAATCTCACCGCGCGTCAACGCCATGTGCACCGTGTCTTCCACGTCGTCGCGATAGGTGACCAGCGTGAACTGACCCAGCTCGGTTTCCAATGGCTGCTCGGAAACCCGCTCGACGGTGCGCTCGTGAATCATGCGGTAGTGGATCAGGTCGGCGATGGTGCCGATCTTCAGGCCGTGCTGCTCAGCGAAAAGCTCGAGCTCTGGGCGACGCGCCATGGTGCCGTCGTCATTCATGATTTCGCAGATCACGCCAGACGCCTCGAAACCGGCCATGCGCGCGAGGTCACAGGCCGCTTCCGTATGCCCGGCACGCGCCAGGACGCCGCCCGGTTGCGCCATCAGGGGGAAGATATGACCGGGGCTGACGATGTCTTCGGCCACGGCATTCCTTGCCACCGCGGCCTGCACGGTGCGTGCGCGGTCAGCGGCAGAGATACCGGTGGTGACACCCTCAGCCGCCTCGATGGAGACGGTGAATTTGGTGCCAAACCCGGAGCCGTTGCGCGGCGCCATCAGCGGCAGCTGCAGGGTTTCGCAGCGCTCGCGGGTCATCGGCATGCAGATCAGGCCACGGGCGAAACGAGCCATGAAATTGATGTGCTCGGCAGTCACGCATTCGGAGGCGATGATGATGTCGCCCTCGTTTTCCCGGTCCTCGTCATCCATGAGGATGACCATCTTGCCGGCGCGAATATCTTCGATCAGTTCTTCAGCGGTGTTCAGAGCCATGGTGGCCATTCCTTCTATTCGTTTACCGAGCCGGGTTCAGGTAGCCGTGTTCGGCGAGGAAGCTTTCGGTCAGGCCCGAGGCATTGGGTTCGGCGGCCTTGTCACCCATCAGCAGGCGCTCCAGGTAACGCGCCAGCAGATCCACTTCCAGATTCACTTTCCGCCCGGGGCGGTAGTCGACCATGATGGTTTCGGCCAGGGTGTGCGGAACAATGGTGAGTTCGAACTCCGCGCCATTGACCGAATTGACCGTCAGGCTGGTGCCATCGACGGTGATCGAGCCCTTGAGCGCAATGTACTTGGCCAATTCGCGTGGCGCGCGGATACGGAACTGCACGGCGCGGGCATTCTCTTCACGCGAAACCACCTCACCCACGCCATCGACGTGACCGCTGACCAGGTGCCCGCCGAGGCGACTGGTCGGCGTCAGGGCCTTCTCCAGATTCACCCGGCTACCGGTCTTGAGATCAACGAAGGCGGTGCGCGCGAGCGTCTCACGGCTGACATCGGCCCAGAAGCCGTTGCCCGGCAGCTCAACAGCGGTCAGACAGACGCCATTGACAGCAATACTGTCGCCGAGCTTGACGTCGCCCAGATCCAGTTTGCCGGTCTCGACCAGCACGCGAACGTCGCCGCCCTTCGGCGTCATAGCACCAATGGTCCCGATGGATTCGATTATTCCTGTGAACATGCGGCCTCCCGTGGAAGGCAGTTGAAACGATGCATATGACGAACTCCTGTTTTGGATAAAACAGGGCGCTGCAGATCGATAGGGAGTGGACGCGCGCACGAAAGGCGCCCGTCGAGGCATCCCGCTCTCTCTCATCCGGACTATACCGTCGGCCCCGGAATCACACCGGGTCTGCTGACCTTGCCTGGGCAAGCGCTCGCGGGCTAGGCACTGAACTGTGCCATTACCGCCGGTGGGGAATCTCACCCCGCCCTGAGAACGTGGGCCCTTTCAGGCCCGGCGCAGTTTTTACCACAGTTGCGTCGATTCTGCAGCCGACAAACGACCGCCAGACCGGCGCTGCGGCAGCGAAACATTTTTAAACATCTACGCAACTACCGTTGCGTTTGTTTGTCCATACGCGTCGCAGCGGTCTATTCGCGCGCCGACGCCGCCAGCTGCACCCGTGCAACACAAGACGATCAGGAAGGAACGTCACGCCCGCATTCTTCGTACCGACACGCCGAGCCAGGATCCGCTCGTAGTTGCAGATCCTCCGCGCCGACCAGGACACGATCAGGACGAACGCTCCGAACCTTCACATGTGCCATGAGGGATGGGTATGTCAGAGGTTACGGCTATGGAACCGTCGGCTGAGGCACATGCTGCCCAGATCGACCGCAAGGGCTACACGGTCATAGAGCACTACATCTCACCCGAACAACTCGAACTGGGCCGCGCCTTCATCAAGCAACAAGCGGCCACCCGCGAGGGTGAGTATTTCTGCATTCATGGTATTGAAGAGCTGAGCGGCACCATGTTTGCGGGATTGGCGCTCTCACCGCCATTCAAGGACCGAATGGCGCAGCTTTATCGCCTTCAGTCGGGTCGAGAGCCGGCCACTGAGGAGCAGGTTTTTCCGGTTATTCGCTGTCTGCAAGGGCGCAGTGGGCTCAGCCAATCGCACTTCTACCACTTCGACGCCACGGCCGTTACCGCGTTGCTACCGCTGTACATTCCGACTGAAGGCGAACACTGCGGCGACCTGATCATCTTCCCCAATACGCGGCATATCCGATTCAACGCGTTGCGCAACGTCATTGAAAAGGCCGTGCTGCATAACACTGTCAGTCAGAAGCTGGTCGCCTTTGCGGTGCGGCGCGGCTGGCTGAAACCGATCCGCCTGAAGCTGGTGCCCGGCAACCTGTATCTGTTCTCGGGCTACCGCAGCCTGCATGCCAATGACGTATGCGATCCCTCCATGCTGCGCGCCACGGCGCTGTTTCACTTCGGCAATCCGCATCACGAAAGCGCGCTGGCGCGATCATTACTGGGAGCGAACAAACGCCGGGCCAAGCTGGACCATAACGGGCTGAGGCCGGTGAACTGAGGGTTCTGCGCAACGGTGCTGTCGGTCGGGCGGCTATCCAGCGCCTGATCAGACGCTGGGGGTGGCGGTGATTTTCCAATCGTCGCCAACTGCCCGGATATCCTTGATCTGCAGTTCGCGCGCCTCGCTCATGCGATCGAGCGGCAGATCGAGCAGCGGCCGCGCCGAGGAGCCAAGGAACTTGGCGGCAACGAATATTTGATATTCGTCGATCAGGCCCAGCGCGGCAAAGGCGCCGGCCAAGCGCGGCCCGGCTTCGAGCAGCACCTCGTTGACATCGCGCTTGGCCAGTTCATGCAACAGACGACGCAGATCGACACGCCCCGCCTCACAGGGAAGCGCCAGCAACTCATGGCCCGCCGACTTATAACGAGCGGCCTGATCCTCACTATTGCTGACGACCAGTGCGGGTCCAGCCAAAAAGAACGGCGCGTCCAACGGCACACGTAGTCGCCCGTCGACCAGAACCCGCAGCGGTTGCCGTTGCATCGCCAGCGCGGACAGTTCGTCATCCAACCGCAGCTCGGCAGCACGCACAGTCAGCCGAGCGCTGTCCATCAGCACCGTGTCGGCGCCGGTGAGCACCACGCTCGACTGCGCTCTCAAACGCTGTACCTCGGTGCGTGCATCCGGCCCGGTGATCCATTGGCTTTCGCCGCTGGCCATCGCGGTGCGCCCATCCAGGCTCATCGCCAACTTGGCCCGCAGGTAAGGCAGCCCCGTTTCCATGCGCTTGATGAAACCAGGGTTCAACGCGCGCGCTTCGCTTTCCAGCACGCCGCTGGCGACCTCGATGCCCGAGCTGCGCAACAGCTCCAGGCCACGACCGGCCACCTGTGGATTGGGGTCCTGCATGGCTGCGACTACCCGGCCAACCCCCGCCTTGACCAGCGCCTCGGCGCAGGGCGGTGTGCGGCCGTAGTGGCTGCATGGCTCAAGGGTGACATAAGCGGTTGCGCCAGCGGCGCGCTCGCCAGCCTGACGTAGGGCGTGGACTTCGGCATGCGGCTCGCCAGCACGCACGTGCCAACCTTCACCCACCAGTTCACCGCTCTTGACGATGACGCAGCCGACCCGCGGATTAGGGTGCGTCGAATAGAGCCCCTTGCGCGCCAGTTGCAGCGCACGGGCCATCCAGAGGTGATCGTTGGCGCTCATTCGGTTTTGGCGGGTTCGCGGGACAGGCGCTCGATTTCCTCACGGAACTCGTTGAGGTCCTGAAAGCGGCGGTAGACGGACGCGAAGCGGATATAGGCGACCTCATCGAGTTTCTGCAGCTCGACCATCACCAGCTCGCCGAGCACGCGCGACTTGATTTCGCGTTCGCCGGTGGCACGCAGGCGATGCTTGATATGAGCGATGGCTTCTTCGAGGCGCTCGACACTGACCGGGCGTTTTTCCAGCGCGCGCTGCATGCCCGCACGGAGCTTTTCCTCGTCGAACGGCTGACGGCTGCCGTCCTGTTTGATCAGCCGAGGCATGACCAGCTCAGCGGTCTCGAAGGTGGTGAAACGCTCACCGCAGGCGAGGCACTCACGGCGACGGCGCACCTGATCGCCTTCGGCCACGAGGCGCGAGTCGATGACTTTGGTGTCATGTGCACCACAGAAGGGACAATGCATGGGCTAGAGCTGTCAGACGTCGGGAGAGCCATGGTAGCGCATCCCGCCAGCAAGACAAATCGAGCGGATTGTTGCTATACAGGCGCGCATCTACGTCATGTTATGGAGCCGTTCGTGCTGTTACGCCACTTTGTTCTACCTGCTCTGCTGCTGGTTCTGGTTGGTTGTGCGAATGAGCGTTCCCAGCGCCCTACCGCGGCCGTCACCTTCGAAGAGCCGCCCGAGGCCAGCACCTTGATGCACGAATTGCACGGCAGCCTGATCGGCGTACCCGCTGACAGTGAAGTCGAGCTGGCGCTGCTGGAGGTCAACCGTCGTGACCAGCCAGACCGACTGCTGAGCAATGTGAGGCTGCAAGGCCGGGGAACCGAGCTGCCGTTCATTCTCAAGTTCAATGCCGAGAAATTCCCCAAGGGCCGGGATGTGGAACTGCGCGGACGCGTGACCCGGTCTGGGCAACTGATCATGCGCCTGCCCGCCGTGCAAGTCAGCAGTTCGGCCAACCAGTCCCTCGGCCCGTTGCATCTGGTGCCAGCACCATGAAGCCACCCGCTGCGCTGCAACAGGCACTGGCAGAACTGCTCGGCGATGCTTCGCTGAGTATCGAGTCATTGCCCGGCACGGATATCAAACTGTGGTTGATCGATGCGCTGAACATGGACCGCGCCTTCAGCCCCGAGGAAACCCGGAGGATTCTCGAAGAGCCGCCCTATTGGTGCTTCTGTTGGGCCAGCGGCCTGGTCCTGGCCCGCTGGCTGGCCGAGCGACCGGAATGGGTGCGAGGCAAGCGCGTCCTGGACTTCGGTGCGGGGTCAGGTGTCGCGGCCATTGCCGCAGCAAAGGCCGGCGCCGCAGAGGTTGTGGCCTGTGATCTGGACCCGCTGGCCCTGGCCGCGTGTCGCGCCAACGCGGAGCTCAACGGTGTGCAGCTCAACTATTCGGACGATTTTTTTACCGAGGCTGACCGTTACGACCTGATCATCGTCGCCGATGTGCTCTATGACCGGGCCAACCTGCCCCTGCTCGATGAGTTTCTCAGCCGCGGCCAGGTGGCACTGGTCGCCGATTCCCGCGTGCGGGACTTTCAGCACCCCCTGTATGAGCGCCTGGACATTCTCGACGCCTGCACCTGGCCGGATCTGGCCGAACCGGCGGAGTTTCGCCGAGTCAGCCTCTACCACGCCCATCGCCAAGCTGTGCCCGTCGCAATGTGCTGAAGCGCAGCGCAGGCTTTGCTCTGGAGGACACATGCAGACCGACAAACCATTACGCCTGTTCTTCGCCCTGTCCTGCCCTTCCGACCTTGCGGATGCTATTTGCAACTGGCGCGACAGTCACGCGCTGGGCGGTCGCCCTATCGCCCAGGCCAACCTGCATATGACTCTGGCTTTTCTCGGTAACCAACCGGCAACAGCGGTGGATGGCTTGAAGCAGCTTGCGGACAGCCTGCGTGTTGACGCTTTCTTGCTGCAGCTCGACCAGCTGCAGATGATCGGCAAGAATTTCGCCTGTTTGACGCCCAGCCTGAGCCCCTCGCCCTTGATTGACCTCATCGGGCAATTGCACGCCGGACTGTCCGCGCACGGTGTCGTGCTTGATTCTCGCCCGTTCCTGCCGCATGTCACCCTGTCGCGGCAGGTTCACGCCTTGCCCACTGTGGAGCCACGGGCTTTCCGTTGGGCCGTGAACCACTTCGGGCTCTACCTCTCAGAAAACACCACACAAGGTGCTCATTACACCGAGCTGGCAAGCTGGCCGCTGGCTACACCCTGCGGCTGAGCATCTGCAACCTGCACCCTTGCTTCCGAATCGCCTCGCCCCCACTTAACATGCACGCCTACTTCGCATGTGCCCATTCCGAGAATTTCAATGAGCCAGACTCCCTACATCTTTGACGTCACCAGCGCCAATTTCGAGCAGCTGGTGCTGGAAAACTCCTTTCACAAGCCGGTGCTGGTGGACTTCTGGGCCGAGTGGTGTGCGCCGTGCAAAGCGCTGATGCCGCTGCTGGCGAAGATTACCGAGGAGTATCAGGGCGAACTGGTACTGGCCAAGGTCAACTGCGATATCGAGCAGGACGTGGTGGCGCGTTTCGGCGTACGCAGCCTGCCTACCGTGGTGCTGTTCAAGGACGGTCAGCCGGTCGACGGCTTTGCCGGTGCCCAGCCGGAATCGGCGATTCGCGCCATGCTCGAGCCACACGTGCAGGCGCCAGGCGCGCCGGAAGCTGATCTGCTAGAAACCGCCCAAGCGCTGTTCGCCGAAGGGCGCATCAGCGAAGCGGAAAATCTGCTCAAGCAATTGCTGGCCGAAGACAACGAAAACGCGGCAGCACTGATTCTCTATGCGCGCTGCCTGGCCGAGCGTGGCGAGCTTGGCGAAGCCGAACTGGTGCTCGACGCGGTCAAGGGCGACGAGCACAAGCAGGCACTTGCCGGCGCCCGCGCGCAGCTGACCTTTCTGCGCCAAGCCGCTGATCTGCCGGAAGTGGCCGATCTGAAAAGCCGCCTGGCGCAGAACGCCGAAGATGACGAGGCGGCTTACCAGCTGGCCATTCAGCAGCTGGCACGCCAGCAGCACGAAGCGGCGCTGGACGGTTTGTTGAAGTTGTTCGTGCGCAATCGCGGATACGCGGACGGCCTGCCGCACAAGACGTTGCTGCAGGTATTCGACCTATTGGGAAGCGACCATCCGCTGGTCACCACCTACCGCCGCAAGCTGTACCAGGCGCTTTATTGATATCTACGAATGGGACCAGCCCTGGGCTGCACTGACATCCATGCGGCGGGTCCCGCCTGAACCACCCTGGATCGGTACAACGTGAGCTACCCGATAACGTTGCATGCCGATCCGGGGATGACAGTTCGCCCGCTAGCCCTCGAGTAACTGGCGCAACGCCAGGCAATCACGGGCGTGCAGCTCGGTCAGCTCAGGCCAGGGGTTCTCCGGCAGGTTGACCAGCACGCCGCACGCGCCTGCCGCCTTGGCGCATTCCAGGTCGAAACGGAAATCACCCACCATCACCAGCTCGCTGGGTTCGATGCTCCATTTGTCCGCCAGGTGCAGCAAGCCGCCCGGATCGGGTTTCGGTGGTGCTTCGTCACGGCCGAGGATGTCATCACTGGCGAAGCAGTCACCCATGCCCACCGCCTGCAGGGTTACCAGCGCCAACTCGTGTGCGTTGCGCGTCAGCACGCCAAGCCGGCAACCCCGCTCACGCAGCATATGCAGGAGCTCACGAGCACCTGGCGCGGGTGTCGCGGCATGAGCCAGCTCGCGCTCGTGATCGAGCAGCCAGGCGCGCTTGCTGGCGGCTTCGTCAGCCGGCAGCGCAGCCAGGTGATGCAGGATGTCGTCTTCCTGGGGAATGTCGAGCGCCCGCTTGATCGCCGGGAAGTCATGCACGGCAAGGGTCAGGGTGCCGTCCATGTCGAACACCCAGTGCCGCGCATCGGCCAGGCTCACTTCCAGTCCTCACGCACGCGAATCAGGCCTTCCTGCGCCACCGAAGCGACCAGCTCACCCGCGCGGTTGAAGATACTGCCGCGGGCGAAACCACGCGCGTTGCCGGCCCAGGGGCTGTCCATGGAGTACAGCAGCCATTCATCGGCGCGCACTTCGCGGTGGAACCAGATGGCATGGTCAAGGCTCGCCAGCTGGATAAACTTGCTCCAGGAGCTGACGCCGTGTGGCTGCAGGGCGGTGCCGATAAAGCTGAAGTCCGAGGCGTAGGCGACCAGGTACTTGTGCAGGGCCGGGTTGTCCGGTAGCGAGCCATCGGCGCGGAACCAGATGTGCCGAACAGGCTCGATCGGCTGCGGATTGATGGGGTCCTGCAGCGTGACCGGACGGATCTCGATGGGTTTTGGACGGCGCAGCTTTTCCGCCACGCGCGCCGGGACCAGTGGTGTCAGCTTGTGCAACAGCTCCCATTCGCTGAGCAGGTCTTCGGGGCCGACCACGTCAGGCATCGGCAACTGATGCTCGAACCCGGTCTCGTCGGCCTGGAACGAGGCGCTGCAGGTAAAGATGGTCTGCCCTTTCTGGATCGCGCTCACGCGGCGCGTGGTGAAACTGCCACCGTCACGCACCCGGTCGACGTCGTAGACCACCGGATGATGCGAATCCCCAGGGCGCAGGAAGTAACCGTGCATCGAATGCACGTGACGCTCCGGCGCCACCGTCTGGCTGGCGGCGGACAGCGCCTGACCGACCACCTGGCCGCCGAACAGCTGGGGAAAGCCCAGGTCCTGGCTGGCACCGCGGAAGAGGTTTTCTTCGATACGCTCCAGCGACAGCAGGTTGACCAGCGTGTCTAGGGTGTCGCTCATGGTGTAAGTTCCTTTATGTATGCGAGGCACGAGGCAGGCGCGCAATGTTACGGATTCCTCCGAAGCGGCTCCACTGCTTGCGCTTATCGACGCCGTTCAGCCCAGTTGTCCTGCGTCATTCGATACAGCACGTGAGGGCGCAAGGGATCACCCTCGGAAATCATCGGATGGTCGAAGTCATCCTCAGGTTCGTGCCTCATGCCAAGCGCCTGCATCAACGCCAGTGAAGGCTCATTGATTGCTGCCGTGTAAGCCACCACCTCCGGCAGCTGCAACTGATCGAAACCGCATGCCAGCGACGCCTCCGCCGCTTCGCGGGCGAAGCCTTGCCCCCAATGCTCATGGGCGAGCCGCCAGCCGATTTCCACAACCGGGCAGAACGGCAGCGGCAAACGGCTCCAGGACAGCCCGGCTATACCGATGAAACGGCCGTCACTCTTGAGCTCCAGCGCCCAGAAACCGAAGCCGAATCGCGCGAAGTGCATCCGGCTGCGCGCCATCACCGCAGCGCATTCATCGCGTGAGAGCAGCTTGGGGAAATAGCGCATCACCAGCGGATCGCTGCACAACTCATGCAGATAATCGAGATCGGCATCATGCCAGGCGCGCAGGCGCAAACGCGGTGTTTCCAGTTCAATACGTTCCATCGGTTCGTCCGTGCTGTTTCCTTGAAGATTTCGGTGGCGGCTCTGCATACTCGCTGTTGACCTCAATGGGCCCGATTCGATGTCTCTGCCGCTGGTTTTTCACGACGATTACAGCCCAGCCTTGCCGCCGGGGCACCGCTTTCCCATGGAGAAGTTCCGGCTGCTGCGCGACCACCTCGTCGATTGCGGTTTGACCACGGATGCAGCGCTGTTACGTCCCGAACTCTGCCCGCCCGATAGGCTGGCACTCGCCCATGACCGTGGTTATGTCGAGCGCTACTGCAGCGGCGACATGAGCCGCGAAGAGCTGCGCCGCCTGGGCCTGCCATGGAGCCCGCAACTGGCGCAGCGCACCGTACGCGCGGTCGGCGGCTCGCTGCTGGCCGCGGACCTTGCGTTGCAGCACGGGCTGGCCTGTCACCTGGCGGGCGGCACCCACCATGCCCATTACGACCATGCCTCTGGGTTCTGCATATTCAACGACCTGGCCATTATCGCCCTTTCGCTGCTGGAGAGCGGCCGCGTCGGCCGTGTACTGATCTTCGACTGTGATGTGCATCAGGGCGACGGCACTGCACGAATTCTCGAGCAGGTGCCGGACGCGGTCACCGTGTCGCTGCATTGCGATAAGAATTTCCCGACGCGCAAGGCCCGCAGCGACTGGGACATCGGTTTGGCGCCAGGCCTGGGCGATGCCGACTACCTGAAAGTCGTCGACGATACGCTCAGCTACCTGCTGCCGCTGTATCAGCCGGACCTGGTCATCTATGACGCCGGCGTCGATGTACACCGCGACGACGCGCTGGGCCTGCTCGCGCTCAGTGACGAAGGCCTGGCCATGCGCGACAGCGCCGTGATCGAACACTGTCTGGGTCGGGACATTCCGGTGGTCGGCGTGATTGGCGGCGGGTACGACAAGGACCGCGCGCTGCTTGCCCGGCGCCATGCGCAGCTGCACATCAGCGCCGCCGACGCCTGGCAGCGCCACGGCTTAGGCTGACACCACTGGTCACACCGAAGACCGCAGTGCGGAACTTCGATCGACAGCGAAACCCTCACTTCTATGTGTGAATGAACTGCCCCGGCACGTCTGGACCGCTGTTCAAGCACTGGCAAACATAACAATGAGGACGCTCCAATGCTCGAAACTGACCGCGACACCACGGCCTATCGCAACGTTCGCACTCGCTACCGGCCCCACGCATCCTGGAGTGCCGTGTTCGCCGGCATCGCATTGGCTCTGGCCATTTCGTTGCTGCTGCACCTCCTGGGTACAGCCATTGGCACAGCCACCATCGACCCGGCCACCGAAGCCAACCCTGTTGCAGGCCTTGGAAAAGGTGCCGTTATCTGGATGGTGCTCGCCGGCATCGTGTCGCTGGCCATAGGGGGTTATGTCGCGGGTCGCATGGCGCCTCGTCACGGCATGCTGCACGGCTTGCTGGTCTGGGCAGTGACGACACTGGTCACAGTCTATCTGATCGCCAGCCTGGTCGGTTCCGCCGTATCGGGCACGGCCAGCATGGTCGGCTCGGGCCTGCAGGCAGTCGGCTCCGGCATTGCCTCGGTGGCGCCAGCGATTGGCGGTGAGATCAAGCAGCAGGTCAAAGAGGCGGATATCAACCTTGACCTCAGCGACATCCAGGCCGAAATCAAGCAGGCGCTGCGTCAGACCGGCAAGCCGCAGCTGGCGCCACAGAATCTGGAACAGGACGCCGAAGCGGTTCAGCAGCAGGCGCAAACCCGCGTCGAACAGGCTCAACAGCAACCGCAGCAGGCCGATGAGCAACTGACCCAGCTGATCGAACAGATCCAGCAGAAGGCTGAGGAAACGCTGAACGCCGCCGACCGCGAAGCGCTGGTCAACCTGATGCAAGAGCGCGGCAACATGAGCGAGCAGCAAGCCGAGCAAATGGTCAGCCAGATCGAGCAGCAGTATCAGCAGGCCTACATCAAGTTCCAAGAACTGCGCGCTCAGGCCGAGATGAAAGCCCGTGAAGCTGCCGAGCAGGCTGCCAAGCGTGTTTCCCAAGCGAGCTGGGCGCTGTTGATCACCCTGTTGATCAACGCCGTTGTGGCTGGTTTCGCCGGCATGTTCGGCTTCCGCCGTCAGCCAAAACAGTCCGACGCGGTTTAACCCGCTACACCCCGGCGCTCCCAGCGCCGGGGCTTCTTCAACTCCGTAACCCGCCCCACTCTCTCCTCCCTCGCTGCAGACTTCCCATCGCGAACCGCTAGAATGGCCGCCTCCGAACCACGGCCACGTTATTCAATGCGCACACCAGAATCTCGCGTCGCCATTATCGGCGGCGGCCCCGCCGGGTTGATGGCGGCCGAAGTGCTGAGTCAGGCAGGCATTGCCGTCGACCTGTATGACGCCATGCCCTCGGTCGGCCGCAAGTTTCTGCTGGCCGGCGTCGGCGGAATGAACATCACCCATTCCGAGCCTTTCGAGCCTTTCGTCGCGCGCTATCGCGAACGCGCAACGGCGCTTCGTCCTCAACTGGAGGCGTTCACACCCGAGCAGCTGCGCGAGTGGATTCACGGGCTTGGCATCGACACCTTCGTCGGCACCTCAGGGCGTGTGTTTCCCACGGACATGAAAGCTGCACCGCTGCTGCGTGCCTGGCTGCGCCGCCTGCGTGACGCCGGCGTACAGATTCATACGCGTCACCGCTGGCTGGGCTGGCACGCTGACGGCAGGCTCAAGCTGCACAGCGCGGATGGCGACCTAAGCGTCCGCGCGGACGCCGTGCTGCTTGCTTTGGGTGGCGGCAGCTGGGCTCGCCTGGGTTCCGACGGCGCCTGGGTTGCACTGCTGGAACAGCGCGGTATCTCGATTGCTTCACTGCGCCCCGCAAACTGTGGCTTCGAGGTGGAAGCCTGGAGCCAGCATCTGCTGGATAAATTTGCCGGCGCGCCGCTGAAAACGGTAAGCCTCGCACTTACCGGTGGCGCCCCGCGCAAGGGTGAGTTCGTCGTTACGGCCAAAGGAATCGAAGGCAGTCTGGTCTACGCGCTGTCCGCCGAGATCCGCCAGGCAATCGAGCAGAACGGCAGCGCTACCGTCACGCTGGACCTGCTGCCCGACCATGCACCGGAGCGTATCCTTCGCTCGCTGGCCAAGCCGCGCGGTTCGCAATCGATGGCCAAGCACCTCAAGCGTCAGCTCGGCCTTGATGGCGTCAAGGCGGGGCTGTTGCGCGAGCTCGCGCCCGCCGAGGCCTTCGATGATCCGCAGCAGTTGGCAGCCGCGATCAAGGCGCTGCCGATCAGGTTGCTGCGCACGCGTCCGTTGGACGAAGCCATCAGCAGTGCCGGCGGCGTGCCGTTCGAAGCACTGGACGAGGGCCTGATGCTGCGCCAGGCGCCCGGCGTGTTCTGCGCCGGTGAGATGCTCGACTGGGAAGCGCCCACCGGTGGCTATCTGCTGACCGCCTGTTTTGCCAGTGGTCGAGCAGCTGCGGTGGGTATGCTGCGCTGGCTGGGGATTGATGGCTCGACCAAGCCCTGACCGGATGGCATTCGCTTAAGCCAGATGCCTGAACAGCGCCACGGCGACGATCCCGGCCGTGATCGCCGGCAGCGGCTTCTTGACCAGGAGCATCGTCACCGCGGTGGCCAGAAAGGCCAGTCGCGCGCCGTTATCCCCGTTGACTGCCATCGGCGTCAGCAGGGCCACCAGCACCGAGCCGGACATAGCACTGATGAATTGCTCCGTTCGCCGGCTGATGGGCACGAACGACATGGCAAACACTCCGCCCCAACGGGTCACCAGGGTGACCACCGCCATGATCAGAATGATGACCAGCGCTCCGGATCCCGCCGTCTGCAGCGTCACTTCGACTTCTCCATCCACAGCGCGCCCAACAGGCCACCGGCCAGCGCTCCGACTACCACATGGCTGTTGGCGGGCAGGTACCAGTACGCCAACATCGACGTCCCGCCGGCGACGATCCAGATCACGGTCATCCGCAGATCCTTCTTGCCGCCGACGACCATCGCCAGCAGGAAACAGCCCATGACCATGTCCAGTCCCCAACTGACCGGATCATGGATGGCACTGCCGAAATAAAGCCCCAACCAGGTGCCCAGCACCCAGAACGTCCAGAGCGCCAAGCCACCGCCGAAGAGGATGCCAAGCCCCGGCTTGCCAAGATTGAAGGCTTGCATGGACATCGCCCAGTTGGCATCCGAGACGACCAACATCACGGCATAGCGCTTCGCCGGCGGCAAATGGCGCAGATAGGGATACAGCGTCGCGCCCATCAACAGATGTCGCGCATTGACGGCAAACACCGTGACCACCAGCGGAGCGACCGGAACATGGGTGCCCCAGAGCTCCAACGAGGCGAACTGCGAAGCCCCGGCGAATACCAGCGCGCTCATCATCAGGATCGAATAGTCGTCTAGCCCGGCCTGTGTCGCGGCCAGACCAAAGGCCAGTCCGAACACCACGACGAACAGCGAAATCGGCGTCAGCTGCTTGAAGCCAGCCCATACGTCAGCTCGGCCAAGCGAGTACAGCTCCGCTTCCGCGTTTGCCACAAGAGACCTCTCAACTGTCTGTCAGGATGATTCACGGAAAGCCCCGAGCCGCTGACGGGTTCCAGCGATGCTCGGCGTTGTCGATATGACAGCCGCGTTGACCAGCGTTTCATTCGGATGCTTCTGCTACTCAATGGTGGCGAGGCAACCACAGCGCGTCAGGGCATATGCCGACTAGCGTTTTTTCGCCGGTTTCGAGCCGCCCAGGCTCGGCACCTTGCGGATCGGCTTGGCGTTGGGCTTCTCGCTTTCATCGAACCAGTTGCCCAGGTGGATGCGGCCCTTGCCGGCACCCTCCTTGGGTTTCTTTGGTTTTTTCGGTTTCTTGATGATCTGCCCGCCCGGCTGGGTCGTCGGCACCCGATGATCCGGGACGAAGCCCGGCTCGTCGTGGCGCGGCAGAACCTGCTGGATCAGGGTTTCGATGGCCGCCAGCTGATCGACTTCGTCAGCAGCCACCAGCGATACAGCTTCGCCCGTGGCGCCCGCCCGCCCGGTGCGGCCGATGCGGTGCACGTAATCCTCGGCGACGATGGGCAGGTCGAAATTGACCACCTGCGGCAGGTCATGGATGTCCAGGCCGCGTGCAGCCACATCGGTTGCCACCAACACCTGTACCTCACCGGCTTTGAAGCGCTCCAATGCGCGCAGCCGCGACGCCTGCGGCTTGTCCCCGTGGATCGCGTCACTGGCGATGCCTTCGGCCTGCAGCTCCTCCACCAGCTGGTCGACGCCCTTGCGTGTTTTGACGAACACCAGTACCTGGCCCCAGCGCTTTTCCGCCAGCAGATGCAGAAACAACTCAGACTTGCGCTTCTTGTCGACGGGCACCAGCCACTGTTTGACCGTCTTGGCGGCGGCATTCCGCGGGCTGACCTCGATGGACAGCGGGTCGCGCAACAGCTTCTGCGCCATCTGCCGGATCGCATCGGAAAAGGTCGCGGAAAACAGCAGCGTCTGGTGCTTTTTCGGCAGCGCACTGAACAGCGCTTCGAGCTCTTCGGAGAAGCCGAGGTCGAGCATGCGGTCGGCCTCGTCCAGCACCAGCGCCTGCACCTGGCTGAACTTCACGGCATTCTGCCGGTACAGATCGAGCAGCCGACCAGGCGTTGCCACCAGCACGTCGATGCCCTTGCGCAAGGCCATCATCTGCGGGTTGATGCTGACGCCGCCGTAGACCGCATAGGTGCGCAGCGGAAGGTCCTGCCCGTAAGTCTTGAAGGACTCGTGCACCTGCTCCGCAAGCTCCCGAGTCGGCACCAGCACCAACGCCCGGACCGAATTGCTGGTCACCTGCGGGCCTTCATGGAGCAGCCGCTGCAGCAGCGGCAAGGCGAAACCCGCAGTCTTGCCGGTGCCGGTCTGCGCCGCGGCCATCAGGTCGCGGCCCTTGAGCACGGCCGGAATCGCCTTGGCCTGGACGGGCGTCGGCTGGGTGTAATCAAGCGATTCGAGGGTGCGTAGCAGCTGATCGATCAGGCCCAAAGAGGCGAAGGTCATGACGGTAACCGGGAAGACGAAAACAGGCTGCGCAGTCTACTCGAAAGCAAGCTGGAAGCTCGAAGCTCGAAGCTCGAAGCCAAGCGTAGATACCGTCTTCCCCATTACCGAGCAAGGGCCAGTTGAGGGTCGAAACGCTGGCCCGATTTAAGTACCCCATAGGCGATGTGCAGCAGCTTGCGCATCGCTGCACAGACGATTTGTTTTCCGGA
>NZ_POUL01000007.1 GCF_002890895.1 Stutzerimonas stutzeri
TCCGGAAAACAAATCGTCTGTGCAGCGATGCGCAAGCTGCTGCACATCGCCTATGGGGTACTTAAATCGGGCCAGCGTTTCGACCCTCAACTGGCCCTTGCTCGGTAATGGGGAAGACGGTATCTACGCTACCTCAGGCCTGCAGCGCCTTGTCCAGCGCACGCTCGATCTGCGCCTGAACACTGGCGCCCATGGCCGACATCAGCAGGCCGAGGTTGAGCAACACGCGCACACGGTCTTCCTCGACCTCGATGCGGCCGTCCGCGCCGCTGCGGCGCACTTCCAGTACGTCACCTTGCCACTCGCAGCGCACGCCGAAATCGCGCTCCAGCTTCGCCGCCAGCTGCTCGGCCTTCACACGAGCGGCGTCCCGGCCAAGGCTGTGGTTGCGCTCGACGATGATGCGGGCCATGGCGACTCCGGACTGCTACTAAAAAGGCGCGCACTATAACAGCTGCCCAGCTGCCAGCCTGCCTCCGGTCAGCCATAGGCTGCGCTGACTTGCCGCTCGCGGCTTGGCGCTCGACGATGCTTTTAGGTTTAGAATGCGAGCACATTCTTCCGGTGACAGTGACATGACCGATCCCCGCAAAGAGCGTGATGCAGAAGCCACCACCCACTTCGGCTACAAGAACGTACCGGAGAGCGAAAAAGCGCAAAAGGTGGCCGAGGTATTCCATTCTGTAGCCGCCAAATACGACCTGATGAACGACCTGATGTCCGGTGGCGTGCATCGCCTCTGGAAGCGCTTCACCATCGAGCTGTCCGGTGTCCGCCACGGCAATCGCGTGCTGGATATCGCCGGCGGCACCGGCGACCTGGCACGCCAGTTCTCGCGCATCGTCGGCCCGACTGGCGAAGTGGTGCTTGCCGATATCAACGCCTCGATGCTCAAGGTCGGCCGTGACCGTCTGCTGGACAAGGGCGTGGCCGACAACGTCAAGTTCGTCCAGGCCGATGCCGAGAAGCTGCCGTTCCCGGACAACCATTTCGATGTGGTCACCATCGCCTTCGGCCTGCGCAACGTGACGCACAAGGAAGACGCCATCGCCTCCATGCTGCGCGTGCTGAAGCCCGGCGGTCGCCTGCTGGTTCTGGAGTTTTCCAAACCGACCAACCAGCTGTTTTCCAAAGCCTACGACGCCTACTCGTTCAGCCTTCTGCCGATGATGGGCAAGCTGATTACCAACGACTCCGAGAGCTATCGCTACCTGGCCGAGTCGATCCGCATGCATCCGGATCAGGAAACCCTTAAAGCCATGATGGCCGACGCCGGATTCGAGCGCGTCACTTACCACAACATGACCGGCGGCATCGTCGCTCTGCACCGCGGCATCAAGCCCTGATGTTGCGCGCTGCCCTGCTGGCCGGCGCCGAGCGCGGCCTCAATGGCGTGTTGCGTCTGGACCCGACCGCCTTGCCGCGGCTGGCCAAGCTCAGCGGTCAGATCATAGAAATCGACTGCACGGCACCGGCGTGGAAGGTCTTCGTCCTGGCCGATGCCGATGGGCTGCGGTTGGCAACGCAATGGGGCAGCGAACCGGATTGCCGCCTGCGCGCTTCCGCCACGGATCTGCTGCGCCTGGCGACAAGCCGCAACAAGACAGCGATCCTGCATGGTCCGGATGTCGAAATTGACGGCGACAGCGGTGTGCTGATGAGCCTCGCCGAAGTGCTGCAGGATCTCGAGCTGGACTGGGAGTACGAGGTGTCGCGCTGGCTGGGTCCGGTCGGTGCGCATCTGCTCGGCTCCAGCGTTCGGCGTCAATCCGAATGGTTGCGACAAAGCGCTGACAGCCTGCAGCAGAACTTGGCTGAATACCTCGGCGAAGAATCACGCGCGCTGGTCGGCACAGCCGAAGCTGAAACGCGCTTCGCTGAACTCGACCGCCTCAAGCTCGACCTCGACCGCCTCGACGCCCGCATCGAGCGGCTCACCCACTTCCAGAAACCAGACCGATCCGAATGAAGCTGTTCGCCGCGGCTCGCCGCCTGTTTCGCATCCTGCTGGTGGTGATCCGCTACCGCCTGGACGACATCATTCTTGACCTGCCGATGCCGTGGTGGCTGCGCGCGACCAGTTACCTGCTGCCATGGCGCTGGCTGCCACGCCGGCGCACCGAGCTCTCTCGAGGCGCTCGCCTGCGCCTGGCACTGGAGGGTCTGGGGCCAATCTTCATCAAGTTCGGCCAGATTCTTTCGACCCGACGCGATCTCCTGCCGCTCGACATCGCCGAAGAGCTGGCCATGCTTCAGGATCGGGTACCGCCATTCGACTCGGCAGTCGCCACAGCGCTCATCGAGCGGGAGCTGGGCGCTCCGGTGGGCGAGGTGTTCGCCCGGTTCGACAGCAAGCCATTGGCGTCCGCCTCCGTCGCCCAAGTGCATGCGGCCAAACTGCGCAGCGGCGAAGAGGTGGTGGTAAAAGTGGTGCGGCCGAACCTTCGCCCAATCATCAGCCAGGACATTGCCTGGCTGTTCCTGCTCGCGAAAACCGCCGAGCGTGCATCGAACGAGGCGCGCCGCCTGCACCTGGTTGAAGTGGTCGACGACTACGCCAAGACCATCTACGACGAACTCGATCTGTTGCGCGAGGCGGCCAACGCCAGCCAGCTCAAGCGCAACTTCCAGGGTTCGCCGCTGCTCTACGTCCCTCAGGTTTATTGGGATTACTGCCGCCCGCAGGTTCTGGTAATGGAGCGTATCTACGGCGTGCCGGTGACCGACATGAAGCGCCTGGCCGAGCAGCGCACCGACATGAAACAGCTGGCCGAGCGCGGCGTGGAGATCTTCTTCACCCAGGTCTTCCGCGACAGCTTCTTCCATGCCGACATGCACCCCGGCAACATCTTCGTCAGCACGCATCAGCCATGGAACCCGCAGTACATCGCGGTGGACTTCGGCATCGTCGGCAGCCTTACTCCAGAAGATCAGGACTACCTGGCGCGCAACCTGATGGCGTTCTTCCGGCGCGACTACCGCAAGGTGGCGCAGCTACACATCGATTCGGGCTGGGTCCCGGCGGAGACCAAGGTCAACGAATTCGAGGCGGCGATCCGTACGGTCTGCGAGCCGATCTTCGAAAAACCCTTGAAGGACATTTCGTTCGGCCAGTTGCTGGTGCGCCTGTTCCAGGTCGCCCGCCGCTTCAACATGGAGGTCCAGCCGCAGCTGGTGCTGCTACAGAAGACGCTGCTGAACATCGAAGGCCTGGGTCGCGAGCTCTATCCGGAACTGGATCTGTGGGCCACGGGCCAGCCATACCTTGAGCGCTGGATGCGCGAACGGATGAGCCCCAAGCAGTTGCTGAAGAACGCCCAGGCGCAGATCGAACAGCTGCCGCACCTGGCCGGCATGACCCGCGAACTGCTCGAGCGCATGTCGGGGCCCCATGCGAATAACCTGCCGCCGCCCTGGCGCGAGCACCATCACCACTGGCCACTGCGTCTGGTTGGCGCGGCACTGCTAGCCGGAGGCGCCACGCTGGCTGCAGCCGCTGAAAGCCTTTCCGCGCTGGCGACTTGGCCTGCCTGGTTGATGCTGGCGGCCGGCATCTACATCGTGGTGCGCCGATAGCCAGCGGTCGGGCAGGCTGGCACACTGCGCGTACAGAGGGGAGAATCCGATGAACTGGCTGGACCAAATCAACTGGAACGAAGACGGGCTGGTACCGGCGATTGCCCAGGACCATCAGACCGGTCGCATCCTGATGATGGCCTGGATGAACCGCGAAGCGCTGGAGCTGACGGCCGTGGAGAACCGCGCCATCTATTGGTCACGTTCGCGTGGCAAGCTGTGGCGCAAGGGCGAGGAATCCGGTCATGTGCAGAAGCTTCACGAGCTGCGTCTGGACTGCGACGCCGATGTCATCGTGCTGATGGTCGAGCAGGTCGGCGGCATCGCCTGTCATACCGGACGCGAGAGCTGCTTCTACCGCGTCTTCGAGAATGGCGATTGGAAAACCGTCGAACCGGTCCTTAAAGACCCGCAGGCGATATACGCGGAGCTCACACATGAGTGATACCTTTTCCCGTCTGGCTGAGGTGCTGGAAGCCCGCAAAGGCGCCGCGGCAGACAGCTCCTATGTGGCCAGCCTCTACCATAAGGGACTCAACAAGATTCTCGAAAAGGTCGGCGAAGAGTCGGTGGAAACCATACTGGCGGCAAAGGATGCTGCAGCCAGCGGTGACGCCAGCGACCTGATCTACGAAACCGCCGACCTCTGGTTTCACAGCCTGGTGATGCTGGCTGCGCTGGATCAGCACCCACAGGCGGTTCTCGACGAACTCGACCGGCGGTTCGGTCTCTCTGGGCACGCGGAAAAAGCCGCTCGCCCGCAATCCTGAAAACAACTTTCGGAGTACTGCAGCATGGGTTTTGGTGGAATCAGCGTCTGGCAACTCCTGATCGTTTTGCTCATCGTGGTCATGCTTTTTGGCACCAAGCGCCTCAAGGGCATGGGCTCGGATCTGGGCGATGCGATCAAGGGGTTCCGCAAGTCCATGGGCACCGATGAGGAAAAACCCGGTGTTGATGAGAAACAAAACCACACCATCGATGCCGAGGCCCGCAAGGTCGAAGAACCGACGAAGAAGAACTGAGGCGCCATGTTCGATATCGGTTTCACCGAACTGCTGCTGATCGGCCTGGTTGCGCTATTCGTACTTGGCCCGGAGCGGCTTCCCGGTGCCGTGCGTACCGCTGGCCTGTGGATCGGCCGGGCCAAGCGCAGCTTTGCCAACATCAAGTCGGAGGTCGAGCGCGAGATTGGCGCCGACGAGATTCGTCGCCAGCTGCATAACGAACGCATCCTCGACCTCGAGCGCGAAATGAAGCATAGCATCATGCCCAGTTCGCCCAGCACCAACAGCACGCCGTCCCCGCAATCAGCCACACCGCCACCGGATGCCAGCCATCTCGAAGACGCAGCGCCCGCTGAAGCCAAACCCGCCGATACGGCGCCCGTACCTCGCCCGGACAAATCGCCTGAGCCATGAGCAATACTTCCACTGATGACCAGGAAATGCCGCTGGTTGCCCACCTGACAGAATTGCGCAAGCGCCTGCTGCGCTGTGTGGTGGCCATCCTGTTGCTGTTTGGCGGGTTGTTCTACTTCTCGCAGCAGATTTATGCGTTGGTGGCCGCGCCTCTGCGCGCCTACCTGCCGGAAGGCGCAACGATGATCGCCACTGGCGTGGCCTCGCCGTTCCTGACGCCGTTCAAGCTGACCATGATGGTCGCTCTGTTCCTGTCGATGCCGGTCATCCTGCATCAGATCTGGAGCTTCATTGCCCCCGGTCTGTACAAGCATGAAAAACGCGTAGCGGTGCCCTTGCTGATCTCCAGCATCTTTCTGTTCTACGGCGGTATGGCCTTCGCCTACTTCGTGGTGTTCCCCATCATGTTTGGCTTCTTTGCCAGCGTGACACCTGAAGGTGTGGCGATGATGACCGACATTGGTCAGTACTTGGATTTCGTCCTGACGTTGTTCTTCGCCTTTGGTGTGGCCTTCGAGATTCCGGTGGCGACCTTTCTGCTGATCTGGGTAGGAATCGTCGATGTCGCGACCTTGCGCAAGAGCCGTCCCTACGTTGTGGTCGGCTGCTTTGTCGTCGGCATGGTGTTGACGCCACCTGACGTGTTCTCACAGGCATTGCTCGCCGTGCCCATGTGGATACTGTTCGAGGCCGGTCTGATCTGCGGCAGCATGGTGAAGAAGCGCGAAGAGGAATTTCGCGGCGACGCCGATAGCAGCGAGCCTCACCCCGGCGACCAGCCGCCCGCTTCACGTCCGTGAACCTGTTGCTGCTAGAGGCTGCCGACTTCGTCGCCGCCGATCGGGTAATCCTGCGTGACCGGCGCCTGAAGCACCTCCAGGAAGTTCACCGCGCGGAGGCGGGCGAATCCCTGCGGGTCGGGCTGTTAGGCGGGCAGATGGGCCGGGGGCACCTGCTACGTCTGGATGCCCAGGAAGCGGAACTTGAGGTCCAGCTGCAGCAGGCACCACCCGCCAAGTTGCCCGTAACGCTGCTGTTGGCCTTGCCTCGACCAAAGATGCTGCGCCGAGTGCTACAGACAGTCGCCAGCATGGGCGTGCCCCGGCTTGTACTGCTCAATAGCTATCGCGTGGAAAAGAGCTTTTGGCAGACCCCGTTTCTTGAGCCCCAGGCCATCCGCGAACAGCTGCTGCTGGGTTTGGAGCAAGCCCGCGATACCCTGTTGCCTGAGGTCATCATCGAGAAGCGCTTCAAACCTTTCGTCGAGGACCGTCTGCCACAGCTGGTCGCCGGCACTCGGGGCCTGGTCGGTCACCCAGGTGAATACCCTCCCTGCCCGCGCGCGCTGAGCGAACCGGTGACACTCGCCATCGGTCCCGAAGGCGGCTGGATACCCTATGAAATTGAGAAGCTGACCGAAGCAGGGCTTCAGCCCGTGCAGCTTGGCGATCGCATTCTTCGCGTTGAGACCGCTGTCAGCGCCTTGCTGGCGCGCCTGTTCTGAAGATTCGCTAGCCGAGATGCGAAGCAGTACCGATGAACGTAGCGCACGCAAGCGGTGCACACAGGTCAGAACCTGTGAACCCCTCAATCATAGTTGTAGCCATGCGACCTTTGACCATAGATCTTCACCGCTTGGAGTACGCGCTGGAAAACCGTGATGCCAGTGAGCATTACCTGGACTTGGAGTCCGGCCAGATTCAGGCGGTTTTCCCGGGAGAAACCGTCCCGGGGGCCGACGAAAAATATGATGTGCAGGAGGATCGCTACCTGCATATCGAGCCACTCGGGCTGCCCCAGTCTATTGCGATGCGTGAGGCGTTCCTGTTCACCCAGCATGACCCCAACGCCCACACCGTCCTCGCTCATGCTCTGCAAGGGCGCAAGCCGCTGCGAACCTTCGATTTCAAGCTGGAAGACTTCCCGGATGTTCGCCAGGCCTGGCTGGACTACCAGACCGTCCAGCTACGCGAGTACGCAATAACCTGGTTGCACGATAACGGCCTCGAACCCTCAAGCCGCTGACCGCACCTGACCCTGGCGTCGTAACCTCAGGCCTCAAGCAGGAAGGTCACCGGCCCGTCGTTCTGCAGATACACCTGCATATCGGCACCGAAGCGGCCGCAGGCGACTTTCGCGTGCTGCAGGCGCGCCTGAACGACAAGATAATCGTAGAGTTCTTCGCCAAGTGCCGGAGGGGCGGCGGTTGAGAAGCTCGGCCTCAGACCACTGCCTGTGTCTGCCGCCAAGGTGAATTGAGACACCAGCAACAAACCACCACTGACGTCTGACAGCGAGCGGTTCATCTTGCCGTTTTCATCGCTGAAGACCCGGTATCGCAGGAGTTTGTGCAAGAGCTTATCGGCATGCGCCCGATCATCTTCTCGCTCTACACCGACCAACACCAGCAGCCCCTGGTCAATCGAGCCGACCACCTCGTCCGCCACCTCGACCCGCGCCTGTCGCACGCGCTGGATCAATGCCTTCATCAGGCTTCCTCAGGAGGAAGGTCGAGCAGTCGTTGCGCTATATCGGCAGCAGTACGGACCAGCGCATCGCAGATGCCGGACTCGGAAGCCGAGTGCCCCGCTTCACGGATGATCTGCAGCTCGCTGTTGGTCCACGCCTCGTGGAGCGCCCAGGCGTTGTCCAGCGGGCAGATGACGTCGTAGCGGCCATGAACAATGATGCCTGGCAGGTGCGCGATCTTGTGCATGTCGCGCAAGAGCTGATCGGGCTCCAGAAAGGCCTGGTTCACGAAGTAATGACATTCGATACGTGCCATTGCGAGCGCGCGATGGGTATCGGAGAAGCGGTCGACAACCTGGGTGTTTGGCCGCAAGGTGGCGGTACGCCCCTCCCAGCATGACCAGGCTTTGGCCGCATGCATCTGGGCGATCTGGTCGGTCCCAGTCAGGCGCTTGTGGTACGCCTGCATCAGGTCACCGCGCTCCTCCGGTGGAATCGGCGCAATGAAATCCTGCCAATAGTCCGGGAACAGTCGGCTGGCACCATCCTGATAAAACCACTCGAAGTCCTTCGGCCGGCAGAGAAAGATGCCCCGAAGGATCAGCGCATGCACGTGTTCTGGAAAAGCCTGGGCGTAAGCAAGTGAAAGGGTTGAGCCCCAGGAGCCGCCGAACAGCACCCACTTATCAACACCCAGGAATTCGCGGATGCGCTCCATGTCGGCGATCAGGTGCGCCGTGGTGTTATTTTCCAGGCTGGCGTGGGGGGTCGAGCGACCGCAACCACGCTGATCGAAGGTAATGATGCGGTAAAGGTTGGGGTCGAAGAAACGACGACTCAACGCATCACAACCACCGCCTGGCCCACCGTGGACGAAGACCACAGGCAGGCCCTCCGGCGACCCACTCTCGTCGACGTAAAGCACATGCGGCGCTTCGACCGCCAGCTCATGTCGGGCGTAGGGTTTGATCTCCGGATACAAGGTTTGCATGGCACACTCCATGATCGGTGCGCGGGTCGCGAACCCGCCTGACGTTTCCGGCATCATAACGAGGTTCGAGAGGTTAGGCATGCCCGTATGGAAATTAGCTGCCGCGTTCGTGGCAGTAATGATAATGCTGGTCGGATGTGGTCGCGATGATCCAGAAGCTGCGCTGCTGGCGGCGGTTGAATCGCTGCAGGAAAGCATCGAAAACAAGGACACCTCAGAACTGATGGACCTCATCCACGACGAGTTCAGCGCCGACCGAGAGTTGGACCGGGACTGGGCACGACGCACGGCTGCCTTGATGTTCTTGCGTCACCGCAACGTGGCCGTCATCGCGCTTAATAGCCGAAGTTGGCTAGATCCAACCTACCCGGACAAAGGCTACAGCGAGGCACAGGTCGCACTGACCGGCGCTGAGGGCTGGCTACCGCAGCGCCTCGGGCACTACGACGTGCGCCTCGAGTGGTGGCTTACGGACGGACAATGGCAGCTAGCGCGGTTGAATTGGGAATAGTAGGACCGCAGACTCGGGCGCGCAGTGAAGCCAACACATGCGCGACAATCTCAGCCCGCCTCGCCGCGCCAGATCAGCTCGCGGGTGTCATAGCCCCGCTTACGCGCTTCGTTGAGCAGCTTGTCGCGCGTAGCCGCGTCGATTTCTTTGTCTCGCGACAGTAGCCAGAGGTTGTCTCGGTCCGGGCTGCCGACCAGTGCGACGCTGTAGTCGTCGGCCAGATATAGGATCCAATAGTGACCCTTGGTCAGGCCTGGAAAAATATTGCTGAACCAATTGTCGAAGCGAACCCAGAGCTTATCTGTCTGGCCTTGCTGCTGCGGCACGGCCTCACCGCGCGCATCTTGCTGCTCACCGTCTTCGGTTTCGCAACGATTGGTCACCGCCACACTGCCGTCGTCCTGCAGGCGGTAATTCGCCTGCGAACGCACACAATTGCGCTGAAAGAACATCGGCAGGCGCGCCTGCTCGTACCAAGTGCCTTGATAGCGTTCCAGATTGACCTTGCCAGCGGTTTCCGGCCCGTCCGCACTGCTACCGGCACCGGCGCATCCGGTGATCAGCAGTGCAGAAAAAAGCGCAACGCCCAGACGCATAGGGACTCCTTATTTCAGGCCTTGGCCCGAAAACATCATGACTTTGTCACCAGCGAACTGGATGCTGATAAAACGGTTTTTCTGCCCCCAGGTACAGCTCGACATGCCTAGCGCGCCAGCACACTCGCCCGGTTTGCCTAGCAATTTTTCGACCTCGGCACGGGACATTCCCGCCTGCAGTTTGGCGAAGTTTTCCTGGGTGACCGGGCTGCACGCAGCCAATAGCACAACAGCAACGATCAGCGATAAATAACGCAACGACATGGCAGATTCCTTTATTCCGAGTCAGCGGCGGGCCTTGCTTGGCCTTGCCTTGCGGTAACAGATAGAAAACAAGCCGCCCAGGAAGGTTCCTCGGCAAAGCTAGAAGCGGGAGCCAGGCTCAGTGAGAAAAGCCCGTTCAGCCTCGCTAGAGCTGCGCCCAAGAATCGCATTGCGATGGGGGAAACGGCCGAAACGCGCAATGACTTGCCGGTGGCGCTCAGCGAAGTCGAGAAAGCCGGCAAAAAGGTTTTGCTCATCGGCATCGGCTATGCCCAGAAGCTGCTCGAACTGCTGCACGGCCTGATCCTGCACGCTGAGGTTTTCAGCGTGTTCTAGCACCAGATAGATGAATACTCGCTGGAGCGGCGCCAGCAGAACATCGCTCCATGAGCCATGCCCTCCCGCACGAGCTGCAGCGCTCGTTCGTCCCCGGCATAGGCCCTCGGTGTGCCGCGATAGATCATGCGTGGGAGTTGATCAAGCAGAAGGACGAGCGCGAGCCAGCCATGCGGCGACTCGGCCCACTCGCTCAACTCGCCAGCGAGCGCGCGCTCAGTCAGATCACCGAAACGCTCGCGGGCTTCGGCATCCTGTTCGGGCTTGTAACCGAACCAGAGGCTGTTTTTTGCGTCAGCTATATCACGAGCGGTGGCGCCCTCACCGAACCACCAGTCCAGCAGGTCCTGCGAGGGCAAGCTCACCTGTCAAGCCTTGTGGTAGGCAGTGACACGCTCGACTTCTTCCCTCGAACCCAGGAACACCGGCACACGCTGGTGCAGCGACTCGGGCTGGACGTCGAGGATACGCTGAGTGCCGGTGGTTGCTGCGCCACCGGCCTGTTCGATGATGAAGGACATCGGGTTGGCTTCATACATCAGGCGCAGCTTGCCAGCCTTGCCCGGCTCGCGAGAGTCCTTCGGATACATGAACATGCCGCCGCGGGTCAGGATGCGATGCACGTCGGCCACCATCGAGGCGATCCAGCGCATGTTGTAGTTTTTGTTCAACGGGCCTTCGTTGCCGGCCAACAATTCACCCACGTAGCGCTGAACCGGTGCTTCCCAGTGGCGCTGGTTGGACATATTGATAGCGAATTCAGCGGTGCTTTCCGGAACGCGTATGTTCTCGTGGGTCAGCACGAAGCTGCCCAGTTCGCGGTCGAGGGTAAAGCCCATGACGCCGTTGCCCAACGTCAGCATCAGCATGGTTTGCGGCCCGTAGATCGCATAACCCGCAGCGACCTGCTTGGTGCCCGGCTGCAGGAATGCTTCCTCACCGAGCGCATCGTTCTGCGTGAAGCATTCACCGGGGCAGCGCAGTACGGAGAAGATGGTGCCGACCGACACGTTGACGTCGATATTGCTGGAGCCGTCCAGCGGATCGAAGACCAGCAGGTAGGCGCCCTTCGGGTACTTGCCAGGAATCTGGTAAGCATTGTCCATCTCTTCGGACGCCATGCCGGCCAGGTGGCCGCCCCATTCGTTAGCTTCGAGCAGGATCTCGTTAGAGAGGACGTCGAGTTTCTTTTGGACTTCGCCCTGGATGTTCTCGGTTTCGGTCGCGCCGAGAACACCGCCCAACGCGCCCTTGGAAACGGCGTAGCTGATCTCCTTGCACGCTCGAGCCACTACTTCGATAAGGAAGCGCAGATCTGCAGGGGTGTTGTTGCTGCGGGTCTGCTCAATCAAGTAGCGACTCAGGGTTACGCGTGACATGGAATGGCTCCGGAGGATGGATAAGCCCGCGCAGTTTAGCAGGCCGGGGGGAAACTAACCCTCCCTCAGACCGTCCGACAGGCCCCAGAGTTCAGCGAAGCGGCAAAGTGCCTGCAGGCACCCTTTCACCAATCTGGAGTCACTCCCCCTTACACGGAGGCGGCATCGGTCCAAGCAGCCATGCCGA
This sequence comes from Stutzerimonas stutzeri, assembly GCF_002890895.1. Taxonomy (GTDB): domain Bacteria; phylum Pseudomonadota; class Gammaproteobacteria; order Pseudomonadales; family Pseudomonadaceae; genus Stutzerimonas; species Stutzerimonas stutzeri_AB. The sequence goes on from NZ_POUL01000007.1 coordinate 11,731, forward strand.
CAAGCCGCCCCACATCGCCCGTCATAGCACCTTCCAGATCTCCTGAGCGTACTCACGGATAGTACGGTCCGACGAGAACCAGCCAGTACGCGCCGTATTGAGCACTGCCGAGCGCCACCAGCTGTCGGCGTCGCGCCAGCGCGCTTCAACCTCCAGCTGCGCCGCCCAGTAGGCTTCGAAGTCGGCACACACCATGAAGGTGTCGTGCCATTTCAAGCCGTCAATCAAGGCGGTATAACGACCCGGGTCTTCAGCCGAGAAGGCGCCGTTGCGGATCGCCATCAGGACTTCGTTAAGCCGCGGCGAACCGATAATGGTGGCTTCGGCGTTGTACTCGTTGGCCTGTTTGCGCGCCTCGACCTCCTGCGCGGTCATGCCAAAGATGAACATGTGGTCGGCACCAATCTGCTCGCACATCTCGACGTTGGCGCCATCCAGCGTACCGATGGTGAGTGCGCCGTTGAGGGCGAACTTCATGTTACTGGTCCCCGACGCCTCGAGTCCGGCGGTGGAGATCTGCTCGGACAGATCCGCGGCGGGGATGATGCGCTCGGCCAGACTGACGTTGTAGTTCGGCAGGAACACGACCTTCAGCAGACCACGCACGGTCGGATCATCGTTGATGGTCCGTGCGATATCGTTGGTCAATTTGATGATCAGCTTGGCTGTGTGATAACTGGCCGCCGCCTTGCCGGCGAAGATCTTCACGCGCGGCACCCAATGGCCGCCCGGATCGGAGCGAATCGCCTGATACAACGCGACGGTATGCAGCAGGTTCAGCAGCTGACGCTTGTACTCGTGGATGCGTTTGACGTGCACATCGAACAGCGCATTTGGGTCAACGGTGATCCCCAGCCGCTCCTGAATCATGCGCGCCAGCAGCTTCTTGTTGCCCAGGCGCTGGGCGGCGAAGCGGGCGCGGAAATCCGGTTGGTCGGCGTAGGGCTCCAGCTGGCGCAGCAATGTCTCCGGCGAGTCGAGCAGTTCCTCGCCGATATGATCGACCAGCAGACGGGTCAGCTGTGGGTTGGCCTGATACAGCCAGCGGCGGAAGGTGATGCCGTTGGTCTTGTTGCTGATCCGCTTGGGGTACAGCGAATGCAGATCGGTGAACACCGTTTCGCGCATCAAGCCGGTGTGCAGCGCTGATACACCATTGACGCAATGCGAACCGAGAAACGCCAGGTTGCCCATGCGCACGCGACGGCCGTGGCCTTCTTCGATCAGCGAGACCGAGCGCAGGAGGTTGACGTCATGGATGCCGCGCTCACGCAAGGCATCGAGATGCTGGGCGTTGATCAGATAGATGATCTGCATGTGCCGCGGCAGCAGGCGCTCCATCAGCCCGACGGGCCAGGTTTCTAGTGCCTCGGGCAGCAGCGTGTGATTGGTGTAGGACAAGGTGCCGACCGTCAGCTCCCAGGCCTTGCGCCACGGGATGTCGTGCACATCCACCAGCAGGCGCATCAACTCGGCAACGGCAATGGCCGGGTGCGTGTCGTTGAGCTGAATCGAAGCGAATTCGGGCAGGTTCATCAGTGTGCCGCGCTGGTCCAGATGCCGGCGCAACAGGTCCTGCAAGGATGCCGCAACGAAGAAATACTCCTGCCGCAGGCGCAACTCCTGCCCTGCTTCGGTGCTGTCGGCGGGGTACAGCACACGGGAAATACTCTCGGCGCGTGCTTCCTCGGCGACCGCACCGATGTGATCGCCAGCGTTGAAGCGCTCCAGATGGAAGTCCGCCTCCGCCCGCGCACGCCAGAGGCGCAGCGTGTTGACGCTAGCACCGCGCCACCCCACCACGGGCGTGTCATAGGCAATCGCGCGAACCCCTTCGGCCCAATGCCAGAAATGCTTGGGTTGATCGCTGCTGCCATCGGAGGGCATCGCCGCCACGCTGCCGCCAAAGCCGATCAGGTAGCTGACTTCCGGGCGCTCGAATTCCCATGGATTGCCGAAGTTCAGCCAGGTTTCGGTCTGCTCGTGTTGCCAGCCGTCGACGATGGCCTGGCGGAACAGGCCATGGTCGTAGCGGATGCCGTACCCATGCGCGGCCACACCAAGGGTCGCCATGCTTTCCATGAAGCAAGCCGCAAGCCGACCCAGCCCACCATTGCCCAGTGCAGCATCAGGTTCCAATGTACGGATGCGCTCGAAGTCGATGTCTACGCCGGCCAGCGCCTCGCGCGCCACATCGAGCAGGCCCAGATTGCTGAGGCTGTCAGTGAGCAGGCGGCCGATGAGAAATTCCAGCGAGAGGTAATAGACCCGCTTCTTCCCTTCACGGTAACCCTGCCGAGTACGGTCCATCCACTGGTCGATCATGCGGTCACGCGTGGCCAGCGCCACCGCCTCGAACCAGTCATGGTCGGAGGCATGCTCGGGGTCCTTGCCAATTGAATAGGTCAGCTTGCTGATCACGTTTTCCCGAAAAGCGGCGACCTCGTCAGCGTTGGGAGCAGTCGTTTCTTGCGTCATGGACAGACCTCATGCAGCGGGTGAAGGGATATGAAGGATTCATGGCAGCGCCAAGCCACCTCGGAAAAACCGCACTACAGACAGGTTTGCAGGTTTCTGCAGCATCCGGGCGACCGTCTGTCCGGCGTTCGACTCGTCGGTTTCACTGGAAATTCCACCCCGTGTCGCTATGATCGCGCGCCGCCATTACCGATACCCTCGCCGTGAAGACACGTTTGATCGCCTCTGCCGACCCCGAACGCCTGGAAACCTGGGCGCGCTACAGCAACGGCCTGTGCCGAGATTGCCACGCCACTTGTTGCACCTTGCCGGTCGAAGTACGAATTGACGACCTGATCCGTCTCGAGGTGGTCGATGCCTTCGAGCGTGATGAGCCGCTAAAGAGTGTTGCCAAACGCCTGAGCAAGGAAGGCCTCATCGAACACTTCAATCAGAAGCACGGCATTTTCACCCTCACGCGACTGGCCAACGGCGACTGTCTCTACCTCGATCGCAAGACTCGCTTGTGCACGGTCTATGCCAAGCGCCCGGACACTTGCCGCAACCACCCGCATGTCGGTCCACGGCCCGGCTACTGTGCCTATCAGCAGAAAACCGCAGCGCGCTGATGGCAGCTTGCGGGTCATCCGGAACGGCACCTCGTGGTCGCCAAAAAGCGTTGCGGAAACTGGCAATATCGTGACTCAGCAGTCATGCTTGACGTCTGCCTGTATCCGCACACGTTAGGAATCCACCCGGCATGAGCCGCGATAGCCGCTACCTGGAAGCCATTCTGCACCACGACATCCCACTGACCCGGGCGATGGGCCTGCGCGTCGAGCATTGGGAAAACCATGAGCTGCGTGTGAAGGTGCCGCTGCAAGCGAACATCAACCACAAAAGCAGCATGTTCGGCGGCAGTCTTTACTGCGTATCGGTGCTGGCTGGCTGGGGCTGGCTGCACCTGCGCCTGCGCGAGGCCGGGATCGACGATGGTCATATCGTCATCCAGGAAGGTCAGATCGACTATCCGCTGCCAGTGGTGGATGACGCCACTGCTATCTGCTCGGCGCCGGACGAGGGCGCTTGGGAGCGATTCGAGACGATTTACCGTCGCCGTGGCCGCTCACGCCTGACCCTGCACAGCCGCATTCTCGCTGCGGATGGCCGCGACGCAGTGCGCTTCACCGGTCAGTTCGTGCTGCATAAGTAACCGCACAGCCGCTCCATCTGCACTGCCGGGGTGCGCGCAGCTTGTTGAGCGCGCGGACGCCCCGGCGTCGCTGAATCCTCAGGCGCCACCGCAACCGCTTCAATGGACGCGTGATTACCGCTGGCTGCGCTGCGATCTGTTGATTTACCCCGCCTCGCCTGCGCTCACCCTCCAAGGGCTGGCATGCAAGCCCGCAACAGACTACGCTCCAACCGCCAACAATAAAAAAAACAGCGTCAAGGAGCCGATGCCATGGGCCTGCCCCGTATAGCCATCCTATTGCTCAGTATTCTGCTCGCCATCAGCGGTGAGGCGCATGCCGAGTTACCTAAGAACTATCAGATCATCCTGCAGACCGACAACTTCCCACCCTTCAACATGGGGCCCAGCCACAAGAACTTCGCCCGTGGTGATGAGATTCAAGGCATCGCCACCGACACCGTTCGGGAAATCTTCAAACGCGCCGGCATCGGCTATAGCCTGACGCTGCGCTCTCCATGGGACCGCATCTACACACAGACATTCACGGACAGCGGTCATGGGCTGTTTTCCGTCGCCCGTACGCCGCAGAACGAAGGGCAGTTCAAGTGGGTAGGCCCCTTGGCCCGCTATGAAAGCGTACTGCTCGCGGCCGCAGACAAGCGCATCGACCTGAGCACCCTGACGCAGGCCAAGGGGTTGCAAATCGGCGCACAGAAAAGCAGCGGTGTCAGCCAGTATCTGGAGAGCCAGGGCTTACGGCCGACCGACAGTCTCAGCGAAGAGGAAAACCTGCGCAAACTGCTCAGTGGCCGCCTCGATCTATGGGCCACGGCCGATCCAGTCTGGCGTTATCACGCCAAGGAGCAGGGAGCAGAAGGCCTCACGCCGGTGCTGAGTTTTCGCGCTGAAGACCTGTACCTGGCGCTGCATAAGGACACGCCCGACGAAGCCGTCGAGCGTTTGCAGGGCGCGCTCAATGAGGTGATCGGTGAGGGGTATGCCGGCTGCAGCAAGACCCCTGACCTCTGCTACCTGATACGTGACCGCAAGGTGCCGTGACCGCAACGGGTCACGACAAGCTCACACGTAGCGCGACTTGGGCGTAGCCATGGGCAACGGGCCGTCGCCGATCAGACGGAACTCGCCCTTGGACGCATCGTAGGCGCGAATTTCGCTGGTGCCAATGTTGTAGACCCAACCGTGAATGAACAGCTGCCCACTGGCCAACCGCGCCGCGACCGAAGGGTGTGTGCGCAGGTGATCAAGCTGCGCAAGGACGTTTTCCTCGGTCAGCACGCCCAGTGTGTTGTGGTCGGCGCAGCCGCAATTTTCTTCGACAACGGTGCGGGCCACTTCAGCGTGACGCAGCCAGCTGCGTACGGTCGGCATGCCGTCGAGGCTCGAAGGGTTCAGCACCGCTTTCATCGCGCCGCAATCGGAATGCCCACAGACAATGATGTGATGCACACCGAGCGCCATCACCGCGAACTCGATGGCGGTCGACACGCCGCCGTTCATGATTCCGTAGGGCGGCACGATATTGCCGACATTGCGGGTCACGAACAGGTCGCCCGGCGAGCTCTGGGTGATCAACTCGGGCAGGATGCGCGAGTCTGCACAGGTAATGAACATCGCCCGCGGCGTCTGCTCGTGGGCAAGCTTGTTGAACAGCTCGCGCTGCTCCGGATAGATGTCTTCGCGGAACTGAATAACCCCTGCGATCAGGTTGTCGAGCGCCTCCTGCGCTGTTTCGGTCGTCTTCTCATCGAGACTCATAACACGATCTCTCTTATGGTTTGGTTAGGTACGACGTTGCACGTTCAAGGCCGGACACTGCACAGATGTGACAGACCGTAACGAACGCCGGAGCATGGCCCGGCGTGATGAATTAGAAGATAGACCAGCCAATGCTCTGCGAGAGCTTCTCCAGTGCCGCCATGCCAATCAGCGAATTACCTGCCTGGTTCAGCTCCGGCGACCAGACGCAGACCGTGAAGCGCCCCGGCACGACCGCAACGATGCCACCGCCTACGCCGCTCTTGCCGGGCAACCCGACGCGGTAAGCGAAGTTGCCAGCCTCGTCATAAAGGCCGCTGGTGGCCATGATCGCATTGACCTGTTTCGCTTGGCGCCGCGTCAGCACCGGCTCGCCGCCCGCCAGGCACGCGCCGTCGCGGGCCAGAAAGCCAAACGCGCGGGCCAGGTCGACGCAGCTCATGCGCAGCGCGCAATGGTGGAAGTAGCTGCGCAACACCGCCTCGACATCATTATGGAAATTGCCAAATGCCTGCATCAGGTACGCCATCGCAGCGTTACGCGCACGGTGCTGGTACTCCGAATCAGCCACTACCGAGTCGGAGACAATCAGTGGGTTGCCCGACAGATGCCGAACAAAATCACGCATGGACAGGGCCGGCACGGCGAAGCGCGACTGGTTGATGTCGCAGATCACCAGCGCCCCGGCATTGATAAAAGGGTTACGTGGCTTGCCGCGTTCGAACTCCAGCTGCACCAGCGAATTGAACGGTTGCCCTGACGGCTCGTGCCCCAGCCGCTCCCACAACGACTCACCACCATGCTGAATCGCCTGCACCAGGCTGAAGACCTTCGAAATACTCTGGATCGAAAACGGCGTTTTCGCATCGCCAGCGTGATAGAGCTCACCGTCGGCGCTGTACACCGCGATCCCCAGCTGATCAGCCGGCACGTGTGCCAGCGCTGGAATATAGTCAGCCACCTTGCCTTGACCAAGCAGCGGTCGAACTTCGTCGAGGATTTCTCGCAATAGGCTTTGCATGCGGGTCTCATCTGGATAAAACGCGAAAGTGCCTGCCAGGCCAACTACAGCGGAGCTGCTGGGTCGGGTTGAGCTCGCAGTCACCCATCGGCTAACAGACGCCAGCCGAACCGTGGTCATCACAGCTAACGCCAGGCATGGCGTAATTTTTCCAGCGCCTGGGCTATCTCATGTTCATCGACCCCGGCAAAGCCCAACACCAGGCCGGCAAGCGGGCCCTGCCCCGGCTCGGCCAGGCAATATTCGCTCAGGGCACTGAGTTCGACGCCAACCGCAGCCGCCTTGTTCAAGAGCTCTCGTTCTCGCGCCAGGCTCGCCAAGGGAACACAGACGTGCAGGCCAGCTTCAATCTGAGGCAGCGCTACCCCTGCTTCGACCGTGGGCCAGTCACGCATCAAGACATCACGCCGCGAACGTGCAGCACGGCGCATTCGTCGGATATGGCGCTGGAAGTGCCCTGCAGCAATAAATTCGGCAAGCACCGCCTGGGTACCAATCTCCGAATGGCGCATACCCAGGGTTCGCAGCTGCGTCAGCGGCTCGACCAGCGCGGGCGGTACTACGAGGTAGCCGAGCCTCAACGCCGGAAACAATACCTTGGAAAAGGTACCGACATAGAGCACACGACCCTGCCGATCCAGCGACGCCAAAGTCGCCAATGGCGTACCGCTGTAGCGGTACTCGCCGTCGTAGTCGTCCTCGATGATCCAGGCCTGCGTGCGCTCTGCCCACTCAAGCAGCTCCAGGCGCCGGGCCAACGAGAGGGTCACGCCGCTGGGGTACTGGTGCGAAGGTGTGACATAGGCCAATCGGCAATCATGCAACGCCGCGAGCTGTCGCGTATCCAGGCCATCTCTATCGACAGCAACACCACGCAGCCGCGCCCCAGCGACCGCAAAGGTCTGGGCAGCCGCGCGATAGCACGGGTTCTCCAGCGCCACGCTGTCGCCTGGCTGCAATAACAATTGAGTGCAAAGGCTGATGGCCTGCTGCGCACCACTGGTGACCACGATCTGCTCGGGTGTGCAGCGCAGGCCACGACCGTTACGCAGATAGGCCGCGATCATCTCTCGCAAACGACGATCACCTGCAGCCTCGCCGTAACCGAGCTGCTCCAGCGGCGGGGCGCGCCAGAACTGCGCCTGCAAACGAGACCAGACATCGAAGGGAAACAAGTCGAGCGCCGGCAGGCCCAGGCGAAACGCGCGGGGCGGCCCCTCGCGTGGCGCACCGGGACCGTAGGCTTGTAGCCGAGCCTGCAAGGCGTGGGGAATCTGAACCTCTAGCGCGGACGGCATCGCTGCAGGCATCCCGCCGCCCAGTTCAGCTACATAAGTACCGTCGCCTGTACGGCCTTCGATGTAACCCTCGGCGTAAAGCTGGTCGTAGGCACGCACCACGGTATTACGCGACACGCCGAGCGTTTCGGCCAGCTCACGACTGGCCGGCAGTCGCATCCGGCAGGCCATGCGGCCGTCGAGGATGCGCTCACGTAGGGCCTGGTACAGCTGGCGGGCCAACCCCTGGTGTGGGTCGAGCTTGAATCCAGCGGGATCGAGGGGCAACGACGGCTTGGTGGTCACTTTGATGGCCTGAACAGCAGCGATGTAACAGCCTAAATTGGCCCCTTCAAAAAGGCTATAAATGGATCTTACACAGGACCATTTCGCGGCATAGCATCGCGGTATTCATCCAGAGAATCTCGCCATGTATAGCCCTGCCACCTTCCGTATCGATGACCTAGCCGAGCTGCATGGATTTATCGAAGAGTCGCCACTGGCTGTTGTAGTGACTGCTGGCGAACAGGGGCTGCTTGCCAGTCACTTGCCGCTGTTGCTGGAGCAGCACCGTGGGAACCGTGGCACGCTGCATGGTCATTTCGCCAGAGCCAACCCGCAATGGCGCGAGCTGGCTAATGGCGCCGAGGTGCTGGTCGTGTTCACAGGCCCCTCTGCATACGTCAGCCCTGGCTATTACCCGAGCAAGGCGCGCGACCCTAAAGTCGTACCAACCTGGAACTACACGGCCGTGCATGTCCGCGGTCGCGCCGAGGTCTTCGACGACCCGGCGCGCCTGATCGAGCTGGTCCGCGCCCAGAGCGAGCATCACGAACGCAACCAGCCAAAACCCTGGTCGCTGGACGACGCACCCGCCGACTATCTGAGCGGCATGCTTCGAGCAGTTGTCGGCTTTTCCCTGCCGATCGAACGCATCGAAGGCAAATGGAAGCTGAGCCAGAACCAGACCGCGGAAAACCGCAGCGGCGTGAGGGATGCTCTGGCATCCAACCCGGCCGTCAGCGACCACGAAGTGGCGCGCCTGATGAACACCCTGTCCTGAAACTTATCGTCGGATTTGCACCAATGCCGAATCTGGAACTGCGCCCCGTCACCCAGGCCGACTACAGCGCCTGGCTGTCACTCTGGCAGAGCTACCAACGCTTCTATGAAACCGAAATCGCAGCGCAGATCAGCCAGGTCACCTGGCAACGCTTTCTAGATCCTGACGAGCCCATGCACGCCGCCCTGGCGTGGCGCGGCGCGCAGGCCGTTGGGCTCGTGCATTTTATCTATCACCGCTCATGCTGGACGACGGCTGATTATTGCTACCTGCAGGACCTGTTCGTCGATGATGCACTTCGTCGTACAGGCGTCGGTCGCGCACTGATCGAACACGTCTATACCGCGGCGCATGTAGCTGGCGCCTCGCGGGTGCACTGGCTGACCCAGGAACACAACGCGACGGCCATGCAGCTTTACGAGCGGGTCGCTGAGCGGTCGGGCTTCGTTCAGTACCGCCGCATGCTCTAGCCGACATTGCCAGACGTCTTCCTGGCACAGGCGTCAGACATCATTACGATCGGTAATCGGACGACGGCTATTCGCCCCCTTGCGATGGGCTCAGGTATATTGCCGCCCGCTTCACGGGGCACGGCCTGTGCCTCGGGCATCACGACAAGGAAAGAAAAAGAATGAAACTCAAACGTGCAGCGGGCCTGCTGGCGCTCTCGATCGCAGTGAGCGGCTGCTCTACCGCGACGTACTTCAAGCTGCCCGAGAACAGCAAAGTCTCGGTCTATGAGCGGCCGCAGCAATATTCGCAAGGGCTGGTCAAGACACGCCCGTTCTTCTGGACAGCAGCCGGCGGTATCCCCTACAAGCTGAGCAGCGACGACGGCGAACTGTTGCAGCAGGGTAAGTTGCGTGCGCGCTTCCGTGTCGCGTCTATCTTCTGGCCGCCGGGCGGCATCATCTATTGGCCGATGGGCTTCGGTCAGCGCTGCTATGACCTGACCGGCGCCGCGCCGCTCAGCTGCACTCAGGGCGACCTGAAGGATCTTCGAAGCCAGCGCCGTCTCGACCGCTAGGCTTCGGCGACGCATCGCCCCGGCACACACCGGGGAGGTGCTCGATCCAGCCGTCGACCCGCGAACACGCGCATCAAATCGTCTAAAACTTTTCCGGCCGCAGCACTTCGACCTCAGCCAGGTAGCAGACCATGGCGAAGTTATCGTAGTAGCGAACCTGCAGGTGCTCAGCGATGCGCTCGGCGAGTTCGCGGTTGCAGATGATCTCCAACCGGATATTGCTCTCGGTGTCCCACTCGGCACTGCGCACGCCGCGACTGCCGCGGCCGCGCGCTTCGGACAGGGTCCAGCCCGGTGCGCCGAGGTGGTCGAGATCGGCCACCAGTTTCTTTTCCAGTGCTGCTTCGCAGATCACGGTAAGCAGCGTTCGGGTCGCAGTCGTCATGTCAAAGTCCCCAGGCGATCAAGGTTTCGGCCAGCGCGAGATACAGCGGAATACCAATCAGGATGTTGAACGGAAAGGTAATCCCCAACGACGCCGTCAACGACAGCGAGGGATTGGCTTCCGGCAATGCCAGGCGCATGGCGGCCGGCACGGCGATATAGGAAGCACTGGCAGCCAGCGTAGCGAGCATCGCAGTGCCGCCGAGCGACAGGCCCATCAGCCGAGCCAGCAATGCACCGATCACCGCGCCAATCAGCGGCATGCCAAGACCAAACACCGCCAGACGCAGGCCATAGCGCTTCAATGAACCCATCTGGCCGGAGGCGATAAGCCCCATCTCCAACAGAAAAAGCGCCAGCACCGGCTTGAACATGCTGGTGTAGAACGGTTCAAGCGGCTTGATGCCTTCCTTGCCCGCGATGGCGCCAATGATCAAACCGCCCAGCAGCAGCATGATGCTCTTGCCCAGGAAGATCTCGCGCCCCAGCTCCTTCCAATGGGTATCGCGGCTGATGCCCTTGGCGAGGATGATGCCGATGAGAATCGCCGGGATTTCAAGAATAGCCACGAACAGCGGCATGTAGCTCTCGAAGGCAATCTTGTTGGCCAGCAGAAAGGCGACCACCACGGCAAAGGTACCGGCACTGACCGAACCGTAGTGCGCCGCGACGCTGGCCGAGTCGACGCGAGAAAAGCCCAGCAGGCGCAGCAACGGAAACGCCAGCAGCGGCAGCATACAGCCAAGCAGCAGGACCAACGCCGACTGGCCCAGCAGTGCCGCACTGGCCTGCTCGGCCAGCTCGACGCCGCCGTGCAGACCGATGGCCAGCAGCAGCAGGATGGACAGCGTTTCGTACAACGCCGGTGGCAGTTTCAACTCACTCTTCACCAACCCGGCAAACAGGCCGAACAGGAAGAACAGCACTACTGGGTCGAGCCCCATCGATACCTCCCGGATGCGTTAAACAGGCAAAAAAAGGGAGCCTTTCGGCTCCCTGGCGACAATTGCTTAGGCCTCGATCTCGATCAAAAGATCGCCGGGCGTCACCCGATCACCCTTAGCCACATGCACCGCTTTCACCTTACCTGCAATCGGAGCCTGAATCTCGGTTTCCATCTTCATCGCTTCGCTGATCAGCACGGCCTGGCCGGCCTTGACCGTGTCGCCTTCCTTGACCAGCACATCCACGACATTGCCCGGCATGCTGGTGCTGACGTCGCCTGGACCATTGGCCTGCTTGCGCTGACCACCGCTGCCGCTACCGACAAAGTTGTTCAACGGCTCGAAGACCACCTCTTCCGGCATGCCGTCGATGGAGAGGAAGAAATGTCGCTTGCCCTCGCCTTTGACGCCTACGCCGGTGATGTCGACGCGGTAGGTCTCGCCGTGGACGTCGATGACGAATTCGGTGGGCACGCCTTCGCCGCTGGCCGCGGTCGCCGTGCTGCCGTCGGGAATTGGTAGCAGTACCTCCGGTTGCAGGGTGCCGGCCTCGCGCTCCTCGAGGAACTTGCGCCCGATGTCGGGGAACATGGCGTAGGTCAGCACGTCCTCTTCGCTATGAGCCAGCGCACCGATTTCCTGGCGCAGCTTGTCCAGTTCCGGCTTGATCAGGTCGGCCGGACGCACCTCGATGATTTCTTCGCCGCCGATGGCCTGGCGCTGCAGTTTGGTGTCGATGGCGCCCGGCGCTTTGCCGTAGCGGCCCTGCAGGTAGAGTTTCACCTCGTTAGTGATGGTCTTGTAGCGCTCGCCCGCCAGTACGTTGAAGAACGCCTGGGTACCGACGATCTGCGAGGTCGGGGTAACCAGCGGCGGATAGCCCAGATCCTTGCGCACGCGAGGGATTTCGGCGAGCACTTCGTTCATGCGGTTGAGAGCACCCTGTTCCTTGAGCTGGTTGGCTAGGTTGGAAATCATCCCGCCCGGAACCTGATTGACCTGCACGCGGGTATCGACACCGGTGAATTCGCTCTCAAACTGGTGGTATTTCTTGCGCACCGCATGGAAGTACAGGCCGATCTCCTGGATCAGTTCCAAGTCGAGACCAGTGTCATAGGGCGTGCCGCGCAGGGCGGCAACCATGGACTCGGTGCCTGGGTGGCTGGTGCCCCAAGCCATGGAAGAAATCGCCGTGTCGATGTGATCGGCGCCGTTCTCGATGGCCTTGAGCTGACACATGCTGGCCACACCAGCGGTGTCATGGGAGTGGATGAACACCGGCAGGTCGATTTCGGCTTTCAGCGCGCGCACCAGATCGCCGGTGGCAAACGGGGTGAGCAGACCCGCCATGTCCTTGATCGCGATGGAGTCGACGCCCATGTCGCGCATCGCCCGGCCTTGCTCGACGAACAGCTCGACGGTGTGAACGGGGCTCGTGGTGTAGGCGATGGTGCCCTGGGCATGCTTGCCGGTCTTCTTCACCGCCCGGATGGCGGTTTCGAGGTTACGCACATCATTCATTGCATCGAAGATACGAAACACGTCGATGCCGTTGTCTGCGGCCTTGGCACAGAAGGCCTCGACCACATCGTCGGCGTAGTGCCGGTAGCCGAGCAGATTCTGCCCGCGCAGCAGCATCTGCAGGCGCGTGTTGGGCAGCGCCGCCTTGAGCTGGCGCAAGCGCTCCCAAGGGTCTTCCTTGAGGAAGCGCACGCAGGCGTCGAACGTCGCGCCGCCCCAGACTTCCAGCGACCAGTAACCGACGCGGTCGAGCTTGTCGCAGATCGGCAACATGTCTTCGGTGCGCATGCGGGTGGCGATCAGCGACTGGTGGGCGTCACGCAGGATGGTGTCGGTAACGGTGATTTTTTTCTGAGCAGTCATGGGTTCGTTCCTCACAGGCCTGCGTGGGCGGCGATGGCGGCGGCGATGGCCAGGGCCAGTTCGCCCGGCTTGCGTTTGATCGAGTAGTTCAGCAGTTCCGGATGGTTATCGACGAAGCTGGTATTGAACTGCCCGCTGCGGAAATCCGGATTTTCGAGAATCTTCTGGTAGTAGCTGGCGGTGGTTTTCACGCCCTGCACGCGCATGTCGTCCAGCGCGCGAGAGCCACGCGCCAGCGCCTCTTCCCAGGTCAGCGCCCAGACGATCAGCTTCAGGCACATGGAGTCATAGTAGGGCGGAATGGTGTAACCGGTGTAGATCGCCGTATCGGTGCGCACGCCCGGCCCGCCGGGGGCGTAGTAACGCGTGATCTTGCCGAAGCACGGCAGGAAATTGTTGCGCGGCTCCTCGGCGTTGATCCGAAACTGCAGGGCGAAGCCGCGATACTGGATGTCTTCCTGCTTCACCGAGAGCGGCAGGCCGGAGGCGATGCGGATCTGCTCACGGACAATGTCAATGCCGGTGATTTCCTCGGTGATGGTGTGTTCCACCTGCACCCGGGTATTCATTTCCATGAAGTACACCTCGCCATCGGCGAGCAGGAACTCCACGGTACCGGCGTTCTCATAACCCACCGCTTTGGCCGCGCGCACCGCCAGGTCGCCGATGTAGGCGCGCTGTTCCGGGGTGAGCTGTGGGCTCGGGGCGATCTCGATGAGCTTCTGGTTGCGGCGCTGAATCGAGCAATCGCGCTCGAACAGGTGCACGGTGTTGCCGAACGAGTCGGCAAGAATCTGCGCCTCGATGTGCTTGGGCTCGACGATGCACTTTTCGAGGAACACATCGGCGGAACCGAAGGCCTTGGTCGCCTCGGAGATCACCCGTGGATAGGCCTGGGCCAACTCGTCCCGCGAGTTGCAGCGGCGAATGCCGCGGCCGCCACCACCGGAGGTTGCCTTGAGCATTACGGGATAGCCGATACCATCAGCCGCTGCCAGCGCCTCCTCCACATTCGCGACGTTGCCTTCGGTGCCCGGCGTGACCGGCACACCGGCCTTGATCATGCTGCGCCGCGCCTCGGTCTTGTCGCCCATGCGGCGAATCACTTCGGCGCTCGGGCCGACAAAGCGGATACCACGCTCGGCGCAGATTTCCGCCAGTTCGGCGTTCTCGGACAGAAACCCATAGCCGGGATGCAGGGCATCACAGCCCGTTTCTACCGCCAGGTTCACCAGCTTGCGCGGGTTGAGGTAACCGGCAAGTGGGTCGTCGCCAATGAAATGAGCCTCGTCAGCGCGTTTGACATGCAGGGCATGGCGGTCGGGCTCGGCGAACACCGCCACCGAGCGCACGCCCATTTCGGCACAGGCCCGCACGATGCGGACGGCAATTTCACCGCGGTTAGCGATCAGCAGCTTCTTGATCACGCTGTCATTCCCTCGGTCGATGAGCAGAAGGCCGCCGGGTGGGGCCACGTCACGCCTGCACATCGTGCAGGCCTATAAACCCTACGCCTGCCGGTACGATTACTGAAAATGAATAATAGTTTGACCTTGGATAAGTAATTACTTATACGTCCAGCCAGGGCTGGGATAGGAAGGCTTGAACGGCTCTTTCATTCAAGACAGATGCAGCAGACCACAGACAAGAGCGGCGGCAGCGATGCGAAAAAGCATGATGCGGATAACCTTGCGCCAGCTGCAGGTGTTCCGGGCGGTATGTGAAAGTCGCTCTTACAGCCGAGCAGCAGAAGAGATGGCGCTGACCCAGCCAGCGGTGAGCTTGCAGATTCGCCAACTCGAGGAGCTGATCGGTCAGCCCCTGTTCGAGTATCTGGGCAAAAAACTCTATCTGACGGCAGCAGCCGAAGCGCTCCAGCGCGCCAGCACCGACATCTTTGGACGCCTGGACAGCCTGGACATGCAGCTGTCCGACATGCAGGGCTCGCTACAGGGCCAGCTGAATCTCGCGGTCGAGTCGAGCGCGAAATACGTCACGCCGCACCTGTTTGCCGCCTTCAAACGAAAGCATCCGGAGGTCAGCCTGGAGCTGGTCGTGGTCAACCACGCGCAGGCGGTCAAACGCCTGTCGATCAGCCGTGACGACCTGCTGATCATGTCGCAGGTGCCGACCGACATGGACCTTGAATTTCTGCCGTTCCTGAACAACCCGATCGTGGCGGTCGCACCGACCGACCATCCGTTGAGCCAGGCAGACACGCTGAGTTTGCAGGACCTGACCGCCTATCCGCTGCTGATCCGAGAGCCCGGCTCAGGCACCCGCAAGGCGGGCGAAGATTACCTGCGTCAAAAGCGTGCGCATTTTGCTCAGGCCATTCAGGTGGCGTCGCTGGATGCCCTGCGCGAGGCCGTGGTGGCAGGGCTTGGCGTAGCGCTGATGCCGCGCCATGCGGTTCATCTGGAACTGGCTCATGGCCTGCTGCGAGAGCTGCCGGTTCAGGAGCTCCCGCTGTACCGCAGCTGGTGCGTGGTGCATCCGCGGGGCAAGCGGCTGAGCCCGGTGGCTCAGGCGTTCTTCTCGTTTATCCGTGAAGAACGCGCCCAGATCAGTGCCCTAGCTGCGCGCTTTGATGGCGCACAGGCAAACCCTCAAGCAGCGGGCTGACCATCAATAGATCGGGGAACTCCATCAGCTGCGCGTGCAGCTGGCGCTGCTCGTCGTAGCTTTCGATGGCGCGGCGGAAATGCATGCGGCGCTCGTCCTGTAGTTTGCGGCGGGCACGGGCATCGAGGTTGACGTAGGCTTCACGGTGCTGGGACATGCGCGGTCTCCGGAACGGGTGTCGGGAGAACCCAGCATCTGAGGCCTGGGTGACGCTATGAGGTCAAACAGATGACGGAGCGATGAACACCGCTCGAACGGTCGACGGCACCGTCAGTCCTCGTGGTGCTTTGTCGACTTGGGCGACAGACGAAGGCTGCGCAAGCTGCGCTTGACGCTCTTGAGGTGGTTGACCAGGCTCGGTCCTCGCGCCATGGCGACGCCCATGGCCAGCACATCGATCACCACCAGATGGGCGATCCGCGAGGTCAGCGGGGTGTAGATCTCAGTGTCTTCCTGAACGTCGATGGCCAGGTTGATCGTGGCCAGCTCGGCCAGCGGGGTCTGGCTCGGGCACAGGGTGATCAGCGTGGCGCCGGACTCGCGCACCACGTTGGCGGTAATCAGCAGATCCTTGGAGCGCCCCGACTGGGAGATACAGATCGCCACGTCGGTGGGTTTCAGCGTCACCGCCGACATCGCCTGCATGTGCGGATCGGAATAAGCCGCCGCGCTGAGCAGCAGGCGGAAGAACTTGTGCTGGGCATCGGTGGCCACTGCGCCGGACGCGCCAAAGCCGTAGAACTCCACTCGTTCAGCCTTCGCCATCGCCGCAACGGCGCGCTCCAGCGCATCGGAGTCAAGCTTCTCGCGCACTTCCATCAAGGTATGCAGAGTGGTGTCGAAAATCTTCAGCGCAAAATCGGTGACCGAATCGTTCTCACTGATGGCGAACTGGCCAAAGCTGGCGCCGGCAGCGAGACTCTGCGCCAGCTTCAACTTGAGATCCTGAAAGCCCAGGCAACCGATGGCGCGGCAGAACCTCACGATGGTGGGCTC
Organism: Stutzerimonas stutzeri; assembly: GCF_002890895.1. Lineage (GTDB taxonomy): Bacteria > Pseudomonadota > Gammaproteobacteria > Pseudomonadales > Pseudomonadaceae > Stutzerimonas > Stutzerimonas stutzeri_AB. The sequence goes on from NZ_POUL01000007.1 coordinate 28,380, forward strand.
GCTGACCCCGACCGTATGGGCCAGATCGGCCATTGAGCTGTGCATCACGGCAGCCGGATCGAGGAGCACATGGTCGGCCACCTTGAGCTCCGACTTGCGTAACGAACTTCTCGATTGGGCAATGTGTTGCAGCAGGTTCACGTGGGGGACTCGCTATGATCAAAACTCGGCAAGAATGGTCGAACGCTGCGGGTGTGCTCGCATCCGTCCAGCCGGCTGGGTTGTAGTGGGCTTGTAGTTATACTACAAGCTTCGCAGTATCGCCCACCTATCGAGTCTGTCCACCTTCTAGGAGTGACGCTGTGTCCATTTCCTGCGACATGCTGGTATTTGGCGGTACCGGCGACCTGGCGCTACACAAACTCATCCCTGCGCTGTATTACCTGCATCGCGAGCATCGGCTGCATGCTGATGTCCGCATCCTGGCGATCGCCCGTCAGGACATCGACCGCAATGCCTACCTGGCGCTGGCCGAGCGTCACCTCCGAGCGCAAATTGCGCGCACGGACTTCGAGGCTGAGATATGGAAAGCGTTCAGCCAACGCCTCGACTACTTCCCCATGGACGCCACTCAACGGGGTGAATACATCCGCCTCGCGCACCACCTTGGAGAAGCCGAAGGTCGCGTACGGGTGCATTACCTGGCGACCGCGCCCAACCTGTTCGAGCCGATTGCCTCGAACCTCGAAAGCGCGGGGCTTGCCGGAGAAGACGCGCGCATCGTCCTGGAGAAGCCCATCGGCCATTCCCTCGAATCAGCCCTTGAGATCAACGAGGCCATCGGCAACGTCTTCCCGGAGTCGAGGATCTATCGGATCGATCACTACCTGGGCAAGGAAACCGTGCAGAACCTAATGGCGCTGCGCTTTGCCAATGCGCTGTTCGAGCCGATCTGGCGCAGCGGCCACATCGATCATGTGCAGATCACCGTCGCCGAGACCCTTGGCGTGGAGGAGCGCGGTAGCTACTACGACCATGCCGGCGCCATGCGCGACATGCTGCAGAATCACCTGCTGCAGCTGCTCTGCCTGGTGGCGATGGAAGCCCCGGTGCGCTTCGACGCCAAGTCGATACGCGGCGAGAAGGTGAAAATTCTCGAAGCGCTCAAGCCCATCACAGGCAATGACGTGCAAGACAAGACCGTACGGGGCCAATACGCAGGTGGGCGCATCGGCGGTCATGACGTCCAGGCCTACTATTTCGAGAAAGACGTCGATAACGACAGCGACACCGAAACCTTCGTCGCTGTGAAAGCGGAGATCGACAACTGGCGCTGGGCAGGCGTGCCTTTCTACCTTCGCACCGGCAAACGCATGGCGAAGAAGCGCTCGGAGATCATCATCACTTTCAAACAGGTGCCCCACATGCTCTTCACCAAGGGCGAGGTCAACCGCCTGGTGATTCGCCTGCAGCCCGAGGAGAGCATCAGCCTGCAGCTGATGGCCAAGGCACCGGGCAAAGGGATGCAGCTGGAGCCCGTGGAGCTCGATCTGAACCTGGCGCACGCATTCAGTAGCACGCGTCGCTGGGAGGCCTACGAGCGGCTGTTGTTGGACGTGATCGAAGGCGACTCGACCCTGTTCATGCGCCGTGATGAGGTGGAAGCGGCCTGGAACTGGGTCGACCCGATCCTTTGCGGCTGGCAGAGCCATTACCGCAAACCCAGACCTTATCCGGCCGGAACCGACGGTCCTGAGCAAGCACACCTACTGATCGAGCATCAAGGACGCCAATGGTGGCGCTGAGCCAGCCGAACGACTCAGCGGTCACAGCACCGGCACGAGTTGCAGCACCCGAGCTAGAGCTGTTCTGCGCGAGTAGCTGCAACTAACGCATAGGCGTCTCACAACTACCGTATGAACTTCGCAGTCTCGGCATATTGTTGAGCTGAAAGAAAAAATTAACCAAATGCGATGAAGTCGCCATCTCCGCGAAGCGGATCGCCGATATCCAGCCCCGATATCGGCGATTGAACTTGCCACGACAGCCTCGATAATTCAGCCCTTGATCCAGGCGGAACTTCGGCGAGTTCCAACCTCGTTACCCCGCCCGTTATCCACATCGCACCCGGCCTCGCATAAACCCGCGCAAAGCCCCGTTTCATGGGAGCTAAGCCCTGTTTACTGCAGGCCTAGAGGCGCTCTTGCGACGCAACTGATTCAAGTAGGGCAACTACCCCAGCGGAGACGTTTGATTTGACGCTGATATTCGCCGATATATCCGCGCCCAGCCGGCGGGGAACATGGCGACCGGCGAGCAAGTTCAACTTTCGCGATAAACGGTGAACTTCGGAGATATCAGCGGCGAATCAATGCCCATGATCGGCGACTTGGGTTGAGATTAATTTTTCGATGTGTTTATTCTAGAAAAGGATTTCAATCAGCAACCCCAAAGGTCTTGTTTTGAGTATTCCTACCGTAACGCTCCGTCGCCCAACCGACGGCGACGGTTATCCCCTTCATGAGCTGGTAGCACGCTGCCAACCTCTGGACACCAATTCGGCGTATTGCAACCTTCTGCAATGCTCCGATTTCGCCGACACCTCCATTGCCGCCACAAACGCGGATGGCCAATTGGTAGGTTTCATTTCCGGTTACTGCCCCCCTGCTCGCCCAGACACCTTGTTCGTCTGGCAAGTCGCCGTCGACGCTTCAATGCGCGGCCAGGGTCTGGCGCTGCGCATGCTGATGGCATTGATCGCACGGGTCGCCAGAGAGCAGGGCGTCGCTAACTTGGAAACCACCATCTCGCCGGACAACGGGGCATCCCAGGCGCTGTTCAAAAAGGCCTTCGCCAAACTTGGCGTCGACTACAGCACCCGCACCCTGTTCTCCCGCGCCGAACATTTTGCCGGCAAGCACGAAGACGAAGTGCTCTACCGCGCCGGCCCGTTCGCCGCACCCAATTCAGAAGAAGAATTAGAGGAAAACGCATGAAAACTTTCGAACTGCACGAATCTGGCGTTCGCAGCTACTGCCGCTCCTTTCCAGTGGTCTTCAAGCAGGCCCGTGGCGCTGAACTCACTACTCGCGAAGGCAAGACGTACATCGACTTCCTCGCCGGTGCCGGCACGCTGAACTACGGCCACAACCATCCGGTACTCAAGCAGGCGCTGCTTGATTACATCGAGGCCGACGGCATCACACACGGCCTGGACATGTACTCCGAAGCGAAGGAGACCTTTCTCTCCACCTTCGATCGTCTGATCCTCAAGCCGCGCAACATGGACTACGTCATGCAGTTCACCGGCCCGACCGGCACCAACGCGGTAGAAGCCGCGCTGAAGCTGGCGCGCAAGGTGACCGGCCGCAACAACATCATCAGCTTCACCAACGGCTTCCATGGCTGCAGCATCGGCGCGCTCGCTGCGACCGGCAACAAGCATCACCGTGGCGCCGCCGGCGTTCCGCTGACCGACGTCAGCCGTATGCCCTACGCCAACTACTTCGGCGACAAGGTCAACACCATCGCGATGATGGACAAGTTGCTGACCGACCCATCCAGCGGTGTCGACAAGCCGGCTGCGGTGATCGTTGAAGTGGTCCAGGGCGAAGGCGGTCTGAACGCCGCCTCGGCCGAGTGGGTGCGCAAGCTTGAAAAGCTGTGCCGCAAGCACGAGATGCTGCTGATCATTGACGACATTCAGGCTGGCTGTGGCCGGACTGGCACCTTCTTCAGCTTTGAAGAGATGGGCATCAAGCCGGACATGATCACCCTGTCCAAGTCGCTGTCAGGCTATGGCCTGCCGTTCGCCATGGTGCTGCTGCGCAAGGAGCTGGACCAGTGGAAGCCGGGCGAGCACAACGGCACCTTCCGCGGTAACAATCACGCGTTCGTCACCGCTGCTGCTGCCATCGAGCACTTCTGGAAAGACGACGAGTTCGCCAACAGCGTCAAGGCGAAGGGTAAGCGCATCGCCGACGGCATGAACAAGATCGTCCGCCGCTACGGCCCTGACTCTTTGTTCGTCAAAGGCCGCGGCATGATGATCGGCATCAGCTGCCCGGACGGCGATACCGCCGCCGCCATCTGCCGTCACGCCTTCGAAAACGGCCTGGTCGTTGAAACCAGCGGCGCTCACAGCGAAGTGGTCAAGTGTCTCTGCCCGCTGATCATCAGCGAAGAACAGATCGACAAGGCCATGAGCATTCTGGACAAGGCGTTCGCCGCCGTGATGTCCGATCAAGCCGCCACTCAGGCCTCTTAAGGAGAATCAGATGATCGTACGTACCCTGGCCGAATGCGAGCAGTCCAACCGCAAGATCAAGACCGACACTTGGGACAGCACCCGGATGCTGCTCAAGGACGACAAGATGGGCTTCTCGTTTCACATCACCACCATCTACGCCAACACCGAAACGCACATCCACTACCAGAACCATCTGGAATCGGTGTATTGCATGAGCGGCAACGGTGAGATCGAAACCATCGCCGACGGCAAGATCTACAAGATCGAGGCCGGCACGCTGTACATCCTCGATAAGCACGACGAGCACCTGCTCCGTGGCGGCAGCGAGGACATGAAGATGGCCTGCGTGTTCAACCCGCCGCTCAACGGCAAAGAAGTGCATGACGAAAGCGGTGTGTATCCGCTTGAAGCCGAAACCGTAGTCTGATGCGACTCCGCAGGGCGGCTGCACCCCGCCCTGCGACACCCGATTCAAGGAGAGTTTAAAGTGAACCCCGTGCAAGCCGACCTGTACCCTTCGCGCCAGCACGACGAACCCAGCTGGCAAAAGCGTCTGGATCCGGTCGTTTACCGCAATGACCTGGCTAACGCCCCAATTCCCCCGGACCAGATCGAACGCTTCGAGCGTGACGGTTATCTGGTCATCCCCAATCTGTTCAGCGCCGAGGAAGTCGCGGTATTCCGCGAAGAACTCGACCGCATGCGCCAGGATCCGGCCGTTGCCGAATCCGGCAAGACCATCAAAGAACCCGACAGCGGCGCGATTCGCTCGGTATTTGCCATCCACGCCGATAACCCGCTGTTCGCCCGTGTCGCCTGTGACGAGCGCATTGCTGCTATCGCCAGTTTCATACTCGGCGGTGACATCTATGTGCACCAGTCGCGGATGAACTTCAAACCCGGCTTTACCGGCAAGGAGTTCTACTGGCATTCGGATTTCGAAACCTGGCATGTCGAAGACGGCCTGCCGCGCATGCGCACCCTGAGTTGCTCGATCCTGCTGACCGACAACGAAGCTCACAATGGTCCGTTGATGCTGGTGCCGGGATCGCACAAGCACTACATCCGCTGCGTCGGCGCGACGCCGGACAACCATTACGAGAAGTCGCTGCGCAAGCAGGAGTTCGGCGTACCCGACCATGACAGCTTGACCCGCTTGGCGGACCGTTACGGCATTGACACGGCCACCGGCCCGGCAGGGAGCGTGGTGTTTTTCGACTGCAACACCATGCACGGCTCCAACAGCAACATCACCCCCAGCGCGCGCAGCAATCTGTTCTATGTCTACAACCATGTAGATAATGCCGCGCAGGCCCCGTTCTGCGGCCTCTCGCCACGCCCGGCCTTTGTCGGTGAGCGCGAGAATTTCGAGCCTCTGCAGATCAAGCCACAACAGTATCTCTGACGTATCCATCAGGCCCGCATACCGGGCCTGATCTTTGTTGGCGGCCGAGAGGCGGCCCAGGGATGAAAATTCACCCCCAAGACGGGACGATGAATCGATGCATACCGTAGAAAAGATCGGCGGCACATCCATGAGCCGCTTCGAAGAACTGCTCAACAACATCTTTATTGGCCATCGCACAGGCGACGAGCTCTATCAGCGCGTCTTCGTCGTATCGGCCTACAGCGGCATGACCAATCTGCTGCTGGAACACAAGAAGACCGGAGAACCGGGCGTCTACCAGCGCTTCGCCGATGCCCGCAGTGAGGGCGCCTGGCTTGATGCACTGGAAACCGTGCGCACACGCATGCTCGACAAGAATGCCGAGCTGTTTAGCGCGTTCGAGCTGCGCGCTGCCAACCAGTTCATCAACTCGCGCATCGACGATGCCCGCGAGTGCATGAGCAGCCTGCAACGTCTCTGCGCCTATGGCCACTTCCAGCTCGACGAGCACCTGATGAAGGTGCGCGAGATGCTCGCCTCGCTCGGCGAGGCGCACTCAGCGTTCAACTCGGTGCTGGCGCTCAAGCATCGCGGCATCAACGCGAAGATGGTCGACCTCACCGGCTGGCACCGCGACGCACCGCTGCCCTTCGATGAAATGGTGCGCCACAGTTTCGAAGAGGTGGACCTGTCCCGAGAACTGGTCGTTGCCACCGGCTACACGCATTGCAGCGAAGGCCTGATGAACACCTTCGACCGCGGCTACAGCGAGATCACCTTCGCGCAGATTGCTGCTGCCACCGGCGCCCGCGAGGCGATCATCCACAAGGAATTCCACCTCTCCTCCGCCGACCCGAACCTGGTCGGCGCGGACAAGGTGGTCACTATCGGCCGCACCAACTACGATGTGGCCGACCAGCTGTCGAACCTGGGCATGGAGGCGATCCATCCGCGTGCAGCGAAGACCCTGCGACGCGCCGGCATCGAGCTGCGCATCAAGAATGCCTTCGAACCCGAGCACGCCGGCACCCTCATCAGCCAGGACTACAAGAGCGAGCGGCCCTGCGTCGAAATCATCGCCGGGCGCAAGGACGTCTTCGGCATCGAGGTGTTCGATCAGGACATGCTCGGTGATGTCGGCTACGACATCGAGATCAGCAAGCTACTCAAGCAGCTGCGCCTCTATGTGGTGAACAAGGACTCCGACGCCAACAGCATCACCTACTACGCCTCGGGCTCGCGCAAGCTGATCAACCGCGCCGCACGGTTGATCGAGGAAAAGTACCCGGCGGCGGAAGTGACCGTGCACAACGTCGCCATCGTCTCGGCGATCGGTTCTGACCTCAAGGTCAAAGGGATCCTCGCCAAGACCGTGGCGGCACTGGCCGGCGCCGGCATCAGCATCCAGGCGGTGCATCAGTCGATCCGCCAGGTCGAGATGCAGTGTGTGGTCAATGAGGAAGACTACGACGACGCTGTCGCAGCCTTGCACCGCGCGCTGATCGAGCCGGAAAACCACGGAGACGTGATCGCCGCGGCGTAACCCCTCCGTAACACCGACCGCCGGATCTGGCTCGCGCTAGCTCCGGCGGTTTGCCGTCTGCCATTCGCTGGCCGATTCGGACAGCTTGCGGCGCCGATACCAGCCGGCGAAGAACACCAGCGCCAGGATCAGCTCGGCCAGGTCGCCGCCGTAGTACATCAGCTGCGCCGCCGCTTCGATCTCGGCCAGTTCAAGACCCGCGTCTCGGGGAAATCCATAGGCATACATCAACTTGCCGAGCACCGCGTGAGCGGCGATAGCGGCGAACAGTACGAGCAACCGCAAACGCATCCCCGGCCGATGGGGCGCCGGATCCGGGCCGGCAATGGACCAGCTGAACAGATAGCCGGCAAGCACGAAGTGCAGGTGCAGCCAGATGTGCAGCGAGGGCTCACTGAAGCTCAGCTGAAACAGCGGCGTAAGGTAGAGCAGGTACAGCGCACCGATATCCAGAAACAATGCAGTGACAGGGTGGCTCAGGCAACGCACCGGCACGGTCGCCGCGAAATCGATGATGCGCCGTGCGGTGATTACCGGCACGCTGCGCAGCAACAGGGTGCCCGGCGCCCCTAGCATCAGGGCGATGGGGGCGAACATGCCGAGCAACAGGTGCTGCGCCATGTGCCCACGCAGATCCGAGTGCCCCCACTCGACCATCGGCGGCGAGAAGGCCACCACTAACAACCCGCAGCCCAGGCGGAAACTGACCAACCGCCAGCAATGCCAGACCTTGCGACGCCTGCGCTGTGCACGGACGCCCAGCACATAGGCAAACCATAGCCCTTGCGTCACCAGCACCAGCATGAAGGTCCCGGCCAGGGTCAGCAGATGAGCGTCATGACTCACAGGCTGCTCACCCCGCGCTGCTGCACGCTGGCGCCGGCTCTACGCCAGATAAAGAACCCAACCGCCAGCAGCAATACGCCGAAGCCGTTCCAGGCCAGGTCGTATGGCCGGATTGTCGACGTAGCGCACCTGGTGCAAACGCAGCACCTTGTGATCGACAACGCCGTCGAACAGCTGGAAGCCTCCGGCTCCGAACAACAGCCCCGCCCAGGCGTGCCAGCGCGACACCGTTTGATGACGACTCAGCCGAACGAACAGGTAAAACCCGGCCGCCAGCATCAGCAGCTCAGCCGAGTGCAACAGGCCATCGGACAGGAGCGAGATCGCAGGCGTTGAACGGTCGAAAAAATGGTGCCAGGCGAGGATCTGGTGAAAAACGATCTCATCGATCGCCGCCATCAGACCAATCCCGAGAAAGCTCGTCGCGGTCAGGCTGCCTCTGGCATCGACAGTGTTAGCGCTCAAGATGGCCTCCGGTGGTAACGGGTTGGCCTGCATCGGAACTCGGTGCGCTCGACTCAAGCCCTGTTTAAAAGTGACTGGGGCCCGCCGCAGGAGTTCGCCATCGACTTGACCTGACGGGGCGAAAAGCGCGGGCCAACTCAGTAGAATCCGCACACTTTTTGTCGGTATACAGAGCCACCGCACCATGACTCACCCTCGCACCGAACTGCTGTCGCCCGCCGGCACCCTGAAATCCATGCGCTACGCCTTTGCCTACGGCGCCGACGCGGTCTATGCCGGGCAGCCGCGCTACAGCCTGCGCGTGCGCAACAACGAGTTCGATCACGCCAACCTGCGTCTGGGCATTGATGAAGCGCACGCCCAGGGCAAGCAGTTCTACGTGGTGGTCAACATCGCGCCACACAACGCCAAGCTGCGCACCTTCATCAAGGACCTGGAGCCGGTGGTGGCGATGGGCCCGGATGCGCTGATCATGTCCGATCCCGGCCTGATCATGCTGGTTCGCCAGCATTTCCCCGGGATGACCATTCACCTTTCGGTCCAGGCCAACGCGGTGAACTGGGCCAGCGTCGAGTTCTGGCGCCAGCAGGGGCTGACCCGCGCGATCCTTTCCCGCGAGTTGTCGTTGGAGGAAATCGGCGAGATCCGTGAAAAGGTGCCGGGCATGGAACTGGAGGTCTTCGTCCACGGTGCGCTGTGCATGGCCTACTCAGGACGCTGTCTGCTCTCGGGCTACATCAACAAGCGCGACCCCAATCAGGGCTCCTGCACCAACGCCTGCCGCTGGGAGTACAAGGCTCACGAAGGCAAGGAAGACGAGCTGGGCAACATCGTCCAGCAGTACCAGCCGATTCCGCTCCAGCAGCTTGATCAGGGTCGGAACCAGCCCACACTCGGCGCGGGTGCGCCCACCGATCAGGTATTTCTGCTGGAAGACAGCAGCCGTCCCGGCGAGATGATGGAAGCCTTCGAGGACGAGCACGGCACCTACATCATGAACTCCAAGGACCTGCGTGCCGTGCAGCACGTCGAGCGGCTGGTGCAGATGGGCGTGCATTCATTGAAGATTGAAGGTCGGACCAAATCGCACTACTACGTGGCGCGCACCGCACAGGTCTACCGTAAGGCCATCGACGACGCCGTCGCTGGCAGACCCTTTGACAAGTCGCTGATGGACACCCTGGAGTCCCTGGCCCACCGCGGCTATACCGAGGGCTTCCTTCGTCGTCACGTGCATGACGAGTACCAGAACTACGAGCGCGGCTTCTCGCTGTCGGACCGCCAGCAGTTCGTCGGCGAACTGACCGGCGAGCGGCGCAACGGGCTGGCTGAGGTGATCGTCAAGAACCGCTTCGCCGTTGGCGACCGCCTGGAACTGATGACACCTCAGGGCAACCTGAACTTCCGTCTGGACGCGCTGGAGAACAAGCGCGGCGAACGTGCTGAAGTGGCACCCGGCGACGGGCACGTGCTTTACCTGCCAGTCCCGGAAACGGTGGATCTGCGGTATGCACTGGTGATGCGGGAGCTGGACGGCGGCACCACCCGCGGCTAGCTCAGGACCCGCTCCGCCGCCGCCGCGTGGCGGGTTCTGCCGCGACAGCCGTAGGGTGGGTTTCAACCCACCAGCAGTTGGCCTGGCGCAGAGCAAGTGGTGGGCTGAAGCCCACCCGACGGTCCGCAAAAGCCCAGCCCGCACCATCAAACCAAAAGTTTGACGAACTCCTCAGGCGGCACTGGCCGGCTGATCAGGTAACCCTGCATCTCGTCACAGCCGTGAGCCTTGAGGAAATCCGCCTGTGCCTGGGTTTCGACACCCTCGGCGACAACCTTCAGTTCCAGGCTGTGGACCATGGCGATGATGCCTCGAACGATGGCCGAATCCTCGCCGACCTGATCCAGTTCGGAAATGAAAGACCGGTCTATCTTCACGTAATCCACAGGGAAGCGCTTGAGGTAACTCAGCGAGGAATAGCCGGTACCGAAGTCGTCGATGGCCAGCTTCACGCCCAGCGCGCGCAACTGGCGGCTGATGTTGATGGCATTGTCGATGTCATCGAGCAGCTGGCTTTCGGTCAGTTCCAGCTCGAGCCGGTCGGCTGGCAGCCCGGTCTCCTCCAGCACCTGGCGCACCAAGCTGACGAAATTACCCTGGCGTAACTGCTTGACCGACAGGTTCACCGAAACCCGAATCGCGGCCAGTCCGTCGAGCTGCCATTGACGCGCCTGCCGGCAGGCCTCGCGCAGCACGAACTCGCCGAGCGGGATGATCAGCCCGGTTTCCTCGGCCAATGGAATGAAAAAGCCCGGCGCAATCAGGCCTTTCTGCGGATGCCGCCAGCGCACCAACGCTTCGGCCGCATCCAGGCTGTCTTCCTTCACGCTCAACCGAGGTTGATAGAAGACTTCCAGCTGGCCTTCCTCGACGGCGCGACGCAGCTGGTTTTCCAGCTTGAGATTTTCCAGGCTCGACACCTGCAAGCGCTCGGTGAAGAACTGCAAGGTGTTGCCGCCCAGATGTTTGGCATGCTGCATGGCCATGTTTGCCTGCAACAGCAGCGAGGTCGCCTCCCGTGAGTTGTCAGGCATGAGGCTGACACCAATGGACGCACTGATGACCAGCTCCTGATCGTCGATCTGAATGGGTTTGCTGATGCGCGACAGCAGACGGCTACCGCTGTGCGCCAGGCTGGCCAGGCTGCCGTACCCTTCGAGCACCACCACGAACTCATCACCGGACAAACGGGCAATGGTGTCGGCGTCTGACAGGGTGTGGGACAGACGGCGCGAGACCTCACGCAACAGCTGATCGGCCGCCTCGTGCCCCAGGCTTTCATTCAGCGTCTTGAAACGATCCAGATCGATATAGAGCACCGCCAGCCCACGGTTACTGCAGCGACTACGCTCACAGGCGCTGTGCAGACGTTCCTTGAGCAAGCTGCGATTGGCCAGCCCGGTCAGCTCGTCGAAGTGGGTCAAATAACGCAGACGCTCCTCGACCTGGCGCCTGACGCTGAGGTCGGAAACAAATGCGACCACGTTGCAAACGTTGCCTTGCCGGTCGTGCACCACGCGCATCTGCGCCCATTGCGGGTAGACCTCGCCATTCTTGCGGGTTTCGATCAGCTCGCCTTGCCAGCTGCCGTGCTGCGCCAGGCTTTCGCGAATCGCCGCATATTGCTGGCGACTGTCCTCGGAGCTGGCCAGCAGGGCGACGCTTCTGCCGATCAGTTCGGCTCGGCTGAAACCGGACAGGTCGCAGCAAGCCTGATTAACCGCCAGCAGATTGAACTCGGGGTCCATGATCGCCATGCCCTCACCCGCCGCCTCGAACACCGTCGCGGCCAACCGCAATTGCTCGGCCTGACGATGGCTCTCGCTGATGTCTCGCCGGGTTCCGATCATGCGCAAGGCACGGCCACTGGCATCGCGCTCGGTGACGCGACCACGGTCTTCGATCCATACGAAGCTACCGTCGCTCAGCATCGCCCGGTATTGCACGGCATAGCTGTCGGTCTTGCCCTTCAAGTGATCGATCATGTCCTGCCGGACACGCGGGCCATCTTCCGGATGCACCTCAGGACGCTGCTGGTCGACCAGCAGCAGTCGGTCACTCAGGCCTACACCAAAAACCACGTCCATTCTCGAATGGAGGACCTCGCCATTGGCCATGTCCCAATCCCACATGCCTAGCTCGCTGGCTTCCAGCGCAAGGCTCAGGCGTGCCTCGCTTTCATGCAGCGCAGCAGTGCGCTCGATCACGCGCCGCTCCAGCCCATCGAAAGCCTCCCGTAGCCGGCCCTCGACATGACGGCGTTGCTCGATTTCCCGGCCCAGTTCGCCGTTCAGCTCGATGGCTTGCCCGCGCATGTTTTCCAGCCGCCGGATCAGCAACTGATTGTGCAGACGCTGGGCCAGGCTGGCCGTAACCACTCGGTTCATTTGCCAGGCGATCATACTCAGCGTGAGCAACACGATCGCCGCCAGCACACCCCATCCCTGCAGTTGGGGCTCACCGCTGCCCAGAAGCACAACCGCTGCGGGAAGCAGCCCTGGGATGGCAAACGCACCGAACGCCCGGAGCGACACGCCGCAGGCCACGCACCCGGCAAAGAACACCGAGGCAAGCGAGCCGAGCAGTATCGTCTGCTGTAAAAAAGGCCCGTCGAGCGCCAGCTCGATGATGGCGTAGTCCAGCGTCATCGCACTGGCGACACTGGCTAGTAGAAAGGTTCGATACCAGCGAGGGTGCTGCTGCTGCTCTGCGCTGGCTTTGGCAAAGCGGCGCGTCTGCTGCAGCCGCAGCAGGGCGAGCGCAAAAGTCACACCCGACCAGATCGCCGTTTGCAGCTTCGGCCCTTCCGCCCAGAGCACGACGGGAAACACCAGGCTGGTGATGATCATCAGAAGCAGCGCGAGTCGTGAGCCCTCATAGAGCAGCCGCGTGCGCTCGGCCCGCTGGTCGCTCTCTGCAAGATTGAAAGCGGCGTGGTCCTCCATGGCCATTGACGCCGACGGATTAGCTTGTGCGGAATCGATCATCGGGCTGTTCTTGTAATGGATGTCTGGAGCATTAAGCGTGCCTTGAGGTACGCCCCGATAATGGCACGATGCTAGCGCCCGGTCATCGTCTGTCCGACCAAAGACCATATTGACGATACGCAGGTATGGATCAGCTGGATATTTACAGGCTCTGTGATCCAGGGCCGGCCCGGCCCATGGCGCTGTCTCGGCTGCAACAGACAAGCCCGCACTCTGCCGTTGACCCGCTAGCACCCCATCCGTTGCACGAGCGGGTCAGTCGGATTTCCGGCTAGAATGGCGCCCATGCATGACGATCTCTCTCTTCTCCTGAACTCCCTCAACGATGCCCAGCGCCAGGCCGTAGCCGCGCCGCTGGGTCGTCAATTGGTCCTCGCCGGTGCCGGCTCGGGCAAGACCCGCGTGCTGGTGCACCGTATCGCCTGGCTGCACCAGATCGAGCGCGCATCTTTGCACTCGATTCTTTCAGTAACCTTTACCAACAAGGCCGCCGCCGAGATGCGCCAGCGCATCGAACAGCTGATGAAGGTCAACCCGCAAGGCATGTGGGTCGGGACCTTCCACGGCCTGGCCCACCGCCTGCTGCGCGCGCACTGGCAGGAAGCGAAGCTGGCGCAGAATTTCCAGATCCTAGACTCCGACGATCAGCAACGGCTGGTCAAGCGGGTGATCCGCGAACTCGGCCTCGATGAGCAGCGCTGGCCGGCGCGCCAGGCGCAATGGTGGATCAACGGGCAGAAGGACGAAGGCCTGCGGCCCAAAAACATCCAGCCCAGCGGCGACCTATTCCTCGCGACCATGCTGAGCATCTACCAGGCCTATGAAGAAGCCTGCGCCCGCGCCGGTGTCATCGATTTTTCCGAGCTGCTGTTGCGCGCGCTGGACCTGTGGCGCGATAACCCAGGCCTGCTGGATCACTACCAGCGCCGCTTCCGGCATATTCTGGTGGACGAGTTCCAGGACACCAACGCCGTGCAGTACGCCTGGCTGCGCCTGCTGGCCAAAGGCGGCGACAGTTTGATGGTGGTGGGCGACGACGACCAGTCGATCTACGGCTGGCGCGGCGCTCGGGTGGAGAACCTCCACCAGTTCAGCGAAGACTTCCAGGACGCTGTAACAATCCGCCTCGAGCAGAACTACCGCTCCACCGCCTGCATCCTCAAGGCGGCCAACGCCCTGATCGCCAACAACCAGGGCCGTCTCGGCAAGGAACTGTGGACCGACGGCTGCGAGGGCGAGCCGATCAGCCTCTACGCCGCCTTTAATGAACACGACGAAGCGCGCTACGTCGTCGAGAGCATCGAGAAAGCAATCCGCGAAGGCATGAGCCGCAGCGAGATCGCCATCCTCTATCGCTCCAACGCCCAGTCACGGGTCCTCGAAGAAGCCCTGCTGCGCGAACGCATTCCCTACCGGATCTACGGTGGCCAGCGCTTCTTCGAACGTGCCGAGATCAAGAACGCCATGGCCTACCTGCGCCTGATCCAGGCGCGGGACAACGACGCGGCACTGGAACGGGTAATCAACGTGCCGGCACGCGGAATCGGCGAGAAAACCGTCGAAGCCCTGCGCCAGCTGGCGCGCCAGCAGGAAACTTCGATGTGGGCCGCGCTGCACCAAGCAGTCGGCACCAAGGTGGTGTCGGGCCGTGCAGCGAGTGCACTGAACGGCTTTGTCGAGTTGATCGACGGTCTCGCCCTGAAAGTCGAGGGCATGCAGCTGCACAACATGGCGCAGCTGGTCATCGAGCAGTCCGGACTGCTGGCCTACCATCGTGACGAAAAAGGCGAGAAGGCTCAGGCACGGGTGGAGAACCTCGAAGAACTGGTCTCCGCTGCGCGTGCTTTCGACAATTACAGCGAAGATCAGGAAGACGAGCAGACCCCGCTTGCCGCCTTCCTTGATCACGCCTCGCTGGAGGCCGGCGAGCAGCAGGCAGGCGATCACGAAGACAGCGTGCAGCTGATGACCTTGCACAGCGCCAAGGGCCTGGAGTTTCCGATGGTGTTCCTGGTCGGCATGGAAGAAGGCCTGTTCCCGCACAAGATGAGCCTGGAAGAACCCGGCCGCCTCGAGGAAGAACGCCGCCTGGCCTATGTCGGCATCACCCGCGCCATGCAGCAGCTGATCGTCACCTATGCCGAAACCCGTCGGCTGTATGGCAGCGAGACCTACAACAAGATCTCGCGCTTCATTCGCGAACTGCCGCCCGCGCTGATCAGCGAAGTGCGCTTGAGCAATACCGTCAGCCGCAGCTTCAATACCCGTGGCATGAGTGGCGGCTCGCTGTTCGATGGCGCCAATGTTCCAGACACCCCGTTCAACCTTGGTCAGCGCGTGCGTCATTCGCTGTTCGGCGAGGGCACCATCCTCAACTTCGAAGGCTCCGGAGCGCAGGCCCGGGTGCAGGTGAATTTCGAAGACGAAGGAAGCAAGTGGTTGATGCTCAGTTATGCCAAACTGGAACCGCTATGACGTTTACGTCAACCTGTACCGATACTAATAAAATTCGCCAAAGGAAATAGCCATTCATGAAACGCCGTCACTTGTTTGGTGTTGCCGCTGCCCTGCTTGCCTCCCTCAGCCTTGCAGGCTGCAACGACGAAAAGAAAGTCGAACCCACCGCCGAGCCCAAGGCTGCCGCCAGCGAAGCGCCCGAGACTTATAACTGGAAGATGGTCACCGCCTGGCCGAAGAACTACCCGGGTCTGGGTACTGCCGCCCAGCGTCTGGCCGATCGGGTCGAAGCCATGAGTGATGGCCGCCTGACCATCAAGGTCTACGCCGCCGGTGAGCTGGTCCCCGCCCTGGAAGTGTTCGACGCCGTTTCCCGTGGCACCGCCGAACTCGGCCATGGCGCGGCCTACTACTGGAAAGGCAAGGTGCCGACCGCGCAGTTCTTCACCTCGGTGCCGTTCGGTCTGTCGACCAGCGAGATGAACGCCTGGCTGACCCGCGGCGGCGGCCAGGAATTCTGGGACGAAGCCTATGCGCCCTACGGTGTGAAGCCGATGGTAGTCGGCAACACCGGCATGCAGATGGGCGGCTGGTTCAACAAGGAAATCAATTCACTGCAGGACTTGCAGGGCCTGAAGATCCGGACCCCCGGCCTGGGCGGCGAAGTGCTGACCCGTCTCGGCGCAACCACGGTCAACATGCCCGGCGGCGAAGTGTTTACCGCCCTGCAGACCGGGGCCATCGACGCCACCGACTGGGTCAGCCCGTACAATGACCTGGCCTTTGGTCTGCACAAGGCCGCCAAGTACTACTACTACCCCGGCTGGCAGGAGCCTCAGGCCGTGCTCGAGCTGCTGGTCAACCAGAAGGCCCTCGACAGCCTGCCGGACGACCTGCGCGCCATCCTCACCGAGGCCGCCGGCGCCGCCAGCCGCGATATGATCGACGACTACGTCTACAACAACGCCATGGCACTCGATCAGCTCAAGCAACAAGGCGCGCAACTCAAGCGCTTCCCTGACGAAGTATTGAGCGCCATGCGTGAGCAGTCTGATGTCGTTCTAGGCGAACTGGCCGCACAAAGCGAGCTGAACGGCCGTATCTGGGCGTCGATGAAGGCGTTCCAGGCGCAGGTCAAGCCGATGCAAGAGATCTCCGAGAAAGAACTGTACAACTGGCGCTGAGCCAGATGAGCCGCTGTGCTTGCCTAACCCGGTAAGCGCAGCGGAGCAAAAGCCCGAAACACTCTGCAACTGGCGCGCCCGCACTGGGGCGTGCACCATCCGCTTCGTATCTTCGTCCAATCCAGGAATACCAAATGCAACGTGTGCTCAGCATTTTCATGGCGCTGTGTATCGGCCTGACCCTCAGCCTCGACGTTCATGCCAAGCGCTTCGGCGGTGGTAAGAGCTTCGGCTCGGCGCCCAGCCATCAAACGCGCCAGGCGCCGCAACAGACCCAGGCCGCGCCAAACCAGGCAGGTCGTCAGACACCTGCCGCCGCCAGTGGCGCCTCGCGCTGGTTGGGCCCGCTGGCCGGCCTCGCCGCCGGTGGCCTACTGGCATCCATGTTCATGGGTGACGGCTTCGAAGGCATCCAGTTCATGGACATCCTGATCTTCGGCGGCATCGCCTTCCTGCTGTTCCGCTTCCTTGCCGCGCGCCGTCGCCAGCAGCAACCGGCCATGGCCGGACACGGGAATGCACCAATGCAGCGCGAAATGCCTGCACAGCAGTCGATCTTCGGCGGCAGCAGCGCCGCTCGTCCGGCTGCTGCTCCAGTGATCAACGCCCCAGCCTGGTTCAACGAGCAGAACTTCGTGACGGCCGCGCGCGAACACTTCCTCTCGCTGCAGCAGCATTGGGACGCCAACGAGATGGACAAGATCAGCGAGTTCGTCACGCCGCAACTGTTCGAGTTCCTCAAGCGTGAGCGCGCCGAGATCGGCGATGCGTACCAGTCCACCTACGTCGACGACCTGCAGATTCAGCTTGATGGCGTAGACGACCAGGCCGACAAGACCGTTGCGACGCTGACCTTCGTCGGCGTGTCGAAGAACTCACGCTTCGACCAGGGCGAACCGTTCAGCGAAAGCTGGCGCATGGAGCGCGCCCAAGGCGAGAACCAGCCTTGGCTGGTGGCCGGTATTCGCCAGAACGCCTGAGCCGCTACCTGAGACGACTCCGCTCTGTTCGGAGTCGCTCGCAAAAGCCTCGCCGCATGGCGAGGCTTTTTTGTTTCTACACCCCCGTTGTTTCCCGAGCGCAACGAACGGGCCGCGCCGTAGCGTTGAACGGGGTCGACCGCCCTGCTCGAGTGCACGAATAGCCGAATAACCCAGCCCTAAGGCAGCAACTTGCACGCCCATCCGCACCTCCGCGAACGCCCCTATCCTGCGCCCATCGTGGCAAACATCGGCTGAACCCTGCTCGCACATGGGCGTCTATGCTGTTCGGATAACAGTAATAGTCCAGAGGTCCTGCGTGTCAGGCAGCATCGAAACAAGGAATGGAGCCGCCGCTGCGCTCGTTCAGGGCGACCTGCCCACTGCACGCCAATCCACGATGACCAGCGTTCGCCTGCCTTCTATCGACAAGCTGCTGCGCGCGCCGGCCTGCACCCCGCTCCAGCAGCGTTATGGCCGCAGCGTGCTGCTCGACACACTGCGCGACCTGCTCGACGAGCTGCGAGAGCCGGCTCGCCACGGTCAGCTGGCCGCGCTGGAGCTGTCCGAAGCGGTGCTAGCCGGCCGCGCCGGTGAACGCCTCGCCAACCAACACCGCAGCCACGTGCGCCGCGTGTTCAATCTGACTGGCACGGTGCTGCACACTAATCTGGGTCGCGCCCTGTTGCCGGATGAGGCCATCGAGGCGATCACCCTGGCGGCGCGCTATCCACTGAATCTGGAGTTCGACCTGGCCACCGGCAAGCGCGGCGACCGCGATGACCTCATCGAAGGGCTGATTCGCGAGCTGACCGGCGCCGAGGCCGTCACGGTGGTCAACAACAATGCAGCGGCCGTGCTGCTGGCATTGAACAGCCTTGGCGCCCGCAAGGAAGGCATTATTTCCCGTGGTGAGCTGATCGAGATCGGCGGTGCTTTCCGCATCCCCGACATCATGGCCCGCGCCGGTGTGAAGCTGCATGAGGTGGGCACCACTAACCGCACCCACGCCAAGGATTATGAAGCCGCGATCAATCCGCGCAGCGGCCTGTTGATGCGCGTACACACCAGCAATTACAGCGTGCAGGGTTTCACTGCCAGCGTCGGCACTGCCGAGCTGGCGCAGATTGCCCATGCGCACGGCTTGCCGTTGCTCGAAGACCTCGGCAGCGGCAGCCTGGTCGACCTCTCGCGCTGGGGCCTGCCCAAGGAACCCACCGTGCAGGAGGCCCTACGCGACGGCGCCGACATCGTCACTTTCAGCGGCGACAAGCTGCTCGGCGGCCCGCAATCAGGGCTGATCGTCGGCAACCGCGAGCTGATCCAGAAGATCAAGAAGAACCCGCTCAAGCGCGCCCTGCGTGTCGACAAGCTGACCCTCGCCGCGCTGGAAGCGGTACTCAACCTCTATCGCGACCCGGATCGCCTGGCCGAACGACTCACCAGCCTGCGCCTGCTCAGCCGGCCGCAAGCGGATATCCGCATCCAGGCCAAACGCCTGGCACCCGCGCTGGCCAGCGCTCTGGGCGAGCCCTGGCAGGTCACTGTCGAGGAGGCGCTGGGCATGATTGGAAGTGGCGCACAACCGGTGGCGCGCCTGCCCAGCGCAGCCTTGTGCATTCGCCCGCAGCAGCCCCGGCGCCTGCGCGGCCGCAGCCTGCGCTTGCTGGAAGAGGCGCTGCGCGAATTGCCTATCCCGATCCTGGGCCGGGTCGCTGACGACGCACTCTGGCTCGACCTGCGTCAGCTGGACGATGAGCCGGCGTTGCTCGCCCAGCTTTCGCACCTGCAGCAGGCGCTGGTGCCATGATCATCGGCACCGCGGGGCACATCGACCACGGCAAAACCGCCCTGCTCCAGGCATTGACCGGACAGGCAGGCGACCGTCGGCAGGAAGAACGCTTGCGCGGCATCACCATTGATCTCGGCTACCTCTACGCCTCGCTGGGTGAGCCCGACCTGACCGGCTTCATCGACGTCCCCGGTCATGAACGCTTCGTGCACAACATGCTCGCCGGCGCCTGCGGTATCGACTGTGTGCTGCTGGTCGTCGCCGCAGACGACGGCGTGATGCCGCAGACCCGCGAGCACCTGGCGATCGTCGAGCTGCTGGGGATTCGCCGGGCCCTGGTGGCGCTCACGAAAATCGACCGGGTTGAGCCATCCCGTATCGCCGAAGTCCAGCGGCAGGTAGAAGCCCTGCTGGAAGCTGGGCCGCTGTCCGGTGCGCCAATTTTTCCCGTGTCCAGCGTGTCCGGCGAAGGCATCGACGCGCTTCGCGCCCGCTTGCTCGAACATGCGACCGAAGTGCAGGCGCGCCGCGAAGACGGACATTTCCGCCTGTCCATTGACCGGGCATTCAGCGTGACCGGCGCAGGCGTGGTCGTAACCGGTACCGCCATCGCTGGTCGAACCCACGTGGGGGACGAACTGAGCCTGGGGCCGTCCGGCCGCAAGGTTCGCGTCCGCGGGCTGCATGCGCAGAACCAGACAGCCCAGGCGGCTCAAGCGGGCCAGCGCGTCGCCCTCAACCTCAGCGGCGAGCGGCTTTCAGTGGCCGATATCAGTCGCGGCGATTGGCTGGTAACGCCCGAGCTGCAGGATGGCACCCAGCGCATCGATATCGAATTCACGCTCTTAGCCAGCGAAGCCCGCGAATTGCGCCACTGGACGCCGGTGCACATCCACCTCGGCGCCCAGGATGTCACCGGCCGCATCGCCCTGCTCGAAGGCGAATGCCTAGCGCCCGGTGGCCACGTGCACGCGCAGCTGCTGCTCAATGCGCCAGCCCATGCGGTGCATGGCGACCGCGTGGTCCTGCGCGACCAGTCCGCCCAGCGCACCCTCGGCGGCGGCCGCGTACTCGACCCTTTTGCGCCGCCCCGCAACCGTCATCGTCAGGCACGCCTGGCGGTGCTACGCGCGCTCGCCGGGGACACGCTGGAAGATGTGTTGCCAGGGCTGCTGCCCAGCGCCCTCAACGGCCTCGATCCGGCCTTGCTGGAACGGCAGTTCAACCGACCCCGGAAAACCTGGCGGCTTCCAGACGAGGCGCTGGAGATCACCACGCGGCTCGGCCCGAGGCTGTTCGAACGCGGCACCTGGGACTACCTCGGCAAGAGCCTGGTGGCCGCCCTGCAGCGCTTTCATGACAGCCAGCCGGACGAGCTCGGCCCGGATCGCGACCGCCTGCGCCGGTACGCTCTGCCGTTACTGGAGCGTCCTATATTCATTGCCTTATTGGAACAGGCCCTGGCCGAGGGCAAGGTTGAAGCCAGTGGCCCCTGGCTGCACCTGCCTGGCCACCGGGTACGCCTGACCGACGAGGAAGAGGCACTGAAAGCCCGACTCTGGCCGCTGCTTGCCGCCAGCTGCTTCAACCCGCCCTGGGTGCGCGACATCGCCCGTGAGCTGGACGTCGAGGAAGAGCAGGTCCGCCAGCTGTTGCGCAAGCTGGCTCGTCTTGGCGCGCTGCAACAGGTAGTGAAAGACCTCTTCTATCCCGAGCAGACCATCCGCCTGCTGGCCAGCCAGGTTCTGGAGATGGAACGCCAGAGCGGCGTCATCCGCGCCGCAGCCTTCCGCGACCAGATCCAGCTCGGCCGCAAACGCAGCATCCAACTGCTCGAACATTTCGACCGAATCGGCTTCACCCGCCGCTACGGCAACGAACGCAAGGTGCGACGAGACAGCGCCTTGGCCTCAGAGGATGAGGTCAGTTAGGCTGTCGCACGTTTTGTGACCAACAGGTCAACGTCATCTTGGAAGGCAATCGCACCCGGTGGTGCGGCCGGGCTTCAAACCCGGTTGGGGGCGGCAGCCGTCCCTGGGTGGGTTCGACTCCCACTGCCTTCCGCCATTCCTGTCTTCCGTGTTCGTATCAGTGGCGCATCGACTCGGCCGGCTACGAGATAACGCTGACGCTGAACCAGCAACGCCACATAATTTGTCGAACTTCAAAAATCTGACCGGCGGCCGACGATAGGTGAGATTGCTCTGGAAGCAGCGGTTGGCCTTTCTGGCTAACCGTTGCTGTCTTTCAAAAGTTCGTCAAAGGTGCAGATCTCGCCGCACTTATCAGGCGCATAGCCGGCCAGCTTGTCGATGTCTGCCAGAAACTCGTCCGATTTCATGGCCTGTAGCAACTGGCGCACGTTGTGCTGGCGTAGCTGCGTTTCGTGGCAGACCAGCAGGTAGTGTTCGGTCGCCAGGCTGATGAACTCCAGCCCGAACTGCGCGGCTGCCGCCTCGACACCGAAGCCGACATCGGCCATGCCCGCTGCGACGTAAGCGGCCACGGCGGTGTGGGTGAATTCTTCCTGGGCACCATTGGCGATCTGGGCTTTATCGATCTGGTGCTCTTCGAGCAGCAGGTTGAACAGGACACGGGTGCCGGAATGCTCGTCGCGATTGATGAAGCGAATCTCAGGACGGGTCAGATCAGCCAGTCCATGCACGTGCTTGCGCGTAGAGGCGCGCAAGATCAAGCCCTGCCGCCGCGTCACGAAGCGAATGACGCGAAGGTCCTGGCCGGCGAGTAGTGCTTGATAAACGGCTAAGACTCGCTTGGCCAGAGGAGGGAACGTGGGGAGATGGAAGCTGGCAAGGTCGCAGTCGCCCCGGTTCAGGGCACTGAGCGCTTCCTGCGGATTGCAATAGCGCAGGTTCAGCTCTCCAGGCAGATCAGCCAGGAGGGCGACCGCGTACCCATGACTCGCATGCAGCCGCAGCACCGGATGCGCACCCTCAAGCAACTGCTGAAGCTGGTGGTTCAACTCGGAGGCCATGCTGTCGAGCTGAGGCTCCAGCCGCGCGCGCAGGCGTTGTTCCGACCACAGTAACTGTTCTCCCAGCGGCGATAACCGCGTGCCGTGCCCCTTGCGCATCAACACCATGGGCATGCCGAAAAATTGCTCGCCACGGGTAAGCAGATTCCAGGCATGACGGTACGAGATATCCGCCTTTTGAGCCGCCTGGGTCAGCTTGCCGGTGTCATGGATACCTTCGAGCAAGGCAAAGATGATCGGATCCAGCAATTCGCCGTTGCCATTTCTGAACAACCAGGTGGGCGTGATATGCAGCCTTGAGTTAAGCATTTTCGTTCATATTTTTCGGGTCAAATGGGTATGTTAGTTTGCTGTTCACCTGATTAAAGCTTAACCCAATTAAGAATAATTATTCATATCTGATCGAACACAAGCTGTCGGTTGCCTGACACTGACCGGCACGTTCGACTACCTGATGAGGCAACCAGGTCATGTCCACTACCATCTCGTCAGCTACCGGTGCCTGGACGCCGGCCCTGATCCAGCAAGTGATCGACGACCATAAGTCGATGCCCGGCGCCATGCTTCCTACTCTTCATGCCATCCAGGATCGCTTCGGCCACATTCCGGACAGCGCGGTTCCGCTTATTGCCGACTCCCTGAGCTGCACGCGGGCCGACGTACACGGCATCATCAGCTTCTATCATCACTTTCGTACCCAGCCTGCAGGGCGCAACGTGATCCAGATTTGCCGCGCAGAGGCCTGCCAGGCCGTGGGCAGCCGTCAGCTGGAAGCGCATGTCAAAGCCTCGTTGAAGGTGGATTATCACCAGACCACCCAGGATCGCGAAATTACGCTGGAGCCCGTGTACTGCCTGGGCAACTGCGCCTGCGGTCCCGCCGTGCAGATCAACAACGACGTCTATGGGCGCGTAACGCCAGAGCGTTTCGATGAACTGGCCGATGAGCTGAAGACTGTTGCGGTGGAGGTGAAGTGGTGACTATTACCGTTTATGTACCTTGTGATACCACGGCTCGTTCGCTGGGTGCCGACAAGGTTGCTCAGCGTATCGAGCGCGCCGCTGCAGCCCGTTCGCAAGAGCTGCGCATTGTGCGTAACGGCTCACGCGGCCTGTTCTGGCTGGAGCCACTGGTTGAAATCGATACGCCAGATGGTCGGGTCGCCTACGGGCCGGTAACCCCCGAGGCGGTAGAAAGCCTCGTCGAGGCCGGTTTGTTTGAAGGCCGGCAGGACCATGCCCTGGCGCTCGGGCTTACCGAGGAGATCGAGTACCTCAAGCGTCAGCAGCGGCTGACCTTTTCGCGCATCGGTATCACGGACCCGCTATCGATCGACGATTACACGGCACTGCGTGGATTCAATGGCCTCAAGGCAGCGCTCTCCCGTGACGGCCAATCCATCGTCGACGAAGTTAAAACGTCCGGCCTGCGTGGCCGTGGCGGCGCCGCCTTCCCGACCGGCATCAAGTGGCAGACCGTGCTCAACGAGCCCGAGGGTCAGAAGTACATCGTCTGCAACGCAGACGAAGGGGACTCGGGGACCTTCGCCGACCGCCTGGTGATGGAATGCGACCCTTACATGCTGATCGAAGGCATGGCCATCGCCGGTCTCGCGGTCGGCGCCGACCGCGGTTACATTTACCTGCGTTCGGAATATCCGCTGGCCAAGGCGACTCTTGACGAGGCCATACGCCGTGCAGTCAAAGCCGGCTACCTGGGCGATGATCTGCTGGGCTCCGGCAAGGGGTTCAACCTGGAAGTCCGCCTCGGCGCGGGCGCCTACATTTGCGGCGAAGAAACCTCGCTGCTCGAAAGCCTTGAAGGTCGCCGCGGCCTGGTGCGCGCCAAGCCACCGCTGCCGGCCATCGTCGGGCTGTTCGGTCGCCCGACAGTGGTCAACAACGTACTGTCTTTCGCCGCTGTGCCGTACATCATGGATCAGGGCGGCCAGGCCTACGCCGACTACGGCATGGGTCGCTCGCGTGGCACGCTGGCCGTGCAGCTAGCGGGCAACGTGAAGCGCGGTGGGCTGATCGAACTGGCATTCGGTATCAGCTTGAAAACGCTGATGGAAGATTTCGGCGGCGGCACGCGCAGTGGCCGTCCGCTCAAAGCCGTTCAGGTGGGCGGCCCTCTCGGCGCCTACCTGCCGGAAAGCCAATGGGACAACCCGCTCGACTACGAAGCCTTTGCCGCATTCGGTGGAGTGGTCGGGCATGGCGGCGTCGTGATGTTCGATGACACCGTCGACATGGGCGAGCAGGCCCGTTTCGCCATGGAGTTCTGCACTGTCGAATCCTGTGGTAAATGCACGCCGTGCCGGATCGGCGCCGTTCGCGGCGTTGAAGTCATCGACCGGATCCGTGCTGGTGAAAATGCCGAGATGAACCTCGAACTGCTGTCGGATCTGTGCGAGACCATGGTCGATGGTTCGCTCTGCGCCATGGGCGGCATGACGCCGTTCCCGGTGCAGAGCGTGATGAAGCATTTCCCTGATGATCTGACACCTCGACACGCCCTGGTGGCGGGAGGCATAGCATGCTGAACCATTTCGATCCCAAGCAATATCTGAAAGGCCAGGTCAACAGCTTCGACCCGGCCCTGTTCGACCGTGACCTGGGCACTCCGGCACGGACGTCCGAGACGACCATTAGCCTGGTAATCGACGGCATTCAGATCAGCGTGCCGGAAGGCACCTCGGTCATGCGCGCTGCCGCCCTGGCAGGCATCACGGTGCCCAAGCTGTGCGCGACCGACAACCTTGAAGCCTTCGGCTCCTGCCGGATCTGTGCGGTAGAAATCGAAGGGCGCCGCGGCTATCCCGCTTCGTGCACCACGCCGGTCAGCGAAGGCATGTCGGTCACCACGCAGAACAGCAAGCTAGCCAAGCTGCGTCGCAACATCATGGAGCTGTACATCTCCGACCACCCGCTGGACTGTCTGACCTGCCCAGCCAACGGTGATTGCGAGCTGCAGGACATGGCAGGCGCCGTCGGCCTGCGGGAAGTGCGCTACGGGTTCGAGGGTGCCAACCATCTGCATGCCGAGATCGACAACTCCAACCCCTATTTCAGCTTCGATCCGAGCAAGTGCATCGTCTGCTCGCGTTGTGTGCGTGCCTGCGCTGAAGTTCAGGGCACGTTTGCCCTGACCATCGACGGCAGGGGCTTCGACTCGACCGTATCGGCCAGCCAGAATCAGCCGTTCATGGAGTCGGAGTGCGTATCCTGCGGGGCGTGCGTGCAGGCGTGCCCGACCGCGACCCTGATGGAAAAGAGCGTCATCGAAGAAGGCGTGCCCGAGCACAGCGTAGTCACCACTTGTGCCTACTGTGGCGTGGGCTGCTCGTTCGAAGCGCAGATGAAAGGCGACAAGCTGATCCGCATGGTGCCTTACAAGGGTGGCGACGCGAACCACGGCCATTCCTGCGTCAAGGGGCGCTTCGCCTTTGGTTACGCGACCCACAAGGACCGCATCCGCGAGCCGATGATTCGTGATTCGATCGATCAGCCGTGGCGTGCCGTTTCCTGGGACGAGGCGCTGACTTTCGCTGCGCGGCGTCTGCGTGAAACCCAGGCGACCTACGGCCGGGACAGCGTCGGCGGCATCACCTCCTCGCGTTGCACCAACGAAGAAACCTATCTGGTTCAGAAGCTGATTCGCGCCGCCTTCGGCAACAACAACACCGACACCTGCGCCCGCGTCTGCCACTCGCCGACAGGCTATGGCCTCAAAGCTACCCTGGGCGAGTCCGCCGGTACCCAGACATTCGACTCGGTGATGAAGTCCGACGTCATTCTGGTGATTGGCGCGAACCCAACGGACGCGCACCCGGTCTTTGCCTCACAAATGAAGCGCCGCCTACGCCAGGGCGCCACCCTGATCGTCGCCGATCCACGGCGTATCGACCTGCTCAAAACGCCGCACGCGGAAAAGGGTCTGCACCTGTCGCTCAAGCCGGGCACCAACGTCGCGCTGGTCAACGCACTGGCACATGTAGTCGTCACCGAAGGGCTAGAAGACAAGGCATTCATCGAAAACCGTTGTGAAACCAACGCCTACCAGAAATGGCGCGACTTCATCAGTGAGGCCCGCCATGCGCCGGAAGTCTCCGAAGCGGAAACCGGCGTGCCGGCCGGACTGGTCCGCCAGGCAGCCCGCACCTACGCGATGGCCGGCAATGGAGCCATTTACTATGGCCTGGGCGTGACCGAGCACAGCCAAGGCTCCACCACCGTCATGAGCATCGCCAACCTGGCGATGGCGACCGGCAACATCGGCCGTGAAGGCGTGGGTGTGAACCCCTTGCGCGGTCAGAACAACGTGCAGGGTTCCTGCGACATGGGCTCTTTCCCTCATGAGCTGCCGGGCTACCAGCACGTTGCCGATCCGGAAGTGCGCCAACGCTTCGAGAGCGCCTGGAACACCACGCTCGATGACGAGCCGGGCCTGCGTATTCCCAACATGTTCGATGCCGCCGTGGCAGGTACCTTCAAGGCGCTCTATGTGCAGGGCGAGGACATCGCTCAGTCGGACCCGAACACCCAGCACGTCGAGGCGGCGCTGTCGGCGCTGGATTGCCTGATCGTTCAGGACATTTTCCTCAACGAGACCGCCAAGTACGCCCACGTGCTGCTGCCCGGTGCGACCTTCCTCGAGAAGAACGGGACCTTCACCAACGCGGAACGACGCATCAACCGGGTACGTCGCGTCATGCCGCCGGTTGCCGGCATGGAGGACTGGGAAGTCACCCAGGCGCTTTCCAATGCGTTGGGATACCCCATGAACTACAGCCATCCGTCCGAGATCATGGACGAGATCGCGCAGCTGGCACCGACCTTTACCGGCGTCAACTACAGCAAACTCGAAGTGCTGGGCAGCATCCAGTGGCCGTGCAACGACGACTACCCGATGGGCACGCCGACCATGCATGGTGTGGACTTCCCGATCGGCAAGGGCAACTTCGCCATTACCGAGTACGTGGCCACCGAAGAGCGCGTCAACCGTCGTTACCCGCTGTTGCTCACCACCGGACGCATCCTGAGTCAGTACAACGTTGGCGCTCAGACCCGTCGGACCGCCAACAGCGCCTGGCACGATGAAGATGTGCTGGAAATCCACCCGAACGACGCCGAGGACCGCGGCCTGAAAGATGGCGACTGGCTGGGTATTCGCAGCCGGGTCGGGCATACGGTGCTGCGTTGCCTGGTCAGCGATCGCATGGCTCCGGGCGTGGTGTACACCACCTTCCACCACCCAGGCAGCGGCGCGAACGTCATCACCACCGATAACTCGGACTGGGCGACCAACTGCCCCGAGTACAAGGTGACGGCCGTTCAGGTCGAGAAGGTAACGCAGCCCTCAGACTGGCAGCAGCGCTTCCAGGACTTCGATCAGAAGCAGCTGCGTTACCTGGAAAATGCCGAGACTGCGGAAGTGGCACTCAAATGAGTGCCCGCTTCATGGGCGATGGCACCGGACAGGAGGATGCCTCGAATGAATGAAATGGATACGCTGATCAAGATGTTGAATCAGATCACCGTGAATAACCGGCATCATCAGGACGATGCGGCGGCGGCCGAACAGATCGCGCTGCACCTGAAGAAATTCTGGGCGCGTCGGATGAAGGAACAGATCATCGACTACGCCGAGAACGACGGCAGCGCCTTGGAGCCGATTGCTCTCCTGGCCGTGCTGCGACTCAAACGGATGTCGGACGAGGTCCGAGACTGGGCTGAGACGTCCGATGCGGGATAGCAGGTTGTAGATCAGTTTTTTTGGCCACCTACAGGTGGCCTTTTTTTGTATGGACGTCCAGCGTCAAGCATGTGGAAGAGTAGAGGCAACGCGGAGCAAGGCGCCTGAGCGTCTGTTCGTGCCGGAACGACAGATCCAACACCCATCACCTGAAGCCCATACCTGGGCTGCAACCCGGCACATGTGGGCTGTGGGCGAGCGCCCGCTTCAGCGCGTCAGCATTGCAATGGCTGTCAGGAGAAAGCGGCCTGCTCCGGCCCCTTAAACGCCAACTGCTTTGGCCAGTCTCGGTGGTTGAACACCTGACCCTCTGCGCGTATCCGAGCAAGCTCACGCAGGTCGAGGGTCGCAAACACCCAGTTCGCCTCATCATCCGCGCCTTCGACCAGGATGCCGTTATCCGGAAAACCATAATCCACCGGCGTATAAACGCTAGCGCGGCCCGTATTGATATCAACCGCTTCGGACCAGAGCGCAAGGCCGGTGGTAGGCGACTGGACCACATAACACTGGTTTTCCAGCGCCCGCGCCTGGCAACCGATACGCACCCGATGAAAACCGGCCTGCGTATCGGTGCAACTTGGAACCAGCAGCAGCTCGGCACCGGCCGTAATCTGCTGACGGGCAATCATCGGGAATTCCGAGTCATAGCAGATCAGGATGCCGATACGGCCGAGTTCGGTATCAATGACGCCAATGCGTTCACCAGCACGAATGCACCATTGCTCGTTCTCGAAACGAGTCATGATGAGCTTGTCCTGATGACCCAGGATCCCTTCTGGCCCGAACAGCGTCGCCCGGTTCACGACATGGCCGGCCTGCAATTCTGTTGGAAAGGAACTGGCCAAGATCAGGACATCGTGGCGACGGGCCAGCGCCTGATGCAGGTCGCGCCACTTCGGCAGCAAGGTCTGCATCGCCTGGAGCTGCTGCTGCAAATCGCTGTACACCGCTTGGCCGAAGAGCGAAGCCAGTTCCATACTGCCGTATTCGGGAAATACCAGCAGCTTGGCGTCTTGCTCTACGGCACTGGCGACCCAGCGTTCTAGCTTGGCCGCGAAGTCATCCCAATGAGAAAAAAAGCCGATGTCGTATTGGGCTGTCGCCAGGGTAAACGCACTCATGGCAAGGGCTTCATCCAGAAGGTCATGGGTTTGAGCGACTCGTGTGAATCGCCAAGGTCTTTCCAGCTGAACTGCGTGGCCAGCTCCGGGTGCCTTTCGTACCCACGGTGCTGCCAGAACTCATCCAGTGGCTGATAACCGGCAGGCCGAGCTGGGTGCGTAACAGGCCGCTCCACCGCACAGAAGCATGAATGCTTCATGCCGCCAGTCTCGCGCGCATGGTCTTCACGGTGTTCGAAGAACGCCACACCGGCACCCTGCCCTCGGTAGTCGGGCAGCAATACGGATTCGCCACAATAGAAGATCGTCTCAACGGCATAATCCGCCTCGCGGAAGGGCTGCTGGACCTCCTCCGTTTCATGAATCAGCGGCAGCCCCGAAGAAGCGCCCACCACCCGGTCGCCATCGAACGCCAGCACGATCACGCTGTGCGGCGCCTCGACATAGGTTTGCAGATAGCGCGCCTCGTATGCCGGATCGCCGTCGTACAGGTACGGAAAGTCTCGGAATACACGCATGCGCAACCGGGCCAGTTCAGGAATGTACCGATGAAGCGTGGCGCCGGATAAGCGCTGGAAGGTCAGCCGGGCCATCACGCGGACACTTGAGCAACCCAGTCTTCAAGGTTGTAGTAGTTGGTCACTCGCGCCACCTGCCCATCCCGAATGGCGAAGAATGCCCCCGCCGGGAGCCGGTAAGTCTGGCCGTTCGCTTCCGGTAACCCTTCATCGGTCGCCAGGTATTCGCCCAGTACGGTGAACTCGACGGCCGCCCGGTCACCCGCTTCGTTGGTGGTGATCGAAAGGTCCACAATCTTCTCCCGGTAGTTGCGGTTCATGCGCTGCATGAACTGTTCAAAGGCCGGCTTACCCACTTCTCGCCCGCTCTGATTGATGTCATGGATCACGTCATCGGTGAGAAGCGACAGGAAGGTGACCATGTCACCCGCATTGAAGGCGTCGTAGTAGCGTTGCAACAGCTGAGCGGTGGCCTGGTGCATCGAAAAATCTCCTGAAGGGGCTGAAATTTCGATAGTAGACAGTCTCGCCAAGCTGACGAAAGCGCGACACAAGGTGACTGGCAGAATCAAGCATGAGGCGGTCGTACCTGGAGATATCGACGGTCGTGACCAGCCTTGCCGTCCGATTCGGCGCTGTGGATCGGTAGCGCGTCGAGTCAAGGCTGATGCCGTCTTAGCCACTCTCCCGCAACCTGGCCCATGGTTTTGGATGTTCCATCTTTCACCCAGGCCATGAAGTCCTGATCAAATCTGAAGCCGGGCCCGCACGCCTCGATCATGAATCTTCGTACGTTCTGCGTGTTTCGATAGGTGTCGGTTACCGGTGTTTCATCAGTTATCCGGTCCTTATGCCAATCAAATTTCATCGCGGTCACCTTCGTATGCCAGACGGGTGCGAGGAGGTGAGCGGCAAGAGCGACGCAGAGCTTTCGCTCCAGGCACAACCCCAAGGGGTATGCCTGCAAAGATCCCGCGTCGCGATTCTGATGGATAGCCTTTCTCCCATGGTTACATAGCAAAAAACAATCTAACGGACGGCTGCAGGTCTCGCTCCTTCGTCTACCTTATTCGGAATGCTTGGAAGAGGAGGATGCGCATGTTGACCACATTGCTGCCAGCCCTTCGAGACTTGGAATTGCCTTTGCGCCTCAGGCTATGGGACGGCAAGGAAATCGACATGGGGCCCGCGCCCAGTGTGACGCTGGAGATTCGCGACCCAGGGCTGATACCTCGCCTGGCTCATCCCAGCCTGGCGCTGTTAGGCGGCGCTTATGTCGAGGGAAAGCTCGATCTGCACGGGCCGCTTGAAGAGGTGATCCGTATCGGTGACGAGATCAGTCGGGCATTGGGAGACGCACATCCGCAGCTGCCGGTGCGTGAAGCCCATGACAAGGCCACTGACGCCGAAGCGATTTCCTATCACTACGACCTGTCCAACGCCTTCTATCAGCTCTGGCTCGACCGCGACATGGTCTACTCCTGCGGCTATTTCGAGACGGGCTGCGAAGACCTCGATCAGGCGCAGCAGGTCAAGCTCCGGCACCTGTGTCGCAAGTTGCGCCTGCAGCCCGGCGATCGGCTGCTGGATGTAGGCTGTGGCTGGGGTGGTCTGGCGCGGTTTGCGGCCCGCGAATACGGAGCGCAGGTGTTTGGCATTACGCTCAGCGCCGAACAGCTAAGGCTCGGGCGCGAGCGCGTGGCGGCCGAGGGGCTGGAGGGCCGCGTCCAGCTTGAGCTGTTGGATTACCGCGATCTGCCCACGGACGGACAGTTCGACAAGGTGGTCAGCGTCGGCATGTTCGAACATGTCGGCCACGCCAACCTGCCGTTGTATTGCCGCCAGCTGGCCGCGGTGGTGCGCCCGGGCGGTCTGGTCCTCAACCATGGCATCACTTCGCGGCATACCGATGGCCGGCCGGTCGCCCATGGCGCGGGCGAATTCATCGACCGCTACGTCTTTCCTCACGGCGAGTTGCCGCATCTGGTAGAGATAGGTGCCTGCATCAGCGAATCGGGGCTGGAGATCGTCGATGTGGAAAGCCTGCGTCTGCACTATGCGCGCACCCTGCAGCTGTGGAGCGAGCGCCTGGAGTCGCGGCTGGAGGAAGCGCAGCAGCTGATCCCCGAGCGGGCGTTGCGCATCTGGCGGGTGTACCTGGCGGGCTGTGCCTATGGCTTCCGCCGCAACTGGATCAACCTGCACCAGATTCTCGCCAGCAAGCCGCTACCCGACGGTTCCCACGAGCTGCCCTGGACACGCGCGGATCTCTATCAGTAGCACGGCAGCCTGGCACCGATGCGCCAGGCTGACACCGACTCAGCGCAACAGCAGGAGCGGCGTGGTGGTCGAGCGAATCATGCTGGTGGTGGTGCTGCCAACGAGGAACTGACGAATCCGTGAGTGCCCGTAAGCGCCCATCACCAGCAGGCCAATACCGTGCTCGGCCTGGTAGGCATGCAGGGTGGGTTCGACTTCGCCGCCCCGGATCGCGATCTGTACCTCGAAGCCTGCCGCCGACAGGGCATCGCGGGCCGCATAGAGCAGCGCGCGGTTGTCACCGGTGTCCTCGCCGACCATCACCAGATGGATCGGTATGCCTTTGAACAGCGGACTGGAGGCCAGCATTTCCACACCTTTGCGGGAAGTGGCGCTGCCATCAAACGCGAGCATGACGCTTGTCGGCACGGTGAAGCTGGCCGGGGTGACCAGGATCGGCCGGTGCAGGGTGCGAATCACGCTTTCCAACTGGCTGCCAATCAGCTGCAGGTCGGTGCCGCTGTCCTCGCCCTGCTTGCCGATCACCAGCAGCCGGGTGTCGGATTCCAACTCGCGCAGGCTTTCCACCAGATCGCCGTGCCGTTGCCGCACCTCCGGCTGCACCACCCCGGCAGTCAGGACGCGCTGCTTCGCTGAGTCGAGCATCATCCGGCCTTCTTCGAGCGCCAGCTTGCTGCGCTTTTCGTCCAGTGCGGCGAGTTCTTCGAGCAGGTATTCGCGGCTACCCAGGCCGATGATGCCGCTGAGGTTGCCGGCTGCCGGGTACTGCTGCTGGTCGAGGACATGCAACAGAGTCAGCGGTGCATCCAGCTGCAGACTGGCCCAGGCGGCGCAATCGCAAACGGCCGCAGCCTGAGGGGAACCGTCGATGCAGGCCAATACGTTGTTCATTGTTGTGCTCCTGGTCAGTGGCTCATCAGATCGTCGATGGCTTCGGGTTTGTCGTGCACACCGAAACGGTCGACGATGGTTGCGCTGGCTTGGTTCAACCCCAGCACTTCGACCTCGGTGCCTTCACGGCGAAGCTTGACGACGACCTTGTCGAGCGCCGCAACGGCAGTGATGTCCCAGAAATGCGCATGGGTCAGGTCGATGATGACGCTCGAGAGCGCTTCCTTGAAGTCGAAAGCGGACGTGAATTTGTCGGACGAGCTGAAGAACACCTGGCCGACCACACGGTAGGTGCGGCGGTTGCCTTCGGCGTCCAGCTCCGAACCGATATGCAGGTAATGGCCGACCTTGTTGGCAAAGAACAGCGCCGCCAGCAGCACACCGGCCAGCACGCCGAACGCCAGGTTGTGGGTAAAGACCACCACCACTACGGTGACCACCATGACGATGTTGGTCGACAGCGGATAGCGCTTGAGGTTACGCAGCGAATCCCAGCTGAAGGTGCCGATGGAAACCATGATCATCACCGCGACCAGCGCTGCCATGGGGATCTGGCCGACCCAGTCACTGAGAAACACCACCATCAGCAAGAGCACGACACCGGCAATCAGCGTCGACAACCGCGTGCGGCCGCCGGATTTCACGTTGATCACCGATTGGCCGATCATCGCGCAACCCGCCATGCCGCCGAACATGCCGGACACGATGTTGGCGACACCCTGGCCCTTGCACTCGCGGTTCTTGTCGCTGCCGGTATCGGTCAGGTCATCGACGATGGTCGCCGTCATCAGCGACTCCAGCAGACCGACCACAGCCAGGGCCGCGGAGTAAGGAAAGATGATCGCCAGCGTCTCGAAATTCAGCGGCACTTGCGGCCAGAGGAAGATCGGCAGGGTGTCAGGCAGCTCGCCCATGTCGGCGACAGTGCGGATATCCAGCCCCAGGTACATGGCGACGGCGGTCAGAGACAGGATGCAGACCAGCGGCGACGGGATGACCCGGCCAATCTTCGGCACATAGGGGAACAGATAGATGATGCCCAGGCCCGCCGCGGTCATCGCATAGACGTGCCAGGTGACACCTGTCAGTTCCGGAAGCTGGGCCATGAAGATCAGGATCGCCAGGGCGTTGACGAAGCCGGTGACCACCGAGCGCGAAACGAAGCGCATCAGCGAACCGAGGCGCAGGTAGCCGGCGCCGATCTGCAACAGACCGCAGAGCAGCGTCGCCGCCAGCAGGTATTGCAGGCCGTGCTCGCGCACCAGCGTCACCATCAGCAGCGCCATGGCACCGGTGGCGGCGGAAATCATCCCCGGTCGGCCACCTACGAAGGCGATCACCACGGCAATGCAGAAGGAGGCGTAGAGGCCGACGCGCGGGTCGACCCCGGCGATGATCGAGAAGGCAATCGCCTCTGGAATCAGCGCCAGGGCAACGACGAGGCCGGCGAGCACGTCGCCGCGGATGTTGCAGAACCAGTTTTGTTTGAGCGAATGAAGCATGGTGAATTCCGGAGCAAAGGCATCACCGGCAGACCGTAGGCGGCACGCGGTTGATACAAGGCTAGTTTCTGGATTTGAACAGGGTGCAATTGCGTGCATGAAATGCGACGCGCAGGCTACCGACCGCCTGCATGACGAGGTGGTCGCGCTGGGTGACGACAGGCGCTAAGGCGGAGTGGGCAGCCGGATCATGCGAAGAGACAGACTCGATTTAGGGCTCAGATCGCTCGAAGCCGCTTGAAACAGGCCGCGGATGATAGCGCAGCAAGCCCCCTGGCGCGACCCAAAGGGGCAGCCCAGGCGCCGCCGGCTGTCATGCCAGAGGCGGCCGAGACGCCGGTTTGTGCTCGCCCAGACAGGCGTCAGGCCTACCGCCAGAAGTCGTCCAGATTGTTGAAGCCCCATTGCGCCGGATCTTCGCGCCCGACGATGCGGTCATTCGAGCCCCGGCGCGAAAGGTCCAGGTCCAGCTGCTGGATCGGCGTCTTGGCTTTGGCTGAAAAGAACACCCGCACCAGCGGTTCGGTGAGCTTTTCCGGGTGCTGATCGATCACCACGCCGAGCCGGCCAGACTCCAGGCGCACCAGGGAACCGAGCGGATAGATACCCACCGAGCGCACAAAGGCATGAAAAATTTGGGTATCGAAATGGCCGGTCCACTGCGCCATGCGGGCCAGCGATTCGGCCGGGTTCCAGGCTTTCTTGTAGGGGCGGTTGGAGGTGATGGCGTCATACACATCGCACACCGCGCCCATTCGCGCGAACAGGCTGATGTTCTCGCCGGCCAGCCGGAACGGGTAGCCGCTGCCATCGAACTTCTCGTGATGATGCAGGCAGACGTCCAGCGCCGAGACCGGCAGCGACCCAGCCGCGAGCAGCAGCGCATGCCCCCGCTCGGGATGGCTGCGCATGACGGCGAACTCGGCATCGGTCAGTGCGCCTGGCTTGTTGAGCACCTCTATCGGCATGACCATCTTGCCGACATCGTGCAGCAGCCCGGCCAGCCCGGCCTCGCTCACGGCGTCCTCGTCGAGGCCCAGCTGCCGGGCCAGGGACACCATCAAGGCGCAAACGGCGACCGAGTGCAGGTAGGTGTACTCGTCCTTGTGCTTGAGCCGCGCCAGGCCGATCAATGCCGAGCTGTTGCGCGCCAACGAGTCGCTGATATCCGCGACCAGCGGCAGACAACTCTCGACACTGATGGCATTGCCCAGTCGCGCTTCGTTGAACAGCTCCGTGATCGCCTTCTTTGAGCGGCTGAGCACGCGAGCGGCGCGCTGCAGTTCATCGCGCGCACTGCACCGCGCAACGGCTGGAGCGCGCGGGTCTTCAGGCGGAGGAATAGAAGCCGGCGTTGACAGCACAACCGCCTGGTCGGCCACGTCGACGCCCTTGCTGATGTTGATCCAGACGCCCGTCAGCCCGCTCTGGCGCAGGCGCTGAAGGTCTTCAGGGTCATCGATGATGAACTTGTTTTTCCAGAACGGATGCGCCAGCCAGCTGCCTTCGATGGCATGGAGATACATGCCTAAACGCACCGCATCAGTAGGAATTTTCTTCAGCATGGGCGCCTCGAGACGACAAGGGTTGGTCGAGCTGATCTCGTTGTAACCTGGCGTCCCTGCTGGCCGGCCCATTGTTTCGGGCGGCAATGGCGCTAAAGTGCCACCATCCGGCCGTACTTGTACATTAGTCGAAAGATGTACACGTCTTGGAATCCGACGCGCGGCCTGCTTTACCATGCGATTCCGCTATCGCGAGCCGATCATGATTGCCCTCTCCAGCCGCTACCGCGTCGCCCTCATCATCTCGCTGATTCTGGCCGGCCTGCTGCTGAGCATGTACTGGGCTGGGCGCATCGCCGAGCAACGCGCCTGGACCGAGCGCAGCCAGGAGGCCGCCGGCCAGCTCGAACTCTACGCACAGGCGATTCATATCCAGGTGCAGCGCTTCCGTTCCGTCCCGGCGTTGCTGGCGCTCGACAGCGATATCCAGACATTGCTGAACAACCCCGGCGATCAGGCCCTGCGCAAGCAACTCAACCACCGCTTGGAAGAGCAGAACCAGGCTGCCGGCTCCTCGGTGCTCTACCTGCTCGACCGCCATGGCGAAACCCTGGCGGCCAGCAACTGGCGCGACTGGAGCAGTTTCGTCGGCAACAACTACGCTTTCCGGCCCTATTTCATCGATGCGGTAGCGAACGACTCGGGTCGTTACTTCGCGGTCGGCGTGACCACCGGCATCCCCGGCTATTTCCTCTCCAGCTCGGTCAAGAATGCCGAGGGCGAGGTAATCGGCGTGCTGGTGGTCAAGCTCGAACTCGAAGACATGCAGCGTGAATGGGTCGGGCAGTCTGGCATCCTGCTGATCTCCGACTCACTGGACATCGTCATCCTGACCAACCGCCCAGCCTGGCGCTTCCGCTACCTGCGCCCGCTGAGCGAGGCGGTGCGCGACCGCCTCGTCGCGGTCCGCCGCTACGCCGAACAGAATCTGCAGCCGTTGACGAGCCAGAACCTGC
Source organism: Stutzerimonas stutzeri (assembly GCF_002890895.1). Classification (GTDB taxonomy): domain Bacteria; phylum Pseudomonadota; class Gammaproteobacteria; order Pseudomonadales; family Pseudomonadaceae; genus Stutzerimonas; species Stutzerimonas stutzeri_AB. The sequence continues at coordinate 65,353 of NZ_POUL01000007.1, forward strand.
AGCAGATCGACGAGAACAGCGAGCGGCGCCTGGTCGACGGGCCCGATGGCCGCCGCGACTACCTCTGGCAACGTCTGGAACTGCCCGAGGAAGACTGGACCCTGCACCTGCTGCAGGAGCCGCAGCTGGTAGCCGCCAACGTCCGCAGCTACCGCCTGGCCGCGGCCGGCGTCTGGATGACGCTCGCGTTCCTGCTGCTGTACCTAGCCCAACGGCGCAAGACCCGCCGCGTGGAACGCCGCAGCCGCAACGAGCTGGAGCGTCTGGTAGAAGAGCGCACCCGCGAGCTGAACACCGCGCAGGATGAACTGGTGCATGCCGCGCGCATGGCCGCGCTGGGGCAGATGTCCGCCGCCCTCGCCCACGAGATCAACCAGCCCCTGACCGCCCTGCGCATGCAGCTCGCTAGTCAGCGGTTGTTGCTCGACAGCGGCCGCACCGACGCCGTGCGCGAAGGCATCGGCCAGGTTGAAGGCCTCCTCGAGCGCATGGCGGCGCTGACCAGTCACCTGAAAACCTTCGCCCGCAAGAGCCCCGCCGGGCTGCGCCAGCGTTTGAGCCTGGCCGAGGTCTTGGACCAGGCGCTGCAGCTGCTCGCCCCGCGCATTCGCAGCGAAGGGATTGCGGTGGTGTGTCAGGTGCCGCCCCAGGCCTGGGTCAGTGGCGATGCGATTCGCCTGGAGCAGGTGCTGATCAACCTGCTGACCAACGCTCTGGACGCCATGTGGAACGCCGAGAGCAAAGCGCTGCGCATCCTCTGCCAGCCAGAAGGCGACGGCTGGACGCTGAGCGTTGCCGACAGCGGTGGCGGCATCGCCGAGGAACATCTGGATCAGGTGTTCGAGCCCTTTTTCACCACCAAGCCGGTTGGCCAGGGGCTCGGCCTCGGGCTTGCCGTTTCCTACGGCATCGTGCGCGACCTTGGCGGCAGCCTCAGCGTGCACAACGATGCGCAGGGCGCGGTGTTCGAACTGCATATGCCAGCGGCCGAATCGCCCGGCGCCGAGTAGACTGGCCACTCGCAGGAGGAGTGACAGATGAGCGGTCAGGTGATTTTCATCGATGACGAAGCGGCAATCCGCCAGGCGGTGCAGCAGTGGCTGGAGCTGTCCGGCTTCAGCGTGGAAACCTGCGCCCGTGCCCACGAAGCGCTGGCTATCGTCGACCGGGGCTTTCCCGGCGTGCTGATCAGCGACGTGCGGATGCCGGACCTTGACGGCCTCGGCCTGCTGGAAAAGCTGGTGGCGCTGGACCCGGAGCTGCCAGTGATCATGGTGACCGGCCATGGCGATGTACCAATGGCGGTGCAGGCGCTACGCCAGGGCGCCTACGATTTCATCGAGAAACCCTTCACCCCGGAACGCCTGCTCGACAGCGTGCGCCGCGCCCAGGACAAGCGCCGGCTGGTCTGCGAGAACCGTCAGCTGCGCGAGCAGTTCACCCGCAAAGGCCGCATCGAATCGATGCTGCTGGGCGTCTCGCGGGCAATGGAGAACCTTCGCCGTCAGGTACTGGAACTGGCCGGCACCGACGTCAACGTCTTGATTCGCGGCGACACCGGCAGCGGCAAGGAGCAGGTCGCGCGCTGCCTGCATGATTTCAGCCCGCGGGCACGCAACCCTTTCGTTGCACTCAACTGCGCGGCGATTCCGGAAACCATCTTCGAAAGCGAGCTGTTCGGCCATGAGAGCGGGGCGTTCACCGGCGCCCAGGGCAAACGCATCGGCCGCATCGAACATGCCCACGGCGGCACCCTGTTTCTCGACGAGATCGAGAGCATGCCGCTGGCTCAGCAGGTCAAACTGCTGCGCGTGTTGCAGGAAAAGACCCTGGAGCGGCTGGGCTCGAACCGCAGTATCGAGGTCGACCTGCGGGTGATCAGCGCCGCCAAACCGGATTTGCTGGAAGAGGTACGCGGCGGGCGCTTCCGTGAGGACCTGCTGTACCGCCTGAACGTCGCCGAACTGCACATCCCGCCGCTGCGAGACCGACGCGAGGATATCCCGCTGTTGTTCGATCACTTCGCCACCCAGGCCGCGCAACGCCACGGCCGAGATCCGCTGCCGGCCAGCCCGGCCGAACTGGCGCAGCTGCTCAGCCACGACTGGCCGGGAAACGTCCGCGAACTGATCAACGCCGCCGAACGCCATGCCCTGGGCCTGACCCCGCCTGCACCCGCCACGGCCCCCGCCGCCGTCGCCGGCACCTCACTGGCCGACCAGATGGAAGCCTTCGAAGCCCAGTGCCTGCACAGCGCCCTGCAACAGCACAAAGGCAACATCAGCGAAGTCATGGCGCAACTGCAGTTGCCCCGCCGCACCCTCAACGAAAAGATGCAGCGCCACGGGCTGAGTCGCAGCGATTACCTGCCGGTGGGAAGCCACGACAGCTGATCCCGCCCCCGGGACCCTGCATAGCGAATGTGTGGGAATGTCGGTACAGGGCGATTGATCGTGGCGGTAACCGCGAATGCCTCGAAATCCCTACCTGGTCAGGGAACGTCCACCTGTAGGAGCGAGCTTGCTCGCGATCCCTTTCAAGCCTTGCGCTGCTCGGCATCCAGCTCATCGAGGCGCTGCTGCAAGAAGCGCTTTTCCGGCTCCAGCTGAGCCAGGCCCAACGCGGTTCGGTAGGCCTCGCGGGCTTCGTCCAGGCGGCCCAGTCGACGGCAGAAGTCAGCGCGGGCCGAGTGCAGCAGGTGGTAATCGCGCAGTTCGCCGCGGGCCAGTAATGCGTCGATGGCAGCCAGCCCGACCTCGGCGCCATCACGCATCGCCAGGGCTACCGCGCGGTTGAGTTCGATGACCGGCGACGGGCTGATGCGCAGCAACAGGTCGTAAAGCCCGACGATTTGCGCCCAATCAGTCTGCACAGCACTGCGCGCCTCGGCATGCACCGCAACGATGGCGGCCTGCACGGTGTAAGGGCCGAAGCGCCTGGAGGCGAGCGCCCGCTCTACCAGCGCGGCGCCTTCAACAATCTGCGCCTGATTCCAGCGGCTGCGGTCCTGCTCGTCGAGGCGCACCAGCTCGCCCGCCTCATCGGTACGCGCGGCGCGGCGGGAGTCATGCAGCAGCATCAGGGCCAGCAACCCCATCAGCTCCGGATCGGGCAACAGCTCAAGCAGCAGACGCCCGAGACGGATGGCCTCGGTGCTGAGGTCGGCACGGGTCAGCTCGCTGCCGCGGGAGGCGGAATAGCCTTCGTTGAAAACCAGGTAGATCACCTGCTTCACGTTATCCAGCCGAGCCGGCAGCTCCTCGCGTGTGGGTACTCGGTAAGGAATGCCCGCGTCGCGAATCTTCTGCTTGGCGCGGACGATGCGTTGGGCAATGGTGCTGGGTGAGGCAAGAAAGGCTCGGGCGATCTCTTCCGTCTTGAGATCGCAGACTTCGCGCAGCGTCAGCGCCACCTGCGCATCGGCCGGTAACGCCGGGTGGCAGCAGGTGAAGATCAGCCGCAGGCGGTCGTCTTCGAGGTCTTCACGCTCCCATTCGAGCTCGTTGTGGCTGTCCAGCTGATCGGCCAGCAGGCTCAGGGATGCATCGAAACGTGCCCGCCGGCGCAGCCCGTCGATGGCCTTGAAGCGACCAGCCGAGACCAGCCAGGCACGAGGATTGGAAGGCAGACCGTCACGCGGCCACTGCTGCACCGCCGCGATAAAGGCGTCATGCAGGGCTTCCTCGGCCAGCTCGAAATCGCCCAACAGGCGGATTAGCGTCGCCAACACTCGCCGCGACTGCGTGCGGTACAGGGTGTCGATTTCGGCCAGCGTCGGTCCAGCACCGATGTGCTCGGTCGAGGGCGGCCTGCCCCGCTCAGGCATAGATCAACGATCAGGTAACTGGCGCAACGGGCGAACTTCAATGCTGCCCAGCTGCGCGGGTGGGATCTTCGCCGCCAGGTGCAGCGCTTCATCCAGATCCTGCGCTTCGATCAGATAGAAGCCCGCCAGTTGCTCGCGGGTTTCGGCGAACGGGCCGTCGACGACCGACACCGCGCCCTCACGAACCCGTACGGTTTTGGCAGTACGCACTGATTGCAGCGGCTCGCCGGCCAGGAACTGGCCGCTTTCCTTCAGCCTTTCACTGTTGGCAACGCATTGCTCGACCAGCGCCGCCCACTGCTCGTCAGTCATTGAATCCACGCGCTGCTCGTCGTAATAGACCAGGCACAGGTATTTCATGTCCTTCTCCGGTAGCGCCCGCCGGCTGCCGTGCGGGCAGCGACGGGACGAAGGGGTCGATCAGCTGGCAATGCCGGCCCGTGGTTCGGGTTCAATGCCGAAGTTGACCTGCCCACTGGCCATGTCGAATGGCATCGAGAAATGCTCATGAACGACCTTCCAGTCGCCGTCCTGCCGACGCCAGCAACGGCTGCCGCGCATCCATCCGGACTGCATGTCGCCTTTTTCATCGGTGCCGCCGCAATGGCTCAGAAAATGACTATAGGCCAGGTCTCCGCTGACGTTGATTTCGAGCTCACTGATTTCGAAATAGCCCTCGCCCTGGCAAAAATCAAAGCAGTTCTGCCAGTGCTGGCGGTACGCATCGGCGCCCTTGAATTGCAGCGGACCGACCGCATCGAAGGCCCGTACGTCTGCGGCGTACTGCGCCATGATGGTGTCCAGGTCCTTGCGTACAGTGGCCTTTTCGAAGGTTTCGGTGAGTTGGCGAATCCGGGTTTCGTCCTGCGTTTGGCTGGGGCTGTTCATCTCGCTGTCCTCTTGGTTGATGATTCGGCTCAATCACACTCGCGGCGTCTCAAGGCGGCGCCCGGGCCCCCAGCTCACGCACCTCGACGCTGCCCAGCCGTGCCGCCGGCAGACGCGCGGCCAGACGGATCGCATCATTGAGGTCCTGGGTCTCGAACAGATAGATCGCCGCGGGCTGCTCGGAGCCGTCGCGCACCGGCCCGTCGCGCAGGAGCAGGCGGTCGCCCTGGCGGCGCAGGGTGGTAGCGCTCAACACCGGCTGCAGCGCTTCAGCGACGATCAGCTCGCCGCTGCGCCGCAGCTGCGCGTGGTACTCACGGCACTCGGCATCGAGCGCGGCGTGAAGACCTGGCGACAGTGCCGCCACGGCGTCTTCATTCAGGTAGACCAGGCACAGATAGCGCATCGCGGCATCCCCGAGGACGATTGCTGTTTTCTCTGGTCGACCGGCGATGGGAGAAATCGACAATGTCGGGAAAACTTTTTCCGCTTCCGCGCTCCAATCCAGATCAGGGGCGCACGCCCCCTCGACATGACGGGAGCAGCCCATGCGCAGTCCATTGCGCGGCCTACTGCGGCGGCAACGCCTCGGCATTGCCGCCGCCCTCTTGGCATTCAGCACCTCGGGAGCAGCAGCACCCATGTATCAAGTATTGATCGGTAGCTACACCAGTGAAGGCAACAGCGAAGGGATTTACCGCATGCAGTTCGATGCCGAAACCGGCCTGATCGAACCGCAACCGCTGCAGGTCGTACGGACCCACAACCCGTCCTGGCTGACCCTGGACCTGAACCGCAACCGGGTCTACGCGGTAAACGAGAACGGGCCGGGACACCCTGACCCGGTGGGACGTGTGAGCGCTTTCATCCTGGCGCCGACCAGCGGCAAGTTATCGGTTCTGGAGCAGCAGATCACCCTGGGCGACGAACCCACCCACCTGAGCCAGAGCCGTGACGGACGCTACCTGTTCGTCTCCAACTACGGCTCGCGAGCAAACCCGGGCGGCAGCCTCGCGGTGGTGCCGCTGGCCAAGGATGGGACGCTTTTGCCGGTCACCCAGATCGCCACGCACAAGGCCAGCGAAGTGCACCCAGACCGCCAGCAATCGCCTCACGTTCACTCGGCGGTGATGTCGCCGAATGGCAAGACCCTGTTCGTCAGCGATCTGGGCGCCGACAAGATCTTCGTCTATCGCTACGACCCGGCCAACGCCGAGCGCCCGCTGTCCCAGGCCGATCCGGCTTTCATCAGCCTGCCGGAAGGCAGCGGCCCGCGTCATCTGGTGTTCAGCCCCGACGGCAGCCAGGCCTACGCGACGCTGGAGCTGAGCGCTCAGGTGGCGCGCTTCGACCATGTCGACGGCAGCCTAGTGCAGCGTCAGCTGGTGGATCTGGCGGCCGGCGGCGACGTCGGCCAGCATTCGCCCGGCGCCATCCATCCTTCGCCGGACGGTCGCTTTCTCTACGTCAGTGACCGCGCCGAGAAGAACCGCATCATGGTCTATGCCATCGAGGAGAACGACACCCTGCGCGAGATCCAGCAGCGCGACAGTGAAGGCCGCGAGCCGCGGGAGTTCGCCATCGACCCGAGCGGTCAGTTCTTGATCATTGCCAACCAAAAGAGTGATGCACTGGTGGTACTGGCGCGCGACCCCGACAGCGGCAAGCTGGGCGATACCGTGCAAACGCTGCCGATGGGCCGGCCTTCGGATGTGAAATTTATTGATCGCACCGGGCCCTGACAGGCCCGGCGCAGCATCGATCAGGAGAGCAGACTGACTACCGCAAAGCGGCTGATGGTCGCCTGTGCCACAACGGTCTGGGTGACCGCCGCGTAGCTGGAAGGGCTGCGCTGCATCAGGTTGAACACCGAGCGGGAGAAGTCCATCGCCCACTGCTTCTCATCGGCATGAGCCTGGCGGGCAAGGAATTCGCGGATTTCCTGCTGGCGGTTGCTCAGCTGCTCGCGCAGCGAAGTGACCTTGTCGAGCCCGGCGACGACCGAGTCGAGCAGACGGCGCAGTTCACGGAAGGAGTCGAGCTGCAGCTCTTCGGGGAAGCTCAGCAGTTGCTCGTCCTCGCTCTGCACACGAACGTATCGGCCTTTGTCGAACAGCTTGCCTTCACCCTGCACCGCCAACTGGTCCTTGAGCTTTTGCCAATCACCTTCGCGGGCGGAAAACTTCAACTCCCCGTGCGGGTCCAGCTCGGCGCGAATACCGGCCTGGCCCAGGCTGCCGTTGAAACGGCGCAGAATCTGCTCGTCGCTCATCTCGTCGTCGAGCACCACGGCCACCGGCTCGGCCAGTTGCCGACCGCCACTGAACAGCAGTGTCTCGCGGCCTGACTGGCGAATCTTTTCCAGCGACTCCAGCCCTTGCAGGCTGAAGCGGCTGCGCACCGGCTCGGTCAGCCGCAGTTTGAGATTGGCGTCCAGGGAATTGCCAGAGCGTTTGCTGCGCTCTTTAAGCAACTCGCCGACCTGTTGCACGGCCTGGCGAATGCTTTCCTCGCCGTTGGGCTGCGGCGAGCTGATCTGGCGACTGAGGTTGAGCTTGAGTTGCGACAGACGCGTCTGCAGATCGCCGAGGTAGCTGTCGGCCGACTGCATCGAGGACAGTTGCTGATTGAGCTGAAGGCTGAAGCTGGTGTTCTTGCTGGGCGTCGTCTCGGTGTGCGGCGTGTCAGCCGGCGTACCGGCCCGCAGCGGCGCAGGCGCATCCCGCAGCAGCGCCTCGCGGCGTTCCTGTGGGTTGATTGCGGAAACAGCGGGGAGCTGCTTGCCAATCTTCATTCACGCTACCTCGGTCAGAGCATGCCGAACAGCGACAGCCCGTTGATCTTCAAATAGGTTTTCTGCGTCGCCTGCAGCGACAGCTGATAGTTGTTCAGGTCGATGCTGGCCGTGGCGTAATCGAGTTGCGACAGCTCGCCGTCGATTTTCTGGTTTACCAGCGAGACGTCCTCGTTGCTGCTCGACAGCAGGGTCAGGGTGTTCTGCCGTCCGCCCAGCTCCGAGACCGCACCGAGCAGGTCGCCGTGAGTCTTGTCGAGGCTGTTGAGCGTCGCGCTGATCGAGGTCTGTACCGCTGGATCATTGGCGTCCAATGCCGGGTCGGCGAGCATTTTGACCAGCGCATTGAGGTCGTTGAGCATGCCGACGCCACCACCGAAGACCTGCGCGGCGGTGACATTCTCCTCGACCAGTACGCCATTGGCGACTGCCGCCTGGCGGTATTGATCGTTGCCGGTCAGCTGGTAGCTCTGGGTGGCCGCGTCGAAGGTGATGGCCGGGCGGTCGCTGAGGGTGCCGGAGAACAGGTAACGACCTTCCTCGTCGCGCACGTTGGCGAAGCTGAGGATGGTCTTTTCCAGATTGCCCATCTCGTTGGCGATGGCGGCCAGGTCTTCGCTGGTGTTGCTGCCGTTGGCGGCCCACAGCAGCAGATCGCGCACGTTGAGCATGGTGTCCGACGCCGCCTTGAGGTTGGCTTCCTGCTTGGACAGGTTGCCGGACACGTTGGCGATGTTGGTGCGGTACTGGGTCAGCGTCGCTTCTTCGCGCTGGATGCGCAGTACGCGTACGGCGGAGATCGGGTCGTCCGAGGGCATCAACATGCGCTCGCCGGTGGCCATCTGCTGCATCAGCTTACCGAGCTTCTCGGAGCTGGTGTTCATCGAGCCGTGCATCATGGCGGTGATCTGGGCGTTGGAGATGCGCATGGTGTCTTTCTCGTCAGTCGAACCGGCTCGCGCCGGCTCAGAACATCGCCAGTACGGCGTTGAACAGATCGTTGGAAGTGCTGATGACTTTCATGTTGGCCTGGTAGGCCTGCTCGTAAGCCATGAGGTTGACGGCCTCTTCGTCCAGGTTGACCGCACTGACGCTGTCGCGCTGGGCCTGGGCCTGCTCGGCCACGGTGGTCGCGGCGCGCAGGTCCGCCTGGTTCTGCCGGCTGGCACTGGCAACGCGGCCCACCAGGCCGGCGTAGGCGTCGTTAAGCGGCACGGTGTTGCCGGCAACCGTGACACCCGCCGACTTGAGATCAAGCATGGTGAGCAGGGTCTTGTTGTTGCCGACCTCGCCTGCGGTGCCGGAGAACGCCAGTTCCGAGGCGCCCAGGGCGTTGACCGCCAGCATGCCGCTGGTGCTGCCGGCGTTGTAGCTGAACAGGGGCTGGCCGGGATTACCGTTCAAATCGAAGCCACCGGCAAGGGCGCCATTGATCATCGTCGCCACGGCCGAGGCCATGTCGTGCAGGTCCTGCTGGGCCGGGCGCAGCGCGCCGTATTCCATGTCGTAGAGGCCGCCGAGTGAACCACCGATGCCCTGCTGGTTGAGCGGAAAGGTGGTCTTGGCGAAGACCAGCGTCATCTCCTGCTCACCGGCGAGGTTCGCGTTGATCTTCAACTGCCCCGCCGTTGCCCCGGCTACCAGTGGCTGACCGTTGGCCAGCGAGACATTCAGGGTGCCGTCAGCGGCTTCCTGCACGCGGATACCAGCATACTGGCTGAGATCCTTGACCAGATTCTCGCGGTAGTCGCGCAGGGTCGCGGTATCACGGCCCGAGGATTCCATTTCGCGGATTTGTGCGTTCAGCTCGGCGATGTTGCCGGACAGCCCGTTGATCTCGCTGGTCATCGCCACGCGCTGGCCCTGCAGGGCGTTGAGCTGGGTGCCGATGTTGCTGTTCAGCCCGTTGAAACGCTGCGCCAACTGCTTCGACTCGCCGATGATCTGCTGGCGCAGGGCGATGGATTCGGGGGTCGAACTGGCTTCGCTGAGCGCGGCGAAGAAGTTGTCCAGGCCAACGCTGACGCTCGAGCCTTCGCTGTCGATCAGGCCTTCTAGGGCGGTCAGGTACTGCTGGCTGGTATTGAAGTAGTTCTGGTCGGTGCCGGCGCGCCAGAGCTGCTGATTCTGGAAGTCGTTGGACAGGCGCCGGATGCTGCCGACCTGCACGCCGCCGCCAATGCTGACCGAAGTCTGCCCGCCGAGCGATTGCAGGTCTGGTCGCAGGCGGCTGAAGCCGGGCGTGTTGACGTTGGCGATGTTCTGCCCGGTCGCCGAGAGGGCGATCTGCGAGGCGCGAACGCCGCTGTAGCCAATTTGACCAAGAATACTCACGACACGATTTCCTTCGGCTCGATCCGGATCGGTTGCGCAAACGCCACCGAGAGGTGGGCGCCAGCAACACTGCGCCCTGTAGAAAGAGCGACCGGATCGGCGACGGAATTAAGCGGCGATGGAGCAACAGGCGGAACGGCCTGCAACTGGGCCCGTGGTTCGCTCGGCGCCGGCGAAGCGGCACTGAGATCGTTGAGGATGTTGCGGGTGTAATTTCGCGTTTCCGCAAAGGGGATCTTCTGCACCCAGGCGCCCGTGCCGATCTCGCCCTTGCGCGGGTCACCGTGGCTCTTCAGCCATTCGTCCACCCGCCCGGGACCGGCGTTGTAGGCCGCCAGCGCCAGCGCCTGATGACCGTCGTAGCGATCGAGCATCTTGTTCAGGTAAGCGCTGCCGAGACGCTTGTTGTATTCGGCGTCGGTGGTCAGCCGCGCCTCGCTGAAGGGCAGGCCGAGCTCGGCTGCCATGTCCCGTGCGGTGCCGGGCATCAGCTGCATCAGGCCACGCGCGCCCTTGGGCGAGACGGCGGCGATGTTGCCACTGGACTCATGCTTGATCACGCTGTCGACCAGCGACTTGAAGCCGGCCTTGCCGCTTTCCCAGGCGCTGTCCAAGGCATCGACGCCGCGCTGCCAGGTGCCACGCAGCGCGTGCAGGCCACCGCTTTGCAAACCACTGCCAGCGTGACCGGCCAGTGCCGTCGGCGCGGGCGCGCCGACGGCCTCACCACTGAGCTGCTGCACCAGCATATCGGCGATCCCGGTCTGGCGTTTGCCGGCCAGGGTGTCAGCAAGGACTTCGTCGTAGAAGTCGCGCATGGTGTCCAGCTCGCGGCTGCGCATCGGGTTGCCGGCACCGAGCACATCGCCGGCCTTGCGCATCTGCTTGAGGATTTGCTGCAGGAACATCGCCTCGAACTGCTCGGCGACGACTTCAAGCTGCTGGCGCCGGGCTGCGGTTGGGCCGTCCTGGCGGTTGCGCAGGGTGTTGAGGTGTTGGGGGAGGGATACGATGCTCATAGTCGTTACATCACGATCAGTTCGGCGTTCAGTGCGCCGGCGCGTTCCAGCGACTGCAGGATGCTCATCACGTCGTCGGGTGTGGCGCCGAGACTGTTGATAGTGCTGATGATGCTTTCCAGACTGGCACCCTCGGGCCACTTGAACATGGCCTTGCGGTCCTGCTCGATGGTGACGTCCGACTGCGGCGTGACCACGGTTTCGCCGCCGGCAAAGGCATTCGGCTGGCTGACCTGGGGGTTCTCGCTGATGGTGACCGTCAGGCTGCCATGCGCCACGGCTGCAGCCTTGACCCGTACACCCTCACCCACCACCACCGTTCCGGTACGGCTGTTGAAGACCACCTTCGGCCGGGTGCGCCCTTCTTCCACTTCAAGGCGTTCGAGCATGGCCATGAAGCTCATGCGCTGGGTGCTGGTGAGCGGTGCCCGGATCGACACCTTGGTGGCGTTCAGCGCAGTCGCAGTGCCTTTGCCAAAGTAGGCGTCCACCGCATCGACCACGCGGGTAACGGTCTGGAAGCTAGGCTGGCGGACGTTGAGCATTACCTCGGGGCGTTCGGTAAAGTCGCTGGGAATCATCCGTTCAACCGTTGCGCCGTTCGGGATCAGGCCGGTGTTGGAGGTGTTGATGGCGACCTTGGAGCCACTGGCGCCCTCGGCATTGACGCCACCGACGATCACCGCGCCCTGTGCAAGCGCGTAGATCTCACCGTCGACACCCTGCAGCGGCGTCATCAGCAACTGGCCGCCGCGCAGGCTCTTGGCGTCGCCCAACGAGGAAACCGTGACATCAACGGTCTGGCCGGCGCTGTAGGACGGCGGCACCGTGGCGGTGATGGTCACCGCAGCGACGTTCTTCAGCTTCGGGTCGACGTTCGGCGGCAGGTTCACGCCGAACTGCTTGATCATGTTCGTCACCGATTGGCTGGTGAACTTGACCTGGTTCTTGTCGCCGGTGCCGTCGAGGCCCACGACCAGGCCGTAGCCGATCAGCTGGTTGCCACGAATGCCCTCGACATCCACCAGGTCCATCAGCGGCACGGCCTGGGCCGGTAGTTGCCACAGCGCGACGGCGGCGAGAAACAGCTTGAGGGATCGCATCGGGCTACTCATTTTCAAGGCTTAGAGAGGGAACAGTGGCGACGCGAAGAAGCGCGTCAGCCAGCCGGCGGAATTGCTGTCGTTGAGCACACCACGACCCGCGTAAGAAATCTTCGCGTTGGCCACGCTCTGCGAGGACACCTGGTTGTAGCGGTTGATGTCATCGATGCGCACCAGCCCGGTCAGGCGAATGTATTCATCGCCCTGGTTCAGGCGCAGGGCCTTTTCGCCCTTGATCTGCAAGGTGCCGTTGGGCAACACGCGATGCACGCTGACGGCAATGGAGCCGCGCAGGGTGTTCTGCTGCGAGCTCTTAGCCGAGCCCTTGAACTCGCGTTCGCCGGAGGCTGAGGTTTCAACGTCCGGGTAGGTCTTGCCGAGAATGGTCGGCACGCCGATGCCTACGCTCGATTCCTTGCCGAAGCTGGTGCCGGCGCTCTTGCTCGATTGGGTGGACTCGTCGAGCACCACGGTCAGGATGTCGCCGACCCGAACCGCGCGCTTGTCGCTGATCAGCGAGCCGCTGTAACCGGAGCGGAACAGACCGCCACCGGTGGTCGGCGGCAGGCTGTAGTCCAGCTCCAGCGGCTCGTACTCGCTGGACGGTTCTTCCGGCAGCATTTCGTTGAAGCTGGCGCAGCCGCCAAGCAAGGCCAGCACGACGAGCAGAATGGGCGTACGCATCACTATTCTCAGACGGTCTGGTTAAGGAACTGCTGCATGCCGCTGGCGGCATCGAGCACCTTGGCATTGGCCTCGTAGGCACGCTGGATGGCGATCATCGCCACCATGGCCTCGACCACCTGCACGTTGGAGCCTTCGAGCACGCCCTGCTTGAGCTGGCCGAGGCCCTCTTCGCCCGGCACGCCTTCGACGGCTTCACCGCTGGCAACGCTTTCGCGATAGAGGTTGCCGCCCAGCGCTTCCAGACCACCCGGGTTGGTGAAGTTGACCAGCGTGATCTGACCCAGCTCCGAGGGCAGGGTGTCGCCCGGCAGTACCGCTGTGACGATGCCATCAGCGCCGACGGTGAAGCCGGTGCTGCCTTGTGGTACTTCGATGGCTGGCGTCAGCGGCAGGCCCTGTGCGTTGACCATCACGCCTTCGGCGTTGAGCTGGAACTGACCGTTCTCGGTGTAGAGAATGTCACCGTTGGGCGACTCGACCTGAAAGAAGCCACGCCCGACGATCGCCAGATCCATCGGCTGGCCGGTGGTCTGGATGCTGCCTTCGGTGAACACCTTCTGGGTGCCGGCGACGCGCACGCCGCTGCCCAGCTGAATGCCGGACGGCACGGTGTTGATCTCATCCGCCTGCGCGCCGGGCTGCTTTTCGATGCTGTAGAACAGGTCTTCGAAGACGGCGCGATCAGCCTTGAAGCCATTGGTGTTGACGTTGGCCAGGTTGTTGGCAACGGTCGCCATGGCGGTGTCTTGAGCGGCCAGGCCAGTCTTGCTGACCCAAAGTGCGGAATTCATGCGTTATCTCCCGATCAGCTGCCGCGGATCATTCGGTTGCCGGCGTCGGAGAGGTCCTCGGCGGCTTTCATCATCTTTACCTGGGTTTCGAACAGGCGGTTGAGGCTCATGGTCGAGGCCAGCTCGTCGATCGCTGAGACGTTGCTCGACTCGAGAAAACCGCTGGCCAGGCGTACATCTTCGCTGGGCGCAGCCGGTTCGCCGTTGCGCGTCACCAGCAGGCCAGCCTCGTTCTTCATCAGGTCGGCAGCCGCTACGTCGACCAGGCGGATGCGGTCAACCTCGGCCATCATCCAGTCGCCCGGCGCCATGATCGACACGGTGCCGTCGTTGCCGATTTCAACCCGTTCATGTTCGGGTAGCTCAATCGGCCCACCCTCGCCCATCACGGCGCGGCCATTGAGGGTCAGGCGACCCTCGGCATCGACCTGCATGCTGCCCTGACGGGTGTAGGCTTCACCTTCGCCGTCCTGCAGGACGATCAGACCGGTGCCCTTGACCGCGAAATCCAGCTCGCGGCCGGTGGCGACCATCGGGCCGGCGGCGAGGCTGACGCCGTTGTTGTCGACCACCGCCATGTGTCGGCTGTCGTAACCGTAGCCTTCAACGGCGACGGCCTGGGCGCGCTCGAGGTCGGCGCGAAAGCCCGGCGTGTTGACGTTGGCGAGGTTGTTCGAGCGCACCTGCAGCGACATCATCGTGCGGCTGGCAGCGGTCATCGCCGTGTATCCCAAACGATCCATGGATCAGCCTCAGAGTGCGCTAAACAGAACCTGGGTCAGTTCCTTGTTAGTGGAAATGACCTGGGTGTTGGCCTGGTAGTTACGCTGGCCTTCCATCAGGCCTACCAGCTGCTGGGTGAGGTCGACGTTGGAGCTTTCCAGCGCGCCGCTGGCCAGGCTGCCGTACTGGCCGACGCCCGGCGCACCGAGCATGGCCGCGCCGGAAGCGGCGGTTTCGGTCCAGGCGGTGCCGCTGATGTTCTTCAGGCCTTCGGCGTTGACGAAGCTGGCCAGCACCACCTGACCCTGGAGCAGACGCTCACCGTTGGAATAGCTGGCGTAGACCTTGCCGTCCTTCTCGACGCTCATGCCGGTCTGCTCGCCCGCCGAATAGCCGGTGGCGCGGTTGCTGGTGACGCTGAATTCGGATCCGTACTGGCTGGTGCCGCTGTAGTCGAGCTGAATGGCCAGCGGATCGACGCCGCCGGTCAGCGTGGCATTCAGCGGGACCTTGCCGATGGGCGCGGACAGCGTGCCGGCGCCGTCAAAGGTGAGCGCTTGCGGCCCAGCGATGGCGGTACCGTCGACGTAATAGTGAGCGTTCCAGCTGTTGTCAGCGGTCTTGGCGAAGTACTGGGTCAGGGTGTGTTCCTTGCCCTGGGAGTCGTACAGCTTGGTGGTGTAGGTGGAGTTGTAGCTGTCGGCGACCAGTGGATCGAAGGCCACTGCCGGGACTTCCTGATTGGCATCCAGGTTGGCGACAAAGCTCAGCTCGTCAGTGGCCTTGGCGGGCAGACCGCCGGCCTTGAGCTGCAGGTCGCTGACGGTGCCGGTTTGCAGGTTGCCGGTGGTATCGGCGGGGTAGCCCTGCAGACGCTGGCCGAGGCCGTTGGTCAAATAGCTGTCCTTGTCGGTGCCGAACACCCCGGCACGGGTGTAGCTCACATCGCCGTTGCTCGCACGCGTGACGAAGAAGCCGCCGCCGGAAATGGCCAGGTCCATGCCACGGTTGGTGGTGGTCAGGGCGCCGCCCTGGCTGATGCTCTGGCTGGTGCCGGTGACTTCAACACCCATGGCCTGGCTCTCGGCGTAAAGGCTGCCGAAGTTCGCGCGCGAGGACTTGAAGCCCACGGTGCCGGCGTTGGCGATGTTGTTGCCGATGGTGTTGAGTTGTTCGTTGACGGCGGACAGGCCGGTCAGGGCGATGTTGAAGCTCATGGGCTGATCTCGTACTTAAAAGGAAATGAAGACTGGCGAGCCCAGGGACTCAGCCGCCGAGCAGCCCGGCGTCAGCCTGGGCGAATTCGAGGATGTTGTAGAAAGGCACCGAACCGACGCCCTTCACTTGCAGCACCGGACCTTCGGCACTGACGCGCACGTTCGAGACCTGACCGGCGACTTCCACCCGGGGGAACTCGCCGTTTACCGACTCGATGCTGACGCTGTACTGGCCGTCGCGCAGGCCGTGCTTGGCCGGATCGATGACGAAGGGCACCTTGCCAGCGGACTGCGCGCCCAACTCGATACGGGTCTGGGTGCCATTGGAGTCGGTCAGCAGCAACGCGGTGCGCGGCGAGGCATGACTCAGGTCGAAGCCGCCGCCAACCGTCTGGCCGCTCAGCTCAAGCGACTCGACTGCCACGCTTACCTGCTGGCCGACCAGACCGGCGGCCGTCAGGGTTTGCAGGTTGTCGGTCAAGACCAGGTTGTTCTTGGCCAGGGTCGCCAGGTTCTCCATGCTCTTGACTTGGGACATGGCCGAGAACTGGTTGAGAAACTCGGTGCTGTCGACCGGTTTGGTCGGGTCCTGGTACTTGATCTGCGCAACCATCAGGCTGATGAAGTTGTTTTCCATCTGTGTGGAATCGCTGACGTTCACCGCCTGCTTGGGCAGGTCACTGGCATGGCTGCCGGGCAGACCGCTGCCCTGCAGATTATTGGTCACTGCCATCAGGATTCTCCCAGGCGCAACAGGCTCTGCTGCATGCTTTTCACACGGTTCAACACCTCGACACCGGTCTCGAAGCTGCGCGTGGCCGACATCATGTCGGTCATTTCTTCGATTTCGTTGATGTCCGGGTAATAGACGTAGCCATCGCCATCGGCCAGCGGATTGCCCGGCTCATAGCGACGCTTGGGCTCGGCGCCGGAGGTGACCACGTCGAGCACCTGTACATGAGCACCACCGAGGCCGACGCCGCGGGTCAGCGAGTTGTTTTCATACACGGCGGCAAACATCGGCTTGCGCGCCTGGTAGACATCGGCCGCGTTGTTGGCCGCCGAGTCGGTGTTGGCCAGGTTGCTCGCCACGGTGTTCAGACGCACGGTCTGGGCGTTCATCGCCGAGCCGGCAATGCGGTAGATAGAATCGAACGACATGGCTTAACGGCCCTCGATGGCTTGCTTCAAACCACGGAATTTCATCGTGACGAAGGTCAGGCTGGTCTGGAAATCCATCGAGTTACGCGAGAACTGCGCCTGCTCGGTCGACAGCTCGACGGTGTTGCCGTCCTGCGAAGCCTGGCTCGGCACGCGGAACAGCAGACGCGGATCGGTACCGACCATGCTGGCGCGCGACGAAGTACTGCTGTCGAGCCGCTGCATTTCCTTGCTGAAATCAATGTCCCGCGCCTGAAAGCCCGGGGTGTCTTCGTTGGCCAGGTTTGCCGCGAGAATTTCGCTGCGCTGCATGCGCAGACCGAGGGCACGCTCGTGAACGCCCAGCGCATCATCAATCCGTATACTCATTTGCCGATACCCTTTGCAGCCTGTGCAGGCTGAACCCAGCCCACCGCTTTGCAGACGTTTTGCAGAAAGCGTGCCGAACCTACAGATATGGGTAGTCCATTGATTTTTCAGGGAAAAAAAGAGAACAGAGCCGAACGCAGCGAGCGCCTTTTTCCGCTTGGCGAGAAGCGGCCATGCGGAAGCGGAAAAGCGCCTTCCGCATGGTGGCTCGTCACCTTTCTACTGATGGGTGTCATGCACCAGGCGCAGGCGGACGCCACGACGCAGGTTCAGCAGGCCGTGGAAAATCACTTGCGGCTGATGCTCGAACAGCAGGCCTCGCGTCAGGGCTGGCAAGGCATGCAACTGCGCTACGACATCAGCGTGCCGGCCAGCGCGGCCAATCTGCCGCGCTGCTCCGAAGTGCTCCAGGTCCGGGCGACGGGCGAGGCGCCGTCGGCCATGGAGCGGCAGAACCTGCAGCTTCGCTGCGTCGACACACCCGGCTGGTCAACGAACGCCACAGGCCAAGCCCACGTCTTCCTTCCGGCCGTCCACGCCGAAGGCATCATCGACCGCGGCCAGACCCTGACCGCCAACGACCTCAAGCTGCAACGCATCAACGTCGCCAAGGCCCGGCGCGGCTACTACAACCGCATCGAAGAGGTGGTCGGCCTGGCGGCCAAACGCCGCATCCGCGCCGGCCAGACCATCACCCCGGCGCTGCTCGAACAAGCCATGGCGGTCAAACGCGGCCAGCCGGTGAAGATCGTCGCCAACAAAGAAGGCATCGAAGCCTCTACCTCCGGCGAAGCCCTGGCCGACGGCCAGCCAGGCGACGTCATCCGCGTACGCAACGTCGGTAGCGGCAAGGTGATCGATGCGAAGGTGCTGGAAGCAGGTGTGGTGACCAGTACGTTCTAGTACGGAATGCTGGAGACGGGTCGCTCATGGAGCACGCCCGGATTAACGCCAATAAGCCGGAGCCATCTCGACGCTTCGGCGCGCGCCCTGTAGGAGCGAGCTCGCTCGCGAACAGCGTCCGTGCAGTCCTTTTCGCCAGCAAGCTGGCTCCTACAAAAGCTCGCTCCTGTCCGGCGCTTCGGCAAGGATAAACAAGCCCGACCGTATGTCTCGGGACTTTCGGGGCCATACAAAAAATTTTGACGTCAGGATTTAATCCTTCGCTTGGTGCTGTCGCCTTACCTTTTCAGCAGGCAGTCAAGCCAGCTCCTAACAGCCCAACGCAAAAAGGATCATCTTCATGGCACTGTCCATTCATACCAACTACTCCGCGCTGACCACCAACACCGCGCTGAACAAGTCGAACAGCTCCCTGGCCACCAACCAGCAGCGCCTGGGTACCGGTCTGCGCATCAACAGCGCTGCCGACGACGCCGCCGGCCTGCAGATCGCCACCCGCCTGAATGCCCAGAGCCGCGGCATGGGCGTTGCAATGCGCAACACCGGCGACGCTACTTCAATGCTACAAACTGCAGAAGGTGCGTTCAGCGAAATGACTGACATCGTTCAGAGAATGAAGGATCTCGCTACTCAAGCAGCAAACGGCACAAACGGAGCTAAGGATCTTGCTGCGCTGGATGCCGAATATAAAGAGCTCGGTAAAGAAATAAATAATATTTTAGACAACACGAAGTATGCGGGCGAAACCCTGTTAAAGGGCGGCAAGCTTGATGATGCAGTAACTTTTCAAATCGGTGCCAGCAGCGAAGAGACACTTAGCCTAGACGTCAGCGCAGCCCTACAGAAGCTCACTACTACAGGGGATCTGGTCGATGGCCTTGCTATTGACCTAACCGTTGCCTCAACCGCAACGGCAGGCCCGCAAGGCGGTATCGCTAAGTTGGAAGGTGCCCTTAATGATATCGGCTCACTTCGCGCATCGCTTGGCGCGAACATAAACCGCCTGAGCCATACCAGCAACAACCTGGCTAACATGAAGGACAACACCGACATGGCCAAGGGCCGGATCATGGACGCCGACTTCGCAGTCGAAAGCGCCAATATGAGTAAAAACTCCATGCTCATGCAGTCCGGCATTTCCATGCTCAAGCAAGCCGGTCAAATGCCAGGCATGGTCATGGGCCTGCTGGGCTAATCCATCGCTTAGGGCTGCGGCGAGACGGCCAGATCGGTCCTCGCCGCACCGCACGCCCTTAGGGGCTCATAACGCTCGCTAAATTTGAGGATTCCAACCATGGCCTTGTCCATTCATACCAACTATTCGGCGCTGACCACTAACACCGCGCTGAATAAGTCGAACAATGCGCTAGCCACCAACCAGCAGCGCCTAGGTACTGGCTTGCGTATCAATTCCGCTGCCGACGATGCCGCTGGTCTGCAGATCGCCACTCGCCTGAACGCCCAATCCCGGGGAATGGGCGTAGCTATGCGGAACGTTGGCGACGCCACCTCTATGCTGCAAACCGCTGAAGGCGCCTTCAGCGAGATGACTGACATCGCGCAGCGTATGAAAGACCTTGCCACCCAGGCTGCAAACGGAACCAATGGCGTTTCCGATCTCAAGTCCATCCAGGCTGAGTACGATGAGCTAGGTAAAGAGCTGAGCAACATCTTTAAAAATACAAAATATGCTGGCGAAAACTTGTTTAGCGACGGTACAGCGGCAACCGGTCTCGATGGCGATACCGGAAAATTTGGGGCCGCTGCGGTTAGTTTTCAGATTGGCGCCAGCGCCAGCGAAACAATGAGCTTCGATCTGCAGACTTCTCTGGGCACCGTCGCCACCGCGCTTAAGGCTGCCTCAGATATGTTCTCCGATGACGGTACTGACGCCACGGCAGTCGGTACCGACATCGTCACAATTGCGGCGGGCCCACCAGAGACCGCAACAAGCAACGCAAACGCAACGATCACGACGGTGGATACCCTGCTGAACGAAATCGGTTCCGTACGCGCTCAATTCGGCGCCAACATCAACCGCCTGAACCACACCAGCAACAACCTGGCGAACATGAAGGACAACACCGACATGGCCAAAGGCCGGATCATGGATGCCGACTTCGCCATCGAAAGCGCCAACATGAGCAAGAACTCCATGCTCATGCAGTCGGGCATCTCCATGCTCAAGCAGGCCGGTCAGATGCCAGGCATGGTCATGGGCCTGCTGGGCTAAGCGGTACGCGATATCGCCGGTTGCAATGACCGGCTACGAAAAGCCCCGACTCGCTCGGGGCTTTTGCGTTTCTAAAAGAGCCGAAATGCGCCCTCCGACAAACGGCTGTGATTGTTGAGCGATAGGGTTCATCACAAGATATGCCGAATTAATCCAACAACAGCGCTTTTGGTACCTATATCTGCCCTGTTGCGCTCAAACGACCGCGCTCCGGCTTTCACAGCCGTTCAGCACCTTTTTGGTGCCACCGCCTTGCGGGATCAAAAAAACGACGCCAATATGCCGCCGTCTTGTTTTGCCAAGGTGATCACACCGGTAAAACCATTTGCTCGCAAAATCCGAACCCAGGCGCTAATGACCTCATCTCTGACCCCCTCGGCCACCGATGCCTTCGTCTGCCCCCTGTTGAAAACCGGCCAAGACGGTTGCGCGGCTCGTTTCGAGCGCGCGCAGTACCAGCTCGTACTTATCCGTGAAGACAATGAAGAGACGCTAGACCTCGGTTTTTCCGGGAGCCGCGTGCTGGAGCGCCTGCTGCTGGTCCCCGGCGAGGTGGTTTCCCGAGAGGAGCTGATGACTTACGCCTGGGAAGGTCGGGTAGTCGGTCAGGGCAGTCTCAATCAGCAGATCTACACCCTGCGCCAGGCACTGTTCGACGGCGGTAGCCAGATCATCCAGACGTTGCCGCGCCGTGGCTACTTGTTCAATCCGCAGTATCTGATCGGCGATCAAGCGCAGCCATCAATCGAAGCCGCACCGGTGATGGTCGTTGCCGAAGCTGCCGACACGGGCGTGATTGAGCTGCCGCTGCCAAGCCCCGTACCAATGGCCGAGCAGCCGAAACCTGGCCGCCGTCACCGCTCGTGGCAGACCCTCGCGCTCGCCGGCTCAGGGTTGCTGATACTGCTGGGCCTGGCGACCCTTGGCTTTCGCCTGGCCAGCCACTCGACGCCCTCGTTCACCCAGACGGTGGAGGTGGGCGCCCTCGAGGTGCTCTACGTGGAGAAGAATCAGCGCCTGCTCGATTCGCTGGTTAAGGAAACGCGACCTCTGGTCGATACCTTGGCCAACATGAGTGCCGAACAGACCCGACTGATCGTCAACATGTCCCCGGGTTTCTATGAGATCCGTTGCCTGCAAGGCGACGGCCGGGTCAATTGGTTGAAGGTTCACAAGAGCCAGATCCAGACGATTCCCAACGACAAGCTACAAGGGTGCCTGCAATGAACAGCCAGAACGAAACCGGCGCGGTCGGCAAACGCATACTGCTCGTGATGGCACCCGCCGCGCTTTTGCTGTGGGCGTTCGTGGCGATGGGCACCACCGGCAACGCCTCAGCCAGTCTCGATGGCCACTACAGTTCCAGCGGGCATGTATTGCTGAGCGACGGCACGACCCTCAAGGTCAG
Organism: Stutzerimonas stutzeri; assembly: GCF_002890895.1. GTDB lineage: Bacteria > Pseudomonadota > Gammaproteobacteria > Pseudomonadales > Pseudomonadaceae > Stutzerimonas > Stutzerimonas stutzeri_AB. Next base: position 86,809 of record NZ_POUL01000007.1, read on the forward strand.
TCAGAGTCTGGTCTTCAACAAGGGCCGTTTCTATTCCATGACGCGCAACGCGCCGGCCATCGTCGAGGCGTCCGGTCGCCTGGAAACCGATCTGCTCGGACGGGCATCGCTGGTCGTGGAAGAAGGCCAGGTGCACGGCCTGGGATCAAAGGACGAAATGGACGATGACCTGGTGTTCAACCTGTTTTACGGCTCGCACAAAGGGGCGCGCATCACACTCGAGCAGGTCGGCTCGTGCCTATACGGCGTAGAAACCCGACAGGTTTATTGCGCTGACGATCACCCCAACCGCGGATGAAGCAGGGCTGCCAGCAATTGCGATAACGCGTGGTAGTAATGGGCTGTCGGCACGTCATGATCAGTCCGACGCTAGACGCGTTGCCGGTAGCTGGCTCGTACGGGTGGGATCTTCGCTAGATAAAATGCCGAAGCCGATACTTGCATCGCGCACTTGTAGGCGCGAGCCTGCTCGCGAATGAGGGTGCGGCGTGCGTCGAGGGTTGCGGCATCCTCGACGCCGATTCGCCAGCAAGCTGGCTCCTACAAACGGCAAATTCCTGGGTTCGAATCAAGGAGCCTCGTCCCGACGCTGCGGCCTACATTGTCCAACCTGTTTGGATTGAGCTTGCTCGCAATCAATGGCTGAGGCGCTCGCTCCGTAGACCTGCAACCCGCCACGAGCGGGCACCCAATGACCTATCAGTTTGTAGCCGCTCCGCTATAGCTCGCTCCGCTCTCGGAGAAACGCACCTTGCCGTAGCTGTCACCGAACAATTCCTTGTACAGCGCCTCGGCTGAAGCAGTGAGCAACAGGATTTCCACGCGGCGGTTAGCACCGTTCTGCGGATCTTCGGGCTGCAGCGGCATGACGTCGGCCTGAGCGGTCACCTGCAGCACCGCGCGTTCACCGAGACCGGCATCGACCAGCGCATTGCGGGCGCGCAGGGCACGATCCCCGGACAGATTCCAGTTGTTGTATCCGTTCTTCTGCCGATAGGGCGTGGCATCGGTATGGCCGCTGATGATCAGTTTGTTATCCACCTTTGCCAGTACGCCGGCGAGTACGCCCAGCAGCTTCTGAAAATGCGGATTGAGGGTCGCGCTACCGCGCTGAAACATGAAGCGCTGCTGGTCGTCCTTGATCAGGATGCGCAGCCCCTGCGGAACCACGTCCACTTCCAGATTCGCTAACGCATCGACTTCACTGGCCACTTCGCGCATCAGCTCGGCGAGCTTCTTCAGCTCTTCGGTCGAGCCGTAGTTATGGCTGCCGTCCTGGTCGCTTTTCCCGTCGATGCGGTCGGTTTCTTCGGTCTGTGGTGGGCGGACCGGTACGCCGTCGAGTTCCAGCGGTGAGGTGCTGGTGCCGTCGAAGATACCCGCCCCGCCATCGACCAGCGGATTGCTCTCCATCTCGCCATAGGACGGGTTGGTCTGATTCATCTGCGGTTGGATGATCCACAGCACCATGAACAGCGCCATCATCGCCAGGGTGAAGTCGGCGAAGGCCACCTTCCAGGCACCGCCATGCTCGTCGCCGTGACCCTTCTTGCCGCGGCGCTTGATGATGATCTCGTGCTCGCCGCCGCCCTTGTTCTTGTCCCGGCTCCTCATGCGGCGTCCCTTTCTTCCTCGTACTGGGTCACCCATTTTTCCAGCTGGCGGAAAGCGGGCTTGACGTCCTGCTCGATCAACTTGCGACCGGCGTCGACCGCCAGCAATGTAGGCTTGCCGGCGACATGGGCAACCAGCGTGGTGCGCACGCATTCGAGCGCCGAGAGTTCGGTCTTGATCCGCTGGCTCATGGCGTTGGAAAGCGGGTCCATCAGGCAGTAACAGAAGAAGATGCCGAGGAAGGTTCCGACCAGCGCTGCCGCTACGTGCGCACCGATTTCCGCGACGCTGCCGCCGATGCTGCCCATAGTGATGATGATGCCCATGATCGCTGCGAGGATGCCGAAGCCAGGCATGGCTTCGCCGATCTTGTGCAATGAGCGCGCCGGCTGTAGCAGGGCGTGCTCCATGGCTTCGAGCTCCTGCTCAAGAAACCCTTCCAGCTCGTGAGCGCTGATCTTGCCCATCGCCATCAGCCGGAAGTTGTCGGCGATAAAAGCCATCAGGTTCTTTTCCTGAAGGATCAGCGGGTAGCGAACGAACAGATCGCTTTGCTCCGGCTCCTCGATATGCGAATCGAGCACTTTGAGGCCGCCGACGTCGACCATTTCCAGCAGCTCATAGAGCAGCATCAGCAATTGGCGCTGAAACTCCTCGCCACGACGCTGGTAGGAGAAGACACCCTTGATCTGATGCAGCATCTCGATCAGGACTTCCTTGGGGTTGCCGACCACCAGACTGCCGAGCGCGGCACCGAGAATGATGACCACCTCGGCCGGTTGCCAGAGCATGCGCATGTCGCCGTGCGCCATGGCGTAGCCGCCCAGCACGCAGCCGATGATGATGAAGGCGCCTAATACTTTCTGCATGACTACTGACTTCTCTCGGTTAGGAATCGGCAGGCCTTGCCGATCGCCTGTTTGCTCAGCTGACAGACCCGGGCATCGCTGACTTCCAGCACCAGGGCAATTTCTTTCAGGCTCAGTTCGTGCTGGTAATACAGCGTCAGCACCAGGCGCTCACGCTCGTCCAGCCGTGCCAGCGCCTGCGCTAAGACGCGCTCCTTGATCAGGCGCTCCTCGAACAGCTCGGTGGTGTCTGGAAAATGCTCGTGGCCGCTCTGCAGCAGCTCGTCGAGGCTCTCGATGGCCTCTGATGAATCCGCACAGAGGAACGCCTGGTATTCCTTTTCATCAAGGCCGGTGTGGGCCTTGATTTCCTCGTCGCTGGGTTCGTGGCCCAGCTGTCGTGACAGGTCGCGGATCGCATCGCGCACCTTGTGTGCCTGTTGGCGAACCTGGCGCGGACGCCAGTCCTGGCGGCGCAGCTCATCAAGAATCGCGCCACGAATACGCAGGGACGCGAACTTGCCGAAGCCTTCGTCCGGCTCGCCGTAACGACGCAAACCTTCGAGCAGCCCCATCATGCCGATCTGCTCCATGTCCTCGCGGTCGAGCACTTGGTTGGCCTGCAGTGACAGCTGGCGAACGATGCGTTTGACCAGCGGCAGGTACTGCATCAGCCAGCGCTGCTCGACCGCCGGTGCGAACACCGAAGGGCCCGCCGGCGTAGCGCCGTAGTAGTCGATGGGGCAAGTGGCACTCATGGCGGGGCCTTTACTGCACGATCAGCTTGTTGACCAGCACGTGCTCGAAGGGCACCGCTGCGTTCTTGCTGGCGAAGTCGGCGAAGAGCGCCTTCTCCAGACGCTCCTGCAGCTCGCCGATCTTCAACCCACGCAATTCATCGAAAGGCAGGGACGACAGGTAGCCCACCACCGAGTTACGCACGATGGGCTCGGCCTGCTCGAATTTCGGTGGCTCGTCAGATACCTCCGCCTGCAGCGCCAGGTCCAGCACGAAGTAGTGCTCACGTCCGTCGCCGCGCACGCTGACGATGATCTTCTGCACCGGGAAGAACACGTACTCCGAGGGCTCGACCGGTTCAGCCTCCGCGACTTCGCCCGAGCTGGAGCCTTCCAGGCCGGGCTTGAGCAGCCAGTAGCTGGCGCCAACGCCACCGGCAACGGTCAGGACGTTGAGCAACAGCATCAGCAGAACAATACGGGGCGTCGACATAACACACTCACAAATGGCTAATTAGGTTGAATCGGCTCAGACCGTCACCAGGACATCACGGGTCCGGGCACTTTCGCGTTCCGGCGCTTGCTCCTGCGGGCGGGCCGCCAGAGGTGTTTCTTCCCCTGCCAGCACCGGGCGTTGGCGCTGCTGGCCCTGCTGACCGCCGCCGTCGGCGCCGACCTGCACGTTGACCTGGACGAAATGCTGGCCCACCAGCTCCTGGCGCAGACGGTCACTGGTTTGCTGCAGCAGGCGCGCCACATCGGCGTTCGCTGCGGACAGTTGTACGTTCAGCCGGCCCGACTCGTGGTTGAGCAGGATTTCCATGCTGCCCAGTTCGGGTGGGTCGAGGCGAATGGTGGCGCTCTGGATCTTCTGCTGGATTTGCAGATCGACGTTTTCGCGCAAGGCGTGGAGCATCTGCTCGCCCCACTTGGCCTCCGGTGCCTGCAACTTCAGCGCACGGTCCGCAGACTGCAGCGGCGCGCTTTGTCCGCGCTCGACCGTCGCGGTCAGCGGGTCGCCCGCTTCCAGTGGCTCAGCGACCTCCAGAAGCGAGTCCAGCGACGCGGCCGGCATGGCATCGGCCGACGTGACTGCGGCGGCCAGGGTTTGGCCGACACCCATCTCGACGATGGGCTTGGGCATGGCCGTCGCCACCGGGTTCAGCTCGACGGTGCGGCCCTGAACAGCCATCTTCACAATGTTCAGCGAATCGCCCGGCACGGCATTGAGCGGGGCGTCAGTCATCTGGATCTGCCCCGGCAATGCGCTCAGCAGATCGTCGGGGGTCGCTGCGGTGGCTTGCGGAAGCGCCTGTGGCGCAGGCGCGGCGCCCGGTTGTGCAGCATCACGCGCCTGAATTTCGGCCAGTTGCTGATCGATCATGCCCAGCAACCATTGCTCAGGCGTCAACTCCTGGGGCGCTTCATTGCCCTGGCTGACACTGCCGCCTGCCTGCAGCACGTGGCCCTGCTCAGCCGCCAATACCGGTAGGGGGCCTTGCAGCGTGGGGGCAGCAATTTCGGAAGACAGATCGTCACCCGCGCTCGACGCCAGCAGCATGCGCTCGCCGAAACCGCGCATGGCATTGCCAGCCATGGCTTGACCAACAGTGGCCTGCCCGCCCTGGCTCGCACGCGCAGCAACCGGCACCGCGGATTCGCCACTGGCTGCCGTACGCGTTGCTGATATCGACTGGATCATCATCCCCTGTCTCCGGCTTGGAACATATCAATGCGCTGGTAGGCGGCACGCCCTTCGGCGTGCTCGAGGTGGTTCAACAGCAGCAGGCGCAGACGCTCGCACTCTTCGGCGCAGGCTTGCAGGCCTTCCCCGTGGAGCTGCTTGAGGCGGCTCTTGGCCGCGTGCGTCGGCTCGTCCAGTTCAAGCCGACCGGCCAGTGTTTCGAGACACTGACGAATCGCCGCATCAACCGTGGCCACGGCGGTCCAGTCATTGCTCTGCAACGCCGCCTGCAATTCGCCGTGCAGCGCCATCAGGCGCTCGCTGTCACTTACGGGCGGCACTGACGCCCTCCCAGCCCTCGCGGAGAATGCCGAGCAGGTTGATCACTTCGTCCAGCCCTTCCAGCGACAGCGACACGCTGACGTCCGAGAGCCGGTAGATGCAGTACTCGTACAGCCGCGCCAGCCCTTGAACCACCTCGCCGCCGCCCTCTTCATCGAGCGCACCGTTGAGGCCGTTGAGGATGTTCATGCACTTTTCCAGCGATACGCCCTTCTGCTGGTACCGTTTGTGCTCGATGTGGCCGCGGGCGCGGGCCAGCTCGTCCAGCAGGCCGTCCATCAGCACCAGCACCAGTTCGTAAGGCGAAGCCGAGGCAGCACGTGCCTCGAGGTCTACCGAGCGGTAGCTGTCATAACTGTCGTTGGGGTGATAGCTGTTCATGAGAACAATCCGTTAGCTTGCGATGTGGTGGGCATCGAGAACATTCCGCTGGTCTGCTCCATGCTCTGCATGGTCTGCATCATGCTGGTGAACTGCCGCAGGTAGCGGCTGTAATGGGTGTCGTACTGCTGCTGGAGCGTCTCGAACTGCTCGTCGATGCGGCGCAGGCTCATGTCCAGCGTGTCCATGCGGTTCTTCAGCAGGCCGTTGGTGCTGCTGGTGTAGCTGGCGACAGTCTTGTCCATGCTCTCCAGCAGCTTGTCGGTGCCGGTGAACAGCTCCTCGAAGCCCGCAGGATCGTTGGCGACGGCCGCCTCGAAACGCTTGGCATCGATCGTCAGCTTGCCGTTGCGGTCGGCGCTGATGCCGAATTCGATCAGGCTCTTGCCGCCGAAGTCGGCACGCAACAGGCTGTTGAGGCGGCTTTCGATGGAACGCACGCTGGAATCGCCGGCCAGTGCGCCGCGTTTGGCGCTATCGCTGCCGCTGGCGGTCAGCGAATCGAAACTGGTCATCAGGGCGTTGAAGGCGTCGATGAATGTCTGCGCCTTGGCCTGTGTGCCGGCTTTGTCTTGGCCCACCGTGACGGTCAGCGGGGTGTCGGTCGCCGCATGCGTCTTGCTCACGGTCAGGCTTACGCCGTCGATGACGTCGGTAAAGGTGTTGCTGGCGCTGGTCAGCTCGATGCCGCCCACGCCATAGCTGCCACCCATACGAACCATCGCGTCCTGGGCAGTCGATAGCGTGGTCGTGGTCGCGGCAGCGTTGCCTGTCATTGTGAGGCTGAATGCATTGGGAGCGCCGGTTTGCTCACTGCTGACGACCAGACTGACCGCGCCGTTGCTGCGCACCAGGGTCGCTTGCACACCGAGACCGGCGTCGTTGATGGCCGTGGCGGCATCGCCAAGCGTGGCGTACTGGCTGAGGTCGAACGATTGGGCATTCAGCGTCAGGGTGCCGCTCAGGCTGCCATCGACCAAGCCCTGTACCGCGACCTGCTGCTTGCTGGCCAGGCGCTCGACGAAAAAGTCATAGGTACCGGCCGTTGCGGTAGTGCCCACGCTAGCCGTGGCATAACCCTCCTGACTGAAGGTTGCACTGTTGGTCAACATGCTCGATGTGCTGCTGTTGAGCTTGGTGATGGCGGACTTGAAGGTCGTCATCGACGTGCGCAGCGAATTCAGCGCTTCACGCTGGGCCTTGTAGCGGGACTCGTTGCGGTTAAGCCGATCCAGCGACGACTGAACTTCGTAAGTCGCCAACTGCGTCGACATCTGCTGTACGTAATCGGAATTTATAGCCATCACCATCCCCTCTTGTTGTTTCTAGAGCAGATTGCATGCCAGGTCTGAAACGCCCGCGATATGGGCCTTCCAGCAAACGGCATGCAGAAAAAAGGCTTCCGCAACGTGACAGGACCAGGAAACGGGGAAGTGCCGTTTCCGCCTCGACGCGGGCGGAGCATCTGTCTGTAAAGGCGACGTCAGCAGTGAGGCAGTTAAAGGCCAAACCGAAAAGGATTAATTCCTTGATGGTGACGATAGGCCTGTCGCGGCAAGGCGCCTCTTACACGCTGTCGTGGTGTGGATCGCTGTGGGCGTACGGCTGAAGGGAGCTGTGGCTGAAGCCGCTAACGGGAGCTGAGCATCCGCAGAAGCGCGGACGAATGTCTTTGCGCCTCAATAGGCCTGCGGCGAATACAGCCGCGCATCCTGCCCACCGGCGAGCAGCTGCTGAAGAATGTCGTGATGCATGGCGAGCAGCTTGCCGTTGTGCTCGTTGAATTGCTGACACTGCACAGCGAGATCACCGACTTGCCGCCAATGCTGCTGAAGGGAGTCACCGCGCTCACCCGTGCAGCTGGACAGCAGGCGGCGCATGCCAACACCTGAGGTTTCCAGACCGAAAGCCGCGAGCACCTTGCTGCGTCGCTGGGCGCGCGCGGCGATGGCTTCGACACGCAAGGTGATCTGCAGGTTGATGCGGTCGATCTCCGGCACGTCGCGCTCGAGCAGACGTCCGTAGAGCGCCTGCATCAGCTCGCGCAAGGCGAGGTAATCGCCGCAATCCTGCTGGAGATCGTCATCGACGACTGCCAGCAGCTTATCGCGCTGGCTCACGCATCGTTTCCGCGGTGGTAGCTGAGCATGCTGCTGGCCAGATCACCCACGTCGGTAGAGATCTCGCCGCGCTGCAGCGCTTGCTTGATGGCCGCCACCCGGTCCAGATCGACCTCGGGCATGGCGCGCAGGGCGTCGTGCATCTGCTCCAGCGGCAGGCTTGTGGCCGGACGCGCAGCAGGCTGGGCCGTGGGGCGCGCACTGGCCGGACGCGCCGAAGCGGTCTCGGTGGGCATTGCAATGGCGGGCTTGAACTGCCGGCTGATTTCCATGATTTCGTTCCAACTCAGTGGTTACTGCCAAACAAGCGACCGCTAAGGCGCAAACCTTAAATGTTTTTTTGCTAGGGCTGACAGGCGGGCCGCCTTACGCCGTTTCCAAGCGCCGTGTTCAGGCACTCCTACTCAGGCGATCTGATTGCGCCACCAGGTCTGCGCGGCCAGACCGTCCTGAATCTTCTGTTCCTGCGCCGTGAGCAGCTGCTGCCACTGCTGCATCTTGGCGTCGATCACATGCTCAACCACCTTCTCGCTGCGCATGGCCTGCAGCAGCTCCTGCTGGATACGCACCAGCGCCTGCTCGGCCACGGCCAGTTCGCGCCGCTGCAGCTCGACCATCTTGTACAGCGTGGCCTTGTAGCGCTGCTGATTGTCGCGTTGCAGCGGCGTGCTCATCGGCACGGAGAACCCGCACAGGCGGCTGAGACCGGTGATGTTGTTGCGATAGCGCTGGCAGAGGTTTTGCTGATACTGAACCTGCCCGAGCATCTGCTTGACCCGGTTGCCGCGCAGGCTGGCCAGGCGCGTGAGCGTTTCGATCTGCTGCTTCATGGCTTCCTGATGATGCTTTGCAGGATGGTGAGACTGGTTTCCAGCTCCGCCGCCTCGCCCACTTCTTGGCGCAGAAAGCGTTCGATGGTGGGTGCGAGCTGCACGGCGCGGTCGGTCTTGATGTCTGCGCCAGGGCTGTAGCCACCCAGCGGGATCAGCTCCTTGATCTTCTCGTAGGTGCTGTAGAACTCCTTGAGCTGCCGCGCGGCGCCCAGGTGCGGCGGCTGGCCGACCTGGCTCATGCAGCGGCTGACCGAAGCGCAGATGTCGATAGCCGGGTAATGCCCGGCGTCCGCCAATCGACGCGACAACACGATGTGGCCATCGAGAATTGCACGCGCGCAATCGACAATCGGGTCCTGCTGGTCGTCGCCCTCGGCGAGAACCGTGTACAGCGCACTGAGGCTGCCGTTGTCGTTGGCACCATTGCCGGCGCTTTCGACCAACTCCGGCAGCATGCCGAACACAGACGGCGGATAGCCCTTGGTGGCTGGCGGCTCGCCGAGGGCCAGGGCAATTTCTCGCTGGGCCATGGCGTAGCGGGTCAGCGAATCGACCAGCAACAACACATCGTTGCCCTGGTCGCGGAAATAAGCGGCGATGCTGTGGCAAAGCTCGGTGGCCTTGAGACGCATCAGCGGCGATTCGTTGGCCGGCGCCACCACCACCACGGCCTTCTTCAGGCCCTCTTCGCCCAGCGAATGCAGCAGGAACTCCTGCACCTCGCGTCCGCGCTCACCAATTAGCCCGACCACCACGACGTCAGCCTTGGTCTGTCGCGTGATCATGCCCAGCAGCACGCTTTTGCCCACGCCGGAACCGGCGAACAGGCCGACGCGCTGGCCCTTGCCGAGGGTGAGCATGGAATTGATCGCCCGCACGCCGACGTCCAGCGGTTCACTGACCGGCTTGCGCTTGAGCGGATTGACCGAAGGCAGCTCGGTGGGCAGCGGATCGCGCCCGCTGAGCTTGCCCATCTCGTCCAAGGGCTCGCCGAGGCCGTTGACCACACGCCCCAGCCAGGATTCGTCGATATGCAGCTTGGCATCATCCGGCGCCGGAAATACGCGCGATCCGGAGGTCAGCCCCACCGGTTTCTTGAAGGGCATCAGGTAGGTGATGTCGCGGTTGAAGCCCACCACCTGCGCTTCGAGCATGCTGCCGTCGCCCTGTTCGACGAAACAGCGCTGGCCGGTCATGCGCTGGCAGCCGAGGCTTTCCAAGAGCATGCCGGAGACGCGCACCAGCCGGCCGCTGACCTTCGCCAGCTGCACCGTGTCCAGCGAGCGCAACGCCTCGTCGAGCCGGAAGCTCTCGCGCAGGGACATCTCAGGCTTCCGCCCTGATGTGCTCGCCCAGCGTGTCCATGCATGAATCAAGGCGCTGCTGGCAGCCGATATCGGCTTCGGCCTGCGCCGTGATCACACGGCACTCGCCGAGCGCCAGCTTTTCATCCGGGATCAGACGCCAGGCCGCCGCACGCTCGGGTGCCAACTCCTTGATCCGGGTGCATTCCTCGGGGTTGAGCAAGATGCGCACGTCTTCCTGATCACCCGGCATGGCCGCCAGGGCTTCCTCAGCCAGGGTCAGCAACTGCGTCGGATGCAGGGTCAGTTCACAGCGGATCACCTGCTTGGAAACCTTCTGCACCAGCTCCAGCAGTTGCTCGCGACGCGCCTGTTCAAATTCCTGCCGGAAGTGCTCAAAGCGCTCGACCAGTTCATCCAGCGGCCGGGCCGCTTCGTCGAATGCGCGACGTCCCATGACCCGCCCTTCTTCACGACCGATCGCCTTGCCGTCCTCGACACCGCGCTCAAAACCTTCGCGGTGACCGGCCTCACGACCCTGCTCCAGGCCCTGTTCGTAGCCCTTGTCGATGCCTTCCTGAAAGCCATCGGCAACGGCGCGCTGCAGCGCCGCCGGGTCACCGGCCACGCTGTCGGCCAGTTCAGAGGCGGTGCGCACGCGAGGCGGGAAGCGGAACGGCCGCCAGGAGCGGCCTTCACCCTTGATGATCTTGATGCTCATCGGCGCTTACTCGACGGTCTGTTCGCGAAACAGCTGAACCTGCAGGTCGCCTTCGTTGGACATGTCCCGAACCACGGCCATGATGTCCTTGCGCACCTGCTCCACCCGCGACAGCGGCACTGGGCCCTGGCGACGGTTGATCGACTCCATCTGCTGAGCCTGGCGCTTGGGCAGCGCACCCTGGATGGCATTGACCAGCGCCGGCTCGGCGCCCTTGAGCGCAACCACCCACTCTTCCAGCGGGATCACTTCGAGCAGGGTCTGCAGCACGTCCTGGTTCTGCCGCGAGAGGATGAAGAAGTCGTACATTTCATCTTCGATCTTGCCGACCAGTTCTTCGTTGTGCGCGCGCAGCAGTTCGAACATCTGGTCTCGATTGCCCTTGAACCGGTTCATGATGTCTGCGGCCTGCTTCACGCCCCGCACCTGCGAACCCTGGTTCGTGAGCACTTGCAGACTGCGATCGATGAGCTGCTCCAGCTCGGCGATCACGTCGCTGTTGACCTCGCTCAGGTTGGCGATGCGGTACAACAGCTCGTCCTGACGCTCGGCCGGCATGCACTCGAGCACGTCGGTGGCCATCCCAGGCGGCAGGAAAGCGAGGAACACCGCCTGCATCTGCGCGTGCTCCTTGGCAATCAGCGCGGCGAACTGCTTGGGGTCCAGCCACTCCATCTTCGCCATCTTGGCGCGAATTTCTTCGCCATAGATGGAGTCGAGCAGCGAACGGGTGATGTCGCCACCCAACGCCTTGCCGAGCATGCCGGACAGGTAGGTGCGCGACGCACCCTTGATGCTGCTCTGCTCCTTGTAGTCATCGAAGAACCGGCTGATCACATCGGAGACCATCGGTTGCTTGACGTTGGACAGACGCGCCATCGCCTGGCTGATGCTGATGATTTCCTCGCGGGAGAAGTTGCGCAGGATGCCGGCCGAAATGTCATCGCCCATGCTCAGCATGAGGATGGCCGCCTGGTCCAGCGAACTCACCGAGCGCAACTGCACCGGGCGCGCCTTGATTTCCTTGCTCGAGCCGGTCGCCGACTCAGCTGGCTGGGTTGAGTTCTCTTTCATTGCGGCCTATCCAATGCTTGATGACTTCCGAAACGCGCTCCGGGTCGTTCTTGGCAAGCATCTGCAGATGCTCGATCTGTAGCTCCAGCCCCGAACCGGGCGCTGGCAGGCGAATTTCCGAGAGCGGATTGAGTTCGCCGAATACGTGTATGCCGTCGCCACTGGGTCGCGGGCTGGCCAGTGCTGCGCGCGTTTCCGCCTCGATCGGCAGCGGACCCGGCATCCCCGTCAGGGTGCCTTCCAGGGCCACCGGATCGGTCTCAACTGGCGCGCTGCGCTGGGTCAGGCTGCGCACTGCCGGGCGCACCACAATCAGCAACAGCAGCAGCGCGATCAGGCCGGCAACGCCCAGCTTGGCCAAAGCATGCACCTGGCTGTTTTCCCACCAGGGCACCTCATCAAGCGTGGTTTCCACACTGGCGAAGGGCAGCACGCTCAAGGTCAGCAGGTCGCCACGCGCCTGCTTGAAGCCAACCGCGCTGCGCACCATCGCCTCGAGTTCGGCGCGGGCCTCGTCGCCCCAGCCACCTTCTGGCGCGGCGGCGGCGTTGAGCACCACCGCGACGCTCTGCTGGCGCAGGGTGAAACCGGCATGCTTCACATGGATCACGCTCTGGTCGTAGTCCAGTTGACGGGTGGATTCCTCGCGCAGGGAGGTCGCACCCTTGGTTTCGCCCTTGACCGGCTTGGGCTCCTCGCCTTCCTTTGGCGGCGCGACAGGCCGGTTGGCCAGCGAGCCGGGCACACCGAGCGCCAGCTGATCGAGCGCGCTTTCGTTACTCAGCACCTCGCGACGCAGCCGCGGGGTTTCGCCATAGGACTGCAGCGTCTCTTCCTTCTGGCTGAAATCGATATCGGCCGCGACGCTGATGCGGTAGTTGCCACTGCCCAGTACCGGCGCCAGCACTTCTTCGATATTGGCCACCGCCTTCTGCTGATAGTCCTCCACGGCGCCCCAGTTCTGTGCCGGGCCACCGCCGACATTCAAGCCGCGCGACAGCAGGGCGCCGTATTGATCGACCACGCCAACATCTTCGGGCTTGAGGTTGGGCACGCTGCCGGCCACCAGATTGATGATCGCACTGACCTGATCGGCGCCCAGCTTGTAGCCGGGCTCCAGCTGCAGCATCACCGACGCCGTGCTCGGCGCACGCTTGCTGACCACGAAGGAGCTGTTCTCCTCCTGCGCCAGGTGCACACGGGCATGCTGAATGCCTTTGAGCGACATCACCGTGCGCGCCAGCTCGCCTTCGAGGCTGCGCTTGAGCCGCACGTCCTGGACGAACTGGCTGGTGCCCAACGGCTCTTCCTTGTCGAACAGCTCGTAGCCGGCCGGCAGGGCAACTTTCACGCCCTTGGCGGCAAGCAGCATGCGCGCCCGGGACAGCTGATCCTCGCGCACCAGAATCTGGCCACTCTGGGGATGGATGCGGTATTGCACAGCCTCGGCATCGAGCACCTGCATCACCTCGGCGACCGGAAAGGCCTCTCCGGCGCCATGCAGCGGACGGAACGAACCGTTATCGCGCCACAGGTAGAAGGCCACGGCGACTGCCAGCGCGGCGGCAATTACTGCCATGCCGGCGAGCGTTACCCGCGGGTCGAGTTGGAGGCCGCCGGCGGGCAGTTTGCTTTTGATTTTCTGCAGCACGTCTTAGCTCTCACGCCGGGTCAAAGCGGCGTTCTCATGACGTCGTCAAACGCCGTGGTCAGTTTGTTGCGCACCTGCAGCAACGCGGAAAACGACACGCTGGCCTTCTGGCTGTCGATCATGGCGCCCACCAGATCGTCGCTCTTGCCGCTGTCCACCGCGGCCATGGCAGCGCCAGCCTGATGTTGCTGCGCATCGACCGAACGCATCGCCGCCATGAACATCCCGCCCGCATCGGGCGCCGCCTGGTCAGCCGGTTTGATGGTCGTGCCACTGGCGACATCCTGAAGCTGCTGCATCCGGCCCAGCAGATCCTGCTGCACCTGAGTGATTGAACTCATCGCTGGCTCTCCCTTGTAAAACTCAGAAATTCAGCTCGATGCCCTGCTCGCGCATGGCATTGAGGCGGTAGCGCAAGGCGCGTGAGGTCATGCCGAGGCTGGCCGCCGCCTTGGTCTTGTGCCCATCGAACTTGCGGATGGTGTCGATCACGTGCTGGTACTCGGCCCACTTGCCGCTGGCGCGCAGGGCGGCTTTGCCGGACTCGACCGCGGGCAGCGGCAGCCGCTCGCTGCGCACTTCGGCTTGAGGCGGTGCGGCCAGCCCGAGATCCTGCGGCTGGATGAACAGGCCATTGCGCAACACCAGAGCGCGTTGCACGGTGTTTTCCAGCTCGCGGGCATTGCCCGGCCAGTCGTGCTGCAGCAAGGCGCGGCAGGCATCGCTGGTGAACAGTTCTTCGTCGGCTTCCTGCGGCGCGTACTTGGCCACGAAGCGGCGAGCCAGCGGCAGCACGTCTTCCTTGCGCTCACGCAGCGGGCAGATGTGCAGCGGCAGCACGTCGAGACGGAACATCAGGTCGGCGCGGAAACGCCCTTGCGCCACTTCCGCCTGCAGATCGCGGTTGGTCGCGGCGATGATGCGTACGTTGAGTTCGATTTCCTTGCGCCCGCCGAGGCGCTCCACGCGCTGCTCCTGCAGAACGCGAAGCAGCTTCGCTTGCAGCCCCAGCGGTAACTCACCGATTTCATCGAGCAACAAGGTGCCGCCGTTGGCCAGCTCGAATTTGCCTGGCTGGGCCGTCACTGCACCGGTAAAGGCGCCCTTTTCATGGCCGAACAGAATCGATTCGAGCATCTGTTCAGGGATAGCGGCGCAGTTCACCGCGATGAAAGGCGCATCGGCGCTGGCCGAGAAACGATGGATGTAACGCGCCATTAGCTCCTTGCCAGTGCCGGTTTCACCGGTGATCAGGATCGGCGCTCGGGTCAGCGATACACGCTGCGCCATGGCGAGTAGGCGGCGGCCAGCCTGGGAACAGGAGACGAAACTTTCCTGCGCGGCGTCAGCGAATTCCTGGCGGCGCAACAACGCGCTTAATTGACTTTCGCTGAACGGCGACAACAAGTAGTCGACACAACCCAGCTCAAGTAAAGCGGCCGCCTTTTCCTGATCGGCATACTGCACGACCGGAATAACACTGACCGAGCGCCCACGGCGAATAAGTGAATCGATCTGCGTATATAAGGCCGGCTGCTGAATCCCGCTGATCACAACGAAAACCAGTGACGTTCCTTTCAAGGCTGCACTATCCAGATCATTTAGATCGGCATGTAGAAAGACCGCGCAACCTTCCTTCCGCAAACCTGCTTCAAGGAACTCGCAACCCGCTTGGGCGGGGTTACCGACAATAAGGATTTTCTTGCGCGCCGGCGCTGGAGCGAATAGCTCTTCGCGGGAGTAGTTCATTGCATGACTGACACTGTTCAATGTGACCACCTTGGCGCCGTCAGGCTTTTGCTTGAACACAACGCCGGATTCGCTGAAAAAATTATTTAAGTCTTTTGGAACTTTTGTCGCCCTGTCTGTCCAACTCGCCGTACGAGATGGATCCGACACCGACTGTCCTCGAAACAATTGCGCGCACGCTAACAAGCCCGCCCGGAACCGCCCAATCAGTTCCGCTAAAATTAAATCAATTGCTCATAGCTGATCTCAAAAAAGATCAATTGATACCTATTGATTTAATCCTTCCTCGCGCCCAAGCCTAGACTGGCGGCACGCTAGAGCCATGCCCGTGACCTCAGGCATCGCAACCCCGCCCTGGCCAAACACTCTTCTGCTTATTCCCGCGCGACAGGCCCGTGCTCGCCGTGCAAGAACCAGGAAATACCGTTCACAACATGTCTGGCAATTCAAAAGTCCACCATGGCGTGCCCGCCCAAAGCCTGACTGTTTTGAAACCGCAGAAGCTTGGCCGGCATCATCACAAGATTCCTCAGTTCATCAAGGAAACCACCAACAAGAACCCACGCTTGATGGGCGATTACTTCTTGCGCAATTACCGGATCAGCCTCGAGCTGAGCAAGGTGGATGTGCAAGAGCCGGCAAACAAAGCGCCGGAGTGCATTTATCGATCGCCGATGGGAAAAGTTGGTTTCTCAATTGATCGGGCACTGCTTACCGAGGCACTCGAGTGCTATTACGGCGGCACCATAGTGCCCAGTCAGGAAGCACCGCCGATCAGCACCTCCGAACAACGGATGCGTGATCGACTGGGACTTGATCTGACTTATATCTTTGCGCGTTCAATATTATCCGGCGATACGTTTGGCGAACTTGAGCGCTACGAAAACGATTACGAAGAAACAACTTGGGAATATGTTGCTGAGTTCGAATACATCAGCCATTTGACCAATAGCCGTTCATCGATCTTCATTCATCTGGACACCGATCTGGTCGATGAACTGACCAGTCGCCTGGCCGGCCCGTTACCTGCTCGGCTGACAGGCAACCCGGTTGATCACATCAAACACCTGCCGGTACGGCTGGATTGCGTGGTCGCCTCGGTACAGATGCCACTGTCGCAAGTGCTTGCCCTGCAGCTCAACGACATTCTCATGGTGCGCCCGCTGGATCGTTACGAGGTGCGCATCAACCAGCAGAAGCTCTTCCGGGGGACTGTCTTCGAAGAAGACGGCGCCTTGTTCCTCACTTCACTTGAAAGCGTGAAATCCCAATGACCGGTCAACTGTCCGACAACGAATTCGAGAACCTCATCAACGAGGGCGACCTGAGCCTCGACGGCACCGATGAGCCGGCCGCTGCACCAGCCCCACAGCCCCAGGCACCGCGTCAGGACCTGAGCTTCTTCGGCAAGATTCCGGTCAACGTCACGCTGGAAGTGGCGTCGGCTGAAATTTCGCTGAAAGAACTGATGGAGTGCGACACCAGCAGCGTCATCGTCCTCGACAAGGTGGCCGGCGAGCCGCTGGACGTGAAGGTCAACGGCACCCTGTTCGCCAAGGCCGAGGTGGTGGTGATGAATGGCAGCTACGGCTTGCGCATCGTCGAACTGTCTGGCGTCGGTCTGGATGCGCTGACGCAATGAATCTGCGTCGCGGGCTGTCGCTGCTGTGCCTGTTGCTGATCGGCCTGTTCCCGCTGGCGGCACAGGCGGCCGGCGGCGAAATCACTCTGTTCAACCTGAACGATACGGAGAACGGCCAGGAATTCAGCATCAAGCTGCAGATCCTGATCATCATGACGCTGCTGGGCTTCCTGCCGGCGATGCTGATGATGATGACCTGCTTCACCCGCTTCATCATCGTGCTGGCCATCCTGCGCCAGGCCATCGGCCTGCAACAGAGCCCACCGAACCAGGTGCTGATCGGTATCGCGCTGATCGTCACCCTGCTGGTGATGCGCCCGGTCTGGCAGGAGATTCATAGCGCCGCCTTCGAGCCCTTCCAGAACGACGAGATCAGCCTGGAGCACGCGCTCGACGTTTCCAAGACCAGCCTGTCGGGTTTCATGCTGGCGCAGACCAACAAGACCTCGCTGGAGACCATGGTGTCGCTGGCCGGCGAGGAAGTGCCTGAGAACCTCGACGACCTGGACTTTTCCCTGCTGCTGCCGGCGTTCGTGCTGAGCGAGCTGAAGACGGCGTTTCAGCTGGGCTTCATGATCTTCGTGCCGTTTCTGGTGATAGACCTGGTGGTCGCCAGCGTGCTGATGGCGATGGGCATGATGATGCTCTCGCCGATGATGATTTCGTTGCCGTTCAAGCTGATGGTGTTTGTGTTGGTCGATGGGTGGGCGTTGTTGATGGGGACCCTGACCACCAGTATTCAGCCGTTTTAGGGGACGCTGAGATGAGTCATCGCTCCTCCTATGCCTCAGCGGCCGAACGATCTATCGCTTCTCGTAGCAGCGTGATGGGACGCCCAGTCTTTTCTTGCGATCAGGCGCTGGCGCAGACCTTCATGCACGACGCCGCGCTTTCCTCGGCTGGGACTACAGGTTGCGCCTTGCACGGCGCGTCACTTTTTCTTGTGTGGCCAAGAAAAAGTAACCAAAAAGAAGGCCACCCCTGCATCCGGGTTTTGCTGCGCAAAACTTCCCTCGCTCCGGCGCTGCTCCGGGGGTCGTCGCGAAGGGCCATCCCTGGCCCATCGCTCCTCGCTCGGCATCCATGCCTCGCGACCCCCTACGCAACGCCTACGCTCGGCCTCCTGAAGGGGACCCGGGAACGAGCCGTCTGGAAGTTCTTGAATGGCAACAGCAACAAAGCGCTTCAATCTTCGGCGGGCTTCGTAGGGTGGAAAACTGCGAAGCATTTTCCACCGCAATTGATACGTCGCTCGGTATCAAACTTCGCCTCCAAAAAGCGGTGGGTAAGCTTCGCGTTACCCACCCTACGATCGGCCGAAACTCGCACAACCGCTTCGCTGCACGGCCCATCAAACACCACCGAATCGCCCCTTTCAGGAGGCCGAATGGAATCGCTGCGTAGAGGGGCGAGCGGCATGGATGCCGCGAGAGCCGTGAAGGGCCATGGATGGCCCTTGCGCGGCGACCCTCGGAGCAGCGATGGAATGAGGGAAGTCGAGCGCAGCGAGACCCGGATGCAGGGGCAAGACCTTTTGGTTCCTTTTGGGGCGACTGCCAAAAGGGACTCGCCCAGCAGGGCGAAACCACTGCCTCAGCCCACATCGGCAATAGGTATCGCTCGAAGCCAAAGCCAAAGCCAAAGCCAAAAAGCTTCGCGAGCAAGCTCGCTCCTACAAAGATGCAGCACTGCAGCTCTGAGCTGCAAACCAGCCCTCACCTCCCAGGTGCTCCCATGCTGACCCCCGATACCGCCGTCAACATCGTCTCCAACGCCATCCACGTTATCGTGCTGGTGGTCTGCGTATTGGTGGTGCCGAGCCTGCTCGGCGGCCTGCTGATCAGCATTTTCCAGGCAGCCACCCAAATCAACGAACAGATGTTGAGCTTCCTCCCCCGCCTGCTGATCACCCTCGGCATGTTGGTGTTCGCCGGGCACTGGATTCTGCGCACTTTCAGCGATCTGTTCATCGAAACATTCACCCAAGCCGGGCGGCTGGTCGGTTAGCCGTGGGCAACGAACCCATCATGCAGGCCGGTCAGTACCTGCAGTCGCTGCTGGGGTACTGGTGGCCGTTCTGCCGGATCATGGCCGTGTTCAGCCTGGCGCCGATGTTTAGCCACAAATCGCTGAGCATCCGCGCGCGCGTACTGCTGGCCATAGCCCTGACGGTCGTGCTCACCGCCGCCCTGCCGCCGACCGCGCCCATCGACCCGCTGTCGATGAAGGGCATCCTCACGGCACTGGAGCAGATCGCTATGGGGCTGCTGCTGGGCGTAGCGCTAATGCTGGTATTCACGGTGTTCACCCTGATCGGTGATATCGTCTCCACCCAGCTCGGCCTGTCGATGGCGGTGTTCAACGACCCCATGAACGGTGTGTCGTCGGCCTCGATTGTCTATCAGCTGTATTTCATCCTGCTGGCGCTGCTGTTCTTCGCCACTGACGGCCACCTGGTAATCGTCACCATCATCTATCAGAGCTTCATCTTCTGGCCGATCGGCAGCGGCATCCATTTCGACGGCCTGCAGACCATCGCGATGTCGCTGAGCTGGGTCATTTCCGCCGCCCTGCTGATCGCGCTACCCATCGTCTTCTGCATGACGCTGGTGCAGTTCTGCTTCGGTCTGCTCAACCGCATCTCGCCAGCGATGAACCTGTTCTCCCTGGGTTTCCCCATGGCGATCATCGCCGGGCTGACGCTGATCTACCTGACCCTGCCCAACCTCTCGGAAGCCTACTTGCACCTGACCCGCGAGTTGCTGGGCAACATCGGCGAGATCTTGCGGAGCGGCCGCAATGTCTGAGAACAGCACCCAGGACAAAACAGAAGAGGCCTCCGAGCAGAAACTCAAGAAGAGTCGCGACGATGGCCAGGTCACCCGCTCCAAGGACGTCGCCACCACTGTCTCGTTGCTGGCGACGCTGCTGGTGCTCAAATTCAGCTTTGGTTTCTTTTTCGATGGCCTGCAACAGGCGTTCAGCTACTCGTACATCAACTTTCATCACAGCGAGATGACGCTTGATGACCTGCAGCTGATCCTCACCCACAACCTGCTGGTATTCATCAGCGTGCTGCTGCCGTTGCTGGTGACACCGATTTTGGTGATCGCCTTCGCCTTGGTCCCGGGCGGCTGGGTATTCGCTTCGAAGAACTTCGCCCCCAAGTTCAGCAAGCTCAACCCGATTACCGGTTTAGGACGGATGGTCGGCGCGCAGAATTGGACCGAGCTGCTCAAGTCACTGCTGAAGATCACCACCCTGCTCGGCGTCGCCATCGGCCAGCTCTATTACGCCGCGCCCAAGCTGATCGCGCTGCAACGCAGCGACATCAGCAACGCCATCGGCAGTGCCTTTTCGCTGACGTTCGACCTGGCGATCGCGTTGCTGATGGTTTTCCTGCTGTTCTCGCTGATCGATATCCCGCTGCAGCGCTTCTTCTTCCTGAAAAAAATGCGCATGACCAAGCAGGAGCGCAAGGAAGAGCACAAGAACCAGGAAGGCCGCCCCGAAGTAAAGGCGCGGATCAAGCAGCTGCAGCGCCAGCTGGCCCAACGGCAGATCAGCCGAGTGATCAAGGACGCGGACGTGGTGATCGTCAACCCGACGCATTACGCCGTGGCGCTCAAGTACGACCCGAAAAAAGCCGAGACGCCCTTCGTCATCGCGCGTGGTGTCGATGAAACCGCGCTGTACATCCGCAAGCTGGCTCAGGCCAACAATCTGGAAGTGGTCGAGCTGCCACCGCTGGCGCGCGCGATCTACTTCAGCACCCAGGTCAACCAGCAGATTCCGGCGCCGCTCTATACCGCGGTCGCCCACGTACTGACTTACATCCTCCAGCTCAAGGCCTGGAAACAGGGTCGCCGGGCCAAGCCCAGGCTGGCCAGCGACATTCATATTCCCGAAGAACTGTTCAACCGAGCACGATCATGAGTCTGATTCAGAAACTGACCCCGACCTTCAGCAGCGGTCGGATTGGGATCCCGCTGATCATCCTGTCGATTCTGGCGATGATCATCCTGCCGCTGCCGCCGCAGCTGCTGGACGTCTTGTTCACCTTCAACATCGCCATGTCGATCTTGGTGCTGCTGGTCAGCGTGTCATCGAAAAGTCCGCTGGATTTCTCGCTGTTCCCGACGGTGATCCTGATCACCACGCTGATGCGCCTGACGCTCAACGTCGCGTCCACGCGGGTGGTGTTGCTCGAAGGCCATACCGGCACGGGCGCGGCGGGTAAGGTGATTGAAGCCTTCGGTGAGGTGGTCATCGGCGGCAACTTCATCGTCGGCTTGGTGGTGTTCATCATCCTGATGATCATCAACTTCATCGTGATCACCAAGGGTGGCGAGCGGATCTCCGAAGTGACCGCACGCTTCACCCTGGACGCCCTCCCGGGCAAGCAGATGGCCATCGACGCCGACCTCAACGCCGGCCTGCTGACCAACGACGAAGCCAAGGCGCGCCGCCAGGAAGTCGCCAAGGAAGCCGATTTCTACGGCGCAATGGACGGCGCCTCGAAGTTCGTTCGCGGCGACGCCATCGCCGGCATCCTGATCCTGCTGATCAACCTCTTCGGCGGTTTCGCCATTGGCGTATTCGTCCATGATCTGGCCGCTGGCGAAGCTTTCAAGCAATACGCGCTGTTGACCATCGGTGACGGCCTGGTGGCGCAGATCCCGGCGCTGCTCCTGTCCACTGCGGCAGCAATCATCGTTACCCGGATCAACGAATCCAGCGACATCACCAGCCAGGTCCAGCGCCAGCTGCTGGCCAACCCGGCTTCGCTGTACACCGTGGCCGGCATCCTCTTCGTACTCGGCATGGTGCCGGGCATGCCCCACCTGGCGTTTATCGGTTTTGCCGCGCTGATCGGCTTCATTGGCTGGCGGGTGTCCCTGCACGAGCCGCCTGCGGCTGGTGCGGACCTGAAGGAAATCCAGGCCATCGGTCAGGCGATGGACAAGGAAAAAGCGCAGACCCTGGCCTGGGAAGACATTCCACTGGTCGAGCGCTTATCGATTTCGCTGGGTTACAAACTGGTCGGGCTGGTCAACGAAGCCTCTGGTGCACCGCTGCCGGCGCGGGTGCGTGGCGTGCGACAGACCCTGTCTGAACACCTGGGCTTTTTGCTACCCGAAGTACAGATCCGCGACAGCTTGCGGCTCAAGGCTTCGCAATACGACATCTACATCAATGGCGAGAAGATCGACGGCGCCGAACTGCACGCCGACCGCCTGATGGCGATTCCGTCGCCCGAACTCTATGGCGAGATCGACGGCATTCTCGGCACCGACCCGGCTTATCGCATGCAGGTCGTGTGGATTCAGCCGTCGGACAAGTCGCGCGCACTGAACCTCGGCTATCAGGTCATCGACTGCGCCAGCGTGGTCGCCACGCACCTGAATAAGGTAGTGCGCGAGCACTTGCCTGATCTGTTCAAGCACGATGACGTCGAGCACCTGATGCAGCGCCTCACCCTGCAGGCGCCAAAGCTGGCCGAAAGCCTGAAGAACGCCCTGAGCTACACCCAACAGATGCGTGTGTACCGTCAGCTGCTGTTGGAAGAAGTGCCGCTGCGCGACATCGAAACCATCGCCAGCACCCTGCTCGAATGCAGCGAAACCACCAAGGACCCGGTGCTGCTGGCGGCTGATGTACGTTATGCCCTACGCCGCAGCATCGTTTCGATGATTGCCGGTGATCGTCGCGAACTGGCGGTCTTCGTGCTGGAAAATGCGCTGGAAAATACGTTGCTCAATGCACTGGCCATTGCCCAGCAAGCCGGCCAGGTAAGCCTGGACAACATTCCGGTGGAGCCGAGCCTGCTCAACCAACTGCAGAACAGCATGCCGGTGGTGAAGGAAAAGCTGCGCAAGGACGGCCACCCACCGATCCTCACCGTGATGCCGCAGCTGCGTCCGCTGCTGTCACGCTACGCACGGGTATTCAGCCCAGGCCTGCACGTGCTATCGCAGAACGAGATTCCGGATCGGGTCGGGGTGAACATACTTGGGACGCTGGGTTGACCAGTCGCAGCCCTTGGCCCGTCGTGAGACGGCCAAAGGCGCCCAGTTTCGTGCTGACCGTCAGCGGCCTGCCCGAACGACCAAGGTTCGCCAGCAAGCTGGCTCCTACAAGTGCGGAACGGCGATCCCGCTCACTGTCCGTGCGGGCTGCTTATGTAGGAGCGAGCTTGCTCGCGATCAAGGGCCCTTCGTGGCTTCAGGGAGGACACAAGCCGCTTCGACTGCTTAAAGATTCTCCGCCAGGAACACCAGGCTCCGCCCATGGGCCAGTGCCGCGGCGTTCTGGTTGTAGGCTGGCCGCGCCCAGCAGTTGAAGCCATGGTCGACGCCTGGGTAGGTCTCGATCTCGGCCTGCCCGACCTGCGTCATCTTTTCCTGTACGGCGGCGACGGCGTCGCTGTCGATGTGGTCGTCTTCTTCGGCGAAGTGGAACAGCGTCGGGCAAGTAATCCGTTCGGCCTGATCCAGGCGCTTCTCGATGCTGCCGGGGTAGTAGCAGACCGCAGCATCGACGCCGGAGTTGGCCGCCAGCAGATAAGACAGCACGCCGCCCATGCAGTAGCCCAGTGAGGCTACACGTCCATTGCAGTCGTCGCGCCCACGAAGCAGCTCGGCGCTGCGGCGCAGATCATCGATGGCGAGGTCGAAGTCCAGCGCCTTCATCAGGGCAAAGGCACGCTCCCAGTCGTCGCCGTCATAACCGAGCTTGACGCCCGGCTCGCTACGCCAGAACAGGTCGGCGGCCAACACCACGTAACCATCGGAGGCGTACTGATCGGCCACCGACTGGATGTGCTCGTTTACACCGAAGATTTCCTGAATCAGCACGATGCCGGGGCCGTGACCGGCCGGTGGCAGCGCCAGGTAGCCTTTGAAGGTCTTGCCGTCTTGCGCGGGAATGTCGATCCACTGTGAAGTCATGCCTGTCTCCGTTGGGTGGCGAGTTGCCGTACACGTTTCAGGGGCGCCGAAGAGCACCGGTCGAACAGGTGCGACAGGAACAGAGGGACTCGAGTTCGCGCCGCTTAGCCTTTTGCGGCACAAGATCCAACCGAGAACTCGACAAAAGCGATGAGGAACATACTGCCGTGTGTCTTGGGTCAGAGTTCTGACTCGGCTGCCCGCCTCCACTAACATGCAAGGCCGGCTTGAGCACAACAGACACGGAGACGACCGATGCACCAGGCGCCCGCGCCCGACTCCCATGCCGCCCACGGCGAGCCGAACGACCCGCGTCTCTATCGCAAGATTGCCTGGCGGCTGATCCCGTTCCTCTGCTTCTGCTACCTGGCGGCGTACCTGGACCGCATCAATGTCGGCTTCGCCAAGTTGCAGATGGCCGAGCAACTGCAGCTCAGCGAAGCGGCATTCGGCCTCGGGGCGGGCCTGTTCTTCGTCGGCTACATCCTCTTCGAAGTGCCCAGCAATCTGATCCTCAAGCGCGTCGGCGCGCGGGTCTGGATCGCGCGGATCATGATCACCTGGGGCGTGCTGTCGGCCTGCACCATGACGGTCACCACGCCTAACCAGTTTTATGTGGTGCGTTTTCTCTTGGGTATCGCCGAGGCGGGCTTTCTGCCGGGTGTGCTCTATTACCTGACGCTATGGTTTCCCACCTACCGCCGTGGGCGGATCATCGCGCTGTTCATGATCGGCCTGCCGCTGTCGAGCGTGATCGGCGCGCCCTTGTCCGGCTGGATTCTCGGTGCCTTTGATCAGGTTCAGGGCCTGCGCGGCTGGCAGTGGCTGTTCCTGCTCGAGGGAATTCCCAGCGTGCTGCTCGGACTGCTGGCGCTGCGCCTGCTGCCCGACGGCCCAAAGCGCGCCGGCTGGCTGGACATCACTGAGCAGGGCCAGGTATTGCGCGACCTGGCCGTCGACGAGGCGCAGAGCCCGGCCAGCGGCGAAACTTTTCGTCAGGGCTTCTTCAACCTCAAGGTGTGGATGCTCGGTGGCATCGATTTCGCGATCCTGCTGAGCGCCTATGCGCTGGGCTTCTGGATGCCGACCTTTATCCGCAATGCCGGTGTCAGTGATGTTTCAGAGATTGGCCTGCTGACTGCAGTGCCCAGCATTGCCGCGGTGATTGGCATGCTGGTGCTCGGCGCCAGTTCCGACCGCTTCCGCGAGCGGCGCTGGCACATCATCCTGCCGTTCTGGATCGGCGCCGCAGCCATGGCCACCAGTACCGCCTTCACCGACAACGTGATGGCAACGGTGCTGCTGTTCTCCATCGCCCAAGCGGCGATCATTGGCGCGGTTCCGGTCTTTTTCAGCCTGCCGGCCACCTTTCTCACCGGCACCGCGGCGGCAACCGGCTTTGCCCTGGCCTGCTCCCTGGCGAACATCGCCGGACTGGTCAGCAATACGTTGATCGGCGTTACGCTCGACCTCACCGGGGAAAGCGGTGCGGCACTCTGGTTTTTCGCGGCGTGTCTGGTGCTCGGCTCGCTGCTGGTGATCGCGCTGCCGGCAAAGGTGGTGAATCGCTAGTCGCGCCGCCTGGGCATCAGCTCACCAATCAGCCGGGTGTATTCATCACTCGGCCGGTCCAGGGAGAAGCCCATTTCGAAACTGTCACGGCGGGAATCCTTGCGTACCCACTGGCACAGCACCACGACCTGCACTTCACGGGTTCGATCGCCTACGGTGGGCACATGCAGGCACATTTCGTAGCAGCCGTTCACGCCCAGGGGTTGCTTCGCGACCAGGCGCAGCCCGCCCATCGACAGGTCGGCCACGTAGCCCATGGGGTCGCCGCTGAGGCGGTTGGTGACTTGAATACGGCTGAGATGGCGAAAGGTGAGTCGGCTGTGTTGGCGCATGGCGAGGCTCTGGCAGTCCTTTATTCCGCAGCACTGCAGCAGAGAGCGTGCTCCCCGGCACGACGGCATGCGGTGTACCTACTGCCTGCAAGCGACCGAAACACAGCAGAAATTAAGTGCCTATCCAGCTTTTTTTCAGCTAGCGGAGCGGGGCCAAACCTCCGCTCCGCCGTTGCTCAGCGCTCGGGGCGGTCCTGCTTGTTGCGCTTGAGCGCCTCTTCCTCACTGACATCGTCAGCCATCCCCGGCGGGACGTTGTAGGCACCGCCTGGAACGTCGTCGCGATCGCCTCCGGCGGCTTCGCCATTGCTGGTTCTGCTCGCCTGATCGACACGCTCATCGTTGCGATCGTTGATCGTTTCCAGGTTCTCTTTGCCGCGTTCGGATTGATTCATGGGACCTCCGTCTGGTTGCACATTCGGACACCGCTCGGCATCCCCATAGGTTAGGAAGACGCGCGATCGCAGAAGTTGCATGCAGTGTTGTCGAGAAGACCGGCCATTCGGCAGACACGCTGAACTAATCCGGCCTGATGACGGCCAAAAAATCATCTGGGGATTTCCCCACTGCCGCCGTGTGAATCTATGCAACTGACTCGAAGCCTGCCCGTCGACACCACGCCCGTGACATGCGAGGTGGCAGCGCCTTCCAGGGCGCTTTACTTTGCCCTGCTCGACGCTCCCGACGATACCGCCGTGCGTAACCGCGCTGCTGACTACCTCAATGCCCAGCTGGACGCCGCATCCGCGCTGTCCTGCGATCTGCCGCCAGATCCGGCCGGGCTTGGGGACTGGCTGGACGCGCATACCGCCAAAATCGGCGGTCAGTACCAGGCCTACCTCGACGAACGTCGCGCCGGCGGACCACGCCGCTATTTCACCAGCAAGGCCCATGCCCTGCACTTTCTGCGTGGCGTGGCGCCAACCAAGCTGGTCGACGGTGCCTGGCTCTATGGCCTGCTGCAACGCTGGGACGACGCGCGCTTCACCTCGCTGATCCAGACCTATCTGGAAGAGCTGGGTGAAGGCCAGCCGGAAAAGAATCATGTGGTGCTGTACCGCAAGCTGCTCGCCAGCCAGGGCTGCGACGACTGGCAGAACCTGGACGATGACAACTTTGTTCAGGGAGCGATCCAGCTGGCACTGGCCGAGCACGCCGAGCAGTTCCTGCCCGAGGTGATCGGCTTCAATCTTGGCTACGAGCAGCTTCCGCTGCATCTCTTGATCAGTTCGTACGAACTCACCGAGCTGGGCATCGACCCCTATTACTTCACCCTGCATGTGACGGTCGACAACGCCGACAACGGCCATGCGAAGAAGGCCATTCAGGGCCTGCTCGCCGCCTGGCCCCAGGTGGGCGACGGCGACGAGTTCTATCGCCGTGTCATCAATGGCTATCGCCTCAACGATCTCGGTGCGAGCACGCTTTCGGTGATCGGTGGCTTCGATCCCGAGCAGGAAGTGATGCGGGTGCTGGAAAAGAAGGCCGGCGTTGGGCAGTTCGTGCACTCCGACTACTGCCGCTTCGACGGCCGTACCGTGAACCAGTGGCTTGCCGAGCCAGAGCTGATCCCCCAATTCATCGAGACGCTGCAACGCCGCAGCTGGATCAAGCGCCACGAAGATCCGCAAAACAGCCGCTTCTGGCAGCTGATTACCGGAGAACAGGGGCCGATGTTCGGGGTTTTCAGTGGTCACGAGCAGCAATTGATCCACGATTGGATTGCCGGCGACTGGCTCGCTGAGCAGCCGGCTACCCGCGGCAAACCGCACCCGTCGTTGGCGCAACGGCAGGTGCCGTTCAACAGCCGCCGGCGAATGACAGCCGAGCGGCCGGCAAAGCCGGCACTGGTGCAGCAGGACACGCCGGTCAGCGACTTCGATCAGGAAACCTTGCTGCTCGAACAACAACTGACACAGCTGCCGACACGCGAGGCGCGCATGCGTCACCTGTTGCCACTGCTGGCGCCGACCCGCCATCACAGCGCGGCAGGGCTGCTGGCCACCCGCATCTTTACTGGATTGTTCAACTGAGGCGAATTCGCCAGGGATCTCACATGACCACGGAAACTGCCCAGGACCGCGCGCTGCTGCACCTGGCTCAGGCGCTGCGCGAGCGCGGTTACCACTTCATCACCCCCACGCCACTGACCCATGAACGGGTCAATGCTCGGGTGGAAAATCAGTTGGCGAACGACCTGGAAGGCGTGTTTGGCTGGAGCCGACCCTTCCAGCATGAGCTGCTGCCACCTGCCATCTTCAGCCTGATGGATCAGGCCGGCGTGCTTGCACCCTGTGATTCCCGTTGGCGCAGCCGCGTGCGAATGTCGAGCCTCGACGGCCAGCTGTTCGTGCACTCGGCCTACCCCACCGACGCAGCGGACGCGGTGTTCTTCGGTCCCGATACCTATCGGTTCGCCAATGCGATCCTGGCCCACCTGAACAACCACAAAGGGCAGATCGGGCGCGCGGTGGACATCGGTTGCGGCTCGGGCGCCGGGGCGATTCTCACGGCCCTGGCGCGGCCCCAGGCAGAAGTCCTGGCGGTCGACATCAACCCGGCCGCGCTGCGCATGACCCGCACCAACGCGGCACTCGCCGGGGCCGACAACCTCAAGGCACGCCACAGCGATCTGCTCAATGACATCGAGGGCGAATTCGACCTCATCCTGGCCAATCCACCTTATCTGGTCGATCCGGACGAGCGCGCCTATCGCCACGGTGGTGGACCCCTGGGCGCCGGACTGTCCCTGGCGATTTTCGACGGTGCGCTGCAGCGCCTCGCGCCATGCGGCACCTTGCTGCTCTATACCGGTGTGGCGATGAAGGGCAATCAGGACCCGTTCCGCCGCGAGATCGAGCAACGCCTCGAAGGCCATGGGCTGGAATGGCGATACCGCGAAGTCGACCCCGACGTCTTCGGTGAGGAGCTGCTCGACGGCGCCTATACCGAGTGCGACCGCATCGCTGCGGTGGTGCTGGAAGTGACCCGTTCGGCTGCTTGAAGCGGCCTGCGGCACCTGAACCGACACCGCGCGGAAAACGCTTGGCGGTTTCCACCCTACACAGGCAGCAGCACAAGGCAGGCCGATAGGGTGATCAGCGAGCCGAGCGTCGATAGCAGCACCACACGCGACACCCGCGACGCTTCGCGCCCATAGAATTCGGCGAGCATGTAAGGCCCGGTGCCGGTGGGCAACGCACTGAGCAACAGCGCCGAATAGGCCCATAGGGTCGGCAGCTCGAAGACCTGAAAAGCCAGGAACCAGGTGACCAGCGGCTGTACCACCAGCTTCAACGTGACCAGCGGCCATACCCCGCTGACCTTGCCGCCGGGCTGCGGCTGCGCGAGGAACAATCCCAGCGAAACCAGCGCACAGGGCGCCGCCGCCGCACCCAGCAACTTCAGCAGTGTTGCCACCGGCACCGGCAGGGCCAACCCGCTTGCCGCCCATAACCCACCCAGCATCGGCGCCACCACCAGCGGGTTACGCAGCAGTGCAACGCTGACCTTGCGCAGCGTTCGGCTGAAGCCCTGCCCGGCGTGCAACCCGGTCTCCACGCATGCCAGAGCAATGGCAAACAGCACGCATACCACAATGATCGAGGCGACCATGGCCGGCTGCAGCGCCTCGTCACCCAGCACCAGCATGCACAGCGGAATGCCGATGTAGCCAGTGTTCGCATAGGACGCCCCAAGCGCATCGAGACTGGCATCGGCCAGCGGCTGCTTTTGCAACAGTCGATAACCGAGCGTAAAGCCGAATACGCCCAGGCAGCCCACCGAGAACGCCGTGATAAAGCCCGGCTGCCAGAGCTGTTCCCAGGTGGAATTGGCGACCACGCTGAACAGCAGCGCCGGCAACCCCAGCCAGACCACGAAACGATTGAGTTCGGAGGCGCCCGTCGGCCCCATGCGGCCAGTGCGACGGCAGATAAAACCGAGGAAGATCAGCGCAAAAACCGGCAGGACGACGTTAACGACGGCGGACATGGACTCTCATCGGGTGGTGACCGCCGGAGTGTGGGGGTATAGGGCGGGGTAGCAGACCTTAGCAAAAAATGGCTTACCGCATGACTAGAGGCGGATCGCTACACGACAGGCGAAGAGGCATCGGCTGAACGTTTCGCTTAATGGCGATGAGCGAAAACGTCCAACCCACACCCGACCTCGCCCAGTTGACGACAGCCTAGCCCCGATCTAATGCAACAACGTCGACACCGGATACCCGTTCGGCTCTGCACGACCGGCCGCAAACTCTGCTTCGACACGGCCGCGCATGGCATCGGCGCCCTGCGGGAAGCCGCTGCGGTCGCTGTAATCCCACTCAGTGACCAGCTGACTTTCGCTTGCCAGTGCTTTGGCACAGGAAATATCCAGCGCGGTAATGCCAGCCACAGCGCCAGCGGCGATGGCCGCGTTGACCTGTTCGGTACCGTTTTCGATGCTCAAGCCAAGGCCGACAAGATCCAGTGCATCGCCGCCGATGCGGCCATAGATCCACGGCTTGGGATCGTCAGTCAGCAACAGGCCGACGCCGGTGGCGATTTCCCGCGCACCGCAGGCGCGAATCAGGCCCTCGTTGTCGGGCACGCCGAGAAAACGGGCCAGCTTGCCCGGCATCAGTACTTCGGCCAGACCCAGCCCGATGCTGAACCAGCCGAGGCCACGCGCCAGCGTACGGGCGGAGTGGTTGGTACGGGTAACACGATGGGGAACACTCATGAAAATTCCTCCTCAGTAGCCGCCTCAGATTGCGAGCACGGCACTCTCGGGCCCTGTGAAAACGCCGCGAGCGATGACTAGGCAAGGCGAGAGGCCGAGCGCAGCCGTTTTCACAGGGTCTGGCTCAGGGTTTGAGAACGACCTTGATGCAGCCGTCATGCTTGTCGCGGAAGGTCTTGTACATCTCCGGACCCTGCTCGAGGCTGACGCTGTGTGTAATGACGAACGAGGGGTCGATCTGGCCTTCCTGAATGCGCTTGAGCAGATCATCGGTCCAGCGGTTGACGTGGGTCTGCCCCATGCGGAAGGTCAGGCCCTTGTTCATCGCCGCGCCAAAGGGGATCTTGTCGATCAGGCCGCCGTAGACGCCAGGAATGGAGAGAATGCCGGCCGGGCGGCAGACATAGATCATTTCGCGCAGCACGTGCGGCCGGTCACTCTCCATCATCAGCGCCTGCTTGGCGCGGTCGTACATGGAGTCGATGGAGCGCGCGGCGTGTGCCTCCATGCCCACCGAATCGATGCATTTCTCCGGCCCCTTGCCGCGGGTCAGCTCCTTGAGCCGCTCGAGCACGCTTTCTTCGTCGAAATTGATGGTGATGGCGCCACCGGCACGGGCCATCGACAGCCGCTCGGGCACGTTGTCGATGCTGATGACCTGTTCGGCGCCCATCATGATCGCGCTGCGGATGGCGAACTGGCCGACCGGCCCGGCGCCCCAGACGGCCACGGTGTCGGTGGGCTGAATGTCACACTGAGCCGCAGCCTGCCAGCCAGTGGGCAGGATGTCGCCGAGGAATAGCACCTGCTCGTCGGTCATGCCATCGGGCACCACGACGGGGCCGACATCGGCATAGGGTACGCGGACGAATTCGGCCTGGCCGCCGGCATAGCCACCGGTGAGGTGGGTGTATCCGTACAGCCCCGCGGTGGTATGGCCGAACACCTTGTCGGCCACGTCCTTGTTGCGGTTGGTGCGCTCGCACACCGAGAAATTGCCGCGCCGGCACTGGTCGCACTCGCCACAGACGATGGTGAAGGGCACTACCACGCGGTCGCCGACCTTGAGCTTCTTGTTCGCCGAGCCAACCTCCATCACCTCGCCCATGAACTCGTGACCCATGATGTCGCCGTGCTGCATGCCGGGCATGAAACCGTCATACAGGTGCAAGTCGGAGCCGCAAATGGCACAGGACGACACCTTGATGATGGCGTCGCGGGGGTCTTCAATCGACGGGTCGGGTACGTGGTTGTCGCAGCGAATATCGTGCTTGCCGTGCCAGCGAAGGGCTCTCATTGGAAAAATCTCCTGCTTCGGTGTTCGAAAACGCCGCCGTGGTGGTTCTTCCTGATGATTTCGCCGCGATGCGGCAGCTGCTCCTGACCCGACTGCTGCCATGCGGCAGGGTATACGGCGTGCGTGCTATCAGATTTTTAGTAAGCACGATGGCGGCAGAGTTGCGGCAGATGACAACGAACCGGGCGAATCGCCGACGGACTGTCATGCGCGGTTCTGAGCCAAAGACGACGTCGAGGCCGTTTTGTTGCGCCGGGTTGAGGCTGATTCGCCGACCGTCGCCCCGCCGCCTTTGCCCTTGCCGAGAGCGAGCTGCCTCCTACTGAAAACATGAACGACGCCTCTGGCTGTTGTAGGAGCGAGCTTGCTCGCGAACCAAGGTGAATGACGCCGCTCGGCGCGGGCTTATCGCCGCGCCACCACGCCCAGTGCTGCTATCGATCAGCCCTTGCCGGGGCGAATGGAGGCGTAGCCGTTGCGATAGCTGGAATATTGCGGCACCCACCCAAGCGCACGGGCGCGGGCGTTACTGCACCGTTTGCTGCCGGCGCGACGGGTCATCGTCTGTTCGGACCATTGGGTGACACCCAGCCGCTCGCGCAACCAGTCGACCACTTCGTGAAGGGGAGCCGGGTCGTCATCCACGCCGAGGTAGCAATCCTCCAGATCGCCACCGGCCAGATCGGTCTGCAGCAGACAGGCGAGCAATGCGGCCGCATCGTCACGATGAATGCGGTTGCTGTATTGCGGCGGATCGCGCTCGACCCGCAGACCCGAGCGCACCTGGTTCTGCATCCACGGCCGCACCGGGTCATACAGCCCGGCCATGCGCACCCGCGTCGCCGGATAGCCGCATTCCAGCGCCAGCTGTTCCGCTTCAAGCATGACCTGGCCGGTGTAACCGGTGGGCTCGGTGGCCGAAGTCTCATCGATCCACTCGCCCCCGTTCTGCGCATAGACACCGGTGCTGGAAACAAAGAAAACGCGCTTCGGTCGCTGGCCACGCTGCTCCAGCCAGCCAAGCGCATGGCGCAGGCCCTCGACGTAGGCCTGCCGATAACCGGGCTCGTCGTGCTGGTTGGCCGAGGCGGCATAAACAAGATAGTCCAGCTTACCGTTGGGCCAGCCACGCGGCACCTCGCTCGAGGCGAGGTCACCACGGACCGGCAGGATCGGTACCGGCAGGCTCGCCGCCTGACGACGCAGACCGTACACCGTCCAGCCCGCGCGGCTCAGCTGCAGGCCGAGGCGAATACCGACATCGCCGCAGCCGGCGATCATTACAGAGGGTCGAGTTGCCATGGCGGTTGCTCCATAACCGATGCGGACCATCGATTCGGCCCGCCTTTCATGAGTGTACTGCTGTCAGCAGGATTCACGCTGATCACTTAATAAGGGAACGGCTGCTGGCCAGTTGGTTCGAACACGAGCAAAGGCTATGCTAGCCCGCACTCTGATGGAATAACCCTATGACTCTGACCGAACTGCGCTACATCGTCACGCTCGCCCAGGAATCCCACTTCGGCCGTGCTGCCGAACGTTGCCACGTCAGCCAGCCCACCTTGTCGGTGGGCGTGAAGAAGCTCGAAGACGAGCTTGGCGTCCTGATTTTCGAGCGGACCAAAAGCGCGGTTAGGCTGACGCCAGTTGGCGAAGGCATCGTCACCCAGGCGCAGAAGGTGCTGGAGCAGGCGCAGAGCATTCGCGAGCTGGCTCAGGCCGGCAAGAATCAGTTGGCCGCGCCGCTCAAGGTCGGCGCCATCTATACCGTCGGCCCTTACATGTTCCCGCACCTGATCCCGCAGCTGCACCGCGTGGCGCCGGACATGCCCCTGTACATCGAAGAGAACTTCACCCATATCCTGCGCGACAAGCTACGCACCGGCGAGCTGGACGCGATCATCATCGCGCTGCCGTTCCAGGAAGCTGATGTGCTGACCCTGCCGCTGTATGACGAGCCCTTCTATGTGCTGATGCCTGCCGGGCATCCGTGGACGAAGAAGGAAACCATCGACAGCGAGATGCTCAACGACAAGAGCCTGCTGCTGCTGGGTGAAGGTCATTGCTTCCGCGATCAGGTGCTCGAAGCCTGCCCGACCACGCGCAAGGGCGAGGCACCGAGCCACACCACGGTGGAATCCTCGTCGCTGGAAACCATCCGCCACATGGTCGCCTCCGGGCTGGGCGTGTCGATCCTGCCCTTGTCGGCGGTCGACAGCCACCACTACTCCCCTGGCGTGCTGGACATCCGTCCGCTGACGCCGCCGGTGCCGTTCCGCACGGTGGCCATCGCCTGGCGCGCCAGCTTCCCCCGCCCACGGGCGATTGAGGTGCTGGCCGATTCGATCCGTCTGTGCTCGGTGGCGAAACCGCCTGCCGACAAAGCCTGACGCGATGAGCGAGCTGGCGGCAGTCCCGGTGACTGCAATCAAGGGCGTCGGCGCAGCCCTGGCCGAAAAGCTCGCCAAGGTCGGCCTGGAAACCCTGCAGGACCTGCTGTTCCACCTGCCCCTGCGCTACCAGGACCGTACCCGCATCGTGCCCATCGGCGCGCTGCGGCCCGGACAGGATGCCGTAGTCGAAGGCACCGTCACCGGCGCCGATGTGGTGATGGGCCGGCGCCGTAGTCTGCTGGTGCGCCTGCACGATGGCAGCGGCAGCCTCAGCCTGCGCTTCTACCACTTCAGCCAGGCGCAGAAGGAAGCCCTCAAGCGCGGCACCCAGGTGCGCTGTTATGGCGAGGCCCGACCAGGTGCGTCGGGGCTGGAGATCTACCATCCCGAATACCGTGCGCTCACGGACAGCGAGCCCGTAGCGGTCGAGCAGACGCTGACGCCAATCTATCCGACCACCGAAGGCCTGACCCAGCAGCGCCTGCGCCAACTCACCGCGCAGGCCCTGGCTCGGCTCGGTCCGCACAGCCTGCCCGATTGGTTACCCGAAGAGCTGACCCGTGATTACCGCCTGGCCAAACTGGACGAGGCGATTCGCTACCTGCACCGGCCCCCGCCGGATGCCGATCTGGAAGAGCTTGCCGAAGGCCGCCACTGGGCGCAGCACCGTCTGGCGTTCGAAGAGCTGCTGACGCACCAGCTTTCGATGCAACGCCTGCGCGAAAGCAGCCGCGCTCAGCACGCGCCGCCCTTGCCGGCTGCCCGCGACCTGCCGCAGCGTTACCTGCAAAACCTGGGTTTTCAACCCACCGGCGCACAGCAGCGGGTCGGTGCCGAGATCGCCTACGACCTCGCTCAGGACCAGCCCATGTTGCGCCTGGTACAGGGCGACGTCGGTGCCGGCAAGACGGTGGTAGCGGCCCTCGCCGCCTTGCAAGCGCTTGAGGCGGGCTATCAGGTCGCCTTGATGGCGCCGACGGAAATTCTCGCCGAGCAGCACTGCATCACCTTCTGCAAATGGCTCGAGCCGCTCGGCATCGAAGTCGCCTGGCTGGCCGGCAAACTCAAGGGAAAGGCCCGTGCGGCGGCGCTGGAGCGCATAGCCGCCGGTTGCCCGATGGTGGTCGGCACCCACGCGCTGTTTCAGGAGGAGGTGCAGTTTCGTCGCCTGGCGCTGGTGATCATCGACGAGCAACACCGTTTCGGCGTGCAGCAGCGGCTGGCGCTGCGGCGCAAGGGCGTCGAAGGACGGCTCTGCCCGCACCAGCTGATCATGACCGCGACGCCCATTCCGCGGACGCTGGCGATGAGCGCCTATGCCGATCTGGACACCTCGATCTTGGACGAGCTGCCGCCCGGTCGCACGCCGGTCAATACCGTGCTGGTCGCTGACAGCCGCCGGCTGGAAGTCATCGAGCGGGTGCGCTCGGCCTGCAATGAAGGCCGCCAGGCCTATTGGGTCTGTACCCTGATCGAGGAGTCCGAGGAGCTGACCTGTCAGGCGGCGGAAACCACTTTTGAAGACCTGTCCGCCGCGCTCGGCAATCTGAACGTCGGGCTGATCCACGGTCGCATGAAGCCGACCGAAAAAGCAGCGGTGATGGCCGAGTTCAAGGAAGGGCGCTTGCAGCTGCTGGTCGCCACCACCGTGATCGAAGTGGGCGTCGACGTGCCCAACTCAAGCCTGATGATCATCGAAAATCCCGAGCGCCTTGGACTCGCGCAACTGCATCAGCTGCGCGGGCGGGTCGGTCGTGGCAGCGCGGCCAGTCATTGCGTGCTGCTCTATCACCCGCCACTGTCGCAGATCGGCCGTGAGCGCCTCGCGATCATGCGCGAGACCTGCGACGGCTTCATCATTGCGGAAAAGGATCTGGAATTGCGCGGCCCGGGCGAAATGCTCGGCACCCGTCAGACCGGCCTGCTGCAATTCAAGGTCGCCGACCTGATGCGTGATGCCGATCTGCTGCCTGCCGTGCGCGATGCAGCGCACGCTTTGTTGGAACGCTGGCCCCAGCATGTAAGCCCCTTGCTAGAGCGCTGGCTGCGTCATGGCCAGCAATACGGTCAAGTTTAACGCTCGTCGGTAAACCCTAACCGCACTAAGCATGAGGCTATACTGCGCCGCATGGGAATAAGACGGATCATGCTCATGAACTCGGCTGTTGATACTACTACTTCAGTTACGCCACCCGCGCTTATCGTCCAGCTTCTGGACAAGCTGGCGCTACCCTACCGTACATGTGACGACAGCCCTGAGCTGAACCCCGCACAGCGCATACAAGCGGTACTGGTCGACGATGCCATCGGTGCGTTGCTGGTGCTTTTCCCGCGCGACCATCTTCTTGATCTTTCCCGCGTGGGGGAGCTCACCGGCCGTCAGCTGCTGGCGGTCAAGCCGGATCGGCTGACCCGCATGCTTTCCAAGCACAGCCTGCAGGTTCTGCCAGGCCTGCCGCCGCTGACCAGTTCACCCTGCCTGTATGAAGAGCGCCTGCTGCAGCAACCTGCGCTGTTCATCGACAGCGGGCATCCCGGCCTGCTGCTGGAAATGGCCAGCCACGATTTCAAACAGTTGCTCAGCAAAGCCAGCGCCGGCCAGTTCGCCGTTCCATTGAGCACCATCCAGCCCAACCTCGACCGTCCGGAAGAGGACCGCGAGGAAATTACCAAGGCGGTGCAAAGCTTCACTGCCCGACGCATTCAGAAGCGGCTGGAAGAAACCATCGAGATTCCCCCGCTGGCGCAAACCGCACAGAAGATCATCAAGCTGCGAGTAGACCCTGAGGCCTCCGTGGATGACATCACAGGCGTGGTCGAGACCGACCCGGCGTTGGCCGCACAAGTGGTCAGCTGGGCCGCTTCGCCCTACTACGCCGCGCCCGGCAAGATCCGCTCGGTGGAAGACGCCATTGTCCGGGTGCTCGGTTTTGACCTGGTGATCAACCTGGCGCTCGGCCTGGCACTGGGCAAGAGCCTGAGCCTGCCCAAGGACCAGCCGCAGCAAGCCACGCCCTACTGGCAACAGTCGATCTATACCGCGGCGGTCATCGAAGGGCTGAATCGCGCGATTCCGCGGACTCAACGACCGGAGGCAGGCATCAGCTATCTGGCCGGGTTGCTGCACAACTTCGGTTATCTGGTGCTTGCGCACGTCTTTCCGCCGCATTTCTCGCTGATCTGTCGACATCTGGAGGTCAACCCGCACCTGAGCCACAGCGTGATTGAACAGCACCTGCTGGGCATTACCCGTGAGCAGATCGGTGCCTGGCTGATGCGCTACTGGGGGATGCCTGACGAGTTGTCGACAGCGCTGCGCTTCCAGCATGACCCGCACTATCAGGGCGAGCACGCCGGGCATGCCAACCTGGTCTGCCTGGCCGTTCAGCTGTTGCGTAACCGCGGCATCGGGTCCGGTCCCTACAGCGAGGTTCCGCAGGAACTCTTCGATCGCCTCGGGCTGAGCCGTGAGAAGGCAAACGACGTGGTCAACAAGGTACTCGACGCCGAAGCGGCACTACGCGCCTTGGCTACGCAGATTCATCCAGCGCCCTGAGCCCTGGCCAACAGCGCCTTTCCGGGCGCTGCCGGCCGCAGGCCTCGCCTATCGCTTCCGTTGCAAGGCGACCTAGCCTTCCG
The DNA here is from genome assembly GCF_002890895.1 of Stutzerimonas stutzeri. GTDB lineage: Bacteria > Pseudomonadota > Gammaproteobacteria > Pseudomonadales > Pseudomonadaceae > Stutzerimonas > Stutzerimonas stutzeri_AB. The sequence continues at coordinate 124,417 of NZ_POUL01000007.1, forward strand.
CACGGAAGCTCACCCGCGCATCCACCAGCCCCTCCCCGACCTGACTGATACTGACTTCGGCGAGGCTCGCACCTGCCGCCTGTAGCTCATCGAACCAACGCAACAGCGCGCCATAGGATGCCCCCGGCAGCGTGACCTGCAGGCTGCCATCATTGCCGAAGTCGAAGCTCTCGATGGTCAGGCCGCTCTGCTGGGCACTTTGCGTCACCAACCCTTGCAACTGATCGGGCGCCAATGACACCGGGTTGCTGCGTGACATCTGCCGCGCCAGCTCGGTGTTTTGCTGGAGATAGGCGTGCAGCTCTCGCTCCTGCTGGAAGTACGCCTGCGCGTCGCGCACGCGCTGCTGAGCGGGCGCCCAAAGCAACAGGTAGAACAGCACCACCAGCAGAAATGCGCCCAGTAAGGTAAGCGACAGGCGCTCGCGGGGTTGCAGGCGTTGCCAGCGCAGCCACAGGGGCGACTCGGCCAGGCGCACGCGCATCTGTTCTCTAAGGTTCATCCTCGGCCTCCAATCACCACACGCGCGCTGACAGCATCGCCGTCACGACTGGCCGAACCCAGCTGGACGCTCTCTCCGGTTTGTCCCAGGCGCTGACGCAGCTGCTCGAGCGCGGCAAAATCGCTGGCGCGCACCTGCAGCGCGAGATCACCCCGGGCCTGGTTGAAATCAAGCTGCCCGATCGACACCGGAATACCCTCGGCCAACGCCAGCGCCACTTCATTCAGCAAGCGCATGAACTCGGCCGAAGCACCGGCGCTCTGGCCTATATGTTCGTCGAACTGCGCGCGCAGATTGACGATACGTCGGTCCTCGGGAAACAGCTCGGTGTACAGTACCCGACTCGCCTCGGCATAGCGCTCGGCCTGGCTTTCTAGTGTCCAGGCCTGAACCAGGTTGAACACCAGCTGCACGGCCAACACCAGCGCCAGCACGATCATTACCGGCTTCCATTGGCCCAGCCCGCTGCCCGCTGCCTGAATGGCGAAGTCACCCTGCGCAAGATTGAGCGCAGCGGCACGCCCCGACGCGAGAAAACGATAGGGCTCGTCAAGTTGCTGGTAGTCGTCCAGCGGAGCCGACCCCACATCCAGGGTTCCGTGCCCATGATGTGGCGCGGGACACTGACCGACCAGATGTGGCCATTGCGTGCTCTCGAAGGCCAGCCGGGCTTCCGGGCTGCCACCGAGTAGTGCGCGGTCTTCGATGAACAGCAGCTGGGTGCCGTCACGTGGCAGCAAGTCGGCATCGACGTGGATCGCGACGATGGTCAGGCCCAGCGTCTTGAGATCCTGCAGCCAGTCGGCCAGCAGTTGTCGGCGGATGGCAATGACCCGCCGCCGCCCGTCTTCGAGCGCATCGCCATGTGTCAGGTGCAGATCATCGACGTTCTCGGCCAGCAGCTCCTCCACCGCGTAGGCCAGCGCCTGATTGACCCAGCGCGCTTTGCGCGTCGGCAGGTTGACTGCGAACGCACTGCACACCTCGGCCGGCAGCACCAGTGTCACCGCCGCCGACGATCGTTCGATGACCTTCGCCAACGGCATCCAACCATCGTTGCCTTCGCCCGGCAGCCAGTAGACGCGTGTGTCGCGGTCGATCCGGGGGCCGCAGTCAGCGGGCAGAAACAGGCAGTCCATCGGCTAGCGATCTCCGTCGTTGGTTGATCGGGGCAGTCGTGGCGGCTGTCCCAGATTGCGTTGCAGCACCCGGACATCGCCGTCGTCCTCACGCCGCAATCGGCTCACCAGAGCCAGGCGGCGGTCCGCCAGGCGCACTTCGCTGATGGCCTGAAAGAATTGACTGGTCACCGCGAGATTGGTGCTTTGAAGTTGGACACCGCTGAGCGCCGGTTGCGCCATGAAACTGGCCGTGTCACGAAACGGCGCAGCCTGACGTGTCTGCACCAGCGATTCGGCGGCGCTGAGACTGAGGCTGTCGGCAAGGCTGGACAACACCAGGGCACTGGCCGTGTTGACGTTGAGCGGTGTATCCGCCGGCAGCGCCGTGACGTAGGGAGCCAGCCGTTGAAAATCCTCGTCACGCATGCCGAGCAGCAAGCGCAGTTCGGAGAGGTCTTCCAGCCGCCGGCCCGCCGTGCGATAGGGCGGGTCGAGCAGCAGATAGTCGTTGTCCTCTGCACCAAACTCCCCGCTGGGCTGCTGGTCGCTGTCGAGCCAGTCCACCAGTCGCTCGCCATAGGGCTCGGTGATCTGCAGGCGCAGCAGCAACCGGCGAAACTGGGCAAGCGCTGCCGCGTTGGGTTGCTGCTCCTGCACCAGGCTGTTGAGGTTGAAGCGCCCGGCCAGGTCCTCGATCCGTACCTGAACCTGCCCCTGGCCTTCATCGAGATCATAGGCTGGTTGCGGCAGCGCCCAGGCTTCGAGCAGATGGTCCACTGCCGGTTGCCCAGTGCCCTCGCCAGACAGCTGCAGATCGCGGCGTAGCAGGGTCTGCGCCAGCGCCTCGCCACCCAGTGCGTAGTGCCAGGCCTGGCGCGCCTGCAGCTGGTTGCCGGTGCCCCGGATCGACAACTGCTGACGCGCAATCATTCCGGCGCAGATCACCGTGACGATGGCGACCACCAGCAGCACCGTGATGAGCGCAACGCCGCGCTGCGCTTTCATTGCATTTCTCCCACGCCGCCAGGCTCCGGCACGCCCTGGGAGTCGGGCTGGATGAATTGCGGTGCCGGGGTCGGACCGTCCGGCAACCGCAGCAGGCGGGTGATGGTGTCGTAACGCTGGTGATCGACGGAGACCTCCACGGCCAGTGGCAACCGCCTCGCCTGTTCCTCTGGATTACCACGTCCGAATTCGAACGGAGGCCATTCCTCGTGCCAGGTGTTCTCCGCGTCCAGATAGCGCAGCCGCAGCGCCTGCACGTTATCGAGCACGGGCTGCACCCGTGCCTCACTGTCCACATCGCGGTCGAGCACGACCCAGTAGACCCGTTCCAGCGTGTCGCCAGCCAGCCGCCAGCGCACCCGCTGCAGGTTGGCCCGGCGCATACCGGTGGGGTTACGCCAGCCGCTGCGGGTCAGCTCCAGCGATACGCCGTCCGCAGCGCCGGCCATCTGGCCGACGAAAGCATTCTGCTCGTCGCCGTAGCCATCGCGCACCGGTCGCGGCATGGCCTGAATCAGGTCGCGCTCCAGACTCCACATCGCGCGCCCCAGCTCTCGCAGCTGGACTTCCTGTGCGCGGACCACTTCGTCGCTGCGCATCACCGCTTCGAGCATGCGGTAGGTGGCCAGGCCCAGCAGTGCGAACAGGGCGATGGCAATCAGCAGCTCAAGCAGCGTGAAACCCGCCATGGCGCTACGCGTGCGGATGCTCATGGGTCGACGCCAACGAAGCCTGTGAGGCTGGTCACCGCGCGCTCTTCGACAGGGCCGGCCGCGCCACCGCGCCGCTGCTCTGCGGCCGCGACCCAGACGCGGATGCGCAGAAGACCGGGCGTACCGCTGGTTTCCACTTCGCTCAGGGTCTGCCATTGGCGCCCACCAAACTCCAGGCGGGTATCTTCCCGGCCAACGCCCGGTGCCGGTTGTTGCAGCTGCAGCTCGGTGAGGCGGTTATCGGCGATCCAGCCGGCCAGGGTCAGCGCTTCCAGTCGCCCGGCATTGCTCACGCTGCGGCCGGCCGCCGTCAACACCACCGCCGCGACAATGGCAAATATCGCCAACGCCACCAGCACCTCAAGCAGGGTGAAACCGCTCGAACGCGCCGGGGAGGGGTTCATCGACGCTGCTCCAACGGTTCAGCACGCGGCATCCGGAAGCCATCGCTGGACACCGTCCAGCGGCTCCCTCCGGGACGCTGGTCAGACAGGGTCAGGGTGAACGGGGACAGCTCGCCACTGGAGAGAATCAGCAGCTGCGGCTGCACGCGGGGGGCACGCCGCCGCTCACGGTCTTCGTCATCGGACAGGCCCGCCGGGTCATCCTCGCGCTTGACCGGGGCGACCAGTTGCAGCGGCGTGCCGTCCAGCTCCAGCTCCAAGCGCATCCACTCCGGCGCCTGGTGCGCTTCACGATCGCCAACGTCGCGCCAACGCGCATCGGCTTCGTCGTAGCTCATCGCCCGATAACCGTCCCGGTCGAACAGCAGGCCGTATTCGCGGCTATCGAGGACGGCTTCGTCGGCCATCAGGCTGATGAGGGTGGCTACGCGTTGCGCTTCGTCGCGGATCTCACGCGATGAGCTGGTGTTACTTGTCGACAGCACGGCCAGGCCCACCAGGCCGCCGAGGATGACGATCACCACCAGCAGCTCGATCAGCGTGAAGCCGCCTTCCCGGCGCGCCTGGGGCATGGATCAGAGGTCCCAGTTACCGATATCCGCGTTCAGCTCGGAGCCGCCCTGCTTGCCGTCGGCACCATAGGAGTACAGGTCGTACTGGCCCTGAGTGCCGGGCGACAGGTATTGGTATTCGTTACCCCATGGATCCTTCGGCACGCGCTTGAGGTAGCCGTCGCGGTTCCAGTTCTTCGGCTGCGGATTGCCGCCCGGCTTCTCCACCAGCGCATCCAGCCCCTGTTGGGTGCTGGGATAGGCATAGTTATCCAGCTTGTACATGTCGAGGGCGGCGCCAATTGCCTTGATATCGCCCTTGGCCACGGTGACCTTGGCCTGGTCCGGGCGGTTCATCACCTGCGGCACCACCAGCGCGGCAAGAATCCCCAGGATCACCACCACGACCATGATTTCGATAAGGGTGAAGCCACCCTGTTTGCGACTGTTCAACGTCATTCTCACTAGCCCACCAGTTGATTGAGAGAAAGGATCGGCAGCAGGATCGCCAGCACGATTACCAATACCACAGCCCCCATGAACACCAGCATGAAGGGCTCGAAAAGTCCCACCATCAGGGAGATTTGCGCGGCCAGGTCGTTTTCCTGGTTACGTGCGGTGCGCGCCAGCATCTGGTCCAGCTCGCCGGATTTCTCGCCGCTGGCGATCATGTGCAGCATCATCGGCGGAAACTCGCCCGTCGCATCCAGCGCGCGGGTCAGGCTGCCGCCTTCGCGCACGCGCTGCGCCGCCTCGATAACTTTGTCACGAATGCGCAGGTTGGCGATCACCGCCGCGGCGATCCCCAGCGCATCTACCAGCGGCACGCCGCTGCGCGTAAGGATCGCCAGCGTCGAGGCGAAGCGCGCGGTGTTGGTCGCCCGGGCCAGCCGCCCCACCAGCGGAATCCGAAGGATGAAGGCATGCCAGCGGCGCTTGATCTTCTCATCACGCAGCGCCTGCCGCATGGCCAGGGCGGCGGCCACGATGCCAATGAGCATCAGCCAACCCCAGTTCTGCACCACTTCGCTCACCGCGATCAGCCCGGTGGTCAGGGCCGGCAGTTCCTGGCCTGTATTGACGAACACTTTCACCACATCCGGCACCACATAACCCAGCAGCAACACCACGATGGCCAGCGAGGCCACCAGCAGGATCACCGGGTACAGCAGCGCCAGTTGAATCTTCTGCCGCGACTGCTGGCGCTGGTCGGTGTAATCGGCCAGCTGATCGAGCACCAGCCCGAGGTGACCAGCATGTTCGCCCGCCGCGACGGTGGCGCGGTAAAGCTCGGGGAACGCCGAGGGATATTCACGCAGCGACCCCGCCAGGCTGTGCCCTTCCATCACCCGCGCCCGGACGGCCAGCAGCATCGACTTGATCTTCTGGGACGACGACTGTGCCGCCGCCGCACGCAACGCTTCCTCGATAGGCAACGCCGCCTGCACCAGGGTCGCCAGCTGCCGGGTCACCAGCGCCAGGTCTCGCGCCGACAGCCCGCGGCCAAAGGCGAAGCCGCCCCCGCCAGTGTCCTCCTTGGCCTTGGCCTGCTTGACGTCCAGTGGCGACCATTGCTTCTCGCGCAACAGCTGCCGCGCCTGACGTGCGCTGTCCGCCTCAATCAGGCCCTTCTGCTCGCGACCCCGGGGGTCGAGGGCGATGTATTCGAAAGCTGCCATCAGCGCTCAGCCGTTGCAGTCAGGCGCGGCTGTGTGCAGCCGTCCGGGCAAAAGCGCCTCGGGGAGGTCGCCTGCCCAACGCCGCCGTGGGCACTGGGGATGTATTCAGAGCTGATCATGGCCTGGGCTGCGGTCCTCCTGCCGGTCTGCTCATGCGCTTATTCCTCGCGCGTCACGCGCAACACTTCTTCGATGGTGGTCACGCCCTCTCGTACCTTACGCAGACCGTCATCGCGGATGCTCGGGCCCAGACGGCGAGCATGGCGAACCATGTCCTGCTCGGCGGCGCGGGTGTGGATCATGCTGCGCAGGGTGTCGTCGAACAGCACCAGTTCGTAGATGCCGGTCCGCCCACGGTAGCCCAGCTGGCGACAAACGTCGCAGCCTTCGGCGTGGTAAAGCGTCGGGGCTTCGCTCGGGTCGAGACCGAACAGCGCGCACTCGGCCTCGTCGGCGACATAGGCGCGTTTGCAGTCATTACACAGCACCCGGACAAGGCGTTGGGCCAGTACGCCAAGCAGCGACGAGGATATCAGGAACGGTTCGACGCCCATGTCCACCAGGCGCGTGACCGCACCGATGGCGCTGTTGGTGTGCAGCGTCGAGAGCACCAGATGACCGGTGAGCGAAGCCTGCACGGCCATGTCGGCGGTTTCCTGGTCGCGGATCTCGCCGACCATCACCACGTCCGGGTCCTGGCGCAAAATGGCGCGCAGGCCGCGGGCAAAGGTCATGTCGACCTTGGTGTTGACCTGGGTCTGGCCGATGCCCTCGAGGTTGTATTCGATCGGGTCCTCGACGGTGAGGATGTTGCGCGTACGGTCATTGAGCGTGACCAGACTGGCGTACAGCGTGGTGGTCTTACCCGAGCCGGTCGGGCCGGTGACGAGAATGATCCCGTGCGGCTTTTGCACGGCCTGCTCCATGACCTTGCGATCACGGTCGCTCATGCCCAGATGGCGGAGTGTGAGCCGGCCGGCCTGCTTGTCCAGCAGACGCAGTACAACCCGCTCGCCGTTGGCCGAAGGCAGCGTCGAGACCCGGATGTCCACCTCACGGCCACCGACGCGCAGGGAGATGCGGCCATCCTGCGGGATGCGTTTCTCGGCGATGTCGAGCCGCGCCATGACCTTGATCCGCGACACCAGCAGCGCCGCCAGCTCGCGTTTGGGCTGCACCACTTCGCGCAGAATACCGTCGATGCGAAAGCGGATGATCAAACGCTTTTCGAAGGTTTCGACGTGGATATCGGAGGCATTCTCCTTGATTGCCTCGCCCAGAATGGCATTGATCAGGCGAATGATCGGGGCGTCATCCTCCTGTTCCAGCAGATCCTCGGTTTCCTGGATCTGATCAGCCAGGCTGTGCAGGTCCATATCATCGCCGAGGCCTTCAACCATCTGCATCGCAGCGGAGGAGTCGTGCTGATAGGCCTCACTCAGGGCCTGCTCGAATTCATCCTGCGCCAGCCATTGCATCGCCAACGGACCACCGGCGACACGCTGGGCCTCCTGCACAGCGGTCAGCGGCGCACCTTCACGGGCGCACAAACGCAGGCCCTCCGGGCGCTCCAGCAGAAGCACGCCGTGGCGGCGAGCGAAAGCGAACGGCAGCCGCCTGGGCTGCGATTCCTCCATCAGGATCATTTCATTCACGTCTAGATCGGCCATGTGAATTTCTCATGAGTAATGCGATCGAACGTCGTCGGCATTCCGAAGCCAGCGCAACCAAATGCATTGGACTACAGGGAATCCATGACATTACAGGCACTGATCCGATTTTTTTTGCACATGCGCCGCGCCGACCGGCACCAAGGTCGCATACAGACAAGCCCGCCGACGAATACAACGTCTATGGTCCGTCATTCATGATTGCGCCGCGCATAACCGAGTACAGAACCTTAGACGAAGGTCGAACCCAATACCGACGCAGCCTGCAGCGATACAAAGCAACCTAATGGTCACGGCGTGAACGAACATCCGCCGTTGCGTTCAGATTAAAACAGTTGTTTGATTTCCATAGCCCTTGCAGAATGCCGCGCCGCAGCAGGCAAACCGGCAAGTGCAGGGGCCCGTTAGCCGATTCACACCCAGCCGCCATCCGCAGTGGCCGGGCGAAAAGTAACGCCAGCGTTGCGATAGCCGGGTTACCGCGCAGCACGCTGGTTACGATCAAGCAGGAGAACAAGAACAATGCACATTGGTGTTCCTCTCGAAACCAGGCCCGGTGAAACGCGCGTTGCCGCGACACCGGAAACCATCAAGAAGCTGATCGGGCAAGGGCATCGGGTGACGGTGCAGAGCGGAGCTGGCGTACAGGCCAGTGTTCCGGACAGTGCCTTCGAAGCGGCAGGCGCAACCATCGCCGATGCCGCTGCGGCGTTCGCAGCAGAGATCCTGCTGAAGGTGAACGCACCGAGCGAAACCGAACTGGCGCAGATGCAGCCAGGCACGGTCTTGGTCGGCATGCTCAATCCCTTCGACAATGAAAACATCGCACGCATGGCCGAACGCGGGATCACCGCCTTCGCCCTGGAAGCCGCGCCGCGCACCTCGCGCGCGCAAAGCCTCGACGTGCTCTCCTCGCAGGCCAACATCGCCGGCTACAAGGCGGTGATGGTTGCCGCCAACCAGTACCCGCGCTTCATGCCGATGCTGATGACCGCCGCCGGTACGGTGAAAGCCGCACGGGTGCTGATCCTCGGTGCCGGTGTAGCGGGTCTGCAGGCCATTGCCACGGCCAAGCGCCTGGGCGCGGTCATCGAAGCCTCGGACGTACGTCCGGCGGTGAAGGAGCAGATCGAATCGCTCGGCGCCAAGTTCGTTGATGTGCCCTGCGAGACCGACGAAGAGCGCGAATGCGCCGAAGGTGTTGGCGGCTATGCCCGGCCGATGCCGGCCAGCTGGATGGCGCGTCAGGCGCAGGCCGTGCACGAACGTGCCAAGCAAGCTGACATCATCATCACCACTGCGCTGATTCCGGGCCGCAAGGCGCCGACGCTGTTGCAGGAAGAAACCGTGCAGCAGATGAAGCCCGGCTCGGTGGTGATCGACCTCGCCGCCTCTCAGGGCGGTAACTGTCCATTGACCGAAGCCGATCAGGTGGTGGTCAAGCACGGCGTGACCCTGGTTGGCTACACCAACCTGGCGACGCACGTGCCGGCGGATGCCTCGGCGCTATACGCACGCAACCTGCTGGACTTCCTCAAGCTGGTGATCGATGGCGAAGCCAAGTTCCAGCTCAATCTCGAAGACGACATCGTCGCCGCGTGCCTGATGTGCCGCGACGGCCAGGTCGTGCGCACCAACGGTTAAGGGAGCCCGAAAGAATGGACCTGATATCTGATGGCATCTACAACCTGATCATCTTTGTGCTGGCGATCTACGTCGGCTACCACGTGGTCTGGAACGTCACCCCCGCGCTGCACACGCCGCTGATGGCAGTCACCAACGCCATCTCGGCGATCGTCATCGTCGGCGCCATGCTCGCTGCCGCCCTGACTGTCACCCCGATGGGCAAACTGATGGGAACCCTGGCGGTGACCCTGGCCGCGGTCAACGTCTTCGGTGGCTTCCTCGTCACTCGCCGCATGCTGGAAATGTTCAAGAAGAAGGAGCGCGCTGGCGCCAAGGCGGAGGTCAAGCCATGAGCATGAATCTGATCACCCTGCTCTACCTCGTCGCTTCGGTGAGTTTCATCCAGGCATTGAAAGGCCTGTCGCACCCCACCACTTCGCGCCGCGGCAACCTGTTCGGCATGATCGGCATGGGTATCGCCGTGGTCACCACGGTGTTCCTGGTCTTCAAGCTCGGCGGCCAACTGGTCGAGAGCGCCAGCCCCTGGAGCGGTCTGGGCTTCATCGTCCTCGGTCTGCTGATCGGCGGCACCATCGGTACGCTGATGGCCAAGCGCGTCGAGATGACCAAGATGCCCGAGCTGGTCGCCTTCATGCACAGCATGATCGGCCTGGCCGCGGTGTTCATTGCCATCGCCGCCGTGCTCGAGCCGCAGTCGCTAGGCATCGTCCAGGCCATCGGCTACCCGATTCCGGCCGGTAACCGCCTGGAGCTGTTCCTCGGTGCAGCCATCGGCGCCATCACCTTCTCCGGCTCGGTGATTGCCTTTGGCAAGCTGTCGGGCAAGTACAAGTTCCGCCTGTTCCAGGGCGCGCCGGTGTCGTTCCCCAACCAGCACAAGATCAACCTCGCCGTTGGCGTGGCGATCCTGGTGCTGGGGCTGATCTACACCTTCAGCGGCAACTTCACCGCGTTCATGATTCTGGTGGCACTGGCCTTCGTGATTGGCGTGCTGATCATCATCCCCATCGGCGGCGCCGACATGCCGGTGGTGGTCTCGATGCTCAACAGCTACTCGGGCTGGGCGGCGGCCGGCATCGGCTTCTCGCTGAATAACTCGATGCTGATCATCGCCGGTTCGCTGGTGGGTTCGAGCGGCGCGATCCTCTCCTACATCATGTGCAAGGCGATGAACCGCTCGTTCTTCAACGTCATTCTCGGCGGCTTCGGTGGCGACGCGGATGCCGGCCCGGCGACGGGCAGCAAGGAACAGCGTCCGGTCAAATCCGGCTCCAGCGATGACGCCGCCTTCCTGCTATCGAACGCCGATACCGTGATCATCGTTCCCGGCTACGGCCTGGCGGTGGCCCGGGCACAGCACGCGCTGATGGAGCTGGCCGAGAAGCTGACGCACATGGGCGTGACCGTGAAGTATGCAATCCACCCTGTCGCCGGCCGTATGCCCGGGCACATGAACGTGCTGCTGGCCGAAGCCGAAGTGCCGTACGAGATGGTGTTCGAGATGGACGACATCAACTCCGAGTTCGGTCAGGCCGACGTGGTGCTGGTGCTCGGCGCCAACGACGTGGTCAACCCGGCGGCGAAGAACGATCCCAAGTCGCCCATCGCCGGCATGCCGATCCTCGAGGCGTACAAAGCCAAGACGGTCATCGTCAACAAGCGCTCCATGGCCAGCGGTTATGCGGGCCTCGATAACGAGCTGTTCTACATGGACAAGACCATGATGGTCTTCGGCGATGCCAAGAAGGTTGTCGAGGACATGGTCAAGGCCGTGGAATAAGCGACAGCCGCAACACCAGAACCCCTCCCGGCGCTGCCGCGAGGGGTTTTGTTTTTTACAATCATCAGCCAAACACTTAGGCGCCTGACGCACCGGTACAGTTGATCGGTCCGCACAACTGAACCGACACAATTCAGAGCTCCTGTGACTGTTACGCAACAGCCCGGCACGCGACTCTATCTGCCCATAACCCATCCCCGTTGATTGCGGGAAGGAGCGGCTCATGGAGCGCATACTGACTTGGCGGCGCACAGCTGCAACCGGCCTGCCACCGTTGCAACGAGTATTGCAACACCTTCGCCTGTGGCAACGACGCGTACGAACCCGCCGGCAACTGGCTGCGCTCGATGAGCGTCAGCTGGCCGACATTGGCATCAGCCAGAGTGAGCGGATGGAAGAGCTGGACAGGCCGTTCTGGCGCTGACATGGCGCTTTCCAGATGATGAAGGCGAGCCGTAAGCTGAACGGCATGCACGATCCGAAGGTCATAGCGGCTATCTGCGGCAAAATCGCGTCTAGCCTGGAGAACACCATGAACAAGTATCTGTTGTCAGTTGCCACCGCTGCCTGCCTGGTCGCGGGCACCGCGTCAGCCGGAAGCATCACCGGCACCATCGATGCCATCGGCGCCTCGCTGGTCAACACCGTCGAAGGCACCTCCGATATCACCTCGAACCTGGGCGACGACAAGCTGGTGCTCGACGCCAAAGACGACGCGGCGCGTTTCGTCGCCAGCAATGGCGAGGCGCGCGGCGCTCACCTGGAAGCGGCGCTGAAACACATCCGCACCCAGGCCCCAACCCTGCACGCCAGCGATCTGCAACTGGCCGGGGCGATTCTGGCGCTCTGATACGCACGACCGATTAAGCGCAGCGCTGGTCCTGGGGCTGGCGTTTCGCTAGCCTTGGCGGCTGTTTCTCTGGCTCCAGGATTTGCATGCGTTCGCTCTACCTAGCACTTGCCTGCTGCTTCTGCGGTGGCGCCCAGGCCTTCGACACCACCCTCGCTGGCACCGTCGCCTCCAGTTACGTTGCCAGCCAGGTGACCAGCGCCCCTTTCGACAACAAGCTGATACTCGACGCTCGCGACGATGCGGCCGGGTTCGTTGCGACTCAAGGACAGATCCGAGGCGCTCGCCTGGACGCTGCACTGCGCTGGCTGCGCGAGCGGCAACCGCAGCTACTGGCCGGTGACCTTGAACTGGCCGAGGCAATTCTCGTCCAACCATCGACCCCGCTCCCCCGAGACAGATCATGAACTTCAAGCTGATCGCCGCATCTTTCGCCCTGGCCCTTTTCGCCGGCGGTGTTCAGGCGCAGACGCTGGTGGCTACCAGCAATATCGTCGTCAACGCCTTGGACCGCAGCATCAACTTCACCTCCGACGTGACCAGCCGCATCAGCGACATGAAAGTTGTCGGCGAAGCCCGCGACGAGGCGGCCGGCTTTGTTGCCAGCGGCGGTGAAATACGCGGCGCGCGACTGGAAGCAGCCCTCGGTCGCTTACGTGATGCCTTCCCGGCAGCCCAGCAGGCCAGTGACCTCGCCTTGGCCGAAGCCATCCTCGCTCAGTGAAATCATCTCGGGCCCGGTGGCTGGGCGTTGCGCTCACCCTTGTCATGCCTTTCGCTAATCTGTGCCAGGCCGAGCTGCGCCTAGCGCTTGATAGTGCCGAGCTGCAACCGGCCGAACGCGCCGCCAGTCAGCAATTGCTGGACGAAGCGCTGGCCGCGTTGCCGCCGCGAATGCTCGAGCGTCTCGACCGAGATGTCCGCGTCCGCTGGCATGACGGACTGACCCACGATGTCTATGGCAGCGCCGGAGGCAACCTGCTGCTGCTCAACCGGCGCCTGCTGCCGACACTCACCGATGGCAGCGCAGCCGCTCAACGCACCGAGCGGCCGCACGGCACGGTGCGTCAGGAAATGCTGGCGACGCTTATTCACGAAGTGGCTCATCTCTATGACCGCGCCCAGCTCTGGTCGCCGGAAATCCATCGACAGCAGGCTTTCTGTGGACAGCGCGCCAGCAGTCTCGGCCTGGTCGGCTTGCCGGACAGCTGCCGCGGGCAGACCGAGCGCCGCTTCACCCTCAGCGACGACCCGCGCCTGCTCGATCTGGCCGGCTGGCCACAACGCGTTGGCCAGCGCGGCGCACGCGAACAAGACAATGCCCAGCAGGCACGCAGCCCCGATGCCTACGAGCTGAGCAGCCCGCTGGAATTCGTAGCGGTGAACCTGGAGTACTTTCTCCTCGACCCCCGCTACGCCTGCCGTCGCCCTTTGCTGCATCACTATTTCAGCCAGCATTTCGGCTGGCAGCCAGCCGGGGTCGAAGCCTGCAAAAGCGCCTTGCCGATCCTCAACGCCGGGCATGACTTCGCGCGCACCCCGCTGATCGAGCTCGACCCCGAGCGCGTCTACGCCGTTGACTATCTGTTCGCCGAGGCCAACGACGCATGGGTCAGCCGCTGGGGCCACAGCATGCTGCGCCTGGTGATCTGCGCGCCAGGCCGCCCGCGCGGGCCGGACTGCCGCCTGGATCTGGACCATCACCTGGTGCTGTCTTTTCGCGCATTCGTCGGCGATGTACAGCTGTCGAGCTGGGACGGACTCACTGGCGTCTATCCTTCTCGCCTGTTCGTCCTGCCGCTGGGCCAGGTGATTGATGAGTACACCAAGGTCGAACTGCGCAGCCTCGCCTCAATTCCCCTGAAGCTGCAGCGCGAGGAGATCGAAAACCTGGTGATACGCAGCGCCGAAATGCACTGGAGCTACGACGGCGACTATTACTTCCTGTCGAATAACTGCGCGGTCGAAACCCTCAAGCTGCTGCGCAGCGGTACCGCCCGCCCCGAACTCGCCGCCCTCGACAGCATCCTGCCCAGCGGGCTTCTGGAAATCCTGATCAATCGCGGCCTGGCCGACGCCAGCGTGCTCGATGACCCACATGAGGCATTGCGCCTGGGGTATCGCTTCGATTCCTACCGTGATCGTTACCAGGCCATGTTCGCCGTGCTTCGCGAACGCCTGGGTCTGCCGCAAACCGATGTGCAAGCCTGGCTGGAACTAAGCGCTGAAGCTCGACGCCCCTGGATCGAGCAGGCCGACCTGCGCGCCAGCGCGGCGCTGCTGTTGGTGGAGCAGGCCGCCTTGCGCCGGCACCTGCTACTTGCGCAGGAAGAGTTGAAAAACCGCTACCTGAGCGGCCGCCAACAGGGCGACCAGACGCTGAATAAGGCGGACGAGACCCTGCAGGGCATTCTCGCTAACAGCGGTTATCTGAGCCAGCCTGCGCAATTGCTCGACGGCAGCGGTTATGGTTTGCCGCAGGCCAGCGAATGGCATCGCTTGGAATCGGAGAGCAGCCAACGTCAGGCTCGCCTCAACCAGCTCACCGATGCGCTGAACGCCGAGGTGCGGCTGTTACTCGGCGAAGAGCGGCGGCTGGAGCTTGAGGGCGTCGAAGCCAACCTGGCGCAGATTGGCCAACATCTTCGCGAGCTGCACAGGGCCGGAGGCGGACTGCAGTTGCCTTGACACAACTCTCTGGCGACGCGCAACGCCCATGATCGCGAGCAAGAACTGGGTGCCACTAACCCGTATAAGAGCAGTGCGGCAGGGCGACATGACCATTGGGCGCGCCTGGAGCCGTGAGCGTTGGAGCAACCGCCCGCAGCGTACCGGCACTTTTCTCAAGGCGAAAAAAAACCTCGAACTTCGTTGGGGGAGGGGGAAGTTCGAGGTTTAAATCCGGAACGCCAGAGGCGTATCCAGAGATCTGCCAACACTTAACACAACAAGGAGCATCGAAGGGCTTTTACACCCTTCGTAGCCTATGACCGAGCTTTCTATCCATGAGTTCAATGCCGAACGGAAAATATTTCCATAACGGAGCGTAGCCGCTCTAAGACGGGGCATTTAGCCCAACGACAGTTTCGTCAAACGTTTTCGCCTGCACCCATAACGTGCAGCGCGAACGCCCTTCAGCTACTGATGCAGCGGCGCCCCGCTGAGACAGTCTTCAGCGCAGCCCGCTGGTGCCTGTTCTTAGTGCGCTTCGTCCCAGTTGTTGCCCACCCCGGCTTCGACCAGCAGCGGCACATCCAGCTCAGCGGCCCCGCTCATCAACGGAAGGATCTGCGCGCGCACCTGTTCGAGCAGATCCTCACGAACTTCCAGCACCAGTTCATCGTGGACCTGCAGGATCACACGCGCATCCAATCCGCTCTCCTGCAGCCAGTTATCCACGGCGATCATGGCGCGTTTGATGATGTCCGCCGCGGTGCCCTGCATCGGTGCGTTGATGGCGGTGCGCTCGGCGCCTTTGCGCATGGCGCCGTTCTTCGAATTGATCTCCGGCAGGTACAACCGACGGCCGAACAGCGTTTCCACGAAACCCTGCTCCGCCGCTTGCGTGCGGGTGCGCTCCATGTAAGCGAGCACGCCGGGATAGCGAGCGAAGTAGCGGTCGATGTAGGCCTGCGCCTCGCCGCGACCGACGTCGATCTGCTTGGCCAGGCCGAAAGCGCTCATGCCGTAGATCAGTCCGAAGTTGATCGCCTTGGCGCTTCGGCGTTGATCGTTGGTGACCTGATCCAGTTCGACGCCAAACACTTCCGCCGCCGTGGCGCGGTGCACGTCCAGGTCATTCTGGAACGCGTGCAAGAGGCCGGCATCCTGGGCCAGGTGCGCCATGATGCGCAGTTCGATCTGCGAGTAGTCGGCTGCCAGCAGCTTGTAGCCCGGCGCCGCGATAAAGGCCTGCCGGATACGTCGGCCTTCGGCCGTGCGGATCGGAATGTTCTGCAGGTTCGGGTCGGACGATGACAACCGCCCGGTGGCCGTCACGGCCTGGTGGTAGCTGGTGTGGATGCGGCCGGTGCGCGGATTGATCTGCTGCGGCAGCTTGTCGGTGTAGGTGCCCTTGAGCTTGCTCAAGCTGCGGTGCTGCATGATCACCTTCGGCAGGGGGTAATCCTTTTCAGCCAGCTCGGCCAGCACGCTTTCGGCGGTAGACGGCTGACCGCCTGCGGTCTTCGACAGCACCGGGCAGCCGAGCTTGTCATAGAGAATCGCGCAGAGCTGCTTGGGCGAGCCGAGGTTGAACTCTTCACCCGCTATGTCGAACGCCTCACGCTCCAGCTCGACCAGTTTGTTGCCCAGCTCGACGCTCTGCAGTCCGAGCAGGTTGGCGTCGACCAGCGCGCCGTTGCGCTCGATGCGCGCCAGCACCGGCACCAGTGGCATCTCGATCTCGTTCAGGACCTTGAGCAGCGAAGGCGTGGCCTCCAGCTTGTTCATCAGGGTCTGATGCAGGCGCAGAGTGACATCGGCGTCTTCGGCAGCATAGGGACCAGCCTGCTCGACGGCAATCTGATCAAAGGTCAGCTGTTTGGCGCCCTTGCCGGCGATGTCTTCGAAACGGATGGTGCCGCGGCCGAGGTACTTGAGGGCCAGGCTGTCCATGTCATGGCGCGTGGCCGTGGCGTCGAGCACATAAGATTCGAGCATGGTGTCGAAGGTCATGCCGCGCATCTCGATGCCGTAATGCATCAGCACGTTCATGTCGTACTTGCCGTGCTGGCAGATCTTGCGCTTGCCCGGGTCTTCGAGCAGCGGCTTGAGCGCGGCCAGCACCGTGTCACGATCAAGCTGCTGCGGCACGCCCATGTAGCTGTGGCCGAGCGGCACGTAGGCGGCCTGGCCTGCTTCAATGGCGAAGGAGACGCCGACCAACTGCGCCTTCTGTGCATCGATACTGGTGGTTTCGGTGTCGAAAGCGAAGCAATCCGCAGCCTTCAGCCGTGCGAGCCAGGCGTCGAATTCGGCCTTATCGAAAAGGGTGCTGTATTCAGCTTCGGCCTGGATCGAGCAGCTCTCGGGCTGCACCTTGCAGTCTTCACCGGCGGCCTTGGCCTCACGTAGTAAATCGTCGAGCCAGTTCTTGAACTCCAGCTCGCGGTACAGCGCAATTAGTGCCTCGCGGTGCGGCTCGCCCGGCATCAGATCGCCGACCTGAACATCCAGCGGTACGTCGATCTTGATCGTGGCCAGCTCATAGGACATGAACGCCGCGTCGCGATGTTCTTCAAGCTTGGCGGCCAGCGACTTGGCGCCGCGGATCGGCAGGCCAGAGACCTTGTCGAGATTGTCGTAGAGGCCCTTGATGCCGCCTTCGATGCCATTGAGCAGGCCGCACGCGGTCTTCTCGCCAACCCCAGGCACACCGGGGATGTTGTCGACCTTGTCGCCCATCAACGCGAGGAAGTCGATGATCAGCTCCGGGCCGACGCCGAACTTGTTCTTCACGCCTTCGATGTCATAGACGCTACCGGTCATGGTGTTGACCAGGGTGACGTGCGGGCAGACCAGCTGGGCCATGTCCTTGTCGCCAGTGGAGATGACCACGTCGCGCTTGAGCGCGGCACACTGTCGCGCCAGTGTTCCAATCACGTCGTCCGCCTCGACGCCTTCAACGCACAGCAGTGGCATACCCAGCGCACGCACACTGGCATGCAGCGGCTCGACCTGGCCACGCAGGTCGTCGGGCATCGGTGGACGATGGGACTTGTATTCAGCGAACAGCGTGTCTCGGAAGGTCGGGCCCTTGGCGTCGAAAACCACCGCGAAGGGGCTGTCCGGATACTGCCGACGCAACGACAACAGCATGTTCAGCACGCCCTTCACGGCGCCGGTGGGCTTGCCGGTAGAGGTGGTCAGCGGAGGCAGGGCGTGGAAGGCGCGGTAGAGGTAGGACGAACCGTCCACCAGAACGAGGGGCGCTTGGCTCATGAGCAGGATCAACCTTTTCGACGGGTCCGCAGCTAGAATGCACAGGACCACTTGACGACAAAGGGACAAGGTTATCATGCGCACATTCAAACCTTTGCTGCTGGCCGGGCTGCTGGCAATGATGCCGCTGAGCGGTTTCGCCCAGGAATCGGTCGATGGCGAGCCTGACGTCACGATTCGCCAGGACGGCGACCGTACGGTCGAGGAGTATCGCGTCAACGGCTTCCTCTATGCGGTGAAGATCACGCCCAAGACCGGCAAGCCGTACTTCTTGGTCCGTGCCGATGGCGACAGCAACTTCATCCGCGCCGACCGCCCGGACATGCTGATCCCGGCCTGGGAAATCTTCAGCTGGTAACCCAGCCTAGACACTAACGGAAGTCATTCATGTCGGTTTTCACGCCCCTGCAACGCGAAGAACTCGAAGCCTTTCTGGCGCCTTACGGGCTGGGGCGCCTGCGTGACTTCGAGGGCATCGCCGCCGGCAGCGAGAACAGCAACTTCTTCGTCAGCCTGGAGCGGGGCGAGTACGTTCTGACGCTGATCGAACGCGGCCCGAGCCAGGACCTGCCGTTCTTCATCGAACTGCTCGACGTGCTGCATCGCGCCGGTCTGCCGGTGCCCTATGCGCTGCGTACGGATCGCGGCGACGCCTTGCGTTCACTGGCCGAGAAGCCGGCGCTGCTGCAGCCCAGGCTGTCGGGCAAGCACATCACCGCACCCAATCCGCACCACTGCGCGGAGGTCGGCCGGCTGCTGGCGCGGCTGCATCTGGCCACCCGCGAGCAGATACTGGAACGCCGCAGCGACCGCGGCCTGGACTGGATGCAGCAGGAAGGCCCGAGCCTGGCACTGTCTCTCGGTGAGGATCAGCTGCCGCTGCTGCGCGACGGCCTGGCAGAAATCGCCGAGCTGAAGCCAAAGATTCTGGCCCTGCCGCGGGCCAACCTGCATGCCGACCTGTTTCGTGACAACGTGCTCTTCGATGGTAACCACCTGACCGGCGTGATCGACTTCTACAACGCCTGCTCGGGGCCGATGCTCTACGATCTTGCGATCGCCGTGAACGACTGGTGCTCGCACCCCAACGGCGAACTCGACGAGGAGCGCAGCCAGGCGCTGCTTGCCGCCTACTCCAGCCTGCGCCGCTTCACCCCGGCCGAGGCCGAACTGTGGCGACCGATGCTGCGCGTGGCCTGCGTGCGGTTCTGGCTGTCGCGCCTGATCGCCGCCCAGCGGTTCGCGGGGCAATCGGTTCTGATCAAGGATCCGGACGAATTCGGTCGGCTGCTGCAAGTTCGCCAGCGATGCCACAGCGCCCTGCCGTTTGCCTTTTGACGCCCGCTGCAACCTGAAGGCCGCGGCGGTGCCCGTGGCGGAAAAACCATTTGCTCCGTGTGCAATCAAACAGCCATGCTCGCTGTCAAAACGCCTGACACCTACGACCGTACGGGATGTACGCATGAGCAGAGCCACGCCCCAGGAGCGGCTTTCAGGAACGTTTTCACCGTTTGAACGTCAAGTACTGCCCGTCCATCCGCACCGTTGCGCCTGCATTGATAGCGTCAGCCCCAGCAAGCAGCGTACAACGACGGGTTTAGCCGCTGCGCCCGGTAGCATCCCTGCCCAGTCGCGCAATGCCCGTTCGGACGGCCCTTTCGATATGTCGCTGCCCCAGGCCGCGGCGCTCAACATCCTGATGCACCTGCCCGTCCCGGCCAGGCCGCATTGCTTTCAGGGAAAACAAGCATGACCTCACGCTATGTAATCAATGCCTCGGTTAGCCCGAAAGGTAGCCTGGAGACACTGTCCCAACGAGAAGTCCAGCAACTGAGCGAAGCCGGTTGTGGCAGCACTTACACGCTGTTCCGCCAGTGCGCCCTGGCGATCCTCAATACCGGCACGCGCATCGATAACGCCAAGACCATCCTCGAGGCCTACGACGACTTCGAAGTTCGCATTCATCAGCAGGATCGCGGCGTACGCCTGGAATTGCTCAACGCACCGGCCGATGCCTTCGTCGACGGCGAGATGATCGCCAGCACCCGCGAAATGCTCTTCAGCGCGCTGCGCGACATCGTCTATACCGAAAGCGAGCTGGGCAGCCCGCGCATCGACCTGACCAGTTCCCAGGGCATCACCGATTACGTCTTCCACCTGTTGCGCAACGCCCGCACCCTGCGTCCTGGCGTCGAGCCCAACATGGTGGTGTGCTGGGGCGGGCACTCGATCAGCACCGAGGAATACAAGTACAGCAAGCGTGTCGGCCACGAGCTGGGCCTGCGCAACCTGAACATCTGCACCGGCTGCGGCCCTGGCGTGATGAAGGGCCCGATGAAGGGCGCAACCATCGCCCATGCCAAGCAGCGCATCGTCGGCGGCCGGTATCTGGGCCTGACCGAGCCGGGCATCATCGCCGCCGAGGCACCGAACCCGATCGTCAACGAGCTGGTGATCCTGCCGGATATCGAAAAGCGCCTGGAAGCCTTCGTCCGTGTCGGCCACGGCATCATCATTTTCCCCGGCGGGGTCGGTACGGCAGAGGAATTCCTCTACCTGCTGGGCATCCTGCTGCACCCGGACAACCGCGACGTGCCGTTCCCGGTCATTCTCACCGGCCCCGAAAGCGCTGCGCCCTATCTTGAGCAGATTCGCGAATTCGTCGGTGCAACGCTCGGGGAGAAAGCCCAGGGGCTGTACCAGATCATCATCGACAACCCAACCGAGGTGGCCCGGCAGATGTCCGAGGGGCTGAAAGCCGTCAAACAGTTCCGTCGTGAGCGCAACGATGCCTTCCATTTCAACTGGCTGCTGAAGATCGAGGATGGCTTCCAGCACCCCTTCGATCCGACCCACGAGAACATGGCCAGCCTGCAGCTGACGCGCGACGTGCCGCCCCACCTGCTGGCAGCGAACCTGCGCCGAGCGTTCTCCGGGATCGTGGCGGGCAACGTCAAGGACAAGGGCATTCGCCGTATCGAGCAGTTCGGCCGCTACGAGATACACGGCGACCAGTCGATCATGAAGCCGCTGGACGCCCTGTTGCAGGCGTTCGTCGAACAGCATCGGATGAAACTGCCCGGCGGCCGGCCGTACGAGCCCTGCTACCGCGTCGTAACCTGATGAGATGGATTGAGCCGATGGGCGCGCCCCGCCTGCCGGCTCGATCCTAGCGGCTTAGCCGCACTTTGAATTGCCGCAATTCAGGCAGGTGGCGCAGCCATCCATCTGCACCACCGCCTGGGTGTTGCACTTGCTGCACAGCTGCGCGCCGGCTGGAAATCCTTCGCCCGGCTCCACCGTGACCGCACCCTGGCTGGCCTCGTAAGCGGCGCGCTTTTCCGCCAGATACTTGAGCTGGGTTTCGTCCAGCGCATGCCCTTCGAGCATGCCGATATGGATCAGGTGGCGCTCCAGCACCCCGCCGATCTCCGCCACGATGGACGGCATATAGACGCCGCCCTTCTTCAGGTAGCCGCCACGCGGATCGAACACCGCTTTCAGCTCCTCGACGAGAAAGGTGCAGTCACCACCCTTGCGGAACACTGCGGACATGATTCGGGTGAGCGCGACGATCCACTGGAAGTGGTCCATGTTTTTCGAATTGATGAAAATCTCGAACGGCCGGCGCTGCTCATGGGGCGTGCCGGCATTGAGCACGACGTCGTTGACGGTGACGTAGAGCGCATGTTCGAACAGCGGTGACTTGATCTTGTAGGTCATGCCGACCAGGGTTTCCGGGCGCTGCAGGCTCTCATCCATCTCCACCACGTTGGCCTTGGCGGTGGGTTGGTCAGCGGTGACGGCAGGCCGCTCGAGGGTCTCGTCGACGACCTTGAAGCCCTTGATGCGCTGAGTGATCTTTACGGTCATTGCGGGTTCTCCATCCGGACGACAGGTGCCGCCCGGCTATCAGTCGGGGCTCAATATTTGCCGTAGTAGCCTTCTTTGAGGGCGTCGAACAGGTTGGCGGCGGAATTGACTTCCCCGTCATATTCGACCTCTTCGTTGCCTTTCAGCTCGACCACGCTGCCGTCTTCGAGAATGAAGCGGTACAGGGTTTTTTCCAGATCGGCCTCCTTGACCAGCACGCCCTGGAACGCCGCCGGATTGAAGCGGAAGGTGGTGCAGCCCTTGAGGCCCTGGCGCCAGGCGTAGCGGTAGATGTCCTTGAAGGCCTCGAACGGATAGTCGGTGGGTACGTTGGCGGTCTTGGATATCGACGAGTCGACCCACTTTTGCGCCGCGGCCTGGATGTCCACGTGCTGCGTCGGGGTGACGTCGTCGGCGGTGATGAAATACTCCGGCAGCTGCTCGCCCGGCTCGGTCGAGCCGGGTTTAGCGCGCGAATTGATCAACGTGCGATAGGCCAGCAGTTCGTAGCTGAACACCTCGATCTTTTCCTTGGCCTTGCGCCCAGCGCGGATCAGGTTGCGCGAGTAATGATGCGCGAAGCTCGGCTCGATACCGTTTGAGGCGTTGTTGGCCAGACTCAGGCTGATGGTGCCGGTGGGCGCGATGGAGCTGTGGTGGGTGAAGCGCGCGCCCTGCTCGGCCAGTGCCTCGATCAGCTCCGGCGCGTATTCGGCGAGCTTCTGCATGTAACGGGAGTATTTGGCGTGCAGCACGCGCCCCGGCACCTGGTCGCCGATCTGGTAACCGTCCTTGGCCATTTCCGGGCGCTTGCGCAGCATTTCAGCGGTCACTTCAAAAGTTTCCGCGAGCAGCGGCGCCGGCCCCTTTTCCTTGGACAGATCCAACGCCACTTCCCAGCCAACCAGCGCCATCTCCCGCGCAACCTCTTCGGTGAACACGCAGGCTTCGGCGCTGCCATAGCGCAGCTTGAGCAAGGTCAGTGCCGAGCCGAGCCCGAGGAAACCCATGCCGTGGCGGCGCTTGCTCTCGATTTCGTGACGCTGCTGCGCCAGCGGCAGACCGTTGATCTCCACCACGTTGTCCAGCATGCGGGTGAACACGCGTACCACTTCACGGTATTTGTCCCAGTCGAAGCGCGCGTCGGCGCCGAAAGGGTCGATGACGAAATGGGTGAGGTTGATCGAGCCCAGCAGGCAGGAGCCATAGGGCGGCAGCGGTTGCTCGCCGCAGGGATTGGTCGCGCGAATCGCTTCGCACCACCAGTTGTTGTTCAGCTGGTTGACCCGGTCGATAAGAATGAAGCCCGGCTCGGCGTAATCGTAGGTGGAGACCATGATCATGTCCCACAGATGTTGCGCCTTGACCCGCCCGTAGATCTTGCAGGCCACCAGTCCGTCGTCGCGCACGATGTAGCCGTCATGGCTCGGCCATTCGCGCCACAGCACCTGTTCGGCGTCGGCCAGATCCAGTTCGGCTTCTTCCTTCAGGTGCAGCGGAAAGATCAACGGCCAATCCGCGTCGGCTTCTACCGCCTGCATGAATTCGTCGGTGATCAGCAAGCTGAGGTTGAATTGCCGCAGGCGGCCGTCTTCGCGTTTGGCGCGGATGAATTCGCGCACGTCCGGATGACCGACATCAAAGGTGCCCATTTGCGCACCCCGGCGCCCGCCGGCAGAGCTGACGGTAAAGCACATCTTGTCGAAGATATCCATGAACGACAGCGGGCCGCTGGTATGCGCGCCAGCGCCGGACACAAAGGAGCCGCGCGGGCGCAAGGTGCTGAATTCGTAACCGATGCCGCAGCCGGCCTTGAGCGTCAGGCCTGCTTCATGGACCTTGCCGAGAATGTCGTCCATGGAGTCGGCAATGGTGCCGGAAACGGTGCAGTTGATCGTCGAGGTGGCCGGTTTGTAGTCCTGCGCGCCAGCGTTGGAGATGATCCGCCCGGCGGGGATGGCGCCATTGCGCAGCGCCCAGAGAAATTGCTGATACCAGAGCTCGCGGGTTTCCGCATGTTCGACATCAGCGAGTGCCCGCGCGACCCGCTGCCAGGTGTCATCCACGCTATCGTCGACGGCGCTGCCATCTTTGCGGGTTAGCCGATATTTCTGCGCCCAGATGTCTTCGGATGCCACCTGTAGGGCTATTTCAGGGGTGGTTTTCGTCTCTGCCGCGATGGGCCCGTCCGTCTTCGCCATGCGCTGCGCATCCTCGTGTCGATGGAGTGGAAACCAAAGCACGAAGCATAGCCACGGGCGCCAGAAGCACTATGACGCGCATCAAGTCGGCCGACGGACGACCCGCAAAGGCGCCCGCCGGCGCGAGGCCTTTGGACGCTGCGAGCTGAGGGTCAGAGCGATTCCAGACATTCCGCCAGCGAGCTGCCGAGATCCTCGATCAACTGCTCGTAGCCGCCCGCTGAGGCGTCGATGCCATAACCCAGCGCGTCCAGCTCGGTGACCGTCACTGGCAATCCACGGATCAGGCTATCCGCCAGGCGCGGACGAACCGGAGGCTCGTAGAACACGCAGCTCGGACCGGCCTGCTCCAAGCGCTCACGCATGGCAGCCACATGCCGCGCGCCTGGCTGGGCTTCGCCGCCGGCACTGAATACGCCAGCGTGTTTGAGCCCATAAGCGGCTTCGAAATAATCGAAGGCCTCGTGAAAGACGAAGAACGGCTTGCTTCGGGTTTCGCTCAGGCGCTGGCTGAGCCGCTTATCGAGCGCATCCAGCCGCTGCTTGAATGCGGACAGGTTGGCTCGGTAGCGCTCGGCGTTGGCCGGATCAGCCTCTGCCATGTCCTGCGCCATGCCTTCGGCGATGGTTACCGCGTTGGCAGGCAACAACCAGAGGTGCGCGTCCAGGCTGCCGGGACGATGGGCGTGGTCGTGTTCGTCGTGGTCAGCGGCCTGAGCGTGAGTGGCTTCATGAGCGTGGTCGTCATGCTCATCATGGGCCTGTTCTGAATGCTCGGCGTGCTCATCGTCGTGCGCATCATGTGCATGCTCGTCGTGGGCATCGTGATCATGGTCGTGCTCGCTGGCTGCCTCGCCGAAATGGCGCAGGGTCAGTCCGGGCAGCGACTGTATCGCCACGCTCGGCCGCTTGCGGCCCTCCAGCACCGGCGCGAGAAAGCCCTCCATGTCCGGGCCGATCCAGTAGAACAGGTCGGCGCTGCGAAGCTGCCGTACGTCGGACGGGCGCATAGCGTAATGGTGAGGCGAGGCACCCGGCGGCAGCAGAACGGCGGGCTTGCCAACGCCGTCCTGAACGGCAGCAGCGATCAGCTGCAGCGGCTTGATGCTGGTCAGCACCTCGATTTCAGCATGGGCCTGGGCGCTGCTGAAAAGACTGGCGGTCACTAGAAGCGGTATCGAAAAAAGACGAAACACGGGCAACACTCGATTGAACTGAATGGGTAACATAATAACGTCTCTCAGCCACATCGTCTTCGCTCATGCCCAAGTCTCCGCTGGCCTGCACGCCCCACGATCACCACCACTGCGTCAGCCATGCACTGGCCGAAGCCGACCTCCTGTGCGAGCGCTCGGGCGTGCGCCTGACTGCTCTGCGCAAGCGCGTGCTGGAGCTGGTGTGGCAAAGCCACAAGCCGCTCGGCGCCTACGACATCCTTGCCGAGCTGACGGCGCAGGACGGCCGCCGCGCCGCGCCGCCCACGGTATACCGCGCGCTGGATTTTCTGCTCGAAAACGGGCTGGTGCACCGCATCGCTTCGCTCAACGCGTTCATCGGCTGCAATCACCCCGAACACCCGCACCAGGGCCAGTTTCTGATCTGCCGCAACTGCCACACCGCCATTGAGCTCGAACAAGCTGCCATCAGCGAGGCCATCGACCAGGCCGCGCGCAGCGTCGGCTTCCAGGTCGAAGGCCAGACGGTCGAAGTGGTCGGCCTCTGCGCATCCTGCAGGAACGCGGCATGAACGAAGCGCTGATCCGCCTGGACGATATTCATGTCCGCTTCGCCAACCAGGCGGTGCTCGAAGGCGCTCAGCTGCAGGTCCATCGTGGCGAGATCGTGACCCTGATCGGCCCTAACGGCGCCGGCAAGACCACCCTGGTGCGTGCGGTGCTCGGCCTGCTCAAACCGGACAGCGGCACGGTCTGGCGCAAACCCAAACTGCGCGTCGGCTACATGCCGCAGAAGCTGAACGTCGACCCGACCCTGCCGCTGTCGGTGCTGCGCTTCCTGCGCCTGGTGCCGGGTGTCGACCGCGCCGCGGCCCTGGCGGCACTCAAGGAAGTGGGCGCCGAGCACGTTATCGACAGTCCGCTGCAGTCGGTTTCCGGCGGCGAGATGCAACGGGTGCTGCTGGCCCGCGCCTTGTTGCGTGAGCCGGAGCTGCTGGTGCTGGACGAGCCGGTGCAAGGTGTCGATGTGGCCGGCCAGGCCGAGCTCTACCGACTGATCGGGCGGCTGCGCGAGCGCTACGGTTGCGGCGTACTGATGGTCTCCCATGACCTGCATCTGGTAATGAGCGCCACCGATCAGGTGGTCTGCCTGAATCGCCACGTCTGCTGCTCCGGTCACCCGGAACAGGTCAGCGCTGACCCGGCGTTCGTCGAACTGTTCGGCCAGGACGCGCGCAGCCTGGCCGTCTATCACCATCAGCACGACCACAGCCACGACCTGCACGGCAGCGTGGTTGCCGCCAAACCCCATATTCACGGCCCGAACTGCAAGCACTGATGCCTGACTTTCTTCTCAACGCACTGCTCGCCGGCCTCGCGCTGGCGCTGGTCGCCGGCCCGCTTGGCTCGTTCGTGGTCTGGCGGCGCATGGCCTATTTCGGTGACACCCTGTCGCATTCCGCGCTGCTTGGCGTAGCGCTGGGCTTGATGCTGGAGGTCAACCTGACCCTGGCGGTCATCGTCTGCTGCGTGCTGCTGGCGGTGCTGCTGGTGACCCTGCAACAGCGCCAGCCACTGGCCTCCGACACGCTGCTGGGCATCCTCGCCCATAGCACGCTGTCGCTCGGACTGGTGTCGCTGAGCTTTATGCAGGATGTTCGCATCGACCTGATGGGCTATCTGTTCGGCGATCTGCTGGCGGTCAGCCCCACCGACCTGGCCTGGATTGTCGGCGGCAGCGCGCTGGTGCTGCTGGCGCTCATCCCGCTGTGGCGGCCCCTGCTGGCGGTGACGGTGCACGAGGAGCTGGCCAAGGTCGAAGGCCTGCCGGTGGCGGCGATCCGCCTGGCCCTGATGCTGTTGATTGCGATGGTGATTGCCGTGGCGATGAAGATTGTCGGGGTGCTGCTGATCACTTCGCTGCTGATCATCCCGGCCGCGGCGGCTCAGCGCCATGCCCGCACGCCGGAACAGATGGCCCTGGGTGCCAGCCTGATCGGGCTGCTCGCCGTGTGCATGGGCTTGTCATTGTCCTGGTACGAGGACACCCCCGCCGGCCCATCCATCGTGGTGTCGGCCGCAGCGCTGTTCCTGCTCAGCTTTGCCTGGCGGCGCAGGACCTGATTGGATGACGCCTCTGAAATACCTGAGCGGCTACCCCGAGTCGCTGCAGCAACAGATCCGCCAGCTGATCGCCGAAGGACGCTTGGGTGACTACCTCGAGCGTCGCTACCCGCAACGCCACCAGGTACAAAGCGACAAGGCGCTGTACGGCTATGTGCAGCAGCTGCGCCAGAACCATCTGAAAAGCGCGCCGAACATCGACAAGGTGCTCTACGACAATCGCCTCGACCTGACCCACCGCGCCCTCGGTCTGCACACCGCGGTGTCGCGGGTGCAAGGCGGCAAGCTCAAGGCCAAAAAGGAAATCCGCGTCGCCGCGCTGTTCAAGGAAGCGGCACCGGAATTCCTCCAGATGATCGTCGTGCACGAGCTGGCGCACCTGCGCGAGAGTGATCACAACCGCGCCTTCTACAAACTCTGCGAGCACATGATGCCGGGTTACGCGCAGACCGAGTTCGACCTGCGTTGCTACCTGCACTGGCGTGAGCTGAGCTGACAGCACGGCCGACACCCATCGTCCAGACGCAAAAAAGGCGGCCCGGGATCAACCGAGCCGCCTTGTTTTCACGCTATTGCGATCAGGCTGGCACTTGCTCCGCAGCCGCCTCGCGCGCCCAGACACGGTGCTGCGAGAGCGCCTGAGCAAAGGCCGAGAACACCGTCGCGACATCGCCGGAGTCACCGGTGACCAGACCGGCATCTTCCGGCAGATTCAGCGCCGTGAGCAGCTGCCGCGCCTCGCCCAGTACGGCAATTGGCTTGAGGTGCTTGTAGGCTTCGAGCAGGTAATGCTTGGCCACGCCGTTCTTGGCCATGGCCTGCACGCTCTGCGCGCCACCCGGCACGAACACCGCGTCGAAGGCAATCGAAGGCATGCCGTCCATCGCCGCGTCAGGCGTGAGCATCTTGCCATCGGCCGCCTTGACCGGTGCCGGTGACGGACCGATCAACTTGGCCATTGCGCCTTCGTCAGCCAGCTTCTGCTTGAACGCCTCGATGGCATCACCGTCGACGCCATTGGCAATGAGGATCGCCACCTTGCGCGACTTGATGTTGCCGGACAGGTGATTCATCAGGCTCAGCGCGGGCGAACTGGCCGGTGTCGGCTGCTTCAGGGACATTGTCGGTGC
This sequence comes from Stutzerimonas stutzeri, assembly GCF_002890895.1. Lineage (GTDB taxonomy): Bacteria > Pseudomonadota > Gammaproteobacteria > Pseudomonadales > Pseudomonadaceae > Stutzerimonas > Stutzerimonas stutzeri_AB. The sequence continues at coordinate 152,785 of NZ_POUL01000007.1, forward strand.
CGTCGGCGGCGTTACGCCGATGTTCTCGGCCACCCGGCGCGCCAGTTCCAGGTCGATATTGGCGAGGATCTCGTTGACCTGACGCTCACGGATGAAGACGCGCTCAACCTTGCCCAGTTCGAAGCTGTAGGCACCGATGATGTGCTCCTTCTCTGGCGCGCTCATGCTGTTCCAGAACAGCGTGGCCTGGGAGAAGTGATCACCGAACGATGGGCTGCGCGCCCGTACCTTGTGACCTTCCATGCGCTCTGGATAGCTCTCGAAGCCGCCACCGCTGGCAGCTGGCGGGGTTTCTTTCGGCCAGCCGCTGTCGACCGAGTTGGGCTCGTAGTTGGCGCGGCCCTTGTTGATCGTCTGACGGTGGAAGGCATCACGCTGGTTGTTGTGCACCGGTGCAATGGAGCGGTTGATCGGAATCTCGTGGAAGTTCGGCCCGCCCAGGCGCAGCAGCTGAGTATCGGTGTAAGAGAACAGCCGGCCCTGCAGCAACGGATCGTTGCTGAAATCGATGCCCGGGACGATATGGCCGATATGGAAGGCGGCCTGCTCGGTCTCGGCAAAGAAGTTGTCGGGGTTGCGGTTGAGGGTCATCTTGCCGAGCTTCTGCACCGGCACCAACTCTTCGGGGATGATCTTGGTCGGGTCGAGCAGGTCGAAGTCGAACTTGTGCTCATCGGCCTCTTCAACCACCTGCACGCCCAGTTCCCACTCGAAGTAGTCGCCCATTTCGATGGACTCCCACATGTCACGGCGGTTGAAGTCCGGGTCCTTGCCGGCCAGCTTCAGCGTCTCATCCCAGACCAGCGAGAAGGCACCGGCGACGGGCTTCCAGTGGAATTTGACGAAGCGGCTGGTGCCCTCGGCATTGACCAGGCGGAAGGTGTGCACGCCGAAGCCTTCCATGGCGCGCAGGCTGCGCGGGATGCCGCGGTCGGACATGGCCCAGATGACCATGTGCGCCGACTCCGGCGTCAGCGAGACGAAATCCCAGAAGCTGTCATGCGCCGACTGCCCCTGTGGGATTTCGTTGTGCGGCTCGGGCTTCACCGCGTGGACAAAGTCGGGAAACTTGATGGCGTCCTGAATAAAGAACACCGGCATGTTGTTGCCAACCAGGTCGAAAATGCCTTCGTCGGTGTAGAACTTGGTGGCGAAACCGCGCACATCGCGCACGGTATCAGCCGAGCCGCGAGAGCCCTGTACGGTGGAGAAACGCGTGAATACCGGCGTCTCCTTGCCCTTGCTCGCGAGAAAAGACGCCTTGGTCAGGGCGCTGTGGTCGTCGTAGCTGACGAACACGCCATGGGCAGCCGAACCACGGGCGTGCACGATGCGCTCGGGAATGCGCTCGTGGTCGAAGTGCGTGAGCTTCTCGCGCATGATGAAGTCTTCGAGCAGCGAGGGGCCGCGTTCACCGGCACTCAAAGTGTTCTGGTTATCAGCGATTTTCACGCCCTGGTTGGTGGTCAACGCTTCACCGGTGGCGTCGCTGCGTGCGCCCTCGAGCTGATCGAGCTTGGCGTTGTGGTTCTTGCGGTCGACGGTGTCGGTACCGGCAACTTCGCTGTGTTTTGGATCTTTGTTGTCCGTCATCTTGGGCCTCGGTTGAGCGTATGTGCCTAACCGCGAAGGGACCTGGCCGATCTGGGCCGGATGCATCAATTCACGGCATACCGGTTAGTGACCCTATAAAGCCTCTCAAGGTTGCGCCTTACGTCGATTAGCTCCCGCTATCGCACCGATGGCCTACCTCAATCGCAGCAGTTCCCTACGCCCAGGTGCCGCAAACGCGTAGAATGCACGCCTTTCGCCACTACCCAGGCACATACGACCGCACCCACAAGGTTCGCCCGTGATCGAATTTCAGCAAGTCCACAAAACCTATCGGGTGGCCGGCCGGGGCACCGCTCGTGAAGTGCCTGCGCTCAAGCCGACCGAACTGACCATCGGTGCTGGTGAAGTGTTCGGCCTGATCGGCCACTCCGGCGCCGGCAAGAGCACCCTGCTGCGCCTGATCAACCGTCTGGAAGAGCCGTCTGGTGGGCGCATCCTGGTCAACGGAGAAGACGTCACCGCACTCGACGCCAATGGCCTACGCCGTTTCCGTCAGCGGGTCGGGATGATCTTCCAGCATTTCAATCTGCTGATGTCCAAGACCGTCGCCGACAACGTTGCCATGCCACTGCGGCTGGCCGGCAACCATTCCCGCAGCGAGATCGACAGCCGCGTAGCCGCCCTGCTCGAACGCGTCGGGCTGAAAGACCAGGCGCGCAAATATCCGGCGCAGTTGTCGGGCGGGCAGAAGCAGCGCGTTGGTATTGCCCGCGCGCTGGCGACAGAACCGGACATCCTGCTCTGCGACGAAGCCACCAGTGCCCTCGATCCGCAGACCACCGCCTCGGTGCTTCAGTTGCTCGCCGAGATCAATGCCGAGCTGAAGCTGACCATCGTGTTGATCACCCACGAGATGGACGTGATTCGCCGCGTGTGCGACCGCGTCGCGGTGATGGACGGCGGCGCCATCGTCGAGCAGGGCCCGGTGACGGACGTATTCCTGCACCCGAAGCACCCCACCACCCAACGCTTCGTGCTTGAAGACGAAGCGGTCGACGAAGGTGAGCAGCACGACGATTTCGCCCATGTGCCCGGCCGCATACTGCGCCTGACCTTTCAGGGTGATGCCACCTACAAACCGCTGCTCGGCACGGTCGCACGGGAAACCGGTGTGGATTTCAGCATCCTCTCGGGGCGCATCGACCGTATCAAGAACACGCCCTACGGCCAGCTGACCCTGGCCCTGGTGGGCGGCGACATGGCCGCGGCCCTGGCCCAGCTGGATGCCGCTGACGTTCACGTGGAGGTACTGCGCTGATGGACGCCTTGTTCAGCTCTTTATTGGGGAATGTCGACTGGTACGAGATCTGGCTGGCGACCCTGGACACCTTGCTGATGCTCGGCGGATCGCTGCTGTTCACCATCATCCTCGGCCTGCCGCTGGGCGTGCTGCTGTTTCTCACCGGCCCGCGCCAACTGTTCGAGAACGGCCCGCTGTACGGCTTTCTGTCCTTTGTGGTGAACGTGCTGCGCTCGTTGCCGTTCATCATTCTGCTGATCGTGATGATCCCCTTTACGGTGCTGGTTACCGGCACCTCGCTGGGGGTGGCCGGGGCGATCCCGCCGCTGGTGGTGGGCGCGGCGCCGTTCTTTGCGCGACTGGTGGAAACCGCGCTGCGCGAGGTCGATCGGGGCATCATCGAGGCCACCCAGGCCATGGGCGCCACCACCCGGCAGATCATCTTCAACGCCCTGTTGCCGGAGGCTCGTCCGGGCATCATTGCCGCCGTGACCGTCACCGCCATCACCCTGGTGTCCTACACCGCCATGGCTGGCGTGGTAGGTGCGGGCGGGCTCGGCGATCTGGCTATCCGCTTCGGCTATCAACGTTTCCAGACCGACGTCATGGTGGTCACCGTGGTACTGCTGCTGGTCCTGGTTCAGGTACTGCAGAGCGTCGGCGACAAGTTGGTAACGCATTTTTCAAGAAAATAACTGCCTAACCGGCACCGATACTGGAACCCACAAGGAACCCTCCATGAAAAAACTGCTTGCTGCCTTTGCCGCTGTCGCGGCCTTCTCCGCCCAAGCCGCCGACGAACTGAACGTCGCCGCTACGGCCGTTCCACACGCGGAAATCCTCGAATTCGTCAAACCTCAGCTGACCGAACAGGGCGTAGACCTGAACGTGAAAGTCTTCACCGACTACGTGCAGCCGAACATCCAGGTGTCCGAGAAGCGCCTGGACGCCAACTTCTTCCAGCACCAGCCGTACCTGGATGAGTTCAACAAGGGCAAGGGCACCGAACTGGTCAGTGTGGCTGGCGTACACATCGAGCCCCTCGGCGCTTACTCGAGCAAGCACAAGTCGCTGGACGAGCTGCCCAAAGGCGCGACCGTCGTGATCCCCAACGACGCCACCAACGGCGGCCGTGCGCTGCTGCTGCTGCAGAAGGCCGGCGTGATCACGCTGAAGGACGGCGCCGGGATCACTGCCACGCCAAAGGACATTGCCGAGAACCCGAAGAACATCAAGATTCGTGAGCTGGAAGCCGCGACTCTTCCGCGCGTGCTGACCCAGGTCGACCTGGCGCTGATCAACACCAACTACGCCCTCGAAGCCAAGCTCAACCCCACCGAAGACGCCCTGTTCATCGAAGGCAACGACTCGCCGTACGTAAACATCCTGGTGGCCCGCCCGGACAACAAGGACAGCGCCGCCATGCAGAAGCTGATCGAAGCGCTGCACAGCGAAGAGGTGAAGCAGTTCATCAATGAGAAGTACAAGGGCGCCGTCGTACCGGCGTTCTAAGCGCGACGGAAGAAGAGCGGCGTACAGCGTCGCCCCGTTGCACTTGTGACAGGCCCGCCACGTGCGGGCCTTGTTGTTTCTGTTAGCAGCACATTGGGGCAACGCTTAGCCGCAGCTGAGCCGCGGTGGATGGTTACTCCAGCGCCAGCACTGCCGGCAGCTGCTCGGCCAACTTTTCGGTACGCAGCGGCGCGCGGACGAAGCCGCGCAGGCGGCCGTCGGGGCCGATCAGGGCGAGGTTGCCTCCGTGGTCGACCGTGTAATTGTCCTTCGAAGTATCAGCCGGAATGAAGGGTACGCCGGCAGCGTTGGCCAAGGTCTGAATGTCGTCCAGCGAGCCGGTCAGGCCGATGAACTCGGCTCCGAAATACTCCAGGTACTTTTTCAATTGCGCGGGCGTATCACGCTCGGGATCGACGCTGACCAGAATCGGTTGCATCCGCTGTCGTGCCGCTTCCGGTAGCTGGCCGCGCAGCTGACGCAGTTCAGCCAGGGTGGCCGGGCAGATATCCGGGCAGAAGGTGTAGCCGAAGAACAGTAGATTCCAGCGTCCTTCAAGGCTCTTCATCGACACGGGCTCGCCGTTCTGATTGGTCAGCGTCAGGTCAGGCACGTCGCGGCCCTGGGGCAGCATGACGATACCGGCATCGAGCAGGTCGGCGGTGTCGAGCTGCTGCTCGGTGTTGAGCGCCTTGTAAACCGTCAGGCCGATGACCAGCGCAACCAACGCCACGAGAATGAATACGGTTTTCTGGATGCGTGTCATGTAGGTCCTTGTCGGCCGGCTTAAAAGGTCAGCGGCAAATAATGATCAACCAGCAAGGCGATGAACAGCGCGAACAAGTACCAGATGCTGAATTTGAAGGTTTTGATGGCGGCATGAGGGCGGCTGTCGCGATAGAGCACGACTGTCCAGAACAGGAAGCGTGCGCCCAGCAGCACGGCGGCAGCGAGGTACAGCGGGCCACTCATGTGGATGGCAAAGGGCATGACGCTGACCGCCAGCAACATCGCGGTATAGAGCAGGATATGCACCTTGGTGTAGTGCTCGCCGTGGGTCACCGGCAGCATCGGCACGTTGACCTTGGCGTACTCATCCTTGCGGTGGATCGCCAGAGCCCAGAAGTGCGGCGGGGTCCAGGCGAAGATGATCAGCACCAGCAACAGCGGTTCGGCCGTCACCTGACCAGTCACCGCGACCCAGCCCAGCAGCGGCGGCGCAGCGCCGGCCAACCCGCCAATAACGATGTTTTGCGGCGTGGCGCGCTTGAGAAAGCCGGTATAGATCACCGCATAACCGATCAGCGAGGCCAGCGTCAGCCAGGCTGCTAGCGCATTGGTAAAGGTCAGCAGCAGCGCCATCCCGGCAACACTGAGCACTAAGGCGAACAGCAACGCGGCGGCCGGCGCGACTCGGCCTTGTGCCAACGGCCGCTTATGGGTGCGCGCCATTTCCAGGTCGATGCGCCGGTCCACCACATGGTTGATTGCCGCCGCGCCACCGGCACAGAGCGCGATGCCCAGGTTGCCGAATAACAGAACCGTCCACGGCACACCCGAGCGTGTCGCGAGAAACATGCCCACCAATGAAGTGATGAGCATCAGGACCACCACCCTGGGCTTTGTCAGCTCGAGGTAGTCGCGCCAGATGGCCTGGGCGCCGCGTTCGCTGATGAGAGTGGCCATGGGATTCTCCTTATGCGCGAGGCAGGTCGAGCCTGCTCGTCGTGTTCGAATTCAGATGTGGCTGATGAGCCGCTGCGGTGGCAACCGTCGGGTGTAGACGCAGGCGATGGTTGATCAGCACGGTGACCAGCAGCAGCAGCGCACCGCCGCCGTTGTGAGCGACTGCAACCGCCAGCGGGAGATTGAGCAGCACGTTGCTGATGCCCAGCCCGATCTGCAGGGCCAGCGCGGCGACAAGCAGCGCGGCCAGCAGCGACAGGCCGTTGCGCCAGAGCTGCCAGGCCAGCACCAGCAGAATCAGCGTCACCGTGAGCGCGCCCAGCCGATGAGTCAGGTGAATGGCAGTACGCGCTTCGCCATAGAGCATGCCGCCGAGGTAGTTGGGGCCGATGTCGTGATGGGTCAGGTTGAAGGCGTTGGCGAAATCCATCTGCGGCCACCACTGGCCGTGGCAGGTCGGAAAATCGGTGCAGGCCACCGCCGCGTAATTGCTGCTGACCCAGCCGCCCAGCGCCACCTGGACGATCACTGCGAGCATGCCGATCAGCGCGAACGTTCTGAGCTTGCCCGGCACGCTCGGAATCAACGGCCGCCGACCGGACAGGCGCAGCGTCAGCAGGAACAGGAGACTCAAGGTGGTGAAGCCACCCAGCAGATGCGCCGTGACCACCTGCGGCCAGAGTTGCAGGGTCACCGTCCACATGCCGAATGCCGCCTGGGCGATGACGACCGCGAGCAGCAGCAAGGGAAGTTTGAGCGGCTGTCCCGGCTCGTTGCGTCGGCGAAGCGCCTGCACCGCAAGCCCGAGAATGACCAGCCCCAGCGCACCGGCGAAGTAGCGATGCACCATTTCGTTCCAGCCCTTGTGCACCTCCAGCGGCGCATCGGGGAAGCGCATCGCCGCGAGGCTCTGCTTGTCCTCGCTCATGGGTACGCTAAGAAAGCCGTAGCAGCCGGGCCAGTCCGGGCAACCGAGGCCGGCATGAGTCAGCCGTGTATAGGCGCCGAGCAACACCACCACGACAGCCAATAGCGTGGCGACAAAGGCGAGGCGGTAGCCGGGTTTTGCCATCTGCTTCTCCTTGAACGACCTCTTTGGGACTCCAGCGAGGCGGCTGAGTGCCTTGGATCAACCGATCTGGGAGATTTTCAGCAGGTGTTTGAGGTCATCGAGGATCGCCTTTCCGTTGGCCTTGCCGTCATAACGCAGCACCAGATTGCCGTGGGGATCGACGATCCACAGCTGCGCACCCTGCGGTAAATCAGGATTGGCGCCGTAAACGTCAGGGTTCAGGGCGTAGCGCTGCAGCTGCGGATACTCTTGCTGCAGGCGCTGGTCGTACTCGGCAGCCAAAGGCTGCGCACTAGCGAGGGCATGGCTGGCCCGGCCTGCTTCGCGGGCCAGGCCGATGTTGATCTGGCGGGCCAGGTAGACCAGCTGCTGACAGTCCTCAGCGCAACCCTGCGGTGCGGTGACCAGCAATTCCCAGCGCGGCTCGGCAGCCACCGGCGCGGTGACACCCAGAGCATCGCGGCCCTGGCCGGTGGCAACCAGCGCACCGTCGTAGGTACGGGTTTCGGGCACCCAGAAACCGAAGCGGTACATGGCGCTCGCCAGCAGCATGGGGCCGATCACCACCGCAAGGATCAGTAGCAATTGCAAACGTCCCCGGCGCCGTTGTGCCGGTGCAGCCTTGAAGGTCGGATTCATCGCGGTCACTGCTTGCTCCCCCGTGCCTGATGCACGCCGAAGTAGATGAACAACGCCAGCAGTGCCGCTGCCAGCGCAAACCATTGCACGGCATAGCCGACATGTTGCTGCGGCTGCATGAAGGTCACCGGCCAGTCGGCGCGATAAGCCGCGGGGCCCGGGTCCAGCCGCAGCTGATATTTGATGCCGTCGCGGTCGAGCAACTGCCAGATATCTTTCAGGTCGACGTGGTTGATCAGACGCGGCCAGCCTTCTGCCATCCGCCGGTTGAGAATGAACGGGTCGCCGGAGGGCGCGTAGATCCAGGCGGACAGCTTCAGCGGGCGATCCGGGGTGTCGAATTTCGGGGGGATGCGCCGGTCCGGCCAGGGCAACCAGCCGCGGTTGACCAGCACCCAACGGCCGCTGGGCTGATCCTGAAACGGCTGCAGCAACTCGACACCAACGCGACCATCGCGGGTGCGGCTGTCCAACAGGAAGCTGTGCTCGGCGTCGAAGCTGCCCTGCAGGTTAACGCGTGTATAGGCCGGCTCCTGGAGCGTGTCGATCTGCTCCGGGCCGATGGGAGCAGCGGCCTCGCGCGCTTCCTGACGAGCCAGCATGTCGCGCTTCTGCTCACCGCGCTCCAGCTGCCAGAAACCCAGCCAGACCAGTAACGGCAACAGACACAGCACCACAAGCGTGGGTATGACACCCGGCTTGAAGCCGTTCATACCCTGCCCCGCGGCGTATTGATCGGGCTGGCTATACTGCACCCCCACTTCTCCCAGTTCCCCTGTTACGGCGGACCGCTCATGCTCAAGGCGGCAATTGTTCTGTTATTAGTAGCCACACTGGTCAGTCTGTTCAGTGGTCTGTTTTTTCTGGTCAAGGACGAAGGCCGAACCTCACGCGTGCTCACCGCCCTCTTCGTTCGTGTCTCCCTCACGGCATTGACGGTCGCCCTGATTGCATGGGGCTTCTATAGCGGGCAGCTGCAACCCGGTTTCGGCGCCTGATCGGCTTAAATCACGTAGACGAATACGAACAAGCCAATCCACACCACATCCACGAAGTGCCAATACCAGGCCGCCGCCTCGAAACCGAAATGCTGCTCAGGCGTGAAGTGACCGCGGAAGCTGCGCACCAGCATCACCGTCAGGATGATTGCGCCCATGGTCACGTGGGCGCCGTGGAAGCCCGTGAGCATGAAGAACGTCGCGCCGTAGATGCCCGAGCCCAGAGTCAGACCCAGCTCGGTGTAGGCGTGTATGTACTCTTCGATCTGCAATGTCAGGAAGGCGATGCCCAGCAGCACGGTGATTCCCAGCCCCAACTTGAGCTGCTTGCGGTGTGCCTTGCGCAGCGCGTGGTGCGCCCAGGTCAGGGTGAAGCTGGAGGTCACCAGCAGGATGGTGTTGATCAGTGGCAGGCCCCACGGGCTGATGGTGCCCTCTGGAGCGGGATAGACACCCGGGTCGGGATTGTTCAGCAGCGGCCAGCTGTACTCGAAGTTCGGCCAGAGCATGGCGCTGACGCCCTTGTCGCCTTCACCGTCTAGCCAGGGGCCTACCCAGTAACGGATGTAGAACAGCACGCCGAAAAAGGCGAGAAAGAACATCACCTCGGAAAAGATGAACCAGCTCATGCCCCAGCGGAAGGAGCGGTCCATCTGCGCGCTGTACAGTCCCGCACGGCCCTCACGGACCACCGCCCCGAACCAGCCGAACATCATGTAAGCGATCAGCAAAGCGCCGATAAAAAAGATGATCGGCCCGCTGATCTCGTCGCGGCCGGCCTTGAGGTCGTTGAACCAGCTGCCCAGGCCGAAGACGGTAGTCAGCAGCGCCAACGTTCCCACAATCGGCCATTTGCTCTGGGCGGGAACGTAGTAGTTCTCGTGCGTGGTGGTCTGTTGGCTCATTGCAGACTCTCCTTGGTCGCCACCAGATGCGCCGGATCAACGAGGGCGACGGGAGGTTGGCGGGACGTGATGTCGAACAGGGTGTAGGCGAGCGTCAGGTGACGCACATCCGCAGGCAGATCACGATCGACGATGAAACGCACCGGCATTTCGATACGCTCACCGGGTTGCAGCACTTGCTGGGTAAAGCAGAAACACTCGGTCTTGTGGAAATAGGCCGCCGCCTTTGAGGGCGACACACTGGGCACGGCCTGCGCCGTCATCGGCTTGTCTGTCGGGTTGTAGGCGATGAAGCGCATCTCGCGGCTGGAGCCGGGATGAACATTGAGCTGGTCAGCCACCGGCTTGAATTCCCAGACCATGCCTGAGGCGTTGGTGGCGAGAAACTGCACCCGCACCTCACGCGCCTCGTCTACGGTCTGCGCCCCTTCATAGGCACCCGCCGTCTTGCCGTTGATGCCGAAGGCCTTGCACATGACGTCGTAGATCGGCACCAGCGCGAAGCCGAAGGCGAACATCGCCACGACCACCAGCAACAGTCGACGTACCAGGCGGCCCAGCGGCAGCTCAGTGTTCATGGCGAGTCCTCAGAGCCGGCAGGCTAGTCATGTTTCGGACCTGTCCGATGCTCGTGCAGCTCCTCCACCGAAGGCGGCACGCTGAAGGTGTGGTACGGCGCCGGTGACGGCACACTCCACTCCAGGCCCTCCGCACCGTCCCAGGGCTTGGCAGCAGCAATAGGGCCGCCACGGATGCACTTGATCACGATGAACAGGAACAACAGCTGCGTTGCGCCGAACATGAAGGCGCCGATGCTGGAAACCATGTTGAAGTTGGCGAACATCATGTTGTAGTCCGGGATCCGTCGCGGCATGCCGGCGAGCCCGACAAAGTGCATCGGGAAGAACGCCAGGTTCATGCCGACGAAACTCATCCAGAAATGCAGCTTGGCCAGCGTTTCGTCATACATGTGCCCGGTCCACTTCGGCAGCCAGTAGTAGGCCGACGCAAAGATGCCGAAGATCGCCCCGGGCACCAGCACGTAGTGGAAATGCGCCACCACGAAGTAGGTGTCGTGGTACTGGAAGTCCGCCGGCGCGATGGCCAGCATCAACCCGGAGAACCCGCCAATGGTGAACAGGATGACGAAGGCCACGGCGAACAACATCGGCGCCTCGAAGGTCAGCGAGCCGCGCCACATGGTCGACACCCAGTTGAATACCTTCACCCCGGTGGGCACTGCGATCAGCATGGTGGCGTACATGAAGAACAACTCACCGGTCAGCGGAATGCCGACGGTGAACATGTGGTGCGACCAGACGATGAACGAGAGAAAGGCGATCGCGCCGGTAGCGTAGACCATCGAGGTGTAGCCGAACAGCGGCTTGCGGCTGAAGGCCGGGATGATCGAGCTGACCGCGCCGAACGCCGGCAGAATCATGATGTAGACCTCCGGATGCCCGAAGAACCAGAACACATGCTGGAACAGCACCGGGTCGCCGCCGCCGGCCGCGCTGAAGAAGCTGGTGCCGAAGTGGATGTCCATCAGCATCATGGTCACCACGCCGGCCAGCACCGGCATCACCGCGATCAGCAGAAAGGCGGTGATCAGCCAGGTCCAGACGAACAGGGGCATCTTCATCAGCGTCATGCCCGGCGCACGCAGGTTGAGCACGGTGGCGACCACGTTGATCGCCCCCATGATCGAACTGATGCCCATCAGGTGAATGGCGAAGATAAAGAAGGTCACCGATTCCGGCGCGTAGGTTGTCGACAGCGGTGCATAGAAGGTCCAACCGAAGTTCGGCCCACCGCCCTCCATGAACAAGGTGGAGACCAGCAACCCGAACGCTGCCGGCAGCAGCCAGAAGCTGAAGTTGTTCATCCGCGGCAAGGCCATGTCCGGCGCGCCGATCATCAACGGGATCATCCAGTTGGCCAGCCCGACGAAGGCCGGCATCACCGCGCCGAAGACCATGATCAGCCCGTGCATGGTGGTCATCTGGTTGAAGAATTCCGGCTGCACGATCTGCAGGCCCGGCTGGAACAGCTCGGCGCGGATCACCATCGCCATTGAGCCGCCCAGCAAAAACGCGCAGAAGCTGAACCACAGGTACATCGAACCGATGTCCTTGTGGTTGGTGGTCAGCAGCCAGCGTGAGAGGCCCTTGGCCGGGCCGTGGTGATGGTCATGCCCGGCATGACCATGATCGTCGATCACTGCACTCATCACCTGATCCTCTTACTGGGTGGCTTCTTCGGCCTGTTTGAAGATGAGCACGTCTCTCGGCGTGACCATGTCGCCCGTGTCGTTACCCCAGGCGTGACGCTCGTAGGTCACTACTGCAGCGATATCGACTTCCGAGAGTTGCGGGCCGAAGGCAGGCATCGATGTGCCGGGAGAGCCCTTTACGACGATGCTGATATGGTTTTCCGCATCCCCCGTCGCTATCGGCGAGCCCTTCAGCGCCGGGAACATAGGCGGCAGCCCTTCGCCCGAAGCCTGGTGACAGGCCGCGCAGTTGGTCTGGTAGACCTTTTCACCCCGAGCGGTCAGCTCTTCGAGCGTCCATTCCTTGCTGGTCAGTTCGGCCAGCTTGGCGGCTTCAGCCTTCTTCTCGTCGAGCCAGGTGGCATAGTCCTCTTGGGATTTCACCTCGACCACCACCGGCATAAAGCCGTGGTCCTTGCCGCACAGCTCGGTGCACTGGCCGCGGTAAATGCCGGGCTGCTCGACGCGGGTCCAGGATTCGTTGATAAAGCCGGGGATGGCGTCCTTCTTCACCGCCAAATCCGGTACCCACCAGGAATGGATGACGTCCGCAGCAGTGATCAGGAAGCGCACCTTGGCACCTACGGGAATCACCAGCGGCTCGTCTACCTCCAGCAGGTAGTGCTCGCCCTTGGGGGCCAGGTTGTTGATCTGATCGCGGGGTGTGGTGAGGTTGCTGAAGAACTCGACGTCCTCACCCAGGTATTTGTAGTGCCATTTCCACTGATAGCCGGTGATCTGGATGTCCACGTCCGATTCGGTGGGATCGTAGATATGGATGAGCGTGCGGGTGGCGGGCACGGCCATACCGACCAGAATCAGCAGCGGAATGATGGTCCAGAGCACCTCGACCTTGGTGTTCTCGTGGAAATGTGCCGAATCCAGCCGCTTGGAGCGGCGGTGGGCGAACATCGACCAGAACATCACCGCGAACACCAGCACACCGATGATTACGCAGATCCAGAAGATGGTCATGTGCAGATCGAATACGGAGCGACTGACGTCCGTGGCGCCGGCGCGCATGTTCACGTCCCAGGCTGCTTGGGCCTGACCGAACAGCGACCACAGCCCCATCCCCATCCAGACTCGTGGATGTCGCGACATTGCGGGTTCCCCTTATGGTTCTTGTTATCCCGCCGACTACCTGTCCGGCCGCAGAGCGGAGCGAAACGCTCGCTATAACGGCCTGACTACGCTCTGATCTGGCTCCCCCCAATGCCTGGTTGCCAGTCCTCGCTTTGCACGCGCAGTCGGATTCAATCGGTACGCTTACGATCGGAGTATAGACAGCGATGCAAGACTGGCAATTTCGTCAGGATCAGGCGCTGGCTTCTGCTGTGTGGTCGTTCTTTTTCACGCCGCGGATGTTCATCAACGCCAGACACACCTGCAGCGTGATCAGCGCCCAGGCTTCGGCGGACCAGCCCCAGATGACCCAGAGCAGGTTGCTGAGCAGGAAGCACCAGAAGCCCACCGTTCGCCGTTGCGGTTTGAGCGAGCCAATCAGCCACGCCGCCAGAACCGTGACCACCATTGCCGGCCATTGCAGAAGATCGATCCAGTCCACCTTGCCTCCAGAAACGAATGCGCACCGGACCATACCGGCGCCGCAGCGATACCTGGATTGGTGCGCCGAGCGCTTCGTATAGTTCCGGTGATCCGCCCTGCGGGCCCGGGCATGACTAGAGCAGGTTCATCTGCTGCCCGGGCGGAGCGAAGCGAGTGCAATCGAGACCGTAATTCTGGTCGCGGCGGTTGTAGCCCAACCGCTTGCAGGCCAGCTGGAAGCGCTGCGCCAAGAGCTGGGCGAACTGCCCTTCGCCGCGCATGCGGCTGCCGAAGCGGCTGTCGTAATCCTTGCCACCGCGCGACTGCCGTATCAGGCTCATGACATGCGCGGCACGCTGTGGGAAATGCTCCTGCAGCCACTCGTCGAACAGCGTGGCCACTTCATGCGGCAACCGCAGCAGCACGTAGCCGGCCGAGCGAGCACCGGCCTCCCGCGCGGCTTCGAGCATGCGCTCCAGCTCCATGTCATTAACCATCGGAATCATCGGCGCGCACATCACGCTGACCGGTACGCCCGCCTCATGCAGGGTCCGCAACACCCGCAGCCGTGCCGCGGGGGACGCGGCACGAGGCTCCATGATGCGCTTGAGCTCGTCGTCCAGGCTGGTCAGGCTGACCGAGACGCTGACCAGCCGTTGCTCGGCCAGCGGCACCAACAGATCCAGATCGCGCAGCACCAGCGAGCCCTTGGTGATGATGTGCACCGGATGCTTGAAGCGCAGCAGAATCTCCAGCGCCTGGCGTGTCAGCTGTTGTTCGCGTTCCAGCGGCTGATAAGCATCGGTGTTGACGCCCAGCGCAATCGGTTGCGGCACATAGCCGGGCTTGCTCAGCTCCTGCTCCAGGCGCTCGGCAAGGTTGGTCTTGGCGATCAACCGTGTCTCGAAATCAATCCCTGGCGACATGTCCCAATAGGCATGGCTGGGCCGCGCGAAGCAGTAGATGCAGCCATGTTCACAGCCGCGATAGGGGTTTACCGAACGATCGAAGCCGACATCCGGTGACTGGTTGCGGGTGAGCACGCTCTTGGCTGTTTCGAAGCGTACCTCGGTGGCGCGCGTCGGTGGCACGTCCTGTTCCCAGCCGTCGTCATATGCCTCGCTACGGGTCGGGGCGAAGCGGTTGTCTGGATTGATTGCGGTGCCACGGCCACGCGGCGTGCTTTTCGGTGGGTACATGACAGGCTCCGAAATACTGTATATGGATACAGTATCAGAACTTCCTCAAGCGTCGCTAATGTCGACGAGCCCGCCCGTCGAGTGGGGTGGACCGAGGCAGCCGCAGCCGCGATCTGGCAGCGCTATCTCGTCCAAAGCAATCGGTGAAAGTAAACGCTCCCTACAGAGCTGATCTCGAGGCTCAGCGGCACACATCATGTGTGCTGTGAGCAACCGGAGCCATACGGCTCATGCAGGCGACCGCTAGCATGTCAGCTGGACCGTCGCACCTGCACCTTGCTGTACTCGGCTTCTGCGACGTCACTGAGGCGAATGACGCCGCTTCTCGCCAGCTCCCGTGCGCGCCAGTAAAGGTACAGGTCCGTAGGGAAGAAGCCGTCGCAATGGCCCATGACTTCAGCCATGGCGCGGGCCAGCGGCATCCAGTCGTCGCCGCAGGCGGCGACTAACTCGCCGTCGATCCGTGACTGGTCTTCGCCGACAAACCGACCCTCGATCCAGCGACGTATCGCAGCGCTTTCCCGTACGGTGGCACGCCATTGGCTGGAGAGTTCGACGAGGCGTTCAGGGCCGACGAGGCGCGGCTGATAAAGCGCTGCCAGGGCGTCCGGCGCATTCATGGATACGGCCATGCGCATGCCAACCCGACTGTCGCCGGTGCCGCAGGCCACCTCATGAAGCGCGATTGACGAGCCTTCCAATGCCGCCGCCACACGCGCCAGCATCAGCTGTTCGGAGGCGCTATCGCCATGCCAGACCGTGACTTGCCGCGCCTGCTCAGACAGCCGCGCCAGCCACTCGGCATCGGCGGCAATGCCGGAGAAATCCGGCCGAGGCTCCAGCCCGGCAGGCCAGACGGCTTCCCAGAAGCCCATACGCATTCTGCAAGGCGAGGATTCGATATCAGCCAGCGGCCCGACGGCCAGGTCATCGCGCAGCACCCGCACCTCGCTGCCGTCAGCCAGCAGGGGCCGAACGCTCTCCGCGGCGAGGTCGCCACAGGTGATGTGCCACATGGCGAGCCTCCCTTGGATCAGTCGGGTTTTTTCTTCAGCTTGGGATTGGGGAAAAACTGCACGGCTTGCACCTGCGGATCGGGGGCCTTCGGCTTGGCCTGGTTGACCCGCGTACCCAACTCCGAGGGCACGGACTGGCCCTGCGCGTTGAGGGTGTCAGCGTAGCCGCACTCGACGCACTCGCGATGCGGAACGCCATCGACGTCCCACATCTTGATGCTGTCGCTGGCGCTGCACGCCGGACATACCGCCCCGGCGATGAAGCGCTTGGTGGTCACCTTCGGCTCGTCGCTCATGCCACTTCCTCGGTCAGACCGAGATGGCGCAGCAGCGCATCGGTAGACGGCTCACGACCACGGAAGTCGACGAA
This sequence comes from Stutzerimonas stutzeri, assembly GCF_002890895.1. Taxonomy (GTDB): domain Bacteria; phylum Pseudomonadota; class Gammaproteobacteria; order Pseudomonadales; family Pseudomonadaceae; genus Stutzerimonas; species Stutzerimonas stutzeri_AB. Next base: position 168,856 of record NZ_POUL01000007.1, read on the forward strand.
CAGCACCATCGGCTCCTGCGAGCCGCCGCGCGCCAGGATGGCCTCGCGGAAGGCGCGCCCGGTGTCGGCGTTGAATACGCCCTCTTCCTCGAAGCGCGAGAAGGCATCGGACGACAGCACCTCAGCCCACTTGTAGCTGTAATAGCCCGCCGCGTAACCACCGGAAAAGATGTGCGCGAAGCTGTTGGGGAAGCGGTTGCTGGCTGGCGGACGCATCACCGAGACCTCGTCGCGGATGCTTTCCAGCACCTGGAGCACGCTGCGGCCGTCTCCGTGAGTGGCGTGCAGTTCGAAGTCGAACAGTGAAAACTCCAGCTGACGCACCATCATCAGGCCGGACTGGAAGTTCTTCGCCGCCAGCATCTTGTCGAGCAGATCCTGCGGCAGGGTTTCGCCGGTCTGGTAGTGGCCGGAGATCAGCGCCAGGCCTTCTGGCTCCCAGCACCAGTTCTCCATGAACTGACTCGGCAGCTCGACTGCGTCCCAGGCCACGCCATTGATGCCTGATGCACCGGCATGCTCGACCTGGGTCAGCAGGTGATGCAGTCCGTGGCCGAACTCGTGGAACAGCGTGGTGACTTCATCGTGGGTCAGCAGCGCCGGGCGCTCGCCCACTGGCGGGGTGAAGTTGCAAACCAGGTTGGCCACCGGCGTTTGCAGCGTGCCGAGGCAGGTGCGGCGCTTGTCGCGTGCGCCATCCATCCAGGCACCACCGCGCTTGTTGGCCCGCGCGTAGAGGTCGAAGAAGAACCGCCCGACATGCTCACCTTTCTCACGGATCTCAAACAGACGCACGTCCGGATGCCAACCGTCGAAGCTTTCCAGCTCGTGAATCTCGATGCCGTAGAGACGCTTGACGATGGCGAACAGGCCGGCAAGCACCTTGTCCACGGGGAAGTACGCGCGCAGCTCTTCCTGGCTCAGGCTGTAGCGGGCTTGGCGCAGCTTTTCGCCGAAGTAATTGACGTCCCAGCTCTGCAGATCCGTAACGTCCTGCTCGGCGGCAAAGGCGCGTAGCTCCTTCAGGTCGCGTTCGGCAAACGGCTTGCTGCGCTTGGCCAGGTCACGCAGGAAGCCCAGCACCTGATCGGTGCTGTCAGCCATTTTGGTCGCCAGCGACAGCTCGGCGTAGTTGCCGAAGCCCAGCAGCTGCGCCAGTTCCTGACGCAGGTCGAGGATCTGCTCCATCACCGGTCCGTTGTCGAACTGGCCGGCATTCGGGCCCTGATCGGAGGCGCGGGTGGAATAGGCGACATACACCTCTTCGCGCAACTTGCGATTGTCGGCGTAGGTCATCACCGCGTAGTAGCTGGGGAATTCGAGGCTGATCAGCCAACCGTCCAGCTCCTTGGCCTTGGCCGCTTCGGCCATCTGCGCCTTGGACGACTCGGTAATGCCGGCCAGCAGGCTTTCGTCGGTGACGTGCTTGGTCCAGGCCTGGGTCGCGTCGAGCAGCTGGTTGGAGAAGGTGCTGCCCAGTTCGGCGAGCTTCATGCTGATCGCGCCGAAGCGCTGCTGCTCGGCCGGCGGCAGGTCGATACCGGACAGGCGGAAGTCACGCAACGCGTGTTCAAGAATGGTCTTCTGCGCCACATCGAAGCCGTCGGCCTCGGCGCTCAGCGACAGCGCCTGGTAGGCGGCGAACAGGTCGGCGTTCTGACCCAGCTCGGTGGCGTAGGCGGACAGTTTGGGCAGACAGGCCTCGTAGGCGCTGCGCAATTCGGCATTGTTGCGCACCGCATTGAGGTGGCTGACCGGACCCCAGGCGCGGCTGAGGCGCTCGTTCATTTCGTCGAGGCCTACCACCAGGGTGCCCCAGTCGAGGCTCTCGGCGGGGCGGCTGAGCAATTCCTGCAGGGCGACGCGGTTCTCGCCTAGGACGGTATCGACCGCCGGCTCGACGTGCTCCGGACGAATCTCGGAATACGGCGGCAGGTCGAATTCCCGAAGCAGCGGATTGGTATCGGTCACGGCAGTTGCCCCTTCTGAATAAATGATCACCGGTGCATGTTAAAGACAAATGCCCGACCGCGCAGCTGGGGAACGAAGCGATAGAGCGGCTCTATTCACAACGAAACGGCGCGAGTGACGGGCATCCGTACCGGTTATTGGACCGCCGTCTGCTCGGGCAATTCGGGGCGTCGCGCATAGCGCTGGGCGAGCACCGTGCAGACCATCAGCTGGATCTGATGAAACAGCATCAGCGGCAGGATGATCATGCCGACCGCACTGGTGGCGAACAGCACCTGCGCCATGGGCACGCCGGTCGCCAGGCTCTTCTTCGAGCCGGCGAAGAGGATGGTGATGCGGTCTTCCAGATTGAAGCCAAACACCTTGGCCAGCATGGCCGTCAGCCACAGCACGATGGCCAGCAACAGACAGCAGGCCACCACCAACCCGATCAGGTGCCCAACCGGCACGATCTGCCAGAGGCCATCGACCACCGCACCGCTGAACGCCGTGTAAACCACCAGCAGGATCGAGCTCTGATCCACGGTTTTCAGCCAGGTCTTGTTGCGCGTCACCCAGGCGCCGATCCAGCGGCGAGCGATCTGCCCAGCGATAAAGGGCACCAGCAGTTGCAGCACGATCTTGCCGATGGAATCCAGCGTCGAGCCGCTCTCGCCTTCGACACCCATCAGCAGCAATACCAGCAGCGGCGTGAGGAAGATGCCGATCAGGCTGGACGCCGCGGCGCTGCAGATGGCCGCCGGCACATTGCCACGCGCCAGCGAGGTAAAGGCGATGGCCGATTGCACGGTGGCGGGCAGCGCACAGAGGTAGAGCATGCCCAGGTACAGCTCGTCACCGACCATCGGCGTCAACACCGGCTTGAGCGCCAGTCCCAGCAGCGGAAACATGACGAAGGTGCAGGCGAACACCAGCAAGTGCAGGCGCCAGTGGCCGGCACCGGCGAGGATCGCTTCGCGCGACAGCTTGGCGCCGTGCATGAAGAAGAGCAGCGCGATGGCGGCCGCCGTCAGCCACTCGAAGAACACCGCGCCGCGCCCTTCGCAGGGAAACAGCGTGGCAATGGCAACCACGGCGAGCAGGGCCAGGGTGAAGTTGTCGAAGAGCAGGCGGAGCTTGGCCATATGGTTTCCTTGGGACTTGCAGGCGACAGGGATCGACCTTAACGTGAGCGCTTACTTCCGACTAACGCCAAGCAGGCACGAAATGTCGCCAATCGGACAAGAAGCCGCACTGATTACCCGTCTTGGCGCTCTCAAAGCGCTGCCGCGGCCGGTCTATGGTCAGCTCGACTCGCCGCCCAACCTCAAGCTGGGCTACCGCCACAGCCATCCCTGGGTGCAGCTGTCCCATGCGGTGGAAGGCGTGCTCGAGGTGCGCACCGACAATGGCCGCTTCATCGCACCGCCGCTGCGCGCGGTGTGGATACCTGCCGGGGTGACGCATCAGGTCTTCTGTGCGCCGGACACCTGCATTCGCAGCCTGTATATCGACCGAAGCGTAGCCGGCGATGCGCCCGAGCATTGCCGCGTGCTGCAGGTCAGCCCCCTGCTACGCGAACTGATCCGGCATTTCAGCACCCTGCCCGAAGCCTATGCCGAAGACGGTGCAGAAGGACGACTGGTACAGGTGCTGCTCGATCAACTCGGCTGCGCACCGGAGGTCGAACTGGTGCTGCCGCTGCCCGCCGAGCCACGTCTGCATCGGTTGTGCAAAAGCCTGCAGGCGCAACCGGAGTCGCAGGAAGGCCTGGCCGACTGGAGCCGCACCCTGGGCGTATCGGAACGCACCCTGAGCCGGCTGTTCCTCCGTGAGACCGGCCTGACCTTTCGCGCCTGGCGCCAGCGACTGCGGCTGCTCAGCGCCCTGCCAGCACTGGAGCGCGGCGAGCGGGTCACCGACGTGGCGCTGGGCTGTGGTTATGAGTCCTTGTCGGCCTTTATCGCCGCCTTTCGCGAACAGTTCGGCGCTACGCCGGGCGAATTCTTCCGTCCCGGCAGCAACACACTCGATGGTCGGGTCTATCAGTGACCGACACCCCACACACACGCGCTTACAGGAGCCACCCATGAGCATCCGAACCTTCCAGGAACACACACCGGCACTTGGCGAGCGCGTCTTCGTCGACCCCAGCGCCGTGCTCATCGGCGACATCGAGATCGGCGAAGACAGCTCCGTCTGGCCGCTGACCGTGATTCGCGGCGACATGCACCGCATCCGCATCGGCAAACGCACCAGCATTCAGGACGGCAGCGTGCTGCACATCACCCATGCCGGCCCGTTCAACCCGGACGGTTTTCCGCTGACCATCGGCGACGAAGTCACCGTCGGCCATAAGGTCACGCTGCATGGCTGCACCCTGGGCAGCCGGATTCTGGTGGGCATGGGTTCGATCGTGATGGACGGCGCGGTGGTCGAAGACGAGGTCATCATCGGTGCCGGCAGCCTGGTGCCGCCGGGCAAGACGCTGGAAAGCGGCTACCTCTACGTTGGCAGCCCGGCAAAGCAGGCGCGCCCGCTCACGGAAAAAGAGCGCAGCTTCTTCAGCTACACCGCTGGCAACTACGTGAAGTTGAAGGATCAGCACTTGGCAGAAAAGCCTGAAGCCTGAAGCCTGAAGCAAAAAAATGTGCGCGAGCCGATTGTCGAACCGCGCCCCCACAGGAAATTACCGAGCCCTGCGATGCACCACTCAACCATCCTCTTCGACCTCGACGGCACCCTGACCGACCCACGCGAAGGCATTACCCGCTCGATTCAGCATGCACTGGCGCAGCTCGGCATCGACGAGCCAGATCTGGCCAAGCTGGAACCCTTTATCGGCCCACCGCTGCTGCAAGCGTTCATGGAGTTCTACGGCTTCGATGAGGCGCGGGCCTGGGAAGCGGTCGGCTATTACCGCGAGCGCTTCAAGACGATCGGCCTCTACGAAAACCTGCTGTTCGACGGCGTGCTGGAGATGCTCGAACACTTGCGCGGGCAAGGCCGGACGCTCTATGTAGCGACCTCGAAACCCTCGGTTTTCGCCCGCGAAATTGCCCGGCATTTCGCCTTCGATCAGCACTTCAAGGTCATCTATGGCAGCGAGCTGGACGGCACCCGCACCAATAAGGTCGAGCTGATCGCCCATGTGATCGCCAGAGAAGGGCTCGATCCCGAGCAGACGCTGATGATCGGCGACCGCAAGCACGACCTGATCGGCGCGCACAGCAACGGGTTGCAGGCTGTCGGGGTGGGTTACGGTTTTGGCAGCCATGCCGAGCTGATGGCGCAATCGCCAGCGTATTACTACGCCACGCTGCCAGAGCTGCGCACGGCGTTCGGCTAGGGCGTCTTGTCTCGCTCGGGAGCGAAGCTTACAGGCGGTGACCCATCGGCGTTGATCTGCTGAACCTGCGACGGTCGGCCCTCGGCATCGAGCCGGATACGACCGATACCCGAGCCGTTCCATAGCCGTTCGCCAGACCGGCTGCGGCTCGGCAGCCACGGCTGCACCCTCACCCGGCGGCGCTTGGTAAACCAGTTGAGCGGCGAACGCGGCGAATACAGCCAGCGGTTGAGCCTATCGAACAGGTCGAGCAAGCGCGGCGGAAACTCGTTCTTCACGCCACTGCTGGTGATCTGCCATAACCGCGGGCCGTCAGCACGGCCGCGAATGCGTACCTCATAGGCGAACGAGTAATGCACGTCGCCGGAGAGGATCACGTAGTTACCCGGCGTGCGGGTGTGGCGGAAGATGTTGAGCATGACCTGCGCCGCGCCGCGATGGGCCATCCAGTTTTCGGCGTCGACCAACAGCGACAGGCCGGCCCAGCTGAATACGCGTTGCACGGTCTCGATCAGCTTGACGCCGAACATCGGCGCCGGCGAGACGATGATCACCGAACGATGGTCGAGCAGCTCCTGCTGAAAATCCGTCAGTGCTTCCCAATCCATCAGCCCCGAAGGCCGGCTCAGGTTGCGCTCGCTGCGCCAGCGTCGGGTACGAGTATCGAGCACTACCAGCGCAGGCTCGCTGGGTATGACATAGCCCCAGTCGCCGCGCTCCAGCAGCTCGTCAACCACCTGATCATGCAGGGCGCAATCGAGTCGCCCGCCTTCGCCGCTATTCAGCAACGCCTCAACCGCGCTCAACGACGTGACGCTGGCATCCGGCGCATTGCCCCAGGCCTGACACAACAGATAGCCGAGCAAGGCGTTGCCGATGATGCGCCGGGAAAACGGATGGCCGTAGGCGGTCTGCTCCCAGCGGGCGCTGAGGTTCCAGTCATCGGTGATGTCGTGGTCATCGAAGATCATCAGCGACGGCAAATGTGCCAACGCCCGCGCCACCTGCGGCAGGCCGGCCTGGAAGGCATCGATGCAACTCAGTTCACGCGCCCAGCGCTCGGCCTGCTCGCCATCCAGCGGCGGCGACTGAAGCTCGATCAGGCCCCAGGGCACGGGGGACCAGACCAGCAGGTACATCGCCAGCACCTCGCCCAGCGACACCAGATGGTTGTGCGCGCTGGAGGTGGTGAACACCGGTTTTTCGACTCCGCCAAAGAAGCGCTCTCGCAGGTCTTCGTTGGATTTGAACGCAGGCAACAGTTCCGCGCGCCGGTAGTAGGTGGCTGGATGCGCCAGCAGCTCATCGCTGTCGGCGACGGTGGCGCCCTCGAGACATTCGCCATACAGCCCGAGCCGGCGAATCAGCGCATGAATGGCTACCAGAGTGGGCCCGGCCACGTCGTCGGCGTAGATCTGGTCGCCGGTCATCAGCAGCGCGGCGGGCCAGCGCTCGGAGGAGTGGCGGGTCTGGGCCACCAGCGAATCCACGGTGACCAAGCCGTCCGCCGAGGGGTGGTGCGGCTTGCGGCAGGAGCCATGCAGCAGGTCGTCGTAGCGCGACCGGACGACGAACGCCGGCCGCTCGAACCCATCATGGATCAGGTGCGGCGCCCACTCGGCGATGCCTTGCTCAGTGCCGTCGCGCTGGATCAGCAAGTCGTATTCGACCAACCGATCCACCGGCAGCGGCGTAGCCAGATGGAGATCGATCAGGTGCAAGCAGGCCGAGGTGCCAACGCGCAGCTGACGACAGCATTCGCCTTCCAGGGCCAGCGATACCGGAGCCTCCTCTTCGGGCTGCAAGGCCAGGCGCAACTGCAGCGGCTCGCTGGCCACCAGCCAGAGCACCAGACGCCCCGCCTCGAGCCGACGCAGCATGGGCCCGGCAAGCACGAGGGGAAGGGATGCAGCGGTGTCGGATGATGCGGGGCTGGGCATGCAACAGCTCGATGGACGGCAATGGAGCATCAGAGTGTAACGAATGGCGCCGGTTCGCCCCGGTTTGTGGGTCTAAGTCGCTCCACGGAACCGGTGGATGAAAAGAGCGTCATCCACCCTACTCACTGCTCAGTGATGAGGCTCAGTCTTTGTAGGGTGGATCGCGCTTCACCGATCCACCGGGCGGTGGCGAATAGCGACTGAACGAAGGAACACTCGTCCAAGGGCCCGGGCGCCATCAAGCGCGCCGTCTTGACTGGTCGTTGAGCAGCGACTGCAGACGGTCGAGAAAGACCAGACCGTTTTCCCAACGATGGTGCCCCGAAGCCACGTTGATGTGACCGACACCATGGAGCACGCTCACTTCGCTGCCCCAGGCCTCGCCCATGACACGTGAGCGGTCGGCGCTGGCAGCCGGATCATTGTCGGACCCCACCAGCACGCTCGGAAACGGCAGCGGCGCCAAGGGCAACGGTGCGAAGTTGCGCAGCGGCTCGGGGCAGCCCGGCCGCTCGACGTCCGCCGGTGCGACCAGCAGCGCACCCCTCACCCGTCGCAGCGCATCGGGCGCTGCCTGCGCGGCCCAGTGTGCGACGGTTACGCAGCCGAGACTATGCGCTATCAGCACCACCGGCTCTGACGCGCCGGCGATGCCACGACTCAGTTCGGCTACCCAGTCGGGACGCTGCGGCTGAAGCCAATCAGCCTGTTCGACGCGCTGGCTGTGAGGCAGGGTACGCTGCCAGTGGCTCTGCCAATGATCCTCAGGCGAGCCGTGCCAGCCGGGGACGATCAGGTAATGAAACGATCCACGCCGCATGGGATGGCCTCTCGATGGTCACTGAGCCGCGAGTCTATAGCTGGAACGACTGCCACAAGAAAGAATAAGAACGAATTTGCTTATGCACTAATAAATGTCTAGTCAAGCCACCTGCTTGTCGTCCCGCAAAAAAAAAGACGCGCCCGAGGGCGCGCCAAAGTGTGTAGCACACGCGTATTACTGGACTTGCCTGATCAGGTCCTGGCGCAGCAGCGTCTTGATCTTGATCACGTGGTCGTCTTCCTGCTCTTTGGCCTTGTGGAAGCCCTTGGCGATACGGGGATGGCCACCTGCTTCGGCCAGTTCGATCAACAGTTCCCAAGCAGCGTTGTCCTCGAGTTCGAGGGTTAGCAGCGCGTTGATGCCTTGAGCAATGTTGGTTCGCGGATCGGTGAGCACCTGCATCACGCCCATCGACTTGACCCCTACGACGTCGGCAGAAGGGGTCTGCGCGGTCGGGTCGGCGCCGAGCGTCTCGATCGCTTCGGCGACGATGTTCATGTGCTCGAACTCTTCGTCGCGGATGTGCTGCAGCACGCCGATCAGGTCCGAATCGGCCATGCTGATCGCCTTGGCCTTGGCGATCATGGCGTCGTACATGCGTACGCCGCTGCGCTCGAAGGCCAGGCGTTCGCCGAGCTTGTCCACTAGTAGCTCAGGGCTCTTGCCCAGCGCCATGTCGAATGTCGACTTGAGCATGCCCTTGGCAGAGCCGGGAACCGGTACCGAACCAATGCGATCGGCTTCTTCGGCGCGGGTTGCGCGCTCCATCATCAAGCCTTTGGAATCGCCCGGCACGTCCGGATGGATTTCGTTGACGGCGTCGAGCAGGCGCTTGGTGTCCTTCGGAGACATCTGCACGCCGGTGAAGTTGGTGCCCAGTTTTGCTGAATTAGCCATGTCCTTCTCTCCTCAAGAAACCTTGCGCATCTGCATAAGTTCGCCGCCCGGCGCCCACTGGTAACCGGCCGATACGATGTTCGGCGCGATACCTTCGGAATTGAGCTGGGCGCGGTAGTCCAGGGAGTTCTGCGGCTCCTGGCTCTTGTCGACGTACTCGGTGCCGCTGGTGCGCAGGTTGACCTCGGCTGCGAGGACTTGACGGACAAACTCACGCTGGCTCTTGAACTCGATCATCTTCGGCAGCGGACCTCCGAGGATTTCCGCTGGATCACGGCGCTCCAGCTTCTTGAAATACTCGCAAGCGATATTCAAATGGCCCAATTCGTAATCGAGGAAGCGTTCCCACAACGCCTTGATGCGAGGGTTGGTTTCCTGCTCGGCGCAGCTGGCGTAGGCATAGACTTCCATCGCCTCGTGCACCAGCCACTTCTCCATGAAGGATTCCTGCGGGTCGGCCAGCGAGCCGTACTGGGTGACATGCTGCTCTTCGACCGAAGCGATCTCGGCATAGAGCTGACGCGCCAGCGGATCGGCGAACAGCGGGCCGATGTTCATGTAGTAGTCGTGGGTCTGGTACTCGGCTGCAGTGATCATTGCTGCATGGATCTTGGTGATCAGTGCAGCCTGCTCTTTCTCGTAGCTTTCGCGCAGGTCATTGTCCGGATGACGATGATGCTCGGAGGTCTGCCGACCCGGCACGATGTCGGTGTAGCCCTGGAGGATGTTGTTCGCATCCTTGCCTTCGAGGCGATCGAGCATCGCGGAATAGCGGTACAGGTGATCGAAATCTTCCAGCAGACCGAAGCGATAGGTCTGCGCCTGATAAGGGTCGGGCTCGGTCTGGGCGACGGCGGCAGTCACCTCGATGGCGACCTGCTCGTAGGCAACCGTGGTTTCCAGCGGCGAGTGGTCGGCGGAGATCAGCCAGTTGACCATGGTCGCCTGATGCTGCTCGACGCGACGGATCTCGGCGAGCGGGCCACGTAGCTGTCCGGTGATCCGCGCAATGCCGTGCTTGAGGCGCAGCGCATCGGTTTCGATCCCGTTCATCAGGATGATCCGCACGCGGGTGAACGCATCGTCATCCAGCTTGCTGATCGGCTTGCCCGCCATCTCTTTCCAGGTGAACTTCTGCTTTTCAAGGGGCGTGCCCTTGTTATCGAGGATGCCGGTTAGGTTATCCATGGAGCCTCCGTTTAAACGGCTTGTATTGGCTGGACGTACAGATTCGTACGGCCAAATCACGGGTCAGGCTGGGCTGACGGTCTAGAAAATGGACGGAGGCAAGCGGAGAACAATTCCGTGAAACCTGGTGCGAACATGCAAGGACTCGACAAGCGGCAGCGCCCAACCCCTTCGAACAGGCTCCGATTCAGCGCAGCGTGATCAGCCGCCACGCCTTGCCGCATCGCGCTTCAAACGAAGCGGCGAGGGGTTTCAGCGGAGCGCGTCCAGTTGCCGTTTCCGCTCGTCGGCAGGCAGGCGACCCAAGGACGCCACGGCGGCATAGAAGCGCGGCCAATCGCCGCCGACCTGCTCGTATAACGCGGCGAAGGCAGGCACCCATTGGTCATAGAGGCCAAACGGAACCAGGCTGGCATTGTTCAGCGGCTGGTTCATCCAGCGATCGAAGCGGTCGTCGCCTTTCCACGGGCCGTCGCGCAGCTGCAGATAGGTCTGCCGCATGCGCATGAACTCGTCACGTTTGGCAGCGCGCATCGCGGATTCGCTCAGGTCGGACGCGTAAATCACGGCCAATCGATCGCGGGTCGCCAGGGCCAGCTTGCTGAGGTCGGCGTAATGCTTGCGCGCGGTCTCGTTCGGCGCTGGCAGGCCACGGCTGGCACGCCACTGCCGCAGCCCTTCGCGCTCGACAAAGGAGGCAAAGGATTCGTTGAACGCCGTGTCGTCAGCGACATACAGCTGCTGATGCGCCAGCTCGTGGAAGATCAGCCCGGCCAGGCGATCATCGTCCCAGCGCAGCATCGAGCTGAGCAGCGGATCGTCGAACCAGCCCAGGGTCGAATAGGCCGGTACGCCGGACACCAGCGTGTCGTAGCCCTCGGCTTGCATCAGCGCCGCGGCGCCGCGAGCGCGACCCTGCTGGTAGTAGCCGCGATAGGCCACACAACCGGCTATCGGAAAGCACTGGGTCCGCTGCTCCACCGAAAACTCCTCGGCGACGAACAGATTCCACATCACATACGGCCGCTGGATCTCGGCGTAAACCCGATAACTCTGGTTGTCCGGGAGTGCCAGCGCATCGCTGGCGAAGCCTCTGGCCTGCAGGGCGAGGGCCAGTCGCTGACGCAACTGCGGTGCGCGTTGCGGATCGTCGACGATTGCCACAATGGGCTCGCGCTGGCGCAGCAGCTCGAGCTGACCGACCGCCAGTTGCCCGTAATAGCTGCTGCAACCAGTCAGACCTACCGCCAGCAGCAGGGGAACCCAGCGCAATATTCGGTTGTCGACTGCGGCGATTTTCGGCTTCGACCTGAACACACGCTGACCTGTCTGCTGGCCCCACGGGGCGATGCGCTGAGCCTACAACGAGTTCGAAGCCCACCCAAACACCGAACATGCCGGTGCCAAATCGCCAGGCCGCTACCGATCGGAGATCCAGTTACATGCGAATCCTGATGCTTGTTGTTGCGCTATCCAGCCTTGGCGGCTGCGCCTTGTGGATGCCCCAGCCCGATCCGAACCAGGCCTGGATCGATCTTGATCCCCACGGAGAAACCGAATTGATGGCCGTGGCGGTCGATGAACGACCGCTGAAGGATGATCGCTACTTTCAGGTCGCCCCCGGCAGCCATCAGCTGGGTATGCGCTATCGCTTCGAAGTCGGCCCGGCTGATGTGGGTCGTGACAGCGAAGCGCTGGCACGCGACTGCCGCCTGACCCTGAGTTATGACAGCTTCAACGCCGGGGCGCGCTATCGACTGGTGGCCGGCGGCTACGGTTTCCGCCCCTGGGCCAAGCTGTACGACCAGCATGACCGCATGCTGGCCAAGGCCACCGAGCGCGGCTGCGGCGGGGTCGCGACCCGCTAGCGTTTCGGTAGTGAACCGTTCTGTTGCGGTGCAGTCGTTGAAAAAGTGCCGAAGGTGGCTCAGGCTCATTGGCTGACCGCGACAGCAGAGGCTGATCCTGCGGTTATCCGGAGGATTCATCATGCGTCTGTTCATCGCTCCAATGCTGGCGCTCGGCCTGATCGGCTGTGCCGGCCCCCTGCCTGCACCTGATCCGGACATGGCCTGGGTCGAGCTGAGCGCCCAACCCAGCGACATCTTCATGTCCGACCAACTGGACGGCGAGCGCACGCCAGACGGTCGCTATTTCCAGGTCAGCCCCGGTGCACATGAACTCGAGGCACGCTACGAATTCGAAATCAGTAGCGGTGGCTTCGGCGATTTCGGCGACACCCAGTACCTGCGCTGCACCCTGGTGATCAACTACGACGATTTCCAGCCCGGACGGCGCTATCTGTTCCAGGCCCGCTCGCTGGGCTTCACCCCACAAGGCTGGCTGCGCGACGAAGACCGTAATGTCCTGGCGCGCGCCGAGGCCGAGCACTGCTACTGAGCAGCCGTCAGCAAAGAGGTAGACGATGTCCCGTATCGAACACACCCGTTTCTCCACCCTCGACCTGGCGCCGATCCGCGATGACGGCGATGCCGGTCTGGCCCTGCGCAACTCGCTGGCGCTGGCCCAGCACGTGGAGAAGCTCGGCTTCGAGCGCTTCTGGGTCGCCGAGCACCACAACATGGACGGCATCGCCAGCGCCGCCACGTCCGTGCTGATCGGCTATCTGGCGTCCGGCACGTCGCGGATTCGCCTGGGCGCTGGCGGCGTCATGCTGCCCAACCATGCGCCGCTGGTGGTCGCCGAACAGTTCGGCACGCTGGAAGCACTCTATCCGGGTCGGATCGAATTGGGTCTGGGTCGCGCGCCGGGCGCCGATCAGTTCACCGCCCACGCCTTGCGCCGCGACCGCATGGGCAATGCCGATGACTTTCCGGCCGATGTGGAAGAACTGCAGATGCTGCTCGGCCCGCGCCAGCCCAACCAGCGGGTCATCGCCATGCCAGGCATGGGCAGCAACGTGCCGATCTGGCTGCTCGGCTCGAGCCTGTTCAGCGCTCAGCTGGCGGCGGCCAAGGGCTTGCCTTACGCCTTCGCCTCGCATTTCGCGCCGCGCTACATGCACGAGGCGATTCGTCTGTATCGCGAGAACTTCCGCCCCTCCGAGGTGCTGGACAAGCCCTACGTGATGCTCGGCGTGCCGCTGATGGCCGCCGATACCGACGAGCAGGCCGAATACCTGGCCACCACCGCCTACCAGCGCATCCTTGCCCTGATCCGTGGCCAGAGCCTGGTGCTGGTGCCGCCGGTCACCAGCATGCAGGGCAAGTGGCTGCCCCATGAGCAGGACGCTGTCGGCAGCTTCCTTGGTATGGCCCTGATCGGCGGGCCGGAAAAGATCCGCGCGCGGCTGGAGATCCTTCTGGAGCAGACAGCGGCCGATGAACTGATCTTTACCTGCGACCTCTACGAAACCGCCGACCGCCACCGCGCCTTCGACATCCTCGCCGGGTTGCGTTGACCTAAAGAGCGCATCGAGGCAATACCGATCGCTCCGAACACTCTGCGACAACGTTCCACAGCAAAGGCTTGTAAGCGCGACGCAAGCGCACAGCTCTGCGCCGGCCTCTCAACGAGGCCGGCAGCCGACGCCCCTTGCGCGCCTGGGCCAGCGGCCGCCCCGCTCGACGAACGCAGCTGAACCCCGTCCAGCCGCGTCGATCAAACCAACAGCTTATGCGTACTTCGGCGCGTCACGCTTGTTTGCGGAAGACTGAATGAATTTTCTTGAATGGATGGCCGTGCTCGGCATCCTGCTGCTGATCCTAGCCCTGGCATCGGCCTACCTGCGCTGGCTGCCGGTCACTACCTCATTGATCTATCTGGGCTTCGGTCTGCTCATCGGCCAGCTCGGCGTCGGCTTGTGGGAGATGGAGTTCATTCACATCGCCAGCTGGATGGAGCACCTCACCGAAATCGCGGTGCTGGTGTCCCTGTTCGTCAGCGGGCTCAAACTGCGCATGCCGCTGGGTCATGCGGCTTGGAAAGGCGCCTACATTCTCGCCGGCCCGGTGATGCTCGCCTGCATCGCGGGTGTTGCCGCCCTCTGCCATTACCTGCTCGGGCTCAGCTGGGGCATCTCAGTGTTGATCGGTGCCATCCTTGCCCCCACGGACCCCGTGCTCGCCAGCCTGGTGCAGGTGAGCAACTCACGCGACAGTGATCACGTGCGCTATGGCCTGTCCGGCGAAGCCGGGTTCAACGATGGCACGGCCTTCCCTTTCGTAGTGTTCGGTTTGCTGCTGATCGAACAGGAAACCATGGCCACCGGCTGGGTCAGCGAATGGGCGTTGCATCGACTGGTCTGGGCGGTGCCGGCCGGGTTGGGCTTTGGCTATCTGCTCGGGCGTTTGATCGGCAGGCTGGCGATCTTCCTGCGCGCTCGGCACGCCGATACGTCCATGTCGCCGAATGATTCGCTGGCGCTGGCGCTGATCGCGCTGGCCTATGTTGGCGCCGAGCTGATCGGCGCTTGGGGCTTTCTTGCGGTATTCGCAGCCGGCCTGGGGCTGCGCCACGCGGAAAAAGACGCCGCGGACGAATCGGAAACGCCGTCCGAGGAGCTGATCGCCCACGCCGTGCCGCATATGGCAGAGGGCGGCATGATGCCACGCGAACTGCCGCTCGAAAGCGACAAGATCGCCGAGCCCAAGGTCGCGGCCGGGGTCATGGTGGGTGACATCCTGACCTTCGGCGGGCAGCTGGAGCGCAGCCTGGAAGTGCTGCTGGTGACCATTCTCGGAGTGTTGGTCTCGGTGCACTGGGACTGGCGCGCTGTGCCTCTGGCGCTGGCGCTGTTCATGGTGATCCGGCCGCTCAGTGTGTGGCTGTTGATACCGCACCGCTACCTGGACCGGACCCAGCGCCTGACCGTCGGCTGGTTCGGCATTCGGGGGATCGGCAGCCTGTACTACCTGAGCTACGCGGTCACCCACGGCCTGTTGCCGGAAGAGGCCGAAGCGATCATTCCGCTGGTGATTTCAGTGGTGGTGTTGAGCATCGTCGCGCACGGGCTGAGTACTCAACCATTGCTGCGACGTTACGAACGCAGCCGCGGCCAGTCGCCAACGGATCACGCCTGACACGACGCGGCAGGCAGGCTCCCAGGCAGCTGGCTAAACAGCCGCTGCCGGGCCGCCCGGACGGCAGATCAGCTGTTCGCGAGGCGGAAGCCGACCTTCATGGTGACCTGAAAATGGCCGACCTTGCCGTTTTCGACATGGCCGCGAATCTCGCCCACTTCGAACCACTCGACGTTCTGCAACTTGCTGCTGGCTTCAGCGATACCGTTCTGAATCGCTTCATCAACGCTGTTGCGCGAAGAACCGACGATTTCAATCTTCTTGTACGTGTGATGATCCGACATGAATAAATCCCCTTCTGGTCTGAGGAGCCTCCGCTCGGTAATAACGCGTCCTGTTCATTGAGGCCCGCGAAGGGCCTCGGAAGTTCAGCGGAGCGGCCGATCCGCCGATGGCGGCCGGCGAATATCAGCACCCACTACCTGGATAACTCGAAGGTTATCCGCGCGGCAGCTTATCCGTGTTGATCGACGTACAGCCGTAGGGTGGGCTTCAGCCCACCGGAACGCTCGGCCCAAGTTGGTGGGCTGAAGCCCACCCTACGAGACTGCAGCGACACACGGCAGGTGGATAACTCGAAGCTTATCCACGCGGCTCTTCCTGCCAGCGTCACTCGACCCGCCGATAGCGGTAATGCTGCGCCTTGAACACCTGGTTGAAATAACGCCCAAGGGAATCGGCCTGCAGCAACGCCTGGACCACTTCGGCCGGCACCTGCTCGTAGCGGTACTGCGAGCCGTTATGAAACTCAACCTCCAACGCCTGCTCGTCCGGGTCGTAACCCAAGGCGCGCAGGCTGCTCGAATTCACCGCGACCCGTTTCATAGCGCCGGATCGGGCTCATGCTTGAAGCCCTCGGCCTGCATCTTCCACAAGGCGTCGAAAGCACCGCCGCGGCTGCGCAGCTCCATCGGTGCGCCGTCTTCGATGATCAGTCCGTTGCGCAACACGATGATCCGGTCGAAGCCTGCCAGCGTCGACAACCGGTGCGCGACGGCCACCACGGTGCGGTTGTGCACCAGGCTGTTCAGGGCCGCCTGGATCTCCCCTTCCGACTGGGTATCCAGCGCCGAAGTCGCCTCGTCGAGGATGAGAATGGGCGCGTCCTTGAGAAAGGCGCGGGCGATACCCAGCCGCTGACGCTGGCCACCTGAGAGCATCACGCCGCGCTCGCCGACCAGCGTGTCGTAGCCCTGTGGCAGCTCGCGGATGAAGGCATCGCAGAAGGCGTGACGGGCCGCTTCCACCACGTCCTCGTCACTGGCCTCAGGGCGTCCGTAGCGGATGTTCTCGCGTATCGACCGGTTGAACAGCGCCGTTTCCTGCGGCACCACGGCAATCTTCTCGCGCAGGCTGTTCTGGCTGACGGAGCGTACATCCTGGCCATCAATGAGGATGCGCCCGGCATGCACATCATCCAGGCGTTGCAGCAGCTGGATCAGCGTCGATTTGCCCGCACCGGACGGACCGACCACTCCGACCTTCTGCCCCGCCGGAATATGCAGGTTGAGGTGCTCGAAGATCATGCCGCGCTTGGGGTAGCCGAAACTGATGTCGTCGAAGGTGATGTCACCCTCGGCCAGCATCAGCTGGGTTTCCGGATCGTCCAGGCCGTGCGGTTGGACGATGATGCGCAGGGTGTCGTCGATGGCGCCGATCTGCTGAGTGGTGTCCACCAGCGCCAGCGCCAGATCCCGTGAGCCGTGGAGGATGCGGAAGGTCAACGCGCTGACCAGCACCACGTCACCGGCGGTCACCGAACCGTTCACCCACAGGCTGATCGCCCAGACCAGCATGCCCCCGGCCATCAGCGACAGGCAGATGTCGTGGATAACGCGGGCCTTTTCCAGGTACATCCAGCTGCGCCGCTGGGCCTTGGCCTCGTAGCCGATCTCGTTGGCGAGGCGTTCCGCTTCACGGTCACGTGCGGAAAACGCCTTGATGGTCCAGACATTGGAGACCGCATCCACCAGCTCGCCGCCGACCCGTGCCGATTGCGCGGCGAAACGCTGATGCTTGGTGCGGCCACGAATGCCGAAGCCGGTGATCAGTGCCGCGACGATGGCAACGAACAGGACCAACGCAACGGCCATGCGCCAATCGACGGTCAGCAGCACCACCACCGCGCCGATGAAGTCGACGATGGGCGGCACGATCTTCCAGGCCAGACCGCCATAGATCGCCCCTGCCGCGGCACCCAGGGCCGAGATACGGTTGCCCAGCGAACCGGCGAAGTGCTCGGTGAAGTAGCGCATCGGGTGGCCGGTCAGGTGCTTGAACAGGTCGACCCGGATGTCCACCACGCTCGCCACCACCGTGCGGCAGCCGAGCCAACCGCCGAGGCGCCAGAAGATGTTTTCAACCACGATCAGGCCGATGAACAGCCCCAATGGAAACCATACGTCCGCCGCGCCCCGGTTGGCGCTGCCTTGCGCCATGGCATCGACCAGCAGCTTCATCCCGTACTGCACCGCCACCGCGCAGCTTGCCGCACCGACGATCAGAAGCAACAGCCCGCCGAAATGCCAGGGCCGTAAGCAGACGTAGTGCCACAGGAAGGCGACCGGGCGATCCGGCAGGAGCGGCACCCGCGGCGGTGTGCGCAGTGCCGGCGCGTTCATGGCAAGGCGTTGGCGAGGTTTGAAACCGGATTCGAGTGACTGAAGCGCGCCTGCTGCAGCCGCAGCTCATCGGCCAACCCCTCATGCACACGGCGGTTTCCGGCTTCGTCCGGGAAGCCCAGCAGCCCCACCGGGCAGTGGCGGTCGTCGGTCCAGCCTGGGTAATCCAGCACCGGATAAAGGCAGATGCCTTCTACCGGCACGCCACGCTGCATAGCCAGGCCGGCCTGCTCGCTGACATAGCGCAGCCAGTCGCCGCGCACATCGCCTTCGGCGCCGGTTTCGGCGATCAGAATCGGCCGTTTATAGCGCTGCGAGATCTCACTGAGAATGCCTTTGAAAGGCCGATAGTCGGGGCTGTCCCGGCCGATGGTGTTGCCTTCGCCGTGATACCACTGGTTGTCGGGGTAATAATTCACGCCAAGCACGTCGAGGTACTCCGGCGCTCCGCCGAGGCCCGGCCAGAGTTCGCCGCAAAGCATGTCCCAGGCTTCGAACTGCGATTGGCGGTAGCGCTCGGCCTCACGCTGCGGACCGGGCCGATCATTTGGCGCGACGACGTGAATGGCCGGCTCGACCTGGATAAAGCGCGCCCGCGGCTCGACCTCTCGGATCGCCTGCATCGCGGCGATGGTGGCGCGGACCAGCTGGTGCTTCAACTCGAAACCACGGCCGCGCGCCATCGGGTTGAAGTAGGCCTCGTCGCCGCCAGCCCAGGACCAGAACGAGATCTCGTTGAGTGGCGCATAGATCGGCACCGTATCGGTCTCGTCCTTGATCAGCTGCGCAGCCGCGCCCGCATAGCGGGCAAAGCGTTCGACGAACTGCGGCCGCCAGATGTCGATGTCGTCCGGCCAGCCGTAATGACACAGGTCCCAGATCACCTGGAGGCGCTGACGCTGAGCCGCCTGCAGCATCGGCAGAAAGCTCGACCAGTCGTATTGCCCCTTCGAGCGCTCGATCAGGTGCCAGCGCAGGCCGTCCCGCACCGTTTTCAGACCGTGCCGCTGCAGTACGGCGTAATCATGGGCGGCCCAGCGGTCATGTCCCGTGGCGGCCAGCAGGTCGAGGCGTCGCCCATCACTGCGGCGGTGGCTCGAGCATTCGAAACCGCCGAGAAGAAAGCTCTGAAAAAGGCTTGGCTGATGCATCCGTGTCTTTCTCTCAGAGAGCCTGTTCGGCCAGGGACTGACTGTGCGCCGACTTGTCGTTAGCGGCAGGGTAAGACTCGGCTTCCTCGATGCGCTTGTACAGCGCCAGCGCCTGTCCGACCACCTGATCCATGTTGTAGTACTTGTACGTACCCAACCGTCCGACGAAGGTCACGCCGGGCGTCTGGTCCGCCAGCTGCTGGTAACGCTTGTACAGCTCGGCATTTTCCGGCCGCGGGATCGGGTAGTAGGGGTCACCCTCAGCCGAAGGGTATTCGTAGGTGATGCTGGTCTTTGGATGGACCTGACCGGTGAGGTGCTTGTACTCGCTGATGCGCGTGTAGGGCACGTCTTCACCCGGGTAGTTGACCGTACCGACCGCCTGAAACTGTTCCTGGTCGAGCTGCTTGTGTTCGAACTTCAGCGAACGATAGGGCAGCTTGCCGAAGCGGTAGTCGAAATACTCGTCGATGGGCCCGCAGAAAATCAGATGGTCGTGCTGCACCTCGTCGCGGATCTCGCGGTAATCGGTGTTGGTCATGACTTTGATGTTCGGGTGCGCGAGCATTTTCTCGAACATCTTGGTGTAGCCATGCTTGGGCATCTGCTGGAAGGTGTCGGTGAAGTAGCGGTCGTCGGTGTTGGTGCGCGTGGGGATGCGCGCGGTCACCGACTTGTCCAGCTGCGAGGGGTCGAGGCCCCACTGCTTGCGGGTGTAGCCGCGGAAGAACTTCTGGTACAGCTCGCGGCCGATGCCGTTGATCACCACGTCTTCGCTGGTCTGGATGTCGTCCACCGGCTCGGCGCGGCTGGCGAGGAAATCCGCCGCTTCCTGCTCGGTGGTCATGTTCAGGCCGTACAGCTTGTTCAGCGTGGTCATGTTGATCGGGATCGGCACTCGCTGCCCGTCCACCTGCGCCAGCACGCGGTGTTCGTAGGGTCGCCACTCTGTGAACTGCGAAAGGTAATCGACGATGCGCTGGGCATTGGTGTGGAAGATGTGCGGCCCGTAGCGGTGGATCAGCACGCCGGCTTCGTCGTAATGATCATATGCATTGCCGCCGATGTGCGGGCGCCGGTCGACCACCAGCACGCGCTTGTTAAGCCCGGCCGCCAGCCGTTCGGCCAGCACGCTGCCGGCGAAACCGGCACCGACGATCAGGTAGTCGAAGCCGCGCCGACCATTGGATGAGCCTTCGCTGGCCCCGCCGCCTGCCATCTCGGGGTTGCTGTCTCGCAGGCTTACATCGCGCATTGCATCTTTTCCTTCATCAACGCCCAGGTATGGTCCCAGGACATGTCGCCGAGAATCTCGTCAGCGGTTTTCAGCAGACGGTCGCGGTCCTCGCCATCGGCCAGGGCCTTGTCCACCGCATCGATGAACGAATCAGGCGTGTCGGCGATATGGACAATCTCGGTATCGCCGTAGGTGCGCACCACGTCCTTGATCGGCGTGGACACCACTGGACAGCCGCCGGCCAGGTATTCGGGCGTCTTGGTCGGGCTGATGAAGCGGGTCGACTCGTTCATCGCGAACGGCATGATCGCCACGTCCCAGCCGGACAGATATTTGGGCAACTCGTCGTATGTCTTGCCGCCCAGATAGTGGATGTTGTCGCGCTGCGGCAGGTCGGCCGAGTCGATCTTCACCACCGGACCGACCAGCACGAACTGCCAGTCCGGCCGCTGCTCGGCGACACGGGCGACCAGCTCGATATCGAAGCGCTCATCGATCACGCCGTAGAAGCCCAGCCGTGGATGCGGAATCTCGGCCTGGTCATCGGGGTCGGCCTGAGTCCGCCGCGCCCCGGCAAAATGTGCCACGTCGACGCTGCTGGGAAAGGCGAAGGCGTTGTCGTGCAACGTGCGCTTGGCTTCCCAAAGACTGTAGCCACCGGTAAATACCAAATCGGCGCGCTCGAGCAGCTCGCGCTCGCGCTGCACCAGCTCGCGCGGCGCGCCACGGAAGGCCGAGAGTTCGTCCATGCAGTCATAGACGGTGAGCTTGGGCTTCAGGTGGCCGGCATAACCCAGCGCCATCGGCGTGTAGTACCAGAGCATCAGCTCATTGACGCCGAGCTTGTCCAGATAACCGTCGAGCAGGTCGCGCTGCACGCGCAGCGCCGTGTCGCCCTCGCAGCCCTTGGGCAAACGTGGAATCAGCACCTGAACATCATTCTCCTCAGGCCGCACCTCCAGCCAGGGCTGAGCGTCCTCGGTGGGCATCGGCTCTTCGGCATACAGCACGTTGAAGTCCCGCGCGAACCGCGACATCAGATGCTGGGGTCGCTGATAGACGAATCGCCAGCGCAGGTGCGAGAGACAGAGCAAGGTTGGCACCTGCTCGTCGAACACGACTTCCGGTGGCGTCGCTTGTTTCTCGGGGGATTTGCCAATTTCGTATTGGTAGGGGCCGGCCCAGCTCATGGAAACCTCGTCAAGGGTGGCAATGCCCTCCAGAGTCCCTTCTGCCGCATCGCATAAGCCTGCGCAGCCCGCGCAAAGCAAAACCTGAAGCGCTCAATCGTCAATCATCCTGCAAGCGCTGCCCGCCGGCTATGGACGGCCGCCAATGTGCCAAGGTTCCCGATGCCCTACCGGAGAGGTCGGTCATCGGGTGACTGCCGCTTCGTTGGAACTTGCTCGCAGCTTCACCCGTCCCTATCCCAGGACGCCTGATTCACCCCGGCATCGGTGCTGCGTGCTTCCTGCAGTCAGTACCGCCCGATCCGCCGACCCAACCCTGGAGATGCTTGCAGCGGCCGCGCTCATACGGTCAGCCGTACGTTCCCGTGCGCGTCAGATAATTTGATTCGAGGTAGAGAGATGATTCTAGTCACGGGTGGTGCGGGTTATATCGGATCCCATGCAGTGCTGGAGCTCTTGCAGGCTGGCCATGAAGTGCTGGTCCTGGACGACCTCTGCAACGGCTCGAAGGTGGCCCTCGACCGCGTCGAACAGTTGACCGGGGGCAGCCTGCAATTCGTCAAGGGCGACGTGCGTAACCGCTCGCTGCTCAAGGCACTGTTCGCCTCGTATCCCATCACGTCAGTACTGCACCTGGCCGGTCTAAAGGCCGTCGGCGAAAGCGTGCGCGAGCCGCTGCGCTATTACGAAACCAACGTCAGCGGCAGCATCGCGCTGTGTCAGGCCATGGCCGAAGCCGGCGTCTTCAAGCTGGTGTTCAGCTCATCGGCGACCGTCTACGGTGATTCACCGAGGATGCCGATCACCGAAAACTGCCCGACCGGCCTGCCCGCCAGCCCTTACGGCCAGTCCAAACTGATGGCGGAAAACGTGCTCAAGGGTCTGGCCGAGTCGGACCCGCGTTGGTCGATTGCCCTGTTGCGCTATTTCAACCCGATCGGCGCACACGAATCCGGCCTGATCGGCGAGGACCCCAACGGCATTCCCAATAACCTGCTGCCCTACATGCTGCAGGTCGCCGTGGGTCGTCGAAAGCAATTGAACATCTACGGAGCGGATTACCCAACGCCAGACGGTACGGGTGTGCGCGACTACATCCACGTCGTGGATCTGGCTAAAGGACATCTCAAGGCGCTTGAGCGCGTGGAACAGGTGCACGGTGTTTCCACGTGGAACCTCGGCACCGGACGAGGCTATTCGGTACGTCAGATGATCACCGCGTTTGAAGAAGTGATTGGCCGCCCCCTGCCCCACGTGTTCAAGGCGCGGCGCCCCGGCGACATCGCGCAGTGCTGGTCCGACCCGAGCAAAGCCCGGGATGACCTGGGTTGGGAAGCGGAGCGAGACCTGCTGGCCATGCTGACTGATGCCTGGCGCTGGCAGAGCCGCCACCCACAGGGCTACGCCGAAGACGAAGCGGCCTCAGCGAAACCTGCGGCTAACACCGAAACGGCCCTGGCCAGCTGAGCACCCGCAGCGCGGATGCCCGTCCGGGTCTCGCTTAGGGTGCGCTGCAGTTCAGCTCGGCGCGGATTTTCGACACATCGAGCCGACGGTTCTGCTGCACTGCGCCCGTGAGCTGAGGGTCGATTACCGCAGTGCGCAGCAGTGCGTCTCGAATTTGAGCGGCCGTGGCACAAGGATTCAGCGAGGCATACAGCGCCGCCGCACCCGTCACATGTGGCGTCGCCATGGAGGTCCCGCTCATGTAAGCGTAACCTGCCTTTCCGGTGGCAGTCGGCACGGTTGAAACAATGTCGACGCCCGGCGCCGCGATGTGCACGTTGTTCACGCCGTAGTTCGAGAAGCCCGCCCGGCGGCCGTTCTGGTCGATGGCACCGACAGAAATCACGTTAGGAAGCGGGTAGCTCGCCGGGTAGCTCGGCGTGCTGTCGATGTTGAGTCCGCTGTTACCCGCCGCGGCGATGAACAGGATGTTGGCATTACCGGCCGCCTGGATGGCGTCATACAGCGCCTGCGAGTAACCGCCGCCGCCCCAGGAGTTGTTGGTCGCCACCAGATTGATCTTCTTCGCCAGCTTCAGCTGTGTCAGGTAGTTGATGGCCTTCACCGCACCCGCGGTAGTACCGCCATTGGCGCCGAGGAACTTGGCCGAGATCAGCTTGGCACTCGGGCAGACGCCGAAGACGCCAGCGCCATTGTTCGCCACCGCGCCAACCGTACCGGCGACATGCGTACCGTGATCATCTGCCGGGCCGTCGTAGACGCTGGCGTTGTTGGCGGCAAAGTCCCAGCCGTAGAGGTCGTCGGCGAAACCGTTGCGGTCGTTGTCCTTGCGGTCGGCGCGGCTGCCCTCGCCCGGGTTGATCCAGATATTGGCGCGCAGATCGCCATGG
The DNA here is from genome assembly GCF_002890895.1 of Stutzerimonas stutzeri. Classification (GTDB taxonomy): domain Bacteria; phylum Pseudomonadota; class Gammaproteobacteria; order Pseudomonadales; family Pseudomonadaceae; genus Stutzerimonas; species Stutzerimonas stutzeri_AB. The sequence continues at coordinate 192,601 of NZ_POUL01000007.1, forward strand.
GTGGTCATCACGCCTTCGTCGATGATGCCCACGTGAACCTTGTTCGAGCACAGCGCCCCGGCGTTCCAGTTCGCCAGCGCACCGCTGCCATAAGGAGAAGCAGGCGAGGTGGTTGCGCCCTGCATGTCCCAGAGGATGCCGAGCCCCGGGTCGTTGGGGTTGGCCAACTGGGTTTTGTAGATCCAGTTGGGCTCGACGTACTCGACCGCAGGGTCCGCCGCCAGCGATGCGATCAATGCGGCGTCGATCTTCTTGCCCTTGCCCAGTTTCGCCTGAATCAGATCACCTTTGGCATCCTTGCGCGCTGCCTTGTCGAGCAGCTTCTGCGCGGCCTTTGCGCCCCGCTTGCTCAGCGCGGCGGTTTTGGCAGCCTCGGAGGCACCCGCCTTGAATTGCACCAACAGCTCACCTTCAACGAAAGGCCGACCGGCCCTGAGCGACGCATCCACGGCAGGGTTGGGCTTGGCTGCTACCTGTTCTGCCCCGGCCGCGAGCAGCGCACACATCAAAATACCGACACGCTTTTTATTGACCATCACTGTTCTCCCGAACGACTACAGACAGCCCCACGAACAGGCAAGACGGCTCCTCGGTGGGTGTCTGAACTGTATCGGCAAAGATGATGTCGATTTAGTGGCGCCGGACGAATGGCGCAGCCTTTCGTCGGCAAGCGAGACGCCATCCATAGGCAGCCCCATTTCCGCTCAGCGTATCAAGCCGCCGCCGTAATCCTGGCAAGGGGCGGCCTTCGACTGACCCATCAGGCCAGCTGCTGGCGCAACCAGTCTGCCAATCGCTCTGCGCGTCGATCCGTGCGCCGTGAGGGCACCCACAGCGACAGCCGTGCTCGTGTTTCGACAAACCCCCAGGGCGCCAGCAAACGGCCCTGGCGCAGGTCATCGGCCACCAGCTGTTGCGGCGCGATGGCCACGCCAAGCCCGGCCAGCGCGGCTTCCAACAGGAAGTAGAGATGTTCGAAGCCCTGCCCCATGCGCAACGCGGCGGGATCAAGCCCAGTAGCCCGTGCCCAGGCCGGCCATGCCTGTGGCCGAGAGGCGGTAAACAGCAGCGCTTCGTTGAACAGCACCGAGGGTGGGGCCTGGCGCAGCGCGGCACAGTTCGGATGGTGCGGGCTGAGCACTGGGCCGATGCATTCGGTGGCCAGCTCGAACACCTGCATGTCGGCCGGCCACGGCGTCTCGGCGTACACCAGCGTGGCGTCCAGCCCGGGCCTGCGCGGGTCCAATTCGCCCTCGCTGGCGGACAATTGCAGATGCAAATCGGGCAGCTCGCGGTTGAGCCGGTCTAGCCGCGGGATGAACCAGCGCGCCAGCAGGCTGCCGGGACAGCCGAGCACGAACGGCGCATCGACCGTCTGCTGGCGAAGCTCGGCACAGGTACTGCGCAAGCGCTCGAACGCCTCGCCCGCCGCGTCACGCAGGCGCACGCCCGCATCGGTGAGTTTTACGCCGCGACCTTCCTTGCTGAACAGCGCCACGCCCAGGTCATCCTCAAGCAGACGAATCTGTCGACTGACTGCACCGTGGGTCACGCTGAGTTCCGCCGCCGCTTGGCTTATGCTCTGCAGGCGCGCAGCCGCTTCAAAGGCGCGCAACGCGTTGAGGGGAGGAAGGGCTTGGCTCATTGGTGAGATTTCCTGACAGGTCCAGGCGATCTTATCGCTTTTTATCCGGGCTCGACTCGGGTAATTTCCTGCCCATCGCGCATGCCTTGGCCAAGCCAGGGCGGCTGCCACACATTCCCGCAGGAGATGACCATGACTTCATTCCGCAGCGGCCCTGACGCCAGGGGCCTGTTCGGCCGCTTCGGCGGCCAGTTCGTCGCCGAAACCCTGATGCCGCTGATCAACCAGCTGGCCGCCGAGTATGAGAAGGCCAAGGACGATCCAGCATTTCTCGAAGAGCTGGCCTACTTCCAGCGCGACTACATCGGCCGCGCCAGCCCGCTGTATTACGCCGAGCGCCTGACCGAGCAGTTCGGCGGCGCGAAGATCTACCTCAAGCGCGAAGACCTCAATCACACCGGCGCCCACAAGATCAACAACTGCATCGGCCAGATCCTGCTGGCCAAGCGGATGGGCAAACAACGCATCATCGCCGAGACCGGCGCCGGCATGCACGGCGTGGCCACCGCCACCGTGGCTGCGCGTTTCGGCATGCAATGCGTGGTCTACATGGGCACCACCGACATCGAGCGCCAGCAGGCCAACGTTTTCCGCATGAAGCTCCTCGGCGCCGAGGTGATCCCGGTCACCGCCGGCACCGGCACGCTGAAGGATGCGATGAACGAAGCCCTGCGCGACTGGGTGACCAACGTCCACAATACCTTCTACCTGATCGGCACAGCCGCCGGCCCGCACCCCTACCCGGCCATGGTGCGCGACTTCCAGTCGGTGATTGGCAACGAAGTGCGCGAGCAGATCATGGAGAAGGAAGGCCGTCTGCCCGACTCGCTGGTGGCCTGCATCGGCGGCGGCTCCAACGCCATCGGCCTGTTCCACCCCTTCCTCGATGACGAAGCGGTGCAGATCGTCGGCGTCGAAGCGGCCGGTCACGGCATCGACACCGGCAAGCACGCCGCCAGCATGGCCGGTGGCGCACCGGGCGTGCTGCACGGCAACCGCACCTTCCTGTTGCAGGACGAGGACGGCCAGATCACCGATGCGCATTCCATCTCCGCCGGCCTCGATTACCCAGGCGTCGGCCCTGAGCACGCCTGGTTGCACGAGATCAAGCGCGTCGAGTACGTGCCCTGCACTGACGACGAAGCCTTGAAAGCTTTCCACCAGTGCTGCCGCTTGGAAGGCATCATCCCGGCGCTGGAATCCGCCCATGCCCTGGCCGAAGCCTTCAAGCGCGCGGCGACGCTGCCCAAGGAGCACCTGATGGTGGTCAACCTCTCCGGGCGCGGCGACAAAGACATGCAAACCGTCATGCACCACTACGACGAACAGGAAGAACACATATGAGCTCGGTAAACGCCCGTTTGCAGACGCGCTTCGACCAGCTGAAGCACGAAAACCGCGCCGCGCTGGTCACCTTCGTGACCGCCGGTGACCCGGACTACGCCACCTCGCTCGCCATTCTCAAGGGGTTGCCGGAGGCCGGCGCCGACGTCATCGAGCTGGGCATGCCGTTCACCGACCCGATGGCTGATGGCCCGGCGATCCAGCTGGCCAACATCCGCGCCTTGGCGGCCAAGCAGAACCTGCCGAAAACGCTGCAGATGGTCCGCGAATTCCGCGAAACCAACAGCAGCACTCCGCTGGTGCTGATGGGTTACTACAACCCGATCTTCGCCTACGGTGTCGAGCGTTTCGTCAGCGATGCCAAGGAAGCCGGTGTCGACGGCCTGATCGTCGTCGACCTGCCGCCGGAGCATAACGACGAATTGTGCGACCCGGCCCAGAGCGCCGGCATAGACTTTATTCGCCTGACCACCCCGACCACCGACGACCAGCGCCTGCCCACCGTGCTCAACGGCAGCTCGGGCTTTGTCTACTACGTCTCGGTGGCCGGCGTGACCGGGGCTGGCTCGGCGACGCTGGAACATGTCGAGGAAGCGGTGGCCCGCCTGAAGCGCCACACCGACCTCCCTGTATGCGTCGGCTTCGGCATCCGCACGCCGGAACAGGCCGCCGCCATCGCCCGCCTGACCGACGGTGTGGTGGTGGGCTCGGCGCTGATCGACCAGATCGCCGGGGCCGAAACGTCCGAGCAAGCCGTCGAGGGTGTGCTGGGACTGTGCCGCGAGATTAGTGCAGGGGTGCGCGGCGCACGCAGTTGATTGCGCTGGTGGGCTGAAGCCCACCCTACATGGACTTTCAATTCCGTAGGGTGGGCTTCAGCCCACCACTGCGTTAATACCATCCGCATCACCCCATGAAGGCAAGGAGGCCTCCATGTCGAACTATCGGCGCAGCACCGTGCCCGGCGGCACCTGGTTCTTCACCCTGACCCTGGCCGACCGTCGCTCCCGGCTGTTGGTCGAGGAAATCGCGCTCCTTCGCCAAGCCTATGGCCAGACGCTGCAGGCCCGTCCCTTCCGCACCCTCGCCATTTGCATCCTGCCCGATCACCTCCATGCCATCTGGACATTGCCAGAAGGCGACGCTGACTACTCCGGCCGCTGGAGCCTGCTCAAGAGCACGTTTTCGCGACAGTTCCCGGCGAGCTTCCGGACCGCAAGCAAAACTCACAAGCGAGAAAAAGGTCTGTGGCAGCGCCGCTTTTGGGAACACCAGATCCGCGACGCTACCGACCTGCAGCGGCATGTGGATTACGTCCACTTCAATCCGGTCAAGCACGGGCTAGTCAACAGCGTTGCGGACTGGCCGCACTCGAGCTACCACAGGTATGTCGAAAAAGGGCTGCTGTCCCAGGATTGGGCTGGCAGTAATACGGCGATTGGCTCGTTCGGCGAATAATTGGCGATACGAGTCCAGCCCCCGCATGCCGATCACACGCCCCTAGAACATGGTGTTGTCGTTCGCCGACTCGGCGGGCACGTCCTGAATCACGTCCCAATGTTCGACGATAACGCCATCGTCGACCCGGAAGATGTCGACCACCGCCTGGCCGCGGTCCTCGGGGCCATTGGTTGAATGCACGTGCAGGTAGACCAGATCGCCGTCCGTCGCGCTACGCACGATACGAGCGCGTGATTGCGGGTTTTCTTTGAAGAGGCCGCTGAAGTAACCCACGAAGGGTGCCTTGCCGTCCGGCACGCCCGGGTTGTGCTGCGTGTAGTCATCGGCCACGACACGTGCGGCCTCTTCCACCTGATGCTTGTTGAAGAACTGGTCGTAGAACTCGACGACCAGGGTGCGATCGGCTTCCTCGGCCGCGAGATCCCGTGTGGATGGGCTGGCGGCGAAGATGGTGGTCGACAAAGCGGACAGCAGCGCGGCGGTCATCATAAGCGTACGAAGCATGAGCAAATTTCCTTAGTAACCGACGGTAAAACGCTGGCGCACATGCGCCGGGTGCTCGATCTCGTCGACCAGCGCTACGGCGTAGTCTTCGAATGAAATACGGCTGCCTTGCGCGTTGCTGAGCAGCGCATCTTTGCCAAGGCGAAACTGGCCCGTCCGCTCGCCTGGGACGAACTCGGCCGAAGGCGACAGAAAGGTCCATTCAAGCTCGGTCTCCTGCCTGAGCTGCTCGAGAAAGACCGCGCCGCCAGAGGCTTCAGCTTTGTAGGCTTCGGGAAAATCAGGCAGGTCGATAACGCGCCGACCAGGCGCGACCTCCAGGCTGCCGGCTCCACCAACGACCAGATAACGCTTTACGCCAGAGGCGCGTACCGCCTCGATCAGGGTGTGCGGCTCGGACGAGGTGAAGTTGACCGCGCTGACGACGGCATCGTGACCGCGCAGCGCCGACGTCAGGCCCTACAGGTCTTGGGCGTCGCCCTTGACGGCGATGACGCCGGGCAGCTCGGCGATTCGCTCGGGATGGCGAGCAATCGCGGTCACGCGATGCCCGCGGTCGGTGAGCTCTCTGAGAATGCGCGAGCCGGCTGAGCCAGAGGCGCCAATCAATGCGATATGGGACACGACGCAATCCTTTGTCTAGTTTATGGACCAGGTATGTTTTGTAGACCTTGGGTGCGAGCAATGCTACGTTTCGCCGCCTCGCCCCACAAGAAGTCAGGTTCGTGGTACCTGGTCACGCTGGGCTGACCTGCCTCGCCGACGGAGAACCCTATGCTGCGCGATGAAGTCATTAACGCTGCCTTCGACCACCCCTGCCCGATCCGCGATGTGCTCGATCGCATAGGTGACCAATGGAGTTTTCTGGTGCTTGAAGCGCTGGCCGAACGCACGCTGCGCTTCAATGAGCTCAGTCGTGAGATCGGTGATATCTCCAAACAGATGCTTTCGCGAACCCTCAAGCGGCTGGAGATGGAAGGGTTCGTGCACCGCACCCTGTACGCCGAGGTTCCTCCGCGGGTGGAGTACCAGCTGACGGACCTGGGCCGAGGGTTTCTGGTGCCCATGCAGGCGTTGGTGCAATGGGCCGATACCCACCACGCTCAGGTCTGCCAGTCACGTCGCGCGTATCGCTCAGCCGAAGGGGCTGTCGATTGATGCCGCATCAGTGCCAAGCCCAAGACAGGTATCCCGAACAAACCATTCCCCATCGATGACCAATATCAACCGGCTCGATTTCGACTGCGCCGTCTGAGCGCGTAGGATGCCCTGCACATCCCCAGTACCCACGCGAGGAGATTGTTCATGCCCGATAGCACTTACGTACCGCCGAAAGTCTGGACCCACGACGCGCCCTCGGGTGGCAAGTTCGCCAGCATCAACGCCCCGACCGCCGGTGCGCGGGAGGAAAAGGCGTTGCCGGTGGGCAAGCATCCGCTGCAGCTCTACTCCCTGGCCACGCCTAACGGCGTGAAAGTCAGCATCATGCTCGAAGAGCTGCTCGCTCTCGGCCACAGCGGCGCGGAATACGACGCCTGGCTGATCAAGATCGGTGACGGCGACCAGTTCGGCAGCGGCTTTGTCGAGATCAACCCGAACTCCAAGATTCCAGCACTGGCCGATCACAGCGTCGACGGCGAACCGCTGCGGGTGTTCGAATCCGGTTCGATCCTGGTGTACCTGGCCGAGAAGTTCGGCGCCTTCCTGCCGACCGAAACCCGCGCGCGCACCGAAACGATGAACTGGCTGTTCTGGCAGATGGGCTCGGCGCCCTTCCTCGGCGGGGGCTTTGGCCACTTCTATGCCTACGCGCCGGAGAAGTACGAGTATCCGATCAACCGCTACGCGATGGAGGTCAAGCGCCAGCTCGACGTGCTGGATCGCCAACTGGCCGAAAACCGCTACATTGCCGGCGACGACTACACCATTGCCGACATGGCCATCTGGCCCTGGTACGGCGGGCTGGTGCGCGGCGAGCTGTACAGTGCTGCCGAATTCCTCTCGGTGCAGGACTACAAACATGTGCAGCGCTGGGCCGCCGAACTGGCCGAGCGACCCGGCGTGATTCGCGGACGCAAGGTCAACCGCACCTGGGGCGATGAGTCGGAGCAAGCGGCCGAGCGCCATAGCGCAGCGGATCTCGACTGAGTCACCGGGCGCCAGACCCAGGACCTCTACGCGCGGCAAGCCCCACCGCGCGCATGCGGCCAGGGCGGATGCAACCTGATTGTTGGCAGGGTGTCTTGGCCTTCACCGCATGACCTCATACAACGCACCATCAGCGCAGGTCGAAACGTTCTGGCGCCGCCCCCGATAACACGGACGCTCCATTCTCCCAGCAGACCGATCACTGCAGACCCGGCCATCTGAACAAGGTGACGCCCCGCGGGCGCATCACGGCGAAGCCCCTCCCTGAAGATCTCCCGCCCGTTACGGCTTTGCGCCGCGCTGCCCCTCGACTTTTCTGAACTATGCCGCCCAGGCCAGACCAAATACTCATGAGCGCTGCTCCGAGGAGCGGATGAGCCGCCATCACTATGGCAGGTGTCCTCATCAGTCCCGGGATAAGCGCAGTGCTCGGATAACCCAGTTGTTCAACACAACGCGAGGTGAACCATGAAACACACACTAGTAGCGGCGTTTGCGACGTCGACCGATGCCAACCGTACCGTGGGCGACCTGATGTCGCGGGGCATCGCCCGGGAACAGATTCACTCAGTAGGTGCTGACAGCGCGAACATTCATGCCTACGACGCGCCCTACTCCACCGAAGGCGGCACCGTCGACCGCGAGCATCACGAGGGCAAGGTCGCGCACTTCTTCAAATCGTTGTTCGGCCATGAGCCGCACGAAGAACACCGTCGCCATGCCACCGCCTACCCGGAAGCCGTACGCCGAGGCTCGCTGGTGATCGCCGTCGACGTGCACGACGACGATCAACTGGTCCGTGCACGCGACGCCCTGGAGTACAACGGCGCGCTCAATATCGACGACAACGGCAACGGTGCGGGCGCAACCCCAGGCTATTCCGGCGCAACCAGCCCCTATGCCGGCGCCACCGGCGGCGACAGCCACTTGGACAAGCATTTCGCTGGGTCCGCCAGCCATGCAGGCCATTCAGCCGATACCCATCGCGATACAGGTGCCCCGGGTGCGGGAACAACCGATACAGCGGCAACAGGCCGTACGGCTGATACCCATGCAGGCTCCGGCGATACCGGCCGCTACGATGTGGGCACGGCGGCCAAACGGGCCGGCACGGATTACCCAGAGAACGCCGGCACCGCATCCCCGACTGGCGGCGGCCTGGCCGGCGAGACGGTCGGCACTCGCGACGCGACGGAAAGCCTGGACGCCACCCACGCGGGCACCTGCACAGACCGGATCTGCGTGATCAAGCGGTAAAACGGTTGACCGACCGGTGAGCGATCAAGGGCCGCAAGACGCGGCCCTTTTTTTTGACCGGCTTCAGCGAGGCGCGTCCAGATCCTCAGTGCCCGTCCAGCGCGCGCCGCAACCCGGCATTGCCGATCGCCAGCGCCACGCAGTCTTCCGTCAGCCCTAACGCAGCATTGACATAAGGATTGGCCTGATAGGGTTTGCGCAGGTCGAGTCCAATCTTCGACGCGACCAGCGCGGCCGTTGCGCCAACCACTGCCGGAAGCCATATCGGTTGTCGCTGTGCGCTGGCCAGGGCTGCTGCGGTCACCCCGCCCGACAAGGCCCGAAACATCATCGATGGCAGGATGGTCCTGTCCGGCGCAAAGGGCATCTTGTCACCCACCAGTTCGCCCACCGCCATGGGTACAATAAATTGCTGCATACGATGCGAGGCCAGGGTGCGCGCCGGCTCGTTCGCCTCGTCGATGTCGTCCCGCGCGGCCAGTGCCCGGCTGGTCATGGTGGGGGCCAGGGTGCTGCGCATCCCTGTTACCAGGCCTAGCGCCAGCGCGCCCCACAAAACATTGCTCAGAGTGGTCATGCGTGTGTCTCCCGGTGGCTTTTAGATGCGACCGGGTTAGCGCATCAGCCGTTCATGTCCATCTCCGAGCGGTCAGCTAGTCCCGCTCTGTGAGGTTGCTAGCCCTTGGCCGCTGCAAACTTCTCTACCCGTTTGGTTTCACCCGCCACGATCAGGATGTCGCCCGGGTGGATCAGGGTCTCAGGCTTGGCGTAGATGAAGTCTTCATGCGCCCGCTTCACCCCGACGATGGTGACGCCGTAGCGCTTGTGCACGCCGGCGTCCGCCAGGGTCTTGTCATGAATGTTGCGTGGCGCGTGCGTCGAGGCGATGGCAAACCCGTCGTCGAACTCGATGAACTCGAGCATCTTGCCGGTCACCAGATGCGCCACGCGCTCGCCCATGGAGGTTTCCGGATAGACGACGTGGTGGGCTCCGGTGCGCTCGAGGATCAGCCCGTGGCGCTTGCTCAAGGCCTTGGCCCAGATGTCCGGTACGCCGAGTTCCTGCAGCGCGAGGACGGTCAGCACGCTGGCTTCCAGGTCGGTGCCGATACTCACCACCACATGGCGGAACTGATCCACCCCGAGCTGGCGCAGGGCGCGGATGTCGGTCGCGTCGGCCTGCGCCACATGGGTCAGCTGGTCGACCCACTGCTGCACGTTGGCGCTGTTGCTGTCGATGCCCAGCACTTCGTGGCCCATGGACGTGAGCGAATCGGCAACCGCCGAGCCGAATCGCCCCAGGCCGATGACGGCGACACTGTCGTTCTCGAATGTCTTGCCGAACAGGTTATCCAACAATGGGGCGTTCCTCCGGATAGCGGTAATGTTTGGTCACGCTGCGCAGCGCAAGGGCCGTCGCCAGCGTAATGGTGCCGACCCGCCCGATGAACATCAGGGCGATGATCACCAGCTGGCCGGACGCGGGCAGATCGTCGGTGATCCCGGTCGACAAACCGACCGTGGCGAACGCGGACACCGCCTCGAACAGCACCACGCCGAGCTCGTAGTCCGTCATGCTGAGCAGCAACATGGTGCCGATACCCACAATGAGCGAGCTGAGAAACAGCACCGTCAGCGCCTGGCGTTGCGTGGCGTAAGAGATGCGCCGACGGAAGGCGACTGTGTCCTCATTGCCACGGATCTCGGCCCAGATGAAGAAGAACAGCAGGAAGAAGGTCGTCACCTTGATCCCGCCCGCTGTACTAGCGCTGCCGCCGCCGACAAACATCAGAAAGTAGTGAACGGCCAGCGTCTGCGCTTCGAACTGGCTGACGTCCAGGCTGTTGAAGCCCGCCGTGCGCGCCACCGCCGAGCTGAACAGGGCTGACAACAGCTTGTCACCCAGCGACATGCCGCCCAGCGTGCCGGGGTTGCCCCACTCGTAGAACAGAATCGCCAGCGTGCCGCCGAACAGGAGCACGGCCGAGCCCCAGAGCGTGATACGGGTGTGGATTGTCCAAGGCTTGCCGCGCTGGTCGCGGCGAAACTCGTAGAGCACCGGAAAGCCCAGGCCGCCGATGATCAGCGCAAGCATGATCGGCACCAGCACCACCGGGTCCGTTGCGAAGCGCATCAGGCTGTCGGAATAGGTCGAGAAACCGGCGTTGTTGAAGGCCGATACCGCGTGGAAAAGACCGTCCCAGAGCGCCTTCGGCCAAGGCACGTCATAGGTGAAGTGCAAATGGACGGTGAGAATGGCGGTCACGACCAGCTCAACACCGACCGTGACCAGCAGAATCAGCCGCAGCACGCCGGTCACATCGCCGAGACCTAACGAGCGCGTCTCCTGCTGCGCGACCAGGCGGCTGCTGAGCTGTAAGCGGCGCTTGACCAACAGCCCGAGCAGGGTCGCGCCACTCATGATGCCGAAGCCACCCACCTGAAACAGCAGCAGGATCACGCACTGGCCGAAGAACGACCAATAGGTCGCCGTGTCCTGCACGATCAAACCTGTCACGCAGACGGCCGAAACTGCCGTGAACAGGGCCGTCAGCAATGACGCGCTTTCAGGCCCGGCGGTCGATACCGGCAACAGCAAGAGCACCGTGCCCAACAGGGTCGCAGCAAGAAAAGCGAGCGGAATGAGGCGAGCCGGTCGGCGAACTGCGTTGCTGAGCAAAGTCGATTCCTTAGGTGTTCCCTTGGCTGCTGACGTTCGCGCAAAGCCTTGGCACGAGCCTCTACCTTGTGCGGCCACCCTCGATCAGTGGGCCGCGACAATAGCAAAAAGCATCGTGGCTGCGCTGCACAGCGCGGTTAGGCTGGCACGACGGATCTAGCGCCCTGATGCTCTATCGACAGGCCTTGTCCGCAGCTGTTCACCTGCAGCGCGGGGCACTACCCGAGCCAACCGCACCTTGTTTCTTGCGAACCTCATCGGTTTCTTCAACCCAAGGGCGATCCATCATCGCCGCCGATTCAACCGGCACATGCAATCGACGTTGCAGCTCCGGTTCTCGTCCGATCAAAAAAGGCGACCCGAAGGTCGCCTTTTTCACACGGTACGGGCCGTTACTGGCCGAGCAGGCCGGCGCCCAGTACCGAACCGAAGGCAAAGCCGATGAATTCCTGAACGCTCATATCTTGGCCATTCAAGGTCACCTTGTTGTCGGCGTAATGCAGTGAGCTGGCCAGGCGATCGCCTTGCAGCTGGAACCAGCCCGCACCGAGTGCCATACCGCTGAACAACTCGGTCGTCAGGTCTACCTGCTGCTGCAACGCAGCCGGGTCGGCGCTGTACTGCGGTTCGCGCTGAGCAATCAGGCTGGCAACATCGCGCACCAGGCCTTTATCGATGCCTGCTTCGGCTTTGAGCGACGCCAGCATGCTGGTGATCATCGCATCAGGAGTAAAGGCTTCTGCTCTCGGGGCCTGCAGGTCGGCCACAACAGACAGGCGGGCCGCACCGTTAGCGGTCTCGAAGCCGAACTCGTCGAGCGCCAAGGTGGGCTTGTGCTCCAGCAGTTGCAGGGCAAGCGCTTGCAGCTCCTGCGGCTGAGCGTCGCTGATGCTGTCGAGTGCCTCCTGCGGGGTGGCACCGCTGTCGAGGATCTGCTTGTAACTTTCCAGCAGTGCCTTGAGGCTGCTTTCGTCCAGATTGCGCAGGCTGAGGGCCAGCGCCAGGTTGCGGATGGACTGACCATTGGCCCCCACCTCGCCAACGCGGTAGGCGATCGACTGGTCGAAGCCGCCGCTGCTTCGACTCGACACTTCATCAATGGAGGCTTTGTTGATGATTACGGCAGAATTGTTGTCGGTCTGGATTTCCATGCGTTCGAGCGTAATGGCGGACGGGCCTTGGCCGAACCCGTTGACATAGTCGTGCTTGTCCACGGTCATGCCGATACCGCTTAGCTTCACCCGCACCGGCTTGCCATCATCACGGCGTTGCAGGTTCATGTCGATTTCCGGCAGCTGACCTTCCAGGCGCACGGTAGTGGTTTCGTCGGCCACTTCGAAGTTCACGCTGCCAGCCGCAACGCGAACCGTGCCGTCTTCGTTCTCAAGATTGAGAGGCGCCGAGCGCAGCGCGCCTTGCTGGCTGCCGTCATAGCCGAAGGCGACGTCACCAACCAGGGGGTTTTCACCTGAAGCGGCCTCGAACAGCGCTTCGGTCTGCGCTGATCGCTCAAGACGGAAATGGCTCTGGGCCGCAACCGGCATCAGCTGCCCATTGGTCAGGCGTGAAACCGGAAACGGGCCATGCTCGATGCGGTCTTCCAACAGCACGGCGTATTGCCGGGGCTCGCCGTCGCTGTCCTGAACCTCGATGTCGACCTGATAGCGGGCGCTGCTGGAAAGCAGACCGCCTTCGAAACTGAGCATTTTGACGGCGACGTCGGCACCGGCTCCAACGCTCATCTCGCGCAACTGGATATTGGCCTGCTCGACGGCATCACGGGCAGTCGATTCAACCTGGGTGCTGGTGTAAACAGTGGCGCCGCCGACGAGGGCCAGTGGAATGGCAACGGCAAGTGCGATTTTTTTCATGGAAACATCCTGTGCGGCGGCTGGGCAGACGTCCTGTCAGCCGGTGGTTGGCAAGCGGCCGCACTCTATCAGCGAGCCTGTACAGTCTCCAGCGCGCCTTGCAGCGGGATCGGAAGGCTGAGAACGCGGCGACAAATCAGGACGCTCTCACCGCTGATAAACCAAACCAAGCTAAGGATTCCAACTCACCGTCCGCGCCAGCGGTGGATGTGCAAAGCGACATCCACCCTTGTATCTCGACTACCACGCTATGTTGGGGTGATAGTTCCCGACTGATCATCGGGGGAAGGCCAGGAAGCCGTATCCACCCTTAGGCTTTGAGCCTGCGACGTAGATAGCGCTGCGGCC
>NZ_POUL01000008.1 GCF_002890895.1 Stutzerimonas stutzeri
GGCCGCAGCGCTATCTACGTCGCAGGCTCAAAGCCTAAGGGTGGATACGGCTTCCTGGCCTTCCCCCGATGATCAGTCGGGAACTATCACCCCAACATAGCGTGGTAGTCGAGATACAAGGGTGGATGTCGCTTCTTACATCCACCGTGACGTACCGGGGGAGCGCCACCCGGGTGAGCGCTACCCGGGTGAGCGCTACCCGGCGGATCGATGTAGCGAGATCCACCCTACGGTGGCTGCTCGGTTCGGCAATGGGTAGGGTGGATAACGCCGTTTTCATCCACCGTGGTCCCGCTCGGTGCCGCGCCATGTGGTGAATTGCCCGCCGGTCAATCGCCACCGTAGATCGTCACCCGGTGGATCGCCACCCGGTCAATCGCGATCCGGTGGGTCGATGGAGCGTGATCCACCCTACGTCTGCCTGAACCGCCTGCGGCTACTTCTTCAACATCGCCCGCATCGCCGCCAGCGCATCGTTGCCGCGGGCCGCTTTGACTTCGACCGGTGCGTCTTCCTGGCCTTCCCAGACCAAATCCTCGGGTGGCAACTCGTCGAGGAAGCGGCTCGGCGTGCAGTCGATCACCTCGCCGTACTGCTTGCGCTTGGCGGCAAAGGTCAGCGCCAGGTTGCGCTTTGCGCGAGTGATGCCGACGTAGGCCAGGCGCCGCTCTTCTTCGATGGTGTCGGACTCAATGCTGGAGCGGTGCGGCAGGATCTCCTCCTCGAAACCGATGATGTACACCGAGGGGAATTCCAGGCCCTTGGAGGCGTGCATGGTCATCATCTGCACGCCTTCGGCACCTTCTTCCTCTTCCTGCTGGCGCTCGAGCATGTCGCGCAGCACCAGCTTGCCGATGGCGTCCTCGATGGTCATGTCGCCGTCTTCGTCTTTTTCCAGCGTGCTTTTCAGCGCATCGACGAGGAACCAGACGTTGCCCATGCGCGCATCGGCCACCTTGTCGCTGGAAGCGTTCTGGCGCAGCCAGTTCTCGTAGTCGATGTCCATCACCATGCTGCGAATGGCGGCGATCGGGTCGTTCTGCGCGCACTCCTGGCGCACGCGGTCCATCCAACGTTTGAAGCGCGCCAGGCGTTCGGTGAAGCGAGCGTCGAGGTGTTCGCCCAGGCCGATCTCGTCGGCGGCGGCGTACATGCTGATCTTGCGCTCGTTGGCGTAGTTGCCGAGCTTTTCCAGGGTGGTGGAGCCGATCTCCCGGCGCGGCACGTTGATCACTCGCAGGAAGGCATTGTCGTCGTCCGGGTTGACCAGCAGGCGGAAGTAGCTCATCAGGTCCTTCACCTCCTGGCGGGCGAAGAAGCTGGTGCCGCCGGACAGGCGATAGGGAATCTGGTGGTGCTGCAGCTTCAGCTCCATCAGCTTGGCCTGGTAGTTGCCACGATAAAGAATTGCGAAATCGCTGTAGGGGCGCTGGGTACGCAGGTGCTCGGTGAGGATCTCCAGCGCTACGCGCTCGCACTCGGCGTCCTCGTTGCGCGTGCGGATCACGCGGATCTCGTCGCCGTGGCCCATGTCCGACCAAAGCTGTTTCTCGAACACGTGCGGGTTGTTGGCGATGAGGATGTTGGCGCATTTGAGGATGCGACTGGTGGAGCGGTAGTTCTGCTCCAGCATCACCACTTTCAAGGACGGGTAGTCCTCTTTGAGCAGCATCAGGTTTTCCGGGCGCGCGCCGCGCCAGGCGTAGATCGACTGGTCGTCGTCACCAACTACGGTGAACTGGTTGCGCATGCCGACCAGCAGTTTCACCAGGAGGTACTGGCTGGCGTTGGTGTCCTGGTATTCGTCGACCAGCAGGTAGCGGATGCGGTTCTGCCACTTCTCCAGGATGTCGGCGTGCTCTTGGAAGAGCTTGACCGGCAGCAGGATCAGGTCGTTGAAGTCCACTGCGTTGTAGGCCTTGAGCGTGCGCTGGTAGTGCAGGTAGACGATGGCGGCAGTCTGTTCCTTGGGGTTGCGCGCATTGGCCAGTGCCTCGTCAGGCAGGATCAGGTCATTCTTCCAGCTGTCGATGTAGTTCTTGATCTCGTCGGCGCCATCATCGCCGGAATACTCCTTCTGCATGATGTCGGTGAGCAGCGCCTTGATGTCGCCGTCATCGAAGATCGAGAAGCCGGGCTTGTAGCCCAGGCGCGCGTATTCCTTGCGGATGATGTTCATCCCCAGGTTGTGGAAGGTGGACACGGTCAGCCCTCGCGCCTCGGCACCTTTGAGCAGCGTGCCGACGCGTTCCCTCATCTCGCGTGCGGCCTTGTTGGTGAAGGTCATGGCGACGATGTGGCGGGCCTGGATGCCGCACTGCTGCACCAAATAGGCGATCTTGCGAGTGATCACGCTGGTTTTGCCGGAACCGGCACCGGCGAGCACCAGCATGGGGCCGCCGACGTAGTTCACGGCTTCCTGCTGCCGGGGATTGAGTCGGGACATTCTCGTTTGGTCTGTTGAAGCGGGGGCGAGAGTTTAGCAGGGCTGGCCCCGCTAATTGGTAACGTCCGGGCCCTGGCGCTACCGGTCGTCGCCGACAGGGCTGGGTTATTCGTCACGATGCACTAGTCTATGCGCGCGGCGCCCGTTTTAGGCTGCTCAGCTTGCCGCCCCGCTTCACACAGGGAGGTGTAACCGTCGAGGTGGCGAGCCACCTCCAGCTCCGTTCGAACCGGGGAAACACCGTGAGATCGTCTACACAACCCATGCGTCTGGTTCTGCTGGCCGATGTGCCCAAGTGGGCCGAAGAGCTTCAGGTTGCCCTTTCGTCTGTGCGCGGCCGTCATCGGCTGAGCGTGGCCGAAGACTGGTCGGCCGCCACCGCTCTGCTTGCCGAGTCCAGCCACGCCCTGTTGATTGCCACGCCGGGCTGTCGCCCCGAGGCGGCGCACTTCCCCTGGCCTACCGTGCTGTTGCTCGAAGATGAACCCGCGGAACTGCCGGAGGGTGCCATCGACTGGCTCCCCGGCCCTCGTTTGAGCACGGACATGGTGGGGCGCTGTGTGCGTTATGCGCGCGAACGGTGCAACCTGGAGGGCGCGCTGCAGAGGCTGGCCGTACAGGACCCGCTGACCGGCATCGCCAATCGCCAGGGTTTTCAGGCGTTGCTCGCATCGCGCCTGGCCGAGCATGAGGGGCAAGGTCTGACGTTCGGTTGCCTGGACCTGGACAACTTTCGCCGGGTCAACGATGCCCTTGGGCATCAGGCGGGGGATCGTCTGATTCTGCAGGTCGTGGCGCGCTTGAAGGCGCAGCTGGAAGTGGGTGACACCCTGGCGCGTCTGGGCGGCGACGAGTTTGCGTTGTTACTCGATACAGAGCGTCAGCCGAATCGTGCGGAGCAAATCGCAGACCGAATCGTCGAGGCGATGGCTGAACCCTACTGGATTGACGGCGATACCCTGATGCTTGGCTGCAGTCTCGGGCTGGCGCACGCCAAGGCCGATACAGACCCCGATCAGCTGCTCTGGCTGGCGCAGGTGGCCATGCGCCAAGCGAAAGCGAATCAAGGCTGTACCTGGTATCTCTACAACGAGCGGGTCAACCGTAGCGCCTGTCACCTTGCCGACCTTGAAGGCGAGTTGCGGCGAGCGCTGCGGCGCGATGACCTTGAGCTGCACTATCAGCCGCGGCTCTGCATCGATACAGGTCGCATCGTAGGCATGGAGGCGCTGGTGCGCTGGCCGCATGCCGAGCGTGGTCTGCTCGGGCCGGACGAATTCATCCCCATGGCCGAAGAAAGCGGCTTGATCGTACCGCTCGGCTACTGGGTAATCGCACGTGCGTTGCGTGACATGCAAAGCTTGCGCGAAAGCGGTGCAGGCGAGCTACACATGGCCGTCAACCTGTCGTTCCGCCAGTTTCAGGACAGCCAGTTGCTGACAACCCTTCAGCGGCTCATCGCGGAGCGCGGTGTCGATCCGCACTGGCTGGAGTTCGAACTTACCGAAACCGCAGTGATGCGGCGCAGCGATCAGGTGCGCGGCACCATGAACGCCTTGGCCGCGCTAGGTGTGCGTTTCTCGCTGGATGATTTCGGAACCGGATTCTCGTCGTTTGTACACCTCAGCCGACTGCCGATCAGCCTGCTGAAGATCGACAAGAGTTTCGTTGACCAGATGGCCGCGCGGCCCCAGAACGGCCGGCTGGTTCGCGCAATGATCGACCTGGCGCACAACCTGGGATTGGAAGTGGTGGCTGAAGGCGTGGAGGGGGCGGCGCAGCTCGGCCAATTACGGCGCTTCGGTGCAGACCAGGTGCAAGGCTATCTAATCAGCAAGCCGCTGCCCCTGGCCGAGCTCGGCTCTTTTCTCAATGGCGGATACGCGGCCGAAGCCAGCGGTTGAAACGAAGCGCCGGGCATGAGCCCGGCGCAGTGCATCAGCGAACCATGTGCAGGAAGTGCATGTGCTTCTCGTACTGGTCGAGGATGTCGCCAATCACGCCGTCTCGGCTCCAGCCCATCACATCGTAGTTCTGCCCGCCTTCCTTGAGATGGACCTCGGCGCGGAAGTAGGTGGGCTCATCGCCATCCTCCTCCTCGGTCGCGACGAAGCTCGGCATCGGATAGCCGCGTGGACGCACCTGATAGAAGAAATCGGGGGCGCCTTCGTGGGTGATATGCAGTCCGGTTCGGTTGTCCTCGCCGGTAGTCAGCTCGACCCCATAACCCTGCTTGCGCAACTCCTCGGCGACAGCGGCGCAGGCGGGCGCTGCGATTTCGTTGAGGAAGCGTTCTACATCGCGACGGCGCGGATAGCGGGTCATGTTCTGTACCCGGCTGCGCCAGCCACCCTCTGACTGCGGAGCGGTCGGGGTAGTGCTGACTGCCTGGTAGCGCAGGCCCTGCTTGGTGGCATCCACGCGCAGCGCCTTGAGCAATCCCCACATGGCGCAGAGCAGCACCACGGTGAAGGGCAAGGCACTGGCAATGGTCGCTGTCTGCAGAGCGGTCAGCCCATCGGCGAGCAGCAGTGCGATTGCGACGATGCCCATGGAAGCGGCCCAGAACACCCTCTGCCAGGTCGGCGTCTTGTCCATGCCGCCGGAGGCGAGCATGTCCACCACCAGGGCGCCGGAGTCTGCCGAGGTGACGAAGAACACCACCACCATGATGATGGCGATCAGCGACAGCAGCGAGGCGAAGGGGAAGTATTCGAGGAAGGCGAACAATGCCAGTGAACTGTCGCGCTCGATGGCTTCGCCCAGACTGGTGACATGGTCCCAGAGAATCATGTGAATGGCCGTGTCACCGAATACCGTCATCCACAGCAGGGTGAAGGCCGTCGGCACCAGCAGCACGCCGGTGACGAATTCACGGATGGTGCGGCCGCGCGAAATGCGCGCGATGAACAGGCCAACAAAGGGCGACCAGGCCAGCCACCAGCCCCAGTAAAACAGGGTCCAGCCGCCGATCCAGTCGTTCGGTTCGTAGGCATAGAGGTTGAACGTCGCGGTGACGATCTGGGAGAAGTAGTTACCGGTGTTCTGCACGAAGGTCTGCAGGATGAACACGGTCGGGCCGGCGACCAGCACCAGTATCAACAGCAGGACGGCCAGCGTCAGGTTCAGCTCGGACAGTCGCCGTACGCCCTTGTCCAGGCCGGTGACCACCGAGATGGTGGCCAGGACGGTCGTTCCGGCGATCAGCATGATCTGCACCGGTACGGAGATGGGTAGGCCATAGAGGTGATTCAACCCAGTGTTGATCTGGGTGACACCGAGCCCCAGCGAGGTGGCAACCCCCAGCACGGTACCGATGATGGCGAAGATGTCCACCGCATGCCCAATCGGCCCATGAATGCGCTCGCCAATCAGTGGATACAGGGCTGAGCGCAGGGTCAGTGGCAGTCCCTGGCGAAAACTGAAGTAGGCCAGGATCATCGCGACGATGGCGTAGATGGCCCAGGCATGCAGGCCCCAGTGGAAGAAGGTGATCTTCATGGCTTCGCGCGCGGCGGCGACGGTGCCGCCTTCGCCCACCGGAGGCGAGAGGAAGTGCATGACCGGCTCGGCCACGCCGAAGAACATCAGGCCGATACCCATGCCTGCCGAAAACAGCATCGAAAACCAGGTCAGATAGCTGTAGTCCGGCTCGCTGTGATCAGGGCCCAGCTTGATCTCGCCATAACGGCTGAGCGCCAGCAGCACGACCATCAGCAGGATGACCGCGACAGCAAGAATGTAGAGCCAGCTGACGTTGGCGATGATCCAGGCCTGGACGTCGCTGAACACGCCTTGAGCGTGTTCCGGGGTAGCGACGCTGTAGATCACCAGCAACAGGATGAGCACGGCAGAGCCGTAGAACACCGGGGGATTGAGGGTGGGAGAGGAAGACTTGTTGGCCTCCATGCTGCGCTCCTTGATTACAGATTGGGGAGTGGCCGCCTGTGGCGAAGAGGACGCAATCTAACATATCGGTCAGCTTTAGACCGGGCCCGCACCCTGGCGTTGGGAGTGGGGCGCCTGGATGTGACCGCACGATGCAGCCATGTGCAGCGTTTTTTTTGGTCTTTTCAGGCGGCTGCGTGAGCCAGGTTTATCACCGTTGAGCCTGCAATGGGTTCGGTCCCTGAGTTCAACCCGCCTGGCTGCCTGGCCGGTACTGCAATGCCTCGGCCAGATGCGCGCGACCAATGGATTCGGCCTGCTGAATATCCGCCAGGGTGCGTGCGACCTTGAGGATTCGGTGTGCAGCGCGTAGTGACAGTCCGAGGCGCTCGCAGGCGCGCTCGAGCCACTGCTGGTCCTCGGGCTGCAATGCGCAATAACGGCGCAGACCGGCAAGATCGAGGAAGGCATTGGCGCAGCCCTGTCGATTGAGCTGAATGCGCCGCGCTTCGGCCACCTGGGCGGCGACCCGCTGGGTGGTTTCGTTGCCTGCCAGCGGTGCGTTCAGCGCGGTGGCTTCTCGAGCGACCGTCAGATGCAGGTCAATGCGATCAAGCAGCGGCCCGGAGAGCTTGCCGCGGTAGCGTTGAATCTGGTCCGGCGAACAGCGGCAGCGACCGCTCGGGTCGCCCAGGTAGCCGCACGGGCAGGGGTTCATCGCCGCGACCAACTGGAAACGTGCCGGGAAGCGCACCTTGTCGCGTGCCCGTGCGATGACGATGCAGCCGGATTCCAGCGGCTCGCGTAGAACCTCAAGGACCTTGCGGTCGAACTCGGGGAGCTCATCGAGAAATAGCACGCCCTGATGCGCCAGGGTGATTTCGCCCGGCCTGGGCCGACTGCCGCCGCCTACCAGTGCTGGCCCTGATGCACTGTGATGGGGCTGCCGAAAAGGGCGCTGCGGCCAATGCGCCAGCGGTGACTGACTGGCGACAGACTGAATCGCGGCGACCTCCAGCGCTTCCTGTTCATCCAGAGGCGGAAGCAGGCCGGGTAGCCGGCTGGCCAGCAAGGTCTTGCCGGTACCAGGTGGTCCTGACAACAACAGGTTGTGGCCACCTGCTGCAGCCACCAGCAGCCCACGTTTGGCTGCCGCCTGGCCTTGCACATCAGCGAGATCAGGGTAGGGCAGCACCTGACGCAACAGCCCTTGGGCTTGGAAGGGTTCGATTGGAGTCACACCGTTGAAATGTGCAGCGACTTCCAGCAAATGGTCGGCCGCGTAGACCACCAATCCCGAGGCCAGGCTGGCTTCCTCGGCATTGGCTCGCGGTACCAACAGCGCACGCCCGGCCTGGCGGGCCGCGAGAGCTGCAGGCAGCACGCCCTGAACCGGTCGCAGTGAGCCCGAAAGCGCCAGCTCGCCCAGGCATTCGAGCGTGTCGAGGCGGTCGGCGGGAATCTGACCGCTCGCCGCCAATATGCCCAGCGCAATGGCCAGATCGAAACGGCCACCATCCTTCGGTAGATCGGCTGGAGCAAGATTGAGGGTGATTCGTCGAGCCGGGAAGTCGAAGCCGGACGTCTGGATCGCGCTGCGCACGCGATCCTTGCTTTCCTTGACGGCCGTTTCCGGCAAGCCAACCAGAGCCAGCGAAGGCAGCCCGTTGGCGAGGTGCGCCTCCACCGTCACGGTGGGCGCTTCCACGCCGACCTGGGCGCGGCTGTGGACAATTGCGAGGGACATCCGATCACTCCTTTGATCGTGACGCCAGCCGGCCTATTCGGAGGCGGGTGGCGCGAGTTTCTCTTCCAGCTCGGCGACCTTGGCTTCGAGGGCTTCGAGCCTCGCGCGGGTGCGCGCAAGCACCACCATCTGACTGTCGAATTCTTCGCGGCTGACCACATCGAGCTTGCTCAGCGCACCTTGCACGATGCCTTTGAGCTGGGCTTCCACTTCCGCGCGAGGCAAGGGGTTTTCACCGCTGAAAAGCCGTGAGGCCTGGGCGCCGACGGCGTCGAGAAAAGCTTTGGGTGGGAACATGAGCATCACCTGTTTCTGAGCGACGCGCAGTGTAGCACGGGCTGTTCAGCCGTCCGGCAGGCGCCAGTGCACGATTGCGGGCACGCCGTTGCGCTGCCATGCACCGGCATGGTGCGTGATCCGGCGGGCGGGTTGTGCCGTGGGCTCGCGCCGCCTTTGCGGAGCGCCTGAGGCCGGGCGTTGCAAAAAGCTGGCATTGATTCTGCTTAGGTCCATGTGACGTATGCACCAGCAGGTTGCGGTGCATAGGCGATTCGGGACGTTTCGTCGGATCGGTTGATGGTGTCGGATGGTCGCTCGGCAACGCCGGCGCGTTACAAGAGCCAGACACTGCGCTTAGACTTGAGCCGGGTTCGTACTTCTGGGGCAAGTCCACCTAAACGGGAGAAGTTTCATGAAACTAGTCACTGCCATCATCAAGCCGTTCAAGCTGGACGACGTACGCGAGTCGCTGTCCGAGATTGGCGTACAAGGCATCACGGTCACCGAGGTCAAGGGTTTCGGTCGCCAGAAAGGTCATACCGAGCTTTATCGCGGGGCTGAATACGTGGTCGATTTTCTGCCGAAGGTGAAGATCGACGTAGCAATCGCCGATGACCAGCTCGATCGCGTGATCGAGGCCATCACCAAGGCGGCCAACACCGGGAAGATTGGCGACGGCAAGATCTTCGTCGTGAATCTGGAGCAAGCCATTCGCATCCGCACTGGCGAAACCGATACCGACGCAATCTGACGTTCCGGCGCGTAGCGCACGTTTGACCGGGCGGTAACGCCCGACACGTCGCCACGCACCGCCCGAGCATTTGCGATTGCCTGCCTAGCAGGCCTACGAACCCCACGCCCCAGGAGTAAAACCATGACTCTGCGAAAATTCGCAGGGCTAGGAGCCCTTTTGTCTCTGATAAGCCCCGGCATCGCCATGGCGCAGGAGGCAACGCTTGATTCCGGCGATACGGCATGGATGCTCACAGCCACTGCGCTGGTGCTGTTCATGACGATTCCAGGCCTGGCGCTGTTCTACGGCGGCATGGTCCGTTCCAAGAACATCCTCTCGGTCATGATGCAGTGCTTCGCCATCACCGGCCTGATGAGCATCCTGTGGATGGTCTACGGTTACAGCCTGGCGTTCGACACGGCGGGCATGGAAGCAGGCGTCACCAACCTCAACTCTTTCGTCGGCGGACTCGGGCGTGCATTCCTGAGTGGCCTGACGCCCGACAGCCTCACCGGCACCGTACCGGAAAGCGTGTTCATCACCTTCCAGATGACGTTCGCCATCATTACCCCGGCGCTGATCGTCGGTGCCTTCGCCGAGCGCATGAAGTTCTCCGCGATGCTGGTATTCATGGGCGTCTGGTTCACGCTGGTGTATGCGCCGATCGCCCATATGGTCTGGGGCGGCGACGGCGGCCTGATGTGGGACTGGGGCGTGCTTGATTTTGCGGGCGGCACCGTGGTCCACATCAACGCGGGTATTGCTGGCCTCGTGGCTTGCATAGTGCTCGGCAAGCGCAAGGGCTTTCCGACCACCCCGATGGCGCCGCACAACCTCGGCCTCACCCTGGTCGGCGCGGCGATGCTCTGGATCGGCTGGTTCGGCTTCAACGCCGGCTCGTCGCTGGCTGCTAACGGCACCGCGGGCATGGCCATGCTGGTTACCCAGATCGCAACCGCTGCGGCTGCGCTGAGCTGGATGTTTGCTGAGTGGCTGACCCACGGCAAACCCAGCGCGCTGGGCATCGCTTCAGGTGTGGTGGCCGGCCTGGTTGCCATCACCCCAGCCGCCGGCACGGTCGGCCCGATGGGCGCGCTGATCATCGGTCTCGCCTCGGGCGTCATCTGCTTCTTCTGTGCCACCAGCCTTAAACGCAAGCTCGGTTATGACGATTCCCTGGACGCCTTTGGTGTGCACGGGGTCGGCGGCATCGTCGGTGCGCTGTTGACGGGTGTGTTTGCGGCCCCGGCACTGGGCGGCTTCGGTGAGGTGGAAAACATCGCACTGCAGCTGTGGATCCAGTTCAAGGGCGTGCTCTTCACCGTCGTCTACACCGCCATCGTCACCTTCGTGATCCTCAAGGTGATCGATGTGGTAATGGGGCTGCGTGTCACCGAAGAAGAAGAAACCATCGGCCTGGACCTCAGCCTGCACAACGAGCGCGGCTACAACCTGTAAGCACACGGAGTGCGCCCGGAGCCAACCCGGGCGCCTTAACCGAACAGCGCTGTAAGGCGCTCGGCAAAAGGTGATAAAAAATGGATAGCACAGCTTTGATACCCGTCCAGTACGGACTCGATACCTTCTACTTCCTCATCTGCGGTGCGCTGGTGATGTGGATGGCCGCCGGTTTTTCCATGCTCGAAGCCGGTTTGGTTCGGGCGAAAAACACCGCTGAAATCCTCACCAAGAACATCGTGCTCTACGCCGTGGCATCGATCATGTACCTGCTGATCGGTTACTACATCATGTATTCCAGCCCGGACGGCGGCATCCTGCCGAGCCTGGGCTTCCTGATCGGTGACGAGAACGCCGTCGACGTAGTCGCCGCAGGGGGCGAGGACGCGCCTTATTACTCGACCCGTGCCGACTTCTTCTTCCAGGTCGTCTTCGCCGCAACCTGCATGTCAGTGGTGTCGGGTGCAGTGGCCGAGCGGATGAAGCTCTGGGCATTTATCGCTTTCGCGGTGGTGATGACTGGCGTGATCTATCCCGTACAGGGCTTCTGGAAGTGGGGCGGCGGTTTCCTCGATGCGGCCGGTTTCCTCGACTTCGCGGGCTCTGGTCTGGTGCACATGGCGGGCGCATCCGCTGCCCTGGCTGGCGTGCTGCTGCTTGGTCCGCGCAAGGGTAAGTACGGCCCTAACGGACAGATCAACGCGATTCCCGGCGCCAACCTGCCGTTGGCGACCCTGGGGGCCTTTATCCTGTGGATGGGCTGGTTCGGCTTCAACGGCGGTTCGCAGCTGAAGATGAGCACCATCGAAGACGCCAACGCTGTAGCTCAGGTGTTCACCAACACCAACATGGCGGCCGCCGGTGGCCTGGTTGCGGCGCTGATCACGGCACGTCTGCTGTTCGGTAAGTCGGATCTGACCATGGTCCTAAACGGTGCGCTGGCTGGCCTGGTTGCGATTACCGCTGAGCCACTGACGCCAAGCGCGCTGCAGTCGGTGCTCATCGGTGGCGTGGGTGGCGTGCTGGTGGTCTTCAGCATCCTGGCCCTGGACAAACTCAAGCTCGATGACCCGGTCGGTGCCATTTCGGTGCATGGCGTGGTGGGCATGTGGGGTCTGCTGGCGGTGCCGCTGACCAATGCGGACGCGACATTCGGCGCGCAGTTGCTGGGCCTGGTGTCGATCTTCGCCTGGGTGTTCATTGCCAGCTTGATCGTCTGGGGCATCCTCAAAGCGGTCATGGGGCTGCGGGTGAGCGAAGAGGAAGAATACGAGGGCGTCGACGTTGTCGAGTGCGGCCTCGAGGCTTATCCGGAGTTCACCAACAAGCGCTGAGTTCACCGCTGTTGATAAGGGCGCCTCAGGGCGCCCTTTGTTTTTTCTGGCGCCGCGCTAGAATGCGCGCGTTCAAGAGCCGAAGGGGTCTTTGAGAATGTGGCGACAGACACTCATCACGCTGCGCCCGAGGCCGCGAGGCTTCCATCTGATAACCGACGAGCTGCTTGCACAGCTGCCGGAACTGCAACAATGCGAGGCCGGTCTGTTACACCTGTGGCTGCGGCATACCTCGGCTTCATTGACCATCAATGAGAATGCCGATGGTGCAGTCCGGCGCGATTTCGAGCGGTTTTTCAACCGTCTTGTGCCGCAGGGCGAAGCTGGCTACGAACACGATTACGAAGGGCCGGACGATCTGCCGGCACATTTCAAGGCGAGCCTGTTGGGTTGCCAGGTGAGTTTGCCCGTACGCGAGGGGCGCTTGGCGCTGGGGACCTGGCAGGGCGTCTATCTGGGGGAACACCGGGATCAAGGTGGCGCCAGGCAAGTACTGGCCACGTTGCACGGAATGGCAAGTTGAATTTTTTTTGGCGATGGCGAACAAAGCACATCGCTGGGCTATAACTTCCGCTTTGGCAAGTACGAGGTTGAACATGAGCGACGAAGAATTAGAACAAGACGATCTGGACACAAACGACGAGGACGAGGACGAGGGCGAGGAGTTGGCTGCTGCCGATGACGGCGAAGCCGAAAACAGCGCCGACGACGAAAGCACTGACAGTGACCGTGCGACGCCCACCAGTAAAAAGAAGGCCAAGGCGGTTGTTGTCGAAGAGCTGCCGAGTCTGGAGGCCAAGCAGAAGGAACGGGACGAGTTGGCTCGTGCGATGGAAGAGTTTCTGGCACGCGGGGGGCGCGTACAGGAAGTCGAACCCAACGTCGTCGCTGATCCGCCGAAGAAGCCCGACAGTAAATACGGCAGCCGCCCTATCTAACGTCGAGAAGTTCTGATTGGACAATAGGTCACGTCGCCAGGCGGGACCGCTAAGAAGCCCAGCACGGTTGTGTTGGGCTTTGTCGTATCTGCGGGAGCGTCAGGCTATCGCCACCGGGCGAGCAGCGCAGGCAACTCTGCCAGGCTGCGAACCTCGGCGTCGGGCTGGCCTTCGTGCTGCCACGCTTTTCCGCCCGGGTTGAACCAGATGGCACGAACGCCAGCGCGCTGCGCTCCGCCGATGTCATCGTCAGGATGGTCGCCGATATGGACGGCGTGCTCGGCGGCTACGCCCGCTCGCGCGAGCGCTTCCTGGAACGGTCGAGGGTCCGGCTTGCCAATCCCCAGCTCCTCCGCGCACAAGGCAAACTGGAAATAGTCGGCCAAGCCCAGCCGCCGGATGTCCGCGTTGCCGTTGGTCAGCACGCCAAGCGTGTAGTGATTGGCCAGATGCTCAAGCGTAGGGTGTACATCAGGAAAGAGGTCGATGGCGTGGCGCGCCTCGAGAAAGACTTCAAATGCCTGATCGGCGAGGGTGCCTGCCTCGCCTTCCAAGTAGCCGGCGTCATGCAGGGCGTGGAACAGGATGCGGCGGCGCAGCTCGCTGATACGGTGCTTGAGACCAGGTTCGGCCTCGACCAACATGCGGCGGATCGCGGCGAGCGATTCCACCGGAAATCCGCCAAGCCGCGGTGCATGCTGACCCAGCCAGTCGCGCAGGCTGTTCTCCGCGCTGTGAATGACCGGGCCGACATCCCACAGTGTGTCGTCAAGGTCAAAGGTGATCAGTTGAATACTCATGGTTCACTGCCTTGCTTGCGTTTGGCGCGTGGGTGCGCCTGGTCATAGACCTTGGCCAGATGCTGGAAGTCCAGGTGGGTATAAATCTGAGTGGTGCCGATGTCTGCATGGCCGAGCAGCTCCTGCACGGAGCGCAAATCCTGGGAGGATTCCAGCATGTGGCTGGCAAAGCTGTGCCTGAGCATATGCGGGTGCAGGTGCTGACCCAGCTCACGCACGCCCGCCTGGCGCACCCTTAGCTGCACTGCTCGTGGTCCCAGGCGCCGCCCCTGCTGGCTGACGAACACGGCGCCATCCACCGGATTGCTCAACGCACGCAGCGGCAGCCAGGCCTCAAGGGCTTCGAGCGCTTTGCGGCCGACGGGTAGCACCCGCGCCTTGTTGCCCTTGCCTTGAACCTGAATCAGCCCGTCGGGCAGGTCCAGCTGATCGAGGTCAAGTCCGACCAGCTCGGCCAGGCGCAATCCTGATGAATAGAACAGCTCCAGCATCGCTTGGTCACGATGGCCGATGAAGTCGTCCTCGATACCGCCATCGAGCAGCTGCATGGCGCGGTCGGTGTCGAGCAGTCGCGGCAGGCGCCGTTCACCCTTGGGTGCGGAGATGCCGGCAGCCGGATCGTGGGCGCAGCGGCCCTCCTGATTGAGATAGCGATACAGCCCACGCATCGACGACAGCAACCGAGCAAGGCTGCGTCCGGATTGGCCCTGGCGATGCTGCTCGGCAATGAGCTGGCGTACATGCGGACTTTTCAGCTGCTGCCAGTCGGCCAGTCGCTGCTTGTCACAGAAGCTGACCACCTTGGCCAGGTCGCGACGATAGCCGTCGAGTGTATGTGGCGACATTTGCCGCTCGCTGCGCAAGTGTTCGAAGTAGGCGTCGAGGTCGGTTTGCATGAGCGGCTTCCTGGGAGTGCCGGCTAGCTACGGGCTGCGCCTGACGCTCAGGCTGTAGCCCGTCGTATCGGGAGGCTGGTCGCTCAGCGTACCGAGCGCAGCGGTGTGGAGTAGGACGGCAGCACGCGGGTCAGCACTTCGGCAATGTAGCCGAGGAACAAAGTGCCCAGTGAGCTCTTGTAGTGCTGCGGGTCTTCGCTGCCAATCGCGAGAATGCCCAGCTGCTGGTTCAGCGCGACCACCGCCGCCGAGCCGATGCTGCGGCTTTCCTGTTCGCCGAAGAGGTAAGCCAGTTCGTGCGGACGAAGCACGCCGCAGACAGTCTTGCCGCTGCCGAGCAGCCCGCCGATCGCTTGCTGGGCTTCAGCGCTGGTGACGCTGCGCCCCACTGGCAGCGGCGTTTCGCTGAACAGGATCAGGCTCACGAATGGCACCTGGAACTCGTGCCGCAGGCTTTCGTCCACGGCGCCGATGACTTCTTCCAGGCTATTGGCGTCCAGCAAATCCAGCACCAGGCGGCGCGTTTTGTCGAACAGCCGGTCGTTATCGCGCGCTACATCCATCAGGTGTGACAAACGATGGCGCACCTCGATGTTGCGCTCACGCAGCAGTTTGACCTGCCGCTCGACCAGCGACACGGCAGTGCCGGGCTGATGGGGAATGCGCAGCTCCAAAATCAGCTCGTCGTGATCGACAAAGAACTCCGGATGAGCCCGCAGATAGGCCGCGACGGCTTCTGCGTCCGGCAGCTGTGGCTTGTCCTGGTTTTGCTCGGTCATAGGCGAACCTGTCCTTCGAATACGCGAACGGCGGGGCCGGTCATCATAACGGGCTGTCCAGCGCCTGCCCATTCAATGGACAGACGGCCGCCCGGCAGATCGAGCTGCACCGGGGAATCCATCCAGCCTTGCTGAATCGCGGCGACTGCCGCCGCGCAGGCGCCGGTACCGCAGGCTTGGGTTTCGCCTGCGCCGCGCTCCCAGACTCGCAGCTTGGCGTGCTGACGGTCGATCACCTGGATGAAGCCGGCGTTGACCCGCTGGGGAAAGCGCGAATGATGCTCGATCTTCGGCCCGAGGCCGTGCACCGGAGCGTTGTCGACGTCCTCCACACGGAGCACGGCGTGGGGGTTGCCCATGGATACAGCGGCGATATTCAGCTGCTGGCCATCGACGTCTAGCGGATAACTCAAGGCCTGTATATCAGCCTGGAAAGGGATCTCGGCCGGAGTCAGGCGAGGCGGGCCCATGTCGACACTGATCTGCCCGTCAGGACGGATGTTCAGCTCGATAATGCCGCCTTTGGTCTCGACGCGGATCTGCCGCTTCATGGTCAGGCGCTTGTCCAGTACGAAGCGGGCAAAGCAGCGCGCACCGTTACCGCATTGCTCCACCTCCGACCCATCGGAGTTGAAGATGCGATAACGAAAATCCACGTCGGGGTTGTGCGGTGGCTCGACCAGCAGCAGCTGATCGAAACCCACGCCGGTATGCCGATCGCCCCATTGCTTGGCGTGCTTGGGCTGGATGTGCGCGTGCTGGCTGATCAGGTCTATGACCATGAAATCGTTGCCCAGGCCGTGCATCTTGGTAAAACGCAAAAGCATCGTCGTGGCCTCAGGCAGGCAGCAGGCTTTCGCCAGCGTATAGCTCCTGCACGCTTTCGCGGCGGCGCACTTCGTAGGCTTCGTCGCCATCCACCAGCACCTCGGCAGCACGGCCGCGGGTGTTGTAGTTCGAACTCATGACGAAACCATAGGCGCCCGCGGAACGAACGGCCAGCAAATCGCCCTCGGCGAGTACCAGCGGACGCTCCTTGGCAAGGAAGTCACCAGTCTCGCAGATCGGACCGACGATGTCGTAGTGGCGCGCCTCGCCTTCACGCGGCTGCACCGGTACGACGTCCATCCAGGCCTGATAAAGGGCAGGGCGGATGAGGTCATTCATCGCTGCGTCGACGATGGCGAAATCCTTGTGCTCGGTGTGCTTGAGGTATTCAACACGGGTCAGCAGCAGCCCAGCATTGGCCACGATCGACCGCCCGGGCTCGAACACCAGCGCCAGGGCGCGACCGTCGATGCGTTTGCGCACGGCCTGGATGTAATCGCCAGCAAGCGGTGGCTGCTCCTCGCGATAGCGCACGCCCAGGCCGCCGCCCAGATCCAGATGTTTGATGCGGATGCCACGCACGGCGAGGCGGTCGATCAAGGCCAGCAGCCGGTCAAGCGCATCGAGGAACGGCGGCAGCGTAGTGAGCTGCGAGCCGATGTGGCAATCGACGCCCACAACTTCCAGGTTGCTCAGCTCGTGAGCGCGGGCATAAACCTCCTCGGCATCGGCGATGGCGATGCCGAACTTGTTTTCCTTGAGGCCGGTGGAAATGTAGGGATGGGTTCCGGCATCGACGTCCGGATTGACCCGCAGCGAAACCGGTGCCACGGCGCCCAGCTCGGCTGCAACTTGCTGCAGGCGCTCGAGCTCATCGGTCGATTCGACGTTGAAGCAGTGCACGCCGACTTCCAGCGCGCGGCGCATGTCGTCGCGCGTCTTGCCAACGCCGGAGAACACGATGCGGTCAGGCTGACCACCGGCCGCCAGGACGCGCTCCAGTTCGCCACGCGAAACGATGTCGAAGCCGGCACCAAGGCGGGCCAGTACGTTGAGTACGCCAAGGTTCGAGTTTGCCTTGACGGCAAAACAGACCAGATGCGGCATGCCTTGCAGTGCGTCGGCATAGGCGCGGTACTGTGCCTCGATATGTGCTCGCGAGTAGACGTAGGTGGGGGTGCCGAAGCGTTGCGCGAGAGCGGGCAACGCCACACCCTCCGCGAAGAGCTGACCGTCGCGGTACGAGAAGGCCTCCATGAATGCCTCCTTACAGTTCGAATCGGTCTTTGGAACGTTCTTTGGCAGTTGCCTCGTCGTCCGGTAGGTAAAGCGGGCCTTTCTGGCCGCAGCCGGTAAGCGCGGAAGCGAGAACCGCCAATGCGATGAGTGGAAGCAGCA
The DNA here is from genome assembly GCF_002890895.1 of Stutzerimonas stutzeri. Lineage (GTDB taxonomy): Bacteria > Pseudomonadota > Gammaproteobacteria > Pseudomonadales > Pseudomonadaceae > Stutzerimonas > Stutzerimonas stutzeri_AB. Next base: position 17,525 of record NZ_POUL01000008.1, read on the forward strand.
GACGCTTCATTGGGGTGTAATCCTAGAAAAATCGATGGGCCGGAGTATACCCAGCACCTGTCGGATTGCCTATGTGGCCGCGCTCGCCGGTCCCACATCGGAAACCTGCCCGGACCGCCGCTCGCTAGACGCGGCGGTGGCCTGCTAAGCTCGTCCGCATCGTCGGTGGCCCCCGGTGCCACCGTGCAACCCGTACCGAGGAAATGGATTCATGAGCCTGAGCGAAGCCCGCTTTCACGATCTTGTCGATGCTGCGCAGGAAGAAATCGAGGACGTGTTCGACCACAGCGGTATGGACGTCGATCTGGAGAATTCCGGTGGCGTGCTGACCGTGCGTTTCGAGAATGGCACCCAGTTGATCTTCAGTCGTCAGCCCCCGCTGCGCCAGCTGTGGGTGGCCGCGCGTTCCGGTGGATTCCATTTCGACTACGACGAGTCCAACTCGCTGTGGATCTGTGATGCCAACGATGAGCGTCTCGGCGAACTCTTGTCCCGAGTTACCGAGCAGCAGGGTGGAGAGGCGCTTGAATTCGAAGACCTGTGAAGGTGGCGCGCAGCTGATCCAAGCCACGAATCAGGTGCCCTTGCTTATTTAATGAGCTGTGATAGGGTCGGTTACAGGTTAAATAACCCCGCCTTTGGGCGGGGTTTTGTTTTTTTTGTCTGTTTACTTTTTCAGGAGCTGACCCGCACCCATGACCAGCGCACCGCCCATCATCATCACTCAACCCGATCTCCAGCGACTCGAGCGCTTGCTCGACGGTCTGGCTGACTACGGTCCGGCCGCCGAGGCGCTCGAAGAGGAGTTGTCCCGCGCCCAGGTGGTCGAGCGCAGCGAGTTGCCCGCCGGCGTGGTGTCGATGAACTCCCGCGTTCATTGCCGCGATGAGGGTGTCGGCAAGGATTATCATCTGACGCTGGTGTTTCCTCAGGATGCCGGCAAGGAAGGAACCGTTTCGGTCCTGGCGCCGGTAGGCACAGCGCTGTTGGGCATGACCGTGGGCCAACACATTGATTGGCCAACACCCAGTGGCAAGGTACTCAAGCTGACCCTGCTGGCTGTCGAGTACCAGCCGGAAGCCGCGGGCGACGTCAATCTCTGAGAAGTTTGTGACGAAGCGCGTTCGCACAACGGTTCAGAGTGACTCCAGCGCCTGGTTGAGTGCTGCTTCCAGATGCGCCTTGTAGCGCAGGTGCTGAACCGTCTGGGCCCGACCGGTACCGTGCAGGCCCGACATGTCTAGATCGGTTATGTAACAGGGGTAGCGCTCGGCGCCGCGCCGCTGCGCAAGAATGAAATGCGCGACGGCGGCGAACAGCTCGGCGCCGTATTCCAGGCTCGAAAACTCCTGATGGTTACAGTACAAGGTGACCCGTGAGCGGCCTCGCTCGCTGTGTTCGACAATGGCCTGCACGTCATAGAAAGGATCGCCGACATTTTCCCGGGGGGAAGGTCTGCGCTCGATGTCCAGTGCCTGGCCGGCTGCCGGTGCCATGAGTCGGTAGAACAGGATGTCCATCGCTGCCAGCCGGTTTTCCTCGAACGGCAGCTGGGTGTTGCGGCGGTAACTCACCGATTGCAAAAAGCGCAGCAAGGGCGTTAGCAGCCGCTGCTCGTCTCGATAGGGTTGCTGCTGCCGCCAAAGCGCGTTGAATTCATCGAGAACGGTGATCTCCGCCTGGCTTCCTTGAACACGGTAGAAAACTTGGATGCAGTGCGCTCTGGCCTGACCAAGGATCAGGGGCAGGTCGGTTCCTTCGAGTGCGTGTCGCTCCACGCGAATGGGTCGGACGCTGTGGTGAGCCTCGCCAAGATGTTCCAGCAGGGCCGGCATGTCACTCAACGTGGTATGCCGGACATTCCCACTCACCAGATCGAGCAGGTGGTAGTGCTGGCGGACCTGCAGCAGATAACGGCTTTCTCCCGGCTCGTCCAACAGCGTCTGGGCATCGGTAAAGACAGTGTTGATACGTCGCGCGAGAGCCATGCCGGCGTTTCGACTGAAGCAGCGTATCTGCAGGTCCGGCCGCTCGCCACGAACGGGTAGTTCCTGCAAGAAGTCACGCAGGCAGTCCGGCAACGGGGATGTGCCTTCATAGCGCGTCGCGATCAGTTCGCTCCAGCTGTTCAGCGTCAGTTGATCGATGCTGAGCACCAGGTTGTCTCGCGTAACGGCATGTCGCAGCGATTCGGTTAGCTCGTCGAACGACAATGGTTGCTGAGGATTCAATGGATCAAGCCCGACGTTTATCAGCAGCAGGACCTTCACGGGACTGGCCGCGATCAGCAGCGCTTCGTCTGCGAGCGCCGCGGGCGGCATCGGGAATGCCTGGCGGATATCGGTTAGCAGCGCGAACAGCTCGGCTTCAGTCAGGCCGCTGTCGCCGGGGTGCAAGGCGACATGCGTGGCCGTATCGATAATGCCGTTTCTATGGCACCAGGCCAGCAGCGGAACCAGCTCGCGGGAGCGCTTCAGCGGGGAAAAGTTACTGAGCTGCTGAGCATTCAGGTTGCCCTCGTAGAGCGCCCAGTAGACGTCATCTGCAGCGTCATAGCCCTGGATGAGGGTCAGGCTATGCTCGGCAAGGTCGGGCGCGATGCCCAGGTTAATGGCCTCGACCTTGCCCGCCTTGCGTTCGATCGCGGCATGCAGGCGCCTGCCAAGCACGCCGAAATCCCGCCCGTTGATGCTGCTGGTGATCTGCAGGCGTCGCGCGAACTCACTGAGGAATCGGTAGCCGTAGGTCAGTTCGTTGACCAGTGCTCGACGTTCCTCCACAACCCGCCGCACTTTCCATTGGCTGCGCGCGTCGAGTTGAGCAAATCGGCGATGATCCCATTGCCACTCCGCCGTCAGTCGCTCGATCAAACGCCTTTTCCAGCTTTTGCTGCGGCCGCTGGGCGGCTGACTGAGGGGCTTGTTGACCTTCAGGTAAAGACATCGACGCAGCAACGCCAGGCGTTCCTGATCGCCTCGGCTGGCGAGGTAATGCTCGATTCTGCGGTAGGCGACTATGTAAGGATCGAGGTCGTCCAGGTCGAGTCGATTGGCATATACCGCCTGTTTGAAATCGAGGCTCAGACAGCGCACCTGCGGGTGTTCGCTGGCGTACACCTCAACCAGCAGTAGCTTGAACAGCGACTTGTAGGGCGACTCGATGGCCTTGTACAGCTGCCAGAGGCCCGCGCCGAGATACTCTCCGGGCGGGATACTGGCGAGACTGCCGAGATCCAATACCTCGTCGCTGCGCACGAAGCGCTTGTCTAGCAAAGTGCGCACGTAGTCATGGTAGCGGTGCTCTTCATAATCAGGCACGAGCCACCATATTGGGGTACGCCCACCCAGCCAGATCGCCGTCCGGTAGAACTCGTCGAGCAGCAGGTAATGCTGGGTGGTTCCGCAATCATCGGAGGTCAGCTTGGCTTCGCGCTCGCCCTGAGTGAAGCGGAGCGGGTCGACCAGAAAAAAATGCGCCTCACTGCCTTGCGTTGCTGCCCATCCCTGTAGGAGCTCGCACTTGCGCTGCAGTTCGCTAAGTTGCCCTGCCGAAAGATGGGGGTCATGGCAAACCCAGACATCCAGATCGCTTTGGTCGTCCTGCGCCACAGTGCCAAGACTGCCCATCAGAAACAGGCCGAGAATGGGTTGCGGCGGCTTACCGCGCAAAGGCTTGTAGCTGAAAGACCGGCTTAAGCGCTGGGCTTCGGCCAATGTCTCGGCGTCAGGCTCGAAGCCCGCCAGTCCCGCTGGCGTGAGACTGGAAACGTATCCGGGCAGCATCGGATGGTTTACATGGAATAGCAGCGGCAACAGCGTGAGCACGGCTTGTTGACGGGACGACATGGCCAGGCGTGTGCGTTCCAGGCGCGCGGTGTTCAATGAAAGAAAGCGAGCACGAAGCGCGGTAAGCACCTTGCGATCGATTCCCTCTTCAAGGATTGGACGGATTTCCTGGCGGCGCGTCATGAAGTGATTCGTTCAGGCAAACGATGTTGTCCGACATGTTGATCGAGGCGAAAGGCGAAAACTAGCACGGGACAGCGAAAGGCGCAGCTGTAAGCGGCTGGTATAGCCGAGCGCCTGTGCGGTGCTCAAACCGGCAAATGGCGCGCTCGGCTAGGATTTAGGCGCCTTCAGCTTAAGCCGGAACGGTCTCCGAGAGGATTGTCAGCAACACTTGGGCGTGCTCCGCGGCATCGCGGCCAAGGCTCGTCAGGTAGCCGCCGTCGGGCAAGGTTGTCAGACCTTTGCTGTGCAGGCGTTCAGCGGCGGCGATGGCTGTGTGGCCTGCGTCGTGATGAACTTTGAGGCCTTCGAGCGAGTTGTCGAGATTGAACAGGCAAAGAATTTCCAGCTCGGCTACCACTTCTGGGGTGTAAGACATGTCTGCTCCTCGGGTGATGGGCTTTGGCCCTGTTTGCGAAGTGTAGATGCTGCGCGCGCGCCTGCCTCCGTCTAAGACTATTCGGCTAGGTCGGGTAGATTGCGCAGCTGCGTTTCGTATCCATCGATGTCGAAGGGACGGTCTTGCTCGAGCATCAGCCGGATCTCCCGAGCCAGTACGAGTGCCATTAGCTTGAGGATCTCGTCGCGCTCGTAGCCGACAAGGGTCAGTTTGTTCAGCGTAGCCTGGGTGGCGGCGGGTTCGCCGGCCTCAAGCTGATTTTCGATCGCCTGGATCAGGGTTTCCTCGGCAAAGGTTTCATCATCATCGGACGTGGCATTGTTCATGTCGCAACTCTCGTAGAGGGAAATCTGGATGGCGTGTCGAGGCGAGTACCGGCAAGCTTGCCTTACGGAAAGGTCGGCTGAACGCTTCGCTTGGGTCGGTTTCTATTCTTACTATGACTTATCGAGAACGCGACTACAGCAATGATCATTTTTCACTGTCTTGAAAACGGCGCGCTGGTGAGGCGTGTTGCCGATAATCTGCAGACGCTTCCAGCGAATGTACTGTGGGCCGATCTGCTATCGCCCGACTCGGAGGAAGAGCGTTTCATCGAAACGGCCCTGGGGCTGGATATCCCGACTCGGGAAGAACTGGCTGAGATTGAGGATTCTTCACGCTTTTACGACGAGGATGAAGCCATCTTCATGACCACGACAGTGGTGATGGGGATTGCGGACCGGCGACCGGAAAATGCTCAGGTGACCTTTGTCCTGACCAAGCGTTGTCTGGTGACCGTTCGCTATACCGAGCTCAGTGCATTCCGGCAATTCGAGGCGAAGAGTTCCCGGCAGCCTTCGACCTTTTCCTCCAGTCACCAGATTTTCCTTGCCCTGGCGGATGCCGTGGTCGATCGGATTGCTGACGTCTTGGAAAGCGTTCAGGTCGAGCTTCAGACCTTGTCGAAGTGCATTTTCGATGAACGTAAAGAACAGCGAACGGACCTGCAGCAGATCATCCAGCAGCTTGGGCAGAATCGCTCGCTCCTGTCGCAATTGGGCGAAAGCCTGTTCAGCTCAACCCGCCTGTTGGCGTTTTATCGACTGCATGCCAATGAGCCCAGACAGGGCGTGGCCAAGGGGCTGCTGAAGGCGCTGGAGCGCGATGTGCGTTCGCTGGGGGAGCATCAGGCGCGGCTGTTGGGAGATATAGCATTCCTGCTCGACGCCACGCTGGGACTGATCAATATCGAGCAGAACGCGATCATCAAGGTGTTCTCCATCGCGGCGGTATTGTTCCTGCCGCCAACGCTGGTCGGCACGGTGTACGGCATGAACTTCGATCACATGCCTGAGCTTGACTGGCCGTTCGGCTACCCTATGGCGCTCGCGATGATGATCGTGTCGGCGATCATTCCCTATGCCTGGTTCAAGTTTCGTGACTGGCTCTGATCAGCCGAAGAAGTACAGAACGATGCAGAACGCGCCCAGCAATGCCCAGACGCTGCCGAAGATGATCGGTGTCCGCAGGGAAAACAGCAGGGTGCGCTTGTAGCGTTGGCCACCTGGGGGACTGTTCCCTTCGCCAAACAAGGCCGAGTCATGGTTGGGTAGCAGTCCGACATTGCCTTCGGTTTGCAGCAGGTCGGCCTGCTTGTGGTGCCAACGCTCTATGACGTCGAAGCTGGCGCGGATACCGGGAATCGCATGCAGCGAGGTGAGCAGTCCAAGCAGCGCCAGCACACTCGGCACAACCAGTCGGAACAGGCTGCCCCAGTCGGGGTTGGTGTTGGCCATGGAGGAGGCGAAAGCGATCATCAGAAACGACTGCGAGGACAGGTAGCCACTGGTGCGGCTGGCCAACAGCGTCGACTCGAAGTGTATTTCCGAGCGATAGAAGTTCAGGCGCTCCTTGGGTGAGTCGAATACTTCAGCACCTTGGGTGTCCTGATTTAGCAAAATCGTTTTGAGGTCGGTCATAAGCGGGAGCAATCTTGGGCGACATTGCGTTTGGTGCGATCCGTCCGGTCGAGTTCCCGCTCACTCCTGTCTCAGGCTTGCTCCGCCAGCGCCCTCAATGCGTCGCCGGCCAGGCGGTAAGTGGTCCACTCCTCCTGAGGCCGCGCGCCCAGCGCCTCGTAAAATCTGATCGCCGGCTCGTTCCAGTCCAGCACGGACCACTCGAAGCGCCCGCAACCTCGTGACACCGCAAGGCGTGCAAGGTGTTTCAGCAGCGCCTTGCCTGCGCCGGTTCCGCGGGCCTCGGGGGTGACGTACAGGTCTTCAAGATAGAGGCCGTTGCGGCCGAGCCAGGTCGAGTAATTGAAGAAATACACCGCATAGCCGATTGGTTGGCCGTCGCGCTCGCAGATCAGCGCACTGGCGCTGGCATCTTTGGCGAACAGGCTGGCTTCAATTCCTGCGGCGTCGGTTTTTACTTCATGCTCGGCGCGTTCATAGATCGCCAGCTCGGTGACGAAGCGCAGGATCAGCGCGGCATCATCTCGACTGGCGGGGCGGATGTTCAGGGGCATGCAACTCTCCGGTCTGACAAGCACGAGCCGCCTCGCGCCTGCCAAGTGACAAGGTTTAGCGAGTGGTTAGCAAGTCGCGGCCGCGCTGAACGGCGGCGCGGACCTGCGTGGGTGCCGTGCCGCCAATATGATCGCGAGCATTCACCGAGCCTTCCAGGGTCAGCACCGCAAACACGTCATCGGTGATCTGGTCACTAAACTGACGCAGCTCGTCCAGGCTCATTTCGGCCAGGTCCTTTCCGGTCTGCACGCCGTATTTCACCGCGTGGCCGACGATTTCGTGGCAGTCGCGGAACGGCAGGCCCTTGCGTACCAGGTAGTCGGCAAGATCCGTCGCGGTGGAGAAGCCGCGTAGCGCCGCTTCGCGCATGACTTCGCGCTTGGGCTTGATGGCTGGGACCATGTCGGCAAAGGCGCGCAGCGAGTCGCGCAGCGTGTCGGCGGCGTCGAACAGCGGCTCCTTGTCTTCCTGGTTGTCCTTGTTGTACGCCAGCGGCTGGCCTTTCATCAGCACCAGCAGGCCGCTCAGGGCGCCGAATACGCGGCCGGTCTTGCCGCGTACCAGCTCCGGTACGTCCGGGTTCTTCTTCTGCGGCATGATCGAGGAGCCGGTGCAGAAGCGGTCGGGCAGGTCGATGAACTGGAACTGCGCGCTGGTCCAGAGCACCAGCTCTTCGGAAAAGCGCGACAGGTGCATCATGGCTACCGAGGCAGCAGCGCAGAATTCGATGGCGAAGTCGCGATCCGAGACGCCATCCAGCGAGTTGCCGGAGATGGCCTCGAAGCCGAGCAGCTCGCAGGTGATTTCGCGCTGGATCGGGTACGTAGTGCCAGCCAGCGCCGCCGAGCCCAGCGGCATACGGTTGGTGCGCTTGCGGCAGTCGACCAGGCGCTCATAGTCACGGCTGAGCATCTCGAACCAGGCCAGCAAGTGATGACCGAAGGTCACCGGCTGCGCGGTCTGCAGGTGGGTGAAGCCGGGCATGATGGTGTCCGCCTCGGCTTCGGCGAGACCCAGCAGGCCCTGCTGCAGGCGGGTGATTTCGCCGAGGATGAGGTCGATCTCATCGCGCAACCACAGGCGAATGTCGGTCGCCACCTGGTCGTTGCGCGAGCGGCCGGTGTGCAGCTTCTTGCCGGTGACGCCGATGCGGTCGGTCAGCCGGGCTTCGATGTTCATGTGCACGTCTTCCAGATCGACGCGCCAGTCGAAGCTGCCGGCCTCGATCTCGCCCTGAATGTCCTTCAGGTTGGCGATGATCTGGTCGCGCTCGTCTGCAGTCAGTACCCGGGCCTTTTCCAGCATGGTGGCGTGGGCGATCGAACCCATGATGTCGTGCCGATAGAGACGCTTGTCGAACTCGACGGAGGCGGTGAATCGGGCGACGAAGGCGTCGACGGGCTCGCTGAAACGGCCGCCCCAGGACTGGTTGGTCTTGTCGGTGCTCATGAATGCGCTCGCTGAATCAGATGGGCAAGTTGAAGGGCCCGAATGATAACAGGGTTAGCCATGGCTTCTGCGATGGCCCTACCCAGCGAGCGGCTTTATCAAGCCCTGAACTGCCCGAGGCTGGCTTCGAGCCTTTGCGCGAGCACACCCAGTTCCTTGCCGCTGGCTGCGGTCGCAGTCACCGCATCGGCGGAGCGTTCGGCTTCGGTCAGAATGACCTCGACCCGTTGACGGACGGCCGTTGCCGCGCTGGCTTGCTGCTCTGCGCCTTTGGTTGTCTCCCTTACCACCTGATGCACCTGCTCGACGGCAGTCTGTAGCGCACGCTGTAGGTCGCGGCTGCTGCCAAGGGAAGCCAGGCCGCTTTCAGCTTGCTTGCCGACAGTGTTGATTGCCGAGACGGCATCGCGAGCACCGCGTTGCAGGCTTTCGATATGCGCCTGGATATCGCCGGTGGATTGCTGAGTCTTGCTGGCGAGTGCTCGTACTTCGTCAGCCACCACGGCGAATCCTCGACCGCTCTCGCCGGCGCGTGCGGCTTCGATGGCAGCATTCAAGGCAAGCAGATTCGTCTGTTCGGCGATGCCCCGGATGACGGTCAGTACCACCTCGATCTGCTCGCTCTGATTGGCCAGTTCCTCGATGACTGAGGCGCTTGTCTGTACACCACTGCCAAGTGCCTCGATCGTGCGGCCCACCTGCTCGGAAATTGCCTCGTTGTCTACCGCGGCCTTGCGAATCGAGGCGACCTGATCAAGCGCGGTTTGCATGGCTCTGCTTTCGTCTTGCGCGCGCTGGGTCATGTCGGCCAGCGCCTGTAGGCTTCCGGCGACTTCGTCACGTTGGCGCTCGGCAGCGGCTGCAGCAGAGCGGCTGCGGTTGCCCAGGGTGTCGATTTCCGCGCCGGTCTGCACTGCGATGGCGCGCGCTTCCTGAACGATTGGCTGAAGTTTGGCCAGGAACAGATTGACCGCGTCAGCCATTTCGCCCACTTCGTCTGCGCTGTGGATTTTCACGCGCTGGGTGAGATCGCCGTGGCCCGCCGACAGCCCGCGCAGCGCGGTGTTGAGCAGGCCCAGCCGGCGCAGCACCTGGCGCCCAAGGACCAGCGTGACGGCGAGCAGCAGCAATGCCCCGGTGACAACAAGGCCGACGCTGATTTTCCATAACAGCGCCGAAGCTGAGCGCTCGACGGCCTTCTGGCTATTGGACTCGATGCTTTGTGCTACCTCCGTCGCAGCGGCCAGACCTGACGCCATGATCTTCGCACTGTCGCTGGCGGTGGTGGCAAGTCCAGCTTCCACCAGTTCCGCTCCGCTGGCGACCAGTGTCTGGAAGCGGTTGTCGAAGGCGGCCAGCTCGGTGCTCACCGCAGAGGTGGAGAAGCCGAGCATGACCTGGCCGATGTCCGCGCCCTTGGGGTTGATCGATGTTTTGGCGAGATAAAGCGTGGGGTCGTTCTCGGCCGCCGACAGCACCTTGTCGAACGCGGTACGTCCCGTGCCCTTGTCCAGCAGTGCCTTGACTCGGGGATCCTGGCGATTCAGGTGGCGGGTAAGCTGGTTGCCATTGGCGTCGAAGTAGACGACGAAAACAACGGCTGGGTTGCGGTGAGCCATCCTGACGAATTCAGTCAGCGCCGGTACGTCGTTGTCCCAGATCGCTGCTGGCGCAACGCCGGCGAGCAGCGTGGCGAGGTCGTCGCCGGACTGCTTGAGGTGTCGCTCAAGCACTTCTTTTAGCTGCTCCTGCTCTTCGGTCAAGCGCTGCGTCAGGCCCTGGGACAGGTCATTCGTCATGCGTTTGGCCAGGCCGGAAAGCCCGCTGCCAACCTCGGCATCAGCAGTGCGCAGCGCTTGCAGCAGGCGCGTGGAGTCCTCACTCAGGCTTCGTTCGATGTCGTGCTCGAGCCCGTCGATGGTGCTCCGGGTCAATGCGAGCGCAACCACGACTTGCACCAGCACGGCGCCGCACAGTGTCAGGAATACTGGTCGTAGCAAGCGGCTACGCAAAGAGGAAAACAGCAGCACGGGTCGATACTCCTGAGGCAGCGATAGCGAAGGACGAAGTTGATGCTGTGATGCAATCATTAAGCCATCATGCGCTATAGCGAGGCGTTCGTAGAACTCCTTTTATCGGCCGAAAGCGCCACTTTCATGACTGCCGAAGCTTTGAAGTGGCGACCGCTCGTCACCTTCGGATTAAACCGAGCCGATAGACTAGGCTGCCTCTGCGCAACGGCAGGCGCCGCATTGCCGGGCTCACCTTGCTTTGCGCTCACGCCGCGCGGAAACTCGATGCATGCGAACAAAAAAAACCGATCGAACGCGGCCCGCGGCCCCTGTCGATGACTTCTTCGTGCCTGAGCTGTGCCAGCCCGATGCCCTGCTTGGCCTGGTATTGCTCGCTGAGTTGCTGGTGTTGGTGCTAGTGCTCGCCGAGCCGATGCAGCCTGGGTTCAACTGGATGCGCCTGGCGTTGTCGTCCCTGTTCGTGCAATGGGTGATGTTGCTGTCGGCCGGCCTGACCTGTCAGTTGCGACCGCTGCTGGCGAGGTTGCCGGCCTGGCTGGCAGGGCTTGCCTGCTGTGCCATGGTGGTCGGGTTGACGCTGGCGTGCACGGCGGTCGCCGATATCTACCAGCTTGGCGGCCCGCTGACCCGCGTCGGCGAGGTGAATCTTTATCTGCGTCATGCACTGATCAGTTTGATCATGTCGGGCCTGCTGCTGCGCTATTTCTATCTGCAGAGCCAATGGCGGCGGCAGGAACAGGCCGAGCTGCGCGCGCGCATCGAGTCGTTGCAGGCGCGTATCCGGCCGCACTTTCTGTTCAACAGCCTGAACAGCATCGCCAGCCTGGTGGTCACCGATCCGGCCAAAGCCGAGCAAGCCGTGCTCGATCTGTCCGATCTGTTCCGCGCCAGCCTGGCCCGCCCCGGCACTCTGGTGCCCTGGCGCGAAGAACTGGAATTGTCACGCCGGTATCTTTCCATCGAACAGTACCGGCTCGGCGAGCGTTTGAGCGTCGAATGGCAAGTCGACGCCGTGCCGGATGATCTACCGATTCCCCAGCTCACGCTGCAGCCGCTGCTGGAGAACGCGCTGATACATGGAATCCAGCCAAGAATCGAGGGCGGGGTGGTCAGCGTGGCGGCGTATTATGCTGACGGCGTGTTCCATTTGCAGGTCAGTAACCCCTTTGACGAAGCGGCTTCAAAGCTCCCATCTAGAGGGACTCAGCAAGCGCTGCACAATATAGACGCACGACTAACGGCACTTTTCGGTCCCGCGGCGAGTCTCAGCGTGGAGCGGCGTAATGCCCGTTACTACACCTGTCTACGCTATCCGTGTGCGACACAAAAGCAGGAAGCCAGAACTGTATGAATGTGCTGATTGTCGATGACGAACCTCTAGCCCGCGAGCGCCTCAGCCGACTGGTAGGTGACCTTGACGGCTATCGTGTCCTGGAACCTTCCGCCTCCAATGGCGAAGAGGCGCTGTCCCTGATCGAGGAACTGCGTCCCGATGTTGTGTTGCTGGATATCCGTATGCCCGGGCTTGATGGCCTCCAGGTTGCAGCCAAACTGTGCGAGCGCGATGCACCCCCCGCGGTGATCTTCTGTACCGCCCATGACGAGTTCGCGCTGGATGCCTTCCAGGTCAGTGCGGTCGGTTATCTGGTCAAGCCGGTACGGCCTGAGCATCTCGCTGAAGCGTTGAAGAAAGCCGAGCGGCCCAACCGGGTTCAGCTCGCGGCGTTGACCCGTCCGGCCGCAGTGAGTGGTACCGGCCCGCGCAGCCACATCAGTGCGCGGACCCGCAAGGGCATTGAGCTGATCCCGTTGCCACAAGTGATCTACTTCATCGCCGACCACAAATACGTCACTCTCCGTCATGAAGGCGGCGAGGTGCTGCTGGATGAGCCGCTCAAGGCGCTCGAGGATGAGTTCGGCGATCGTTTCGTCCGCATCCACCGCAATGCGCTGGTCTATCGTGACCGTATCGAGCGCTTGCAGCGCACGCCCCTTGGACATTTTCAGCTGTTCCTCAAGGGGCTTGAAGGCGAGCCGTTGACGGTCAGCCGTCGGCATGTCGCTGGTGTGCGCAAGTTGATGCAAAACATCTGATCCGGTATCGGCGCTAAGGACAGGCGCCGCGTTCCAGCTCAACCGTCCACCGGACGGCTTTCCTTGATCCCTGCCAACCCGATCGCCATTCCTGGCCTGTTATCATCGCCGGCAGTTCAATCTGTCTGGAATTGCTCATGTCCCGCGAAATTCGCATCGCTACCCGCAAGAGTGCCCTGGCCCTGTGGCAGGCCGAATACGTCAAGGCGCGCTTGGAAGCCGCACATCCGCACATAACGGTGAGCCTGGTGCCGATGGTCAGTCGGGGCGACAAATTGCTTGATGCTCCGTTGGCGAAAATTGGCGGCAAAGGCCTTTTCGTCAAGGAATTGGAAACGGCCCTGATGGAGAACGAGGCGGACATCGCCGTGCACTCCATGAAGGATGTGCCGATGGAGTTTCCCGAGGGGCTCGGCCTGTACTGCATCTGTGAGCGGGAGGATCCGCGCGATGCGTTCGTCTCCAATCACTACGAGAATTTCGATGCGCTGCCCTCCGGCGCGGTCGTAGGTACTTCCAGCCTGCGGCGCCAGGCTCAACTGCTGGCGCGTCGGCCCGATCTCAAGATTCAGTTTCTGCGTGGCAATGTGAACACCCGTCTGGCCAAGCTTGATGCAGGCGAGTACGACGCGATCATCCTCGCGGCGGCCGGCCTGATCCGGCTAGGCTTCGGCGAGCGCATCCGTGCCAGCATCAGTGTCGAAGACAGCCTGCCCGCGGGCGGGCAGGGCGCGGTCGGGATCGAGTGCCGAACCGGCGATACCGAGCTGCATGAGCTGCTCCAATGCATGAACGATCCGCATACCGCGCTTCGCGTCACGGCCGAGCGTGCGCTGAATCGCCACCTCAACGGGGGCTGTCAGGTTCCGATCGCCTGTTATGCGGTCCTCGAAGGCGATCAGCTGTGGTTGCGTGGGCTCGTCGGACAGCCCGACGGTGCTTTGCTCCTGCGCGCTGAAGGTCGCGCACCCAACGCTGAAGCCGAAGCGCTCGGCGTGCGTATCGCTGAAGAGTTGCTGCAGCAAGGCGCTGGAAAGATCCTCCAGGATATTTATGGCGAGGCCGGCAAGGCGTGAGCGGCTGGCGTCTATTGCTGACGCGACCGGCTGAGGAGTGTGCGGCGCTGGCCGCCACGCTGGAGGAGCTGCGAATTCACAGTGCAAGCCTGCCTCTCCTGGCCATCGAGGCGCTCGCCGAAACACCTCAGCAGCGCACGACCATGCTGGAGCTGGACCGTTACGCTGCGGTGGTGGTTGTCAGCAAACCGGCTGCCAGGTTGGCCTTGGAGCTGCTCCGTCGCTACTGGCCGCAGCAGCCCGCAGGGCAGGCGTGGTTCAGTGTTGGTGCAGCGACCGGCGCGATACTGGCCGATTACGGACTGGACGTTAGCTGGCCGGCCGTAGGCGATGACAGCGAAGCCCTGCTTGCCTTGCCACGGCTCGCCGACGCGATAAGCGCGCCTCATCCAAAGGTGTTGATCCTTCGAGGCGAAGGCGGGCGTGAGCTTATCGCCGACACGCTACGCGCCCGCGGCGCGCACGTCGACAGCCTCCAACTGTACCGAAGATACCTGCCTGACTACCCGCGCGACCGACTCATCAAGTTGGTTCGTTCGGAACGGCTGAATGCCATGGTGGTCAGCAGTGGACAGGGTTTGCAGTCGTTACGCGAGTTGGCAGGATTCGATTGGTCAGCGCTGCGTGAACTACCCTTGTTCGTACCCAGCCCGCGTGTGGCCGAGATGGCCGCGGCGTTGGGTGCTAAAAGAATTGTGGACTGCCGCGGTGCTGGAACCGCGGCTTTGCTGGCGGCGCTACGGGACACTCCCGGGCCCGCTTCCTGATGCAAAGGATGGAAACGTGAGCGAAGTAGACTCCGACAAGGCACCGCAGCAACCCAAGGGCAACGACTCCGTCGCAGCTCAGAATTCGGTCAAGAAAGATTCGCAGAAGGATTCGAAAGAACCGCCCAAGGCGCCGCCACCAAAAACGTCGTCCGCTGCCAAGCCCGATGCGCGTAGCGGCGGCAAGGGGTTGGCCGGTCTGGCCCTGTTAGTCGGCCTGGCCGGTCTGGCTGCGGGGGGCTACAGCGTCTGGCAGACTCAGCAGCTCGCCGATCAGGAGCAGCAACAGCAGCAGTCGGCCCAGGCTACGAGCGAACAGACCCGGCAGTTGGGTGAGCGCAGCCAGCAACTGGCCAGCCGTCTCGGCAAGTTGGAACAACTGCCCTCAGCCGAACAGCTGGAGGATCGTCGCCGTTTGCTTTCCGAGCTGCAAACTGATCAGCAGCGGCTGGCGGGGCGTGTCGAACAGGTTCTCGGGGCTAGCCGCGAGCAATGGCGACTTGCCGAGGCCGAGCATCTGCTGCGCATGGCGATGTTGCGTCTGTCGGCGATGCAGGACGTGAACAGCGCCGAATCGCTGCTCGCCGAGGCGGACCTGATCCTGCGCAAGCAGGACGATCCCGGCGCTTACGCAGCACGGCAGAAGTTGCTCGAAGGGCTTGAAGCGTTGCGCAGTCTGCCGGAGCTGGACCGTACCGGGTTGTTTCTCCAGCTTGGCGCGTTGCGTGGTCAGGCCAACCAGCTCAACGGCCTGGCACCGGAATTCGAGGCGGGACCCGGTGCTGATGGAGGACAGTCTGATAGTCGCTGGCAGCGTTGGCTGAATGAGCTGACGCGGTATGTCCGTATCGACTTCGATTCCGGTAATAGCGTCAAACCGCTGCTTGCCGGACAAAGCCTGGCGCAGGTGCGCTTGGCCTTGTCGCTGGCTATCGAACAGGCGCAGTGGGCCGTGCTCAATGGCAACGAAGAGGTCTATCAGCAATCGCTCGATCAGGCGGCGCAGTTGATCAAGGACCTCTTCAGCGAGGAAAACGGTCAGAGTCGAGGGCTGCGCGATCGCATTGAAGAGCTGAAAAAACGCCAGGTCTCGGTCAGTCTGCCGGATCTGGCGCCGGCGCTCCGCGCGTTGCAGACCTATGTGCAGAAGCGTGAATCGTCCGAAGGTGCCGAGTCGTCCGCTGACAGCAGTCCTGAACAGCCAGCAGAACAACCAGCAGAACAGCCGGCAGAAGAGGCGAGCCCACAACCGGAGCAGCCGGCTACTGACGGCGCCGCGACCGAAGAGGGGCAGCGCGCATGAAGCGATTCGCCTTTGTCCTGATCCTGCTTATAGCGATCGTCGGGTTTCTCGGCTGGGCCATCGCACAGGATCCTGGTTATGTCCTGATCAGCTACGACCGCTTCCGCTACGAATCGAGTTTCTGGATTTTTCTGGGCCTGATCGCTTGCCTCTGGTTGCTGGCAATGGTGGTGCACTGGGTGCTCGGCCTTTTGCATACATCCGGGGCTCTGGTTAATCCGTGGTCGCGTCGCCACCGTGAACGGCGTGTCAGCAAGGCATCACGAAGCGGTTTGCGAGAACTGGCCGAGGGACAGTGGAGTCACGCGTTGGGCCATTTGCGCTCCGCGGCCGAGCACGATCACCAACCCCTTGTGCATTATCTCGGCGCGGCGCGTGCCGCCAATGAGTTGGGCGAGCACGAGCAGAGCGACGAGTTGCTGCGCAAGGCAAAGGAGCGCGAGCCCGAGTCAGGGCTTGCGGTTGGCTTGACCCAGGCTCAGCTGCAAATTGCCAGGGGCCAATACCGGGAGGCGCGGGAAACGCTCAATGCCCTGCACAGCGAACATCCTCGTCATGCCTATGTGCTGACGCTGCTTCAGCAACTCTACGTTCAGCTGCAAGACTGGTCCGCGTTGTGCCGTTTGCTGCCTGAGCTGCGAAAGCACCGTGTTTTGCCGCCGGCTCGCCTGAGTGAGCTGGAGCTGTTGGCCTGGACTGCAGCACTTGAGCAATCCGGCCAGGCCGCGACGACCAGCAATGAGGACGCTCTGCAGGCCCTCAATCAGAAATGGCAGGCCGTTCCTTCCGGGTTACGCAGTGAGTCGCTATTGGTGCGTGCCTACGCTGACGGATTGTCCCGTTTGGGTGCGGACGCCAAGGCCGAAGAGGTGCTCTATGCAGCGCTCAAACGCCAGTTCGATGATCGTCTGGTCGAGCGCTATGGGCGCGTCCGCGGTCAGGACGCGGCGCGTCAGCTGGCGAACGCAGAGGGCTGGCTCAAGGCTCATCCGGAGAACGCGGAGCTCCTGCTCGCGCTTGGTCGGCTGAGCATGCGCAACGCGCTGTGGGGCAAGGCGCGCGATTACCTCGAGGCCAGTCTGCGTTTCGAGCACCGTCCGGAAACTTGCGCCGAGCTGGCGCGATTGCTAGCCCAGCTGGGCGACAACGAGCGCAGCAATCGGCTGTTTCAGGAAGGCCTGGGGCTCCTTGCTCACCCCGACGTCAACCAAATACAAACAACCAGCAGCAGTTAGTCAAAAACGTTCGCCGTGGCAGCTCGGGTCGTGACATCCGTCCCGCGCCGCTGCGGCGATTTGCGTATGGCTTGCAGCGCGCTGCGTGCCGCACTACCGTAGCGAACTTTTCCTGTCTGCGGAGTCGCCATGAACCTGGCCAGCCCACGTTCGCTGTTTCTTCTGGCCTTCATTGGCTGCGCGTTGATGATGATCGCTGCCCTCTATCTCGAGCATGTTGTCGGGCTGGCGCCATGCCCGTTGTGCATCGTTCAGCGTATCTGTGTCATCGGTTTTGGCCTGGTCTGCCTGGTCGCTGCCTTGCACGGTCCGGGCAGGACCGGTCGCCGCGTTTATTCGTCTTTGGCACTCCTGTTCGCCGTGGCAGGTGGGGGTACGGCGATACGCCAGATCTGGCTGCAGAACATGCCTGCCGATCAGTTGCCGAGCTGCTTGCCCAGTCTCGAATACATGATGGATGCGCTGCCGTTCCAGGAGATCGCCCGGCTGGTGCTTCATGGTACGGCCGAATGCGCTGAAGTCAGCTGGACACTGCTCGGTATGAGCATTCCGGAGTGGACGTTGCTCGCATTCATTGCAATGGCTGTGTTCTGTTTCTGGCAGTTGCTGCGTCGCGACTAGGCTTTTTGACGAGGCGAGCGAATGATCGTCTCGCCTGATGGTCAATGAGCAGGGCGAAGCGCTGATGCTCAAGTCTGGCCAGATGAAATTCATCCCTGCTGCTTGATGCTTCGTTCCGCGCAGCTTAGTCTGCCCAGGCGGCGTCGGTTTTCTGCCAATTTCGCTGTCACTCACCCAAGGCCGATATCCCAAGACAAAAAACCGTCTCGGAAGGCGCAACAGGCATCATCGATTAGGGAAAGTGAGGTCATCATGCTCGAGAGCTGTCGGAACGCCCAGGAACGCTGGGGAGGTGTGCACCTGCTGATCGACCGCTGGCTGCAAGAACGCCATGCATTGATCAACGCATTCGATGGGCTGCATGGGGGTGCCGAAGCGGCTACCCGCCCGGCCTTGCAAAAATTCTGCGAAATACTGCTGGACTACGTGTCGGCGGGTCATTTCGAGATCTACGAGCAACTGCTCAACGAAGCTGAAGCCTTCGGTGACAAGCGCGGGCTGGATCTGGCACGTCAGATTTACCCTCGTATCGAGGCGATAACCCAGGTGGCAGTGGCGTTTAATGATCGGTGCGACAAGGGCGATTGCCTGGAAAGCCCTGGCCTTTCAGAAGAGCTGAAACATCTGGGTCAGTTGCTGCATGAGCGCTTCGAGCTGGAAGACTGCCTGATCGAAGTGTTGCACACCGCGCACAAAGAGCCCGCAGCTACCGCCTGACCGGAACCTGCCGGTCAGCTGCGAGCGAAGGATTGCTTGGGGCACGCTTCGCTGGTCGGTTGGCGGATCACTGCAGCCCGTCTAGTATGGCTGCACCAATCCCGCCAGGAGGCGCTTTCATGCCAGCAAAGAAAAACGCGGTCACGACTCCGCTGCACTTGCTTCAGCAGTTATCGAAGAGTTTGGTCGTGCATCTGGAAAAAGCCTGCACCGATGCACAGAAGGACGCAGAGATTCTCCTGGCCAAGCTCGAAAAACAGCGGGGCAAGACGCAGGAAAAACTGATCAAAGCGAGAGCCAAGCTCGATGAGGCTGGCAATGCGGGCAAGTCGAAAGCCCAAAGCAAGGCTCGCGCTAGGCTGGCCGAACTGGATGACATGCTCGCCTTGCTGCAGGCGCGGCAGAGCGAAACCTTGAGTTACCTGGCCGACCTCAAGCGCGACGCTGAGCAGAGCTTGAGCCTGGCGAGAGGCGTCACTCAGGTAGAAGAGGCCGCAGCGCAAGCGCTGGCATCGCGAAGCAAAGCCTCGCCGGCACGTTCGGCTACCACGCAACGCAAGGCCGCGCCGGCGACAACCAAGCAAGCGCCAGCCAAACAATCTTCCAGCAATTCGAGCACGGCAGCGCGCAAGCCCGCAGCCACAACCCGCGCTCGACCGGCCGCTTCCAAGGCTGCGAGTGGCAAATCCGCTACGACTAACACCTCCAGCAGCCAGGCCGCCGCAACCAGCGCGGCGAAACGTCCTGCTCGGCCCGCCAGTAGCCGCGCAAAGCCAAAAGCATCTACAGCCAAACCTTCGGGCGCTGCCAAACCCGCCGCCGCGCGCAAGCCGGCCTCAGCCAAGGCTGGTAGTGCCGATCAGCCCGCCCCGTCAGCATCCAGCTGAGTAGCTGCACGGCGCAGCACGTTCAGTAATGCACGGGCGTCGCCGTCGACGCTCGTGCTTAGCTGATTCAGCCAGTCATCCGATCCGTCCTCCGTGCGCCAGTGTTGTGTGGCCTGTTGAAGGCGATCAAGTTGAACCCGTTCGGCATCCAGTTCCAATCGCTTGACGCATTTTCGCAGGCCTTCGAGCTCGGTGTCGGTGGCTGCCTGCTCACGCCACGCCAGGCGCAGACTTCGTAGGGGCACTACAACTGCGCGCTGCCAGTCCAGGCTGAGCTGTTTCAGCTGTTCCAAGCGCTGCGCATTTTGACGGACGCCCCGGATTTCCAACCAGGCGCAGGTGAGCAACAGGCAGACGTCCAGCCCTAATGCTTGCAGCTCAAGGCACGCCTTTTCCACGTCGGGCTCTGCATAGCAGGCGAGGGCGAACTTCCAGAGGTCGTCGTTGTTCATCTGTAAGGATTTTTTCGTGCGCAGCCGGATGGATTTCCGGGCGACCTGATAGACTCCGCCGCCATTATGATCCGACTTCAGAACCTGACTCTACAGCGCGGCCCCCAGCGTTTGCTGGAAGGCGCCGAGCTGACCCTGCATCCTGGCCAGAAGGTCGGGCTGGTTGGCGCCAATGGTGCCGGCAAATCCAGCCTGTTCGCCTTGCTGCGTGGCGAATTCACCCCCGACGGGGGCGACTGTCAGCTGCCACCGGACTGGCGCATTGCGCACATGCGCCAGGAGGTCGACACGCTCGATCGGTTGGCGGTCGATTACGTCTTGGACGGCGATACCGAGTTGCGTCGCGTTCAGGCGGCATTGATCGAGGCTGAAACCGTCCACGACGGCGGCGCGCTGGCTCGCTTGCACACCGAACTCGACAATGCCGACGGCTATACCGCTGACGCCCGAGCGCGCAAGTTGTTGGCCGGCCTGGGCTTTGCCAACGAGCAGATGGATCTTCCGGTCAGCAGCTTCTCCGGCGGCTGGCGGATGCGCCTGAACCTCGCACAAGCGCTGATGTGTCCGTCTGATCTGTTGCTGCTCGACGAGCCCACCAACCACCTCGACCTTGACGCCATCCTCTGGCTGGAAGCCTGGCTCAAGAGCTATCCGGGCACGTTGATGCTGATTTCCCATGATCGCGACTTCCTCGACGAGGTTGTCGGTCATGTTGTGCACGTCGAGCAGCGCAAGCTGACGCTCTATCGCGGGGGCTACTCGGCCTTCGAGCGGGCCCGTGCCGAGCGCCTGGCGCAGCAGCAGCAGGCGTTCGAAAAGCAACAGGCTCAGCGCGAGCACATGGAAGACTTCATTCGGCGTTTCAAAGCCAAGGCCAGCAAGGCGCGACAGGCGCAGAGCCGGATCAAGGCGCTGGAAAAGCTCGAGGAGTTGGCGCCGGCACATATCGATTCGCCGTTCGACTTTGCTTTCCGCGAGGCGGACCGAGTCTCAAGCCCGCTGCTGGATCTAGCCGAGGGGCGTCTTGGCTACGGTGACAAGCAGGTGCTGGACAAGGTCAAGCTGCAGCTGGTGCCCGGCGCCCGGATTGGCCTGCTCGGGCCCAACGGCGCGGGCAAGTCGACGCTGATCAAGACACTTGCCAACGAGCTGCAGCCCCTGGCAGGGCGTCTGCAGCGTGGTGAAAACCTGGTTATCGGCTATTTTGCCCAGCATCAACTCGATGCTCTGGACGCCAAGGCCAGTCCGCTGTTGCATCTGCAACGCATCGCTCCTGGCGAACGTGAACAGGTACTGCGTGATTTTCTCGGTGGTTTCGACTTTCGCGGTAATCGCTGCGATGAGCCGGTTCTCAATTTCTCGGGCGGTGAAAAGGCCAGGCTGGCGCTGGCGCTGATCGCCTGGGGTAAGCCCAATCTGTTGCTGCTCGACGAGCCGACCAACCACCTGGATCTGGAAATGCGCCTGGCGCTGACGCTTGCGCTGCAGGATTTCGACGGTGCCGTCTTGGTCGTGTCGCATGATCGTCACTTGCTCAAGAGCACGACCGACGAGTTCTTGCTGGTCGCTGAGGGGCGGGTCGCGGTTTTCGACGGAGACCTCGAAGATTATGCCCGCTGGCTAGCGGACTACCGCACGCGGCAACAGCCGGTGACCACGAACGAGCAGGCCGGCGACAAAACCGATAAGCGCGCCTTGCGTCAGGCGGCGGCCGCGCTGCGACAGCAACTCGCGCCGCTCAAACGTCAGGCTGACAAGCTCGAAAAGGATCTCGTCGGAGTCCATGAAAAGCTGGCCGACCTGGAGCAGCGCCTCGGTGATGCAGCCCTCTACGAGGTCGCTCGCAAGGACGAACTGCGCGAGCTGCTGGCCAAACAGGCGGAGCTGAAGGTGCGCGAGAGCGAGCTGGAAGAGGCCTGGCTGGGCGCGCTCGAGGCGCTGGAAACCTTGCAGGGCGAGCTCGAGGGCAGTGCATGAACGAGCGACTGCTGATGGAATGGCGCGATCCCTTGTTGCTCGGGTTGCAGGTGCTGGTGATTCTGCTGGCTGCCTACCTCCTGCAGCGATTGGTGGTGCGCGGGCTCGGGCGGCTTGGCAGTCGCTATCCGCTGCCGCCTGAATTGCTTCTGCCGCTGCGCGGTGGCATCCGCTGGTTGATCATCGGTGGCGCGCTGATCATGGTGCTAGAGCGCTTCGGTGTATCCGCAACGGTTATCTGGACCGCCTTCTCAGGATTCGTGGCCGTGGCGGCGGTGGCCTTCTTTGCAATGTGGAGTGTGCTCTCCAACCTGCTTTGCGCCGTGCTGATCATGACCGTTGGCCCGTTCCGGTTGGGCGACATGGTGGAGCTGGTGGAAAGCTTCGACAAGCCGATCGTCAAAGGGCGCGTGATCGATATAAACCTGCTGTACACCACGCTGGAGGAGTCCGCCGATAGCGGAACGGGCGCCATCGTTCAGGTGCCCAACAGCTTGTTCTTCCAGAAAGTATTGCGTCGCTGGCGCGGTACCGAGATCCAGCCCCCTCATCACAACGCACACGAGTAGTACGCATGGAATGGCTGAGCAGCCCTGAAATATGGGTCGCATTCTTGACCCTGACCGCCCTGGAAATCGTCCTGGGTATCGACAACATCATCTTCATCTCCATCCTTGTTGGACGCTTGCCAAAAGAGCAGCAACCCAAGGCGCGTTTCTTCGGCCTGGCACTGGCAATGGGCACGCGGATTCTCTTGTTGCTATCGATCGCCTGGGTCATGCGCCTGACCAATGACTTGTTCACCGTATTCGAGCACGGTGTGTCCGGGCGTGACCTGATCCTGTTTTTCGGCGGCCTGTTTCTGCTGTTCAAGAGCACGATGGAAATCTGGCACAGCGTTGAGGGCGAAGAAGAGTCGGAAAGCACCACTGGAGGTGCGGTCAAAGCAGGCTTCGTTGGCATCATCCTGCAGATCGCGGTGATCGATATCGTCTTCTCGCTGGACTCGGTGATCACTGCTGTGGGCCTGGTGGATAACGTACAGGTGATGGTCGCCGCGATCGTTATCGCTGTCGGCGTGATGATGCTCGCCGCGGGTACCATCAGCGATTTCATCGAGAAGCATCCAACGCTCAAAATTCTCGCGCTGTCGTTCTTGATCGTTGTCGGCACCCTGCTGGTGGCCGAAGCTTTCGGCGCGCATGTGCCCAAGGGCTACGTGTACTTCGCCATGGCCTTCTCGCTGGGCGTCGAGGCGCTGAACATCCGCATGCGCAAGGCCATGAAGCGCAAGCTGAAGGAGCCGGTAAAGCTCGGCAAAGACATGCCAGACTAAGGCTGCGCTGAAAGCTGCGCCTGCAGGCGCAGCTTCTTGGAGGATCAATCATGACGCTCGAAACTTGGCTTGCCTTTCTTGTTGCCTGTTGGGTCATCAGCCTGTCGCCGGGGGCGGGAGCGATCGCCTCGATGTCCTGCGGATTGCAGTACGGCTTCTGGCGCGGTTATTGGAACGCGATCGGCTTGCAGATCGCGCTGGCAATGCAGATAGCTGTGGTGGCCGCTGGGGTCGGGGCGGTGCTGGCAACTTCGTCGCTCGCCTTCAGCCTGATCAAATGGTTCGGTGTCGCCTACCTGCTGTGGTTGGCGCTCAAGCAGTGGCAGGCGGTGCCTTCGATGCTCGACGACAGCGCTGCGCCGCGGCCGATCGGTCGACCTTTGGCGTTGGTGTTTCGCGGTTTTCTGGTCAATGCCAGTAACCCCAAAGCCATCGTGTTCATTCTCGCGGTGCTGCCGCAATTTCTCGACCCGCAGCGTGACCTGATACTGCAGTACCTGCATATGGGCGCGACGATGGTGGTTGTCGACCTGATCGTCATGGCGGGCTACACCGGGCTGGCGTCCCGAGTCTTGCGCTTGTTGCGTACGCCGCGTCAGCAGCGCCTGGTCAATCGCAGTTTCGCCGCCATGTTTGCCGGTGCTGCAGCCTTGTTGGCTACGGTGCGGCGGGCGGTGGCATGACGGCGGCCGCGCCGATGCGGGTATGGGTTGATGCCGATGCCTGTCCCAAGGCCGCTAAAGAGCAGCTGATCAAGTTCGCCCTCAAACGCAAGTTCGAGGTCTTGCTGGTCGCGGGTCAGAGCCAAGTCAAACCGGCCTTCGCCTGTGTTCGCTTGATCGTCGTGCCGAGCGGGCCGGACGCCGCCGATGATTATCTGGTCGAGCATGCGCAACCTGGCGAGCTGGTGATTTGCAGCGATGTGCCGTTGGCGGATCGCCTGGTTAAGAAAGGCGTGGCCGCCCTCGATCCGCGCGGGCGTGAATTCGACGAGCGCAACATGGGCGATCGCCTGGCGGTGCGCAATCTGTTCACTGATCTACGAGAGCAGGGCCAGGTGGGCGGTGGGCAGGCGGCGTATGGCGAGCGGGACCGTCAAGCCTTCGCCAACGCGTTGGACCGTCTATTAACGCAGCTCTCCCGCACCAGCGACCGCTAACCGACCTCGGTAGCCGGTCGAATCAGGCTGCAGGTCGAAATATCCGATCAGCCGCAGAGATAGGTACCTGTACCTACTGCGATCAACACTCCGTCTTCGTTGTGCAGTTCGGAGCGCACCACTGCCACCTTGTTACCGGAACGCAACAGCGTTGCGGCGGCACTGAAGCGTTCACCACGCCCTGGGCGCAGATAGTCGATTCGCAGGTCGATGGTGCCGAGGCGCGACAGGCGCAAGGCACGCTCCTCGGTTGTCAGGTGCTGATGCTTTTCGAAGGCTCCGATCATCGCCATGGCGCCGCCCACGACATCGAGCAGTGACGCGATCACCCCGCCATGCAGAATGCCGTGAAAGAAGTTGCCGACCAGCTCGTGTTTCATTGGCAGGTGCATCACCACGCGCTGGCGGGACACTTCGTCCAGTTCGATGCCAAGGTATTCATTGAACGGAATGCGTTCGAACAGCTGACGCACGGCGTGTTGTTGTTCTTCGATGGTGTCGATGGGGTGATTCATGCGTCAGGCTCTCGGGCAGGTCCAACTAAGCTGCCGGAGGGCGACGGGATTGACCAGCGGCGCGGCGGGAGCGCCGGTGAGATTGGCTGGATCGCCACGGTGGCCGTGCTACAACTCCCACCGTCGGGCGGGAGTTGCGAGCAGGCGGGGCGGGGGCCTATTTGCCGGTTAGCGCCAGTACCCTGTCGACCAGCTTGTAAATGCCCGAGGCCGCCTCGCTGATGGACTGCGCCAGCATGTAGGCAGGGGTCGTCACCAGGTTGTGCCGAGAGTCCTCAACGATCTCGGTAACCTCGCACGCCTGGTGCTCAATGCCCATCTCCCGCGCTGCGGCTGCAGCGGGATCGTCGTCGTTGCCCAGCGTGCAGACCACGCCGCGGCCGAAGATCTGCGCCGCCATGGTCGGCGCTATGCACATCATGCCGACCGGTTTGCCGGCCTCGGCAAATGCCTTGGCCAGTGACAATACCTCAGGAAGAACCGTACAGCCGGCGCCTTGGGTGGCAAAGTCGGACAGGTTTTTGGCCGCGCCGAAGCCGCCCGGGATGATCAGCGCATCGAATTCTTCGACATTGGCTTCGTGCAGCGCCTTGATCTCCCCCCGGGCCAGGCGCGCCGATTCGGTTAGCACGTTGCGACTTTCGGACATTTCCTCGCCAGTGAGGTGATTGATCACGTGCATTTGCTGGATGTCCGGCGCAAAGCACTGAACCTTGGCGCCACGCTGGTCCAGGCGCAGCAGCGTGATCACGCTCTCGTAGATTTCCGAGCCGTCGTATACGCCACAGCCGGAAAGAATCACGGCGACTTTTCTATTCATTGAGGGTACTCCTGGTCAGATTCGGCAGCCTGGCAATTGCGCCAGGCCAATGCCTTCGATGCTAGCCCTTGGCAAGGCTCAAGGTAAGCCCGCCGCGATAATGGTTGGATGCCTCAACACGACGGGTGTTCAACCGCCGGCGCGTCCGGACCAGGCCCGTCGCTACGGGTGTTGACTGTTCAAAGCACTGGCAGAGCCTGCCCGGGGTGGCGACAATGAGGGTCATCTTCGGTCGACGCTGATGGGGCTGTCATCAATCTGTCACGCCGTCGGCTTATAAACGTCATATTGCCCGCCAGGCGGGCCAGGAGTTTGTTGTGAGTTTCGTTCCTGCCAATCGGTTGTTCCCCGCTACTCGGCTGCGTCGCAATCGTCGTGATGATTTTTCCCGCCGACTGGTGCGCGAAAATCGGTTGAGTGTGGACGATCTGATCCTGCCCGTGTTTGTTCTCGACGGCGAAAACCGTCGCGAGCAGGTACCGTCGATGCCTGGCGTAGAGCGCCTTTCGATCGACCTGTTGCTGGAAGAGGCTGCAGAGCTGGTCGCGCTGGGCATTCCGGCGCTGGCGCTGTTCCCGGTTACCCCTCTGGACAAGAAATCCCTCGATGCGGCAGAGGCCTGGAATCCCGAGGGCATTGCCCAGCGCGCCACCCGTGCGCTGCGCGAGCGCTTCCCGGAACTCGGCATCATCACCGACGTTGCGCTGGATCCTTTCACCACTCATGGTCAGGATGGCATTCTCGACGAAAACGGTTACGTGCAGAACGATGTCACGGTCGATGCGCTGGTCCGTCAGGCCCTGTCTCACGCAGAGGCGGGCGCACAGGTGGTCGCGCCATCAGACATGATGGATGGACGTATCCAGGCGATTCGCGAAGCGCTGGAAGTGGCCGATCACCATAATGTGCGGATCATGGCCTATTCGGCCAAATACGCCAGTGCCTACTACGGGCCGTTCCGCGATGCGGTTGGCTCGGCTGCGAATCTGGGGAAGGGCAGCAAGGACACCTACCAGATGGACCCGGCCAATGGTGACGAGGCGCTGCACGAAGTCGGCGCAGACCTTTCAGAAGGCGCCGATATGGTCATGGTCAAGCCGGGCATGCCCTATCTGGATATTCTTTGGCGGGTCAAAGATACCTTCCGAGTGCCGACCTTCGTCTACCAGGTCAGTGGCGAATATGCGATGCACATGGCCGCGATTCAGAATGGCTGGCTGAGCGATGCCGTGATCCTCGAATCGCTGACCGCCTTCAAGCGTGCAGGTGCCGATGGCATTCTTACCTATTTCGCCAAACAGGCGGCACAACAATTAAAACAGGGGCGATGAGCCCTGCCGAGGCAGATCGATGACTAACCAGGGACTCAGCGAAAGTGAATTGCAGGCTGCTGCCATCGAGGCGCAACCCCTCGAGGAAGTGACCCCGCCAGCGCCGGAGGTGGATAAGACAGAGGAGGTGCCAGCACCGCCGGCCCCGCCGCCGAATCTGGACGACAACAGCCTCTATATCCACCGTGAGCTGTCACAGCTGCAATTCAACATCCGCGTGCTGGAACAGGCGCTGGACGAGTCCTATCCGCTGCTGGAGCGGCTGAAGTTCCTGCTGATCTTTTCCAGCAACCTGGATGAGTTCTTCGAAATTCGCGTTGCCGGGCTGAAGAAGCAGGTCACTTTCGCGCGTGAGCAGGCCGGTGCTGACGGTCTACAGCCGCACCAGGCGCTTGCGCGGATTTCCGAGTTGGTTCACGAACAGGTCAATCGGCAGTATTCGATCCTCAACGAGGTGCTGCTGCCGGAGCTGGTCAAACATCAGGTGCGCTTTATTCGGCGGCGCAACTGGACAACCAAGATCAAGGCCTGGGTGCGCCGCTATTTCCGTGATGAGATCGCACCGATCATCACGCCCATCGGGCTGGATCCCACTCACCCCTTCCCGTTGCTGGTCAACAAGAGTCTGAACTTCATCGTCGAGCTTGAAGGGATCGATGCCTTTGGCCGAGATTCCGGGCTGGCGATCATTCCGGCGCCGCGGTTGTTGCCCCGCGTTATCCGGGTGCCAGAGGAGGTCGGCGGGCCTGGTGCCAACCACGTATTCCTCTCATCGATGATTCACGCCCACGCCGATGACCTGTTCCATGGCATGAAGGTCAAGGGCTGCTACCAGTTCCGCCTGACGCGCAATGCGGACCTGTCGGTCGATACCGAGGATGTCGAGGACCTGGCGCGAGCGTTGCGTGGAGAGCTGATTTCTCGGCGCTATGGCGACGCCGTGCGGCTGGAGGTAGTGGATACCTGTCCAAAGCACCTCGCCGACTTCCTGCTCAAGCAGTTCAGCCTGAGCGAAAGCGAGCTGTATCGGGTCAACGGGCCGGTCAACTTGACCCGGCTGTTCAGTATTACAGGGCTGGAGAGCCATCCCGAACTGCAGTACACCCCGTTCACGCCCGCAATCCCGAAGCTGTTACAGAACAGCGAAAACATCTTCAGCGTGGTTGGCAAACAGGACATCCTGCTGCTGCACCCCTATGAATCATTCACTCCGGTGATCGACCTGCTGCGCGAGGCGGCGAAGGATCCCTGCGTCTTGGCCGTCAAGCAGACGCTCTATCGCTCTGGTGCCAACTCGGAAATCGTCGACGCATTGGTGGAAGCCGCGCGTAACGGCAAAGAGGTTACCGCGGTCATTGAGCTGCGGGCGCGCTTCGATGAGGAGTCCAACCTGCAATTGGCCAGTCGCTTGCAGCAGGCCGGGGCCGTAGTGATCTACGGCGTGGTGGGCTACAAGACCCACGCCAAGATGATGCTGATCCTGCGCCGCGAGAATGGTGAACTGCGGCGCTACGCCCATCTCGGTACGGGCAACTACCACGCCGGTAACGCGCGGCTCTACACCGATTACAGCCTGCTGACCTCGGATGATGCACTCTGCGAAGACGTGTCGAAGCTGTTCAGCCAGTTGATCGGCATGGGCAAAACCATGCGCATGAAAAAACTCCTGCACGCGCCCTTTACGCTGAAAAAGGCGCTGCTGGACATGATCGCCCAGGAGACGCAGCACGCCAGCGAAGGCAAGCCTGCGCACATCATCCTCAAAATCAACTCGCTGACCGACGCGAAAATGATCCGGGCGCTGTACAAGGCCAGTCAGACCGGCGTGCGCATCGATCTGATCGTCCGCGGCATGTGCTGTCTGCGCCCCGGGATTCTCGGGGTCTCGCACAATATCCAGGTGCGCTCGATCATCGGGCGCTTCCTCGAGCACAGCCGCGTGTTCTATTTCCTCAACGGGGGCGATGAGAAGCTGTACCTGTCCAGCGCCGATTGGATGGAGCGCAACCTGGATCGCCGGGTCGAGACCTGCTTCCCGGTCGAAGGCAAGAAGCTGGTGACGCGGGTGAAGAAGGAGCTCGAGGGCTTCCTGACCGACAACACCCAGAGTTGGGTGCTGCAGCCGGACGGCAGTTATCTTCGTAACAGCCCGAGTGGTAACCAGAACCCGCGAAACGTACAGAACGCTTTGCTGGAACGTCTGGGTAGCCCGACTGCGCGATAAGCAGTCGGCTACTAGAGGAGGCGGCGGGCGAATTGCTCCGCTGCCCGCTGGATTCAGCGTACGCTGAGGGTGAAATCGATTCGCTTGAGCCAGTCCGCTTCCAGGGCGAAATCAGCCTGGGTCAGCGGATTGTCGGCTAGCCAGCCATCAGGAAAGGCTACGTCCAGGCTGTTGTCGCCGGCGTTGAGCTGAAACGCTGGCGCTTGTTGCGGGCCGCGGATGTGGTGAAAAAGGATCGCGAAGCGCAGCAGCACACAGAGTCTGGTCAGCTTCACGCCGTCCTCGCTCATTTCTTCGAATTTCTGCCTGGGTATGTTGCGCCGATGGCCGCGAACCAGCAGCGCCAGCATCTGCTGATCCTGCCGCGAGAAGCCGGGCAGGTCGGAGTGCTCGATCAGGTAAGCGCCATGCTTGTGGTAGTGATAGTGGGCGATATCCAGGCCCACCTCATGCACTCGGGCGGCCCAGCCGAGCAATTCACGCAGCCATTCCTCATCCAGTCCCCAGTCCGATGAGACCTGATCGAACGCCTCAAGCGCCTTGCTTTCTACCCGCGCCGCCTGTTCGGTGTCGACGTGGTAGCGCTCCATGAGAAAGCTCAGGGTGCGGTCGCGGATGTCTTCCTGGTGATGCCGACCGATAAGGTCATAGAGCACGCCTTCACGCAACGCGCCTTCGGAATGCGCCATGCTGGTGAGTTCCAGGGCGTCGAAGATCGCTTCGAGGATGGCCAGCCCCGCGGGGAAGATACCCCGGCGGTCCGGCTTGATGCCGTCCATGTCGAGCTTTTCCACATCGCCCAGCTTGAACAGCTTGCGCTTGAGCCAGCCGATGCCATCAGCGGTGACTTCGCCGTTGCTGAGCCCGGCACTCTTGATTGCCAGGCCGACGGCGCGGATGGTGCCAGAGGCGCCGACGGCGTCCTGCCAGCCTAGCCGGCGCAGGCCGTGCTCGATGCTCATCAGCTCCAACCTGGCTGCGGTGTAAGCCTGGGCGTAACGGGCTGGGGTGATTTTGCCGTCCTGAAAAAACCGCTGAGTAAAGCTCACGCAGCCCATCTGCAGGCTTTCACGCAACTGCGAATCGAAACCTTCCCCGATGATGAACTCGGTGCTGCCACCACCAATGTCGACGACCAGGCGCTTGCCGCTCGAGGCGGGAAAAGTATGCGATACGCCCAGGTAGATGAGTCGTGCTTCTTCTCGGCCTGAAATGACTTCGACCTGATGCTGGATGATCGTCTCGGCTTGGCGAATGAACTGCGCGCGGTTGCGTGCCTCGCGCAGGGCATTCGTAGCGACCACGCGCACGGCGCCCTGGGGAAGATGGTTGACCAATTGAGCGAAGCGGCGAAGACAGTCCAGCCCGCGCTGCATGGCAGCGTCGTCGAGCTGTCTGTTCTCGTCGATGCCGGCGGCCAGCTGGACCTTTTCGCCGAGCCGCTCGAGGATGCGCATCTCGCCGTTGCTGGTGCGGGCCAGTACCATATGGAAGCTGTTCGAGCCGAGATCCAGGGCAGCAATCATCGGAAAGGGTTCGGCGGCTGTTGGGCGCATGGGGCGGTCTCTGTGCAAAACCCCGACATCCTGACATGATCGTCGACATCCGCCAACGCGCAGCGCCGGGCCACCATCCGCCGTTGTCGATTCCATGGTGCCGCCCATGGTCTATTGCCCGAGCGACAGGCTGCGACTTTCGATCCGCACCAAGCCGGGCTATGATGGCGTCACTTCTGATTTTGACCCTGGAGAAACTCCATGAGCGAATACATCAACAATGTCAGTGACAGCAGCTTCGAGCAGGACGTGCTCCAGGCCGATGGACCTGTTCTGGTCGATTACTGGGCTGAATGGTGTGGTCCGTGCAAGATGATCGCTCCGGTACTCGATGAAATCGCCAAGGAATACGAAGGCAAGCTCAAAGTCTGCAAATTGAACATCGATGAAAATCAGGAAACCCCGCCCAAGTACGGTGTTCGCGGCATTCCGACCCTGATGCTGTTCAAGAACGGCAACGTCGAGGCGACCAAGGTAGGCGCTCTGTCGAAGTCACAGCTGGCGGCGTTTCTGGATAGCAATATCTGATTCATCGCTGCTGTTTTCAAAAGCCCTCGCAATTGCGGGGGCTTTTTTATGACTGCAGGGTGGACGCTTCGCCTGCACGGTGCTAAATTCGGCCCTGCGACGCTTCTCCGTCGCCCTCTGCATGCCGTCGCCGACGCACTTCAGCCTCTTAAAGCACAACGAACCTGTTCGTCTCCTGCTGCGCGGCTTCTCAAGCTAATCGCTTTCTTCATCCCTTCTGATCTCTCTCTATGAATCTGACCGAACTTAAGCAAAAGCCCATCACCGAACTGCTGGAAATGGCCGAACAGATGGGCATCGACAACATGGCCCGTTCGCGCAAGCAGGACGTGATTTTCTCTCTGCTGAAAAAGCACGCGAAAAGCGGTGAGGAAATCTCCGGTGACGGCGTGCTGGAGATCCTGCAGGATGGCTTCGGCTTCCTGCGCTCCGCGGATTCTTCTTATCTTGCCGGCCCAGACGATATCTACGTCTCGCCGAGCCAGATCCGCCGTTTCAACTTGCGTACCGGCGACACCATCGTCGGCAAGATTCGCCCGCCAAAAGAAGGCGAGCGTTATTTCGCGCTGCTCAAGGTCGATACGATCAACTTCGATCGCCCGGAAAACGCGAAGAACAAGATTCTGTTCGAGAACCTGACCCCGTTGTTCGCCAACAAGCGACTGACGATGGAAGCCGGAAATGGCTCGACCGAAGACCTGACCGGTCGCGTAATCGACCTCTGTGCTCCGATTGGCAAGGGTCAGCGCGGTCTGATCGTGGCCCCGCCGAAAGCGGGCAAGACGATCATGCTGCAGAACATCGCGAGCAACATCACCCGCAACAACCCCGAGTGTCACCTGATCGTCCTGCTGATCGATGAACGCCCGGAAGAAGTGACCGAAATGCAGCGCACCGTGCGTGGCGAAGTGGTCGCCTCTACCTTCGATGAGCCACCGACCCGCCACGTGCAGGTTGCTGAAATGGTGATCGAAAAGGCCAAGCGTCTGGTCGAGCACAAAAAGGATGTGGTCATCCTGCTGGACTCCATCACCCGTCTGGCCCGTGCCTATAACACCGTGATCCCGAGCTCCGGCAAGGTACTGACCGGTGGTGTCGACGCCCACGCTCTGGAAAAGCCCAAGCGCTTCTTCGGTGCCGCGCGAAATATCGAGGAAGGCGGCAGCCTGACCATTCTCGCCACCGCGCTGGTGGAAACCGGCTCGAAGATGGACGAGGTGATCTACGAGGAATTCAAGGGTACCGGTAACCTCGAGTTGCAGCTCGATCGCCGTATCGCCGAGAAGCGGGTATTCCCTGCGATCAACATCAACCGTTCGGGTACTCGCCGCGAAGAATTGCTGACCAGCGAAGAAGAGCTGCAGCGCATCTGGATTCTGCGCAAGCTGCTGCACCCAATGGATGAAAGCGCTGCGATCGAGTTCCTGCTCGACAAGCTCAAGGACACCAAGACCAACGAAGAATTCTTCATGTCGATGAAGCGCAAATAAGGTCTGTGGTTGTTGCCGAGGCCGGGGAAACCCGGCCTTTGTCTGTCTGCAGGTTTTGTATCGGCCTGCGCCAAGGCTACACTTTCCGCCCCTGCCGGCCCCTGTGAGGCTCAAGCATGCAGTATCGCGATCTGCGCGACTTTATCCGAGGTCTGGAACAGCGCGGTGAACTCAAGCGCGTTTCAACCGCCGTTTCCCCGGTTCTGGAAATGACCGAAATCTGCGATCGGACTCTGCGCAAGCAGGGCCCGGCGCTGCTGTTCGAGAATCCGACCGGTTTCGATATGCCAGTTCTCGGCAACCTCTTCGGCACGCCCAAGCGTGTTGCCCTGGGCATGGGTGCCAACGAAGTATCCGAGCTGCGCGAGATCGGCAAACTCTTGGCTTTTCTCAAAGAGCCGGAGCCGCCGAAGGGCCTGAAGGACGCCTGGAACAAGCTGCCGATCTACAAGAAGGTCATCAGCATGGCGCCCAAGGTCCTCAAGGACGCGCCCTGTCAGGAAGTGATCATCGAAGGTGATGATGTCGATCTGTCCCGGTTGCCGGTGCAGACCTGCTGGTCGGGGGATGCTGGGCCGCTGATCACCTGGGGCCTGACGATTACCAAAGGCCCCAACAAAGAGCGACAGAACCTGGGTATCTATCGCCAACAGGTGATCGGTCGCAATAAGGTCATCATGCGCTGGCTTAGTCATCGAGGCGGCGCGCTGGATTTTCGTGAGTGGTGCGAGAAATATCCCGACCGACCCTATCCGGTGGCGGTGGCGCTCGGCGCCGATCCGGCCACGATTCTCGGCGCCGTCACGCCGGTTCCGGATTCGCTGTCCGAATACGCCTTTGCTGGCCTGCTACGCGGCAGCCGTACCGAGCTGGTCAAATGCCAGGGCAGCGACCTGCAGGTACCGGCCGGGGCTGAAATCGTTCTGGAAGGGTATATCCAGCCTGGCGAAATGGCGGATGAGGGGCCGTACGGTGATCACACCGGCTACTACAACGAAGTCGACCGCTTCCCGGTGTTCACCGTCGAGCGTATCACCCAGCGCCGCGATGCGATCTACCACAGCACCTATACCGGAAGGCCGCCGGACGAGCCGGCAATTCTCGGCGTTGCGCTCAATGAGGTGTTCGTTCCGATCCTGCAGAAGCAGTTCCCGGAAATCACTGATTTCTACCTGCCACCGGAAGGCTGTTCCTACCGCATGGCGGTGGTGACCATGAAAAAGCAGTACCCCGGCCATGCCAAGCGTGTGATGCTGGGCGTGTGGAGCTTCCTGCGGCAGTTCATGTACACCAAGTTCGTCATTGTCACCGACGATGACATCAATGCCCGGGACTGGAATGACGTGATCTGGGCGATCACCACGCGCATGGATCCCAAGCGCGATACGGTGCTGATTGAAAACACACCGATCGATTATCTCGACTTCGCCTCGCCAGTGTCCGGCCTTGGCAGCAAAATGGGCCTTGATGCCACCCACAAGTGGCCCGGCGAGACTACTCGTGAATGGGGACGCGCCATCGTGCAGGATGAGGCGGTGAAGCGTAGGGTCGACGAACTCTGGGCCGACCTGGGCATCGACTGATGACCAGTCGCGCATTTACTCAGGTTTTTTATTGATGAAAGTAACTCTGCAACCCTCCGGAGCAGTGCTGGACGTCGAGCGAGGTGAGTTGATCCTCGACGCTGCGCGGCGGCTGGGCTACGACTGTCCGCAGGCATGTCGTAACGGTAATTGCCTGATCTGCGCTGCCCTGCTGGTAGACGGCCGGGTGCGTCAGCGTGGTGAAAGCCATGATCATGGCGAAGTGTTCGCCTGTCTGGCGGAGCCCGAAGAAGATTGCGTTCTGCTGTGGGATGGCGTGCTCGCACCGGGGGAGCTTCCGGTGCGCACGCTCAGTTGCCAGCTCGTCAGCTGCGAAGATGTGGGCGGCGACGTGTTTCGCCTGCTGCTGCGCGCACCGGCTGGAAAATTGCCACGCTATCACGCTGGGCAATACGTACTGCTGGAGCGGGAAGACGGGGAGTACAGCGCCTTTTCGCTAGCGTCCGCACCAGGCCGCGGACGTGAGCTTGAGCTCCATGTGCTGGCGCGCGAATCGTCCGCCATCGACCTGCTGGAGCTGATCAGGCGCACCGGAACGGCCCGCGTGCAGATGCCGTTTGGTGATACACACCTCGCCGAATTGCCGGAGGGGCCGCTGGTGTTGATTGCAGCAGGCACCGGCATGGCCCAGATGCACAGTCTGATCGAACATTGCCGCGCCGAGGGCTTCGCCTATCCGGTACACCTGTACTGGGGCGTGCGGCGCCCGGAAGATTTCTATCAGTTGCCGCATTGGCAGGAATGGCAGCAGATGCCCAATCTGTCACTGCACCAGATCGTCAGCGACCTCGGTGACTGGTCGGGACGGCGCGGCATGCTGCATGAAGCGGTCTGCGAGGACTTCACCGATCTCGAGCCAGTTCACGTTTATGCCAGCGGCTCTCCCGCCATGGTCTATGGCACGCTGGATGCGTTGGTGGAGGCGGGAATGGATGCCAAACAGATGCGTGCAGACGTATTCGCCTACGCGCCTCGGGACCGCAAAAGCTGAGCGCCGGGCGGGTCCCGCAGGTCGATAGAGAAGCAGCGCTGTCTCCAGCGCTGTGCTCGAAGGCCTCGGTTCAGCGCGCCTGACGCTGTTGCAGCAGCAGGTTCTTGTAGCCGCTTGCTGATAGCGTCTTCTGGGCCTGATCGAGTCTTGCCCGGTCGGCAAATGGCCCGACCAGCACCCGGTACCAGTCCTCGTCACGCACGGTCACGTTCTCAACCCGTACATCCTGGCCGAGCAGAATGATCTGCGCCCTGACCTTTTCCGCTTCAGGCTTCTTGCGGAACGAACCGGCCTGCAAGAAGAACTGAGTCACCGGTGCCTTGGCCACTGTAGGCGGGGGCGGAGGGACCTGGCCATTCAGAGCGGCTTCGGCGCGCGCGGCGTCAATCTTGGCCGCTTCCTCTTGTGTGACCGGCTTGGGCGGCTCAGGCTCAGGCTTTGGCGCCTCGGGCGGAAAGATCACTTCCGACTCAGGCAGCAGCGTATAGAAGTCGTACTTCGGTTTCGCAGGCTGGCTCGTGGTGGGGGATGAACGCTTCGGCTGCTCCTTGGATTTGGCTGAGTCCTTGGTGCGCTTGATTTCATCGCCGCCAGGTTCGAGGTTCATCAGGAACACGATGAAGCCGCCGATCACCAGGCCACATACGAGCCAGATCCAGCCGGGTACCGGCTTTTTGGCAGGTGCCTGGTAGCGGCTCGCGCCACGTTTCGGGGCGGGTTTCTTCCTGGCTGCCACTTACATCCGCTCCAGCGTTTCCAGGCCAAGCAGGGCAAGACCCTGTTTCAGCGTTTTGCCGGTCAGGGCGGCCAGGCGCAGGCGACTCTGTTTGACCGTCTCGTTCTCAGCGGTGAGTATCGGGCAATGTTCGTAGAAGCTGGAGAACAGCCCTGCCAGATCGTATAGATAGCTGCACAACAGGTGGGGAACACCCTTCTCGCCGACACCGTTGAGCACCTCGGCGAACTGAGCCAGCTTTGCGCCTAGCGCTTGCTCTTGTTCGGCTTCCAGGTTGATCTCGCCGCCGACTCCATCCATGCCGGTACCCAGCTTGCGAAACACGCTGGCGACTCGGGTGTAGGCGTATAGCAGGTAGGGGGCAGTGTTGCCTTCGAAGCTGAGCATCTGCTCGAAGTTGAAGCTGTAATCGCTGGTGCGGTGCTTGGACAGGTCCGCATATTTCACTGCGCCGATGCCGACAGCGTGGGCTATCTGCCGCAGCTCCCCTTCGTCCAGATCCGGGTTTTTGCCTTTAACCAGGCTGTAGGCACGCTGCTCGGCTTCATCGAGCAGGTCGACCAGCTTCACGGTGCCGCCATCACGGGTTTTGAAGGGGCGGCCATCTGCACCGTTCATGGTGCCGAAGCCCATATGCTCGAGCTGCATGTCGCTGCGGACGAAGTCAGCGCGCCTGGCCACCTCGAAGGTCATCTGGAAATGCAGCGCCTGGCGCTGATCGACAAAATACAGCGCGCGATCGGCCTTGAGCTGCTGACTGCGGTAGCGCATGGACGCCAGGTCGGTAGTCGCGTAGAGGTAGCCACCGCCGGCTTTCTGCACAATCACCGGGAGCGGGTTGCCTTCGGCGTTCTTGAATTCATCGAGAAAAACGCACTGGGCGCCGTTGCTTTCGCTCAACAGACCTTTGGCCTTGAGCGACGAGACTATATCGGCAAGTTCGGCGTTGTAGGCGCTTTCGCCTTTGACGTCTTCCGGGGTGAGGCGGACGTTGAGGCGGTCATAGACTTGTTGCGCATGGCTGAGTGAGAGCTCGTTGAATTGCTTCCACAGTCGCAGGCACTCGGCGTCGCCGGCCTGAAGCTCCACGACGAGTTTGCGCGCACGTTCGGCAAACTCGGGCGACTCGTCGAACCGTTGCTTTGCCGCTCGGTAGAAGCCTTCCAGGTCCGCCAGCTCGGGTGAGTCGAAACCCTTGGGCTGCTCCATCACATAAGCCAGCAGCATGCCGAACTGCGTGCCCCAATCGCCTACGTGGTTCTGCCGGATTACTTCATCACCGAGGAATTCAAGTACGCGCGCCACGGCGTCGCCAATGATGGTCGAGCGCAGGTGGCCGACGTGCATTTCCTTCGCCAGGTTCGGTGAGGACAGGTCAACCACGACGCGTTGTCTGGAGCCCGTTTTGCTTACTCCGAGCAGTGGATCGGCAAGGGCGGCATCAAGGCGTTGAGCCAGCGCGGCGCTGTTCTGGAAGAAGTTGAGAAAGCCAGGGCCGGCAATTTCCACTTTGCTGACGCTCGGGTCTGCCGGCAGTGCATCAATCAGCTTCTGGGCCAGGTCGCGGGGCTTCATCCCGGCGGGCTTGGCCAGCATCATCGCGACATTGCTGGCGAAGTCCCCGTGGGACTTGTCACGGGTGTTCTCCACCTGGATGGTTGGGTTCGACCCCTCCGGCAGCACGCCTTCAGCGGTGAGACGGGCCAGGGCTTGCTGGATCAGATGGCGGATGCTGTCTTTCATGATGTGCTCGGTCGGCCGTAGGCTTTGGTCGAAAACTGGGCATTATCGGTGCCACGAGGGCGAACCTTCAAGGCTTAAGGCGCTTAGTTGCGCTGGAGCCTCTGTGGCCGGCCTACATCAGAACAGGTCGATCGGGTCGACATCCAGTGACCAGCGAACGCTGCGGCTACCCGGCAACGTTTCCACCTGCGGCAACCAGGCGTTCATGAGGTTATGCAGAGGCCCGCGAGCGTTGGCTTGTAGCAGCAGCTGTGCGCGGAAACGTCCAGCGCGTCGCTCCATCGGAGCGGGTACTGGCCCTAGTAACTCGACACCCGTCAGGTCGAGTTGCACCATCAGCTGTTCGGCCTGGCTGCAGGCCTCGTCGAGGAAGTCTTCGGCCTGGCCGGGTTTCGTCGCCTCGGCGCGCAATAGTGCCAGATGGCTGAAAGGTGGCAAGCCGGCCGCGCGTCGCTCGCTCAACGCCTGCTCAGCAAAGGCGAAATAGCCCTGTTCGGTCAGCTGGACCAGCAACGGGTGATCAGCCAGATGCGTCTGGATGATCACCTTGCCGGGCTCTTCAGCTCGCCCTGCGCGGCCGGCTACCTGGACGATGAGCTGCGCCATGCGTTCACTCGCACGGAAGTCTGCCGAGAACAGCCCACCATCGGCATCAAGAATGGCGACCAGGGTCACTCGGGGGAAGTGATGACCCTTTGCAAGCATCTGAGTGCCCACCAGCAGGCACGGCTCGCCGCGGTTGATGGTGGTCAGCAAATGCTCCATCGAGCCCTTGCGGGACGTGCTGTCACGATCGATGCGCAGCACCGGGTAGTCAGGAAAGAGCGTTGTGAGCCGCTCTTCCGCGCGCTCGGTACCCGCGCCTACAGGTCTCAGGTCGAGCTTGGCGCAGTCCGGGCAGCTGTGCGGGGGGCGTTCGGCATGCCCGCAGTGGTGACAGCGCAGTTCATTGTGGCGTTGATGCAGGGTCATTCTGGCGTCACAGCGCGGACACTGGCCGATCCACCCGCAGTCGTGGCACAGCAGGGAGGGGGCGAAGCCGCGCCGGTTGAGGAACACCAGTACCTGCTGCCCGGCAGCCAGTGTCTGCGCCATGGCCTGCTGCAGCGGGCCGGAAATGCCGGAATCGAGAGGGCGGCTCTTAATGTCCAGGCGAAGGAAGCGGGGCGGCTGTGCGCCGCCGGCGCGCTCGGTCAGCTTTAACAGTGCATAGCGTCCGCTGTGGGCGTTGTGCAAGCTTTCCAGTGACGGCGTTGCCGACCCTAGCAGGATCGGAACGTTTTCCTGGCGCGCTCTGACCACGGCCAGGTCACGTGCGTGATAACGCAGCCCCTCCTGCTGTTTATAGGAAGCATCGTGCTCCTCATCGAGGATGATGAGCCCGGGATTTTTCATCGGGGTGAACAGTGCCGAGCGCGTGCCAATAATGATGTCTGCCTCGCCGTCCCGTGCCGCGAGCCAGGCATCCAGGCGTTCGCGGTCGTTGACGTTGGAGTGGAGCAAGGCGATGCGGGCATTGAAGCGCCGCTCGAAGCGAGCCAGGGTCTGCGGGCCGAGGTTGATTTCTGGAATCAACACCAGCGCCTGCTTGCCCGCCTCAAGCACCTGATGGATGAGCTGCAGGTAGACCTCGGTCTTGCCACTCCCGGTGACGCCGGCGAGCAGGTACGTCTGAAAGCCATCCAGGCCGGCGCGAATGGCTTCGAAAGCGGCGCGTTGCTGCTGGTTCAACGGTAGTTCCGGTTGCAGCAGCCAGCTGCCCTGATGTCGCTGGGCCTGGTGACGGCGCCGGGTTTCGACGCGTAGCAGGCCTTTTTGCAGCAACAGGTCAAGGCTGTCCTTGCTCAGCTGAAGCTGGGAAAGCAGGGTGTGCGCCACGCCGTGCGGATGCTGCGCGATGGTCTTGAGTGCGTCACGCTGGCGTGGCGCCCGGCTCAGTCTGGGGTCTTCGGGCCGCGCGCCATTGGCCGCATGCCAGAAGCGCTCCTGCCTCGCCTCGGCAGGCTCGCCCTGGCGTAGCAGGACTGGCAGCGCCCAGCTGAAGGTGTCGCCGAGGCTGTGTTGGTAATACTGTGCGGTCCATAGGCACAGCTTGAACAGCGGCGATGGCAGAGGTGATCGCGCATCAAGCAGTTCCAATGCCGGTTTGAGCTTTGCCTCAGGGACTTCGCTGTGGCTGACGACCTCGACGAGTATTCCGATGATTTCGCGTCGCCCAAATGGCACCCGCAAGCGCATCCCAGGCTGCAGCCCAGCGTCGGAAACGCCAGCAGGGGGGAGGTAATCGAAGAGTCTGCGCAATGGCGATGGCAGTGCGAGGCGGAGTATGGGTCGAGGCACGCGATAGTCCTTGGCGGCGAATGCCGATGTTAAACGATCCGGCGGGGTAGCAGGTTTGCCTATGCTTCGGGCTGTTTGGTTGCATGCGAGAGGCTGGAGGTGTCTGTCCGATCGGCTGCCCTTGCATCACTTTGCTGCTCTGTTATTATTCGCGCCCTTCCGTGCGGTACTCGACATAGGGTCGGGTGGCGGCACAAGTCCTAGAGGATTTACCCATGAAAGCCGATATCCATCCTAATTACGTAGAAATCGACGCCACTTGCAGCTGCGGCAACGTCATCAAGACTCGCTCTACGCTGGCCAAGGACCTGAGCATCGACGTTTGCTCCGAGTGCCACCCGTTCTACACTGGCAAGCAGAAAGTGCTGGATACCGGCGGCCGTATCGACCGCTTCAAGCAGCGTTTTGGTGTGTTCGGCGCCAAGTAATAAGCTGCCGTCGCTACGGGAATCCAATGAGATTCTTCGAGCTGAAAAAGGCGCCCCTAGTGGGCGCCTTTTTCGTTTCTGTCTTCTTCAGTTTGCAAGCAGCGGCGCTTTGCTCGGTGAGCGAGCCGCTCTCTCGCATGAAGGTGGCGACGGTCATAGATGGAGATACGCTGCGGCTGGCCGACGGGCGCAGCGTGCGGCTCATTGGGTTGAACGCAACCGAAATGGGCCGCAACGGGCGCCACGCCGAGCCGTTTGCGGAGGCTGCCAGGAGCCGGCTGCAATCGTTGGTGAGCGCCAATGACGGTTACGTGGCTATGCGTCCTGGCCAGCAGTCCAAAGACCATTACGGCCGCGTTCTTGCCCATGTCTTCGACAGGCATGGCGAAAACCTGGAAGCACTAATGCTTGCTGAGGGATTAGGCTTCTTTGTCGCTATCGCACCGAATGTTTCTCTGGCCGAGTGCCATCGAAAGGCAGAGCAACAGGCGCGGTCGGCTGGAAAAGGGATTTGGCGGCAACCTCCGGTGATCGCAGCGGAGCGCGTGCGCAGCGGTGGCTTTGCAATTGTCCGGGCCCGTGTTGAACGCATGGAGACCAACCGGGGAGGCGTCTGGTTGGAGCTAGGTGGTTCGCTTGTGGTGCAGATCCCGCCTCACGCTGTAGCCGCCTTCGATGATGCGCTCAGCGGCCTGGCTGGAAAGGATGTCGAGGTCAGGGGGTGGGTCATTGATCGAAAGCGTCGTGGTGATCGGTCGCGGCGGGCGCGTTGGTTGTTGAGGCTGAGCCACCCGTCAATGCTCGTGCCTTTGTCCTGAAACGGTCGCCAAAAGTCGTATCGCCAGGCCTTGACAGTCAGATTTCCCGTTCCCTTGTGACGGCGCTTGATCTTGGCGTATCCTCGACCACCTGTCTGTCCCAGTAAAAATAAGCGGAAATGCCCCATGACTGACCTGAAAACTGCCGCTCTCGACTACCATTCCCAGCCCCGTCCGGGAAAGTTGAGCGTTGAGCTGACCAAGCCCACGTCCACTGCTCGCGACCTTTCGCTGGCCTACAGTCCAGGCGTGGCAGAGCCGGTTCGGGAGATCGCCCGAGACCCTGAGTTGGCTTATCGTTACACCGGCAAAGGCAATCTGGTCGCGGTGATCTCCGACGGCACCGCCATTCTTGGTCTCGGAAACCTGGGGCCATTGGCGTCCAAACCGGTCATGGAAGGCAAAGGCGTACTGTTCAAGCGATTTGCCGGAGTCGACGTATTCGATATCGAAGTCGATGCGGAAAGTCCCCAGGCCTTTATCGATACGGTCAAGCGCATCTCCATCACCTTTGGTGGCATCAATCTGGAAGATATCAAGGCGCCCGAGTGCTTCGAAATCGAGCGGACCTTGATCGAGCAGTGCGACATTCCGGTGTTCCATGATGACCAGCACGGTACGGCTATCGTCACAGCAGCGGGCATGCTCAATGCACTTGAAATTGCCGGCAAGACGTTGGAGCAGGCGAAGATCGTCTGCCTTGGTGCCGGTGCCGCAGCAACTTCCTGCATGAAGTTGCTGGTGAGCATGGGCGCTAAGATCGAGAACATTTTCATGATCGATCGCAAGGGTGTCATCCATGCTGGTCGTGATGATCTCAACCAGTACAAGGCGGTGTTCGCACATGAGACCGACAAGCGCACCCTGGATGATGCTCTAGACGGTGCTGATGTTTTCGTAGGTCTATCGGGTGCCAATCTGCTGACTGCTGAAGGCCTCAAGCGCATGGCTGCGAACCCAGTGGTATTTGCCTGCTCCAACCCGGATCCTGAGATCAGCCCCGAGCTGGCGCACGCGACCCGCTCCGATGTGATCATGGCAACTGGCCGTTCCGATTATCCGAACCAGGTCAATAACGTACTGGGCTTTCCGTTCATCTTCCGCGGTGCGCTGGACGTCCGGGCCAAGCGTATCAACGAGGAAATGAAGATAGCGGCTGCGCTGGCGTTGCGTGACCTCGCCAAGCTACCGGTGCCGGCTGAAGTGGCGGCTGCCTATGGCGTTGACAGTCTGGAGTTCGGCCGTGAGTACATTATTCCGAAGCCCATGGACCGGCGCCTGATCACACTGGTTTCCGATGCGGTGGCCAAGGCTGCCATCGAAAGCGGTGTGGCGACCCTGCCGTATCCATCGCACTACCCGCTAAAGTCAGTAGACGACGTATTTGGTGGGTGATTAGGTTGCCTGTAGCGCCGCGTTAAGGCGGACAGTAAAAAAACCGGCCATTGGCCGGTTTTTTGTTATTGATCACCGTAGAAAAATTTACGGAACTCCGCTGCGCTCTAACGTAGCCGCGGCCTTTAGAAAAGATCCATTGGTGCTGTTTCGCTGGCCGGTAGAGGGCTGCCAGGGATTGTCGCTCCAGGAATCAATTCGTCGTCCATGTTCGGAGGCGAATCCTCACTTCGGAAGATTTCGAAATAGGCATCTTGCGTTCCAGGGGCCGCTGCGCGACCGCTCTCTGGATCAATGCGCAGGGTCAGAATACCTTCGGGTTCGGCGGGGGCGTGCTCTGGCTTGCCCTCCAGTACCGTGCTCATATATTTCATCCAGATGGGCAGTGCCACCGTACCGCCGTACTCGTGGCGGCCTAGGCTCTGAGGCTGATCGAACCCGGTCCAGACGGTGGTGACAATATCGGCGTTATAACCAGAGAACCAGCTGTCTTTCGACTCGTTGGTGGTTCCGGTCTTGCCCGCAATATCGCCACGGCCCATCGCCAGGGCTCGTCTGCCTGTGCCTCGCTTAATGACGTCTTGCAGCATGCTGGTCATGATGTAAGCGGTGCGATCATCGATGATTTGTTCAGCATGCCTAGGCGGTTGGCGGGCTGGCTCAGAACTGTTGTCGTCAATGAACGAGTCTGTCTGCGCGTAGGCGACGGCGGTCTGCTCATTATCGTCTGCCGAAGATTGTTGAGCGATGTCACGCTCAGGCACGCGCACTGGGTCCGCGCTGAATATCACCTTCCCGTCTCGGTCCTCGATTCGCTCAATCAGGTAGGGCTCTATCTTGTAGCCGCCGTTGGCAAATGCCGTCCAGCCGGTAGCGATTTCCATCGGTGTCAAGGTTGCCGTGCCAAGTGCTAGCGACAGGTTCGCTGGAAGGTCTTCGGGCTTGAAGCCAAAGCGTTTGATGTAATCGATGGTTTGCGGAATACCCAGGGTTTGCAACAGGCGAATCGAAACCAGGTTACGTGATTTGTACAGCGCTTCTCGAAGGCGGATCGGGCCGAGGAAAGTGTTGTTGTCGTTCTTGGGACGCCAAACGCGATCCAGCCCTTCTTCGACGAATACGATAGGTGCGTCGTTGACAAGCGTCGCGGGGGTAAAACCTGCATCCAGCGCTGCGCTATAGACGAAGGGTTTGAAGCTTGAGCCAGGCTGGCGCTTGGCCTGGATGGCGCGGTTGTA
The DNA here is from genome assembly GCF_002890895.1 of Stutzerimonas stutzeri. Classification (GTDB taxonomy): domain Bacteria; phylum Pseudomonadota; class Gammaproteobacteria; order Pseudomonadales; family Pseudomonadaceae; genus Stutzerimonas; species Stutzerimonas stutzeri_AB. Next base: position 61,311 of record NZ_POUL01000008.1, read on the forward strand.
ATTGCTTTGACCAAAGGAAAAGCCGCCGGTCAACGCTTCAATGGACCCGTCTAGTGGATCGAGAGATACCAGCGCACCCTGTGCCTGCGGTATCTGACTGAAAAGCGCTTCGCCATCGACAAAGCGAATCCGGATGACATCTCCCGGTTTGACCACCTCCGAAGGTGTCTTTGGTCGGGGGCCAAGGCTGTTGGTGTTAATGAACGGTCGAGCCCACTTCATGCTTTCCCAGCTGACGCTGTGCTCGCTGCCGTCCCGAAGGATGGCTTGGACGGAGTCGTTCGACACGCGACTAACGACCGCCGGCTGCAACCCAGACTGGCTGCGATAGTCACCGAGCTGTTTCAGCCAGTCCGCTTGATTCACACCCGTTAGATGAGCTTCCAGGCCACGATAGCCATGGCGCTGGTCATACTCGATTAGCCCCTGAATGAGTGCTTGGTTGGCTGCGATCTGACGCTCGCTGCTTGGGGTGGTATAGACGCGGAACCCATCAGTGTAGGCTGTGCTACCGAAGCGACCGACCATTTCGGCACGGGCCATTTCGGCGATATAAGGTGCGTCAAGCTCGGGCGAGTAGCCGTGGTAGGAAGCATCGACGGGCTCTGCCAATGCTTGCTGATAGCGGGCCTCGTCTAGTTTTCCTAGCCGGTACATCCGGCCAAGAATCCAGTCACGTCGTTCTTTGGCTCGCTCCTTGTTCGCGAGTGGATTGAATGCCGAAGGCGCCTTGGGCAGGCCGGCAATCATGGCTAGCTGCCCTAGGCTTAGCTCGCCGATTGATTTGCCATAGTAAACCTGCGCTGCCGCTTCTATTCCGTAGGAGCGGTTACCTAGGTAGATCTTGTTGACGTAGAGCTCAAGGATCTCATCCTTGCTGAGCTCTCGCTCGATCTGCAGAGCGAGCAGAATTTCGTTGATCTTGCGTGAAAAGCTGCGCTCGCTGGTCAGGAAGTAATTCTTCGCTACCTGCATGGTGATGGTGCTGCCACCGGTCTGAATGTGCCCGGTTTTCAATAATTGCGTGGCAGCGCGCATCAAGCTGGAAACATCAACGCCATAATGATTCGCGAAATTATCGTCTTCTGCTGAGAGCAGCGCGGCGATGAAATCCTTGGGGATCTGATCGAAGTTGATAGGAGAGCGTCGCATTTCGCCGTATTCGGCGATCAGCTTGTCATCCTGGCTATAGACACGCAGCGGAATCTGGAGCTGTATGCTGCGTAGCGAGTCGACTGACGGCAGATTGGGGCTGAGGTAGAGAAACGCGCCGCTTAGACTAAGCAACAGTCCGCAGAAAATAGCCAAGCACGACCATAGGAAAAACTTCAGAAAACGCATCGGGGTTCATTGAATCCAGGATGGGGAATGAGGTGTATGCCGCAGACGGTGCTGAAAGGAAAAACCGGTCACATTATAAGCGGTTTTTCTGTAGGGGAGCCATTTGCGCTTCTGTCAAGGCTGTTATCTAATGCTGACAAACATAATTAATCCGTAAGTAGCGGATAGAGATAGGAAATCGGCCGTGATAGGGCTCTTCACTAAGAAAGCGAACACGCTGCTTGGAATCGACATCAGTTCGACATCCGTCAAGCTGCTGGAATTAAGCCGCTCAGGTTCCCGGTACCGGGTCGAGTCCTATGCGGTCGAGCCACTTCCGCCTAACGCTGTGGTTGAAAAGAATATTGCTGAACTGGAGGGCGTGGGGCAGGCGCTTTCCCGGCTATTGGTAAAGGCGAAAACCGGGGTCAAGTCTGCTGCGGTGGCGGTCTCCGGTTCAGCAGTCATCACTAAAAGCATCGAGATGGAAGCCGGGCTCAGTGATGACGACCTTGAAAATCAGCTGAAAATCGAAGCAGACCAGTATATTCCCTACCCTTTAGAAGAGGTCGCTATCGACTTCGAGGTGCAGGGCCCTGCAGCGCGTTCGCCCGGCCGGGTTGAAGTGCTGCTAGCAGCGTGCCGCAAGGAAAACGTGGAAATACGTGAAGCTGCGCTCGCTTTGGCCGGGCTGACGGCTAAGGTCGTGGACGTAGAAGCGTACGCGTTGGAGCGCTCTTATGGTTTGCTGGCGCCCCAATTAGGCGCCGGACACGATGAGCTGACCGTCGCGCTGGTCGACATCGGTGCGACCATGACTACGCTGAGCGTTCTGCACAACGGCCGGACTATCTATACGCGTGAGCAGCTGTTCGGTGGTCGTCAGCTCACGGAGGAGATTCAACGACGCTACGGCCTGTCAATGGAAGAGGCTGGTCTGGCTAAGAAGCAGGGTGGTCTTCCAGACGACTATGACAGTGAGGTGTTGCAGCCGTTCAAGGAGGCAGTCGTTCAACAGGTTTCGCGTTCTCTTCAATTTTTCTTCGCTGCTGGGCAGTTCCACGATGTTGACTACATTCTGTTGGCCGGTGGTACGGCATCCGTTCCGGGACTGGATCGTCTGATTCAACAGAAAATCGGAACCCAGACTTTAGTTGCCAACCCGTTCGCCGATATGGCCTTGAGCAGCAAGGTCAACGCAGGTGCCCTCGCCAGTGATGCGCCATCCATGATGATCGCCTGTGGATTGGCCTTGAGGAGTTTCGACTGATGGCCCGGATTAACCTTTTACCTTGGCGCGAGCAGCAGCGTGAAGAGCGTAAACAGCGATTCCTGGTGTCGCTGGGCGGGGTGGCTGTAGTTGCAGTGGGTTTATTGTTTCTTGCTGATCAGTACTTCACCCATGCGATCGAGCAACAGAATGCGCGGAATGATTTCGTTCGCAAGGAAATTGCCGTTCTGGATACGCGGATAGCCGAGATCAAGGAATTGAGAGAGCGTCGGCAGCAACTGCTCGAGCGTATGAAGATCATTCAGGATCTCCAGGGTAACCGCCCGATCATCGGTCGAGTATTCGACCAGCTGGTTCGCACGCTTCCCGATGGCGTCTATTTCACCGGGCTGAAGATGACCGGGAAAAACATCGCGATCGTTGGCGCGGCTGAATCAAACAACCGAGTCTCTAATCTGATGCGTAATTTGGATGGCTCTGATTGGCTGGATGCGCCGAACCTGAACGAAGTGAAGGCTGTCACCGCTGGGGCGGTTGATCAGGAAAATGTGTTTCAGCTAACGGTGCAACAGACACAACCGGCCGCTGCTGTTGAAGGAGATAAGCCATGAGTCTGGCTAGCTCGATGGAGAGTCTCCGTAGCGTAGATTTGTCCGATCTGGACATGAACAACCTTGGGTCCTGGCCAGCAGCGGTAAAGGTGATCGCGGCGATATTGCTGATGGCCCTGATGCTCGGGGGTGGTTACTACTTCTACCTCAGCGACCTGCAAGCCAATCTGGATCAGCAAATAGCCGAGGAGGACAGGCTCAAGCAGCAGTTCTCCACCAAGGCATTTCAGGCTGCGAACCTGGAAGCGTACAAGGCGCAGATGGTCGAGATGGAGGCATCTTTCGGTGCTTTGCTGCGGCAGTTGCCTAGTGATACCGAGGTGCCGGGTTTGCTTGAAGACATTACCCGCACTGGCCTGGGCAGCGGGCTCGAATTCGAAGAGATCAAGCTGCAGCCGGAAGTGACCCAGCAGTTCTATATTGAGCTGCCGATACAGATCAAGGTAGTAGGCAGCTATCACGATCTTGCGACTTTTGTCAGTGGCGTAGCGAGCTTGCCGCGCATCGTTACGCTGCATGATTTCGAAATTAAGCCGAACAGTAAGGATTCGTCATCCAAGCTGCACATGAGCATCCTGGCCAAGACATATCGCTATAACGACAAGGGGCTGCAGAAATGAGAGGAGTCCGACTTGTAGCGATAACCCTTGGCACGCTGGTGCTGAGCGGGTGCGGTGTGAGCGGAGATTTCGACGATCTGCGCAGTTACATGGATGAAGTACGAGCCAAACCGAAAGGTTCGATCGAGCCGCTGCCGGCGTTTCTCCCATACGAGGCCTTTACCTACAGTGCAGCGTCGTTGCGTCACCCCTTCCAGCCGCCAATGAAGATTGATCTGACTCAGCGGCAGAAAGGTACAAAAGACATTCGGCCCGACGAAACCCGCATTAAGCAATTTCTTGAAGAATTCAATATTGAAAACTTCGTCATGGTCGGGACGCTGGCCAAGGGCGAAGGCAACTACGCCTTGATCAAAGGTGGTGATGGGGTTCACCGAGTCAAGGTCGGTGACTATCTGGGGCGCAACCATGGCCGTATCGTTGAGATCAGCGAAGCCGAGGTGGATGTGCTTGAAATCGTTCCGGACGGAGAGGGTGGGTGGCTTGAGCGCCCGCGTAGCCTGACCTTGAAAGAGCGTTCTTGAGTCATGGCAAAAATGGAAAACCTATACCGGTCTGCACAACGGAAGCCTTTTATGAATACCACTCTCACTCGTCTCGGTTTGTCGTTGCTGGCAGCGTTCATTTCACCTGCATTGCTGGCGGCAAATTTGAACTCACTTGACGTCGCATCGTTGCCCGGTGATCGCGTTGAGCTGAAGCTGGCTTTCGACGAGCCGGTTCCAACCCCGCGTGGCTACACCCTTGATCAGCCTGCACGTATTGCTCTTGATCTGCCCGGCGTGTCCAGCAAGCTCGGATCGAAAAACCATGAGCTTGGCGTTGGTAATGCGCGGAGCGTGACGGTGGTCGAGGCCCAGGGGCGCACGCGGCTCATTGTGAACCTCACCTCTCTGGTCCCTTACTCGACCCGCGTCGACGGTAACAATCTGTTCGTGGTGCTAGGCGAGAACGCTGCGCGCTCCGGGGCTGCAGCGCCTTCTCCTGTGGTCTCAACGAAGCCGGTTGCGCCGGCCACCGCCATGGCTGCAGATAAATCGATCAGCAACATCGATTTTCGCCGCGGGGAAGATGGGGCAGGCAACGTAGTGATCACCTTGTCTGATCCGTCGGTCAGTCCAAGTATTGAAGAGCAAGGCGGTAAAATTCGCGTTTCCTTTGCCAAAACGCAGTTGCCTGAATCGCTGCGTGTGCGGCTGGACGTCCAGGATTTTGCCACGCCAGTCAAATTTGTTGATTCCAGCAGCAAGGGTGATGGTGCCAGTATCGCCATCGAGCCGAGCGGCCGATACGACTACTTGGCTTACCAGGCTGACGACAAGCTCACCATTAGCGTCAAGCCGCTCAGCGAGGCAGATGCCGAGCAGCGCAAGGCTGAGCATTTCACCTATTCCGGCGAGAAGCTGTCGCTGAACTTCCAGGACATTGACGTTCGCTCTGTTCTCCAGTTGATCGCGGATTTCACCGATCTGAACTTGGTGGCCAGTGACACCGTGCAGGGCAACATCACATTGCGTTTGCAGAACGTGCCCTGGGATCAGGCGCTGGATCTAGTGCTGAAAACGAAAGGTCTAGACAAGCGCCAAGTGGGCAATGTTCTGCTGGTGGCTCCGGCAGACGAGATCGCCGCGCGCGAGCGCCAGGAGTTGGAGTCTCAGCGCCAGATTGCCGAGCTTGCGCCTCTGCGTCGGGAGGTTGTACAGGTTAACTACGCCAAGGCTGCGGACATCGCACGTTTATTCCAGTCCGTTACCGACAAGGGTGGCGAGAGTGAAGATCGTGGCTCGATTGCTGTTGATGACCGTACTAACAACATCATCGCCTACCAGACTCAGGAGCGTCTTGACGAACTCCGCCGGATTGTCGCTCAGCTTGATATTCCGGTCCGCCAAGTCATGATTGAAGCTCGGATCGTCGAAGCGAATGTCGACTATGACAAGAGCCTTGGGGTTCGTTGGGGTGGAAACCTGTGGGCGGGTGACAAATGGAACGCTTGGGGTAAAGGCGGCAACTTGGGCGTAGAGGATGGAGACGAAGGGCAGGTTGGTCGTTTCCCTGGCATTCGCGAAACGCCGCTCAACTTGCCGTTCGTTGATATGGGCGCAATCGGTGCTACCTCTGGGATTGGTTTGGGTTTTGTCACTAACAACGCCATCCTCGACCTGCAGCTCTCGGCCATGGAAAAGACCGGCAACGGTGAGGTGGTTTCCCAGCCGAAGGTCGTCACCGCGGATAAGGAAACTGCCAAAATTCTAAAAGGTTCTGAGGTTCCGTATCAGGAAGCAAGTTCCAGCGGCGCCACTAGTACCTCATTCAAAGAGGCAGCGCTGTCCTTGGAGGTCACGCCGCAGATTACTCCTGACAACCGCATAATCATGGAAGTCAAGGTCACCAAGGACGAGCCGGATTTCTCTCAAGCCGCTAGCACCGGCGGTATTCCGTCCATTCGCAAGAATGAGGTCAATGCCAAGGTATTGGTTACTGACGGAGAGACGATCGTCATTGGCGGTGTATTTTCCAATACTCAGAGTAAGTCGGTTGATAAGGTTCCGTTTCTTGGGGATCTGCCTTTCGTAGGTCGTGTGTTTCGTCGTGACCTCGTACAGGACAGAAAGTCCGAGCTACTGGTATTCATAACTCCGCGGATCATGAATAATCAGGCAATTCAAGCCAGCCGTTAAATACTTGATGCCGAACATCATTCTCGTGGGTCCGATGGGCGCTGGTAAAAGCACCATCGGACGCCTGCTTGCCAAGGAGCTTCGCCTCCCCTTTCGGGATTCCGACAGGGAGATCGAGCAGCGCACCGGTGCCAGCATTCCGCTGATATTCGATGTCGAGGGCGAGCAGGGTTTTCGTGAGCGGGAGCACGCCGCCATCCAGGATCTATGCCAGATGTGTGGCGTCGTGCTTGCGACAGGCGGCGGTGCGGTGCTTAGGGAAGACAATCGCGAGGTTTTGCGGACTGGGGGGCAAGTGATCTATCTATGCACCTCGGTCGATCAGCAGCTTGATCGCACCTCCCGGGATCGCAATCGACCATTGCTGCAAGCGCCGAATCCCCGCGCAGTGCTTACCGGATTGATGGCTGTGCGGGACCCGTTGTATCGCGAAATCGCTGACATCATCATTCAGACGGACGAGCGTCCACCACGCCTCGTCGTACAGGAAATTCTCAGTCAGCTTCAGTCTCCCGGGCCTCGTGAAAGCTTAGGGCGATCTGCGCTATCCTAGCTCCCTTTAATTGTGGGGCCCCTATGCAGACTCTTCAGGTCGATCTCGGCGAGCGTAGCTATCCGATTCTGATTGGCGAGCAGCTCATTGATCGCGGTGAGCTGTTGGCCTGCCATATCCGTGGCAAGCAGGTTGCGATCGTCACCAACGACACCGTTGCACCGCTTTACCTAGAGCGCCTTTCGCGCAGTCTTGCCGGGTTCCACGTGACTCCGGTCGTGCTTCCTGACGGTGAGGCGCACAAGAACTGGCAGACCTTGCAGTTGATCTTCGATGCGCTGCTGAAGGCGAGGCATGATCGAAATACCACCATCATCGCACTCGGGGGTGGCGTGATAGGTGATATGGCTGGCTTTGCCGCTGCCAGCTATCAGCGAGGCGTCGATTTCATTCAAGTGCCGACAACGCTCTTGTCTCAGGTCGATTCGTCCGTTGGCGGCAAGACGGGCATCAACCATCCGCTCGGCAAGAACATGATCGGTGCGTTCTACCAGCCTCAGGCGGTGTTGATCGACACATCGACTCTCGCGACTCTGCCGTCGCGCGAGTTGTCCGCAGGCCTGGCCGAGGTGATCAAATACGGTTTGATCTGTGACGAGCCGTTCCTGGGCTGGCTCGAGGACAATGTCGACAAGCTTCGTTCGTTGAATCAGGAGGCGCTTACCGAAGCGATACAGCGCTCCTGTGATGCAAAGGCCAAGGTGGTAGGCGCGGACGAGCGCGAGGCTGGTATTCGCGCCACGCTGAACCTTGGCCATACGTTCGGTCATGCGATCGAGACCCATCAGGGCTATGGGGCGTGGCTGCATGGTGAGGCGGTGTCGGCGGGCACTGTTATGGCTCTTGAGATGTCGACTCGGCTCGGCTGGATAAGCACCGCGGAGCGAGACAGGGCTGTGCATTTACTGTCGGGTGCCGGTCTGCCAGTTGTGCCCCCAGCTGACATGAGCGCCGAAGATTTTCTCAAGCACATGGCGGTCGACAAGAAAGTGCTGAATGGCCAGTTGCGATTGGTGCTGCTCAAGCGCCTGGGGGAGGCTGTGGTGACGAGCGACTTCCCTAGGGAAGTGCTTGAGGCCACATTGAACGTCAACTACGAAGCGCTTAAGCAATAGTCAGAACCTAAGAGATTTCCATGTCCAGTTTGTCTGCCGACGATTCGTACCTGAACCATTACGGCTTCAGTCATGATCCCTTTGCTGCACGCGTACCCGGCTTCAAGTTCTTCCCTGCTCAGCGCAAGCCGGTGCTTGGGCAGTTGCATCACCTTGCCCGCTACAGCCAGCTGCTGCTGGTGGTGACCGGGCCCGAAGGAAGTGGCAAAACGCTGGTGCGTCAGGCTCTCGTAGCCAGCAGCAATAAGCAGGCTGTCCACAGTGTGGTCATCTCGCCACTGGAAACGCTCGATTCGAATGTTCTTTTGCAGCAGATCGCTCAAGCGGTCGGCTGTCAGCGCGCCGACTTCGACTCGATCATGGCGCAGATCATTCAACTGGCATTGACCGGTCAGGAGGTGTATCTACTGGTTGACGATGCCGAGCGACTAACCGGGGCAGCCGTTGAAACGTTGCTACGATTGGCTCAGGGCAGCCCGGAAGGGCGGCCGCACGTCTTTCTCTTCGGCGAGCATGCGCTGGTAGCGCGTCTAGAGGCATTGGTGGACGGTGAAGAGCGCTTCCATGTGATTGCGCTTCAGCCGTACGAGCAAGATGAGACGCGGGAGTATCTGGCGCTGCGCCTGGAAGGGGCCGGGTCTGGGCTGGACTGTTTGAGTGAGGAGCAGGTCGAGCGAATCCATGTCGATTCCGGTGGTTGGCCTGGTGCCATAAACCAGACAGCCAGAGATGAACTTCTTGAAACGATGCAGCAATCCAAAGGGCGTCGGAAGTCGGCTGGGTGGAATCTGCCGCTACCCATGAAGCATTTGCTGGCTCTGGTTGCGGTTGTTCTCATTGTCTTGGTCACCTTGCTCATGCGTGACGCGGATGAGCCATCAACAGCGCCTGCTACCACCGCTTTACCGCTGGGGACGGCCCCCGTGACCGAGGCGCTTGATGAGGGCGTCGATGCTGTGCCGGAGATCGCGCCGGCTCAGCCGGTTATCCGGGAGCCACTTGCCGCTGCCGGTAGCGGAGAAGCGGCTGATTCATCTACTCAGGCTATCGAGGAGCCGTTACCTGTTGAGGAGCCGGCTGTCGACGATATTAAGGCTCCTGCAGAGATCGCAGCCCCAGTCGCAGTGCAGCCACCAGCGGCGCAACCCAATCGGGTAGCAGAGGTGCCGCGGGAGCCTGTGCGTCAGATTGCCGCGGATGAGCCTGCTGCAGCCGGGAATTGGTACGCCAGCCAGTCGAAAACCAACTATCTAGTCCAGGTACTGGGTACGCGGACCCAGGCGAACGCTGAGGCATTGGTGAAAAGACAGGGCGAGGGCTTCCGTTATTTCGTCAAGCAACATCAGGGTAAACCTCTGTACGTTGTGACCTACGGGAGTTTCGCCACCCGTAATGCTGCCTTGGAGGCTATCAAGAAGCTACCGGCCTCGCTGCAGGCAGGCAAGCCTTGGGCGAGGAGCTTTGCTAGCGTGCAGCAGGAGATTTCGCAGTCTCGCCAGTGACCGCCCCAAAACGGTGCGCAACGCCCCATTTTGGGGCTTGCAAAAATAAAATTGTGCCTCTCTACCGGGCTTTGTAAACTGCTCCCCCTTTTGCCCACGTGTATGACGGGGCGATTCTGTGCGCCGTCAATAAGGGGTTGATTTACAACGTATTTAGCTGGTGGAGTGCCTATGAGAGCAGGTCTGTTTCGTCCTGAAGAGTTCAAGGATAACTGCGGCTTCGGTCTGATCGCCCACATGCAGGGCGAGGCAAGCCATCACCTGCTTCAGACCGCAATTCAATCCCTCACCTGCATGACTCACCGAGGCGGCATCAACGCCGACGGTAAAACCGGCGATGGTTGCGGGCTGTTAATGCAGAAGCCTGACGCCTTCCTGCGCGCCACGGCCAAGCAGCATTTCGATGCCGATCTGCCTTCGCTCTACGCTGTCGGTATGATTTTCCTCAGCCAGGATGCGGGCAAGGCCGAGACGGCGCGCGCGAGCCTCAACGAGCAAATCGCAGCCCAGGGACTGACCCTGGTGGGCTGGCGTGAGGTTCCGGTCGATACCACTGTTCTGGGGCGCCTTGCCTTGGAACGCCTGCCGCGAATCGAGCAGGTGTTCGTTTCGGCGGAAGGCCTGTCCGAACGAGATTTCGGCATCAAGCTGTTCTTCGCTCGCCGCCGGGCCGAAGTGGCCCTGGTAAGCGACAAGGAATTTTATGTCTGCAGCCTCTCCGACAAGGACATCATCTACAAAGGTTTGATGATGCCGGCCGATTTGGCGCAGTTCTATCCCGATCTCGGCGACGAGCGCCTGGCTACCGCCATCTGCGTGTTCCATCAGCGTTTCTCCACCAACACGATGCCGCAATGGCCGCTGGCTCAGCCGTTCCGCTTCCTGGCTCATAACGGCGAGATCAACACTATCACCGGTAACCGCAACTGGGCGCAGGCGCGTCGGTTGAAGTTCGCCAATGAGCTGCTTCCGGACCTGGAAGGCCTCGATCCGCTGGTCAACCGTACGGGCTCTGACTCCTCGAGCATGGACAACATGCTGGAGCTGTTGGTCACCGGCGGTATGGATTTGTTCCGCGGCTTGCGCATGATCATCCCGCCGGCTTGGCAGAACGTCGAGACCATGGATCCCGATCTGCGCGCCTTCTATGAGTTCAACTCCATGCACATGGAGCCATGGGATGGCCCGGCGGGCGTAGTGCTTACCGATGGCCGCCATGCGATCTGTCTGCTGGACCGCAATGGCCTGCGCCCGGCGCGCTGGGTGACGACGAAAAATGGCTACATCACCCTTGCTTCCGAAGTTGGCGTCTGGGATTACAAGCCGGAAGACGTGATCGCCAAGGGCCGCGTCGGCCCGGGGCAGATCCTGGCTGTGGACACCGAAACAGGACAGGTTCTGCATACGGACGACATCGATAGTCGCCTGAAATCTCAGCATCCGTATAAAACCTGGTTACGCCAGAACGCGTTGCGTATCCAGTCGACCCTGGACGACAACGATCATGGCTCGGCGTTTTATGATGCCGACCAGCTCAAGCAATACATGAAGATGTTCCAGGTCACCTTCGAGGAGCGTGATCAGGTGCTGCGTCCGCTCGCCGAGCAGGGGCAGGAAGCCGTCGGCTCCATGGGTGATGACACCCCCATGGCCGTGCTGTCGCGTCGGGTTCGCTCGCCATTCGACTATTTCCGCCAGCAGTTCGCGCAGGTCACCAACCCGCCGATAGACCCGCTGCGCGAATCAATCGTGATGTCGCTGGAAACCTGCCTGGGCGCAGAGCGTAACGTCTTTGAAGAAACCGCCGATCATGCCAATCGGGCGATTCTCACCACGCCTGTGATCTCTCCGGCGAAGTGGCGGACAATCATGGAACTCGACCGTCCCGGTTTCGAGCGCCATCTGATCGACCTCAACTACGACGAATCCCTCGGCCTGGAAGCCGCGGTGCGCAATATCGCGGACCAAGCCGAAGAAGCTGTGCGCAGCGGCAAGGTCATGCTGATTCTCAGCGACCGCAACATCCAGCCAGGCAAGCTGCCAGTGCATGCATCGCTGGCCGTAGGTGCTGTGCATCACCGTCTGATCGAAACCGGTCTGCGCTGCGACTGCAACATTCTGGTGGAAACCGCGACTGCGCGCGATCCGCATCACTTCGCCGTTCTGATCGGTTTCGGTGCGACCGCCGTCTATCCGTTCCTTGCTTTCGAAGTGCTTGGCGACCTGATCCGCACTGGCGAAGTCCTTGGCGACCTCTACGAGGTGTTCAAGCACTACCGCAAGGGGATCTCCAAGGGCCTGCTGAAAATCATCTCGAAGATGGGCATCTCAACCATCACCTCATACCGTGGCGCTCAGCTGTTCGAAGCCGTGGGTCTGGCTGACGAGATTGTCGACGTTAGTTTCCGTGGAGTCGCCAGCCGCATCAAAGGTGCGCGCTTCGTCGATCTGGAAGCTGAACAGAAAGCATTGGCGACCGAGGCCTGGAGTGCACGCAAGCCGATCCAGCAAGGCGGTTTGCTGAAATTCGTCTACGGCGGCGAATACCACGCCTACAACCCCGACGTCGTCGCGGCGCTGCAAGTTGCCGTGCAGGAAGGCGACTACAGCCGCTTCAAGGAATACACCGCACTGGTTGATCAGCGTCCAGCGGCGATGCTGCGTGACCTGCTCAAGCTCAAAGTGTCGGAGCAGCCGCTTGCGCTTGAAGAAGTCGAGCCGCTGGAGCAGATCCTCAAACGCTTCGATTCGGCCGGCATCTCGCTCGGCGCGCTGTCGCCGGAAGCGCATGAGGCGATCGCTGCGGCCATGAACCGCATAGGCGCACGTTCCAACTCCGGTGAGGGTGGCGAAGATCCGTCGCGCTATCGCACCGAGCGCAGCTCGAAGATCAAGCAGGTGGCCACTGGCCGTTTCGGTGTCACCCCTGAGTACCTGGTCAACGCCGAAGTGCTGCAGATCAAGGTCGCCCAGGGTGCCAAGCCCGGTGAGGGTGGTCAGCTGCCGGGCGGCAAGGTCAACGGTCTGATCGCCAAGCTGCGTTACGCAGTGCCGGGCGTCACGCTGATTTCGCCACCGCCGCACCACGACATCTATTCGATCGAAGATCTGGCCCAGCTGATCTTTGACCTCAAGCAGGTCAATCCAAAGGCGCTGGTATCGGTCAAACTGGTTGCAGAGCCTGGTGTCGGTACCATCGCCGCTGGTGTCGCCAAGGCCTACGCCGACCTTATCACCATCTCCGGCTATGACGGCGGCACTGGCGCCTCGCCGCTGACTTCCATCCGTTACGCCGGTTCGCCCTGGGAACTCGGCCTGGCTGAAACCCACCAGACCCTGCGTGGTAATGACCTGCGGGGCAAGGTCCGGGTACAGACGGACGGCGGACTGAAGACCGGCCTCGACGTAGTCAAGGCTGCGATCCTCGGTGCAGAAAGCTTCGGCTTCGGCACGGCGCCAATGATCGCGCTGGGCTGCAAATACCTGCGCATCTGCCACCTCAACAACTGCGCTACCGGCATCGCCACGCAGAATGATCAGCTGCGCAAGGACCACTTCATTGGCACGGTCGACATGGTGGTCAACTTCTTCACCTTCGTTGCCGAGGAAACCCGTGAGTGGCTGGCCCGCCTCGGCGTGCGCAGCCTGCAGGAACTGATCGGGCGTACCGATCTACTGGAACTGCTACCCGGCGAAACTGCTAAGCAGAACCATCTCGACCTGTCGCCGCTGCTCGGCAGCGACCATATTCCGGCCGACAAGCCGCAGTTCTGCGAGGTTGAGAAAAACCCGCCCTTCGATCAGGGGCTGCTTGCCGAGGAAATGGTCAAGTTGGCTCGCGCAGCCATCGACGCCAAGAGCGGCGGTGAGTTCGAGCTGGATATCTGCAACTGCGATCGCTCCATCGGTGCCCGGGTCTCTGGCGAAATCGCCCAAGTGCACGGCAACCAGGGCATGAAAGATGCGCCAATTACCTTCCGCTTCAAGGGCACTGCGGGGCAGAGCTTCGGCGTCTGGAACGCGGGCGGCCTGCATCTGTATCTGGAAGGCGATGCCAACGACTACGTCGGTAAAGGTATGACCGGCGGCAAACTGGTGGTCACCCAGCCGAAGGCCAGCGGGTACGAGTCCCAGGATTCGGCGATCATCGGCAACACCTGCCTGTACGGCGCTACGGGCGGCAAGCTGTTCGCGGGCGGCACTGCCGGCGAGCGATTTGCCGTGCGTAACTCCGGCGCGCACGCGGTCGTGGAAGGCACGGGCGATCATTGCTGCGAATACATGACGGGCGGCTTTGTCTGCGTCCTTGGCAAGACTGGCTACAACTTCGGCTCCGGCATGACCGGCGGTTTTGCCTACGTCCTCGACATGGACAACAGCTTCGTCGACCGGGTGAACAACGAGCTGGTCAACCTGCAGCGCATCACCGGTGAGGCTATGGAAGCCCACCGTAGCCATCTCCAGGACGTGCTGCGCGAATATGTCGCCGAAACCGGCAGCGCATGGGGCGCGAAACTCCTGGAAAACCTCGACGACTACCTGCGTCGCTTCTGGCTGGTCAAGCCAAAAGCGGCCAACCTGGCGTCACTGCTGTCGAGCACTCGGGCCAACCCCCAATAAAAAGCAGGTTCAAGCGGCAAGCCTCGGCCATGTGCCTGGGGCTTGCCCCGCTCCGTGATTGTCACGCAGTCAGCAGCCTAGGGCTTGCGGCTGCCGTTAAGAGGTTTTGAAATGACTGAACGTCTGAATAACGACTTCCAGTTCATCGAAGTCGGGCGCAAGGATCCGAAGAAAAAGCTGCTGCGACAGCGCAAGAAAGAGTTCGTCGAGATCTATGAACCCTTCAAGCCGCAGCAGGCTTGCGAGCAGGCACACCGCTGTCTGGGTTGCGGCAACCCTTACTGCGAGTGGAAGTGCCCGGTTCACAACTACATTCCCAACTGGCTCAAGCTGGTTTCCGAGGGCAACATCCTGGCTGCGGCCGAACTGGCGCACCAGACCAACACCCTGCCGGAAGTCTGTGGCCGCGTCTGCCCGCAGGATCGTCTGTGCGAGGGCGCTTGTACGCTTAACGACGGCTTCGGCGCAGTCACCATCGGTTCGGTGGAAAAGTACATTGCTGATACCGCCTTCGCCATGGGCTGGCGCCCGGACATGTCCAAGGTCAAGCCGACTGGCAAGAAGGTCGCCATCATCGGCGCGGGACCGGCTGGCCTGGGTTGCGCCGACGTACTGGTGCGCAGCGGCGTTACACCAGTGGTGTTCGACAAGAATCCGGAAATCGGCGGACTGCTGACCTTTGGTATCCCAGAGTTCAAGCTGGAAAAGTCCGTTCTCAGCCGTCGCCGTGAAATCTTCACCGGAATGGGCATAGAGTTCCGCCTGAACACCGAAGTCGGCAAGGACGTGACCATCGACCAGCTGCTCGCCGAATACGACGCCGTGTTCATGGGCATGGGTACCTACACCTACATGAAGGGTGGCTTCCCTGGCGAAGACCTGCCGGGCGTACACGATGCGCTGGATTTCCTGATCGCGAACGTTAACCGTAACCTCGGCTTTGAAAAGGCGCCGGAAGACTTCGTCGACATGAAGGGCAAGAAGGTTGTGGTGCTCGGCGGCGGCGACACAGCGATGGACTGCAACCGCACCTCCATCCGCCAGGGCGCCAAGAGCGTGACCTGTGCCTACCGGCGTGACGCAGCGAACATGCCGGGCTCGCGCAAAGAAGTGAAGAACGCCAAGGAAGAGGGCGTCAAGTTCCTCTTCAACCGGCAGCCCATCGCCATAGTCGGCGAGGGCAAGGTCGAAGGCGTCAAGGTGGTCGAGACCCGTCTCGGTGCGCCGGACGCGCGCGGACGTCGTAGCCCTGAGCCAATTCCCGGTTCCGAAGAAGTATTGCCGGCAGATGCCGTGGTTATCGCCTTTGGTTTCCGCCCGAGTCCAGCTGACTGGTTTGAAGGCAAAAGCATTCAAACCGACAACCAGGGCCGTGTAGTGGCACCGGAGATGGGCCAGTTCAAGCATCAGACCAGCAACCCGAAGATTTTCGCGGGCGGCGATATGGTGCGTGGTTCCGATCTGGTCGTTACGGCGATCTTCGAAGGCCGTCAGGCTGCTGAAGGCATCCTCGACTACCTGGAAGTCTGATTCACTGGGTGGATAGGCGCTGCCGATGCACCTAGCCGGTTCACGGTGACTGGTGGGCGTGGCATCCACTCTGGGCTTTACTTTGGAACATGCCTCCAAACGAGCCTGACCTGAATCAAGCCCACGGATAAAAGGCACGGCGCTCGCCGTGCCTTTTGTTTTGCGCTTTGCGACAATGCCGCCACTTTTTTGCTGGAACCCAGACATGACTGCCTTGAAGAACGACCGCTTTCTCCGCGCCTTGCTCAAGCAACCTGTCGACGTCACCCCGGTGTGGATGATGCGTCAGGCCGGCCGCTACCTGCCGGAATACCGGGCCAGCCGCAGCAAGGCGGGCGATTTCATGAGCCTGTGCATGAATCCCGAACTGGCCTGTGAAGTCACCCTTCAGCCGCTTGAGCGTTACCCGCTGGACGCGGCGATCCTGTTCTCCGACATCCTCACGGTGCCAGACGCCATGGGGCTGGGCTTGTACTTCGAGACCGGGGAAGGCCCACGTTTCAAGAAGGTCGTCAGCAACATGGCCGACATCGAGGCGCTGCCGATTACGGATCCGGAGAAAGATCTGGGTTACGTGATGGACGCGGTGCGCACCATTCGTCGCGAGCTCAACGGCCGCGTTCCGTTGATAGGCTTTTCCGGAAGCCCTTGGACCTTGGCAACCTATATGGTCGAGGGCGGTTCGTCGAAGGACTTCCGTAAGTCCAAAGCCATGCTCTACGAAAATCCCCAAGCGATGCATGCGCTACTGGATAAGCTCGCGCAGTCGGTGACCAGCTACCTGAATGGGCAGATTCTCGCCGGTGCCCAGGCAGTGCAGATTTTCGATTCCTGGGGTGGCAGCCTTTCCGCCGCGGCCTATCAGGAATTCTCCCTGGCCTACATGCAAAAGATTGTCGATGGGCTGATTCGCGAACATGGCGGTCGCCGTGTACCGGTCATTCTGTTCACCAAGGGCGGTGGGCTGTGGCTGGAGTCCATGGCGGCGACCGGTGCCGAAGCACTGGGGCTGGACTGGACCTGCGACATCGGCGTCGCGCGTGCCCGCGTTGGCGACAAGGTCGCGCTACAGGGCAACATGGACCCGAGCGTGCTGTTCGCAAAGCCTGAGGCGATCCGGGCCGAGGTCGGCCGTATTCTAGGCAGCTTCGGGCAAGGCGAAGGTCACGTGTTCAACCTGGGCCACGGCATTACCCCTGAGGTCGATCCGGCCCACGCCGGTGCGTTTATCGAGGCTGTTCACGAACTCTCGGCGCAGTACCACCGCTGATTTACTACGATGAAAAAAAGAGCCGCTGTTAGCGGCTCTTTTTTTTTAAGGCTGCTGGTAGTGGCCCGGCGTGGTCCCTGGTTCATGTTCGTGCACCAGTTTGGTCACCCGGATATCGGTGATACCGATGACCTCGGCCTGTTCCAGAATCTTGCCCTCGTCAGCCCCGGCCTCTGGCATGACCAGGCTGTTTTCCGCATCGCCATTGTGCAATTCGATCAGATGCCGAGCGGCGCTGGCCTGCGACATGCGCTCTTCTTCCGAATCGATGAGATGGTTACGCGGTTCGTTCTGGAAGAGGTAGTTGACTTCGAACTTGTGCGTTGACTTGCCAAACATGGGCAGCTCCTTGAAATGGAAGGGTCTGCATGTGTTGACTCGTGGGTCCAGTTATTCGTTCGGCAAGGACGACAGTCGGATTGTCATTGGTCGCGCAAGTACAGCGCCCGGTCCCGTTTAACGGTCCCGAGCGCCCACGGCTTTACTTGACCTTCGCCAGGTTGCCCTTGATTGCCACCCCCGCCATGATTGCGCCGGCATGGCACTCGTACTTCTGGCTGTCTTTGTATTCGACGTGCTTGTAGTTGCTGGCGATGTCCACCACCGCATTGGCACCTGCCGCCTTGGCGGCCTGTTGCATGCCGATCAGCGCCGATTGCAGCGCCCAGCTGCAGGCACCCTCGTCAGTCTTGTTGAAGGCGTTGGTTTTCTTGCTGGTGGAAACGTCCCGGCGAATGATCTGCGCGCTCTTGGGCGTCTCGCCAGCCAGGTAGAACTTCACGCTGCCGTCGAGTTTGCCAGAGGCGGTTGCCTCTTCCACGACCTGGTCGAACGGCAGGTAATGGGTAGTGTCGCGGGCCTGGCTGACTCCGGGTAATGCACAGAGCACCAGTGCTGCGCCAATCCATAGGTTTTTCTTCATTGCATTCTCCTTGCGGTGTTTTGGGTGAAAAGGTCAAGCCCAGCGGCGGAAGATCAGCGACGTGTTGATACCGCCGAAGGCAAAATTATTGTTCATCACATATTCGTGCTGCATGACGCGCGGCGCGGCGACGATGTAGTCCAAATCACCGCAGCGCGGATCAATGCTGTCCAGGTTGAGCGTATGGATGTAGCGGTCGTGGTTCATCATTTCGATGCTGAACCATGACTCCAGAGCGCCGCAGGCACCTAGCGTGTGACCGAGAAAGCTCTTCTGCGAGCTGATCGGCATGCCTTTGCCGAACAGCGACTGGGTCGCCAGGGTTTCTGCAATGTCGCCCTGTTCGGTCGCGGTGCCGTGGCCATTGACGTAGCCGATAGCCTCGGGCGGCAGTCCGGCATCCTCGAGGGCCAGCTGCATGGCGCGGCACATGGTCAGTTGTTCCGGCTTAGTGGCGTGTTGGCCGTCGGCATTGCTGCCAAAACCGATCAATTCGGCGTGAATGGTGGCGCCCCTGGCCAGGGCGTGCTCGAGCTCTTCCAACACCAGCATGCCAGCACCTTCGCCGATCACCAGGCCGTCACGACCGGCATCATAGGGGCGCGGAGAGGTATCGGGTGCGTCGTTTTTCAGGCTAGTGGCATACAGCGCATCGAAGACCATGGCTTCGGTGGCGCACAGCTCCTCGGCACCACCAGCAAGCATCATCGGCAAGCGGCCGAACTTGATCGCCTCGTAGGCGTAGCCAATGCCTTGGCTGCCGCTGGTGCAGGCGCTGGACGTGGGAATCACGCGGCCAGTGAGGCCGAAGAAGATGCTGATATTGGCTGCCGTGGTGTGCGGCATCATGCGGATGTAGGAGTTGGCGTTCAGCCCGTCGGCCACCGAGTTGAGCAGCATGTTGCCGAAGGCCTTGATCTCCTCGGTACTGCCGGTGGATGAGCCGCAGGCAACGCCCATGCGTCCGTCGCGGATTGATGAATCATCGAGCAGGCCCGCATGAGCCAGGGCCTGTTCGGCGGCCTTTACCGACAACCGCGACACCCGACCCATGCTGCGCAACTGCTTGCGCGTCCAGTGTTTAGGGACCGCGAAGTCATCCACCGGTCCTGCTAGTCGGGTGTTGAGCTCGGTGAACCGGTCCCACTCGGGCATGTAGCGAATGCCGCTGCGGTTGCTGCTGAAGTGAGCCTCGATGCTGGCCCAGTCGCTGCCCAGTGAGGTGATGCCGGCCATGCCAGTGACGACGACGCGCTTCATCAGCACAACCCGCCATTGACGGCGAGCACTTGCCGGGTGATGTAGCTGGCCTCGTCCGACATCAGGAAGTTGACCGCGCCGGCGACTTCCTCCGGTGTGCCCATGCGTTGTGCAGGGATCATTTTGAGCATTTCCTCGATGGGCAGATCGTCATCGAGCATGTCGGTATCGATCAGTCCGGGAGCCACGCAGTTGACAGTGATGCGGCGCTTGCCGAGCTCGACGGCAAGCGCCTTGGCAGCGCCGATCACGCCCGCCTTGGATGCGCTGTAGTTGACCTGCCCGCGGTTGCCGATCAGCCCAGATACTGAGGTGATGCAAACGATTCGTCCCGGCTGGCGGCGGCGGATCATGGGCATGGTCAGCGGTTGAAGGACATTGTAGAAACCGTCCAGGTTGGTACGCATGACCAGATCCCAGTCGTCCTCGGTCAAGGCCGGAAAGGCGCCGTCGCGGGTCAGCCCGGCGTTGCAGACCACTCCGTAATAGGCACCGTGGGTTTCGACATCCGTTTCCAGCTGTTCGCGGCATTGCGCGCGATCCGCTACATCGAACTGCAGGACCCGCGCCGTGCGGCCCATCTCCTGAATCTGCGCCTGAACGGCTTCCGCCTCGTCCCGCCGCGCGCGGCAGTGCAAGACAATGTCATGACCACTTTGCGCCAGGCGCAAGGCAATGGCGCGGCCGATGCCGCGGCTGGAACCGGTGACAAGGATGCTTTTACTCATGGTGAAGGCTCTTGCAGATAGCTCGCCACTTCGGGCGGGCGAAACACATTGAGACGCGCCTCGGCATGGATGCCTGGCCCGTCGAGATGGCATTCGAACACGCCCATGCCATTGTCATCCTGCAGCGAACGCAGCGCATGGATACGTAACTGGCTGCCGGCCGGGAAGTGCTCGACGTTGCATTGGAAGCGGCGGGTGCCCAGCAAAAAGCCCAGCTCCACCGGCTGCCCGGCCAAGCGCGCCTGGCAGCCGGCAAAGGCTGCGACGGTCTGCGCCATGATCTCGATGCCGGCCCAGGCCGGGAGGCTGCCGTCAGGCAGGTTGAGCAGGCCGGTGCTTTTGACCCGCAGGTGGGTCGTGATGCTGTCGGCATCAAATGACTCGACCGCATTGAGCAGGATCATGTCTCCGGCGTGAGGCAGTAGCTCGGCGACTGGCCAATCGATCATGGTGCATCCCCCAGGATCAGGCTGATGTTATTGCCACCAAATGCAAAGGAGTTGCTCATCATGCGCCGCGGCCGGCTCGCTACCGCCTTGGTCCCGACTGCCGTCAGATTCAACTGCGGCAGGTCGGTATCTTGCTCGCCGTCCCAGCGATGCGGCGGCAGCAGTTGTTCAGGGTTATGGTCGGACAGCGCCAGCCAGCAGAACGCCGCTTCCAATGCGCCCGCGGCGCCCAGGGTGTGGCCGGTGAGCGGCTTGGTGGATGAGCAGGGCACACCGGTCGGAAACACCTTGGCCACCGCCAGGCTCTCCATCGCATCGTTATGCCGCGTGGCGGTGCCGTGCAGATTCAGATAGCGGATCTGTTCGGGTAGGGTCCCTGCGCTGCTCAATGCTTTGCTCATGGACTCAATCGCGCCCAGCCCCCGCGGGTCGGGAGCGGAGATGTGGTGGGCATCGGAGCTGGCGCCGCCGCCTAGCAGGGCAATTGGCGAACGTTCACGGGTCATCAGGAAAACAGCAGCGGCTTCGCCAATATTGATGCCGTCGCGGTTGGCCGAAAACGGGTTGCAGAGCTGGGCGCTGGTCGCCTCGAGTGCGCTGAAACCGCGCAGGGTCAGATCACACAGGGTGTCGACGCCACCACAGATCACTGCATCGCAGATGCCCGCATCCAGCAATCGCTTGGCGCTGAGCAGTGCGCGCGCACTGGACGTACAGGCCGTGGATATCGAGTAGCTCGGACCGCTGAGCTGCAGGCGCTCGCTGACGAAGCTGGCCGGTGCGCAAAGCTCCTGATGGCTGTAGTGATAACTGGTCGGAAGGTGGCCGTCTCTTGTAAGGCGGGCTATCCCCTGCGTCGCCTCCTGGATACCTGAGGTGCTGGTTCCCATGACCACGCCGACGCGGCTTGGGCCAAAGCGGGAAATCGCCTCATGCAGGTCGGGTTCTATTTCCTCCAGCGCAGCTAACAGCAGCTGATTGTTGCGAGTGACATGCTGCAGCGGCGCATTGCCAAGTGAGGGAAGCTCGCCGGTGACTGCACCGACCGGCAGGCTGCGCCCGGCAATTGTTTGCGGATGTGGCTGCATACCTGAGCTGTCGCCTGCCAGCAGGCGCCGGGCGACTTCGGCCTTGCCGCGCCCCAGGGCGCAAACCAGGCCGAGTGCATTTAGGTAGGCGGTCATTGTTGGCGGGCTCCGGCTGGCGCGATAGGCGCGACACGATAGGTCAGCGTTGGCCCGACGTCGAGTTCGAAACCGCCTTTCTCCAGGTAACGAACGTGCCAGGTTGAACCATCGTCTGCCAGCGAGCGACCGTTCTGATGCAGCGTCCATGCGCTATCAGCATAGAGCTCTTCCAGCTGCTCGGCGGGGCTGAGTGCGAACAGCAAAGCGGCAAACAGCGTGCGCGCTTCAGCATTGGGCGGCAGCATCCCGTCGGCTTGCCAGCGCCCGTCGAGCAACAGCTGGCGCGCCAGCGGCACGCCCAGGGGATTGAGCATTGACCAGCGCAATGCCGCGCCTTCCTGCTGGATCACCAACAACCAATGATCCGTCTCGCCTTGCCCATGACGCTCGACATGCAGCTGCACCGGCAACGAAAGCCGTGGCATCTGGGGCGGCAGGGGCTGTTGCTGGGCGCAGGCGCCGAGCAACAGCAGCAGCGACAGCCAGGGCAGGCGTACCAGGTTGTATATCAACGAGATCATGCGGGCGCCGGAGTGGCGCAAAGCTCGGCCAATACGCGCAGGCGGCGTCGGGGCTCGGCGACATAGGGGTTGCTGTTGTCCCAGGCGTAACCGGCCAGGATCGAGCAGATCATCCGGCGAATCTCCGGCTGGGCGCGTTCATAGTAGATGACGTCCTGAAAGCTGCCGTCGTACCAGCCCTCGACATAGGCGCGGAAGGTTTCCACGCCCCGCTTGAGCGGCGCCGAGAATTCGCTGTCCCAATCCACCGCCTCGCCACTCAGCTGCCGGTGCAACACCGCTGCCGCCATACTCGCCGAGCGCATCGCAATGGTGACGCCGGACGAAAACACCGGGTCGAGAAACTCGGCCGCATTGCCCAGAAGCGAAAAGCCCGGGCCATGCAGCGCTTTGACGTTCGCCGAATAGCCATTGATCAGACGTGCTGGAGTGTCCCACTGAGCATGCTTGAGGATGCGCTGGAGGTTGGGGGCCTCCATGACGAATTCCTTGAGACAGGCATCCAGATCCAGCGGACGTCCTTCGTAGCGTTCGGCGCTGGCCACCACGCCCAGCGAGCAGCGACCGTTGCTGAACGGGATGGTCCAGAACCATACATCGCGCAGCTCCGGGTGGGTGGTGATGAGGATCTTGTCGCGGTCGAAGCGGGGGTCGACGATGTTGTCCGTGATGTGGGTGAATACCGCACGGCGCAGCGGAAAGCTCGACGGCGCTTCCAGATCGAGCAAGCGCGGCAGCACCCGGCCGTAGCCACTGGCGTCGAGGACGAATTCGGCCTCCAGCGCATACTCGCTACCGTCGAGGCGGCGCACCTGCAGACTCGGTCGCTGGCCGTCGAAATCCGCGGCGGTGATTTCCTCTTCGTAACGAATCTCGACGCCTTGCAGCGCGGCCTGGTCGGCCAGCAGTTGGTCGAAATCCGCGCGCTGAACCTGATAAGTGCTGCCGTGGCCCTCGGTAAATTTGTCGCGAAAATCGAAAGCGGTATAGCGGTCGCCGCAACCGAAGGCCGCACCATGCTTGGTCTGGAAACCTGCGGCCCGTACGGCTTCGAGCATGCCGGCTTCCTCGATGAAATCCAGGCAATGCGAGAGCAGGCTCTCGCCGATCGAAAAGCGCGGAAACCGCTGTCGCTCGATGATCAGCACGTCGTGCCCCTGACGCTTGAGCAGAGCAGCGGCGATGGCCCCGGAAGGCCCCGCGCCAATAACGACAACGCTACGGTTTTCAGAATGCGAGGAAGCCTTCATGTGTTCGACTCGACAAGGGTGACGGACGCCGATTGCTGCCGGCGGGTTGGGTAAAACAAAGGGTTATTCAGCAGAATGCCGTCGCCTGGCCTTGCTGGAAAGCCGACCAAGGCCAACTGAAGCCATGACGCCGCGCCGCGATGGACAGTCACGATGCTCGGTCTTCGGTGGTGTCTGCTGCCCAGGGCGCAAGCAGAAAAGCAAAGACCAGGCCGATGCCCACTGCCAGGCCAAAGTTGCTTACGGCCGGCGTGCTCGACAAGGCCAGCAGGCCGAACGACAACCAGGTGGTGACGGCTGCGAGAAGCGTGCCGACCAGGCTCACCGCCGCGCCGCCGATTCGCTCACGCATGAGGATCGCGTAATCGACACCGATCGCCGTCACGAGCAACAGGCCGAACAGGCCAAACAGGGTCAACGGCTGGCCCAGCCAGCCTAGACAGGCGAGGCTGCCCAGCGCTGCCAGCAGCGGAACAGCCAGGCAGCGCAGCGCACCACGCCAGCCGAACGGAAGACACAGCAGACCCAGAATAAGAACGGCGGCCAGCATCTTGAAGAACGCCGCCTGACGTTGGGTCTCGGCAAACAGACGGTTTAGCTCAGCGGGCCGGTCGATGAGGCTGACCCCGCCAATACCCTCAGCCAGACCGTGCAACGCTGAACTGTCGCGAAGTCCTTGCAGGCTGACCAGGCCCGCGACGGTGCCGTCCTTTCGAGTGCCCAGCCATAGCGGGCGCCAAGGTTCGGCAAGCGGCCCTGCCAGCACCTGGTCGAGGCCTGTCACCGGGCGCGTCTGCAGATCGGCCAATTCTTTCTCGAGCACCTCGATTGGCATGCCAAGTGCCAGCAGTGGCTGACTGTTCTCGAGCAGGCGCGGCAAGGCAAGATGCAGGCTTTCCTGAATGATGGTCGGCGCGGCCAACTGGCTCAGGGCGAGGTAGCCGTGCAGCTTCTGCTCCGCCACCAGCTCGTCGAGGCGAGCGCTTAGCGCTTCCTGGCGCTCCAATAATTCGTCGGGAGTTTGCGCACGAACGAGGAAATACTGGCTGGTCGGTTCGAAGCCTGTGATCTGGCCGATGCGCTCGGCTTGCTGCTGCAGCGCAGGCGCGCGGCTGACCCACTGGCGCAGATCGTCCTTGAACGACACCTGGCTGATACCGGCCAGGCAGAACACCACGAAGCCGGCCAGTAACCAGCGCGAGGAGACCCGGCCGAGCAAGCAGCGACGCACGTTCAAGGTGCGTTCAGCCCAGCTCAGCGGGGCGGCCCAGGGCTGCAAGGGAACGTTCACCAACGAGGGCAGTAGGCAGGTGGCGCAGGCGAAGGCCCCGAGCAGCCCCGCGGCAGAAAACACCGCGACCTGGCTCAGTGCCGGAAACGGAGTGAACGCCATGGCCAGATAGCCGATGACGTTGGTCGCCAGTGCCAGAGCGAGGCCGGGAAGCGTCAAACGCAGGGCCCGAAACGCCTGCCAGGGCTGCAATGTCCAGCTCTTGGACAGGTAGTGCAGCGGAAAATCGATGCTGACACCGACCAGGCTGGCCCCCAGCACCAGGGTCAGCACATGGATCTGACCGAACAGGGCTACGCAGGCCGCAGCGCCGCTGAGCGCCCCGACCAACACCGGCAAGGCGACCAGTAGGACGCGTGGGGTGCGAAACAGCAGATGCAGCAAGGCGAGCGTGGCGACGAGCGAGACGCTGCCGATCAGGCCTGCTTCCTCACGCGCCTGACGTTGCCCGTATGCGGCATGCAGCACGCCGCCAGCTGCGAGCAGTTCGCCGTGCTGGGATTCGACCCAGCGGCGAGCGGCACGAACCTGCTCGTCGACCAGCAGCGGCAGCTTGTCGTCAAAGGCGTCGCCGTCGATCTGCGCGTGGATCACGGCCCAGCGCTGACCGTCATGTTCAGCCACCAGTGCGCCATCGAGACGCGGGTGGATATGGCCGGGTTGCGGCAGTCGCCGCTGCGCTAGGTCGGCCAGCCCGAACCAGTCTTCTTCAACCGGCACCAGGCTGGTGCTTTCGAATGGGCTGAACAGGCGCTGCAGGCGCTGTTGGATGAACTCTTCGGGTGACGCGATGAGGGCTTCACGGCTGGCGGGGTCGAGTAGTACCAGTCTTTGATCCAGTAATTGCTGGCGCATCGCCGGCAGATCGGCCTGTACGGAGCGACGGATCTGCGCGAACAGGCCGCTGGCGTTGAGGTTGCCTGCGACTTCCTTGGCCAGCGCGACGGCAGAGTCTTCGTCTGCATGGTGAACCAGCAGCATCAGATCGCGATTCAGCGGTTCCTGCACGCGCTGCTCGGCGAGTTGCTCCAGTTCCCCAGGCGCCCCGCTGGGCAACAACTGCAGCAGATTAGCGCTGACTGGCGGACCATCGCGCCATTGCCATGCAGTCAGCCCGACCAGTCCAAGCAGGGCCAGAAAAAACAGTGAAGAGAGCCAGGCTGGCAGCCTGAGCGCATGATCAGTCGGCGAGGTCATGGTGCTCGCTTGGGCTCAACTGATCGTCGATCTGGATGTCGGTCAGCAGCAGCCGTGTGCTGTCGCCCTGGGTTTCACGCAGCTCGATACGCTCGGCGGTTGCCCCTCCCTGGATCAGAATGCTGGAGAAAATCTGTGCCAGCAGCCGGGAGCGCGGTGTCAGTGTCAACGCCCATGCCTGGGCAGTGCCAGACAGCTGCAGATCGAAATCTCGCTGCAAGGCTTCGGTATCACCCTGCAGTACGGCCAGAAACAGCTCGTTCTGGCGCGCTGCGGGCCCTTGCTGACTAGTCTGCTTCCAGCCGCTGGCCGTGCGTCGGGCGATTCCCGCCGCGCTGATCCGGTAATCCTGCTGCAGCGGACTTTGCAGGAACCACAGCAGACCGCTGTCGCCCGCCAGGACGAAGGTGCCCGCGCTGACCAGTGGCTGGGGCAGAGCGCGCAGGTATTTTTCCTGGGTGAAGGCGCCGCGAACAACCGTGGGTTCGCGCAGTTGCAAGCTGAGTTGGAGCAGGTCGAACGCATTGGCACGGGCGGTCACCGCCAGCAGCAGACCCAGCGCGACCAGCGCGCGCCAAGCGGGGCGGTTGAATAGGCGCATCACAGCAGTGCGCGCTCCACGGCATCGACCAGTACCTTTGGCGAGGCCAGCAGCATTTCGCGGGTGGCGATCTCCACGGCAACTTGAACGGTGCTGCCGCGCGTCATGCGCTCACCGGTTTCGGCGTCACTGATCAGGTAGTTGATCTTCAGGCGGTTCTCCCACTCGACCAGATCGGCGCGTACAACGATGCGCTGATTGAAACGGGCGCCGCGCATGTAGCGCAGCTGCACGTCGATGATCGGCCAGGCATAGCCGGCGTCTCTCATCTGCACGTAGTTGTGACCGATGCGGTCGAGCAGGGCGCAGCGCGCCATCTCGAAATATTTGACGTAATGGCCGTGCCAGACGATGTCCATGGAATCGACATCGAAAAAGGGCACCAGCACTTCGATTTCTGCCTGCAGTACGCCGCCCTTACGCATACAGCCCCCAGTGCCGCGCACGAATACGCTGGAGACACAGACGCAGCTCGCCTTCCAGCGCACGGTCTTCGGTCAGCGGTGGGAAGTCTGCGCCAAGCGCTTCGTGCATCACTGCGAGCGGTGCCGGGAGTGCCCGCGCCGCCGGCTGACGCTGGCGCAGCCAGACGCCCTGGTTCGCGGCAATCAGCGCGGCGGCAGCCACCTGTTCGGTCAGCTCCAAACTACGCAACGCGTCGCGTGCGGCAATGGTGCCCATGCTGACCTTGTCCTGGTTGTGGCACTCGGTCGAGCGCGAGAAGACGCTGGCCGGCATGCTGTTCTTCAGGGCCTCAGCGGTCCAGGCGCTGGCGCCGATCTGCACCGCCTTGAAGCCGTGGTTGATCATTGCCGTAGCGGCTGGCGCGCCGGACAGGTTGCTCGGCAAGCCGTGGTTGTAGCGGGTGTCGACCAGCAGCGCCAGTTGCCGGTCGAGCAGGTCGGCGACGTTGGCGACGAGATTCTTCAGGCTGTCCATGGCAAAGGCGATGTGTCCGCCATAAAAATGCCCTCCGTGCAGCACACGCTCGTTGTCGGCGTCGATGATCGGATTGTCATTGGCGCTGTTCAGTTCGGTTTCGATGAATTGCCGCAAGAGGCCCAAGCTGTCGGCCAGCACACCGAGCACGTGCGGTGCGCAGCGTAGCGAATAGCGGTCCTGCAGACGGTGCAGCGGGGCGGTTGGCGCCTCGATGGCGAGGTCTTGGCGAATCCACGCAGCCACCTGTGTCTGCCCCGGGTGCGGCTTGGCCGCGAACAGACTTTCGTCGAAATGCTCGGGATTGCCTTCCAGCGCGATGACGTTGAGCGCGGTGATCCGGGTGGCCAGTTTCAGCAGGTAATCGGCGCGGGCGTAGGCGAGGCAGGCCAGGCCGGTCATCACCGCAGTGCCATTCATCAACGCCAGAGCTTCCTTGGGCCGCAAGGTCAGCGGCGTCCAGCCAAGCTGGCGATGCACCTCGGCGGCGCTGCGGCGCTCGCCGCGATACATCACCTCTCGCTCGCCAGCCAGGGTTGCGGCGACATAGGACAGCGGCGTCAGGTCACCGCTGGCGCCGACCGAGCCTTCCTCGGGGATCAGCGGCAACACGTCATGTTCGAGGAACGCCTGCAAACGCTCGAGCAACTCGATGCGCACCCCGGACATACCGTGGGTCAGCGAGCGCAGACGAGCGCCCAACACCGCACGGGTGGCTTCGGCATCGAGCAGTTTGCCCAGGCCGCAGCCGTGGAAGGTGAACAGGTGCTGCGGCAGTGCCTCGACCTGATGCAGCGGAACAGCCACCACGCAGGAGTCGCCATAACCGGTGGTCACGCCGTAGATCACGCCTTCGCGATCAAGCAGGGTGTCGAGGAACTGCGCGCCGCGGGAAATCCGCTCGCGGAATACCGAATCGGATTGCAGCCGGGCGGGCGCATGTCCTTGGGCGACGGCCAGCAGGTCTTCGATACGCAGGTGGTTTTCACCAAAGGTCACGGGCTCAGCGTTGTTCATGGGTGTTCCAGAAAGGGTAGAAGTTGAACCACTGCAAAGGGGCTTCCAGGCAGCGTGCCGCCAGTCGATCCGCGTAGCGCTGAACCCACGCCTGCACCACGGCGTCGCGCTGGCCGCGCCGCCACTCGACACGATCGGCGAAGGGCTCCAGATGGACATGGAATTGCCCAGCATGTTTCAGGCAGAACAGCAGATTCGCCGGGCACTGCAGCAGGCCGGCCAGTAGCCAGGGGCCTTGTGGGAACGCGGCCGGCTGACCCAGGAAGTTGGCTGTGGCGATGCGCGCGCCCTGCAGCGGCACCCGGTCACCGGCGATGGCCAGCCATTCGCCCTGATCCAGCCGGTGGGACAACTCCATCATGATCGCCGGGTCCAGTTCACTGACCTGAATCAGCCGCAAGTTATTCGCGCCGGATTCATCCAGTAGCCGGTTGAACTGCTCGGCATGACGGGTGTGCACCAGGACGTTCATCTTTACCTTGCGGCCCATTTCCGCCAGGGCTCGGCAGATCTCCAGATTGCCCAGGTGTGAGCCGACCAGCAGCTGGCCGCGCGGCGCCTTGAGGTCAGCGTGCAGGTTGGCGCTGTCGTGCAGCACCAGTCGATCCAGCGCAAGGCGTCCGCCCCAGACATCGAGCTTGTCCAGCAAGGCATCGGCGAAGGCCATGAACTGGTGGTAGACCGAGCGCCAGCCGGGCGCCAGGTCGGCGCGGCCGCTATAAGTGGCAAGGTTCTGCTGGTACTGCCAGGCACTCTGCCGCGCGCTGCGGTTGAACAGATAGAAATACAGCACAATCAGGTACAGCAGCGGCGCCATGGTGCGGCGGCCAAGCAGGCGCACGGCCCAGGCTGTCAATTTCATCAAGGCAAAATTGCCCCGTTCGCGGTGCGCGGCCCAATGCGAGCCGGCTGCGGCTTTTTCGCTCATCGGCACAGCCGCCGCCAGAGCAATTTGGGCGCCCGCAGGAGCATGCCTCCAAACAGCCGTGCGTGCATCGAAGAGATCAGCAGGTTGTCGTGCCACAGGCGGAAATGCGAAACCCCGTCGACCGGATAATGCACCCGTGTCGGCAGCCAGACCATCGGCTGTTCACGCCAGTGCAGGCGCACCAGTACCTCGGTGTCGAAGTCCATGCGCTGCCCAAGCACCGTCGAGTCGAGTAGAGCCAAGGTTGGCTGCAGCGGGTAGACACGAAAGCCGCACATGGAGTCGCGGATCGACAAGGACAGCGTATTGATCCAGACCCAGACGTGGGTCAGGTAGCGGGCATAGAGGCGCCCTTTGGGCACGCTCGAATCGTACTGGGGATAGCCACAGATCAGCGCATCCGGCGCCTGGCTGGCGCGGTCGAGGAATAGCGGCACGCCGCTCAGGTCGTGCTGGCCGTCGGCGTCAACCTGCAGCGCATGGCTGAAACCGAGGCGCGACGCCTCGCGCAAGCCGGAGGCAACCGCTGCGCCTTTGCCCTGATTGCGGCTATGGCGGAGCAGGTGCACCAACGGGTGCTTTGCCAACTCATCGATAATTGCCGCTGCATCCGGGCTGGAACCGTCATCAATGAGCACGCACGGCAGGTCTTCGGCGAGCAACGCGCGGACGACATTGGGCAGGCTATCTTCGTGGTTGTAGACCGGCACCACCGCGCAGGGCTTGAACCAGTCGTCATCGATCGCCAGTGGCAACTGCAAATCGCGCTCTGTAACGGGCACGGTCGCCGTCACAGGCTCAAGCGGAGTAAGCGTGGTCACAGCGGATCTCCCAGCAGAATGCGGCCGGACGAGCAGGGCGCGTCGCCGTTGCGGTATGCGAAATGCAGCTTGCTGCGCTCGCGGTCGAAGCGCAGGGTCAGGCTCAGCTGATCACCGGGGCGGGCCAGCTGCTGAAACTTGAGCACCTCCATGCCCTGAAAGCTCGGCGGCAGGTCAGTGATCAGCTCTTGGGCAAGGCCGATCGCCCAGTCGATCTGCACCACGCCGGGCAAAACCGGAGTCTGTGGGAAGTGCCCGGTGAAGTGCGCCAGATCCGGCGGGACGGCCAGCTGAAGCTGCCATTGATCGTCTTCCTGACAAGCGCTGAGACGCTCGGGCTGCAGCGGACGCGGCGCCTGCAGCAGCCCGTCGAGTTGGGTCTGGGGGAGCTTGCCCTGGCTGTTGAAGGGCAGCTGGGTGACCAGCCGCCAGCGACGCGGCAGGGCCAGCGCTTCGCAGTGCTTCGCCAGGTGCTTGCGCAGCGTCTCGGTCAGTGCGCGCCGACCACCGTTGCGCAGTGCATGCAGGCCCGCCTCACTGAGCGCAACCAGCGCCGCGAGGTAGGCGCGGTTTTCGTTGATGACGCCGAGCCTTGTATCGCTGACAAAGGGATGTTCGTTCAGCGCTGCTTCCAGCATCGTCAGGGAAATGCGTTTCTCTTCCAGCTTGACGATGCGGTCAAGTCGGCCGAGCAGTTCGAGGCGCCCGTCGGCCTCGATGCGCGCCGCATCCGCCGTCTGTTCAATATGGCCGGGAGGCAGGGAGGGTGAGGCGACGCGCAACGCGCCCTGTTCGTCCTGGCTCAACTGAACGCCAAAGAAGGGGTGCCACAGCTTTCCGCCCTGGCGCCAGGCGATGCCTCCCGTCTCAGAGCTGCCGTAGATTTCAGTTGGCAGCTGACCCAGGCGTTGCTCCAGTCGCTGCGCGGCCTCGGCATCCAGGGCTCCGCCCGAGGAAAAGACCCGACGCACACTGCGCAATGCCGGCCAGTCGAGGTTGTCACCCATCCGCTTGAGCAATGCCGGGCTGGCCACCCAGCAGAAGCGTGGATGCTGACGGCTGGCCAGCTGGATGTCTTCTGAGAAGGGCTGTGCGCGGCGCATGAAGGGCCGGCCAGCGCACAATGGCCAGAGCACCCGGAACAGTAGTCCATAGATGTGCTGCGCGGCGACGCTGGCGATCACGCAGGCGTCGCCGAGATCGGCTCCCCAGCAGGCTTCGAGCGTTTCCACCTCGTTCGCCAGCTGGCGCAGGCGTTTTTCAATCAGCTTCGGTTCGCCGCTGGAGCCGGAGGTGCAGAGCAGCAGTCGGCACCCGTCCAGATCCAGCTTCGCCCCTTCGAGCGGCTCGGCCAGCAACTCTGAGAGTTTGGCGTCGCCATCCTGATCCGTTAGCCACAGATCAGCCTGATGGGCCAATCGTGAGCGGCTCGCAGGTTGCAGATCGGCCGGCAGCAGTACCGTGACGCCTGCTCGCCAGGCACCGAGCAGCGCAACTGCCAGGTCGGCTGCATCTTCCAGATGAACAGCCAGTCGGGCAACGCCACGATTGCGCAGTCCCGCGGCGAGGCGCAGCGCGCGCTGTCGCAGCTCGGCATGATCAAGGGCGGGGTCGAGCGTGACCGGGCGAGACTTGGGCGCCTGGTCGAGCAGATGTTCGAGGGCAATCCAGTTCATGTCGCTTTCCTGACTCGCTGGCGTACCAGCCATTCACCGGCGAATAACAGTCCCATCAGCAGATAGGCGATCAGCCCGGTGTACAGCGTCCACCAGCTCAGCGGCGCCCAGAGAGCGAGTCCGCTGGCGATGCCGGCATTAATGATGAAATAGCCCAGCCAGACCCAGGTCACCTGGCGCGTATAGCGTATCGCCGCGGGAGGGAGGTCGGGTTCGCTCAGCCGCGCCAGGCGCTCGATGATCGGCATTCCCGTGCAGAGGCTGCCGGCAAACAGGCCGAACAGGGCCAGACTGATCAGCACCGGGTACCAGCGCAACAGGGCTGGCTCGCCCGCCAATCCGAGTAGCAGGCAGAACAGCAGTGCGCTTGCAGCCATCGTGTAGTTAAGCGGTGTCTGCTTTCCACTAAGCAGCTTTGCCACCCAGAGCGCACCAAGCAATACGGCAAACAGGCGCGGCGACAGGTGCTCCAAACCCAGGTAAACGGCGAACGGGTAGGCGAGACCGGCCAGCAACAGGCAGAGTCCTGTCATTCGGCTGGCGTTCGCCTTAGCTGTTCGTGCGGGAGGTTGCATCGTGCCGTCCGTTTGCGCATAAGAGCTTGATCCAGGTAGCGCTGGGCTCCCCGGGCAATGCTTGTTCGGTTGTTCGGTAGGGTCAGGCCGGCTGAGGGTTCACCAGTCGATAGACCGCTTCGACGACATCGCCAACGGTTCGTACCGACTTGAACTCCTCTGCGGCAATCTTCTTGCCCGTCTGGCGCTTGATGTGATCGATCAGGTCGACCGCGTCGATGCTGTCGATTTCCAGGTCCTGATAAAGGTTGGCTTCCAGGCTGATCCGCTCGGGTTCGAGTTCGAACAGTTCGACCAATGCATCGCGCAGGGTCTGGAAGATCTCGTTGCGGCTTTCCATCTCAGGCTTCCTCGGTGACGGCGCGGTGGGCGCTGACGTAGGCGGCCAGGCTGCCGACACTGGCGAAATGCTTGCGGGTGTCCTTGGCGTCGGCGTCGATCTTGATGCCGAAGCGCTTCTGGATCGCCAGACCCAGTTCCAGCGCGTCGACCGAGTCCAGCCCGAGCCCGTCGCCGAACAAGGGCTGATCGGCTGCTATGTCGTCCGGCCCTAGGTCTTCCAGACCCAGGGCGTCGATGATCAGTTGCTTGATTTCAAGCTGCAGTTGGCTCATCGAGTGCGAGCTCCTTTATGAAGTGTCGATGCAGATGATCGTTGAGTTGCCGCGAGGCGATAGGTGCTGCGCCACGCGAAGCGAACACCTGCGGGTCGATGTCCTCACCGACGCGCAGATGGAAATGAAAACGTCTTGCTGGGATGCGATACCAGGGCTCGGCCTTGGTGAGGGTGGTGGGCGTTACGCTGATCACTACGGGTGTCACCAGACGCGCACCGCGCAAGGCGATGGCCGCCGCACCCCGATGAAACTGCGGTGCCTGGCCTGGCGTAGTGCGCGTGCCTTCGGGAAAGATGATCAGCGTCTGGCCCTGGCGCAGCGCGTCTGCGGCTTCATCCAGCATCTCGGCGCTGCCGTTGTTACTGATGTACTGAGCCGCACGGATCGGCCCGCGGGTGAAGGGGTTGTCCCACAGGCTCTGCTTGACCACACAGTTGGCGTCGCGGATCAGTGCGATCAGCACCACCACGTCGATCAGCGAAGGATGGTTGGCGATCACCAGTTGTCCTGGTCGGCCGAGGCGTTCGGCGCCCTCGACCTCGTAGGTCAGTACGCCGCTGCGATACATGAACTGAACGAATAGCCAGAACAGCCGACTTACGGTCTGGCGCGCCCGACGGCGGTGTTCGGCTTTATCGCCTGGCAGCAGAGCCAGCAGAGGGAAAACGATCAATCGCAGACAGAGCCCGCCGACACCGAACAGCATGAAAGAGAGTCCGGTCGCGACCAGACGCCACAGCCACGGCGCGCTGTATCGACGGTTCAATGAGTCTGCTGCCAGTTCCATTGGCGGCTCCCCCATTGGTTTTGCAAGGTCGGTTTGTTGTTGAGTAGTGCACGGATCAGATTAATCGCATGCGGATGCGCGGCGCAGGTCGGGGTTGGCTCGGCGGTTCCGAGGCTCAATTGCCAGGCCCTGCCCGGCTTGAGCAACAGAGCCACGGCATAGGGGAAGCTGACGTCATTGATCCAGGGCGCATAGACCGTTGGGGGCTGGTCTTCGGCGACCACCACCAGCACTTCGGGAGCGCCTTCGCCGAGCAGTAAGGTGGCTTCAAGCACGGCATGCTCCAGCCCATCACCCTCAGCGGCCAGCGAGGTCATCTCGCTCGTGTTCTGCTGCTGGATGGACCAGAGCCCTATGATCGCGTTGTGCACCGACAGGCTGAACTGTGTGGGGGAAAGCGGTTCCTCACCGGCGAGATCATTGAGAATGGCGAAGGTGCGCGTGGTCTCGCCGTGACGGGAGGCATAGACCAGCGGCATCGCTGGTCGGCCGGCCGCCAGAGGTGTGGCCACGGCAAAGACCATGCGCGCCAGGCGGCTCAGGCGGCGACGTTGCATGGCCGGCAGGAAGCTGACGTCCGGTTGTACGTCACCACTTTCGAGCTCGCACGGATCCCGGGCCCAGTCGGTCCAGTCATCAGTGCTCACCAAGCCTGGAGCCCAGGCCTGCCATTGATCGATTTCGAATTGAATCACGCTGAACTCACCGGCTCATCCTCGAGCCTTGTTATTGGCGTGTCGACGTCCCTGTACAGCGACTATCGGTAAATGTCTGCCGTGAAAACGGCGGCATTATCCAATCGCGGTGGAACCTAGGCAAACGTTGCGTGAAATATCCGGATAAAAGGCAGGCCTAATGCACGGAACCGTCGGTCGGAATCGGTTGTCTGTTCTAGATTTGCCCGTAGCGGTTGGGCGACGACGCTCGTGTTCCGTGGCGATGCAAGCGGCAAAGCCGCTTCGGCCGCCTAACCTTCTGTCGCATGGCAGCAGCCGAACAGGCTACCGGACGGCGGCCGTCATATCCCGTGCTGTTGGAGCCAGGCGAGCAGCTGCGGCAACGGCATCGCGCCGCTCTGGCGCGCTACTTCCTTGCCCCCCTTGAACAGGATCAGACTGGGGATCGAACGAATGCCGAGCTGGCTCGACAGCTGCGGATTGGCCTCGCTGTCCAGTTTGGCCAATCGGCAGCGGCCCTGCAGCTGAGCGGCGGCCTGGGCGAAGATCGGGGCGAAACTGCGGCACGGGCCACACCAGCTGGCCCAGACGTCCACCAGCAGCGGCAAATCGCCCTTGATCTGATTGGTGAACTGGCTTTGCTGCAGCTCGAATGGTGTGTTTGGCAATGCATCGGACTTGCAACGTCCGCAGCGCGGCGCGTCATGCAGCCGATCAGCGGGAATACGGTTGAGGCTGGCGCACTCTGCGCAGGGGATGATCAGCGAGTCGGTCATGGCGAGGCTCCACAGCGGTCTGTCGCACTAATGTGGAGCCTCGCTGGCCGATATCAAGCATTCTCGGCGAAGCGGCGCTGCTGGCCTTAGCCCTTTGCTGCGTCCAGGGCCTGGGTCAGGTCGGCGAGGATGTCATCGATGTGCTCGATGCCGATGGACAGACGGATCAGGTCCTGAGAAACCCCGGCTCGGGCGAGTTCTTCGGCATTCAGCTGGCGATGCGTGGTGCTGGCTGGGTGGCAGGCCAGCGACTTGGCGTCGCCGATGTTGACCAGCCGCACGATCAGCTTGAGCGCATCGATGAAGCGCGCCCCGGCCTCCATGCCTCCTTCGATGCCAAAGCAGAGAATCGACGCTGGTGTGCCACGCATATAGCGACGCGCCAATTCATGCTCCGGATGATCGGCCAGCCCGGCATATTTCACCCATGCCACCTGCGGGTGTGCCTGGAGGAATTCGGCAACCTTCATCGCGTTCTCGCAATGGCGTTCCATGCGCAGCGCCAGCGTCTCCAGCCCCTGTAGGATCAGGAAGGAGTTGAACGGTGAAATCGCCGCGCCCATATTGCGCAGCGGCACCACTCGGCAGCGACCGATGAAGGCGGCGGGGCCGAATGCCTCGGTGTAGGTGACGCCGTGATAGGAGACGTCAGGCGTGTTCAGCAGCGCGAAGCGCTCCTTGTGCTGCGCCCAGGGGAACTTCCCTGAGTCGACCACGATGCCGCCAATGCTGGTGCCGTGACCGCCCATGTATTTGGTCAGGGAATGCACGACGATGTCGGCGCCATGCTCGATTGGCCGGCAGAGCATCGGCGTGGCGACGGTATTGTCGACGATCAGGGGCACACCGTGGCGGTGCGCTGCGTCAGCCAGTGCCTGAATATCGATGATGTTGCCCGCCGGGTTGCCGATGGACTCACAGAAGACCGCCTTGGTCTTGCTGTCGATCAGTGCCTCGAGCGCGGCGATGTCGTCATGAGCGGCGAAGCGCACCTCGATGCCCTGGCGCGGCAGCGTGTGCGCGAAAAGGTTGAAAGTGCCGCCGTAGAGCTTGGCTACCGAGACGATGTTGTCGCCAACTTCGGCGATCGTCTGGATGGCATAGGTGATCGCCGACATGCCCGAAGCCACAGCCAATGCCGCCACGCCGCCTTCGAGTGCTGCGACGCGCTGTTCGAGCACGTCGGTGGTGGGATTCATGATGCGCGTATAGATGTTGCCGGGCACCTTCAGGTCGAACAGGTCCGCGCCGTGCTGGGTGTCGTCGAAGGCATAGGAGGTGGTCTGGTAGATCGGCACAGCCACTGCACGAGTGGTTGGGTCCGGGCTGTAGCCGGCATGGACGGCGAGGGTTTCCAGCTTCATGGGCGCTCCTTGTTCTTGTTCATCGGGGCAAAGGCCCGAGAGCATGAAACTGAACACCGATGCGGTCAATGACCCAGAGCAAGCGCTGCCATCAAAGCGGTGTGAGCGGCCAGAAGAAGGGAATGACCAGCGTGGCGACGACCCACAGCAACAGGTTCAACGGGATGCCGACCTTGAGGAAGTCCGCGAAGCGGTAGCCGCCGGCGTTATAAACGAAGGTGTTGGTCTGGTAGCCGATCGGCGTGGCGAAGCTGGCGCTGGCCGCGAACATCACCGCGACGACAAAGGCCCGCGGGTCAATGCCGAGCTGCTGGGCAAGGCCGATGGCGATTGGCGTGACCAGCACCGCGACGGCGTTATTGGACAGGATCTCGGTAAGGACCGAGGTGAACAGGTAGATAAATCCAAGCATGAACAGCGGGCCGGCCCAGGGCGTCAAATCAACCACGCCCGAAACAATCAGCTCGACCAGTCCTACCTTGTTCATCGCAACGCTGATGGCGAGCATGCCGAAGATCAGGCTGAGAATCTTCCAGTCCACGGCCTTGTAGGCATCTTCGACATCCAGGCAGCGGGTCGCCAACACCGCAGCGGCGCCGATGATCGCCAGGCCTTCGATCGGCATCACGCCGAACGCCGCCAGCAGCATCACCATCAGCGTGGTGCCGATGGCGATCGGTGCCTTGTCCCGGCGATACGCACGTTCCTGAACCGCATTGAGGCTGATCAGCTCGCCGTTGTCGGCGAAACGCTTGATCTGTGCCGGCGTGCCCTCGACCAGCATTACATCGCCGAACTGCAGCTGAAAGTCGTCGAGGTTGCCCTGGATATTTTCATCCTGGCGATGCACCGCCAGCACATTGATCCCGTAGCGGGCATTGAGGTCGAGGTCGCGCATCGGCCGATGGCTGTAACGCGAATTGCGCCCGACGATGGCCTCGGCGAGCACCTCATCCTCGCTGCTGATGGTCTCGAAGGCATCCCCACGGTTGAAGGTCAGATGGCCACTGCCGCGTAGCTCAACCACATCCTTGACCTGGCCGTGGATCACCAGCACATCGCCGGCCAGTAATGTGAAATCCTGCTCCGGTCGGCTGTGCAAGTGGGCGTCGCGGTCGACCTGCAGCACCTGCAGGCCGCTGCCACCGTTGAGGTTGGCCTCGGCAATGCTCTTGCCAATCACCGACGACCCCTGCGGCACCCTCAGTTCACTCATAAAAGTGCGATCAAGCCTTGGCCCGAGCAACTTGGACAGGGTGTCGCGCTCCGGCAGCAGTCGCTTGCCGATGGTCAGCATGTACAGCATCCCGGCCGCAGCGAGTACCAGCGCCGCACCGGTAATCTCGAACATGCCGAACGGCGCGAGGCCCGCCTTACGCGCCACGCCGTCTACCAGAATGTTGGTCGAGGTGCCGATCATCGTCAGCGTGCCGCCAAGGATCGTGGCATAGGAAAGCGGAATCAGCAGCTTCGAAGGCGTGGTGCCGGCCCGCGTAGCCAGTGATATCGCCACCGGCGTCAGAATCGCCACCACCGGCGTGTTGTTCAGAAACGCCGAAATGACCAGCGCAGTAATCGTCAGCCCGCCGAGCACACGGGTCGGGCTGGTGCCGACCAGCCCACCCAGCCAGTTGCCCAGCGCATCAATGCAGCCGGTACGCTCCAGCGCGGCGGATATGACGAACATGCAGGCAATGGTGACGGGCGCCGAGTTGGACAACACCCCAAGCACCTCCGCTGGCGTCAGCAGCTGGACGGCGATCAACACCGCCACCGCAATCGCCACCACGATATCCGGACTCCAGGTCTCCCGCACGAAAGACACCAGTACCCAGAGCAGCAAAGCGCAGACGAACAGCAGCGGCAGTGAATCGGAGAGCATGAACGTCCTTAACGTGGCGTAACGACCGGCCAAACACAGCGGCCACGCGCGAACGATAGAGGTGAGCTCTTAGAGAGTCTAGGAACGTTTGTTCAGGTTTATATGCGATTTTGCTATTTAACTGGCTGATCGTATCGCCGCCTCACATGAGGCATTTGCAGTGGACGGCGGCAGAAAAACGAAAAGCCGCGCAATGCGCGGCTTTCGAGTTGGTGGGCCCACACGGACTCGAACCGTGGACCAAAGGATTATGAGACCTACAAGCCGATAAGCTGGATATTTGTAAGTCCTTGTTCTGTAAGGCTTGATTGGGAGACGTCAGCCCGTTCCCGCAGGAATGCGGGACCAGAAAGAGACCAGACGGTACATGATGGACCGTAGAGGGAGCGGAAGGATACGGCGCAACGCAAGCCTCAATGCCTTACATTACTTTTAGGCGTAGCGACCTGCTGCGTGCCGTATTGCTAAGTTGCCAGCTGCGGGCACGGCTGTTGTCTTCTTGTAGAAGCACGATTGCAAGTAGTAGAGGTTACTTGCAACTAGCCTTTTCGTTAAGTAAACGCGTCATGCCCGCCCAGCCAACCTCATGGCTTGCCCCAACACGTCTCACCGTTGCGCATCTAAATCTGTTCTCCCGAACTATCGAATCGACCAGCTCTTGCGGGACTACTTTGTCCTCGGCGCCAACGAAGTGCACTTGGGGCAGTAGTCTCAGGCGTGGAAATTGGTTGAGACCCTTAAGGCCGTTAAGCGGAGAGATAGAATGGTGCTGGGCCCACGCAGCCGGATCAAGGTTGCCTGCGATGGTTTGAACTTGTGTTACATCAGTACGAAGCCCGGCCATCACCAGTGCTATGTAACCGCCACCTGAGTAGCCGATCAGCTCTAGGCTTCGCGCACCATGACCCTCTTTCAGCTTGTCCAAGGCTTCCTCATAGCTTCTTATGACCGGTGCCGCGAATCGCTTGTCAGTCCACATGGAAACACCACACCCGGCGCTTTTATGGAATTGACAAGGCCTGGCGAGATACACCGATGGGCGCGGATCTTCCATGGCCAACTGCATCATGAGCAGATTACGTGGCGATGGGTCCGTACTTGGTTGGGTGCGTGTGGCCCAAGCTTTGCCATCACCTTCAATATAGATTCGGAGAACCTCAGCTGCGCCTGTACTAGTCCGAGTTGCGCTAACAAGGTCGTACTCGGATGTATGGATGACATTGGTTTTCCCTTGCCTAGTGTTTACGGCTCGCTCAAGGGTCTCCATATGGGTTGAGCAGCCAAATAACGAGGCGAGTGCGCCTGCAAGTGCTGCAAACGCTGCGTAATTTTGGAACGTCCCAGTCAAGGCGATGACCTCTCACGAGTAATTTCCCCCTAACAGGGGGCTGCGGTTTAAGCGGAGCCCTTAACCGTAGTCCCTAGCCAGAGCGAAATGGCTGGATCGCTCTGCTATACGTCGGCAGAAGCCAAACAGTGGATAAGAAAAAGCCCGCCGAAGCGGGCTTTTTCTATGCGCTGGACTTAGAAGTCGTAACGCACTTTCGCGGTGAAGGTGTCGGCATCAAAGCCGGACTTCATCTGACGGTCGTAACCGACAGTGAAAGTCACCTGATCGCGGCGGTAGCTAGCACCCAGGCCCAGCTCGTAGGTATCACGAGCGGAAGTGGCGCCGAAGGTATTGAAGCTATCGCCACCAGCCAGGAACGCTGCTTCTGTCTTGGCCTGATCGCCAATGAAATCATGGAAGGCCATGACTTTGGCTTCAGGAGTCAACAGACCGCCTGCGACGTCGAACTGACCGGCCAAGCGCACACCGGCACCCAGTTCAGCCACTTCCATACGCTGCTCGTTCTGGATAGACAGCGAACCCGAGGAACCCTTCTCGTCGTATTTCTCAGTAGTGACTTTGCTGTAGCGACCAGCAATGCGCGGCTCAACCACCAGGCCATTGCTCAGGTCGAAAGCGTAGCCAGACATGACATTCAAGCCGAACAGTGAGCTGTCGTAGTTGGCAGTCGACTTGGTGCCGGCAATGAAACGCTCAGCGTCGTTCTTGCTCAGACCATAAGTCACGCTACCGTCAACGAACAGGCC
Source organism: Stutzerimonas stutzeri (assembly GCF_002890895.1). Classification (GTDB taxonomy): domain Bacteria; phylum Pseudomonadota; class Gammaproteobacteria; order Pseudomonadales; family Pseudomonadaceae; genus Stutzerimonas; species Stutzerimonas stutzeri_AB. Next base: position 101,926 of record NZ_POUL01000008.1, read on the forward strand.
GTTGTCAGTCCAGCTGCCGTAAGCAGTCAGAGCATGAGTATCAACGTCAGTCTTGTTGCTCAGGTCGCTCGCTACGTCAGAGTTGATGAAGCTGTAGGACAGGCCAAGGGTGGTCTGCTCGTTCAGCTTGCCATCAGCACCAAACAGCAGGCCCTTGGAATCAGAGCTGTAGCCTTCGATACCGTCGCGCATGTCTTGATTAGCATCGCTGCTCAAAACCTGAATCCAACCACCCACTTCATCAAAGCCTTCACCAGAAGACATGCCGCTACGAGCAGCGCCCATACGGCCGCCGATAGCTGTGGAGATCATGCTCTGGCCACCCATAGCAGCCTGAGTCGAACCGCCATTCACATCCGGGGCCAGTTGGGCTGCGATACGAGCGATAGTTGCAGTGTCATTACCTGCTTCGATCAGAGCATTGGCAATCGCGTCGTTCGTTTTCAGGCTGCTGATGATCGAAACAAAGCGCGATCCAGCAGCCTGAGCGTTGCTGTTACCACCACCCTGCGCGATTACCGCTTTGTTGGTTTCTTCAGTGTTAGGGGCAACAACAACAGTGCCGTCACTAGGCTTGGTTGGCTCAGTCGGAGTCGGCTCGGTCGGAGTCGGATCAGTCGGATCGGTCGGAGTCGGATTAGTCGGCTCGGTCGGCTGTGTTGCGTCTGGCTTGGAAACATCGGCACCGATAGAGGTTGGCGTGATGTTCAGGCTAGAAACCGACAGCAGTGCAGAACTGCTCTTCAGCAGCAGGCCGTTATCAACGAGCGAGCCAGCTTCAATCAGTTTGTACGTCTTGCCAGTCGAGTTGAAATCATCGACTGTCGCGTTGAGCATAACAATCGAGTCTTTTTCGAAGGTCGCAGTACCTTCTACAAACAGGATAGGACGAGTTGCGTCGGTAGCGGCGCTCAGCGGTAGACCCAAGGTGCCGCCTGTAGCAACAAGCAGGTTACCGCCGGTGTACTGATCATCCCAGCCGTTTTGAACGGCATGGTCAGATTTCATGATGTACGAGTGGGGCTGCGTAAAGTTGAGCTGGGCTCCGTCGTAGATGTTGACCTCTTCGTTGACTTCAATAACGTCGCCACCGAAGTTTGCAACACCATATACGTCGACTTCACTCAGTCCGTACAATTTGCCGTTGATGTTTCCGCCAAACCAGTCGAGATCAGTCTTTTCGTTACCCTGAATGGCAATGCGGCCCGTAATTTCACCGGCCATTTGGTGGATCTGGAAGAAGCCATAGCCGACATCGGTGTCGAAATCACCGTCAAGGGTGTCAGGGTTTACATTGAAATTGTTGACCTTGATCGCGATTTCTTGACCATCAATGACACCAGTGTTGACGATGCCAACGTCTACGGTAGGTGACTGGTAATCAGCGCCATCATCCAGGTAATTACTACCGATCTGGATAGCCACTGCGCCTTCGCCAGACCCAACAATGGAGCCGTTATTGACGATAGAATGCAGTTGAGCCCCTTCCTCAAGGCTAACGCCCTGAGAGTTGATGCCCTTGCCGATAATCACACCGTCGTTGACAAACTTACCAGTGAACGCGAGATGCTCAAGCTCAACAGCTTCTACGTTTTCACCTTCGGCAAAGATTGTGCCGGCGTTGAAAAAGCGATCACCGGTAATGGATGTGCCGTCAATCATAGACAGAGCAGTACCATCCGCCCCTAGCGCCTGGATGCTGCCGTGGTTTTCAAAGCCGCCGATTGTCGCGCCCTGAAACATTACACCGGCAAGACTCTCCATTTCACCGGAGATACCAGAAGCGGTGATTTCGCCCTGAACCTCGTTGATGAACAAACCACCAATCTCAGCAGAGTCAACCAAGATGCCGGTCGCATCACGGCCTTCAGAGAAAATGATGCCACGGTTGATGACGTTACCCGAAACACGGGTAGGTTCGCCGTCCTCGTATATACCCGAGCCAGGAAATGTTTCGACTTCTGAATAGTCGAAATCAATGCCAGACGGATCATTGACGAAGGTGTTGGTCTCATCGGTGTAGCCGTTGTCGACCGAGGTGATGTTAGCCTCGTTGACAAGGTCACCGGTGATTTGAGATCCGGCGAACTCGGCGCCATCATCAGAACCTTCGTAGCTACCAGTCAGGGTCAGCCCATTGGCATAGGAGCCTGTGAAAGCATCTTCACCACGATTAGCACTGATATCAAACGACTCAGCGAAAGCATGCGATGCAGCCATCGAAATCGAGACAGCTAGCAGGGTTTTTCTTAGGTAAATAGTGTTCAACTAGAAGATCCTTGTCGGTTGATGCCTGCGAAGCGCAGTTATTCTTTGCCCAGAATGTCGAAGGCTAGGATTAATCCCCTTGATTTTATGATGCTAAGCAAGGCTTTTAAAGCAGAATCATGTTTTTTTTGGCGCCAAACAACCAGCGATTACTTTGTAGTGGTCTACTGATCCCGGACACCGATTTAGGCGAAAATCCTCGCCATTAAGAGGTGTTCGATGAGCAAACAACGACGTACGTTTTCAGCCGAGTTCAAACGAGAGGCAGCCTTAGTACTAGATCAGGGCTACAGCCATATCGAGGCCTGCCGTTCGCTGGGCGTCGTGGACTCGGCTTTGCGGCGATGGGTGAAACAACTCCAAGACGAGCGCCAGGGCGTTACCCCAAAAAGCAAAGCGCTGACACCCGAGCAGCAGAAGATCCAGGAGCTAGAGGCCAGGATCAACCGGCTGGAACGGGAGAAGGCGATATTAAAAAAGGCTACCGCTCTCTTGATGTCGGACGAACTCGATCGTACGCGCTGATAGACCAGTTGAGTGAGCAGGAGCCGGTAGAAGTGGTCTGTTCAGCGTTCGATGTGGCGCGGTCGTGCTATTACGCCCATCGCCTCCGACGTCGCCGTATTGATGCTCGTCGCGTTGCGCTGCGCAGTCGCGTCAACGAGTTGTTTAGCCAAAGCCGGGGTTCGGCTGGCAGCCGAAGCATCCTGGGCATGCTGCGCGAGGAAGGCGTAGAGATTGGCCGTTTTCGTGTGCGTCGACTGATGCGTGAGTTGGGGCTGGTCAGCAAGCAGCCGGGCTCGCACGCCTACAAGCAGGCCACGGTTGAGCGCCCGGATATCCCGAATCGACTGAACCGTGAGTTCGCAGTTCAGCGCCCGAACCAAGCGTGGTGCGGCGACATCACCTACGTCTGGGCGCAAGGTTGTTGGCATTACCTGGCCGCGGTGCTGGATCTGCACACGCGTCGGGTGGTTGGCTGGGCGTTCTCCGCCAAACCGGATGCCGAGCTGGTAATCAAAGCCCTCGATATGGCCTACGAGCAGCGCGGCAAGCCACAGCAGGTGCTGTTCCATTCGGATCAGGGCAGCCAGTACGCCAGCCGCTTGTTCCGGCAGCGGCTATGGCGCTACCGAATGCAGCAGAGCATGAGCCGCCGGGGTAATTGTTGGGACAACTCGCCGATGGAACGCCTATTCCGCAGCCTGAAGTCGGAGTGGATACCACAGACCGGTTACCTGACGGCACAGGAAGCTCAGCGGGACATCAGCCACTACCTGATGCACCGCTACAACTGGATCAGACCGCATCAATTCAACGGTGGGCTACCGCCAGCGGTGGCCGAAGAGAAACTTAACCCACTGTCCGGGATGGGTTGACCACTACAAGATTCACCACAGCATGGACCCCACCCCGGGCGGGGACATGTTTGAAGGCAAGCCGTTAGAAAACGCCGCGGTGATAGGCTTTAGTGCTGCGATCGCCCAGATCCTACTACTCGACCTGGTGTTCTCGGTCGACAGTATAATCACGGCGGTCGGCATGACTGACCATGTGGCGATCATGGTCATCGCCGTTGTTGTCGCGGTCACCGTAATGCTGGTCGCGGCCAACCCACTAGCCAAGTTCATCAATGACAATCCAACTGTCGTGATGCTCGCCCTGGGCTTCCTGCTGATGATCGGAATGACGCTGATCGCAGAGGGATTCGGCGCCCACGTCCCCAAGGGCTATGTGTATGCCGCGATGGCGTTTTCCGCAGGCGTCGAGGCGTTAAACATGTTGGCGCGGCGTGCCAACCAAAAGAAGGCAGGACTGCCTAGGCAATAGGCAGGGTTTGTACCGCTTGAAGTACTGCTGGCGCCTGCAAGCAGGCGCCTAACTAATCCGAACTATTCGGTATCGGCGAGCTATTAATCTCGTCCCTGTCCCGTCCCTGTCCCTGTCCTTGGCTTGGCTTCGGCTTGCTTGACCGTGCAATGCCGTTGAAACGATAAACGCTGGCACGGTTCATGGCGGAACTCCGCCCTGGTGTTCTGACTAAAGGCGGAAACCCGCCCTTTATATCGACCTTTACAGCGAAGACTGCCTGGCTTTTATATCCGCTCTTCTCATTAGCGTCACGGCAGGAAACGATCACTTTCTCAGCCGGCCCAGCAGTGACGCGTGGCGCCTAATTAAGTCGATCTCATTTCCGCCATCGCAGCAATACACGTGGTCTCCTGGCATATGCCTTGCTCTCCAGATTACCGACAGGTCATTGAGTACCGCAGCTCATGGCAGCCGCTATGAGCATCCCTATTCACGCCTGCCGCGGCTAACTCAACGGCACGCCTCAAGTGCCATATAACAATGCTGGTCTACTGGAGAGACATCCATGAACGCCCTAAGGCGCGCTTGGGATCACTTTGAAGAGGGCTTCATTGCCTTCCTGCTTGCTGCCATGACGCTGGTCACCTTTGTCTACGTCATCCTCAATAACCTGTACACCTTGTTCTATAGCTTGGGAGACCGCTTCTCGTCCGTCGAAAATGTGTTCTTCGTCCTAGGCGACTTCACCATCGGGTTGGCCCAATCGATGACCTGGAGTACGGCCCTGACCAAAGCGCTATTTGCCTGGCTGATCTTTTTTGGCTTGGCCTATGGTGTGCGCACTGCAGGTCACATCGGGGTAGACGCTCTGGTCAAGCTCGCCCCGCGTCATATTCAGCGCCATATCGGAATCCTGGCATGCGTATTCTGCCTCGGTTATGCAGGCCTGTTTGTCTTTGCCAGTTACAACTGGATCGCAGCGCTGTTCAACGCACATATCGGCGCGGAGGACCTCGGTCACTTCGGCGTTAAGCAGTGGCACATCGGGATGATCGTCCCGATTGGCTTTGCTCTGGTGTTCATCCGTTTCACCGAAATCCTCGTACGCATATTGCGCAACGAGCAAACCGGGCTGGGCCTGGTAGATGAAGCCGCCGAAGCTGTGAAGCTAGGCGCAGAGGAGTCGAAGTAAATGACCATTCTTTTCCTCTTCGTCGCGCTCTTCGCGCTCATGTTTATCGGTGTGCCGGTCGCAGTCTCATTGGGACTGGCTGGCTCGCTGACCATCCTCTTATTCAGTCCTGACTCGGTAACCTCCCTGGCAATTAAGCTGTTCGAGACGTCCGAGCATTACACCCTGCTGGCCATCCCATTCTTCCTGCTCGCTGGCGCGTTCATGACAACCGGTGGCGTTGCCCGCCGATTGATTGATTTCGCCAACGCGTGCGTCGGCCACATCCGGGGAGGACTGGCCATTGGTGCCGTTCTGGCGTGCATGCTGTTCGCTGCATTGTCTGGATCAAGCCCGGCTACCGTGGCGGCTGTAGGATCGATTGCAATTGCAGGTATGGTGAGGTCCGGTTACCCGCAAGCCTTTGGCGCAGGCATCGTCTGCAACGCCGGCACGCTGGGAATTCTCATACCGCCCTCGGTCGTTATGGTCGTTTATGCCGCTGCCACCGAGACTTCGGTTGGCAAGCTATTCATGGCCGGTGTGGTACCCGGCATCATGCTTGGCGTCGTGCTGATGGCGGCCATCTACATCATTGCTGTCAAAAAGAAGCTGCCTGCACTGCCCCGGGCAACCTTCAAAGAATGGCTCTCAGCCGCCCGAAAGGCCGTTTGGGGTTTGCTGCTGATGGTCGTGATTCTGGGCGGCATCTATTCGGGCATGTTCACACCAACCGAAGCTGCGGCAGTCGCCGCGGTCTACTCGGCTTTTGTCGCAGTGTTTGTCTATAAGGACATCACGCTTCGCGACTGTCCAAAGGTCGTTCTCGAGTCGGGCAAGCTGTCGATCATGCTCATGTTCATCATCGCCAACGCCATGCTGTTCGCGCATGTGCTGACGACCGAGCAGATTCCGCAGCAGATTACCGCCATGGTGCTTGAGGCGGGTCTGCAGCCCTGGATGTTCCTGCTGGTGGTAAACATCGTGTTGCTGGTGGCCGGCGCGTTCATGGAGCCCTCAGCAATCATTCTGATCTTGGCTCCGATCCTGTTCCCGATCGCCGTGGAGCTAGGCATCGATCCGATTCACCTTGGCATCATCATGGTGGTGAACATGGAAATCGGGCTTATCACGCCGCCGGTTGGCCTGAATCTGTTCGTCACCTCAGCGGTAACGGGCATGTCAGTACCGCAAGTAGTGCGCGTAGCCATGCCGTGGCTGATGCTGCTAATCAGCTTCCTGGTGCTGATCACCTACATCCCGGCATTGTCGCTGGCACTTCCGAACGCGTTGGGCATGTAAGTCTCGCCTTAGCGGAGCCCGGCCTGGCCGGGCTTTTTGACTCATTACTCCAGTGGTCGCCTGTGTTGGCTGCCGTCATAGCTACAACCAACAACGCTTTGCTCCCAAATGCCGCACCCTAGCATTTAGAACAAGTTGCGGCACAACGCTAGCATTAGCGATTGGACGCCGGAGGGCAGAGTCCTGCCCCCTTTTAAAACCGTTCAGGCCTAAGACCTCTAGCCGGCCTGAATGATGTCAATCTGTCTGGTTTTGGCCGGAAGCAGTCATTTCTTAAACAAATTACAGACGCAAAAAAGCCCCCATTCCTCGCGGGATGGGGGCTTCTGCTTGGTGGGCCCGCAGGGACTCGAACCCTGGACCAAAGGATTATGCTTACCACTACGGCTTTCGCCGCCCCTTTCGAGTTTGTGGTCTGGACTATACCTTCCCATTACAGGCTGGCCGTCTAGTCTCTACACCTTCTCCCGTAACGCAGGGAGCTTGGCTCGGTATTGGCTTATCCCAAGGGAGTTAGCTTTCACCGACTTTGACCAGTTCTACCCGCCACCAGAGTAAACTTGGTGAGGGGCAACCCATTAGAGGTCTACCATGCACCGGTCGCCCGATGTTTAGGCTCGCCTCGCTAAGTCCTCTGCTCTAACCAACTGAGCTACAGGCCCGATATTGCAATTCTACGGGCTATACGCCGTCGGGCGATAGCCTGTAGACCGTCGTCCGGTGCAAACCTGGACCAGAAATGGACCAGACGACTTCTTCTCAGCCCTTGGAGATCGTCATAAACGAGCCTAAGGCCTTGAAGCTTAAGGCGAAACCACTATGGATTCACCAGATGAACGAGGATTATGAGTTGCCTAGAAACGCTGCAAGCCCAGCAAAATTGGGCGTAGCTAGGCGTAGGTACGTTGAGCTGAAAGTAGCGTTGTAGGTGGGTTTAGGCGTAAATGAGCGCAAGCTGTAAAAGCGTGGCACTGTACCGCTTGCGTACCTTTGAGGGTGATGGTGGGCAGCGGTAGATTCATCTTGCGCTCCACCGCTGCCCCCCTATTTCTTTGACCTTACAAGCGGGGCGAAGAATGAGTCGTGGTATCGCTTATTGATTAGCTATCTGAGGTGCTCCAGACAGCCGCTATAGCGGATGACCACTTCTTAAAATCTCTGTGACCGGATTACGTCGATCGTCTGATCGACAAAGCGTTGGCCATCATCGCTTAGACGGTTCAGATCATTCTCGATTCGCGCGAGATACTCTTCGCCACCATACGACTTAGCAACCCGCCCAAGGATTTTGGCAACGTCGCTGCATCTATATGCGGTTAGAGCCAGGTCCCCGGCCCTCCAGTTTGACGACATAAATGCTTCGACCAGGCCATGCCGTGCGCTCTTACAGCGATCCCAATCAAAGAAGGGGATGAACTTCAGGAGCTCGGGTACGTCGTCGGCTTTTGCCAGTTCCCGATAAATTATGGGGAATAAGGCTGCGATCATCAGCGAGACAGGCTTGCGACGAGAGCTAAGCAACATTGGCATGAGCCGGCCTGCTGCATCGGTGAGTGCCTTGTGCGATATTTTCTCCGCATCAAATATGAGCCTCGCGCAGGCGTCGTTGGCCATTTCAGACAGATCGCAGGCGTATCGCCCTTGCAGGGCGCAAGCGATTTCGTCGATAGCCCCAACGATACGTTGTCGAGCGGCCGAGGGTGCCTTCTCAAAGACGATAAGGTTCCGGCTCGCGAGCTCGGCGTCGATACCTCGCCCCAACCCCGACCTGGCGGCCCATCCGCCGTCAACTTGCGCGCCGAGAATGCCAAGTAGCAGGGACAGAATCTCGGTGTCGTCACCATCGAATCGGCTGTGCAAGCACCTTTCCAGTGCGCGCCCAGCGATATCGTACTTTCGGGCATCGTCGACCTTAGGGATCACAGACCTGATGACACAAATGTAAGCGTTAATTGAGAGGCTGCCCTGCAACGCCACACGCACCAGTATATCGACGGCGTTGTCCGGAAGACGCGCGATCACGCGCTCACCGATGGCTCCGTCGGACAGCAGTGCAGCGAACTGCTTGTCGTCGGCACGCTCCAGCACACTCACGAGCAGCGCAGTGGATGTCGGTTCGGACAGACGCTTTTCGTCCAGAAGCCACAGTATGTCCGCCCCGATGGGGTCGACCGTTCGCGCGAGCAGTGCGTCCCTTCGCGCAGAGGCGTCCGACGAGATCAGAACATCACGAACAGCTGGCATCCCCCCAACCTCACGCGCCCGCTCGATGAGCGTGGTGCTAAGCCGCTTGGCCTGGAAGTCATTTGCCTCACCAAGCCAACGAAGCTCTGCAGCAACTCCCTGGGAGTCCAGCCTGTTGATGATGGGCGTGGCCGCAGAAAGCTGCCGATCCTCGATCAGAAAGGGGAGCATCATCATGCCAGCCCTATCCGCAAGCTCTCTGTCAACCTCTGTTAGGACGACTCCCATCCTCCTGATGAGCCCTTCGTCCACGGCTACCCGAGCGGTCAGTGCGCCGCCTTGCGAAACAAGGCGCGCGATGATGTCCGTAGTAGCATCGACAAGCACCTGTTCAACGCGCGGTGCCGCTCCGTTGCCGAGACCTATTGCGATGCTGGGGATTAAACCTTCGATCGCACCTTTTGGATCGGGTTGTAGCAGCAAACTGACAGCCCCGTCGGGCGCATGCTCGGCGAGATATTCCGCGAGTTGCTCGACCGCAATCATGCCGGCCGGCATGTTGTGTCCCTGCATTTTCCGCGCGATCGCGCCGACGAAGTCCCAGGCGTCATTGGGGGGTAGACTGCCCGCAGCCCGGCAGGTGGCCTCGGCCAGTCGAGGTTCCAGCAAACTTATCGCTGCTGCATTGTTGACCATCCCCGAATTGGCAATATCAAACAGCCCCAAGGCGGCGGTGGGCGTCTGGGGCAGCTTGTCGAGAAGTTCGTCCCACAACAGCGCTATACGCAGAGCTGCCGCGCTGTCTGCGTTACGGTCACCTAGCAGGTTGATTTCACGATCGGACAGCAGTCTTGGAACAGGCTCATCGAAGACGCGTCGCACGATAGCCCCCGTCCACCTATGCCGATCAATCTGCGATGAGCGACCGTCCACACGACGCCCAGGCCAGTCGGAGAACTTGGCCTTGGCATTCGACGGCGCGAAGACGAGGTCGAGGTCGCGCCCGCCTATTTTTCGGGGCGACAGAGCGAACGTCGAAAGTGAAAACCGCCGCCGGATGTCGGGCCACAGTGCGGTGAGTAGACGCAAGGCGATCAGCTCTGGGTCAGGTGCGTCAAACACCACTACGGGCTTCGCATCTTCGAGGAAAAGCGCCTCAAGCAGTTCGCTCGCGCTGAAAGTTGGGGTGGGAGGAAGCCGCTCTTCAAGCTGTTCCTCAATTTCGATGCGCACCGCACTCATCTCAGTCGGCAGTTCGGCCGAACCGAGCAGGTGAAGGATGGGGATGAGCGGCGGGCTGAGCGACCATGTCAGCACATCGATCAATACGCTCTTGGTTCGGACGCAGCCTGCCCGGGACACGGAGTGATCCTGCCATGTCCTGGCGATAATGTAGTAGGTTCCGCTCGGTAGCGGATAGGCCGAAAGATAGGGGGCGAATTGCTCCCTGGGGCGTAGGGGGCCGGCCACGTCGGAAAGGCGGTCCACAACTGCCTGATCGTCCTTGGATAATATGACGGACGACGCAAGCAACTGGTGCCCCTTGCGATAGCCGTGGATCTGTACTTCGGCAATGGTCACAGCTTCAAAGGCCCACTGCCCAGGCGATCGGGAGGGTGACGTCGGGATCCCGCCGCCATCCATCCTCGTCACCTACCGCGACCCATCCCTGGCCATCTATCCCGGCCTCCAGAAAGGCCTGCCGATAGTTAGGGTCGTGCTTCAGGTCGCCGCCGACGACGCTGAGGCCGAATATCTGGACGTCGAGATTCTCTAGATCGGCCAGCTTGCCGGCGACGAGCGGGTATTCACGCTCGAGATAGGAGGCGGGGCCTTGCTCAAACTTGCCCTCATCGACCCTATCCCATGCGGTGACGACGACCGAAAGACGTGGAAGCCCGCCGTCCTCGCGGTTGGCAAGTGAGCCCTCGAGAAAGCGGATCAGCTCACACAGCATCACCTGTGTTGGGAGCCCCTGATCCTCCTCTCCACCGAGCTTCTCCAGCATTTTGCGCGATGTCACCCAATCGAGTGGCCTGACATCCTGGTCGGAATCAACCCGCACGAAGAGCAGTGCGGCGTCCGCCCGCCGCAGTTCGTTCATCCAGTCCGGGGCAATTTCGCTGTCGATGACGGCCTGGCGCCAAAGCTCGCCCGAGATGTCGGGTACTACGACTCGGGATCGCGGCCCGTCCTTTATCGCTGCTACGACGACCTCGAAGTCGCGACGGGAGTCGCTGTGTTCGGAGCGCGGCGCGAAGCCTCCCTCGAAAAGGTGGTCAGTAACCTCGAGCACGAAGTTGATGTCTTCGGGCTGCTCTGCGGCATGTAGTGCGCCGGTTCCGTCGTCTAACGCCCGCCATAGACGGCCAATATAGTTGGTCTTACCCGAGTCTGGGCCGCCAAGCAGCATAATTGATCGGCTCATCGGTCCCTCCTATAGCTCAGATAGGCGCGATCGGCCTCGGTCGGATCGCTCGAATTCCAGAAGGTCGGTCGCTCGGCCGGTTTCCCGACGGTTAAGTCGATCAGATCGGCTATGCCAAATCCCGCCGGCACGTTGTCCGGATTGTCGGAGAACGGAGCGACGCCCACTATCTCTGCCCTCGCGTTGCGCCGGGCGAGCTCCGTCTGCAAGCGGTTGACCACGTTGTCGGCGAGGACATGCAAGTCCCGGTGAGTAACCACTATCATCAATCGTGGTGCATGGCCGTCCAGCATAGTGTTCAGACGCCCCGCGAGCTGTCCCACACGGGCGATGAGGCCCTGACGTTTCTCGATGTCGGCGAGCGTGCGGCCATCGAGCACGATCCAGATAGCCTCAGCAGACTTCATGAAGTCCAGCCGATCTGATCGGGCCGTATTGACGAGCGCCTGTGTCCATTCCCCTGGTACGTCGGGAAGCGCCATGTCGACGCGTCGCCCGTCAGAAAGCCTGACGAGTCGGAGGTGCAGGAAACCCGGACCATGATCGTCCGCTAACTCGGTGTGGACCGTCATCTGCTCCGGCACCTCTCCGTTATTCCAATCGCGGGCACCGCGAGCGATATCCTCGAAAGCCGCCAAGCTTCTGCTGTCCGCGAAGGACCAGCCCTCCAGCATTGCATGCGAAACAAGCAGGTACAGGCTGGCCAGGCACGCCGTTTTTCCGGACTCTGGATCGCCGAGGATGCCAACCACATTGACGTATCTGGTGCCCATTAAGGCATTCAGATCCTCCAGTCCGAGCGACCGACTAGACGCAAGTGCGCTCATGCGCACCGGCTGAGTAAGTACAGGGGAACCCAGTGGGTCAGCGGACTGTGAAGCTATATCGTCATAATCAGCGACATCCGAAGGCGTCGCACCGGCTCCGTCCTGGCGAGCACGGTTAGTGCAGCTTGACAGGTCGCGCTCGAGTGCACAGAGTCCCGTCTCGTCGACGGTACATCCTTCGAATCGGCACGATCCGCTCATACCTTGCCCGTGCCTTGCGACATCAATCTGATGAGCGTTGCTTCCAGCAGCGCCCGTTCACCCCACTCCGAAACTCGCCGCTTCAAGGGCGCACCCGACCCATCCACTTCGCCAGTGGCCAATGCATGGAGAAGAGGGAAAACGGAAGGATGGGCGAGGGCATTGGCTCTGATAACTGCGGCGCTGAGTGCCGCACGGTCGTCGCCGATTGCCGCAAGTAGTTCCGCCAGGTCGAGTTCAGGATCCTGGTCCAATGTGCGGAGGACGATCTCGCGATGTACCTCGCAGGGAAGACGACGAAGCATCCTTGCACCTTCGATGCCGGCGGCGACTATCCGCGTTGGCTCGGCGATCTCGGATAGTTGTTTTTTTAGCAACCTGCTACGTCCTAGCTGCGCCCACCACAGAAAATCTAGCTCCTCGCGATCCAGTGCGGCATTGCGACGCAGCGCTTCAACCGTACCGGCCATCGCTTCTTTGAAATCATTGGTCGCCACATTGTCCGCATCAATGGTGATCTCTACATCGGACGGGTCGGGGACACTGATCCGCTCTCTTGCTTTCTCAGCCGATGTTGCACTCAAGTCGGTAGCCGCAGTGAGAACTTCGCGGCGAAGATTCTCGCGTCGTTCGGGCGTCAGTACCGGTTGATACGAAAGTGCGGACCAAAGCGCAGCGGCATAGACATCGACGTACGACCACCCCGTGGCACCCGGGGGGGTACTTAGGATGGAAACCATCGCCATGCCAGCACAGACGCCAACGTCCAAAGGGCGCTCCTCATAGAGGAAGGATGGCGACTTCTTCTGGATGGCTGCCTGAACCTCATCGCCTAGCGCTTGTGAAGGGGTGCCCTTGCCACTAAGAACCTCGGCAACATCTGCTGCCCTAGAGACGATGCTCGCAGTAGTTCTGTCCTTCCGCCAACTCGTTGCGAGGCTGGTCGCCGCCGCACGACGGGAATCCACATCGCTATCGCTTACAGTGACGCCGGAGATCCGCATGTGAACCGCAATATTGTTCATTACCGCGCCCCGTCCTTTCGCTCGCCAATTAATTGATCGATCATCTTCTCGACTTCCCCCAGCTTTCCATTTCGGACAAGCATGTCGAATAACCTGCGTTCCAGCCCCTGCGACATCCGGTCATCAAAGTTTTCCGGAAGAGCGTCCAGCTCCACTAGGATGCGTAGGCGCTCTCCTTCGAGCAGGTCGCGGAAGAACCGGAGCCTAGCGGTCTCGTAACCTTCTGCCTTCGGTTGCATGGACTGCGGCTCTCCTTCCAAGGACTCCATCGGGATCATTTCGATAGTAGGTACCACGGAAGATGCGCTCTCTTCGGCAACCGGTGCATCTGTAAGTTGAGCCGCCGTAGGAGCGTCCGGACGGTCCGCCTTGCGGAAAAACGGACATGCCAACCGGAAGTTGGGATCCTTTCCGCCCAGCCGCTTATCATCGGCCTCGAAACAGGTGCGTTTCGCATTCCATGCCCTGGGATGCATCGTCACTGACAGTCCGTCGATTTCTTCATCCCAGTCGAATTCTATTATGTTGTACGTGAAGGTGTAGATGTCGTTGGACTTGTAGGGGACGGTAGCGCCGGCAGCAAGCATCATCACGTCGCAGCCCGTCTCGACATTGTCGATCGATACCATCGGGTCGTGTTCATGGCCAGATATGAAAATCCGAGCTCGGCTGCGGATGTAATCCCGCACCTGATCTTGATCCTTGTACCAGTTCAACGGGTGGTGAACGAGGACAATGTTCTCCACCCCAGGTGTGGGGGGGATGGTGAATTGGCGTGCTCCTATCATCAACTCTGGGTACTCGTCACGCTCTCCACCATGGCAGAGGAGGGAAGAATTGAACCTTATGAAGCGGATCGCTCGCCCAGGCGCGAGGTTCACTTCCATCTCGGACGCATACGCGCCTTCGTTATTGAGGGGGCAGTTGTAGCCAAAGCTAAAGCGGCCGTAGTCCTCGAACCGAGCGAAGAGAGCTGCCCGATCTGTTGGGTTGTTTAGGATCTGCTCGTATTCCGTAGGGCCACCCGCACGAATATGGTCGAGGATCTGCTGCCCGGAGAACGACAGCTTTGAACGGTCGAGATCATGGTTGCCCGGCACCATCTGAACACGATGGATCTCCACGCCGACACTTGCTGCCAGTTCATCTAGCCATTTTCCGGCAACCTCATATTCCGTCCATTTTCCCGACTGGGTAATGTCGCCGGTGACTAGAATGCCGTGGGCGCTCCCGCCCGCTATTTTCGAGACAACTTCTTTAGCGTCGGCGATCAGTTGTTGTTTGACGTCACCGTGGATATGAATCCGATCATCCTTCTCTTGACCGAAATGGATGTCGGAGACGTGAACAAAGACTGCTGGCATATGATCCCCTCTTAACGGTCCTGTAGCGCTAGATGCCGCCAGTTTGCTATTCGACATCTTCCGTGCCTCAGAGGCCTTGTATGGTTCGGCACTGGGGAAACCCCGAGCAGCCCCAAAATTGATGCCCTGCTTTTGCTCCCGATTTAACGGTGCGTATCAGCAGCGCGCCGCCACATTTCGGGCATTGCCGTTCGGCTGTTGGATCACTCCGGCGTTTAAGGTTTTGCACATGCTCGCGGTGGGTGGCGAGGGTCGGTGCGCGGCGGCCGGTTTGCAGGGCGTGCAGCATCGCGTCGACTTCAGCCTCGCTGAATCGCTGTTGTTGGAATGACTTGATATGGCGGATAAAGCCAATGCCCTGGGTCACGTTGGCCGGCACCTCGGTTTTGAAGGTGCTACCGCCGACAAAGGTGATCACCGAGTGCAGGTGCTCGGGGTTAACGCCAAGGGTGGCTTCCAGAGCTTTGAGGTGTTTGTAGTTCTGCCGCAGCGGGTTCTGGAACTTGAAGGTGCGTTTGTAGAGCTTCTGCGTCCACTGCGCCTGCTTCTCGCTGCCGAATATCCAGCCACTCATATTCTTCGTTTCCAGCACGAAGATGCCGTAGGGCGAGAGGAATACGTGGTCGATCTGCGTGGTGCCGTCTGGGGTGTTCAGCGTGACGTTGTGCAGGCGGCGGTAGGTCTGCTTATCCAGCTGCCAATGGGCAAACAGCCGCACCAGGAGTTCGCCGATATGGCCCTTGGCCCACGGCGATTTGAGCAGGCCGATCAGCAGCATCAGCGGGATAAACCAGCCGAGCGTGCCCCAGACCTTCGCGATGATCGGGGTGAAGTCCATTTCTTAACCTTCAGTAATCCTGAGTTATCTGGATATTACCGAAAGTAAGCGTAAGTGGACGAAAGTATTCAATGACTCGTCTAAGCCGGGCCATTGCCCCAGGTTGTTTGCAAGAACTCGGGCCAGTATATGTGGATATGCACCTGGTTGGGCTCGCCGCTGAGCCTGACTAAACCACTGAGAAAGATGATGCGTATTCACCTGCTGTCCGACCTGCACAATGAGTTCAGCCCATTTTCTCCAGAGCCCCTGGACTGTGATGTGGTCATTCTGGCGGGCGACATCGATGTCAAAGCACGCGCTGTTGAATGGGCCAGGCAGTCCTTCCCTGGGCCGGTACTGTACGTGCCCGGTAATCACGAGTTTTACGGCGGGCACCTGACGAATACCCTGCAGAAACTAAGAACGACGCAGGATGATCGCGTGCGGGTGTTGGATCGTGATGAAGTGATCTTGGCCGGCGTGCGTTTCCTTGGGGCGACCATGTGGACGGATTTCGCCGCTACCGGTAACCCGCCGATGGCGTGCATGACTGCGCAGAGTTCTATGAATGACTTCCGACAGATCCGCACAGAAAGCTACAGGCGCATCCGGCCCGCTGATTTGGTTGCCCAGTCAGTGCAGACGAAAGATTGGCTGCGCATGAAGTTGTCGGAGCCATTTGGCGGGCCAACGGTGGTGATCACCCACCATGCGCCGACGCTACGCTCTCTTCAGGGCAACCCCCATGCCGGCACTCATATGGATGCCGCGTATGCCAACCGCTGGGAAGGTCTTATGGGGGCCGAGCAGATGGCACTGTGGGTATGGGCATTCACACATTGCCGTCGACTATGACATGGCAGGTACACGTGTGGTCTGCAATCCAAGGGGGTATCCGGGCGAAGAGACTGGCTTTCGCTCGGATTTGATCATTGAGGTATAGCCCGCTGGGGTAACGCAAGAACAAAAGCACAAGGCCCGGATTTACCGGGCCTTGTGCAGAGCAGGAAAGCTGCTTGAGGCTATTGAACGTAGCTCTGCGCGAAGGCGGCGATTTTCTGGGTGGCCTGATAGTCGACCAGTTGCATACCGCGTTCTTTGATGCTGTCCTTGGCTATCTGCACCGCTTTGCGGTGGCGAGGCGATTCACTCTCTGCCGGGGCGGCAACAGGGATTAGCACGTTCTTCAGCTCAATTATCCCTTCCCGTTCGGCGCGCACGAACTTCATTAGCCACTGATCGCAGTGGTCAAGGATTGCGCTTGGTTCGGGCTGGTCAAAAGCTAAAGGCTTGATGGCAGCGACAACTTCATTGCGGTGAACCAGGGGTAGGTGCAGCTTGGTCAGATCGCCGGTCAGGGTGTCATCGCGGAAGCTACGGATAGACGCTTCCGTGAACAGGGTGCGAATTTCACGAACCATGACTTCTTCACGACGATCACGAGCCATGCCTTGACGTTCGATATACCGACCAAAAAGCTCCTCAAGAGTGACATCAACGTTTTCCACCAGGATCGAGCGCATGGGGCTGAAGCGAATCAGCGACTCCTTGGGCTCAGTCAGGAAGCGGAAGTGGTTAACGATCTGGGTCTCTTGTGCTTCTGCCGTCATCGAGCGCACTGCATCCAGTTCGGTTTGGGCAATTTCCATTGCCTTGGCGAACAGGTTGTTGCATTCGAAGAAACGATTGACCCGTTTTAGGTTTTTACGGGCGAGCCTGTACTCCATGCGCCCAATGGCCGGGGCCGAGAGAACGATGCCGACATTGGCAAATTCTTCGGTTTCGGCAAAAGGCGCGAAGCGCACGATGCTGTAAAGACAGGCGTATTTCATTGCAGGACGCTCCAGAATTCGTCCGAATTGCAGCGCATCAGATTACTTTCGATTTCTTCGAGCAGAATGTCGAGTCCCTGTTTGCCGATAGATGCACACCATTCATCAGGTATGTCTGAGCATAGGTCACGAAAGCGTTTGGCAGTGTCGTGCATCCGCTGACTGTATTCAACCTTGTCGACCATATCCATGCGCCATGCCCGATTGCTTGGGCCAAACACATGGCTCTGGGCGAACCCATGAGCATCCTGAGGCCACTGGAATGCCTGGTTGTGGTCAATCAGTTGCAGCTGATTGTCTGTGCCGCACATCAGCAAATTGGGGCGACCGCCAAATGGGCCTAGCTGACGATCACCATTACCAACCCAGTAATCAAAGGTGAAAACGGTTTTTTGTAGATCGACAGGAACCTGCAGTGCTTGCGTATAAAGCAGGTCTGCAGCGTCCGCGACATAAGCCAGGGCGAAGCTGTCACCAGGCCCTAGGTCGCTGCGTGCTTCTGGGTTGTAGCGCAGCAGGGCGGGGTCAATATAGATATAGCCGTGTTCGGGGATTGGCAACCCGAAGTCAGCGGCCAGGCGGGCGCACAGCAGCTCGGCAATACGCTCGGCGGGCGGTAGTTCCAGACCCTTGGCCACATAGTATTTGCCGTTGCTGGCTCGGCATAGGAAGGGGCGTGTAATACCGCCCTCCAGTCGCCGGATGATCTCCACCGCTTCTATGTAGTTACCCTTGGCCATTGACGACTTCCTTTGCATCAGCCGGCCAGACGATACTGATCTGCGTCCTGCTGCACCATGCCCAGCTCTTCCAGGGCATCCAGTACGGCCTGTACGGCGACCTTGGGTGAGCGTTTGAACTGGGCGGCGAGGGCGTCGGCGGGCAGTGGGCTTTGGCTAAGCGCATGGCGCACGGCGGCGACCTGTTCGCGCATTTGCTTGGGCCAGGTGAGTTTGCCGGTGGCGGCTGCGGCGGCAGGGACGGATTCGAAATCCGTTGTGTCGTCCAGGTCGGCTTCGCTTTGCTCCGGTGCGACGGAGGCGCTTGGGTTTTGGTACTCGGGGCGCAGCCAGCGGATGTGGCCGCGGGCTTCTTCTGCGGTTCGCTCGATATTCAACGCCACCAGGCGGGACAGCAATTCTTCTTCGGCTTCGGCCTGCGCCTCGGGTTTGTCCGGCAGCGGCGTGGTAGCGCCAGGCTTGCCCACCAGTTGTTCGGCCAAATCATCCCAGCCATAGGCGGCGAAGACGGCGCGATCCAGTTCGTCGTGCAGTTCGCGCAGCAGGGAGACCAGACCCTGTTCGTGGATGGTCTTCTCCTTGGCGCTGAGCGATTCACCAGCGCGGATCTTTTCAAGCACGTTGTACATGCCGGTTAGGGTCAGCTCGGGGTGTTGTGCCTGCTGGCGTTTGCGGTGGGCATCCAGGCGTTCGGCCTGATTGCGGATTTGCGCTTGTTGCTCGGGCGTGGCATCTGGGAAGGGGAAAGTTTCGAAGCAGCGGCTTTTGTTATAAACCGAGTCGTTGCCGACCCCCAACTGACCTCCAGCAGCCATTGCCCATATGCAATGGAGGCGACCCGAAAGTATGCCAAGTAGCCAAGCATCTGCTAGCCCGAATGCAATTATTTTGTGGTCTGGAAGTACAGACGAGTCCAGAAATTGGAAGAAGCGGTGCTTGGCTGTTTCTCCTGTTGCGATATATCGGCTGAGACCATTGATCATGGTGCGCAGTGCAGGCCGAGGGCGACCAAATAGCCACCAGCTCTTCCGGAAGCCTTCGTCCTTATTGGCGTCGCGCTCTGGCTTCACATACTCCAAGAGCCTTTGATAGGCGGTCGGGTAGCGCTCGCAAACCTCGCTGGCAGTTAGGCCAAAGAAATCCATAACCCTCACTCCCCGAGGGCGGTTGGCCAAGTCTTTCCCGTTGCGATAATCGCGAATATGCAGGTCCAGCCCGGCGATTACGCCCAGGCCAATTTTCACCGCCACGTCCGGCTGAAGAATAAAACCAGATCCTGCCAACATGACGCCCATGGAAGTGATGTTGGCATTAGCCTGCAACTGCTTGCTGCCTGCAACATCCGCACCGGCTTTCAAATCGGCAAACAGCTTGCCCCGGCGCTCCTGCAGATTTACTTCGATTTCGTCCTGTTCCTGTGCGCTGCTGTATTCGTCGCGTAAGGTCAGCAGTCGGCCAGGTTGCTCCTCGGCGCTGCCGACAGTCATTGCAATGCGTACTTGCGCGCCGTCGGCTGCGTCCACCCAGGGGTGATCGGGAATGGCGAAGGCCAGCGATAGCGGGATTTTGGCTTCCAGATGAACCTGTACAACGCGGCGGTTGAATATCTGTTTGATGCTGTTTGTGGTAATAAAACCAAACCGGCGAGCGCTGCCGGCGCACACGGTTTCGGCCGCGATATGCCACCAGTACATAACGAAATCGGCTGAATCCGGCACCTCCGGCCAGGTGTTGCGTACTGCATCGACATATCCGTCGCCAAGGGCAGAGCGCATATTCACTTTGCCGATGAATGGCGGATTGCCCACGATGTAATCTGCCTGCGGCCACTCGGCCTTACCCGGGTTGCGATAGATGTACTGTTCAACTTGAGCCGACTCATCCGGCACCTGCTCGCCGGTAATCGGGCTGGTTTTGGTGGTTATGCCGTCCCAGCGTGTAAACGGCTTGCCGCTTTCGTCAGTCACTAGATCCACGGCGTCGTAGGTAATCAACGCATCGCGGTGTTCGATATTGTGGAAGTCACGTAGCACCGGCTCGGGCGGGTTTACTTTGCCGTGGGTGCGGAAGTGCCATTGCAGGTAGCCGATCCACAGCACCATTTCTGCGATACGGGCGGCGCGTGGGTTGATCTCCAGACCGAGGAATTGGTGCGGGTCGACGGTGAGGCCTTCGGTGTCCAGCATGCCGGTTTGGCCCAAGTCGCCCAGCAGGTTGAGTACTTCGCCTTCGAGGCGCTTCATGTGCTCCAGGGTGACGTAGAGGAAGTTGCCGCTGCCGCATGCCGGGTCGAGTACACGCACGTCGCACAGGTGGCGCTGGAAGGCTTTTACTTCTTCAACGGCTTCCTTGTGCTTACCCAGGCTCTCGTAGGTCAGCGCGGCCGCCTGTACTTCCTTCCATTCGGCGCGCAGTGGCTCGATCACGGTTGGCAGAACCAGGCGTTCGACGTAAGCGCGAGGGGTGTAGTGCGCGCCCAGCTTATGGCGTTCACGAGGGTTAAGCGCACGTTCCAGCAAGGTGCCGAAAATGGCTGGCTCCACATAGCGCCAGTCGGCCTCGGAGGCCTTCAGCAGCAGCTCCATCTGATCACGGTCGAGGGCGATGGCTGACGCCTCGGCGAATAGGCCGCCATTGAACTTGAGCAGCGTGCTTTCCAGGATCGGCGAGAAGCCGCCGCTGTTCATGGTTTGCCAGAGGTGTTCAAGCATCGGCGCGAAAGTGTCGGGCTTGTTCTTCAGGCGCTGCAGCAGCTCAGTAAAACCGCGTTCGGGCAGCAGGCCAACGTCCTCGGCAAACATGGTGAACAGGGCACGCATCAGGAAGCTGGAAACCAGCTGCGGAGAATGGCCAGCAGCTTCTAGGGACTTCGCCAGTTTGGCCAGTTGATCGGCAATCTCTCGTGTGACCTTGGCTGAGCGGCGGGCCGGGTCGAGGCTGAGTGGGTCAAGCCAAACAGCGCTCAGGCGCTCGCGCACATCTTCTTTGCGCAGATCTTCCAGGCGGATGCGGTGGCTGCGTGAATCCGGGTAGGGCGTGTAGGTGGCACCGGAGCGGCTGAACTCGGCATACAGCTCGATGTTGCGGCCAACATCCACGACCAGGATGAACGGCGGGCGGCCTTCATCGGCTGGCAAAGCGCGGGCGTACTGGTCGGCCTGGTTGTGGGCCTTGAGCATGGCTTTGTCCCAGCCTGAGCTATCCAGGGTCTTGCCGGTTTGCTTGGCCTCCAGCACGAAGCTGCCGCGCTTGTAGAGGTCAATAAAGCCGTTGTTGCTGCTGCCGTCAGGCTGGTTGATCACTACGCGGCGCTCAAACACATAGGCGTTGTCGCGGGTGTCGTCGCCGGCAGGTTCTGGCAGTGGCAGCCCAAGCAGGCTGCATAGCTCGGTGAGGAACAACTGGTAGTTGGCGCGCTCAGTACCGCCGGCCTTTTGCCAACGGGCCAAGAAAGTGTCCAGGTGTTCCATCACGGTATTGCTCCGACTACGAGAAGGGCAAGGATTCTAACGGAGCGACCTGGGCTAGGGTAAATCTGCGTGGCTGACCGAGTACGGTTGTCTGGTTTGTTCATAGGCCGATCCTCCATCGCCCTACGTCCTCTGGCCAACAACACACCGCTGATGGTCCGCTCCGCTGTAATCTGCGTTGGTTTTGATCCTTTAGTAGCGCTGGGGCTACAAATGTAGAGGACATGACAGTAACTGTAGCCTCAGAGCTACAGTTTCGGTGGTGCGCAGGGCGGGATGAACCGGGGCGGGGGAGCGTGTGTGGCGCAAGCCGGGCTGGGCTGCTTTTATCGTGATGAAGAACTCCCACGGCAATGATCAAGGTGTTCGGAATTGCTTCGGATCGTAGATCCGGGGTTTCAAAGGGGAGCCCCCTTTGGCGCCGGATGTGTATACATCCATAGCGTGCCTGTAATTGATATGGTCTTTATACGAAGCAATTTGCTCGGCGTGGATTTAAGCGATTTGTAGGGAGTTTGTAGGCGATTTGTCAGGAGTCAGCCCAAGATTTCTAGCGATGGAGGCAGTTTGTCCGGTAGTTGTCAGGCGTTTGTCAGGCCCATGTCAGGTGTGCTGGGTGTCCGAATGCTACGGAACTAAAATGCGCGGCAACGAGGCTTCAAAAAACACTGTTGAGCTGAAGAGTTGAGCGACAGCGTGCGTGATGAAGAACTCCCAAGCACTCATCTGCATACGTTGCAAATCAGCCCCAAAGGAGGGTTTATGGTCCAGTTCATAAATTACGATCCGGCAGCGGCTCTCTCCGATGCAGAAGCCAGAGCGATCTTTCTAAACGACGCATTCGAGACTCAGGACGGCGACCATATTCTAGGTGCCATAGCTGTCGCTGTTCGCGCCTATGGGGCGCGCAAGCTAAGTAGTGAGACAGGCATTTCATGGCACAGGTTAGAAACCTGTAACGACCTGGACCTGTGCAATCTGATCTCGGTGCTGCATGTGCTCGGAGTTCGCCTGGCAGCGCTTAAGGTAGGCAATTGATGCTTGAGACAACGCCAGCATCAATCTAACGCGGCCTAATGGCCTTGTTGGCACGACCTCGCTGCGGCAGCTCCGCTACCTTGCAAATTCGCGCTCGCAGGAAGAGCAAACGTAGGCTGCCGCAATACGCGTCTGTGCGTGATCGCCTCTCATATACCGACCGCGCAGAAAGCTTGCTCAGTCACGACTGTATCGTGCCGCTTTAGATTAAATATGATTAAAAAGGATTAGAGCGACGCGGTAATCTGGGTGAGCCCTTATGGCACTAGGGCTGCAGGCTGTTTGTCCCTGTGGATAAATGCCAACGTAACGGTATTTGCTGGTCAACGTAACGGCATTTTCCTGCCAACGTAACGGTAATGGCTGGTCAACGTAACGGTATTTCCTGGTCAACCTAACGGTATCAATCAGCTAGGTTTTGTCGTCCTAGTTTCTTGCGAAGATGCCTGTGCTGGCTTCCGGTAGGCCGCTTGCGAACGTATACCTTCCCTTCGCATATTTCATAGCTAAACGCCTGCCCAAGTGATTTATGCGCTTCTGCAAGAGCGGCTAGTGCACGCTTCAGATTACGTTCAGCGCTCGCTGGGCAAGCGTCGTCACTTCCCGCCATGTTCATAAGCGTTTTAATCGAAACAGGGAAAGGGTCAGCGTGGCTGGCGAAATAGCCATGCAGCCATTGGGAGAGCGGCTTATGTGTAAGCTGGCGACGAACACTCCAGTCAATGTGAGTGAAACCCTCTCGACCAAACAGGCCCGTTAGCTTGGGGTTGAGTTCGATGACGAGCTCACCTGTTTCCTCGTCCCGGTAAAATTCATCGATCAGGCTCCCGGTATATGACCGCTTCCCGTCTGAGATCTCGATTGCAGTAGCCGTCAGCCGGGCAAGGCACCGATACAGCACTCCTCTGTTCGGACCTGTGTCGGTTTTCCCCTGCAGTTTCAAGAGTACATACGCGCTACTGCGAAACGGCAGGCCCAGATTATTGGCACGGCAGACGTGTAACAGGGTGATCCAAACGTTATGGTCAACCTGGTTCAAACGTTGTCCTGTGTAGCGGATGGATGTTGGGTTTTGCGCGAAGATTTCGGCTCGCTCCAAGTATCTGTTTGATCGGCTCGAACTAAAGAGGGCTGACCTAAGAGCTACGTTCGGTACGCCACGTGACGAAGCAGGCCAGTCAGGTAGCGTTGACGGCGGGGATGAGCCAGAGCCAGCGTCGGTTTTTTTCGTACTGGGATGCAGCTTCCTAGACTCTTCCAGTCGTGCAACTGCGCTTTCTACAGACAAGGACAAGGACAAGGACCTAACCTCAGGCCTGGTCGATGAACTGTGCGATGCCTGCTACTCGAAAGTAAACGCGGCGACCTATTTTCACCCTGCAGGGCTTTAATTGCCGAGCGAGCTCGTTGTCCCCAGATAGCGTTATGCGCAGTCCTTCCGGGCTGCGATGAAATATCTCTGCGACTTGCGTTATCGAAAGGAGAGGGGAGCCCCCGTTGCTGGTCAAAATTAGTTCTTCAGTCGTCATGGCCCTGCGCCTACCTAAGTAATGTAGGTGGAACAGTACGGATAATTACGCCTAGAATAAGGGCTACTTTTTTAACGCAAAGGTTGACATGGCTCGCGCTAGATCTCTTGAGCATCTGCTAGCTATGTTCGCCAGCGACTCCCGCTGCTCCGCTGCGTTTAAGGCTGGCTTCGAGTCGGTCTTCTCTGGCCTGTCTGCGTCGTCAAGTCTTACCTCCAGGCGTTACCCAATCTGGCCTTTGGTTCGTGAGCACCTTGATGACGTATTTGACGATTGCGTAGAACAGTACAAGGGCGACTGGGCGAAGGAGCTGCTATCAGGGGCTCGTTTGTCCGAGATGGCGCGTCGGCCGCCGCTTTTCTCGGCTGTCCCGTGCCCTAGGACCGCTGCTCATAGGGATGCCGCATTAGCTGTAGTGATCGTGGAGAGTGGTTTTGAAGGAGCTAAAATCGACAGCATGCCAGAGATTGATTGGCAGCTCCTGAATCTGGAACGATGGGATTCAAACCTGAGATTTGCGCAGCGCAGCTTGCTTGACCTGACGGGCACTCCAGATCCGAACGCTTATGCTTTATGCGGCGCCCTTGAGTCGGTGCGGGAGCTGTTTCGGTTGTTCAGACACTTCAGGCCTAGGCTCACTAAAGCTCTGATGCAGTTTGACGCGCTTATGGACTGTCGTACTCGGCCACAGGGTGTTGCGTATTGCGAGCTCTGTTGGCGGGAGAGCATCCGCTCCAAAAAGCTGCAGGACATCGATGCTAAGGAAGGGCGCGAGGTAGGCGCTTTGCTTCGTTCTGATAGCCACACGGAAGATGAGCGAGAGGTCAGGTGGGCGCAGGCGATGTTGCTGAAAGCGAACCAGCATCTCCCGCCGGCAGTGGCGTTGATATCTAAGACCGACGCCGCAGAGCTTGATCGCATCTTTGAAAGGTGCCGGGTCGACCGAATGACAGCGGGGAATCTAAGCCAGCGATACTGCTCGATCCATAAACCTGGGTCATCGAAATATCATGCGGATCTGCGTTACAGGGACGCGTTTCAACGCCAAATTTCTGTGCTGATGGGTTTGGCGAGGTCTGACTACGGGATCGATTTTCAGCCTCCTGCTGCTGCGGACATGCAAGAAGTGCGTAAAACAGCCTATGACCAGGTGCATTCGAGGTTGCATGCCATAGCGCCAAAGCGAGGTGCCTCATTGGGGCTGCGCGAGAAAGTCTGGCTGATGCATGGAGAGGGGATTAGCCAGTCTGAAATGGCTAGGCGACTGGGTGTTTCACGGCAGGCAATATCGAAAGCCAAGAAAAGTTTGGAGGCCTTGATCAGCACGCAGCATGCCGGTTGTTACCTTAATCCGCTAACAGGCGAGGCGCACGTATCTGAGCTGACGAGGAACAATATTCGGGACGGTCTGGAGCGCGGTCTGACAGTTGTTGCCATCGCCAAAGAAGTTGGCTTAGGGAAGGGCACCGTTGATGGATTGGTTCGGCTGATGGGCGCTCGATGACCCGCGCCGCTTTCCAATCTTAGCCCCTTTTAAGCCGGCGGATTCTCAGCCGGGGTAAAAGGGGCTGGAGTCTTTGAGCTGTCAATGACGGGCGCGGAAATAGGGCGACCCATCGTTCACAAGCGCTTGGTATCAAGCTTATCCAATTTGCTCACCAAATCTTCCGCACGTAAGTGCGTGTAGCGCTTCAGCATCTGCATTGATTTATGCCCGCTGATAGCCGAGACCTCTTGGTCGGACAGACCACCTTCGACCAGCCGGCTTACCGCCTCGTGACGCAGATCGTGAAAACGTAGGTCGGGCATGCCGAGCTTGGTTTTCAGCAGCCCCCAGGTCTTGGTATAGGCGTACGGACGGCGCTTGCCGTTTTTACCTGGCTCGCCAAAGAACACTAAATCGCAGTCAATCGGACGTATTGGGTTGTTCAGTGCTGCCTGGAAGGTCTCCGTGGCCCATTTGCTAAGTGGGACGGTGCGTGCGCTGTCGTTCTTGGTGTCTGAGAGGCGCACCACGCGCTTTTTCATATCGACCTGATGCCTGCGAAGGGAAGTGATCTCGGATGAGCGCATGCCGGTTTCCAGCGCAATGCGGACGATCCAGCCAAGCATGGGGTTGCTGTGATTGTTTACGGCGGTCAGTAGGCGGCGTTCTTCTTCGGAAGACAAGCGCCGGTCTCGGCCTTCGCCGGGGCTAGGTTTACGGATGTTCAGCACGGGGTTGAAACTCAGGCCCAGGCCCCACTCCTGAATCGCCACCGTGAACAGATGGCTGAGCAAGGCCAGTTCCAGGCGTACGGTGTTGTTGCTGGTGGGCTTGCCGCGGTTAGTGATCGAGGCGAGTCGGGTATCGCGGTAGGTGGCGATGATCTCGGCGGAGAGGGCGGCCATGGAGTATTTGCCCAGATGGCTAATTAGCTGCTGGGCTTTGGTGGCTTCGGCGCGCTGGGTGGTCGGCTTCTTGGTGGGGCTGATTTCGCTAAGGTAGCGCTTCAGGGCCATTTCCAATGTCATGCGCTCGGAGCCGCTGCGCTGGATGTACACGCCTCTGACCATTTCGTCTTCCGTACGACGTGCCCAATCTTCGGCGTCGCGCTTGGTCCGGAAGGTTTTGGTGTTAGTCGGCCAACCAGTTTTGCGCACCAAAGCCTTCCAGGTGCCGGCAGGGGTTTTGACGATCGTGGCCATATTGAGCGAGCTCCAAGGAGTACAGGCGAACCGGCACTGTACTGAATTTGTACCTTGGGAACATAGGACTAGCTGAGCGGCTTTTCCATCGCGCATGAAAAAGCCGCGCAGTGCGCGGCTTTGGAGTTGGTGGGCCCACACGGACTCGAACCGTGGACCAAAGGATTATGAGTCCTCTGCTCTAACCAACTGAGCTATAGGCCCTCAGAGGCGGGCGGATTATACCGGTGGTGTTGCGTATGCGCCAAGCAAAGCTGTGCGCGCCGGACTGTTTTGCACGGCCAGAAAGGCAAAACCCCCGGCGCGGGCCGGGGGTTCTGGTTTACTCGTCGAGGAAGGAGCGCAGATGCTCGCTTCTCGTCGGGTGGCGCAGCTTGCGCAGCGCCTTGGCTTCGATCTGCCGGATCCGCTCGCGGGTGACATCGAACTGCTTGCCGACTTCCTCAAGGGTGTGGTCGGTGTTCATGTCGATGCCGAAGCGCATGCGCAGTACCTTGGCTTCCCGTGCGGTAAGGCCGGAGAGCACTTCGCGAGTGGCTTCCTTGAGGCTCTCCACGGTCGCCACGTCGATCGGCGATTGCATGGCGGAGTCTTCAATGAAGTCACCCAGATGCGAGTCTTCGTCGTCGCCGATCGGGGTTTCCATGGAGATCGGCTCTTTGGCGATCTTCAGTACCTTGCGGATCTTGTCCTCGGGCATTTCCATGCGTTCGCCGAGCTCTTCAGGCGTGGGCTCGCGGCCCATTTCCTGCAGCATCTGACGGGAGATGCGGTTGAGCTTGTTGATCGTCTCGATCATGTGGACCGGGATACGGATGGTCCGCGCCTGGTCGGCAATGGAGCGAGTGATCGCCTGGCGAATCCACCAGGTGGCGTAGGTCGAAAACTTGTAGCCGCGGCGGTATTCGAACTTGTCGACCGCTTTCATCAGGCCGATGTTGCCTTCCTGGATCAAGTCGAGGAATTGCAGGCCGCGGTTGGTGTACTTTTTGGCGATCGAAATAACCAGACGCAGGTTGGCCTCGACCATCTCTTTCTTGGCGCGGCGAGCCTTGGCTTCACCGATCGACATCCGACGGTTGATGTCCTTGATGTCGGCAATCGCCAGTACGCATTCTTCTTCCAGTGCGAGCAGCTTCTGCTGGCAGCGCTGAATGTCTTCCTTGCGTGCAGCAATGGCTTCGGCGTACTTGCTCTTGCCGCTAGCCAGCTTATCGGCCCAATCAAGGTCAGTTTCATTGTTAGGAAACTGGCGCAGGAAGTCTGCGCGCGGCATGCGTGCGTCACGAACGCAGATCTGCATGATCGCGCGTTCCTGGGCTCGGATCTGGGCCAGGGCGTCGCGTACACGTTCTACCAGCGCATCGTACTGCTTGGGGATGAGCTTGATCGGCATGAACAGGATGGCCAGTTCCTGCAGGGCATCGGTCGCCTGCTGGCTGCCGCGTCCATGCTTCTTCAGCGCCTTCTTGGCGACGTCGAGCTGTTCAGCGACTGCGCCGAAGCGAATGCGGGCAACTTCCGGATCCGGACCGCCATCGCCTTCTTCTTCTTCGCTGTCAGAATCGTCTTCGTCTTCGTCGTCCTTGTCGTCACCGGCCGGCTTTGCCGCTGCCTGCGGTGTAACTGGCTCGACTTCTGCCTGCGGGCCGGCTGCGCCGTCATCGTCAGGGTCGATATAACCGCTGAGAATGTCGGAGAGACGCCCACCTTCGGAGGTGACGCGATCGTAATCGGCGAGGATGCTGTCGACGGTACCCGGGAAGTGGGCGATAGCACTCATCACCTCACGAATGCCTTCCTCGATGCGTTTGGCGATTTCAATTTCGCCTTCGCGGGTCAGCAGTTCGACGGTACCCATTTCACGCATGTACATGCGCACGGGATCGGTGGTGCGGCCAATGTCGGTTTCGACAGCGGCAAGTGCCGCCGCGGCCTCTTCGGCTGCGGCTTCATCGGTATCGGCTTCGGCCAGCAACAGGGCATCGGCATCCGGGGCAACCTCGAATACATTGATACCCATGTCGTTGATCATGCGAATGATGTCTTCCACCTGTTCCGGATCGGAAATATCCTCCGGTAGGTGGTCATTGACCTCGGCGTAAGTCAGGTAACCCTGCTCACGGCCACGCTGGATCAATTCTTTGAGACGGGACTGCTGTTGCGCTTTTCCGGACATATAACCCTATCCACTGACGGTTCTGGCGGGCTGAAAACAAGCTGAGCATTATAGCCGAGCAAGGACCTCACGCGCCAGTTGAGGTCGATATAGCGGGTGTTGAGTTGCGATTTAGCAGGCTGCGCAGCTGCTCTTTCTCCTCTGCGCTGAGTTCACCCTGGCGAGCTTTACGTAGCAGCGTTTCAAGGCTGCGTTCGCGTTGTCTGGCAGCAAGACTTGTTATGGTGTCGAAAAACTGTTGTTCAAGGTTATCGGCCGAGATAAGCCATTCTTTCTCGGCAAGCGCGCGTAAAAGGCGCCCTTGGTCGGTTCCATGCCAGCGAGCTATCAATTGCAGGCTGCGCAGTTTGGGGTTCTTCTGCAGGGTTCCAAGTAGTGCGACTAGCAACTGGGCATAGGTGTCGTCTTCCGCCGCGAAGTGGCTAACATCTTCGACTTTCTGTGCGAGCTCCGGATGGTGTAGGAGTGTGCGTAGGGTCGTCAGTGCTGGTGGTTCCACTGCGGCGGGCGTTCTTGGGCCGCGCGGCTTTTTAAAGTCTGGACGCTGGCCGGGCTTTTTCCAGTCCTTTTTCCATTCTTTCTTGCTGCCCGGCTTCGGCTCGGTGGTGGTGGTGAGCGGTGCGTAATAGTCGCCTTCGTCATGCGCGGAGGCGGTGTCGTAGTAAATGCTGTCGTCATATTCCGGCGCGGCGCTCGGCGCTGCGGTGCTCATCTGCTGGAGTGCTTCGCTGTGCAGGCCGGTGATTTCCCCGAGGCGCTGCCGCATCAGTGCTCGCAGGTTGTTGCCGGGGATTTTTTCGATGAGCGGTGCCGCCAAGGTCGCCAGATGGGCTTTGCCTTCCAGTGAGCGTGGGTCTGCTTCTTCGCTGAGCTGCTGGAAAAAGTAATCTGCTAGCGGTTGAGCCTGTTGCTGGATTCGAGCCCTGAAGGCGTCGGTGCCTTCGCGGCGCACCAGGCTGTCCGGATCTTCGCCTTCTGGCAGAAACAGAAAACGCGCGCGGCGGCCGTCCTGCAGGTTAGGCAGCGCCGATTCCAGAGCGCGCCAGGCAGCCTTGCGGCCGGCTGCGTCACCGTCGAAGCAGAACAGCACGCTGGGTACGATACGAAACAGGCGCTTGAGGTGTTCGTCGCTGGTCGCTGTGCCCAGTGTCGCGACGGCATTGCGCAGCCCTTGCTGCGCCAGTGCAATGACGTCCATGTAGCCTTCTACGACCATGATCTCATCTAGGTCGCGATTGGTTTTGCGGGCCTCGTAGAGCCCGTAAAGCTCCTGGCCTTTATGAAATACCGGTGTTTCCGGCGAGTTCAGGTATTTCGGCTTGTCATCGCCCAGCACACGGCCGCCAAAGGCAATGACGCGCCCGCGGCTGTCGCGGATCGGGAACATCACACGGTCGCGGAAGCGGTCATAGCTTCGGCCGGTTTCGGCGTTTTCGATCAGCAGCCCGGCGTCAATCATGGCTTTTTGTTGAAGGGCGTCGCCCCCCAGGTGCTTCATCAGATTGTCCCAGCCGGGTGGAGCGAAGCCGAGGCCGAAATCCCTTGCGATAACGCCTGAAAGGCCGCGTCCTTTCAGGTATTCCACCGCGGCCTTGCGTGCCGGGTGCCCCTTTAGAGACTGCCGATAGTACTCGGCGGCGGATTCGAGCAGGGGGTATAGCGGCGAATCCACGGGCTGGCGTGGTTTGCGCCCTGGTCCGCTTTCTTCGCGCGGCACTTCCATGCCGGCGCGCTTGGCCAGCTCCTCGACTGCCTGCGGAAATTCCAGGCTGTCGTGATCCATGATGAAGCCGAGCGCGTTGCCTCCAGCGCCACAACCAAAGCAGTAGTAGAACTGCTTGTCCGGGCTCACGCTGAAGGACGGGGTCTTTTCCTTGTGGAACGGACAGCAGGCGGTGTAGTTCTTGCCTGCTTTTTTCAGTTGGATGCGCGAACTCACCACTTCGACGATGTCAGAGCGGTTGAGCAGGTCATCAATGAAAGATTGCGGGATCAAGCCGGCCATAGGGGTATGAGAATACGCTTGCAGTGTTCAGGCCGGAATGAAAAAAACTCCGGCCATTCGCCTGTTGGCGAAGCGGAGTCTCCTTCAAATGCAAAGCCCGGCATTGGCCGGGCTTGATGCAGCGTCAGCTGTACTGGATCAGTACAGGCGAACGCTGCGGCGCTGTTCGCGCTGCACTTTCTTGGCGTGACGCTTGACTGCGGCAGCAGCTTTACGCTTGCGCTCAGCAGTAGGCTTTTCGTAGAACTCACGGCTGCGGACTTCGGCCAGAACACCGGCCTTTTCGCAAGAACGCTTAAAGCGACGCAGAGCTACGTCGAATGGTTCGTTCTCTTTAACTTTAACGTTGGGCATCCAGGACGTACCTTCACTTGTTTACCGGTTACAACGCGCTTCGGCAAATATCGCGAGCACGCTGGTTTTAAGGGTTGCGGATGTTAACGCCTTGCCGCGTGGAATGCAAAGCCCCCTGATCGAAAAGCGCTGGTCGGTCGCTGGCCCCGGCGATTAATATGCGCGGCTTCATTCGCTTCTTTGGAAGGTCGTGCCCATGTTGGTACTGGGGCTGGAAACTTCATGCGACGAGACCGGCGTCGCGCTGTATGACAGCGAGCACGGCCTGCTGGCCGACGCCCTGTTCAGTCAGATCGATCTGCACCGCGTCTATGGGGGGGTGGTGCCAGAGCTGGCGTCCCGTGATCACGTCAAACGGATGCTGCCATTGATCCGTCAGGTACTCGAGGAAGCCGGGCGCGAATCGAGTCAAATTGATGCGGTGGCCTACACGGCAGGCCCTGGTCTGGTCGGGGCGCTGTTGGTTGGCGCCTCCTGCGCCCAGGCAATGGCGTTTGCTTGGGGTGTGCCTGCAGTGGGGATTCACCATATGGAAGGGCACCTTCTGGCGCCAATGCTCGAAGAACAGCCGCCGGCGTTTCCCTTCGTTGCGTTGCTGGTTTCCGGTGGGCATACACAGTTGGTTCGAGTCGATGGCATTGGCCGCTATGAACTGCTGGGCGAATCGGTGGACGACGCCGCCGGAGAAGCGTTCGACAAGACGGCGAAGCTGATGGGGCTACGCTATCCCGGCGGTCCCGAGATCGCAGCGCTTGCCGAGCGCGGCACGCCGGGTCGTTTCACCTTTCCCCGACCAATGACCGATCGTCCCGGGCTCGATTTCAGTTTCAGCGGCCTCAAGACGTCCACCCTGACGACCTGGCAGCAACGTCAGAGTGCCGGCGATGAGGGCGAGCAAACGCGCTGTGATATCGCGCTGGCTTTTCAGCAAGCCGTTGTCGATACGCTGACCATCAAATGTCGACGTGCTTTGCAGCAGACGGGTTTGCACAGTCTGGTCATCGCCGGTGGCGTGAGCGCCAATACGGCATTGCGCCAGAGTCTGGAAACGATGCTCGCCGAACTGAAAGGGCGGGTGTTCTATGCCCGTCCGCGTTTCTGTACCGACAATGGGGCGATGATTGCCTACGCCGGCTGCCAGCGTTTGCTGGCTGGCCAGCAGGATGGCCCCGAGATTTCGGTACAGGCGCGCTGGCCAATGGAAACGCTTCCGGCGATTTGACGCCGGTTAGCTTAAAAATGTCGCTCTCTGCCTTTAGACAGGTCGCGCAGGTTGTTACGGTGACGCCAGGCGACGAGCGCGGCCAGCAATGCCATAGGCCAGAGCGCCGTAGGTTGCATCCAGGCAAGAAAGGGCAGGCAGAGCGGTAGTGCGACCAGTGCGGCCAGTGAACTGGTGCGTGACAATGTGAAAACAGCCAGCCAGATGAGCAGCGCCAGCAATGCCGTTGCGGGATGCAGGCCAAGCAAGACGCCAGCGGCGGTGGCCACGCCTTTGCCCCCACGGAAGCGGAAGTACAGCGGATATGAGTGGCCCAGTACGGCGGCAAGGCCGATCCAGGCTTGTTGCTCGATCGTCAGGCCCAGTGCGGCGGCAAGCAGCACCGGCAGTAGGCCTTTGAGCAAATCGCCGAACAGGGTGCTGATGGCCAGGCCTCTGCCGGCCAGGCGCAGCATGTTGGTGGCGCCGGGATTGCCGGAACCGTTTGCACGGGGATCGGGTGCACCGGTCAGGCGACTGAGTAGAATGGCGAATGAAAGCGAGCCGGTCAGATAGGCGAGCAGTGCTAATTGCCAGAACATGGCATCCATCCGGGGCAGGGAGCTCCTGAGTCTAACGGCCTGTAGTGAAGTTGTCGTGCCGTGGGAGAACGTTGCGTGGATACAGTTTTCATCGAAGGGCTGGAAGTGGATACGCTGATCGGCGCTTATGATTGGGAGCGCGGCATTCGCCAATGCCTGCGTCTGGACCTGACCCTTGGCTGGGACATTCGACCTGCCGCGCAAAATGACGAGCTGGACAAAGCGTTGGACTACGCCGAAGTGACTGCCGCCATCGATCGGTTCGCGCAGGCGTCACGTTTCGAGCTGGTGGAAACCTTTGCCGAACGCCTGGCGGGCACTCTGATGAGCCAGTTCGGCATTCCCTGGCTGCGGCTTCGGGTGACCAAGCCTGGGGTCAACCCGCGCGCCAAAGCGTTAGGTGTGGAGATCGAACGCGGATGTCTCTGACGCGCGTACTGCTGGGGCTCGGCAGCAATAACCAACGTAAACGGAATCTGACTGCCGGTCTCGATGCGCTGGAAAAGCTGCTCGGAGAGATGCGCTGCTCGCCCGTTTTTGAAAGCCTTGCTGTGGGTTATAAGGGCGACCATTTCTACAATCTCGTCGTTTCCGGTAACACCGACTTGCCCTTGATGGAGCTGGACCGACGGCTCAAGTTCATCGAAGCGGACAATGGACGCTGCGCGCCTGACCGCAAAGGTCTGCCGCTGGATATCGATGTGTTGATGTATGGCGACTTGCAGGGCAATTTTCACGGCTTGCAGCTGCCGCGGCCGGAGACGCTGAAGAACGCCTTCGTGCTCTGGCCATTGGCATTGCTGGAGCCGGATGTCGTCCACCCCGAGGCGGGGCGACGCTTTGCTGAGCTGTGGCAAGAGGCGGACATCGAGCAGCAGCTGTGGCCCGTGCGTTTCCAGTGGAAAGGCGAGGAACTGACGCCGGCATCGTTGTTGCTCGCCGCAGATCAGCGCTAGCGTTGCCGGCGCTAACCTTCCGTTGCTTCGGCTTGTGGCGCGGTAACCGGTGCTGATCAGTTGGCGTCGTGCTGGTGAAGACGCTGGTATTGGCGGACGGCTTCGAGCCGTTCACGCTTGAGAGCTTCGCCCAGCTCCGCACCCTTGAAACCTTGATCAATAAGTGGTTTTACCTGCACGGCGCGAACGTGCTCGGCAGCGCCGCGCAGATATTCGGCTTGCGGATAGGGATGCCCTTCGTGACGACTCTGTGCGTCCATGGCGCAGCAGGCGACGAACTGTTCGAAGCGCCCCGGGCGGCGGTAGATATCGAAATGCTGCAGCAACTCGAACAGCGTTAGCGCTGGCAGCGACATTGCCTGATGGCCGAGTTGGTGGAATTCGCCGACCAGTCTGGCCAGCTCCTGGCACTCTCGTGGCACCTTGTAGCGTGCATTGATGACGTCGATCGTTGTCGCGGCTGCTTGGGTCGGTGCCGGGCCTGGGGCATCGAGGTTTTGGGGTTGGCCCAGCGGCATGAGCAGACAGGCCCAGCGCACACTTAATGGTTGAGCATGGATAGCGCACCTATGTAGCACCTTGAGCGTGTGCTTACTGGTCTGCGTACCATCCTTGAGCGGCGCTGTTGAGTTGAACAGTAGATCGACTTCTGGAAACAGTTCCTTCAGCGCGCCGCAGTCGCGCAGCACCTGCACGAATACGTCCGGACGCGGCTCCATTAACGCGCGGGAAATTTCCTTCCAGCTACGCTCCGGTGTCAACGCCAGTAGCTCACCCGATTCGGCGAGCTGACGCATCAGCACCTGGGTTTCGGGCGCGACGGTAAAACCGAGTTCGGCATAACGCGCAGCAAAGCGCGCCACGCGCAACACGCGCAATGGATCTTCGGCGAACGCGGGGGAAACGTGCCTCAGCTGGCGAGCGGCGAGGTCTGACTGGCCGCCGTAGGGGTCGATCAGCTGGCCCTGCTCATCCTCGGCCATAGCGTTGATGGTCAGGTCGCGGCGTATCAAGTCTTCTTCGAGAGTCACTTCGGGGCTGGCATAGAAGGTGAATCCACCATAACCCCGACCGCTTTTGCGCTCGGTACGGGCCAGTGCGTATTCCTCGCCGGTGACAGGGTGGAGGAACACCGGAAAATCCGCACCTACCGGGCGAAAGCCCTTGGCCTGCATTTCCTCGGCACTGGAGCCGACTACCACCCAGTCCACTTCTGTCACTGGGCGACCCAACAACCGGTCACGTACCGCTCCGCCGACTTTATAGATTTGCATGCAACCCTCCGTTGCGGCGGAGGATAAACGAATGCCCCGAGGCAGCAAGCTGCGACTGCTCGGGGCCTCGATTTGCCGCGATAGACGACCGTCAGATGGGCGGCAGCGCTAGGTTCATGCCGGGGTACTTGGCCTCGACATCCGGCTCGGTCCTTGGCGGCATGTGGTGGGTAGCGATCAGCTTGTCGTCCTGCATCGACTGTAGGTGCACGTCGAAGCCCCAGAGCCGATGCAAGTGCTTGAGAACCTCATCGGTCGAGCCGCCCAGGGGCTTGCGATCGTGTTGCTGGTGGCGCAGGGTCAACGAGCGATCACCGCGGCGATCGACGCTCCAGACCTGCACATTGGGTTCGCGATTGCCGAGGTTGTATTGCGCTGCCAGCAGTTCGCGGATGGCGTGATAGCCGTTTTCGTCGTGGATGGCGGGGACCAGCAGCTCGTCCTTGTGGTCATCATCGAGGATGCTGAACAGCTTGAGGTCGCGGATGACCTTGGGCGAGAGGAACTGCAAGATGAAGCTTTCATCCTTGAAGTTGTTCATCGCGAACTTGACCGTGGTGAGCCAGTCGCTGCCTGCAATGTCCGGGAACCAGCGTTTGTCTTCGTCGGTCGGGTGCTCGCAAATCCGGCGGATGTCCTGGTACATCGCGAAGCCCAGGGTGTAGGGGTTGATGCCGCTGTAGTAGGGGCTGTCAAAGCCGGGTTGATAAATGACGCTGGTGTGCGACTGCAGGAACTCCATCATGAAGCCATCGGTGACTAGGCCTTCATCGTAGAGGTCGTTCAAAAGTGTGTAATGCCAGAAGGTCGCCCAACCCTCATTCATCACCTGCGTCTGGCGCTGCGGATAGAAATACTGCGCGATCTTGCGCACGATTCGCACCACCTCGCGCTGCCAAGGTTCCAACAGCGGCGCATGCTTTTCGATGAAGTAGAGAATGTTCTCCTGCGGTTCGACCGGGAAGCGCTGGTCTCGCTGGCGCTCATCTTCTTTCTCACCAAACTTGGGAATGGTTCGCCAGAGGTCGTTGATCTGCTTTTGCAGATGCTCTTCACGATCCTTTTGCCGCCGCCGCTCTTCCTCGGCTGAAATCGGATAGGGGCGCTTGTAGCGGTCGACACCATAATTCATCAGTGCATGGCAGGAATCGAGCAGGTCCTCCACCGCATCGATGCCGTGTCGCTCCTCGCACTGCATGATGTACTGCTTGGCGAACACCAGGTAATCGATGATCGAGCTGGCGTCAGTCCAGGTGCGGAACAGATAGTTGCCTTTGAAAAAACTGTTATGCCCATAGCTCGCGTGGGCGATGACCAGGGCCTGCATGGTGATGGTGTTTTCTTCCATGAGGTAGGCGATGCAAGGATCGGAGTTGATCACGATCTCGTACGCCAGGCCCATCTGCCCGCGGGTGTAGGATTTCTCCGTGCTGAGGAAATGCTTGCCGTAGGACCAGTGGTGGTAGCCCAGCGGCATGCCTACCGAGGCATAGGCGTCCATCATCTGCTCGGCAGTGATGACCTCAATCTGGTTGGGGTAGGTGTCCAGCGCATAGCGCTCGGCGATGCGGCCGATCTCGCGGTCGTAGGTACGGATCAGGTCGAAGGTCCATTCCGAGCCGGTGGAAATGGGCTGTCGTTTCATGCTGCTTACCTCAGCTAGCCATGCGCCGCTGGAAGAGTTCGCGGAACACTGGATAAATGTCCCCGGCAGTCACCAGCTGCTGCTGGGCGAACGAGTCGCCGAAGGCCTCGGCCACTTGGTTGTATTCGTACCACAGTGCTTGATGTTCGCGAGGGGTGATTTCGACGTAGGAGAAGTACTGGACGAACGGCATGATCTGGTTGATCAGGATGTCGCGACAAACCGGCGAGTCGTCGTTCCAGTTATCGCCGTCCGACGCCTGGGCAGCGTAAATATTCCACTCGTTGGCCGGATACCGCTCGGCCATGATCTCCTGCATCATTTTCAGGGCACTGGAGACGATGGTGCCGCCCGTTTCGCGCGAATAGAAGAACTCTTCCTCGTCGACTTCCTTCGCGCTGGTGTGATGGCGAATGAACACCACCTCGATCTTGTCGTAGTTTCGCTTGAGGAACAGGTA
Source organism: Stutzerimonas stutzeri (assembly GCF_002890895.1). Taxonomy (GTDB): domain Bacteria; phylum Pseudomonadota; class Gammaproteobacteria; order Pseudomonadales; family Pseudomonadaceae; genus Stutzerimonas; species Stutzerimonas stutzeri_AB. The sequence continues at coordinate 139,301 of NZ_POUL01000008.1, forward strand.
CAAGAGGATGAAGAAACGCTTGGCAATGTCCTTGGTGGCCTGAGTCATCGAACCGGACACGTCCATCAGGCAGAACATCACAGCCTTGGAGCTGGGGTTCGGGTGTTTCACCAGCAGGTTGTACTTGAGGTCGAACGTGTCGAGGAATGGCACCCGGTGAATGCGGGCGCTGAGCCGCTCGATTTCCTCTTCAGCGGCCTGGATGTCAGTGAAGTTGGCGGGTTCTTCCAGCTTGAGTCGCGCCAGTTCGGCCTTGACCTCGCGCAGCTTGGCGCGGCTGCTACCCGACAGGGCGATACGGCGCGCATGCGCCGAGCGCAGGGTTCGAACGATGTTGATACGGGACGGATTGCCCTCGTTGCTGATGCCGGCGCGGACCGTCTTGAAGGTGTCGGTACCGGTCAGGTGGCGTTTGACCAGATTGGGCAATTCCAGATCCTCGAACATGAAGTCGAGAAACTCTTCCTGGGTGATCTGAAAGACAAAGTCGTCCATGCCTTCGCCGCTGTTGCTGGCCTGGCCAGCCCCTTGGCCGCCGCCACCGCCTTGTGGGCGGGGGATGCGCTCGCCGGCAATGAACTCCTTGTTTCCGGGATGCACGATGGTTTGCCGACCGCCGCGTCCGTGATGGAGGATTGGCTCATCGGTATCTCGTCCGGGGATGCTGATCTGTTCGCCGTGCTCCATATCGGTGATGGAACGGCGTCCGACAGCCTCCTCCACGGCTTTCTTGATGTGTCCTCGGTATCGCTGCAAGAAGCGCTGGCGATTAACCGTGCTCTTGTTTTTGCCGTTTAGACGGCGGTCGATCACGTAACTCATACGAGCCCTCCGGGCTGAGCTGGAAGTCGTGAGCCGGGAGCCGGAAGCGTGCTGCTTTGGCTTCCAGCTCCGACCCCATGCCCTCAGCTGCTCTTACTGCGATTTACGTACGCGCAGATACCACTCCGAGAGCAGGCGTACCTGCTTCTCGGTGTAGCCGCGCTCGACCATGCGCACGACAAAGTCGTTGTGCTTTTTCTGATCTTCCTTGCTGGCCTTGGCGTTGAAGCTGATGACCGGAAGCAGGTCCTCGGTGTTGGAGAACATTTTCTTCTCGATCACCACGCGCAGCTTCTCGTAGCTGAGCCAGGATGGGTTCTTGCCGTTGTTGTTGGCGCGGGCGCGCAGCACGAAGTTGACGATCTCGTTGCGGAAGTCCTTCGGGTTGCTGATGCCGGCCGGCTTCTCGATCTTCTCCAGTTCTTCGTTGAGCGCCATACGGTTGAGGATTTCGCCGGTTTCCGGGTCCCGGTATTCCTGATCCTGAATCCAGAAATCCGCATAGAGCACGTAGCGGTCGAAGATGTTCTGACCGTACTCGCTGTAAGACTCGAGATAGGCGGTCTGGATTTCCTTGCCGATGAAGTCGACGTAGCGCGGCGCCAGGTACTCCTTGATGAAGCGCAGGTAGCGCTCGCGCACCTCGGCTGGGAATTGCTCCTGCTCGATCTGTTGTTCCAGTACGTACAACAGATGCACCGGGTTGGCGGCGATCTCGTGCGGATCAAAGTTGAACACCTTGGACAGGATCTTGAAGGCGAAGCGGGTGGAAAGCCCATTCATGCCCTCGTCGACCCCGGCCGTGTCGCGATATTCCTGCATCGACTTGGCCTTGGGGTCAGTGTCCTTGAGGTTCTCACCGTCGTAGACCCGCATCTTCGAGTAGATGTTGGAGTTTTCCGGTTCCTTCAGGCGGCTCAGCACTGAGAACTGCGCCAGCATCTTCAGCGTATCGGGCGCGCAGTGGGCTTTCGACAGCGAGCTATTGAACAGCAGCTTGTCGTAGATCTTGATCTCGTCGCTCACCCGCAGGCAGTACGGCACCTTGACGATGTAGATCCGGTCGATGAAGGCTTCGTTATTCTTATTGTTGCGGAACGTATGCCATTCAGACTCGTTGGAGTGGGCCAGCAAGATGCCGTTATACGGGATCGCGCCGAGACCCTCGGTACTGTTGTAGTTGCCTTCCTGAGTGGCGGTCAGCAGCGGGTGCAGCACCTTGATCGGTGCCTTGAACATTTCGACGAACTCCATCATGCCCTGGTTGGCGCGGCACAGCGCGCCTGAGTAGCTGTAGGCGTCGGCGTCGTTCTGCGGAAATTCTTCAAGCTTGCGGATATCGACCTTGCCCACCAGCGCCGAGATGTCTTGGTTGTTCTCGTCGCCCGGCTCGGTCTTGGCCACCGCGATCTGATTGAGGATCGAGGGATAGAGCTTGACTACGCGGAACTGGCTGATATCGCCGCCGAACTCCTGTAGGCGCTTAGTGGCCCAGGGCGACATGATTGAGCTGAGGTAGCGACGGGGAATGCCGTAATCCTCTTCTAGGATCTGTGCATCTTCAGCCGGATTGAACAGCCCCAAGGGCGACTCGAATACAGGCGAGCCCTTGATCGCATAGAAGGGTACTCGCTCCATCAGTTGCTTGAGCTTCTCGGCGAGCGATGACTTACCGCCGCCCACCGGGCCCAGCAAATAGAGGATCTGCTTCTTCTCCTCCAGGCCCTGCGCGGCGTGGCGGAAATAGGAAACGATCTGGTCGATGCAATCTTCCATTCCGTGGAAGTCTTCAAAGGCGGGATACCGGCGGATGACTTTGTTGGAGAAAATCCGCGAAAGTCTCGAGTCGGCAGACGTGTCGATCAGTTCGGGCTCGCCAATCGCCATCAACAGGCGTTCGGCTGCAGTTGCGTAGGTTCCCCGGTCTTCCTTGCACAGGTCGAGGTATTCCTGAAGCGAATACTCTTCCTGACGGGTTGCTTCGAATCGTTGCTGGAAATGGCTGAAAATGCTCATTGACTTCACCTCGGACGATGCTCGGAGCCGGTGTTGTCATCAGGCATTCAGGTACGGCCGACTTAGCGGCCTGTGGAGTTCCCCCGAACACCTGATGGTCGAAACTGAGGCCCGGTAGCCGCTCTACGGCTTCCACCTGTTTGGATGGCCTGAACTGAAGGATAGTTCGGATTCAGCGAATTCAAGGGAAGAGAGCTGTTTTTGCCGCTGCGTTTCGTCGGAAGGGAGGCTCAAGGCCGCGTTATCTACGGCCTAGGGCGGGGTTATTTTTTAAGCGGGATCGCCTTGCTCCGTCTCTTGCGGAAACGCCTGTCGCCAAAGTTCGAAGCCACCGTCAAGGCTGTAGACGTCAGAGAAACCCTGATTTACGAGGTAGGCGGCTGCACTCTGGCTGGAGTTGCCGTGGTAGCAGACAACGATCAGCGGCTGGTCGAGATCAGCAGCCGCGATGAAGTCTGGCAAAGATTGATTGTCCAGATGTGTCGAGCCGGTGACGTGACCATTGGCGAAGCTGTCCGGGTCGCGTATGTCGACGAATACACCGCCTTCACTGCGCAGCGATTGCGCCTGCTGGGGCGAAATACGTTTGAATTCAGTCATGGCTTGGCCTCGCAGTCACAGCTGTACAGTTCGTTGCTGTCGATGTTCATCAGTGTCATGGAATTGCCCCATACGCAGCCGGTGTCTAGCGCGTATACGTTCGGCTCGTCGCAGTTGCCTTCCAGTGCCGCCCAGTGGCCGAAAATGATCTTTTCGCCCCGGGTCTTGCGAGTGGGATGGCTGAACCAGGGCGCGAACCCGGCGGGCGCCGAGTCGAGCCCTTCTTTGGCTTCGAGGTCGAGGGTCCCGTCGGCTTTGCAGAAGCGCATCCGGGTGAAATAGTTGGTAATCAGCCGCAGCCTTGGGATGCCGTGTAGCTCCTTGCTCCACTTGGCCGGCTGGTTGCCGTACATGCCGTCAAGGAAGGGTTGCAGCATGGCGTCATCGCGAAGCGCCTGCTCGACCTCGGCCGCCCGGCGCAGGGACTTGCTCAACGTCCATTGCGGAGGGATGCCTGCGTGGACCATGGTGATCTGGCGTTCGGCATCGTGATGGACCAGTTTCTGCTGACGCAGCCAGAAGATCAGATCGGCTCGGTCGGGCGCATCGAGGATTGGCTGGAGCGTATCAGACTTCTTCAGCCGCTCGACCTTGTGCGTCACGGCCAGCAGGTGCAGGTCATGGTTACCCAAGACGGTTACACCTGAGCTGCCCAGATCACGTGCGAAACGCAGCGATTCGAGCGATTGCGGGCCGCGGTTGACCAGATCGCCCGCCAGCCACAGACAGTCGCGCGAAGGGCTGAAATCGACTTGCTTGAGCAGGCAAAGCAGGGGTTCCAGGCAACCTTGCAGGTCGCCGACAGCGTAGGTAGTCAATGCAAGGCTCCCGGTACGGCCAGCCGAAACGGCGCGATCGTGGCATCGAAGCGGTGTCCGTCTTCAGCAAACATCTGAAAACTGCCTTGCATCGTGCCGACGCGTGACGCCATCAGCGTGCCGCTGGTGTAGACATGGCGATGGCCGGGGGCTAGGACCGGCTGCTCACCGACCACGCCTTCGCCGCGCACTTCCTGCACCTGACCGTCGCCGTCCGTGATGATCCAGTGGCGTGACAGCAATTGCGCAGTGACCTGGCCCTTGTTTTCGATGGTGACGGTGTAGGCAAAGGCAAAGCGGTTTTGCTCTGGCTGTGACTGGTCAGCGAGATAGGCTGGGCGGACCGTGACGTCGATCCGGTAGCGGAGGTCTTCAGACATGGTGTGCTCCTTCGCGTAGGTCGCTTTCAGCCGCGGGCAGATAGTTGATCCGATAGTCTTACGAACGCGGCCAGGTCCAGCTGTTCCGGCCGAAGGCTGCCATCGACGTCGGCGGCGGCGATGGCATCGGCATCCAACAGCCCCTTGAGGGTGTTGCGCAGCGTCTTGCGACGCTGGTTGAAAGCCTGACGAACCACGGTTTCCAACTGCCGGTGATCGCGTGCCGGGTGGGGCAGAACCTCATGCGGGACCAGGCGCACGATCGCCGAGTCGACTTTCGGCGCGGGATTGAACGCGCCAGGGCCTACGTTGAACAGATGTTCGACGCGGCAGTGGTACTGCACCATGATCGACAGCCGCCCCCAGTCGCCACCACCTGGCTCTGCGGCCAAGCGCTCGACCACTTCCTTCTGCAACATGAAGTGCATATCGCGGATCAGGCTGGCGTGATCGAGCAGGTGAAAGATCAGCGGCGTGGAGATGTTGTAGGGCAGGTTACCGACGATGCGCAGGCTGTTTGGCTCCGAGCTTAACTGGGCGAAGTCGAACTTCAGTGCGTCACCCTGGTTCAGGGCGAAGTTCTCGCGGTCGGCAAATTTCTGTTGCAGGATCGGGATCAGGTCCAGGTCCAGCTCGACCACGTCGAGGTGTGCACCGCTGTCGAGCAATCCTTCGGTCAGCGCGCCCTGGCCAGGGCCGATCTCGACGATCCGCTCACCCGGTTTGGCATGGATGGAGCGAAGAATGCGATGGATCACGCCTGCATCGTGAAGGAAGTTCTGGCCGAAACGCTTGCGCGCTCGGTGTTGGTAATTCTCGGACATATACAGCAGTCTCAGGAGCAGCTAAGCGAGAGGCTTGAAGCTGGGGGCGAAAAGGCCCGCAGTTTAGCAGCTGCGATAGCGGAGGCGAGTGCCCCGCCGATAAGGGCAGTACGAGCCATTGCCGTGTGGAGGCTCGCTGGAGAGTTCAGAAGCGGTCCATTGCCAATCCGGGGCCGGAGTCTTGGTGCCGCCCGGCAGGTTCCAGCTGCCCCGCAGTTTGTCTGATCCGGCTCGGTGGCAGGCGTAACCTGAGCGCAGCCTACTGCTCACCTGGATGCTGTGCTGATTGCTGGTCTAGCTGCCGCTCATCTCATACGCCGTCTCCAGCGCCACTTGCAGGCTGCCGGTGTCGATCTGGCCTGTGCCTGCAAGGTCCAGGGCGGTGCCGTGATCGACTGAAGTTCGCACAATAGGTAGCCCCAGAGTGACATTGACGGCCGCGCCAAAACCCTTGTACTTGAGGACCGGCAAGCCCTGGTCGTGATACATCGCCAGCACCGCGTCGCAGTGATCGAGGTGTTTGGGCGTGAACAGCGTGTCCGCTGGCAGCGGGCCGATCAGGTCGAGCCCTTCGCGTCGCAGCACCTCCAGCGTCGGTTCGATGATCTCGATTTCTTCACGGCCCAGATGTCCGCCCTCGCCAGCATGAGGGTTGAGCCCGCAGACCAGGATCCGCGGCCGGGCGATGCCGAATTTTTCCACCAGATCGGCGTGCAATATGCGCGTCACACGCTGTAGGCGCTCGGTGGTGATGGCGGCCGGCACATCCTTAAGCGGCAGGTGGGTGGTGACCAGTGCAACCCGCAACCCGCGCGTGGCCAACATCATGACGACCTGCTCGGTGCCCGTCAGCTCCGCGAGAAACTCGGTGTGTCCTGAAAAAGGGGTACCTGCCTCGTTGATCACGCCTTTGTGCACCGGCGCCGTGATCATGCCGGCGAAGCTGCCATCAAGGCATCCGTTACCGGCTCGGGTCAGCGTGGCCAGAACGTAGTCCGCATTTGCTGGAGTGAGCTGGCCGCTTATGGCTGGTGCACCTAGCGGTGTGTTCCAGACGTACAAGCTGTTGGCGGGAGCCGGCTGGTTCGGCCAGTTGCCCGGCGCGACCTCAACTAGGGTGATGTCCAGCCCGAGCTCTGCTGAACGAGTGCGGAGCAGCTCGGCACTGGCGATGGCGATCAAGGCGTGTGGATGGCTGTTGCGTGCGAGCAACAGGCAGAGGTCGGGACCAATACCGGCGGGCTCGCCGGGCGTCAGGGCGAAACGTTTGGTGGTCATGTTGATGCCTTCATGGGTATGAAAAGAAACGGGCCGGCCGATTGGCCGGCCCGTTTAGGCATTGCAGAGTAACTACTCGGCGCGAGTCAGATCTTGATCTCGACGTAGGCTTCGTCGCGAATCTGGCGAAGCCAGTTCTGCAGTTCTTCTTCGTATTTACGGTTGCGCAACAAGGACAATGCCTGTTGCTCGCGAAACTCTTCGCTGGCATCGGTGGCGCGGCGCCCGAGCACTTCCAGAATGTGCCAGCCATAAGGCGTCTTGAAGGGTTCGGAAAGCTGCCCACTGGCCGTGTTGGCCATGACCTCACGGAACTCGGGAACCAGCGAGCTGGGGTCGATCCAATTGAGGTCGCCGCCGTTCAGCGCCGAGCCTGGGTCTTCGGAGAAGTTTTTCGCCAGTTCGGCAAAGCTCTCGCCGGCCTGGATGCGGTCACGCAGTCGCTGGATCAGGCGTCGGCTTTCTTCCTCGCTGCGGATCTGGCTGGGCTTGATCAGGATATGACGAACATGGATCTCGTCACGTACCTGAGTATCGCCGCCACGCTTGTCGAGCACTTTCAGCAAGATGAAACCCGGCGGAGTGCGCACCGGTCGGGTGACGTCGCCGACCGACATGGTGCTGACTTCGGTGTCGAAGGGGGGCGGAAGTTGAGCCGCCTTGCGCCAGCCCATGTCGCCACCTTCCAGTGCGTTTTCACTGGCCGAGCGCGAGACGGCCAGTTTGGCGAAGTCAGCGCCTTGCTGAAGCTGCTGGTAGGTATCCATCGCGGTTTTTTCAGCCGCCTGGATCGTCGCCGAGTCAGCCGACTCCGGCACCGGTATCAGGATATTGGCCAGTCGGTATTCTTCCGACAGCTGCAATTTGCCGAGATCAGAGGCCAGGAAGTTTTCCACCTCCTGGTTCGATACCTGGACACGTTCGGCAATTCTGCGCTGGCGCACCCGGCTGATGACCATTTCACGGCGAATCTGCTCGCGGGCGGTATCGAGGCTCAGGCCGTCACGCTCCAGAGCCGCTCGGAACTGGTCCAGGGTCATGTTGTTGCGCTGAGCAATGGTGCTCATTGCCTGGTTGAGTTCTTCATCGGAGATGCGAATGCCCGAGCGATCGCCGATCTGCAGCTGCAGATTTTCGGTGATCAGCCGCTCCAGCACCTGTTGTTGCATGACGTCCGCGGGCGGCATTTCCGCGCCGCGTTTCTCGATGGTCTGCTGGACTTCGCGGGTCCGCTGGTCCAACTGGCTCTGCATGATCACGTCATTGTCGACAATCGCGACGATGCGGTCGAGCTGTTGAACCTCGGCCGACGCGGTCAGGACAGCAGTCGCGCTGCCCAGCAGAAGGGCGCCCGCCAGCAGGGGGCGCAGGTAATCAGAAAGCTTGATCTTCACGTTCACGGTAACCTTGTATGCCTTCGTCGAGGAATGTCTCGGTCGAGCTGCCGAATACGCCGCCGAGTCCCTTGAGGACGATTTGCAGGAAGATGCCGTTGTCCGGCTCATCGTTCTGCGATGGGTTGAGACTGGTTTCGTCGTAATCGATCCAGTAGCGGTTGATCAGGCGCAGCTTCCAGCAGCAACTGTCGTACTCGAAGCCCCCGAAGGCCTCCAATGTGCGGTTGCGGCTGTAGTCGTGCTGCCAGCGTGCGATCACGCTCCACTGCGGCAGGATCGGCCAGATGGTGGAGATGTCGTGCTGGTTGATCTTGTAGTAGTCCTCGATGTAGTTGTCATCGCCTTCTCGTCCAAAGTCGCCCCCATATGTCCACTCGCCAGTCGCCTGATCGAACCGAACGGTATCGTTGCGATAGCGGTAGCCGAAATTGACGATCTTTCTAGGATCTTCGGCCGGCTGGTAGTGCCACATGGCACTGCCCGATTGGGTTTGGCCCTGATCCGGATCCCAGTTGAAGGTCGAGGTGAAGCGCCAGTCGCGGTTATAGCGGTACTGATATTCAAGCGCGTAGGGCGATACGTCCGAGGTCGAACCCGGGCGATCTTCCAGGTTGGGTAGCTGCACTTCGCGGTCGCGGAAGTAGATGATCTGGCCAACGCTCAATCGCTGGCGCTCCAGTCCGTTCGGCTCGATCCAGCGATTGGTCACGCCCAGCGAGAGCTGGTTGGCATCGCCTATACGGTCCTTGCCGGAGAAACGGTTTTCACGCCACAGCGAGGAGTAGCTGAAGGTGTTTTCACCAGTGTCGAAAACCGGGAGGTCATCCTGGTCTTCTTTCGGCACGTACAGGTAGAACATTCGCGGTTCGAGCGTCTGGCGATAGTCCTTGCCGAACCACTGGGTGTCGCGGTCGAAGTACAGGCCGCTGTCGATGCTGAAGATCGGTACGCTGCGGTCTGGCGAGTCGTTGAAGTCGCTGCCTACACCGTCCGTGCCGAACTTGCCCTGATTGTCCAAAGTTAAGTCGTACTTGGTGTAAGCGTACTTCAGCGACGGCTTAATGAAGCCCCAACTCCAGTCGAGCGGCAGGCTCACGCCAGGTTCCAGATGCAGACGCTCGCCCTCGGCGCGACTGAGGCCTTTTATGTTTTCGTCATACCAAGTTTCGCTTAAACCGTCCTCGTTTATGAATACACCATCCCTGAGGCTGCGCTGGAAGCTGACGAACTCCGTCCCATAAGCAAACCGCAACCCGCCCGGCTGGAAGGGCAGCACGCCATCCAATGTCAGCTGAGGCAGGCGCTCATAAGGGGTGATGTCGGCAATGGTGGCTCGCTCGTATGCATGCACGTTCAGCCGGGCGGTGTAGGACGGTGCGCGGTACGTCAGGGTGCCGCGCTGGTCGAGGTGGTCCGGCTGGTCGATACCCAATTGGGTATTCAGGTCCTGAAGGTAATAAGGATCGCTGATGTCGGTGTAGTCGACTTCCGCCAGCCACCGCGTGTCGAGACCGGTACGGTGTTGCCAGCTGTACATCCAGCGCTGATCCTCGTACTCGGACTGCAGCTTGCGCTCGTCGTTGCTGTCGTCCAGGTAGGCGGCGCCGAACTGGCCTTCGCTGCGGCGCGTCAGGTAGCGGAACTCGCCTTCCATGAGCAGGCCGCGATCAGTCATGTAGTTCGGGTAGAGCGTGGCGTCGAAATTCGGCGCCAGGTTGAAATAGTACGGAGTGATCAGCGACAGGCCCGTATCGCTGGATGAGCTGATGCTCGGCGCCAGGAAACCGGACTGACGACGATCATCGATTGGGAAATAGATGTAGGGCGTATAGAACACCGGGACACCCTTGACCCGCAGCGTCACGTTGGTCGCCGAGCCGAAGCCGGTGGCCGGGTTGAGGGTGACGTTGTTGCCCTGCAGGTACCAATCGTTGTCGCCTGGCTCGCAGCGTGTATAGGTCCCGTCCTTGAGGCGGATGATGGCGTCGTCGGTACGCTTGGCATACAGCGCACTGCCTCGAACCTTGCCTTCATGGACCACATATTCCGCGTTCTCGACCTGAGCTTCACCGGTGTCGAGGAACAGCTCGGCGCGATCACCGACCATCAGTGCGCCGCCATCACGCAGGCGGACATTGCCTTTCAGTTCGCCGCGATTTTCCAACTGGTACAGACTGGCCTCGTCGGCTTCGGCCTGGATGCTGCCCTGGCGAAGTACCACGTCGCCGGCCAGCGTGGCTATTTCCTGCTGCTGCTCGTAACGGGTTGCCTTGGCCGAGACGTAGGTCGGCGCCTCGCTCATCGGTGTGTCGTCGAACTGACCGGGGCGGTTCGGTTCAACATAGGTGCCGGCACAATATGGCCCTGTCTCGGCCAGTTGCGCATTGGTCAGCTGATCACGCGGCACCCAATCCAGATGGCTGTAGTCGGCGCTGCGAGAGGCCAACGCTCGACCCTTGCTTTCGGTGACCAGCTTGGTGGTGGCCGCCTGGCGCTCGGCTTTGCTGGCTCTGGGCTGGGCGCTGGTGGTTTCAGTGGCAGCACCGCGGTGAGTCGGGCGCGGCGGCAAGGCCGGGCTGGCCGCATCCGCGGCGCAATTCCAACCACCATCGGCACCCGGTTGGCAGGCGAACTGTTCGGCTGCGATAACCAAGGGCGTCGCTACAGGTTGCAGTGCGAGCAGGCCGCCGGTTACCAATAGAGGGAATTTTTTACGAAAAGCGGGATATTTGACTGCCATCTTGTTTTTTGGTCCGTGCTTGCGGCGAGCCATCGGCCGGGCTGGGCCGCACGCCTCTCGATGGGCTGAAAAAGATGCTGGATAATAAAGCATGACCCGCCTATCGGCTAGCGCCGTGGAGAGCCCCTGATATGCCGCAACATGATCAACGTCTGCTGGACCTGAACGCTTGGCTGGAGCCACATCTCCAGGCGCTTTTCGCTCGCCGTGGCTGGGGCGAAGTCCCCGAGGTGCTGCTGGTTGCGGCCAGCAGTGACGCCAGTTTTCGTCGCTACTTTCGCTGGGAGGCAGGCCCGCGCAGCTTCATCCTGATGGACGCGCCTCCGCCTCAGGAGAACTGCCAGCCGTTCGTGGACATCGCGGCAATGCTGGCCGGGTCTGGCGTGCATGTGCCGGAAATTCTGGCGGCTGACCTCGACCGGGGCTTCTTGCTGCTCAGCGATCTGGGCCGTCAAACCTATCTGGATGTGATCGACGCCGATAATGCGGATGAGCTCTTTACTGACGCCATATCGGCGCTCATCACCTTCCAGGCCAATGCCAAGCCAGCAGCCCTGCCCTCTTATGACGAAGCGCTGCTGCGCCGCGAGCTACAGCTGTTTCCTGAGTGGTACGTCCAGCGGCATCTGGGCCACAACTTCAGTGCGGGTGAACAGCAGTTGTGGGAAAGAACCTGTCGGGTGCTGATCGACTCTGCGCTAGCCCAGCCAACCGTGCTGGTGCATCGCGACTATATGCCACGCAACCTGATGCTCAGCCAGCCCAACCCCGGCGTGTTGGATTTCCAGGATGCTGTGATCGGCCCGGTCACCTATGACATTACTTCGCTGTTCAAGGACGCCTTTCTCAGCTGGCCGGAAGAGCGGGTGCTTGGCTGGCTGCAGGGTTACTGGGACGCCGCTCGTGCGCGCGGCATACCGGTGCAGGAGAGCTTCGCCGAGTTTCATCGCGCCAGCGATCTGATGGGGCTGCAGCGCCATCTCAAGGTGATCGGCATCTTCGCGCGCATTTGTCACCGCGACGGCAAGCCGCGTTACCTGAGTGATGTGCCGCGTTTCTTCGCTTATCTCGACACAGTGCTGGCGCGCCGACCTGAACTGGATGATCTCAAACAGCTGCTACAGGGGCTGCCACAGGAGCCTGCCTCATCATGAAAGCGATGATCCTCGCGGCCGGCAAGGGTGAGCGCCTCCGACCCCTGACCTTGCACACTCCCAAGCCATTGGTCCGGGCGGGCGGCGTGCCGCTGATCGAATACCACATCCGCGCACTGGCCGAGGCCGGCATCAATGAACTGGTGATTAATCACGCCTGGCTGGGTGAACAGATCGAGGCGCACCTCGGTGACGGTCGGGGCCTGGGAGTCCGTATCCAGTATTCAGCGGAGGGCGAGCCGCTGGAGACCGGCGGCGGGATTCACCGTGCCTTGCCGCTGCTGGGAACGGAGCCTTTTTTAGTGGTCAATGGCGACATCTGGACTGACTACGATTTCAGCGCGCTGAAACGGCCGCTTGAAGGTTTGGCGCACCTGGTGCTGGTAGACAACCCAGTGCATCACCCCAAGGGCGATTTCAGCCTGGTCGACGGCTGCGTCGGTGACGAGGAGGCCGCAAGACTCACCTACAGCGGCATCGCCGTGCTCAGTCCGCAGTTGTTCGCCGGATGCACGGCTGGGTCCTTCAAACTCGCGCCGCTGTTGCGCCAGGCCTTGGCTGAGGGAAAGCTGAGCGGCGAATATCACCGCGGGCGCTGGATCGACGTCGGGACGCATGAGCGTCTGGCTGAGCTTGAGCGCATCCTTGAGGCACAGCACTAGATGTTCTGGCCAATCACTTTCCTGGGCGCACTGATCGGTTGGCTGCTGGCGAGCATTCCGGGCGCGCTGTTGGGCGCGCTGATCGGACAGGTGCTGGACCGCCGCTTCGGGCTCCACTCCTGGGCCAGCTTTCGGCGATTGCTTTCACGCGTGACCCCCAAGATGCAGGGCAGCGACTTGCTGTTCTATCTGCTTGGGCGCCTGGCGAAAAGCAGCGGACGGATCAGCGAGTCACATATTCAGGCTGCCCGCAACGAAATGCGCCGGCTGCGGTTGACTCCCTCTCAGCAGCGGGTGGCGATCGATGCGTTCTATCGCGGCAAATCCAGTACGGACGGCTTGCGCGAGCCACTGCAGCGCCTGAGAGGACGTCAGGATGAAACGAAGGCGATCCTCCGGGCCTGTTGGCGCATGGCCAGAGCTCAGGGCCAGATCGATGCACGTGAGCACGAGTTGATCATGCTCTGGGGCAAGTGGATGGGCTGGGATTCTGTAGCGGTGGCAGCGCTTGATGAGCACGGGGGTCGCCGCCAGGGTGCGCCGAGCAACCCCGGTGGCGCGTACGAACAGGCATTGCGGTTGCTCGGGGTGCGTGCCGACAGCGAGCCGCAGGCCATCAAACGGGCCTATCGGCGTCTGCTCAGCAAGCATCACCCCGATAAGCAGGCCGGTGCCGGTGCCACTGCCATTGAGGTGCGCGAGGCAACTGAGCGGACCCGCGAACTGCACCATGCCTACAGCCTGATCCGCGAGCGGCGGGGCTTTCGCTAACGCGAGCCGGTGAGGCTTAGGTTTCTCGCTTGAGCCAGCCGCGGACCCTTCGAACGAGGACTTCCTGGTCAGTCTGGCGTTCGCCAGTCTGCCGGGGCAACCCGACTTGTCGATAGGCTGGGTGCTGAATCCGGCGACTGGCGTTCAGCCGCTCCCGAGCCGTCTGCTGGTCGCTGGTTACATCCTTATAGTAGAAGTCGCCAGTGATCAGCTTGAGGGGCGGCACCAGCTGCGCAAGCGGTTCTTCCTGTCCATCCGGCTGACGCGGCTGGACTATCAGCAAATGCCTGACATCTTGTGGCGCCTGCTGCTGAAGGTAGCGGGCCGCCCAATAGCCGCCTGTACCTTGGCCTAAAAGCACGGTCGCCTTTGGTTGCTTGCTGCGGGCAAAGGCCAAGGCCGCCTCGATACGAGCGCTGATCTGCTCGGAATGGTCGGGCTTCATCGGTGGCGTTTCGGCGGGGGCTTGCGTATCGGAATCGTCAACTGCCGGCTCGCCGGGCGCCGCCGCGGTTTCTTCGGGTAGATAGCCGGCCTCGCTTGGCGCCGGATCTTCGCTGGGCTGTTCTGCCACGGTTTCGGGCGCGTCGGTCGGCTGCTCCGGCGCTGGCTCCGTGGCCATCGGCAACACCAAACCCGGCGAGTCCGGCAGGCTCAGGCTCAGAGTGTGCCAGCCGTGGTCGGGCAGGCCACGACGCAGCGGGCCAATGCCGCGTGGCCAGTCGGCACTCTCACCCTCACCGGGCAGCAAGATAATGATGCCTTTGGGTTCGGCAACATTAGCGGGACGCCAAAGCGCTACGAAGTCCGTGCCACTGGCGTTCAGGCTGACGAACTCGCTGGCAGGCAGCTGGCGCAACATATCCGCGGCCATGGTTTCGCTGCGCGAGGGCAGGACCGGACGATCAGCAGCCACCGGAGCCGGGGCGGCTTCCGCTTCGGCCGGCTCATCGGCGGCGCTGATCAGAGGTCTGGTGAAGATGACGAACAAAACGGCCGCCAAACGAGTTGAAACGCGCGCTCGGAACATTGGTTTTCCTGATATTCGGCCCGCCCGGGCCACGGTGATGCTGGCGCAGGCGGCACAGATGCACTAAAACAGCGTTTCGGCACTACCGCCGATCTCGTGAGGCTTATGGTGTCATTTCTGCTGCGTTGCTGCTGCCTGTTGCTTGCATTGAGCGCACTGCCCGCAATGGCTTCGAGCGTGCCGTTGAGCGACGCGCAACAGGAATGGCTGGCGGCGCACCAGCAGTGGCGCGTGGGTGTGGTAATGGCGCCCCCTTACGCCGAGTACGATCAACGCCAACGTCGCCTGTCCGGCTTTCACGTGCAATTCATCGAGCGACTTGCGGATAACCTTGGCGTCAGCCTGGAATGGCACCGGTTCGTCGACGAGGCAGCGCTGGATGATGCCATGCGTGCCAATGAAATCGACCTGGCGCCGGGGCTGCGACAGACGCGGGAAGGGCTGCGCATCTGGCGCTACAGTGACCCGTTTCTGAGGGTGCCAAGGCTGATTATCGGCGACCTTGATGGTCCCCGTGCAATCGACCTCGAACGCCTGGACAGTAATGACGTGATCGCGCTGGAAGGGCCCGGCTCGGTAGCCGATTACATGAGCAGCAACTACCCGAGCCAGCCGGTTCTTGAAGTAGGCAGCCAATTCGAAGCGCTGCGTCAGCTGCTCGAGGCGCGCGTGCGTTTCGCGGTGGTCGATGAGCCGCTCTACGGCCGTCTCTCGCAGCGCGCGGAATACGCATCGCTCGATGTTGTAGGCGATCTGGGCAACCCCTTGTTGCTGCGCATCGGTTCGCGCCGCGACAGCCCCGTGATGAGTGCGGTCATCGACCAGGCGCTGCGCAATTTCCCCGCCCGCGAGTTCAGACAGTTGCAGGAGCAATGGCTCAAGTCGCGCAGCATCGATCAGTCGCGCCGCATCAGTTACTGGCGCAGTCTCAGCCTGCTGTTGACGCTGCTGCTGGCCGCAACCGTAGCCATGCTGGTATGGCAGCGTCGCCAGCAGGGGCTTTTGGAAAGCAGATTGAAGTCGGCGCGGCGGGACATCGAGGCGCGCGCCGCGGCCGAAGAGGCGCAGCGGCTGACGCAGTTCTGCCTTGATCACAGTACCGTCGGTATTCTCTGGTTGAACTGGGACAGCCACGTCCGGTATGCCAACCAGGCTGCCTTCGAACTGCTTGGCTATGCCTCCGATAGTCTGCTCGACCAGCCATTGCAAGCGCTGGAGCCGGGAATGAGCATGGACGACTGGATGCAGCTCTGGCGCGACGCGCGCAGCGGCGTTGAGGATCGTCAGGTACATGAGTGCGAGTGGCAGCGCGCCGATGGGAGCCGGTTTCCTGCAGCCGTAACCCTTAGCTTCCTGCGCCTGGGTAGCAAGGAGTACCTAGTGCTGTTCCTCGCTGACATCACCGAGCGCCGCCGCGCCAGTGCGGCGCTGCAAGAAAGTGAGGTGCGACTGAAAGCCATGGCAGGCAACGTGCCGGGTCTGGTTTTCCGTCTGGAGCGACAGGACGCCGGTGCGCCGGTCAACATTGCCTACATCAGCGAGGCCAGCCAGCGTCTGGTTGGCTACTCGGCGGAACTGTTGTTGCAACCTGGGCGCGGCATCCGCAGCCTGGTGCATCCCGACGACGAACCGGGCTATTGGAGCAGCCAGCAGCAGGCGCTCGACAGCATGAGCGACTGGTACTGGCAGGGGCGGATCCTGACCCGTTCCGGCGAGATTCGCTGGGCCGACATCCGCGCCTCGGTGCGTGGGCAGTTGGAGGGGCGTCAGGTCTGGGACGGCATCGTCTGGGACATCACCGATAACAAGCGAATCGAGTTGGAGCTGGATGCGTCACGGGCACAACTACGCAAGCTGGCGGCGCATGTGGAAACGGTGCGCGAGGAAGAAAAGGCCCATATCGCGCGCGAGGTCCACGACGAGCTGGGGCAGATGCTTACGGTTCTGAAACTGGAAATTTCCATGTGCGAGATCAGCTTTGCCGAGCTCGACCCCGGCCTGGCAGCACGCTTGCAAGGCATGAAACGCCTCATTGCCCAGTTGTTCCAGCAGGTGCGCGACGTCGCGACCGCCTTGCGTCCGCCGATTCTGGACGCCGGCATAGCATCGGCCATCGACTGGCAGGCGCGGCGCTTCGAGGAGCGCACCGGGATCGCCTGCCTGGTGGAGGTGCCGGAATGCCCGCCGCAACTTGGCAATGCCAAGGCTGTCGGCCTGTTCCGCATTCTTCAGGAGGGGCTGACCAACGTCATGCGTCACGCCAATGCACAAACCGTGAGCCTCACCCTGCAGCAGCAAGGGGATATGCTGTGCTTGAGCATCAGCGATGACGGCGAGGGTTTCGTGGTCCAGCAGGGGCGCCAGGGACCGTCGTTCGGCCTGGTGGGCATGCAGGAGCGAGCCCAGATGCTCGGGGGCAGCTTGCTGCTGGAAAGCCAGCCGGGCGAGGGCACCTCGATTCACGTCTCGGTGCCACTGGATGACAGCCCGGTAGAGCCTGTGGTTCTGAGCAGTACATTGGAGAGCTAGCGCCATGATTAGGGTAATCGTCGCCGAGGACCACACCATCGTTCGCGAGGGGATCAAGCAGCTGATCGGACTGGCCAAGGACATGCAGGTAATCGGTGAAGCGGGCAACGGTCAGCAACTGCTCGATCAACTGCGGCAGACGCCGTGCGATGTTGTCCTGCTGGACATCTCCATGCCGGGCGTCAACGGGCTGGAAGCCATACCGCGGATACGAGCGCTGAGCGAGCCGCCGGCGATTCTGGTGTTGTCGATGCACGACGAGGCGCAGATGGCGGCGCGGGCGCTGAAGATCGGCGCTGCCGGCTATGCCACCAAGGACAGTGACCCAGCGCTGCTGCTGACTGCGGTGCGCAAGGTTGCCGCTGGCGGCCGGTATATCGATCCGGATCTGGCGGATCGCATGGTTTTCGAGGTCGGGCTAACCGACTCCCGGCCACCCCATGCACTGCTGTCGGAGCGTGAGTATTCGGTGTTCGAGCGACTGGTACACGGCGATTCGGTCAACGACATCGCGGCCAAGCTGGCCCTCAGCAGCAAGACCATCAGCACGCACAAGGCGCGCTTGATGCAGAAGCTGGTCGCTCACTCCGTGGCCGATCTGGTCCGCTATGCCATGGAGCACAAGCTGGTCTGACCTGGACGGTAAGCACGAGGCCGCTGGCGACGGTGCTACGCGCCTGATGCAAACCGGGTCTGTATCTGCCGACAGGCTTCTTGTAGGGCAATCCCTACAACAGCCTCTCCGTTTCGCTGAGTGTATTCACTCCCATCTGCCGATGTGCGCTGGCTCGTGGGGCTCCTAACCTGTGGCCACGGAACAACGGATCACAGGTGCGGCATGCTCGATTCTCAAGCGAACGAAGTACTGGTCAGCTTTCGTGGCATCCAGAAGAGTTACGACGGCGAAGCGCTGATCGTCAAAGACCTGAACCTGGATATCCGTAAAGGTGAGTTTCTCACGCTGCTCGGTCCGTCAGGCTCCGGCAAGACCACCAGTCTGATGATGTTGGCCGGCTTCGAGACGCCCACTGCCGGTGAAATCCTCTTGGGCGGCCGCTCGATCAACAAGCTGCCGCCGCACAAGCGCGACATGGGCATGGTGTTCCAGAACTATGCGCTGTTTCCGCACATGACAGTCTCGGAAAACCTCGCCTTTCCCCTCAGCGTGCGTGGCATGCCCAAGCTCGACGTCAAGGAAAGGGTCAAGCGCGCGCTCTCGATGGTGCAGCTTGAAGGTTTCCGCAATCGCTACCCGGCACAGCTGTCCGGCGGCCAGCAGCAGCGCGTGGCGCTGGCCCGAGCCTTGGTGTTCGAGCCGCAGCTGGTGTTGATGGATGAGCCGTTGGGCGCGCTGGACAAGCAATTGCGCGAGCAGATGCAGATGGAGATCAAGCATCTGCACCAAAGCCTGGGCGTGACTGTGGTCTATGTCACCCACGATCAGGGTGAGGCGCTGACCATGTCCGACCGGGTCGCGGTGTTCCATCAGGGTGAGATCCAGCAGATCGATGAGCCCCGGGCGCTGTACGAGCGGCCGGCGAATACCTTTGTTGCCAACTTTCTCGGCGAGAACAACCGGTTGCCGGCGCGGCTGGTCAGCCGCAACGGTGACAACTGTACCGTCGAGCTGGGCCGCGGTGAGCGGGTCGAGGCGCTGGCGGTCAAGGTCGGCGTGCCTGGCGCCCCGGTCAACCTGTCAATACGGCCCGAGCGGGTGCGCCTCAACGGTGCCAGCGCCAATTGCCCGAACCGCTTCACCGGGCGAGTCGCCGAGCTCATCTACCTCGGCGACCACATCCGCATTCGCCTCGAGGTCTGCGGCATCAGCGACTTCTTCGTCAAGCAACCGATTGCCGAATTCGATCCCGCCCTGGCGGTTGGTGATGTCGTGCCGATCGGCTGGCAAGTGGAACACGTCCGTGCGCTGGATCCGCTGCAGGCGGCATAAGCAGGGCGAGCAAGCAAGAAAGCTGTTTTCAACCGCATCATGGAGCGAATCACAATGCTGAAATCTCTGAAACTGACTGCCCTGAGCATCGGACTGGTGTGCGCTGCGCAGGCCTCGGCGGAAAATATCACCGCCGTAACCTTCGGCGGGGCCAACAAGCAGGCGCAGATCAAGGCCTTCAATGAACCCTTCGAAGCCAAGACCGACCACAAGATCATCGCTGGCGAATACAACGGTGAGATGGCCAAGGTAAAGGCCATGGTCGATACCAACAGTGTGTCCTGGCATCTCGTGGAAGTTGAATCGCCCGAGCTGTCACGCGGCTGTGATGAAGGGCTGTTCGAGGAAATCGATCCAGCGGTAGCGGGTAACCCGGACGACTTCATCGAAGGTGCCATACAGCCTTGCGGTGTGGGCTTCTTCGTCTGGTCCACGGTGCTGGCTTATAACGCCGACAAGCTCGACAGTGCACCGACTGGTTGGGCGGATTTTTGGGACACCGAGAAATTCCCCGGCAAACGCGGCCTGCGCAAGGGCGCCAAGTACACCCTTGAGTTCGCCCTGATGGCCGATGGCGTTGCACCGAAAGACGTCTACCAGGTGCTGGCGACGAAAGAGGGGCAGGACCGCGCCTTCAAGAAGCTTGACCAGATCAAACCCAGCATTCAATGGTGGGAAGCGGGCGCCCAACCGCCGCAGTTTCTGGCCTCCGGTGACGTGGTCATGAGCAGCGCCTATAACGGTCGAATTGCCGCAGTGCAGGATGAGAGCAATCTGCAAGTGGTCTGGGACGGCGGCATCTACGACTTCGATTCCTGGGCCATCCCCAAAGGCGCGAAGGATCAGAAGGCAGCGCTCGATTTCGTCAGCTTTACCTTGCAACCGCAGCAGCAGAAAGCCTTCTCGGAAAACATCGCCTACGGTCCCGCAAACAAGAAAGCGGTCGAGCTCCTTGATCAAAAGCTGCTGAAAAACATGCCTACGACGCCAGAAAACATTGCCAACCAAGTGGCCATGAACGTGACCTTCTGGGCCGACTACGGCGAGCAGCTGGAACAGCGTTTCAACGCCTGGGCTGCGCGCTAAACAAGCCTGGCCCCCTCGCATGGCCTGCCCTGAGGCGGGCCATGCGCCGCTGGAATCTGACACTTTGCGGAGTTCGTCATGGCTACTGCCATCTCCTTGCCTGTTCCCGAGCTTGCCGAGCCCAACCTGAAGCGGCGGCTGGCGCGTGCCGAGCGCATGAACCGGTTGAAGTCCAAGGCGCTGATCCTGCCTCTTCTGGTGTTTTTGTTGCTCACCTTCATCCTGCCGATCGCCTCGCTGCTCTGGCGCAGCGTTGATAATCCGGAGGTGGTGGGCAGCCTGCCGCGCACGGTCGAGGCCATCACGGCTTGGGATGGCCGCGGCCTGCCGGAAGAGTCGGTTTACCGGGCCCTCAGCGAAGACCTGCAGGAGGCGCGGCAAAACCAGTCGCTGGGTGATCTGTCCAAACGCCTGAACATGGAACAGGCCGGTTTCCGCAGCCTGATGACCAAGACAGCTCGCGCGCTCCCATTCAAGGAAGCGCCGACGTCCTACAAGGAAGCGTTGGAAGCTTTCGATGAGCGCTGGGGCGACCCCGCCTATTGGCAGGTCATTCGCCGCAACGATAGTGCAATCACCCCCTATTATTTGTTGGCCGCTCTCGATCACCGCATCGACGACATGGGCGAGCTGGCATCGGTATCGCCTGATCAGGCGGTCTACCTGGACATCTTCGCCCGGACTTTCTGGATGGGGCTGGTAATCACGGCGATTTGTCTGGTGCTGGCCTATCCCCTGGCGTATCTGCTGGCCAACCTGCCGGCGCGCAAAAGCAACCTGCTGATGATCATGGTGCTGCTGCCGTTCTGGACTTCGATTCTGGTGCGCGTTGCCGCCTGGATCGTGCTGCTGCAATCCAGCGGCCTGATCAACGGTGCGCTGTTGAAGATGGGCCTGATCGACGAACCATTGCAGTTGGTGTTCAACCGGGCTGGCGTCTACATCGCCATGGTCCACATCCTGCTGCCGTTCATGATCCTGCCGATCTACAGCGTGATGAAGAATATCTCGCCGAGTTACATGCGTGCGGCGATCTCGCTGGGCTGCCACCCCTTCGCCAGCTTCTGGCGGGTGTACTTTCCACAAACCCTCGCGGGCGTGGGCGCCGGCTGCCTGTTGGTGTTCATCATTTCCATCGGCTACTACATCACCCCCGCGCTGCTCGGCAGCCCGAACGACCAGATGGTCAGCTACTTCGTCGCCTTCTACACCAACACCACCATCAACTGGGGCATGGCCACGGCGCTGGGCGGCCTGCTGCTGCTGGCGACCATGCTGCTGTACGTCGTCTACAGCTGGCTGGTCGGCGCCAGCCGCCTGAGGCTGGGCTGAGCATGACCGCACTGACCAGGCAATCACCGCAAGCCATTCGCCAATTCGGGCAGGAGAACTTTCCATGCTGAGCCCCTACATGTCGCCCATCGAACGCGTCTGGTTCTATACCCTGCGCATCCTATGCGCGCTGGTGCTGCTGTTTCTGATAGTGCCGGTGCTGGTGATCGTCCCGCTGTCGTTCAACTCCGGCTCGTTTCTCGTCTATCCGCTGCAAGGCTTCTCCATGCGCTGGTACGAAACCTTGTTCAGCTCGGCCGACTGGATGCGCTCGCTGAAGAACTCGATGCTCATCGCCCCGGCCGCCACGGCGCTGGCGATGATCTTCGGCACCCTGGCGGCGATCGGTCTGACCCGCGGCGAATTTCGCGGCAAGGCCCTGGTGATGACCTTGCTGATTTCGCCGATGGTGGTGCCGGTGGTGATTGTCGGGGTGGCCAGCTACCTGTTCTTCGCCCCGTTGGGCATGGGCAACAGCTACCTGTCGCTGATCCTGGTTCACGCGGTGCTGGGTGTGCCGTTCGTGATCATCACCGTTTCCGCCACGCTGCAGGGGTTCAACCAGAACCTGGTGCGCGCCGCAGCCAGTCTGGGCGCCTCACCCATAACCACATTCTTCCGCGTCACCCTGCCGCTGATTGCTCCGGGGGTGATTTCCGGTGCGCTGTTTGCCTTCGCCACGTCCTTCGACGAAGTGGTGGTGACGCTGTTCCTCGCTGGCCCCGAGCAGATCACCTTGCCGCGGCAGATGTTCAGCGGTATCCGGGAAAACCTCAGCCCGACCATCGCCGCCGCGGCCACTCTGCTGATCGGCTTTTCCATCGCACTGCTGCTGACCCTGGAATGGCTGCGCGGCCGCTCCGAGAAGATGCGCACTCAACAACCAGCCTGATCCGGACGCTTCCATGACCCTGCAACTCGACCACCCCGGCCTGCTACGCCAGCAGGCCTACCTCAACGGCGACTGGTGCGATGCCGATGCGGACGACCGTACCGCTATCTTCAACCCGGCCACATGCGAGCTCGTTGGCGAGGTGCCGAACATGGGGCGCGCCGAAACCCGCCGCGCTATCGAGGCCGCGCAGGCCGCGCAGCCGGCCTGGCGCGCGCTGACCGCCAAGGAGCGAGCGTCGCGCTTGCGGCGCTGGTACGAGCTGATGCTGGAGAATCAGGAAGACCTGGCGCGGATCATGACCGCCGAGCAGGGCAAGCCGCTGGCCGAGGCGCGGGGTGAGGTGGCGTACGCTGCATCCTTTCTCGAATGGTTCGCCGAGGAAGGCAAGCGCCTGTATGGCGATGTGATCCCCGCCCATGCCGGCGACAAGCGCATCCTCGTGCAAAAGGAGCCGGTCGGCGTCACCGCGGCGATCACGCCCTGGAACTTCCCCAGCGCGATGATCACTCGCAAGGTCGGCCCGGCGCTCGCTGCCGGCTGCGCCATGGTGCTCAAGCCGGCGCCGCAGACGCCGTTCTCGGCGTTGGCACTGGCCGCCTTGGCCGAGCGCGCGGGCATCCCGGCCGGGCTGTTCAGCGTGATCACCGCCGATGCCGCTACCTCGCGCGAAGTCGGTGCCGAACTCTGCGGAAACCCGGTCGTGCGCAAGCTCTCGTTCACTGGCTCGACGGCAGTGGGCATCCACCTGATGCAGCAGTGCGCACCGACGCTGAAAAAGCTCTCGCTGGAACTGGGCGGCAACGCGCCGTTTATCGTCTTCGACGATGCCGATCTGGATGCGGCGGTCGAGGGCGCGATGATCTCCAAGTACCGCAACGCCGGGCAGACCTGCGTCTGTGCCAACCGCATCTATGTACAGGACAGCATCTACGACTCCTTCGTCGACAAGCTCTCGACTGCAGTGGCGAAGCTCAAGGTCGGCGACGGCTCGATGGAGGGCGTGACCACCGGCCCGTTGATCGACGCCGCTGCGGTGGCCAAGGTCCAGCGTCATCTGCAGGACGCGCTGGATAAGGGCGCCACCCTGCTGACCGGCGGCAAACCCCATACGCTGGGCGGTAACTTCTTCGAGCCGACGCTGGTGGGCGGCGTCACCGCCGAGATGGCCGTGGCACGCGAGGAAACCTTCGGTCCGCTGGTGCCGCTGTTCCGCTTCAACGATGAAAGCGAGGTGATTCGGCAGGCCAAATGACACCGAGTTCGGACTCGCGGCCTACTTCTATGCGCGCGACCTGAGCCGGGTGTTTCGCGTCGCCGAAGCGCTGGAGTACGGCATGGTCGGCATCAATACCGGCGTGATCTCCACCGAGGTGGCGCCGTTCGGCGGCATGAAGGCCTCTGGCCTCGGCCGCGAGGGCTCGAAATACGGGCTGGATGAATATGTGGAAATCAAATACCTGTGTCTGGGTGGCATTTGACCGGACGACCCAAAAACAGGCGTGCAAAATAATGCACGGAGTTTTACTGTAATCCGAACGCCTGGGAAGGTGCGACAGTCGATCATCGTATGCTGCCGCGCTCGCTGCCTGGCGTTCTTCATGACCCGTGCCGACGATGAGCGGCTACCGAGGAGCTTATGAGCAAGACCAACGAATCCCTGATGCAACGCCGTGTCGCCGCTGTTCCCCGTGGCGTCGGCCAGATCCACCCGATCTTTGCCGACCATGCGAAGAACAGCAGCGTGGTTGACGTCGAAGGCCGCGAGTTCATCGATTTCGCCGGTGGCATCGCCGTGCTGAATACCGGTCACCTGCACCCGAAGATCATCAAGGCCGTGGAAGACCAGCTGCACAAGCTGACCCATACCTGCTTCCAGGTACTGGCCTACGAGCCGTACGTGGAGCTGTGCGAGAAGATCAATGCGCGGGTGCCCGGCGATTTCGCCAAGAAGACGCTGCTGGTCACCACGGGCTCTGAAGCGGTGGAAAACGCGGTGAAAATTGCCCGCGCCGCCACCGGACGCGCCGGCGTCATTGCTTTCACCGGCGCTTATCACGGCCGCACCATGATGACCCTCGGTCTGACCGGCAAGGTCGCGCCCTACTCGGCGGGCATGGGCCTGATGCCGGGCGGCATTTTCCGCGCGCAATATCCCTGCGCGATCCATGGCGTCAGTGTTGACGAGTCCATCGCCAGCATCGAGCGCATCTTCAAGAACGACGCCGAGCCGCGCGACATCGCTGCGATCATCATCGAGCCGGTGCAGGGCGAGGGTGGCTTCAATGTCGCACCGAAGGAATTCATGGCGCGCCTGCGTGCGCTCTGCGATGAGCACGGCATCCTGCTGATTGCAGATGAAGTGCAGACCGGCGCCGGCCGCACCGGCACCTTCTTCGCCATGGAGCAGATGGGTGTGGTCGCCGACCTGACCACCTTTGCCAAGTCGGTCGGCGGTGGTTTTCCGATTGCTGGCGTGTGTGGCAAGGCCGAGATCATGGACGCCATTGCGCCGGGCGGGCTCGGCGGCACCTACGCCGGTAACCCGCTGTCCTGCGCGGCGGCGCTGGCGGTCATGGAAATCTTCGAGGAAGAGCAGCTGCTCGACCGCTGCAAGGCGGTGGCCGAGAAGCTTACAGCCGGGCTCAAATCCATCCAGGCGCGGCACAAGGAGATCGGCGAAGTCCGCGGGCTCGGCGCGATGATCGCCATCGAGCTGTTCGAGGAGGGCGATCACGCGCGTCCGGCCGCGGCGCTGACCTCGCAGATCGTCGCCAAGGCACGGGACAAGGGCTTGATCCTGCTGTCCTGCGGCACCTATTACAACGTGCTGCGGGTGCTGGTGCCGCTCACCGTTGAGGACGACCTGCTTGAGCGCGGCCTGTCCATTATCAGTGAGTGTTTTGACGAGCTGACGTGATGGCGCGTGGCGCACCGGCATTCGCAACGGATGTCAGCCGCGCCGCAACCCTGACCCCTCGGGTACAATGCGCGGCATCTTGCCGTGCTACCCGAGGTCGTCATGCAGCCGTTCGCCATCGCCCCTTCGATTCTTTCCGCCAATTTCGCCCGCCTGGGCGAGGAAGTGGACAACGTGCTGGCCGCCGGCGCGGACATCGTCCATTTCGATGTGATGGACAACCACTACGTACCCAACCTGACCATTGGCCCGATGGTCTGCTCGGCGTTGCGCAAGCACGGCGTCACCGCACCCATCGATGTGCACCTGATGGTCAAGCCGGTAGACCGCATGATTGGTGACTTTCTGGAAGCCGGCGCCAGCTACATCACCTTTCACCCTGAGGCCTCCGAGCACGTTGATCGCTCCCTGCAGCTGATCAGGGACGGCGGTGCCAAGGCCGGCCTTGTGTTCAATCCGGCCACTCCATTACACGTGCTCAAATACGTGATGGACAAGGTCGACATGGTCTTGCTGATGAGCGTCAACCCCGGCTTCGGTGGGCAGAAGTTCATCCCCAATACCTTGGACAAGCTGCGCGAAGCGCGTGCCCTGATCGATGCCAGCGGCCGCGAGATTCGCCTGGAGATCGACGGCGGCGTCAATCCGAAGAACATCCGTGAGATCGCCGCAGCCGGTGCCGATACTTTCGTCGCCGGTTCGGCGATTTTCAATCAGCCCGACTACAAGGCCGTGATCGACCAGATGCGCGCCGAACTGGCGCTGGCACGCTCATGACCCGTCTCGAGCAACTGTTCGACGGCCAGCTGCCGCGGTTGGTGATGTTCGACCTGGACGGAACCCTGATGGATTCGGTGCCGGACCTGGCCGCCGCGGTCGACAAGATGCTGATGTTGCTGGGGCGTGAGCCCGCCGGCATTGATCGGGTGCGTGACTGGGTGGGCAACGGCTCGCGGGTGCTGGTGCGTCGCGCGCTGGCCGGTCAGCTGCAACACGAGGGTGTAGCTGATGAGCTGGCCGACGAGGCGCTGGCGCTGTTCATGCAGGCCTATTCCGGTGGACACGAACTGACCACGGTCTACCCCGGCGTTCGCGAGTGCCTGGACTGGCTTCGCGAGCGTGACGTGAAGCTTGCGATCATCACCAACAAGCCGGCCCAGTTCATTGAACCGTTGCTGGAAGAGAAGGGCCTGGCGGGTTATTTCCAGTGGTTGATCGGTGGCGACACCCTGCCTCAGCAGAAGCCTGACCCGGCGGCCCTTGTTTGGGTCATGCGCGAGGCCGGGGTGTCCGCGGATGCCTCGCTATTCGTCGGCGATTCGCGCAACGATGTGCGCGCAGCGAAGGCGGCGTCGGTGCCTTGTGCGGCGCTCACCTACGGCTATAACCACGGTGAGCCCATCGCCCACGAGCAGCCGGCGCTGGTGCTTGACGATCTGCGCGAGCTGGTTGCTTCGGTTTCGGGGCTGCGCTAGTGTGGCCTCTGTCTTTTGAATCCTGCAGCCGAGATCAGATCGTGGTGGTCACCCGCAAACAGTGGATGAATGTCATCAAGGCCCTGGCCCGTTGGCGCTGGCGCGCCTGACATCTTCTGCCGGCTCTGCCCGGTACGTTTGCACAACTCGACCTTATGTAGCTCCCCTCCGACCACGAGGCTGACATGACCCGCGAAGAATTCCTGCGTTTGGCCGCCGAAGGCCATAACCGCATCCCCCTGTCGTTCGAAACGCTCGCCGACTTCGACACCCCGCTCACGCTTTATCTCAAGCTCGCCGATGCGCCTAATTCCTACCTGCTCGAATCCGTGCAGGGCGGGGAAAAGTGGGGGCGTTACTCGATCATCGGCCTGCCTTGCCGCACCGTATTGCGCGTGCAGGATCATCGCATCAGCGTGACCACCGACGGCGTCGAAACCGAGGCCTGTGAGGTCGACGATCCGCTGGCGTTCGTCGAGGCGTTCCAGCAGCGCTACCGCGTGGCGCCGGTGGATGGACTGCCGCGCTTCAACGGCGGTCTGGTGGGGTATTTCGGCTACGACAGCGTGCGCTATGTCGAACGCAAGCTTGCGAGCTGCCCCAACCCCGATCCGCTGGGTACGCCGGATATCCTGCTGATGGTGTCCGACGCCGTGGTGGTCTTCGACAACCTGGCCGGCAAGCTGCATTGCATCGTCCTGGTCGACCCGGCACAGCCGGACGCCTACGAGGCGGGGCAGGCGAAACTGCAGGCGCTTCGAGAAAAGCTGCGCCAGTCGATCACGCCGCGCCTGGGCCTGGATTTCGAAAAGAGCAACGGTAACGAGCCGACTTTCCGCTCGAGCTTCAGCCGCGAGGACTACGAGCAGGCCGTCAACCGCATCAAGGACTACATCCTTGCCGGCGACTGTATGCAGGTGGTGATCTCCCAGCGTATGTCGATCCCCTTCAAGGCCGCGCCAATCGATCTGTACCGCGCGCTGCGCTGCTTCAACCCGACGCCCTACATGTACTTTTTCAATTTCGGCGATTTCCACGTGGTGGGCTCGTCGCCGGAAGTGCTGGTACGGGTGGAGGAGGGACTGGTGACGGTCCGGCCTATCGCTGGCACCCGCCCGCGAGGCGTCAACGAGGAGGCTGATCAGGCGCTCGAGCAGGATCTGCTCAGCGACGCCAAGGAGCTGGCCGAACATCTCATGCTGATCGACCTGGGACGCAACGACGTCGGCCGTGTGGCCGAGAACGGTTCGGTGCGGCTCACCGAGAAGATGGTCATCGAGCGCTATTCCAACGTGATGCATATCGTCTCCAACGTCACCGGCCAATTGAAGGCACCGTTGACGGCCATGGACGCGCTGCGCGCGATTCTGCCGGCTGGCACCCTGTCTGGTGCGCCGAAGATTCGCGCCATGGAAATCATCGACGAGCTGGAGCCGGTCAAACGCGGCGTCTACGGCGGCGCCGTCGGCTACCTGGCCTGGAACGGCAACATGGACACCGCCATCGCCATCCGTACCGCGGTAATTAAAGATGGCGAGCTGCACGTGCAGGCTGGTGCCGGTATCGTCGCCGACTCACAGCCGGCCCTGGAATGGGAAGAAACGCTGAACAAACGCCGCGCGATGTTCCGTGCGGTGGCCTTGGCAGAGCACAGCAGCGACTAGCTTCGGCGCGGCTCATGGGGATGTTCGGCAACTGCGACTAAAGTCCTTATTGGTCGTATGGTAATGGCTATTGGCTATGCCTATAGTCGTGGAAGCTGAGCAGGAACGCTCGGCAATCCAACCCCAGCCCATACGAGCCAGCCATGCCGTTACTGCCGAGCCCCCGCCCATCGTCCGTTCGCCAGTCCTGGCCGTCGGCCTCGTCGTTGGTGATCGCTCTCACGGCGCTGCTGGTGCTGGTCTGGTTGTTATCGAGCCTGGCGGATCTGAACGGAAGCCAGGTGTGGTTCCCGTTGTCGCTGCATATCACTGTCGAAACCTTCTCGATTGTCGTAGCGGGATTGGTGTTTGCGGTGGCTTGGCATAGCCAGCAGCCAGTGCCTCTTTCGAACCCGCTGCTAGCCTGTGCGTTTTTGGCCATCGCGTTGCTGGATCTGGCGCATATGCTGTCCTACCGAGGTATGCCCGTTTGGGTGACGCCCGCCTCGGCGGAAAAAGCGATCGCCTTCTGGCTGGTTTCCCGCGTATTGCTTGCTTTCACCCTGCTCGCGGTGGCGTGCCGTCTGTGCCACCGAAGCATCGCTTTGCCGCGGATCTTGCTGCTTTCATCGTCCCTGGGACTGGTGGTTTTGGTGGTTTACCTGCAGCTGTTTCAGCCGCAGCTGTGGCCTCGGACCTTTATCGACGGGGAGGGGCTGACCCGCTTCAAAGTGCAGATGGAGTGGCTGATCATCAGCCTCTTCGCACTGGCGGCATGGGTGTTCTGGCGCGCTCGAGAGGTTGCAGACCGTGACTATTTCGACGGCATGCTGGCTGCGACACTGGTTTCGATTCTTGCCGAGCTGTGCTTCACCGCCTACAGCAGTGTGAACAGCTTCTACAGTCTGCTCGGGCATCTGTACAAGATCGTCTCCTACGGCTTCATCTATCAGGTGGTGTTCGTGTCGAGTGTGCGGGCGCCATACGCGCGGTTGGCGGTCGAAATGAACGAACGGATCGCTGCACAACAGCGCGCCGACTATATGGCTCACTTCGATAGCCTGACGGGGTTGCCCAATCTGTCCCAGCTTGAGGAGCGGACGCGTCAGGCAATGGCCAGTGCCGTGAAGCTCAAGGGTGCAGTTGCGGTGCTGTACGTCGATCTCGATCATTTCAAGATGGTCAACGATTCGTTCGGGCGCACTTTCGGTGACCAGCTGCTCTGCACAACCTCGTTAAGACTGCAGCAGGCATTGCCCGAGAGCGCCATGCTGGCACGGGCCGGCGGTGATGAGTTTGTCGTGCTGTTGGCCGATCTGGAGAATGCCGAGGGCGCATCCGCTGTGATCCAGCGTGTGCTCGATGAGTTAGCCGACCCCTTCATGATCGAGCGCCAGCAGATAGTGGTGTCGATCTCCATTGGCGTCGCGGTTGGCCCGAGCGATGGCATGGACTTTTCCTGCCTCCTGCGTAACGCTGAAATGGCGATGTACAAGGCCAAGGAAGCCGGGCGCCGGACGTGGTGCTATTACAACGCTGCGTTGGATACCGAGATGCGGGGGCGGTTGTATCTCATCAACGGCCTACGGCTCGCTCTCGAGCGAGAGGAGTTTTTTCTGGAGTATCAGCTGCAGCTGGACCTCGCCAGCGGCAGGGTAGTGGGCGCGGAAGCCCTGTTGCGCTGGCAGCATCCTCAGTGGGGTCTGGTCGCGCCGGGGCAGTTCATTCCTGCAGCCGAACAGAGCGGTCTGATCGTGGGGATTGGTGAATGGGTCATCCTCGAGGCGTGCCGACAGGCTCAACGCTGGCAGGCTGAGGGGCTGGACATCCCGCGCGTAGCAGTGAACGTCGCTGCGATACAGCTGCACCAGGGGGCGCTGGAACAGACCGTCGCCGCCGCCTTGGCGCGGACCGGTCTGCCAGCTTCAGCGCTGGAGCTCGAGCTGACCGAGTCCAGCCTCGTCGACAACACCGAGCAGGTGATGATTGCGCTGGCCGGTCTGAAAGCCCTGCGTGTCACGCTGTCCATCGATGATTTCGGCACCGGATACTCCTGTCTGGCGTATCTTCGGCGGTTGTCGGTGGATACATTGAAAATTGACCGTTCCTTTGTAAGCGATCTGCCAAACGAAGACGGCCATGCCATTGTCGCCGCGATCATCCACATGGCCGAGTCGCTCGGCTTGAAGACGCTGGCAGAAGGGGTCGAAGACGAAGCCACTGCTGCGGAGCTGCGTCGACTTGGGTGTCGGCAGGCGCAGGGTTTTTTCTACGCTCGGCCGGTTCCGGCCGCCGCGTTGCCTGCTGCTATCGCGTCGCTGCCAGTCTAGGGCGCCAGACTTGGCTGTAGCGGGCAAGCAATGCTCTGCTATAGTCCGGTTGAAATCGTGGCCTGGCATGGGCTACTTTGCGTTGTCAGCTCTGCGAGACCTTTTCCGTGAAACTCAGCAGCACCCTCCTGATGCGTCTGTTCAAGGCTCATGCCCGCTGGCGTTGGCGCGCCTGACCGTCGTTGCTGGCTCCGTGCCGGAATACCCCGTTCACACCTGTACTACCGATCGTTCTGCTGAGGCGCTATTGCGCCGGCTTGGGCCGTCATGGCAGGTGGTGGATCAGCCTCAAGCCCAAGGGTGACGCAAATGCTGTTAATGCTGGATAACTACGATTCCTTTACCTACAACGTCGTGCAATATCTCGGCGAACTCGGCGCGGACGTTAAAGTAGTGCGCAACGATGAGTTGAGCGTTGCCGAAATCGAAGCGCTGAACCCGGAGCGGATTGTCGTATCGCCCGGCCCTTGTACGCCGAACGAGGCGGGCGTCTCGCTGGAACTGATTCGTCATTTCGCCGGCAAGCTGCCGATCCTCGGCGTCTGTCTCGGCCATCAGAGCATCGGGCAGGCATTTGGAGGTGAGGTCGTGCGGGCGCGTCAGGTCATGCATGGCAAGACAAGTCCGGTCGCTCACGAGAACACCGGTGTGTTTGCCGGGCTGAACAATCCGTTAACGGTGACGCGTTACCACTCGCTGGTGGTCAAGCGTGAAACGCTCCCCGACTGTCTGGAGATCACTGCCTGGACGCAACTGGAAGACGGCAGCGTCGACGAGATCATGGGCTTGCGGCACAAGACACTGAACGTAGAAGGCGTGCAGTTTCACCCTGAGTCAATCCTCACCGAGCAGGGACACGAACTGTTCGCCAATTTTCTGAAACAGACCGGAGGCGTGCGCTGATGGATATCAAGGAAGCCCTCAACCGCATCGTCGGCCAGCTGGATTTGACTACCGATGAAATGAAGGCGGTGATGCGGCAGATCATGACTGGCCAGTGCACCGATGCGCAGATTGGCGCGTTCCTCATGGGCATGCGGATGAAGAGCGAAACCATCGACGAGATCGTCGGTGCGGTGGAGGTGATGCGTGAGCTGGCCGAGCCGGTGCATTTTGATACCCATCGATTGGTGGACACCTGCGGTACCGGTGGCGATGGGATGAACATTTTCAATGTCTCAACTGCCGCAGCCTTCGTGGTCGCCGCTGCGGGTGGCAAGGTCGCCAAGCACGGCAACCGCGCAGTGTCGGGTAAGAGTGGCAGTGCCGACCTGCTCGAAGCGGCCGGTGTTTACCTGGACCTCACGCCCGCACAGGTTGCGCGCAGTGTCGATGCTGTGGGCGTCGGCTTCATGTTTGCGCCTGCGCACCACGGCGCGATGAAATTTGCCGCCGGTCCGCGCCGCGAGTTGGGCTTGCGGACGCTGTTCAACATCCTTGGCCCGATGTCCAACCCCGCCGGTGTCAAGCATCAGGTGCTCGGGGTGTTCAGCAAGGAACTCTGCCGGCCCATGGCCGAAGTGCTGTCGCGCCTGGGAAGTCAGCATGTGCTGGTCGTGCATGCACAGGACGGGCTCGACGAGATCAGCCTGGCGGCGCCGACCTATGTGGCCGAACTGAACAAGGGTGAAATCAGTGAGTACCGTATCCAGCCGGAAGACTTCGGGATCAAGAGCCAGAGCCTGATCGGTCTTAATGTCGAAGATGCACAGGGCTCGTTGGCTCTGATTCGCGATGCATTGGGACGGCGTAAGACGGACAATGGGCAAAAGGCTGCCGACATGATTGTCTTGAATGCAGGTGCTGCGCTCTATGCAGCCGACATCGCCAGCAGCCTGAAACAGGGCGTGGAGATTGCCCACGATGCGCTGCATACCGGCTTGGCACGGGACAAGTTCGAGGAGCTCGTGTCCTTCACCGTGGTGTTCAAGCAGGAGAGTTCCCAATGAGTAAGGTGCCGACGGTTCTGGAAAAGATCATCAGGCGCAAGCGCGAGGAAGTCAGCGAGCGTCGAGGTCGGGTCGGTCTGGCTGAACTCGAAACAATGGCGGCCGCAGCGGACCCGGTTCGCGGTTTTGCCCGCCGGCTGCAGGAGCAGGCGCTTAACAAACAACCGGCTGTGATTGCAGAAATCAAGAAAGCCTCACCAAGCAAAGGGGTGCTGCGGGAGGATTTTGTCCCGGCGGACATCGCCAAAAGCTATGAGGCAGGTGGCGCCACCTGCCTCTCGGTATTGACCGACATCGACTTCTTTCAGGGGGCCGACGACTACCTGAAGCAAGCGCGCTCAGCCTGCAAACTACCGGTCATCCGCAAGGACTTCATGGTTGACCCCTACCAGATCATCGAGTCCAGAGCCCTGGGCGCTGACTGCGTTCTGTTGATCGTCGCTGCGTTGGAGGATGGCCAGATGGCCGAGCTCGCCGATGTGGCAGAGTCTCAGAATCTCGATGTATTGGTAGAGGTCCATGATGGAGCAGAGCTGGAACGCGCGCTGCGCCTCGACACGCCTCTGCTCGGGATCAACAACCGTAACCTTCACACCTTTGAACTCAGTCTGGAAACGACGCTTGACTTGCTGCCGCGCATCCCACGCGACCGTCTGGCTGTGACCGAGAGCGGCATACTTCATCGTGCCGACGTGGAGTTGATGGAAATCAACCAGGTGTATGCGTTTCTGGTGGGAGAAGCTTTCATGCGAGCAGAGCAGCCGGGGCTCGAACTGCAGCGATTGTTCTTTCCGGGACGTAACCGACCCCAATCAGCTGCCGATCCGGAGTGATCGGCTGCAATTGAAAAAGCCGGCAAGTTGCCGGCTTTTTCAATCGTGCTGAGCTGAGTTTCAGCGCGTACCAAACACCACCATGGTCTTTCCCTTCACGTGCACCAGCCCCTGTGATTCGAGGCTTTTTAGCACGCGGCCGACCATTTCCCTCGAGCAGCCGACGATGCGGCCGATTTCCTGGCGTGTGATCTTGATCTGCATGCCGTCCGGGTGGGTCATTGCATCGGGTTGCTTGCACAGATCAAGCAATGTGCGGGCGACGCGGCCGGTTACATCGAGAAACGCCAGATCACCCACCTTGCGTGTTGTGTTGCGCAAGCGTTCGGCCATCTGGCTGCCGAGTGCATAAAGAATATCGGGGTCCTGCTGGGTCAGTTCACGGAACTTGGCATAGCTCAGTTCTGCTACTTCGCATTCAGTCTTGGCGCGAACCCATGCGCTGCGTTCCTTTTCGGATCCTTCCTTCTCGAACAGTCCCATCTCTCCGAAGAAATCCCCGGAATTCAGATAGGCAATGATCATCTCGCGACCATCGTCATCCTCGATCAGGATAGTGACCGAACCTTTAACGATGAAGAAAAGCGTTTCGCTACGATCACCGGCATAGATGATGGTGCTTTTGGCGGTGTAGCGCCGACGATGGCAATGCGCGAGTAGTTTGTCGATGTTCTTGATCTTGGGCGTGAGTGTAATAGCGACCATGCTGTAGTCCCGGAAGATGTGTCCAATTAGAAGGCAGTTCTTATTATGTATGACTAAGTTCTGTTATCAGGCACCGGGAGCTTAACAGACCGGTCTGGGTCGACAACAAAACTGCGACACGAATATCAACTTTCGGGCATTCATTCGTCGGGTTATCGCCACCGGCGTCTGCCGGTCGTCATGCTAAGCTTCGCTCCTTTTCAAACGGAGTCTATCGATGAAAGCGCGCATTCAGTGGGCTGGCGAGGCAATGTTTCTTGGCGAGTCTGGCAGTGGTCACGTCGTGGTCATGGACGGCCCGCCTGAGAATGGTGGACGAAATCTAGGCGTCCGCCCTATGGAGATGCTGTTGCTGGGGCTCGGCGGCTGCAGCAACTTCGATGTGGTAAGCATTCTGAAGAAGTCGCGTCAGGCGGTGGAAAGCTGCGAAGCCTTTCTTGAGGCAGAGCGTGCGGGTGAAGATCCGAAGGTGTTCACGAAGATTCATCTGCACTTCGTCGTCAAGGGCCGTGGGCTGAAGGAGGCTCAAGTCAAACGTGCCGTCGAACTGTCCGCTGAGAAATACTGTTCTGCCTCGATCATGCTCGGCCGTGCGGGTGTCGAGATCAGCCACGACTATGAAATCGTCGAGCTGAGCTGAACACTATTCTGGCGCACTTGGACAAGAGTCACGTCACGGTGCATACCGATCCAGAAATCCATCCGGTCGAAGGTATCGCAACCCATCGCGTGGATATCGACGTTTCTACTTGCGTCGTTAATTCAGCGCTTGAGGCTCGCAACTATATGAATCCCCAGTTCGACACGGATATCGTCACTGTCGATTATCGAGTTCGTGGCGTTACTCGTGTGCACCATGAAATGCTGGAAGTTCTCTATGCCCGCAATATCCCGAACTAGGGTGACGGCGGTAGAAACCAGAAGGGCGCCTCTCAGGCGCCCTTCTTCGTTATAACGGTCATATCCGGTAGGTGGTCTTGGTCATCACTTTGGCCATCAGGCTCATGCCGAACTTCACCGGCGCCGGAAAGCGCAAGCCGCCTGCCTCTAGGGCAGCGGTTGAATGTTGCGCTTCATCCGTGCGCATCTGTTCGAGAATAGCCCGGGACTTCTCATCCTCTTGTGGAATTTGCTCGAGATGCTCATCCAGATGCTTGCAGACCTGATCTTCCGTGGCGGCGACGAAACCCAGGCTGATGCGATCGCTGATCAAGCCCGCCGCCGCACCGATGCCGAACGACAATCCGTAGAAAAGCGGATTGAGAACACTGGTGTGGCTGCCCAACTGGTGTATGCGCTGTTCGCACCAGGCCAGATGATCAATCTCTTCGTCTGCGGCGCGCTCCATCGCCTCACGGACCATGGGCAGTCGAGCGGTCAGCGCCTGTCCCTGGTATAGCGCCTGCGCACAGACCTCACCAGTGTGATTGATGCGCATCAGTCCGGCCACGTGTCGCGCTTCGCTTTCGCTCAGCTCGGCCTCGTTCTTCAGCACGGCGGGCGTTGGTCGCTGAGGTTGGCCGCTGAACGGTAGCAGCGTCCTTAACGCGGCATCGGCCTGCAACAGCAGGCGGTCGGCAGGAGAGTATTGGCGTTGGTTGGGCATGTCGCCTCCAGGTGGTTCGGAGCAGGCGTGAGCAGTCGGTACTGCAGTTGGGGTAGCAGATGTTTCAACCAGGTGGCCAATGCATCTGGCGCTGACCGAGCACATGCATATGGATGTGATGTACCGTCTGACCTCCAAGGTCGTTGCAGTTCATGACAACCCGAAAGCCTTCCTGACAGCCCTGCTCTTCGGCCAGACGCTGCGCGGTAAAAAGGATATGGCCTGCGAGAAGCTTGTCGTCATCCTCACTGAGGTCATGCAGGGTTGCGATGTGTTTCTTTGGAATTACCAGGAAATGCGCAGGCGCCTGGGGCGCGATGTCATTGAAGGCGATAACCTGTTCGTCTTCATAGATCTTCTGCGCGGGGAGGGTCCCGGCGACGATCTTGCAAAATAGACAATCCACGGCGTTTCTCCAGAACTGAAACAAAAAGCAGTGTAACAGGCGATTTTCGGACTGGTTAGCTGGCATGGAGCATACCGAATGAAGAATGATATTCACGACCTGGCACTGGTACTCGAGTCAAGGTTGCGCTTGGTGCTGATCGAGTCATGGGACGAGCGTCGAGTGCTCGAGACGCTGAGTGGATTAGCTGTGAACCGGGGGATGACCCTTCATGTGTGGTCTGTAACGGAAGGTCTCCGGCATCTTGCGTTCGGCGGCGAGGCGCTGGACGCTGGCGAAAGCCGCTCGGCTGAGGTCGCATTGAGGCGAGTCAAACACGATCCGCTGGGAGGGCTGTACGTCTTCTGCGACTTGCACCCGTTTCTCGACGAGCCGCGTCTGGTGCGCTTGTTGAAGGAAATCGCAATGGGCGAAAGCGCCACCGCACCCACGCTGGTGCTGGTTTCGCATGCCCTCAAGTTGCCCCCTGAGGTCCAGCGTCATGCGGCTCGCTTCAGTCTCACCCTGCCCTCCGAAGAAGAGCTGTTGAGTATTGTGCGTCATGAGGCGACTGTCTGGAGCGAGCGTAATCGAGGCGCCCGGGTGCGGACCGACAATCGCACCCTGCAGCAGGTCGTGAAGAACCTGCGTGGACTCAGCCATGCAGAAGCGCGCAGCTTGGCGCACAGCCTGATCTGCGATGATGGCGCGATCACACAGGAAGATCTTCCAGAGCTCAACCGTAAGAAGTTCGAACTACTGGACATGCAAGGCGTGCTGGGTTTCGAGTACGAGACGGAGCATTTTGCCGAGGTTGGCGGGCTTCAGAATTTCAAGCGCTGGCTGGGGCAGCGTCAGGCTGCCTTTGTTGCCGGCAGCCACTCGGACATGCCGCGCGGGGTGATGCTCGTTGGCGTGCAGGGCGGCGGAAAAAGTATGGCGGCCAAGGCGGTCGCGGGGTTCTGGGGTTTGCCGCTGCTGCGCCTGGATTTTGCGTGCTTGTACAACAAGTTCTTTGGTGAAACCGAGCGCAATCTGCGCGAGGCGCTAAAACTGGCCGAACAGATGGCGCCTTGCGTCCTATGGATGGACGAGTTGGAAAAGGGGCTCGCTACGGGAGAAATGGATGGCGGCGTCAGTCAGCGCGTCCTGGGTACCTTGCTTATCTGGATGGCTGAGCGTGAAGCGCCGGTGTTCATGGTTGCGACCGCCAACGCAGTGGATCGGCTTCCTCCAGAGCTGTTACGTAAAGGGCGCTTTGACGAATTGTTCTTTGTCGACTTGCCCGATGCATCCACGCGGGCGGAAATTTTCGGAATTCATCTGGCTCGGCGTGAGCTGAAAGCCGAACAGTTCGATCTAGAAGCACTTGCGGTCGCTTGCGATGGTTTCTCAGGTGCCGAGATTGAACAGGTAGTTGTTTCAGCCGTCTACGCTGGTCAGGCCCGGTCCGTTGAACCAAACCAAGACATGCTCATGGATTGTATCCGCGCGACCGCACCGCTTTCGGTGGTAATGGCCGAAAAGCTGGATGAGCTTCGTGGTTGGGCTTCGGGACGAACGGTATTGGCCTGACTGGCTCGCCGAATCACCCGAGAGCGCTACTGATAAGTTGGCAGGATGATGGCGGTCAGGATGCCAATGATAGGTACAAGCAGCCATAGCGCCGCTAGAAGCTTTACGGCGCTGCTGTTCGGCGGCTGCGGCGGCCCGAAGCGGTTCACCCCAGTGTTGCCTGGCATCAGCAGTACCACCAGGGGAAAGAACGTGCCGACGACCGGAATCAGATAGAGCAGCATGAGCCAGCCGGACCAGCCTAGATCATGCAACCGTTGCACGCCGATCTGGACGCTCACGAGTAGAAAACCGATGCCGAGCACGCCGGTGACAATCATGCCGAGGACTGCTGAGGCAGCGAACGTCGTGCTGGCAATCAACATTAGGCCGAGCGCCACAGCCATCAACGCCATGGACCAGGCTAGATAGCGCAGCCGGCCGATTCTGCCTTGTGTCGTGAAGACCTTTAGTTCGCTGTATTCCGCAGTTGGCTCGCCGACCTCGGCGCGCGGTGGTGCATAGGGATGGGCAATGCTCCGGCTCTGGAGCGACGTTTCGCCCAGCTGTACCTGGCGTGCCAGATATTTCTTGATAACGATGCCACAACTGCAGCACTCGATGGCGGTTGGCTGGGTATGGCCGCATTTGGGGCACGCCATCTGCTCGGCCCGAACGGGTGTCTCGCTCGGATTTACGGTCGCGTAGTCAACGATGGCCAGCGCAACACCTTTCGTTGGTTCGGCTTCCTTGCGTGCCTGGACCCCAGCACGCTGAAGCGCTTGCAGGTATCGGTCAGCTTCCGGTGCACTCAGTTCACGCTTGAGTGAGACCGAGCCATGACCGAACAGACGCTCGACTTTGCCAGCGTCGCATTTGAACAGTTGCGCCAGGTTGTTCTTGGCGGTGTCGAGTGATACGCCCGGTAGGAGCTCACCTTCGAAGACGATTCGGTATTGATCAGCGCTCATCCAGCGTCCCTGTTGCCGGTTTTCGCGCAAGCCTAATGCGCGGTAGGGCGGCCAACAAGTCTCGCCCTACAGAGTTGCTTGAGGCTTGTAGCAACTGCGAGGTGTGTCACGGTTGGCGCAGCCAGCGCTGGGACAGCTGCAACGCCTGATCGTGGGCGGCACGGTATTCTCGATCCAGCCGGGCAATCAATTCTTCGCTGCTCGGCAGGTCTCTTATTTCCCCTACGCCCTGGCCTGCCGACCAGACGGTTTTCCAAGCCTTCGCCTCATCGCTGACGGGCTTGAGTTTTTCGCCGTAGTTCATTTCGCCTTTGTTTTTCAGTCGATCCTCATCGTAGCCGGCTTGTTGCAGGCTTTGACGCAGGAAGCTGGCGGGCACACCTGATACCGCTGCGGTGTGAACGATGTCGGCCGCATGCGCCTGCAGCAGCATTTGCTTGTATTCATCCGAGGCGTGGCTTTCCCGCGTGGCAATGAAGCGCGTTCCCATGTAGGCAAGGTCCGCACCGAGTAGCTGCGCGGCAAGTATCTCGTGACCATGGTTGAGGCAGCCGGAGAGCAGCAGTGTCTTGTCGAAGAATTGGCGGATCTCGGCCACCAAGGCAAATGGACTCCAGGTACCCGCGTGGCCGCCGGCCCCAGCAGCCACCGCTATCAATCCGTCAACTCCGGCTTCAGCCGCTTTCTCCGCATGTCGCCGTGTGGTGACATCGTGAAACACCAGCCCACCATAGCTGTGCACGGCGTCCACCACCTCTTTAACGGCGCCAAGGCTGGTGATCACAATAGGCACCCGCTGCTCGACGCATATCGCGAGATCTGCCTGAAGTCGGGGGTTGCTGTGGTGCACAATCAGGTTGACTGCATACGGGGCGGGTTTGTCAGCCACTTTCAGATGCTGGTCTATCTCCTGCAGCCAGTCACGGAATCCGCTGCTTTCTCGCTGATTCAGTGCGGGAAAGCTGCCGACCACACCGCTGGTGCAGCATGCGGCTACCAGCGCGGGGTTCGATACCAAGAACATGGGGGCTGCGACCAAAGGTAGACGAAGGCGCTCTTCGAGGATGGCTGGCAATGTCATGGCAGTTTCCTTGAGTCAGTTTCAAAAGGGTTTGATCACAACAAGAATGACGATAGCCAGGAGCAGCAGCACCGGAAACTCGTTGAACCAGCGGTAGAACACATGGCTGCGCGTATTTTCGTTACGGGCGAATCGCTTGAGCTGAGCGCCACACATATGGTGATAGCCAATCAGTAACACAACCAATGCGAGCTTGGCGTGTAACCAGCCCCCGCTGAAGAGCGCAGGGTTAAGCGCAATCATGCCTATACCAAAGGCGAGCGTGGCGATCATTGAGGGGATCATGATGCCGCGATAGAGCTTGCGTTCCATGACCTGAAAGCGATCACGGCTGATCGCGTCCTCGCTCATGGCGTGATAAACGAACAATCTCGGCAGATAGAACAGCCCGGCGAACCAGCAGACGATTGCAACGATGTGCAGGGCTTTCAACCAGAGATAGAGCATTCGGAAGTTCCTTGGGTTCAGAGTCGGTCCGATAGTAGTGGCTTGATGGCCCGCGCGTCATCTCGGTGGTTGGCCCTGAGCGCAGGCCCCTTTATCATCGACGTTCTTATCGTTCCACTGCGAGAGGCAGCTCATGGTCAAGGTCGGAATCGTTGGCGGCACAGGCTACACCGGAGTCGAGTTGCTGCGTCTGTTGGCCCAGCACCCCCAGGCGGAAGTAGCCGTGATCACCTCCCGCTCCGAAAACGGGGTCAAGGTGACGGATATGTATCCGAACCTCCGAGGTCACTATGACCAGCTGGCTTTCAGTGTCCCGGATACCGCAACACTCGGCGCCTGTGATGTGGTTTTCTTCGCTACCCCCCATGGTGTCGCACATGCGCTGGCAGCTGAGTTGCTGGAGGCAGGCACTCGCGTCATCGACCTGTCCGCGGATTTCCGCCTGCAGGATGCGGATGAATGGGCCAAATGGTACGGCCAGCCACATGGAGCCCCAGCCCTGCTACCCGAAGCGGTTTACGGTTTACCCGAGGTAAACCGTGAGCGGATCAAGGGGGCGCGGTTGATTGCTGTTCCTGGTTGTTATCCAACCGCAACCCAGCTGGGTTATCTGCCCTTGCTGGAACAGGGGCTGGCCGATACAACCCGGCTCATCGCCGATTGCAAGTCGGGCGTGAGCGGCGCCGGGCGCGCGGCGAAGATTGGATCGTTGTTTACCGAAGCGGGCGAAAGCATGATGGCCTACGCGGTCAAAGGTCATCGTCATCTGCCAGAGATCAGCCAAGGGTTGCGGCGTGCAGCCGGCGGTAACGTCAGCTTGACCTTCGTCCCTCATCTAACGCCGATGATTCGCGGCATCCATGCCACCCTGTACGCGACGGTCCTCGACACCTCGGTGGATCTCCAGGCGCTTTATGAAACTCGTTACGCGAGCGAACCTTTCGTCGACGTGATGCCTGCCGGCAGCCATCCGGAGACCCGCAGTGTGCGTGGTGCCAACGTATGCCGTATCGCAGTACACCGGCCGCAAGGCGGGGAACTGGTGGTCGTGCTGTCAGTCATCGATAACCTTGTAAAAGGCGCATCGGGCCAGGCGCTACAGAACATGAACATCGTCTTCGGTCTGGATGAAAGACTCGGCTTAAGCAACGCAGCTTTGCTGCCTTGACCTAGCTGCCATGGATATCGGTTGGGATAGGGCAGTGTATTTCCCCGTCGGCGACGAATAGTTGACCGATTTTCTAGGATAAGCCGATAATGCCCCGTCCAAGCAGTAATGTGCGTTCACGCGCCAGGAGAACCAAATGAGTGTCGAATCCTTCACGCCCACCGCGATCCAGTTCAGTCAGGGTGCCGCGAGCAAGGTGAAGAGTCTGGTCGATGAGGAGGGCAACCCGCGGCTGAAGCTGCGGGTGTTCGTCACCGGCGGCGGCTGCTCTGGTTTTCAATATGGGTTCACCTTTGATGAGGAGCTCGCCGAAGACGACACCATCATCGAGCGTGAGGGTGTGAGTCTGGTGGTGGACCCGATGAGCTACCAGTACCTGGCCGGTGCTGAAGTGGACTATCAGGAGGGTTTGGAAGGTTCACGCTTCATCATCAAGAACCCGAACGCTACGACAACGTGCGGCTGCGGTCAGTCGTTCTCGATTTAAGGTTCGTTCTAGCAAGAGACACCGTGCCTTTGCACGGTGTTTTTGTTTCCGGGTCAGGGCGGTACGGCAGTCGACGCCAACCGCTATGCCGGATAGATCGCGCCAAGGGTCCTCAACCCGCGAGCACCTGTTACGCTTGGCCGGTTCGCGGCAATACCCTCAATGCAGCAGTGTGCCAACCAGGCGAACGCCATAGCTTCTAGCCAGTCAGGTTCGATTCCGTAGTTTGCAGTGCTTGCCAGCTCGCATGCGGGCAGTAATGCTTGCAGCCTTTGCATTAGCGCAGTGTTGTGCGCACCGCCGCCGCAGATCAGTACATCTTCTGTATCAGGTTGAGCTTCAATGAGCGCTTCGCTGATGCTGCGGGCTGTCAGTTCGAGCAGCGTAGCCTGTACATCTTCAGGGGCGAGGTCGGGAAAAGATGCGAGGTGGCTGTCCAGCCAGGGCAGGTTGAATAGCTCCCGCCCGGTACTCTTTGGGCCGTGGGTAGCGAAGAAGTCGTCACTTAACAGTAGCGTCAGTAGCTGGTGATTGACCTGGCCGCTGGCTGCCCAGTTGCCGTCGCGGTCATAGGGCTGCCCTTGATGGCGATGAATCCAGGCATCAAGGAGCACATTGCCTGGGCCGCAATCGAAGCCGCGTGTCGACGTGCCTGAACGTAGCAAGCTAACGTTGCTGAAGCCGCCGATATTGAGCACCGCCCTGATCCGTTTCGCATCACTGAACATGGCCTCATGAAAGGCGGGTACCAGCGGTGCGCCTTGGCCGCCGGCGGCAATGTCACGTCGGCGAAAATCGGTTACCACGCTGATGCTGGTTAATTCTGCCAGGAGAGCAGGGTGCCCTATCTGGATGGAAAAGCCGCGTTGCGGCTCGTGCCGTACGGTCTGTCCGTGGCTGCCAATCGCGCGAATAGTTGAAGACGATAG
Source organism: Stutzerimonas stutzeri (assembly GCF_002890895.1). Classification (GTDB taxonomy): domain Bacteria; phylum Pseudomonadota; class Gammaproteobacteria; order Pseudomonadales; family Pseudomonadaceae; genus Stutzerimonas; species Stutzerimonas stutzeri_AB. The sequence continues at coordinate 182,063 of NZ_POUL01000008.1, forward strand.
TTGCGTCTTGTCGAGTAACCTATGAACCCCAGCACTTGCGAGTTCGGCCCAAGCCTGTTCGGCAAGGGCGGCCCTGGCTAGTTCATCAGGTGCGGATGCGCAGAGATCGAGCAGATCCTGCTTGAGCTGCGCTGGCATCGGTTCGTAATGCGTTTCAAGCAAGGTCGTCCCTTGACTCTGCTCGACCAGAGCGAAATCCAGACCATCCAAACTGGTGCCTGACATTACTCCGATGTAGAGCGGCATCTATTCGCTCTTCATTGCCAGCATGGTTGCGCGCTCATCGTCCATACGGGCCATCAGCGGGGTGCTGAGCTGCAGAAAGCGCTGTTTTTCATTCTTAGCTATGGGGTCGGCCATTGGCAGTTTTAGCCCCAAGGGGTCGACATGCACGCCGTCGACCTGAAATTCATAATGCAGGTGCGGGCCGGTGGATAGGCCAGTGGTACCGATATAGCCAATGATCTGCCCTTGTTTGACAGAGGAACCGTTGCGGACGCCTTTGGCGAATCCCTGCATATGAGCATAAAGGGTTCTGTAACGATTGCCGTGTTGGATAACAACGGTGTTGCCGTATCCACCTTTGCGGCCGGCAAGAAGGACCTTGCCGTCTCCTGCGCTCTTGATTGGCGTGCCGCGTGCCGCAGCATAATCTACGCCCTTGTGCGCGCGTATCTTGTTCAGGATGGGGTGCTTACGGCCGTTAGAAAAACGTGAACTGATGCGTGCGAAGTCGACTGGCGTGCGAATGAAAGCCTTGCGCATGCTCTGGCCATCAGCGGTGTAATAACTGCTGTTTCCCTGCTTGTTGGTGTAGCGAACAGCTGTATAGCTCTTGCCGCGATTGGTGAAGCGGGCCGCGAGAATATTACCTGTTCCTACTCGGTCGCCAGCGACAGTCTTTTGCTCGTACATAACCTCAAATGAATCGCCTTTACGTATGTCCATGGCGAAGTCGATGTCGTATCCGAATACGTTGGCCAAATCCATCGTCAGATTGTGACTGAGGCCTGCGCGCTTCGCAGCGAGGAATAAGCTGCTCTCTATACGACCATAGGCGTAAGCAGTACTGACGTCCGGCTTGACCTGCTCCTTCTTGAACACATACTTGGTGCCTGACCTCTCCAGCTCCACGCTTTCCAGCTTGTTCAGCTGGCTGCGTAGCCGGGCTAGGTTGCCCTGGTCGTCCAGCTCGAACTCAAGGCGCTGACCAACCTTCAGGCGGGCAAACTGTTTTGCCTCTTTGCTGCTGGCCAGGACGTCGTGAACGGTTGCTTGCGGCAGGCCAACCTTTGCAAACACCGTCGACAGCGTGTCCCCATTCGCCACGACCACTTCTTTTGACGAGGGCTCGGCTTCTGTAGCCGCTTCGGCTTCTTTCAGCTGCAATGACTGAAGTTCCGGTGCAGTAGGTGTTTCGGTCGGAGCGAAGGGGCGCTCAACCGAAAGGCTGACAAGAGGTTGTTCGCTCACGGCTGCAAGTTCGGCAGCGGTATCGAGGCGCAGATCAAGAAAGGTCTTCTTGGCTTCGACTTCGCGGGATGGAAATACAAGGAGTGCCAGGCTCAGAAGCGCAGCTACACCGCTTGCAGCCAAGAGGTGGCTTTTCGGGTAGAGAGGTGCTTTCGATTTTGAATAGGTCATTAGAAAGTCTGGGATGTCTGGCGAAATTTTGTACAGAGAAAATATCTGCCTAAAATATAAGCAAAGTGGTGTCGAGGCAACCCTTGAATCCCCTGGTCGCGGCCTGATTCGCGTTCGATAACGTTGAATTTTCCGGGCGTTCTTGTAAGGTTTACCGCCTTATCTTCTGGCGTGGGGCCTCCAATGAAGTCGGTTCAAGAGCAGTTGTCGGTGATCAAGCGGGGCGCTGACGAAGTGCTCGTCGAGGCGGAGCTGGTTAACAAGCTGGAGCGCGGTCTTCCGCTTCGTATCAAGGCCGGTTTCGACCCAACTGCGCCGGATCTCCATCTTGGTCACACCGTGCTTATAAATAAGCTGCGCCAGTTTCAGGATCTCGGACACCAGGTGGTCTTCCTTATAGGGGATTTCACCGGAATGATCGGCGATCCGAGCGGCAAGAGCGCAACGCGTCCACCGCTGACGCGCGATCAGGTGCTAGAGAACGCGGAGACTTATAAAAGCCAAGTGTTCAAGATCCTTGACCCGGCCAAGACTGAGGTGGCCTTCAATTCCACTTGGATGGATCGTTTGACGCCGTCTGACTTCATTCGTCTGGCGTCGCAATACACCGTGGCTCGTATGCTGGAGCGTGATGACTTCAGTAAGCGTTACTCGACCAATCAGCCTATCGCGATCCACGAGTTTCTCTATCCGTTGGTGCAGGGTTACGACTCCGTAGCGTTGAGGGCGGATGTGGAGCTAGGTGGGACGGACCAGAAGTTCAACTTGCTCATGGGGCGCGAGTTGCAGCGCTCCTATGGGCAGGAGTCGCAGTGCATCGTCACCATGCCGCTTCTGGAGGGTCTGGATGGTGTGAAGAAGATGTCTAAATCGTTGGGTAACTACGTGGGGATCCAGGAAGCGCCTGGCGTGATGTATAGCAAGCTGGTATCGATCCCGGATGCGCTGATGTGGCGGTATTTCGAGCTGTTAAGCTTTCGGGATATGGCAGAAGTCGAAGAGTTCCGCATCGATGTGTCGCGTGGCGCCAATCCTCGTGACATCAAGATCAAGCTGGCGGAAGAGATTGTCGCGCGCTTTCATGGTGAGGATGCCGCTGCGACGGCTCATCGCTCGGCTGGCAACAGGATGAAAGAGGGTGAGTTGCCCGAGGATATTCCTGAGATTGAGCTTTGCTCGATGGAGGATATGCCGATCGCGTCGGTGTTGAATCGGGCAGGCCTGGTCAAGAATGCTGCCGTGGCCCGGGATTTGTTGGCTTCTGGTGGGGTGCGAGTCGATGGGGCGGTTGTTGATCGGGCGTTTGTCTTTCGCGTTGGCTCCGCTCACATCTGTCAGGCAGGGAAGAAGGCATTCGGGCGCGTGTCACTGAAGGCCGAATAAAACGGTTGACGTGAGAATCTGAGTGCCTATAATGCGCACCTTCTCCGGCGCAGGTCTTTGGCGAAACCTCTTGTAAATCAAGAAGTTAGCGAAAATAAAGGCTTGCACGGATGGCGAATTCGAGTAGAATGCGCCGGGCTGGCAGGGTGGTGGTTTGGCTCTGTTAGTGGCTTCGGTCAGGT
>NZ_POUL01000009.1 GCF_002890895.1 Stutzerimonas stutzeri
GGCCGCAGCGCTATCTACGTCGCAGGCTCAAAGCCTAAGGGTGGATACGGCTTCCTGGCCTTCCCCCGATGATCAGTCGGGAACTATCACCCCAACATAGCGTGGTAGTCGAGATACAAGGGTGGATGTCGCTGTTTACATCCACCGCAACTCCGCTCGGAGGCATAAGACGCAACCTACAAGCGAAAACAGCGTGGACAGGTCGCACCAACTGGCAAACTCGCTTCAAGCTTCAGCTCGTGCGTTCCAATGTTTAACGCAGCAACAGCTTGCCTTCGATGGGCACGTAGCGCGTGGCGGCGCGAATCAGCGAGTTCGCCGTCAGACCGGGCGCGCCATAGGCTGTCGCCTCCAGTCCCCCGGCGCGTACGCGATCGAGCAGCCGATCAAAGTCGCCATCGCCCGAAGCCAGCACCACCTCATCGACACGCCCGATCACATCCAGCACATCGATGGTGATGCCCACATCCCAGTCGCCCTTGGCCGAGCCGTCGCTGCGCTGGATATAGGGCTTGAGCTTCACCGTGAACCCGAGGTTGCGCAGGATCTGCTGGAACTGCTGCTGCTTGGCATCGCCCCGGTCGATGGCATAGGCATAAGCCTCAACGATTTCACCGCGCTCGCTGAGCTCGGCCCACAACGCCGCATAGTTGAAGTGGCAGCCGTGGGCCTGGCGCACCGTGTAGTAGAGATTCTGCACATCAGCAAACAGGGCAATCTTCTTCACGCGGCGACCCGGGCGGAGGAATGGCCAACCAGTATGGACTGCGACAGCGCCCGTGTCGCCGGCCGGTCGCCTGGCATAACCAGCCCGATGCAAACCATCTGCATTGGCAATACTTCGTTGAACAAAGCCAGGATCGCCCGCCCGGTCGAAATGCTCACTAGGCCACCACACTGCGCTTCTTCGGCTGTTACCCCGATGATCGTTGCCCCTCGCCTTTTCCACCGGCCTGTTAAAGTGCGCGCCTGATTTCCCCATGAGCTGCCGCCCTGCGATGAATGTCCTGTCCATCCTCCGTGACGCCTGGTTTTTCTATTCCCGCAACCTGCTGTCCATCGTGCGGCTGTGCCTGCCACTGATCCTGCTCGAGAGCATCGTTCGCCTGGCCATCGACCAGCTGTTCGGCAAGGGCGCCCTGCCGGCTCAGGAGCTGCTGGTCGGCCTGATCTTCTATCCGCTGTATATCGCCGCGCTGATCCTGTTTCTCGACGCACGTAGCCGCGGTCACGCACCGCCGCTGCGTGAGGTGATGGTGCGCGCGTTACCGCTATGGCCATCGATGGCGGTGCTGGCCGGTCTGGGCACCCTGCTGATCATGCTCGGCGCCTCGCTGTTCGTGCTGCCCGGGCTGTGGGTGATGGTCAAGATCGCCTTTGCCGAATACCTGCTGGTGATACGCGGTTTGAGCCCGCTGGCGGCACTGAAGCAGAGTTTCCTGGAAACCCGTGGTCACTTCCTGCTGATACTCGGCTGCATCCTCGTCGTGCTGGCGCCGCTGTGGCTTCTGGAGGCCTGGATGGCCGCACAGTTCTGGGCTGGCGAGACAGCGCCAGGCGCGCTCGCCGTGGTGGTCGACTCTGTGGTCGGGCTGGTGCAGCTGTTGGCCACGGTCGTTTTGTTTCGCTGCTTCATGCTCTGCAGCGCGCCGGCCATCGCGCGCGACGAATCCAGGTGACGTAGTCGGAGGCAAGAGACGACGTGCGGGTCTAGGCTTGGTCTCCATCCTTTCCGGAGGCCGTTCCCATGAGCGATCACAACCCCAGCATCCTTTCCCACGTTTCCCTGGGCAGCAACCGTTTCGATGAAGCGGCTGCCTTCTACGATCAGGCCCTTGCCGCCCTCGGCTGCAAGCGCATCATGGCCCACCCGGGCGCTATTGCCTGGGGCCGTGACTACCCCGAGTTTTGGCTGCAGACGCCGATCAACGGCCAGGCGGCCAGCGTTGGCAACGGCACACATATCGGTTTCTTCGCACCTGACAAGGCTTCAGTCGATGCCTTTCACCGTGCGGCGCTGGCCGCCGGCGCTACCGACGAAGGCGCTCCGGGACCACGTGAAGCGTATGGCGAGCCCTACTACGGCTGTTTTGTCCGCGATCTCGATGGCCACAAGATCGAAGCTGCCTACTGGGACGTCGAGTTGATGCAACAGCTCTACGGCGACGCGCCGACCGCCTAGCCCGTGCCCTGCGAAGTTCGGGCACCGGCCAGCCGCGGTAACAGCAGGTGCTCGAAGGCGCGCGGAAAGCAGCGCGCCACCAGGCGCGCACGCCAGTCCAGGTTCGACAGCACCAGCAACCGCCGTCGTTTCAGGGCGCCTTGGTAGATGGATTCCGCCACATCCTGCGGCGACGCCACGCGACCTACCGTCAGAACCGGCTGCGGCGCGGTGGACCCATCACCGATCAACACGTTCTTGCGCAGGTCCGTCGCGGTATACCCCGGACACACCAGCATCACATTGACGGCAGTATCGGCCAGCTCGCTGCGCAGGGTTTCGAACAGCCCGTGCAGCGCATGCTTGCTGGCGTTGTAAGCGCCGCGATCGGGCACCGGCGCGTACTGCGACAGCGAGCTGAGCACGATGATCTGCCCGCCTCGCGACACAAGGCTCGGCAGCGCCGCCTGGGTGCAATGCAACGCGCCGTAAAAGTTGACTGCCATGATCCGTTCGAATACCGCCAGGCTGGTATCGGCAACACGGCTGCGATGGGTGATACCTGCGTTGTTGATCAGCACATCGATACCGCCGAAGCGTTCCACCACCAGCGCAACGGCCCGCTGCACCGCCACGGCATCCGACACGTCGCAGCACAGCCCTAGCGCATCGGCGTTGTGATGGTCCGCCAGATGCTGCACCAGTCCGTCGATGGCGTTCTGCTCGAGGTCGAAGATGACGACCCGTGCACCGGCCTGGGCCATCCGCTCGGCCAGCGCGCGGCCGATGCCCGCACAGCCGCCGGTGATCACCACCACCTTGCGATCGAACACCTTGCTGGTGAATACCTTGCGATACATAAACCTCTCCATCGAATCATCCGGGCTACCGAACCCGATCAGCCCGGCAGCGCTAGCCTCAAGCATAGCCAGCCTGCTCCTTGTCCGCTGAGGGCATCGCCGCGGCGCAGTAGCCTGGACCAGCCCGCGCACCCCTTCTGGACAGCCGGAGGCGTCGCGCGCCATGCTTGGGCGTGCGCGAATCACAAGGGGCAGTGAATTACCTTGAAGCCATTATTCTGGATACCGTTAGCAGCGGCTCTGGCAGCGCCTTGCGTTGCCTCGTCCGAAACGCAGAGAACCCTGACCGTCGGTTACTACGACTTCCCTCCAGCGATCTACAGCGATGCCCAGGGCCGCCCAAGCGGACCACTGGTCGACCTCACTCGGCGTGTACTCGCCCATGCGGGCTTTGAGGCGCGGTTCCGCGGCCTGCCGAGTGCCCGCTTGTATGGCGCCTTGCAAAGCGGCACGGTTGACCTCTGGCCCGGCGCGCCGGGAAAGCCGGAGCTGCTTGCCGATACGCTCGAGGGCCGCGAAACACTCACCCACATCAGCCTCAACCTCTATCACCGGCCCGACACCCCGCCGCCGAGTATCCCCGACAGCCTGCGCAAACGCGGCGTCATCACCATCGGCGGTTATAACTATTTGCCGCAAGTGAACCGGATGCTGCACGACCCGCAACTGCAGATTCTCCTGCACCGGACTGCCACCCACACGTCGGCACTGGAGATGTTGAAGCATCGCCGCGCCGACTATCTTCTCGACTATCAGGCCCCGGTGAACCAGGCGATGAAACAGCTCGGCATGGAGGCGCTTCCCCATGTCGAGCTGCATAAGGTCGCCATCCGATTCATCGTGTCGCGCCATGCCAAAGACAGCCAGACGGTGGTCGACTCGCTGGATCGCGCCTATGCCGAGATGGCAACGGCCGGAGAAGATCTGAGCTTGCCCGAATAGACGCAAGCGCATACGGGCGCTGACAGGCATCGGCGGTGATCAGCCCGGGTGCGCGCTGCTTGTGAAGCAGGCGGCGTGCAGCCGTACTTTCAGGTCCCGCGCGGCTTGGCGCGCGCGGTGGGCTCTGCTACCAGCGGGTCATCGGGCCAATAGTGTTTCGGGTATCTGCCTTTCAAGTCCTTCTTCACATCGATATAGGTGTTTGCCCAGAAGCTCGCCAGGTCCTGCGTTACCTGCACAGGGCGGCGCGCCGGTGACAGCAAGTGCAATTTCACCGGCAGACGCCCACCGGCGATACGAGGCGTATCGCCCAGCCCGAACAACTCCTGCAAGCGCACCGCCAGCACTGGCGGCGATTCACTGTAATCGAGCCGCACCCGCGACCCGGAGGGCACTCCGATGACGACCGGTGCCAGCTCGTCGAGGCGCTGCGGCAGCGGCCAGGGCAACAAGGTGGCGAGCATGGCTTTCAGATCCAGCTGGGCGAAGTGCGCCAGACGCGTAACCTTGCCCAGATACGGCAATAACCAGTCCTCCAGCCGCGCCAGCAGCGCTTCGTCGCTGACGTCAGGCCAGTCGCTGCCAGCGCCAGCCGCCAGCTCGATCTGCCGGAGCAGGCTGATACGCGCCTGCCACTGCCGCAGTTCCGGCGTCCACGGCAACAGCTCCAGCCCCTTGCGCCGCACCAGGCCCAGCAGCGCTCGCCCACGCGCTTCGTCATCCAGGCCAGGAAAAGGCTCGCGACTGAGCACCAGCTCACCAACCCGCCGCTGCCGCTCGGCCCGCAGCACGCCTTCGCGCTCGTCCCATTCCAGCTCGTCGCGCAAGCTGACCATCTCGGCCAGCTCCGCCTCGAACAACCCTGGGTCCAGCGCCGCCGCGCGATAGATGCGCTCTTCTCGCTGGCCCTGGCGGCTGCCCAGCTCGGCGATCACCAGCCAGGATTCTTTCATCAGCGCATCCGGCTCACCGAAGACCGCCGCGCGACCGTTGGCTAGGCGGTACTCACCACCACCGTCCCGACGTTGGCGAGCGATACGGTCGGGGTAGGCAAACGCCAGCAGCGCCCCGTGCCAGCGATGATCGGTCGCCTCGGCAGGAGCAGCCGCCGAGGCACCTCGCAGCAGGCTGCGAAACTGTCGCGCCAACTGCCGCACCCGCTGCGCGCCGGAATGCCGGCCCGCGCTGCCATCGAGCAGCCCGAGACGGGTTGAGATGTCCACGCCGCCGCGCTGGATATCGCGCTCGACCAACAAGGCGGCAAGGTCGGCAGCCAGCGATGCCAAGCCAAGTGCCTGGCCGCGCAACAACAGATGCGCAATACGCGGATGCGCCGGCAACTCAGCCATGGCCTGGCCGTGCGCGGTCAACTGCCAACCGCCACGGACATTAAGGCTGAGTGCACCGAGGCGCTGGAGCAGGTCCTGCGCCTGTCGGTAGGCCGCAGCAGGCGGCACATCGAGCCAGGCCAGTTCATCCGGTTCGACACCCCAGCGCGCCAACTGCAGCGCGACGCCGGCCAGATCGGCCTGGAGGATTTCCGCGTCGCCATAAGCTGCCAGTTGCGCGTGCTGATCCTCCGACCACAGCCGATAGCAGGCGCCAGGCTCCAGCCGCCCCGCGCGCCCGGCCCGCTGGGTCGCCGAAGCACGCGAAATACGCCGGGTTTCCAGACGGGTCATGCCACTGCCGGGATCGAACCGCGGCACCCGCGCCAGCCCGGCATCGACCACCACCCGCACGCCCTCGATGGTCAGGCTGGTCTCGGCAATGTTGGTCGCCAGCACGACCTTGCGCTTGCCCGCTGGCGCAGGCTCGATGGCGGCGCGCTGGGCGGTCAGCTCCAGCTCGCCGTGCAGCGGACAGAGCATTACCTCGCCTCGATCTGCCAGCTGCTCGGCCAGCAGATCGTTCACACGACGTATCTCAGCCTGGCCCGGCAGGAAGACCAGTACGCTGCCGGATTCCTCATCCAGCGCCTGCATCACCGTCTGCACGACCCGCGGCTCGATGCGTTCACCGGCCTGAAACGCTCGTCCCCAGCGCTGCACGACCGGAAACATGCGGCCCTCGCTGCGCACCACTGGGGCGTCATCCAGCAAAGTCGACAGCCGCGCGCCTTCCAGCGTGGCGGACATGAGCAACAGCTTGAGCGGTTCGTCGCGCAGCAGCACGCGCGCATTGAGGGTTAGTGCCAGGGCCAGATCGGCGTCCAGGCTGCGCTCGTGAAACTCATCGAAGATCACCAGCCCCACGCCTTCAAGGGCCGGATCGTCCTGCAAGCGACGCGCAAGGATGCCTTCGGTGACAACCTCGATGCGGGTATTCGGCCCGACCTTGCTGTCCAGCCGGATGCGATAGCCGACAGTTTCGCCAACCTTCTCGCCCAGCTCGCTGGCCAGGCGCTCAGCCGCCGCACGGGCCGCCAGCCGGCGCGGTTCGAGCATGACGATCGACTGCCCGCCGAGCCATGGCTCGTTCAACAAGGCCAGCGGCACTCGGGTGGTCTTGCCGGCACCGGGCGGTGCTTCGAGCACCGCTTCGTCACGCGCTAGCAGGGCCTGGCGCAGCGCCGGCAGGGCTTCATCGATGGGCAGGGCAATCATGGGAACTCCGCTTCAAGGGCCGCGATTATAGCGGGCGCAGTCCTCGACGCAGCCTCACGGAGCGCTGTGGTTATACGCGGTGCAACAACGCCGAACAGAGCGTGCAGCGGGAGTGTCTGATATCGGGAAAACATCACTCAGCCCTTGTATAGTTGCGCCACTTTCCCCGGAGGTCCTTATGCGTACTCGTTCCCGTGTCATCGGCGGCGTGCTGGCCGTCTCCCTGTTCACTCAACTGACCGCTTGCGGCACGCTGTTCTACCCCGACCGCCGCGGGCAGATCGATGGCCGCATCGATCCCGCCATTGCAGCAGCCAATGCCGTCGGCCTGCTCTTCTACCTCATCCCCGGCCTGATCGCCTTTGGCATCGACTTCGCCACCGGCGCGATCTACCTGCCCGACGACAACTACTCCATGGCCCCGGAAAAACTGCAGGAAGCCATCGGCGCCGATGGCGTGATCGACCAGGCCAAGCTCAAGGCGATCATCGAAACCGAAACCGGCCGCAGCCTGCCACTGGATGACCCCCGCCTGATCCAGCACAACGGCAGCGTCGAGCAACTTGCCGCCTTCGGACTGCGTCCGGCCGCCTGATGCAGCACACCCGCGAGCGCAAAGGCGTCAGTGCCGAACACGCCAGATTGATGCGACGTGCCACACGACTGGCGCTGGCCGTCGCGCTGACGCTGGCCGCGAGCAAGGCGCTGGCCTGGTGGTTGAGTGGCTCGGTCAGCTTGCTGGCGGGGCTCACCGACTCACTGCTGGACGGCGCCGCCTCGCTGCTCAACCTGTTGGCGGTGCACTACTCGCTGCGCCCCGCGGACGAGGATCATCGCTATGGCCACGGCAAGGCCGAGGCACTGGCAGGGCTTGGTCAGGGTGCCTTCATTTCGGTGAGTGCGATTCTGGTCTGCGTCCAGGGCGTCGATCGCATGCTGCATCCTGAGCCGCTGGGCGCACCGACGCTGGGCATCGCGGTGATGCTGCTGTCACTGGCGCTAACAGTGGCGCTGCTGATGTATCAGCGCCGCGTGGTCCGCGAAACCGGCTCCACGGCGATCCGTGCCGACTCGCTGCATTACCGTTCCGACCTGCTCCTCAACAGCAGCATCCTTGTCGCGCTGGTACTCGCCGGTTATGGCTGGGAACGGCTTGACGCCGTATTCGGCATCGCCATCGCCGTCTACATCTTCTGGAGCGCGCTGAGCATCGTCCGCGAGGCCGGTGCGGTATTGATGGATACCGAGCTCCCGCCCGAGATCAGCGAGGACATGCATCGGTTGGCCTGCGATGTACCCGGCGTGGTCGGCTGTCATGACCTGCGCACCCGCGTTTCGGGCACCCGCTGGTTCGTGCAGATGCACCTGGAGTTGCCCGGAAATCTGCCGCTGATCGAGGCTCACGCACTCTGTGACCAGGTCGAAGGCGCCATCCACGCCAAGTACCCGCGCGCCGAGGTGCTGGTGCACGCCGATCCGCTGGAAGTGGTGAGGCCACAACCCAGCCTGGAGCCGACCGCCAGCCCATAAAAAAAGACCACGTGGCGAGACGTGGTCTTTTTTCAATACTGCTCTGAATTCGCTGGCCGCTTGTGGCGGATTCTTCGACAGCGCCTTGTGGGCGGTGCTGGCCCGGACCGATGACCTCGGTAAGGTATACGGTTGGCGCGGCGGGGTAAGTACCGCGTCAGTTCTGCCGGGGGCTGAAGTTGGATAAAGCTTACGCCCCGCGCCCCGACAGATGTTTGCGAAAATTGCTCATATCAAGGCCTGTTGCGCAATCATTGCGCCCGGATGCATAGTTACGCGCAACTAAACCCTGCGAGTAGCCAATCATGAGCAAACTGGATCGCTACGACCTGCGTATTCTTGCCGAACTGCAGCACGACGCGCGCATCTCCAATCAGGATCTGGCCGAGCGCATCGGCCTTTCACCGTCGCCCTGTTCGCGACGGGTCAAACAGCTCGAAGACGACGGCTACATTGCCCGCCAGGTCGCCCTGCTCGACCGCAAGAAGCTCGGCCTGACGTTGACCGCCTACGTGCTGATCGGCATGGACCGGCACACGCCGGAGCGCTTCGAACACTTCGAAGGAATGATCGGCAAATGCCCGGAAGTGCTCGAATGCAGCCTGGTCACAGGGATGGACGCCGACTATCAACTCAAGGTCGTGGTACCGGACATGGACCACTATCAGGCCTTTCTGCTCGGCACACTGACCCGCATCGAAGGTGTCACCAGCGTGCGGTCAAGCTTTGTCCTGCGGCAGGTGTCATCGAGTACCGAACTGCCACTGGAGCATTTGCGAGGCTGAGACACCGCTCACACTTGCAACCCACACAGCTCGAAGGGCTATTACCTATAATTCGCGCCTTTCTATTCTGCTCACCTCCGAATGGTTTCTGGCAGGCGCAGCGATCAGCCTTCGTGCAAGGGAAATGCCTCATGAAAGACACCAACCGCGTCATGCAGAGCTACGGCCGCTGCTGCGCCAGCGCAGACTTCTTCGACGACTTCTATGCCTCCTTTCTGGCCAGCTCGCCAGCAGTGCGGGAGAAGTTCGTCAAAACCGACATGACGGCCCAGAAACAGCTGCTGCGGGCCGGCATCCTCAACCTGGTCCTGTTCGCGCGCGGCATGCCCGACACCAAACTCCAGGCCTTGGGCAAGAGCCACTCTCGCGGCCATCTGGACATCCGTCCCGAGCTCTATGACCTCTGGATCGCCGCGCTGCTGAAAACCATCGGTCAGCATGATCGGCAGCTGGAAAAAGAAGACCTTCAGGCCTGGCGCACAGTGCTCAACAAGGGTATCGACGTTATCAAGTCCCACTACTGATCAAGCACCCAAGCTCGAAACAGCCTCCCGTTCGAACCCATCTAGCGCTGCGCCGTCCAATCTCCCGGAGCAGCTGAGCGCCCGCCGCGGGCGTATACTGCACCGCTGCCGCGCCCCATCAGCCTCGGGCGCATTCGTCGATGTCAGTCAGGAGTAACGCGTGGAGCCTGAAGTATTTGAGAAGTGGATGATGATCGTCCTGGTCGGCGGCCTGATGGCCTTCATGGCGTTCATCATCTGGGACCTGGCGAAGAAGTCGAAAGCCGGGCGCCTTGGCACTGCCATCCTGTTTCTGGGCTTGGGCCTGTGCCTGTTTGCCTTTCTGGCGAAGCCGATCATCGGCTATGTCATCGAAGTGACCCAGGGCATTCCGCACTGATCGCTTGGCCCTGCCGACGCCTCACAACTGCGCCGCCACTTCCCGCCACTCGCCTGGCTGCAGACCGTCCAGCGACCAGGGCCCGATCCTGACCCGCACCAGCCGCAGCGTTGGCAGACCGACCGCTGCGGTCATCCTGCGTATCTGACGGTTACGCCCTTCACGAATCACCAGTTCCAGCCAACTGGTCGGCACGCTCTTGCGAAAGCGCACCGGCGGAGTGCGCGGCCACAGCTGCGGCTCGTCGAGCGCCCGGGCTTCGGCCGGCAGCGTCATGCCATCGTTGAGCTCGACCCCCTCGCATAGCCGCCGCAGCTGCTCAGCGCTGACTTCTCCCTCCACCTGCACCCAGTAGGTTTTCGCCAACTTGTGCTTGGGATCGGCGATGCGCGCCTGCAACTGCCCGTCATTGGTCAGCAGCAGCAGGCCTTCGCTGTCGCGATCCAGCCGCCCGGCCGGGTACACGCCCTGCACCGGCACGAAGTCCTTCAGGGTGGCGCGGCCATCGGCATCGTTGAACTGGGTGAGCACATCGAACGGTTTGTTCAACAGTAGCAGGCGCGGCTCGGCAGGCGGCGCCTTGGCGACCCGGCGGGGTTGAGTGCGACCTTGAACAGAGCGCGGTGGGCGTGGGGGTGAAGTACGCGACATGACGAGGCCTTCAAGAACAGGCCGGCCATGCTAGGGCGAGCCCTGCCAGCCGGCAAGCGACAGTGCCATTCTGGCTGAACCGATGAACGCGGCGCATACGGCAGCCGGTATCGCTGGCTCAATCCATCTACGAAACACCCAATGGCCAGCCGTGGATGTAGAAAGCGACATCCATCCTACCCAAGCCTCCCACAGATTCATCTCGCCACACGACCGCGCCCCACGATGGCATGGAGCGATGCGACACCCGCCAATACGTCGAACGGCAACAGGCGAAGCGCACCAGTGCGGTGCATGGCGTGCCCCGCCGCCTCATGGGACGCCCCGAAATCGGACGACCGGGCCCTAGTGCTCCATTAGAGCGCATTTCCCAAACGCGCCAGAAGCACCGAATCAGAGGGCTTACAGTAAATTGGCACGGATGCTGCGATAGCGCTCCCTGTCCCAAAGGACCAACCCCACAGTTGCGCATGGACAGCCAAGGAGCCGCCCACAATGAAACGCCGTCCCCTACTGAAGTCCACCCTCGCCGCCAGTGCCCTGATGCTCAGCGGTCTGTTCCCGTTCACGCTGCAGGCCGCCGAGACCATCAAGGTCGGCATCCTGCATTCGCTGTCCGGCACCATGGCCATTTCAGAAACATCCCTGAAAGACATGGCGCTGATGACCATCGACGAAATCAACGCCAACGGCGGCGTATTGGGCAAGCAGCTCGAGCCGGTGGTAGTCGACCCTGCGTCCAACTGGCCGCTGTTCGCTGAAAAAGCCCGGCAGCTGCTGACCCAGGACAAGGTCGCGGTGACCTTTGGTTGCTGGACGTCGGTTTCGCGTAAATCCGTGCTGCCGGTCTTTGAAGAGCTCGACGGCCTGCTCTTCTACCCGGTGCAGTACGAAGGCGAAGAGATGTCGCCGAACGTCTTCTACACCGGCGCAGCGCCAAACCAGCAGGCCATTCCGGCCGTCGAGTACCTGATGAGCGAAGACGGCGGCAGCGCCGAGCGCTTTTTCCTGCTCGGCACCGACTACGTCTACCCTCGCACCACCAACAAGATCCTGCGCGCCTTCCTGATCAGCAAGGGCGTACCGGAATCGAACATCGAAGAGGTCTACACCCCGTTCGGCCACAGCGATTACCAGACCATCGTCGCCGACATCAAGAAGTTCTCCGCGGGCGGCAAAACCGCCGTCGTCTCGACCATCAACGGCGACTCCAACGTGCCGTTCTACAAGGAATTGGCGAATCAGGGCCTGGAAGCGACCGACGTGCCGGTTGTGGCCTTCTCGGTCGGTGAAGAAGAACTGCGCGGCATCGACACCAAGCCGCTGGTCGGTCACCTGGCCGCGTGGAACTACTTCCAGTCGGTTGAAAACCCGGTCAACGACAAGTTCGTGAGCCAATGGAAGGCCTACGCCAAGGAAAAAGGCCTGCCGGGTGCTGACAAGGCAGTGACCAACGATCCGATGGAAGCCACCTATGTCGGCATCCACATGTGGGCGCAGGCGGTCGAGAAGGCAGGGACTACCGACGTCAAGCCCGTGGTCAAGGCGCTGGCCGGCCAGACCTTCGAAGCACCGAGCGGCTACACCCTGACCATGGACGAGAAGAACCACCACCTGCACAAGCCGGTGATGATCGGCGAAGTCCAGGACGACGGTCAGTTCTCGGTGGTTTGGGAAACCGAAAGTCCGGTCCGCGCCCAGCCGTGGAGCCCGTACATTCCGGGCAACGACAAGAAGCCGGATCACCCGGTGAAGTCGAACTGAGGATGGCCTTCGTGGTGGATGGATGAAGCGCCGACTACGCGTCCCGATCCACCCTACGTTTGCTCGACTCCGCAGGTGGATGCCCTCTGGGCATCCACCTCGATCGTCGCCAGCTCCATCAAGAGAGCCCGCGGCGCCCCCTGGGGAATGCATAGATGAACACTGCCCTGTACCGAATATTTCTGCTGCTCTTGCTCGCTCTGCCCTGGGCAGCCAACGCAGGAGACGCAGCCGACTACGCCAAGGCGAGCTCGTCCAAGCAGGCCAAGCTGCTTGAAGAATGGGCCATCGCGCCGGTGCCCGAGCGCCTGGCACTGATCGAAGCGCTGCGCGCCAATCGCGTCGTTATCGACAATAACAAGACCCCCTTTCTTAACGACGGCGACACTTATCGTGCCCTCGAAGGCGACGCTGAACCCGTCGGCACGCCGAAGAAACTGCGCTTGAACAACCGTCTTCGCGGCCTGCTGAACACCGCGCTGGCCAGCCATCGGTTGTTCTCAGACGACCCGGCAGACCGCCTCAGCGCCGCCAAGCGCCTGCAGCGCAGCGGCCAACCGGAGCAGCTACCACTCCTGCAGCAACGTCTCGAAGCGGAAGATGCCCCGGCCGTACGCGAAGCCCTCACCCTGACGCTGGCAAACCTGCAACTAAGCGCAGAAGACCCCGCCGTGCGCCTGGCCGCCGTACGCCTGCTCGGCGAAACAGGCGCGCCGCTGGCGCGAGTGAGGCTGGAAAACCTGCTTGCCGATGAAGCCGAAACCGATTCCGGCGTGCGCAAAGCGGCGGAGACCAGCCTGGCCCAGGTCAAACGCAAACTGTTGATTGGCGAGCTGCTCGGCCAGGCGTTCAGCGGATTGTCGCTGGGCTCGATCCTGCTGCTCGCGGCGCTGGGCCTGGCCATCACGTTCGGCCTGCTGGGCGTGATCAACATGGCCCACGGCGAGATGCTCATGCTCGGCGCCTACACCACCTACATGGTGCAAGTGCTGATGGCCCGACTCATGCCGGATGCGTTGGCCTTCTATCCACTGGTGGCGCTGCCGGTGGCCTTCTTTGTGACAGCCGCCATCGGCATGGCGCTGGAACGTACCGTGATCCGTCACCTCTACGGTCGCCCGCTGGAAACCCTGCTGGCGACCTGGGGCATCAGCCTGATCCTGATCCAGCTGGTGCGCGTAATGTTCGGCGCGCAGAACGTCGAGGTCGCCAACCCCGGCTGGCTATCCGGCGGCCTGCAAGTACTGCCGAATCTGGTGCTGCCCTATAACCGTATGGTGATCATCGGCTTTGCGCTGTTCGTGGTGCTTTTGACCTGGCTGTTGCTGAACAAGACTCGCCTCGGCCTCAACGTGCGAGCCGTGACCCAGAACCGCAACATGGCCGCCTGCTGCGGCGTGCCGACCGGGCGTATCGACATGATGGCCTTCGGCTTGGGCTCGGGTATCGCCGGGCTTGGCGGTGTGGCGCTCTCGCAGATCGGCAACGTCGGCCCGGACCTGGGTCAGGGCTACATCATCGACTCCTTCTTGGTTGTGGTGCTCGGCGGCGTCGGTCAGCTGGCCGGCAGCATCTTTGCCGCCTTCGGTCTCGGCATCGCTAACAAGATCCTCGAACCGCAGATTGGCGCCGTGTTAGGCAAGATCCTCATCCTCGCGCTGATCATCCTGTTCATCCAGAAGCGTCCGCAGGGGTTGTTCGCGCTGAAAGGGAGGGTGATCGATTGATGTCTCCATCGACCCACAGCCTGCCGCATTGCCGTAGGAGCGAGCTTGCTCGCGAACCGCGCTACACGCCGAGCTGCAGAACGCAGAATTCCCACGGCGTTACGCCACGCCTTGCATGCGTATCGGCTTGCGTGCAGGTACCAACCTTTTGTTCGCGAGCAAGCTCGCTCCTACAGGAGAGCTGCGCATGAACCAGCCACTCACCGTCACGGCCGCGCAGAAAGCCGGCCCGACACTCACAGTCGTTGCCCTCGGCTTGGTGCTGGTCATCCTGCTGGCGATGCCGCTGCTGCACCTGCTCCCCGCAGACTACGCCTTTCACGTCTCGGCCTACACCCTCACGCTGGTGGGCAAGATCCTCTGCTACGCCATCGTCGCCCTGGCTCTGGATCTGGTATGGGGCTACGCCGGCCTGCTGTCCCTCGGTCACGGTCTGTTCTTTGCCCTAGGCGGTTATGCCATGGGCATGTACCTGATGCGTGAAAGCGCAGGCGACGGCTTGCCCGCGTTCATGAGCTTTCTCGCCTGGACCGAGCTGCCCTGGTTCTGGTATGGCACCTCCAGCTTTCTCTGGGCGATGTGCCTGGTGGTGCTGGCGCCGGGGCTGCTGGCCTTCGTGTTCGGCTTCTTTGCCTTCCGTTCGCGGATCAAAGGCGTGTACTTCTCGATCATGACGCAGGCGCTGACCTTCGCCGGCATGCTGTTGTTCTTCCGTAACGAAACCGGCTTCGGCGGTAACAACGGTTTCACCGGATTCACCCGCATCCTCGGCTTCGACATCACCGCACCAGCCACCCGTGCGGCGTTGTTCTTCGCGACGGTATTGCTGCTGACTGGCAGCCTGCTGCTGGGCTGGCAGCTGGCCCGCAGCAAGTTCGGCAGGGTGCTGACGGCCCTGCGTGATGCCGAAAACCGGCTGATGTTCTGCGGCTACGATCCGCGCGGCTACAAGTTGTTCATCTGGACCCTTTCGGCCGTGCTTTGTGGGCTTGCCGGTGCGCTGTACGTGCCGCAGGTGGGCATCATCAACCCCAGCGAAATGGCACCGACACAATCCATCGAAGCCGCCGTCTGGGTTGCCCTCGGCGGGCGCGGCACGCTGATCGGCCCGCTGCTGGGTGCTGGCATCGTCAACGGCATGAAGAGCTGGTTCACCGTGGCCTTCCCCGAATATTGGCTGTTCGCTCTCGGTGCGCTGTTCATCGTTGTCACCCTGTACCTGCCGAAAGGCGTCATCGGATTGCTGCGCCGGAGGGGCGAACAATGAAAACCGCACCCGTACCCGAACTGATCGAACCAACAGATGCACTCGGCAGCGGCCGCGACGCCATCGGCCTTGGCCGGGTGAAGACCAAAGGTCTTGATGCCCGTCACGGCACCATCCTCAGCCTGGAAGACATCAACGTCAGCTTCGACGGTTTCAAGGCGCTGACCAACCTCAGCCTCTACATCGGCGTCGGCGAACTGCGCTGCATCATCGGTCCCAATGGCGCCGGCAAGACCACCATGATGGACGTCATCACCGGCAAGACCCGACCCGACAGCGGCACGGCCTTCTTCGGCGACACCCTCGATCTGACGCGCATGAGCGAGGTGGAAATCGCGCAGTCCGGCATCGGCCGCAAATTCCAGAAACCCACGGTATTCGAGGCACTCAGCGTGTTCGAGAATCTCGAACTGGCGCAGAAGACAGACAAATCGGTGTGGGCCAGCCTGAAAGCCAAGCTCAACGGCGAACAGCGCGACCGCATTGGTGAGGTGCTCACCACTATTCGCCTGGAAACCTCACGCAATCGCCCAGCCGGTCTACTGTCCCACGGCCAGAAGCAGTTTCTGGAAATCGGCATGCTCTTGATGCAGGACCCGCAACTGCTGCTGCTCGACGAACCCGTCGCCGGCATGACCGACGCCGAAACCGAGTTCACCGCCGAGCTGTTCAAAAGCCTGGCGCGCAAGCACTCGCTGATGGTGGTCGAGCATGACATGGGCTTCGTCGACACCATCGCTGATCACGTGACCGTGCTGCATCAGGGCCAGGTGCTGGCCGAGGGTTCGCTGCAGACCGTGCAGAACGATGAGCGCGTGATCGAGGTATATCTGGGGCGGTGACTGATCCGAAGGGTGGATGGCGCCCTTCTCATCACCCATGACATCCCATGGTGGATGGGTAGAGCGTCATCCACCCTACGCCCGGCAAACGTAGGGTGGATAACGCCGCAGGCTTATCCACCGAAAACGGCGAAGCCTTTTCTACGCGCACCCGGTAGGCCTGGCCGGACCCCGGCGTCCGCATCATCGCAAGCTAATCGTAGGGTGGATAACGCCAGAGGCTTATCCACCAAAGTGAAGGAGTCGCACATGCTGCAAGTCCAGCAACTGCATCAGTACTACGGCGGTAGCCACATCCTGCGCGGCTTGTCGTTCGACGCAAATATTGGAGAAGTCACCTGCCTGCTCGGGCGCAACGGCGTCGGCAAGACCACGCTGTTGAAATGCCTTATGGGCCTGATCCCGGCCAAGGAAGGCGCGGTGACCTGGGAAGGCAAGCCGATCACCGGCTTCAAACCGCACCAGCGCGTGCACGCCGGGATTGCCTACGTGCCCCAGGGGCGCGAAATCTTTGGCCGGCTGACCGTCGAAGAGAACCTGCTGATGGGCCTGTCCCGCTTCAACGCCAAGGAAGCCAAGGAAGTCCCCGAATTCATCTACGAGCTGTTTCCGGTTCTCAAGGAAATGAAGCACCGCCGTGGCGGTGACCTGTCCGGCGGCCAACAGCAACAATTGGCCATCGGCCGCGCGCTGGCGAGCAAGCCGCGCCTCTTGATCCTCGACGAACCCACCGAAGGCATCCAGCCTTCGGTGATCAAGGAAATCGGCGCGGTGATCAAGAAACTCGCCGCGCGCGGCGACATGGCGATTCTGCTGGTCGAACAGTTCTACGACTTCGCCGCCGAGCTGGCCGACCAGTACCTGGTGATGAGCCGCGGCGAGATCATCCAGCAAGGCCGCGGCGAAACCATGGAGGCCGAGGGCGTGCGGGGACTGGTAGCGATATAGCGCTCAAGCCGTTCTGATTCGGCGGCCACCCGCTGGCGGAAGTCTGGCCGCACTCAGACAGCGGCGAGCTTATCCGCCCGCTTTAGCCTATCAACATCCTTAGCCGACCGGCCCCAGCCGTCCGAGGGCAACAGCCTGCTGATCTTCGCCGCCTGACGCAGTAAGCTCCCTGAGTCGGCCGCATACGGCCTGCCTAACAGACAAGAGGTCCCTGCATGAACAACGTGGTTTTCATCACGGGTGCAACATCCGGCTTCGGCCGAGCCACTGCCCGCCGCTTTGCCGAGGCCGGCTGGGCGCTGGTCCTGACCGGGCGCCGCCAGGAGCGGCTCGAAGCGCTGCAGCAAGAACTGTCGGCCAAGGTCCCGGTGCACATCGCCACGCTCGACGTACGTGACGCCGAAGCGGTGAAGCAGGTGGTTGCCGAGCTGCCCGCAGGCTTCCGCGAGGTCAAGGCATTGATCAACAACGCAGGCCTGGCGCTCGCCCCGGAGCCGGCGCAGAAGGTCGACCTGCGCGACTGGCACACCATGATCGATACCAACGTGACGGGGCTGGTCAACGTCACCCACGCGCTCCTGCCGCGCCTGATCGAAACGGGCAAGGGCGCAAGCATCATCAGCATCGGCTCGGTTGCCGGCCACTGGCCGTATCCGGGCGGCCACGTCTACGGCGCCACCAAGGCATTCGTCGAGCAGTTCAGCTACAACCTGCGCTGCGACCTGCTGGGCACTGGCGTTCGGGTCACCGACATTGCCCCCGGCATGGCCGAAACCGAATTCACCCTGGTCCGCACCAAGGGCAACCAGGACGCTTCCGACAAGCTCTACCGCGGCACCACTCCGCTGACCGCCGAGGACATCGCGGAGCAGATCTTCTACGTCGCGACCCTGCCGGACCACATCAACATCAACCGCCTCGAAGTGATGCCCACCCGGCAGGCGTGGTCCCCGTTCAACATCGATCGGGACCAGTAAAGTCGGCATCGAGGGATGCATGAGCTTCGCCTCCAGGCTAAGTGCCTCATAACGGCGAAGGCATGCGTCCCACTTTCGGTGATGCCTCAGTTCGAGTGCTGCATCAGGCATCACGAAGATGGACGAGCTGTGCGGTAAGCAGGCAGATGGGCCAGCTCGGCGTTGGAAGCGCGCCAGCTGTCAGGGGGAACCGATCAAGACCGGTCGCCCTGCAGGGCATGAATAGCGTCGAAACCGGCTGCAGGAGCCTGTCACCGAAACGGCCCAAGAGGGCCGTTTGGCTGTGGAGGTTACTCGATCTCCTTGCGAACGATCTTGCCTCCCTCCACCACGGCCATGGTCGTCGGCGTAATGAAGCCGCCGTTTTCGGTCATGCCCTGCACGGAGTAGAGGTTGAACTTCGGATCCATGCTCTTGAGCGCTTCACCCATCTTTGCCCTGACCTGCTGCGGCTCGGTACTGCCAGCCAGTTCCATGGCCTTGGCCAGTGCGTGGAAAGCCAGGTAGTTGTAGGCGGCTTCGGAGCCCGGCACTTTGCCATGCGCTTTTTTGTAACGCTCGACGAAGGCCTTCGCCTCCTCACCGTCGTATTCGGACAGCGGCACAACACCGATCGCGCCTTCCAGCAGTTCCAGCCCGCCCGTGACGGCGGCGATCTCATCCAGTTTGGCCTGGTCCATGACGATAAAGCCGCCTTGGAAGCCCATCTGACGCGCCTGCTGCATGACCAGCCCGGTGGGCTCCGAGGCGCCGCCAACAAACATCACATCCGGGTTCGACGCGATCACTCGGCTCACACCGGTATAGAAATCGGCCGATTTGTTGTAGTCCATGGGATTGCTTTCGACGATCTCGCCGCCCTTCTGCTCCCAGGCTTTGGTGATCATGTCGGTCCAGATTTTTGCGTACTCGTGCGTCGCGCCGGCGATGCCGAGTTTCTTGCCGTTATGCTCGAGCGCGTAGTCAGAAAAGGCATCGACATAGCCGGTGAATTCCGGAGGGATACGCACGGTCAGCGGATTGCCCTGCTCAGTCACCGACGGCACGCTGGTGTAGGCCATGATCAGGAAGTCATCGGCGACGTTGAAGTCCTGCAGCGCGAACACGCCGCCGGTATGGGGGACGAAAACCGCCGCTGCATTCGACTCCTTCACCAGCCGCTTGGCATTGGTGGCCGCCTGGCTCGGCGAGTACTTGTCATCGAGGCTGATGAGGTTGACCTTGTAGGTTTCGTCTCCAACCTTGATGCCGCCTGCCTCGTTGGTGTCCTCGACTGCCATGCGCAAGCCCGACAGGGTGTTCTCGCCATAGAGTGCAGCGCCGCCGCTGAGCGGGCCGGTAAAACCAATGTTGAGCGTCTGCTCGGCATATACACCGCTGGCCTGGGCTGCGGTCAGGGTGGCAATCGCCAGTCCAAGCGCTTTGAGCGTTTTCATTGTTGTCTCCTTGGTCATGACTGATCAGGCGCCGATGTAGGCTTTGCGCACGGCTTCGTTACCCAGCATGGCCTGCTGGTCACCTTCCATCACCAGGCTGCCGCCCTCGATGACGTAGGCGCGGTGGGCGATCTTCAATGCTGCGAAGGCATTCTGTTCGGCCAGCAGCACGCTGGTGCCGGACTTGTTGATGCGGGAAATCACCTCGAACATCTGGTTGACCACCAGCGGCGCCAGCCCGAGCGAGGGCTCGTCGAGCATCAGCAGCCTTGGTCGGCTCATCAGCGCGCGCCCGATGGCGACCATTTGCTGCTGACCACCGCTGAGCGAGCCGGCGGGCTGGTTGCGTTTGTCGTGAAGAATCGGGAACAGGTCCAACACCTCCTGCAGGTTGCGCTTGTTGCCCGCGCTGTCACGGCGGTGCAGGTAGGCGCCGAGCGCAAGGTTTTGCGCCACCGACATCTGCGGGAACAGCTTGCGCCCCTCCGGGCAATGCACCACGCCGGCGGCGACCAATGCGGAAGGCTTGAGACCGTCGATGCGCTTGCCTTCCAGCGTGATGCTGCCGGCGGTCGGTTTGAGCAGCCCGCTGATGGTGTTGAACAAGGTGGTCTTGCCCGCGCCATTGGCGCCGAGCAGGACCACCAGCTCGCCGACGCCAACCGTCATTGAGACCTCGGTGAGCGCCTTGAAGCTGCCGTAGCAGACATCGACCCGATCAAGCTGCAGCATCGTAGTCACTCCCCAGGTAGGCTTCGATGACGGCCGGGTTCGCCTTGATCTCGGCGGGCGTACCCTCGGCGATTTTCTCGCCGTAGTTGAGCACCATGATCTTGTCCGCCAGCCCCATGATCATGTCCATCTTGTGTTCGATCAGGCACACGGTCAGGCCGTGCTCGGCCATCTTGCGGATCAACAGCGTAAGGCCTTCGGTTTCCTCCGGGTTGACGCCCGCCGCCGGCTCATCGAGCAGCACCAGCTTCGGCTCGGTGGCTAGTGCCAGGGCGAAGGCCACGCGCTTGCGTTCTTCCTGAGAGATATCCAGCACCACCCGATTTTCCAGATGCGCCAGACCAACGAAGTCCAGCGCGGCGCGGGCCTTCTCGCGGCATTCGCGCTCCTCGCGCTGCAGACGTTTGGAGTTGATCAACACATCCCACAGGCCCGAATGGGTGCGCAAACGGTGGCCGACGATGAGGTTGTCGAGCACCGTGGCCTGCTCGAACAGATGCGTGGTCTGGAAGGTACGGCCGACACCGAGCCGGGCGACATGGTCGCAACGCATCCGCGACACGTCGTGCCCGTCAATGAGGATGCGTCCCGAGCTGGGCTTGTGTACGCCGGAAATCAGGTTGAAGAAGGTGCTCTTGCCGGCGCCGTTGGGGCCGATGATGGCGTTGATCTTGCGCGCTTCGAACTCAATGCTGACATCGTGCACTGCCGCGAGGCCGCCGAACATCTTCGTTAGGTTTTCGACCTTAAGCATTGTTGTTCACCTCGCTGCCTGGGGTGACTTTGCTAGTGGCTTTTGGGTCTTGAGCCCGCGCCGCTTCAGTGTCCTTGCGCAGTTTCCAGCCGAGGAAAGTACCGGTGACACCGCGCGGCATGAAGATCACCAGCACCACGATCAGCGGGCCGAAGATGATCATCCGGTAGTCCTCGAGGAACTGTAGCGACTGGGTGATCCAGACTACCCCGACAGTACCGACCAGCGGCCCGAACAGTGTGCCGAACCCGCCGACCAGCAGGTAGGTGATCATGTCGAAGGTATGGTTGGGGTTGGCTTCCTCCGGACCGATAAACCGGATCATCGAGGCATAGAGCGCTCCGGCGATACCGGCGTAGGTAGTAGAGAGCACGAAGGCCAGCAGCTTGTTGCGCATCAGATCGATGCCCAGCGATTGGGCCAGCGCATCGCCGTTGCGGATCGCCATAAAGGTACGCCCCAGCAGGGAGCGCGCCAGGCGACCCGCGAACCAGATCGCCAACAGCAGAAACAACAGCGCCAGGTAGTAGAACGGCACCGTCTGGCTGAAGTCCACCAGCCCGAAGCCATCCGGCGCCGCGATGCCGCGAATGCCGATGGCGCCGTGGGTCAGCTCCTCCCACTTGTCGATCAACAGGTAGATGATGAAGCCGACGCACAGCGTGAAAATCGCGAAGAAGTGCTCCTTCAAGCGCAACGAGACGATGCCCACCAGCGCGCCAACAGCGGCCGAAACCAGCGCCGCCGCCACGAATGCCGGCCAGAAATTCCAGCCATGGTCAGCGGTGAGGATGGCCAGCGCATAGGCGCCGATGGCGAAGAAGCCGCCGTGGGCCAGGTTCAGTTGGCCGCAGTAGCCGGTGATGATGTTCAGGCCGTACACCGCAATGGCCCAAATAAAAGCGCTGGCCATCACGTAGACCTGGTACTCGCTCTTGGCGAACAGAGGGAACGCAAGGGCCAAAGCCAGCAGGACCAGCTTGCAGCCGCGACCAGTCAGTAACGAGGCGAACCGATGCATCAGTGAGCCCCCTTGGAGAACAGCCCGGTCGGGCGGAATGACAGGATCACCACCAGCAATGAGAAGGCGATGATGTCCTTGTAATCCGAAGACAGGTAGAAGCCGCCGAAGCTCTCGGCAAACCCGAGGATCATCGCCCCGATGATGGCGCCGGGAATGCTGCCCATGCCGCCGAGCACGATGATGACGAAGGCCTTCATGATCACCAGATGCCCCATCGCCGGGTACACCAGGTTGATCGGCGCATAGAGTGTGGCGGCAAAAGCGGCGAGCATGCCGGAGATGGCGAAGGTCAGCATCGCCACGCGGTTTGAGTCGATGCCGACGAGGAAGGCACCTTCACGGCTCTGCGCCATGGCGATGATGGTCGAGCCCAGCATCGTCTTGCGCAGGAACAGGTGCAGCGCCAGCATCAGGGTAAAGGCGCCGACGATGATCAACAGGCGCTGCTCGGGAATGATCAGCCCGTCGAAATTGAGAATGCCAGCATAGGGCGAGGCCATGCGGCGGAAGTCCGACCCCCAGAACATCTGCACCACCGCTTCGAGAAACAGCAGGATGCCGATGGCCGCGATCTTGTCGTGAATCGGCGGGGCATTGCGCAGCGGGTGAAACACCAATCGCTCGCAGAGCACCGCCAGCGCGGCCACCACCAGACCCGACAGCAGCATGGCGATCCAATAGTGCAGGCCCAGATCGGTCATGAAAAAGAACGACGCGAAGGCCCCCACCATGTAGAGCGCGCCATGGGCGAAGTTGGGAATGTGCAGGATTCCGTAGACGAGCGTCAGACCAAGGGCGACAAGCCCGTAGATGCTGCCCAGGGTCAAGCCGTTGAGCACTTGCTGGAACAATAGATTCAATGCGGCGTCTCCGTGGATCTTGTTTTTATGGGTGCCACCGAGCGATTACCGTGTGCCGCGAGACAAGCGGGTCGAACGCTCGACCGCCGCTGGGCATCGGAACTGCGCCTGACTGACATTGGCACTCGCTTGCACCCTCGTCAAACGAGCCGCTTGGAAGAGATAAAGGCCCATAAAGCAGCGTGATGCTGGCAACAATCTGTTTCAGCGACTCTCCAGCCTGTGCAGAGCGAGCCTTAATGCATAACGGGTCAAATCAAGCGGAACGCGCCATTAAAACGCTGGGTCATTCGCACCAAATTGGTTCGCTATGGATGTTGTGGCTTTACGATGCACCAATCGGGGGCGTCAGCGGCCGATGACCGATCCGCATGGACCGGTTCATTTATCGCCTTACCACCCCGCGAGCCCGTCCAGCGCACCGCCATGGCGCGGGAGGCATGACAATTGCTCGACGTCAGTCATCAATATGCTGACTTCCGGCTCATGACTGCCCTTACCCCCTTGTTCACGCCTCATTGGAATGCCGAACTCGAACTGGCCTATGCCCGCTTCGACGGATCGACACGACCGGTGTTGCGCCGCCACAGCGGGCCGCTGAGAGTGCAGAAGCACCTCTATCCCGAAGGGCCGGAAGTCTGTCAGCACATCATCGTGCACCCGCCGGGCGGGATTGCAGGCGGCGACCGACTGGACATCAGCGCCTCGGTCGGCAACGGCGCCTGGGCACAGCTGACCAGCCCTGGCGCGGCGAAGTGGTACCGCGCTGGCGGCCCGGCATTCCAGAACGTGCAATTGCGCGTCGAGGCCGGCGCGACGCTGGAATGGCTGCCGCAGGAAACCATCGTCTATTCGGCAGCACAGGCCGAGCTCATCACGACCATCGAACTGGAGAGCAACGCTCGGCTGTTCTATTGGGACATCATTGCGCTGGGCCGACCAGCCAGTGGCGAGCGCTTCGATGCGGGCCACTTTCAGGCACAGCTGAACATCCGCCGCGACGGTGACCTGCTCTGGCACGAACGCCAGCGTGTGGTGGGCAACGATGGCCTGCTGGATTCGCCAATCGGCCTCGATGGTCAGCCGGTGTTTGCGACCATGATCGTCAGCGGCGAGATCGATGCCGATCTGATGGAGCGCTGCCGTGAATTGCCCGGCCGCGTGCGCGGCGACCTCACGCAATTGCCCGGCTTGGTAGTAGCACGCTGCCTCTGCGACGAAGCGCTGCATGCGCGCGCCTGGTTGATCGATTTATGGCGACTATTGCGCCCCGAACTGCTGGGCCGCGAGGCGGTAGCGCCACGAATCTGGAGTACGTGAATGAGCGGTGGGCAAGGCCGCGCCGTTGTCCACCCTACCCCGGCGCGCCTGCGTGCACGCTGCCCTGAATAACGCTGCGTGGTCTGCCGCCACGAGCCGGTGGATGTGAACAGTGACATCCACCCCACGACTGGAGCTGTTATGGATTTGTCGCCAAGAGAAAAAGACAAGATGCTGATCTTCACCGCCGGGCTGGTGGCTGAGCGCCGTCTCGCCCGCGGGTTGAAGCTCAACTACCCGGAAGCCATGGCCTACATCTCCGCCGCCCTGCTAGAAGGCGCCCGCGACGGCCAGACGGTCGCCGAGCTGATGCACTTCGGCACCACCCTGCTAAGCCGCGAGCAGGTGATGGAAGGCGTGCCGGAAATGATTCCGGAGATCCAGGTCGAAGCGACCTTTCCGGACGGCACCAAGCTGGTCACGGTGCACCAACCTATTCCCTGAAACGCGGGTCAATGTCTACTGCAGCCGAATTGAACCGTTACCGAAGGAACTCAACGTGCAGATACGTGACGCCCTGGATACCGACCTCGCAGGCATCCTAGAGATCTACAACGACGCGGTGCAGAACAGCACGGCGATCTGGAACGACAAGGTCGTCGACCTCGACAACCGCCGCGCCTGGCTGGCCGAGCGCCACGAACAGGGCTACCCGGTGCTGGTCGCGATTGACGATCAAGGACAGGTGGCTGGCTATGCCTCCTTCGGCCCCTGGCGCCCGCACGACGGTTTCCGCCACACCGTGGAGAATTCCGTCTACGTGCGCCCCGGCCAACGCGGTGGCGGCGTGGGCCGCAGCCTGATGCAGGCGCTGATCAAGCGCGCCCGCGAGATGCACAAGCACGTGATGATCGCGGCCATCGAGAGCGAGAACCGCGCGTCCATCCACATGCATCAGCAGCTTGGCTTCATCCACGCGGCCCAGATGCGCCAGGTAGGCTGCAAGTTCGGCCGCTGGCTGGACCTGACCATGATGCAACTGACCCTGAACAGGACGTCCCAGCCATGATCCCCGGCGAATACCAGATTCAGAACGGCGAGATCGAGCTCAACGCCGGTCGCCGCACCTTGACGCTCAACGTGGCCAACAGTGGCGACCGGCCGATTCAGGTCGGCTCGCACTACCACTTTTTCGAAACCAACGATGCGCTGGCGTTCGACCGCGCCGCAGCCCGCGGCATGCGTCTAAACATTCCTGCCGGCACCGCGGTGCGCTTCGAGCCGGGCCAGAGCCGCGAGGTGGAGCTGGTCGAGCTGGCCGGTGATCGGCGGGTGTTTGGCTTTGCCGGGCGGGTGATGGGCGCGCTCTGATTACAGATTCGCAGGGTGGATGGCCACCCCGTGGAAAACGCCGAAGGCTTTTCCACCGCCCAGATTGCTGGTGGACAAGCTTCGCGTTGTCCACCCTACGGACAGGATGAGATTCAATGAAGATTTCCCGCCAAGCCTACGCCGACATGTTCGGCCCCACCGTTGGCGACAAGGTGCGCCTGGCCGACACCGACCTGTGGATCGAGGTCGAGAAGGATTTCACCACCTACGGCGAAGAGGTGAAGTTCGGCGGCGGCAAGGTGATCCGTGACGGCATGGGACAGGGCCAGCTGTGCGCTGCGGATGTCGTCGATACGCTGATCACCAACGCGCTCATCCTCGACCACTGGGGCATCGTCAAGGCGGATGTGGGCTTGAAGGACGGCCGTATCGCCGCCATCGGCAAGGCGGGTAACCCGGACATTCAGCCGGACGTGACCATCGCCATCGGCGCCGCGACGGAAGTTATCGCCGGCGAAGGCATGATCCTCACCGCAGGCGGCATCGACTCGCATATCCACTTCATCTGCCCGCAGCAGATCGAAGAAGCATTGATGAGCGGCGTCACCACCATGATCGGCGGTGGCACCGGCCCGGCGACCGGCACCAATGCCACCACGGTCACGCCCGGCCCCTGGCACATGGCGATGATGCTCAAGGCCGCTGACGCCTTCCCGATGAACATTGGCTTCACCGGCAAGGGAAATGCGTCGCTGCCTGAGCCCCTGATCGAGCAGGTCAAGGCCGGCGCTATCGGCTTGAAACTGCACGAAGACTGGGGCACCACGCCGGCGGCCATCGACAACTGCCTGAACGTGGCGGACCAATACGATGTGCAGGTGGCTATCCACACCGACACGCTGAACGAATCCGGCTTTGTCGAGACGACTCTGGGCGCGTTCAAGGGCCGCACCATCCACACCTACCACACCGAGGGCGCCGGTGGCGGTCATGCGCCGGACATCATCAAGGCCTGCGGCTTGCCCAACGTACTGCCCAGCTCGACCAACCCGACCCGGCCGTTCACCAAGAACACCATCGATGAGCACCTGGACATGCTCATGGTCTGCCACCACCTGGACCCGAGCATCGCCGAAGACGTGGCCTTTGCCGAATCCCGCATTCGCCGCGAGACCATCGCCGCCGAAGACATCCTCCACGACTTGGGTGCGTTCAGCATGATCAGCTCCGACAGTCAGGCCATGGGCCGCGTCGGCGAGGTGATCACCCGCACCTGGCAGACCGCCGACAAGATGAAAAAGCAGCGCGGCGCCCTGCCGGGCGACGGCGCGAGCAACGACAACTTCCGCGCCAAGCGCTACATCGCCAAGTACACCATCAACCCGGCGATCACCCATGGCGTCAGCCATGAAGTGGGTTCCATCGAAGTGGGCAAGTGGGCCGATCTGGTGCTGTGGCGCCCGGCCTTCTTTGGCGTCAAGCCGACGCTGATCCTCAAGGGCGGCGCCATCGCCGCGAGCCTGATGGGCGACGCCAACGCCTCGATTCCGACCCCGCAGCCGGTGCACTACCGTCCCATGTTCGCCAGCTACGGCGGCTCGCTGCATGCCTCGAGTTTCACCTTTATCAGCCAGGCTGCGTTCGAGGCCGGCGTGCCAGAGCAGTTGGGGCTGAAGAAGAAGATCGGGGTGGTGAAAGGCTGCCGCTCGGTGCAGAAGAAAGACCTGATCCACAATGACTACACACCGGACATCCAGGTCGACCCGCAGAACTACCAGGTTCGCGCCGACGGCCAGCTGCTCTGGTGCGAACCGGCCGAAGTACTGCCAATGGCGCAGCGGTACTTTCTGTTCTGACCGCGTTGGTAACCCGGCGCGACTTAGTCACCCCGCCGCATGTGCGGGGTCGATATCCTCCGCTGTACCGGATTGAAGCCGAGCGCCACCCCGCCATCCTTGATAAAAAAAACTGCGCGATTCGAGCTCCGCTGATCGGAGCCTGAACCTCCCCGAGTCGATTCAAACGCCCCCTCAAAAAAGCGAAAGAATATTCAGGCCAGCTGCTTGCGACTTGCTCTGCCTGTTGATTGATGCACGAATTTCAACCGTACGGTTGATTAGGCAAACAAGGCAGTGAACTACCTTCTCGACTACCCAAGCGCAACACCCGCCCCAAGGACGCAAGGATGCGAAGCGCCGCCGGCTACCAAGGCTCAAGGTAGGCATTGCTGGCAACGCTTCAGGAAACGTTGTGCGCTGCGGGTAACCGCGTCGGCCAAAAACAACAACAGGCTGCGCGACCGATAAATCCAGGGAGAAACAACCAATGTTCAAATTCAACGCGCTGTTCGCTGCCGTCCTAGCGGTATCCGCCAGCCAGGCGTTCGCCGCCAGCAGTGAAGCGACTATCGAGCAAACCGGTAAGAATCAGCTCGCCAACGTCTATCAGGAAGGCGTCGGCCAGACTTCCGAGGTATACCAGACCGGCTTTTTCTATCGGAACACCGCTACCACCCAGCAATCAGGTCAGGACAACTTTTCCCAGGTGACCCAAGACGGCGCTTGGCACGACGCAACCGTTATCCAAACCGGCATGGAAGGCCAGGTCACCATTACCCAGAACAACTGGAACAACGACACCACCGTCACTCAGGCTGGCTCCCTGAACATCGCTGACGTAACCCAGACCGGTTGGAACAATGACGTCGAGCTCAACCAGGAAGGCGCATACAACGACACCACCGTTGATCAAGCCGGCGAAAGCAACGACGCTTTCATCGATCAAACCGGCCAAGAGAGCTCTATCCTGGTAAGCCAAACCGGCAACGAAAACGTCGCTGACATAGATCAAACAGGTCTTGGTAGCACTGTTGACCTGATGCAACTGGGCAGCGAAAACTTCGCCATGGTCGACCAGAGCAGTGAATCGAGCAGGGTCAGCGTGTTGCAGGACGGGGCACTTAATATCGCCACCGTGGATCAGGCAGGATTTGCCAATACCGCTAACGTCAGCCAAATGGGCAACGGCAACAGGGCAACCGTCACGCAGCGCTAATCAGGCCGCGTCGGCACGCTTCGGCTAACTACTAACCCCCCGGGCCTCCACGATGGGCCTGGGGTTTTTGTTTGCAGTTCCTGAGCTGCGACTCCTCGCGAGATGCAGGGCCAGCACCAATGCTCTGGCAGAACTGCACCACTGCCGCTCTAGAGCAAATGAGCGTATCTGTCTCGCGTTGCTTCGAAAGTCTCCAAACACACACTGCCACGGATTCCTGGCCGCTCATCACTGCACGCTTTCCTTGCTAACGCCTGGCATCGCCTGCAAAGCACGGAATTGGTGCATCGAAGAGGGTTGTGTGAGCGATCGATGCGCTTCCGAACCAGAAGCGAATGTCTGTTCAGGCAAACCCGCACCATCGCTTGTATACAGATCACCCACAGAACCAAGCCGGGACGTCTACGCTTCAGGCAGCGAGGCTGCGCTGCGGCCAATAATCAACCTCCTGATTTCGCGACTGCTGCCTTACGCGGAACAAGAACTGCATACAAAAACCAACAATAGTCATGCACAGAGCGCCCACCTATGAATCACGACGATTTCCGGATCAAGCAGATCGACCCCACTCTGTATAACGAGGACCTCGCCCCGCTCGCCCCAGCCAAGCGCAAGTGGGGCTGGTTCGAGATCTTCAACGTCTGGTCCAACGATATCCAGAGCCTGTTCGGCTATACCCTGGCCGCGACGCTGTTCATCAGTTATGGCTTGAATGGCTGGGCAGTACTGGCCGGGATCGTGCTGGCGGGTTTCATCGTCATGGGGCTGGTGCAGCTGACCGGCAAACCGAGTGTGAAGTACGGCATCCCCTTCCCGGTCATGGCGCGTGCCAGCATGGGCGTACGCGGGGCGAACTTCCCGGCCGTGGTGCGAGGCATCGTGGCGATCTTCTGGTACGGCGTGCAGACCTACTTCGCTTCGACCGCGGTGGCGCTGCTGATCCGCACCTTGCTCGGTCCAGGCTCTGAAGCGTCTTTGCTGGGGCTGACTACCATCGACTGGATCGCCTACGTGATCGTCTGCGTATTCCAGGTTGCATTGTTCGTGAGAGGCGTGGACTGGGTGACGCGCTTTCTGAACTGGGCCGGGCCGCTGGTCTATGTGGTGATGATCGCGATGATGATCGCCATCTGCTATAAGGCCGGCCCCAGCCTCGCGGGCGCGCTGGGTACTATTTTCAGTGGCACTGGCAGCTATGCCGGCGGGCCGATTGCTGCCTTCGCTGCGGTGGTCGGCACCATGGTCGCCTACTTCGCGGCGGTGGTAATCAACTACGGTGACTTTGCCCGCTTCGTGAAGAACGAGCGGCAGATGCGTATCGGCAACTTTCTCGGCCTACCGGTGAGCCTGGCGATCTTCTCGCTGATCGCCCTGGTGATCACCGCCGGAACCGTGGTGGTGTTTGGCGAAACCTTGACCAACCCCACCGATATCGTGGCGCGCATCGACAATGTCGGCCTGACGCTGATCGCCGCAGTCACTTTCTTCGCCGCCACAGTGGGCATCAACCTTGTCGCCAACTTCATCCCACCGGCCTATGACATCGCCAACCTGGCACCTGCACGCATCAGTGCGCGCACCGGCGGCTACATCACCGCTGCGATCGCCTTCTTCATCGGTGCGCTTTGGGTGTCGTTCATCAGTGCGGTGGGCATCGCCGCCTTCGTAGACACCCTGGGCGCGGTACTGGCGCCGCTGTACGGCATCATCGTGGCCGACTACTACTTGGTGCGCCGCCAGCGGCTGGATGTGCAGCAGCTGTTCTCGGCAGCGCCCAACTCGACCTACTACTTCAACGCCGGCTGGAACCGCAAGGCCATCATCGCCTTCGGTATCAGCTCTGTGTTCTCGGTGGCTTCGGTCTGGATGCCGGGGCTGGAAAGCCTGTCCGGCTTCGCCTGGCTGCTGGGCGCACTGTTCGGCGCCGTGGTGCACTACCTGCTGATGCGCAAACACATCGTACCGGTTGGCGAGACACCTCCGCTGACACCCCAGGTGTAAGCCGCCTATTCGAGTCGAGCCGGCTAGCGGTCGGCTCGACTCAGCGCAACGAACGACCCGTGATAAAGTGCTCGGCCATCATCACGCGCCGCCATTACACCCGCATGAACCGATCGATAACCGACGACATTTCGGCGATCAGCCGCATCAACGCCGTGCCGGCGATTCTCCAGGTGATATCCGAAACCACGGGTTTACGGTTTGCAGCCGTTGCGCGTGTTACTGAAGATTCCTGGACAGCCTGCGCCGTGCTCGACCGGATCAATTTCGGTTTGCAGGTCGGCGGCGAGCTGGATGTCACCACCACCCTGTGCCACGAGATTCACACGTCTCACGAAACCATCATCATCAGCAAGGCAAGTGAGGACCGGCGCTACTGCGACCATCACACGCCAAAGATGTACGGTTTCGAAAGCTATATCTCGACGCCGGTGTTTCGCACCAATGGCAGTTTTTTCGGCACCGTCTGTGCGCTCGACCCGCAACCGGCGGATCTGTCGGAAATGCCGATCCTGGCGATGATGGAGTCCTTCGCCAAGCTGCTGGCCATCCAGCTGGAGGCCGAAGAGCAATTCGAGGCAACCGAGGCGGCGTTACTGGATGCTCAGCAAACAGCCGAACTACGCGAGCAATTCACCGCCCTGCTTGGGCACGACCTGCGCAACCCGCTCTCGTCGATCCTGTCCGGCGCGCAGCTGCTGATCAGGCGTTCGAAGGATGCGTCGATCGCCGGCATTGCCGAACACATGCTGACGGCGACCCGTCGCGCGTCACGTCTGGTGGACGACGTGCTGGACTTTGCCCGCGGTCGCCTGGGCAATGGAATTCCGTTGCAGCGTGATGAGTGCCACGACCTGCACATCACCCTGACGCATATTGTCTCGGAGATGCAGAGTGCCCATCCGCAGCGCGCAATCGAAGCTGATATCGCCCCGCTGGGAGGGATCCGTTGCGATGCGGACCGCCTCGCACAGTTGCTTTCCAACTTGCTTGCCAATGCGCTGGTCCACGGGTCGGCGGCCGGACGCGTGTTCGTCCGCGCGGTCATCGAAAATGGGCGGCTGTTGCTGTCGGTGAACAATCAGGGTGAACCGATAGCACCCGATCGCCTGGCGCAGTTGTTCAAGCCCTACTGGCGAGAGGCATCGAACACGCAGTCTGGACTTGGACTCGGCCTCTACATTGCCAATGAGATTGCCGCGTCGCATGGGGGCAGCATGCAGGTGACGTCTACCGCCGAGGCGGGCACCACCTTTACCTTCAGCATGCCGACGGGTGCCGCGCTCGTTTAAGCGTGCTCGGCTTTCATCACGTCGTAGGCGCCAAGGTACGCCCCGGCCAGCTGGCTCTTCTGCTGATCACTGAGCAGCTTGCCGGCCATCTGGAAGAATTTGTGCTCCTCTTCCTGCAGATGGTGGTGAACCTTGTCCGACAGCTTGCGGGCCTGCACCAGCCAGCTCGGGCTGCTGGGATCCGTCTCTTCCAGTGCCTCGACCATCTCGTCCATTTCATGGTGCTCAGCGATGGCATGACGGGACAGATCGACACCGCTGTCATCGCGCATCAGCGGGATGTAGAAGTGGCGCTCTTCCGCGACCGAGTGCACCCATAGTTCATGTTTGAGTTGGGCGAATAGCTCCTGGCGTTCTGCGGAGTCGCCGCTTGTCTGCGTCAGGCGTTCGGACAGGTCGCGCTGGATGTCGTGACTCAGCCGCAGGGCTTCGAAAATCGTCATGGGGTGTTCCTCTTCCATGAAAGGGTGGGTGTCCCGCTGTGTGACCCATGCCCGCGCGGCGAGTGCGATCCGGCGACATGATTTATTGTCTCAGCGCAGCTGGCTGTCCTTGCTGCCCCGACGGTTGTAGCCGCTGAACTTGGCTTCTTGCTTGTCGAGCTCAGTCTGGCACTTCACGCACAGGCGTACGCCCGGCACAGCCTGGCGCCTTGCCTCAGGAATCTTGGCGTCGCATTCCTCGCAGCGCTCCAGACTTTCACCTCGCCCGAGGCGGCTGCGGGCCCGCTGCACCGCATCTTCAATGGTGCTGTCGATCTGTTCCTGAACCGCACCTTCATTCGCCCAACCCGTAGCCATTGCGACCTCCCAGCATCAGGACTTGCCCGTGTTTCTGTTTGGAACATCAGCCACGAGCACCGTTCAGTCGCGTAAAGGGCGCGGCACGCCTTTGGCTTCGTCAACACCACAGCGCCACCCGTCGATTCGCTGACGCCGGATCGACGAACGGACCTCGGCGGCCTAATGCAGTGTCTATCCTTCCAGCCGATTGAGCGGCAAGCCCAATCCAGACGCTCTGCGTCGCGGCTTTGTCTGATCGAGGTCGCCTCGCGACTGTCTGAAAATACTCCCAGGGAAGTGGTGATGCACACGAAGATCCTGACGGCGCTGATCATTGGTTTGAGCGGATGCGCCAGTCAATCTGAAGTCGTCGAGCGCGAGGTGGGCCAATTCGACCTGCGACTCGGCACGGCTCCTACCCGCAGCATGGCCCAAGGACTGGTCAACCCAGCAACCGCCAGCACCTTTCGCGGCGGCCTGGACCTCACCCACGAGAGTGGTTGGTACGTTGGCCAATGGGCACCCAGCATGGGCATCCTCGAGGGCAACCAGCTGGAGCTGGACAGCTATATCGGTTACGTCCAGCACCGCTTCGACCAGGCGCCAGGCTACGAACTGGGCGTGATCCGCTACAGCTTCCCGGAACTGGAAGGTGCCGATCGCCACGAATACTACGCAGGCTTCAACCTGGCCGGCAGTCGCCTTGGTGGCGCACTCAGCAGCCGCCCGGGGCGCACCGACAGTACCCTGCTCCTGGAGCTTGGTGGGCTCAGTCCGTTGGAGCTGGACCTGCGCCTGAAATACGCCAGCCACTCGATGGACAGCCCGATGTATCACCCGGGCGGCAGTGTTGAAGTCTTCAATGACTGGTCGCTGAACCTGTCTCGCCCCTGGCTCGGCGTACGCCTGGATCTCTCCTACACCGACTCGAGCCTTCGCGGCCGCGAGTGCGGCGTCTACTCGGGCCAGAACACCTATTGCGAGAGCTACTTCATGTTCAAGGCCGAGCGCTCGCTGTTCTAGTCGACGGTCATTAACCTTGCTCGAAGCGCATCCTCGCGTGCCATACGGCGATAAGAAAGGCCGCGGCCGCAAAGCCATAGAGCAGGCCGAGGTTGCCGTCCTGATACAGCCAGGAGCCGAGCACCGGCCCGGTGGCCATGCCCATGAAGCGAAAGAAGTTGTAGCTGCCCACCGCGGTGGCGCGATTGTGCGGGTACAGGTCCATCAGCAGGCTGGTCTGTACCGGCAGCGAAAGGCCGAGAAACAGCCCGAACGCGCTGACCGCCACCACCAGCGCCGCCAGCGACCACTGCGCAACCGCGAGAAACAGCAGCAGGCTGAGGGCATTGAGCGCCGCCGTCGTCACCAGCACCGGGCGGGGCCGCCAGCGCGCCAATAGCCGTCCACCGGCAAAACTGCCGACCACCACGGCAATCGACAGCGGCAGAAACACCAGGCCCTTTTCACTGGCACTCAGGCCGTAAGTGGCGCCGAGCACGCGCGGCATGAACACTAGGTAATTGTAGAAGGCGTAGTACTGCACAAAGCTCAGCAGCATGATCGCCAGCCCCTGGCGATTGCGCACCACCTCCAGGTACTCCCTGGGGTGGAAGGCGCGCGGCGCGCTCCCAGCCGGACGGGTTTCCTGCAACCAGATCGCATTGCTCAGCAACGCAACAGCACCAACCACTGCGAGCAGCAAAAACACGTAATGGAAATCGAGGTGCTCGCCGATGAAGCCACCCACCACCGGGCCGACCACCGGCCCCAGCGCCACCATCATCTGGAACGAGCCCATCGCCCGGCCACGCTCGGCGCCTTCGAACCGATCCCCGATCACGGTTACCGCCACCACCGCACCGGCTGCGATACCTACCGCCTGCAGGGCGCGGAACAGCAGCAGCGTCTCGATGTTGGGCGAGAGAAAACAACCGATGGACGCGCCGATGTAGCACGCTAGACCGAGCAACAGGGTGCGCCTGCGGCCGCTTCGATCCACCAGCGGCCCGTAGACGATCTGCATGAAAGCCAGGACAAAGGTGAAGATCGAGATGCTGAGGTTGATCAGCAGCGGCGTGGTCTGCAGCGCCTCGCCCAGCTCCGGCAGGATTGGCGCGTAGACCGTCTGGGTGAAGGGACCCAGAAAGGCAGCGAACGCCACCATGAAGGTCAGCAGGCGTGGGCTCATCGGTTCTCCGCTAGCTCATAGGCAGATGCCCGGCGGCGCATGTCGCCGGGCGCAACCGGTCACTCCTTGACCTGCATGTATTCCTCGGCCCAGACCATGTACTCCTCGGCAGTCGAGTACTTCACCGACAGCTGCGAGGCGTTGAGGTCGGACGCATCGATCTGGCGCTGCTCGCGCAGGCAGTCATAGGTCGCCTTGATCGCCGCGAAGTAAGCCGCGTGGCCATTGACCACGATGCGTACGCCGAGCGCGGCCAGGCGGCTGTTATCGCGCAGCTTCGGATTGCCATAGGTCACCAGCATCAGCGGCACGCTGAGTTTCTCGGCGACCTGCTCCAGCTGTTCGAAATCCTCGATGCCGACCAGGCAGATCGCATCGGCGCCTGCTGCCTCGTAGGCCTGCACGCGCGCGATGACCTCTTCCAGACCGATCACACCGGCGTTGGTCCGCGCGATGATCGCGAGCTCGGGATCGATGCGCGCCTCAAGCGCTGCGCGGATCTTGCCGACCGCTTCGAACATGCCGATCAGGTCGGTGGACTTGCGGCCGAATTTGGCAGGCAACAGCGTGTCTTCGATGGTCAGCGCGGCGATCCCGGCGCGCTCCAGCTCAACCACGGTGCGCATCACGTTGAGCGCGTTGCCGTAGCCATGGTCGGCATCTGCGATGATCGGCAGGCGCGATACGCGGCCGATGCGGGTCGCCTGCTCGACGAACTCACTGAGGGTGATCAGCGCAAAGTCAGGGGCAGCTAGAACCTGAAGCGAGGCGACCGAGCCGCCGAGAATGCCGACTTCGAATTCAAGATCGGCGGCGATACGCGCCGACATCGGGTCAAACACCGAAGCGGTGTGGTAGCAGCGGTCGGAGGCCAGCAGCCGACGGAATTCGCTGCGCAGGGTGTGATGAGAGATACGTTGCATGTGGTTTCCTGATGAATCGCACGCAAGGGTCGAGTCGCCCTTGTCTGTTCAGTGTTGGTAACGGTACGGACGGCCACCGGCACGTCGTGGTGTTTCAGAGTGGTGGGCGCGGTCGCCGCCCTTGCACATACGCCATGACCAGCCCGCTGGCGATGATGATGGCCATGCCGACGATGGCGCCGAGATCCGGCGTGTGTCCAAAGGCAACCAGCCCCACCACCCCCGCAAAGATGATCTGCGAATAGGTGAACGGTGCCAGCGCCGCGGCGCTGGCGAATCGAAACGCATTGGTCAGCAGCAGATGACCGCTCATGGCCATGGCGCCGAGCCCCGCCATCATCAGCGCGTCATGCAGCGTCGGCGTCTGCCAATTGAAGACGACCAGCACGCTCATCACCAGGCTGCCGACCAGGCTGGTGATGAAGTTGCTGGTCACGGGATGATCCGTCGCGCTGAGTCGGCGGGTAATCAACTGATAGAGGGTAAAGCTCAGGGCAGCGCCGAGCGGCAGCAGGATTGCCGGCGTGAACAAGGCACCACCCGGCCGCACGATGATCATCACGCCGATCAGCCCGCAGCCGACCGCCAGCCACTGGGCGCGGCTGACCTGCTCACCGAGCAAGGCGGAGGCGATGGTAACGAGCAACGGGGTCAGGAAGATCACCGCGGTCGCTTCGGCCAGCGGAATGTAACTGAGGCCGCTGATGAACAGCATGCTGACGCTGACCAGACTCAGGCCACGGCAGATCTGCAGCTTCGGCCGCAGGGTACGAAACACCCGCCGCCCCATGCGCGGCGTGAACAGGGCAAGCATCAGAGTCGTCTGCGCCATATAGCGTGCCCAGATGACCAGGAACACGGGGTAGAGCTGTGTCAGGTACTTGGACAGCCCGTCATGGCTGGCGAGCGTCAGGCAAGAAACCAAGATCAGCGACACGCCAAGCAGGGGCCGGTGAGAGTTATTCAATGGGGAAACCGCGACAATAGGTAGCAACCTAAGCATTATGCCTGCAAATTGGTATGACGTCAGTCGCCACGTTCGACTGCCCGACAAGCCGACGAATGGGCAAGCACAAGCCGCTGCTCTATAGTCGCCCGCTCGGTTCAAGGACGTCCCTTTTCATGCAAGCCCCTGCACTTACACTCGAACGCATCTATCCCCAGCACCTGGACGCAGATAACCAGGACGACCGCGACACGCTACGCCTTCACCTAGAGCGCTACGACTTCGCGGCTACAAGGCTGATCGGCACGCGCGTGCTGGACATCGCGTGCGGCTGCGGTTACGGCAGCGACCGGCTGGCAGAGCTCAATCCGGACAAGACCATCATTGGCGTGGATATCGACCCCGCGGCCATTGCTTTTGCCCAGGCGCACTACCAGCGCCCCAATCTGCGCTATCACTGCGCCGATGCAGAAAGCTTCAGGAGCGAAGAGCGCTTTCACAACATCGTCAGCCTGGAAACCATCGAGCATCTGCCACGTCCGCAGCAGCTGATCGCAAACTGCGCCGAGCTACTTGCCGAAGGCGGACAGATCATCGCCTCGGTGTCCATCACTCCCACCCTGGACGGCAACCCGCACCATCTGCATGATTTCAGCGTGCGCAGCTTTTTCGCCTTGTTCCAACCATATGCATTGCGGCCGGACGATCGCTTCGAGCAAGTCCAGTGGTGGCAGTTCAAAGGCTTGTTCCGCAGCAATCCCACCCGCCAGCACCGCTCGGAAGGTGTCGGCAATGCGGTACTGGCGTACTACGCTCAGCATCCGCAGTACCTGATCAAGCGGCTCGCCTCCATGCTGCGTTACGGCCTCAGTAACCGCTACCTGACCTGCCGGTTCCGCACGGCGCGATGAGTGGCCAGCCGTCGGGAAGCTGACCCGCCGGCATCCGATCACGTATTATCGCCGCCCCTTCCGGGCCGCCCTGCGGCCCGCCTCCGTCCGAGTGTTGTTTTGATGTTTCAGTTACGAGCGATGCAGGTGCGCGATATACCTGCGGTGATGTCGATTCAGGAAGAATCCTATTCCGCCGAACTGCTCGAGAGCGAAGCGGTGATCTGCAACCGTCTCGCCGCCAGCCCACAGCTTGCCTGGGTGGCCGAGGATGACGAGGGCGTCTGCGCCTATCTGTTTGCCTACCGCTCGCGCGTCGGCAAAGTGACCCCGCTGGACGGCGAGTTCCAGCCGCACGCCGAAGCTGACTGCCTGTATCTGCACGACCTAGCCGTTTCCCGACGCGCCAGCGGTCGCGGCATAGGCCCGGCTTTGGTGCGCAAGAACCTGGAACAGGCGCGCGCGCATCAGTTGCGCTATTCGGCGCTGGTATCGGTGCAGGAGTCCGAAGCCTTCTGGTCTCGTCTCGGCTATGCCGCGCAGACCGAGTTGGAGCCACCGCAAGCCAGCAACCTGGCCAGCTACCAAATACCAGCCGTCTACATGGTCCGCGCACTGCATTAGCGCGCGAATTTGGTGCGATGCCGGTGCGCACGCACCGAAACGGAACAACCTCAAGCCCCATTTTCAAGCACGAACCCGCCACAGCCAGCGGACCGCGTCTGTTGCGCCGCGTTGGCAAGGGCCTTGCTCTGGTGTGCGTCATTGCACAACCGGAACTGTTCGCCATGCTGGTCATCCACCACCGCATCTCCCCGCAGGCCAACGCCGACGCCGAGCTGGCGCTGACCTTCGAGGCCCGCAGCAAATCGCGTCTGCGTTGTTTCACCACGACCGGCGAAGACGTCGGCCTGTTCCTCGAGCGCGGTCAGCAACCCCTGCATGACGGCGAGTGCCTGCGCGCCGAGGATGGCCGTATTGTCCGCGTGCGGGCCCGCGCCGAGCAGCTTCTTCATGTGACCTGCAGCAGTGCATTCGAGCTGACACGTGCCGCCTATCACCTCGGCAACCGTCATGTGGCGTTGCAGGTAGGCGACGGCTGGCTGCGCCTGCTGGATGATTACGTTTTGAAAGACATGCTGCTGCAGCTGGGCGCCAGCGTCGAAGCCATCGAGGCGCCCTTCCAGCCCGAGCACGGCGCCTACGGTGGCGGCCATCACCACTCCCACGCAGGCGAAGCCGAGTTCAGCTACGCGCCACGCCTGCATCAATTTGGCGCCCGCAAGTGAACCCGGCTGCCTTCGCGCTGCTGCGGCTCGCCAGCCCGCAGTTGCCGATTGGTGGCTACAGCTATTCGCAGGGCCTGGAAATGGCGGTCGAACAGCAACGCGTGAATGACGAAAGCAGCGCCAGCCGCTGGCTGGGCGACCAGCTGATGCTAAATCTGGCGCGCTTCGAAGCGCCTTTACTGCTCGCACATTGTCAGGCCGCCGCGGCTGAAGAATGGGACGAAGTCGAGCGGCTAGCCGCGTGCCATCGCGCCAGCCGCGAAACCCGCGAGCTGCGGCTGGAAAGCCGGCAGATGGGCTATTCGCTGAAGCAACTGCTGGACAATCTGCCCGAACTCGACGCCCCGGCCCGCGCCCTGTTTCAACGCATCGACGAACCCGGTCTTGCCCTGGGTTGGGCCCTGGCCGCGCGTGCCTGGGGCATCAGCCCCGAAGACGCATTGACCGCCTGGCTCTGGGGCTGGTTGGAGAATCAGTTGGCCGTCCTGATGAAAACCCTGCCGCTTGGCCAGCAGGCGGCACAACGCTTGACCTCACAACTGCTGCCGACACTGCAACAGGCCCAGCGCGACGCAACCGTTATCGAGCCTGAACATTGGGGCAGCGCCGCCTTTGGCCTGTCTCTGGCGAGCATGGCACACGAGCGCCAGTACAGCCGCCTGTTCCGCTCATGAGCCCAGATTTCACAAGAGGAAACAGACCATGAACACCCAACCCCTGCGCATTGGCATCGGTGGCCCGGTCGGCTCCGGCAAGACCGCATTGACCCTCGCGCTCTGCCTGGCCCTTCGCGAGCGCTACAACCTGGCCGTGGTGACCAACGACATCTACACCCAGGAAGACGCGCAATTCCTCGTGCGGAACGAGGCCCTGGCGCCCGAGCGCATCATTGGCGTCGAGACTGGCGGCTGTCCGCACACGGCAATCCGCGAGGATGCTTCGATCAACCTTGAGGCGGTCGAACAACTCAACCGCCGTTTCCCTGGGCTCGACCTGATCATTGTCGAGTCCGGTGGCGACAACCTGTCTGCCACCTTCAGCCCGGAGCTTTCAGACCTGACCATTTACGTGATCGACGTGTCAGCCGGCGACAAGCTGCCGCGCAAGGGCGGACCGGGCATCTGCAAGTCGGATTTGCTGGTGATCAACAAGGTCGACCTGGCGCCCATGGTCGGCGCGTCGCTGGAGGTCATGGACCGCGACACTCGCAAGATGCGTGGCGACAAGCCGTTCGTGTTCAGCAACCAGAAGGTGGGCCAGGGCCTCGACGAAATCATCGCTTTCATCGAACAACAAGGAATGCTCAGCGCCGCCTGACAACCTCATTCGCCATTCAAAGGAGTCACTGATGAACCTGCGCAAATCGATGTTCACCGCAGCCCTGCTACTCAGCCCGGCATTGGCTGTCGCACACCCCGGCCACGATCATGCGGGCGTCATTTCCGGCATCGCCCATCCAGTCTTTGGCCTTGATCACCTGCTGGCAATGGTCGCCGTTGGCCTCTGGGCGGCGCAGCAAACCGGCAAGGCACGCTGGGCTT
The DNA here is from genome assembly GCF_002890895.1 of Stutzerimonas stutzeri. GTDB lineage: Bacteria > Pseudomonadota > Gammaproteobacteria > Pseudomonadales > Pseudomonadaceae > Stutzerimonas > Stutzerimonas stutzeri_AB. The sequence goes on from NZ_POUL01000009.1 coordinate 40,271, forward strand.
TACCCCTGACCTTCGTTGCCACGATGCTGCTGGGCGGCCTGCTCGGTTTTGCCGGCCTCGAAATACCGTTGATGGAAACCGGCATCGCCGGATCGGTGCTGGCCCTTGGACTGTTGGTGGCATTGGCGGTGCGCCCGCCGCTAGCCCTCGCGGCGGGGCTAACCGCCCTGTTTGCGCTTAGCCATGGCGTGGCTCATGGACTGGAGCTGCCCATGCTGTCGAGCCCCTGGGGTTACGCAGCCGGCTTCGCCGTCGCCACCGCTGCACTGCACGGTATCGGCTACGCGATAGCACGCAACCTGCCACAGGTGGCTGCCCCACTGGTGCGCATCGCCGGTGCCGCGTCGGCGCTGACCGGTGCCTGGTTGCTCGCTGCCTGATCGGACACAAATCGAAACAATCACGGAACCTGAGCGCTCCCTGAGACCCAAATGCTGAGCACATTCGCCGGTTCGCTACCGGCGACGCCTCAGCCATCGGTCATACAGAGGAAGCGCAACGTGTCCAACCCCCCTCACGCCCACGGTTTCGCCTACTGGGCGCTCAAAGTCTTCGCCGCCATCGTCGCCCTGTTTGGTCTCGCCCTCGCCGCTGGCGGCGTCTGGCTGATCACGCTTGGTGGCTCCTGGTACTACCTCATCGCTGGCGCCGGCATGCTGATTGCCGGCGTGCTGCTGTTCATGCAACGCATCAGCGGCGTCTGGCTTTACTGGGCGGTATTCCTAGCGACTGTTGTCTGGGCTATCTGGGAGGTCGGCCTTGACCCCTGGGCGCTGATACCACGCCTGGTGGCGCTGGCTGTGATCGCCCTTCTTACCCTCGCTTTTATTCCGGTGCTGCGGCGCCACACTCGCAAAGAGGCGCACGCATGACGCACCTGCTTCGATTGTTTGGCTTGATGACACTCATCTGGCTGCCACTCAGCCATGCCCAAACGACCGCCTATGACCCTACGCTGGAGCCGGCCACGACCGTAGCCAGTACGGTCGCCGGCGCCCCCGAGGCAGCCGATTGGACCGCCTATGGCCGCAACAATGCAGCCACCCGTTATTCGCCGCTCGATCAGATCGATCGCGACAATGTGTCCGAGCTCAAGCCAGTCTGGGGCTATCGCACCGGCAACCTGCCCGATCAATCAGTGGTCGACAAGAAGTGGGCGCCGGAAACCACACCGCTGAAGGTTGGCGACAACCTTTACCTGTGCGATGCGCTGAACGTGCTGATTTCGCTCGATGCCAGCAGCGGTCGTGAACGCTGGCGCTATGACCCGAAGGTCTCCACCGACCATATTCCCTACTCGGCCACCTGCCGCGGCGTGAGCTATTACGAGGTGCCGGATGTACCCGATGACACCGCCTGCAAGCGCCGCATCATCGAGGGCACGCTTGACGCAGAGCTGGTCGCGGTCGATGCCGATACGGGCGTGCCCTGCGCCGATTTCGGCCACGCCGGGCACGTCGATCTGATGGAAGGCATGGGCGACTCTGTACCGGGTTACGTCGCGGTGACGTCGCCGCCGACCATCGTTCGCGGGGTCGCGGTGGTCGGGCACCAGGTGCTCGACGGCCAGAAGGAAGACGCGCCATCCGGCGTGATCCGCGGATACGACGCGGCCACCGGCGAGCTGGCCTGGGCCTGGGACATGGGTCGCCCTGGCGAGACCGGCCTGCCAGAAGGGGATGATGTCTATACCCGAGGCACGCCCAACGCCTGGACGATCTTCTCCGGCGACGAGGCCCTCGGCCTGGTCTACGTGCCGATGGGCAACTCTTCGGTCGACTACTGGAGCGGCAACCGCCGCGAGTTCGAGAAACCCTACTCGACCGCGCTGGTGGCCTTGGATGTGACCAATGGGACGGTGCGCTGGGTCTTTCAGACCGTGCATAACGATGTCTGGGACTATGACCTCGGCTCCCAGGGGAGCCTGATCGACTTTCCGGTAGGCGACGGCCGCACTGTTCCAGCGGTCGTGCTACCCACCAAGATGGGCGATATCTACGTGCTCGACCGCCGCACTGGCGAGCCGTTGACGCCCGTCGAGGAGCGCCCGGTGCCCGCAAGCACTTTGCCTGACGAAACGCTGTCACCGACGCAACCCTTCTCTGTCGGTATGCCGTCCACGCCACGCGGGCAGCTGACTGAGACCGACGCATGGGGAGTGACACCGCTGGACCAGCTGTGGTGCCGCATCCAGTTCAAGCGTGCCAGTTATGAAGGCATGTACACACCGCCGAGCGTGGACAGGCCATTCCTGCAGTGGCCGAGCTACAACGGCGGTAACGACTGGGGCAGCGCGGCGGTGAACACCGACCGCAACATCCTGGTGTTGAACTACAACCACATCGCCATGTATGACCAGCTCATCCCACGCGAAGAGGCCAACGAGCGCGGCATGGTTCCACTCGGGGTACCAGGCGGCAGCACCTCGTCTGGCGGCTCAGTGCCGCAGGCGGGCTCGCCCTATGCCGTGTCCATCGAGGCCTGGCGCAACGGCTTCACAGGCGTACCCTGCAGTCGCCCACCCTTCGGCGGCATCATGGCTATCGACCTCAACACCCGCAAAGTGCTGTGGAACGAGCCATTGGGCACCGCTCGCCACAACGGGCCATTCGGTATCTCGTCACACCTTCCGGTGAAAGTCGGCACACCGAACAACGGCGGCCCTGTCATTACCGCAGGCGGTTTGATCTTCATCGCCGCAGCAACCGACAACCTGATCCGCGCAATCGACATTGATACCGGCGAGGTGCTGTGGCAGGACGTACTGCCCGCCGGTGGCCAGGCGACGCCGATGACCTACGAGGCCAACGGTCGCCAGTACCTGGTGATCGTCGCGGGCGGCCATCACTTCATGGAGACGCCGCCGGGCGACTATGTGGTTGCCTACAGCCTGCCGGCCAAAGGCGACCCCATATTGCCGGAGTTCCTGAAGGACTAAGCGTTCGGCGAGCCGCCATCCGTTAGCGGAACGGTGGCTCGTCGAAGCTGCGCAGCTTGCGCGAGTGCAACGAGTTGAGCTGGTCGCGCAGCAGGTCCAACGCAGCGATACCTATTTTCAGGTGTTGGGTCACGGCGCGCTCATAGAAGGCGTTGGCAGAACCCGGCAGCTTGATCTCGCTGTGCAGCGGCTTGTCCGATACGCAGAGCAGCGTCCCGTACGGCACCCGCAGGCGATAGCCCTGCGCGGCAATGGTGCCGCTTTCCATGTCCACCGCCACGGCGCGTGAGAGGTTGATCAGCGGCCGTTCCTGCGCCCAGCGCAACTCCCAGTTGCGGTCGTCATAAGTCAGCACGGTGCCGGTGCGCAGACGCCGCTTGAGCGCTTCGCCTTTCTCCCCGGTGACTTGCGCCGCCGCTTCCTGCAGCGCCTGCTGCACTTCAGCGAGGGCCGGCAGCGGAATGTGTGGCGGCAGCACCCGGTCGAGAATCCCGTCACGACGCATGTAGGCGTGAGCCAACACGTAATCGCCGATGGACTGCGACTGCCGCAGCCCGCCGCAGTGGCCGATCATCAGCCAGCAATGCGGGCGCAGCACCGCCAGGTGATCGGTGATGTTCTTGGCGTTCGACGGCCCGACACCAATGTTGACCAGGGTAACGCCGTCGCCATCTTTGGCCTGCAGGTGATAAGCCGGCATCTGGTAGCGGTGCCAGAGCACGCCGCCGATGATGGACTGCGCCTCGCCCTCGTCCATGCCGCGCTCGATGATGATGTTGCCCGGCAGCACCATGCGCACGAAACGGGTGTCGTCGCGCAACATGTCGAGGCCGTGACGAATGAACTGGTCGACGTAGCGGTGGTAGTTGGTCAGCAGGATCCAGGGCTGCACATGACGCCAGTCGCTACCGGTGTAATGCACCAGCCGGCGCAGCGAGAAATCCACCCGCGCACCATCGAAGAGCGCCAGCGGATAAGGGTCAGCATGCTCCCAGTCGTAGAGGCCGTCGGCAATGTCATCGGTGGCGGCGGACAGATCGGTGCTGGGGAACACGCGAGCCAGCTCGGCTGCGGTCACGCCGGTTCCCGCCAGTTCGTCGCCCTGCTCGATCACATAGGGGTACGGAATGTACCGCTCGCTGATGCCCACCTCGACCGTTACACCGAAATCCTTGATCAAGGGCCGCAACTGATCGAGCAGATAGCTGCGAAATGCCGCTGGATGGGTCACGGTCACGCTGTAGACACCCGGCGCCTGCACCTTGGCATAAGCGCGGGTGGAAGCTGGCACTTCGCCGTGGCATTCGTAGGTCAGGCGTAGTTCGGGATAGCGGAACAGCGCACGCTCGGCCGCATCGGGCTCTTCGCGCGTGGTGACATAGCGTTTAAGCGCCTGGTTCAGTGCGCGGGTTGCCTGCTGATGCAGCTCGGCAAGCTGGTCCACGGCCGCTTCAGCGCTGGTGGCAATGCGAAAAGTCTCGCCTGCTGGGTTCATGGTGGGTTTCCTTGTCTATTCGTTGAAAACATCTTGCCTGCTGTTCGATGACAGCGGTAGCACCGGAGCGCTGCGATCATGGATCAGCCGCCGCCAGCCGCAGCGCCAGCGCCTCCAGCCGCGCCTTCAGTACCGCAAGGCTGGGCGCTGCGGTCAAACTCAGACGCAGCGCGTTGGGCGCGCCATGGCCAACGGCGAACACGTCCGCGGTGGCCGCCTCGATCCCCAGTTCGCGGCAAAGCATTGGCAGATCTCTATCCTTTGCCAGTTCAAGCCACAGATGCGGCGATGCATTTGACGAAGCAGACCCAAGCAGTTTCTGCGCCAGCCGCCAGCGACGGGTTACCTGCTCACGTTGCCAGGCCAGCCGGCGAGCCGCAGTGCCGTCTTCGAGCCACTCGCAACCGATCTGCAGGCATAACGTCGACAAGGCCCAGCTGGTCGCCTGTCTTTCCGGGTCGATACGCGACAGCCACTCGTCCGGTCCGGCGATGAAGCCCAAGCGCAAACCGGGCGCGACCGTCTTCGACAAGCTGCTGATCAGCAGCGTGCGATCGGGCAGTGCCGCGGCGAGCGGTGGCTCGTCGCCCAGTGCGCCGTAGATGTCGTCCTCGATGATCAGCAAGCCGCGCCGCCGCGCCACGGCAGCAATGGCTTCGCGGCGCCGCGCATCCATGCTGACGGCGGTCGGGTTCTGCATACAGGGTGTCAGGACAGCCACGCGCGCCGAGGTGGCTCGGGCCATACGGTCCAGGTCCTCCGGCAGGATGCCGAATTCGTCCATCGCCACGCCGTGCAACGGGAGGCGCAATTGGCGCCCGGCGGCCTTGATACCTGGCGAGGTCAACGCCTCGACCAGCACCGGCTCGCCCGGCTCGCACAAACCGATCAGCGCAGCGAACACACCTTGCTGCGCCCCGGCACAGAGCAACACCTGTTGCGGCGGGATCTCAAGCGCTCGGGCACGCAACCAGCCACTCACCGCCAACTGACCACGTTGCAGGCTGCGCGCCGAAGGGTATCCCTGCAGGCTCGCCAGTTCTCCGGTCGCGCACAGCGCCGCCATGCTGCGCTGCATGTCTTCATCGGCCGGGTCGAGTACCGGCAGGTTGGTCGACAGGTCGACCAGTTCAGGGTGAGCGTCTGGCGTTTTCAGCCGGAATAGACTGGCCTCGCGGCTGCTGGCCAGCACATAGGTGCCACGCCCAACCTCGCCACCGACCAAGTGCCGACGCGCGGCTTCTCGATAAGCCTGCATCGTCGTACTCGGATTGAGGTCGAGCGCCCAGGCGAGGCGTCGCTGTGGTGGCAGGCGATCCCCAGCCTTGAGCTCGCCAGTTGCAATAGCGGCTGCGATGGCGTCGACCAGTGCCAAGTAGCGTGGCTGACTATCAGATTCGAGTTTGGGTAACCACATTGTTTGCCATGCAATATAACGATTTACCCATACAATGCCCGCCGCCTAGGATCGACGTCAAACCCGCTGAGGAGCTTTCGATGTTCGATCTTCACCAACTGCGCCAGGCAGCCGAATTGATCCACCAGAGCGTACCGCCGACTCCGCAATACGCATGGCCGCTGTTGGCCAAGCGGCTTGGCTGCGAGGTTTGGGTCAAACACGAAAACCACACACCAGCCGGCGCCTTCAAGGTGCGTGGCGGCCTGCTCTACGTGAACGAGTTGATCAAGCGGGAGTCGCACCTACCGGGCCTCATCACCGCGACTCGTGGCAATCACGGCATCAGCCTTGCGATGGCCGCGCGCAAGGCCGGCTTGCCACTGCAGATTCTGGTGCCCGAAGGCAACTCCATGGAAAAGAACGCCGCCATGCGCGCCTGCGGAGCCGAGGTCGTCGAACACGGCCGCGACTTCGATACCGCTCGTTTGCGGGCAGCCGAATTGGCCAAGGCTAACGGCTGGCATTTTGTCCCGTCCCTGCATCCGGACCTGATCAGGGGCGTCGCGACCTATGCGCTGGAACTGCTCGAAGCAGTGCCGAACCTGCGCCGCGTCTATGTGCCCATCGCGCTTGGCTCAGGCATTTGCGGGATGATCCGCACCCGCGATCTGCTGGGTCTGGATACCGAGATCATCGGCGTGGTGTCCAGCGCGGCCGACGCCTATGCGCAGAGTGTTGAGCAAGGTCGCATCGTCACCACCGACACGGCGAACACCTTTGCTGACGGCATGGCCTGCCGCATGCCTGCGCCCGAGGCGCTCGAGATCATCCGTGGAGGTGCCGCGCGCATCGTGCGTGTGAACGATGCCGAGATCCGCCAGGCCATCTGCGCATTGCACGAGGACACCCATAATCTCGCCGAAGGTGCTGGCGCCGCCGCGCTGGCTGCGGCGATCCAAGAGCGCGAGCACAACCGAGGCGAACGGATTGCCGTGGTGCTCAGTGGCGGCAATATTGATCGGCCGCTGTTGGCCGGCATTCTCGCCGAACTCAACGGGACGGCTTTAACCGCCAACTAGTCGAGAAAGGGTGCGCTGCGTGCCAACAACGCACTGATGTCGAGAGCACGCGGCAGCGTGCCGAAGACCCGACCGCAGCCCTCCAGGCGGCTGGCGATAAAGGCATCCGACACGGCATCGTTACCGGCCTCGAGCAGCAGCTTGGCCTGCAGCGCCACGGCGACGTCTTCGGTCAGTTGGCGCGCGCGGTACTGGATGTCGTCTTTATCGGCAAAAGCGCTTTGCAGCCTGCTGATCTGATGCTTCAAACGCCGATCGCCGTGACCGTCTCCCAGCTCGGCGAACAACACGTCGAGCACACCGGCTCCCTTCGACAGCGCGCGCAGCACATCCAGGCATTGCACGTTGCCCGAGCCTTCCCAGATGGAGTTCACCGGCGCCTCGCGGTACAGCCGCGGCATTATGGTGTCCTCGACGTAACCGGCACCACCCAGGCATTCGCTGGCCTCGGCGATCATTTCCGGGGCGCGTTTGCAGATCCAGTATTTGCCGATCGCCGTCACCAACCGAGCGAACTTTTCTTCTTGCTCATCGAACGGATGGTCGAGCGCGCGCCCCATACGCATGGTCAGCGCCAACGCCGCCTCACTCTCCAACGCGAGGTCGGCCAGCACGTTCTGCATCAGTGGCTGCTCAATCAGCGCACGGCCACCAACCTGACGATGTGCGCAGTGATGCATGGCTTGCGTCAGCGCCTGGCGCATCAGGGAACTGGAACCGATCATGCAATCGAAGCGGGTCGAGGACACCATTTCGATGATGGTCGGCACGCCGCGGCCTTCCTCTCCGATCATCCAGGCCAGGGCCCCGCGGTACTCCACTTCGCTGGAAGCGTTGGACCAATTGCCCAGCTTGTTCTTCAGCCGCTGGATATAGAACCCGTTGCGGCTACCATCCGGCTGGTGTCGTGGCAGAAGAAAGCAGCTCAGTCCCTTATCGGTTTGCGCCAGGGTCAGAAACGCATCGCACATCGGCGCAGAGCAGAACCATTTATGCCCGACCAACTCGTAGGGCTGACCGGGGCCGCCAGCGCCGACCGCATACGCTCGGGTGGTATTGGCGCGCACGTCGGTACCGCCCTGTTTTTCAGTCATGGCCATGCCGATGGTGACGCCGCTTTTCTGCTCCATCGGCAGGTTGCGCGGGTCATAGCCCCGGCTGAGAATCTTCGGCAGCCAGACGTCGGCGATGCCCGGCTGCTGTCGTAGCGCCGGGACGCTGGCGTAGGTCATGGTCAGCGGGCAGCTGCTGCCGGACTCGGCCTGATTGTGCAGATACATCAACCCGGCACGCGCCACCTGAGCGCCGGCCTGCGGATCGGTCCAGGGCAACGACGGGATGCCATGAGCAATCGCGGCGCCCATCAACTCATGGTAAGCCGGATGAAACTCCACCAGGTCGATGCGGTGGCCGTAGCGGTCGTGGCTCTTGAAAACAGGCTTGTTTTCGTTGGCCAGAAATCCGGCGGCCATCAACGGACCGCCAGCCAATGCACCGTACGCATCCAGGCGCGACTCGGCCCAGCCGCCGCGGTATCGCCGCACCCAATCCTGCAGCGGCAGGTCGAGGCGGTACAGGTTGGCCCCGTCCAGCGGCGGCACCTGATTCAGCACCTCATGGGTTTCGGCGTATTGCTGCAAGCTCATCTCGGGTCTCCTCGGCAGAAGCGGCAAGGGCCCGACGGCATGCAACCATGGGTTAGCGATACTCACCGCTGTCATGGGAATAGATCACCGGGCCGATGCGGGCATCGTCTGGTGGCACCCGCCAGAGAAGTGAAGCACGCAGCTATGCAGGGCAAAAGTGAGGTTTCGGCCAAAGTCTGCGCGATGCAACGGCCAGAACTGACCATACGCCTGAGCTTCAGACGCTTGGTCTTGCGCGCTTAGCTCACTTCAACGGGCAGGAGCACCTGAAAACGACTGCCGCGGCCAGGCTCGGATTGGCAGCAAACCGTTCCGCCCTGCAATGCCACCAGCTGCTTGCAGAGTGACAGGCCGATACCCAACCCGCCGTACTGGCGAGTCATGCTGCCATCGAGTTGGCGGAAGTACTGGAACAGCGAGTCATCCACAGGCGCGTCGAACCCGACGCCTGTATCGATCACCGTCACATCGAGCATGTAACCGGGGGTGCTCTCATAACCATTGACCGCCAGCGTGACACCCCCGCGCAAGGTGAACTTGATGGCGTTGTCGAGCAGGTAGCCTAGGCTCTGTTTCAGCTTTCCGACGTCACCGACCAGTATCTCCGGTAGCTCGCCATTGAGCTCGAGATCGAAGCTCAAACCCCGCATTGCGGCACGCGCGCCATACTCGGCATAAAGCTCATCGGCCAACATCCGCACGCTGAACGGCTCGTTGCGCACCCGCAACTTGCCCGCCTGCAGTTCAGTCAAGGCGAGGATGTCATTGACCAGCTGCATCATGTCGCGCGCCGATCCGGTGGCGATGCGCTGGTACTGCTCCAGCTCGCCGCTCAGGTCCAGGGTGCGCATCAGGTCGAGACTGCCGATCACACCGTGCATGGGGGTGCGCAGCTCGTGGGTGACGTTGGCGAGGAACTGATCCTTGAGGCGATTGCTCTCGGCCAGTTCGCGGTTCATGGTTTCGAGTTTGCGCCCAGTCTCTTCCAGCACCTGAGCCCGCTCTTCCTTCATCATGTTGATCCGGTCGGCCAGGGCCAGCGACAGCAGCGCTACCTCGAGCGCCGAACCGATCTGTCCGGCGTACATGGTAATGAACATGTGCGGCAGGTAGCCCAGCACCATCAGCGTGTTGATCTGTCCGCCAATGAGAAAGGCCGACCAGGCGATGAGGAAATAGCGCGCCACCCGCATCCCCCGTCGCCAGGCCACGATGGCGGCGACGAAAATCACCAGAATGAACCAGAGCGCAAGGAAGGTCGCCATGCGCAGCGCCAATGCGTAGCTGGAGGTCAGCGATACAACCATCGTCACCGCTCCCAACGCCATCAGCAGCATCAGGGTGCGGTCGATCCAGGGACTGTGCTCAGCGGTATGCAGAAAGCTGCGCGCGAATTGGCAGCCAAACAGTCCAGCCGCGCCGATCAGAAATGGCGTCGAGGCATTGGCCCACCACGGCCAGTTAGGCCACAGGTACTGCACGCCCAGGCCGTTGACCGAGACCTGATACAGGCCGAACGAGGCGATGTAGAGGATGTAATAGAGATAGCTGCGATCACGCACGCTGAGGTAGATAAACAGGTTGTAGAACAGCATCACCAGCAGCACGCCATAGATGATGGCCAGCACGTAGACATGCCCGGACTGCTCTTCCAGGTAAGCCACCGGTGCCCACAGCGCCAGCGGAACCTGAATCGAGCCCTGACTCTCCAGACGCAGGTAGATCCGCTGTGGCTGGTCAGGCGTCAACTGCAGTTCGAAAAGATGGTTGCGCTGCTTGATCTGCCGCTCGTGGAAAGGCAGCGCGTCGCCGCTCCGCTGGGCAAGGCGATAGCCACCGCGGCCATCTGGCAGATAGAGATCGAGATGGTCGAGCGGGGGATACGCCAGCTCCAACCACCAGCGGCTGCGCGCGGCCGGCGGCTCGGCACGGTAGTCCAGATCGACGCGCAACCAGAACGCCGAGCGTGAATAGCCGGCATTGAGGACATCCTCACGGTTCTCGACGAAGCGACCAGCCGCATCGAGTGCGACCACCTCCTCAATCGTGGCGTCACCGCTTGGGTCCTCCAAGACTGCCATGACGTGGCCCAACGGAAGACGCTGAGTGTCGCTACTGAACTCGACGGCACCCGCCATGGCTGGAAGCAAGGCGAGCAGAAAAATGAGGATATGGCGCATGAAGAAGACAATCCGTCGAGCTGCGCCAGAAGAACCCCCGTTCTTCCGAATGCACGCAGCCGAAGCTAAGTGCTGGCACTTTAACATGGTTCTGGCGCCATAGAATCGACGACATCCGGGCAGCAGACGAACGTATAGGTCGGCAGTAGCGAGCCGTGCCGGCATGAGCTGCCTGGCAGGATTGGTGATAAGCTCGCACGCCATGAAATCCGGCTGCGCCTAGCCCCGGCCGAATCCACCACACCATGACTCGGGGAACCCATCGATGTCCGGCCACTGCTCCCGCCCTGTCGTTCTTTGCCTTTCCGGCCACGACCCGAGCGGCGGTGCCGGGCTACAGGCGGACATCGAAGCGCTGATTGCCCAAGGTTGTCACGCCGCGCCGGCGGTGACCGCACTCACTGTTCAGGACACCGTCAATGTCACTGACTTTCGCGTGCTCGATCGGGAGTGGGTGCTGGCTCAGGCCCACGCGGTGATAGCCGACCTGCCAGTGGCCGCCGTCAAGCTGGGCATGCTCGGCTCGGTGGAGATGGTCGAGACGGTACTGCAAATCATGCAGAAGCTGCCGGGCGTCCCGCTGGTCTGTGATCCGGTGCTGCGCGCCGGTGGCGGCGGTGCGCTGGGCAAGGACGAAGTCGGCTACGCCATGCGCGAACGGCTGTTCCCGGTGTCTACTATTGCCACACCGAACCTGCCCGAAGCGCGGATTCTTGCCGAACTCCCGAATGGCAGCGCCGATGAGTGCGCGGAGAAGTTGCTGCCCTTCATCCGTCACCTGCTGATCACCGGCGGTCATGGCGACGAGACCGAAGTTCACAACCGTCTCTATTGCCGCGACGGTAGCCGCTACGATTTCAGCTGCCAGCGCCTGCCGGGAAGCTATCACGGGTCTGGCTGCACTCTGGCCAGCGCGCTATCCGGAAGGCTGGCCCTCGGCGAGGACCTGGCCAGCGCAGTGAAGTCCGCCCTCGATTACACCTGGCGCACCCTGCGTGACGCCGAAGCGCCAGGCCGTGGTCAATACATTCCACGGCGTCTGCCGCTGGACCTGGCCTGAGGAGGCCATCCGATGAAGGACAACACGAAGCTGCGCGGCCTGTACGCTATCACCGACAGCAAGCTGCTCGGCGAAGGGCGCCTGCTGCCCTACGCCGAAGCCGCCGTAAAAGGCGGCGCTCGACTGCTGCAATACCGCGACAAATCCCATGACGATGCGCGCCGCCTGCGCGAAGCCGAAGCGCTACGAGAAATCTGCGATCGTCACGGGACCCAGCTGATCATCAATGATGACGCCGAGCTTGCTGCACGATTGGGCGTAGGCCTGCACCTCGGCCAGGAAGACGGCTCGCTCTCGGTAGCCCGCGCCCTGCTCGGACGTAAAGCCATCATTGGCGGAACCTGCCATGCACGTCTGGATCTGGCTGAACAGGCGATCCGTGAGGGGGCCAGCTACATCGCTTTCGGCCGGCTCTTCGACTCGAACACCAAACCAGGCGCGCCCGCCGCGACGCCTGATCTGCTGACAGAGGCGCATCAGCGCTTCAACGTGCCGATCGCTGCGATCGGCGGCGTGACGCTGGACAATGCGCCGGGCCTAATCGCCCAGGGCGCCAGTCTGATCGCCGTTGTCCACGCCCTGTTCGCTGCCGATACGGCCAGCGAAGTCGAGCGCCGCGCGCGGGCTTTCAGCGAGCTGTTCGCCACTAATTGAACACTGCACGGCGCCCATCGCCGTGCTTATCAACCCTTTTCCTGTATCGAGAGAGGCCCCATGTCCCGTTCCGAAACCCTCTTCGCAAGTGCTCAGAACCGAATTCCAGGCGGCGTGAACTCGCCGGTACGCGCCTTCCGCAGCGTTGGCGGTACACCGCTGTTCTTCAAGCATGCCGAAGGTGCCTATGTGACCGACGAAGATGACAAGCGCTACGTCGATTACGTCGGTTCCTGGGGCCCAATGATCCTCGGCCACGGCCATCCTGAGGTACTCGACGCGGTCCGTAATCAGCTGCAACATGGCCTGTCCTACGGCGCACCGACGGCGATGGAAACCGAAATGGCTGAGCTGGTCTGCAGCCTGGTGCCGTCCATGGAAATGATGCGCATGGTCAGCTCGGGCACCGAGGCAACCATGAGCGCGATCCGCCTGGCCCGCGGCTATACCGGACGTGACAGCATTATCAAGTTCGAAGGCTGCTATCACGGCCACTCCGACAGCCTGCTGGTCAAGGCCGGTTCCGGCGCCCTGACCCAGGGCGTTCCCAGCTCTGCAGGCGTACCGGCAGCATTCGCCAAGCACACCCTGACACTGCCCTTCAACGACCTGGCAGCCGTTGAGCAAATGCTCGCCGAGGTGGGCAACGAAGTGGCGTGCATCATCGTCGAGCCGGTTGCCGGCAACATGAATTGCGTACCGCCAGCGCCCGGTTATTTGCAGGGGCTGCGCGAGCAGTGCGACAAGCACGGCGTAGTGCTTATCTTCGATGAAGTGATGACCGGCTTTCGCGTCGCCCTCGGCGGAGCTCAGGCTCACTATGGCGTTACCCCGGACCTGACCACCTTCGGCAAGATCATCGGCGGCGGCATGCCGGTCGGCTGCTTCGGCGGCAAGCGCGCCATCATGGAACGCATTGCTCCGCTCGGCCCCGTCTACCAGGCCGGCACCCTGTCGGGTAATCCACTGGCGATGGCGGCAGGACTGACGACACTGAAGCTGATCAACCGCCCTGGGTTTCATGAAGAACTCACCGCCTACACCACACGCATGCTGCAGGGGCTGAAAGAGCGGGCCGAAGCTGCCGGCATTCCTTTCGTCACCACCCAGGTTGGCGGCATGTTCGGCCTGTATTTCAGCCAAGCGGACGCCATCGTCACCTTCGACGACGTGATGGCCAGCGACGCCGAACGTTTCAAGCGCTTCTTCCACCTGATGCTCGAGGGTGGCGTGTACCTGGCGCCCAGCGCCTTCGAAGCCGGCTTCACCTCCATCGCCCATGGCGACAAGGAACTGCAGATCACCTTCGATGCGGCCGAACGCGCCTTCGCTCAGCTGAAATGAGCCTGGTGCCTGACCTGCTACAAGCCGTGCTTTTGATGCTGACGGGGCTGACGAGCGCCATCTGGATCGGCAGCGCCCGGCGAGGCTACGGCGAGCCGGATCAACCGGCTCTGTTCTCCGCGTTGCTAGCGTTCAGTCTGGCTGCTGGAACGGGCGCATGCGCGACGGCACGTTTGGCGCTCGGTGCCGATACGCTCGAGGCAGAACGCTGGCTGCTGCAGGCAACGCTGCTGCTCGGCCTGCCGCTCGTCGGCGTAGTCGCGCTCACGCTGTCGCGCAGATGGATCTGGAGCCGCCCCACCTGGGGTCGGGTGGTCATCGGATTGTGTGCGTTTTTCGAGCTGGCCAGGCAGTTGGGCTGGAGCGCGCCATACGCACTGTCGCTGGGCCTGCTGAGTGCTCTGCTGGTCGTTTATGCGGGGTTGCTGCAGTGGCCAGTGCGCCTGCAGACCGCAGCAGGGTTGACTGGAGGTGCTTTGCTCATGGCACTGCTGCCGTGGGGTGGGCTGCTGCTCAACTCCAATCCGCTGCAGGCCTATCAGCAGCTGTGGCTGGCACTGGCCATTCCGATCATCGCCTGGCTATTGCTTCATCTGCCCGGCAACTTGCGCGAAGAAAGCCCTGCCCCCACATAAAAAAGCCGAGTGCCTGCCGTTAAAGCCTTTGTAAGCAGGGCACTGGTTATCCATAATGTGACAGTCGGCTCGTTTCACGCCGGACTTTTCAGTCACCGCCCTGATCTTCGAGGCGCCTTGATTCATGACTTGCACCGGCCGCAGCCTCGCTCTTGGCTGCCTGCTGCTACTCACACCCCTGCTGGGCATGGCGGGCGGCAACTCGCTGCTGATTCCCGCCACTTCCCGCTGCGCGCTGAACACCGTCCCGGAAGCGATGAACGAAGCGCTGCGTGCGTGCGAGCACGCCGCCAGCCAGGGCGACCTGCAGGCAGCCTATGAGCTCGGTGACTATTACTACAACGGTCGGCGCGCGCCACGTGATCTGGCCAAAGCGCTTCACTGGTTCGAGCAGGCGTCGCTGAAGGGCCACGCGCTGGCCCAGCACCGACTCGGTGTCATGTTCTTTCGCGGTGAAGGGGTGCCAGCCAACAACGTCCAGGCTTACGTGGTATTGAAGATGTCGGCGGTCAACGGCGAAGAAGAGGCGCTGGATACCGCTGACCGCGTCTCGGCGCAGATGGGCCGCGAAGAGCACGAAATCGCGACCCAGGTCCTTGGACAGATATTTCGTGACTATCTGATGGAATTGCAGACGGCAGGCGAGTAACACTCGGCAAGCCATACCCTTGCGTCCTACCGCCTCGCGCCGTCGTATCTGCTGCTTTCGCTTGAGCTCGTCGCCTGCCGCAGTGCTTTCACTTTTATCGCCCACGCCCTCGCCGTATAATCGCCGGTCATTTTTTGCACAACGCCGGCCCGAGACATGACCCGCAAGCTCTATATCGAAACCCACGGCTGCCAGATGAACGAGTACGACAGCTCGCGCATGGTGGACCTGCTGGGTGAGCAGCAGCCCTTGGAGATCACCGCGAACCCGGCGGAAGCCGACGTGATTCTGCTCAACACCTGCTCGATTCGCGAAAAGGCACAGGAGAAAGTGTTCTCCCAGCTGGGTCGCTGGCGGGAGCTCAAGCTTGAAAATCCGCAGCTGGTGATCGGTGTCGGTGGTTGCGTCGCCAGCCAGGAAGGCGCGGCAATCCGTGTCCGCGCCCCCTATGTCGACGTGGTGTTTGGCCCGCAGACCCTGCACCGATTGCCAGAAATGATCGATGCAGCGCGCACCACAAAAAAGCCTCAGGTAGACATTTCGTTTCCCGAAATCGAGAAATTCGATCGTTTGCCGGAGCCACGCGTCGATGGCCCAACCGCGTTTGTTTCGGTCATGGAAGGCTGCAGCAAGTACTGCACTTTCTGCGTCGTGCCTTACACCCGCGGCGAAGAAGTCAGCCGGCCGTTCGACCATGTGCTCGCCGAAGTCATCCATCTGGCTGAAAACGGCGTTCGGGAAGTCACCTTGCTCGGGCAGAACGTCAACGGTTACCGCGGCGCCACTCATGATGGCCGCACCGCTGACCTGGCCGAGCTGATTCGCGTGGTCGCGGCAGTCGATGGCATCGACCGGATCCGCTACACCACCAGTCATCCGCTGGAGTTCTCCGACGCGCTGATTCAGGCGCACGCCGAAGTGCCAGAACTGGTGAAGTATCTGCACCTGCCGGTTCAGTCGGGTTCGGATCGCGTGCTAGCCGGAATGAAGCGCAACCACACAGCGCTCGAATACAAGTCGCGGATCCGCAAGCTCAAGGCCGCCGTGCCGGATATCCTGATCAGCTCTGACTTCATCGTCGGCTTCCCCGGCGAAACCGAGAAGGACTTCGAACAGACCATGAAGCTGATCGAAGACGTTGGCTTCGACTTTTCCTACTCCTTCGTCTACAGCTCGCGGCCCGGCACGCCGGCGGCGGATCTGGTGGACGAAACACCGGAAGAGGTGAAGAAACAGCGCCTGGCGATCCTGCAACAACGGATCAACCAGCAGGGCTTCGAGAACAGCCGAAAGATGGCCGGTACGCAGCAGCGCATTCTCGTCACCGACTACTCCAAGAAAGACCCAGGCATGCTACAGGGCCGTACCGAGCACAATCGGATCGTCAATTTCCGTTGCGACAACCCGCGACTGATCGGCCAGTTCGTTGATGTGTTCATTGACGATGCGCTGCCGCACTCGTTGCGTGGCACGCTGCTAGAGTCAGTGAGTCGCACGGCATAACTGAACCGCAGCTGATAGCGAAGGCATCGGCTGCGTTTTCGCCACGGGTCGCCACGACCGGTGCGCGCTGCTTTTTTTCTCGCGCGGCGCTATTCTCACCCAACCTATTTGCAAAGCAGGTCACTTAAAAGCCCTTGAACGCCCCCATAGAACCTCATCGTTTCACTCTCGAACCTTTTGAAGCCAACCGCTTCGCCAATCTCTGCGGCCAGTTCGACGAGCATCTGCGCCTCATTGAGCAGCGCCTCGATCTGGAAATCCGCAACCGCGGCAATCAGTTCGAGTTGGTCGGCCCCGCCGATGTGGCCCAGGCGGCAGAGCACCTCCTGCGACGCCTGTACCGCGAGACCAAGAGCATTGAACTCTCGCCGGACACGGTTCACCTGTTCCTGCAGGAATCGGCAATGGAAGAGCTGAACAACTCATCCACGACGCCGAACATTTCGTTGCGCACCCGCAAGGGCAATATCCGTCCTCGCGGCGTCAATCAGCAACGTTACGTGCAGTCGATCCTCGACAACGACATCAACTTCGGCATCGGCCCAGCGGGTACGGGCAAGACTTATCTGGCGGTGGCCTGCGCGGTCGACGCGCTGGAGCGCGAGCAGATTCGTCGCATCCTGCTGGTACGCCCGGCAGTCGAAGCAGGTGAGAAGCTCGGCTTCCTCCCCGGCGATCTGGCTCAGAAGATCGACCCTTACTTGCGCCCCTTGTACGACGCACTTTACGAGATGCTTGGGTTCGAGCAGGTCGCCAGGCTGATCGAGAAACAGGTTATCGAAATTGCCCCGCTGGCCTACATGCGTGGGCGCACGCTGAACAACAGCTTCATCATCCTCGACGAAAGCCAGAACACCACGCTCGAACAGATGAAAATGTTTCTGACCCGGATCGGCTTCGGCTCCACAGCGGTGATCACCGGCGATATCACCCAGGTCGACCTGCCTCGCGGCACCAAGAGCGGCCTGGCCCACGTGATCGAAGTGCTGAAGGACGTCAACGGCATCAGCTTCACGCACTTCAAACCAAAGGACGTCGTGCGTCACCCATTGGTGCAGCGCATCGTCGAGGCGTACGAGGCCTTCGAGGGCAATCAGGCTCAGGCCGGCAAGCGCATGTCGCAGGATAGCCAAGGTGATTGAGCTCGACCTGCAGATTGCAACTGACGGCGCCGTTCCGGAGGAAGCCGACCTTCACCGCTGGTGCGAGCTGGCGCTACGCCAACGAAAGGGCGACTCCGAGCTGACCATCCGCCTGGTTGATGAAGCCGAAGGGCGCGAACTCAATCGCACCTGGCGGCAGAAGGATTACGCCACCAACGTGCTGTCCTTCCCGGCTGATGTGCCTGACGGACCGGACGGCATTCCGCTTCTGGATATCCCGCTGCTTGGCGATCTGGTGATTTGCGTGCCAGTGGTCGAGCGCGAGGCCTCCGAGCAGGGCAAACCGCCGCAGGCGCACTGGGCGCATCTGGTGATACATGGCTGTCTGCATCTGCTGGGCTACGATCACATCGACGACGAAGAGGCAGAGGAGATGGAAAGCCTCGAGCGTCAATTGCTGGCCGAATTGGGTCATGCTGACCCCTATGCTGACGAATAGCCCGCGACGGGCAACTGCAAGGACCATTGAGTCAAAGACATGAGCGAAGACCGATCGAGCAACGGGCAAAAGTCCTGGTTTGGGAAAATCAGCCAGGCTTTTGCCCATGAGCCGAAAAACCGTGAGGAGCTGCTGGAAGTATTGCGCGGCGCCCACCAGAACAAACTGCTCGACAACGAAGCCCTGGCGATTGTCGAGGGCGCCATTCAGGTCGCCGACCTGCAAGTGCGAGACATCATGGTGCCGCGCTCGCAGGTGATGAGCATCCGGGCCGACCAGTCGCCAAAGGAGTTTCTCCCAGCGATCATTTCCGCAGCGCACTCGCGCTATCCGGTAGTCGGTGACAGCCTCGACGAAGTGATTGGCGTGTTGCTGGCCAAGGACTTGCTGCCGCTGATCCTGCAGGGCGATCAGCAGAGTTTCGACATCAAGGATCTGCTGCGCCCCGCCACTTTCGTGCCCGAGTCCAAACGCCTCAACGTGCTGCTGCGCGAGTTCCGCGCCAACCACAGCCATATGGCGATCGTCATCGACGAATACGGCGGCGTAGCCGGGCTGGTCACAATCGAGGACGTGCTCGAACAGATCGTTGGCGACATCGAAGACGAGCATGACATCGAAGAAGACAGCTACATCCGACCGCTGCCGAGCGGGGATTTTCTGGTCAAGGCGCTGACGCCCATCGACAGCTTCAACGAGTTCTTCCAGAGCGAGTTCCCCGACGAAGAATTCGACACCGTCGCAGGCCTTGTGATGAGCACTTTCGGTCACCTGCCCAAGCGTAACGAGGTGACAGAGATAGATGGCTTCCGTTTCCGCGTGCTGAATGCCGACAGTCGCCGCGTGCACATGCTGCGCCTGACCCGTACCGAAGTCGAAAACCGCTAGCGCTGCTGCGCTGACCTATGAGCTCGTTTTAGCATTCACCCGCCGCACGCCGTTCGCGCTCGCGGCGGCTATCCAAGGAACATCCATGCGTTGGATTACCCGCCCCGGCTGGCTCGGCAACCTGCTGGCGCTCGCCGCCGGCGCCCTGACCACCCTGTCGCTCGCCCCGTTCGATATCTGGCCGCTGGCCTTGTTGTCGATGGGTGTGATCTATCTGGGCCTGCGCGAGCTGACGCCCAAACAGGCGGCTGGCCGCGGCTGGTGCTACGGCTTCGGCCTGTTCGCCTCGGGCGTCAGCTGGGTTTACGTCAGCATTCACGACTTTGGCTCGGCGCCACCGGTGCTGGCCGGCGCGTTGACACTGGGCTTCGTGGCCGGTTTGGCGCTGTTCTTCATGCTGCTGGGCTGGGCCTGGGCCCGCTGGTTACGGCAGACGGCGGCGCCACTGCTCAACGCCCTGCTGTTCGCCGCACTTTGGCTCGCCCTGGACGCCCTACGCGGCTGGGTACTAACAGGTTTCCCCTGGCTTTACGCCGGTTACAGCCAACTGAATGGACCCTTGGCCGGGCTCGCGCCGGTCGGCGGCGTCTGGCTGCTGACCTTTGCGCTCGCGCTGACTGCCACGCTGCTTGTCGAGCTGCCGCAACTCCTTCGCCACAAGGCATCGCTGAGTGGCGCCCTGATACTGCTGGTCGCCTTCTGGGGCGGCGCACTGGCCTTGGGCAAACAGGCCTGGACCTCCGCAAAAGCCGAACCGATTACCGTCGCCGCAATGCAGGGCAATGTTGCGCAAAGCATCAAGTGGGACCCGAAAAAGCTCGAGATGCAGTTGCTGCTCTACCGCGACATGACCTTCCGCAGCAAGCCCGCGGACCTCATCGTCTGGCCAGAAACGGCGGTGCCTATTCTCAAGGAGCACGCTGAAGGCTACCTGACGATGATGAGCCGCTTCGCCCAGGACCGGCAGTCAGCCCTGATCACCGGCGTCCCGGTACGCCAGCCCAATGCCAACGGGGATCTGCGCTACTACAACGGCCTGACCACGGCAGGCGACGCGCAAGGCACCTACTTGAAGCAGAAGCTGGTGCCGTTCGGTGAATACGTGCCGCTGCAAGATCTGTTGCGTGGCCTCATCGCCTTTTTCGATCTACCCATGTCGGACTTCGCCCGCGGTTCACCCGAGCAACCACTGCTGCAGGCGAAGGGCTTTCAGATCGCCCCGTTCATTTGCTACGAAGTCGTCTATCCCGAGTTTGCCGCCGGCCTCGCGGCGCAGAGCGACATCCTGCTCACCGTCAGCAACGACGCCTGGTTCGGCCACTCCATCGGCCCGCTGCAGCATCTGCAGATGGCCCAGATGCGAGCGCTGGAGGCAGGCCGCTGGATGATTCGTGCCACCAATAACGGCGTTACGGTGCTGATCGACCCGCACGGCGGCATCGTCGAGCAAATCCCGGCTTTTCAGGAAGCGGTGCTATACGGCGAGGTCACGCCCATGCAGGGATTGACGCCTTATCTGCAATGGCGCTCCTGGCCCTTGATCACCATCTGTGCGCTGCTGCTCGGCTGGGGCCTGGTACGACGTCGGCGAGGCTGATACTCATCCCGCCCGCCGGAGTCCAACGTGCCTCTACTCAGAGGCGCCGTCATAAAGCAGCGGGTAGACCAGCATGCCGACTGCTTCGTTGAGCAGCATGCCGTTCTGCCAGACGGCCTTCGCCTCGGGCAGCCAGCCGCCAACGGGTCGCCCGTTGGGAACACCCATGAATCCTACCGGTGCAGTGATCACTTCCAGCCCGACCTCCTCAAAGCACCAGCGCGACCGCGGCATGTGCGACGCGGACGTCACCAGCACGATGCGTTTGATTCCCGCAGCCTTGAGCATTTCCGCGCTATAGCGCGCATTCTCCCACGTGGTCCGGCTGCGCTCTTCGAGCCACTGCGTCGACGTAGCGAAGTCGCGTTCCAGCGCCTCGGCCGCCAACTGCGCTTCGCTCGGTGGCTCGCCAAAGTGCAGCCCACCGCTCGCCAGGATCGGCAAACCCGACGCCTTCGCCAGCCGCGAGGCATAACGCAGCCGCTCGAGGGCGATATGGCTGGGCTGATCAGAACCCCACGCGGGATCGGCCTGTTCTCGACCCGCGCCCAGCACGACAATTGCCTGTGCACGCTTTCCGAGGCTGCTCCATTCCGAACGATGCAGCGCCACTTCGCTTTCGATCGCTCGTGCTGCCCACTCAACAGTCACCGGCAGGCTCATCAGCCACAGCCCGCCGAACCCCAGCATGAAACAGAATACTGCCAGCCGTGGTGAGCGACGCCGCAGCCACCAGGCCGCGAGCAATAACAACAGCAGCCCACCGGGCGGCAGCAGTAACTGTTTGAAGAAATAGCGTATTGGCATGTGCAGCTCCGGTCGATCGGCCGCTGCCACTTTACCTGCCGAGGCGCCCGCTTGTCGGCAGCACGGACGCCGTCAGTGCTTTGGGTAGGTATGCAACCGTTGCCGAGCACGAAGCAACTGCGAACCGCAAGCCGAGCAAGCGACCGCGCCGGCGCCCTCTGGCCAATGCACGCTGGTGCCACAGAGCGCGCAGACCATTGATTGCCGCAGCGCAGGCGGGCTCTGCTTGCAGTGCTTGCTCGAGTGCTGCCGCAACATATTGCGCAACGCTGGCCGGGTCGCCTGACGGTCCAGCTGCGCCTGCTCTTCGGCAGCGGCGTGCCAACCGGACAACCACTGCGAATCCTGCTGCAGGTAGGCACGGATCAGGTCGAACTCCGCAGGGGTCAACCCACCGACCTCCAATTCGGCCGTAGCGCCAGTCTCATCACCCGTTCTTCGTTCGGCTTCTTCCAAGGCCAGTGTCAGCCGCTGCAGCACGCGTCCGTACAGATTGCCCTCATCCGCCTGGCGTTCTTTACCCATGATTCACCTCGTGTTCATCCCGCCCCCTGTACAAGCGTAGTTCAGACTCGAACATCCACCTCGCGCGCGACAAACGGGGCGCTCAGCGCTGGCAAATCGGGTTTCCCTCGGTTGCGGAGGGTCATGTATGCTACGGCGCTTCTATGCGTTCGTATCCAACCCGTTGCGCCGCCGTGTCAGGCCTAGAGCCAGCCATGCGACAACCCGAGCTGCCATGCGAACAGCCAGCCCCCTTTCCAACGCCAGTAGCCATGCACGAACAGTATCAGCCCCGCGAAATCGAAGCCGCCGCGCAGTCCCACTGGGACTCGCAGAAATCCTTTGAAGTAAGCGAACAGCCAGGCAAGGACACTTTCTATTGCCTGTCGATGTTCCCCTACCCCAGCGGCAAGCTGCACATGGGGCATGTGCGCAATTACACCATTGGCGATGTGATTGCCCGCTACCAGCGCATGCAGGGCAAAAACGTTCTACAGCCCATGGGCTGGGACGCGTTCGGCATGCCGGCGGAAAACGCGGCCATGAAGAACAAGGTCGCGCCGGCCAAATGGACCTACGAGAACATCGACTACATGCGCACCCAGCTCAAGAGCCTGGGACTGGCGGTCGACTGGACGCGGGAAGTCACGACCTGCAAGCCGGACTACTACCGCTGGGAGCAGTGGCTGTTCACCCGTCTGTACGAAAAGGGCGTCATCTACCGCAAGAACGGCACCGTCAACTGGGACCCGGTTGACCAGACCGTACTGGCAAACGAGCAGGTCATCGACGGTCGCGGCTGGCGCTCTGGCGCGCTGATCGAAAAGCGCGAAATCCCCATGTATTACTTCAAGATCACCGCCTACGCGGATGAGCTCCTGGAGAGCCTGGACGAGCTGGATGGCTGGCCCGAACAGGTCAAGACCATGCAGCGCAACTGGATCGGCAAGTCGCGCGGCATGGAGATCAGCTTCCCTTACGACGCTGCCAGCATCGGCAGCGAAGGCGTGATGAAGGTCTTCACCACCCGCCCCGATACGCTGATGGGTGCCACCTATGTCGCGGTGGCCGCCGAACATCCGCTGGCCACCCTTGCTGCTCAAAACGATCCAGAACTGGAAGCATTCATTGATGAATGCAAGCGCGGCGGCGTCGCCGAAGCCGACATCGCCACCCAGGAAAAGAAAGGCCTTGCCACTGCATTGAAGGTGCAGCACCCACTCACTGGCGAGCTGCTGCCGGTGTGGGTCGCCAACTACGTGCTGATGAATTACGGCGAAGGCGCAGTGATGGCCGTTCCGGCTCATGACGAACGCGACTTTGCCTTTGCGACCAAGTACAACCTGCCGATCAGACCTGTTGTGCGCACCAGCGCAGGAGATGAGACGCCTGCACCTTGGAACGACGCCTACGGCGAGCATGGCGAGCTGATCAATTCCGACGAATTCAACGGGCTGGATTTCGACGGCGCGTTCGACGCCATGGAAGCGGCCCTGCAGCGCAAAGGCCTCGGCCAGGCCCGCACCCAGTTCCGCCTGCGCGATTGGGGCATCAGCCGCCAGCGCTACTGGGGCTGCCCGATCCCGATCATCCACTGCCAGAGCTGCGGTGACGTACCGGTACCCGAAGACCAGTTGCCAGTAGTCCTGCCCGAAGACGTCGTACCGGATGGCGCCGGTTCACCGCTGGCGCGAATGCCAGCGTTCTATGACTGCAGCTGCCCCAAGTGCGGCGCCGCAGCCAAGCGCGAAACCGACACCATGGACACCTTTGTCGAATCGTCCTGGTACTTTGCTCGCTATGCCTCGCCGCATTATGACCAGGGCATGGTCGATCCTGCCGCAGCCAACCACTGGCTGCCGGTAGACCAGTACATCGGCGGCATCGAGCACGCGATTCTGCATCTGCTCTATGCGCGCTTCTTCCACAAGCTGATGCGTGACGAGGGGCTGGTCAGCTCCAACGAGCCGTTCAAGAACCTGCTCACGCAGGGCATGGTCATCGCGGACACCTACTACCGCACCCTGGAAAATGGCGGCAAGGACTGGTTCAACCCGGCCGACGTCATCGTCGAGCGCGACGCCAAGGCCAAGGTCATCGGTGCCAAGCTCGCCAGTGATGGCCTGCCGGTGGAAATCGGCGGTACCGAGAAGATGTCGAAGTCGAAGAACAATGGTGTCGACCCGCAGGCGATGATCGACAGCTACGGCGCAGATACCTGCCGCCTGTTCATGATGTTCGCCTCGCCGCCGGACATGAGCCTGGAGTGGTCCGATTCCGGCGTCGAGGGTGCCAGCCGCTTCCTGCGCCGCGTCTGGCGCCTGGCACACGCCCACGTCAGCGCGGGTGCCGTTGCCCGACTGGACATCTCCAACCTCGGTGATGAGCAAAAGGCCGTACGCCGCGCGATTCACCTGGCGATCAAGCAGGCCAGTCAGGATGTCGGCCAGCACCACAAATTCAACACCGCCATTGCCCAGGTGATGACGCTGATGAACGTCCTGGAGAGGGCAGCCGCAGGTACCGAGCAGGACCGCGCACTGCTTCAAGAAGGCCTCGAAACCGTTGCGCTGCTGCTGGCTCCGATTACGCCGCATATCTGTCATGAGCTCTGGCAACAGCTAGGTCACAGCGGCTCGATCATCGATGCACAATGGCCGACGGTCGACGAGACTGCCCTGGTTCAGGACAGCCTGACACTGGTGGTCCAGGTCAACGGCAAGTTGCGCGGACAGATCGAAGTGTCCGCGAGCGCCACTCGTGAAGAGGTCGAGGCCACGGCCCGCGCCAACGAGAACGTTGTGCGCTTCACTGAAGGTCTGACGATCCGCAAGGTCATCGTGGTACCGGGCAAGCTGGTCAATATCGTCGCTAACTGATTCGTCTTGGCGCGTGCGCTAAGGCTGGCAAGGGGAAAACAACATGATCAAACGCAATCTGGTGGTGGTTGGCCTGGCCCTGCTGTTGAGCGCCTGCGGCTTCCAGCTGCGGGGAACGGGCGATACCAACTTCGCGCTCGATGAAGTCAATCTGCAAGCCCGCAACAGCTACGGCGAAACCGTGCAGCAGCTTGAAGAGTTACTCAAGGACAGCGGCGTCAGGGTTTATCCGGGTGCTCGCTACACCCTTGATCTGGTGCGTGAGCAGACCCGTCAACGTACCGCCAGCTATACGACCGCAGCACGCACTGCCGAGTACGAACTGACCCAGAGTCTCGACTACGAGATCCGCGGCCCGCAGAACACAGTGCTGCTGGAAGACCAGGTCGAAGTATCCAGGGTGTATGTCCATGACAGCAGCAACCTGATCAGTTCGGATCAGGAAGCCAGCCAGCTGCGCCGGGAAATGCGCCGCGAACTCCTGCAGCAGCTGGGCATGCGCCTACGCAACATCACGCTGGCACAGCTCGACCAGCTGCAGCAGACCGCGGAAGCGAAGAAGCGCGCCGAAGCCGAGGCGATCGAAGCACAGATGCGCGAGCAGTCTGCACAACCGTTGCAGTCGCCCATCGAACTGCCGCTGCAATGAAGACCGGGGAGCCTGCTGACGCAGGCTCCCGATCCTTCCGATGAAGTTACCTCCCGCCCAGCTTGCCAAGCACCTGCAAGGCCCCCTAGCGCCGGTCTATGTGGTCAGTGGCGACGAGCACCTGCTCTGCCAGGAAGCCAGCGACGCCATCCGTGCGGCCTGCCGCCAACAAGACTTCAGCGAGCGCCAAGTACTCAACGTCGAAACCGGTTTCGACTGGGGCCAGCTCATCGAAGCCGGGGCCAGCCTCTCCCTGTTTGCGGAAAGGCGCCTGCTGGAGCTGCGCATCCTCAACGGCAAACCCGGCGACAAGGGCGCCGCGGCGCTGATCGACTACCTTGCACGACCTGCCGAAGACACCGTTCTGCTGATCAGCCTGCCCAAGCTTGACGGCAACACCCAAAAGACCAAGTGGGCCAAGGCGCTGATCGATGGCAAACAGGTGCAGTTCCTGCAGATCTGGCCGGTGGATGCGCAACAGCTGCCGCAGTGGATTCGACAGCGCCTGGCACAGGCCGGTCTCGCCGCAGACCAGGAAGCTGTAGAACTGATCGCAGCCCGCGTCGAGGGCAATCTGCTCGCAGCCGCGCAAGAAATCGAAAAGTTAAAACTGCTAGCCGAGGGCGGCCAGGTAACCACCGAAACCGTGCAGGCTGCCGTGGCTGACAGCGCCCGCTACGACGTCTTCGGGCTGATTGATGCCGCGCTGCTTGGTCAGCCGGAGCACATTCTGCAGATGCTGGCTGGCTTGCGCGCCGAAGGGATCGAGGCGCCGGTGATCCTCTGGGCCGTCGCGCGCGAAGTCCGCCAGCTGGCCAACATTGCCCATCAGTACGCTCAGGGCGTACCGCTAGACCGTGCGTTCAGCCAGGCTCGACCGCCGGTATGGGATAAGCGCAAACCTCTGGTCAGCAAAGCGCTTCAACGTCACGATGCAGCGGGCTGGCAACGCCTGCTGATGAGCGCGCAACAGATTGACGAACAGATCAAGGGCCAGGCCGAAGGCGATCCCTGGGTCGGATTGACTGATCTGTGCCTACAGCTGTGTGGACGTCAGATCCGGTTGTAGCGCGAGGCGAAGCAGTGCTGGGATCGGTCGCCTGATTCTTGCGAGTTGAATCAGCGCTCCAGGCTTGCCAGCCCTCGGCAGGTGCTGGACATTTTTTGTACAACCCCTATGATGCCCTCGCCTGATCATGAGCAAGCAAGAGGGTACGTGATGAGCAAGCAACGAAAGCGGCCGAACAAGGCCAAAAGCCTGGCAGCGCAACCTCTGTTTCGCTGTCGCCAGGAACAGCCGAAAAAAGGCAAAGGCAGCTACCGCCGCGAAGCCTCCCAGTCCACCAACTGGGAGGCTTCGGTCCTTCTGGCGGCTTGAAAAGCCAAGCCCTTCAAAGCGTGATAATGTCACCTGCCGATGACCTGCCGAGAGTGGTGCATGCTTTACACCTTCGTCCCCGTCCTGCTGCTGCGAACTCTGATTGCCGGATCAGCCCTGAGCATAATGGTTGCCTGTGCCGCAGAGCCGGCCGCACCAACCGAGGTGGCCGCGACTAGTCAGCCGGCTCAGAGCACTGCCGAATCCAACGTGGTGCCACCCGAAGCCGAGCCTGCTCAACTGAGCTTCGCTGAATGGCGAGACGCTTTTCGCAGCGAGGCCCTTCAGGCGGGTGTCTCAGCGCAGGTTTTCGACCGCGCCTTTGCAGGTGTCACGCCTGACCCGAGCATCATCATTGCGGATCGCAGCCAGCCCGAATTCAGTCGACCGGTCTGGCAATATCTGGACGGCGCGCTATCAAAGCAGCGGGTTGAGCGCGGCCAGCGCCTGCTAACCCAACATCAAGCGACGCTGGACGACATTGAGGCGCGCTATGGTGTGGACCGGAACACGCTGGTGGCCATCTGGGGCCTGGAAAGCAGCTACGGACAGATCATGGGCGACAAGAGCGTCATTCGCTCGCTCGCAACTTTGGCACACGAGGGGCGACGTCCGGGCTTTGCCAAAAGCCAGTTGCTGGCTGCGCTGGAAATCCTCGAGCATGGCGACGTGAGTGCCGATCAGCTACGGGGTTCCTGGGCCGGCGCAATGGGACAGACCCAGTTCATTCCAACCACCTACAACACTCATGCCGTGGATTTCGATGGCGACGGCAGCCGTAACATCTGGAGCAGCTCTGCCGATGCGCTGGCTTCGGCCGCGCACTACCTGCAGGCCTCTGGCTGGAACGCCGGGCAACCGTGGGGCTTTGAGGTCAAGCTGCCGGACGGGTTCGAGTATGCGCAGGCTGACAACGCTATCCGCAAAACGGTAGCCGCCTGGCGCCAGCTCGGATTGACCGGACTACCGAGCGGCACTGATATGGATGAGGCAACAGCTACGCTGTTGCTCCCCGCTGGCTATCGCGGACCGGCGTTCCTGGTGCTGGATAATTTCCGGGCCATTCTGCGCTACAACAACTCGTCATCCTATGCGCTGGCGATCGGGCTGCTGTCCGAGCGCTTCAACGGTGCCGGCCGGGTGCGTGCAAGCTGGCCAAAAGGTGAGCAGCCACTGAGCCGCTCCGAGCGCGTCGAATTGCAGGAGCGCCTGACGATGCATGGTTTTGACCCAGGCACACCGGACGGCATCATTGGCGCCAATACCCGCAGTGCTATCCGTGGCTTTCAGCAACTGTTGGGCTGGCCCGCCGATGGCCATCCGACGCAGGAATTGCTGGGACGGCTCCGCGCGGAACCTTAGCGCACATGGCCCGTTTAATCGGCCATCATTTGCCTCAAACCGCCCTCTTCACTGGCAGCTCATGTAGCAACCGCACGGCTCGCCTGACGCGACTGAACGGTCAGTGCCTGTGATAAACTGCGCGGCGGCCACAAGCCGCCTCGTCCACGGAGCCTCTAGCGGAGCCCAGAAAGCCGATGTCCGACACGTCCCAACCCAAGGCCATTGCCAGCGGCGAAAAATTCCGCACCACCCAGGGCATCACCGCAATCAAGGACGGCCAAAAGCGTCGCGCCTCAAGCGAGCCTCAGGTCTTCGAACCCAAACCCAAATGGCTGCGGGTCAAGGCACCAAGCGGTAGCCGCTTCGAAGCGGTCAAGCGCAATGTCGGCGAACACCGTCTGAGCACCGTATGCCAGGAATCCCACTGCCCGAATATGGGCGAATGCTGGTCCAACGGTACTGCCACCATCATGCTGATGGGCTCGGTGTGCACCCGCGCGTGCCGCTTCTGCGCGGTAGACACCGGCAATCCCAACGGCTGGCTGGATCAGGAAGAGCCACAGAACACTGCCAAGTCGGTGGAGCTGATGGCACTGCGCTATATCGTGCTGACCTCAGTGGACCGCGACGATCTGGATGACGGCGGCGCCGCACACTACGCCGCCTGTGTCCGCGCGATCAAGGAGCGCACGCCACAGGTGGTCGTGGAGGCCCTGACGCCCGACTTTGACGGCGACCTGCAAGCTATTGAACGCGTGGCGGACTCAGGCCTTGAAGTGTTCGCGCAGAATGTCGAGACAGTCGAACGCCTGACCCATGAAGTACGCGACCCCCGTGCAGGCTACGAGAAGACCCTGCGCGTGCTGGAGCACGCCAAGCGCCATCGCCCCGAGATGCTGACCAAGACCAGCCTGATGCTGGGCTTGGGCGAAACCGACGAGGAAGTGTTGCAGACAATGGATGATCTGCGCGCCATTGGTGTGGACATCCTTACCCTTGGCCAGTACCTGCAGCCAACTCGTAACCACCTGCCGGTCAAACGCTGGGTCAGTCCGGAAGAATTCAACCGCTTCCGCGATATCGGTCTGGCGAAGGGCTTTATGGAAGTAGCCGCCGGCCCACTGGTGCGCTCCAGCTACAGAGCCGACCGGGTCTTCGAGAAGAACAACCTGGGCCTGGCCGCCCCGGTGCCGGTACCCGGTCAGCCATTCGACAGCAGCCTGATACCAACCCTCAATCTGAACTGATCGAACCGGACACCGCCTGCTCCTGGCAACGCGCCTGGGCAGGCGGCGTCCTATCCGCCAAACCTTGGGCACTGGAAAAGCTGGCAGTCGCCCTACCTAGCTTATTGCTACGCCTGTCAGGGTTTGCTGCTGCGCGTAGCCGAGGTGCTTGACCAGCTGTTCGCGCATACGGGCACTGACCTCGGCAAAGGCTATTGGCCCAGCGACCAGATCCGCCAACTGTGTCATGCGCATGCCGGCATAACCGCATGGGTTGATGCGCCCGAAGGGCTCGAGGTCCATGTCCACATTGAGCGCCAGACCATGGAACGAGCGGCCGTTACGGATGCGCAGGCCGAGAGAGGCGATCTTGGCGCCATTAACGTACACGCCAGGCGCATCGGGCTTGGCCAAGGCGTCTACACCGTAGCTGGCAAGCAGATCAATCAAGCTAAGCTCGATCCGGCTGACCAGCTCGCGCACACCAAAGCCCAGCCGCCTGACATCCAACATCAAATAGCACACCAGCTGCCCAGGACCATGGTAGGTCACCTGACCGCCCCGATCGGCCTGAACTACAGGAATATCGCCTGGTAACAGCAAGTGCTCCGGCTTGCCAGCCTGCCCCTGAGTAAACACCCGCGGATGCTGTAGCAACCAGATCTCGTCAAGGGTGTCCGGCAGCCGTTCGTTGGTAAAGCGCTGCATGGCTTGCCAGGCGATCGGATAGTCCACCAGGCCGAGCTCGCGCACCACCAGCGAGGGGCCACTCATCATTGGCGCATCCTCTACAACAGAGCTTGCAACTAAGTCAGGATTGGCGGACTCGCCGCTCATCACAGCACCATGTGCACGCGCCCGGTAGCGCGCAGATCGACATGGATCGCCTGCAGCTGATCGACGCTGGTGGCGGTGATCAAGACCTGCACGGACAGAAACCGCCCGTTGCGACTGTCTCGAGTCACCAGAGTGGTTTCGTCAAAATCCGGCGCATGCCGACGGATCACCTCGACCACCGTGTCGCTGAAGCCCTCCCCCGCATCTCCAATTACTTTGATCGGATAACGCTCGCAGGGGAATTCGATTTTCGGCGGCTGTGTTTCGCTTTTACTTTCAGTCATGGCAACGGACTCATGATCCGCAAAGGGCGCGCCCGACGGACAGCCTGGGCGCGCTCAAGTGGTCAGTTGAAGAGATTGAAGAAGAACAGCTGAATGCTATCCCACAGACGACTGAACAGCCCACCTTCTTCCACGGTCTGCAGTGCAATCAGATCGGTGCTTTGCACCACCTGTCCATCGAGACTGACCTCAACCTTGCCAACCACATCACCCTGCTGGATTGGCGCCGTGAGTTCGGGATTGAAGGTCAGGCCGGCCTGCAACTTGTCCATCTGCCCGCGCGGCAGGGTCATGGTCAGATCACTGGCAAGCCCGGCGCTCACCTGGTCCTGCTGGCCCTTCCAGACACGGGACGTCGCTAGCTCAACGCCTTTCTGATAGAAGGTCCGGGTCTCGAAGAAGCGGAAGCCATAGGTCAGCAGCTTCTGCGTTTCGGCGGCACGCGCCTGCTCGCTATTGGTGCCGAAGACAGCGGTGATCAGACGCATGTCATCACGCACTGCAGAAGCTACCAGGCAGTAGCCAGCCTCTTCAGTGTGGCCGGTCTTAAGGCCGTCGACGGTTTTGTCACGCCACAGTAGAAGGTTGCGGTTTGGCTGCTTGATGTTGTTCCAGAAGAACTCCTTTTGCGCATAGATGCCGTAGTGCGCGGGATCCTCATGGATGATCGCGCGAGCCAGCTTGGCCATGTCGGCAGCGGACGAATAATGCTCTGGATGAGGCAGCCCGGTGGCATTCATGAAGTGCGTATTGCTCATGCCCAACCGCTGCGCTGTGCTGTTCATGAGGTCGGCGAAGGCCTCTTCGCTACCGGCGATATGCTCAGCCATCGCCACGCTGGCGTCGTTACCGGACTGGATAATGATGCCGTGCAGCAGATCGTCCACCGAAACCTGTGTATTGACCTGGATGAACATCCGCGAGCCGCCGGTGCGCCAGGCTTTTTCGCTGACGGTCACCATGTCGCTTTCGGAGATCTGACCCTTCTTGATTTCCAGGGTGGCGATGTAAGCCGTCATCAGCTTGGTCAAGCTGGCGGGCGGCAGGCGCTCATCCCCGGCATTCTCGACCAGAACCTTGCCGCTGGCAGCGTCCATCAGGACGTAGGATTTGGCCGCCAGCTGTGGCGGTGACGGAATGATCGGCTCGGCCCAGGCGGTGGGCGCTACGGCCAGCACGGTTAGGAGGAACAGCCGGTGCACGAAGGTGGTGATAGTCATTGCGCTCTCAGAAAGGTGGTGTGGCAAAAACGGTACAGGTCAGCGTGGTGTATCTATCAACGAGGTACAGCTTTAATCGCCGCTTACTCGCCGCGGGTTTCCCAGATTGGCAAGGCGAACGCTCTGTTCCAGCTGCGCAGCTTCATCGGGGGAATCAATGGGCCCCAGGCGTACCCGGTGCAAGATCTGCTGCTGATGGACAACCGAACTTACGAACACCGGCGCACCGGTCATGCTGCTGAGCTTGTCACGCAGCAACTGAGCGGCATCAGGGTTGGCGAACGCGCCGACCTGCAGGTAAACCCCCGCCCCAGATGCGTCACGCGCGGTGTCATTGGCAACCTCAACCGGCACGGTTGCGCCAGCATGCTGCGCCGGTGGCGGCGTGTATTGCTCGACAGGTTGCGCCAGCGCAGCAACTGAGGGCTTTGCAACCCTTTGAGGCTGGGCCAGTACCATAGGCGCTGGCCTGCCACGCTCGGCCCACCACTGCTCCGGATCGATGCCTTCAACCTTGACCCGAGCGGTCCCGGTTTCGGCATAGCCCAGCTTCTTCGCCGCAGCAAAAGACAGATCAATGATTCGATCCGAGTAGAACGGGCCGCGATCGTTGACTCGAAGCACCACGGCCTTGCCATTGTCGAGGTTGGTGACCCGAACATAACTGGGTAGCGGCAGCGTCTTATGCGCGGCACTCATACCATACAGATCGTACTTTTCGCCGTTGGCCGTTGGCTGCCCATGAAACTTGGTGCCGTACCAGGATGCCGTTCCGGTCGCCCGATAATTGCGTCCGTCACCAATCGGGTAATAAGTTTTGCCCAGCACAGTGTAGGGATTGGCCTTGAACGGGCCGTTGTGCGGTGTTGGCGTTGCGTCTGGAATGCTGGAAACGTCGACATCCCACCAGGGCGCGCCATCCTTGTGCGGCCGTGAGTAGTCACCCGGCCCGCTGATGCCTGCGCTTTTCGCGGGGGCCGGCGACGGTGTCGGCGCCGACGAACATCCGACTACCAGCACAGCGAAGGCCGCTACCGCCAGTAAACGAGCGGTCATTGCGCACCCCGCGCCTGGACCAGCTGCTCGGAGAGCTGATGGACAGCCATGGCGTACATGACGCTGCGGTTATAACGGGTGATGACATAGAAGTTGGGCAAGCCGACCCAGTACTCGTCGCCGTCGGCACCCTCCAGGCGAAAGGCCGTTACCGCAGTGTCGTCGGGCAGCTTCGTTTCGGCTGGCCACTGCCAACCCAGCTCGCGCAATTCTGCGGCATTCTTCACTGGCTCAAGTCCTTCGGTCAGACCTTCGCCATGTCGCTCACCGTTGACCGTAGCCCGCGCCACGACTGGCGCGCCGGCGGTCCAACCGTGCTGTTTGAAATAGTTGGCGGCGCTGCCGATAGCATCGACCGGGTTCTTCCAGATATCGATGCGACCGTCTGCATCGAAGTCCACCGCATAGGCGCGAAAGCTGCTCGGCATGAATTGCGGCAGCCCCATGGCACCGGCATAGGAACCGGTCAGCGTGAGAGGGTCGACTTGCTCTTCACGGGCCAGCAAGAGGAACTCTTTGAGCTGTTGGCGGAAGAATGGCTGGCGCGGCGGGTAGTCGAAGCCCAGGGTCGACAAAGCATCTATGACCCGGTAGTTGCCCGTGTTGCGACCGTAGAAGGTTTCAACGCCGATGATGGCGACGATCACCTGTGCCGGCACACCGAATTCCTGCTCGGCGCGCGCCAGCGTCGCCTCATTCTCGCGCCAGAAGTCCACGCCTTGGGCAATCCGCGAATCGGTCATGAAGATCGGTCGATATTCTTTCCACGCTTTGACGCGCTCGGCCGGTCGGGAGATGGCATCGAGGATCACCTGCTTGCGCTCCGCCTGCGCCAGCACTTCGGCCACCTGCTCACTGGCAAACCCGTAATCCTGAGTCATTTCGCGCACGAAATCGGCGACCTTTTCGCTCTGATAATCTGCCGCAAAAACCGCTGGAGAGTTTCCTAGCGCCGCGAAAAGACCCGCTCCGCAGAGCGCTCGTGTCAACCAGCCACGCCGTAATCGATCCAAGAAATTCACTCTATTCAAACCTGTGCGATCCACTTGCGATGGGTGTGGATCGACATCAAAACCCCGAACCCTGATAGCAGGGTTACCAATGAAGTGCCACCAAAACTGATGAAGGGCAACGGCACCCCTACCACCGGCAACAGACCACTGACCATGCCGATGTTGATGAATACGTAAACGAAGAAGGTCATCGTCAGCGCACCGGCCAGCA
The DNA here is from genome assembly GCF_002890895.1 of Stutzerimonas stutzeri. Taxonomy (GTDB): domain Bacteria; phylum Pseudomonadota; class Gammaproteobacteria; order Pseudomonadales; family Pseudomonadaceae; genus Stutzerimonas; species Stutzerimonas stutzeri_AB. The sequence goes on from NZ_POUL01000009.1 coordinate 74,348, forward strand.
ACTTGCCAAACAGCGTTTGCGCCTGAACGGTGATGACCAAACCACGCGCAATCAGTAGCAGGTACAGCAGCAGCAGCAGGCAAACGCCCACCAGGCCGAACTCTTCAGCCAGAACCGCAATGATAAAGTCCGTATGGCTTTCGGGCAAAAAATCCAGATGCGACTGAGTACCCAGCAACCAACCCTTGCCAAACACGCCGCCCGAACCAATCGCGGCCTTCGACTGGATGATGTTCCAGCCGGTTCCCAGCGGGTCGCTTTCCGGATCGAGGAATGTGTGCACGCGCTGTTTCTGGTAGTTGTGCAGCACGAAATACCACATGGCCACGGCAATCGGCACCAGCGCCGCGATCGCGCTCATGATCCAGCGCCAGCGCAACCCGGCGATGAACAACACGAAAGCACCCGAGACCAGTACCAGCAACGAAGTGCCAAGGTCCGGCTGCTTGAGGATCAACACGAAGGGCGTGAGGATCAGGCCCAGACTGACCATGGTGTGCTTGATACCCGGCGGCAAGGCGCGCGCGGACAGATACCAGGCGATGGTCATCGGCATGATGATCTTCATGAACTCGGACGGCTGGAAGCGAATCACCCCGGGGATACTGATCCAGCGGGTCGCCCCCATTGCGGTGTAGCCGACGAACTCCACAGCGACCAGCAATGCGACAACCGCCAGATAGCCCGCCGGCACCCAGCGCGCCATGAACCTTGGTTCCAACTGCGCTATGACCAGCATGGCGCCCAAGCCGAAGCCATAGGAAGTCGCCTGTTTGATCAGCAGATCAACATTCTTGCCGCCAGCGGAATAAAGAACGAACAGGCTTCCGGCCGCGAGCATCAGCAGCAATAGGAGCAGCACCCCGTCGATATGCATGCGCTGTAACAGTGACGCCCGGCGACGCATCACATCGGTCGTTGAAAGCGTGCGGTCAAACGTTCCGCTCACGGTTTGGGCCTCTCTGCCGTCAGGGGCGGGGCGTACTCGGCCTTCAACTCGCCCGCCTCGTTGAGCAGCCATGCATCCATGACCTGCTTGGCCACTGGCGCGGCTACGCCGGAGCCGGACTCGCCGTTCTCGACCATGACAGCCACAGCAATCTGCGGGTCATGCACAGGCGCGAAGGCGACGAACAAGGCGTGGTCGCGATGGCGTTCGGCGAGTTTGCCGCTGTCGTACTTTTCGCCCTGTTTGATGGCCACGACCTGCGCCGTACCGCTCTTGCCGGCGATGAGGTAGGCGGCGGTGTCGCCAACCTTCTTTGCCGTGCCACGGGCGCCGTGCAATACCTTCACCATTCCGTTGATGGAAGCGTCCCAGTAATCGGGGTCGCGAAGCTGAATGTCGGGCATCGGTTCAGGATCAACAGGTATTTCTCCTTCGATACTCTTCGCCAGGTGCGGCCTGATCCACTTACCGTGAGTCGCCATTAGCGCGGTCGCCTGGGCCAGCTGCAAGGGCGTGGCTTGCATGTAACCCTGACCGATGCCGAGGATGACTGTCTCGCCCGGATACCAGGCCTGCCGGTAACGGCCACGCTTCCAGTCTCGCGATGGCATCAGGCCGGCAGTTTCCTCGAACATGTCCAGCGCCACGCGTTGGCCGAGACCGAAGCGGCTCATGTAGTCATGCATGCGGTCGATGCCCATCTTGTGGGCGAGGTCGTAAAAATAGGTGTCATTGGACCGCATGATCGCGGTTTCCAGATCTACCCAGCCGTCGCCGCCGCGATTCCAGTTCCGGTACTTGTGCTTGACGTTGGGCAGCTGAAAGAAGCCGGGGTCGAACACGCGACTGTTCTCGGTCACCACACCGGCATCCAGGCCAGCCACCGCCATCATCGGTTTGATCGTCGATCCCGGCGGGTAGAGCCCGCGCAGGACACGGTTGAACAGTGGGCGATCTATGGAATCGCGAAGCGCGCCATACGCCTTGAAACTGATTCCAGTGACGAACAGATTGGGGTCGAAGCTAGGCTGACTGACCATCGCCAGCACCTCGCCAGTCTTTGGCTGCAATGCGACCACCGCACCTCGGCGGCCTGCCAGCGCAACCTCGGCGGCTTGCTGCAGTTCAAGATCGAGGGTCAGCATCAGGTCCTTGCCAGGGATCGGATCGGTGCGCTTGAGCACCCGTAACACCCGCCCACGCGCGTTGGTTTCGACCTCCTCGTAACCCACCTGCCCGTGCAGCGAGTCCTCGTAGAAGCGCTCGATGCCAGTCTTGCCAATGTGGTGGGTACCGCTGTAGTTAACCGGATCGAGCTGCTTGAGCTCGGCCTCGTTGATCCGACCGACATATCCGACCGAATGAGCGAAGTGCTCGCCCTCTGGATAATGCCGCACCAGCTGGGCTGCGACCTCAACCCCCGGCAGACGGAACTGATCGACGGCAATCCGCGCAATCTGCTCTTCCGACAGTTCGTACATGATCGGCACCGGCTCGAACGGCCTGCGCCCCTGCAGCACCCGCTTTTCGAACAATTCGCGCTCTTCACTCGAGAGCGCCAGCACTTCGACCACCGTGTCCAGGGTCTCGCGCCAGTTTCCAGCGCGCTCGCGCGTCACCGTCAGGCTGAAGCTTGGCCGGTTATCGGCGATGATCTTGCCGTTGCGATCAAAAATCAGGCCCCGATTGGGCGGAATGGGCTGCACATGGACCCGGTTGTTCTCCGAAAGCGTCGAATGGTGCTGGTACTGCACCACTTGCAGGTAATACAAGCGCGCAATCAACACGCCGATCAGCAGCAATACGATTGCCCCGCCCACAAAAACGCGACTACGCACCAAACGGGCGTCTTTTTCGTGGTCCTTGAGGGGAATCGGCTGGGACATCTTCGGTTTTGGCTGAACTACTTGTGGTAAGGGTGACCTGACAGCAACGTCCAGGCCCGATAGATCTGTTCGCCGATGAGAATACGAACCAGCGGGTGGGGCAACGTCAGCGGTGACAACGACCAGCGTTGTTCGCTGCGTGCGCACACCTCAGGGGCCAGCCCTTCCGGCCCGCCCACCATGAGATTGACGTTGCGCGCATCGAGCCGCCAACGCTCCAGCTCACCAGCCAGCTGCTCAGTGCTCCAGGGTCGCCCCGTCACTTCAAGCGTGACGATGCGCTCGCCGGGTTGCACCTTCGCCAGCATGGCCTCGCCTTCCTGACGAATCAACCGCGCCACGTCGGCATTCTTGCCGCGAGTGTTGAGGGATGTTTCATGCAGCTCCAACGGCAGCTCAGACGGCAGACGCTTGGCATACTCATGCCAACCGTCCTCCACCCAGCGCGGCATCTTCGAGCCCACCGCAATCAGCTTGATCCGCACGGATCGGCTATTCCTGCTCGCCCGCGTGCTGCGCGCGGCTCTGCTCAGCACCCTGCCAGAGGCGCTCGAGGTCATAGAACTGACGAGTAGGCACTTGCATCACATGCACCACGACATCGCCCAGGTCGAGCAGAGCCCACTCACCGCCGTCCAGACCTTCGCTGCCCAGAGGGCGCACGCCTTGCTCCTTGACCTTCTCGAGCACGTTTTCGGCCAGTGATTTCACGTGACGGCTGGAGGTGCCGCTGGCGATCACCATGAAGTCGGTAACGCTGGTCTTGCCGCGGACATCGATGGTCGTGATGTCAGCGCCTTTCAGATCTTCCAGGGCGCTAACGGCCAGCTGGGCCAAAGAATCATTTTGCATAATGTGAAACAACCTCAGTTCGACGCCCGGTACAGTCCGTGCGCGTTGATATAAGCCAGTACGGCGTCCGGTACGAGAAAGCGTACAGACCGGCCGCTGGCCAGAAAATGACGAATACGTGTTGCCGACACTCCTAGCGGCGCCTGCCAGACGAAAGCAATTTGCCCACTGCTGCCGGCAATGGTCAGCGGGTCGTTCACGCTGCGAGCCGCCAGCAGATCCCGCAGCGCTTCCGGCGCTTCGCTGTCGGCATCCGGCCGTTGCATGACCAGAATATGGCAATGCTCGAGCAGCTCATCCCAGCGATGCCAAGTAGGAAGTCCGCAGAAGGCATCCCAACCCACAATGAGAAAAATCTGATCATCATCGTTCAGCTCGGCACGCAAGGACTCCAGCGTGTCGAGGGTGTAGGACGGCTTGTCACGTTCCAATTCGCGCGCATCGACTTTCAGCGGAGGCAAGTCCTGCACCGCCAGTCGAACCATGGTCAAGCGATCCTGCGCGGAGCTGTTTGGCGCCTCACGGTGCGGCGGACGAAAGTTGGGGACCAGACGAACCTCATCAAGCCCAACCATTTCGGACACTTCCAGAGCGCCGCGCAAATGCCCGATATGCACCGGGTCAAAGGTGCCACCGAGCAGGCCAATGCGCCGAGGGGTGCCGGTCTCCCTCATCAAGTACGCACGTGGCCGTCGCCGAATACCACGTACTTCTCACTGGTCAGGCCTTCCAGGCCGACCGGACCGCGGGCGTGCAGTTTGTCGGTGGAAATGCCGATCTCAGCCCCTAGCCCGTACTCGAAACCGTCGGCAAAGCGAGTGGAGGCGTTGATCATCACCGACGCCGAATCGACCTCAGTAATAAAGCGCCGCGCATCGGTGAAGTTTTCCGTGACGATCGCGTCGGTATGCTGCGAGCCGTAGCGGTTGATGTGCTGGATGGCTTCATCCAGAGAATCGACGATACGGATCGACAGGATCGGCGCGTTGTATTCGGTGGACCAGTCCTCTTCGCTGGCAGCCAACACGTGGCTACCCAGCAGTTCACGGGTCCGTGGGCAGCCACGCAGTTCAACGCCCTTTTTGCAATAGATTGCCGCCAGCGGTGGCAGCACTCGGGTAGCGATGGACGCGTGGACCAGAAGGGTTTCCATGGTGTTGCATGGCGCATAGCGCTGGGTCTTGGCGTTGTCGGCGATGCGGATGGCCTTGTCGACGTCGGCCGCCTGATCGATGAACACGTGGCAGATGCCGTCCAGATGCTTGATCACCGGCACCTTGGCGTCTCGGCTGATGCGCTCGATCAGCCCCTTGCCACCGCGCGGCACGATCACATCCACGTAATCCGGCATGGTGATCAACGCCCCAACGGCGGCGCGGTCGGTGGTCTCGACAACCTGCACCGCCGCAGCTGGCAGCTCGGCCTCGGCCAGGCCCAGCTGAATGCAGCGAGCGATGGCCTGGTTCGAATGAATCGCTTCGGAGCCGCCACGCAAAATTGTGGCATTGCCTGACTTGAGACACAGGCTGGCCGCATCGATGGTCACATTGGGCCGCGACTCGTAGATGATGCCAACCACGCCTAGCGGCACGCGCATCTTGCCAACCTGAATGCCGGATGGCAGGTAGCGCATGTCGCGGATCTCACCGATGGGGTCAGGCAGGCTCGCAACCTGGCGCAGCCCCTCGATCATGTCGTCGATACGCGCCGGCGTTAGCGCCAGACGATCAAGCATCGCCTCGTCCAGACCATTGGCACGCCCGGCCTCGAGGTCTTCACGATTGGCACGGACCAGCTCCTCGCGCGCCGCATCAAGCGCGGTGGCGGCGGCCTGCAAGGCACGGTTCTTCTGCGCCGTGGTGGCACGCGCTAGTACGCGCGACGCCTCGCGCGCGGCGCGACCGAGGCGGGTCATGTAGTCGAGTACGGACTCGGTCATGGTCTGGCTGGCCTGATCGAAGGGAAAGCGGCTGATTATAGCGACCCACACGCCTCGCGCACAGCGGCGCCGGGCGAATGGCTAAAAAGCCTCTGACTGCAGGTTACGCACAACCCAGCGGGCCGTTCGTAACCACCAGCGTCGGCAACCGCAGGAGGCTATCGCCAGCGCTATCATGATCAGGCGTTTGAAACCCGGGCGCCAGATGCCGGGTCGAAGCGTCTCGAACCAAGGAAAAAAGACCCATGCCGGAATGGCTCACCGCACTCTCCAGTTGGCTGGCTGAAAACCCTCAGTGGCTTGGCCTTAGCCTGTTTGTCGTCGCCTGTCTCGAATGCCTCGCCGTTGTGGGCTTGCTGATGCCCGGTACGGTGTTGGTATTCGCCATCGCGGTAGTTGCCGGAAGCGGCGTACTCAGTCTCGGCGAGACATTGCTTTTGGGTTATGCCGGCGGACTGCTCGGCGATCTGCTGTCGTACGGGCTGGGACGACGCTACCACCAGAATATTCGCAGCATCCGCGGCCTGCGCGACCATCCGGAATGGCTGAATAGCGCCGAGGAGTACTTCGAGCGTTACGGCATCGCCAGCCTTCTTGTTGGACGCTTCATCGGCCCGCTGCGGCCCATGCTGCCGGTAACCGCTGGCATGCTCGATATGCCGTTCGGGCGTTTTCTCTTGGTCAGCCTGGTCGCCGCGGCCGGCTGGTCGATGGCTTATCTGCTGCCCGGCTGGGCAGCGGGAGCCGCCGTGCGACTGCCTTTACCGGAGGGTTTCTGGAGCGAGGCCGGCTTCGTCACCGCCGCGTTGCTCCTGCTCGTCGGCGGCGTAGTGCATGGCAGCCTGCATCAGATGCGCTGGGTTACTCCGCTTGCGGCTGGCCTCAGCGCCGCCGTTCTGATCGGCCTGTTTATCGGCTGGCCCTACCTGGTGGAATTTGACGAAGGGCTGATGACGGTCGTTCAGGGTGAGCGCAGCCCGATATTCGACCGTTTCATGGTGGTCGTCACACGAGCCGGTGATTTCCACACCCAGCTGTGGGCGGCCGTATTGCTGAGCCTGTTGCTGATCGTCACCAAGCAGCTGCGCGCGGCAGCATTCGCCATTCTCACGCTGCTGGGCACCGCACTGGCCAACGGCGCGCTTAAAGCCACATTCGGCAGGATCCGGCCGGAAATCCTGCTGGAACCTCTGCACAGTTACAGCTTCCCCAGCGGTCATAGCTCGGCAGCCTTTGCCTTCTTTCTCACGCTGGGAGTTCTCGCCGGTCGCGGACAGCCGCCGCGCCTGCGTCTGGCCTGGGTGCTATTGGGCGCACTGCCGGCGACCGCAATCGCACTGTCGCGGGTTTACCTGGGTGTTCACTGGCCAACCGACGTCATCGCCGGCGCGGTGCTGGCGGCGAGCATTTGCGCCGCCAGCCTGGCCCTTGTTCAATGGCGCGCCCCGATGACGGCACTGTCGCCGAAGATATGGTGGCTGATCCTGCCGGCCACGCTGGGACTGATCGGGGCCTTTGCGATCTGGGCATTGCCAGGCGCCATGCTGCTGTATCGCTATCAGTAGCATCCAGCGACCGGGCGTCGTTGCTATTCGGTTGAATCGCCCTGCAACTGCTCCAGCCAGCGCTGGATGGACTGCAACTGCAGTTCAGGATCGTCCAGCTGCAACAAGTCGAGTTTCTGATCAGGCCGAAACGGCAACAGGTAGGCCAACTGGTGTGCCAGCGATCGCTGACCCTGAGCAGCACTGCCCATCCCCAGCGCCTCGACCATCGGGTGGCGACCGAGCGCCTCCAGCAACAGCGCCAGCTCGAGATGCTCATCGTCCAAGGGCGGATCGCCGCCTTCATCACGCCAGGTGACTTCGGCAACGGTCAGCTGATCGCGCTGCACTTCGGCCGACAGCACATCAAAGCGACGACCGCCTTCGACGCGAATCCCCAGCAACCCATTAGGCCGCTGCTGCCAGTCTCGAATCAGCGCTTCACAACCAGTCAGGGCATATTCGGCCGGCGCCAGCCCCACCTCGCTGCCCTCGATGAGGCGCACCACACCGAAGCCATGCCCGGCCTTCAGACAGCTGCTGACCATGTCCAGATAGCGCGCCTCAAAAAGCTGCAAATCGAGGGTGCACCCCGGAAACAACACGGTATCGAGCGGAAACAACGGTAGCTTCATTCAGCCTCCTTACGACAGCATCAGCACGGTCAAGGGCAACAGCACCGCGGTCATCACACCCATCAGGCTCATCGCCAGCGCCGCAAAGGCGCCGCACTCATCGCCCTCCTGCAGCGCCTGGGCGGTTCCCACCGCGTGCGCTGTGAGACCCAGCGCCATGCCGCGGGCGGCAGGATGCTGAACGCCAAAGCGGCGCAACAGTTCCGGACCAATGATCGCACCGATGATGCCGGTGATCATCACGAAGACGGCGGCCAGCGCCACCACGCCACCGATCTGCTCGGCCACCAGCATGGCGATAGGCGAGGTAACTGACTTGGGCGCCAGGGTCATCAGGATCATCTGGTCGGCACCAAAAGCCCAGGCCAGCACCATCCCCAGCGCCGTGGCGCCGATGCCAGCCAGTAGCAGGGTAAGCATGATCGGCCCGAACAGTTCGCGGATCCTTCGTAGATTCAGATACAACGGCACGGCAAGCGCCACCGTAGTCGGCCCGAGGAGCACGGTCAGCATCTGGGCGCTGTCGCGATATTCCTCATAGCTCAGGCCGCAAAGCACAAGCGTACCGACCACCACCACCATCGACACCAGCACTGGCTGCAGAAATACCCAGCGTGTTTTTTCGTAAGCCGCATAGGCCACCTGGAATGCTGCCAAGGTGATCGCCACGCCAAACAAGGGGTGATGGATTACCGCCTCCCAGGCCGCCTGCCACTGCATGGCGATCATGCGCGACCTGCCTTGCGTTGCTGACGGCGAATCAGCGTCTGCATCAGCCAGCCAGTAAACACCAGTGACACCACCAGCGAGAGCACCAGCACGCCAACGATGGCCCAGAAATCCTCGAGAATCGCCCCGGTGTAGGCCATCACGCCCACGGCGGGCGGCACCAGCAACAGGGGCAGATAACGCAACAGACTACTCGCAGCGACCTGCAGCGATTCGCTCGCCTGGCCACGAGCCAACAACGCCATGAACAGCAACAGCAAGCCAATGATGGGCCCCGGCAACATCGGCAGCACCATTACGTTGAGCGCAGTGCCAAGCAATTGAAACAACAGCAGCCAGGTTAGTCCGCGTAGCAGCATGGAAGCCTCCAGAGCAAAGGAGCGCAATTATAAGCATCTCGCCACCGCGACACGCGGCGCAGCTTCCGATCAGCCTATGGCGCGCCATTCGCACCAACCATGCTTGGTTGATTCGCCCTCGGCTGCGTGCTGATCTAGCGTTGCGCCACATCCGAACAAAACAACAAACGCCGGAGGATATATGCCGCAAGTACCCGTAGCAGAACTCAAGGATTACATTGGCAAAGAGCTAGGCCGCTCCGAATGGTTCACCGTCGATCAGCGGCGAGTCGATCAGTTCGCCGACTGCACCGGTGATCACCAGTTCATCCATATAGACCCGGAAAAGGCCGCGCAGACCCCGTTCGGCGGGACCATCGCGCACGGCTTCCTCTCGCTGTCGCTACTGCCGATGTTGATGGACGAACTGATGATCCGTCCCGAAGGGACCAAGATGGGCGTCAACTACGGGCTCGACAGCCTGCGCTTTATCCAGCCGGTGAGGGTGGGCTCGCGGGTTCGAGTAGCAGCGACGCTGCTCGACGCTTACGAGAAGAACCCGGGCCAGTGGCTCCTGAAATCGCGTGCCGTGATGGAAATCGAGGGTGTAGAGAAGCCTGCTTACATTGCCGAGACCCTGGCACTCTGCGTTGTCTGACCAAATGGGCGCAGTTGTCGCACCCCGCTGAGTTTGCGGCATACTGCAGCGTCGCCCCTCTGGATAGCCGCATGCGCCACCTCGCTCCAGCTCTGCTCGCCTGCTTTCTGACCGCTTGCGGTGATGGCGAACCGTTAATGCCCGCCGACGCCGTGCTGCCCGATGGCGGCCGCTACCGGGGCGAGGTGATCGATGGGCTATTGCAGGGCGAGGGGCGTATCGACTACCCCAACGGCAGCCATTACATCGGATCTTTCAGGGACGGGCAGTGGCATGGCCAGGGTGTCTGGCGAGGCGCTAATGGCGATCGCTACGAAGGCGCGTTCAAACAGGGATTATTCGATGGCCAGGGTCGCTTCAGCTACGCCAGTGGAGGCGTTTATGAGGGGCATTTCGAACGAGGAAGCCTCAACGGCAAGGGCCGCTACAACGAGCCCGGACTGAGCTACGAGGGGGATTTCAAGGATGGCCTCTACCACGGCACTGGCAAGCTGCAGGAGGCAGAGGGCTCCAACTATGAGGGTGCGCTTGCCAGTGGCCAGCCCAATGGCGAGGGCACCCGCAGCGACCCAAGCGGCGTATTCAGCGGCACCTTCACCGACGGCCGACTCAGCGGCGAGGGTCTTTACCGCGGCAACGACGGTGAGCATTACCTGGGCCAGTTCGAGGATGACCTCTTCCATGGCCAGGGCCGCTACGAAGACGCTGCCGGCAACGTTTGGAAAGGCGAGTTTAAAAACGGCGAACTCAGCGGCAGCGGTGAATATGTCGGCATTGACGGCACGCGCTACGGCGGACACTTCAAGCGCTGGCAGTACCACGGCGAAGGTGACCTGCAACAGCCTGGTGGTGGCCGCTACAGTGGCCGTTTTCGCGAAGGTCAGTTCAATGGAGTTGGCACGCTTCTCCTCGCGGACGGCACTCAAAGGAGCGGCACCTGGCGGGCCGGTCATCTGATTGAGAACGTTCAAGGCAAGCGCCTCGCCGACCCGCTGGAGCTAGGCCTGCTGCGCCAGGGAGCGCTGCTGGCGGACGCCCTTGATGCGGTGCCGGCCTCCACTCCGGCAGTCGAACTCTACGGCCTGACCCTTGCCGGCGATGGCCAGCAGAGCGTGTTTATGCGTGAGGTCGACTATGTCGACAACTTCTTGGCCGAACGCTTCGCCGCCCGCGGTCAGATAAGCCTCGTCAACCACCGCGACCACCTTGCAGACCGGCCACTGGCGACGCGCGAAAACCTCAAGCGCGCAATTGCCCGCCTGGCCGAGCGCAGCGGCCCGGAAGACCTGATCTTCATCTACTTGACCAGTCACGGCTCGGCCGACCACCAGCTGGTACTGGCCCAGCCCCGATTGGCCCTGGAAGATTTGCCCGCCGAGGACCTGGCCGCGCTGATGCAGCCACTCGCCGACCGCAACAAGATCCTAGTCATCTCGGCCTGCTATTCCGGCGGTTTTATCGAGCCGCTGAAGAGCCCCAATACACTCGTGATTACCGCAGCTCGCGCCGACCGAGTGTCCTTTGGCTGTTCCGAGGAAAGCGACTTTACCTACTTCGGCCGCGCCCTCTTCGCCGAGGCCTTGCAGGAAACTTCGGATATTGTGCAGGCATTCACGCTGGCACAGGCGAAGGTTGCCGAACGGGAGCAAGCCGACCACTATCAAGCTTCGGAGCCGCAAATATGGGCGCCCGAGCAGGTTGTCGAACACTGGCGGAAGCTGAGCAATCGGCAGCCAGTGCCATCTGACTGATCGTTACAGGAAGCCAAACCATGTATTTGACGCCACAGCGTATTTTGCTTGCCGGCGCCACCGGGCTAACCGGCGAGCACCTGCTCGACCGCCTGCTCAACGAACCCACCGTGGAGTGCGTGCTCGCTCCCAGCCGCAAGCAGCTGGCCGGGCATCCGCGGCTCGAGAACCCGATCGGGCCGTTGCAGGCGCTACTGCCGCAGCTGTCGGGCAGTATCGACACCGCGTTCTGCTGCCTGGGCAGCACACTGAAGGACGCCGGAAGCCAGGAAGCCTTCCGCGCCATCGATCATGATCTGGTTGTCGCCTTCGCCAAACGCGCCCGAGAACTGGGCGCACGGCATCTGCTGGTCGTCAGCTCACTGGGCGCCGACCCCGCCAGTTCGATTTTCTACTGCCGCGTCAAGGGCGAAATGGAGCAAGCGCTACGCGCCCAGGACTGGCCGCAATTGACCATCGTGCGCCCATCGCAGCTGCTGGGGCCGCGCATGCAGGTCCGCCCGGTCGAACGCCTTACCGCCCCGCTCTCTTATCTGCTGCCAGGCAAATACCGCGGCATCTCGGCCTGCATTCTGGCGCGCGCGCTCTGGCGCCTGGCGCTGGAAGAAGCCGAAGGCACGCGGGTGATCGAGTCGGACGAGCTGCGCAAATTGGGGCGGTAACCGGTTACAGGCTGCGTCCATGCACACGCAGTCTGTAACCAGAGTGCTCCTACCTCGCCCACCCTGCAATGTGATCAGTACTTGATGAAGTGCTCGCGATAATGGCGCAGCTCGGCGATGGACTCACGGATGTCATCCAGCGCCAGATGCGTGCCACCCTTCTTGAAGCCAGCCAGCACTTCCGGTGCCCAGCGTGCCGCTAGTTCTTTGAGCGTCGAAACGTCCAGGTTGCGGTAGTGGAAGTAGGCTTCCAGGCGAGGCATGCGGCGGTAGAGAAAACGCCGATCCTGACAGATGCTGTTGCCACAGATAGGCGACTTGCCCTTGGGCACCCATTGTTCAAGAAACGCCAGTGTCTGGGCTTCGGCTTCCTCGTTAGAAACCTGGCTGTCGCGCACCCGCTGAGTCAGGCCGGAGCCACCGTGCTGGCGCGTATTCCACTCGTCCATACCGGCGAGGATTTCATCGTTCTGATGGATGGCGATGACCGGCCCCTCGGCCAGCACATTGAGCTGACTGTCGGTAACGATGGTTGCCATCTCGATGATGACGTCGTTGTCCGGATCCAGGCCGGTCATTTCCAGGTCGATCCATATGAGATTCTGCGGGTTCTGCATGGTGAGCTCCTTGGCTTTGGCGCGCAGTTTAGCCGCTCGCGGAGTGGCCGTCAGGTTGTGCGGCCGCCCCGGGCCGCCAGATGAACAGACGTGAATGCCGCCAGTCATCGATGGCGAGGATTTCCTGTGGCTCAACGTCAGGCACCTCGAAACTGTTGCTGATCAACAGCGAGCCTGGGTTCATCTCCACGCGGGCCTTATCCCACAGCGCCGGCATGGGTGCCGGCGATAGAAAGCAATAGACCACATCGTAGTCAGCCAGCGGCTCGCGCCAAAAACTGCGGAAACGGACCCGGCAGTTGCGCTGGAACAGGCAGCGCAACCAGCACAACGCAAAAGTGAGCGGCGCCGTCTCGACACCGACGAAGTGTGCCGACGGGTACTGCCGTGCCAGCCGCAGCAGGGTGCCGCCGAGTCCACTGCCCAGATCGATAAAGCGGAACCCGTCAGGTAAAGCGGCTAGCCGACATGCCAGGCACTGCTCGGCTGCCGAACCGGTGAGGTACAACGGCACCCTTTCCGTCAGGGCGTTCCAGTTCAACATCAGCAAGACCAGAAAGCCGAGCAGCAGCAACCAGGGCGGCAACGCATGATCCTGTAACAGCACCAATCCGGGGACGAAGCCAAGATTGATTGACAGCCACCAGCGCGACAATCCGAGGCGCTGACCGATCACTGCAGCAACCGCACCTTGCACACAGGCTGCCCCTAAAAGGCTGAGATGCCAGCCAAGCATTCGTGCCAATGCAAGCAGCAACAGCCAACAGAGCAGCAGCGACAGCAGTTGACTGAGAAGCGCCAGCAAGGCGGGATAACGGGTAAATGAGGAGACAGGCATGGGCGCTCGCCGCCAGAGGTAGATACTGGCTAGTCTACCGGCCGGAAGCCCAGCAAAAACAGGCCCACAGCGTGTACTCACGGGCATGTTAGACTCGCCCTCTTTTCATACCTGGGCACCGCACACAAATGGCCAAACGCCAACTCAACCGCCGGCAAAGCTGGCGCATCGAGAAGATCCAGGAAGAACGCGCCACTCGCGCAGCGCGCCGTGAATCGCGTGCTGTGAAAGAACTCGAGGGCGGCGATCTCGGCCCGGAACAAACCGGCCTGGTCATCGCCCACTTCGGCGTGCAGGTCGAAGTCGAGGCTCAGGAAGGCGAGCACTGTGGTCAGGTCTTCCGCTGCCACCTGCGGGCAAACCTGCCAGCACTGGTAACTGGCGATCGAGTGGTCTGGCGGCCGGGCAACCAGGGCATCGGTGTCATCGTCGCGCAACTGCCGCGCCAGTCCGAACTCTGCCGACCCGACACGCGCGGTCAGCTCAAGCCGGTGGCGGCCAACGTCGACCTGATCGTTATCGTCTTTGCCCCACTGCCCGAACCCCACGCCAATCTCATCGACCGCTACCTGATTGCCGCCGAGCACGCCGGCATCACGCCGCTGTTGCTGCTGAACAAGGCCGATCTGATCGACGCACAAAACGAAGGCGCGTTGAACTCGTTGTTAGGGGTCTATCGTCAGCTAGGCTATCCACTGATGGAGGTTTCAGCACACGGCGGCGCAGGCATGGAGGCATTGCAGGCGCGACTCGACGGGCACGTCAGCGTATTTGTCGGCCAGTCCGGGGTGGGCAAGTCGTCGCTGGTCAATAGCCTGTTGCCCGGTGTCGACACCCGGGTGGGCGCGCTGTCAGAAATGACCGGCAAGGGCACGCACACCACCACGACCGCACGACTGTTTCATTTCCCTGGCGGTGGCGAGCTGATCGACTCTCCAGGCATCCGTGAATTCGGCCTGGGCCACGTAAGCCGCTTTGACGTCGAGGCCGGTTTCATCGAGTTCCAGGAGCTGCTGGGGCACTGTCGCTTCCGCGACTGCAAGCATGACCGCGAGCCAGGCTGCGCCCTGCTCAAAGCACTGGAGGAGGGCCAGATCCAGCCACAGCGCATGGCCAGCTACCGACATATCATCAGCGGCCTGACAGAAGCCGACTACTGACGAGCGCCAAACAGAAGCGGTTGAGATGCCCGGCTCAGTTCCCGCCGGGCTGATCGAACTGCAGCACGCCGTCCTCGAATATGTTCAGCCGCTCGCGCAACTGCGGCGCTTGCAGCGGGTCAGGTGGCGCAGCCGAGGGCGCCGGCCCGTTGCCTGCTGATGTGGCTGCTGAGTCTGCGCTTTTCCCCGTCGCGTCCGACTGCTCGCCCTCGATGTCGCGCTGCGCCTTTCTGGTCAGCACCAGAATATCGATGCGGCGGTTGACGGGGTTCAGCGGGTTCTCCCGATCGAACAAGGCCGAAGAGGCATAGCCCACCACCCGAGCAATCTGCTCATCCGGATAGCCACCGGCAACCAGCGTGCGCCGAGCCGCGTTGGCGCGCCCGGCCGACAACTCCCAGTTACCGAACTCGCCGCGCCCGGAATAAGGCTTGGCATCGGTGTGGCCGCTGATGCTGATCTTGTTCGGCACCCCACGGATGGTGTCGGCCATGGCCAACAGAATATCCTCGAAGTACGGCTGCAATTGGGCACTGCCGAGGGCGAACATTGGACGGTTGGCCGCATCCATGATCTGGATACGCAAACCGTCCTGTGTGATTTCAAAGAGGATCTGATCCTTGAAGCGTGTCAGCTCCGGATTTTCGTCAACCTTGTTCTGCAGCTCCTGAAGCAACAGGTCGAGACGTTCACGCTCCAACTGCTCGGCAAAGGTTTCCGCCTGCGCTGCATCCATCGCCGATTCGCTCTGGCCCTGGCTTTGGCTCTGCTGCATGGCAGGGTCGACGACGTCGTTTAGCGTACGGTCCGGCGCAGGCGTTGGCGTACCGCCCAGATCTATCACATGCGGACTGGCGCTTTCGGTGAAGCCAATCGGGTCCTGGAAATAGCCCGAAATCGCACGCTTCTGTTCAGGCGTGGCCGAGGACATCAGCCACATCACCAGAAAGAACGCCATCATGGCGGTCGCAAAGTCGGCGAAGGCAATCTTCCAGGCGCCACCGTGGTGGCCCGCGGCGACCTTCTTGACCCGCTTGACGATGATTGGTTGGGTATTGTCCATGATTGCGCTTAGCTACCACGCATCGCTTGTTCAAGCTCAGCGAAACTTGGACGGTGCGCCGGCAGCAGCACCTTGCGGCCAAACTCCACCGCCAGTGTCGGCGGCATGCCGGACGCCGAGGCCACCAGGGTCGCCTTGATGCCCTCGTACAGATTCAGTTCTTCCTTGGCGTCGTGCTCGAGCGCCGCCGCCAGCGGGCCGAAGAAGCCGTAGGACGCCAGAATACCGAGGAAGGTACCTACCAGGGCCGTACCAACCTTTTCACCGATCTCCGCGTTGGTTGCCGAAGCGAGCACCGACATGGTGATCACGATACCCAGTACCGCAGCCACGATCCCCATCGCGGGCAAGCCGTCTGCAATCTTCGCCACGGCGTGAGACGGATGCTCAAGTTCTTCCTTGAGGCCGTTGAGCTCCATGTCGAACAGGCCTTCCAGCTCATGCGGGGCCATGTTGCCGGAAGACATGATGCGCAAGTAGTCACAGACGAAGGCTGTCATCCGTTCGTCCTTCAGGATCGCCGGGTACTTGCTGAAAATCGGACTGGCTGCCGGATCTTCCAGGTCGGCTTCGATGGCCATCATGCCCTCGCGGCGACTCTTGTTGAGGATCTCGTAGAGCATCCCCAGCACTTCCAGGTAGTACTTGTGCGTAAAGCGATTGCCAAACATCTGCAGCGATTTCTTGAACACGATTTTGGTCGTGCTGCCAGGGTTGGCCTGCAGAAAGCCGCCAAGTGCGGCACCACCGATGATCATTACCTCGAACGGGTGAATGAGTGCGGCGACTTTGCCGCCGGACAGAATGAAACCGCCAAGGACGCTGGCGATTACCACGATGATGCCGATTATTTTTGCCATAGGTAGGTACGTCTAAAACCTGATCTCAGGGCACCTGAAACAAGCCGCGCGATGTCGCACGAGCTCGATTGGGGTCAGGCGGAAGGGCAGATGAAAAGAATTGTTCTGGTTATCGGAACTTTTGCGCCAGACTAAAGGCCATCCCGATGAAATGCTAGTTCGGCGGCGCCATGACTACGACACCACTCCCCCGCACGCTTGAAGCCTGGCTCAAGACGTTGGACGCCGTTGTCCTGCCGGCGGCTGCCGGTCCCTATGCCCGAGTGCAACGGGCATTGGGCGACAGCAGCCTTTCCATGCGCGAGATTTCAGATCTCATCCAGGAAAGCCCGGTCCTCGCACTTACCGTGATCCGCGAAGCAAACCGCAGCGCGGCATCAACCAGCAAACCGGCCGAGAGCCTTGAGGTTGCGCTGAGCCGCATCGGCTTGAAGCGCGCCGAAGCCCTGTTCGCGAAAGTGCCCGCCGCGCAGCCAACCGATATTCCAGCGCCATTGCGGCAGTTGATGTTGATCAGCAGTCACGCCAGCCAGCAGGCAAACGGGTTGTTCGCCTCACGCCTCGCGCGGCTCTGGCAGGAGATCCACTGGAGCAGTCTGCTGTTTCTGTCGCCGGCATGGGCACTTGTCGCCGCGCACCCGCAGTTGCTGGAAGACTGGGAGCAGCGCGTTCTGGTCAAGCGCGAGCCCGCTCGCCAGGTCGAGCAGTCATTGCTCGGCGTCTCCTTGCTCGAGCTCTGCATTGCCACCGCCGAGCATTGGGGGCTGCCCGGCTGGATTGCCCAAGGCTACCGGCTCCTCAACGAACACCGGCGGATGCTGATCAAGGCACTGCATATCGCTCGCGATAATGAACACCCCTTGCACCAGCAACAAATGCTCGACGCCGACCCCTCGCTGCGCCGCTGGCTCACCTTGCCGAGCAACACCATTGTGCTCGCCAACGGCCTGGCGCTGTCGGCGCACCACAGCTGGAGCGGCATTCACAGCCTGCGCTGGCAGCGGCTCGCCGGGCTCTACCTTCAGGTCCCGCTCGCCGAATTGCAGCAAATGGCGCATCAGCAGGCGGTGGCCAGCGCCCGCGTGATCGGCCCAACCGAACTGTGGCATCCGGCCCAGGGCCTGCTCTGGCCATGGAAAAGCCTATTCCAGGTGGAAAAAACCGCGAAACTGCCAGACACCGAAACCCTGGCCCAGTGGCGCGAGCACTGCCGCGAGCTGCTCAGCGTTCCCTGCCCATTCGACAATGTGCTGCAACTCACTACGACGGCCTGCAAGGCACTGACGTGCGCGGGCATGGAACGCGTACTGTTGCTGATGGTAGATCGCAAGCAGCAACGCCTGGTCGGCCAACAAGCCAGCGGACTGCCGAGCGAGGCCACCCGCCTGACACTTGAACCCGAGCAAAGCCAAGTGTTGCGCAGACTGCTGGAAAAACCGGCTCTACTGAGACTGAAGCCGGATAACCTTGCCCAATTCACCGCGCTGTTACCCGGCGCACTCAAAGCACTGTTCCCCAGCGAACACGTCCTGTTGCGCTCAGTCGGCTTGGACGATCGTGTGGTGATGCTGCTGGTGGTAGATCAGAACAACACGGCATTCAGCGAGATGGGGTTGCAGGCCTTCACCAAGACGGCCCAGTGCATCGAGCGCGCCCTGGCGACGTTCAGCAAACGCGTCCGTTGATTCGTCCGTTGATTTTTTCGCTAGACTGCCCCTTTCCATCCGCTTGAGGCTTGCCGTGTCCGCCTTTTCCACCCTGCCGCTGGTAATCGAACCCGCCGATCTGGCCGAGCGCCTGAATGCCCCGGAGCTGATTCTGGTCGACCTGACCAGCGCGGCCCGCTACGCCGAAGGGCACCTGCCTGGCGCACGCTTCGTCGACCCCAAGCAGACTCAGCTCGGTCAACCGCCAGCGCCGGGACAACTGCCCGGAAAGCCTCAGCTGGAAGCGCTGTTTGGAGCACTGGGTCATCGTGACGACGCCGTCTACGTGGTCTACGACGACGAAGGGGGTGGCTGGGCCGGCCGCTTCATCTGGCTGCTCGACGTTATCGGCCATCCCCACTACCACTATCTGAACGGCGGCCTGCACGCCTGGCTGGCAGAGCAGCGCCCCCTCTCGCAGGACAGCCCTGCCGCTGCGGGCGGACCGGTTCCACTGCAGCTCGACGAAGCCCCTAGCGCGACCCGTGAGTATCTCGAAAGCCGGCTCGGTGCTTCCGACCTGGTCATCTGGGATGCGCGTTCGCCTGAGGAATACCGTGGCGAGAAAGCACTCGCAGCACGCGCGGGGCACATCCCCGGCGCCGTCAACTTCGAGTGGACCGCAGCCATGGACCCGGCACGTGCGATGCGCATCCGCGAAGACATCGCTGAACGGCTGGAAGCGCTCGGCATTACCGCCGACAAGGAAATTGTCACCCACTGCCAGACGCACCACCGCTCCGGCTTCACCTACCTGCTGGCCAAGGCCTTGGGCTATCCGCGGGTCAAGGGATACCCTGGCTCCTGGGGCGAATGGGGCAACCTACCCGATACCCCGATCCAGCAATGAAAAGGTCATCCATGAAAGATCGCTTGTTTGTATTCATCCAGCACCTGCTGCCACATCACCTTATTTCGCGCCTCGCCGGCTGCCTCTCCGAGTGCCGCCTGCCCTGGGTGAAAAACAGCTTCATCAAGGCCTTCATTCGTCATTTCGACGTGCCGATGCACGAAGCGCAGATCGAAGAGCCGACTGCCTTCGAACATTTCAATGCCTTCTTTACCAGGGCGCTGAAAGACGGCGCCCGCCCGCTCGACCCGACCCCCGGCGCGGTCCTCAACCCCTGTGACGGCGCCATCAGCCAGCTGGGCAAGATCGAGCAAGGGCGAATCTTTCAAGCCAAGGGTTACAGCTACAGCGTGATGGAACTGCTTGGCGGCGACCATCAACGTGCCGCGCCCTTCATGGGTGGAGATTTCGCCACCGTTTACCTGTCGCCGAAGGACTACCATCGTGTGCATATGCCTTTGGCGGGCACCCTGAGGGAAATGGTGTACGTCCCGGGCCGCATCTTCTCGGTGAACACCGTCACGGCTGAAGGGGTCCCGGAGTTGTTCGCTCGCAACGAGCGGGTGGTCTGCCTGTTCGATACCGAACACGGACCGATGGCCATGGTGCTGGTGGGCGCAATGATCGTCGCCAGCATCGAGACCGTCTGGGCCGGACTGGTAACGCCGCCCAAACGCACGCTCAAGACCTTTCACTACGACGAAGCAGCGCGCGGGCCCATACGCCTGGAGAAGGGCGCCGAAATGGGCCGCTTCAAGCTCGGCTCCACCGTTATTCTGCTGTTTGGAGCGGACCGGATTGCCTGGTCCGAGCAGCTGTCGGCACTGACACCGGTCCGCATGGGAGAAGCGCTTGGACAAGCCAAGCCGGCGAGCGACATTGCGCTAACGCCCTCTGACTCTCCTCAGCTCTGACACCCGCCAATGGTCGGCTAGCGCTGGCCAATTGCTGCTGGTTCGCTATGATTGACCATAACGATTGCATATTGACATTACGGCGTGACGAGCACCCAAAGCCCACCATCGCCGTTGGTGGTACGCCTGCAGGCATGCCACGGAGTTCATCGCTTGGATAATCAGAGCCAGCCATTATTGTTGCGCGTGCCGACGCCGGATTGTCAGGAGCTATCCTTCTGCGAGGCCAGCGTGCGCGGCGTCAGACGCTGGCTTTCCGGCCTGCCCAAGGCGAACCTTGGGGAGACTGCGCGACAGCTGTATCAGGCCATGCGCGAGATCAATCAGTTTCGTACAACGGCGGCGAACAGACTGCAGCTGCTCGAGTTGCTGCGGCCAGAAATCCATTTCGTCTGCCGGGAACTGGAACGCTACTTCATCAACCAGCCCATCGTGCTCGGCGAGCGACCGCGAAAGGTGGCGAGCCTTTGCCAGGCACTGCACAACCACCTCGCCATCGGTTACAAGCTGATCTCCGCCGAGCTGGCCCCACAGACTGGGCGTGACCGCCTGCAGCTGCTCACCATTGCCCTGCAGCGTGCTATCCGCAGCCTCAGCACCATGCTCGTGCGCTCTACACAGCTCTACAGTCCAACTCCTGAAGGCCTGTGGCTGGAGCTGCATCAGCTGTACGCGTTGGCCGTTACGCACGGCGTACACCGCACCATCGTTAATGACGACCTGTGCTACAGGGTCCCAGGCCTCAGCGCGGAACAAAGCTATATCGTTGCGCTGATGCTGGGCAGCGCACGCTGCAACCAGATGCGTCAGCAAGGTATTGGTCAACTCGCGCAACTGCTCGAACCCTGGAGTGCCCTGGTCCATCTGCAGGCCGGGCTGGGCCCGACCAGCCTGTTCGGCGTATCCCCGCGTATCGATGGTCCACCGCGCTACAGATCGATGTATCCAGCCAGTGCCCGCGCCGATCTGCTCGGCATCGATCCACATGGTCTGGTCAAAGCCATCCAGTCACACCTGCAGTCGCCCGCAGAGGCCCCTGAGCACAAAGCCCTCGCCATCCCGGAAGGGCTGAACCCGGACCTGTTGCAACATCTGGTTGCCGCCTGGGGCGACATTTCCGAGCGCAGCTTTCAACGTGCGCCGACACAGGGCGCGATGACCCTGTGCATCGGCATGAGCGCATTGCACTACTACCTAGCAGACCAACGCCCCTTCGGCGAGCTGCTGAAACGTCCTGACGCGACTCGCTCCGCTGTATTCAAACTGAACAATGCCGCACCTGACGTCTGGTCCGTGGCGTTCGACGCCCAAGTCGTGGAGGAAGAGCGACTGCCCGAGGAGGACCATATTGAGTTCGTGCGTCCTGTTACCGCATCGACCAAGATGATTGAGGAAGGCGACGCCGCACAACCTGCAGCCGAGAACCTGTTTCCAACATTCGAAGTGCAACGGGTCGACCAGAGCCCTGGTGGTTACTGCCTGTCCTGGCCGGGCGAGGTCCCCGCGCAACTTCAGGCAGGCGAGCTGCTCGGCCTGCAGGACACCGCCAGCAAAACCTGGAGCGTCGCAGTGGTGCGCTGGGTCCGCCAAGTCCGCGGCAGCGGACCGCAGATGGGGGTTGAGCTCATCGCGCCTCAGGCACAGCCCTGCGGGCTTCGCTTGCTACGCAAGACTGATCAGGGCAGCGAATACCTGCGCGCCCTGCTACTACCGGAAATCAGCGTGATCTCGCGCCCAGCTACGCTGATCGTTCCGCGCCTGCCCTTCCAAGAAGGCCAGAAGGTGCAGATCAACCAGAACGGTGACGAGCACCGCGCAATGCTGTGTTGTCGGCAAGCGGGCACCAGCAGCTATAACCAGTTCGAGTATCAATTGCTGGGCCTCACCGCTTCCGCTCAGGAGACGCCGATCACAGCGCGGGGCACCCAGGCGACTTCACGGGGCGAAGATTTTGACTCACTCTGGAACACGCTGTAGATTGCCGATCACCGTTTTTTAGCCTCCACGCCCCTTCTACGGCGCGTTCTAAAGCTGCAGCCATGGCCCCGCAAAAGAAAACCATCCGCCTGCTGATCCTCGAGGATTCGCAGAATGAAGCTGAGCGACTGGTCAGCCTGTTTCGTAACGCAGGCCAGGCGACGCGCGTTCATCGACTGACATCCAGCGAAGACCTGGCTGATGTGCTGCAGCAGACCTGGGATTTGCTGATCAATGCGCCGACCAGCACCAACCTCGATCCTAGCGAAGCTATAGGTGCGATCCACAAGCAAGCCAAGGACATCCCGGTCATCCAACTGATCGACGGCAACGACAGCGACGCGATTACCGAAGCCCTTGCTCTGGGCGCTCAGGGCGCGCTGCCGCAAGGTGAGGATGAATGGCTGATTCTGGTAGCCAGCAGGGAGCTGGCGAACCTCGAAGAGCGCCGCGCTCGCCGCTCCGCTGAACTGGCTCTACGCGAAGCCGAAAAGCGTTGTCAGCTGCTGCTCGAGAGCTCGGTGGATGCCATTGCCTATGTCCATGACGGCATGCATATCTACGCCAACCGCGCCTATCTCGAGCTTTTTGGCTACGAGGATGTGGAAGAACTCGAAGGCATGCCGATGATTGACCTGATTGCATCCTGCGATCAGGGCGAGTTCAAAGGTTTTCTGAAGAACTATCAAAGTTTACAGGGCAGCGCCGAACTGGTTTGCGGAGGCGTCCGAGCCGATGGCAGCAGCTTCAAGGCAAGCATGCATTTTTCGCCTGCCAGCTACGACGGAGAGCCCTGCATTCAGGTCGTCATTCGTGCAGAAAGTGACAATGCCGAACTGGAAAAGCTGCGCGAGATCAGCAGCCAGGATCTGGTCACCGGCCTTTACAACCGCAACCATTTCCTTGAGTCGCTGGATGGCGCAGTTGAGCGCGCCGTGAATGCCGGAAAGAACTCCAGCCTCGCCTACCTCCGCATTGATCGCTTCGCCAGCCTGCAGGCCGAGATTGGCCTTGGCGATTCGGATCGACTGCTGGCCGAACTGGCGCAACTGCTGCGCGGGCAGTTCCCACAGAATGCCGAGCTGGCGCGCTTCGGGGATGATGCCTTCGCGGTCCTGATGGATGAGGCTACGCCAAAGCAGCTCGAACAGCCCCTGACCGAATTGCTGAAGAAGGTCGAAGGACATCTGTTCGATGTCGGCGGCCGTACCGTTCAGACCAGTCTGAGTATCGGTGTTGCCGCCCTCGACGAACAAACTGCGAAAGCTCGGGACGTGGTTGACCGCGCGCACCGCTGCGCCGAAGAGCTGACCGATGGCAATGCTGTGAGAATCTATGACCCGGCCCGCGAGCTGGCGGCTGCCGCAAGCCGCGGCAATGTCCTCGCGATGCTGCAGCAGGCGCTGGAAAAGAACAGCTTCCGCCTGCTGTTCCAACCGATCATCAGTCTGCGCGGGGATAGCCACGAACACTATGAGGTGCTGCTTCGCCTGCTCGATCCCGAAGGCGCAGAGGTGCCACCGGGCGAGTTCCTCGATGCGGCGAAAGAGGCAGGACTGGCCAGCAAGATCGATCGCTGGGTGCTGCTAAACTCGATCAAACTGCTCGCCGAGCACCGCAACAAGGGCCACAGCACGCGATTGATGGTTCACCTGTCCGGCACCAGCCTGCAGGATCCATCCCTGCTTAGCTGGCTGGGAGCGGCTCTCAAGGCTTCAAGACTGCCGCCTGATTCACTGGTTTTCCAACTGGACGAAAACGACGCCGTCGCTTACCTGAGACAGGCCAAGGCACTTACTCAGGGGCTTGCAGGACTCGGCTGCCGCGTAGCGCTGAACCAGTTCGGCTGCGTGCTGAACCCACTCAATACACTGAAGCACCTTGACGCGGATTTTGTGAAGATCGATGGTTCCTATACTCAGGACCTGAGCCGTCAGGAGAATCAGGAAGCGCTCAAGCAGCTCCTGGCGCAGCTGCATGAACAGGCCAAGCAGACCATTGTGCCCTTCGTAGACAGCGCCACCGTACTGGCCACGCTCTGGCAGGCGGGCGTCGGCTATATCCAAGGGCAATACCTGCAGGGCCCGAGCCAGTCGATGGACTACAACTTTTCCTCTGACGAGGATTGACTGCCAGCGGAACGACCTCCCTGCGACCGCTCGTATCTCTCCCGACCAAAGGACCGGTCCACCCCACCGCGATCCCGCAGTAATTGACCTCTGTCAGGCTCCATTGCCAGGGTTGGACTAGAGTGTTCTGACCCAGCCTGCGAGGAAAACATCATGACCATGATGAGAGCCGCCGCGTTCGTCGAACCCGGTCGAATCGAGCTTGTTGACAAACCCATCCCCGACGTCGGACCCAACGACGCCCTGGTCCGCATCACCACCACGACCATCTGCGGCACCGATGTACACATTCTCAAGGGTGAGTACCCCGTCGCCGCCGGCCTGACCATTGGTCACGAACCCGTGGGGGTGATCGAGAAGCTCGGCAGCAATGTACAGGGCTATCAGGAGGGTCAGCGCGTCATCGCCGGCGCGATCTGCCCTAACTTCTCTTCCTATGCCAGCCAGGACGGTCTTTCCTCGCAGGACGGCGGCTGCGCCTGCCACGGCTACAAGCCTATGGGCGGCTGGCGGTTCGGTAACACCATCGACGGCACCCAGGCCGAGTACGTACTGGTCCCGGACGCTCAGGGCAACCTGGCGCCGGTCCCAGACGGCCTCACCGACGAACAGGTGCTGATGTGTCCCGACATCATGTCTACCGGATTCGCTGGCGCCGAAGCCGCCAAGATCAAGATCGGCGACATAGTGGCCATCTTTGCTCAGGGCCCGATCGGACTCTGCGCGACCGCTGGGGCACGCCTGCGGGGTGCCGGGATGATCA
The DNA here is from genome assembly GCF_002890895.1 of Stutzerimonas stutzeri. Classification (GTDB taxonomy): domain Bacteria; phylum Pseudomonadota; class Gammaproteobacteria; order Pseudomonadales; family Pseudomonadaceae; genus Stutzerimonas; species Stutzerimonas stutzeri_AB. The sequence continues at coordinate 99,168 of NZ_POUL01000009.1, forward strand.
TCGTTGTCGACGGTGTCGATGCGCGCCTGGACATTGCGCGACAGATGGGTGCTGACGTGACATTGAATTTCAAGCAAACGGATGTAGTCGAGGAAATCCTCCGGCTCACCGGTGGCCGCGGCGTCGACGCCTCCATCGAAGCACTTGGCCAACAGTCGACGTTCGAAAGCGCCTTGCGCGTGCTCAAGCCTGGCGGCACGCTTTCTAGCCTGGGCGTGTACTCAGCCGACCTCACCATTCCGCTTGGCGCCTTCCATGCCGGGCTCGGCGACCACAAGATCGTGACTTCGCTGTGCCCGGGAGGAAAGGAGCGGATGCGGCGGTTGCTGAATGTGGTGGCCTCAGGGCGCGTAGACCTCGCCCCTTTGGTGACCCATCATTACGCCCTCGACGACATCACCAACGCCTATGAGCTCTTCGCCAATCAGCGCGACGGGGTTCTCAAGGTGGCGATAAAGCCATAAGGCAAGCCTTAGCTGGAAGCTGAAGCCTTAACCGCTTAGCTTCCAGTTCACCTATTCCGTTCCTTCACGATCGCGGAAGCCAAGCAGGTAAAGAATCCCGTCCAAACCCAAGGTCGAGATAGCTTGCTTGGCCGACTGTTTGACCAGAGGCTTGGCTCGGAAGGCGACACCCAACCCCGCCAACCCAAGCATCGGCAAATCATTGGCACCGTCGCCAACGGCAATGGTCTGCTCCAGCCTCAGGCCCTCCCGCTCGGCCAGCTCGCGAAGCAGATCCGCCTTGCGCTGTGCGTCGACAATAGGCTCCTGTGCTACACCGGTGAGCTTGCCATCGACTATCTCCAACTCGTTGGCATAGACGTAGTCGATGCCCAGTCTGGCTTGCAGCTGTTTGGCAAAATAAGTGAAGCCCCCCGACAGGATGGCGGTCTTGTAGCCGAGGCGCTTAAGCTCGGCAAAAAGCAGTTCGGCGCCTTCGGTGAGCCTGAGCCGGGCACCCACTTCCGCCAGCGCGTGCTCCTCAAGGCCTTCGAGCAATGCCAGCCGCTCCCGGAAGCTCGCGCGAAAGTCCAACTCGCCGCGCATGGCACGTTCAGTGATTTCCGAAACTTGGTCACCAACTCCGGCCACCTTGGCCAATTCGTCAATGACTTCCGCCTCAATCAGTGTCGAGTCCATGTCGAACACCGCCAGCCGGCGATTGCGACGAAAAACCGAGTCGCGCTGAAAAGCGATATCGACGTTGAGCTCCTGCGCCACGCTGAGAAACTCGGCGCGCAACGCTGCGGTATCGGCAGGCTCGCCGCGAACTGAAAACTCGATGCAACCCTTACCCAGCTCTTCCGGCATGTCCAGCGGTTGGCGACCGGAAAGACGGTCGATGTGATCGATGTTCAAGCCATACTTGGCGGTGATCGAACTGACGCGCTGCAACTGCTCGGCGGTCACCTTGCGGGTCAACAGGGTGACGATGTGCCGGGGCTTGCCCTGCCCGGCCACCCACTGCTGGTAGTCTGCCTCCGCAACGGGCGTGAAGCGCACCTGCTGATCATGTTTGTACCCCATGAACAGCACGTCCTTGAGGACAGAAGAGGCACGCTCGGTATCGGGTATTTCCACCAGAATGCCAAACGACAGGGTGTCGTGGATCACGGCCTGACCGATATCCAGGATATTCACACCACCTTGAGCGAGTACGCCGGTGATTGCCGCGGTCAGCCCGGGGCGGTCTTCCCCAGTGATGTTAATCAGGACGATTTCGCGCAAGGCGCAGCTCCTATGCAAAGAAGACCGGCATTCTATAACAGCAGGACTGCGCTAACGCTTCAGCACACCACCAGTTTTAAACATGCATCTGCACTCTGCCGGGTCTGCAATTCGTCTGCTTTGACCGAGTGACCTTTAGCCCCTACAGCGCTTTCCGTATACTGCGCGCCACTTTCCTCAAGAGTAGAGCCGCGCTCTGTGAACCGGCCCGCATCCGTCAAGCCCGACAATTTCTTCCTGCTGATCTATCGCGCATTGCGCCAGCGTCGTGTTCCGCTGGTTCTGCGGGTAGCCAGCCACACGCTACTGCTGGTCGCGCTGGCCTTGATCATCTACGCCTGGGTCATGGGCATGCAATTCAAGCATGCGATGGAGCAGCAGGCCGATGCCCTCGGCCAAAGCCTGATCACCCAGACGGCCGCTTCGGCGACGGATCTGCTGGTGGCCAACGACATCCTTAGCCTCAATGTGCTGCTGAGCAATCTGGTGAAGAACCCGCTGGTGGCGCACGCAGCGATCTACAGTGTGGACAACCGCGTGCTGGCGGAGTCGGGCGCCCGCCCGCAGCGAAGTCTGTTGGGCGACGAGGAAGGCCTCTACTCCACCCCCATCAGTTTCCAGGAGGTGATCGCCGGGCACTTGCGCATCAGCCTCGACATGCAGCAGTTCCAGCAACCAATGACCATCAGCCTGCAAAGCATGGGGTTGCTCAGCCTCATCCTGCTGGCGCTGACGCTTACGCTAAGCATGCGCCTGGGCCGGCAGCTCTCGCTTCCCCTGATGCAGTTGCGCCTGTGGTTGCGCGACCCCGATGACCCGGCGCCGGGCGCAGGTCGGCAAGATGAGATTGGTGAACTTGCGCGGCAGTTGCAGGCACGCCTGGTGCCCGAGAAGCCGGAGCCGGAGATCGAGCTGGACGACAGCATGGAGGATCTCTATTCGGCGCATTTCGAGGTGCCAGTCGCAGTTCCGGTCAAAGACTACGAGCGTTCTGACACGGATCTTCGGAGCCATCTCGACGATGTGGCTGAAAGCCTGTCGACGGAAGATCAGGCTACGGACGACTCACTCGACAACGATTTCGATGACGATCCGCCCTTCGATGAGCCCAAGTCGCAGCCAGCGCCTGCACCGGGAGTGGTCACCCCCGCAGCGCCAGCCACGACTGGCAAAAGCGGTGTGCTGGCGATTCAGCTCGGTGCCCAGGAACAACTGCGCCGCCTACCTCGCGCACGGCTGACTGAGCTGCTGCAGCGCTACAGCGACTGCCTGCAACAGGCCTCGACTCTGTATCAGGCCGAGCTGCATACGCTCAACGACGGCAGCAGCCTGATGCTCTTCCACAGCCAGGACGACGAGCAGAACTACCTGACCCATGCGCTCTGCTGTGGCGAGCTGATGCGCGCGCTGGGCCACGCCCTGCAGATCGAGGTCGCCGATAGCGGCATCACGCTGCAGCTGCAACTGGGGCTCACTCAAGGCGAAGGGCTTTATGACCTGAGCCAAGGTGATCTGCTGCTCAGCGAACCGGCACAGGCCGCGCTGGCCATGTCGCAGCACAGCCGTAACCTGCTGCTGGTCGAACGCGGAATTGGCGAAGACAACCTGATTCGCCAGCGTGCTCGCATCCGCCCCATTGCAAGCCCGGAGGGCGCCTGCTGCGTCGAACGGCTGCTCGAACCCTACCCCTCGCTACTGGAGCGCCAGCTCGCGCGCATGCACGAGCTGCGCAACCGCATCAGCTGACGCCAGCACTCGGCCGAAACATGAGAGCCGGCCATCGTGGCTATGGCATCAGTCGAAAAGGTTGAAAATCCGCAGAGTGTGATCAGCGCGCTCGCATCGCTGCGGAGCGATTGTCGGATAGCTACTACAAGAGGCTGATGCCAGCTACGCCAGCGGAATTGTCCACGACGCGGCGGGTACGAACCACCTACCGGGTTTGCCCGAACTGAGCGCAACGGTGCGTATGGACGCTTTGAGCGAGGGTCACCTGCTCAGAAGCGAAACACTTCCAGGTCAGTCCTGATGGGCTCCACCGCTGGGATTGCCGGAGCAGCCTCTGGCTTGCTCGGTGCTTTGCTGACGCTGTGTTTGGTTCGCGCCTTGGCCACCATCACTGGCTCCACCGCACCCGCCATCATCTCACCAAGCCGCTGCAGGAGCAGGCTTTGCGCGCGCACCTGATCGGTCGCGCTGCCTTGATGCTGCTCCTGCAACCGAACCAGACGACTGCTTTGGCGCTTGCCCTGCCCGTCCAGCACGCGCCATTGAGCTTCCAGCACAGCAGGATGCTGAGGACCGGAATCCAGGCGGGTAATCTCAAGCTCAATCTGAACCTCAGGGCTGAAGCCCTTACTGCCGGGACTCAGCTCCAGGCTCTGAGTCTTCAGGCGTGAGGCCAACTGGCGCAACAGCAACTGACTGATGTCGCCCTGCAGGCTGCCTGCCCAGCGCGCCCGCTGGCCGTCAGCGGCGAGGCTGCCATCCGGCAGCCGCTGCAGCAAGGCGTCGTGCTGCAGATAGTCTGCCAACCTCACCGGCCCCAAGAGAACCGCTGCGCCATCCGCCGCTTGCGCCGGCATCTCCACAGCGCCGTTGTCGAGTCGATACATCGGCACGGGTTGGGTGACACACCCGGCCAGACTGGCACAGGCAAGTAGCAATACAGTTGTGAAGCGTTGCACGTTCATCTCTACCTTTGCACCGGGCTTGGGCGACGTCGCAAGGCGGCTATCTGTCGGCGCCGCCGCCATCCTTTACCGTCAGCCACCGCGCTGATTGTCTTTTTGGCCCGCGACGCAGCCGGCAATTGCAGCCACCGCATCGCTAATCGGCTAAATCGGAAGGCGGCTATCTTCCGCGAAACGCCCATCAGAAGCCAGCCTTCAGGGCCTCTTCGACCCTGTAACTTATTCGACCAACAGCGCATCCACGCGCTGGAAGCCGCGCGGCAGCTTGTTGCCCCGCCGTCCGCGCTCACCCTTGTAATGTTCCAGATCCTCGCTCTTCAGCGACAAGGTACGCTTGCCGGCCTGCAAGACTAGCGTCGAGCCTTCCGGCAGCACGGCGAGGTCCGTCAGATACTCTTCACGACTGGCGACCCGATCCCCCGGAATGCCGATGATCTTGTTGCCTTTGCCCTTGCCCAGCTGCGGTAGATCGCGCACCGGGAATACCAGCAGCCGCCCCTCGGTCGTAACGGCCGCCAACCAGTCCTGGTCACGGCTTTTCAGCGGCCGAGGCGCGACGACTCGCGCGCCAGCAGGCAACGACAGCAATGCTTTGCCGGCCTTGTTCTTGGCCTGCAGATCCTCGCCTTTAACCACAAAGCCATAACCGGCATCCGAAGCAATTACATACAGCGACTCGTCTTCAGGCAGCAAGACGCACTCGAAACCGGCGCCAGGAGGTGGCGTCAGACGGCCTGTGAGCGGCTCGCCCTGGCCGCGCGCCGAGGGCAGCGAGTGGGCCGCCAGCGAATAGCTGCGCCCGGTCGAATCGATAAACACGGCGTATTGATTGGAGCGACCTGCAGCGGCCGCCCTGAAGCCGTCGCCGGCCTTGTAGGACAGCCCGGTGGCGTCGATGTCATGGCCCTTGGCGCAGCGCGCCCAGCCCTTCTCGGAAATCACCACGGTGACCGGCTCGGAAGGCAGCAATTCGTTTTCCGACAGCGCGCGTGCTTCGGCGCGCGCAACGATTGGCGAACGGCGGTCGTCGCCGTAGGTCTCGGCGTCGGCGATCAGCTCCTTGCGTACCAGCTTCTTCAGCTTGGCCTCGCTGCCGAGCAACGCCAGCAACTTTTCCCGCTCTTTGGCCAGCTCGTCCTGCTCGCCGCGGATCTTCATTTCCTCCAGCCGCGCCAACTGGCGCAAGCGGGTGTCGAGGATGTAATCGGCCTGCAGCTCGGACAGCTCGAAGCGCGCCATCAACACAGGCTTGGGCTGATCCTCGGTACGGATGATATGGATCACCTCATCGAGGTTGAGAAAGGCGACCAGCAAACCTTCCAACAGGTGCAGGCGTCGCTCGACCTTGTCCAGACGGAACTGCAGGCGCCGCCGGACGGTGCCGATGCGGTAGGTCAGCCACTCGCTGAGCAGCACCTGGAGGTTCTTCACCTGCGGTCGACCATCAAGGCCGATAACGTTGGTGTTGACCCGGTAACTCGACTCCAGCTCGGTCGTGGCGAACAGGTGCTGCATCAGCTCGTCGGCGTCTACCCGGTTGGATCGTGGAATGATGACGATCCGGCACGGGTTCTCGTGATCCGATTCGTCACGAAGATCAGCGACCATCGGCAGCTTCTTCGCCTGCATCTGCGCCGCGATCTGCTCCAGCACCTTGGAGCCGGAGACCTGATGCGGCAGGGAGCTGACCACGATATCGCCGTCCTCGACGCGATACACCGCGCGCATACGCACCGAGCCTCGGCCGGTTTCGTAAATCTTCAGCAGATCGGCGCGCGGTGTGACGATTTCCGCCTCGGTCGGGTAGTCCGGGCCCTGCACATGCTCACAGAGCTGTTCGACGGTAGTTTTCGGGTCGTCCAGCAAACGCACGCACGCGGCGGCCACTTCGCGCAGGTTGTGCGGCGGCACGTCGGTCGCCATGCCGACCGCGATCCCCGTAGTGCCATTGAGCAGCAGGTTGGGCAGGCGCGCGGGCAGGGTCGCGGGCTCGTCCAGGGTGCCGTCGAAGTTGGGCACCCAATCCACGGTCCCCTGACCCAGCTCGGTGAGCAAGACCTCGGAGTAGCGCGACAGCCGCGCCTCGGTGTAACGCATGGCCGCGAAGGATTTTGGATCGTCCGGCGCGCCCCAGTTACCTTGGCCGTCAACCAGCGTATAGCGGTAGCTGAACGGCTGAGCCATCAGCACCATGGCTTCATAACAGGCCGAATCACCGTGGGGATGAAACTTGCCGAGCACGTCACCCACCGTCCGCGCCGACTTCTTGTGCTTCGAATCGGCGTTCAGTCCCAGTTCGCTCATCGCATAGATGATGCGCCGCTGTACGGGCTTGAGCCCATCACCGATATGCGGCAGTGCGCGATCCATGATCACGTACATCGAATAATTCAGGTAGGCCTGCTCGGTGAAGTCGGCAAGGGAGCGACGCTCCACGCCGTCCAGGCTCAGGTCGATAGTTTCGCTCATGGTCGATCCGTGGCGTGTTGGCGCAGCACCAGAGTGCCTGCGCGCTGGGTGAATTCGAGTTGTTTCAGGGCGCTCATACCAAGCAGGATCTGCTCACCACCAAAGCCGGGCGCCACGATGGCACGTACGTCGTGCAGCAGAATGTCGCCAAGGGCGAGACTGTCCAGTACGGTCCGGTAACCGGCGGTCTGCCCGTTGGCGGTGTGCAGCATCACCGGAGCGCCGCGGGACAGGCCAAGGCGATCACCCAGCTTGGCGGGAATTGCGACATCTGTAGCGCCGGTGTCCAGCAGAAAGGTCACTGTCTCGCCATTGATTTGGCCATCGGCCACGAAATGCCCCTGCGGGTTGCTGTCCAGGTGCACCTCTATCTGCTCGCCCTGGATGACCGACACCGGTTCGCGATTGGGGTTGAAGCGGCTCTGTTCCCAGTCCGAAAAGAACCGCGTGGCCAGCAGCAACCCAGCCCCCCAGGCCAGGACCAGCATGATGCGCCCGGCGCGACGCCCGGCAGGCTGACTCACTGCTTGGCACCCCAACCGCCCTTGGGCGCAGCAAAGCGCCAGACGACAGGACGCTTCTCGCCGTCGGCACGCGTAAGCTCATTGTTGTCGAGCCCGATCCAGGCGCCTTCCGCGTCGACCCAGAGGGCTTCGGCATTGCCGAAAGGCGTGTCGTAACGGCGCGACTCAGCCATTGCCGTGTCTGCATAGGACCAGCAGGCCTCACGGTGCCCATTCTCCACATTCCGCCGACAGACCCGGTGAGTCACCGGTTCAAGCGTAAACAGTTTTCCGTTATGGAAGGTGAGCCCTGAAAAGCGCCGCGGCTGGGTGTCGTCGCCCATCTCGGGGGGCGTTGAATCGCGTCCGCCGCCGACCAGCAATACACAGCCGCCAGTACAGCGCCAGCTGTTCTGCGTTCGGTGGGTCACCATCAAACCTCGGCGACTGTGCTCTGCGGCCAGCCACAAACGATCGGCGCCCGGATCGACCGCTACGCCTTCGAACATGGCGTTGAACTTGAGCAGCATCCCGCTAGCCCTTGCCTGACGCACCACCGCGCCCGGCAAATTGAGCCACTCTGCAGTGCCCGCTGGACTTACTCGCAGCACAGCGGCATGCGCTTCGCTGACCAGATAACGATTGCCCAGGCTGTCGCAGCTCAGGCCTTCGAAATCCATCTCTCCACCGCGCAACATGCCAGTGAAGGCGGAGCGCATACGTACGCCCCACGACAGGCCAGTATTCGGCACGGGAGGCAACTCGAAACGCTCGGCCTCGGCCTGCCAGACGGTATCGCTGGCATCGAGGCGGTACAGCACATTGTCCTCTCGGTCGGATACCGCCCAGAGCGCATCACCGCACCAGGCCAGCCCGGACAGATTGCCCGCGGCGACCCCCTCGACGGGATGCTCGCTGAGCATGGTCAGTTCGGGCGCGGCCGTTGCCGAGAACGGCACCGCCAGCACGCCCAGCAGCGCCACCCAACGAAGGTTCAAAGCAGCACCTCCGCGAGGTTGCCCTTGGATTCCAGCCAGCTCTTGCGATCGCCGGCGCGCTTCTTGGCCAACAGCATGTCCATGATTTCACGCGTGCCGTCAAAGTCATCCAGGGTCAACTGCACGAGTCGGCGTGTATTAGGGTCCATGGTGGTTTCGCGCAACTGAGGCGGGTTCATTTCACCCAAACCTTTGAAGCGCGTGACCTGCGGCTTGCCACGGCGCTTCTCCGCCAGCAGGCGATCGAGGATGCCGTCACGCTCGGCTTCGTCGAGCGCATAAAAGATGTCCTTGCCCAGGTCGATGCGGTACAGCGGCGGCATGGCCACATAGACATGACCGGCATCCACCAGCGGGCGGAAGTGACGAACGAACAGCGCGCAGAGCAAGGTTGCGATGTGCAGACCATCCGAGTCAGCGTCAGCGAGGATACAAATCTTGCCGTAGCGCAGCTGGGAAATATCCGCCGCGCCGGGATCGACGCCGATGGCCACGGCGATGTCGTGCACCTCCTGGCTGGCCAGCACCTCGCCGCCGTCGACTTCCCAGGTATTCAGGATCTTGCCGCGTAACGGCATGATTGCCTGAAACTCCTTGTCGCGCGCCTGCTTGGCGGAACCGCCCGCGGAATCACCCTCGACCAGAAACAGCTCGGAGCGCGCCGGGTCCTGCCCGGCGCAGTCGGCCAGCTTGCCGGGCAGCGCCGGTCCCTGGGTGACGCGCTTGCGCTCGACCTTCTTGCTTGCTTTGAGCCGGCGCCCGGCGTTGCTGATGGCCAGTTCGGCGAGCTGCAAGCCCAGCTCGGGGTGGGCATTCAGCCACAGGCTGAAGGCATCCTTGACCACCCCGGAGACGAACGCGGCCGACTCCCGCGAAGACAGACGCTCCTTGGTCTGACCGGAGAACTGCGGCTCCTGCATCTTTGTCGAGAGCACGAATGCGATCCGCTCCCAGACGTCTTCCGGCGCAAGCTTGACGCCACGAGGCAGAAGATTGCGGAACTCGCAGAATTCCCGCATGGCATCCAGCAGCCCCTGACGCAGGCCGTTGACGTGGGTGCCGCCCTGCGCAGTGGGGATCAGGTTGACATAGCTTTCTTGGACACTGTCCCCGCCCTCCGGTAGCCACAGAAGGGCCCAATCAACCGCCTCCTTGCTGCCGGCTAAGCTACCGCAGAAGGGCTCGTCGGGTAGCCGAGCAAACTCGCTGACAGCGTCGACCAGATATGAGCGCAGACCATCCTCGTAATGCCATTCGGTCTTCTCCCCGGTGTTCTTGTCCTCGAAGCTGACATTCAGTCCCGGACAAAGCACGGCTTTGGCCTTGAGCACATGCTTGAGTCGACTGATCGAGAATTTCGGGGTATCGAAGTACTTCGGATCGGCCCAGAAGTGCACGCTGGTGCCGGTATTGCGCTTGCCAACCGTTCCGATGATGTCCAGCTCGCTGGCTTTGAAACCGTCGGCAAATGCCATGCGGTATTCGTTGCTCTCACGCTTGACCGTCACCTCCACTCGGGTCGACAACGCGTTGACCACGGAAATGCCAACCCCGTGAAGACCACCGGAAAACTGGTAGTTCTTGTTCGAGAATTTGCCGCCGGCGTGCAGCTTGGTGAGGATCAGCTCGACGCCTGAAACCCCCTCTTCTGGATGGATGTCCACCGGCATGCCGCGACCATCGTCGATCACCTGAAGGGAATTATCCTGATGCAGGATGACCTGGACCGAGCTGGCGTGCCCCGCCAACGCTTCGTCGACACTGTTGTCGATAACTTCCTGGGCGAGGTGATTGGGCCGCGAGGTGTCGGTGTACATGCCTGGTCGCTTGCGCACCGGATCCAGGCCGGAGAGGACTTCAATGGCTTCGGCGGTATAAGACATGTGCGTCTCGTGATGTCCTTATAAATCGGAAAAATCGACGTCTGCAAACAGGGCCGGATCGAAGCCGGCAAACGCCAGCAAGGCAGGAAGCCGCTCGGCAAACCCCTTGAAACCATGATCGCCACCGGCCTGGATGCGCACCGCACAGCCCCTGTAGTAATCAGCCGCATGGCGGTAATCCAGCGTTTCGTCACCTGTCTGCAACCAGACCTGGTAGCGCTCGGCATCTTGCGGCGATGGCACCTCCAGCTCGGCCAGTGCCGTGACATGGTTTTCGGTCAGATCCCAGACCTCGCCGCTGTAGAGGTTGGTCTGGGGTCCGAGATAACCATCGAAACGGCAATGAGGCGTAACGGCCGGATTGATCAGCAGGGCCTTGAGGCCGTGTCGTTCGGCGAGATGCGTTGCATAGTATCCGCCGAGGGAGCTGCCGACCAGCAGCGGCCGCCCCAGCTCTGCAATCGCCGTCTCAAGCTGCGTAATGGCCTGTCGTGGATGATGATGCAACGCCGGCACCTGCAGCGAGTCAGTCCGGCCCAGCCGACCCAGCGCCGCTGTCAGCAGGCTGGCCTTATGCGACAACGGTGAGCTGTTGAGGCCATGCATATAGAGAATGGTGGGCTGTACGCGAGGCATGCTGATTCGCTGGGCTGACAAAGGATGGGAAGGCTACAAGGCGAGGCGCGCACGCTGCAAGCCGCCAGGGAAGGCCGAGACCAATCAGTGCGGGAATGGGTCAGCGCCAACACCTACACAGACCTGCGACGATCAATACCCTTTGACGCAGTAATCGACTACGAAGTCGATGCCAACCACTCGCGAAACACCGGTATCGAGCGAGCCGTCAGCGTACAGCCGCAACCAGCGGTAGCCGGGCGCAAGCGTATCGACTTGAAAGTCTTCGCTGCCGGGCGCGAACTGCACACCGGTAGAGGGAGTGGCTAGCAGGCGAACACCGCGGCGTTCGCTATCGAACGCCTGATGAATGTGCCCCCAGAGCAGCGCTTTGACGCAGCTGAAACGGTCAAGCACTTCGAACAGAGCCTCACGGTTGTGCAGTCCGATACTGTCCATCCAGCGGCTGCCAATCGAGACCGGGTGATGGTGCAGGCAGACCAGATGCGGTCGGTCCGGTGCCTGCTGCAGGGTTCGCTCCAGCAAGGCCAATTGCTCGTCACTGAGCATGCCGAAGACCGCGCCCGGCACCAGCGTATCGAGCATGACGACCCGCCACGCACCGATATCAAGCACTGGCGCCATCATATCGCTGCCACGGGTCGCCTCTTGCATCGGGACCAACTCGTCATGGTTGCCTGGACACCAGCGAACCGGCGCGTCGATACGCTCGGACAACTGGCGAAACCGCTTATAGGAGGCAAGGGAGCCGTCCTGCGAAAGGTCGCCGGTCGCCAACATCAGGTCGATACGCGGCTGCTCATCGAGAACCAGATCGACGACGCGCTGCAGACTCTCAGCCGTATCCATCCCCAATAGCTTGCCGCCTGCTTCGGCGAACAGGTGACTATCGGTCAGTTGTACGAGCAATACCGAGTCGTTTTCAACAGTGAGCGGCGCAGCAGCCAAGACCCGTCTCCTTTGGCGAAATCGCAGAAGAATTATGGTGGCTGGGAGTTGCAGGGGTAAACCGCGCGATGCGGGCATGCATCACAGAACCGCTTGGGAGCATCACGGAATCAATAGCACAACGCCAGCACCACCTCAGACGCGCGCTGTTCCGCTTAAAGCACAGACTCCAGCTCATGACCGCAGGCCAGGCAGTGACCGAGCCACTCCCCGAGGAACAGGTTGAGCTGATTTTTTTCATCGGGCTGATGCATTTGCGCGTTGGGATAGCTATAGATGCCGCGAAAACGCCGGGCGTTCTCGGCGCCAATCACTTCAGCCATACGCGCATCATGGTAGACACGCACGTCCATCTGCGGCACTGGCAACCAGGGCAGACAGTCCTGCTGACTGATCTGAACGGTGGTGGTGTAGGGGCAGCTCTCGGTGACAGTCAGCACCAGCACGCCGAGCAGTCGGTCCCCTTGGCTCATGGCGATCCGGCGCGTGTCCGGGCGGTTGCGCATCTCCGGAAGCAAACGCATCAGACGCAGATAATTTGCCTCGCAGGCCGCCTGAAGTTCCAGCAGGTCGACGCGGTATCGCTCGCGGGTTCGCCTCATATCCATGCCTCCCTGATCTCGCTGCGGTTCAACGCCAGCCACTGCAGCGCGATGATCGTCGCCGCGTTATCGATCCGGCCGTCGCGCAGCGCCTCCAATGCTTCATCAAGAGACCACACCGCTGCACGGATGTCTTCACCCTCCTCTTCCAGCCCGAACACGCCGCCGGCGCCAACACTGCTGCAGCGACCGACGTAGAGATGTATGCGCTCGGTGCTGCCTCCTGGCGAAGGATAGTAAACAGACACCGGCCAGAGCTCGCCGAGCTCCAGGCCTGCCTCTTCCACCGACTCCCTGCGCGCCACCTCTTCAGGCTGCTCGTCCTTGTCGATCAGGCCGGCCACCGTTTCCACCAACCACGGGTTGTCGCCATGCGCCATGGCGCCGACACGAAACTGCTCGATCAATACGACCTCGTCGCGCTGAGGATCATAAGGAAGCACGCAGACGGCATCGTGGCGAACAAACAGCTCGCGCTCGATCTCGGCGCCCATGCCCCCTCGGAACAGACGATGGCGAAGGCGGAAGCGGTCAAGGTTGTAAAAGCCACTGAAGCAGCGCTCGCGGCTGATAATCTCGACATCGTCGGCGCCTGCTTTGAAAATATCGTTCATGCACTACTCACATATCGGGTTGTTCCAGCACCTGCCGGCGCCGGAAAAAGGCTGCAACCGTCACAGCGTGAGCGGTCTCTCTGCTGCCATCCTAGCGCGCCGCTTGCTCGGGCGCAGCCCTTTGCAGACCACTCGCATGAAGGAAGATGCCCAGCTGGCGATTCTCGAACTTCGCTCCGCCCACGCACTCGAACCCGCACTGAAGCCGCCGCAGGAGCCAATCCATTGATGCCACTTCGCAATGCCATCGTCTTAACAGCGTTCAGCCTGCTCATAGGTGGCTGCCAACACTTCGGTGGCGAGCCGCCCGTAGACGTTCGTCAGATCCTCAGCGAGCAACGTCCGACCAGCTGCCCTGAGCAAGACGATAGCTGCCCCTTGGTGAACATAGATACTCAGCTGTTTGAAAACGAGCCCGCACTGAACGCGCTGATCGACCAGCGGATGCGCGAGATGACGGTAGTCAGCCCGGATGCTCAGGTCCCGGCGTCACTCGAGGGCTATCAACAGACCTTCCTGCAAGACGCGGAACCCGGCTGGAGCAGCTACCTTCAAGCCAAGTTGCGTGAGCAGCATGGGCCGCTGCTGGTGGTGGAGCTTTCGAGCTATATACACACCGGCGGCGCTCACGGAATGCCCGGGCGCGGCTTCATCAATTACGACCGAGAGCAGTACCGTGAGCTGAAGCTTGCCGATGTTGTATTGCCCGGAAAGGAAGGTGCCTTCTGGCGCGTTGCCGCGAAGGCGCACCAGCAATGGCTGCGAGCCAACGAGCACGACGCCGCTTTCAGCCGCCAATGGCCCTTCCAGCAGACCGCCAACATTGCGTTGCTACGAGACAAGGTGCTGCTCAAATATGACGTCTACAGCATCGCGCCGTATTCGAGCGGGCACCCTGAACTGGAGATTGCTTACCGCGAGCTCAGCGGGATACTGAAACCGGCCTACCTGCCGTAGCCCCGCCAAAGCGACTCAACACCAGCAGCAACCCGCCGGAGAGGAACAGTGCCGGCAGGCTGGCACCAATTTCCGGCCAGGCGTTTGCCAGCAAATGGTAGACGGCCGCGCCGCAGCCCCACGCCAGCAGCGTCTCCCAGCGCAACATCGTACTGGCTACCTGCAGCCGGCCCCGCCTTCTGAGCAGGTAGTGATCCACCAGCACCACACCAAACAGCGGAGCGAACACCGAGCCGATCAGCAGCAGGAAGTTCTGGTACTCCGCCAACGGTGCAAACCAGGCGATCAAGGTACACAACGCACCGATGGCCAGCGCCAGCCGCTCAACCTTGAACGGCAGCAGCAGGCCAACCGAGACCGCAGCGGAATGGATGTCGGCAAAAGCATTCTCCGACTCGTCCAGCAGGATCAATAGCAGCGGGATCCCCAGCCCAGCACCGGCGAGCGCCAGCAGAAGCGCATTGACCTCGCCGCTGTCGGCGAACGCCAGGGTATAAGCAACACCAAGGCTCATCAGCCAGACGTTACCCACAAAAAAGCCCAGCACGGTGCCGCCGAAAACGCGCCGCGCCGCCTTCCCGAAGCGCGAGTAGTCTGCGATCAGCGGAAGCCAGGACAGCGGCATAGCGATGGCAATGTCGAAGCCCAGCGCAAACGGCAGCGAGCCGTCCCCCTGACGTGCCCACAGCGCCTGGAGATCGGCCTTGTCGAACAGGTTCCAGGTCAGCCAGACGCAGGCACCGAGCAGCAACCATATGCCCCATTTGCGCAGAATCTTACGGACGAAGGTCAGCGGGCCGGTGATCGCCAGTAGCGTCGCCAGCGCACCGAAGAACAACGTCCAGAGCGCGGGGTTAACCCAACCGCTTTGCTCGCCAAACGCCCGCGCAGACAGCACGCTTGCCGCATCGCGCATGACAATGATCTCGAACGCGCCCCAGCCGACCAGCTGAACCAGATTCAACAAGGCCGGGAGCACCGCGCCGCGGTCGCCCAGGGTGCGCTTCAGATTGGCCATCGAGGACAATCCTGTGTCGCTGCCGATCACCGCAACCGCCCCGAGCAATATCACGCCGACCGCAGTGCCGCTGAGGATCGCCAGCAAGGCGCCGCTCATGCCCAGGCCCGGCGCCAGCAACGCGCCGAGTTGCAACACCATGAGGCCGACGCCCAGCGAGAACCACAGGGAGAACAGATCACGCCCACCGAATACACGGTGCTCAGCGGCGATCATCTGATGCGGGGAATAACGACCTGGAATGTTCACATTGTTATCTCAGAGAAACCGGTTGCCCGGCACAACCGTGAGCACGATGTTTCGCCTCACGAAAAGGAATACCAGCAGCGATCCAAAGAGCGGATGACGCCGAAGGCTTATCTGCTTCAAATAGAGAGGTACCGGTTGGCCGCCGAATCATTTCGGCAGGACCGGTTGGTCGATGAGTGTAAAGGCTCCGCCGTTTCCCACCCTACAGTTGAGCCATGCAGCTGCCCCCCGGCGTGACCGCACCGCGACAAGCGGTTAGGACCGACTCTGCTGTGTCGCAGGGTGGATCACGCTTCATCGATCCACCCTACGACACAGTCCACCGGAGTGATGGCGACCCGGCCGCTACACCTGTTTGTAGATCACCGAGCCTTCGTCCTTGAAGCGCGAAGACTGCTCCTTGAAGCCGGCCTCGATCGCTTTTTGCTCATCGGTTAGCCCGTTCTGCGACGCGTATTCGCGCACTTCCTGAGTGATCTTCATCGAGCAAAATTTCGGCCCGCACATGGAGCAGAAATGCGCGACCTTGGCGGAATCCTTCGGCAGGGTCTCGTCATGGAAAGCGCGTGCGGTGTCCGGGTCCAGGCCGAGGTTGAACTGGTCTTCCCAGCGGAATTCAAAGCGCGCCTTGGACAGGGCGTTGTCGCGGATCTGCGCGCCCGGATGGCCTTTGGCGAGGTCCGCGGCGTGGGCGGCAATCTTGTAGGTGATGATGCCGGTCTTAACGTCATCCTTGTTCGGCAGGCCGAGGTGCTCCTTCGGCGTGACGTAACAGAGCATGGCGCAACCAAACCAGCCGATCATGGCCGCACCGATGCCCGAGGTGATGTGATCGTAGCCGGGCGCGATGTCGGTGGTCAGCGGGCCGAGGGTGTAGAACGGCGCCTCATCGCAGCATTCCAGCTGCTTGTCCATGTTCTCCTTGATCATCTGCATCGGCACGTGGCCAGGGCCTTCGATCATGCACTGCACGTCGTGCTTCCAGGCGATCTTGGTCAGCTCACCGAGCGTTTCAAGCTCACCGAACTGCGCAGCGTCATTGGCATCGGCAATCGAGCCCGGACGCAGGCCGTCGCCCAGCGAGAAGCTGACGTCGTAGGCCTTCATGATTTCGCAGATTTCCTCGAAGTGGGTGTAGAGGAAATTCTCCTGGTGATGCGCCAGGCACCATTTGGCCATGATCGAGCCGCCGCGGCTGACGATGCCGGTGACGCGCTTGGCGGTCAGCGGGACGTAGCGCAACAGCACACCGGCATGGATGGTGAAGTAGTCAACGCCCTGCTCGGCCTGTTCAATCAGGGTGTCGCGGAACAGCTCCCAGGTCAGGTCCTCGGCCACGCCGTTGACCTTCTCCAGAGCCTGGTAGATCGGCACGGTACCGATCGGAACCGGCGAGTTGCGGATGATCCACTCGCGGGTTTCGTGGATGTGCTTGCCGGTCGACAGGTCCATCACGGTGTCCGAACCCCAGCGGATGCCCCAGGTCAGCTTGGCGACTTCTTCTTCAATCGAGGAGCCCAGCGCCGAGTTGCCGATATTGCCGTTGATTTTCACCAGGAAGTTGCGGCCGATGATCATCGGCTCCAGCTCGGTGTGGTTGATGTTGGCGGGGATGATCGCGCGGCCGCGGGCCACTTCGTCACGCACGAACTCGGCGGTGATTTCCTTCGGAATCGAAGCCCCGAAGCTCTGCCCGGCATGTTGCTCGGTGAGCAGGCCGGCGGCGCGCGCTTCCTGCAGCTTCATGTTTTCGCGGATGGCGATGTATTCCATCTCGGGCGTGATGATGCCCTGACGCGCGTAATGCATCTGGCTGACGTTCTTGCCCGGCTTGGCCCGGCGCGGATTGCGCACATGGGCGAAGCGCATCTTGGTCAGCTCGGCATCGGCCAGGCGTTGCTGGCCGAATTGCGAGGTCAAGCCGTCGAGCAGTTCGGTATCGCCACGGTCATCGATCCAGGCCGAGCGCACGTCGGCCAGGCCTTTACGCACATCGATGGTCACGCTCGGATCGGTGTAGGGACCGGAGGTGTCGTACACCAGCACCGGCGCGTTGATCTCACCGCCGAAATCCGTGGGTGTTACGTCGAGACTGATCTCGCGCATCGGCACGCGGATGTCAGGGCGCGAACCCTGCACATAGATTTTCTGCGAACGCGGGAAAGGCTGGATCGACCCTTGGTCGACCTGGGCTGATTCACTCAGGTTTTGTTGTTCTGCACGCATCAGGCTGGCTCCTCGAAAGTTGTCGGGGCGAACCTGAAAAACACGGCGGATGAAGGGCATCGGGCGCGCCGGAACTGGCGCCGAGAGAGCTTGCCGAAAGACTGGCGAGCACATCTTGTTCCCTACGCAGGCCTTAACCTGATCAGGTTCAACGGGATCCGGAACTTTCCGATCTCAGCCTTCGCTTCAAGGCACCCCGACAAGAACGGGGCCGAGTCTAATCAAGACTGACCGGGAATACCATGCCGATGGCAAGCGCCGCGACCGTCGGGTCACATCCGTCCCCGCCCGCCCTGCTGCCTGATCGCCTCCAACAAGGTCCCGAACACCCTGCTCAAGCGCCTTGACCGCCCGCATGACCACGCATAGCCTTGCCCATCACTTCGCTTCAGGGAAAGACGCACATGCTGCGCAGACTCACGCTGGCACTCGCCGTGACCGCCGCCTCGTCCGGGCTGACCTGGGCCCAGACAGCGCCACCGCTTTCCGCTCGGACCGACCTGGTCAGCGTCTACCGACAGGCCGTTGAGAACAACGCCGACCTTGCGGCGGCGCACGCGCAGTTCCAGGCGATCCAGGAAGTAGTGCCCCAGGCCCGTGCCGGTTTGCTACCGAACCTCAGCGGCGGTGCGGAGCTCAGCAACACGCGCACCGATGTCGATACATCCATGGGCTCGCGTTCGCTGTCACGCAGCGGCACCGTCTATAAGGCAACCCTCAGCCAGCCGATCTTTCGCCCCGAGCGCTGGTTCCAGTTACAGGCGGCTGAGGCCATTAGCGAACAGGCCGCGCTGGAATATTCAATCGCCGAACAGGATCTGATTCGCCTGACCGCGCAAGCCTACTTTGCCGTATTGCGCGCCCAGGATAATCTTGCCGCGGCCAAGGCCGAAGAGTCAGCTTTTCAGCGCCAGCTCGACCAGGCCAATGAGCGCTTCGAAGTTGGCTTGTCCGACCGGACCGATGTTCTGGAAGCACAAGCAGGCTTCGATACCGCACGCGCCAACCGGCTGCTCACGCAACGGCAAGTGGACGATGCGTTCCAGGCCCTGTTTACCCTGACCAACCGCGAATACCTGGCTCTAGAAGGCATTGAGCACAGCTTGCCGGTGCTGCCGCCCATTCCTAACGACGCCAGCGCCTGGGTCAACACCGCCACGCAACAGAACCTCGATTTGCTGGCCAGTAATCAGGCCGTTAACGCGGCCGAGGAAACCCTACGCCAGCGCCGTTCGGGTCATGCACCAACACTCGACGCCGTGGCGCGTTACAGCAAGGGCGACAACGACAGCCTGGGGTTCACCAATACGGGTAGCGAAGCGGTGACCGGCATCCCCCGCTACACCGGCGATGTCGAGCAGCGCAGTATCGGGCTGCAGTTGAACATTCCACTTTATAGCGGCGGCCTGATCAGCTCTCAGCGCCGCGAAGCCTTCCATCAGCTAACCCAGACCGAGCAACAGCGGGAAAGCCTGCGCCGCCAGGTGGTCGAGACCACGCGCAACCTCTATCGGGCGGTGAATACCGATGTGGAGCAAGTGCAGGCGCGGCGGCAATCGATCGTTTCCAACCAGAGCGCGCTAGAAGCCACCGATATCGGCTATCAGGTCGGTACTCGCAATATTGTCGATGTGCTCGACACGCAACGCCGCCTGTTTGCTTCGGTGCGTGACTACAACAATGCCCGCTACGACTACATCATCGACAGCCTGCGCCTGAAACAGGCCGCCGGCACACTCAACCCCGGTGATCTGGAAGATCTGCAGCGGTATCTGAAAACCGACTACGACCCGGATACCGATTTCCTGCCGCCGGACCTGTCCGAGAATTTTGCCCGCCCGGTGCGCATCGATTAGTCGTGGCGAACCGGCCCAATACTCTAAGGCGGATCGAGGCACGCCATGATCGGGCCCCAAAACGGGCCTGATCTACAACCGGTTCAGCGCGGGGTCTAGCGGACACTCGTGGCCGGCAGAGCGGAATCGGCCAAACAGCCTGACGCCTCGCTACTTGAGCAAGGCACCCAACCCCTCCAGCAAACGCCCAAGCGCGCCCTGATTGTTTTTCAGAACCTTCAGGCCTGCGCTGCGTGCCTTTTCGACGCGCTCGGAGTCGTTCCAGAACAGCTCTATCGCCGATGCCAGCTCAGGTGCGTTGCTGACTTCAGCAAGTGCGCCTGCATCACGCAGTTGTGCGGCGATATCGAGGAAATTGAACAGATGTGGCCCCGTCAGCACGGGCTTGCCCAGCGCGGCTGGCTCCAGCAGGTTGTGGCCACCCGTAGGCACCAGGCTGCCACCGACGAAAGCGGCATCGGCCAATGCGAACAGAAACAGCAACTCGCCCATGGTGTCGCCAAGCACCACTTGAGTCTCGGGCTTCGGCGGTTCAGCGAGGGACCGGCGAACCGTGCTGAAACCCTGCTTGCCACACAGCTCATACACCGAGCGAAAGCGCTCAGGATGGCGCGGCACCAGGATCAACAGCGCATCGGGGCGTTCAGCCAGAATTAATCGATGCGCCGCAAGCAAAATCTCGTCTTCACCCGTGTGGGTGCTGGCACCGATCCAGATCGGTCGCGACATGGCATCCCACTGCTGACGGAGTTGCGAGGCGCGCTCGGGCAGCGCCGGATCAATATTCAGGTCGAACTTGATCGAGCCGGTGACCTGCACGCTATCCTCACGAGCGCCTAGCTTTCGAAAGCGTTCGGCCTCCGCATTGGTCTGCACGGCGATCAGGCTCAGTTCGGCCAACATCGGCGCGG
The DNA here is from genome assembly GCF_002890895.1 of Stutzerimonas stutzeri. Taxonomy (GTDB): domain Bacteria; phylum Pseudomonadota; class Gammaproteobacteria; order Pseudomonadales; family Pseudomonadaceae; genus Stutzerimonas; species Stutzerimonas stutzeri_AB. The sequence continues at coordinate 119,461 of NZ_POUL01000009.1, forward strand.
TCAGTCGGGAGAAGCGTGCGTAGCCGCGTGCTGAACGCTCGGACAGGCGCGCGTTGGCCAGCGCCACAGGGATGCCCCGCTGCGCACATTGATGAATATGGTTGGGCCATAACTCGGTTTCCATCACGACCGCCAGCTTTGGCTGCAGGCGTTGCAGAAATCGCGACGCCGCCCACGGTAGGTCATAGGGCAAATAGCAGTGCTGCACCCTGTCGCCGAACAGCGCCTTGATGCGCTCGGAGCCCGTCGGCGTCATGCAGGTCACGGTGATCGGCAGCAATGGATAGCGCTCCATCAGCGCCCGAATCATCGGCGCCGCAGCAATGCTTTCGCCGACCGACACCGCATGCACCCAGATGCCACCCGGCTGGAACGCCGGAAGCCCTACAGCGAAGCGCTCGCCGATTCGCGCGCCATAAGCCGGCGCTCGACGAGCACGCCAGAACAGACGCGCAAACACCAGAGGCAAGGCGAGATGAAACAGCAAGGTATAGAGGGCACGATTCATGGGCGCGGAGCTTAGCAAAGCGTCGGACGCAACGGCCACAGCGAAGCGCAAAGCGAAATCCGCTACCGTTGCGCAGAACTTGCCCGTTCCGCGGGAGCCGAATGAACGCAGCGCAGACCGGCACTGCCCGCAACCGGAGACCGTATGACTGGCTATTTCTATCTCGCCATCGCTATCACCGCCGAGGTGATTGCCACCACCTCCATGAAGTCGCTGGCTGGCTTCAGTCGCCCGCTACCGCTGTTTCTGGTGATCGCGGGCTACAGCCTCTCATTCTGGATGCTTGCTTTGGTGGTCAGGACCATACCGGTGGGCATTGCCTACGCCATCTGGGCAGGCCTCGGCATCGTCTTGGTGAGCATCGCCGCAGCAGTAATCTATCAGCAGAAGCTCGATCTACCGGCGGTGCTAGGCATGGCGCTGATCGTCGCTGGCGTGGTGGTGATCCAGGTGTTTTCCGGCAGCACTGGACACTGAGCCGGTTCGGCTGATGTTCATGGGTGAGCGGTTATACTGCGCGCCTGATTTCTCCAAGAGGTCCCTTCATGTCCGAGTCACTGAGCACCGATGTTCTGATCGTTGGCGGCGGAGTCGCCGGCCTGTGGCTGAACGCACGCCTACGCCGACTGGGCTATTCGACGCTGCTGGTGGACAAGGGTGTGCTCGGCGGCGGACAAAGCGTCAAGTCTCAGGGCATCATCCACGGCGGGACCAAGTACGCATTGAGCGGCGCGTTGACCGGCGCATCGGAAGCCATCGCCGACATGCCACGACGCTGGCGCGAGGCGCTTGCCGGCAGCGGCGAGCTGGACCTCTCAGGTGTACGCCTGCTATCGGACGCTCACTATTTATGGTCGCCAGGCACCCTGACGGGCAACCTCACCAGCTTCTTCGCCAGCAAGGCGGTCCGGTCGCGTGTCGGCCAGGTCAAGGGCGGTGAGCTGCCCCCGGCGCTCCAGGATCCGCGTTTCAAAGGCAAGGTCTACCGCCTCAGCGAACTGGTACTGGACGTGCCCAGCCTGATCCGCCGACTCGCAGAGCTGTCGGGCCCAGGCCTGCTGAAAGCCGAGCGAATCGAGCCTCTACTGGAGAACGGCGAGTTGACCGGGCTAATTGTCGACGGCCGCTCGATCCGCACTCAACGCATTGTCCTGACTGCCGGCGCGGGCAATGCCGAACTGCTGAGTGCGCTGGGCCTCGCTCAGCCTGCGATGCAGAAGCGCCCATTGCACATGGTCATCGTCAAGGCGCCGACATTGAAGCCGCTGTATGCACATTGCCTTGGCGGCGGTTCCAAGCCACGCATTACGGTAACCAGCCACCCTGCTGCCGACGGCGAATGGGTGTGGTATCTGGGCGGTGACCTGGCCGAAGCCGGCGGGGTTGCGCGCGATGAAGCGTCGCAGATTGCCGCCGCGAAGAACGAGCTGGCCGAGCTGGTTCCCTGGATTGACCTGTCGGCAGCCAAATGGGCCACGCTGCGCATCGACCGAGCCGAGCCTGCGCAATCCGCACTGGCCAGACCGGATAACGCCTTCCTCGCCGAACAGGGGCGCCTGCTGGTGGGCTGGCCGACCAAACTGGCGCTGTCCCCAGACTTCGCCGATCGGGTCGAGGCCGCATTGATCCGCGACGGCATCCAGCCGCAACCCTTAACGCCACTGCCAGAACTGCCACGCCCCGCTGTCACTGGGCCATTCTGGGAAGGGTTGGTCTGATGGAAACCACCCTTCATGCCTTGCACCGCCGGCTGGGCAGCACCGGCTTGAATGTATCGCCATTGGGCTTGGGCACGGTCAAGCTGGGCCGTGATCAGGGCGTGAAGTACCCCAGCGGCTTTCGTATTCCCGACGATGCACAGGCGCGCCACTTGCTTGATTTGGCACGGGATCTCGGCATCAATCTGATCGATACCGCCCCCGCCTACGGCGTCAGCGAACAGCGCCTGGGCCCGCTGTTGCTGGGCCAGCGCGATCATTGGGTGGTGGTCAGCAAGGTCGGCGAGGAGTTCGTCGACGGTCAATCGCAGTTCGATTTCTCGCCGGCCCATACCCGCTTTTCCGTCGAGCGCAGCCTCCAGCGGCTAAAGACCGACCGTATCGAACTGGTGTTAGTGCATTCGGATGGGCGCGACCTGGACATTCTGCAGAACAGCGGCGTTTACGGAACCCTCGCCGAGCTCAAGCGCGAGGGGAAGATTCTTGGCTACGGCCTGTCAGGCAAAACCGTCGAAGGCGGCCTTTTTGCCCTTGAGCAGGGCGACTGTGCGATGGTGACCTACAACCTCAACGAGCAGGCCGAACGGCCAGTGCTCGACTACGCTCAGGCAAACGCCAAGGGCATCCTGGTCAAGAAGGCGCTCGCCAGCGGCCATGTTTGCCTGAAGCCAGACGAGGACCCCGTACGGCTCAGCTTCGAGCTGTTGTTCAGTCATCCTGGCGTCGGCGCGGCAATCATCGGCACCATCAACCCGCAACACTTGTCAGCTAACGTACGTACCGCCGCATCCGTTTTATCCCAACAACAATAAATGGCCAGACGGCCGCCGACTGCCAGGAGGAGCCGAATGCCGCGCGTACTGATCCGCAAGAATCCGACCGCCTTCAAGACCCTGCCGCTGCTCGTCGAAGCCAGCCCGGAAGGCTTGCGCTACCAGAGCCTTGGGCGTCCGCTGAACTTCAGCGAGATGCTCGAACGTCGCCGACCGGTAGCCGTGGACGATCCGAGCCGCTTCAATATCGAACTGGCTAACCTCGGCGTCTCGGTACGCCTGACGATCTGCTGGCAGGGCCAGGATTACTGGGTACTGGTGCGCCAGCAACGCCAGGACCGAGGCGACGTGGTACTCAAGCTGATTTCCGGCTACGTACCGGCCCACGAACTCAGTCTGCCTCTGCTCACCGCGATTCAGGAAGTTGCTGAAGAATGTTTGCTGGAAACCCCAGAAGGCTGGCTCGCCGGGCGCTTCGGGGACACATGGCTACCGGCTCCCTATGAGGGCAGCCTGCGCTATCGGGAGGCTGTGCATTTCAACCTGGCCTCGCTTTCAGGCTCGGCGAGACCGGTGCAATGCGGCCAGATGACCTTGATGGAGCGCCCGCGAGCCTATGTTCATCTGCCAACGGCTTCCCTGCAGTTGGTGTACGACATGCGCCTCGATCTACCGAAGGAAACCCGAGAGCTCGGCCTGTTTCATGTCGATGAACGGCTGGAAGACGGCAAGCTCGTCGCAGAGTTGTCCCGCAGCAGGCCCGACCTTTATCTGGTCCCGCTGCTGCAGGGGCGTCCGACCGCCGCGTTGTACACCCTGCGCAAAGGGCAGCCCGTTCCGGCCAGCACGCGCGGGCTGTGGCTGTCGGAAAGCTTTGCAGGCCAGGAGGAATGGGTGGTGCGCGAAGAGCGAATCACTTGGCGCGACTGGATCAAGACCCTCGCCGTGGCGGCATCCGGTTGAGCTGACATGGAGAGGCTGCCCAGCCCGGCCGGCTGGGCAGCGGCCAGGCTTATCGCTTGCGGATTTTTTCTACAATGGCCGTAGTAGAGCTGTTCTCGACCAACCCCAACACCTTGACCTCACCGCCATAGGCCGTGACCAGGTCCGCACCGACAACCTGATCGACACCGTAATCGCCGCCCTTGACCAGCACATCCGGCTTGACCTCGGCGAGCAGATTTTCAGGTGTGTCCTCCGCGAAAGATACAACCCAATCGACCGCGCCGAGCCCAGCCAGCACCGCCATGCGCCGATCAACCGAGTTGATTGGCCGGCCCGGCCCCTTCAGACGACTCACCGACCCATCATCGTTAACTGCGACGATCAAGCGATCCCCTTGAGCGCGGGCTTGCTCCAGATAGGTAACATGCCCGGCGTGCAGGATGTCGAAACAGCCATTGGTAAACACGATCTTCTCGCCTTCGGCGCGCGCATCTTCTATCGCGGTGAGCAACTGCTCGAGCGTCATTACCCCACGCTCGGAACCTTCCTCGCGCTGCACTGCACGACGCAGTTCCGGTGCGCTGATGCAGGCGGTGCCCAGCTTGCCGACCACGATACCGGCGGCAAGATTGGCCAGGGCCACTGCCTGGGGCAGCTCCTCTCCAGCAGCAATGGCCGCCGCCAATGTCGAAATCACCGTATCGCCAGCGCCAGTGACATCGAATACTTCACGTGCGCGGGCCGGCAGGTGCAGCGGTGAATGCTCGGGACGCAACAGGGTCATGCCGTGCTCGCCGCGGGTCACCAAGAGGGCACCAAGTTCAAGGTTGTGCATCAGGGCAGCGCCCTTTGCAACCAGTTCGGCCTCGTCCGAGCAGTGACCGACAATGGCCTCGAACTCACCGAGGTTCGGCGTAATAACCGAAGCGCCGCGATAGATTTCGAAGTCCTTCCCTTTAGGGTCAGCCAGCACCGGAATGCCACGCTTGCGCGCGGCCTGAATCAGCGACTGGTGATTGCGCAGCGCACCTTTGCCGTAGTCGGAAAGAATCAGCACCTTCACACCCAGCAACAGCTGCTCGACGTCGCGCAGCAACGCGGCCGGATCGGTGTCGAACGGCTCTTCGAAGTCCATCCGCAACAGTTGCTGGTGCCGGCTCATCACCCGCAGCTTGATGATGGTCGGCTGATGCTCGATGGATTGAAAGTGTGCCTGCACACCAGCTGCAGCCAGGCTATCAATCAGGCTTTGGCGGGCTTCATCCACGCCCGTGACACCAACCAGTGCGGCCGGCGCACCTAATGCCGAGATGTTAAGAGCCACGTTGGCGGCGCCACCCGGCCGATCCTCTACCTGCTCGACCTTGACCACCGGCACCGGCGCCTCCGGCGAAATCCGCGACGTGCCGCCATGCCAGTAACGATCGAGCATGACGTCGCCAACCACCAGGACAGAGGCTTGGTCGAAACGGGGCATGGACAACTTCATGGGGGCTCCGGTGAGGAAGAGAAAACGGCGGCGATCATAACATGCACTACGCAACAGCCCGCCTGGGCTGGCGCCTTGCTAGAGGTGGCGAACCCAGAACAGCTCATGGCGGCGCACCGCCTTGCGGAAAAACTCGTCCTCGCCACTGAGCGGCCAATGTCGGCCGACAAGCGCCGCCTGGATCAACCGACGCAAGCGCTTCTTTAGCGGCAGCGGCCCCTGCAAATCGTGCTGCATGGCCAACGCCATGGCCTTGTTCAGCCGCGCGTCGGCATCCAGCAGAGGGCTCCACAGACGATCCGCCGGCAGCGGCTCGATGGCAGGGGGCAACGCAATGCCACCATCAGCCGGACCCATTGGCCACCGATCGTTGTCGTGCAGGTGGTTGGCATAGAGCAGCAGCGTGTCGGGCAGCCAGTCGCCCTCCTCTATCGCCTGACAGAGTGCTCGTGTGGCAGCGACATGGTCGGAGTGCGGATCGAGTTCCGGATGCGGCGTGACCACCACTTCAGGACGGAAATGTGTCAGCAGCGAGCGCAGGTCGGCCTGCAGATTTTCCCAGCTTGGCACACCATCCAAATCCGCCGGTAGGGCCAGAGGATTGTGCTGACGCACGCTGCGGATGTCCCGCTCACCCGACTCGCGCGAGCCGAAGGGATGCACCGGGTCCTCGGCCATGGCTGGCAGCTGCAGGCAGTAATAGCCGAGCTGCACGCAACGCGATTGCGGCACGCCGCCCCAGAGCGGTATCGCAAGGCTGTCCCAACTGCGCAGGCGCCCCTTCAAACGGGCCGCAGCAGGCAGATCCAAACCCAGGCGCTGGTAGTTGTTCGCCTCGATCTCGCCCTGAGTCAGGGTAACGATGGCGACGTCGCGCGCTCGGCTGTACAAGCCGAAGGCGGCCAGCTCGGCATCGTCAGCGTGGGGAGCGATGATGAGGATGCGGCGCTCGGCGTAGTCCGGATTGCGCATCACGTACAGGGTCGCATCGTTCGAGAGCTCGCAAAAACGCCCGCGAAAGCTCAGCCCCCCTTGGACGAGCAGCTCGTGCTGACCGGAAAGGTTGAGGTAACGCCGACCCGCGACACCGCGCTCGAAGTCCTGGCGGTCCTCACCAATCCATACCTGCGGGTCGAACCAGCGCCCTAGCCAGCTGGCCTTCAGATTGACCTCGAGAAACAGCGTATCTGCAGCGTCGAAGCCGTCAGGCAGAACCAGACGGCCGCCCTCGATGCGCACCGGGTAGCGCTTAGCATCTTCAGGAAAGGCGTAGCGGTAGTCGTCCTGCGGCCGGTAGAACAGATGATCAGCGAACCATGCCTCATGGGCGATCCAGCCGAGAACTCCCAGCAGCGGTATCAGCCACCAGTTGACCAGCGCTCCAATCAGCAACAGCGCAACGAGCGCGGTGAGCAGCGCGATGCGCTTGTGCTGGCGATGACGTTTAAGCAATTGCTGCTTGCGTGCACTCATGGCTCACACCTGGTAGACCGGGACGCGGTTGCACCAGCGGTCCTTGTACTCCCGGTCCGCACGACCAAAGGAATAACGCAGCGGTTTGCCCAGCGCGCGGGCATCGGCCCAGGCTGCCTGGGTATTGACGAAGCTGAGGACGCTACCGGGGCTGAAGTTGCGCTGTTGCGGATCAACACCGCCGTTGATGTACTCGATCGACACCCACTTCGGCGCTTCGACCCGGTAAAGCACCTGGACGGCGATGGGCAGGTCATCAAGCAGGACCACCGAGCCGGTCATGAACTCGCGCAGTAGTGCAAAGACCTCTTGCAGGCGGCCCTTACCGGGGGCCTCGAAACCCCACCGGCGCTGGAACAAATCAGCATAGAGTGCAGCCTGTTCGGTTGATGTGAACTCCTGCATCGGACGCAGCACACCACCGGCCTCTTCCAGCAGACGCTGTTCGCGACGCTGGTTATAGCGGAACTTCTTCGAGTACTCCTCGGGCTCACGCGCCAGCGCCAAGCCCTCCGGCTGCCCGCTCAACGTGCTGATCGCAGCAGCATTCAGCTCGGACACGTAGCGCATGCGCTGACGGACCGGCACACGGGCCTGGTCGGCGACCGGTAGAATGATCTCCGCGTTGCCCATATCGAACAGGCCGCGTTTGCCGGTCTTCTTCAGCACATCCTTGGAAAGCGCCAGATGCCGCCCCCAGCAGGGAACCGCCGCAATCAGCTCACCTTGCTTTTCCCAGCCCAGATAGCGCACTGGAATACCAGCGAGCCCAGCCAGCCGCTCGATGACCTCAGGGTGCGTCGCAACGCTGCCACCGTAGCGCTGCCAGACCTCGGAATACGTCGATGCGTCGATAACGCGCCAGCCACGCTCGCGCCAGCTATGCAGGAACTGAAACATCAGGATCCCTGCTCTTCGGGCACTTCGTCCTTGAACTGAGTGGCGTGGAGCCTGGCGTAGGCGCCGTTCGCGGCCAGCAGCTCGGCGTGGGTACCGCGCTCGACGATGCGGCCCTGCTCCATCACTAGAATCTGGTCGGCCTTCTCGATGGTGCTCAAGCGGTGCGCGATGACCAGCGTGGTACGGCCCTGCATGACATGATCCAGCGCCCCCTGGATGTGCCGCTCGGACTCGGTATCCAGCGCCGAGGTAGCTTCGTCCAGAATCAGCACCGGCGAGTTTTTCAATAATGCACGAGCAATCGCCAGGCGCTGACGCTGACCGCCGGACAACAGCACGCCGTTCTCGCCGACCATGGTCTGATACCCCTCCGGCATCTGCTCGATGAACTCATCGGCGTAGGCATCACGGGCCGCGCGGCGTATGTCGTCCAGCGGCGCGCCAGCCAGATCGCCGTAAGCGATGTTATTCGCCACCGTATCGTTGAACAGCGTCACCTGCTGAGTCACTAGTGCTATGTGCCGGCGCAGATTGCGCAACGTGTACGACTCGACATCCGCCCCGTCGAGCAGTATCTGGCCTGCCTCATGGTGGTAAAAACGCGGAATCAGATTTGCTAGCGTGGATTTGCCGCTGCCTGAGCGCCCAACCAAGGCCACCATCTGCCCAGGCTCAATCGTAAAGCTGATGTCGTGCAGCACACGCTTGTCTGTGCCCGGATAAACGAAGTCAAGGTTATGCACCTTGAGGTGACCACTGACGGCTTCGCGCTCGAGCGACCCCCTATCTACTTCCGGCTCCTCGTCGAGCTGCTCGAAGATGCTCTCTGCGCCGGCCACGCCCTTCTGGATGGTTGAGCTGACTTCCGAGAGCTGACGAATCGGCTTGGGCAACAGCCCAGCCAAGGTGATGTAGGCCACCAGATCGCCAGCAGACGCGTCGCCACGCAGCAGCAACACCAGGAACATCAGCACTGCCATGGCGCTGTAGATGACCAGTTGCAAGCTCGGCGTGTAAACCGCGTTGGTTTTGACCATACGCAACTGCTTTGCGGTGTTCTCCGAACTTGCCGCCAAAAAGCGGCTCCGCTCATAGGGCTCGCCACCGAAGCTGCGAACCACTCGGTAGCCCTGAATGGTTTCCGAAGTCACATGGGTCACGTCGCCCATCGCGAGCTGAATCTTCTTGCTCTGCTTTCGGAATTTCTTGCTGGCGCTCGACACCATGAAACCGATCACTGGCAGTATCGCCAGCATCACTAGAGTGAGCTTCCAGTTCATCCACAGCAGCGTGGCGAACAGGAAAATCACTGTCATGCCCTCGCGCACTACCACCTTGATCGCATCGGTCGCAGCGCCGGTCACCATGGTCACGTTGTAGGTGATCCGAGAGATCAGATGCCCGGAGTTATGGCTATCGAAATAGCGGTTGGGCAGCGTAAGCATATTGTTGAATAGCGCCAGACGCAGGTCGTGTACCAAACCTAAAGAGACCTTTGCGAGAAAAAAATTTCCGAGAAACGAGCCGATACCCTGAACCAATGCGATCATGATGATTAGCAACGGCACGGCCTGCAGCAACTTCAGCTTGGCCAGCCACTGCACCTCGTTGAGATAAGGCGCCTGGGCGAAAAAGCTCGCATCTGGATTATTCAGTCCGTCGACGAAGAACTTCAGGATATAGCCCAGTGCTGGCTGGGTAGAGGCGAAGAGAAGGAAGCCGGCGAGACTGATCGCAAACAGCCCCCAATAGGGGAGCACATAGCGCAGCAATCGCAGATACACAGTGACACTGGATTGCTGGGTAGAATTGGCCATTCGGCAAGCCCCATACGACTGGCTAGAGGAACAAGATGCGGATTGTAACAGCGCAGGAACTAGAAAGCTGGCTGGCTAAAGGGGAGGTCCTAGAGCGGGATGCTCGGGGACCAAAGGTCGTTGCGCTTGACAGTGGAACATACCTAAAGATCTTTTACACTCGACGTCACCCACTACTGGCACGAATTGCCCCCTATGCAAACACATTTGCTCGCAATGTCGATCTACTGCGTAAGCACAATATCCCGACCGTGGAAATAACCGAAACTTTCTGGCTTAACAAACGCATCGGACTAACCGGATGCATCTACCGGCCGTTGCCTGGTAGAACGCTGGAGCAGATCTATAACAGGAACCCTGAGAGCTTACAGGCGCACATTCTAGAAATAGCAAGCTTCATCAAAGGTCTTCATCGAAAAGGGATATATTTTCGCTCACTGCACCTTGGAAATATAATACTAACCCCTGACAGCAAACTAGGATTAATCGACGTGCTTGATTTAAGGAAAAATAAAAACAAGTTAAGCAACAGATTGGTGAAAAGAAACTTTAGCCACTTAGAAGCTTACTTAAAAAGAAAAAAAATAGCTGACTTTCCGCTAGAGCAGCTAATAAATGCTTACCGATCAATCTAAACCAAGTTTACAGGGGGAGGGGCGCCAATGCTAGCAACGCTAAGCGTTTTTGCAGAGAGCTTTCCGTATACATCTAGAACCAAGCGCCTAACACTACATACGTCTCTCTCGCACTCCAGAGAGTTGACTCATAATATCTATGAACTGATAAGCGCACGCACTTGCTCCAGCCAGCGTATCAAGGCAAAAATATCAAACGGCCCCAATGCATTATTTTTGAAAAGCTCAGCGCTAAATAGCTGGAAATCAAAACTACGCTTAACACTAGGAATTCAACGCTCAAAAAAGAACGGCGCCGGCTACGACTGGCCGCTAGAAGAACTTATAAATTCTATGGAGGCAAACAATCTCAACATACCTTCCGCAAGAATCTTCGGATTCGGATATGTCCGCCATAGACTAGGCTGGATAGTGGAATTTTTTTTAATTACTGAGCAACTCATTTCGCATGTCGATGGTACGCATTGGCTTGCAACTGAAGGAAACGACCCTAAAGAGCTAATAAGCCGAGCTCTAACACTGATACTAAGACTTCATGAATGCGACTTTATCCACCTTGACCCCTGGATCGCCAATTTCATGATCAACCCCAATAACCTCGACGACATCCGCATCGTTGATTTAGAGAACTGCATACTGGCGCCGACGCAGCACTTTCTAGAAACCTTAGGCATACAATTCGGCATTCTGTATAGACGAGTAGTATGCGACTACGTCGCAGAAGAACACTTTGACGAATTAGTCAAACACACTGTCATGTTGCAAGAGGTTCACTGCGACGAAAGGTTCTGGAGAGCTTACATGATATCTAAAAGGGAAAAAATAGCACGAAAATCGAGAAGGAGAACACCGCTTACAGGGAACATAGCCCCTGGTTGATCCTCACAATTTCAGCAAAAGTTTGCAACTGCCAAGCGGGATGACAACCGCACCACAAACCAGGCACATCATCAACAAACCTGAGCGTTTAAATGAGAAGTCTTTGTAGTCACATACACCCCAGAAGAAGGCAAGCTTTTATTAACGAAACTCATCGCACCGATAGTTACCCCGCTAGCAATCTCGATATTATCTCCAATGATGCACGAGTGCGCACACAAGCTCACATTGTCACCGATCCGTATAAGTTTTTCTCCGCCACCGCCCTTTATGCCAATCGTGCAACCCTGCCAGATTTTAAAATTTTTACCAATCGTAGAATATGAGCTAACTACAATACTTGAAGGATGTGCAATCCATAAGCCCTCGCCGACCGTTGCGCCAAGCATGATTTCAACATTGTATTTTCGACTTATTCGCTCGTTCAGCATTTTGGCCCGTCGCTTCCAGAAACGACCGCCTTCAGCATAAAGCACGTAGGCAACACGAAACCAGAATAAATAAGCATAGCGATTGCTTCTTTTGCACTTCTGCCTTAGCCGGCGCCACGAAAAATCTTTGTGGCTGCCACCTAAAATCTCTAGGCACCAGTACCGCTTCATGACTTTCAACATTGACATCATCGAGCCCCCGACCGACAGCTACCTGCACCTTCGTACAAGAGTATTGCCGCCGGCAACCAGAAAACGATCCAAAAAACACCTGGACGCAAAAAGATTACATAGTAATTAGCAATCGAAACAACGAGAACAAAAACCATAAGCGCCAAACCCAGAGAGGCGGAGCTTTGTTCCAAACGATAGCGCCACCCACCCCAAAGCAGAGTGACTATCCACAATAGCAGAAGCAACAAGCCGGGAAGCCCATATTCATAGAAGAACTGCAGGTAGAGGCTGTGAGCCTGATTGAAACAGCGCTGGATGACTTCGATACAGATATTCGGATCGGCCCCAGCTCCAGCGCCCCACAACCAGAACGTGCGAAACTTCGCCAACCATTGCCAGAAGATTTCGTCTCGATAACTTGCGTCTATCCCGCCCACGCTTGAAAGAAGAAAAACTCCTGCAATGCAAAAGGGCGCTAAACCCCACAGCAGCATCCGAAACTGTCGTGCAGTGAGCGAAACCGCCAGATAAGTAATTGCCGCCGCCAAGAGGCCGACCCACACCCCTCGCGAGTAGGTGAAATAGCAATACGCCGAGGCTCCAAGAAACGCAATTAGGCACAATAACCTCATCCCACTTTTCTCGCGCAGCGATAGGCATAGAGCCACGATTGCTACAACACCAAAGTACAAAGCGGATACGATCGGATTCTCGAAGTCTGCCACTTTATGGCCAGCCCAAGAATCCAGTCTGAACGCTCTAAAACCGAAGCCTAAGTTATCGATGAGGAGAGCTTGAAACAGGCTGAGCCATGCAAAGAACGCCGCCGTATAGACGACCGCCAGAAGCAGGACTCGCCAAAGAGTCTTGTTCTGCATTACCAGGGCAATGGCTAGCACATACAGGCCTGCGTTCAGGAGCAACCGAAGCCATTTCCACGGCGCGCCAACGCTCCCCTCGTTAAACACTGCAACGAACGCTACCCACGCGCACAGTGCCATCAACACGCTGAGCGCCGTCTTATCGAAAGACGGCAGTAATCGCCTATAGAAAAAGAGCGCGACGAGCGCGGGTGCAAACAGCGTTAAATTGGTAATAGTGGCATAACGACTGCCATCTGCAATAAAGCAAATCCCGGCCAGTTGCAGATATAGTCCGAGTGCGAGCAGTGCTCGCAAGGACTCAGGAAATGACCGGGAAAGGCTCATGAGGCCAATGCCTCAATTCTCCTCGTTACCGCCGCATAGTGCTCGGCCCCACCTTCCTGCCATCGGCCAGACACGCAGTATTCCTCTTGGAGATAGCTAATGAACGCGCGCTGCAACTCCTCACTCAGCGCCCAGGCTGGCAGTTTTTTCAGCAAAGAGACAGCCTCCACCGCACTTCGCGCACTAGCCGCAACCCCTTCAATTGCATAGAAAGCTTCCCCCAAAACCAGCACCGGTTTTGCCAGAAGAATGCTCTCGAGGCCGACCGTCGAATTTACCGTAATGATGCATTCCGCTTTTTCTATCAGTTCCTGAGTCGAATTTCCGTTGGCGAAAAAAACCCGGTCTGAGGCACTCTTGGCGAGGTCGGGGTACTTCACACGGCTCGATGGATGCTCCTTCAGCACCACGACTGTTCCACTGCTTTGCGCAACCAGCTCGGCAAAAGCAAAAAGTTCTCGCATATTACGTATCCAGGGCGAGAACAACCGAATCTGCGTGTCCCAATCATCTTGGAACGGGATAAAGATATAGCTTTCAGGTAGCTCAACGTAATGACTTTGCTGCTTTGCTTCTCTTGGAACTAGCGACACCGATTTGGCTCCATGGAGCCTGTCAGGGTATCGCTTTGCATAGCTCCGATAGAACTCAGGATCTCTTGGCACAGAGTTGCGATAATTCACTCCTTGTGAATCAAGAGTTGTAGTACCAGGGAGCAGTCCATTTTCGAAATACAACCTCAGCACGCCTGCATCACACATGCTCGCGAGCAATGCACAATAGCGATGGCTACCATTCCACATTGCAACAGCGTCGGGCCTCTCCTTACCCAGCAACCGATGGAAACGGAGCGCTACCACTAGCAGCTCCAACTTGAGCAAAAAGCGATATAGTGCTCCGTGATAACGTCCCTTCATTGCCCTCTCGGTGCACTTTTCCTGTACCAACCGACTCCACTCCACCCGAAGTAGCGCTTGCCGTATCCCGAAAGCAGACGGAAGCGGCAACGTCGCAGGCGTAGCGACGGCGCCTGTCAAATCGGAATTTTCAAGAAGGGCGCTGAAGTACCTTATTTGGTGCTTAGCTAATCCGAGAAATAAAACTTTCATAAATATTATTAACAACCTCGGTTCGGAGCAAACAAACGAATGCCAACAGGCTCCGAAGCGTTCGTCACTTCCTGAACACGGTCAATCAAAGAACCAAGCGGATTTTCCGGATGCTCAATATGGTAGGTCAGGAACTGGAGCAAGCGTTCCTTTACCTTTCCCGGCTCAGCTAGAGCTTCTTCAATACAGGGTGCCAGCTGAGATTCAACAACGCATTTAGGTAGTCCATATCGCTCCACCGCGAAATAATCCTCGCCCCGCCCAATGAGTACGAAAGGAACCCTGGCACGGGCCACATCCAAGACGGCGTTTGTATACCCACATAACACAAGATCGAAGCTCCCGGCAGATTGCTCGAGCGTCTCGCCTGCTGGCAATAAAATGATCCGCTCAGAACGCTCAGCATAGTCCCGCCATGGATAACCGTGCCCACGGGGATGAAGCTTCACCGATAACCTTGCATCTGGATGCTGTTCGAGCCACCTCACGACCCATCTGCAACATTGCAAATAGGACTCTGTATGCTCGTAATCTGGACCAGAACCGAGAAACAATAGATGCGGCGTCCTCCTGCTAACACTCTCGGCCAACTCGGTCTTTTTGTGATCTGTCAGATAATACGGCCCCGCATACACAGCACAGCATTCACCGAAAGCATCGCCAAGCGAAGACAGATAGTTATAGGAACTTTGGCCAAACATTAGATAGTAGTCGTAATCGAAATAGTCATAGCGACTGGACTGCCCAGACGGCACGGAATGCGCCAGATGCATCACGCGCATGCCCTCCGTGCGCAACGCCTTGATGAAGCTTGGAACTATCCATCCGTTTCGTTCGGACAACACAACCTTCGCCTGATAACGCTGCAGCAAGAACGCCGCATGCGCAGCATGCCAGTACAGCAGGAACGGGACGGGCCGGGGCGGCCTGACAAACTGCCGAGCGCGAATCAGTACTCCATCTGATTCTTCGACAAACTCCTCTACGTGGAGGCCGTTGGCTCGCAATGCCTGTAGGAAAGCTCTTTTTCGGCCTTGTTCGTATGATTTACGTGAGGGATGAATCAGTAGTACGTCGCATGGCGTTGGTGAGATATGACGGCCTATGGACAAAAAGAACGCCAACAGGCCTTTACCTGCCAACCTACCGCGCAGTCGCCAGGACACCAGTCGCCCCTTCCCGCGGCGTAATGGTGCACTGACTACGAAGTCAAGCAGCTTGCGCAACGTCATGTCCATAGGCCGCCCCATGCTCAGCGTGTTCCGCTCAACCAAAGCCGCAACGCTTTGCGGGTGTAGGACGTCTTGAAAATGACCCGCCAATCAGTACTAATCGCCTGCCGATACATCCCGCGCGCCTCGGCAAACCGCCCAGCCAACAACAGCCCACGAAAAAGCGAAAGGCAGCGCTGAGCCTTGAATGCTCTGCGTAATGATGCCATGGCCGCTGGCACTCGCCCTTTGTCGAACACCTCCTCGACGAGGGCAAGCCCAACCGCACAATCCTGCTTGATATCGTGCCTCATGCTGTCGTCGTGCTTGTAGATTAATGCCATCGGCGCAGCGAGAACTGTACAATCGAAGTTTGCGAGTGCTTGGGAGAAGACCGGTATATCCTCGGCGTTGCGGAATCTTTCGGGGTAGTTCCCGATTCCAAAAACGTCACGATGGATAGCGGACGCTCCGTTTGCAAGGCCGATAGTCTTGCTCAGCAGATATCCGCGCAACCGTTCCAGTCGTTCTACCGGCAGCACTGCGGGCAAATGCCTACGGCGCTTTCCATCGGGCCATACCGCCCAATAGCCACCAATCACCATGCGGGTGCGTGGGTACAGCTCAAGGTGCTTACATAATAACGATAGTGCATTCGGTGCCAACTCGTCGTCGGCATCGAGAAACACCAGATACTCCCCCAAGGCCTTCTTGATGCCGAGATTTCTCGCCGAAGACGCTCCCCCGTTAGGTTTATCAATCACGCGAAACCGTCCAGGGTACATAGCTTGCAACTCAGCAAGCACAGCAGGAGTTTCGTCTGTAGAGCCGTCATTTATTACCAGCAGCTCGCTATGCTCGCTTAGCTGCCTGATCACGGATTCGACTGCACGCGAGAGCGTTTTCGCATAGTTGTATGCCGGTATGACAACGCTAACCAGCAAATCAGGCGCGTTCATACCAACCCTTGCCCTCCTTGACCACGAGGATGTCCTCCATGATCAGGTACTGCAGATCCGAGCCATAAAACATGTTCAGCGCATCGGTCGGCGAGCAGATCATTGGCTCGCCGCGGCGGTTCAGCGAGGTGTTCAGCGACACGCCGTTACCGGTCAGTTTTTCCAGCTCCAGCATCAGATCGTACCAACGCGGATTGTGCCGACGCTCCAGCACCTGGGCGCGTGACGTTCCATCCTCGTGGACCACTTCGCCAACACGCTCCTTCCAGCCCTCGTTGACCTCGAAGGTGAAGGTCATGAACGGGCTCGGGTGGTCGACCTTGAGCATCTGTGCCGCAACGGTGTCGAGCATCGACGGGCAGAAGGGCCGCCAGCGTTCGCGAAATTTGATTTGCTCGTTGATGCGGTCGGCCACGCCTGGGACGTTCGGGCAGCCGATGATGGAACGGCCACCTAGCGCACGAGGACCGAACTCCATGCGGCCCTGGAACCAGGCGACCGGGTTGCCGTCGACCATGATCCGGGCGACGCGCGCGGGAGTATTGGTGATCTGCTTGAACACCGGTTTGTTCGGGTGTTTGGCACAAGCAGCGATGACGTCTTCATTGGAATAAGACGGTCCGAGATAGACGTGTTCCATCTTCTCCACTGGCACGCCGCGCTGCACTGAAACATAAGCTGCAGCTCCAACCGCAGTACCAGCGTCACCGGAGGCCGGCTGGACAAATAATTCCTTGACCTCGTCGCGGGCAATGATCTTCTGGTTGAGCTTAACGTTCAGCGCGCAGCCGCCGGCAAAGGCGATCTTGCCGGTTTCGCGGATGATGTCGCCCAGGTAGTAGTCCATCATCTGCAGGGCCAGCTTTTCGAACAGCGCCTGCATAGCGGCTGCGTAATGGATGTAGGGGTCGTCGGCGATATCGCCTTCGCGCTTGGGGCCCAACCACTCGATCAGTTTGGGCGAGAAGTAGTAGCCCTTGCCCTCCTCCTTGTAGCGACGGAAGCCTATGACGTTGGCGTAATCGGTGTTGATGGTCAGCTCGCCATTCTCAAACGTGGCCAAGCGCGAAAAGTCGTATTTAGCCGCGTCGCCGTAGGGTGCCATGCCCATCACCTTGAACTCGCCGTCGAGCATCTCGAAGCCGAGGTATTCGGTGATCGCGCCATACAGCCCGCCCAGGGAGTCCGGATCGTAGAACTCCTTGATCTTGTGGATCTTGCCGTTCTCACCCCAGCCGAAGAAGGTGGTGGCGTACTCGCCCTTACCATCGATGCCGAGAATCGCGGTTTTCTCGGTGAAGCCGGAGCAGTGATAGGCGCTGGAGGCATGAGCCAGGTGATGCTCGACCGGCTGCAGTTTGACCTTTTTCAGGTCAAAGCCTAGTTGCAGCAAGCACCACTCGACTCGCTTCTTGTAACGGTAATAGCGGCGGTTGCCCATAAGGATGGCATCCAGCGCTCGGTCGGGCGCATACCAGTAGCGCTTGGCATAGTGCCAGCGGGCCTTTTCGAAAATACTGATAGGCGCAAAGGGAATCGCAACTACATCGACGTCCGCCGGCATGATCCCCGCCTGTTCCAGGCAGAACTTGGCGGATTCGTAGGGCATGCGGTTCTTCGCATGCTTGTCACGCACAAAGCGCTCTTCTTCTACGGCGGCGATCAGCTTGCCGTCGATATACAGGGCGGCGGAAGGATCATGACTGAGGGCGCCGGAAAGGCCGAGAATCGTCAATGCCACGGGTATTGCCTCTTAATCTTCGATACTGGTGCCGGGCACCGTGGGTAAACGTTGGTCAAGCAGCCGGTACAGGGCGCTGTCGGTCGGCCAGTTGCGCAGGAATCGCGCACGGTCCTTGGCGTAGGCCCGGGCGAAGCTGGCATCGCTGCCATGCTGCTGCACGGCATCCAGGTCGATCAGCGACCAGCGATCATGCTCCCAGAACAGATTGTGCCCTTTGAGATCGCCATGACTGATTCGCTCGCGAATCAGTGCCGCGAACAGCCGGTCTAAGGCAACCAGCTCCTGCTCTGGAGGACAGCCATCCAGATACGGCTGAAAACGCGCGATTATATCTTCTCCGCGCAGCAATTCGGTAATCAGCCAGGCCGATCCGCGCATCCACAGCCAGCGGCGCTCAATGACGGCCAGCAAGCGCGGCGTAGCGATCCCCAGAAAATCGAGGCGATTGCCTTCGATCCAGCTATGCCACGCCCGGCTTGGGCGCCAGAAGCGCTTGAGCCAATGCAGCGGATTCTTGATGTTGTAGCGCTTGACCAGAAGTGGCCGCCCAGCAAGATCGACTTGCGCCACGGTAGCTGCGCCGCCCGTCTTGAACAGTTTGCCCTTGGCGATGAACGCATCCGGGTCGGCAAGCACCGCCTGAAGACCGGATTCTTCATCGCGCCTCACCACCTGAGCACCGAACGCACCGATACGCGCGCTGAAGAGACTGCAATCGCGCGCGACCTTGTTCAAGTAATCATTCAGGCGCCACGCGCGAGTCTTGTGAATTTCTTTGAGCAACGCCTCAAGTGGCAACGCTTGCTCACTGTTGGCGAGCAGATAGTGCACCAGCAGCTCTTCGATAAACGGCTCAAGCTCTGCTGGCAGCTGTGCAAAAAAAACACCAAGATTCTCCAGCACCCGCTTCCGGGACAACAGACTTCCGGGCACCTCTGTCTCCACGCCACCGCCGTCAACCACATACAGCTGATCGCCTGTACGCAGCAAATTGTCGAGATGCAGATCGGCTTGCCAGACGCCGCGCGCATGCATTTGCGCGATAAGCGCGAGTGCATCTGCTAACACCGGTTCCTGCGCGGAGGACAGCGGTGCATCTCGCTCGGCTTCCCGCCAAAGACTCCAGAGACTGCGGGCATGCTCGAGATAGCTGAAGGTCAGATATCCCCCCTCATGTTCAACCCACCCCTCGTCCAGCAGCGTGGCCGTCGGCAGGCCCTGTTCGGCCAAAAGCGCAGCACCTTGCCGCTCACGCTGATAGTGTCGACCCGCCTTATCTCCTACCAGCACCTTGACCAGCACCTGGCGCTCGTTCCAGTTAGCCCGCCCGACATAACGCTGTCCGGGCAAGACGCGCAACCATTGCTCGATAACCAACTCACCCGAGGGAATATCCAGAACCAGCGGCAGTGACGGATCACGACCGGCTTTGCTCAGGTCACCGAGCCTCATTCTGTTCATTCACGCCCCTCGAAGAACTTCAAGACCGCCCTGACCCTGGCCTTGTCTCGCATATCCAACTTCTGGTGACCGCTGTACTGCAGATAGAAACGCAAGCGCTGCGTCCGGGTGAGCTGGTACTTGGCAACTTTGTCTAGGCAAGCTAGATCCTTGACGATGCGCCGCTGCAGGAACGGTCCACGCCAGAAGGCGCCGGTCGGGCAGTCGATCAGATAAAGGCGGCGTTGCGGATCGACCAGCAGATTGCGCCATTTGAGGTCGTTATGCGCAAAGCCCCTGTCGTGCATCGCCCGCGTCGAGCGAGCCAGCTGAAGACTGACATCCTGCACCCAGCGAGGATCACGCAAGCGCGCATCACCAGTGTTCGCCAGTAGCGCCAAATCTTCAGTTTGCTCCAGCTCGCGGGTGATCAGCGCTCCACGCAAGAAAGCACCACCTCGGCGCTCCAAGCCGTACGCCACAATGGGTGCGGTGGGAATGCTCCAGCGACGAAACAACATCAGATTCTGCCATTCAGCCTTGACGCGCGGCCGGCCCACGAAACGACGCAAACCTTTCCCGGCGCCGGAGTAGCGCTTCACGTAGTAGCGAACACCGTTGCGCTCGATGCGGATGACCTCCGACAGCAAGTCCTGAGTCAGCCGCTCACCTTCGAGATTGAAAACGTTATCTAAACTGCCGAAGGCTTCGCTCAGATCGACGTAGGCGGGATCCATGGTCCAACCAGCCATCACAGCGCATCCCCGTAGCGCAGCTTACGGTCCTGCAGCTTTTCAGCCTTTCGTTGCAACCGTGCCACCAGCTCAGATTCGTCTCGCAGAACGTCGCGCAGTGGCCGCTGAAAGTATTCGCGCAGGAAGCGCAATCTGTCGCTGCGCGTCAGACCGATTCCAAGCGCCGAGAAGTACAATCCAGCCAGATCCTTGTCACGCCAGCGCCGAGGGGTCTGGCTGCGGGTTTGAGCACGGTGCAGGTCGATCAGTGACAAGCGGAAATCGCTTGCTGTCACCGGTTTGTCGGTATGCAGCAGAAAGTGGCAGATATAGAAATCGCGGTGGTTGACCCCGGCGCCGTGCATGGTGCCGGCCATGCGCGCCACTTCTGCTATCAGCGCGCGTTTGAAAGTCGGAGACGGCGGTTGTGCCAGCCAGTTAGCCGAGAAATCTTCGAGGCTGACTGTCGGCGCCAGCTCTTCGGTGATGATGAACGAATGTTGTGTGGCGGGATTGCTGCCGCGCTCGCCGTAGGCTACTGCCGTCATGGTCGGTACACCCACATCATGCAGGCGCTGGATGGCTCGCCACTCCTGCCCCGCTCCGAGCACTGGCAGCTTGGCCGTGCTGAGGTTCTTGACGATCTCGCCCCAGCCGATGCCGCGGTGGATCTTGACGAAGTAACCGCGTCCGTCGACCTCTGTGCGCAGCGTGCGCCGGCCTTCAAGCTCTCGGTAGACCTGCCCTTGCAACTGCTCCACGGCCTCGAACGGATCGCGACCGGCCCATAGGGTTTTGAAGGGTTCAGCGACGATCAGCTTCATGAGCGCTCCGCAAGGATCACGTCGGCAGCCCGCTCGGGCATGCTGTAAAGATCGGCGCGCTCGGCAAACGCGAGGGCATTCTGCGACCAAAGAACTCGCTGCTCATTGCTCGCCAACATTTCGGCTAGCAGACGATCAAGGGTGTCTTGGACGAACGGCGAGGGCACTACACGGCCGCAGTCGGCATCGGCCATGTAGTGTGCATAGCCGCACACATCAGTGACCAAGACCGGAAGCCCGGCGACCAGCGCTTCTAGCAACACAGTACCGGTATTTTCGTTGTACGCAGGATGGATCAGCAGGTCCCCTCCGAGCAGAAAGCGGGGGATGTCGCTGCGGCCTTTGAGAAACTCGACCTGAGTGGCTACACCCAGCTTCTTGGTCTGCATTAAAAACGGCTGGGGATCGTCCTGACCTACAACGAACAGGCGTGTCCGCTTCTTCAGTTCGCGAGGCAGCGAAGCGACGGCTCTAAGGCTGCGGTCGAGTCCCTTGGTTTTGAACCCGGAACCGATCTGCACCAACAAGAGGTCATCGTCCTCTAGCTTGAACTCACGACGGAAATCGGCCCGAATCTCTGCGGCATTGGACGGCGCCCGTCGATCCTGGGCGATGCCCGGCGGCAGTAGATGAAAACGGCCGGCGGGCGTCGCGTAGTGTTTGACGAACAGCGGCTGCTGCACCTCTGAAATCATCAGGATTTCGGTATTGGACCGAGGCTCGAATACTGCTCGCTCGTATTCGGCGAAATGCTTGTAGCGGCCCCAGCGGCGGTAGATCGGATTGCGCAGTGTCTGAGCTTTATCTTCGAAACAGGGATCTGCGGCGTAATAAACGTCAAGCCCCGGCATCTTGTTAAAGCCGACCACTCGATCTACTGGTCGCTTGGCCAGGTCGGTTTCAACCCAGGCAGTGAAGCGCTCGTTGCGGGTGTGATTGAAGATCGCCTTGACCGGCGCTATCAAGACTTCGAAACCCGCAGGCACTTCGCCCTCCCAAATCATCGCGTAGACCCGGATTGCATGGCCGCGGCGCTGGCATTCCAGGGCGATGCGCATGAAGTCGCGCTGGAGCCCGCCGAACGGAAAGTACTTATAGAGGATAAAGGCCAGTTGCATCAGGGCGTCTCCGATGACCGCAACAGGGCCTTGAGTTCACTTGCGACGCGCTCAGAAGGCAGCTCGTCAAAACAGGGTTTGTGGCGGTCACCTTTGCCGGCGTTCGGCCCAGGCGCGCACAGGTGTACTTGGGAACGGCCATATGCACCGACGCGGCCCGGCAACGTGGGGCCGTAGAGCGAAATACTCGGAACATCCAAGGCGGCGGCGAGATGACCAAGCCCCGTATCAACCGCTACACAAGCACGCGCGCCGGCGACCACTTTGGCAACACCACCCAGATTGAGCCTGGGCAATACCGAAGCACCTGGCAGATCTTTAGCGATTCGTTCGGCTCGGGCCTTTTCCTCCGCGTTACCCCAGGGCAAGCGGATCGCCCAGCCGAACTCACTCATGCGCTCGGCCAGTTCGCGCCAGTAACGCTCCGGCCAATGCTTGCTTGCCCAGGTGGTGCCGTGCAGGAAGAGTAAATAAGGCTGCTCGCCGGGCGTAGCCAGCTGGCTGCGATCCAAGCCGTACTCAGCGACTGTCGCGGGAGCCGGATAACCGAGCGCCTGGGCAAATAACTGTCGTACCCGCTCGAGAGCATGCTGTTCCCGCGGCACGCTGAAGCATCGGTCATAAAACCGCGCCGCCAGCGGTTCGCGAATCGAGGCACGATCGAAACCGGCGACAGGCGCCGTGATGTAACGGGTTAACCAAGCGCTTTTCAGCAGTCCCTGCGCATCGATGACCAGGTCGTAACGGGTCTCGCGCAGACGCGCCTTGAAGCGCCTCCACTCACCTGAGCGAAGGGTTTGCAGAGGATGTTTGCGCCAGCGACGAATCGCCACGGGGATCACCTGCGCCACCGCAGGGTGCCAGGCAGGGATCTCAGCGAAACCCTCCTCCACCACCCAGTCGAACTGGATACCTGGAATGGCGCGCTGGGCGTCGGTCAACGCCGGAAGCGTATGGACCACGTCACCCAGCGAAGAGGTCTTGACCAGCAAAACCCTCACTCAGCGCACCTCGACCGGCTGGGGAACCAGGCGCCCCAGCGCCTCGATGACCGGGCGCGGTTTCAGTTCGCGCATGCAGTTGTTATGACCGAAACGGCAGGTGCGCTCGAAACATGGACTGCAATCGAGCCCCAGACGTACAACCTCAACCTGCTCGGACAAAGGTGGCGTGAAGGCCGGCGATGTCGAGCCATAGACGGAAACCAGCGGCCGCCCGAGCGCGGCGGCTACGTGCATCAGCCCCGAGTCGTTGGACACCACCGCCTCGGCGCAGGAGAGCAAATCGATAGCTTCAGCCAGACTGGTGTCGCCCGCCAAGTTCAGGGCCTCTTCACGCAGTCCGGGAATCAACTGCTGCAGGATCTCTTCACCGACAGCATGGTCGTTCTTCGAGCCAAACAACCAGACCTGCCAGCCTTCACGGATCTTCACCTCGGCGACCTTGGCAAAATGCTCGGCGGGCCAACGTTTGGACTCACCAAACTCGGCACCGGGGCAAAGCGCCAGCACCGGACGATCCAGTGAAAGCCCGAAACGCGCCAACGCTGCGTCGCGGGTCTCTTCGACGATACGCAGAGAGGGCTTCGGGTAGGGTTGGGGCAACTCGGCGCCAGGCTCGAAGGCCAGCGCCATGAAGCGCTCGATCATCAGCGGATAGCGTTGTTTATCCAGCTTGCGCATGTCATTGAGCAGGCCGAACCGCATCTCACCACGCCAGCCGGTGCGTTTGGGAATGCCTGCAAAAAACGGCACCAACGCAGACTTCAGCGAGTTGGGCAGCAGGATTGCCTGCTGATATTGCCCACGCAGACTCGCCGCGATAGTGCGCCTAGTCGCCATGTCGAGCACACCGTGACCCACCGGAAAACTCAACGCCTGCCTGACCTCGGGCATGCGCTCGAGGATCGGCCGGCTCCACTCCGGCGCGAGCACATCGATCTGGCAGTCAGGGTGGCGTTGTTTCAGACAGACGAACAACGTCTGCGCCATCACCATGTCGCCGACCCAACTAGGACCCACAATCAGAATATTCATAAAGGCAGCTTCACGCTTCGGGCCTCAGGCTGCAAGCGCGTGCCGCTCAGGCGGCTCGCGCTTACGGCAGACACGGCGCTTACTTGACCAGCGTCCGCCATTCAGCGTGCGCGTCGGTCTTGCCGGAAACCAGATCGAAATAGGCTTTCTGGATGCGTTCGGTTACCGGGCCGCGACGGCCAGGACCAATATTGCGACCATCCACTTCGCGGATCGGAGTGACCTCTGCCGCAGTACCGGTGAAGAAGGCTTCGTCGGCGATATAAACCTCATCACGGGTGATGCGCTTCTCGACTACCTTGATGCCCAGCTCGTCGGCCAGGGTCAGCACGGTGCCACGGGTGATGCCATTGAGGCACGCCGTAACTTCAGGGGTGTAGATCACGCCGTCTTTGATGATGAAGATGTTTTCACCTGAACCCTCAGCCACATAGCCTTCCGGATCCAGCATCAATGCCTCGTCAGCACCGCCGGAGATGGCTTCCTGCAGTGCCAGCATGGAGTTGATGTAAGCGCCGTTGGATTTGGCGCGGGTCATGCTGATGTTGACGTGATGACGCGTGAAGGAACTGGTGCGGACCTTGATGCCGACTTCCAGCGCTTCGTCGCCCATGTAGGCGCCCCAGTGCCAGGCGGCGACGATCACATGTACTTTCAGGCCGCTGGCGCGCAGTCCCATACCTTCTGATCCGTAGAAAACCATCGGACGGATATAGGCGCTTTCAAGGTTGTTCTCACGTACAGCGGCGCGGGTCGCCTCGTTAATTTCCTCTTTCGAGTACGGCATCTTCATATTCATGATGTGCGCCGAATCGAACAGACGATCCGTGTGGGCCTGCAAGCGGAAGATCGCGGTGCCGGCCGGTGTGTTGTAGGCACGCACGCCTTCGAACACGCCCATGCCGTAATGCAGGGTGTGGGTCAGCACATGGGTGGTCGCATCGCGCCACTGCACCATCTCACCGTCATACCAGATCACGCCATCACGATCGGCCATCGACATTGTTGCCACCTCAAGATTCGATAAATGCTGTTTGCAGACGAGTTCAGCTGAGCCCCAGCTCACGCCAGATGCGCATCACCGCGCGACGCTCGTCTTGAAATTGGTCCCCGCTCACAACGCCAGGCAGTTTCTGCAGTGATTGCCGGTGGGCCGCGGCGCGGTATGCCTTGTAGGCATCCTGCAGCAGCCGAACCTCATCGCCGGTCATCAACCCGGCCTGCTCCAACCCATCGAGGATGCGGATATTGTCGGTATAGCGCAGCAGTTGCGGATGCTGGTGCGACCACGCCAAAGCCGCGTATTGCACCATAAATTCGATATCCACGATACCACCGGCGTCCTGCTTGAGATTGAACTCGCTATCAGCCAGGAAGGCTTTTTCAGCGGTACCGGCACCGGTTGCACGGGTGCCAAGGTTGTCGCGCATCTTGGCGCGCATCTCGCTGACCTCACCACGCAACCGCTCAAGATCTCGCGAGCGCCCCAGCACCGAAGCCCGAACGTTCTCGAAATCTGCTGCCAGCTGAGGGCAGCCCACCAAGACCCGAGCGCGCACCAGCGCCTGATGCTCCCAGGTCCAGGCCTCCTCGCTTTGGTAGCGATTGAAGGCGCCCAGCGAGCTGACTAGCAGGCCGGAGACGCCTGACGGACGAAGGCGCATATCGACCTCGTAGAGCTGCCCCGAGGTCGTCTGGGTAGTCAGGAGATGAATGATGCGCTGCCCGAGGCGGGTATAGAACTGCGCGCCATCGATGGGTTTGGCGCCGTCGGTCTCGGCGTTCGGGTCACCGTCATGGATGAACACCAGATCCAGGTCGGAGCCGTGCCCGAGTTCAATGCCACCAACCTTGCCATAGCCCACGATGATAAAGGCCGGATCGCACAGCGAACCGTCTGCACGCTGCGGCTGGCCGTGCCGTGCGACGGTGTGGCGCCAGGCCAGTGCCAACACCTCTTCGAGAATGGCCTCCGCGAGCCAGGTCAGGTAATCGCTGACTTTCATCAGCGGCAGCGTGCCGGCAATCTCGGATGCCGCGACACGTAAACGGTGCGCCAGCTTGAAGTGGCGCAAAGCTTCCATTTGCTGTTCGAGATCGTCTTCGGGAATGCGTGTTAGCCGCTCGCGCAGCTCGGCGGCGAGCTCTGGCGCCTGTGGCGGGCTGAACAGCCGCCCGGCATTGAGCAGCTCGTCGAGCAGCAACGGGAAGCGGGTGATCTGCTCGGCGATCCAAGGGCTTCCGGCACAAAGCTCAAGCAGCCGCTGCAACGCGCCTGGGTTTTCAGTCAGTAGTACGAGATAAGCCGAACGCCGAGCCACTGCCTCGACCAGAGGAAGCACGCGCTCCAGCACCAGATCCGGATCGTCCTGCTCGACCGCCTGAGCCAGAAGGCGCGGGATGAAGGCATCGAGACGCTCCCGCCCCAACCGCTGCATGGTGCGCACCTGATTGCCGCTGCGCAAGGCAGCGAGTCGCTGGCAAGCGGTCTGGCCATCACGAAAACCCGCATCGCTCAACTGACGACAGGCGAATTCCTCGTCCCAGTCCTGCTCCCACAACGGCAGCCATTCGCCGCCGACCAACGTCTCGCCTTCGGCGCTTTCGTCTTCATCGGGATCGGCAATGACCTGACGGAAATGCCAGTCAACCCGGCCGCGCCAATAGAGAAGCTGCTGGTGAAAGGCCTCCCAGTCAGCGAAGCCCATGATCAAGGCGACGCGATCACAGTCGGTCTGATTCTCCGGCAGCATCTGCGTCTGTCGATCATCGATGGCCTGCAGCGCATGTTCGGTGTAGCGCAAAAACTCATAGCCTTCGCGCAACTCTTCCACGGCAGCAGGCGGCAGATAGCCCTGCCCGGCCAGGGTTGTCAGCACCTTGAGCAAGGGGCGCTGCTGCAAGCTAAGGTCGCGCCCTCCATGGATGAGCTGGAAAGCCTGGGCGATGAACTCCACCTCGCGGATGCCACCGGAGCCCAGCTTGATGTTGGCGGCCATGCCTTTGCGCCGGACCTCTTGCTGGATCAGCTGTTTCATCGTGCGCAGCGCATCGATCGCGGAAAAATCGAGATAGCGCCGGTAAACAAAGGGCCTGAGCATTTCCAGCAATTGTTTGCCGGCGGCCTGGTCGCCTCCGACCACGCGCGCCTTGATCATGGCGTAGCGCTCCCAGTCGCGCCCCTGATCCTGGTAATACTGCTCCAGCGCATTGAAGCTCAACACCAGCGAGCCGGACGAGCCATAGGGCCGCAATCGCATGTCCACGCGAAAGACGAAACCATCGACTGTCGGCGCGTCGAGCGCTTTGATCAGCCGCTGCCCGAGGCGAACGAAAAACTCCTGATTATCCAGAGAGCGCTTTGCCCCAACTGTCTCGCCACCTTCTGGATAGCCAAAGATCAGGTCGATATCCGAGGACAGATTCAGTTCACGTGCGCCCAGCTTGCCCATGCCAAGCACAACCATGTGCTGGGCATCGCCGCTGCGTCGACCAGTCGGAACACCAAACTGCTCGCAGTGGCGCTCGTATAGCCACTGGTACGCCAGGTCGATACTGGCGTCAGCCATGTCGGACAGATCGCCGCAGGTTTCGGCAAGAGCAGCCTGGCGAGTCAGGTCACGCCAGATGATTCGCACCTGCTGGCGGTTGCGGAACCGCCGCAGCTGGCGAGCCAGGCTGTCCTCATCAGCGCAATCGCCAAGCAGCTCGGTGAGCGCCGCACGCATTTCACCATCCTTTAGCGATCGCTCCAGCAAGCCGCTTTCGGCCAGCTGCAGCAGCATCTCGGGATCTCGGCTAACCTGTTCGCTGACGAAGTCGCTGGCGGCGCAAACCCGACCGAAGGCCTCGCGGCGAGAGGCTGGCCATGCTGAAAACAGCTGCTCGGCCTGCTCCGATGTGTCGCGCAAGGCGTCGAGGAACGTCTCCTCAGCACGGGTGACCAAAGGTTGAAGCGACGTCGGCAGTGCAACCAGCGATGGCAAACTCATGAATGTTCCTTTGTACAAGAACGGCCAGAAGGATAGCGATAACGTCCGGAGTAGAGCCCCTGACGCCGGAGCCAGCCCGCCCGACCGACCCGTCACATTGTAGTTTTACTACGAAATACTCCAACAGGGGGCTGAATCGGCTGCGGTTTTGTAGTAAAACTACAGAGCCCGGCTCTACCCCCGGCACCACATCCAAGAACATATACGCACCGGCTCACAAAGCCGGCCGCGAAGCAGGCAACCGATTCTGGAAGCCTTTCCGCCCTGGAGCAAGCCATGCAAGATCTCGATCCCGTCGAAACCCAGGAATGGCTGGACGCCCTCGAGTCAGTTCTCGACCGCGAAGGTGAAGACCGCGCCCACTATCTCATGACCCGGATGGGGGAGCTGGCAACCCGTAGCGGCACCCCGCTGCCCTACGGCATCACTACGCCGTACCGCAACACCATCCCTGTCACCCGTGAAGCGAAGATGCCCGGCGACTTGTTCATGGAGCGTCGAATCCGCTCCCTGGTCCGCTGGAACGCGCTGGCGATGGTGATGCGTGCAAACATGAAGGACCCGGACCTGGGTGGACACATTTCCACCTTTGCCTCCAGCGCGACGCTCTATGACATCGGCTTCAACTACTTCTTCCAGGCTCCCACCGAAGAGCATGGCGGCGACCTGATCTATTACCAAGGTCACGCCTCCCCCGGCATCTATTCGCGCGCGTTCCTGGAAGGCCGCCTGAGCGAAGACCAGATGCTCAACTTCCGTCAGGAAGTGGATGGCAAGGGCCTGTCGAGCTACCCGCACCCGCACCTGATGCCGGACTTCTGGCAGTTCCCGACCGTGTCCATGGGCCTCGGGCCGATCACCGCGATCTACCAGGCGCGTTTCATGAAGTACCTGGAAAACCGCGGATTCATTCCGAAGGGCAAGCAGCGCGTCTGGTGCTTCATCGGCGACGGCGAATGCGACGAGCCGGAAACCCTGGGTGCCATCTCCCTGGCCGGCCGTGAAAACCTCGACAACCTGGTATTCGTCATCAACTGCAACCTGCAGCGTCTCGACGGCCCGGTTCGCGGCAACAGCAAAATCATTCAGGAACTGGAAGGCGTGTTCAAAGGCGCCAACTGGAACGTCAACAAGGTCGTCTGGGGCCGCTTGTGGGACCCATTGTTCGCCGCCGACGAAGACGGCCGCATGCAGCGCCGCATGGACGAGGCAATCGACGGGGAGTACCAGAACTACAAGGCCAAAGATGGCGCCTACGTGCGTAAACACTTCTTTGGTGCTGACCCAGAGCTGCTCAAGCGCGTCGAGAGCATGTCGGATGAGGAAGTCTGGAAGCTCAACCGCGGCGGCCACGACCCCTACAAGGTCTATGCAGCCTACCACCAGGCGGTCAACCATAAGGGTCAGCCGACGGTCATCCTGGCCAAGACCATCAAGGGCTACGGCACCGGTGCCGGTGAGGCGAAAAACATCGCCCACAACACCAAGAAAGTCGATATCGACAGCCTGAAGAAATTCCGCGATCGCTTCGACATTCCGGTCAACGATTCGCAGCTCGAAGAACTGCCGTTCTACCGGCCAGCCGAAGACAGCGCCGAGATGCGCTACCTGCGCAAGTGCCGCGAAAAACTCGGCGGTTCGCTGCCACAGCGTCGGCCAAAGAGCTTCAGCATCCCGACGCCGCCATTGGAAACGCTCAAGGCCGTACTCGACGGCTCCGGTGATCGCGAGATTTCCACCACCATGGCCTTTGGCCGGATTCTGTCGCAACTGGTCAAAGACAAGGATCTGGGCAAGCGCATTGTGCCGATCCTCGCTGACGAGGCGCGCACCTTTGGTATGGAAGGCATGTTCCGCCAGCTGGGTATCTACTCCCCAGTGGGGCAGCTGTACGAGCCGGTCGACCGCGACCAGGTGATGTACTACCGCGAAGAGAAGGACGGCCAGATTCTTCAGGAAGGCCTGAACGAAGCCGGCGCATTTTCCTCGTTCATCGCAGCCGGTACCGCTTACAGCAACTACAACCAGCCAATGCTGCCGGTCTACATCTTCTACTCGATGTTCGGCTTCCAGCGGATCGGCGACCTGGCCTGGGCAGCGGGCGATGCGCAGACCCGCGGCTTCCTGCTGGGCGGCACCGCCGGCCGCACCACGCTAAACGGCGAAGGTCTCCAGCATGAGGACGGCCACAGCCACATCCTCGCCAGCACCATCCCCAACTGCCGCAGCTATGACCCCACCTACGGCTATGAGCTGGCGGTGATCATGCACCACGGCATGCACGAGATGATGGAGCTGCAGAAGAGCGTCTATTACTACATCACGGTGATGAACGAGAACTACCAGCAGCCGGCCATGCCGCAGGGTGTCGAGGAAGGCATTCTCAAAGGCATGTACCTGCTCGAAGAAGCCAAAGGCGACTTCAAGCACCGCGTGCAGCTGATGGGCTCGGGCACCATCCTGCGCGAGGTACGCGCCGCGGTGGACATCCTAGCCAAGATGGGCGTGGGTGCCGACGTCTGGAGCGTGACCAGTTTCAACGAGCTGCGCCGCGATGGCCTGGCGGTGGACCACTGGAACCGCTTGCACCCAACCGACGAACCCCGCAAGAGCTATGTCGAGCAGTGTCTGGAAGGCCGCGAAGGTCCGGTCATCGCCTCCACCGACTACATGAAGCTGTTCGCCGATCAGATTCGCCAGTGGATTCCGTCGCGTGAATTCCAGGTGCTGGGCACCGACGGCTTCGGCCGCAGCGACTCGCGCGCCAA
The DNA here is from genome assembly GCF_002890895.1 of Stutzerimonas stutzeri. Lineage (GTDB taxonomy): Bacteria > Pseudomonadota > Gammaproteobacteria > Pseudomonadales > Pseudomonadaceae > Stutzerimonas > Stutzerimonas stutzeri_AB. The sequence continues at coordinate 150,346 of NZ_POUL01000009.1, forward strand.
GCTGCGTGACTTCTTCGAAGTCGATCGTCGCTGGGTCGCGGTCGCCGCCCTGCAGGCCCTCGCCGCTCGCGGCGCCATCGAGCGCACGGTCGTGGCCAACGCCATCACCGAGTTCGGTATCGACCCCGAGAAGCGCAATCCTCTGGATTGCTGATGCGTGCGCACAGGAGAACCTATTGTGAGTGAAACCATACGCGTACCCGACATCGGCAGCGGTGAGGGTGAAGTAATCGAGTTGTTCGTCAAGGTCGGCGACCGTATCGAAGCCGACCAGAGCATCCTGACGCTCGAATCCGACAAGGCCAGCATGGAAATTCCTGCACCCAAGGCGGGTGTGGTAAAAGCCTTGAAGGTCAAGCTCGGCGACCGCCTGAAAGAAGGCGACGAGCTGCTGGAGTTGGAAAGCGAAGACGGCCAAGCTAGCGAAGAGCCGACTCAAGCCGCCGAAGAGCCTGCGGGCGCAGCGGCCGACGGCCCGGCAGATGAAGCCGAAGATCCTACGCCAGCAGGCGACGACAACGAGTCGGCTTCCGCCGAGGAAGGCGAATCGCAAGAGATCAAGGTTCCGGACATTGGCTCTTCCGGCAAGGCCAGCGTGATCGAAATCTCAGTGAAGGCCGGTGACACCATTGCCGCCGAGCAGCCGCTGATCACCCTGGAATCCGACAAGGCGAGCATGGAGATCCCCTCCCCCGCCGCCGGCGTGGTCGAAAGCATATCGGTCAAGGTGGGCGATGAAGTCGGCACTGGCGATCTGATCTCGATTCTCAAGGGTGAGGCGGCGAGCAAGCCAGCCGCGGCCAGCCCTGCCCCCGCAGGCCAGGCACAGAGTGCACCCAAGGAAAAGCTTAGCGAGCAGGCGGCTGAAGAGCCCGCCGAAGCAGCTGTCGAATCCGTGGAGGAAGTACGGATTCCGGACATCGGCTCCAGCGGCAGCGCCAAGGTCATTGAAGTCATGATCAAGGCCGGCGACAACGTCGAGGCTGACCAGTCGCTGATCACCCTTGAATCGGACAAGGCCAGCATGGAGATTCCCGCGCCCAAGGCTGGCGTGGTGGAGTCCCTGTCGATCAAGGTCGGTGATGATGCCAAGACCGGCGACCTGATCCTGACCCTGAAGGTGGCTGGCACAGCACCGGCGAAGAAGGCCGAAGCCAAACCGCAGGAAGCAGCCCCGCAACAGCAGGCAGTCGCGCCGAACAAGCAAGGCGTGCCTGAATCTAAAGCGGCCGCTGCCCCTGCTCCGGCCGTGAGCGGCCCAAGCAAGGCCGGCACCAAGGTACATGCCGGCCCTGCGGTCCGCATGACTGCACGGGAGTTCGGTGTCGAATTGGCCGATGTTCCTGGCACCGGGCCGAAAGGACGGATCCTCAAGGAAGACGTGCAGGCCTACGTCAAGAATATGATGCACAAGGCCAAGCAAGCGCCGGCCACGGGTGCTACCGGTGGCGCGGGCATTCCGCCGATACCGGAGGTCGATTTCAGCAAGTTTGGCGAAGTCGAAGAAGTGCCAATGACCCGGCTAATGCAGGTGGGCGCTGCCAATCTGCATCGAAGCTGGCTCAACGTCCCGCACGTGACCCAGTTCGAGTCATCCGACATCACCGAAATGGAAGCCTTCCGCGTTTCGCAAAAGGCTGTCGCCGAGAAAGCAGGCGTCAAACTGACCGTGCTGCCGCTGCTGCTCAAGGCCTGTGCACACCTGCTTAAGGAACTGCCGGAGTTCAATGCCTCGCTAGCCCCTAGCGGCAAGGCTGTGATCCGCAAGAAGTACGTGCACATCGGTTTTGCCGTCGATACGCCTGACGGCCTGCTCGTGCCGGTAATCAAGAACGTCGACCAGAAGAGCCTGTTACAACTGGCAGCCGAGGCAGCTGAGCTCGCCGAGAAGGCGCGCACCAAGAAGCTGTCGCCCGACGCCATGCAGGGCGCCTGCTTCACCATCTCCAGCCTCGGCCACATTGGCGGCACCGGCTTCACGCCAATCGTCAACGCGCCGGAAGTGGCGATCCTCGGTGTATCCAAGGCGACCATGCAGCCGGTGTGGGATGGCAAGGCCTTCCAGCCTCGCCTGATGTTGCCGCTGTCGCTGTCCTACGACCACCGCGTCATCAACGGCGCCGCAGCGGCGCGCTTTACCAAGCGCCTGTCCGAGCTGCTGGCGGACATCCGCACGATGCTGTTGTGATCCGATGAGTTACAAAAAACCCGCCTTCAGGCGGGTTTTTTGTCTGTGAGATAACGCTAAACGTCCTTAGCCCTTCTGCAGATTGCGGAACAGGAATGATAGCGCCTTCGCCAGCTCCTCGGCCCCCTTGGGGTCACGGAGGATGGTCAGCCATGGTTCGCCGCCCGCTGCGCCGACGAAAGTGCAGGCCACGCCTTGCGGCGGGCACTGGTACTGAATGTAGGGGTCCATGCCGAACACCGAGAACCCACGGTTACGTACAGCGACGTTGCCGGACGCATCGCGGCGCTCCTCACGAATAAGCAACTCGCCAGGCGCTCCAGCGCTGAGCTGGTATTCGAGATCCTCTGGGTTGGCTTGCCCGACTTGATAGGCCGAACGCAATCCATAGGTTTTAAGCAGCGCATTGCTGTGCGCAAGCAGGGCTTTTCGTTCGTTCTGCGTGAGATAAAGCGTCTTGAGCTCGCCCAGATAGCGGGACGATTCATCCGAGCCCAGGGTATTTGGCTCGGCAGCCTTGAGCTGTCCGCTGGTGATCAGGAAAATCGAGATTAACAGTAACTTTGATAGCCGACTTGTCAGTCCCTGCTGCATGATGCACCCTTGCGGTAATTAATATTATTTAGCCATCGCCACGCCGTAGAAAGCGTCTAAGCTGCGGCTAACGAAGCGACTCCCGCAGCATACTGGAAGCAAACCGCTCGATGAAAATACATACCGATGCCGCCAGCCGTTTGGCGACCGAGGTTGTGACGCAGTTGCCAGTGCCTTCGAGGCTGGGCATGCTGCGTTTCGAGCGTTTGAACGAATCCAGCTGGGCCCTGCTGTTTCTCGATCCCGCCTGCGAGCGTTACCTGGGCCAACCTGCGCAGGATCTCTGCTCTCTCATCGACTCGCCTTACGCCAGCCTCATGGAGCCGCAGGCTCGCCTTAAACTTCATGACGTCGTGCAGGCGCAGCTGGCAACCCTGGGCCACTACTCCATTCGTTATTGCCTGCACACCTGCGGTGGGCCGCTGGACATGCTGGAGATCGGCGAACTCTGCCAACAGTATGGTCGAGAATTGGTGCGTGGCTACCTGATTGTCGAACCCCATGCAGAGCGGGCCTCCCCAGCCTTGGAATCCGAGAACGCAAAGTTACGGTCGACCCTGGAGTTTTATCAGCAGGCCCAGGATGAGCACCTCGAACACCTGATTCGCTCCCGTGCTCAACAGAGCCTTATTGTGCGCCTGGCACGGCACCGTTACAGCGCAGCTGACCCACAACTAGAAGCAGCCCAGCTGATCACCCAGGCCGCCAGCGAAGCCTATGGGATTGCTCGGGCCTCGATATGGCATCTGAAGGGAGATCAGCTAGAGGCTATTGCAGCCTACTGCCGCGACAGCGGCAGTTTGGAATACCCATCATCACTGAACATATCGGCTTGCCCGCGTTACATGGACGCGCTGCACAGTGGACGAGTGATCGACGTGCAAAACGTTGCCGAAGACATCCGCACAGCGGAACTCACTCAGTCATTCTTCAAGCCACGAGGCATCACGTCGATCCTTGACGCAACGATCCGGGTGGGTGGGGAAGTTTTCGGCGTGCTCTGCCTGGAACACTCCGGCTGCGTCAGGGTCTGGCATGCCGATGAGGTAGCGTTCGCTGGCGAACTGGCCGATCAGTACGCTCAGGTACTGGCCAATCAGCAGCGCGTCAGTGCCACTCACACCCTGCACCTCTTCCAACGCGCCGTCGAACAGAGTGCAAGCGCGTTCATCCTGGTCGACCGTGACGGCATCGTCGAATACGTGAACCCGAGCTTCACCTCCATCACCCAGTTTTCAGCCGATGAAGTGCGTGGTCGCCGCCTGGCGGACCTGACTGCATTGGAAAACCTCAGCGAATTGCTGTTCGACACCTCATCGGCGTTGTCACAGAGCAACAGCTGGCAGGGCGAATTCCGAAGCCGCCGCAAAAATCTGGAGCCTTACTGGGGGCAGCTGTCGATTTCCAAGGTATTTGGCGAAAGCGGTGAGCTCACGCATTACATAGGCATTTACGAAGACATCACGCAGAGCAAGCTGGCGCAGCAGCACATCGAACGCCTGGCCTATACCGATAACCTGACCAGCCTCGGAAATCGCCCGTTTTTCATCCGCAGCATTGAAGAGCGTTTCGCCGCCAGCAAAGATCCTCAGCTGTGTCTGTTACTGGTGGATATTGACAACTTCAAGCGCATCAATGACAGCCTCGGGCACCAGACCGGTGACAAACTGCTGGCCAGCCTGGCTCGCCGTTTGCGCAACAGCCTCAACCGCGACAGCGTACTCGCGCGCTTTGCCAGCAACGAATTTGCCCTCCTGCTCGACAACATGGACTTGGAAGAGGGCCAGCTGCTGGCGCATCAAGTGTTGCGCATCCTCGACAAACCCCTGTTCGTCGACAAACAGCTGATCAGCGTCAGCGCCTCCCTCGGCCTGGCCTGCTCGCCTCTGCATGGCCGTGATCCAGAGACGCTGATGAAACACGCCGGCCAAGCCCTGCACAAGGCCAAGGCCAACGGCAAGAATCAGGTACAGGTGTTTACCGAAGCCTTGCATGCCGAGGCCAACTACAAGTTGTTCGTCGAAAACAATCTACGCCGTGCGCTGGTGCAGAATGAGCTCGAGGTCTTCTATCAACCCAAGCTCTGTCTGCGCAGCGGTCGGCTGCAAGGACTGGAAGCGCTGCTGCGCTGGAACCATCCTGAAAAAGGCATGATCCGCCCAGATCAATTCATCGGCGTTGCCGAAGAAACCGGGCTGATCATCCCGATAGGCAAGTGGGTCGCACGTGAAGCGTGCAAGATGGGGCTGCAGCTGGCAGCGTTGGGTATCGGCACACCACAGGTCGCGATCAACCTGTCACCCAAGCAGTTCTCAGACCCCGACCTGGTCGGTTCTATCGCCGCCATTCTCTCCGAAGAACAGCTGCCGCCCGACCGCCTGGAGCTGGAATTGACCGAAAGCCTGCTACTCGAAGCGACCGAAGAGACCCGCCAGCAGCTGTTAGGCCTCAAGGCCCTCGGGGTCACGCTGGCCATGGATGACTTTGGTACCGGCTATTCGTCGCTGAGCTACCTGAAGAAATTCCCCATCGACGTGATCAAGATCGACCGCAGCTTCATCAAGGACATCCCGGATAACCAAGACGATATCGAGATCACCTCAGCCGTCATAGCCATGGCTCGCAACCTTAATCTGAAGGTGGTTGCGGAAGGCATCGAGACGGTCGAGCAGCTGAACTTCCTGCGCCATCAGCGCTGCGATATCGGGCAGGGCTACCTGTTCGACAAACCCATCCCCGGCGACCAGCTACTGACCTCGCTACGCCGATACCCACACTGGCTCTAACGGTTTCCTGCCTACCGTCCAGGCACGCGCGCGTTGGATTTGTCAGCTTGGTAGCCTAGGCTAGCTGAAAACCTGCCCAAGGCACGAGGACCACAATGACCCTGCGCTCGCAAATTCTCGTTCATAAACAAGCGCTACCTGATGCGGGACAAGCCCTGCCCGGACGCGCCACACCCGTCCCGGTACCCGAAGCCCACTTCGTCAGCGGCAACCCGCTGCAACCACCTTTCCCGGCGCACCTGCAACAGGCCATGTTTGCCATGGGCTGTTTCTGGGGAGCCGAGCGACGTTTTTGGCAGCAGCCCGGTGTCTGGACAACCGCAGTGATCTATGCCGGCGGCCACACACCAAACCCCACCTACGAAGAAGTTTGCTCCGGCCTCACCGGGCACACTGAAGCCGTGCTGGTAGTCTTCGATCCCCAGCAGATCTCCTATGGTGACCTGCTCAAACTGTTCTGGGAGGCGCACAACCCAACACAGGGCATGCGCCAAGGCAACGACATTGGCACTCAGTACCGCTCGGCGATCTATTGCTTTACCGAGGCTCAACTCGAAATGGCACGCGATAGCGAAGCGCGCTTTCAGACAGAACTGAACAAGCACGGGCTGGGCAGCATCACCACAGAGATTGGCGATCTGCCAGCGTTCTACTACGCCGAGGCCTATCACCAGCAATATTTGGCGAAAAACCCAGGCGGATACTGTGGGCTGGGAGGCACCGGCGTCTGCATGCCGGCCTGAAGCGACACGGCGTCGATGACTGACTGATGGTCATCAGGTGCCAAACCAGGAAGCACGGATTGTTAGCGGCTTGTGTGACGCCGTTGCGCCAGATCGCCCGAGCCTCAGGCGAACTCGGCTGGAGCCGATAGAAACTCGATTCATTGAGAACTCGATGAATCAGGTAACGCCTGGTCTCTGCTGTATGAAAAAAGAAAACCCCGCCGAAGCGGGGCCTTTGCAGACTGTAACCGACATCCGTGACTTACGCCTTCCTGGCGTCGTTCCGCTACGCGTCCGTTTTGTGGCTGAAGCGCTTCCCTACGCAGCGTCCATGGCGGAAAAGACTACCGATCGGTCAGAGAAACCTGTAGTAGCAGTTCGCACCACGACTTGTAAGCATTCACCTACACCCAAACCTTTCCTTGGCGTTGCGTGTAAGCGATTGACTACAAGCGAAGCAGATCTATGACTGAGGCACTGGCACATTGTTCCCAAAGATGGCCAATTAATTTCAATGTGCCTTCACGGATTAATCTTTTTTAGAACTGCGCAGCATCCAGTAAATACAACGATTCACTGCCGGCTCGTACGGTGGCGCTCAACGAGTGGATGCGAGGCAGCAGTCGTGCGAAATAGAACCGCGCGGTGCCTAGCTTGCTGGCATAGAAGTCGTCCTGGGCCTCTTTGCCCAGTGCGGCTTCAGCCATCCGGGCCCACATATAGGCGTAAGCCGTGTAACCGAACACATGCAGATATTCGACCGAGGCCGCACCGATCTCGTTGGGATTGCGCTTCGCGCTGTCGATGACAGAGGCGGTGAGCGCGTCGAGGTTCTCCAGTGCTGCTGTCAGAGGCGCCGTGAACTCTTCAAGCTCACTGCCCGTTGCTGCACAGAAGCCGCGGATTTCTTCGGCAAACGCGCTGTAAAGCTCACCACCACTGCCCACAACCTTACGTCCGAGCAGGTCCAGCGCCTGGATACCATTGGTACCTTCGTAAATCTGAGTGATCCTGCAGTCGCGCACCAGCTGCTCCTGCCCCCACTCACGGATGAAGCCGTGGCCGCCAAACACCTGCTGACCATGGACAGTGGTCTCCAACCCCATGTCGGTGAGGAACGCCTTGGCAACTGGCGTTAGCAGAGCCACCTGCGCCTCGGCACGCTGGCGGGCTTCGACGTCATCGCTGAACTTGGCGATGTCCAGTTGAAGCGCCACGTAACTGGAGAACGCGCGGCCACCTTCATTCAGCGCTTTCATCGTCAACAGCATACGGCGCACGTCCGGATGCACGATGATCGGGTCGGCGGCCTTTTCTTGCGCTACCGGACCAGTCGGCGCGCGACTTTGGATACGCTCACGCGCGTACTCAATGGCGCTCTGATAGGAACGCTCGCCCGTGGCCAATCCCTGGATACCCACGCCTAGACGCTCATAGTTCATCATGGTGAACATCGCTGCCAGGCCCTTGTTCGGCTCGCCGACCATCCAACCTGTGGCCCCGTCAAAGTTCATGACGCAGGTGGCCGAGGCCTGGATGCCCATCTTGTGCTCGATCGAGCCGCAGCCGAGGCTGTTGCGCTCCCCAAGGCTGCCGTCTTCGTTGACCATCATTTTGGGGACCAGGAACAACGAGATACCGCGGGAACCGGCCGGCGCATCGGGCAGCTTGGCCAGTACGAGGTGGATGATGTTCTCGGTGAGATCGTGCTCACCACCGGTGATGAAGATCTTGGTGCCGCTGACCTTGTACGATCCGTCCGCCTGCGGCTCGGCCTTGGTGCGAATGATGCCCAGATCGGTACCAGCGTGTGGCTCGGTCAGGCACATGGAGCCGGACCAGACACCGGCATACATGTTCGGCAGGTACTTCTGCTTCAGCTCTTCGCTGGCATGGGCGTAGATGGACAGGCAGGCGCCGGAGGTCAGCATGGGGTACAAACCGAACGCCAAGCTGGCCGAGTTCATCATCTCCTCGACCTGCGCCGAGATTGCTTTCGGCATACCCATGCCGCCGTAGGCTGGGTCACCGCCTACACCGACCCAACCGCCTTCGGCATAAAGGCGATAGGCCTCCGGGTATCCCGCCGGGGTGGTTACCGCGCCGTCGACCCAGCGGCAGCCTTCCTCATCACCACTGCGGTTGAGGGGCGCAATCGAATTAGCAGTGATCTTGCCCGCCTCCTCGAGGATGGCTTCGGCGGTTTCCGCATCGACGACTTCCGCCAGCGCTGGCATCGTCTGCCAGAGCTTCGGGGCGTCGAAGACTTCGTTTAGGACGAAACGCATGTCGCGCAGCGGTGCTTTGTAGTCAGCCATGGAAAGGACCTCGCAGAAAACATGTCACCCGGCCGATTGGCCGCAGCAGTTTCGCGAGTCTAACTGAAGACCAATCGGCGCCCGAAGCGTCTTTAAATGACTGACCGGTTCCCATCTCGACGCTTAAGGCAGACTTGCTGGTGCGCCCCCCATCCACGAGACCCAGCTGATATCGCCCATAAAAAAGCCCGCACGAGGCGGGCTAAAGGGTTTGCTGATGGATCAGAAAGCGAATTGGTCAGCGGCCAGCCTCATAAGGCTGGCACTACCGGCCTCGATGGCTGCCTTGTGGGCTGCGGTGCGCGGCAGCAGGCGAGCAAAGTAGAACTCGGCAGTGGTCAGCTTCGACTGATAGAAGGCCGCATCGCTGCCCGCCTCGTCGAGCCGGCCCTGTGCCACTACAGCCATGCGCAGCCAGAAGTAGCCGAGAATCAGGTAGCCGCAGTACATCAGGTAGTCCACCGAGGCCGCGCCGACTTCGTCAGGGTTCTTCATTGCGGCCATGCCGATTCGGGTGGTGATCTCGCCCAGCTCGCGATTCAGGCCAGCCAGCTGCGTGACGTATTGCTGCAGCTGAGGATGCTGCGCGTTAGCCTCGCAGAACTTGTGTACCTGCTTGGTGAAACCAAGCATCAGCTTGCCCTGGCTGCCGAGGACCTTGCGGCCCAGCAGATCGAGTGCCTGAATGCCGTTGGTACCTTCGTAGATCGGCGCGATGCGGCAATCCCGCACCAGCTGTTCCATGCCCCACTCGCGAATGTACCCGTGGCCGCCAAATATCTGCATGCCGAGATTGGTCACCTCCAGCCCCGTGTCGGTCATGAAGGCCTTGCAGATAGGGGTGAGAAACGCGAGCAGATCCTCGGCTTCCTTGCGCTTGTCGGCGTCCGGGCTGTGTATTTGATCGAGCAACTGCGCGGTGAAGTAGGCCAGGGCTCGGTTGCCCTCGTTGAACGCCTTCATGGTCAGCAGCATGCGTCGCACATCGGGGTGCACGATGATTGGGTCGGCAGGCTTCTCGGGAAACTTCGCCCCGGTCAGAGCACGCATCTGCAAACGCTCGTTGGCGTATTGGATGGCGCCCTGGAAGCTCGCCTCGCCACTGCACAAGCCCTGCATGCCGGTGCCAAGCCGAGCATGATTCATCATGGTGAACATGCAGTTGAGACCCTTGTTGGGCTCACCGATGAGGAAACCCTTGGCACCATCAAAGTTGATCACGCAGGTCGCCGAGGCCTTGATTCCCATCTTGTGCTCGATGGAGCCACAGGCGACAGCGTTGCGCTCGCCCGCTTCTCCGGTCGCGTCAGGCAGGAACTTGGGCACGATGAACAGTGAAATACCCTTGGTTCCGGCCGGGGCGTCGGGGAGTTTGGCCAGAACCAGATGCACGATGTTCTCGCTCATGTCGTGCTCGCCGGCGGAGATGAAGATCTTCGTGCCGCTGATCGCATAGCCGCCATCTGCCTGCGGTACCGCACGGGTCTTGATGATGCCCAGATCCGTGCCGCAGTGGGATTCGGTGAGGCACATGGTGCCGGTCCAGCGGCCCTCGGTCATGCGCGTCAGGTAAACCTGTTTTTGCTCGTCGGTACCGTGGGCGGCTATCGCAGCCATGGCGCCATGGGTCAGCCCCGGATACATACCAAAGGAGGTATTCGCCGAGCCGACCATCTCGCCGACCACCAGCCCCAGCGAGTGAGGCAGACCTTGACCGCCATAGTTAGGATCCGAGGCAAGGCCCATCCAGCCGCCTTCAGCATACTGCGCAAAGGCTTCCTTGAAGCCCTTCGGGGTCACTACCACACCGTCGTCGAAATGGCAGCCTTCCTCGTCACCGCTTCGGTTAAGTGGCGCAAGGACCTGCTCGCAGAACTTGGCGCCCTCTTCGAGGATGGCGCTGACCGTGTCAGGCGTCGCGTCCTCTGCACCGTTGGCCGCGTAGCTGCCATGAAAGTCGAACACTTCGTCGATCAGAAAGCGCATATCGCGCAGGGGAGCCTTGTAAGCGGGCATATCGTTCTCCAGAACAGCACAGTGCATTGTTATGCCGCCACGCTACTGTCAGATCGACCCGCTCGCCATCACATTGCAGGCGCTGAATGCGCCGCCATAACCACCGACTGCCCCACCGATCGCACCGTCAACACCGGCTGTTTTCCAGCTGCGCCCTAGACGTCGGCGCTCACCTCTTTCAACGTACGCATCGCACCGCGGCGGTTCTCTCCATGCGATCGGATGCAGTTGCGCCCTGCACCCTTGGCGCTATAAAGCGCCTGATCGGCCTTCTTGATGACTTCCTCGGGGCTGCGCTGCGTCATCAGGCGCTCGGCGACGCCGATGCTGATGGTCACCGAGACCGCGGCTGCCGAAGCGACACCGCGGCGTTGCCGCCCCTGCTCCGCATCCTTCGGCCGGCTGGACTTGTCGCGCAGCTGCAGTGGATAGCTCTCGACGGCCTGCCGCACGGCTTCCAGATGCGGCAAGCAATGCGCCAGCTCACGCCCCGGAAATACCAGCGCGAACTCTTCACCCCCGTAACGGTAGGCACGACCACCGCCACCGACCTTGCGCAACCGGCTCGCAACGAGGCGCAGCACTTCATCTCCCACATCGTGTCCGTGGGTGTCGTTGAAGGCCTTGAACCGATCGACGTCGGCCATGGCGATTACATAGTGGCGCCCCAGGCGCTGCAGCCGCTCGTTCAGGGCGCGACGGCCAGGCAGGCCGGTCAACTCGTCACGAAACGCCATTTGATAGGCCTCCTGGGCAATGGAGACTACCAACACCAGCATCATCAAGCTGCTCAAGACGTTGAGCGCACCGGGTCGACTGAATACCTGAGGCAGCATCAGGAGCAGGCCGATCAGCGCAATCAACTGCGCCGCGTGCACTGGCCGTGGCCGCCGCAGGTACTGCGCTAGCACCCCGATTATGGCGATCAGAAATACTGGATAGGCCAGCTGGATCAATTGCAGCCAGTCAGCCTGCAATGACGGCCAGCGAACTTCCGTCAGCCAGTCGAGCACCCCCGCAGGGAAGCGCCGCGCCAAGGCCAGCGCCAAGACCGAAACGGCAAATACGACAGCGAGCCGTGCCAGACCGTCCTGCAACAGATGTGCACGCTCTTGCCAAAGGGCATACAGACCGTAGAGCGCCGGCAAGAGAAGACTGCACAGGTGGAACGTGAGTGCAGCCTCTGGCAGAAGCGCGCCGGTGAGCCGGTAATGGTCGACCTGGGTATCGAGCAGGAAATAGACGATATAAACCGTCAGCAGCAGAAAGGTCTCCCGAACCCGCGCATAGGCGATGCAAAAGGCCCCGCCTAGCAACAGCAACACGGTGGGCAGCACATTGAACAGCGACGTGAAGAACTCATTCAGCGTCGGTTGACGCGCAGCGACAAGCCCTCCGGCCAATAGCGCCAGGGGTGCATAGAAATGACTGAAGCGAGCTGGACTCAGACGAGGCACGGCGGTTCCGGTAACGCCCGTGAGGAAAGCAGGCATTCTGCCTGCACTTGATGACAGGTTCACCCACGAGGTGAACAACAATGACTGGCATAGCGAAAAACAGACAAAAAAAACCGCTGCCGTAGCAGCGGTTTTTTTTTGCGAGAGACCTTAGTAGGCCAGCTCGAAGTGCGCTTCGTCCATGTCCATCAGGTTGTCAGCTCCGGACAGCATGGTTTCAACGTGGGTACGGGTGCGCGGCAGGATGCGCTGGAAGTAGAAACGCGCCGTCTGCACCTTGGCGGTGTAGAAGCCATCCGCGTCTTCGCCAGCTGCGATTTTTTCCGAAGCCAGACGCGCCATGTCGGCCCAGAAGTAGGCCAGGCAGGCATAACCGCAGTACATCAGGTAGTCCACCGAAGCAGCACCGACTTCTTCACGGTTCTTCATCGCGGCCATGCCGACCTTCATGGTCAGGTCGCCCCACTCTTTGTTCAGTTTGGCCAGCGGCTCGACGAACTGCTTGACCGCCTCGTTGCCTTCATTGGCCTGGCAGAACTTGTGCACGACCTTGGTGAAGCCTTTCAGCGCCTCGCCCTGGGTCATCAGCACCTTGCGGCCCAGCAGGTCGAGCGCCTGGATGCCGGTGGTGCCTTCGTACAGACAGGAGATACGGCTGTCGCGGACGTTCTGCTCCATGCCCCACTCGGCGATGAAGCCGTGACCACCGTAGATCTGCACACCATGGTTGGCCGCTTCAAAGCCAACTTCGGTCATGAACGCCTTGGCGATCGGCGTCAGGAACGCCAGCATTGCATCGGCGGCCTTGCGCTGCTCTTCATCCTTGCTGCGCTGGGTGATATCCACCTGCTTGGCAGCGAAGTAAAGCATTGCACGATTGCCTTCAGCGAAGGCCTTCATGGTCAGCAGCATACGGCGTACGTCCGGATGCACGATGATCGGGTCAGCGGCTTTCTCAGGAGCTTTCGGGCCGGTCAGCGAACGCATCTGCAGGCGCTCACGCGCATACTTGATGCCACCCTGGAAACCGATCTCGGCGTGAGCCAGGCCCTGCAGAGCAGTACCCAGGCGGGCCGTGTTCATGAAGGTGAACATGCAGTTCAGGCCCTTGTTCGGCGGGCCGATCAGGAAGCCGGTGGCAGCGTCGAAGTTCATCACGCAAGTAGCATTACCGTGGATGCCCATCTTGTGCTCGAGCGAGCCACAGGACACACCGTTGCGCTCGCCTACGCCGCCTTCGACGTTCGGCAGGAACTTCGGGACGATGAACAACGAAATACCCTTGGTGCCTTGCGGCGCATCGGGCAGGCGAGCCAGAACGATATGGACGATGTTGTCGGCCATGTCGTGTTCGCCAGCAGAAATGAAGATCTTGGTGCCTGAAACCTTGTAGCTGCCGTCAGCCTGAGGCTCTGCCTTGGTGCGCAGCATGCCCAGGTCAGTGCCGCAATGCGGCTCGGTCAGGCACATGGTGCCGGTCCACTCGCCGGAAACCAGCTTGGTCAGATAGGCCTGCTGCTGCTCGGGCGTGCCGTGCTCGTGCAGGGTGTTCATGGCGCCATGAGACAGGCCGGGGTACATGCCCCAAGACCAGTTGGCTTCGCCGACCATTTCGCTGATGGCCATGCCCAGCGATTCAGGCAAGCCCTGACCACCGTGCTCGACATCATGGGCGAGGCTCGGCCAGCCGCCTTCCACGAACTGCTGATAAGCCTCTTTGAAGCCGGTGGGCGTCTTCACGCCGCTCTCGCTCCAGGTACAACCTTCGGTGTCGCCTACTCGGTTGAGGGGGGCAATCACCTGCTCACAGAACTTGGCGCCTTCATCAAGAATGGCGTTGACCATGTCCGGGGTGGCGTCTTCACAACCCGGAAGGCTTTGGTAGTGCGCTTCGTAGCCGAGCAATTCGTCACGTACAAAGCGGATATCGCGCAAGGGGGCCTTGTAGTCAGGCATATCGTAAACCTCAGCGGTGGGTTCTTGATTCAGGTGGCCGACAGATCGGCCACGCTTGATTTGATTGGACCATCCGGCATTGCCCCGGCAGGTCAAACAGGCGTTTGAAACATACGTTTAGGCCTGAACGATGTCAAGCAGCGACCATGACGCCATTCGTCGGCATCTGAATAACCATAGACAGGGATAGCGGTGCCCGAGATCGGGCGAGACGGCCGGCCAGACAGGCCGGCGCAGGTCAGGCTTTGGTGTTGACCAATGTGCCGAGTACTTCGTCGGCAGTCTGCAGAAGGCGGACGCCGGCTTTGGCTTGATGCTCACCCACTTTCATCTGAACCAGTTGCTCGGTCAGCTCGACCGTGTCAGCCACGGCCTGAGAGGTTTGGGCAGCCGGCAGGGTGCGATCAGCCACGACGCCACTGGCCTGGTCAACTCGCTGCTGTCCGGCTTGGTATGCGCCAAGGCCGGCAGATAAAAGGCTGTTGTTGATCTGCATGGTTCAACCCCTCTGAGATCACATAGCTATCATTGATACCAGAGCCGCTCCGCTGACGCCAGTTCCACGTCGCTATAACAAACGCGTATTCACGCCGTGAACGGCATGAGCCGGAGCGCTGATAGGTCGAGGTAGCGCGCAACCTCGGCCGGGCTTGCAGTCGCCAAGCGCGGCACCCGACCGAGGCATGGTGCCTCAAGGCGCTGCTCCAAGGTCGCGAGATTTTCCTGCAACCGTGAGGTGGCCGGATCGACGATGTTGGCGACCCAGCCTGCCAGCCTAAGTCCATCTCGCGCGATGGCCTCGGCGCTGAGCAATGCATGGTTGATACAGCCAAGGCGCACGCCGACCACGAGGATGACCGGGAGGCTGAGCGCTATGGCGAGATCGGAAAGTGTTTCGTCTCCTGCCAGCGGAACGCGCCAACCACCTGCGCCTTCGACTAGAGAGAACTGAGCGTGCAACGCCAACACTCGACGAACCGGCTCGGCCAGCGCCGCGACACTCAGCTCGACACCAGCCTCGCGAGCGGCCAGATGCGGCGCTATCGCCGGCTCGAAGGCCATAGGATTGACCTGCTCGTAGCGCAGCGGCAGTGTGCACTCACCGAGTAGCGCCAGCGCGTCGCTGTTGCGCAGGCCTTCGGCGGTAATTTCGCAACCAGATGCGACCGGCTTCGCTGCTGCCGTGCTGAGCCCGGCCAGCCGCGCGGCATGCAGAAGCCCGGCAGCGATGGTGGTCTTGCCGACTTCGGTGTCTGTGCCGGTGACGAAATAAGCCGCGGTCATGTCAACTCCTTGCACAACACGCCATACACCACCTGATAGGTCGCCGGGAGCCCGCTCGGCGTACGGAACCGCTCGTAGGCATCGATCAGCGCACGAATACGTGCGCGACCGGTCAGCCCGCCCGGACGGCCAGGGTTCAGATTATGTGCGCCGAGCGCTTTGAGTTCACTCGTCAGCTGCCGCAGCTCGGCGAAATGCAGCACCTCGGGTTCGACGTCCAGCCGTTCCAACCGCAAACCACTGGCGGCACAGTGCTGCTGATAGGCGCTGAGTGGACGGAAGCGATTCACGTGAGCAAAACCGTCGACCGCCTGCCAGCTGTCGCGCAGTTCTTGCAGCGTGCCACTGCACAGACTGCTGAAGGCGAACACACCACCGGGACGCAGCACCCGCTTCGCCTCGCCGACTACGGCGGAGAAATCTTCACACCACTGCAGCGCCAAGCTGGAAAAAATCAGATCTACCGACGCATCACGCAGCGGCAAGCATTCGGCATCGCCAGCAACGAAATGGCTGGCGCCGCCCAGAGGTTGAGCATGGCGCAGCATGCCTTCGGCAATATCCAGCGCGACGCCTTTGCCAGCAGGGAAACGGCTCGCAAGGCTTCGAGAGAAATAGCCGGTGCCACATCCCAGATCGAGCCAGCGCGCTGGCGCTGTTGAGCAGGGCAAACGCGCGATCAGCGCGTTACCTACCGTGCGCTGCAGCTCGGCCACGGCGTCATAGCTGGACGCAGCACGGGAGAATGACGCCGCGACCTGACGTTTGTCAGGCAGGGCGCTTCCCGTCCCCAACGTCGGTGCCGTGGCCGCATCCGTCATTTCACTCTACCCTTGATGAATGCCGCGATGGTTGCCGCCACGTCATCCGGCCGCTCCAGCGGCAGAGCATGGCTGGTCGACGCGACCAGTTCGGCTTCGATCCCCGGCATCCAGCGTCGAAGTGCGTCACAGGCCGTCGGTGGCACCAACGCGTCGCCACCGGCGAACAGGTGCAATTGCGGTCCGAAATAGCCGTGCAACGCGCCGCGTCCATCCAGCTCAGCAAGCAACTGCAGGCCCGCATCGAGCACAGCCGGCTCTGAATCGGACTGGCTGACCTCCAGCTGACGGGCCAGCGTTCGCGGGTCGTAGCCACCGCGGCTGCAGAGCAGACGGAAACGTTTCAATGTTTCCTCGGGATCAAGCCGGAACGCCTCTTGAAAGGTGTCAAAAATATCCGGCGCCATACCCTCGGGCCATTGTGGCCGAGCGCGGAAGCACGGATTGCTGGCAATGGTGACCAGCCCGCGGCAGGAGTCCACGCGACGCGCTGCGAGCTGCGACGCCAGCATCCCGCCCAACGACCAACCGGCCAACCAGCTGTCATCGGGTACGCGGCGGTCGAGTTCATCCAGCCAGGCACCCGCCTCGGCAAGCTCCGGCAAAGGCTCGATGGTTACGTCAAGATCCGGCGCAAGCTCTGACAAAGCCTCGCACAAAGGCTGCAACGCAGCCGGGCCAAACGCCCATCCGGGCAGCAAAAACAGCTGATCAGGCATTTGCTTCAGGCTCCTCGGCCATTCGATTCCAGCATTCGGCCAGGATATCCAAGAGTCGTTCCACCTGCGCTTCGCTATGCGACGCACTGAAGGTCACCCGCAGCCGAGCACTGCCGGCAGGCACGGTCGGCGGGCGAATGGCACCGACCAGAATCCCGCGCTCGCGCAACGCCGCCGAAAGCTTCAGGGCCAGCTCGCTGCTACCGATGAGAATCGGCTGGATCGGTGTTGGGCTATCCATCAAGGTCAGGCCGATCTCGGCCGCGCCCTGGCGGAATCGTGCAATCAAACCGTTCAGATGATCTCGACGCCAGCCCTCGCTGCGCAGCAACTCCAGACTTTTCAACGTTGCGCAGGCCACCGCAGGCGGCTGGCTAGTGGTGTAGATGTAGGGACGTGCGAACTGGATCAGCGTTTCGATCAGGTCCTCGCTGCCCGCTACGAAGGCCCCAGCGGTGCCGAAGGCTTTACCGAGCGTGCCGACCAGGACCGGCACGTCATCAATACCCAGGCCGAAATGTTCGACGATGCCGCCCCCGGTCTTACCCAACGGGCCGAAGCCGTGAGCGTCGTCCACCATGACCCAGGCATTCTTGGCTTTCGCAGTCGCGCAGATCGCTGGCAGGTCAGCCAGGTCGCCATCCATGCTGAACACACCGTCAGTGACCACCAGCGTATCGCCAGCGGCCTTGTCCAGGCGCTTGGCCAGGCTATCGGCATCATTGTGCAGATAACGGGAGAAACGCGCGCCGCTGAGCAAGCCGGCGTCGAGCAGCGACGCATGATTGATCCGGTCTTCCAGCACCGTATCGCCCTGCCCCACCAGCGCGGTGACGGCTGCGAGGTTGGCCATATAACCGGTGGAGAACAGCAAAGCGCGTGGCCGACCGGTGAACTCAGCCAAAGCCTCTTCGAGCTGGTGATGCGGTGTGCTGTGCCCCATGACCAGATGCGAGGCACCGCCGCCCACGCCCCAGCGCTCGGCGCCCTGCCGCATGGCGAGGATCACATCAGGATGGCTGGCCAGCCCGAGATAGTCGTTGGAGCAGAACGCCAACAACGGTTCGCCATCGACCGTCACCTCCGGCTGCTGCTGTGTTTCCAGCAATGGGCGATGGCGATAGAGATGGGCGGCGCGGCGCTCGGCGAGACGGGAAGCAAGATCGAACGGCATGGCAGAAGGGCTTCTGTAGGAGCCAGCTTGCTGGCGAACCTGTAGCCGCGTCGATGCATCGGGAGCTTCGCGGCTACAGGGGTCGTACTTTTCGTTGGCGCTAATCAGGCCGACGCGGCGTCGTAAAACAGCTTGCTGTCACGTTGCTCGACCAGCGCCTGCTCAATGGCAGCCTGGTGCACTTCGTCGTCGTGCTCTTCACGCGCTTCGGGCTGAATGCCCAGGCGCTTGAACAGCAGCATGTCCTTGTCGGCTTGCGGGTTGCCGGTGGTCAGCAGCTTCTCGCCGTAGAAGATCGAGTTGGCGCCGGCGAGGAAGGCCAGGGCCTGCATCTGCTCGTTCATCTGCTCGCGACCGGCGGACAGCCGTACGTGGGATTTCGGCATCATGATCCGCGCCACGGCAAGCATCCGAATGAAGTCGAAGGGGTCGACGTCCTGCTCCTCGGCCAGCGGCGTGCCCTTGACCTTCACCAGCATGTTGATCGGCACCGACTCTGGATGCTCGGGCAGGTTGGCCAGTTGAATCAGCAGGCCAGCGCGGTCGTTCAGCGACTCGCCCATCCCGAGGATGCCGCCTGAGCAGATCTTCATTCCCGACTCGCGCACATAGCTCAGCGTCTCCAGACGGTCGGCATAGGTGCGGGTGGTGATGATGTTGCCGTAGAACTCCGGCGAGGTATCGAGGTTGTGGTTGTAGTAGTCCAGACCCGCGGCAGCCAGTGCCTTGGTTTGCTCCTGATCGAGCTTGCCGAGCGTCATGCAGGTTTCCAGCCCCAGCGCTTTCACGCCTTCGACCATTTTCAGGACGTAAGGCATATCCTTGGCAGAGGGGTGTTTCCAGGCTGCACCCATGCAGAAGCGCGTCGAGCCGATGGCCTTGGCTTCGGCAGCCGCTTCCAGGACCTTCTGCACTTCCATCAGCTTTTCTTTATCGAGGCCGGTGTTGTAGTGGCCTGATTGCGGACAGTATTTGCAGTCTTCCGGACAGGCGCCGGTTTTGATCGACAGCAATGTCGAAACCTGGACGCGGTTGGCATCGAAATGCTGGCGGTGCACGCCCTGAGCCTGGAAGATCAGGTCATTGAAGGGTTGTTCGAAGAGCGCCTTGACTTCAGCGAGGCTCCAGTCGTGACGGGTAACGGAAGCGGCAGTGGCGCTCATGAGTGATCCTTGTAATGAATGGCGGCTCGGTGGCCAGGCACGGATGCGAAATGGTTAGCCAAGGCCGAGGCGCTGTCAACCAGGAAAGGAATCATGGTTTACAACTGGTTAAATATTGAGCATTACTGTGCACTGTGTGATGAGCGCTGCGAAACCGGTCAATCGATCTGCGGCCCCTGCGAGGCCGAGCTTCCCTGGCTGCGCGAGCATTGCTCCCGTTGCGCCTTGCCATTGCCGACCTCCGGACTGATCTGCGGCGAATGTCTGAAGCGACCGCCCGCGTTCGACCAGGTCAGCGTGCCGTGGCGCTTCGCCTTTCCGGTAGACGCCCTGATCACCCGCTTCAAACACCAATCCCAATGGCCACTCGGCCGACTGCTAGCGGAGCAGCTTTCGCGCCATTTGCAGCACGCGTTCGATGAGGGTTTACCGCGTCCCGACGCCTTGCTGCCGGTGCCCTTGGCCCGCAAACGCTTGCGTCAGCGCGGCTTCAATCAAGCGAATATGATCGCCGACTGGCTGAGCACTGCATTGGCGATCCCGGTCGATACTAAGATTCTGCAGCGAGTCCAAGACACCCAGTCGCAACAGCAGCTCGATGCGGCGAGTCGGCGCCGGAATCTGCGCCAGGCGTTTGCTCTGAGTGACGACCGGAGCCTGACTGGCCGTCATCTGGCGATCGTCGACGATGTGCTTACCACGGGCGCAACCGCCGAGGCACTGGCCCGCCTGCTCAAGCGCGCTGGCGCGTCGCGTGTGGATGTGTATTGCCTGGCGCGAACACCGAAGCCTGGCGAGTAGTAAGGCACTGCGCGGTTGTGTAAACACACCAGTGCAATACACTGGTTGCCCGCCTGCGGAGCCGACCATGAGCCACCCCTTCGACACGCTTACGCCTGACCTTGTGCTCGATGCGGTGGAAAGCACCGGCTTTATCAGCGACGCCCGCGTACTGGCATTGAACAGCTACGAAAACCGCGTCTACCAAGTGGGCATCGAGGACGAAACGCCTATCGTGGCGAAGTTTTATCGCCCAGGCCGTTGGAGCAACGAGGCCATTCTCGAAGAGCATCAGTTTTCCAAAGAACTGGCCGATCGCGAGATTCCGGTCGTGGCGCCATTCGAGCGTGACGGCAAAACCCTGTTCGAACACGCCGGCTTTCGCTTTGCGCTGTTTCCCCGCCGTGGCGGCCGCGCCCCGGAGCCGGGTAATCTGGATCAGCTCTACCGCCTCGGCCAACTGCTGGGCCGCATGCATGCAGTCAGCGCCAGCCGACCGTTCGAGCACAGGGAAACACTCAATGCCCAGCATTTCGGCCATGAGTCGCTGGCGACGCTGCTTGAAGGGGATTTCGTGCCCAGGAGTCTGCTACCGGCTTACGAGTCGGTGGCGCGCGACCTGCTCAAGCGCGTCGATGATGTGTTTGCCCGCACCGAGTTTCAGCCGATCCGCCTGCATGGCGACTGCCACCCCGGGAACATCCTCGCCCGTGACGATGCGTTTCACCTGGTCGACCTGGACGATTGCCGCATGGGCCCGTCGGTACAGGACATCTGGATGATGCTTGCCGGCGAACGTCACGAGCGACTCGGACAGCTGTCCGAACTGGTGGATGGCTACAGCGAATTTCACGACTTCGCCCCACGCGAACTGCCGTTGATCGAAGCGCTGCGCGCGCTGCGTCTGATGCATTACAGCGCCTGGCTGGCCCGCCGCTGGGATGACCCGGCCTTCCCGATGAGCTTTCCTTGGTTCGGCACCGAACGCTACTGGGGTGATCAGGTGCTGATCCTCCGTGAGCAGATGTCGGCGCTGCAGGAAGAGCCGCTGAAGCTGTTCTAGCTGCAGCCTTGATCACCGAGCGACTGGCGCATCCTACGACGCTCGGGGCGCTCCTCTGGTGGGCTGAAGCCCACCCAACAGACATCGTTTCGCAGGGTGGATCACGCTGCACCGATCCACCAAAGGCGTCACGGTGGATGTAAGAGCTACATCCACCCTTGTATCTCGACTACCACGCTATGTTGGGGTGATAGTTCCCGACTGATCATCGGGGGAAGGCCAGGAAGCCGTATCCACCCTTAGGCTTTGAGCCTGCGACGTAGATAGCGCTGCGGCC